>NZ_CP039543.1:0-2400000 GCF_013085545.1 Oceanidesulfovibrio marinus
ATGGATACACGTTGGCAGGAAATCTCAGAAATTCTCCAGAATTCGATCAACCCTGGACTGTTTACCGTCTGGATCAAGCCCCTGAAGGCCAACATCGTCGATCAGGAGCTCACCCTCATTGCACCTAACGAGTTCGTCGCTGTCTGGGTACGCGACAGGCTCAAAAACGAGATCAAGGAAGCAGCGCAAACCGTTCTGGGCTTCGCGCCCAACCTCTCCGTGCTGGCCGACCGCAGCCGCGTTTCCGACGCCGGTCCCGGCGCGGCAAAGCCGGCTCCCGTCATCGGCCGCCCCGTGCGCGCCCGGCAGATTCCCCTTCCTGTCGAGGCGAAGCCCGGCAATCGCCTCTACAAGTGGAAGTTCTCCTTCTCCGACTTCGTGGTCGGCCCGTCCAACGAGCTGGCCTACGCCGCGGCCAAGGGCCTGTGCGAGAAGACTATGGGCGCGGACCAGCTTTTCCTGAGCTCCACGCCCGGCCTGGGCAAGACGCATCTTTTGCAGGCGCTGGGTCAGGCCCTGAGCACTGTCTGCAACCGGAAGAACCCGCGCATCGAGTACCTGAGCGGTGAGGAGTTCGCCCGCCGCTGGCTCGGCGCCATGCAGAACCGGCAGCTCGAAAGCTTCAAGGATCGCTATCGCGACAACGTGGACATCCTGCTGCTCGAGGATATCCACTTTTTCCAAGGCAAGCAGAAGATGCAGGACGAGCTGCTCGCCACCATCCGCAGCCTGCAGGACCGCGGCTCCAAGGTCGTGCTCTCCAGCTCGTTTCTGCCGCGGGAGCTGAAGGACGTGGACAGCCAGCTCGCCTCGCGTTTCTGCTCCGGCTTCCTCGCCGTCATCGACAAGCCGGACTTCGAGACAAGACGACGCATTCTTATGCGTAAAGCCGACATATTTGAGTATCCGCTCTCGGACAACGTCGCTTCGCTTCTTGCAGACCGTCTTACCTCCGACGTGCGGCAGCTCGAAAGCTGCCTGCAGAACCTCATTCTCAAGGCCAAGCTCCTGAACCAGGGCATCACGCCGGAGCTTGCCGAGAGGGTGCTGGAAAACTACGCGCCCCAGTCCATGGAGCTCAACATGGACGCGATCATTGAGTTCATCTGCAGAAGTTACGATCTTTCCGAGACGGATCTCAGCTCCCGCAGCCGGCAGCGCCGTACCGTCCAGGCCCGCAACACGGCCTTCTTCCTGGCCAGGAAGCATACGGAACTTTCCTTGAAGGACATCGGCAGCCGGTTCAATCGCAGGCACTCCACCGTGCTCAAAGGCATCTCCAACGTGGAGCGGGAAATGCAGCTGGAAACCCCGCTCGGCCGCCAGCTTCAGAATACGGTGGATCTGGCCGGACGCTACGGCGCCCAGGCCTCTGCGCCCCCAGAATAGAATCAGAGCAGGGCGAGCTCCATCTTGCCCCATGCCCCCATCTTCTGACCGCACTGGACGAACACCCCTTCCAGGCGCGGACCCTCCCCCCTGGCCAGCCCTTGGGCTGCCTCCAGAACCGATTCCACGTCGGCCTCCGCCTTGAGCTCGTTGCACAGGGCGGTGGCCGCCGCGTCGGCAAAGACGCCACTGGCCGAGCGGACCACCACGAGATCGCCCCGGCCGAGGCTCAGAGAGTGGCCGTACGTGGCCGAGGATGCGCACAGGGAGACGGGAAACTCGTTTGCCGGGATACGCACCCCGAGAGACGCTTCACGCCCTGGATCGGCCAGCAGGGCGATGGTGCGGTCCTTCGTGGAAATCATGTAGGTGTCGCCACCGTTCTCCACCAGGACCTCGGCGGAGAGGGGGGCCAGGGCGCGGGCCACGTGCTCTGCCACGCCGCCGGCCACGGCGGCCATGGGTCCCACGCCGCAGGCGCGGGCCGCGTCGGCCATGGCGCGGATTACGGGATGGCTTGCTTCGGGCACACCCACCGGGGTGAGGCTGGCGGCGAACTCCGGATGGCAGAGAATGAACGCCTTGAGCCGGCTGCGCAACTCGTGCACGGCGGCGGAAGCCTCGGCAGCCAGGTTGCGCGCGGCCACGATATGGAGGTCGGTTTCCTCGATGACTATCTGGAAGGCGCACTCGCCGCTGCGCGGGCAGGTGCTGGTGCGGTAGGAGCGCGCCGGGGCGATGGAGTGGGGAAATGGCACGGGATCGTGTTCCGGGCTGGAGGTCTTACGATGCGTGCTCTGGGTGATAGGCGCTACTGCGGCCGCTTGTCCATGGGCACGCGGATGTTCTGCGTGGACTCCGGCGGATTGATGAGCCGGGGCAGCTGGTCGCGCATCGATTTGGGTACGGCGGCGCTCACCGTCACCTGGCAGGTGCGCGGCTCCACCATGCTCTCCTCCTCCACCTCGATGGGGTCGAGAAAGCCGGCGGAGTCCGCCTGGGCCGCGTCGGACTCCGTGGCGAAGTCGCGTACCACGGTTTCGGAGAGCAACCCCATGCCGCGGGCCACCTCCACTAGCTTGCGCCGGGCGTCCAGCCTGGCGGCCAGGCAGGCGGCGCGCTTCACGCTGTCCGGCGTGCTGAAGCGGTTCGGGGCGAGCCCTGTGCCTGTGGTGGCCAGACGTCCGCGGATCGTGTCCACGTGGGCGTAGCTTGGCAGGGCGTGTGTACCGTTGGCGGATACGGCTGCGCCGGCGCCTGCTTCGGCTTGGCCGTCTGCGGCCATTGTCTGCAGCGGCCAGGTGAGGAGCAGCGAGACCAGCAGGAGCAGCGCAGGCAGGCAAAGGAACCTGGTGCGGGGGAAGGGCGTGTTCATGACAGGGATAGTATGATCATGCAACGGCGACGTTGATCAAGCGGATATGCCGGAGCCCATGGGAGCGCGCCGCTCTTCCCGGCCGGCGGCGGTGTCCAGCGCGTGGTACGCCTGGGCGATGTACTCTTCCGGCGAGGTGGAGGAGGTCGGCGTGAAGGCCGAAACACCGATGTGCACCTCCAGGGTGCGCGAGTCCTCCGGGCCGGCGACGGGTATGGCGAGATCGTGAACCGCCTGCCGCAGTGTCTCGCCCAGGGTTGCGGCTTCGTCCTGCAGCGTGTCGGGCAGGATTGCCACGTACTCGTGGTCGCCGTATCGGGCGAGGATGTTACACGGAAGCTGTTGCAGCTCCTGAGCCAGGGCGGAGGCCACGTGGTCGAGGGATTTCTTGGCGTGGAACTGCCCGTTGTGCGTCGAGTGCACGCCGATGCCGTCCACCTCGATAACGATGACGCCCAGGGACTGCTTGGCCCGGTTGGAGGCGCGCACAGTGCGCGCGAACACGTCGTCGAAAAGCTGGCGGGAGAGAACCCCGCTGCGGGGCTCGAAGCAGTGGCGCAGCTCCTCGGCGGCCACAGTGGAGGCGCCGTCCTCCACGAACGAGCCTTCCAGCGGGGCCGGCGCAGTGTCCACCTTGGACATGCTCACGGTGAAGGTGGCGATGCTGCGTTTGCCCAGGGTCTGGTCGAAGTCCAGCACGCCGCCCATGTTCCGCACCAACCGCGAGCACAGGGGCATGCCGTGCACGTCCGTGTCTTCTTCGAAGGGCAGGAAGAGCCTGTCCGGATCGCTCACCGGCGCGCACTGGAGGTAGGAAATCTTGACGAGCACGTTGCGCTCGCTGGAGGCGCTCTGGATGTTCACGTAGCCGCCGTCGGCCAGGTTTGCCAGGGCGTGGCGCACCAGGTCGATGACCACCTGGGTGAGGGCGTCGGGATCAGCCATGGCCAGGGGGACCTCGTGGTCCAGGTCCACGCGCCACTCCACGGACCGGGCGTCCATCTCCGTGGCCAGCAGGGCGGCGGCGTTGGAGAGGAGGTTGTTCACGGAGCAGCCCTGCCGCGAGAGGTTGACCGGCTTGAGGTAGTCGCGGATGCGGTTGAGGAGCTCCTCCAGTCGGGCGGACTCTCGCAGGATGATGTCCAGCTCCGGGGCCGGGGTCTTCTGGTTCAGGCGGCGCGCGAACCCGGCGATGGACATGAGCGGGTTGCGGATCTCATGGGCCACCTCGGCCGAGATGGAGCCCAGGGTCTTGAGCTTGGCGCTTTGCACCAGGGCCTGCTCCAGAAAGACGCGGTCGGTGATGTCCATGAACACGCCTTCCACACGGCGGCCCGCGCCGTTGGCGCGGTCATCCGGATCGCAGGGGAGTTCGGTGATGGAGCGGGCAATGCCGTGGACGATGTGGCCCTTGCGGTGGATGAGCCGGCACTCCACGGAGAAGGGGCTGCCCTCGTCAAAGGCCTTGCGCAGGGTGCTGCGTATTGCGCGGCGGTCCTCCGGGTGGATGAGGTAGCCGAGCCAGTTGCGCCGGGCCATGGCCTCTTCCGGGGAGTAGCCCAGAAAGTGCGTGACCGACTGGTTGATGAACTCCAGGGTGAGGTCCGGCCGGATGGAGAAGACGATGAGCGGGATGCTCTGCAAGAGCAGGGAGTGGCGGTACTCGGCGCGGTGGATGCGGGCCTTGAGCCGGCGGCGCTGCCTGATCCGCTCCAGGAGCATGCCCAGGTCCTGCTCTTGCACGGGGGTGGGCAGGAAGTCGCAGGCGCCGATCTGCATGGCGCGGACCAAGGTATCGGACGACTCCGGATCGCCCATGAAGACCACGTCCTCAACGCTCTGGCTGTCGAGCAGGGAGGTGGCGAGGTCGAGCCCACCGACCTCCTGCAGGTGGAGATTGATGAAGGCCAGGGAGTAGCGCTCGCCGTTCATGGACTCGACCAGGTGATCTGGCTGGGCGCACGTCTGCGTGACAAAGCCGGTGCGCTCCAGCTGCATGGCGAGGCTGTCGCATGTGGCGCGGTCGTTGTCGACAACGAGGGCGCGCGAGAGGTCGGGATCAAAAGGACACGGCTGCATGAATGGGTTCCGGACTCGCGTTCCGTGTAGGATACGGCTTGATTTTTTGTACCTAATCTTTTTGGAAATGGGATGCAACATCTATAATATTTTAAAATCGTTATGTTTTTCGGTGCATAGTTCTGAACGCAAGGAACGATGGGATATGCAATGGTCTTGGTGGAAGGTTTGATTTCTGGTACGGAGAAGAGCTAACTGTCGCCGCACACTGATAAAGGAGCAGCAGCCATGCCATACAAAGGACTGGAAACCATCGCCCTGCACGCCGGCTATACGCCGGATTCGGAGACTCTTTCCCGGGCCGTGCCCATATACCAGACCACGAGCTTCATGTTCCGCAACACGGAGCACGCGGCCAAGCTCTTCGCCCTGGAGGAACCGGGTTTCATCTACACGCGGATCATGAACCCGACCACAGATGTGCTGGAGAAGCGACTGGCCGCGCTGCACGGAGCGCCGGCCGCCGTGGGCGCCGCATCGGGCATGTCGGCCATCTTCTACGCCGTGGCCACCATCACCCAGGCCGGGCAGAACATCGTCTCGGGCTCCAACCTGTACGGCGGCACCAACACGCTGTTCAAGCACACGCTCTCTCGCTTCGGCATCGAGACTCGCATGGTGGACACGTCCGATCCGGCCAACGTGGCCGCGGCCATCGATGAGAACACCCGGCTGGTCTATACCGAGTCCATCGGCAACCCGCGCTGCAACGTGGACGACCTGGAGGCCATCGGCCGCATCGCGCACGAGCACAAGATTCCCTTCATCGTGGACAATACGGTGGCGCCGCCGCCCATCTTCAACCCCATGGACGTGGGCGCGGACATCATCGTCTACTCGCTGACCAAGATCGTGGGCGGCCACGGCCTGGCCATCGGCGGCGCGGTGGTGGAGGCGGGCACGTTCGACTGGGCGGACTCGGGCAAGTTCCCGGAGATCACGGAGCCGGACCCCACCTACCACGGCATCGATTTCTGGGACGCGCTGTGCAAGCTGGAAGGCACGCCGTGCACGGCCTTTGCCTCCAAGCTGCGCACCAGTCTGCTGCGAGACATCGGGGCAGCGCCGGCGCCCATCAACAGCTTCCTCATCCTCCAGGGCCTGGAGACGCTGCCCCTGCGCGCCCGGGCGCACTGCGAGAACGCGCAGAAGGTGGCGGAGTTTCTGGAGAGCCACCCGGCCGTGCGCTGGGTGAACTACGCCGGGCTCGCGTCGCACCGCGACCATGGCCGGGCCGAGCGGTTTTTCCCTATGGGACCGGGCGCGGTGTTCGGCTTCGGGCTGGAAGGCGGCCGGGACGCCGGGCGGAAGTTCATCGAGTCCGTGGAGCTTTGCTCCCACCTGGCCAATATCCTGGACGCCAAGACCCTGGTGATCCACCCGGCCAGCACCACGCACTCGCAGCTTACGCCGGAGGAGCTGGAGCAGGCCGGGGTGCCGCAGGACATGGTGCGTATCTCCGTGGGCATCGAGACCGCGGACGATATCATCGCCGACCTGGACCAGGCACTGAAGAAGTCTCAGGAATGACGCCGCCGGGGACCCGGCTGACAGTAGAAACAAGAAGAGCCGGACTGCGGGGCGGTCCGGCTCTTTTGTAGTGATGGAGAACTGTAACGGCCGTTACATCTTGACCACATTGGCCGCGCGCGCACCCTTGTCGCCGTGTTCGATATCAAAGGAAACGCGATCGCCCTCGTTCAGGGTTTTGAAGCCCTGAGACTGGATGGCGGAGTAGTGAACGAACACATCGTCACCCTCTTCGCGTTGAATGAAACCGAACCCTTTTTTTTCGTTGAACCATTTCACAGTGCCTTCATACGCCATGGGAACCTCCACATTGCAGCAAGGAAACAAGTCGGCCCAACCAAAAGGGCCGACGGACAGATCATGTTCAAACGAATCGGCTTCTAGCAACAGCGCACGACGTTGGAAGCCCTGGGACCCTTGTCATTTTCTACGAGCTCAAAGGTGACAGCGTCGCCTTCCTGGAGGGTCTTGAAGCCGTCGGCCTGGATGGCCGAGTAGTGGACAAAGACATCCTCACCGTCATCGATGCTGATGAAACCAAACCCTTTCTTCTCATTGAACCACTTGACCACGCCTTGGGCCATGAAACACGCTCCTCCCTAAAAATTGAACCAAATCGCGAAGACTGTATGAATCGGCCCTACTGCGAATGTAATAAAAGTTCAAGGGGGAATGTGAATTTTTTTTCATATCCAGTTCATTTTTCCATATCTGTGTATAAAAAGCGCACTATTGACAACGATAATGCATAAAAAAAAGGACTACGGCTTGAGCCGCAGTCCTTAGAATTGCATCTATATGAAATAGCGATGAGGTTAGGTTATCTCAATAGTGGGGCCGGATGTTGATATTTTCACAGTGTCGGAGCCCTTCTCGTCCTTCTTCCAACAGAGTTCCAACGTCAGCTCTTCCTTGTCCTTCTTCTGGGAGACTTCGATCTCGCACTCGACAATGTTGCCCGGACGCAGCACGACGGTCTCTTCGCCAAGTTGGACATGCACCGAGCCGGCCTTGAGGCCTCCCACGAGATCTTCCAGGTAGGAAATGACCTGGGAGAGCTCCATTGTGCCGTCGATCTTTACCTTGTTCTTGCCCATATGGTTCGTCTCCTGGAGATGGTGACAGGGAAAGTATATCAATAGCCCGTATCAGCGAACCCGGCAAGCAGCGGCGCGAAATATCACAATCGTGTGACACCGTTGCGCGGCACAAAAAAAACCGGGCGGGATGTTCCCGCCCGGCGTAGCTACTTGGTGGCGTCTTTCTTTGCTGTGGCCTTCTTTTCACCCTGGGCCGCCTCGGCCTTTTTCTTGGGCTTGGGCGGCGTTCCTTGCATTTCGATCATCTGCCGTTCCGGCGTGACGGAGCGCCAGGTCTGCTTGTGGTGGAGGCAGTGGACCGGGCAGACATCCACGCAGGTGCCGCAGTAGACGCAGGCAAAGGGATCGCACTTCCAGATGCCCTTGTCCCTGTCCACGGTGATGCACTGCGACGGACACTTGCGCGCGCAGGTGCTGCAGAAGATGCACTTGTCGATGTCGTTGTAGAGCTCTCCGCGGGCGTCCGGGAAGGGATCGCGGACAACGAACGGATAGGGCCGCGTGGACTTTGCGCTGAAGAGGTTCTTCAGGACATTGACGGTCATGGGAGTGAATTTCATGTGCCGTCTCCTCCTAGCGCTCTGTGCAGCTGATGCACGGGTCGATGGAAAGGACGACAACCGGGACGTCCGCGAGCTCGATGCCCGGCAGCATGGCGGCCAGGGGCGGGATGTTCGCGAATGTGGGCGTGCGGATGCGCAGCCGGTCCAGGTTCTTGGTGCCGTCGGCCTTGAAGTAGTAGAAGAGCTCGCCGCGGGGTTGCTCCACGCGCATGGTGTGCTCGCCCTCCGGGAAGCCCTTGACCTTCACGGCGGTTTCGCCGTCGGGCATCTGGCGGATGGCCTGGCGCACGAGGTTCACGGACTGGAGCGTCTCACGGAAGCGCACCTTGTTGCGGGAGTAGGAGTCGCAGCCGTGCTCCACGATGGGCTCGAAGTCGAGCTCATTGAAGCAGGCGTAGCCCAGCTGGCGGGCGTCTTCGGCAACGCCGCTGCCGCGCAGGGTGGGGCCCACGGCGCCCAGCACCAGGGCCTGCTCCTTGGTCAGAATGCCCTTGTCCACGGTGCGCTTGCGCACGGTGTAGTCGTCCAGAATCGTGGACTCCAGCTCCTTGATTTCGCGCTCGGCGTTGTCGAGCTCGGAGAGTATCCAGCGGGTCTGCTCCGGGGTCAGGTCGCGGCGGGTGCCGCCGATGACGTTGACTGAGACGATGACGCGGTTGCCCGTGGTGGCCTCGTTGATGTCCATGATGCGCTCGCGGATGCGCCAGAACTGGTAGAAGAGGCTCTCGAAGCCGAAGGCGTCCGCGAACAGGCCCAGCCACAGCAGGTGGGAGTGCATGCGGTGGAGCTCCGACCAGATGACGCGCAGGTACTTGGCGCGCTCGGGAATCTCCACGCCCATCATCTCCTCGATGCCCTGGCAGTAGCACATGGCGTGTATCTTGGAGCAGATGCCGCAGACACGTTCCACAATCTGGATCATGTGGTGGATGTCGCGGATTTCACAGAGCTTCTCCAGACCGCGGTGCACGTAGCCCAGGGCGGGCACGGCCTCGGTCACGATCTCGTCCTCCACGGTGAGGGAGAGGTGGATCGGCTCGGGGAGGACCGGGTGTTGCGGTCCGAAGGGTATAATGGTCTTTGCCATGATAACTCCTGATATGCCGAAAAGGCGGCTCGGCTAGGATTCCTTTCGGGTGATGCCGTACTTGCAGAACGGTGTCGTGGCCACCTCTTCCTCCAGATAGAGGAAGTTGGAGAAGTTGAGGACCAGGCCCTCGAAACAGAGGCCGAACTGGTCCTGGATCTCGTTCTCCACGAGGAAGGCGGCGAAGACGACGTCGGAGATGGTCGGCGCGTTCTCGCTTTTGGGCTGCTTCATCCGCAGGTGGATCATCTGCAGATCCTTCTGGAAATGGTACAGAAGGTCGACGGTCTTTTCGTCGAGGTCCACGCAGGTCATGGTTTCCAGCCGGTAGCCGGCGTCGAGCAGGCGGTGGATCTCCGCCTTGAGCGTCTCTTGCGTGACTTCGGTTGTTTCAAGAAAGGTTGCCATGTCTTATTGCTCCTGTTTGGCGGCAAAGAGCTCGAGGGCCTTCACGACGCCGTCGATGATGGCTTCGGGCTTGGGGGGACAGCCGGGGACGTAGACGTCCACGGGAATGACCTTGTCCACGCCGCCCACGACATTGGGCGCCTCGCGGAAGACGCCGCCGGAGAGGCCGCAGGCGCCGATGGCGATGACGGCCTTGGGGTCCGGGATCTGATCGTAGAGGTTCTTGAGCACCTTCTTATTGCGGTGGTTCACGGTGCCGGTGACAAGGAAGACGTCGGCGTGCTTGGGGTTGCCCACGTTGATGATGCCGAAGCGCTCAACATCATATACGGGGGTCAGCACGGCCAGGGTCTCGATGTCACAGCCGTTGCAGCTGCCGCAGTCGAAGTGCAGCACCCACGGCGACTTGATTCGCGATTTCTTGATGAATTCAGATATCGGGTTCATGAGCGCCTACCTGTAATGGAGCCAGACGAGATTGATGACGGAGAAGGAGAGACCGACGGCCCAGGCCGAACCGAGCATCCACTTCCAAGTCATGCGGGAGGTGGAGTTGTCCACCAGGATTTCCACGAAGTAGGTGATCATCAGCAGGAGAATGATGCCGATGACGCTCGTGGACCAGAACAGCGAGACCAGGCCGAGGACCAGTGCGATCTCGAACCAGTGCGCCACCTCGATGATGCCGAGGTAGGGGCCGACGTACTCGGTGTACACGCCGCGGACGATCTCCTGGTGCGCATGGTGCGAGGCGGAGATGTCGAAGGGCGATTTGCGCAGCTTGATGGTCAGGGCGTAGCCCAGCACCAGGAACATCAGCGGCAGATGAAACAGGAGCGGGGTGTTCAGCTCATATATCGCGCTGACCTTGAAGCTGCCGGTGACCATGTAGATGCCCACGATGACGAGCACCAGCAGGGGTTCGTAGGTGAGAATCTGCAACAGCTCGCGGTGCGCGCCCACCTGGCTGTAGGGCGAGGGCACGGTCAGTGCGCCGACCACCAGGAAGACGGAGCCCACCGCCTGCACAAAGAAGATGAGCAGCAGGTCCGACTGGAAGAAGAAGAGCACTGTGGCCGTGGCCGCGGCCACCAGGTAGACGAATGAGCAGAACGCGAGCCAGTAGTTGGAGAGCAGCCGTTCCTTACCGAACAGCTTGAAGACGTCGTAGAAGGGTTGGAGGATGGGCGGGCCGAGGCGCGACTGCAGGCGCGCGGTGATCCGCCGGTCCACGCCGGCGATGAGGCCGGAGGCCGCCGGGGCGAGCACGAGCCCCACGATGAGTGCGAGGAAGACGTTGACAGAGTTCATATTACAGCCCCCCGCCGATCATGAGTAGAATGAGCATGATAGCCGCACCGTTGACCCAGCCTGTGAGCGTGGACTCGCCAAAGAGGCGCTCCAGGTAGTAGTTCGCAGCGGTCGGATGGATCGCATTGCGCAGGGGACCGCGGTAGGCCGTGTTGTCATCGGGAATCTGAACGCCGGAGAGATACGGACCCACGGCCCGCTGCTTCTTGGCGCGCTTGAACGACATGATGGCGAGCAGCCCGCCGCCGATGCACACCAGGAAGAGCGGCACGGTCGGGAACACGCCCTTGGCGTTGGCAAGGATGCCGCCGGTCGTGTCAAAGGGCGTCACGTACGTCGCCATGGGGAAGACGGATGAGAGCTGGTTGATGGAAGGCAGGATCAGGTCGGTGTAGATCCACGGGGCCGCGAAGGAGAGCACAAAGGCGCCCGTAAGCAGGCCCAGGAGCGGCACGCGCGTCAGGAACGCCTGCTTCTCCACCTCGATCCTCTCGCCGATGGGATAGCTCATGAAGATGCCGGCCCAACGCGCCCAGTACATGACGGTGATGGCGCTGCCCACGGCCAGCATGACCACGATGATGACGTTGTTCGCGGCCGACTCGATGGCCATCCACTTGCCCAACAGCATGCCGAAGGGCGGCAGGATCATGGTCAGCGAACCGAGCACCGCGATGATCGCCGTCAGCGGCATGGTGGCGTAGAGGCCGCGCATGTCCTCGATGTCCCGGCTCGCGATCCGCTGCTCGATGGTGCCGACGCAGAGGAACATGAGCGCCTTGGACACGGCGTGGAACATGATCAGGAACATGGCGGCAGCCACGGCGGCCGGCGTGTTGATACCGGCGCAGGCGATAATCAGGCCGAGGTTGCTCACCGTGGAGTAGGCCAGAATCTTCTTGCCGTTGGATTGGCCGATGGCCAGGGCTCCGGCGGCAAGGAAGGTGAACGCGCCGGCAATGGCCACTGCATCGGAGAAGAAGGTGCCCATGAAGGCGGGGGCGAAGCGCAGGATGAGGTAGACGCCCGCCTTGACCATGGTGGAGGAGTGGAGCAGGGCCGAGGTCGGCGTGGGCGCGACCATGGCGCCCAGCAGCCAGCTCTGGAACGGAAGCTGCGCCGCCTTGGTGAAGCCGGCCAGGCAGAGTAGACCGCAGGGAACCAGGAAGAGGGCCGTTTGCGGAGCCTCCCGGATGATCTCCTGCATGTCCAGGGTGCCGAGATCCAGATAGATCCAGGTAATTGCCAGCAGCAGCGCCACGCCGCCCAGGCAGTTCATCCATAGGGCGCGGGTGGCGTTGGTGATGGCGATGTCCGTTTTGTCGTGCCGAATGAGCAGGTACGAGCACAGCGTGGTGAGCTCGAAGAAGAAGTAGAAGTGGAGGAAGTTGTTCGTAAGGACCAGGCCGTTCATCGCGCCCAGGAACAGGACGAGCACGGCGAAGAACTGCGGCTGTCGTGATTCCTGCAGGTGCTGATGTTCCTCGTGGTTCTTCATGTACGGCAGTGCGTGGATTACGATGACGGAACCCACGATGGAGACCACGGCCACCATCAGCATGGAAAGCGAATCGCCTACGAAGAGGGGCGACTCATGCCCGTGCTTCACCAGGAAAATCTCAAGAATGGCGAGCAGGACCAACTGCGTGGAGGCGAATGTTGTGATGAGCGCGTGCCTTTTCCTGATACCAATGCCCAGGAAAAGGAACAGCAGCAAGAAGTCCAGGACCGTAACAAGCGGGCTGAATTCTATGCCCAGCAGTCCCGGGGCCACAGCGAACGGTGCATACGAGAAGAGGGAGAGAGAAGCACCGGCAAGGAGTACTCCTGCGACCAGCACGATGAGCACCCGGATTGCGTTTGCCCTGAAAAAGTAGAGACCCAGAGCTGCAATAAAAGGTGCCACCACGAGGACGAAGAGGAGGGTATCGAGCATACCGTCTCCGTTACGCTAGAGGGTGGTGGGAAATAGAAACTCCGGCGAAACGGGTCTGGAACGGCACCCGAAAGCCGGGCAGGCCAAGTCAGAACAACCGGTATGGACAATGCCCTGAGTAGGTTGTTCTGTCAACAATATCAGTATAGAGGAAGTATTCGTATCGGCGATATCAAACATTCGGGCATCGCTAGTCTCCTTTTGGCAAAAGCGAATATTTTTGTTTGTGTGTCCAGAAAATTGGACACAGGGGGCGAGGTTTTCGTGTTGCCGTTGCGTTTGCATGACAGTCAAGTCGTAGCATGTCGGCGTCACGATCGATAAAAGTGTGTGTTGACAAGCTGATCTGCGCAGGGTTCTCGCCAGTTCAGCGTGTCGAAAAACGCGATATGTAATACGCAAAGGCGTAACCACGTATAGCGTATGCCGTTTGTACGTTACGGAGAAATGGTAAATCGTCCCGAAAAAGTGCTGCGATTGCGGTTGTCTGGATAATAATAGCCAGGCGGTGTGTAGCTTCGGTACTGCCTATACCCAGGGTAGCGCCTCGGGGGCGGCGCAGGGCGCAATTGGGAGTAGGGGGAAACTCCCGGAGCGGCGTAGGGAGGAGATCGCCGGGTTCCATACGTGGGCGGCGGATGGTGCGTCCAGCCGTTCGAAACGCCTGGAGGCGAGTATCCACGCTGGTTCCTTGGGGCAGCATAGCCGCGCCCGGAGTGTCCGCGTGGCCGCGCCGCCGGAGCCTGATGCGCCTGAACCGGACGGTAATGCGGCGGCTGTGCTTTGGGCGTCCCTGCGCCAGACCAGCGGACGCGCCGCACACCAGGCGGCGGGATGTACGCCGGTCTGACGACAACGCGCCGTCGCGGAGAGGGGCAGCGGACTGGCCGCGGCGTGAACACGGCGTCCCACAGATAGATGGGCGTGTAGGTGGATACGCCGAAGTGGGCGTTGCCTGTGGATACGCCCACGCCAAGAGACACGAACGCGTGGGCAGGCAGGGCCGCGGCTATGGTGGACAGCGCGAGGCAGAGCACGGCAGCGGCCGTGAGCCGTAGTATGAACGAGGGCGCGAGAGGAGTCATGGGGCGATACTCCTTTCCCTGGTTTCTCGGGGCCGTGCCGCCGGGGTGCAACGCCCGGACGGCACAGTTCCCATGGTCTATCCTAATTCCATATGGGCAGCGGTGTGCGCTGTCAAACCGGAGCGTCAGGGATAGGGCTCGTACGTATCCCGTGGCAATCGGTGGAGCTCTCCGTTCTTCAGATAGGGGTAGTATGTGCGCCGGCGGATGGTGCCCCCGCTGCTGGGAGCAGGCTCACGGTAGTAGCCGCCGGACGAGCCCTGGGTGCGATTCGTGGCGTTGGTTTCGCGCTCCAGCTCCTGCTGCCGTTCCTTGAAACGTTGAATCTCCTCGGCCCCGGGCGTGGCGTTGCGCTCCCACAGCTCTTCCCACTCGTTTTTTCCATCGCTCTCCGTCTCGGCGGCGCGTTCCGGATGCTCGATACGGTCGATGGGCGGCACCTCACGGACAATGGGTCCTGTGGGCAGATCAAAACGACGCGCCGGCGATGAATCCGTGGCATTCTGAGCAGATGCGGTAGAGAGAGCCACGAGCACGAGGGCGAAGGCCAGAAGAAGCCGGACGCCGCATGCCGCGCCCCGGCGTATGAGGAGTTTCCGCTTCATAATGAATCAGTACGCCGGATGCATGGCGAGGTCAAAAAGAAAGACCGGTGCGCAGGGCGCAAATTGTCTTTTTTCGAGGATGCCGATCAGAGTGCGGGCGTTTGTCTAAAAACTTAGACAAGGGATGGCGCGCGAACGCTTCTCGTCGCCTGTGTGTGAAGGTCGCCATCACGCTGCATTGCATGCGCCTTGGTGCACGATGCGAGTGGAATTCAGCTGAGCGCATGTATCCCCGCAGCCAAAGTAAGGAGACGCGCCTTCCCATCATCCGCCCCATATTGTATGACTCCGGGATGCTTCTGGATATCGTTCTACTCGTGCTGGGTGCGGTACTGCTCTGGTTCGGGGCCGGTTGGGTCGTGGAGTCGTCCGCGGCCGTGGCGCGGCGTCTGAATATTTCGGAGCTCGTCATCGGGCTCACCGTGGTGGCCATGGGCACCTCGGCCCCGGAGTTCTTTGTCACGGCGCAGTCCGCTTTCAAGGGGCTGCCGGCCATCAGCCTGGCCAACGTGGTGGGCTCGGACATCTTCAACCTGGGCATCATCCTGGGGGCCATGGCCATCCTCAACCCCATCCCCACCCACCGGACCATTCTCTACCGCGACGGTGTGATGCTGTGGGCCGTGGTGGGCGTGCTGCTGCTGATGTGCACCCAGGGCGCGCTGACGCGGCCAATGGGCCTTGGGCTGCTGGTCATCTTCGGCGGGTACGTCGCCCTGCTGGTCTACAAGGGCATCCGCGATCCCGGCCCCATGGACATCGCCATGGCCGAGGAGCTGCTGGAGGAGGCGGGCGACCGCGTGGCCACATGGATCGACGGGCCCAAGCTGATTATCGGGTTCGCGGCCATCACCCTGGGCAGCGACTGGCTGGTGGAGGGCGCGCGGGTGGTTGCTGCGGCGCTCGGCGTGTCCGACTGGGCCATCGGCCTTACTGTGGTGGCCGCGGGCACCTCGCTGCCGGAGCTGGTGACCTGCCTGGCAGCCAGCCTGCGCGGCAAGAACGACATGCTGCTGGGCAACCTCATCGGTAGCGATTTCTTCAACCTCGCCGGGGTGCTGGGGCTCACCGCCGTGATGCGCCCCATCAGCGTGGACCCGTCCTCACTGCCGTCGCTGGGACTCATGGTGGGAGCCGTGGCGCTGGTGCTGCTGTTCATGCGCACGGGCTGGCGCATCTCGCGGCTGGAGGGCGCGCTGCTGGTGCTCGTGGGGCTCGGCCGCTGGGCGCTGGGGTTTGTGTAGAAGCCAAGTCAGCAATGCTCCTTCGCCCACTTGCGGCGTCAGATCTTGCTTTCTCCGCGGTCATTAGCCCGGTTCGTCCCTGGCCGCATCCTAATCCTTATTCATCGTCCTCACTGAACACGCAGACGTTGTGCAGGGTGCAGCTCGAATCATCCGTCTCCAGCTGGATGGTGGCGTGGTCGATGCCGAAGCGCTCGTGCAACTCGTCGCCGATCTGGTGGAGGAAGTCGCTGTCATCCGGGATCTCGCCTGCCGGGTGCACCAGATGCACGGTCAGCGCCGTGGACGTGGTGGAGAGCGGCCAGACGTGCAGGTCGTGGTAGGCCGTGATGCCCGGGATCTCCAGCAGGTAGCGCTCTACGGCCTTGAGGTCGATGCCCCTGGGCACGGCGTCCATGGCCAGGTCCACGGATTCCCTGAACAACCCCCACGTGCCGATGGCGATGACCGCGACGATGGCCAGGGAGATGACCGGGTCCAGCCAGACGGCGTCGGTGGCGGCGATGACCAGCGCGGCGGCAACCACGCCCAGGGAGACGCCGGCGTCCGCGGCCATGTGCAGGAAGGCCCCGCGGATGTTGAGGTCGCCCTTTCTGCCGGACATGAAGAGCAGGGCCGTGGCCGTGTTGATGATGGTGCCGACGGCTGCGACCCAGACCACCACGCCGGCCGAGACCGGCACCGGGTGCAAGAGCCGCTGGATGGCCTCCAGGGTGATGGCGCCGATGGCGACCAGCAGCAGGCAGGCGTTGATGAACGAGGCGTAGATGGTGGAGCGGCCCATGCCGTAGGTGAGCTTGCGGGAGGGCTGCTTGCGCGCCAGATAGACGGCGCCCCAGGCCAGCACGAGGCTGAGGACGTCGGAGAGGTTGTGCCCGGCGTCGGCCAGCAGGGCCATGGAGTCCGCGGCAAAGCCGTAGACCACCTCCACGACGACAAAGACGACGTTGAGCGCAATGCCGGCGGCAAAGCGCTTGTCGTACGAGGCCGGGCCATGATGATGGCCGTGGTGTGCGTGGTTGTGTGCCATGCTTCCATAATTATGGAGAAAGCATGGCGGATGTCAAAGGCTGGTGCAAAAAACTCGTGAAGAACGCCGCCTTCGCAGGGCAGAGCGCGGAAGAGCGTCCGGTTGCCGGCCTAGCCGAAGCGGCCGGTGAGGTACTCTTCAGTGAGCTTGTGGTAGGGCTTGGTGAAGATTTTCTCGGTGTGGCCCACCTCGATCATCTTGCCCAGGTGGAAGAAGGCTGTGCGGTCGGAGATGCGCGCGGCCTGCTGCAGCGAGTGCGTGACCACGACGATGGAGTAGAGCTCGGTGAGCTCGCGGATGAGCTCCTCGATGATGCCGGTGGCGATGGGGTCCAGGGCGGAGCAGGGCTCGTCCATGAGCACGACCTCCGGGTTCACGGAGATGGCGCGGGCAATGCAGAGCCGCTGCTGCTGGCCGCCGGAGAGGCTGGTGCCGGACATGTCCAGGCGGTCTTTCACCTCGTCCCACAGGCCCACACGGCGCAGGCTGGCTTCCACGGTCTCCTCCACCTCGTGCCGGGTGGAGGCCATGCCGTGGATGCGCAGGCCGTAGGCGATGTTGTCGTAGATGGACTTGGGGAAGGGGTTGGGCTTCTGGAAGACCATGCCCACGCGCCGGCGCAGGCTGACCACGTCGATCTTGGGATCGTAGACGTCGTCAGTGTCCAGGGTGATCTTGCCGGTGACGCGGCAGATGTCGATGATGTCGTTCATGCGGTTGAGGCAGCGCAGGAACGTGGATTTGCCGCAGCCCGAGGGACCGATGAACGCCACGACCTGGTTCTTGGCGATGTCCAGGTCCACGTTGTGGATGGCGTGGAAATCCGCGTAGTAGACGTTGACGTCGCGGCATTTCATGCGCGGATCGTCAACATAGGCGGCTTCCAGCGCGCGGGGGTCCGTATCGGGGTCGATGATGATACGGTTGTCGTTCCTCGGTTCGGCTGTGGTCTCCGTCGTGGCCATGAGAATCTCGTGTGCTGCTGGTTTGAGCGTTGGTTGGATTGTAGCGGTTCCGGCCCAGGGCCTGCAAGGCAAAGGAACCGGACCGGCATGGGTATGCCGGCCCGGTCTGCGTCTAATAGAATGCGGATTTATTTGAAAGCGGCCGCGGTCATGGGAGTCAGATCCTTGGCGGCAGCGGCGAACTCCTTGCGCTCCTGGTCAGGCATGGGGATCATGCCCTTCTCGGCAAGGTAGCCATCCGGGCCCCAGGCCTTGTCGCTGGTGAACTCGGCAACGTACTGCTCCATGCCGGGGATGGTGCCCACGTGGGCCTTCTTGATGTAGAAGAACAGGGGACGGGACACAGGGTAGGAACCGTCGGCGATGGCGTCGAAGGTGGGGGCAACGCCGTCGATCTTGGAGCCCTGGATCTTGTCGATGTTCTGGTCGAGGTAGCTGAAGCCGAAGATGCCGAAGGCCTCGGGGTTGGCTTCCAGCTTCTGGACGATCAGGTTGTCGTTCTCACCGGCCTCGATGTAGGCGCCGTCTTCACGCACGGTCTGAGAAACGGCCTTGAACTCGTCCTTACCCATAGCCTTGATGAAGGGGAACTCCTTGGCGCCGTGCTCCATCACGAGCTCCACGAAAGCGTCGCGGGTACCGGAGGTGGGCGGCGGGCCGAGGACCTCGATCTTGGCGGCGGGCAGGGAGGAGTCGATTTCGTTCCAGTTCTTGTAGGGGTTGGCGACCAGCTTCTCGGAGCCGTCCGGAGCCGGGACCATCTTGGCCAGGGCCAGGAAGAGCTGCTTGCGGCTGAAGTTGGCCTGCTTGGCGGACTTGGAGTTGGCGAAGGTGATGCCGTCGTAGCCGATCTTCACTTCGACGATGTCCTTGACGCCGTTGGTCTGGCATTTCTCGAACTCGGACTTCTTGATGCGGCGGGAAGCGTTGGTGATGTCGGGGTTCTCGACGCCAACGCCGGCGCAGAAGAGCTTCAGGCCGCCGCCGGAACCGGTGGACTCGATCTTCGGAGTGGGGAACTTGGTGGTCTTGCCGAACTGCTCGGCCACGACCGTGGCAAAGGGATACACCGTGGAAGAGCCCACAATGGAGATGTAATCCCGGGCCTGGGCATTGGCGGTCCCGGAGAAGCTCACGAGAACCGCCAGCGCGGCGAGTACGAGAAGAACGTTACGCATGGTTTGCCTCCAAAATAGTTGACTGGGTTGTGTATCAGGAACACGCGCGGTGCGTGTTGACCTCGTTGGATGGGAAAAAAGAACCGTCTACCATTGCCGTTCAAAACGTTTGCGCAAGAGGATGGCCACGGCGTTCATGGCGATGAGGAACGCCAGCAGCACCATGATCGCGGCGGAGGTGCGCTCCAGGAACGCGCGCTCCGGGCTGTCCGACCAGAGGTAGATCTGCACGGGCAGCACCGTGGACGGGTCGGTAAAGCCGCCCGGGATGTCCACGATGAACGCGACCATGCCGATCATCAGCAGCGGGGCCGTCTCGCCCAGGGCCTGGGCCATGCCGATGATGGTTCCGGTAAGGATGCCGGGCAGGGCCAGGGGCAGCACGTGGTTGAGCACGGTCTGCATCTTGGAGGAACCGATGCCCAGGGCGGCCTCGCGGATCGACGGCGGCACGGCCTTGATGGCTGCGCGGCTGGAGATGATAATGGTCGGCAGCGTCATCAGCGTGAGCACCAGGCCACCCACCAGCGGAGCCGAGCGCGGCAGACCGAAGAAGTTGAGGAACACGGCCAGGCCCAGCAGACCGAAGACGATGGAGGGCACGGCCGCGAGGTTGTTGATGTTGACCTCGATGAAGTCGGTCCATCTGTTGGTGGGCGCGAACTCTTCCAGATAGGTGGCCGCAGCCACGCCGATGGGGAAGGAGAGGAGCAGCGTGACCACCAGGGTGTAGAAGGAACCCACCGTGGCGCCCCAGATGCCGGCGAGCTCGGGCTCGCGGGAGTCGCCCGCCGTGAAAAGCGTGGTGTTGAAGCGCTTCTCGATGCGGTCCTCGGCGCGCAGCTTGTTGATCCACTCCACCTGATCCGGGTTCAGACGGCGCTGATCCGCAGGCACACTCTCGTCAAGGTGGCCTTTCATGTACATGTCCACATCGTCGTCGGCCGGAACCCACAAGGAGATGGTCTGGCCCACCAGGCCGGGGTCATCCAGCACCTTGTCGCGAAGCTGAAAGGCGGCGCCGCTGGAAACCAGGGAGTAGAGCTTGCGCAGCTCGCGGCGGCCGCTCACGTCCGGGAACATCTTCCTGAGCGAGCTCTTGACCACGCCCTGGTAGTTGGCGTGGGCCAGATCGTCGGCAGGGATGTCGTTGGCGTCCAGCGTGAGATCGAGCTTCATGTACGTCTGCTGGAAGGCCGAGTAGCCGTTCACGCCAATGGTCAACAGCAGCGTGGCCAGCAGCAGGATGCTCACCAGGACGGCGGCGATGCCGTACATCTTGAAGCGGAACTCGGCGGCGTGGCGCTTCCTGAGGATGCGCTTGTGCTGTTCCGCAGGCAGCAGGCCGTGGAAGCTGTTGCCGTTGTTGTTCACGGGCGCTTCGTTATCCATAGTCTGCCTATTCATATTGTTCTCTATATTTGCGCACCACGTAGAGCGCGATGACGTTGAGGACCAGGGTGATGATGAAGAGCACGAGTCCGAGGGCGAAGGCCGCGAGGGTCTTGGGGCTGTCGAACTCCTGGTCGCCGATGAGCAGGGTGACGATCTGCACGGTGACGGTGGTGACGGCCTGGAACGGGTTGGCCGTGAGGTTCGCGGACAGGCCGGCGGCCATGACCACGATCATGGTCTCGCCGATGGCTCGGGACACGGCCAGCAGGATGCCGCCCACGATGCCGGGCAGGGCCGCGGGCAGCACCACTTTGCGCACGGTCTCGGACTTGGTCGCGCCCAGGCCGTAGGAGCCTTCGCGCAACGATTGCGGCACCGCGTTGATGGCGTCGTCCGAGAGGGAGGAGACGAACGGGATGATCATGATGCCCATGACCGAGCCGGCGGCGATGGCGCTTTCCGAGGCGATGTCCATGCCCATGGCTTCGCCCAGGCCGCGGAACATGGGTGCGACGACCAGGGCGGCGAAGAAGCCGTAGACCACGGTGGGCACGCCGGCGAGGATCTCCATGACCGGCTTGACCACGGCGCGGACCTTCTTGTCGGAGTACTCCGAGAGGTAGATGGCGGACATCAACCCCACGGGCACGGCCACGAACATGGCGATGGCCGAGATGAGCATGGTGCCCGCGAACACCGGAATGGCTCCGAAGGCGCCGGAGGAGCCCACCTGGTCGGCGCGGATGGCCATCTGCGGGCTCCAGTCGAGGCCGAAGAGGAAGTCCGTGAGCGGTACCTTGTGGAAGAAGCGGATAGCCTCGAACAGCACCGAGAGCACGATGCCGATGGTGGTGAAAATGGCCAGGGTGGAGCAGATGATGAGCACGATCTTGAGGACATGCTCCACATCGTTGCGGGCGCGGTACTCGGGCACGATCTTGCGGTAGCCGATGAACAGCCCGCCGGCGGCCACGCAGAGCACGGCCACGGCCATGGCGATGTTGCCCAGGCTCTGCAGATTCTTGTAGTGCTCGGCCGCAGCCACGATGTCCGGGTGCTTGTCCGCGCCCATGAAGGAGCCGGAAACCACGTTGTGGATATCGTTGATGATCAGCTCAAGCCGCGAGGAAGGGAGGCTCTGCAGCGAGGCGGGCAGGTCGCGGACAACGATGCTCGTGATGATGGTGTCGTTGAACAGGCCCCAGGCGGCGAAGATGATGAACGCCGGGATGAAGCACCACAGCGCCAGCAGCCATCCATAGTACGTGGGCCGCGAGTGGAGCTCCTGAGCGCGCTTGGTCCCCCCCACAATGGCCAGCGAATGCTTGCGGCCAAAGAAGAAGGAGATGCCCGACAGGATGAAAATGGCGAGAAGGATGTTCGGCAAAGATATCATTGGTTGTCCAGAGTCACGTGTTCTTGTGGGGACTGTCGGCCGCGGCCTGGAACCCGGCGTACGCGCCGCCCGATGCGTGCGTTTTCGCAGGGCGCGGCCAGCGCCGCTTCCGAATTCCCACCTTTACGATCCAGCAAGAACTAGCATGCTGCATGTGACGGAATAGCGTCGTTCTGCAGAGGAAGCGGTGTCCTGCGCGGACCGGCGCGGTTTCGGCCGGTGTGGAGGACGTTGATTCAGCAGCCGCAAGCTTTCCCGTGAACACAGGCAGCGGAAACTACACACGCCGTATGGGGAACTCGTGGCGAGAATGTTACAATTGCATGTCAGCGGTTGATTTGATCCACGAACGTCCTGGTATGGCGGATAGTTGTGCGCAAGAGAGGGGATTGTCCGGGGAGAATGAAATTTCCGTACGAAAGTTTCATTTTCCTTTGAACGCAGGATGAGGCAAGAGGGGAATCTTGGGGAAGAGAAGGTCCGAACAGTCCCCAACGCCTTCCCCACTTGGGTTTGGAAGGCGAATAGTGTGGCGTGGACCTTGCCAAGGAGCATTGCGGCTGTTATTTAGACGATGGATCTACTCTATGATGCGAACCACACCCAAATTTCCATACGATCGGAGGAATACCAATGCCTTATAACGACTCTGTCGCATCACGCGTCGGTGCGCGCGCTGAGGTCGTCAATGCGTTCATGCGCGGCGTGTACTTCTGGATGTCCCTGGGGCTGCTCGTTACCGGCGGCGTGGCCTGGTACGTGGCCCATTCCGAGGCCGTGCTGAGCCTTTTCGTCACCCCGCAGGGCGGCATCTCCGGCCTGTTCATCGGTCTGATCATCGCCGAGTTCCTGCTGGTCATCGCGCTGTCCGCGGCCATTTCGCGCATCTCCGCCACGGCGGCCACGGCCATGTTCATGGTCTACTCGGCGCTCAACGGCGTAACGATCTCGTTCATCTTCCTGATCTACACCCAGGCCTCCATCGTCTCCACGTTCCTCATCTGCGCGGCCATGTTCGGGGCCATGAGCCTGTACGGCCTGATGACCAAGAAGGACCTCACGAGCATGGGCAGCTTCATGTTCATGGGGCTCATCGGCATCATCATTGCCATGGTGGTTAACATCTTCCTGCAGAGCACCGTGCTGGACATGGTCGTCAGCGTCATCGGCGTCATCGTCTTCACCGGCCTTACGGCCTACGACACGCAGCAGCTTCGCGTGATGGGCGAGACGGTGCCCGAAGGCGACGCCACGGCCGTCCGCCGCGGCACCATCATCGGCGCACTCAGGTTGTATCTGGACTTCATCAACCTGTTCCTGATGCTGCTCCGACTGTTCGGCGATCGCAGATAACATCGACACACGAAGAGGGGGCCGGCGGCCCCCTTTTTTCTTTCTGCGGTGCGGGATTCCCCGGGCCGTCCTTCTCATTCCGGCGCGCAGGGCGCGCCACCCAGTGAACACATGGCGAAAAAGAAAAAGAGCAAGAAAGGCAAGGACGCCTGGGGGCTCGACCCCCGGAAGGTCATCAACATTCTGCGCGAGGCGGGCAAGCCTCTCTCCAGTCAGGACATCCTCAAAACCCTGGGTGCCTCCAAGAAGGACAAGCACCGGCTCAAGTCCGTGCTCCACGAGCTCATGGACAAGGGCAAGGTGTACCGGCTCAAGCGCGGCGCATACGGCCTGCCCGAGAACCTGCACATCGTGACCGGTACGCTGGAGGTCCAACGCTCCGGCGTGGGCTTTGTCATTCCGGACGACAAGCGCCGCCAGGACATCTTTGTCCACCCCGGCAACATGGACGAGGCCTGGCACGATGACCGCGTGGCCGTGGCTGTACTGCCCGGACGCAAGGGCCGGCGCGCCGAAGGCCGCATCACCAAGGTTCTGGAGCGCGGCCACAAGACTCTGGCCGCCAGGCTGCTGCGCCGGTTGGGCGACTACTATCTGCTGGAGCCCACGGAGCCGCGCATCAAGGCGCGCTTCATGCTGGACGAGGGCGATGTGGGCGCGGAGCCCCAGCCCAACGACATTTATATGGTCGAGGTGGGTGATCAGCTCGACCAGGGCATCTGGGAGGTCAAGTTCCTGGCCAAGCTCGGCCAGGAGGACGACCCCTCCGTGCAGGAGGAGCTGGTCAAGGAGAACCACTCCATACCCCGCGCCTTTGCCCAGCATGTGCTGGCCGAGGCCAACGCCCTGCCGGAGCATCCCTCGCCCCAGGACTGGGAAGGCCGCGAGGACCTGCGCGAGGTCTCCTTTGTGACCATCGACGGCGCCAAGGCGCGCGACTTTGACGACGCCGTGTACGTGGAGAAGGAGGGCAAGGGCTGGCGGCTGTGGGTGGCCATTGCGGACGTGAGCCACTTTGTGAAGGCCGGCAGCGCCCTGGACCGCGAGGCGCGCGAGCGCGGCAACTCCTACTACTTTCCGCAGTCCGTGGAGCCCATGTTCCCGGAGCGGCTCTCCAACGGTCTGTGCAGCCTGAACCCGGCCGTGGAGCGGCTGGTGATGGTGGCCGAGGTGCCTTTCACCGCCGACGGCCAGCCCGGCGAGTCCAAGGCGTACAACGCCGTGATCAAGAGTCACGCCCGGCTGACCTACGCCCAGGTGAAACGCGCCGTGCTGGACAAGGACGAGAAGGAGCGCACGGCCATCCAGCACGTTATGCCCATGCTGGAGGAGGCGGAGCGGCTGGCCCGCGTGCTCCATGCAGAACGCCGCGCCCGCGGCACCCTGGATTTCGACCTGCCTGAGCCCGAGATACACTTCAACCTCTACGGCGAGGCCGTGGACATCACGCCCAAGACGCGGCACTTCGGCCACCAGATCATCGAGGAGTTCATGATCGCGGCCAACGAGGCCGTGGCCCGGATGCTCACCGAGGCGGAGCGGCCTTGCATGTACCGCATCCACCCGTCGCCGAACCCGGAAAAGCTGGGCAGCCTCTTTGACCTCTTGAGCGCGACCGAGCTGGCCGACAAGCTGCCCAAGGTGCGCGGCGGCGAGTCCGTCTCGCCGCTGGAGCTGCAGCAGCTCCTGGACGCGGCCGAGGGCACGGACTTCGAGTTCCTGGTCAACCGCCTGACCCTGCGCACCATGATGCAGGCCAAGTACTCGCCCCAGAACGAGGGCCACTACGGCCTGGCCTCGGACTGCTACTGCCATTTCACCTCGCCCATCCGCCGCTACGCCGACCTGGTGGTGCACCGCTCGCTGAAGAACTATGTGGCGGGCAAGGATGTGGAGGCCCTGCCGGGCCCCAACGGCATGAAGAACCTGGGCGGCGCGTTGTCCGATACCGAGCGCAAGGCCATGGACGCTGAGCGCGAGATCCTCAAGCGGCTCACCATCCTCTTCCTGCAGGACAAGGTGGGCGAGGAGTTCACCGGCGTCATCAACTCCCTGGCCGACTTCGGCTTCTGGGTGGAGCTGGAGCAGGTCATGGCCGAGGGGCTGGTGCGCCTCTCCAGCCTGGACGACGATTACTACGGATACTTCCCGGAACGGCAGCGCCTTGTGGGCGAGCGCACCGGCAAGCAGCTCAAGCTGGGCCAGCGCGTCCGCGTGACCCTGACGGACGTGAACCTCTCGCGGCTGGAAGTGAACCTGGAGCTGATAGAGCCTCTGTAATCCCGCGTGGTTCGCATCGTCTTGGCATTCTCGTACGTTTGGGATAGGAAAAGCCGGCTGCGTCGGTTGTTTTTTGCAAGTGATCAGAAATTCACCTCTCCTTTAAAGGCACAGCCCCTGTGAGTCTTCCTAACACTGCATTTATCGCTCTGTGGCTTCCCAAGCCGTCGGAGACCTTTGTATTCCGCGAAGCCGTCTATCTGGGCACCATGGGATTGCCCCTTGTTGTCTGGTCGCATTACGGGCCGTATCCCAAGGATCTCTCGCCGGAGATGCAGGCCTACGACAAGGCAACGCACCACGGCGTGCGCCATCTGAAGCACCTGTTCCGCGACCACGCCTTCTGGCGCAAGCGCCGGCCCAAGACATACTGGCGGCTGATGCGCCAGGTCCTGGGCCAGTGGTATGGCACGATGGAACGCCAGGGCGAGAACTGGTGGGGCCTGCACATGGGCTTCACCTTCGGCCGCTACGCCCTGGAGCAGGGCATCGAGCACATCCACTCCTGCTGGGCCGGGGGCGCGGCCACATCGGCCATGGTCGCCAGCGAGTTGACAGGCGTCCCCTTCAGTTTTGCTGCGCGCGCCGGCGACATCCACCCGCCCGAGCCGGCTCTGGCCAAAAAGCTCGAAAAAGCCAGCTTCGTGCGCGTGAACAATGCCTTCAACATCTCCTACATCCAGAGCTTTGCCGACACGCTGGACGATTCCGAGCGCCACAAGGCCAAGGTCCAGCTCGCCTACAACGCCCTGACCTTGGGCCACGGCAGCGAGGCGCCCGTGGTCATGCAGCCGCCGTACAACCTCCTCGCCGTGGGCCGGTTCGTGGCCACCAAGGGCTACGACTACCTGCTCAAGGCGTGCAAGCTGCTCAAGGACCGCGGCATCGACGTCCACCTGACCCTGGCCGGCGACGGCCGCGAAGGCCCGGGCCTCAAGAAGCTGGCCGGCGAGCTGGGCCTCGCCGACACGGTCTCCTTCCCTGGCTTCGTCACCCACGAGCGTATTGCCGAGCTCATGAGCACTGCCGATGTCTTTGTCATGCCTTCCATGGTGAACAAAACCGGCGGCCGCGACGGCATCCCCAACGTGATTATGGAAGCCATGTCGTACACTGTGCCCGTCGTGGCCACGGACGTGGCCGGCATCAAGGAAGTGGTCCGCGACGGCGAGACCGGACGGCTCATACAAGAAAAGAACGAAACCCAGCTGGCCGACGCCATCGCCGACACCATCTCCGACCGCGACCGCGCCAGACAATGGGCCGTCAACGGCCGCGACCTCGTCTACGAGCTCTTCGACCAGGAACGCAACTGCCAGCACCTCATCGACCTCTTTGCCGCGCACAGCGGCGCCGCTACTGTCTGAATACGATACGATAAAGAACTGTGATCCGAGGCCCTGCCCTCGGGCACCCGCAAGGGGCCAATGGCCCCTTGACCCCGTTTTGGGGTCCAGGGGAATTTAATTCCCCTGGCAGGGGGCGTCGGGGGACAGCGTCCCCCGGTCCGTCCCTGTGTCGCAGATTCCGCTCGATCAAAGTTCCAGCTTCTGGAACCGCACGGGCCGAGGGCGGCCCTTGCGGTCCTGGAGGCGTTCCAGCTCATGCGCCAGCATTGCGGGCGTCTCGGTGGTGGGCGGGAAGCAGAAGCGCTTGGGCAGTTGGGTGTAGATCGAGCGCGGCGGCGCGAAGTCGTCTGTCATGTTTTTCAGGAGATTGCCGCCTTCGAAGGTGTGGTAGTAGATCGTCCCGATACCCAGATCGTTTTTGAGGACCTGGAGAGCCGCGGCGAGCATGGCCTCCTGCCAGATGGGCGCGTAGCGCTCCAGTACGGCGTGGGCATAGCGGACCAAACACCTGTGCTCTTTTGGGGAGACACCACGCGGTCCTTTGTCCTCATCGTAGAGGTACAGGTACCACTCGGCTTCACGCAGCCAATCGTTCTGGACCTCCTCGATGAGGGCTTCGCCCCCATCTTCAGCAATATCGACCCGCGACCACGCCATAGTGCATTGCCCATTTGTATGCGGGTGGTCTTCATAGCAGAAGTAGCGATGCAGTTGGTTGGGAACACCCCCGAACATCATATTGTTGTGCGTGTTGCTGAAGTTCAGCATGACCACGAGGTTCATACCGGGTCGCGAGGTCTGGCACCAGGAATGCCGCTCATTGGTTTCGCTGCCCCAGTCGTCGATGGCGATGTGGAAGCACTCGGGCACGGCCGGCCAGATGCTGACCAGATCGTCCCCGGTTATGCAGGCACCTCCGCGGCGGGCGAGCAGCTCCTTGAGCACGGGCCTGCCCAGCAGCTTGGCAAAGGGGCTCTCTTTGATCTCCCGAACTGATTTGCCCTCGCCCACAAAGTGGCGCAGCAGCATGAGGGCGTATCTGTCCTTGAAGTAGTAGAAGCGCCTGTCGGATCGACTCTCCAGGACGTGCTGTTTCACCTGCAGGTACTGATTATAGCTCATCCTGGACTTTTTGCTTGTAACCCGGTTTCGCTTACGCCTGCGGACTTTACTCTGCTCAAAATACGGCTCCATGAGATAATCTTTTCCGGTATCCATTGCGTGCTCCATATGAAAAGTTGTTTGTTGCAAAATATTGTTGATAAAGTTGTGAGCATTGGGTGCTCCTAGCTAAAGTTTTGGAGTTGAATACGATGCAGGACAATAGACATGACGCTATCCTCACATTGGAGTACAATGAGTAACAACGCACCAATCCGCAGCAGCGGATGCACGCAATCAAACGGCTTTCGCTATGAAAGCCGCGCCAACGTATGGAGTACGAAGAAGAGGCGGACTACACTGGGCGATGGAGCCCGGCGAGTCCAATCTGGGATAAAATAAAGAAGAACATGGCGCATAACCTCTGTTTGTATTTGGAAGTTAAGGCCATGCACCAACGGAAAGACTGCTGGTGTACGGCAGGGAAGGGCCATTTGCTGGGAGGAGAAGACGTACTCCCAGTCATACAAAAAGCGCCCCTCCTATATTGGGTAAAAAAGCGGATGTCAAGGGAGGGGAAAAGAAAATACGATTGGTCCATTGACGATGCCCCCAGACCCTCAGAATGGGGTCAAGGGGCCACCGGCCCCTTGCGGGGAGCCCGAGGGGCAGTGCCTCTCGGAGCGGGTATCCATCCCATCCGATATGGGCTATGTCGTCGTAACGGTATCAACACAAAGGAGGAAAAAATGGTCACGCATATCGTAATGTGGAAGCTCAAGGAAGAGAACAAGGCTGAGAACGCCCGGGAAATGAAGAAACGGCTGGACGCGATCAATGATCTCATCCCCGGCCTGAAGCGGCTGGAGGTTTCGACCAATATCCTGGTGTCCGACCCGGAAACGGACATCGCGCTGTTCTCCCAGTTTGACACCCTGGAAGACCTGAAAACATACGCCGAGCACCCCAGGCATCTGGAAGTGGTCGCCTTCATCAAATCTGTAGCAGCCGAGCGCCGTGTGGTTGATTATGAGCTATAACAGGTGATTGTAACGTTTGCCGAGGTGTGCTTGACTGCTGGCGCGCTTGCACTCGGCAGTATGGTGCAGGGGCTGGCTGGATTTGGTCTGACGATTGTTGCGCTTCCCATCATGAGCCTCATTCTGCCGATGAGGACAGGGACGCCGCTGTGTGTGCTCAGTGGGCTTGTCTGCTCCCTGCCGTTGCTGTTGCGGCTTCGGAAGGATTTCGACTGGAGGAAGTTGGCCCCGCTCACCCTGGGCAATGTGTTTGGTGTGATCATCGGGACGTTTGCGCTGGTTTACGTCCCGGAGGGCATCATTCGCATGCTCATGGGCGCGTTCATCGTTTTTTTCAGTCTGCTTTTCCTGACGGTCCGTCTGCCTGTCATCCCCGTGAACCACTGGTGGGGGGTGCTCGTGGGAACGGCCGGCGCTGCCGTATCCGCCGCATTCGGCGGTGGAGGGCCCATCGTGACCGCATGGGTGGCGCTTCAGGGATGGAAACGTGATACGGTCAAAACCACGCTGATAGCCTACTTCACGATAAGCTCGGGTATCGTGTCCACGGCGCATGCATTTGCGGGCCTGATCGACGCCAAGGTGCTGTTGCTCCTGGCGGCGAGTCTCGTGCCCATAGCCCTGGGCGCAGCAGGGGGGCTCACGCTCTACAAGTGCATCTCGACCAAGCAGTATACCCACTTTGTTTTCCTCTTCTTGATAATCATGGGCATAATAATGTTTGCGAAGGGGTGGGGCATGGCCGTCCACTGACGTCAGGCGGCTTTCCTGGCCAGGGGGAGCAATCTTCGAATCCCAGAATAGGATCAAGGGAGCATTGCCCCTTGCGGGGTGTTCGAGGAGCAGCGCCCCTCGGCTCCACCACATAAAAAATAGTTCTTCAGACAACAAACGGCCCGGTTCGCAGTTGCGATCCGGGCCGTTTGTTCTGTCCAATAATCGAGACAGAACGTCTATCTTTCTGGACAGGGTGCCGCCTTACTCGACAGCTCCCAGATCCTTGAACACATACTCGCGCAGCGCCTGGACCCAGGCTCTGGGCGTGGTGCCGGTCTTGTTTGTGAAGGCCTCGGTGCTGAGCACGGAGTAGGGCGGGCGGTGTGCTTTTTGCGGGTACTCGGACGAGGGGATGGCGCGGACGGCGCAGGAGAGGCCGGCCAGGTGCACGGCCTCGGCCGCCAGCTCGCACCAGCTTGCCTGGCCGGAGTTGACCATATGGTAGATGCCCTCGCCGCCGGCGTCGACCAGCTCCAGGGAGTAGCGCGCGAGATCCGGCGTGTAGGTGGGCGAGCCGATCTGGTCGTGGACCACGTTCAGGCTGTCGCGGTCCTTGGCCAGGTTCAGGATGGTCTGCACGAAGTTCTTGCGTCCGGGGCCGAAGAGCCAGGCCGTGCGCAGGATCAGGGCGCCGGGCGCCTCGGTGGCGAGCAGGGCCTTTTCCCCGTCCAATTTCGACTTGCCGTACACGCACAGGGGGTTGGTCTCGTCCGTCTCCACGTAGGGCATCTGCTTGCGGCCGTCAAAGGCGAAGTCCGTGGAGTAGTGGACCAGCTTGAAGCCCTGCTTCTTGGAGATGCGGCCCAGGGATGCGGGCAGCTTCTTATTCAGCTCGCACGCCTTGTCCTTTTCGTCCTCGGCAAGGTCCACGGCGGTGTAGGCGATGGCGTTGAACACCACGTCCGGCGCGTGGCCGGCCAAGTACTCGTCCAGGGCGGAGCAGGTGGTCACGTCCACGTCGTCCCTGCTCTGGGCTACGACCTCCCAGCCTGCCTTGTTCAGAACGTTGACCAGGGCCTGGCCGAGCATGCCTGTGACGCCGCCGAGCACGACGGCGCGTTTGGCGGTGTTCGCATCGGTCATGAGCGCTCTCCGTACCACTTTTTCATGAACTCGAGGTAGGCGCCACTGCGCACGTTGTCGAGCCACTCGCGGTTGTCGCGGTACCAGTCGATGGTTTCCTTCAGGCCGCGTTCAAAGGTGTACTCCGGCTCGAAGCCGAGCTCTTTCTGGGCGTAGGAGTAATCCATGGCGTAGCGCAGGTCGTGGCCGGGCCGGTCCTTCACATAGCTGATGAGCGAGTCCGGTTTGCCAAGGGTGGAGAGCATGGTGCGCACCACCTCGATGTTCTGCTTCTCGGCGTTGCCGCCGAAGTTGTAGACCTTGCCGGGCTTGCCCTTGCGCAGGGTGAGGTCCACGCCGCGGCAGTGGTCGCGCACGTAGATCCAGTCGCGCACGTTCTTGCCGTCGCCGTACACGGGCAGGGGCTCGTCGTTCTCGGCCTTGGTGAACATGAGAGGGATGAGCTTTTCCGGGAACTGGTACGGCCCATAGTTGTTGGAGCAGCGGGTGATGGCCACAGGGAAGCCGTACGTCTCGAAGTAGGCGCGGCAGAAGAGATCGGCCGAGGCCTTGGAGGCGGAGTAGGGGCTGTTGGGCGCCAGCGGGGTCTCTTCGGTGAACTTGCCGTCCGGGCCCAGGGTGCCATAGACTTCGTCCGTGGAGACATGCACGAACCGTTCGAGCCCGGCGCGGCGCGCACACTCCAGCAGGTTCTGCGTGCCCTGGACGTTGGTGGTGACAAACGGCGAGGGGTCGTTGATGGACCGGTCCACATGGCTCTCGGCCGCAAAGTTCACCACGGCCTCGATCTTGTGCTCCTCAATGATCCGGCTGACCGTCTCGGGATCATTGATGTCGCCGTGCTCGAAAAAGTACCGGACGCCGCCGTGCGCATCCTCCAGGGGCTTCACGCTCAAGGGGTTGCCCGCGTACGTGAGCTTGTCGAGGTTGACGACGTAGACATCCGGGTCGGTCTCGAACAAATAGTAGAGGAAGTTGGCGCCGATAAAGCCGCACGCTCCGGTGACAAGAAGTCGCATAGGTATAATACCTCGTATGAGATGAAGGGATTTTCAATTCGGGGTAGGCGGCTTTGCTCATATACGTTCAGCGTGCCATGGTCAATGTGACAAGGAAATGTCAAAAAGCACTTGCATCCCATGGCTGAAATCCTTATGTACTCCCTCGGGCGATTAACTCAGCGGTTAGAGTGCCATCTTCACACGGTGGAAGTCCCGAGTTCAAATCTCGGATCGCCCACCACTCAATGACCGCCAGGCCGGCTTCTCAGCCGGCCTTTTTTATGCCTCCTGCGGGCCCGGGCGCTGCCCCTCATACTCCCCGCCAGGGGAATAACGTCCACCGCGAAACGCGAGAGACATTTCCAGTTCTCCTGCTTTTCTTCCCACCAAAAATGACGCGCCCCGACCGGGGGTGATCCGGTCGGGGGCCAAATGAGTCGTTGCGCTTTATGGGCTGACGACGATTTTGCAGCTTACGAGGAAGGAAAGGTAATCGGGGGCCGGTTGAAGCTGGAGAGGTGCCCTTTGCTGAAGTACTCGCTCAGGCTGGTGAACGTGATTTGCAGGTGCATCTTGAGAACCTTCAGCGCCTCGTCGACGTTCTTCTGTTCGCAGAAGGAGAGGATGGCCTGGTGCTCGTGTATTGTGGACTCCCTGTACCGTTGGGGGTCCATGGAGAAGAACCAGCGGAGGTAGCGCTCGCTTGTGGTGTGGAGCATGCGCAAGATGCGCAGGGTCTGCGCCCTGTTGCACGGCGCGCAGAGTGCATAGTGGAAGGCCAGGCCGTTGTGCACGCCATCCTCGACAGCCTCGCTCGATCCCTCAAGGAAGCCGCGCGCCGTATCCAGATCTTCCTCTGTGAGCACGGGGATGGAGAGCTGCAGGGCCGAAGACTCTATGAAAAGGCGCAGCTCGAACGTCTCCAGCGCCTCCTCCGATGAGAGGGGCGTGACCATGGTTCCCCGGTTGGGGTATATGACGAGCAGCCCTTCGCTTTCTAGTTGTGTGAAAGCCTCGCGAACCGGGGTGAGGCTTACGCCGAGGCGGTTGGCGATCTGTTCCTGGATGAGGGGCGTTCCGGGTTTGAACTCACCCCGAAATATGGAGTCCCGTAGACTGTCCGCCGCCAGCTTCTTGGCGGTTTTCCCCCCTTTTGCCTGCCGTGGTGCCATTGATACTCTACCTTGTCGGCAGGAAATGCCGATGTCCAGGGTTATTCACTGTTTGCCACGCCACCAACATGATGCCCAGCAGGAACCCTTGCCCCGACGAGTGGCCGACTCCCAGAAGCGAGCGCAGGGAGGAGACCCTGTCCGGGCTGGCCGGGCGCGCATGGCGACGGCCGAAGAGCTGGCGCATTACGCGGAGCAAAAGGATAAACGATTCCCCTTTCGCCGCGCTCTTCAAAAAAGCGGCGCTTTGCGGCGTAGTGCGGGAACTGCAGAGTTCCTGTATGGCGAGTGACATATTTTCGCGTACCGGGCGCAAAAAAGGAAAGTTTCTTTCGAGCTCACGCGCTGCGACCATCGCTCCACAGATAATATCGTCACCAAGCGGCGTCAGCCCCGGTCCCAGTCCCAGAAGATCATGCAGCATCCGCCGGGCCGAAGCTTGATCGCCTTGATTTTTACAATATTCCGCCATGTTTCGCAATGGGTTCCACAGCGCACGGGCCCACACGTCCGCAAGCTCGGGGGGGGCCTCTCCTCCCCCATTCAGGACCGGCAGGTGGTTCGCAAGAAGCATCGCGCTTCCCGATCCAAGGGCAGTTGCCGACCGCACCAGCCGTTCCAGGCGGAGCGGCAAGTGCTCGATGTCCAGCGAGAAATCAACGGGCTGCGGGGTCGGCGCGTTCGCGCAATCAACAACAATCCCAAGATGATGAAAGCACAGTAATTCTCCGCTGCAATGCAGTGGGCTCCCGGCTCGCGCTCCGGTCAATGGGGCAAGGCTGGCGAGGAGAATGCCGAACGGCACGACCTCCTCGCCGGCTTCCTGCACCAGTAATATGTCGTCTCCAAAACGGCAGTATACGCCTTTGCTATGGCTGCTCAGCACGCATCCGCTCTTGCAGGGGCCCAGCACCCGCCGGGCGGTGGGGCCCAGGGCCACGCCTGCCAGACGAAGCATGCCGCTCGCCTGATAGCGGTCAGGCGCTTTGACGCTTGGCAAACTGCATATCCTGGTCTTGCTTACGCACGATTACATTGACGCCTTGCCAATCCTCTGCGCGGTCGGGGAAATCCTCGCGGAAATGCGCCCCGCGGCTCTCCGTACGCAGGCTGGCCGAGCCGATCATCATCCGGGCCGTCAGCAGCATGTTCCAGAGCGAACAGAGCTGTCCGGCCTCCCTGGCCTGGGAAACCGAGCACTGCGTGGCCGCGGCTTCCAGCTCCTCCAGCTTCCGGGCGGCCTGGGCAAGCCCCGATTCGGTGCGGATGATGCCCACCTGGGCCTGCATGAGCTCCCGCAGAGCCTCGCGCAAGAGACCCGGCGATTCGCCGTTTTGCCTGGCGCGGGCCGCATCCAGAAAGTCGGAGCCCTCGCGCGCCAGATCCAGGACGCGGGTTTCCGTGGCTATGGGCAGGTCGGCGTATTGGGACGCCAGGGTCGAGCCAACGACCTTGCCGAAGACCAGGGCCGAGGCCCCGCCGTCTCCGCCGATGCGGTTGGCCCCGTGCACGCCGCCCAGGATCTCGCCGGCGGCGAACAGGCCGGTCACCGCGGTGGCGCAGTCCGGCTGGGCCACAACGCCGCCCAGGAAGGTGTGGGCCGAAGGCGCCATCTGCGCCGGCTCCTTGCTGATGTCGATGCCCCCGCGCAACGCCGGTTCGTAGAAGATCGCGTGGTTTTCCTTCACCAGGCTTTCCGGAAGCATGGTGACGTCGTACCAGACGCCGCCGGCAGGCGTGCCCCGGCCTTCCTGGATCTCTCGATGGATGCGGCGCGAGAGCTCGTCCTTCTGAATCGAGCTGAAATCCGTCACAAACTGTTCCTGGTTGGCGTTGCGGAGCTCCGCCCCTGCCTTGAGCAGCGTGGTGGGCACCAGGCTGCCCCGGATGGCGTCCGGCGTGACGAATCCGCAGGGTTCGAACTGCAGGAACTCCATGTCCACCAGGTCGAGCCCGGCGCGGTAGGCCATGGCCATGCCGTCGCCGGTGATGTCCGCCGGGTACGTGGAAAAGGCGTGGATGCGGCCGGAGCCGCCCGTGGTCAGCAGCACGGCGCGGCACTTGAACACCTGCAACTCGCCGCTGTCCACGTCGATGCCCAACGCGCCGCATACTGCGCCCTTGTCCAGCAGCAGATCGAAAATCATGACGCCGCGTATGGATTGCACTTCCTGATCCGACAACTGGCGGCGCAGCTTCTTCAGTATCTCCACGCCGGTCATGCACCGGTAGTGGTGCACCAGACGCGGATAGCTGGTGCCCAGTGCCTGCAGGGGGATGCAGCGGCCGGTGACGTCCTTTTTCAGGGGGACGCCCATGATGTCCAGGTCTGGGACGATCTCCTCGGTACCCTGGGCAAATACCCGGGCCAGGGCGGGGTTGTTCACCCCCTGGCCGCTGGCGTTGATGTCCGCCAGCACCAGGTCTGCAGAATCGCCAGGCAGCACGGGCGCGCTGAACCCCATGATGTCCGGGCTGCCACCGGTGCCCAGGCTCACGATGCACACCCGGGCTCCGGCTCGGGCTGCGGTCAGAGCTCCCCGCATGCCGGCGATGCCGGATCCAATGACCAGGACATCAGTTTCGTGATGAATAGTCACTGACGGTTCCTCCTTGTTGCTCCGCCAGGCAACGCAGGGTTTCTCGCGCCACGATGAACTCCTCGTTGGTGGGGATCCGGTAGACCGCCACCTGAGAGCCGGGCGCGGAGATGCAGCGCTCCCCGTCGGGGTTGTCGTTCAGCCGGTCGTCCAGCTCGATCCCGAGCACGTCCATGTCCGCGCAGACATCCCGGCGGATTCGGGCGGAGTTTTCACCGATGCCGCCGGTGAAGGCCACGACATCCAGCCCGTTCATGACCGCGGCGAACGCGCCCAGGTACTTTTTGATCTCGTGCACGAAGTGGGCAATGGCCAGATGCGCCCGTGGGTTGGTCGCCTCCTGCTCCTCCAGGTCGCGCATGTCTCCGGAAAGGCCGGATATGCCGGCCAGGCCGCTTTGCGTCACCAGCACGTCCAGGATTTCCTGCAGGCTCTTCCCTGTTTTTTCCATGAGATACGGCAGGGCAAAGGGATCCAGGTCGCCGCTGCGCTTGGCCATGGGCAGGCCACTCTGCGTGGTGAAGCCCATGCTGGTGGCCACGCAGACGCCGTGCTGCACGGCAGCCAGCGAGGAGCTTCCGCCGAGATGGCAGACGAGCACCCGCAGATCCTCCAGGGGGTGTCCGTGCAGCTCTGCGGCGCGTTCGCTCACATAGCGATGTGACGCGCCGTGGAAGCCGTAGCGCCGGACGCCGAGCTGCTCGGTCCAGGCGTAGGGCAGGCCGTACACGCTGGCGTAGTCCGGCATGTCCCGGTGGAAGGCGGTTTCGAAGGCCCCGACCAGCGGCGTGTCCGGCAAAAGGCGCTGGAACTCGCGGATGGCCTGGATGTAGGGCGGGTTGTGCGCCGGCATGACCCGGGAGAAGTCCTCCATGCAGGCCAGGACGTGCTCGGTGATGCGCGCGCTCGTTCGCAGTGAATAGCCGCCGTGCACGACCTTGAACCCCACCCCGGCCACCTCGTTGATGTCGCGGAGTACGGGCGGCGTGGCCCCCGCGCCTTTCACCAGCATGTCCAGCATGGCGGAGATGGCCTGTATGGTTCCCTGGCTGGTGTCCAGCTTGCAGGAGCCCTTGTGCCTGCCTGTCTGCCAGGAGTAGGGCGAGGCCGCGCCGCCGATGCGCTCGATGTAGCCCCGCGTCAGGGTGTCGCCGCCGGGCATTTGCAGAAGGCGGTACTTCAACGAGGTACTGCCTATGTTGACCACGAGAATATAGGACATCGAAGTTCCTTATTCGAAACACGTCGTAGCGACGCGGGACTATACGTTTTCCTCGTCCATGCCGCGCAGCACCGCCCCCTTGGACAGCGACTGCACCGTGCGCTGGTAGATGCCGATATAGCCCTTGCGGTACGTGAGCGGCATTTCGGCGTCATGGATGCGCTGGGCGATCTGCTCCTCGCTCAGCTCCACACTGATGGTCCGATTGGGGATGTCGTAGGAGACGATGTCTCCGTCGCAGACCGCCAGCAGCGGACCGCGCAGGGCCGCTTCCGGGGACACGTAGCCGATGCAGGCGCCTTCGGTCGCGCCCGAGAACCGTCCGTCGGTGATAAGCGCCACGGAGTCGGCCAGGGGCGACCCCGCCAGCTCGGAGGTGACGACAAAGGTGCTGTTGAGTCCGGGCGCGCCCTTGCACCCCTGAAACGTGATGAGGATGACGTCGCCGGATTCGATGCCGCCGTTGCGTAGCGCCTCGATGGCGTCTTCGTTGCTGTGGAAGACCTTGGCCGTGCCCCGGAAGATCAGCAGGTTTTCCGGCACGGCCGAGACCTTGACGATGGCCCCGCCCGGCGCGAGGTTGCCCCGCAGGACTGCGAGAGCTCCGCCCTTGCTGAGCGGGTCGTCGAATGATCGGATGACCGAGGCGTCTTTGACCGCGATCCCGTCCACGTTCTCTCCCACGGTCGTTCCGGCCACGGTCAGGCTGTCCTTGTCCAGAAAGTCCGAGAGCTCGCTGAACAGGGCCCGCACGCCGCCGGCGCGGTCGAAGTCGTGCATCAGGTGCGGACCGTTGGGCGTGATGCCCATGAGCAGCGGGATATCCTGGCTCAGCTTGTCGAAGAGGCCCAGGCAGTCAATGTCCAGCTCCGCCTCGGTAGCCACGGCCGGCACGTGGACAAGGGAGTTGGTGGAGCCGCCCATGGCCAGGTCCGCGCAGATCATGTTGTGGATGTTCTGCTCGGTAATGATCTTCCGGGCGGTTACGCCCTGCTCCCACAGGTGCACGATCTGCTCGCCGGCGGAGTCGGCGAGCTGCAGCAGCTTGGTGGAGTTGGCGGGGGTGGTGGAGTTGCCCGGCATGGTCATGCCCACGGCTTCGGCCAGGATGCACATGGTGTTGGCGGTGCCCATCATGGGACAGGCGCCGGGGCCGGGGCAGGCGTTGTCGATGATGTCGTCCAGGTCCTCCCGCGTCATGGCGCCGCTCTGCACGCTGCCTACGCTGCGGCCGACGTCCACAAAGGAGAGCAGCTGCCCGCTTTTGGGGTGCACGCCGGCAGGCATGTAGCCTCCGGTCACCACCAGGGCCGGGATGTCGAGCCTGCCGGCGGCCATGAGAAAGGCCGGGATGATCTTGTCGCAGGTGCCCAGCAGAATCATGGCGTCCATGCCGTAGGCCTCGGCGTAAACCTCGATCTCGTTCACGATGAGATCACGGCTGGGCAGGATGTACTGCGAGTTGATGAGCGCGATGCCGTCGCAGAGGCCCAATACGTTGAAGCGGAAGGGAAGCCCGCCGGCCCGGACCACGCCGGTCCGGATGCTCTCTTCGATGCCTCGAAGATGGCGGTGCCCGGGATTAATGTCGCTCCAGGTATTGATGATGGCTATTTGCGGCTTCTCCAGCTCCTCGCGTGAGAGACCCAGGCCGCGCAGCAGGGCCTCCCGCTCCGCCCATGCGACGCCGAACTCCTTTTTGCCGCGAAGGGCGGGATGCTTTTCTTTGGACACGATAGACTCCTTACTCCCCGCTTGTGGGGTGAACGAGACGTTTTTGGGTGATGAACTGCACGCTGAGCACCAGGACCAGCATGGTGAAGGCGATGGTGTCGGTGATCATCGACGGTTCAATGAGCAGAAGGCTAGACGCTCCGAGAAGGAAGCGTTGCCAGGTGGCCAGCCGGTGGCGCAGGAAGCCCTCGATCGAGCAAGCCAGCAGGAAGACACCGAAAATAGCGGTGAAGGCTACCCAGAGGGTTTCAGGCAGGGCTGCCCAGGTAAATTGGTAGAGAAGAATTTGCGGCGAATAGACGAAGAGGTAAGGGGCCAGGAATCCGGCCAGCGCCAGCTTGAAGGCAGTCCAGCCGGTGCGGCTGGGACTTGAGCAGGCTATGCCGGCCGCTGCATATGCGGGGATGGCCACCGGTGGCGTCACGTTGGCCATCAGGCCGAAGTAGAACACGAAGAAATGGCTCACCAGCTTGGGAAGACCGAACTGCGAGGTCAGGATGGGGGCGGCGACCGTGGCCAGGATGATGTAGGCGGCCACCGTGGGAAGGCCCATGCCCAGGATGAGCGCGAAAATCATGACCATGAACAGCGCCGGCAGCAGCTGCCCCTGCGCCATGGCCAGGAGGAACTCGCCCACCGTATTGCCCACCGAGGTGAGGGTGGAGATTCCGATGACGATGCCCACGGCGGCGCAGGCCGCGGCGATGCTGACGGACCGCTTCGCCCCGGTCTCCAGCGCCCAGATAATGTCCTGGAAACTGAGCCGCGTGTGCTTGCGAAGCTGGGTCACCACCAGGGTGATGATGATGCCGTAGAATGCAGCGTAGAGAGGCGTGAACTGCATGACCAGCATGATGAGTATGGCTATCAGGGGGATAAGCAGGTGCCCGCGCTCTTTCATCACCGTGGACAGCTTGGGCAGCTCGTCGTCGCGCAGCCCGCGCAGACCGAGCCTGCGGGCGCGCATGTGCACCATTACGAACAGGCCGGTGTAGTAGAGGACGACCGGCAGGATGGCGGCCTTGACGATGTCCAGATAGGGCACGCCAAGAAAGTCGGCCATGATGAAGGCGCTGGCGCCCATGATGGGCGGCATTAGCTGTCCTGCAGTGGAAGCAACGGCCTCCACCCCGCCGGCGAACTCGGCCGGGTAGCCGATGCGCTTCATGAGCGGGATGGTGAAAACTCCGGTCGAGACGACGTTGGCCGCGGCGCTTCCGCTGATGGAGCCGAACAGGGCGCTGGCGAAGATACTCACCTTGGCCGGGCCGCCTATGGCCTTGCCGGCCAGGGCAAGCGCCATATCCTGCACCAGTTGGCCGAGTCCGCTACGCTCCAGGAACGTGCCGAAGATGACGAAGAGAACGATGTAGGTGGCTGATGTGCCCAGGGCCACGCTGAAGATGCCTTCCGGAATCAGGTAGAGGTGGTCGACCAGGCGGCCCAGGTCTGCGCCGCGGTGGGCGAAGATACCCGGGATATATTTACCGAAATAGCCGTAGAGCAGGAAGACGACGGCCACCGTGGCCAGCTCGATGCCGAGCGCCCGGCGCGCGCCCTCGATGACCAGGGCCAGCGTGGCGAGGCCGAATACGATGTCCGTGTTGTTGGGCATGCCCCCCCTGAACACGATGGACTGGTAATTGACGACGATGTAGCCGGCGCAGACCGCGGACAGCACGGCCAGGATGATGTCGGGAATAGAGGGACGGCTCCTGATGGATGTCTTGCGTGCCGGGTAGATGAGAAAGACCAGCGGCAGGACAAAGGCCAGGTGCACAGCGCGCTGACGGATGGCCGCCAGCAGACCGAAGCCCGCGGTGTAGAGATGGAACACTGCCATGGACACGGCTATGACCAGAATGATCCTGCCCCATGGCCCGGTGTACTCCCGCTTGGCCACTCCGCTTTCCGCCCGCTCCGCTATGTCCTCGGCATTCCCCGGGCAGGCGCCTTCCTGCGGAGCATCCAACTTCGACAACTGAGACGTATCATTACTCATTCTGAGACCTCCCCGGAAAATATCCGGTGTGGGGGTTCCTTTCAGTGCAGAAGCGATATTGCGGGCCCGCGGGACTGGTTGACGTGAGGACCCAGGTCCCGCGGATCCGAGGTAAACCGGAGCTTATTTCAGGACGCCCACTTCCTTGTAGTAGCGGGCTGCGCCGGGGTGGAGGGGAATGGGCGCCGAGGCCGCATCCTCGAGCGTGAGGTTCTTGAACGCGTGATGTTGTTCCTTGAGCCAGTCGATGTTTTCCCAGAATGCCTTGGTGAACGTGTAGGCGAGGTCGTCGCTCACGCCGGCATCGATGGCCAGTACAGTGGGGTTGCCCACAGTGTGGATGGGCTCCTTCTGGTTGCTGTAGACCTCGGCCGGAATGGTGAGGCGCACAAAGGGGGAGCCGGGCGTGGTCAGCTTGGCGATGGCGTCTTCGTCCAGGGAGATGAGCTTGCCCTGGTTGGTGATGGTCAGCTCGGTGAAGGTGGAGAAGGGGTAGGGCACCACTGCGGTTTCACCGTCGGCCTGACGGTTGCGCAGCAGATCGAGGCCTTCGTTGATGCCCAGGAACTGCGGCTTGATGTCGTCGTACGTGATGCCGTGCGCCGCATAGATCGTCTTGGTCTGCAGCTCTGTGCCGCTTGCAGGACCGCCCACCACCAGGGTGCGCCCAACGAGGTCGGACATCTTGTTGATGTCCTCGCCGGTGCGCACCAGCTGGTGGAACGCCTGCGTGTAGACCAGCGAGATGGCCCGGACATCCTTGTTCGGATGCTGCTTGAACTGGTCTTCCCCATTGACGGCCTTCTGGTTGGTAAGGCTGTCAACAATGCCCATCTCCAGGTCTTTACGTCCCATTAGAATGATGTTCTGGCCCGCACCAGTGGTGCTCTGAGCCGTGACTTTGATGCCGGATTCCTTGCTGAGCACCTGGGCGAACAGGTTGGCTACAACCTGGAAGGTGCCTCCGCTGCTCCCGCCCCCGATGGTCATGAATTTCGGTGCGTCGGCGGCATGGGCTTCCGAGAGAAATGGCGTACTCAATCCACTGCAAATCAATGCTGCCATTGCTAAGGCCACTACTGTGCGACGGAACATCTTCATAACGAACTCCTTGGGTTACTGGTGGTTCATCATGCCTGTAAGCCGTACCTTTCAGACACGCCGTGGATGGCGTCCCTGAAACATTCGAAGGGCAGACGCACAACACCTGCGCCGATCTGACCTCCTTGATGAGAAATGATGCCGCCGTGGGCCAGCGGCGTGATGCCTGTCATGCCGACTTTGAGAATGTCGATGCCGGTGGGAGGCCCGGAGAACCCGAGCAGCGGAATGGGGTAGTTGTAGTTGACCCCGGTTGTGATCTGCTTCATCTCCTCGGACTGCTGAATGCCGTCCTGGTAGCTTCCCCCCCGCAGGCGGATGACCGCCGGGGCGGCCGCTCCGGAAAATGCGCCAAGGCCGTACGCCTCCACGATGCAGCTGTCCCCCATCCACGGCACGGCGTCCTTCTGACTCCATTTTGGGGAAAGGTACATGCCCGTCAGGTAAGGGGACGGGCTGGTGAACCAGCGGTCGCCCAGGCAGCTCACCTGGATGCCATAGTCCACGGCGTTGCCGCACATGGTGCACAGCAATGTGCAGTACTCCATCCCCTTGATTCCCTTGAGCACGGACAGCGCGCTGGCGATGCCGAGCGGGTGGAACCAGCGTTCGGAGCTTACGAACAGGTCCACGCACTCCTGCAGGATGGCGTTGGACAGGTCTGCCTGCAACAGCAGCGGAATGATCTCGCTGACCAGGATATAGCCCTCGGCGGTCTGGCGGGTGTGAGTGTCGTCGTTCATCTGCAGGCCCTGGGCGATGATGTTCCTCACCGGAATGCCGTCCGAGGCTGCCAGGGCTTTGTCAATGGCCGGGCCCAGCACGGTCTCGATCCGATGGAGGGTGGCCTCGACCTCGGGGTTGTAGACACCCCAGACCCCGAGCCCCACGCGGCCCTCGAAGGGCACGCAGTACGCCTCCTTGCCCGTATTGCGTTCCCGACAGACGTTGACGACCATGGACGGGCTGACGATACCGGCGCCGGCGCCGGCCACCCCCATGTCCATGGCCGAGCGGACGGAAATCGCACCCGATTCAACCAGGCGGAGCGCGCCCGCCTCATCCTCGGCCAGCTTTTCGTGCTGGACCGCGCCGAGGATGCCTTTTTGTTGGACCGGTGCCATGCGATCCCAGGAGATGGGGGGGCCGGAATGCAGGATGACGTTGGGCTCCATGCCGGGGACCACGTCTCGTGCGCGCTTGATGCCGACCCAGTACGGTTCGGCATTGATGATGTGCTTGAAGGCCCTGGCGTTGGCCTCTTCCACCTTTTGGGCAATGGACTGCAGGCCCGAGCGCAGAAAGCGGGCCAGGACCGGGTCGCCTCCGGCAGGCGGCGACCACTTGACGCGCGCAGTGGGGATGCCTTGCGCGTCCAGACTGTCTGCAAAGTGAGAGAGCCCGACGTTGATGACCGACAGCGTACTGTTTAGAAGATTACTCATTGCTTCTCACCTCGACGCAGCAAAATGGTTTTGCCGGCGCAATATGCGGCCTGGGCATTGTTGAAGAAGACGACGGCCCCGGCCTCTTCCAGCGTGCGCCGTTGCCCCTCGACATCCTGCGGATCGTTGTGGACGCCGCACAGGCTGACCACCACGGCCAGCTCCTGGCCGCGCTGTTTCGCCTCGCGCAGGACCTGGCTGATGCTGTCTCCCACCACGCCGGCCGGGTCTGGATGCGCGCCGAAACCGCAGAGGATGTCCAGCAGGATGACCCCTGTCTGCGGGTCGCTTGCCTCCTGGATGATCCGGGGATTGATGATGGACGGCTCGATGACGGGATGCGGCTTGCCCTGGGTGAAGATCTCGTCGCCGATGTCGATGATGCAGTCGCCTTCACTCTGGAGAGGGGACTTCAGGCTGGCGCAGCACGGCAGGGGAAGGTTGCTGTGCACGGTCAGTCCCAACCGCTCCAGCACCAGGGCGGCCTCTTCGGCGTGGGTTCCGCCGCAGAACACCCCCCGCAGGCTGCCGCCGCCGGCCTTGGCCAGGGATGCGGCCACAGGGTCCAGCTCGCGCGCATAGTCTTCGTACGGAGACGCTGGAAGCGTTTCCCCGGCGACCAGAGCCATCGCCATGCGGGCGGCGTGCTCCAGAGTTTCCGGGGCGAGCGCGCCGGCCTTGCGGACCAGCTCCGGATCGCCGCCGAGAAAGTGCACGATGACAGGCTTGGAGCACTGGCGCACGCGTTCGAGAATGCGTTGCATGGTGGCCGGCGCCGGGGGCTTGGACACCAGGATGAGCACCTTTGTCTCGGGGTCCTGCTCCAGCAGCTCCAGGCCGGCGAGCATGGTGCTGCCGCCCACCTCGTCCGAGAGATCGCGTCCGCCGGTGCCGATGGCGTGTGAGATGCCTCCGCCCGCCCGGTCGATGATCATGGCCATCTGATGGATGCCGCTGCCGCTGGCGCCCACGATGCCGATGGGCCCGCGCGCCGCTGCGCTCATCATGCCCAGGGCGTACCCGCCGATCAGGCTGGTGCCGCAGCCGGGCCCCATGACCAGCAGACCTTTTTCGCGGCCCAGCTTCTTCAGGGCCACCTCGTCCGCGAGCTCCACATTGTCGCTGAAGATGAAGCAGTGTTTGCCCAACTCCAGGGCGTGCTCCGCTTCCAGGGCGGCAAAGGCCCCGGGCACGGAGATCATGACCAGATTGGAGTCGGGATGGGCGGCATTGGCCATGTCCAGCGAGGGATAGTCTTTCGGGCCATCTCCCCCGGATTCCCCGCCGGCGATGCAGAAGTCCAGCTCTGCCAGCACGGTGTTCGCGACATCCTCCTCGGCGATGTCCAGGGCGAGAATCAGGTCCTTGGAGGTCGCCGCCCGACCCGACTCATCGAGCAGGCCGGTGTCCTCCAGGACGGTCTTGTTCATATCCGTGCCCATGGCAGCGACGACTTGGTTGACGCCGGGCAGGGCACGCAGCTTTTTCGAGATGCTCAGGAGGAAGACCGAGTCATGGTATTCCCCCGCTCTGATAATGGTTTTGCGCATTGCTTTTTCTCCACTTGCCGTGGTTTCCGTTGAAGTTGGTGCAAATTTATTTTTTAAAAATAATTTCGTCAACACTAATTTTCATATTGGTCATATCTATTTTTATTTTTCCAATAATTTTGAGTAGCTACAGAGACAGGGCGCATGGGACTTGCCTCGGCGCGGCGAGCGCTAAGGCTGCATGTTCCTGCGAGGACAAACGAGGGGGCCGAGACGCCGGCGGAAGCTGGCGTCACAGAGCTCGCGGGGATGGGGGGAGCGTCCGGGAGTTGCTCACAGGTCTATACAGGCGCCGTGGAGCGCGTGGAGACGTGACTGCTGTGGCTGGTCTGGTTTTGCGTCTTTGGCTGGAGGGGCGGGGAGCCAGGCTCTCTGGCGCGGAGTGCGAGGGGTGGAATCCCTCGGAGAGCAGGTCCACCAAAAAGGACGCGCCCCGACCAGAGATAATCCGGCCGAGGCGCGCTTCGCAGTGGGCAGTGCGGGGTGCTACTCGTTGGTTTCCTGCATGGGTTCGCCGCAGCAGACGAGCTCGCCGCCGCCGTCGACGATGAGTTCCACGACGTTGCCGCAAATTTCGCACTTGTACTTTTTGCCTTCGTTGCTCATGGGGGGTCTCCTTTGGATGATGATTGTGTCCGCGCCGGAACCAATTGCGGAATAAACCGGGCGGAATCAAAACTTCTGACAATAGGACAAGTGTAGACTGTGCGGAGGGCTCTTTCAAGGCGGTTTCCGAATTTTCTATGGGGAAATTTTGTCACTGGGGATTTTGGGGGCTAAAACGAGAAGGACTGATGCGGCCGGAAGCCCCGATCGATGCGGGTTTGCCAGGGAATCGAGGCAATAAGCGGCGATGACGCTTAGAAAAAATTTGTTGTGCAATGGGCACACGCGGTTGTGTTTCGTGTATAATGCTCTGGATACGGCCTTCCGGAAATGTTGCCGGGTAAGCCGTCCACAGAAAAATAATGCCAAGAAAGGAGCGTCATCATGAACATGAACATCGCACTGCAACCGCTGCTCGCCCTGATCGCCGGCATCCTTATTCTGGTCATGCCGCGGCTGCTGAACTACGTGGTGGCCATCTATCTCATTGTCGTGGGAGTCATGGGCCTGCTGCACATGTAGCGCCTGGCGCCGTCGTGCGGCGGCTGGGGATGCGTCACAATTCGAAACACGGAGAGGGCGTTGCATGTCAGGGTTGCCTCGGACTAGCCGAGGCCGCCCTGATTGGTTTATCGTTTCGGAATGGAACTACCAGATTTCAGAAAAACGGCGGGCAAGGCGGCGGAGTCGTCGGGCATGCGCATTCTCATGTGCGGCGCCGGCCGGCTCACGCGCGAGCTGCTCAAGATGCTGGGCAGCGGCTGGAAGGTCACGATAATCGACAAGACGGAAAAGGCCGTGAAAACCGCCTGCTCCATCTTCCCCAATGTTGTCGAGACCTTTGTGGAGGACGCGGCCAGCCCGGTGGTGCTGGAGCGGGCCGGCATGGCCGCGCACGACTACGTGCTGGCGCTGACGTCCGACGACGAGTCCAACCTGGCCGTGGCGCGGCAGGCCGTGGACGCCGGGGTGAAGCACGTGCTGTCCATCGTGCGCGACCCCGAGAATCTGGACCGGTTCCAGGCGCTGGACATCCGGCTCATCCCCACGGAGTCTTTGCCTGCAAACTCCATTCTCCACTATCTGCAGGACCCGGGCATTCAGGTCACGCCGCTGGTTTCCGGCGACGCGAACCTCTTCGAGGTGGATGCGGCCGACCATTTCCGCATCGTGGGCCGGCCGGCCACCGCCTTCAACGGCAAGAACTACCGTCTTGCGGGCATCATCCGCGGCGGCGAGCTCGTTTTCCCGGACGACTCCCTGGTCATCGCGTCGGATGACCGGCTGGTGGTGCTGGGCCGGCCCGACGTGTTCAAGACGTTTTGCGCGCTCATCGAATGCGGCAACCCGCACTTCCCGCTGGCGTTCGGCCAGGAGCTGCTGCTGGCGCTGCCTGCCGGCACGTACTCCGACATGTCCAAGCTGCTGAACAAGGGGCTGTATCTGGCCCAGAACACGCGGGTGAACCGCGCCACCGTGCTCTGCCCCGGTGAGGAGTGCGGCGTGGATGCCTTGACCAAGGACTGGCCGCCGACCATCGCGCTGAGCGTGCGACGCATCGAGGAAGGCAGCGTTCTGGACGCCGTGCGCGAGGTGTACGAGAAGGGCAAGTTCGGGCTGGTGGTGGTGCCGCCGCTGGAGAGCAGCTTTTTACGGCAGTTCGGCAAGCCGCGGCTCATCGGCCTGGCTCACGATCTGGCCTGCCCGGTGCTGGTGGCGCGGTTCACCATTCCGTACGAGCGCATCCTGGTGCCCTTCAACGGTACGACCCGGGCCGAGCGCGCCCTGAGCATTGCCGTGGACATCGCCCGGCAGCTGGAGTGCTCGATCACCGTGGCCGTGGTGGAGGAGCCCGAGATCATCAGCGGCGAGGAAGAGGGCAAGGACACCGAGCGGATCATCAGCCGGGTGCGTGAGCTTTCCCACATCCACAAGACGCCGCTGGAAGAGGTGGTGCGTCGGGGCAACCCGGTGAAGGAGCTGGTGAAGCTCTCGGGCACGCACGACCTGCTCATCGTCGGCTCCACGAGCACGGACGCGGGCATCTTCGCCACCAACGTGGGCGAGCACGTGGCCGAGAAGGCGACGTGCTCCGTGCTTATCGTCGCAGGATGACGTATTGCGGGGGGTAAACCTTTGTGAAGAAAGGTTATTCCCCCGGACTCCCTTTCCAAAGACTTTCAATTGGGTAATGAATTTTTCAAGCAGCGTTGTTGTGATCTTATGGCGCAGGAATAAAAGGATAATTCGTGGAACTGCATGACGCTCTCCCGCTGCTGCTCGTCACCTTTGCGGTGGCGGTTCTGCCCGGCGTGTCCCGGTTGCTGCGCGTGCCTTCGGCCGTGGCCGAGATCCTGTTCGGCGTGCTGCTGGGCAAGAGCGGATTGTCCTTGAACATGGGCGGCGAGTGGCTGCCGTTTCTGGCGCATCTGGGCTTTTTGCTGCTCATGTTCCAGTCCGGCATGGAGATCAACTTCACCATGCTGGGCCGGCAGCTCAAGCGGGAGGGGCCGTTCCAGCTTACGTTCTTCGGCGCCACGGTGGTCATTGCCCTGAGCGCCGCGCTGATGCTGGGCCAGGGCATGTTCACGGCGCTCATCCTTACCACCACATCGCTGGGCCTGGTCATGCCCGTGCTCAAGGAGCTGAACCTGGGCAGGACGGACTTTGGCCAGTCCATGCTCATGTCCGCGACCCTGGCCGACTTCCTCACCCTGCTGGGCATCACCTTCGTCATCCTGTTCCACCGCCATGGGCTGTCCTGGCGGATGGTCCAGCCGCTGCCGCTCTTTCTGGGGTTTGCGCTGCTGCTGTGGCTGCTGCGGCTGTGGGCGTGGTGGAACCCGGAGCGCGCCGAGAAGATCATGAAGCCGGCCAGCGGCTCCGACCCTCAGGAGCTGTCCGTGCGCTACTCCCTGGCGCTGCTGTTCCTCTTTGTGGGGCTGTCTTTGCTGGTGGGGCTGGAGCCCGTGCTGGGCGCGTTCATGGGCGGGGCAATCCTCTCCTTCGTGTTCCGCGAAAAGGAGCAGCTCGAATCCAAAATATCGGCGCTGGGCTTCGGCTTTCTGGTGCCGTTGTTCTTCATCCACGTGGGCATGCAGTTCGACGTTTCCAATGTGCTGACGTTGGACCGGCTGCTCTTCACCGGCGGGCTCGTGCTTCTGGCCTTTCTGGTCAAGTGCCTGCCGGGCCTGCTCTTCCCGCTGTGGGGCAAGCCGCTCAAGCGCGGGCTCTCGGCCGGGCTGCTGCTTTCCTCGCGCCTCTCCCTGATCGTGGCCGCCGCCTCCGTGGGCCTTGCCGAAGGGCTCATCACGGCGGAGTTCAAGGACAGCGTCGTGCTGCTGGCGCTGGTCACCTGCCTGGCCGGTCCCACCCTGTTCAAGCTGACGTACAAGGCGCCGCCGCAGCCAAAGCTGTAACCGCCCGCCGTACCCGGTTCCCGCTGTATACCATATCGGAAACTTGGTTCCAGACTGCTCCGGTATAGAAAATTCCCTGTGATTTGTTTTACTTATGGATCGTATTGGTCTATATGGGCGATGCGCGGCAGGATATAGGCGCGCCATGTAAACTCGCGATCAGGGAATGGGGACCATGCGATATCGGATTGGTGCAATGCACATTGGCCAGATACTGGATACCGCCTTCGAGGTGTTCAGGGACCACAGCAAAACATTACTGGCGATCACCGCGGTGGTCTTTGGTCCGTATCTGATACTGTACTTTGGATCGGCATTCTCTGGTGTGTGGCCTGTCTTTAAAATCATTAGTGCTTACAAGGCCGGTGCATGGAACACGTATCGCGAGCATTACTGGGAGTATGCTATTGGATTGGGAGTGTTCACATTCTTGCATATGGTATTCACAGTATATACTAGAGGAGCACTCGCGATCGCAATGGCAAGCATGTATCTGAATCATCCTGTATCGACATCAACAAGCATACGTTTTATGGCATCAAGATGGTGGCCGATACCCAAAACATTTTTCATGATGTTGCCTTATTATACTTGGTCAAGTATTGGCATGATATTTGTTTTATTTTCTATTGCCATGTTAGGCAATGGTGTGACGGGCAATGTGTTGATGTTCACAATATTTATATTTGTAGGAACCGCGATGACATTGGTGTCGTCAATTGCTTATGGAAGGCTGTGTCTGGCATTCAATGTGGTAATTCTCGAAGATTTATCTGGGTGGAAAGCGATAAGACGTAGTGTGTCACTTATGGGCGGTTCCTGGTGGCAAGGAGTAGTCCTTTATCTTGCGCGCTTTGTGTTAGGTCTAGTGTTGGTCGGTGCTATGAGATTTATTCCGTCGGATTATGCAATATTTATGTTGGGTGTGTTTATAAATATCCTACTGTTGTCATTCTTTATAGCAGCAAGCGTCGTTCTCTACTTCTCGACTCGCAGCAAACGCGAAAATTTCGACATCGAGTACATGGCGCAGTACGCGACGGCGTAACCCCATAGAGACAGGAGACAGGGGCATGCAATACCGGATCGGGGAGCTGCGTCTGGGCGATCTTCTGGACGTCGGCTACAATGTGTTCAAGGACAATTACAAGCCATTGCTCGGCTTGGCGCTTATGGCCTTTGTTCCTGTCTTGCTGGTCTTTGGTGTGGGGGCGTTGTTCGGCGGCGTGCCTTTGATCAGTCAGGCCGATTTCTTTCCACAGCCGGGAAACCCGCCGCCGGACCCGAAGTTCCTCATGCAGAACTTCCATGCGATGTTCGCCACGATGGCGGCATCCAGCCTGGTCATGAGTATTTGCGCGCTCTTTGCCCACGGCGGCATCATCCTGGCCGTCGCCAGAGGGTACACTGGTCAGCCCATATCGGCCGGTGTGGCCCTGCGCTACAGTCTGTCGCGGTGGTGGCCGCTCATCAAGACCACGATCATCTTCGTGCTCACCATACTCCTGGTCTTTGGGGCGATTATCGGGGCGTTCCAGTTGTTCTCCGGGTTGGTTGGCAGGCACAACCACTTCTTTTTGATGATGCCAGTATTCGTCGTAAGCGTTGTTGCCATGGCGCTGGTTTTCCTGCGGTACGTGCTGTCCCTCACCGTCGTCATTCTGGAGGGCGTGTCAGGATTCGCCGCGTTGAAGCGTAGCGCCACGCTTATGAAGGGGGCCTACGGCAAGGCATTTCTGCTGCTGGTCCTCGTGAGCATCGCCAGCATGATCCCTTCGGGCCTTCTGAACGTCCTGGTAATGATTCCTGGCGTGCCGTTCTTTCTCGTTGCCATGGGCGGTGGCATGTTCATGCAGATGATCATGATGGCGTTCGTCACCACGGTCCTGACGATTCTCTACTTCTCCAACCGCTGCAAGCACGAGAACTTCGACCTGGTGCTTCTGGCCGAGGAGGCGGAGGAGATATAAGCCCCGACAGGACGTTGGGACAAAGTCCAAGGCCTCGCAATACGTGTGGTGTGCGTCTATCGTAGCCTGGCATGCTGTCATGACACATTCGGATGGGTAATTCAGTCGCACCAGAAGAATAAGGGAAGGGGACCATGCAATACCGGGTTGGAGAAATGGGTGTTGGCGAGGTGTTCGATGTGTCGTTCAATGTGTTCAAGGACAACTACAAACCGATCGCAACGGCGGCGGCGCTGACCTTGCTGCCGTATATGCTGCTGGTCGTGGTAACCACGCTTGGCAATTTTGTGCCCCGGATCGATCAGATTCCCGAGCTGCATACGCCGGGTACGTCTACCAGAGTCATGATCGAGGCCATGGCTCCAACTGTCCTGCTCTCAATGGTGACTGCATTCTTAGGCTATGTGAATGCCGTGTTGATGTGCGGCGTCTTATACATCATCAGCGCAAGTTATTACCTGGATACACCTATGCGCCCACTCGTTGCTATACGGCACACGCTGTCGCGTTGGTGGCCCGTGCTGAAAACATCCCTGATGGTGATGCTGCTGATGTTTGGCGTTATGGTTCTTTTTGGGGTGGCCATTTTTGCTCTCAATATGTTGATAACAAGATCAGTAGGGAATGTTTTGCAAGCTGTGATCATGGCTGCAGTAGGCGTGCTGTTTTTAGTGGTCATGGCATTCATATATTTACGCTATCTTCTTGGGTCGAATATAGTGATGCTCGAAGGGATATCCGGACGAAAAGCATTGTCGCGTAGTGCGAATCTGATGCGCGGCGTATACTGGAAAGGCTTTGTTATCGTTCTGATACTGTTCATTGGTGGCGCAGTCATTGGATATGGAATGTCGCTCATTCCGTATGAACCAGTCGCCTTGTTCGTTCGCCTGGCCGTGAACATCAATCTCTACATGTTCGGAGCCATCGTAGGCACCATTCTCTACTTCTCCAACCGCTGCAAGCACGAGAACTTCGACCTGGTGCTTCTGGCCGAGGAGGCGGGGGAGTAAGGGAACGGCGATGGCGATCCCCCTGTGCGCGTTGCCGCGATGTGTAGCCGCCTCCAAACGGTCACAAACCGCCGTGCGGTTTTACAATGAGTGTGTTTTAGCCTACATAGCGGTGCAGTAGGTGGGTATTCCAACCCACGGAAGCAACGGCGTAGCCATGGAGGGAAGCCATGCAGTACCGGGTAGGTGAGTTCGGCGTGGGGCAGTTGCTTGACGTCGCGTTCAACGTGTTCAAGGACAACTACAAGTCGATGCTCATCGTGGCGGTGCTGGCGTTCCTGCCGGTCACGATCATCACCGTGGCCGTACTGCTGGGCGGTTTGCTGCCCATGTACAAGCAGCTTCTGATGTTCAACGCCACAGGGGCCATGCCCGACCCCACGGTCATGTTCGCCACCATGGCGCCTTTCTTCGCGGCCGTGTCTGTGCTCGGCATCCTCTGGTATCTCACCACCATCATCTCCGAAGGCGCCATCACATTTGTCACGGCCAGCAGCTACCTGGACAACCCGGTGGCCCCGCGCGAGGCCCTGCGCTACTGCTTCTCGCGCTGGTGGGCCCTGCTCAAGACCGCGCTGCTCATCGCGCTCATCTTCATCGGCATTTTGTTTGTCGGCGGCATATTGGTAGCGCTGGCCATGGGCGGGATTTCGCTGATTGCAGGCGGCCTGGTGGGCGGCCTGATCTCCTTCGTGCTTATCGTGGGGCTGTTCCTCGCCGCGATCATGGTTTTTCTACGCTACTTCCTGGCGCTCAAGATCGTCATCCTCGAAGGGGTGGCCGGCCGCGAGGCCCTGGGCCGCAGCGCGTTCCTTATGAAAGGGACCTACGGCCGGGCCTTTATCCTGCTTCTGTTGCTGGGCGTGGTCAGCAACATCATTGGTACGGCGGCCAACCTCATCCCCTTCGTGCCCGTGGCCATCGTGCTGAGCATCGCCCTGCAGGTGGCCATCTACGTGTACACCACCTCGGTCTGGACCATGTTCTACTTCTCCAACCGCTGCAAACACGAGAATTTCGACCTCGTGCTCCTGGCAGAGGAAGCGGAATAACGGCGCATGGCGGCAAGTGGAACCATGACGCCGGAGACGGCGCGGCAGCTTGCCGAGACCGTGCTCTCCCGCGAGCATTTCGAGCTCGGCAAGGAAGCTGGGAAAAGCGCTATCGCAACATGGCTGGCCGACCTGCTGGAGCCCGTGAGCCGGTTCATTGCCAAGATTTTTCGCTGGTTGATCGAGTTCGGTACCCACGTCCACGAGGCGAGCCCGTTCTTGTACTGGCTCCTCGTGGGTGGTCTCACGCTGCTGCTCATCGCGCTTATCGCGCACATCGCGCTCACCTTCCGCCAGGCGCTGCGGGAACGTCAGCGCATCGGAGCCCTTTCCTGGGCCGAGGCGGCGGAGGAGGGGCCGGATCTCCTGGAAAAACGCGCCCGCGCGGCGGCCGACACAGGCGACTACTTCCTCTCCCTCAGCCTTTTGTTCAAGGCCGGGGTGCTGCGCCTGGAGATGCGCGACGACCGGCCGTTCCAGCCTGCCTACACCAACCGTGAGTACCTGCGCCGCTACGAGAAGGAGCCGGCCCATGCGCCCCTGGCAAAGCTCGTGGGGCTGCTGGAGAAATGGTACGCCGGCGAGCCCATCGGCAAGAGCGAGCACAGCGAAGGCGCGGCCGCCTACACGAGCCTGCGCAAGCTCGCGAAATCGTCTAACCGCGAACACCAGGCCCAGGCGCATCAGGCCCAAACGCTTCCGGCCGGCTAGGCCTCCGGATAGAGCGCCATGTTCAAACCGGAACGGGTCATCATCGCGGCCATTGTCCTGGCCATCATCTGCCTGACAGGCATGCTGCTTTCCATGCTCCAGCCCGAAACCCACGAGGGCCGCGGCTACGATACCTTTGGCGTGGAGCCCCACGGGCTGCGCGCGCTGTACGAGACCGTGGAGCAGGCCGGGTTCAACGTGGAGCGCGGGTTCGCACCACCGCACGCGGCCATGGCCGCGGCTGGAAAGGACGGCTGGCTTGTGCTCTGGCGGCCGGACCCCATGTGGGTCTCCCGCGACGAGCGCCAGCTCGAACGGCTCGGCGAATGGGTGGAGTCCGGCGGCGCCGTGATCTTCGCGCCGGTCTTCGATCCGGAGGCGTACTTCTACCAGCCGTGCCACTGCGAGGACGAGGAGGATGAAGCGTCCGCCGGGCAGAACGCCACGGCCGGGGGCAACGCCACGGCTCAGAGCTCAAATGCGACTGCGGAGTCCGGAAACGCCACATCGCACGACGCCAACGCAACCACAGAGGCGGAGAACGCCACGGCCAAGGCAGAGCGACTGAAAAAATGGCGCGAAGAGATGAAGGAGCGGCAGGCCAAGCGCTTCCACGCCCTGGAGCCGCTCAAGCGTATGGGCATTGCCGTGACGCGGCTAGGTGTGACCGACTATGCAGGGGCCATGGCGCGGGAGCGGGAGAAGATCGAGGGGTATCGCGAGAGGTTGCGTGAGAAGCGGGAGCAATGGGAGAAGTCCAAGGAGGAGATGCGGCGCAAGAACCTGGGGCAGGATGAGCCGTCGGAAGCGGAGTCCGGCAACGCCACAGAGGATGCGCCCGAGAGTCCACGTCCCATACGCAAACCGCCGCCGGACCCGAACACGACAGCCCTGAATGCTCCGGCGGAAGAACCGATAATCCTGGCGGCGCAAGGCATCGACAAGAAAAAGCGCGAGTACGACTGGTACGATTACAGGCGCTTCCTGCGCACCCTGGATCTGGACGCGCGCATGGAGCGGACCCTGACCCGGACGGTGACACCGGAAGGGGAGCTGGGCTCGCTCTGGCAGGGGCTGGAGCAGGTCTCCATAGCCGATGAGACGCAGTGCCTGCTGCCGCCGGCCGAAGGGGAGCCGGAGCCGGACGGCGTGCTGGCATTCGAGGCGCACAACGGAACCACCGCGTACCTGGCTGCGGCGTATCGCAAGGGCAAGGGGCTTGTCGTAGTGGTGGCCGATCCGCTGCTCCTGGCCAATGGGTTGCTGGCCAGGCCCGGCAATGCGTACACGGCGCTGGGACCGCTGGCTCATTATGATGGGCAGCGCGGCGAAGTGGTGTTCGACGAGTTTTTCCACGGCCTCACGGTGCGCGGTCGGCCTGTCTGGCTGCTCACGCGGCGGCCGTACGGTCTGGTGGCTCTGGCGCTGATTCTTGCCGCCGGGCTGTGGTGCTGGCGCAGCGGTTCGCGGCTGGGACCGCCGCTACCGGCCATCGTGCCCACGCGGCGCAGTGTGGAGGAGTATCTGGAGGCCATGTCCGGGCTGTTCTTGCGCGGTGAAAAGCAGTCGTTCCTCGCGCAGGAGCTCAAGGCGGGCGTGCTGTGGTGGCTGGGCCGGCGCTATCGCCTGGGATACGGCGAAGAGGATCTGGAGGCCGTGTCCAGGGCCATGGCCCGGCGCGACCCGGAGGGCGCGGAACGGTTGCAATCCGCTGTTCATGAACTGGAAACGTTGGCCGCCCGGCGTAAGCCCTCGGTGAAGAGGCTCGTTGCCGCGGCCAGGGAGTTGACCCGATGTCTGTGAAGTTTTTTGTATAACAGGTAAAAGCTTGATTTTATTTATATATCCAAGGGAAAAACAACATTTTCCTGTGTCTCCGGGGCGTTTGTCATGCGCGGTTGTTGTACCCACTTCCAGATTCAGGAGCGCCGTGTATTCGGAGGCATTTTTGAGAAAAATTCAATTCAAACTTGCAAAAAACTTTCTAGAAACTTACATAAGAAATGAACGATATCGAATGGACCACCCGAGCACGCCGCCAGTTTCGCCGTATTGACGCTGCACAGCGTCCGCGCATCCTGGAAGCTGTCGAGGGCCTGACCATGTGGCCGGATACGCATCAGGACATCAAAAGCCTGCAAAACCGAGAAGGGTACAGGCTGCGCGTGGGCCGTTACCGGGTTTTGTTCACGACCCATGAAGGCGGCGAGGTCCGCATCATTCGAATTGAGGAGGTCAAAAAGCGCGATGAACGAACCTATTAAGGGCGAACCGATTGAGCATCAGGTGCTGCGGGGACCGGACGGCGAGCCTTTATACGCCGTCATCCCCTGGGACGTTTTTGTGGAGCGGTTTGGGGCCGCTGCCGAGCTGGACGACGAGGTAACCATCCCACATGCGGTCATCAAGATCGAGGAGACGCAGGGCTGCTCGATCATCCGCGCCTGGCGCGAGCACCTCGGCCTGACTCAAGCAGGTCTTGCAGAGCGGATGGGCATATCCCGCGCCGCCTACGCACAGATGGAGGCCGTGGGCGCCAACCCCAGGCCGACCACATTGAAGAAGATCGCAGCGGCCATGGGGGTTAACTGGCGGCAGATACAAGATTGATTCACTTTCCTTGCGCAACCAACTTTCGGTCCGTCCCGCGTTGTGTGCGTGGAACAGCAGGTCGCCACAACATCGAGAATATTAGGTCGTGAAGTGGTGTTTATTGTTGGAGTATCCAGTGCCCAGAGGAGTAGACACTGGCGAGCATTAAGAAAGCATCCCAAAAGAGGTATATACAAGTGTCTGTGAAGCAACTACGCGACCGCATCCAGCAGGAGGTGGGCAAGGTCGTCTTCGGCCAGGAAGAGGCCGTGGACTACTCGCTCGCGGCGCTGCTGTCCGGAGGGCACGTCCTTCTGGAAGGCGTTCCCGGCACGGCCAAGACGCTGCTGGTCAAGGCGCTGGCCGCCACACTGCAGCTCGCCTTCGGCCGGGTGCAGATGACCCCGGACAAGCTGCCCGGCGACATCACCGGCACGTCCATCTACCGCGAGGACATCAAGGAGTTCGAGTTCAAGCGCGGGCCCATCTTCACGAACTTCCTGCTGGCCGATGAGATCAACCGCGCCTCGGCCAAGACTCAGGCCGCGCTGCTGGAGGCCATGCAGGAGTACGGCGTAACCCACGACGGCGTGACCCATCCGCTGCCCGAGCCATTCCTGATGTTCGCCACGCAGAACCCGGTGGACCAGGAGGGCACGTACCCCTTGCCCTTGGCGCAGCAGGACCGCTTCATGTTCAAGGTGATAGTGGGCTACCCGGACGCCGAGGCCGAAGAGCGGATGCTGACCGAGCACCACGTGGGCAGCCCGCACCAGCGCCTGCAGGACCTGGGCATCACCCCCGTGGCCGGCGCCAAGCACGTGCTCCAGGCCAGGGAGATCATCCGCAAGACATACGTGCGCGAGGAGCTGGTGGGGTATGTGCGCCGGCTGGCCGCCGCCACCCGGCAGGACGAGAGCCTGCTGGTGGGAGCCTCGCCGCGCGCGGCGCTGATGTGCCTGATGGGGGCAAAAGCCGTGGCGCGGTTCTCGGACCGCGACTATGTGACCCCGGACGACGTGAAGTACGTGTTCCGCGCCGGGCTGCGGCACCGCGTGGTACTCAGCCCCTCGTCCGAGCTGGAAGGCGGCGACGCCGACTCCGTGCTGGGCATGATCCTGGACCGCGTGGAGGTCCCGCGGTGATACGCCCCTTGCGGGGAGTACGGCCAGGCGTTCGCGCCGTGGCCGCGCTGCTTGGGCTGGCCGTCATTGCGGCGGCCGGGTTTGCCGCGCCGTGGCTGGATACCGTGGTCTGGTGGGGCGTCGCGCTTGTCACCGGCCTCATTGCGGAGGATGCCGTGTTGGGTCGGCGGCGGGCCGAGAACGTGCTGGCCATGCTGGAGGCGCCGGCCGTGGTGGGCCGCGGCCGCGTCTTTTCCGTCTCCCTGATCCTGCACAACGAGGGCGAACGTACCGTGTCCGGCGCGGTGCGGGTGGAAGCACCCGAGGTGTTCCGGGTTCTGCACGGGTCCCGGCCCGGACGGCCTGGGCTATGGACAGTGCGGTTCAGGCTGCCGGCCGGGGAGCAGCAACGCTTGACCGCCCAAGCCGTGGTGGACGTGCGCGGCAAGGTAACGCTGGGGCCGGTCTGGCTGCGCATTCCAGGTCCGCTGGGGTTTGCCGAGCGCCGGGTGCAGGTGGCCGCGACGGCCGAAGTGCGAGTTTTCCCGGAAACGCTGGCCGAGCGGGAGGGCTTTCAGGATATGCGCGGGCTGCTGACAGCTCCCGAGGCCAAGACGCCCACGCGCTGGCGCGGCGAGGGGCTGGATTTCGAATCCATCACGCCGTACGAGCGCGGAGACGAGGAGCGGCACATCGACTGGCGCGCTACGGCGCGCACGGGACGGATCATGGTCCGCCGCTATCAGCTGGAGCTCAACCGCGAGGTCTTTGTGGTGCTGGACGCCGGCCGGTTGATGGGCTCCGACACAGGGGAGGGCACCAAGCTGGATCGCGCCGTGGACGCCGGGCTGGTGCTCTGCCGTTCGGCCATCGACCATGGCGACAAGTGCGGTGTGGCCATCTATGACAGCCAGGTGCGCGGGTTCCTGCCGCCTCAGGTGGGGCCGGCCGGGTTCCGGGCCATTGTGGAGAACGTCTACGACACCGAGTGCCTGTTCCGGGAGAGCGACTTCGCCTCCATCTTTGCGCAGTTCCAGGCCAGGCAGCGCAAGCGCGCGCTGGTCATCGTGCTCTCGGACATCGTGGACGAGGCCGGCAGCCGCTCCTTACGGGAAGCATTGCACCGTCTGGCCAAGCGGCACCTCGTGGTCTTTGCGGCGCTGCGTACGCCGCTCATCGAAACGGCGTTTCGTCGGACAACGGACTCCTACCGCGGGCTGGCGCGTCAGGCCGTGGCCAGCAGGCTGCTGCAGGAACGGGAGCGCGGGCTGCACATGCTGCGCCGGTTGGGCGTGCACGTGCTGGACGTGGAGCCCTCGCAGCTCACGGTGAGCCTGGTGAACCGCTACGTGCAGCTCAGAGAGTCGGGACGGCTGTAGCCGCTGCCGGCATCAACACGCCCTGCATCCGGCGGGCCTTCTTCTCCCGCCACTCATACACGAACCCCATGGCGAAGTAGCCGGCCATGGCCACGGCCACGGAGCCGGCAAAGGCCAGGCGCTCCCACGTTTCCATGTGGCTCTGGCGCAGAAAGCTCTCGATGATCGCGGCAAAGAAGAGCAGCATGCCCACGCCCAGCAGGATTTTGGCCGCTTCCTTGCCGGCCGCGGTGAGCTTTGTGATGCGCGACTCCCCGCCCGGGTTGATCACGGCTGCGCCCAGGGCAAGGCCGGCCCCGCCGCAGAGCATGATGGCCGTGAGCTCGGGCACGCCGTGCGGCAGTATCCAGGCCCAGTACTCCGCGTGTATGCCCTGGCTGAGGTGTACATAGCTGAACGCGCCGATCATCATGCCGTTGTAGATGATGAGCAGCAGGGTGGGCACTGCGGCCAGGATGCCCACGGCGAATGAGAGGATGCCGATGGTGAAGTTGTGGCGGAAGAGGAACGAGGCGAAGAAGACCTTGTGTTCGCTGCTCAGGTCGCGGCCGGAGCGCAGGGACTCGATCAACTCCTCGCGCGGAGTGCCGGGCAGCCTGGTCTCCTGGGCCGGCAGGATGGCGTAGGCGGCCATGGGGTCGGCGTTGGAGGCGTAGTAGCCGAACAGGCCGCCGCCGATGAAGATGACGGCGGAGACGAGGTGGAAGATCCAGGTGCGCGCCACGGCGCGGGGAAAGCCCGTGGCCAGGAAGAAGAGGATGCCGGCGATGGGCTTGCGCTGGGGCGGTGCGTAGATGACGCCGTGGGCGGCCGCTGCAAGGTCGTTGAGGTAGGCCACGAGGGCCGGGTCCTCGGTGCGGGTGGCGGCTCTGGCAAGCAGGGTGGTGGTGCGGCGGTAAAGCACATCCAGCCGGGAAAGCTCGTCCGCGGTCATGCGCGCCGGGCCCTTCTTGCGGGCCTTTTTCACCAAAGTTTCAAGCTCTTGCCACGAAGCCCTGTTTCGGAGTAGGGAATCAGCGGCGGGATCGAACCGCTCCGGAACATCCTGGGCCTCGATCCCGCTTTCTGTCGCGTCCACGTGCATCTCCTCGTCACTTTCTGGCTGGAGACGGCCGGGCGCCGGGCCCCTGCGCGTTCCACACCAATCCGAACCTAGCCGGGCGAACCATCATGGCCGGACCGACAGTTACCTTTGAAACTCCGGAAAACGTGCAGGTCAGCTACGAGCCTGCCGGTCTCGGCACGCGCTTCATCGCGTGGTTCGTCGACTCTCTCCTACTATCCATTCTTATGTTTGTCATTTTCGTTGCCGTTATTGCGGCGGGGATAATGACGAGCGAGGTGGCCGACTTCCTGAGAGAGTACCTGGGCCCGGTGTTCGATAAGCTTCTGGACATGCTGGGCCAGGGCGAGGCCTGGGAGAGCGGACCGGTCATGCAGATGGTCTTCTGGGCTGTCTACTCCGTACTCATGGGCTTCAGCTCGTTTCTCTACTTCGGGCTGTTCGAGTACATGATGGACGGCCGCACCCCCGGCAAGAAGTGGCTCCACATCCGCGTGGTCAAGGACCGCGGCTTCACCCTGGACGCCGGCAGCATCTTTCTGCGCAACATCTTCCGCATCATCGATCAGATCACCCTGCTGTGGATCGTGCCGGTGGTCTCGCCCAAGTCGCAACGCCTGGGCGACATGGTGGCCGGCACCCTGGTGGTGCGCGACAAGCCGCGCAAGCTCTCCCGCGTGCGCGAAGAGCTGCTGGCCAGACCGCAGCACGCCATCCGTTTTCCCCTGGACGGCGCGCAGCTCGCCCGGCTGGACGAGAAGGTGCTGCAGGCCGCCGAGCAGTACCTGGACCGCTACGACGATCTGAGCGCGGAGCAGCAGGAAGCGCTCGCCCTGCGGCTCTCCGCCTCCATGGCGCAACGCATGGGCCAGGAGCCGCCGGAACGGGGCATGGCCCTGGTTTTTCTGGTGGATGCGCTCTCGCAGGTGTTCAAGCGCCGCGCCCGCCGGCTGGCGTAGGACGCGGCCGATATCCGGGCTTTTCCCGAAGCGTCGAATAGGGTACTCTGTACCCGCCAACCAATGCCGGACCGCCCAATGGCCCGGGCGCGGCTTCCGGCGGCCGTTGACCCGCGGGCCGCTTCCGGAGCGGAATATGCCTCTAGTCGAATGGAGCCCCAGACTGCACATCGGCATCGCCACGATTGACGAGCAGCATGAGTACCTCACCGGCCTTATCAACAAGCTGTATGCGGCGCACACCGACGGGAAGGACCGCGAAGCCCTCCAGCCCATAGTCAACGCCATCAGCGACTACGCCCAGTACCACTTCTCCGAAGAGCAGAAGCTCATGGAGCAGTACGAGTACCCCACCTTCGAGGGGCACAAAGCCCTGCACGACGACTTTATCGTCAAGTCCGTGGAATATCTCTTCGACTACCTCAACGGCAAAGAAGAAGAGCTCTCCACCGAGATGCTCGACTACCTGACCGACTGGTGGCTCAACCACATCAGCAGGGTCGATCAGGAGATGGGGAACTACCTCAAATCCAAAGGCGCGAGCTAGCAGTACGGCTGCGTTTTGTCAGGCTTTCGGGTGATGGGGGACTCTGTCCCCCACGCCCCCTGCGGGAGAACGACGCCTCCGGCGGCCAGGGGAACTTAATCCCCTGGACCCCCAATTTTGGCCCAGGATTTTTCTGTTCAGGGAAATCTAATGGGCAGGGTAATCAACCGAGTTGGTGCAGGGACACTTACGAACTGCACTGCCGGGGTGGCCCCCAGCGTTCAGAGGATCCTGTTTTCCTAGACCCCAGGTTCCGGATCGTTTTTAAATTTCAAAAGCGATGGTCATGTACTCTTCGATGGACGTTCGTCCTTCGAGGACCTTGATGGCGGCGTTCTGCTTGAGGGTGACCAGGGTCCCGGCCTTCACGGCGGCTGAGCGGATCTGGTGGGCCGAGGCGCGCTTGATGATCATGTCCTGGACGTTCTCGTCCACTTCCAGAATTTCGAACACGCCGACGCGGCCTTTGTAGCCGGAGCGGCCGCACTTTGGGCAGCCCACGGCCTTGCGGATGGTCAGGCCCTCGGACGGTTTGACGCCGAGGATCTTGAGGTGCTTGGACGTGGCCGGGATTTCTTCGGCGCAGTCGTCGCAGAGGCGGCGCACCAGGCGCTGGGCCACGGAGACGAGCAGGGTGGAGGCCACGAGGAAGGGTTCGATGCCCATTTCCACCATGCGGGTGATGGTGTCCGCGGCGTTGTTGGTATGCAGGGTGGAAAGGACCTTGTGGCCGGTGAGGGCGGACTTGATGGCGATGTCCGCGGTTTCGAGGTCGCGAATCTCGCCCACCATGATGATGTCCGGGTCCTGGCGGAGCACGGAGCGCAGGCCGGAGGCGAAGGTCATGCCGGCTTTGCGGTTGAGCTGGATCTGGCAGATGTTGTCCACCCGGTACTCCACCGGGTCCTCCAGGGTGACGATGTTCACGTCGATGGTGTTGAGGCGGTTCAGGATGGAGTAGAGCAGGGTGGTTTTACCGCTGCCTGTGGGGCCTGTGGCGAGGATCATGCCGTAGGGCCGGCGGGTGGCGGTTTTGAGTATCTTGGCCTCGCGTTCGCTCATGCCCAGCTCGGTGAAGTCCATGACGTCGTTGGACTGGTTGAGCAGGCGCATGACCACCTTTTCGCCGTAGATGGTGGGCGTGGTGGAAGTACGCACGCTGATCTCGGTGTCGCGGGTGCGGTAGGTGAAGCGGCCGTCCTGGGGGATGCGCGAGACCGAGATGTCCATATTAGAGAGCAGCTTGATGCGGCTGATAAAGGGCAGGTAGAAGGCCTTGGGCGGGGCCGGGGCCTCTTCCAGCTTGCCGTCCACGCGGAAGCGCAGGAGCACGTCCTTGTGCTTGGGCTGGATGTGGATGTCGCTGGCGCCGCGGTCCAGGGCCTGGACGAGCACGGAGTTCACCAGCTTCACCACGGGCGCGTCCTCGGCCATGTACTGCAGCGAACTGATGGTGACGGTGGAGTCCTCCACCGTGATGCTCTGCTCCTGCTCCACCTCCACGTCGGCGATGCCTTCGAGCATGCGGCCGTACACGCCATAGAAGTGGCTGACGTACTCCTGCTCCGTGCAAATGACGGGCTCGACGTCAAAGCCGGAGGTCTTCATCACGATGTCGATGGCCTCAAGGTCCGTGGGGTCCATCATGGCCAGCCAGAGCAGGGAGCCGTGGCGTTCCAGCGGGACGAGCAGATGGCGGTGGGCCAGAGATTCCGGCACGACCTCGGCCATATCCGTGGAAGGCGGGAAGCGCTCCTTGTCGTAACGGCCCACGCGGAGCTGCCTGGCCAGCAGGCGGACGATGTGGCTCTCGTCCACCACGTTCTTCTGGATGAGGTACTGGCCGAGCTTGATGCCGAGGACCTTCTGGCCTTCCAGCGACTTCTGGAGCTGCTCTGTGGTGAGCAGGCCTTCCTCCATGAGCATTTCGCCCAGGCGTTTGCGGCCCGGCGGAGGGGCGGCGGGGCGCGTCGAGCGAGGCTCTGCCGGTGAGTCCTGGCTCAGGAGGGGGTTGGCAGGATCGGTCTGCATGAAGGGATCATAGCATAGGCGAGCCCCAAGAAAAAGGGGATACGCACACGAAAATATTCAAAGTTTTGCAAGATGGGAGGGCTGGAGACGGGCGCGGTGCATGCCGGATGCACGAAGCTGCGCGAGTGCGCAATGGGAAACGGGAGAGCCACGTAGCGGCAACGATGCAATAGAAACAGGCATGGGCGCGCCCGGGGAAAACGAGCGTGCCCATGCAGAAAAAATGGAATGGGAGCGGCGGGGGTCAGCTGCCGGCGTACCGCTGGATGCGGGCGGCAAGCTGTTGCCCCAGGGCCGGGTTGCCGACGCGTTGGACCGCAAGGGCGCTGAGGGCCTCGCGCAGGTCCGTAATCTCGCGGGTTTCCTCGCCGCGGAGAGTCAGCAGGATGCGGCCGTTGTCGAGGAAATCGACGGTGCCTGCCTCCACCCAGCCCCAGATGGGATGGTCGTAATTCACCTGCACCAGGGTGCCGTGGGTGTGGGCGTGGGTGGTGATGGAGAAATCGTCAAGGCAGGCGGCGCGCGCCGGGCTGGCGTTTACGCCGGCAGTGATGGCGAAGAAGGCCAGAGCCAGGCAGAACACGCAGCCAAGGGTGAAACGCCGGGTGCAAAGAGCAGTCGATCTCATATGGTACGTCTCCTCAAGCCGGATGCGGGCGATTCCGGCATCTTCTCAAACTAGACTGTTTGCGCTCATAGGCAACCCGTATGCACCTGAAGATTTGTTCATGTGCTGGCAATACGCTGATAATGCAGGAATAAAGAGTGACAGGAATGGATACAGGAGCTTGTAGCCGGCTCGTAGCTACTGGCCGGGCACAGCTTCGTTCTGGACAAGGAATGCGGTGATCGCATACAGAAAATAAAATTACACCGAGTGCAATCCGGGTGCTTATGCAAGAAAACTTGTGTCAGGCAACGGTGGTGCTTTCCGGCGTAATTGATGTATGATTATGCCATAGATGCATGTGACATCCGGTCGCGTGCCTGCGTTGCCACAGTGCTCAAGGAGCGATCACGATGGTTCCAGGCAAACGAACGACTTCTCTTCGTGTAGCTCTCTGCGCGTTGCTGTTCCTGCTTCTGCAGATTGCAGCTCATGCGGTACCGCCATGTTGTGCAGCCGCTCCCGCCAGAAATGTCCTGCTTATCAGCTCGTACCATCCAGGATTTCCGACGTTTTTCAGGCAAGTTGAAGGGCTCAACTCCGTATTGAAACCGGCTGGTGTGAAACTTGATGTCGAGTTCATGGACAGCAAGCGATTCAACATACCAGAGAATCTGACGCTGTTTTATGAGCTCTTGAAGTTCAAGCTGGGCAAGCTGCCGCCATATGACGTCATTGTCACATCAGACGACAATGCGCTGTCTTTTGCGCTGAAGCATCGAGACACGCTCTTTCCTGACACTCCGATCGTATTTTGCGGCGTCAACAACGAGTCGCTGGCGCACTCCATGGTCACGGACCCGATGGTCACGGGGGTCATCGAGTCTGTTTCCATGCAGGAAACAATCGACTTGATATGGAAGCTGCGTCCGGACGCCAAGACGATGTATGCGATCGTCGATGAAACGCCCAGCGGGCAGGGCGATCTCGCTACATATCGCAGCTTGCAGTCACACTATCCGGGCAGGAATCTTGCCGTGCTCAACCTGACCGACATGACCTGGGACGAGCTGGGGCAGGAGCTGGAGTCCATCCCCGAGTCGAGCGGCTTGCTGCTTCTCTCCGCGTACCGGGACAAGAACGGCGCTTCCAAGACGTTCGAGGAAGGGCTGGCGTGGATACTGGATCACGCCAAGGCGCCCCTGTTCCATCTTTGGTCGCACGGATTGGGCCAGGGCATCATCGGCGGCAAGATCATCTCGCAGTTCGAGCAGGGCAGGATCGCCGGCCACATGGCGTTGCGGCTTATCAACGGCGAGCCGCCGCGCTCCATACCCATCATCGAAGGGGACCAGGCGAACCGGTTCGCTTTCGATCAGCTCGTACTGAACAAGTACCATATCAGCGATGCCTTGGTGCCGCCAGACAGCCAGATACTGAACAAGCCACCGGGCATCTGGAGCACGCATAGGATCGAAGTGGTCGCAGCGTTGATTGTGTTCATGCTGCTCGCTGTTTTCTTTGTCATACTTTCACTGTATGCCAATAAGCTGAGAAAAACCAAAGTCATGCTGTCTGAAGCACATAAGAGGCTGTCATTCCATGTAACGAACTCTCCATTGGCTCTTATTGAATGGGAAGATGGCAGGCACATCAAGAAATGGTCCAAGCAGGCGGAAGAGATGTTCGGTTGGACTGAAGAGGAAGTGATTGGCAAGAATTGGAATGATTTTGAGTTTATTTATGAAGATGATATTGAAGATGTAACCAATGAGCTTCTCAATCTTTTCGAAGGGAGATCGACATTCAATACAGTTGAAAATAGAAACTATAGGAAAGATAAATCAATTATATATTGCCAGTGGTACAACTCGTCACTCATGGATGAAGATGGGGCGATGATTTCGTTGCTGTCACAGGTTGCTGACGTGACAAAGCTGAAAACATATGAAGCGAACCTGTTGCAGGCCAAAGAGCAGGCCGAGGCGTCCAACCGGGCAAAGTCCGAATTTCTGGCAAACATGAGCCACGAGATACGCACACCGATGAACGGCGTTGTGGGCATGCTTCAGCTCCTTCGGAGTTCTAAATTGAATCCGGAGCAAAGCAACTCCGTCGATATGGCTCTCCAGGCATCAGAGCGATTGACGCTGCTGCTCTCAGACATCCTGGATATATCCGTAATAGAAGCAGGGTACCTGAAGGTCAATAAATCGCCGTTGGATATCTCTGGGGTGCTGAAGCAGACTGTCGAGCTGTTCAAGCCGGCATTCAGTCAGAAAGGTATAGTTTTCAGCGCTTCCATTGACCCGGATGTACGGACCAGGGTTCTGGGCGATGCGACAAGAGTACAGCAGGTGCTGGCCAACTTCATAGGCAACGCATTCAAGTTTACGGCTTCAGGGAGCGTTGCCGTGTCCATATCTTCCCAGCCGGTACACCCGCCAGGCCACGTGCGTCTGCTGTTCACAGTGGCGGATACCGGCATCGGCATTTCGGACAACTCTCTTGAGATACTATTCAACCCGTTTACGCAAGGCAGCCAGGGTCACCAGCGCAACCATGAAGGCGCCGGTCTCGGGCTTTCGATCTGCAAGCGGCTGGTCGAGCTTATGGGCGGCTCCATCTGCGTGGACAGCGAGCTCGGTGTGGGCACGACCATCTATTGCACCATCCCCTTTGAGCTGGACCAGAGGACAGGGGCCGTCAGGGATGATCGTTTGGCGGAAGAGGAGCCCGGCCCGGAAAAGATCAAGGTGCTCGTCGCCGAGGACGACGCCATCAGCCGCACCGCTGCCCGCAAGCAACTGGAGCATATGGGCTACGAGGTGTGTGTGGTGGAAAACGGCCAACGACTGCTGGAAGTCCTGCGGGAGGAGATCCCGGACGTTATTTTGATGGATGTGCGGATGCCGCTGATGGACGGACTGGAAGCAACGCGGGCCATCCGGCGCGGGGAGGCCGGAGCCGACAAGGCCGGCATCCCGATTATCGCCATGACGGCGTATGCGATGAACGGCGACAGAGACTTGATCCTTGCCGCAGGCATGGATGAGTACATCTCCAAGCCGGTGGATCTCTCGGTACTGAAGGCTGTTCTCGAGAGCGTGCTCAAACAGAGCAAAGCCGACCATGGCTGATTCGTCTGTTGTCATTGCCGCGCATTCTCTGTGGATGAAGATTTTTTTCAGGCACGCCCAGGCCGTAGAAGCGTAGATATCATACGGTGATATAAAATGATTTCTTGTTCTCGCACCAGGGTGTGTGCACAACATCGGGCTTTTGCTAGAATTAGTTTAGAAAAAATCTTGACAAAAATTAACAATCATGGTTTGTAATCCCCAAAGCCTGGGGCACGCGTGACGGCGGACAGAGGAAGAGAATAAACGTACAGAGCTCCTGCTCCCCAATATCTCCACTCGCCATCGCACGGTGTACTCGGGTTTTTTCACGCCGTCCTTTCGCGCCGCTCCATCCTTTCCGTTTTACCGCTTCCCTTCCGTCCCCATCAGCTATCGAGCCCGTTCCCATAAGAACGCCGCTGGCATCGCGTTTGTCGATTCGTCCTGGTTTCGGCCGCCGCCCCTTCCGTCCGGGTGAGCCGCTGTGCTATCCTGGGATGTACGCTTGATCAGGAGCCTTGCGAGACGAACGATCGTGAAACCACGTGGAGGATAGATCCATGGCGTTTGAGCTGACGAGCCCGGCGTTCGAGAACGGAAAGCCCATCCCCATTCGACATACGTGCGACGGCGAGGATATTTCGCCCGCTCTGGAGTGGTCCGGCGTGCCGGACAAAGCCACGAGCCTGGTGCTGATCTGCGACGATCCGGACGCGCCGGGCGGCACGTTCGACCACTGGATCGTCTACAACCTGCCGCCGGACATCGACGGCCTGGGCGAAGGCATCGCCCTTGGCACGGCTCTGGAGGGCGGCGGCAACCAGGGCCGCAACGACTTCCGCAAGGTGGGATACGGCGGACCGTGCCCCCCTTCGGGCACACACCGCTATTACTTCACGCTCTACGCCGTGGACGGCACGCTGGATTATGCCGAACCGCCCGGCAAACAGGCCGTTCTCGACGACATCGAGGACTCGGTGCTGGGCAAGGCGCAGCTCATGGGCACATACTCGCGCTGAGTGCGAGCACGAAAGAGTTGTTCGAGGGACGCTGTCCCTCGGTCACCCTGCCAGGGAGCATTGCTCCCTGGACCCAGATCAGGGGTCCAGGGGAACCGTGTTCCCCTGGCCGCCGGAGGCTTGATCCGAATCCAGCTCGGACACAGCCGTGGTCAGGTGGCTGATCCAGATATCGGAGAGATCTTCGTTTTCCACGGCGCCGCGCATGACGGGTTTGCAGGCAAAGCCGGCGGCTTCGATGCGCGATTTCCAGGAGTTCGGGCCGTCGCCGGCCATGTCGCGTTGCACGTGGGCTCCCACCACGGCCAGCAGGGGAATGAGCCAGACCGTGTTGACCGTGTCGCGGCGCAGGGCGTCCAGCAGGGGCTCCAGGGAATCGATGCCCTCCAGGGTGCCGAGCTTCACCAGGGGGTCCTGTTCGGCCAGTCTGGCGGCCAGGCTGTCGTACACGGCGTCTCCCTGGTGCCAGGTGCCGTGGCCCATGAGCAGCACGGCCTCGTGCGGGGAGCGTTCCGGCGGCAGGTTGCGGAGAATCGCCGCGGCGGCGGCCTCCACGTCGTCCGGCCCGGCGAGCAGGGGGGCGCCCAGGGTGGTCCGGGCGATGGGACCGTTTTCCTCGGCGTCGCGTACGGCGCGTTTCAGGTCCTCGAACTCCTTGCCCGGGATCACGTGCAGCGACTGCACGGCCACGGTCTCGAAGCGTTCGAAGCCCACGCGCGCCAGGGCTTTGCTCACGGAGTCGGTCTTTTTTCCTTCACCTGCCAGCCGCTCGCGGATGCGGCCCGAGGTGAACGCCCAGCGGACAGTGCGGCCGGGGAACGCCTCGCGCACCTTGGCCTCGAACCGCGCAAGAATGCGGTGGGCCTGGGGTTCGCTGGAGCCGAAGGCGGCCAGAAGGATTGCCGATCGCGTCATCATCGCGGAATGGTAGGCCAAAGTCGCAACGCGGGCAACACGAATGCGTCCATTTGCGAGCCGGCGCAGGCTGTTCTTGTATTCAATCACGGAACGACGTACTGAGGTATATGCAGGGAATTCCCTGCTATCTACCCGAGCCGCGAATCTGGCTGTATTAACATAAATTTGAGGTTCACCATGGGATCAAACGATCCAGGCAGCAGCGAGGACATTCAGCAGGATGGCCAGCAGGCCGGGAAAGAGAGCAAGACCGGCTCCTCGTTCTATATTGTCGGCATAGGCGCATCGGCGGGCGGGCTTGAGGCTCTGGAGAGCTTCTTCGACAACATGCCCCTGAGCACGGACTATGCGTTCGTGGTCGTGCAGCACCTTTCGCCGGACTATAAAAGCCTCATGCCGGAGCTGTTGCACCGGCATACGGAGTTCAAAATCCTGCAGGCCGAGGACGGCATGCAGGTGAAGCCCGGGCATATCTATCTGAATATGCCCAAGAAAAACCTCATCATCTTCAATGGAACGCTCTTCTTTGCTCCTCAGGAAGAGGGACTGAACCTGCCCATTGATATCTTCTTGCGATCGTTGGCCGAGGACCAAGGCGAGAAGGCCGTGGGCGTCATTCTCTCCGGCACGGGTACGGACGGAACCCGCGGCATCCGGGCCATCAAGGAAGCCGGCGGCATGGTCATGGTCCAGGACGAGGAGAGCGCGCAGTTCGACGGCATGCCGCGGTCCGCAGTGGGCACCGGCATTGTGGACTATGTGCTTTCTCCGGAGCGCATGCCCCTGGAGCTGCAGAACTACACCCACGGGCGCTACACTCTGGCGTTTCGCGACAAGCAGCAGGTCCTGGACTCCGACGACGCCGTGGCCAAGATCCTGGGCATGATCCGGACAACGACGAGCATCGACTTCTCTTTCTACAAGCCAAACACCATCCTCCGCCGCATCGAGCGCCGCATGGGCATCAACCAGATCGAGACGGCCGAGGAGTATATCCGGTTCCTGGAGGAATCGCCCAACGAGGTGCAGACCTTGTTCCGGGAGATTCTCATCGGCGTGACCAAATTCTTCCGCGAGCCAGACGCGTTCGAAGTGCTCAAGCAGAAGATCCTGCCGGTGATTTTTCAGGACAGGAAGCGGGGCGATCCGGTCCGCGTGTGGGCGGCCGGCTGCTCCACAGGGGAGGAGGCGTACAGTCTGGCCATCATCCTGGAAGAGTACTGCGAAGAAAATGGCGTGCACTGCGATATCAAGATATTCGCGACGGATATCGACAAGAATGCGTTGGACTTCGCTTCCTACGGCATCTATCCGGAATCCATTGTCGCCGACATATCCATGGAGCGCCTTGCCAGGTACTTTCACAAAAAGGGCGAGAGCTATCAGGTAAAACCGCAGATCCGCGAGAAGGTTATCTTCGCCTTTCACAATATTCTGAAAGATCCGCCGTTTGCGCGCACTGACCTCATAAGCTGCCGCAACCTTCTGATCTATCTGCAGACGCCGATGCAGAAGCGGGTGCTCAGCAACTTCAAGTTCTCGCTCAAGTCGCACGGCTTTCTGTTCCTCGGCTCCAGCGAGACCGTGGGCGATGCGTCCAGCGCCTTCAGCTCTGTGGACGTGAAGTGGCGGCTGCTGCAATACCAGGGCAGCCGGGAGCGCCTGGACACTGTGGAGACGATAGCCACAGCGAGCGATGCCCTGCGGCGGATGGAGCTGCAGCGCCCATCCCTCGGCATGCCGGAGCCCAGGGCGAGCAAGCTCGGGGAGTCCGTGCTCGAGGATGTCATCTCGGCCTGCATGCCGCCGGCAGCTCTGGTGGACGAGGAGCGGAGCGTCCTGCACATCTTCGGCGACGTCAGCCACGTGCTGCACCTGCCCCGGGGACGGATGAACACGGACATCACCCAGATGGCCGTGAAGGATCTGTCCATCCCTCTGGCCACCGGGCTCCAGCGCGCCATGAAGAACTTCGCGAAGGTGGAGTACCGGAACGTCGTCATCCGCGACAAGGACGGGAAGGAGGAGAGCAGCCTGGACCTGTCCATCCGCCCGGTGGGAGAGGGTGGCGAGCATCCGCGGTTCATCGTGATATTCAGGACGCGCGGACCGGAAGAGGCCGTGGATGACGGCGAGGTCGTGGACTACAACGTGCAGGAGCATGTGCAGAAACGCATCGAGGACCTGGAGCAGGAGCTGCAGACGACGAAAGAGAACCTGCAGGCCACGGTGGAGGAGGTGGAAACCTCCAACGAAGAGCTGCAGGCGACCAACGAGGAGCTCCTGGCCGCCAATGAGGAGCTGCAGTCCACCAACGAGGAGCTGCAATCGGTCAACGAGGAGCTTCTTACCGTCAACGCCGAGTATCAGAAGAAAATTGGGGAGCTCACGGAGCTCAACGACGACATGGACAACCTCATGGCGTCCACGGACATCGGCACGCTGTTTATCGACGTGGATCTGTGCGTGCGCAAGTTCACCCAGCCCTCGGCCAAGGTGTTCCACCTCATCAAGTCCGATCTGGGCCGGCCCATAGCCCACATCTCCAACGAGTTCGCCAACTACGATTCGTTCCAGAAGGATGTGGAGGAAGTGCTGCGCAGATCCAAGGCCAAGGAGGTGGAAGCGACGGTCAGGGACGGTCTGTGGTATCTGGTGCGAATTCTGCCTTACCGCACCGGCGGCAAGGTGGTCACTGGCGTCGTCGTCACCCTGATCGACATCACGGAGCAGCACGAGGCCAAAGGGCAGATTATCAACCACAATGAAGAGCTGACCAAGCTCTTGGAGACATCGCCGGCCGCGACCATCATGGTGACTGCGGAAGGCGACATCCGCTTCGTGAACAGCGAAGCCGAGCAGATGATCGGCCTGGAACACTCGGAGCTGACCGGCATGAGCTTCTTCGACGCCGGGCTCAGGATGACGGACGTCGAAGGAAAGCCTCTGCCGGACGAGGAGAACCCCTTCGCCATCATCCGCAAGAACGGGCAGCCCCTCTTGCAGGACACCGTGGCCCTGCATCCGGACGGATCAATCGTGGAGGTCGATGTCTCGGGCAAGCCCATTCTGGGGCCCAAGGGCGAATTCGACGGCGCCGTGTTCAAGTTCGAGAGGCTGACGCACAAATAATTCGCCGTATCGGGATCTCCACATGCATGGCGGATAGGCCGCCGGAACAGATCAGGAGCCGGTGCTCTCCATGCCCTGGCGAACCTTGGCCAGCACGGAGTGCAATTCGTCCATGTCCAGAGGCTTGGACAGATAGAAGTCCATGCCCCTGTCGATGAAGCATTCCTTGTCCCCTTTCATGGCGTAGGCCGTCATAGCGACAATGGCGATGTCTTTGGGCAGCCCCTCTTCGCCGTCGCGGATCATGCGGGTGGCTTCCACGCCGTCGAGCCCAGGCATCTGCACGTCCATGAAAACACAGTCGAACTGCTGCTCGCGCAGGGCCTGGAGCGCGTCATACCCGTTGGCCACGGCCGTCACGTCGTGGCCGAGCTTGCCCAGCAGCCGCGAGGCGAAGGTGCGGTTCACCAGATTGTCCTCGGCCAGGAGAATTCTGATGCGGCCGTTGGCCACGGGCTGCGCAGGCGCAGCAGGCTTGCTTTCCTCGGTGCAGCTCTCCTTTTCCTGCACGATCTGTACGGGCAGAGAAACATAGATCGACGTGCCCTTGCCGCTCTCGCTTTCCAGGCACAGGCTGCCGTCCATCATGCGCACCAGCCCGCGGACGATGTTCAGGCCGAGGCCGGAGCCCTGGTGCTTGCGCGAGAAGGAGTTGTCCGCCTGGGTGAACGAATCGAATATTCGGGTGAGGGCGTCGTCCGGGATGCCGCAGCCCGAGTCCTCCACCGTGAGCAGCAGCCGGGTTCCGGAGCCCGAGCCATAGCCCAGGTCCCACAGCCCCACGCGCACGTCCCCTTTTTCCGAGAACTTGACGGCGTTGGAGATGAGGTTGTTGAGGATCTGGCGCAGCCGGCCGTCGTCGCCTTCGATGCAATCGGGAAGCGTGTTGCCCAGGGTGTAGCTCAACCCTACGCGGCCCATGGCGGCCTGGTTGGCAAAGGCGTCCGTCACGGAGCGCACCAGCTGCTTCAGATGCACCGGCTCGCGGCGCATCTCCATCCTGCCGGCCTCGATCTTGGAGAAATCCAGAATGTCGTTGATGACTGTGAGCAGGCCCTTGGCCGAGTCCATGGCCGTATGCAGATAGTTCGCCTGCTCGTCGTCCAGCCGGGTGCTCAGGGTGAGCTGGAGCATGCCCATGATGCCGGAGATAGGCGTGCGTATCTCATGGCTCATGTTGGCCAGAAACCGGCTCTTGGCGCGGTCGGCGCTTTCTGCGGCCTCCTTGGCGGCCACGAGCTTCTCGTTTGCGTCCTTCAGCTCGGTGATGTCCTGCACGATGCAGATGAACGCCCGGGGCGCACCGCCCGGGTTGAGGATGGAGCTGGCTGTCACGGAGGCCGGGAACTCCCTGCCGTCCTTGGTCTGGAACGTGGTCTCAAGCTGGGCGCTGCCCTGGGCGAGGAGCTGGCTGAGGTCCATGCGCAGGGAATCGAGGATGTTCCGCGGCCAGTAGGGGAACGGCGGGCCCTGGTCCAGCAGCTCCTCGCGGGTGAAGCCGGTCAGGGTGCAGAATGTTTCGTTCACGTCTATGTGGTAGCCGCGGTTGTCGATGACCACGATGCCCAGTCCGGCGTTCTGGATGATCGAGCGCTGGCGCTTCTCGGCTTCCTCCAGCCGGAGCTGCGCCACGGCCAGGTCGGTCACGTCCGTCATGCTGGCGATGAGCTCGACCCTTGGCTCGCGCTTGAGCAGCCGGAGCTGCATCCGGATGTAGGCTATCTCGCCGTCCTTGCGGGGAATGCGCAGGCGGCGCACCGTGTCGCGGGAGCCGAGCACGGCCTCTTTGATCGCGCCGAAGAAGCTCACGTGGTCCTGCGGGGCAAGGTAGACGACGAACGGCTTGTGCATGAGCTTGCCGCGCGGCATGCGCAACATCTCAGATGAGGTCTGGTTGGCCTTGAGGATGACGCCGCATTCGTCCAGCACCAGATAGCCGCCGGGCGCTGCCTCGAAGAGATTCTCGTACTCTTCTTTCAGCACGATCAGCTCTTCCTGGCGCGAGGCGAGCTCCTGGTTCTGCAGCTCGAGCTCGATCTGGTGGACGCGCATCTCGTACAGAGATTTGTCCGTGTCCGCCGAGTCGCCGTCCGGATTCTGCTTCGATAATACTTCGATGGCTTGCTTGCGTAGATCGTCGGTCATGTTGTGCGTCGGATAAAGATGAGAAAGTCCATATATACTAGACTACCATGGGAGTTAATACAAGATCATTCAGGAAAAATGCGGATTCTTGCGGGGTCCGGAAAGCAGGCCAGGGCGCTGCGATGGCCCAGCAGGGTCCGCCAGGGGCCGATCCAGTCGCGGCCGTGGCCCATGCCCGACACATTCACTATCTGCAGACACGGCGCATTTCCGAGCGCGTGAAAGAACGCCACCGTGGTGGCGGGCGGTACAATCGCATCCTGTTCGCCGCAGAAGTGGATCTGGGGGATGGCGCGCAACGCAGGGGCCGCGTCCACGGGATTCAGGGAGTCTGCCAGCGGCGTAACACCGTGGTGGCGCGTCCAGGCCTGGTGGTCCAGGTCGGCGGCCACGGTGATGAGCGAGGCGACGTCGTTCTGCGAAGCCGCCAGCAGGGCGGCCATGGCGCCGCCGCCGGAATGCCCCACCAGATGCAGCCGGCGGGCGCCGAATCGCCGGAGCGCCTGGTCCAGAGCTCTGCTCATGGCGGAGATCATCTGCGGGCCGTAGCGGCCCAGGGTCCAGTCCACGGGCGCGCATTCGCGCCACGAGTCCGGCTGCTCCGGCCCGGTGAACTGGCACGGCCGGCCGAGGTAGAGGACGTTGGGAGCCGGGTCCTGCACGGCCAGGGCAAGGGCTACGGGAAAGTCCGGCGTGGGGTTGGGTGAAACCGTGGAGCGGGAGAGGTAGGGGCGGCCGTCGCCCTGGATGTAGACCACGAGGTCGTCCCCGCGGCCCTGGCTGTGGAATCCGGTGATCAGGTAGTCGCCGGCGTCGAACCGGACCTGTGTAAAACCGCGGTCTGCGGCGAAACGCCGCGCATCCGACAGGCTGCGTTCCCAGCGTGCGCCACAGCCGGCCAGCACCAGGGCTAAGCCGACTGCGGCGAAAAGCACGGCTAGGCGCGCAGTCCGGAGCACCACGCGCTAGAAAGGCTTGTCAAAGGCGCCAAGGGTTATCTTCTGGCGTTTGCCCACGCCGCCGCGCTGCTCCAGCACGGAGAGGCGGTTGGCCAGCTCGCTGCCTTCGAGGATGCGCCAGTGCGCCTCGATGAGCGCATGCAGGGTCTTGGCCTGGTTCGGGTCCAGCTCGCCCAGGGACACGGCGCGGACCACGGACTCGCTCGCCTGCAGAATGTTCTCGTGGGTGTCCAGCGGCGGCAGATCGATGTGCAGCCGCGCCTCGTCCACCGGGGCCAGAACGCGCTCGATGCACAGGGCCAGGGCCTGGACATCGCCGTCCAGCGCCTTGGAGACCACGGCGTCGGCGAGCTCGTCGGCCTTTTCCATGAGCTTGCGGCGCATGACGGCGGCGGAAGGCGCGTCCAGGGTGACGGCGCTGGGGTCCTGGATTTCTGGGATGCTCTCGGCGGCAGTGTGCCCTTCGCTCGTCACATGCTCCACGGAAGCCTCCTTGGCTGCTGTACGACGCGGCTTGTCGGCGGAAATGGTGAGTCCCGATTTGATGGGCCCGGACGAGGTGAAGAATCCGGAGCTGGAAAGGGTGTCGCGGTAGCCGCCCGGCTGCGGCTCCGGCTCTGTCTGCTGCGGCGCGAACTGGGCCGCGAGCTCTTCCTCCTTGGAGGAGACGCGCTTGCCGATGGCCTGCTTAAGCTTGTCGAGATCCATGTTGGGCGGCGCGGAAGGCGGTGTGGACGGCGGAGTGGGAGCCGGATCGGCCTGTTTCTGTTCGAGAAGCGACTCAAAAGCCGTCCCGATCGGATCCTTGGCAGGTGGAACCACCATGGGCGGCTGTTTGGATGCGTCGGAAGATTCGGCCGCGCCGGGCTTCTCGGAAGCGGCCGGAGTGGAGAAGGGCGTTCTGGCGGCCTCGAAATCGGGCTGCTCGGCCTTGACAAATGCGGGCAAGCCTGGGCTGGATGGCGCTTCCTTGGCCGCTTCTGCCGCAGGCTTTTTCTCCGCGGCCTTGGGCTCTTCCTTCTTTTCCTCGGCCTTGGATTTGGCGGCGGACTTGTCCTCGTCCGCCTTGGCTTCGTCCTTCTTGGCCTCGGCCTTGGGCTCTTCTTTTTTCGCGTCCGGCTTGGCCTCGACTATGGCCTCAGGCTTGGCGTCGACTATGACCTCTGGCTTGGCTTCGGCTTTCTTTTCGTCTGATTTCTTGGCCTCGGCCTTTGGCTCAGGTTTCTTGTCCTCTGCCTTTTTCTCGTCCGGCTTAGTCTCTGGCTTGGGCTCGTCTTTTTTGGCGTCCGGTTTGGCTTCTGCCTTTGGCTCTTCCTTCTTGGGCTCAGCCTTGGACTCCGGCTTCTTTTCTTCGGCTTTGGACTCGGATTTCTTCTCTGCAGCCTTGTCCTCTTCCGCCTTGGCTACGTCCTTCTTGTCGTCCTTCTTGGCTTCGGCCTTGGGGGCTTCCTTTTTCTCGTCCGACTTGGCCTCGGCTTTCTTGTCGTCAGCCTTTTTGGCCTCGACTTTCGGCTCGGGCTTCTTGTCCTCGACCTTTTTCTCGGCCGGCTTTGGCTCTTCCTTCTTGGGCTCAGCCTTGGGTTCCGGCTTTTTCTCAGTAGCTTTGGGCTCCGGCTTTTTTTCCTCGGCCTTGGGCTCGGCTTTCTTCTCCGCGGCCTTGGCGGACTCTTCCTGCTCGGAGAAACGGGCCATCTCTTCCCATGAGGCGCGGTCCTCATCGGTGAGCTCGTTTTCCCAGACCTCGCGTGCAGCACCGGCAAGGATGCTTTTGTCGACCTTGTATTCTTTGCTGAATACTTCGGTGAAGTATTCAAAGCCACTGCGATACTTGGCGCTCATGTGTCCATGTCTCCGCTGTGTTCAACGTGTCTTTAAGGGATTGGGCGGGCCTCAGGAAATCCACCGCAAATGGACCCTAGCACGTCCGCTTATCATGAGCAATTGCCTGGGATTAACATGCGTGGAGCAGGTCTGGCGGGCTTTGGGCCCCGTCAATGGCGGCTTTAATGCCCAGGCGCACCATAACCACCGATAATCGCATGCTTTAGGGGTTGTTAACTCTTGTCTGGATGTGGTACAAGTCAGCACCATAAGTGTGTCCGTGCTTATTAATTGGGCAACAGCCTCTTCAGCAGGCGCATAACAACGTTACTACGATGGATAACGAGCTCGTCAGTATTGCAGACATGGCTACGGCTACCGGGTTACAGGAAAATACCGTGCGACGGTACGTTTCCGATCACCCCGGCGTTTTCATTCCTGCTACGAGCTCTGGGCGAACGCTTTACGATGCCAGTGCCATCGAATTGCTGTCGCGTGTTCACGACCTGACCGGAGCCGGGTTCTCCAGACAGGAAATAACAACGTCTCTCCAGGAAACACTCGAGATGGCTTCGAACCATTCATTCTCCGGCAAGGATACCGACCTGGCGGACATGCTCCGGCAGGCGGTTACCGAAGGCGTGGCGGGCGGCATCAAGACTCTGGTGAACGAGTTGCAGGCGGCCAACGACCGCCTTGCGGCCCTGGAGGCACGGCTCGACGCAGCCCTGGGCCTGAGTCCCGAGGCTGGTCCGGCCGCGGACTCGGCGGCGAGCACCAATGCCCTGGCGATCAGCTCCATTCCGATAGCCGTGCAGGAATCCAGGGAAGCGCTGACGCCGTTTGAAGACACGGTGGAAGAGCCGGAGCCGGAGCAGGCGTCGCTCTTCAAGAGCAGCGCGCCGGCCGCTCCTCCCATCGACAAAGCGCCTGTAAAGGAATCTGTCGAGTCGGAGAAGAAGGTCCCGGCAGAGGAATCTGCAAAAGAGCCTGCCGAGCCGGCGAAGAAAGCCGTTGCCGACACGTTCGCTCCGGAGGTGGCCGCGGATATGGGCGGCGGGTTCACCCAGGAAACGCCCATGGTTTCCGAGCCCGCCGGGCAGAAAGAGCCCGAGAGCCAGGCCAAGAAGGCTGATGCCATAGCCGAGCTGCAGAAGGCGGTGGCCGAAGAGGTCGCCATGCCCGCGGACAAGGCGGACAAGGCGGACAAGGCAAAGATGGCGCCGACCAAACCGGCGGATAAGGCCGAGCCGGGCAAGCCTGCTGAGCCGGAAAAACCCGAGGATAAGGCCAAACCTGGGGACAAGGCCAAGGCGGAGCCGGCTACGCCCGCGGATAAGGCCGAGACAAAGCTGGCCAAGCCTGCGGATAAAGCCAAGGCCGAGCCGGTGGCGGGGACGACCGCTTCGAAACCGTCTGAGCCGAAGGCTGAAGAAAAGGCAGCCGGCCCCGAAGAGGCGCAGGCCGAACCCACGGATGCCTTTGCGGCTGCAGCCAAGGCGCGGGCCAAGAAGCCCGAAGCCAAGGCGGAGCCCGAGCCGGAGAAGAAGGCCGAGGCGAAGAAATCTGAGCCCAAGGCTGCTGAGGATAAGAAGCTCGAACCCAAGCCCGAAGCCGAAGAGACGAAGAAAGCGCCTGAGGCTAAGGTTGAGGCCAAGGCTGAGCCGGCCAAAGAAGAGCCCAAGAGCGCAATCAAGGCCGAGGAAAAGAAAGCCGAGGCCAAGGTCGAAGAGAAGGCCGAAGAGAAGAAGACCAAAGAGAAGGCCGAGGACAAGAAGTCTGAGGTTAAGAAGGTCGAGGACAAAAAGGCCGAGACCAAAGCGGACGAGAAGAAGCCGGAACCCAAGGCCGCACCTGAAAAGGGGGCACTGAAGACCGAGGCCAAGCCTGAGGCCAAGGCGGCGGAGAAGGAGCCCGAGGCCAAGCCGGAAGGGAAAAAAGACGAGCCCAAGCCTGAGGCCAAGGCGGCGGAGAAGGAGCCCGAGGCCAAGCCGGAAGGGAAAAAAGACGAGCCCAAGTCAGAGGTCAAGCCTGACGAGAAAAAGGTTGAGGCTAAGAAGTCGGAGCCAAAGGTCGAGGCCAAGAAGGCCGACGACAAGAAAGCCGAGGCCAAGCCCGAGGTCGCAAAGGAAGAGCCAAAGGCCGCGCCTGCCGCTGGAGCCGGGTTGGATCTGGATACCGGCATCGACAGCATCGATCTGGACGAAGACTTTTTCGATGAGGAGGTCCCCACCATCGAGCTGGAGGAGGTGGTCGTCGAGGAAGGGCCTGCAAAGACGGCTGCAGAGACCACCAACTTCGATTTCGGCGGCCCGGAGTTTGACATAGAGAGCGCCACGGCTGATCTGCTCAACGATCTCGAAGGGCGGGATGTTTCCCCGGAATGGGAGTTCGAGGTTAACGCGTTGGCGGAAACCGACAAGACCCTGCCTGATTTTTCCGAGGAAGACGCCGAGGACACCTGGGAGTTCGATACTCCGGCAAAGGATTCGGGTGCGCCGGACGAGGCTGAAGCCCCCGGGGCCGAAGATATTTTCCTTGAGGAGACGCAAAAGCCCGTGTCGGCGGAGCTTTCGGACGAGCTGCTGGGCGATTCCGGGAAGGCCGAGGAGCCAGATGTCCTGGATCTCGACGCCGCGACCATGGTGGGCAAGAAGGAGACGCCGAAGCCTGAAGCCGTTGCAATGGGCGCTCCTGAAAAGGTTACCGAACCGGCAGGGCCTGCCGTCCCCGGCAAGGAGACCATCGAACCCGCAAAGGTCGCGCCGGCTGACGCAAAGGCGCAGAAGGAAGAAGCCAAGGCCGAAGCCGCTCCGGCAAAAGCGCCGGAGGCCAAAACTGCTCTGGACAAGGTGGAGCCGAAGCCCGAAGCCGAGAAGCCGGCCAAGGACAAGGTGGCCACGGCTGCCGGGGAAATCAAGCCGGCAACCGAGGCAAAGCCCGCTGAAAAGGCCGAACCCAAAGCGGCTGCGGGTGGCAAAGAGCAGGCCAAGGACAAGGCGGAAACACCCGCCGCCAAGGGTGCTGAACCCAAGGTTGAAAAGGCCGCTGACTCTGACACAATCACGGATACGATCGCGGACAAGACTGTTGAACCCAAGGACGAGAAAGCGCCTGCCGCCAAGGCCGAGCCCATGCCGGCCGAGGGCAAGAAGGCGGCGGAAGCGAAGAAGCCTGACGAGAAAAAGAGCAAGCCCGAGAAGCCTGAAACGGGCAAGGTTGCTCAGGCAGACACCGGCAAGGAGCCGGCCGCGCCTGAGGCCAAGGCTGACAAGCCCGAGCCCGAGAAGGCCGCGCCTGTATCCGAGCCCGAGAAGATTTCGACCGAGCCGGCCGCCGCAAAGCCGCCGGAGGCGTCCAAGCCTGCTGCGGAACCCGCGAAGCCTGCGCCAGCTGCCGAAAAGACGGCCTCCGCAAAGGAGCCGGCGGTAGAGAAACCGGCCGAAGCCGTGGAAGTCGCCGAGAAGAAGGCGCCGACGCCTGCTCCTGACGAAGCTTTGGAAGCCGAGGCGGAGATCATCCTGGAGCCGGAGGCAGAGGCTGAGCCGGCCCCGCAGAAGAAGGAGCCGGAGAAGGCGGAGCGCAAAAAGCAGACCGCCGAAGCGCGCAAAAAGGAAGAAGAGGCGCGCAAGAAGGAAGATGAGGAAGCCGACATCGTGCTGGAGGTCGGCGAGGAGGGCGAGGAAGGCGAGGAGAGCGAGGAGACGACCGACGAGGCTCCGGAGCGCCAGATCATCTTCAACGAGTACAACGAGCCCACGCAACCGCCTGTGACGCCACGGGAAACGCGCCGTGTCATCTGGTACATGCACAAGCGCGGCTGCGAGCTCACCCAGATTGCCGACTACCTCGCCCTGGAGCGCGTGCCCACGTTCTCCGGTCGCGGCACCTGGAACAGCGAACGCGTCTCCCAGGTGGTGAAAACCTTGGAGCGCCGCGTGAAAGAGCGTAAGCAGAAACGCCAGAGCGACAGGCCGGCCAAGGTCAGCGCCATGGACGACCTGATCGGCTGATCGCGCCTACGTATTTGATTGATCCCTTCAAGCCCGCCATCCGGCGGGCTTTTTTTGTTCTTCGCATCCGAATGCGTCCATACAATTAGACTGAAGCATCCACACCCCACAGCGGCCAGGATGCGGCCATCGCTTCACTGCGTTCAATCGCGTCAAGAGGGCAGAGCCGGGGTTCTGGAGGGCAGCGGCGGGTAAGTGCGTGCTGGCTCCTGCTGCGCCGATACACTGGTGTCCGGACGCACAACAAGGAGTGATGCAATGGACGCCATACAACAGGAAGCCAGGCATGGAGCCGGTTTGGACCCCGGCGGTTCGGAAGAAATGCAAGAGTGGTCGGCGCTGGATTGGGATGCGCTGCCCCGAGGATTGCGCGAGATCAAGGACCTCATCGGTCCGGGCGCGGCGCTCATACTCGCCGAAGAGTACGGCGGCGGTCAGCTCTACGTGCCCTGCCGCATTCGCGAGAGTCATCCGCTTGTCCAACTTATTGGACACGAGAAGGTGCAAAGGCTTTCCCTGGCCTATGGCGGGGACAAGCTGCACGTGCCCAAGGTGGACGCCATCGAGCGGCAGTTCCGGAGGCGCCGCATCCTTTCCCTGCGGCAGACCGGGCGCAGCATCGCGTCATTGGCGCGGGAGTTCAACCTGACATGCCGTCGGGTGCGGCAGATCTGCTCGGCATAGGGGGCGGTATGGATTTCTGGAATGATATCGTCCACTTCACGCCGTCGGAATGGCCGGAGGACCCGAGCCGCGTGGACCCGCAGCTGGTGCGGATGCTGGATCGCGTTCGTTGTGAGGCCGGCGTGGCCATCCACGTCCACACGGCGTGGTCGCCGTCCGGCCACGTGGCCGGCTCCCTGCACGGCCAGGGCAAGGCCGTGGACTTCCACTTCGCTCCGGGCATGACGCCTGTGGCCGAGTTTGCGCTGCTCACGGCGTTCGGGTTCAGGGGCATCGGGCTCTACCCGGAGTGGACGCCGCGGCACGGCTGGCACGTGGACCTGCGAGCCGGGAAAACGCGGCTGTTCTGGACACGCCGCAATGGCCGGTATCGCTACGGGCACGAGGCCATGGCTGCCGCACTGGCGCTTGCCGGTATGCAGGAGGGCAAGGATCATATCTAAAATTTTAGACGCACGTGGTGCCTGGGCACGGAGGACGAACCAATGATGAATGACTGTACACGAACAAACGGCCAAAGCGCCGAGGGCACGGGCCACGCCGCCCGGCAGAGCTGCCGGTCATGAGCGAACGCGAGCTTCGCGACCTCTGGGACGCAGTGGAGAGCCTGCGCGAGCAGCAGAGTGTGACCAATGCGCTGCTTGCGGAGATCCGCACCATTCTCAGCGAGCGGTGCGAGTCGCGCGGGGTCCGCATGACCGATCTGGAACGCGCCGTGGATTCGCTCAAGGCCCGCGTCTGGTGGTTCTCCGGCGCAACCGGGGCGCTGACCTACGTATTCACCAAGATCATTCCGTTCAGGCTGGGAGGTTGAGCACATGGGGTCCACAACCGGGGCGCGGGGGCGTTCGGTGGAGCATTCCCACCGGACGAAATCGCGTGCATCGCGAGGGCGGCCAAGCAAGCTGACGGCCGAGGTCATCGAGATTCTGGCAACCAGCCTGGAGCGGGGGGACTCGCTGGAGGGTGCTTCCGCCGCGGCGGGCATCAGCCGTTCCACGCTGAGCAACTGGCTGCGGCGTGGGGCACGGGCTCTGGAGGAGTTATGCCCCATTGATCCGGCCAATAGCGCGGACAAGGAGGCCCTGTCGCACGAGGCGCTGTACGCCGAGCTGTTCGGCCGGATGCGCCTGGCCCTGGCTCGGGCAGAGGCAGAAAACCTGCGGGTGATCGAGGAGGCCGGACGCGGCGGCGCGCGCATTACCGAGACCGTACGCGTGGTGGACAAGGACGGGGCCGTGGTCAAGGAGACCACGACCACCAAGCAGGCTCCGGCGCAGTGGAAGGCCGCGGCCTGGCGGCTGGAGCGGCTCTACCCCGACAAATACGGCGGCAAGGATCGCGGCGGATCGGGCGGGGGATCGCTGACCGTGGAGATTGTGGAGGACGCGCCGCCGGTTCGCGATGGCAAGGACGAGGACCGGCCCATGGAAAAGAGTCCTGCGCACGATAAAGGCGGCGGGCATGACGGCTAGCGGGGCGTCGTTCGACGGGCCGGAGGACATCCCCGGGGTAGAGGGGCTGCTGAGCGGCGGTCCGGGGCGCCGGGTGCGCTACCACGCTCTGCCACACCAGCTCCGGTGTCTGCGCTCGGACAAACGCTATATCTTCCTGGGCGGGGGCGTGGGCTGCGGCAAGACGGACGCCGGTTCGCTGTGGACGCTGACCAAGGTGAGCCGAACCCCGCGCGGCGTGCTGGGCCTGATCGCGGCGAACTCCTACAGCCAGCTGCTCGACTCCACGGTGCGCAACTTCTACCGCAACCTCAAGAAGTGGGGCGTGGCCTTCACGCCGGAGGAGCTGCCCAAGACGCGCGGGCCATTCAACATCGCGATCAACGTGGGCTCGCACACGGTGGAGATCCTCTGCCGGTCGCTGGAGAACTACGCCATGCTCGCGGGCATCGAGTTTGGCTGGGCCTGGGTGGACGAGTGCTTCCTGGCGCGGCGCGAGGCCATGGACGTGCTCATGGCGCGGCTTCGCGACGGCCGCATGACCAACCAGATGCTGCTGACCACGACCCTGGACGAGCCGGGAAGTTGGCTGCACGAGATGTTCGTGGAGCGCTGCGAACCCGCGCTGATGGACGTGTTCTACGCGCGAACGCACGACAACCACCACCTGCCGCCAGAGTACGTGGACGGGCTGCGCGCCCTGTACGACGAGAAGCTTTTCGCGCGGATGGTGGAGGCCAGGTGGGTGAGCCTTGCCGGCGGAGCCATCTACTACAACTTCGACCGCCAGATCCATCTGACCGAGGCGGCCACGTTCGACCCGGCCCTGCCCATCCTCTGGTCGCACGACTTCAACATTGGCCAGGGCAAGCCCATGTCCTCGGTGCTGGCGCATCTGCGCAAGGGGCCGGACGGGCCGCGGCTGGCCGTGTTCGACGAGATCGTGCTGGACACGGCCGACACCAACGATGCGGTGCGCGAGTTTATGGCCAGGCCATGGCTCAAAGAGAGTCGCGCCGGAGTCATCGTATATGGCGACGCATCCGGACGCGCGCGGGACACGCGGTCCAAGAAGACGGACTACCTCATCCTTTCCCAGGCCGGGTTCTCGCGGCAGAAGGTGCCCCGGAGCAACCCGCCCATCCGGCAGCGGCACAACACGGTGAATGCACTGCTGCGCGACGCCGCCGGCCGTGTGCGTCTGGACATCCATCCGCGCTGCAGCGTGCTGGCCAAGGGGCTGGAGACCGCGCGGTTCGTTTCCGGCTCCGGCTATCTGGAGGACGACTCCCTGCGCGAGCAGCACGTGACCACCGCGCTGGGCTACCTCTGCTGCCGAGAGTTCGGGGTCTGACGCAGCGTCCATGTTTTTGGACAACCCATCAGCAACGAGGAGCATGAACCATGAAGAATGACGAGCTCTTGAAGACGCATGCGGAGTACGGCGCGATGCTTGAGCGCTGGCGGTTCTGGATGGCGGCGTACGAGGGAGCGAGCGCCCTGGTGGCTGCCGGAGCGCTGACGCGGCATCCCAGAGAGGATGCGCAGAGCTACCGCGACCGCTGCAACGAGGCTGTGGGCTTCAACTACAGCCGGTCCATCGTCCATCTTTTCGGGAATTACCTGTTCGAGAAGCCGCCGATGCGCGATCTGGGCGGGCTTGCCGAGGACTCGCTGTGGCAGGCGTTCGAGGCCGACTGCGACCTGTTCGGCTCGGACTTCGCCGCATTCCTGGTGGAGCAGCAGAAGTACGCCTCGGTGTACGGGCACGTGGGCGTGCTTGTGGATACGCCCGGCCGCGGCGCGATGACGCGCAAGGAGGAGCGCGAGCACGGGGTCTACCCCTATGTGGCCGCGTATCACCCGGAGGCCATCCTGGACTGGGCGTACGAGCGCGAGGAGGGCGGCAGGCCGCGGCTGGCGTGGGTCAAGCTGCTGGAAGAGGACGGCACGGTGCTCGTCTACGGCCGGGAGCGCTGGGAACGCTGGCGTCCGGCCGAGACCAGAGCCGGCGCCGTGGCTGCCGATGCGGAGCTGGTGTCCGGCGGGGAGCATCCGCTGGGGCAGGTGCCGTTTGTCTGGCTGATGAACATCCGCGGCCGCCGGCGCAACATCGGGGTTTCGGACATCGCGGACATCGCCCTGCTGGACGCCTCCATCCTGCGCGATCTGTCGCTGGGCTCGGAGGTCATCAAGAACAGCGCGTTCCCCATGTTCCGCACGCCCAAGCAGCCGCCGGACGCCAGCGGGGAGCGCGAGGTGGAGGTGGGGCCGCGCGCGGTTCTGGAGTGGGACCCGGAGTACGAGAACGGGGCCAAGCAGGACTGGCTGGAAGCTGCGGCCAGGGAGCCCATCGAGGCGATCCTGCTGTGGACCTCCAAGAAGGCCGAGGAGATTTACCGCATGGCCAACGCCGGCGGCCTGAACGCCACGCAGGTCTCCGGCGAGGCCAAGAGCGGTGTGGCCCTGCGGCAGGAGTTCCAGCTTCTGAATACGGTGTTGGCGGCCAAGGCCAACAACCTGGAGGAGGCGGAGCGCGCGATCATCGGGCTGTGGCTGGCCTGGCAGGGACGCGGTGGCGAGGTAGGCCGCATCAGCGTGGAACGGCCGAGGAACTTCTCAGTGGAGGATCTGGCCGCCGATCTGGAGAACGCGGCGCGCGGCGCGGAGCTCATTGCCGAGAGCCCCACGTTCCAAAGCGAAATCAAAATGCTGATGGCCAAGCGGCTGTTGCCCAAGGGCGGCGCGGTGCTGGAGCGGATACGCACGGAGTTGCAACCACCGGCCGAATGAACGGACAACGGTCATTGAATCTCCATCGAATGCTTGCGCAATGGGGCGGCATGACGCTAATTACGTGCCATGTCGCCCATCACTACATCACTCTTCGAGCTGTTTACCATCGGCCCTGGCCCTTCGAGCTCGCATACCATTGGTCCCATGCGTGCGGGGTATGACTTCCGCACGGAGCTCGCATCCCTGAACACTTCAGATATGGACGGCGTTCCTGCGCGCGTCCGAACGGTGCTGTACGGCTCACTTGCCGCAACCGGAGAAGGCCACGGCACGCAATGGGCCGTGCTGGCCGGGCTTGGCGGCATGCGTCCGGAAAACTGTCCGACGGATGTGCTGGACTCGCTGCCCGAGGAGAACCCGGAGTACGAGATTCCGCTGGGCGGCGCTGTGACGAAGACGTCTCGCCAGGACATTACGTCGGACACGCTGCGGGTGCTCGATCTCGAACATCCCAACACGCTGGTATTCCAACTTATCGATGCGGACGGGAAGGTGCTGCACGAGGCGGAGTATCAGTCCATCGGCGGCGGCTCCATCCGTCGGCCGGATGCGCCTGCGCCGCACGTTGCGGACGTGCCGCATGATTACGGGACCATGCGGCAGCTCCGTGCGTTGCTGCAGGCGGGCAACGGGTTAACGCTTGATCAGATAATCATACAAAATGAGTGCGCGCTGACCGGGGCCAGCGAGGATGGTGTGCTGGCCGGGCTGGAGACGGTGCTGGCGGCCATGGAGGATGCTGTGCACCGCGGCCTGGCCGCGGAAGGCGAGCTGCCCGGGCCGCTGGGGTTGTATCGCAAGGCCAAGGCCATGTTCAAACGCTTCAGGAAAACGCCGCTGGCCTCAGCTCAGCTGATGCTGGCGCTGGATGCGTACGCCCTGGCTGCAGCGGAGGAGAACGCCGCCGGCCATACCGTGGTGACGGCGCCCACGTGCGGCTCGGCAGGGGTGCTGCCGTCCATTGCACATGTGATGAAGTATCAGATGAAGCTGCCGCAGGATGCGTTGCGGCGCGGGTTGTGCGCCGCCGCCGCCGTGGGGCTGCTGGTGCGGCACAATGCGAGCGTTGCCGGCGCGGAGGTGGGCTGCCAGGGTGAGGTTGGTGTGGCGGCGTCCATGGCCGCGGCCATGCTGGCCATGGGCCGAGGGTACACGATGCACGTGGTGGAGAACGCGGCGGAGTCCGCGCTGGAGCACCATCTGGGGCTGACCTGCGATCCCGTGGCCGGGTATGTGCAGATTCCCTGCATCGAGCGCAACGCCATGGGCGCGGTGAAGGCGTTCAATGCCTTTGTGATCGCGTCCTCCGAGGTGGAGCAACACCATATGGTGGGGTTCGACCAGGCTGTGATCGCCATGGCCGAGACAGGCCACGACATGAATCGGAAGTACAAGGAGACGGCTCTGGGCGGGCTTGCCGCGAGCATGGTGAACTGCTGAGTCGGGCTGTACGCACTATAGCAAACAAGAAGGCCGCCCCGAAACGGGACGGCCTTTTTTGTCGTCGTATCCGCGTTGTACCTGGCGGACGACAGCCGGCAACGCGGTATCACGGCTGAACGGTGCAGCCATGAGGAGCGTAGCAGCAAAGAAGGGAATGCAGCTGCACAAGTGCAGGGAGAAGTCACTCCCGGCAGCGTCTGTTGTGCAAAGGAATCCAGCGGACGCGTGGAACGCGGTGTTACTTTTTGATCCGCTTTTCCCAGAGCTTCATGTCCTTCATCTTTTTGCGGCGTTCTCGTTGGAGCGCCTTGCACACCAGCGGCTGGTTTTTCTTGTAGCCCCACTTTTGGCGATATTCATCGGGGGTGAGGCCAAACTGCGCCAGGGTCTTCTTGGTAATGATTTTGTACTGCTTGCCGTTTTCAAGGCAAGTAATGGACTTTTCCTTGATGGCCTTTTTGGGATCGATGGGCGGCTCCGGTTTTTCAGTGGCGGACTCGCCTTCATCGATGCCTTTGATTCCTTCAGCAAGCTTCTTGACCATGGAGGTAATTTCCTCTTCGGTCATGTTGCGGACACTGGCTTGCGCCTTGACGATTTCAAGGGCTTCCTTGATGTAGCTCTCCATGAAGTGCCTCCATTTATCTCTATGGGGAACGATGCACGTGGACTCTTATTGACTAATGCATGAGAAAAGTCAAGCCATGTTGCAGAAAAACATATCACAACTAAGATAGAATTACATACATCATACGTTCTGTTTGCAGCTTACTATTTGTACATTTCTTCGAAAAATACTCTAAAGAAAATTTAAGGTGAAAAGAAAATTAGGATAATTAAGAGTCAACACGGCGGAATCATCTGCCCGGAGCAGCTTCGGTGTGGCTGCCAGGCCCGGAAAAACAATGCCTGTGTTGAGCAAAAAAAAAACGCCGCCGGACGAATGTAGCCGGCGGCGTGGAGAACTCGTGCAGTAAAAAATGGGGATGTATCGTGCGCGTATAATCCCCAGTTATTTCTGGCCGCGGAGCTCCCAGGGCTTGATCTGCTTGATGCGCTCGCGGCGTTTGCGTTGGAGCGACTTACATGCAAGCGGCTGGTTCTTGGAGTAGCCCCACTTCTCGCGGTACTCTTCAGGCGTCAGGCCGAACTTCGCAAGGTGCTTGCGGGTGAGTATCTTATACGACTTGCCGGATTCGAGGCAAATGATCGCATTTTCCTTGATGGCCTTGGACGGCTCAACAGGGGGTTCCTGCGCTGGTGCGTCAGTGCTTGCATCCGGGCCGGACTCGGAGAGGATGCGGAAATCACGGGTCAGGTTGCGAACCATGTCCATGATTTCGTCTTCGGTCATAACTCGCACAGAGGCTTGCGCCTTTACGATCTCAAGGGCTTCTTTGACAAAGTTTTCCATGTGTTGACTCCCAATGTAACTATTGATTTCTTGCAGTCGTGGATCAGTATCCTCAGTCCTGTACCGCATGCGGGCTCATTGTCAAGCCGGATGCGCTTTGTAACCGTAATTGTCCCGGTGTTGGCGTGCATTCCTTGGTAAATTCAGTCACCAAGCTGCAACGACATTCGGGTAGTTGGTTTCTGCGCCGGAAGTACTGCCACGGCAGCCACGTCAATCTTGCCGAAGGCAGGGGGATACTCCTTTACGCGCAATAGTGCAATTCTTTGCAGCATGCACTGCGAATCGCTTCGTGATATCCTGATGCATCGAACAATGGAATATGGCGCTGCCGTGTTCCGCAAAACCGAGAGTGGTCGCCGCATCGCATGGATGTTGTTGCCCTGGATGGACACTTACTAGGAGTGCAATATGCATACTGTTAAAATTTCGTTATATTTTTCTTCAGGTGCGATGCGAGGGACGCGGTGGCACGAACCTGTTCCAAAAGGTGATTCGGCCGGTATCGGGTCTGGGAGTATAACGCGGCGTTGCATCGGCCTTCTCCAGGCCGTTCTGCTGTGCCTCTGCCTTTTCGGCATGCTGGCCGGCGGCGCATCGCCCGCACGAGCCGAGTCAAAGCGTGTGATACGGCCCACCATAGGCGAGCCGGTCGTCCGCCAGTGGTTCGATGCAATACATCTGCAGGGCTACCGCCGGGTAGCGCTGTTCCACGAGTTCCAGCCCATAGACGGCAGCCTGGTGGCTCGCTACGCCGGCAAGGGCGCGCACTCCGACGACATGCTCTTCATCACATACATGGACGAGGAGCGAAAGCACCCCACGTACGGGATGTTTCGCACTGCATTGGAGATGGTCTCGGTAGGGGCGCGCGGCATGATCGAACGCCGCGTGTTCGACAGCCACGTCTGGTATGGCGATGATTCGGACCGGCCCACCGTGGCTACGGACCTGGGACCCAAGGTGCGGGTGGTGCTGATGAGCTACAAAGGCGTGGAGCTGCAGGGGCTGTTCGATATCGCGAAATCGCTGGACCTCTCCATTCTGGAGAAGGCGCTCAAGTAGCGTCGACAAAGACGCCGCGATCAGGCGGTTTCGGGCTCGTCGATCTGCTCGACGGACAGCGCCCGGAACTGCGGGTAGAACTGCAGCTTCTCCGGCGTGCCGTGCACCAGGTTGGCGACCTTCAGCGCGGCCACCCGTTCACCGATGGCTTCCGTCTCCATGGTGTCGCGCAGGTTCTCCGAAGTGGCGGTCTTCTCGTCGACGAGCGTCGTGACAAACGTCACCTTGTAGCGGGGCATGGCTGTCCTATCCTCGGCGAATGGCTGGAAACGTCAGTTGCACTGCACGTTGCACAGTTGATAGCTGGCCTGCGCGCGGTTGGAGCATTCCTGGGGCGAGGGCGAAAGACCGCACGAATTCAACGTGCTCTGCAGAACGTTGCTGCAGCGTTGGGAACATCTGGAGCGCAGCCTGGTGCGCACTTCGACGCGAACAGTCTTGCCGATGGCCTCGGCCTGCGGGGTGGCAGGAATGGAAGCGCCGCCCGAATATGTCGACGTGGAGCTGCTTTGCAGGAGCTGGTCCAGAGCTGCCGATGAGGTGCCGCTCTGGGTCTGGCCGGAAAGGCCCTGGAGGACGTTCTGTACGACCTGCTGCTGCGTCGCGATCTGGTCTTCAATGATGGACTGGCCCGAAATCGCCGCGGCAGGCGGTGCGCAACAGAGCAGCAGGCCGGACAAAACGCCGGCGGAAAGCGCGCTGCGAAGGGCGGAACGAAGCCATTGTGTGTTGTGAAAGTTCATTTGCTTCACCTATCACTCCATTCCCTGGCTGTCCAGATGGAGCACCTGCCGGGCCGCCCGTTTGAGCCGCCGCCGGGCCATGATGCGTCCTCCGGCCGTGGTGGGTTTGCTGCGCAGGTTCACCAGGGTGAAGGCGTTGAGTAAAAGCCCCATCAGCACCAGGACGGCGGCGTTGAAGTAGGGCGTGGGAATGCCGAAATGGTAGTACGGGGCAGGCTTTTCGCGCACGAAGAGCGGCATCTCCAGGCTGTCGTCGGGGTCGATGTGCCCTTCGGCCACAAGCTGCTTGCGGCGGCGTTCCGCCAGCAGCACGGCGTCGTGTACGTTCTTGTTGCCGAAGGCGTGTTTGCGGTCCTTTCTGAGCTGTTTCAGCTGGCCTTCGAGCGTTTCGATCTCCAGGGACAGCGCCGCGTCGTCGCCGGATGAACGCTCCCGCAAGGCCTTGCGGCGGCGCAGCTCGTCCAGCAGGGCGGTGTGCGCGGTGTCGTAGCTGTTCATGCTCTCCTGCATCACGATGAGCCCCTCGAACGCCCAGCGCGACGGCATGGCCTGGCAGACTTCGGGAATGGGGTTTTCGGTGAACAGCCGGAGCTGCTTGTTCATCTCCTCGTACTCGATCAGCGCGCCGCCGAGCACGATCTGCGGGATGAGCAGCAGCGGCACGGCGTTGAGCGCGGCGCGCAGGGACAGCCGCGGCAGCGAGGAGATGGCCAGCCCCAGGGAGACCCCGGCGAATGAGACGAGGCCCAGGAACAGGAAGTGCTGCAGATAGAGCTCGCGCACGCCGAGTAGCAGAAACGCGGGCACGAGGAAGAGGGCGTTCTGCAGCAGGGCAAAAGCCATGAGCACCAGGAGCTTGCCGGTCAGGTACACGCGGTTGGGCACGTCCACCATGCGCTCGCGCAGAAACACCGGCGCATCGGAGACGATCTCGTGCACGGAGCCGGAGAGCGCCAGAAACATGACCGCAATGACGGCGATGAACAGGAAGGTGCGGAAGAGGTCGTTGGTATACAGGGAGTACTCGCCGGCCGGACTGTAGCGCAGCACGAACCCCAGGCCGGCGCCCAGCAGCGGCGCCTCCAGGAAGGTGACGAGCAGGCTGGACTTGTCGCGCACCTTGTTCAGGCCGTTGCGCGAGGCCAGCGCCGCAATTTGGGAGAAGCGCTCCATGGTCGTGGCCCGGCGCTGCGGCGGCAACTTTTCCTCGGCCGGCATGCGCACGGACGTAATCCACGCGGACACGACCTTCTGGCGGTAGCGCGCCTTCCAGTACCCCGGGGAGTGCTTGCGCTCGCCAAGCTGCGAGCCGTCGATGTCCCGCAGGGTTTCCTCCAGCCTGTCCAGCAAGAGCTCCGGCATCACGGTCTTGCAGGACGGGCACTCCACCACATGCCCCTCGCCGGACTCCTCGTTGCGCGCGCCGTGGCTGCTGAAGTACTCCAACGCCTCGAAGGTGGAGCCGTAGAACGCCAGGCGGCCGCCTTTGTCGATGAGCGCGACCTTGTCGAAGGCCTTGAACAGCCGCGATCCAGGCTGGTGGAGCACGGAAATCACGATGCGCCCGGTCAGGGCGATGTCGGTGAGGATTTCCAGGATGTGCTCGGAGTCCTTGGAGGACAGGCCGGACGTGGGCTCGTCCAGAAAGAAGATGGCCGGGTTGCCCAGCAGCTCCAGGCCGATGTTCACCCGCTTGCGCTCGCCGCCGCTGAGCACCGAGTCCTCCGGCGGCCCCACCCGCGTGTGCGTCTTGTCCCCCATGCGGATGGAGGTGAGCACGGACTCCACCCTCTGGCGCACCTCCTCCTGGTCGATCTCCGGAAAGCGCAGCCGCGCGTGGTAGGCCAGGTTCTCGTACACCGTGAGGTTAGGGAAGAGCAGATCTTCCTGCGGCACAAAGCCGATGAGGTCGCGCAGCCGGTCGAACTGCATGTGTACGTCGATGCCGTCCAGCGTGATGGTGCCGGAGTCCGGCTGCAGGATGCCGGCAAGGACCTTGAGCAGCGTGGACTTGCCGCTGCCGGACGGCCCCATGATGCAGACCATCTCGCCGTACTCGGCCTCCAGGGAGACCTCGTCCAGAGCGCCGCCGCCGGAGGAAAGGAACCCGCCGTGCTGGCCGTGGCTGACGCGCTCCGCCGTGAGCTTGCGGAAGCTGAAGCGCTCGGCCTCGTAGCGCATGTTTTCGAGATCGATCTCGATGAACGTATCGCGCAGGTAGAGCACGTCGCCATGCTCCACGCGGTCGCCTGCAGCGATGCTGCGGCCGTTGAGGTAGGCCTGGTACGGGCAGTCGCCGGGCTCGAAGGACAGCCCGCCGTGGCGGCGCATCAGGTGGGCGCTCCAGCGCCGGGGCAGATTGTCCGCAATGTGCACGGCGCTTTTGGCGTCGTTGGCCATGGTCAGGGCCACGCGGCCGGAGCCTAGGGGGCCGGCCCGGCGGGCGGCCAGCAGGTGGAACATCTCGCGCGGATCGATCTTGAAGCCATTGACGAAGATGGTGTCGTCCAGGCCGATCTCGTGGTCCTTCATCAGGTTCGGGCGGGACCGGAGCTGCGCGCCGTTGACCATGACCAGCGCCTTGATGTCGAGCTGGGTGATGGTCAGCCGCGTGTCGTCCAGGCGGAAGCGGACGATGTCCTCGTCCTTGAGCTGGCGCGAAAGCGCCAGGGTGAAGCCCTGCCGGCGGATGGCCAGGGAGGTCTCGGGCGTGTGCGCCTTGACGCTGAAGTACGCGGACAGATCGCTGGAGCGCAGCACGGTATCGCCGATCTGGATGGTGGAGTGGAGCGAAAGGCGCGTGGTGAAGGCCCGGGTCAGGGCGTGGCCGTCCACTAGCACCCGGATGCCGGCAGGCTCCGTATGACGCGCAGCGATGAGCAGCAGGTTGTGCGTCTTGTAGGCCACGATATCCAGGCCGGGGTAGGGCAGCAGGATGTCGGCCCGCTCCGGATCGCCGGAGATGACCAGGTCCAGCAGGCTCGATTTTTCGAGAATCCAGCCCGGCGTTTCGCTTACGCCGGCGGAGTGCTCCAGAAAGGCCACGTCTTCCGGCGTGATGCTGACGAAGGAGGCCACGGTGCGCGCCGTGCGCAGGGCGAGGTCGCCCATGCCGGCGGCGGCCACGAACTCGTAGGCCGTGAGCAGGCCGGCAATGCGCTCGGGGTAGTTCAGCCGCTCCCGCAAGGAGGCGGTGAATTGCTCCAGGTCAACCGGACGGGTGACGAGCTCCTCGTATGTCTCCAGAAAAAAAGCGGTGATGTCTTGCGGATAAAGGGATTCGTAAAAGGTCCAGACAAAGGCGCGGGCTCGTGTGGCGATCTCGTCCGACTCCGACTCGCCCACCTGCGCGATGACCGCCAGCAGCTCCAGCGTCCGCATGGCCAGACTCTGGGACAAGGCGCTGCGGATGTCGGGGTCGAGTTCGATGACGCCGGAAAAATGCATGGGACGGCTGCGCCGTTGAAGGATGGCTTACTTGTAGCCCGTTATCAGGAACCAGCCCGCGCCGTTGGGGCCGGCGCCGGTTATGGTGACCTGGACATGGTACGAACCGCTCCAGAACACCTGGAATAACGCTTCGGCCTGGCGGAGCTGCCTGTTGTCCGAGGTGACGAGCTGCCAGTTCTCGTCGAACACGCGGATTTCGATGCCGCTCAGGTCCTTGTCCCCGGCGGCGTAGAACACGTAGTCCACCCCGGCGGAAAGCTGGGTGGTGAAGTAGTAGGACTCGCCGGTGTACAGCGCGCCCATCTGCAGCTCGCGGATGGCGTAGCCGTCCTCGGCGTAGTCGGCCATGGCCGCGGAGGAGTGCTGCACCAGCTCGCGCCGCCGCTGATCGTTGATCCTCTGGCCGTACAGGGGCTGCGCGGCGATGAGTACCGCCGCCATGAGGAGCCAGATGCCCCCGATGGTGTGCCGTCTCGGCGTTCTCATCCCGCTTCGATTTCCTCGACAAGCGTCTCGGACAGCTTGTGCAGCGTTGTGACGTTCTTCTGCGGGACAGGTTCTCCGAAGTCCACGTCGATCAGATTGCGGATGCTTTCGAGCTCAATAGAGAGCCGCTGCACCGCCGGGTGGTTGCGCATTTCGGGCCTGAGCGCCTGGATGCGCGTGATGAAATGCTTGACCAACGCAGGCTGGTGGAGCAGCGACGAGGCCCGCGGATCGTAGGACATCTCCAGCGTGGCCGTGGTGGCGCGCAGACCCTCCAGCCAGCCGCCGGCGCTGACCAGCAGGGCAAGGTCCTGGTCGCCCAGGCGCTCCATCTCGGCGATGATCTTGCGGCGCAGGCTGTCCAGCTCCATGCGCAGCGCGTCCCACTCCTCGCGGCTGGCCATCTCTTCGATGCGCCGGCCCTCGGCCAGCAGCGTCTCGCCCACCATCAGCTCCTCGGCCAGGGGCATGATCACTGAGATCATCTCGCCCAGCTTGGCCTTGTCGCGCGCCTGGATGGCGAGGAACCCGTCGGCGGCGCGCACCCCCAGGTTCAGGGCACGCAACACGTTGTCCGGGTAGTCGTAACGCGTGTCGAAGCTCGCGGCGCCGCTCCAGTCGCGCACGCCCATCCTGTCCAGGGCGGCGAAGATCTCGCCTGGCGAAGGCATCAACACGCGCTCTTCAAACAGGACTTTTTCGGATTCGGGAATCACAGAGGACTTGGCGGAAAGCTCCATGGCGGGCGTGGTGATCGCCGCAGCGAGAGTGAGTCCGATGAGCGGACGGAGCACCAGGCGACGCACGGAGGAGCCGCGCTTCGTACCGGATGCAGAGGGAAATGGATGCATGGAATCGCTTTCCTGGCTCGTGACGGTCTGAAATTAGAGATTCTATCTAAGCCATGCAGGCCGGAAGTGCAATCCCAATAGGGCCCGCCGCATGCCGGAGGAAGCGTTTCCGCGTGGTGGGAGGCGCTACGGCCGACGCATACTCGCACCTGGTTCGCAATGCCAACGGCGCCGCATGGAAATGGCGCCCCAAACACGAGCGAGGTGCACATGGACGACTCGAAAAAGGACGCCTTGGCCATTCTGGCCGGGCCACCCACCAACAAGGAACAGGGAAAAAGCGGCGAGCCCGACGGCGATGATGCCAGGCTGCAGGACAAGGAGAACGAAGCCGCCGCGCTGCGTGAGAAGGTGAACAGCCTCGTCGCCGCCAACGAGGAGCTGCGGGTACGCAACAAGCAGCTCGCGGCCCAGGTGGAACAGGTCGCCCAGACTTCCGGGAAAGCCGACACGCCCGAGGCCGGCTCGACAAAGAACACCGCTGCGGCCATGCGCCTGGCAGAGAGGCTGGCCAAGCGCGAGGAGCAGATTCGCACGCTGCTGGTGCGCAACGCCGTGGCCTCCAGCAAGTTCATTCGGGAAAAAACCCTGCTGCCGCCCGGCGTGGCCCTGGACGTCTTTTCCCGCATCTTCACCGTGGAGGAGATGGACGGAAAGCTCGTGCCCGTGGCGCATCTGCCCACCGGCGAGCCCATCATGTCGCGCATCGAGCCGGGCAAGCCGGCCGGCACCGAGGAAGCGCTGGAGATCTACATCCTCAACCACTTCCCGGAGCGCGACTCCATCCTCAGGGGCGGGGCCGGCGGCTCCGGCGCCGGCGGCAACCAGGAGCGCCGCTCCGCCTCGCCGGGCTCCATTGCCCGCGGCGACAGCCGCGCCTTCAGCAAGAACCTCGAAGCCATCGCAGCCGGCACGGTGAGCGTGGTCTAGCCGCCTGGCAACCCCCATCGGAATCACACCATTTCCATACTATCAGGAGGATCTGACAGATGCCCAACGACCTTTCCGCCGTCACTCCCAAGCTGCTCGCCCAGGGCCTGCTCGCCCTGCGCGAGACGTGCGTCATGCCGCGGCTGGTGAACTCCGACTACGGCCACACCGCCGCCTCGCGCGGCGCGGTCATCGATGTGCCTGTGCCCTCGGCCATCGCCAGCACCCCGGTGAACCCGGCCAACACCGCGCCGGACCCGGCGAACCTCACCCCCAGCTCCGTGGCCATCACCATGGACCAGTGGCGCGAAGCTCCCTTCACCCTCTCGGACAAGGACCTCGCCAATGTCTTCGACGGCGTGATCCCCATGCAGGCCTCCGAGGCCATCAAGGCACTGGCCAACTACGTGGACGCCTACCTGCTGGGCCTGTACACCGGCTGCCCCTATCTGGTGGGCGAGCCGGGCCTCACGCCCTTCGGAACCAGCGTGGCCGAGGCCACGGCGGCGCGCAAGATGCTCAACAACAACCTCGCGCCCCTGCAGGACCGCCGCATGGTCATCGACTCCGACGCCGAGGCCAGCGCCCTGGGGCTGCGCGCCTTCCAGGACGCCTCCTTCTCCGGCGACGCCTCGGCCATCAACGAGGGCCAGATCAACCGCAAGCTCGGCTTTGACTGGTTCCTGGACCAGAACGTGCCCACCCACATGGCCGGCACCGTGGGCGGCACCGAGGCCAGCCCCACCACCATCGGCAGCGGCATGGCCCACGCCGTGGGCGAGACCAGCCTGAGCGTTACCGTGGGCGCGGACAACGGCCTCAGCCTGAAGAGGGGGGACGTGCTGACCATCGCCGGAGACTCCAGCCCGTACGCCGTGGCCCAGGACGTGACCATCGCGGCCGACGAAAGCGGCGTGGTGTCCATCCTCGGCGGTCTCAAAAAGCCCCTGGCCGGTGACGAGGCCGTGTCCGCAGCCGGCGACCACGTGGTGAACCTGGCCTTCCACCGCGACGCCATCGCCTTTGCCAACCGGCCCCTGGCCGACAACACCGAGGGCCTGGGCAATCTGGTGCAGACCGCCACGGACGCCGTGTCCGGCCTGTCACTGCGTCTGGAGATCTCGCGGGAGTACAAGCGCACGCGCTACTCCTTCGACATCCTCTTTGGCGCGGCTCTTGTCCGACCGGAGCTGGCCTGCCGCGTGGCCGGCTAGCAGGCTGCCCAAACTCCCGCGCTGGCTGCGTTGCTCGAAAAGCTCAAACCCTTACGTACCTCATGTACGCCACGGTCTTGATCGTTTCGTGCGCCTTGCCAGCGCGGTTTTTGAGCAGCCTGCAGGAAAGGAGGGCGTTGCCTGTCGGCTGGCAGGTTGCCCAAACTCCCGCGCTGGCTGCGTTGCTCGGAAAGCTCAAACCCTTACGTACCGCATGTACGCCACGGTCTTGATCTTTTCGTGCGCCTTGCCAGCGCGGTTTTTGAATAGCCTGACGGAAGATGTGTGTTTCAACGGCAGGCTGCAACTCACGGGGGCGGCTACCCGCCGTCCCCCATTGTACTGAAGGGAGCCCATGCACAAGTCACCGAAGACTGTAGCCATCCGCACGCCAAAGGGCCGCCGGGCCGTTATTCCCGCCGTGGACTTCAACCCCGCCGCCCATGTCCTCTGGCAGGACGATGCGCCGGACATGGAGGTGGAGGCACCGTCCCTCGGCACGATGCGTCTGGCCGAGCTTCGGGACATGGCCCGCGCGCTGCGCATTCCCGGCCGCGGCGGCTGGCGCGCCAAGAGCGATCTACGGGCCGGCATTGCCGCGCATCTGAAGAACAAGGAGGGCTGATTCCATGACTTTCTGTACCGACAGCGACCTGACGGCCGTGGCCGCCGACGTGCGCCACCTGGTGCCGGCGGAGCTGGACGACTGGTCCGTGCAACGCGCCCTGGGCGAGGAGGCCGTGCTGCGCGACCTTTCCCGCGTGTGGTACGGCCCGGCGGCCAGGGCCCGCGGCATCGACCCGGCCGCTGTGCCGCTCGATCCGTCCCGGCTTACTTCCGCGGAGATCAGGCCCCTGGCCGTGCTCAAGAGCCTGGAGGTGGTCTACGGCTACCTGGCCAAGCCGGGTTCGCGCGAGGCCGATGGCTTTGAGCGCAGCGCCGACCGCTACCACCGTCGTTACGGCGAGGAGCTGAACAGCATCGCCACGGCCGGCCTTTCCTACGACTGGGACGCGTCCGGTGTGGTAGAAACCGGCGAGACCTCCGCGTCCAGAACGCCGCGGCGACTGGCACGATCCTGAGGCGACAATGACTACGCACGCAACGCCGTACCGACGCCGCCGGTTCGTGGACGCGCCGCTCACGTTTGTCCAGGCCTGGGTGGACCGCTTCCCCTTTCTCGGTGGTCCGGCCGTGCCGCTGCCGGAGTGGCGGCGGGAGATCATGCTCGCCAACCGAGCCATGCTGGACGAGGCGGACGAATACCTGCTGATCACGGAGGACGCCGCCCTGGCGTACGACCTGGGCGCGCGGCGCATCGACCCCTGGCCGCTGTGGCTGAACCTCTGCGAGCACCTCGGCCTGGACGTGCGCTGGCACGGACGCAACAACGCGCCGCTCGGCGCGTGCATGGACCTCTGCCGCGTCTACCTGGCGCTGCACAAATCACGAATGGTCTGGCTGGATACGGACGCCCGGCTGCGCGCCAGGCCGCGTTTCGACATGCGCGAGGGCCGGCCCCATCTCTTTGACCGCGGTCCGCTCGCGGCGTTCTACTCCGGTATCCAGAGCCCGGCCATGTCAGCCTTCTGGCAGTCGTGCCTGCAGGCCCTGGCCGGCGGTGTGGAGCAGGGGACGTGGCTGTCCGTTGCGCTCAACCTGGGCGCGCTGCACCCCGACGAGCCGCTGCCGGAGTTCCCCGGCGAGTATGTGGTCCACCACTTTCGCGGCAGCGGCGTGCGCCGCTGGCGGGCACGGGCAACTTCCAGACGCGAAGGAGCATACCAATGCAGGACATGATTGAGGAGTACCGCGGCGATCTCTGGGAATGGGAGATCGTTGTGAGCGCGTATGACGAGGACACGCGCGAGGAAACGCCAGTGGACCTGACCAGCGCCACGCTGCTGGCCACCATCAAGCGCCGGCTGGACGATGCGGACGAAGACGCCATGCTCACGGTCGAAGTGTCTGCCCATACCAACGCCTCGGGCGGGGTCAGCGCACTGCGTTTCGAGTCGGAGAAGACCATCGGCGTGGAGCCGGGCGAGTACCTGGCCGACGTGCGGTTGCTGCCCGGACCGCATGTGCTGTGGCGCGGCGCGGTTCTGGTGAAGGAGCCGGTGACCAGGAGGGCGGAGCGATGAGCGCGCAGATTCATGCCACGGTGGTGCGGCGGGCCTTCCACGTGCGCTTTGACAAGCTGGTGCGCGTGAGCGTGTACCAGAGCGGGGAGGGCGGCGTGGCGGACCACGGCCTGCTGCTGGGCCTGGGGGACGACGACCATCCGCACTACCACACGGACAGCCGTGGGGACGTGCGCTACTACCGGAAGGAAGCGGTGGACATCGCCCTGAGTGGCAAGGCCAATGCAGGGCATACGCACGCGCAGCTTCACGCCCACGCCAACCGCGCGACCCTGGACGCCATTCCCGGCCACGATGCTGCACAGACCGGGCAGGTGCTCCGGCGTTCCGCCGCCGGGCTGGAGTGGGGCGATGCTGGGCAGTTCGCCGGCGGGGGCGACATGCTCGCCTCGGTCTACGACGTTGATGGCGACGGCATTGTGGATGCGGCGGCTTCCGTTCCCTGGAACGGCGTGACGGATACGCCTTCGGCCTTTCCTCCAGCCGCGCACAGTCACGACGGCGACTATGACGCCCTGGGCTCGGCCACGGCAGCCGTAGCCGCACACGAGTCTCGGGAGAACAACCCCCATGCCGTGACGGCGGCGCAGGTTGGTGCGGATCCGGCCGGGGAGGCTGCGTCGCAACGCGCGGCGCATGAAACCGCCTACGATCATGACGCTTACGACGCCCATTTGGCGGACACTGACAACCCGCATGCCGTGACCGCTGCCCTGGCCGGGGCGGACCCGGCAGGCGAAGCGACGACTCAGAGGGCTGCGCACGAAGCGGCGTATGACCACACGCTGATCGGGACCGGCGGCGGAGCCACCGACCATGGCGCGTTGTCCGGTCTGGAAGATGACGACCATCCCCAGTACCACACCGATGCCCGCGGGGATGCACGCTATGAGCGGATCGACGCCACTATCCTGCGGACAACAGACCTTGCCGGGCCCGGAGCCGCGGAGACGGCAGCGCGGTCCGACCATGATCACGACGGGAGTTATGACCCGGCAGGGGAGGCCTCCTCTGCTGTGGCGTTGCACAAGACAGAGCCGAACGCCCATACGGCGGCGAGCATCGGCTACGACAACGGCTCTTCCGGCGCCGGGGGGACAAACGTCCAGGCCGCCATGGACGAGGTGGCCGGAATTGCCGCGCTGGCCTACAACAGCCGCGTTCCTTCCGGCGGCAGCGTGGGTGACATGCTCGTGCGCCAGAGCGACGGCGCCGCGGGCTGGCAAGCGCCTGCGGCTGGGGGCGCGGGCTACATTAACGGTCTGGCGCGGCGTCCGCAGTTCAAGCGCACCGGCCCCACGGAGATCACCCTGGCAGGCGGCTGCGCCTACGAGATCGGCGGCGTCATCGCGTTCACATCAGCGGACATCGTCTACACCATGACCGGCCTGTCCTCCTCGACTGCCGAATGGCAGTATCTCTACATCAAGAGCGGAGCGGCTGGCACGCTCACTTCTGCCGATTTCGTGAACTCCGCCACTGCGCCCGTATGGGATGCGAGCAGGCAGGGGTGGTACGACGCGAGCGGCAATCGGTGTATATTTGCCGTGTACACTGTAGGGGATGGAGCCATCTATGCCTTTGTGTATGCCAACGGCTTGGTCACCTATCAAAACGAGTTTGCCACGAATATATCCGGAACAGACCTGGATATGACATATGTGGTGGTCCAATGGACAGCACCTGCATTTTGCCGGACAGTATTCGGTACATTTCAGAATGGGGGCTACGGAAACAATTCTGCTACACTTTTTTATAGAACGGCAGGAGAAACAGGAAGCGGAGTGCGTATATCATTCTCAACAGGAAACGGATACGGAATGGAAGTGGTACGCGTTCCTGTTAACGCCGATCTGCAGGGTGAAATTGTGCACAACACGAACGATGGCAATCTGGCCTGGGTGTATAACACTGGATGGTTCTTACCGGAGGGAATGTGATGCAATACCACATCATATATGACGCAGACGGCGTAATCCGCAGCCAGATCGGCGACACGGGGGACGGCCAAGCCGAGGCGCATTGTGCGTGCGTGCTTGCCAAGTATCCGGGCGGCGGCGTGCTCATCGTCAATGCCCCGGCCGATGCAAACACACAGATGGTGGTGGACGGTCAGCTTGTCGACAGACTGAAAGAGGCGCGGCTCCTGGGCACGGCAGAGTTCCAGGCGCGGTTTACCGATACCGAGAAAGCCCAGCTCATGACCACGCCGGAGCTGATTCCGCTGGCCATATCCGTGCTCACCGCGTCCAACGGCGTGGACGTGACCGATGCCACTGCCGCACAGGCCCGCACCGCGCTGGAAAGCGCCGGGTGGAGCGCCGAGCGGCTCGACGCCATCTTCGCACCGCCGGTCTGACAGCTCTCGCGGCGGTGCCCGTACAATGGTGCCGTTGTTTTTCCCAGGCAAACACGGCGCCTGCCCGGCTGGAGTGTGGCGATTCGCTACCCGCCCTGTCCGAGCACGGCGCCGTGCACTTTCCAGCGGCCATCCTCCTTGTGCAGCGTCACCAGGTTGTCCAACGTCACGATGCGCGTCGGCGAGTCGCGATACACGTACTCGATCTGCCCGCCCAGATAGACCACGGCGTCCGGGCCGTGTTGCGAGACGAGCCTGGCGGTGACGCGGGCTGTGTTCACGCGCATCAGCCCGGCGTCCTCCTCCAGCACGCTGTCGCGGAACATTTTCATGAGCAGGGGCCGGGCGTTGAAATCGCGCTCTTCCGGGGTGATGTGCTCCACGCCGTCCGGCCGGAGGTCGAAGTACTGCAGCGCCATGGGGTGGTTGTTGACGTAGTGGTGGACGAAGAGCTTGGCTGTTGCCTCCGGACCTGGAGAGCCGCATCCGGCCAGGGCGGCCGTCAGCAGGAGCAGCGCCAGCCATCGGACCGGCAGCAGGATCGAGCAGGAAAGAATGCCGCGGCAGGAACGCGGCCGCGTATTGGATACGTGTGTTGATGCGAATGGAATGGTGCCAGCCATGGCGCTTCCCCCCGGAAGGTTAGGATACGTATGCGGAGCGGAAGCCGGCGCGCATGGCCCGGCGCTCCGCCGCAGAGGCGTTGCCATCGGAATACGAGTCGTATCATCCTAACGGAACAGGGAGCGAGGGCAAGGGGGCAGGGCAGTTTTCCGGTGTCTTTTCGATCCGGAGACTGCACCGGGCACCGGCGTTGTCTCCGAAGAAAAGCGTCGCCCTCGGATATCTGTCATCCGGGAGCGACGCCTAGTGGTTGTGTGGAAGTAGGCCGCGTTGCGGAAAAGGCGATTCGCCCTGCCGCTACTCGGTTACAATGCCCCAGCGTTTGGCCAGCAGGTCCCTCGGCAGGGTCCAGACCTGCCGGTGCAGGTCGGACAGCGCGCGCGGGTCATACAACAGCGCTTTCTTCTGGAACGGCGTCAGGGATTCCGGACCGTTCTCCAGCGCCTTGGCCACGAACTCGTCCCGCTCTGCGCAGACTGAGGGATTCAGCTGCTTGGAGCCGTTGAGCTGACGCAGATGGAGGCCGCATGTGGCCGGGTCCACCACGGCCAGGGCAAAGCCGCGGCCATTGGGTATGGACAGCGGCCGCCTGGCGGCAACGTTGCGCTCGTACGCCTCGGCGGTCTCCACCAGCTCGCGCGGCGGGTCCACCTCCTCAGGCGTTCTCAGAAAGCCCATGCGGTACATGGCCCTGCCCAGGCTGGGCTTGCTCGTCCACACCGAGATGGGGATGGAGAGCACGATGGGCATGAAGATGGGCGAGACCCACCAGAAGAATTCCCGGTTGAGCAGGAACAGGGCAAAGCCCCACAGCGCAGCCAGGATGGTGCCGCCCAGATGGGAACGCACGGCCTCGCCCCACGTGGTGGGCGCGTCCTCGCGTTGTTGGCTCAGCCAATGGGTCTCGAAGCCGAGCAGGGTGGCGAACACGAACTTGCTGTGGAAGAGCATGCGCGTGGGGGCGAGCAGGGTGGAGGTCAGGACCTCGATGAAGATGCTGATGGGCAGGCGGAAGAAGCCGCCGAACCCCTTGCTGCGGCCCTTGATGACCACGAGCATGAAGACCAGGATCTTGGGCATGAAGAGCAGCACGCCCGTGGTGGCCAGCAGGCTGAGCGCCCACCATGGCTCCCAGCTTGGCCACTGGGGAAAGAGGCTTTTGGCGTTGCTGAAGTAGCTGGGCTCGGTGAACGCCTCCACAATGGCCTCGGCCGAGGATACGGCCAGGAAGAGGAACCACAGGAGGGCCGAGCCGTAGGCCATGATGCCGTTGAGGAACAGGGCGCGGTGGGCCGAGAAGATGCCGCGGGTGAAGACCAGGCGCAGGTGCTGGAGGTTGCCCTTGCACCAGCGGCGGTCGCGCGTCATCTCGGAAAGCAGGTTGGGCGGCCCCTTCTCGTAGCTGCCGGGCAGATCGTACGCCAGCCAGACCTCGTAGCCGGCCCGGCGCATCAGCGCGGACTCCACGAAGTCGTGGCTGATGATGTCGCCGCCCATGGGCGGCCGTCCGGACAGACGGCCCAGGCCGCAGTGGCGGATAAAGGGCCGCACCCGGATAAAGGCGTTGTGGCCCCAGTACGGCGCATCGCCCAGCAGCCAGTAGTGCAGGCCGGCCGTGAACACCGGGCCGTACAGCCGGGCCGCGAACTGCTGCACCCGGCCGAGGAAGGTGTGCTGGTTTACGCCGGCGGGCAGGCTCTGCAGAATGCCCACGTTGCGCTTGCGCTCCATGAGCTCGACCATGCGGTTCAGGGTCTCGCCGCTCATCACGCTGTCGGCGTCCATCACCGTCATGTACGTGTAGTTCTTGCCCCAGCGGCGGCAGAAGTCCGCAACGTTGCCGCTCTTCTTTTTGATGTTGGTGCGGCGGCGGCGGTAGAAGATACGGTCCTCGGCGTCCAGCTGGCGCACCAACCTAGCCCAGGCCGCTTCCTCCTCCACCCAGGCGTCGGGGTTCTGTGTGTCGCTCAGCAGGTAGATGTCGTAGCTGGCCAGGCGCCCCGTGCGCTCTATGGAGTTATAGACCGCCTCGATTCCGGCGCAGACAAGGTTCATGTCCTCGTTGTAGACCGGGAAGACCAGGGCGGTGCGCACATCGTCGCGCACGGGGTTGTCCGTGGGCCGTGGCCTGGTGATGGCGAAGCGGTCCGTGCCGCGTATCAGAACGCCGAGCCCGGCGATGGCGGTCCAGAAGCCCAGGGATATCCAGGCGAAAAGTATGGCGAAGACGCCGATGAGCACCATCTCCAGATAGGTGCTGCCCTGGTGCGGCAGCACGGTGGCCATGCGCCAGGCGGCCACGGCCGTGAGCCCTGTGATGAGCAGGGTGAGGGCCACGCGGCGGTGTCTGGACGCCTTGACCCACCGTTGCTTCATGCGCTTGCGCGGCATGCGCGCCAGCCAGGGGCGGTTGTTGCAGCGCTCTGGCGCCATGGAGAGGCGCGAGATGGGCGGTTGGGCGCAGGGCCACGACTCCGTGGCCGGGCCCACGCCTTCCTCGAAGAGCTCCTGCATGGCCGCCGGTCCGGGCTCGTCCTCGTCCGGGTGCATGGCGCGGACAACACGCAGGGCGCGCTCCAGCCGTTCGCTCTCGGCCAGGGGCAGGCGCCGTAGATACGACATCAGACGCGCGCCGGCGGCTTCCTTTTCCCGGGAGCCGTTGCCTGCAGCGGCAGGGGTCGGCGGCGTATGCGGCTGGTTGGGTGCGACAGAGGGGGGCATGGTGCGGACTACTCCTGAAGCTCGGGTTTGAAAGTGTAGCTCCAGGTCTCGCTCAGCACGTCATCCTTGTGGCGCAGGAAGGCGCGTAGCTCGATGGGGCCCTCCTTGTCGGGCAGCATGCGCTCCAGGGTGGACTTGCTGGCAAAGCGGACCTTGAAGGAGAGACGCCAGCCCTTGGTCTCCGGGTTGGGGAAGACCTGCTGCTCCAGGAGCTCGGCGCCTTGGCCTACATCCACATTGGCGGAGAGCTCTTCTTCGTCCGGATCGATCTTGGCCAGGGTCTCGCCGCCAAAGTCCACAACAAAGATGTAGACCTCACCGTCCTGCTCCTCCTTCGCGTCCTCCTGCTTGTGCACACGGCCAACGCGGGTGGAGGTGACGTAGCCGCCGGGCGAGAGCTCGGCCGGGTCGCCCATCCAGCGCATGCGGTACTCGAAGGCCAGGGGCTGGTCATCGGTGGGCAGGGTGTCCGGGGTCCAGTAAGCCACGATGTTGTCGTGAATCTCCTGGTCCGAAGGAATCTGCACCAGCTCCATGTGGCCGTTGCCCCAGGCGCCGATGGGCTCGATCCACACGCTGGGCCGTTGCTCGTAGTGCGCTTCCAGATCCTCGTAGTCGTGGAAGTTGCGGTCGCGCTGCAGCACGCCGAAGCCTTGCACGTCATTGGCCTCGAAGCTGGAGAGCTGCAGGGTGCGCAGGTTCTGCAGCGGCCGCCAGAGCCACTCGCCGTTGGCCAGGTTGACCAGCAGGCCGTCGGAGTCGTGCACCTCGGGCCGCCAGCCCATGCGCGGGCTGGGCAGGCTGTTCTCGCCATAGAAGAACATGCTCGTCAGCGGCGCAAAGCCAAGCTTTTCCACAGGATTGCGCAGGAAGATGCGCGCCGCCACGTCGACCTGCGTGGTGGTGCCCGGCCAGACGCGGAAGGCGTACGCCCCGGTCAGGCTCTGGCTGTCCAGCAGGGCGTAGATGACGAGGTCCTTGTCCTTGCGATTCGGCTTGACGATCCAGAACTTGCGGAACCAGGGAAACTCCTCGCCCTTGGGCAGCGCCGTATCCACGGCCAGGCCGCGGGCCGAGATGCCGTAGTTCTGGCCCTTGCCCACGGCGCGGAAGTAGCTGGCGCCCAGGAAGACCAGGAACTCGTCGAAGTACTTGCGCGTGTTGATGGGGGCGTGGATGCGGAAGCCGGCGGCGCCGATCACCTCGGGAAGCTGCTCGCCCAGGGTGCGGTTGCGGCCATAGGTGAACATGGACTTCTCCACCGGCAGCTCCTCTGCCTTGCCGTTGTCCACGATGTTGATGGAGACAGTGTTCTGATAGAGGAAGCCGGGGTGGAAGAGCTGCACTTCAAAGGGCAGCTTCTGCTTCCGCCACAGGGACTTCTCCGGATCGAAACGGATATCCCGCCAGGCATCGTAGTCCAGGGGGCTGAACGGTTCCGGCAGGGGCGCGGCCTCCACGTATGGGTTCTTGCTCAGTTCCTGTGCCAGGTCGATGACCGAGTTGTACGAAAATTCCTGGTTCGCGGAGGCAATGCCGGAACCGAGCAGGCTGGTCCCGGGAATCGCCAGGATCAGGGCCGCGAGCAGGGTGCTCGCGCCAATGAGGGCAGGCCCGATGGACAGTCGGCTGTGCTGCTTCATATTCAATCTCAATACAATGCTGAGTTAAACGACCAGGGGCCCGGCGCAGTCGCCGGACAGGTGCGCAGCCCCGGAGTCAGGGCGGCGCCAGTCCAGAACAGATGCTTCACGCGCCGTCAGGCGGCCGGCATGTGGTTCGGACGAAGCGTTCTGTTTCGCTCAAAGCACATGCCGACCGACCGGACGGATTTTCGACGCAGTTGTCGAGAATGATGCAATATATACTGATTCAGATGGCTCGGAAAGATGAAAAACGCGTCATTTGTATTCGTTGGGAGCTTTCCTCGACGCCGCAAACCGCACGAGGTCGTCGTAGATGCGCTGCGTCTCTTCCACGGTCAGGTCTTCGGCAACGAGCAGGAACGGGTAGTCTTCACGGAACTTTTCAGCCCAGGGCTTGTTGGAAAGCTCGGTCCAGGCGTCCCACTCGCCGTATGTGATCACGCCGCCGCGGGTCATGAGGCTCATATGGAACGTGTCGTAGCTGTGGGGATCTTTGAGGGTCATGGGAGAGTCGTCGTATGGCCTGCGCGCCTGGATGGATGCCGTGAACCACGACCCTATGGCCAGGTCGTCGTAACAGGTCTGCGTAGGCTCTTCGGGGTAGATAGTCTCGAGTAGTGAGCGAAAATCATCAGCCATGAGGACCTCCTTCGGGGTCTTGATCGGCCGGGATGAATACGTGATTTCATCGAGGCTGACAACGATTTAAGCGTCTCTCTGAATAAACTGTCAGAATGTCCGGTGCAATCGGCGTATCCCGCCGGATTTGTGCGCTCTGGAACTGTCCTATAACAGCAGATGGCGCATCTTGGGATGTAAAAGTTATGTAAGCCCTGTTCCAGTGCGTTGTTTTCGATCTTTTTGCAATGCATGGAGCATGGCAAGCCGTTGAAGCACCATGCCCGATTCGGGGACATATCAATACGGCCCCTGGCTCCGGATGTGCATGATATCCGGGCGCGCCTGAGATCACCACGCGCTTCAGACAGAGACGCATGGCCATGGCGCCCGGGACCACTGCCCCCCATAGAAAAAGCCGGCCTCCCAATAGGGGAGACCGGCTCATCATATCAACGAGTTATGTGCGCCTGGGCTTATTTGGGGTGGCAGGCGGAGCCCATGCAGCCCGTCAGCTTCTTCTTGAGTTCCTTGTCGCTGCCGGCGGTCTCGACGTGACAGGACATGCAGGTTTCCTTGACGCCGGCCTTGCGGTTGTGGACAACCTTGTACCAGGAGAGATCGGCGGCTTTGTCGGTGGCGCTGTGGCAGCCTTCGGTCACGCAGCTGGCATACTGCTTGTCGCCTTCCTGGTGGTGGCAGGTGGTGCAGTCCACGGAGGCGTGCGAGGTATGGTTGAAGGTGACCTTGTAGCCCTTTGCATCATCGGTGTGGTCAAGCACGAGACCATCTGCCGGGGCGTCCTCGGCGTAGATGGACGGGAGGGCAAATGCCAGTACCAGGGCGGCCGCCGTCAGGCAGACCAGAAGGGATTTTTTCATGCCGCATTCTCCTTGCCAATCGCTAATTAGGTTGCACGAGCTCGAAAACGAAACCTTTCCAGAAAAATCGACGCGCCCCGTAACTAGCAGCGCCGCCAGAGCTATACTCTGTGCCTCTGTATTATAATTTGGTGTAATAGCATGGAAGCACGGACGAATGTCAAGAGAAAGACGTGTCACCGTATATAGGTATGGATACGGTAACGCGGGTGTATTCGTGCTCCTTGCTGGCGATGTCGAGCCGGCCGCCGTGCCCCTTGACGATGGCATGGGTGATGGACAGGCCGAGGCCCGTGCCCTCGTTGTGCGGCTTCAGGCTGAAGAAGGGCGAAAGGATGCGGTTCATGGCCGATTCGGGGATGCCGTACCCATTGTCCGTGATCGAAATATCCACGAACGCTTCGCTGTTGTGCAACGCGGTCCGCGCCTCGATGCGGATGAGCGGGTCCGGCCTCGGCGTCTGGCCATGCGTCACCGCGTGCAGCGCGTTGTTCAGTATGTTCAGCAGCACCTGGCGGATCTCGTGGGCGCGGGCCCGGATGCGGGGCAGAGTGTCGTCCACCTGGATATCCACGGCGACCCGGCCGCGATTGACGCCGCCTTCGAGAAGCTGCAATGCGTCGTCCACCACCTCGCGCACCTGCACGGGCTCGAACTGCTCGGACCGCGACCGTGAGAACGCCAGCAGCTTGGCCACGATGCGGCTGACACGCTCCCCTTCGTGGATGATCTTGGCCGCGAGATCATGGCAGGGGCCGTCGGCCAGCTCGTCGTGGATGATCTCGGCGTAGTTGACGATGCCGTTGAGCGGGTTGTTGATCTCGTGCGCCACCCCGGCCGCCAGCTCGCCCAGCGAGGCAAGCTGCCCGGCGCGGAGGGACTCCGCCTCCAAACGCTTCCTGTCGCTCACGTCGGTGCGAATGGCGCATGCCGCAAAGGCCGCCCCGTACTCGTTGAACAGGGGAAAGGCCGTGGTCATGTAGGTGCGCACCTCGCCCTCCACGGTAAAGGACTCCTCGTCGGCCATCGGCTTGCGTTCAGCCAGCGCCTGATCCTCCAGCACGCTCAGAACCTGCGCGTTCTCCTGCCCGTACACCTCTGCGCGCGAGAGCCCGGCGATATCCGTCCGGCCGGCCGCAAAGAGCAGCATGAAGTGCAGGTTGGCCATGATGAACCGGCCATCCGAGTTCACAAGGCTGATGGCGGACGGCGAGTGGTCCAGAATTCCCTGGAGCCGTTTGTGACTCTCACGCATTGCCGCCTCGGCCGCCTTGCGCTCCTCGATCTCCCGCTTCAGCTCCCGGTTGGAGCGGTCCAGGTCCATGGTCCGGCGCTCCACGCGCTCTTCGAGTTCGGCCTTGGCTCTGGAAAGCGCCGCCTCGGCCTGGGTGCGGTTTTCCACCTCCTGCTTCAGGCGCGTGACGTTGCTTTCCATGGACTCGGCCATCTCGTTGAAGCCATGGGCCATCCAGCCGAGCTCGTCCCTGCGTATCGGCGACAGCAGCGGAATGCGGGCGCTCAGATCGCCGCCGGTCAGGCGCTCCATCACGGCCATATTCTGCCTGAGCCGGGAAAAGACGAGCCGGCGGAAGCTGACGAGGAGCGCCAGCGAGGTGACGATGCCGCCCAGGGCGGAGCCCAGGAGAAGCACCAGAAAGAACTCGTGGCTTTGCTGCGAGACGCGGCTCTTGTCCACCCGCAGAAACGTGTAGACAAAGGCGGCGCCGTCGGCCGCGTTGAGCACCGGGAAGACCGCGATGATTTCGTGGCGTCCGTCGTGTTTGATGGTGTGCGTAAACCCGCCGTTGCGCGCCTGGGTGAACCATTCCGGGTCGAGGCTCGGGACGGACCGGATATCACGGCCCACCAGAGAGGGGTCCGTGGCGTTGAAGATGATCCCCGTGAATCCGACGACCATGGCTTCCTCGAAACCCTTGCCCACCAGACGCCCCACAAGATCCTTGTCGCCCAGGGCGTCGTAGGCCAGGGCCCCGCTGGAGACCAGCCTGGTGACGGCGCGGATGCGCTGCCCCAGCTCTTTTTCCATCTGCCGGTCGTGGATTTGCAGATACAAGAGACCTACCAGGAAAAAGATCACCACCTCCACGCATACCACGATAAGGCTGACCCGGAAGGCCAGACTGCGGCGGGAGAAGGGGCGTGGAGGAGAGACCATGGGCCGTCAGTTCTGCACAGGTGGAATCGTGTAGTACTGCGAGGGATTGGTAGGGGCCGGCGTGGGGTACGACCAGCCATAGGGCATCAGCTCCGGCACGTTGTGGAAGTTGTTCCGCACCAGGCCGTAGCCGTGCTCCCGCAGGAACAGGCCGATGGCGTAGAACTGCTCCTCCGCGATATCCAGAATGGCGTTCATGATTCTGGTCTGTTCGGCCGGGCTGCCCGTGGACTTGAGGTCGTCGTACAGATTGAGCTGCTCCATGACCCGGGGCGGCGGACGCATGGCCATCGGATTATCGTGGTCCGTCTGCCACAGCACCCAGGCCACACCGTAGACCGCCTCGATGTTGCTGGGGAGATAGAACTGGTTCTCCAGTAAAACGTCCAGTCCCCCCTCGGCGCCAACAAAGAGGGCGTCGTGGCGGTTGGTGTCCTTGAGAGCATACTCCTCGGAACGGCTCACCACGCGGACGGTCACGTCCAGGCCCAGCTCACGCCAGCCCTGTACGATCGGCTTCAGCAGGGGCAGGTACGGCGTCTGGCACAGCACCTCGAAGGCCAGCGGGCTGCCGTCCGGCAGCATGCGGATGGAGGTTTCCGGGTTCCGGGCCAGTCCCAGGCCGTCCAGCAGCGAGCCGGCAAGCGCCGGATCGTACTCCAGGTACTGGGTGGCCATGCGCTCCCTGTAGAACGGCGACTCCGGCCGCGGTGCAACCTGGTACGGCTGGAGGATTTCAGGCTGCTGCTGCATGGCGATGAGCGCGGCGCGGTCGATGCCGTGGGAGAGGGCGCGCCGGAAGTCCAGCTCATCGAATATCTTGCGCAGAACAGGGTCGCGGTGGGTCATGTTCAGGCACACGGTGTAGGTGCTGGAGCGGCTGGGCAGGGTCCGGAAGAAGTGGTAGCCGCCGTCGGCCATATGCTTCTCCAGCAACCGTCGGTTGCCCTCCTCGGCGATGTGCCGGTTCTGCATGTCTATCTCGCCGGCGGCAGCCATGCGTTCCAGACCTGTCTGATCGGTGATGGCGAAGTGCAGCTCGTCGATGTACGGCAGCTGCCGGCCCAGGGCGTCCACCTTCCAGTAATACGGATTGCGGTGCGCGGTCAGCTCCGTGCTCTTTTCGGTGTACCCCGTGTCCTGCACCCAGGGATGCAGAGTGGGCAGATCAGGGTTCCGGAACCGGCTCGGATCGTCGTAGTTGCCCACGGCGCCGAATTTTTTGGCAAAGAGCGCCGTCCAGTCTGCCACGCCTTCCTTCTTGCACAGCGCCTCCACGTCCGGGTTGTAGCGCGGCATGAACTGCGAAAGGTAGTGCATGGGGTAGCTTGTGGGCTCTGCGCCCAGGGGATGGGCCAGCCGCCGGAGGAACAGGCCGTACGGCTTGTCGAACACGAAATCCAAGCAGAACTCGTCCACCACCTCCACACTGACGGGCCTGCCGCCTGCGGTCAGCCACTCCGGTGGAGACTTTGTCAGATCAGGATTCATGAGCACATCCTCATACCAGAACAGGATGTCGCGCGCGGTGAAGGGCTCGCCGTCGGACCAGCGCATGCCTGGACGCAGCCGGAAGCGGTAGCGTGTGTACTCCTCGTTGGGGGTGACTGACGCTGCAATGTTCGGAATGACGCGCGCCCAGAGCGGATCCCAGCGCACGAGATTTTCGTAGCCCATGGTACGGATGATCAGGGCGTGGTCGCGGTTGCCGCGCATGCCCATGCGCCAGACGCCGCCGTACCGGCCGGGGCGTTGTATGGCGCGAACGAGCAGCGGCGTGGTGGGCAGCCGTTCGTGCGCCGGGGGCAGGTCGCCGCTACGAACCAGGGCCGCCAGGGACGGCGCCTGATCAAAACCGGCCGCGCGGCTCTCCCTGCCGGCAAACAGGACAAGCAGCACGGCAAGGATGATACAGCAACGAACAATGCGAAAAAGCATGAGCGCTCCGGAATGCTGATAGTTTTCGCGTGCGACTCTATGCAAAACAGGAGGATACGGCAACGAACCGTGGGCTCGTGTGCTGTGTTTTCCGCACCGCAATGTACTTTCAAGCGGATTTGTGTGTATATTGGGCATATCCAAAACCAGATTGCTCACCCGCAGCCGCAGGAGGCAAGTCTCATGGCATATTCCGCAAAAGCGATGGTTGTTACGGCGTTGGCTTTGGGCGTGGTCCTCTCTCAAAGCGTGCCCCCGGCGCGCGCCGAGGTGGTCATGGAAACAGTGGACTACGAGCAGGGCGGCCAGACGCTCGAAGGGGTGCTGGCCTACGACGACGCCATTTCCGGGCCGCGGCCCGGCGTGGTCATTTTCCACGCCTGGTACGGTCCGCGGGAGCACGAGATGAACACGGCCCGGCGTCTGGCGGAGCTGGGCTACACCGCGCTGGTGGCCGACGTGTACGGCAAGGGCGTGCGCGCCGCGAACAGTGAGGAGGCCGCCAAGCTGGCCAAATCCTTTTATGCGGACCGCGAGCTGATGCAGGCCCGGGCCCTGGCCGCGGTGGAGACCTTGCGGGAGAGCAGCCTGACCGACCCGGGGCGGCTCTTCGCCATCGGCTACTGCTTCGGCGGAGCCGTGGTCCTGGAAGGCGCACGCGCCGGCGCAAACCTCCTCGGCGTGGTCAGCATCCACGGCAGCCTGAGCACGCCGCATCCCGCCATGATGAGCAACTTCCACGGCTCCGTGCTCGCATTGCATGGCGCGGACGATCCCGTGGTCCCGCCCGAGGATGTGCGCGCATTCCAGAAAGAGCTCACGGACGCCGGCGTGGATTGGGTGTTCACGACCTACGGCAACGCCGTGCACGCCTTTACCGACGAGACCGCGGATACGGAAGGGGCGCGCTACAATCCCATTGCAGCCAAACGCGCCTGGCGCGACATGCTGGCCTTTTTTCAGGAGTTGCTGGAGCGCAGCGGCGGCACGGATTAGCGCCGATCGGACCGATAGCCGGTTTTTTATCACAACATCTCAGTATAATTCACGATAGATTGATATTCGCGCCGCAGGGCGTACACCCCGATAACAAGGAGGAGTTGACCAATGCGGCCGGGCACTGTAGGGGCGCTGTAGCTTTGTGTTGCAAACATCGGAAAACAGTACAGACCGCGGCCGGTCGGAAACGCACGCGCCGCCGCGCCGCCTGGAAGAACCCGATGTAGCGACGCGCTGTCCGGTTGTCCGGTTGGCCGGAAAGTCCTGGAGGATCGCATGTCCGGGTTCATTGCGCATGGCTGGGCGCCCGCGGCCCCATGCGCCCCGTAACCGGTGCCGGCGGCTCAGCTTGGGCCGTGTTTCGCCGCAGCTTCAGAACGTAGACGATAAACCAAACCATACGGGATAGTTTCGATGTCATTAGTCTTTTGGGGATGGCTTCTCGTGGCGGGTGGAGCGACCATTGTGCTCGCCGACATGGTGTCCGACGAACGGCGCGGCGCGTTTCGCGGCTGGCTGGGCCGGCGTATCCAGGTGCTCAGGTCGCCTGCGGCGGTGCTGCGCGTGCTGGGCTCCATGTTGGCCAAGGACGCTCGCCAGGCCAGAAGCTCCACCGAGGACGAACCCGCCCTGGAGTCTGGAGAAAAGGTCGGGTTCCGCGACTACCTGCTGCTGCTCAACCCCTACTCGGGCAGCGGACGCTCGCTCTTCTTCCTCGCCGTCATCTTTGCCGGAACACTCTTCTCCCTTTCGCTCATCATCGCCTGGCTTTTCGAGCAGAACTTCTTCATCGCCAACCGCACCAGCGTGTTCTACGCCTCGCTCATCTTCTCGGTGCTCATCCTGGTGCTGGGGCTGCTCATGCGTTTTGTCCGGGCCGGGCGACCCTTGTCACGCGTGCTGTCCGCCGCGTTCGTCGCCTCGCTGGTACTCAACCCCCTTGTGCTCGCCGTGGGGCTCGCCCTCCTCATAGTGGCGCTGGTCGTGTTGGTGGTCTGCCCGTGGATAGTGGCCGGCGCGCTGGGCGCCGTGTGGTTGGTGCTCGCCGCCGTAGGCAAGGCCAGGGGCGGCTCCCTGAAACATCTGGGGCCGCGCGCCGTGGCGCTGGGGCTCATAGCTCTCGGGCTGATCCTGCAGCTCTTGGGCGGGGGGTGATGCCCCGTTCCGTGATTTGAAAGGAGGTTAAATGGAAGCGCGCAAAGCCGCTTACGACATCCTGGACGAGAAGATTACGCCCTTGGTCTGGCGGCGGTTTCTTGCGTACTTCATCCCCACAGCCGCCGTGCTCGTTCTCCTGGCTCACTGGTTTCTCACATCGCAGTTCGACGAGGCGGAGCGGCTGACTGCAGCCAACGAGCGCACCACTGTTCTGTTGGAGCGCCAGTTCTTCGAGGACGAGATCGCCGCCTTGGCGGCGGATGTCCGCTTTCTTTCTGACTACGCCACCGGATGCCTTGAGATGAAGGAGCTGGCGGTCTGTCCGCGCGAGCTCCGCAAGGCCTTCATGCTCTTTGCCAAAGAGCATCCCACTTATTTTCAGATGATCCTGCTGGACGTCTCGGGCCAGGAGCTCCTGCACGTCGAAAACGTCAACGGCAGAAACGTGGGCATGTCGGCGAGCGGCTTGCGTTCGCAGGCTGCCAGCCCGTGGTATGTAAGCGCCTTGGAGTACAGCCCGCGCGTCTGGATATCATCCATCAAGTTCAGTGACGGCGCCAATGGCCTCAGCCCCGGAACGCCGATGCTGCACGCTTCCCGGGCGATTCTCGATGAGGATGGGCGCACGCTCGGCGTTGTGGTGATCGGCTACGACGGCTCCATGATCCTGCAGATGATCGCGCAGCACGAGCTCGCCTCGACCGGCTGGCATTACCTGTTCCGGAGTAAAGGGCCCAAGCTGCGCGGTCCGACGCTTGGCAAGGAGTCTTCCGGCGATCTGTCGGAAACGTTCCCCGAGCTCTGGAGTGACATCTCCCGCAGCAAATCCGGCACGCGCGTCACCAAAAACGGGCTGTTCGCCTATGAAACGGTGTGCTCCACGGCGGATAAGAACGTTGTGTCCAGGGTGCTGCCCGTGCTGGATGAATGCTGGGTCATCGTGAACCACGTTCCGTGGGCTGCCATCGTTCCGGCATGGCTCGACTACGCGCCGTGGGTAGGTGGTGCGGCGCTGTTGCTTGTCGCCGCCGGCATGTGGACGTGGGCGCGCACCATGGTGCGTCGTCATCAGGCCGAAAAGGCGCTGCGCATGAGCGAAGAGCGGATGCGCACCATTGTTGAAGCGGCCGGCGTGTTCATCTGGGAAACGGACGACAAGGGCGTTATTACGTATATCTCGGATATGGTGCGCGAGGTGCTGGGCTATGCGCCGGAGGAGCTGATTGGCCAGACGCTCACGATGCTCATGCCTGCGGACAAGGTGTCGGAGTACTCGGAGTTCTTCCTCCACGCCGTTGCGCGCAAGCTGTCGTTCCGCCACCGGGAGGTGGACGGCCTGACAAAGGACGGCCGCCGTATCCATCAGGCGTTGAGCGCCGTGCCGGTCGAGGATGAATCCGGCCGGCTAATCGGGTATCGCGGATCCACCGTGGACGTCACCCGGCGCAAGAAGGCCCAGGAGGAGCTGCGCGAGAGCGAGCGCAAGGCCCGGGCCATGCTCGAAGCCTCGCACGACGCCATGATCGTCATCGACGGCAACGGCTCGGTTCAGTTCTGGAACCACGCGGCCGAGAATATGTTTGGCTACTTGGAGGCCGAGGCGCTGGGCATGGACGTGCATGTGCTGGTGGTCGAAGAGGAGGACCGCAAAAGGGCCGATGCGGGGACGGCGCATTTCGCCAAAACCGGGGAAGGCCCCATCGTGGGCAGCATCGGCGAGTTCCAGGCGCGGCGCAAGGACGGCACGGTGTTCCCTGTGGAGCACGCCGTGGCCGCGTTCCGGATGCACGGCGCCTGGTACGCCGTGGGCAGCGTGCGCGACAAGACCGAGCAGAAAGAGGCGGAGAAGGAGCTGCAACGGCTGGCGACCACGGACAGCCTCACCGGCCTGGCCAACCGCAGGCACTTCTTTGATGGCTGCCGCAAGGAGATCGAGCGCCACAAGCGCTATGGCGTCGCCGTGTCCCTGCTGATGCTCGACGTGGATTTATTCAAGAAAATCAATGACACCTGGGGACACGACACCGGCGACCGCGTGTTGAAGGAGGTCGCCGCCCATATGCTCCTGACCCTGCGCGACGTGGATCTGTGCGGCCGCATCGGCGGCGAGGAGTTCGCCGTGCTGCTGCCGGAGACGGATCTGCAGGGGGCGGCGGAAGCGGCGGAGCGGGTGCGCGCTTCCCTGGAGAACATCTGCTTTATCCTGGAGGAGGGCGCGCGTGTGTGCGTCACGGCCAGCCTGGGCGTTGCAGAGATGGGCGGCAGCGAGGATACGCTCCAGGAGCTGATCAAACGCGCGGACGACGCCCTCTACGAGGCCAAGGAAACCGGCCGCAACAAGGTCGTGGTCAAGGCGTAGCCGGCGGTCTGCTACACGGCGTCCAGCACCTGGAAGAGGCGGTCGATGTCCCCGGTGGTGCTGGCCAGGTGCGGCGCTACGCGGATGCGGCCGTCGCGCAGGGTCACCACCACCTTTTCCGCAGAAAGCGCCTTCACGGCGCGATCGGCGTCCGGATGCTCGATGGAGACGATGGCCGAGCGTTCCCCCGGTCCGTCTGGCGAGGCCAGGGCGAGGCCGCGCTCTGCGCAGCAATCCCGGATGTACTGCCCCAGGCCCAGCGTGTGCGCGTGGATGTTCTCCACGCCGGCCTCCTGCAGCAGAGACAACGACGCGGCAAAGCCGTAGAGCGAGGCGATGTCCTGCGTACCGGGCTCGAACCGGCCGGCGTCCTTCCGCAGCTTGAAGTCCAGGGTGATGGTTTCGCCGTCTTCCACACTGCACCAGCCGACCGTGGATGGGTGCAGAAGCTCCTCGCGCGATTGGCGCACGTAAAGGATGCCGAAGCCGATGGGGCCGAGGAGCCACTTGTGGCCGCCGGCGGCCAGGAAGTCTATGGAGGATCGGTGTACGTCCATGGGCGCCGCGCCCAGGCTCTGGATGGCGTCCACGCAGAAGAGCGTGCCCCGTTCGCGACAGAGTGCGCCCAGGGCATCCAGGTCGCACGCCGCGCCGGTGGCGAAGTCCACCGAGGCGACCATCAGCAGCCGGGCCTCGGTCTGGTCCAGCACCCGCTCCACATCCTCGGTGCGCAGGCTGCCGCCATGGCGCATGATCTTGGCCACCTTCACGCCGCGGCGGGCGAGGTTCTGCCAGGGAAATACCACCGTGGGAAAGTCCGGGTACGAGACCGCCACCGTGTCGCCGGGTTTCCACTCCAACGCCTGGGCCACGATGGACAGGCCGTGGGAGGTGTTGCCGGTAAAGGCGATTTCTTCGGGGTCCGCATTGATGAGCTGCGCGGCGCGGGTGCGGGCGTCGTTGCGTGCGGCCAGCCAGTCTTCGAAGTGCAGGCTGCCGTATCGCATGCGGTCGTCCAGGTAGCGCTTGGTGGCCTCGGCGCTACGCATCGGCAGGGGGGAAACGGACGCGTGGTTCAGGTAGGCGTACTCCTCCAGGGCCGGGAACTCGCTACGGAACCGCCGGGGCAGCTCCTCGCTGATCAAGTACTCGCTCATGACTTGTTGTCCTTGGTTTTCGGGGCGGACCCCTCCAGATAGAAACGGCGTCCGTGCAGCTCCACGCGCGCGCCGTCCCAGCCGGGATACGTGGTGGCGCGGATGCGCCGGGCCACCTCGGCCTCGTCCATCTCCGGCGTCACCACCTTCAGCGCGTCCAGGTCCTTGCGTGTGTATGCGGCGCGGGTCCAGCTCTCCTCGCTGGCGGGCAGGGCCTCGCCCAGCAGGATTATCGAGACGATGTCGTAGAACATGGCCGCGATGTGCGCGTGGCAGCGCCGGGTGAGGGTCAGCACCGTGTCGGCCGGAAAGACGGGGAAGCGCCGCACCTGCACGACGGGGCCGGCGTCCACGCGGGGGATCATGTGGTGGCAGGTCACGCCGTACTCGGCCACCTCGTGGTAGAGCGCCATGTTGGTGCAGCCGGCGCCGGGATACTCGGGCGGTCCGGGGTGGAAGTTCAGGCTGGCGCGGCTGGCGCGCTCCAGGATGTTCGCGGGCAGCACCCACGGGCAGAGGTAGGAGAGGATATAGTCGCCCTGCCAGGAGCCAAGCTCCTCGGGCAGGGGCTCGCCCAGGGCGGCGTATACGATGGCGGTGTTCTCGCAGGTCGTGGCCAGGAACTCCGCGGCTGCCTCGCACTGGCTGTCGCCGCGTTTGCCGAGAAAGAGGATGTCCATGGGCGCTCCGCTGTCGCAGGATATTCGGGCAATGCGCCGGCTGTCCGGCACGCATCCCTGTGAACCTACAGCGAAAAAGCGCCGCGGGCAATAAAGCCGCGGCGCTGGGAATCATTCTTCCGGATGCGCATCAGGAGGGGCGGTGCGCGGTGGGCTGTACAGCCATGGGCCGGGGACTGGTCTACAGCCGCATCCGGAAGCCCCTGCGCGTCCCATAAGTGAGGAGCGTGCGGGATCCGGCTGGATCAGCTCTGCATGGTGTAGCTGTAGATCCGCCACGTCTTGTAGATCTCGGCCTCGAAGACCCTGTAGGCGCGCAGGGTGGCGCGGTTGGATTCCGCAATGAGCGAGCAGTCCCAGTTCTCCAGCGGGAACTTCAGAAACTCCAGGTAGATGGACATCATCAGCGCCAGATGGATGCGCCGGCCCTGGTGCTCCTTGCGCACGCCCATGATCAGGCTGCGGATGCGGTGCGGCGTGCGGTACCTCGCCTCCCAGTACAGCCGGGCGATGCCCCACGGCGTGAGCCGGCCGTGCATGGCGCGGATGGCCGGGTTAATGTCCGGCGCGTTGATGAGGTAGGCGATCATCTCGTCGTTCTCGTCGAACGCCGCGCGCATCAGGTTGGGCCGCAGCACCGGCTTGAGCTCCTTGAGGATGTGCTTGAACTCCTCACTGGTAAAAGGCACGTGGCCCCAGTTGGGGCCCCAGGCGTCGTTGAAGAGCTTGAGCGCCTCGTCCGAGCGGGAGATGATCTCGTCGGCCGTGGGCTGGCGCATGGTGTAGCCGGTCTGCTCCAGAATCTTGGGAATCTTCTCTTCAAAGTTGCCGCGGATGGGCAGGTCCGGTTTGGGCAGGCCGCCGAACGCCACCCAGTCCTGCGCCTTGGTGAAGCCGTAGCTCTTCACAAGATCCTGGTAGTAGGGCGGGTTATGGGTCTGCAGCAGGGCGGGCATGGTGTCGAATCCGTCGATGAGGATGCCGACATCCTCGTATATGCCAAAGCCCATGGGGCCGAGGATGACCTTTTTGCCGTGCTTGGCGAGCCACCCGGCGGCGGCGTCGAACAGCGCTCTGGACGCCTCCGGGTTGTTCTCGCACTCGAAGAAGCCGAAGAACCCATCGTCCGGGGAGTGCAGCTTCTCGTGCCGGGGGTTCAGGTGGGCGGAGAGCCGGCCCACGGGTCGGCCGTTGTCGTAGGCAACGAAGTACTGCGCCGTGCCGTACTTGTGGAACGGCCCCTTTTTCGGATCGAGCACGTCCTTCTGCTGGATCATCAGCGGCGGCACGTACAGCGGATTGTCGCCCTGCACCTGGTAGGGCATCCGCAAAAAGTCCTTCATCTCCGGATCGGTATAGGCAACGGCCTTGACGGTGATACTCAACGGTGGGTCCTTGGTCTGATTGATGTGCGTTTGTTGGTTCAACAAATAAAATTAGGCACTCATACGCCGGAAGACAACCCCGGCAAGCGCGGCGAAGCTGTGGAAGCCGCAGGCATGGTTCTCGCCGGAAGGCCCTGCCGCGGCGTCTCGCGCGTTCTGCCCGGCGCCGGGCGGCAGACTATTCCGGCGGGACCGCAGTGTCCACCCAGGCTTCCATCCGGGCCAGGGCGGGCCGCATGTCCAGCCGGCCGACGCCTACGCGGAAGTGCGGACCGGGCATGCCGAACAGCGAGCCCGGAGCCACCAGCACGCCGGCTTCCTTGAGCAGGCGGTCGGCGAAAACCTCGGAGTCGGGCGGAGTGCCGCCGCCGAAGCGGGAGGAGATTATGGACGGGAACACCAGTGGTCCGGCCGCCGGCAGGGTCCAGGCGAAGAGATCATCGCGGCGTTTGAAGAGGCTGGTGAGCAACGCGAGGTTCTCCACGATGATTCGCCTGTTGCGCGCGATGAGGCGCTCCTGGCTGGCCAGGGCGAGCTGAGCCAGATACTCGGAAGGGCGGCTGCCGCAAATGGAGAGGTAGTCCTTCATTGCGGCCATCTGCTTCAGAACCTTCTCGTTGTGCGTGGCCACCCAGCCTACACGCAGGCCGGGCAGACCGAAGGACTTGGAGAGCACGCCCAGGGACACGGCCGATTTCGAGATGTCGCACGCTGCCGGAAGCCTGTTGGCTGTGTTGTACTCCAGGAAGCGGTAGACCTCGTCCGAGAAAAGGATGGCCCCGCGATCGGCGCAGGACGCCGCGAGGTCCGTGAAAAACTCAACCGGCGGCAGGTAGCCCGTGGGGTTGTGCGGGAAGTTCACAAGAACGGCGCGGGTGGCGTCCGTGAACTCCCGGGCCGGCAGATCCGGGTCCGGAGCGAAGCAGTTTTCCGGCAGCATGGGCCAGGGCGTGAGCCGGCAACCGGCCGCGGTGGGCAGCTCCGTAAAGGACTGATAGCACGGCGTGGTGGCGATGACGTGGTCGCCGGGATTGAGCACGCCGTGGACAAAGGCGTAGATGGCCTCCTCCGCGCCGGTGAAGACGAGCACGTTCCGCGCTTCGATGGTCGTATACAGCCTGGCTATGGCCTCGCGCAGGCCAGGCTCGCCATGGGAGTCGCCATATCGCAGCGAGAGGTCCAGCAGCCCCTGCAGACCGTCAGGGCTGGCGCTGGTCAGGTCCTCCACACGCACCGACTCGCAGTCCGAGCAGCACAGGAGATGGGGCGCGGTGAACTCGTGCTCGGCGAAAAATCGTTCCAGGGCAAAGGGAGAAGGGCGCATGAGGGTACAGTCCTTGTATGTTCTGGATGAACAAGTAGTTACGGCTTGGTTGCGTTTGTCATGTGATAAACGCTCCGGGGGGCTTGCCCTGATGCAAGGCAAGGTCTATGAGAGCGGGCGACGCGGTAGCCTTACGCGGTGCCCACATGCGGGTCGGGCCGTGCAACAGTCGGCCGTCCTCCTTTCGCGCAGCGGCGAGACATGGTAGGAAGGGTGTTGGCTCGCGAACGGCGGAGATAGCTCGAAATGTTCGGCTACGCCTCGCTGACTCAACACGGAAACCAAGCTAGTACAGTGGGTGTATTCCAGCGTCAAGAATTGAAAACCGCAGGCGTGTGGCCCGCGCCAACGCATACAGGCGCGCCGGCCCGGCGTAACCCGGCCGTTTCAGGCCGGCCCTAAACGAATCAAGATATCCGATGCCCCCTCAAAAAAGGCTCATTACGCCTTTCTCCCTGCCCATTTATGCCTTCGGGCTTGCCATCGCTCTGGGCGCATTGGCGTTGAGCCATCCGGCGTGCCTCAACGGCGAGTCCATCCGGCCCATCGACGCGCTGTTCACGTCCACATCGGCCGTGTGCGTCACAGGTCTGATCGTTGTGGATACGGGGCAGTTCTTCTCGCCCCTGGGCCAGACCGTCATTTTGCTGCTCATCCAGCTCGGCGGCCTGGGCATCATGACGTACACCAGCCTTGCGCTCATTCTGCTGCGCCGGCGCATCTCCCTGACGGACCGTCTGGCCGTGGGGCAGAGCCTGTTGCACGACCCGGCCTTTGACCTGGGCCGCTTCCTCTTCCGCGTGGTCACCGGCGCGCTGGTGCTGGAAGCGTTGGGCTGCCTTGCGTTGTGGCTGCTGGAGCCCGAGGGTTTTCCGCTTTTCTCCGCCGCGTTCCACTCCATCTCCGCCTTCTGCAACGCCGGCTTCTCGCTCTATCCGGACAGCCTGATGGGCTACGACACCAACATCGGCGTCAACGTGGTGATCATGGTGCTCATCACCATCGGCGGTCTCGGCTTCACCGTGGTCAACGAGCTCATGCACAAGGGCGTGCACAGGGCGCGCGGACACAAGGTGGCGCGCCTGTCGTTCCACACCCGCACCGTGCTCAGCACCAGCGCCGTCCTGGTGGTTGTCGGGACGGGCACCATCTTCCTGGGCGAGCTCTTCGGCCCGGCGGAAACACACATTCCACTATGGAACCGCATACTCCACGCCCTGTTCCAGTCCGTGACGTGCCGTACAGCCGGGTTCAACACCCTGGACATCGGCGCCATGAGCAACATCGCCCTGGTGTTCATGATGATGCTCATGTACGTGGGCGGCTCGCCAGGCTCCACCGCAGGCGGCATCAAGACCACCACGGCCCGCGCCGTGGTCGGCTTCGTGGTTTCGCAGATCAAGGGCCGGTCGCAGACCGTGGTTGGCTCGCGCGCTCTGGACCGCGAGACCATGAACAAGGCCATCACGCTGACCATCATGGCGAGCCTGACCGTGGCCTTCGCCACCCTGGTGCTCTCCATCACCGAGGCGCACCTGGGCGCGGAAGGGCTGCACCGCGGCTCGTTCCTGGAGCTGCTGTTCGAGGTGGTCTCGGCTTTCGGCACCGTGGGCCTGTCCACGGGAATCACCGCAAAGCTGTCGGACACGGGCCGTGCGATCATCATTATGCTCATGTTTGTGGGCCGGCTGGGCCCCATCCTTTTTCTGACCGCTCTGCAGGAGTGGCAGACCAAACCGCGCTACTCCTGGCCCGAGGAAGGGCTGATGATCGGCTAGCGCGGTTCAGGAGACGACAATGGCAAGCAAGTTGGAAGTCGGAATCGTCGGGCTGGGCAAGTTCGGCATGGGCATTGCCGAAGCGCTCGTGGAGCTTGGCCACAGCATCATCGGCATCGACAAATCAGAGACCAAGGTCAGCGCAGCGCGCGGCATCGTCTCCCAGGTGTACCAGGCCGACGCCATGGACCGCGTGGCGCTGCAGCAGCTCGGATTCGACCAGCTGCCCTACGTGGTGGTTTCCAGCGGCCACTCCATGGAGGCATCCATCCTCATCACCCTGAACCTCAAGGAGCTCGGGGTGAACCATGTCTGGGTCAAGGCCATAAGCGAGGACCACGAGAAGATTCTGCGCAAGCTGGGGGCGGACTTCGTGGTCTTTCCGGAGCGCTTCGTGGCGCGGCAGCTTGCCCACCGCATCGGCGTGCCAGGCCTTGTGCAGTACCTGCCCCTGGGCAGCGGCATCACCCTGCAGGAGCTCGCGGTCAAGAACTGGAGCGGCCAGTCCCTGCGGGACCTGGACCTGACCAACAAGTATGGGCTGCAGGTCGTGGCCGTGAAGCGCCACGACGAGACGGACTACAGCTTTGTTCCCAACGCGGACAAGATGCTCTTTGAGGGTGATCTGCTGGTGACCATAGGCGAGGAAAACAGCCTGTCCAAGATCGAGCCGTAGAACGCGCCGGGTGATTTATATCACGAACTGTGGACAAATTGTTGCAGGACCTTTACAGTTCTTGACATTAGGTCGTGTATTCTCTAAAGTGAATTACTGTTCACGAGGAGAACGTCAATATGCCGCATTCTGAAATCGTACAAAAAACCCGGCGGGAACGCGCGCCACGGCTGGATAACAAGACCCGCCGCGAGCAGATTGCACAGGCTGCGCTGGATCTGGTTTCCACGCGCGGTTATCGCGCGCTGACCGTCAAACGCCTTGCCGCCAAGGTGGGCCTCACGCCATCCGGCCTGTACCGGCACTTCCCGGACAAGGCCGCCATCCTGGACGCCATTCTGGAGCTCGTGGCCGACGCCCTGCATGGCAATGTCCAACGCGCCCTGAGCGCGGAGGGCGACTCCCTGGACAAGCTCGCCGCGTTGCTGCGCATGCAGGTGCACGTCATCGGGGTCCGGGGGTTCGGCGCGCCGCGTTTCTTCTTCTCCGACGATCTTTCCATGCGCCACCCGGAAAAGCAGATCCGGCTGCGCGAGATCATGGAGGAGTTCACCGACGCCGTGGCTCGCATCATGGCCCAGGGACAGGAGCAGGGCCTCATCCGCACGGACATCTCCGCATCCAAGCTGGGCATCATGTTCCTCGGGCTGTTCCAACCCGGCGCGCTGATGAACTACCTGCACCGCGGCGAGTTCGACATGCAGGGCCAGGCCGACGCCTCCTGGAGACTTTTCGCAGCAGGCCTCATCGCCCAGGGTGTGGACGCTCCGGCGCTCTACCCGGAAGCGTAGCAGGCTGCTGAAAGTTTTCTGCTGGCTGTGGCTGCGGGAAGTTCGAACCTTCGCGCATCGTTGTACGCGTCAGCCTTGCACTTCTCTTGCGTCTTGCCTGCGTGATTTCTGAACGGCCTGCCGTGCGAGGCCCCTTTTCGCCGTTTCTCAGACCCGAGCCGGCGTCTGCCGGCTGATCCGCCAGGCATCACCCAAGGCGGCATGCGCCTGCTCTAGGGCGCGTGCTCTCTCGGTGTGGGAGCGGTTCCGCTCTTATGAGGACTTTCGTCCGTCTTGAGGGGGGCACACCCGGTCCAGCAGGGCGATAAGGCCGCGCTGGCCCAGGTCCTTGATGAAGGCCGTCACGGATATCTCGGACTCCCGCGGCTCCAGCCGGTACGTTTCGGCAAAGATGTCCACGATGTCCTGCACGGTGCGCTCGCCGTCCATGAGCTCCCAGGCGCGGGTGCCCATCTCGTCCAGCTCCAGCCGTTTGATCATGGGCCTGTCGTCCCACTTGCCCATGCGTTGCGCCGCCTTGGCGAACCACGGCTTGTAGTGGATCTCGTAGACCAGCCGGGCGTAGCCCTCGTCGGTGCGTTCCTCGGAGACGCGGTCGCTGTGCACGGGCCGAGCCTGCAACGCCTCGGCCCGGCTGATGACGGGTGGGCCGGGCCGTTTTTTCTTTCTAAACCACTTCATATGATTCACAGATTTTTTCGAAGGCGCCGTCCGGCAGGGGGGCCGGGCCTTCCATGCGCACGGTCAGTATTTTGGTCTCCTGGTCGGCCAGGCGCAGCCCCAGGCGGTAGCGCTGCGCGCGCAGGATGCCGGGCAGCCGCCGGGAGACCGCGCCGAAGAAGCCGCGCGGCCATGGTTTTTCCAGCACGCTCCAGCCGTCCGGTCCCTGGCCATGCCTGGCCGACCGCAGGTTGATGGACTTGAAGAACCCCGCGGCCCACTCTTCCAGACTGCTTCCCTTGAGGGCGAACTGCGCTGGCCCCAGACGCTCCAGCACAAGGTGGACGCGGCGGCTGTTCAGGAACTCCATGCGGAAGTGGCCGGGCTTGAAGGAAAAGGTCTTGAGATAGAGCGTGCCGGGCAACCACACGCGCACGCCGAACACGGACCAGAGCCTGTCCGCATTGCGCGGATGGCAACGCGCCGTGGCCAGGGCGTCGGCAAGCTCCGTGTCCTCATCCGCCTCTGCCCTGGGGAATGCGCGGATAATCACGGCGATGCCCGATTCGGCATGGTGGAGCAGAGCGCCGGGGTTGGCCGCCTCGCCAGCTGCATCGGTCCAGGCAAAGGGCTTGGCTGTGAAGCCGTGTTCCTCCAGGCGTTGCAGGGCGTCCAGAAACAGGGCGGGTAGTTCGACGCCGTCTGTCCGGAACGCCGCGGCGCGTTTCATCTGCGAGGCCGCCTTGGAAAGATGGCGCTCCAGCCGGTACGCCCCTTCGGTGGGTTGCCAGCGGCACTCCAGCCGGGGGCCGCCGCCGTCCTCGAAGCGGACAAAGTCCTTTTCCAGGGCCACGGGGTTCCAGCCGGCAGGGATGTGCAGGGAGAACCCGGCCCAGGCAAAGCGAGGGGCGGAGGTTTGTGCGAGCGCGGTCATGCGAGGAACGCCGCCAGGCGCCCGGAGACGCTACGGCGCGTGGGGCACGTAATCCTGCAGATTGAGCTTGGATGCGGGCATGGGCTTTGCCGGAGGATGCTTCTCGCCGATCTTGGCGTTGTAGCAATCGTACTCCTCCATCCATGTGGTGTGCATCACCATCTTGATGGAAACGCCGGGCCGCATGGTGGGGTCCTTGCTGTAGGTGAGCACGATGTTGATGCGCTGGTCGCCTTCGGTGACCATCCATTTCCAGGAACGCACGGTGTGGAAGGCGTCGCCCTGCCACTCGTCCGGCTTGCCGAACTTCTTCTCGTAGAGGTCGTAGAGCTGGTCGAAGAGGCTGGGGTCCTTGTCGTCGAACTTGAGCTTGAGCCCGATGAGCATGCCAGGATGGGCGCAGTTGCCATAGGTGACGCTGCCGCCGCGAATGCCGGGGAAGGCGGTGTCGCGGATGTTCACTTCCGTAAGGAAGGGCGTGTCCGAAAGTTTGGTCGCGCCGTTCATCCAGAGCAGGTTCTCGTATTTTTTGACGTTCTCGCCCAGGGTCAGGCCAAGGATGGAGCGAGGCAGCTCGGCATAGGCGATTGCCGGGACGAGCAACGCAACGAGCAGGACCGTGAAGAAAGGCATGATCTTGGTTTTCATGGTGGTCGAAAAATACCCTGAACAATGGGTGTTGTCCATACGGCTTGTTGCCTCTCCTGCCATGTCGTATATCATGGGAGTTTGGTTCACTACCTCCGCGGAGGCACCATGCGACACGTCGGATCATATCGGGCTGCGGCCTACTACCTGTTCACCGTGGGCGTCATTTCGGTTTACGGCGGGCAGGTCTGCCCCTTTCTGGTAACCCTCTCTGTTGGAGAGCTGGCGCTGATCGTGGCGGTGTTCCTGGGCATTGTCCAGATCCTGCGCTGGCCGCTCATGAAGCTTGTCGTGGACGCGCAACCGCCCATGAAGCAGCCCGGGCGCCAGTTCTTCCTCGACATGGCGCTCTACGTGGCCGCGGCCCTGGGCATGGCTGCCTACAACTGGCTGACCATGGGCTTTCCCTTTGCAGGCAGCGGCGGCAAGCTGGTGCTCGGAGTGTTCACCGTGGGGCTGTTCGCCTCCATCGACCTGTCCCTGGAGCGCGAGCGCGCGCTTGTGCGCTTTGCCCTGCAAAATGGGCTGCGCAGTCTGGCGAGCCGGGAGTTCTCGCCGCTCACGCGCAAGTTCTTCCTGCTGGCCACGGTGGTCATGCTCCTTTTCGCGGCCATCGTGACTCTGGTCATTCTCGGCGACCTCCTGTGGCTCGGCCAGGCCGGCTTCTCGGCCGAGACCCTGGCCATGTTCCAGCGCAGCGTGCTCATCGAGATAGCCTTTGTCATGGGCGTGCTCATGCTCCTGGTGGTCAACCTGATCTACTCCTACTCGCGCAACCTCAACCTGTTCTTCAACAGCCAGACGAGCGCGCTGGAAAAGGTCAGCCTGGGCGATCTCGACGTGTTCGTGCCGGTGACCACCAACGACGAGTTCGGGTTCATCGCGGACCATACGAACTCGATGATCGACAAGCTGCGGGACCGGTTGCGATTGCAGCAGGCCATGGTCGTGGCGCAGCAGATCCAGCAGAAGCTCTTGCCCTCGGGCGTGCCTGAGATGCCGGGGATCGAGCTCGCCGCCGCGTGCATCTACAGCGACGAGACAGGCGGCGACTATTACGATTTCATAGAGAGCGCCGACCCGGACGGCGGCAGCCTCTGCGTCATCGTGGGCGACGTGACCGGCCACGGGGTTGGCGCGGCCCTGCTCATGGCGACCATCCGGGCGTTCATCCGCATGCGCCTGAGCATGGCGGACGGGCTGGCCGCCAGTCTGCACGACGTGAACCGCCTGGTGGAGATCGACGCCGGAGAGACGGGCAACTTCATGACCCTGTTCGGGCTGATGATCCACAAACAGAGCGGCCGCCTGCGCTGGGTGACGGCCGGGCACGACGCGGCCCTTGTCTATGACACGCGGAGCGGATCGTTCTCCGAGCTCGGCGGCAAGGGCGTGCCGCTCGGCGTGGTCGAAGATACGCGATATGAGGAGCGCGAGCGGCCGGCTCTGGAAGCGGGCGAGGTCGTGGTCCTGGCCACGGACGGCGTCTGGGAAACGCAGAACCCGGCCGGCGAGATGTACGGCAAGCAGCGGTTCAGGCAGTGCATCGCGGCAAAAGCGCAGCATGGGCCGCGCCAGATGCTCGACGCTGTGGTCCGGGACGTGGCCGGGTTCCGCGGCTCCAACCAACCGGCCGACGACGTGACCATGATCTGCATCCGCGGCCTGGACAGGTAATAGTGCGGGTAGATGTCAGGAAGATGCTGCGGTTTTGGGCTGGGATATCGCGATCGAGACTTGCCAGCAGCTTGGAAATGTCTATGAATGGATTGCACGCGCGGAAAACAGGACCACGCCGGAGCACCAGTGGACCCGCCCGCAATTCGATCCAATCCAAAGAGAGCGGTTGTAATGAAATCTATTCGAAAGAAATCCTTACGCTTTGAAAGGACTGACGCGAAACGCTACCCCCAGGCCATGAAGAACCGCCTGCCGTGGCTCCTCGCCGTCCTGGTTGCCGTTACCGCGCTGGTCCTGGCCCTTACGGCCATGCGCGCCAGCGCCTTCGAGATTCTGGAAATCCCCGAGGATCGCCACATCGTTGACGAGCTCCATCCCTTCCCGGACATTTCCGACTGGACCCTGGCCGAGGAGTTGGACATGGGCGTGATGAAGGACAACTCCATAACCATGTGCAAGCGTAAGACCTTTCTCAAGGATGATGGCAACAAGCGTCTGTATATGGTCTACTTCAAGGACAAGCCCAAGTACTACTGGTATGTAGAGACCGAGGGCGGAAAGACCGACGACGGCATCACCGAGATGATGGGCGGCCAGGAAAAGCCCGTGGACCCCACGAGCGCCAGCGACTATCGCAAGCAGAGCAAGAAGAACTTCGACATGAACTTCGGCATCATGAAGTTCTAGCACTCGTCCTCTTCTGCAACGATGCGGCAACTCCGACCGGCATCGAACGCCATGAAAAAAAGCCCGCTGCCTGGACAAAGGCGGTGGGCTTTCGCTTTTCCTGGGATGCGGACGGAACCTAGATTTTGGTCAGGGCGTCCTCTTTGTTGCGGAAGATAAGGAAGAGCCTGTCGTAGCCGGAGATCTCGAAGATCTCCTGGATGTAGTCCCGCAAGCCGCAGATGGCCACGGTGCCGTCGGTTTTTTTCTTCAGGCGCTGGTAGGCCATGACGAGGATTCGCAGACCGGAGCTGTTGATGTACTCCAGATCGTTGAAGTCGAAGAGCAGCTTGGACCCTCCCAGCTCCAGGACTTCGACGACCTTTTCCTCAAGGCCCTGGCTTTCATTGGAATCCAGGCGGCCGCTCACTGTGATGATGGTGACGGCGCCTTCCTGGCTGTTGGTTACGGACATATGCGAGTGCTCCTTGCCTTTTCCGGATCAGGGGCGACGTATCTTATCGTCCGGGGTGATAGTCTTACGCAGTTCCAGAATGTTTTTGCCGTCCTCCCGGCGGTATTCCACCGAGTCCACGAGACTTTTTACGAGATGTATGCCCATGCCGCCCACGGGCTTGGCCCGCTTTTCCACCGGGATGTGCAGCTCCGGCAGCGGGGCAGTGGTTATATCGAAGGGCTGCGCCTTGTCCATAATGATGATGATGAGAACATCGCCTTCCAGATGCAGGTCCACACTGATGCAATGCTTATGGCAATCCCCGTAGCCATAGGCCGCCGTGTTGGTGACCACCTCGTCGATGATCAGGGCGGTCTGGTACGAAAATTTTTTGGAGAGCCCGTGCTCTTCGGCGAACTGCTTGAGTTGCTCAGTGTAGCTCGAAAAGTCGCACTTCTGCTCCTTGACATAGAAGAGCAGTTTTTTCTTGTGCCTGGAGCTCATGATCCGCACTTCCGCCTTGTCGGCGTGTTGTGTGTTGCAACGGTCAGTACGCCAGCCTTCCCAGTGATTTGAGGATCAGCGTGCAGCCCATGGCGAACATACCGGCCAGACCCATGCCGCAGGAGAACCCGGCCAGCAGCACCGGCGCGTAGTGTCTCCAGTTTTTCCCATATTTCTTGAGGAAGTAAAAGCGTCCGAGCAGCGCGCCCAGAACCTCCAGGATGATGCCGTGGGGCGTGGACTGGCCCAGGCCGCGGACAACGCCGTAGATCAGCAGCACAGGCAGGCCAAAGAGGTTGAGCAGGAAGTAGGTGATCAGCCCGAAGCCCAGGCCGGCGCTCAGCGTCTTGACGGAAAGAGCCTGGAAGAACAGGGAGTTGCCTTCCAGTGTGGATGTCTGCAGCAAGAGGCCGTTGAGCGCCTGGAGGTGCCACAGCTCCTGGGCGTAGGGGTAGCTGCCCGAGGGGATGGGCGCCAGTCTCCACAGGAACTGCGAGAACAGCAGCGAGGCGATCATGACCACGGGGAAGACCACGATCTCGGCCTTGATGATGCCGCGCAGGCTGGTGCCGGTGAGCTCGATCTCGCGGAAGTGCACCGTGGCCTCGCCGTAGTTGTGGATGGGGATGGGCGCGTACCAGATCTCGATGCCCTGGTAGCCGAAGTACTTGGCCCCGGCGATGAAGCTGGCCTCCCGCACCAGCGGCAGGCTGACGAACTGGCCGGCGATACCCTCCATGCGCGCCGTGATGTACGAGATGATGGGCGTGTACAGGAAGCCGTAGATAATGAAGAAGTACCACGGGAAGTCGGGCACCAGGAAGAGGCACAGCCCCACGTAGGCCAGGGTGGAGACCACGTAGATGGCGATGGAGACCCAGAAGTTGATGTCCCCGCGGTCCTTGGGCGGGTTGAAGAGTATGGAGAAGTCCAGCTTGCCGGACGAGCTGCGGAACGACTTGACCACGTGATAGACGCCGATGACGCCGATGGCCAGGCCCAGGCCGATGCCGAAGCTCATGTAGAAGTCGAAGTTGTTGGCAAAGACCGTCTCCACCGTGGCCATGCCCTGGTGCCAGCGGTGCAGGACGCCGTAGCTGTGCAGAATGGGGTTGGCGATGATGGTGATGACCAGACCCACCAGACCGCCGATGACCGCCCAGAACGGCAGCACCATGCCGATGAAGACCAGGCCCAGGTCCAGCTGCAGACCGGTGGCCACGGCCGGCAGGCTGTCCTCGGTGTACCGGGTCAGCTCGATCCATGGTATGGGGATCAGCCGTATGGGCTCGGTAAAGAGCAGGCCGGATAGCGCCGGCAAGAGCACGTACACCGCGCCGAACAACAGCCCGATAACCCCGCCGATGGAGAAGATGCGCCACTTCCAGCCGGTCTTCTTGTCCTCGGTGGACTCGGCCAGGGCCATGGTGCCCAGCGCGCCCACAGGGGCCATGGGGAAGGGCAGCTTCTCCACGTCCGAGGTGATGCGATACAGCGCGTAGCCCAGGCCGAAGTGGTCCACACGCTGGATGAGCTGCGAGCCCACGAGCAGAAGTATGGGTATGAGCCAGTCGCGGTGGAAGAAGGTCCGGTCCAGCAGCGAGTCCGAGCCGGGCGGCGGCGCTACCCACGTGGGAATGAACTCCGTGAGCCCCAGCATTTTGGCCGCGTCGGACTGTACAAGGTACTGGTTCCATAGCAGGCCCGAGAACGGCGAGGCCAGGGCCGCGCCCGCCATGTAGTAGAGCAGGAATATCTCCTGCTGCTTCAGCTCGGTGTAGGATCGCTTGGCGATCTCGGCGAAGAGGATGATGGTGACCCAGCGCGCGGCCGGACCGATGCCCTGGCCGATGACGAGCTGGAGGTACATGGAGCCCGGCATCATCAGGAAGCCGATGAACACGGCCCCGATGATGGTCTTCCAGTCGAAGCCCTCCTCGAAGTGGTCCGGCGGCTTCAGTAAGTCTCTATATTCTTGTAGTTCTTTATCGTCGTACATGACTTACACCGGGAAGACCTGGTAGCTCATGCCGGTTATCAGGCCGATGATCGCAAAAAGGCCGCCCATAAGGAAGTCGGCCAGGATGAAGCCCAGGAACACGTTGCGCACTTTGCGGAACAGCTCGGTGCCGCCGTAGTGCAGGCAGAGATGGTTGCACAGCCAGCCCACGAAGAAGCTGAACCAGAGGATGTCCATGGCCGAGCTGTAGGCCATGAGATAGCCCAGCGGGTGGATGGGCCACCACACGAAGCGGTAGTACATGAGCACCAGGAAGAGCATGACCCCGGCTCCCATGATGGAGAAGTTCATCACCCAGCGCGAGCCCTCGGTGGGCACCTCGATGAGCCGCTGCACGTTTTCGTACACCGTGGCTGTGGTGCGCGAGGCCCAGTCCAACCGCAGGTCGCGGATGCCGTACTTGTGCGCCAGAAAGAGCATGGAAAGGAAGCTCACCGCCACGGCCGCCGCGAGCACCGCCACCAGCCCCAGGAAGAACAGCCGCCGCGCCTTGACTTCCTCGCTCACCTTGGAGGCGTGGAACAGGGACGGCATGAGCGATTCGCGCAGGTCCAGGAAGAGCATCTTCTGCATGGCCATGGCCACCACCAGGCCCACGCCGCCGAAGAACTTGGAGCCGAACATGGACAGGGCCCCGTCCAGCGGCGCGGCCGTGAGCGTGAAGTAGGGTATGCCGCCCTGGCAGACCACGCGGCTGGCCACGATGCTGAAGGCGAACAGGATGATGGGCGTGACAATGGCGGGCAGCGGCGGCATGCCGAACACCCAGCACCACACCGAAAGCCCGGCCAACCCCACGACCGCGCCCCAGAAGGCGATGGGCGAGGGGAACCACTCCGCCGAGTGCTGGTCCAGCCCGCGCTCGTCCAGCGTGCCTTCCTCGGCGCGCTCCGCCTTGCGCCGCAGGCCCAGGCCGCGCAGCATCACGTGGTAGAAGTGCTGCCTGCCCAGCCAGACCAGGAAGAAGAAAAAGACCACCGTGGCGCCGATGACCTGCGCTTCTTCCGGCCGCGCCAGGCTGGGGCCGAAGGTGGTGCCCAGCGCTGCGGCCGGCACCTGGATGCCCATGGCCGAGAACAGGCCGTAGGACAGCCCACCCAGCAGGAAGAAGAACCAGAAGCTGAAGGATATCTGTCGCGTGGTCAGGAAGGCGAAGCCGATGAACGCCGGGTAGATGTAGATCTTCAGCTTATGGAAGCCGGAGAAGAGCCCGAACTTGGGGAAGTAGGAGCCGGCGATGAACAGCGTGGGTAGCGGCGGTATGGTGGGGTAGTAGAAGTTCAGCCCGTTCACCGTGTGCAGGAACACCACCAGGATGAACCCGAGCAGCAGGTACTTGTTGCCCAGGAACTTGCCGAACGCTCCCTCGTCAAAGCTCTCGGCCATCATCTGCGGCAGTCGCAGCAGCGGGAAGTTCACCCGCTCGTTGACCACCCACTGGTTGCCGAAAAGGTTCACCAGGCAGAGCATTACGCCGTAGCAGATGAGGATGAACACTCCCCAGGTAAAGAGCGGCGGCAGCCACACGGCCCACGGCACCTGGGAAAGCACCTCGAAGACGCCCATGTCCCTGCCGTTCTGCAGGCCGTTGTACAAAGTCTCGATGGCGGCCGGGTCCGAGGGGTACCAGCCATGAGGCAGCAGCGGCTGCAGCACCTCCTGCCAGCGGTTGGCCGCGTTGGCAAAGTAGTACGGCGCCGTGATGTTGAAGAAGAACGTGCGCGCCAAGCCGGTGTAGGAAATGCCGGAGACCACCACCATGAGTATCCAGGTGACGAGCATCTCCATGCCGGTCAGCAGCTTGTAGCCCTTGAACAGCCGGGCAATCACCGCGCAGAACAGGAACATCCAGGAGATGATGAAGAACGGCGCGAGCGGGAAGTGGCCGCCGCCCAGGGGCGTGCCCCCCAGGTACGCGTTGGAGTACGGGGTGACCGCCGTAATGGCCAGGCCGAAGCCCGCGCCGAGCAGGTAGGATCGCAGTCGAATGGGCCGGGTCATGAGTCCTCACCGCTGAAGCCGCGCTCGGGTTGCCAGCCGTGTGTTTCTTCCAGCTTGTGCCGCAGCTCTTCCTCGTAGCTCATGCGCGCCGTTTCCTCCAGAGAGCGCCAGACCAGAAGCTGTTTGCGCAAGGCGTTGAGGAAGGACTTGCTGAGGTTCCGCCACACGGAATGCTCGCCCGCCTCGCGGAAGAGGCGCACCTTGATCTGCCGGAAGCCCGGGTACTCGTCGGCCGGGCAGAAGACCAGGGTCACACGCTGGCGCACGCCGAAGTCGAAGGGCGCCAGCCACGTGCGCATGGTCAGGGTGAAGCAGACGTCATCGTCCTTGGCCATGGCCCGTGCAAACGCGGGCAGGTCCTCGGAGGAGGTGAACTGATAATTCATGTCCGCCGAGGAGAACAGTCCGTGCGAAATGTCCTTGTGCGCCTCGTAGTAGTTCAAAAGGAAGCCGCCGGCCGTGCCCAGCTCGCTGGTCTTCACCAGGAAAGGCAGGGTCACGGTCAGCTCGTTGCCCTTGGGATCGGGCATGGTCCAGGAACGGTTCACGTCCGGAATGGCGATGTTCGCCGCCACCTTGGAGGGGTAGATGACCGAGATGAGCACCACAGCCATCACCAGAATCATGGCGGCCACGCCGGCCATGGAGGAGTAGTTGGCGGTCATGCCCGCCCAGATGGGCGTGCCGGCCAGGAACTCGGCCGCGGTCTGCGCCACCAGATAGCCCAGCACCACGCTGATCACGGCAAAGGCCAATGACTCCGCCACGAACAGGAACGAGACGTGCGACGGCGCCAGCCCCACCGAGGTGTAGACCGCGATTTCGCCTTTGCGCTCGTACACCGAGCCGATCATGGTGTTGAGCACGATGAGCACCGAGATGATCAGCGGGATGATGATGTTGGGCACGCCGGAGTAGGAGATCTGGTCCGCGGCAAAGTAGAGGGCCGTGCCGTTTTTGTCGCCCACAAAGAGCATCAGGCCGAAGCGGTCCGAGAGCCACTGGCCCAGCGAGGTCAGGTTGTTGTCGTTGTAAGGCTTGAGAGCAATGGCCTTGAGACGCCCGCCGCCGCCCAGTCCGCCGCCGCCCTTGGTGATGGCCAGCAGGGCGGTGTGGTACATGATGACCACCTGCTCGGCCGGAATATGCTCGTAGCGGCCCTGGAAGCTGACGAGGTCCTCGCCGGACTCGAAGGAGTCCGCCTCCACCTGGGCCACGTCCTGGAACGTCTCCGAGGGATAGACCACCGGGGTGATGGGTTCGCCGTCCAGGTCCACGTGCTTCTCGTACTCGGCGGAGTCGAAGCAGCCGACAACCTCGTAGTCCATGCCCCAGATCTGCACGCGACGGCCTTCCGGCGTGGCAAGGTCCACGCCCAGAATCTGCGCCATGCGCTCCGGAATGACCACGGCGTTGCGCTCGTCCTCCTTCAGCCAGCGGCCGCGCGTCAGGGTCGCGTCCAGACCGCTCACCTGCGGCTCCACCGCGGACAGCCCCACCAGCCCGCGCGCCGAGAAGCTCTTGTTGTCCTTGTGCACCGGTACCTGGTGCGGCCGGGAGATGTCCTGCGGCGTCACATACCACACCCGCGGCGCCACAAGCCCCTTGGTGTGGAACATGTCCCGCGCAGCGTTGAGCGATTCCTGGGCCAGGTCCTTCCAGCCCACGCGCTTCATCAGCAACCCTTCGTACGCCGCCGTGTTGCTGAACATGGTGCGCGAATGCTGCCGCACGGACTTCACGGCCGTGAAGTTCATGATGGTGAAGGTGAGGATGATGAGCGTGGCCGTGGTCAGCGCGGTGCGGATGGGCCGTCGCCTGAGGTTGGACACGCCCAGGACGAAGGCGGCCATGAACGCCCCGAACTTGGATATCTCCGAGGTCTTCAGATGGCGTGATCGTCGCTGCAGCTCGGTCATCTCCCGCTCGAAGCGGAAGAATATGATGCACGACACAAGGAACGAGAGCCCTACGATGAAGAAGGCGATGATCACCACGAGGGGGCTGTAGGTGAGCTGGAACGCCGGGTGGATGGCGTAGATGATGCCGATGATGGCCACCAGGATGCCCAGGAAAGCCACGATGCGTTTGTGGATGTTGGCGTAGCCGAAGAGCAGGCGCTCCATGCAGTAGGCAAACGGCGCGAACAGCGCCACGTAGAACAGCACGCCCACGAGCACGTCCTTCTGCGTCTTGTCCACGTCGTTGTACACGCGCGTGGCCATGGCCCAGGAGGAGCGCGCCTTCTCCATGAACACGTCCCACTTCTTGTCCGCGAGCGCCTTGTCCGCCCTTTCCAGGTCCGCGCGGCCCTCGTCCATCAGCGCGCGCAGCCTGTTGTTCACGATGCCCTTGTCCTCCAGGTTCTCCAGCCGCGGCGTCACCAGGTTCCACATGTCCTTGGCCGCCTGGTAGGCGGTGTAGGGAATGATGGGCCATTCGCCGGGGAGGAAGCCCTTGCCGTTGGGATCTTCCGGCGTGGAGTTCAGCAGGATCATCTTGCGGCCGAGCACCGTGTCGGAAAGAGTGGCCTTGAACGGCACGCCCGGGTCCACGAAGATGGCGTTGATGGTGGACGACCACGTATCCAGCCGGCTGTACCAGTAGCGCAGCGGCTCGGCCTCGGTGCGCGCGTCGTACAGGTCGATGCGCGTCATGAACTTGAAGGTGCGCGGCTCCAGCGTGTTGAAAAGGTTGGTCTGCGCGCAGGTGAAGAGCACCAGGTCCGTTTCCATGAAGGAGCGCACCATCTTCACGCGGTAGGCGTCCAGGCCGGTCTGGGCCTTGTCCACGGCCCACTGCACCCGGCCGTCGTCGTTGAATCGGTACGGCTCCAGGATGGCCTTGTGGTTGGTGTGCTTGCGGTCCGCCAGGCCGGGGATGACGAAGTAGCCCATGGTGTCCACCATGGCGTAGTAGCGGGAGCTGCCCTGGTAGCAGAGCACCACGGTGCCCCGTGCCGGCAGGTCCGGAAAGAGCTCGCCCTGGCGCAGCAGGTTGGCGCGGCCCGTGAGCATGGCGATGCCCTTGCGCGGCAGGGGCGCTCCGGTGGGCACGTCGCCGTCGGCCAGGGCCGTGGCCATGTGGCGGATCACGACACCCTGCTTGCCCAGGTAGTCGAAGTCCACGTGGTCGATGGTGTCGTACGGCGTGCCCCAGTCGGGCCGGGCGTCGTGCAGCGTGGCCACGGTCAGGCCCAGCATGCCGGCCATGGTGGCCACCTCGCCTGCCAGGTCGGGCTGGTCGGGCAGGTAGCTCTGCCAGGTGCGAAGCCGGCTGGGGCGCAGGGTGTCGCGGTACAGGTCCGGGCCGCCGTCTTCCAGCAACTCCTCGTTGGCCGCCATGAGGTAGTCGTCGATGTCGGAGTACGACCGCGAGTTGTTCACGTCCGAGCGCAGGTCGTAGAGCCAGCCCTGGTCAAAGGAACCCACGCCGTCGCCGTGGCTGGAAAGATGCAGGGAGACGGAAGCCACCACCTCCATGCCGCCGAACCGGCTGCGCACCTTGCTGGAGGCGCGCTGCATGCGGATCTGGCGGTTGGCGTCGCGGCTGACGGCCTGCTGCTCGGCCAGGGCCTCGGGCAGAATCTCCAGGAGCCGCTCACGGCTTTCGGGGTCGATGTTCTTGTATGTGCCCAGCCAGCCAAGCTGTCGCAGGTTGGAACGTTGCTTGGCCAGCGAGTCCACCAGCTTGGGGTCAAGCGATTCCTTCTCCTGCAGCCGGAGCTGCATGAGTCGGGTGGAAATTCTGTCCACGCGGGTCTTGATGATCTGGTTGATGGCCTCCCGCGCGGCCTGTTCGGCCTCGTCGTCGTCGGCGGCCAGGGGGTCGCCCCGCTTCAGCGCCTTCACCGCGGCCGAGGCTTTGGAGGCCCGTTCGCGCAGGTCCTGCTGGTAGGTGCGGGCGTAGCGGCCGCGTAGCTCCAGGGCCATGATGAACTCGCGCATGCCGGCCTGGGCCTGGCTGTGGCCGGCCGTGGCCAGGAGCAGCACGTTGCGCTTGGGCGGGTTCTTGCCGAAGTGCTCGGCCAGGTCCAGCAGTCTGGCGATGGAGACAGCCTCGTCCGCGCCGGGCGATGCGCTGGGCACATAGGCTGTGGAGTCGTAGAACGCCTCGAAGATGACGAGCTGCTCGGCAAGCTTCTTGTCGCTGCCCGGGATGAAGCAGTAGACGTTCTCTGCCGTGGCGTCGGTCCAGGCTATGTCGTTGGTCAGCGTGGCCGTTATGCCCAGGTCGCCTTTCTTCTCCAGGGGGCCGAAGAGCGCCATGGCGTCCTGCTTGGGCATCCAGAAACGCGGAAAATCAATGGGCGTGAGCTCGAGCTTGTCCTCGAAAAACCAGCGTGGGGCAGACTCCGTGATGTTCGGATCGTCCAGGTAGATGAGCGCCCGCGCACCCAGGAGCGCCGCGTTCATCCAGTTCTTGCCGGAGTCCAGATCCATCAGCACCACGGCGTCCTTGATCGCAGCGCCGTCAAAGTCCTCAAGCTCGCCGGGCCCCACATACACGATGTGGCGCGGCGGCTCTCCGGCTGGCAGGGTGCCCGGGGCGATGGCGTTCATCACCAGCGGATGCAGGTCTGCGCGCTTGCCCGAGCCCTGGAGCACGATCTCGCTGCTGCCGTGCTTGCGCACAGGCATGCGGAAGGGCTGGCTGTCCACTAGGCGGCCTTCGCCTTCCTCGCCCAGGCCCTTGAAGGTCGCCTCCGGCACCAGCCGCTCAAAGGCGTCGGCCACGTACTCCGCGGCCTTTTCGCTGCCCACGCTGCCCACGCTGCGGTCGCCGTAGGAGGAAAGCTCCTCGATGACCTGACGCGTGTCCAGGGCCGCTGCCGGAGCGGCCTGGAGTAGACAGGCGAGCACAAGGAAGACTGCCGCGCCAAGGCGGCTACAGCGCGTTGCGATCATGCGCCGGCCCCTTCCTCCCCGGTGGTGTTGGGCCCGGTGGATTGCGACCCGGCGGTCTGGTCCCCCACGGGCCGAGCCTCCTGGCTTTCCATGCCGATGCCGCCCACGGTGATGTCCAGCTCGGCGCGGTGCTCCACCTTGTCCACCCGGCCGTCGCGTATCCAGACCACGCGGTCCGAGACGTTGAGCATCTTGTAGTCGTGCGTGGCCGAGATGACGGTGACGCCGCGGTCATGGCTCAGGGTCTTGAGCAGGTCGATGATCTCCTCGCCGGTCTTGAGGTCGAGGTTGCCGGTGGGTTCGTCGGCCAGGATGATGGCCGGATCGTTGGCCAGGGATCGCGCGACGGCCACGCGTTGCTGCTGGCCGCCGGAGAGCTCCAGCGGTTTGTGCTGGAACCGTTCGCCCAGGCCCACGAGCTTGAGCAGCTCGATGCCCTTGTCCGCCGCCACCTCGGAGTTCATGCCGGCAAAGGTCATGGGCAGGGTCACGTTTTCCAGCGCGGTCATCACCGGGATGAGATTGAAGGTCTGGAAGATGTAGCCGATCTTGCGGTTGCGCAGCCAGGCCAGCTCGTAGGCGTCCAGCTGGGAGATATCCACCTCGTCGATGAAGACCTTGCCGTCCGAGGGTTTGTCCAGCCCGCCGATCATGTTGAAGAGGGTGGACTTGCCCGAGCCGGAAGGGCCCATGATGGAGATGTACTCGCCGGCGAATATTTCGAGGTCGACGCCCTTGAGCGCGCGAACCTCGACCTTGCCCATGCGGAAGCTCTTGGTCACGCCCAGGACGCGGACTATGGTGTGTCCCGTTTTTCGAGTCATATCGTATCCGTATCGTCCTAATGTTCCGCGCTCATGGCGACCACGGGTTGCATGCGCGCCGCCACCACCGCCGGGTAAAAGACGCCGATCAGGCTGAGCAGCAGGCCCGCGCCGATGGACATGCCCATGGATGCGAGCACGTCCGCCGGGTTCAGCCCGGACACGGAGCCCCAGCCGAAGCGTACGAGCCCGTTGAGCGCTGAAAAGAAAAAGCCGAGCAGCGCGCCGGCAAAGGAGCCGGCGAGCCCCTGCATTCCCGCCTCCAGAAGAAAGAGCCGCAGCACGATAGAGTCCAGCGCGCCCAGGCATTTCATGATGCCGATCTCGCGGAAGCGTTCCGTCACGGACATGAGCTGCGCATTGACGATGCCCACGGTGCAGACCAGCAGCGAGAGGATCACGATCCAGCGCTCCTTGGCGCCGGTGCCCACGGTCATGGCGGTCTCGTGCACGTCGAAACCGGCTTCGGAGAGCTGCTTGACCGCTTCCTCGCCGCCGGTGTTCAGAAAGCCCTGGGCAAGGTCGGTGGTGGTGAGGATAAAGTTGAGAAAGGCCACGGCCAGCACCAGGCTGAGCACCGTGATCATGGAGCGGAAGAAGCGGACCTTGAGGTTCTTGTAGCTGATCTCGAACGACTTGGCCCACGGCAGAACGATCTGGCGCGAGATGGAATCGTCGCCTTTTGGGGCCGGATGGCCGGCGTGGGGTTCAGTCGGACTCATGCTTTCTCCAGCATTGCCGCATGCGGGTTCGGCCTTCGGCTATGACGACTCCGGAGAACCGGATCAGCTTGCGTGATCTCGCGCACGGTCTCGGCGGACCATGCTCGAACATATGAGGAAACGCCTTCTAGTTTATCGCAGACTTATACACCCAAATCAAGCCTCTGCAGGGAAATCAACGGCTGAGAATAGCCCGCAATCCCCTTATTTGCACCCCCTCGCAATCGGCGAGAACATGGAGCAGGGCGTCCACGAAATCCGCCGCAACTCCGTTCATACGCTGGTGGTGGAGCATGATACCGCACACCGGCCGGGACAGCCCCTGGGCCAGCTCCTCCAGCAGCGCTTCCATTCCGGCGTCCGGGTTCTCCTCGCGGCGGGTGTGCAGATCCACCAGCACGGGAAAATCATCGAGCCCGGCCGGAGCCGCTGGAGAAGCGCCATCATCGCGGGAGATGGCCGCGTAGCCCAGCTCCTTGATGTCGCCCAGCGCCTCGGCGTCACAGCGGTTCCACGGCGGCGTGAACACCGGGATGAACGAGTCCGCGAACAAAGTCTGGAGCCGGTCCATGCCGCGTTCCAGGTCGCGCCGTTTCCGCTCCGGGTCGCGCGCCGGTCCGAATTCACACTTCTTGCGGCGCTTGCCGTCTGGACCAGGCATTTCCAGCGGCTCGTGGTTTACATGCCGCCAGCCGTGGGTGTGGAAGTCCACCCGCGCCGGGCCGCCCGCCATGTCCAGCAGGCCTGCGGCGCGCAAGGCCGTGGCCCACGCCGGCGTCACAGCCGCGTCCAGGGGGGCTGCGTGCTTGTGGAATACGGCGAACATCCGCGCGCAACGCTCGCCCGGCACGGCCACGTCGTCGGCGCGGAAAAAAACCGCGGTGTCTGACTCTTCGGACCGCATGGCCAGGCCGCGGCGCACCGCGTCCTCGATGCGTTCAACGAGTCGTGTCCTGTCACGCGGCGTGCGCCACAGCGCGGAGACCTCGTATTTGACGATCATGATCGCCCCTTGAAGGAGTTGGTCAGCCTCTCCAGAAAATGCGCGCTTTGGGCCGCGCCGTCCAGCCGAATGCCGTGATCCACAGGGCCGCGCTCGTGGCTGCGGCGCAGAGCCTCGTCCATCAGCCCGGCCAGGCGGTCCGGCTCCAGGTCCGCTGTTTCCAGAACAGCCAGTGCGCCGCGTTCCTGCAGCCGCTCGGCGCGCATGCGCTGCTCGCGGTTCTGGTCAAAGGGCAGCACCAGGCCGAAGGTGCGCGCGGCCAGCAGCGCCATGGTGGTGTTGTACCCGGCCATGGATACGGAGAGATCGGCCGCGTCCAGATACGCCGGGAAGCGGTCGGTGAAGCGCGCGCAATGGATGTGCCCGGCCGGCTCGCTTTCCCCGGCCGGAATGCTCAGGGAGCAGAGCGCCTCCAGGGCGGTGTCCTCGGCAAACGGGCCGGTAAAGGCGTCCAGCCGGTGGGGCAGCGTGGCGCTGAGGCGGACCGAGGCGGCCACGGCAGAGGCCACGAGATCGCCACCCACGGCGCCGCCGCCGGCGCTGGCCACCACAAAGGGCTCCTTCGGCGCAATGGAAAGCTCTGCGCGCAGGGCCGCGCCCGCGCCGGGCACGGGCTCCGACACCACATAGCCGGTGTAGCCCACCTCGGCGTCGATCTCCGCCAGCCGCGGGAAGGTCTCCTCGAAGCGCACCAGCTCCGGGTCGCTGTGGATCATCAGGCCGTCGAAAAGGCCGTTCATCCAGCCCAGCACCCGTTTCTCGAACTTGGCCTGGTTCGATTTCTCCACCAGGATGTCGCGCACGCTGCACACGGCTGGGCCACGACCCATGGCCCGGAACCGCTCCAGGGCCGGGACCAGCTCAAAGGCAAAGCGCTTGCGGCCGAATGGGAAGAGCTCCACCACAAAGACGTCCGGCCGGGTCTCCTCCAGAATATCGAGCAGCGCGGCGCGGCGTTGGTCCTCGATGCGCGCCAGCCGGGCCTTCTCGGCCTCGGGGTCGTTTTCTTCCGGTATGAAACCCTGGAAGTCCGCATCCATCATCAAGGGCGGCAGCAGCCTGTGCGTCACATGGCCGGGCAGGGCCACGTCCACGGGCGAGCCGCCCGAGACCATGACCACCTCGTGGCCTTCCAGCGCCTGGGCCAGGGCCAAGCTGCGGAAGAAGTGGCCCACGCCGAGCACGTGCTGACTATAGTGAAGGACTCTCATGTGAGCAGATCCTCATGTAAGCGGCTCGTTGAGCTTTTCCAGGGTGAGCACTCCGCCCGCCGCAGCCACGCGGTGCAGGTGGTACGGCATCAGCGGGTTGCCCTCCTCGGGCAGAAACTCCATGGCCAGCAGGTGGTGGGTGACGGCCTTGAGCACGCCGCCGTGGCAGACCACCAGGATGCGTTCGCCGAGGTATCGTTCCGCCGCGTCCAGCAGGGCATTCATGGAGCGCTCCAGCAGCTCCAACCGGTTCTCGCCGCCGGGCGGCCGGAACTCCCAGCCCATGGCTTCCTGATACGCCACCGCGGCCGGGTCTTTCTCGCGCAGTTCGCGCACGGTGCTGCCCACCCAGCGCCCCCAGTCCTGCTCGCGCAGGCGGGAATCGTACTCTACAGGCAGCTGCAACGTCTCGTTGACCAGGGCGGCGGTGTTCCGCGTGCGGAGCAGGTCGCTGGCGATGATGCGCTGGTAGCCGCGGCCGGCCAGTGCGCGGCCCCATCCCTTGGCGGCCTCCCGGCCCTCCGGCGTAAGGATGGACTCGCTCTGGCCCTGAATGATCTTGTCGCGGTTCCACTCGGTCTGGGCGTGGCGCATGAGGCCGAACAGGGTGCGGGCGGCGCTCATTGGGTGATCTCCGGGGCGGCGGATTGGGTGACTGCGGCGTGGCCCTCGGTGCGGCCGCCTCCCAGGTGCGATTCCATGACGCGCTCCATGCGCACGTAGTTGCGGTCGCGGTCGTGCCCGGCCAGCACGTGCTTTCGCGCAGCGCGTCCCATCTTCAAACGTGTGGCCGGATCGGTGGCCAGGGTCTGGATGGCGTCGGCAAAGGCGTTTGTGTCCCACGCCGGGGTGACGAAGCCGGTCTCGCCGTGGACGATGCACTCGGCCGCGCCCCAGCGGTCCCAGCCCACGGCGGGCAGGCCGGCGCACTGCGCCTCCAGGTAGGCCATGCCCAGGCCCTCGTTGATGCCGGGAAAGGCGTAGCAGTCGGAGGCGGAGTAGACCGCGGGCAGCTCCACCGAGGCGATGCGGCCGATGAAGCGCGCCTTGCCGGGGATGAGCTCGTCCGCCATGTGGCGCAGGGCGCTTTGCTCCGGGCCGTCGCCCACGACCACGTAGCGGAAGTCCACGCCGTCCGTGTGCAGCCGGGCCAGGGCGCGCAGCGCCTGCACCACGCCTTCGCTCTTGGTGCCGGGCCGCAGCATGGCCACGGTGAGGATGAGGGGCGTCTCCGCCGGCACGTTCCAACGCACGCGCAGGAGCAGCCTGGCGTCGTCGTCCGGAGTGAAGCGCTGGGTCTCGATGCCCGGGCGGATGTAGGTGACGCGCTCCGGCTCCATGATGCGCAGCAGGTTCTCGTACTCCGGCCGCTTGAGGGTGAAGCAGTGGGCGGCCAGCCGCAGGCTCTTGAGGTTCAGCTCATAGCCGGGCCGTGTGCGCAGGCTCTTGCGCCGGCGGGAGGCGTAGGCCGAGCCGAAGTGGAAGACCGGCAGCCCCTGCGCCGCAGCAAGCGGGCTCAGAAGATCGGGCGCGCGGTAGTAGCTGTGGTAGACGAGCACGGCGTCCGGATTGTTTTCCTGCAACGCCTGCCGGAACTCGCGCCGGGCCTTGAGCAATCCGGGCAGCTTCCACGGCCGCAGCCACAGCCAGGTGGAGGAAAAATGCGAGGTCTCGCTCACCGTATGACCACGGCGGCGCAAAAAGTCCACGATGGACCGGGCAATGGCCGTGTCCCCGGACGGCTTGGGGTGGTTCAGCGGGACAAAGGGAGTGTAGAAGGCGAGGCGCATGGCACGGCCCTCCTACGCGGACGGCCGCTCGTGCGCACCGTCGCCCGTGGCCTCGGACGCCGCGCCGGTGCTTTCGTCCAGCTCGCACGGGTCCTCGGGATGCGGGCTCAGGGGAATATTGAAGTCCAGCCCTTCCCCCACGTGGGCATAGGTGCGGTAGATGCGCGCAAGCTCTCGGATTTCCTTGGTATTGTCGAAGACTTCCTCGACCTTGGCGCGGGCCGCGGGGATGATCCGCGCGCGCAGCTCCGCGTCCGTGAGCAGCCGGCGCAGGTTGGCGGCCAGGGCGCCGGGGTCCTCGGGATTGCAGAGCAGGCCGGTGGACTCGTGCTCCACAAGCTCCGGGATGCCGGAGACCGTGGTGGCGGCCACAGGAACGCCCATGGCCATGGCCTCGGCAACCACGTTGGGGATGCCGTCGCGGTCGCCGTTGGTGGCGATGCGGCAGCCCAGCACAAAGCAGTCCGCCTTTTCGTACAGCTCCAGCACATCGTGGTGGGCCAGGGTTCCGGCCAGGACCACGCGGTCCTTGATGGGCGAAGCCTCCAGGCGCTTTTGCAGCGCGCCCTTCATCTCGCCGTCGCCGACCAGGGTCCAGGTGAAGGCCACGCCGTCGGCGGCCAAGGCTTCCAGGGCGTCGATAATAGTGGTCAGGCCCTTCTTGGGTACGAACCGCGCCACCGTGAGCAGGGAGTAGGGCGGCTCGGTTCCGGGCTGGCGACCGTTGGCCGAGAAGAGCGTGAGGTCGATGCCGTGGTAGACGCAGGCCACAGTCTTGTCCGCAAAGCCGTGGTCGGCGGCGATGGTTTCCAGGCAGCGGCGGTTGTACTGCGTGCAGGTGACCACGAAGGCGGCGCGGGCCATCTTCTGGGCCACGCGCTCCGGGAGCTGCGTGTAGATGTCCTTGGCGTGGGCCGTGAAGCTGAAGTTCAGCCCGGACAAGAGCGAGGCGAACTGCGCAACGGACGTGGGCGAGTGGGCGAAGTGCGCGTGCAGGTGGCCGATGTCCGTGCGCGGCAGGAACTTGTGCACCAGGTAGCCGGCCTGGAGCAGATGCCTGACCGTGGCCTTGGGGCTGCTGGTGTCGCGCAGGCGCTCGCGCATCAGCTTCAGGCCGGCGCGGTAGCGCTTGGGGTCACGCAGGTACTGCAGAATATTATGGTACAGAAATCTGGGCAGATTGCGGTACAGATGCTCCGGCAAATAGCTCACCTTGGCGCGGATGCGCTTGACGCAATCGTGGGTGAAGCTCTCCCGCGGCTTGCGCATGGAGATGATGTGGATGTCGAAACCGAGCTCTTCGAGAAGGCGGATCTCGTTGGCGATGAACGTCTCGGAGATTCTGGGGTAGCCTTTGAGCACGAGGCCCAGCTGCCGTCCCTGTTTTTCCTGCTTCCCGGAGCGCGTGCTCATGCCTCTTCCCTGCGGAAGGTGGAGAGCCGGGAGCGCATGACCTCGAGCCCGGTCATGGGGAAGTCCTGGATGGCGCGGCGCATGGGCTCCTGCGCCTCAATGGTGTCCATGACCGACGCGTACAGGGATTCGGGGTCCAGCTCGCTCCAGGGCAGGTAGCGCGTCAGCCCGCGGTCGGAGAGCACCTGGGCGCGGATGCGCTGCTCCATGCGTGGAGATTCCCTGGGGATGATCAGCGATGGCTTGCGCAGGGAGAGCGTCTCGCAGACCGTGTTGTAGCCGCCCATGGAGACGATGACGTCCGCCTTGGCCATCTCCTTCTCTATCTTGCGGGAGAAGCCGGTGAAGAGCACGCCCAGGGCGCGGGCTCGCACGGCGATCTCGTCGCGCATGTCCGGTGGCAGGAACGGCCCGGAGATCATGGTGGAGCGAAGCGGGGCGTCCGGGTGGTTCTCCAGCATGCGCAGGTAGGCGTCCAGCACCGGGTAGCCGTCGCCGCCGCCGCCCGTGGTGACCACCACCTTGCAGCGGTCGTCGTTCCGCTCCAGCCGCTTGCCAAAGTGCTTGGGCGGAACGGCGCGGGGGATGTATCCGGTAAAGATCATCTTGCGGCTGATAGCCTCGGGAATCTCGTACTCGGTGATGGGGTCGTAGACCTGCTGCGTGCCGTAGACCCATATTTCGGAGTAGAGTTCTTCCAGAGCGCGGTAGTACTCCCGCTGCACCCACTCCTGGATGGTGGACTCGGCGTCGTCCAGGATGTCGCGCAGGCCGAGGATCACCTTGGTGTTGGGCCGGGTCTTCTTGAACCAGCGCAGGGTGGGCTCCACCTCGCCCTTGAGGCCCAGCGGCACCTTGTCCACGATGAACAGCTTGGGATCGAAAGCTCGCGCCGTGGCCGTGATGATGTTGCGCCGGATGTGCAGGGCGTGCTTGGCGTTCACCTTGATGGAGTGGGGCACGTAGACGGAGTTCGACTTCTTGATCATGCCCGGGATGCGGACAAAGTCCACGCCCTCCGGAAAGGTGAAGCGGCCCACGATAGGCGAGCCCGTGAGGATGAGGATGTTGACCCCCGGCCCCAGCAGGTGGGACGCGATGGCCATGGTGCGCCGGATGTGTCCCAGACCGTAGGTGTCATGGGAGTACATGAGGATGTTGTAGGTGGACGGGGGCATTGGGTATCGCGCAGTTGTATTTGGGTGTCCGTTCCGGAGCCGCCGCTCTCGGGGGGGCTCGTTCCGGTGGAACGGGGGGACTCTATAAGGAATGCCGGCCGGATGTCTACCGTCTGGAGACAATTCCTTCAATCAGAGGTCTGCTTGACTTAACTGGCCCTTTCTCATAGCCATCGAGATTGGCCGATAATCCCCTCAACCTGAACACCGATGGCGACCATGAACGCGGCAGACCAGCAACAACGACTCGAAGCACTTATTTCCAGCATCTCCCACCCCGACCTCTGGCGTCCGGTGGAGGAGGTGGAGCAGGTGCTCACCACCGGCTCCATTGAAGGCACGGGCGACCCCAACACCAAGGACTTCCTGCTGGTGGACGTGAGCGGCAAGGAAATCCTCGATCTGGGCTGCAACGTCGGCTACTACACATACCTTGCTCTCAAACGCGGTGCAAAGCACGTAGTCGGAGAGGACATCATACCGGAATCGTTGGAAATAGCGCGGATACTGGGCGAGAAGCACAACTGCCCGGGCGCAGAGTTTCGCGAGGGCAGCTTCTTTACCCGAAACGGCGCACAGCACGAGATGGTCTTTTTCATCGACATCATCGGCAACAACTCCGTGCGCGAGGGGCGCGCCGTGGACCAATTCGACGCTGCGGTGCGCGCTGTTGGCAAGGAGCTGATCATCTCCGTGCGGCCGGTCTTCGTGCCGGAGCGGCATCTGGCCGGGCTCAAGGGTGCGCCGCCGCTGGAGCAGATCTGGGAAGAGCTCCGGGAAACATACGGCGGGGAGTACTGCCGCGGCGACCATTTCTACTTTCTGGAGTGGGCGCACGATCGTCTGGGCCCTGGCTGGAAGGTCAACCCGCTGCCCGACGATGAGAATATGGCGTACTCCATCCGCAAGCAGATTTTCCACATCGTCCGCAAAGACGGCTGATTCCGCGAAAGGGGGGCCGGCTCATGGTCAAGGTTCCGTACCTGAGCGACATAGCCGAGCACGACACCCGCCTGACCGCCGGCGAGCACAGCTACGGCGAGATCGAGATCAGCGGCTCGGGTGCGCGCGTCATCGTAGGCCGGTTCTGCTCCATTGCCGAGAACGTCCGCGCCGTGATCGTGGGCCACAACCTGGAGCACGTCTCCACCTACCCCTTCAATCTGCTTTTCCACGACTGGCCCGAGGCGCAGGAGCTGACCGGCCACCCCGTGCACAAGGGCGACCTGGTCATCGGCAACGACGTCTGGATCGGGCAGGACTCCCTGCTGCTGGGCGGCGTCACCATCGGCGACGGCGCCGTGGTCGGCGCAGGCGCGGTGGTCAGCAAGGATGTGCCGCCATACGCCGTTGTCGCCGGCAACCCGGCCCGCGTGGTCAAGAAGCGCTTCTCCGACGCGGACATCGAGACGCTGCTCTCCATCCGCTGGTGGGACTGGCCTTTGGACACGGTCCGCGCCAATGTCCACCTGCTGATGAGCGGCGACGTGGCCGGGCTGGCCCGGGCGGCGGAGCTGGCATGATGCTGGTCCCCCAGGCCGCGCTCTCCGTGGGCGTCGTGGCGGAGCGCAAGTACTTCGTCCCGTACCGGGATGCCATGACCCGCGCCATCCAGGCCGAGGGGTTCGAGGCCCGCGCGCTCACGAACATCGACTACGCGGATCACGGCGACCTCGACGCCTTTCTGGTCATCGGCCCGCACAAGTACCGCGGCAGACTGAAGAACCACGACCGCTACATCTTCGCCGCCGTGCAGACCGAGCAGTTCCCCACGCCAGAGGCCGGGGCGTACACCTTTGGCCAGGAGCGCTACGAGATTTTCCAGGAGTTCGCGCCCGAGTACGACGTGATCTTCGAGTGGCACCGCAACACGGCGCGGTTTTTGGCGAAACGCTATCAGCACATTGTCTGGCTGCCGTACGGCAGCTTTGACGAGATGCGCTACCCGGAGTGCGAGCCGGACGCGCAGGCCGAGCCGGAGTACGACTTCGTGTTCATCGGCGCGCTGGAGGGCGTGGATGGCCGACGGGACGCGCTGCTGGAGGCCATTGCCAAGCGCTGGTCCGTGTATCCGGAGAGCCAGGGCGTGTGGAAGGCCAAGAAGGGCAAGGCCCTGGCCAGCGCACGAATTGCCTTGAACATCCACTTCGACCACGGCGCGACCTTCGAGTCCCCGCGGCTCTTCGAGTACCTGACCAACGGCCGCTTCACCCTCTCGGAAACGGCCGCCGACCCTCACCCGTTCGTGGAGGGCCGGGACTACGCCGCCTTCTTCGCCAACCAGCTGGTGGACAAGGCTGCGTGGTGGCTGAACCACCCCGAGGAGCGCGCCGCCATGGCCGCCCAGGGCCGCGCAACCGCGCAAAAGTACCCAATAGAGGAGGCAGCCCGGACCGTGATCCGGCGTCTGCTGGTGGAGAAGGCGCGGCGGAACGATTTGTAGGGCGCTGTCTTCGCTCTGGTAGCTGGTTGAAGGGGATGCGGGTTGACGTCTATGGTACTGAGTACTATAGACAGTCCATGCGCGTATTCATGAATAAATGGTTCGCTCGGTGGGCGCGCAAAGAAAAGATGACCGACGAGATTTTAACCCAGGCTGCCAAGGAGGTTGTCACCGGCCAGGTCGAGGCTGATCTCGGCGGCGGTCTGTTCAAGAAAAGAATTGCACGTGCGGGACAGGGAAAGCGTGGGGGATATAGAACTCTTATAGGCTATTGTGGAAAAAATACAAATCGGATAATTTTTCTGCATGGATTTGCAAAAAATGAAAAAAGAAATATTAGCAGCAAGGAAGCAGTAGCCTTGCAGATTGCTGCGCAATCGTTTTTTACAACCACAGATGAACAAGTCATACAGCTTCTTCAAAGTGAGGGCTTTAAGGAGGTCGTCTTAGATGAGCAAGATACTTGATAATGCGCACGATATGGCCCGTAGCCTTCATAATGTCGGCGCCATGGATGATATTACCATGCGCCAGATAGATGCTCTATGCCTTCCAAAAGTACCAACGTTCAGCGCTGAGGACATCAAGCGCATTCGGAATAAATCTAAGATGAGCCAGGCTGTGTTTGCTGTTGTGTTGAATACCAGCACAACGACAGTGCAGAAATGGGAACAAGGCACAAAAAAGCCTGGGGGAATGGCTTCCCGTCTCCTGGATGTCGTGGATAGGAAAGGCGTTGAGGCTTTGATTTAGCTGCGTACGATCTGTTGAAGCCGGTGAGCACCGGGTGTTCCTCATGAAAAAGCCCCGCGAAGACGGGGCTCTTTTGCATTCTCATGGGGGTCGGTGGAACCCGGCAGGCGGGCTTCCCTCCACCACAATCACGACGACTTCTTGAGCACAGGCGTCACGGTGCGCTGCACTCTGGGCAGGATGGCCGTGGTGGAGCGTGGCCAGCCGGCTGCGATCGAGCCCGCGCCGTTTTCCAGCGACTTCTGCAGCGTTTCCAGAAAGCGTTTGTCCAGCTTGTGCGCGTCCGATGCCATGAACTCCGCGACCACGGCGCGGGCCGGCTCCTTCTCGCCGCGCAGGGCCAGGGCCGCGGCCAGGTTGCCGGCGGCGTACGGGTCCAGGGGATCGTCGGCAAAGGCCTGGCGGAAGGCATCCTCGGCCTCGGCAGCTGCGTTCTCGGCGCCAGTCTCCCACAGGATCATGGCCTGGTTGATGCGCGCCGTGGACATGGCCGGGTCGGCCGCAAGAGCCTGCTCGTACAGGTTTCGCGCCGTCTCCACATCGCCCACGTTGGCCTTCTTGATGCCTTCGAACTGACAGCTCTCCCCGGCCGAGAGCACCACGTGGTTCGGGCCCAGGCAGGGGCAGCGCCGCGCCCTGCAGGGCATGGGCTCGTCGTAGAGCTCGATGCCGGTCAGCAGGTTGCCCATCACGGTCTTTTCGCCAGCGCAGCGGTATACCGTGCCGTCCGGTTCCATGCGGACAAAGCTGCGGCCGCCGTTGCAGAGCACGCCGCAGAAGTCGAACACGGTCTTCTTGCCAGCGTCCGGGTGGTCGCTGAAGTAAGCCTTGGCCTCCGGAGAGTAGGCGGCCGGGTACTCGCGGCCCTCGTGCTCGCCCTTGAAGGGCCGGGGCGTGATGACAACGCCCTGCTCGGCCAGACGGTCGCGGTCCTCGGCGTAGCGGTCCATCAGGTCCGGGTGGAGCACGTAGTTGACGACCACGTAGAAGCCCCGGTCCGTGAGCTCGTTCACGTTGCGCACAAAGGCGTCCATGCCGCCGCGGCGCTCGCGTTCCTCCACATGCAGGGAGACGTAGAGGTCGTGCACGCGCTGGGGGTCTAGCTCGCGGGCAAAGCGTTCCACCTCGCGGGAGAGGCTCAGGTTGGTGTCCACAGAGATCTTGTGGTTCTCGGTCAGGGTGCGGCACAGCCCTACGAAATCGGGATACAGGAAGGGCTCGCCTCCGGTCATGCCCACAACCCACTCGCGACCGGTGCCGTCCAGGAAGGCGGTGAGCTTGTCCAGGGGCAGGTTTTCGGTCACAGGGCCGGGATTGTGCGGGTAGTAGCAGTAATGACAACGGAAGTTGCATTTCCGCGTCATGTTCCACATGAGGTAGTTTCTTGCTTTGGCCATGAGAGCTCCAATAGAAATAGGCGGAAGGGGACACCCTAGCGCATGGGGCGGGCTGGGCCAAGTGGGAAAACGCAATCACAACCATCCATTTTCTTGACACACACGCCTGAAAAATTGTTAAGGTTGAATCGGCGGTAAAGCAACCCGCATCAAATTCCGGGCGGAAAAGCGCACGGCGCTTCCCGTCTGATCGGATATTCGCATAACGTGTTACCGGAGCAGCATGCAGCATACGAACTCATGACAAACTTTCAAACCAGAGAATCCAAGCGAATTCTTATTGTGGACGATTCCGATACGGCGCGGATGTTGCTGGAAACCATTTTGCGTCAGGCCGGGTACACCAATCTGGTGATGGCGCGTGTGGCCAAAGAGGCGTTCCAGGCGCTCGACCTGGGTGGTTCGACGCAAAGTGACCCGGACTTCGATTGCATCCTCATGGACATCACCATGCCGGGCGTCGACGGCATCGAGGCCACGCGGCGCATCAAGGACGATCCCCTTCTCAAGGACATCCCGGTGATCATGGTTACGGCCAGCGAGGACGAGGCCAATCTGGAGAAGGCCTTCGAGGTGGGCGCGACCGACTACATCAACAAGCCCGTGCGGCAGATCGAGCTCATCGCGCGGGTGGGCTCCGTGCTCCGGCTCAAGCAGGAGATGGACATACGCAAGGCGCGCGAGCAGGAACTGGAAAACCTCACGCGCACGTTCCAGGAGCTTTCCAACCTGGACGGCCTGACCGGCGTGGCCAACCGCCGGCGGTTCGACGACGTCTACGACAAGGAGTGGCGCAGCGCAAAACGCGACGGCGCCGTCATGTCCGTGCTCATGCTCGATATCGACATCTTCAAGGCGTACAACGACCGCTACGGCCACCTCAAGGGCGACTCCTGCCTGACCCGGGTGGCGCAATGCCTCAAGCGGGAGGTCAAGCGCCCCCGCGACCTGGTGGCGCGCTATGGCGGCGAAGAGTTCGTGCTGGTGCTGCCGGAAACCGACGCGGCAGGAGCCATGCGCATTGCCGAGAACATCCGGGAGCGGGTGCGCGAGCTGGGCATCGAGCACCAGGATTCGGCCACGGGCATCGTCAGCGTGAGTCTGGGCGCGGCCACGGGCAGGCCCTCGGAGATGTCCTCGCCCGCCGATCTCCTCTCCAGCTCGGACAAGGCGTTGTACCGCGCCAAGCTGGAAGGCCGCGACAGGGTGTGCATGGCCGAGTAGGACAACACCTCCTGCCCGTCCCGCCGATATCTTCAGACGAAGCGCCTGAGGGCGCATTGCTAAAACAAAAAACGGCCGCAGACTGCAATGGTCCGCGGCCGTTTCCTATCTGTTATTCCGAAAGGTAAAGCGCGCTAGTTCTGCTCCTGCGTGGCAAGGGCTGTGGCGAGATCCTGCTCCAACGCTCCGAACATGGAGGCAAGCCCGGCTTCCATGCCGGCCACGGCGTCGGCCGCATCCGAGCCGCGAAGCTCCGTGGCGCTGTCGTAGGTACGGTCCATGACCACGTCGTACTTCAAGCCGGTATCATGAAGGAGGATTGCGTGGAGCCGCACCACAGCCTTGGACGGGCTGGCGTCGTAGTCCGCATAGAGCTCGTCGATGCTCGTCTCCAGGATATACGGGCTGTTCGTGCTGCTGGTCGGGGAGAGCACCGTCTCGAAGATGCCGGCGTCCCGAATCCAGCGCGTCAGGGCCTGGGCCGCCTGGTCCCCGGGGGCCGCCAGGAAGAGGTGGTAGTAGTCCGTGACGAATCCGCCGCCCTTGAGCTTGTACACGAGCTCCTGCGTGTCGAAGCTGGCGGCGACCGCAAGCCGTCGGACCTTGAGCCGCCCGGCGGCGGGCTGTGCCAGAAGCGGCGCAGCATCGCGTTGCGGGTTCAGCGTGTAGTAGCGTTTCTTGGGGCTGGGCTGCGAGAGCCCCTGCATGCATCCGGCGGCCAGAAGCGACACGGCCAGCAGTGCGAGGAGCAGGCGCAGTCCCGGACGGGTGGCGGCGCTGGTCATTATTTATCCTCCTGGGGCACGGCCGGCGGCGGGGTGCCGAAGATGAGCCGCGAGGGGTTCTGCTTCACATCGCCGGTGAGCTCGTCCAGGTTGCGGAGCACGCTCTTGAGGTCCTGCACGATTTCGGAGACATCGCCCCGCTCGTCGGCCACCAGGTCGTCCAGGGAGCGCAGCAGCCGCTTGAGCTGCACGGCGGCCCTGTGGATCTCGCGGGAAGTCTCTTCCACGTTCTTGAGTGTATCCGGCAGCTTGTCCGCACCTTTCTGCAGGTTCGGGTTGGACAGGAACTTGTCCAGGCTGGTGGCGGCGCGGTCGAACTTGGCCGCGGCGTCCCGGGCGTTGGCCACGACCTTGCGCAGGCCGGGCTCGTTTTCCTCCAGAATGCGGCGTGCGGCGGCTGCGCTGGCCGAGGCGTCCGGGATCAGCGTTTCGGCCTGCGGTGCGTTCAGAAGATCGTGCACGCGCGTCAGGATAGCGCGCAGCTCCGAGAGGTTCTGCCCCACAAGCTCGCCCAGGGTCTTCACGTTCGCTTCCTGCAGCGCCTTGTCCAGGTTCTTCATGAAGCTGTTGATGGTGTTGACCAGGGACTGGAAGTTCGTGCCCTCAAGCTTCTTGAAGAGCTGAGCGATGGAGTCGAACGCGCTCTCGATCCGGCTCAGAGTTGAAGGAGCCGAGGGGAAATAGATCGTTTCAGGCACCCAGCTCAGCGGCAGCTCCGGGTTGTTCTTGGGGTCGAAGAAGTTGACCTCCAGGTAGCCTACGCCGGTAAGGCCCTGTGTGGTCATACGCACGCGCAGGCCTTGGTCCACGAGCTTGGGAATGGTGGTGTCGACGTCCCGCTCGTTGAGGAAGTCCTCCATGGTCCTTTCGGAAAGCTCCATGGTCACGAGCACGTAGCGGCCTGTGGTGCCTGTAGGGTCTTTGTAGCGCTGATTGATGAAGCCGATGCTCTTGACTCGGCCGATCTGGACGCCGCGGAACTTGACCGGCGCGCCCACGTCCAGCCCCTGCACGGACTCGTTGAAGTACGTCTCGGCAGGTAGGGTGTCCTCGCGCCAGAAGGCTCCGGCGCCCAGGATGGTGGCCGTTGCGATGAAGAGCAGCGAGCCTATTATGATGAACAGGCCGAGCTTGAAGTGATTCGTGGTATCGCTCATATCAACGTGCCGTCTCGGCTTGCCTGAGGAAGAACTGACGTACGCGTTCGTTGTCGGACGTATCACGCAGCATACGGGGATCTCCTTCGGCTAGTATCTTTTTCGTGGTTTTGTCCAGCATGATGACCCTGTCCGCGATGGTGTAGATGGAGGCGAGCTCGTGGGTGACGATGACAAAGGTCATGCCCAGGGAGGACCGCAGGTCGAGGATGAGCTTGTCGATCTCGGCCGAGGTCACGGGGTCCAGGCCGGCCGAGGGTTCGTCCAGAAATAGGATGGGCGGGTCCAGGGCCATGGCCCGGGCAATGGCCGCGCGCTTCTGCATGCCGCCGGAGAGCTCGGCCGGCATGTGGTCCTCGAACCCGGCCAGCCCCACCAGCGAGAGCTTCATGCGGCAGATCAGGTCCATGGCCTCGCCCGGCAGGCTGGTGAACTCCTCCAGGGGCAGGCGCACGTTCTCCAGAAGCGTCATGGAGCCGAAGAGCGCGCCGGACTGGTACATGACTCCGATGCGCGAGAGCAGCTGTTGCCGCTCGCTGCCGGTGGCCGTGGCAATGTCCTGGTCCTGGATAAAGATGCGTCCCGTGGCCGGCTTGTACAGGCCGATCATGTGCTTGAGCAGGGTGGACTTGCCGCAGCCGGAGCCGCCCAGAATAACGAAGACTTCCCCGCGATTCACCTCGAAATCGATGTCATCGATGATAACGGTCTTGCCGTATGCGGCCGTGAAGTGCTCCACGCGGATGATCGTATCGTCTGCCATCAGATGCCCAGCACGTAGAAGGTGACCGCCAAGATGCCGTCGGCCACGGCGATGAGCACGAGGCCGGAAACAACGGAGGAGGTGGTGGAGTCGCCCACGGCGCGAGCGCCCGAGCCTGTGGACAGGCCGCGGTGGCAGCCGATGCCCGCCACCAGAATGCTGAAGATCAGGGCCTTGAACAGCCCGCCGACCAAATCACTGAGGGTGACGGAGCTGAACACGCGCTGGGAGTATGTAGTGAAGGAGTAGCCGAAGCTCATGACCACAACAGAGCCGCCGGCCAGGGCGAAGAGGTTGAAGAACATGGTGAGCAGCGGCGTGACGGCCATGGCCGCCAGCACCCGCGGGATGGCCAGAAAGCTCAAAGGATTCAGGCCCATGGTGGTCAGCGCGTTGATCTCCTCGTTGACCTTCATGGTGCCTATCTCGGCGGCAAAGGCCGAGCCGGAGCGTCCGGCCAGCAGGATGGCAGTGACCAGGGCGCCGAGCTCGCGCACCATGGCGATGCCCAGCATGTCGGCGATGTAGATGTCCGCGCCAAAGCGCTTGAGCGGGATGGCAGACTGGAACGCCATGATCAGGCCCATGAGTGCGCCGATGAGCGCAACGATGGGCAGGGCGTTGGCCCCGGCTGTCTCCATGATGTGGATGGTGTCCTTCCAGCGGATGCGGTGCGGCTGGAGCACCGCGGCCACAAAGGCCTGCGCCGCGGCCCCCACAAAGGTGATGAGCTCGCGGAAGTCCTTCCAGAAGGCGTAGGCCGCCCGGCCCACATCCTCGGGCAGCGGCCGTTTCTCCGGCTGTTTGGGGCCTTCCTCCGCGAGCTTTTCCGGCTGGAACGATTCGAGCTGCGAGACCAGGTCCTGCTTCAGACCGCTACGCTCCAGGGGCCGGCCCTGCCTGATGCTCTGAATCTGGAGTTCAATGACCAATGCTGCGCCGGCGCCGTCCAGATACTCCACGCCGGAAAGGTCCAGCATGGAGGGGGTGGAGGTTTTCACTGCGCCCAGGGCCTTGTCCCACACGGCGGCCACGCCGGTGGCGTCGAGCCTGCCGGACAGGGTGAGTGTAGAGCCGTTGACGGCAGCTGTGGCTTTTTGGGTATCGCTCACGAAGGGGGCTCCGCTGTGGAGTCGGCTGATGAATCAACCAATCCTACTGTAAGCGGCGAGCTCGCACAAGGGCAAGGATCAAATCCGGATGGATACGAACGGGTTGCCCGCAGTCTCCCCGGCGAAGCCATAGGTGGAGGGCTGCGTCTTGCGCTCCTGGACGGCTTCCATGCGGGCCTGGGCCTCCATGGCCGAGGCTTTGGCCGCCACGGCGCGGTCCTGGCCCGAGGGCTGCGCCGGAGCCAGGGCGGCGCGGCGTACGGTGCGCGCCTTTTCCATGGTGGCCTCGGGATTGCCCGGCACGGGCGAGGTGTCGATGGAGACCTCGCCGGAGGTGGCGTACTGCTCGCCGTCCGGCCCTTCGGTGGTGTCGTACCGCGCGCCGCCCACAACGTGCCCGCCACCGGCCGCGACGTGCGCCTGCTCGTGGTTGCGCACTTCGGTGTCGCGTTGCTGCAGCTCGGATACCTTGGCCAGTTCCTCTGTGGAAAGCTCGTTCAAGTCGCGTTTGCCCATGGAGGCTTCAATGCCCACGGCGGCAACGCTGCTGCGGTGGGTGCGCTGGGCTGCTGTAGGGGCGTGGGTGGCGGTGTTCGCCGAGGCTGTATCTTCTGTATGTCCCGAGCTGGAGGCCGCGTCTGGCCCGGAGCCGCGCGAGCGGCTCGCGCCCTGCACGGCGTCTATGGGTTCAGGCCCCATGGCGCGCGGACGCGGCGCCGGGGAGAGGCCGAGAACGGTCTGGAAGATGTGGTCCAAGCCTGGTCTCCATGAGTACGGGTAAAACGCGTATCATACAGATCGGCATGCAGGCTGCGGAACTTAAGGCCAGGCGGAAAAAATCAGTCATGTGCGCTGCGGACAAAAAAAGCGCGGAAGGCGTGAACCCTCCGCGCTTTGACAGCGTGTGTATCGCGTAGATGCTACCGGCTGATCTTGTCGCGGCGCATCTGGATGTAGGCGTTGCGCATGGCCGAGTAAGGCGAGATGGCCGTGGCCTTGAAGTCGTCGTAGTAGTCCAGACTGAAGGAGACCTCGTTGAACTTCAGATAGGCCCAGGTGCCGTACTCCACCCACCACTGCCAGGGCTCGCTTTCCCAGAACGGCCACGGCGAGATGTAGGTGATGGGGTCGAGGAAGTTGTCCACCCCAATGCCGACGCCGTCGCGCAGGGTGGTTGGTCCCAGGATGGGGAGCACGAGGTAGAAGCCGTCGCCGAAGCCCCAGACGGCCAGGGTCTGGCCGAAGTCTTCCCTGTCCGTCTCCACGATGCCCTTCTTGTCGTTGAAGGTGCCGGCGAATCCAAGGAAGCCGAAGGCGGTGTTGCCGATGAAGCGCGCCATGTGCACGCCCGCGCCCTTGAACTTGCCCTGGAGCAGGGAGTTGATGATGTACTTGGGCGCCTTGAGGTTTTCGTAGAAGTTGCGCACGCCCACGCGCACCACCTCGGGCACGACGTAGTTGTAGCCGTGGCCCAGGGGCTGGAGCACGGCCGTGTAGAGGCCGTCGTTGAAGCTGAACCAGAAGCGGTTCCAGCCTTCCAGCGGGTCCGGGACCGTGGCGACGTCGTACTCGTCCGCGGCAAGGCCGGAGGAGATCAGCACGCGGGAGGCGATGTCCACGGCCTGAGCGGAGCTGCCCATGGTCATGGGGCGGCCAGCAGAGCCGTCGTGTTCATCGGAAGCAGCGGAGCCGGTCACAAAGGTGGCGGCGGAGAGATCCTCGGCGGCGGGATCTTCGGTATCGGTGTGGGCCGGAACGAGCATGGCCGTTTCCGGGCTGACCGGCTGGCGAGGCGAGCAGGCCGAACCGATGCAGAGGATCGCACACAGCAGAAGAAACAGGAGGGGGCGGTTCATGGAGGCTCCGGTTTGTCGGCTCATGAGTTGGAGCGTTGCTTGGCGGCTTTGTCCTTGAGCAGCGTGATGAGCTCTTCCGGAGTCTTGTTGAGCATGAAGTCCTGGAACTGGCTGCGATAGTTCTGCACCAGGCTCACGCCCTCGATGACCACGTCGTAGATGCGCCACGCGCCGTTCGTCAACTCCATGCGGTAGTTGATGGGGAGCTTCTGGGCATTGCTGACCACCAGGGTGCGGATCTCCACCTGGTTATCGCGCAGCTGCGTGGCGTCGGTGTACTCCACGCGCTGGTTGTCGTACTTGTCCAGGGAATCGCGGTAGGTGGCTTCCAGCAGCTCGGACATGGCTTGGGACGCCTCATTCTGCTGCTGCGGGGAAAACTGCTTCCAGTGAACGCCCAGGGCCCGGGCCGTGAGCGCCTTGAAATCGAAAATTTCGTTGATGTGGGTGCGCAGCTTGGAGTCGCGCTCCTGGCGATTGGCTCCGCCCTTGTAGGAGGAGTCGCCGAGGATGGAGAGAATCTGATCGATGGAGTTGCGTAAGGCCGATTCCGCATCGTCTGTCTGGGCAGCAAAGGCGCACGGCGTCAGGCACAGGCAGAGAAAAAGAACGACGGCGGTGCAAAGCATTCTCATGACGGATAGTACTCCCTGCTTCAGGAAACATTCCCGAAGACGTATTTGCTGATGAGCTCTTCAATGTCCACGGCCGATTCCGTATCGACGATCATGCCGTTGTTGCCCAGCATCTCCTGGGCCCCGCCGGGCGTCAGCTTGACGTACTTGTCGCCGATCAGGCCGCTCGTCTTGATCGAAGCGATGGTGTCCTCCGAAAGCTCCACGTCCTTGCCGATGCGCATGGAGACCAAGGCGGCGAATGTCTTGGGGTCGAGCTCGATTTCCGAGACCTTGCCCACGGGCACGCCCGCCACCTCCACCTGGGCGCCGGCCTTGAGCCCGGCCACCGAGGTGAACTTGGCCTTGACGACATAATCGTTGCCTCCGATTACCTCCATCTTGCCGAGCTTGATGGTGAGGTAGCCCACGCAGAGCAGGCCGATAAGCACGAAAACGCCGACCCAGGATTCCTTGGTGTATTTCTTCATTGCGAGTTCCGGGAGGATACCGAGATCCAATCCAATAATATGTCTATGGTATATTAGTATTCACCGCACATGGCAACAATGCGAAAGCGGTCAGTCAAGGGTGTTTTCGGGCTCCGGCTCCCGAGCCAGGAAGCGGCGCAGGTATGGATCGTTGGACGACTCCATACCGGCGAGGTCTCCGGCGTAGGCCACGCGGCCTTCATTGAGCACCAGCACGTGGTCGGCGATCTCGTGCAGACTGGCCAGATCGTGGCTGACAACTACCATGGTGGAGCCGAGGCGCTGCTGCATGCGCTTGAGCATGCGGTCCATGGTGGCGGCGTTTACCGGATCAAGGCCGGACGTGGGTTCGTCGCACAGCAATAGGGGCGGATCGTTGACAATGGAGCGCGCCAATCCGCCGCGCTTCTTCATGCCGCCGGAAAGCTCGCTGGGGTAGTAGCCGCCGAACTCGTCCAGTCCCACCAGTTCCAGCTTGCTGTGGACCTTCTCCGCAATTTCCTTGTCCTTCATCCTGGTGTGCTCCTTGAGCGGCAGGGCCACGTTCTCCGCCAGGGTCAGGGAGCCGAGCAGGGCCCCGTCCTGGAAGAGCACGCCCATCCTGCGCCGGATGGAGCGGAAGTCCGAATGCGGCAGGGAGAACAGGTCGTTCCCGCCGATGAGGATGCGTCCCTTCATGGGCTTCATCAGCCCCAGAATATGCTTGAGCAGGGTGGACTTGCCACAGCCGGAGCCGCCCAGGATGACCGAGGTCTTGCCGGCCGGCAGCACGTCGGACACGCTCTCCAGCACCACGGTCTCGCCGTATCCGAGAGTCAGGTCGTTGAGCGTTATATCCCAGGAGTCGATGTCCACAGCGAAAAATCCTTAGCAATTACAGGAGGAAAGAAGTGAGCACGTAGTCGGAGACGAGGATGAACACGCAGGAGACGACCACGCCGGATGTCGTGGCGTTGCTCACGCCTTCCGGGCCGGAGCCGTCGCGCCTGAGGTGCGTGAAGTAGCCCATGAAGCAGCAGATGGTGGACACGATGACCGCAAAGGCGATGGATTTGTAGAACCCGCCCATGACGTCGTACATCTCCACCGCGGAGTTGATGCGCTGGAAGTATGCGCCTCGGTTGATATCCAGGAGCACCACGCCCGTGAGGTAGCCGCCGATGATGCCGATGACGTCGAACATGGCCGTGAGCAGGGGAAAGCTGATGAGGCAGGCGATGATCCTCGGGTTGACCAGGTAGCCCATGGCCGGAATGTCCATGACCTCCAGGGCGTCGATCTGGTCGGAGATGCGCATTACGCCGATCTCCGCCGTCATGGAGGAGCCGGCGCGTCCTGTAAGCATGATGGCCGTGAGCACCGGGCCCAGCTCGCGGATCAGCGAGAGCGCCACGGCAGCGCCCAGAAGCCCTTCCGAGCCGAACTTGACCAGGGTGTAGTAGCCCTGGATGCCCAGCACCATGCCGGTGAACAGGCCGATGAGCGAGATGACGAAGACGGACTTGACGCCGATGAAGAATACCTGGCGGATGATCTTGCCAAGCTGGCCTCGTGCGGTCCAGCCGCTGGTGACGCCATGGAGGAAGAAGAGCACCACGGCGCCCATCTCGCCCAGGGCGCGTATGGCCGGGCGCCCGAGGGCTGCGAAAAAGGATGGAATGGCGGATGGCGAGCTTGTTGGCATGGGGGGAACCGGTTGGAGAAAGTGTACGAGCGTTCGCTTGTAACGCAAAAGGCCCGGAAAAGGAATGAGTAATTTCTCCAATTTCCGCATCAGACAGGCGGCGCGCTACGCGACCGCTCGCTTCTGGAGCATTGGTTGCTCATGCCTTCCCCGGGCCACAAAGTCAAGACGGACCCAGTTGTGTGACGGGCTTACGGCAAGAAGACCACGGCGGAGATGGTCGTGGTCCACATGTTGCCCACACCCTTGGTCACGCAGGGCAGGGAGCGGGAGTCGATGATCTTGCCGCTCATGAGGTAGATCTCCCGGCGCTCGTCGTACGCGGTTTCGGGATCGAACTCGATGCCCTGGGTGGTGGCGAGCATGGTGGAGGCCAGGTCCTCGGCAAAGTCGCCGATTTCTTTTTCCTCCTGGCCGAAGGCTGTGTGCTCAGAGATATATCCGTAATGCTCGTGGTTGGCCGGAAAGGCCATACCCACGCAGGAACCGACAAGGCGGCCCTTTTCGTTGGTGGCATTGCGCGCCATGACGCAGAAGGTGATCTGTCCGGCCTTGAGCTGCTGCACGCCCTCGTTCAGGTCCACGAGCTTGCAGTTGGGGGGGTATATGGACGAGACATACACCAGGTTCTGCTTCTCGATGCCTGCTTCGCGCAGGGCCAGCTCGAACGATTGCAGCTTGTTCTTATGGACGCCGATGCCTTTGGTGAAGAAGGCGCGAGTCGGTACGAAGGATGGATGCATGCGTGTCGCTCCTCCCGTGGATTGTAGGTTTATCAAGGAGCGGGAAAGTAGCAGGGAACGAACCGCTCGTAAACGAGAAAAGCACAGGGTTCAATACTTTTTTTAGCATGAAATACCGCTGGCTGAAACCCCGCCACCTCTACAATGCAAGAGGTTGGTATTCGGTGCTTTTTCAGTAGGCATGCCATACGTTCGGCACCCCTCTCGAACAATCCGTTTCGGGCTGGCGAACGTCCTCCTCGGCCGCCCAGAATATTCGCCTGCCCCGGGCGCATCAGGACCGTGCTTCCGGGGCATGGCATACTGCCGATCGTGGAGACGCTAGCTCTGGTTCTGCATCTTCTCAATGAGCTGGTTCAGCACCCGTGTTTGCTCCTCCAGCCCGGACAGGGACTCCTCGGTCTGGGACAGGGCCGTGGCAACCTCTTCCGCGATGCGTGATACGTCCATGACATTATGGTTGATCTCATCGGTGGCGCTGGATTGCTGCTCGGAAGCTGTCGCGATGGAGCGCACCTGATCCGACGCCTGGTTCACCAACTCCACGATGGTCGCGAGGGACTGGCCGGAGCGGCCGGCCATCTCGGTGGCTTCATCGATGTGGCGCACGGATTGATCCACGTTATTCACGTTCTTGATCGTTCCCTGCTGGATGCCGGTAATGGCGTCGCCGACCTCTTTGGTGGCGGACATGGTCTTTTCGGCCAGCTTCCGGACTTCGTCGGCAACCACGGCGAATCCGCGCCCGGCTTCACCGGCCCGCGCGGCTTCGATGGCTGCGTTGAGGGCCAGGAGATTTGTCTGGTCGGCGATGTCTGAGATGACGTCCATGATCTGGCCGATGCCCTGGACCTGCTCGCCGAGCTGCGTCATGTCGTGCTTGAGGTTGAGGGCCATGGACTGGGTTTCGCCTATGGACGCGATGACCGTGGCCACGATGTCCGAGCCCTCCTGGGCATTCTTGCGGGCGCTGTCCGAGGTGTCGGCCGCCGTTGCCGCGCTTCGGGCAACCTCGAGAACCGTTGCGGTCATCTCTTCCATGGCTGTCGCCGTCTCGCCCATCCGTTCGGACTGACTCGTGGCGCCCTGTGTCGATTGCTCTATTTGCCGGGATATGGCGTCAACGGCGTCCGTTATGGCTGCGACAACACTCTTCAGCTGCGCGGCGGCGTACAGCATGCCTTCCATACGGGCGTTCTCGGCGCTACGCCTTGCCTCCTCGGCGTCGGCCATGGCTGCGTTCGCCTTGGTGGTTTGCTCCGCTGCGATCTGTTCCTTGGCTTCCGCTTCGTCGATCTTGCCTTTGAGATTGTCCAGCATCGCTCCCATGGCCCGTTGCAGGATGCCGATCTCATCCTTGCGGCTGCTCTTTACCGAGGTCGTCAGATTACCTTCCGATATGCGCGTCGCCGAATGGACCAGGGCGCCTATCGGCCGGAGCACGTTGAGGGACAGGATGACCCAGATGCCGACAGCCAGGAGGAGCGCCATGGCTGCGGACATGCCCAGGATGAGCAGGCCCGTCTCCCGCGCATCGGCAAAGGCGGCCTCCTTGATAACCGCCATGCCCGTGACCCAGCCCGTGGTCGGCTCCTTCTCGAACGTAATGAGCTTTTGAGCCCCCAAGGAGACGTCATCGAGGGTTCCGTTTTGGCTCTTGGCTATTTCCGGGCCGTAGCTCGTCTCGGTGTAGACGTTCAGCTTGCCCACCACGTTATCGTCCGGGTGGGCGATGACAACGCCATCGGGCGCGAGAATGAACGGGTAGCTGGTCGATGTTGCTATAGGTGCGACAAATTTTTCAGAAAAGGTTTTGATCCGCACTCCGGCGGAGAGCATGCCGATGACGTCTCCGTTCCTGTGGATAGGAGTGGCCACAACAAAGACGTGCTCGTTGAGTTCTTTTGAAAAAACAGGAGGGGAGACAGCGGTTTTTCCGGACATGACCGACTTGAAATAGCCCCGCTTCGCAAGATCGACGCCGACCATTTTCTTGTTGGTGCTCGTCAACACCGAACCGTTGGCATCTACAACGAGAATGCTATCGAATGTGGAGTGACGAGCCACGCTGTCGGACAACAAGTCCAGTGCGGCATCGTACACTCTGGGGTCATATGGGCCGAGAGTGATGGCATTGATCACATCTTCAGTTTTTGAAAGGGTTACGAGCTCGTTCTTGATTCCGGTTGTCCACAGACCGATGGAGGTGTTGAGACTATGAACGGCTATGACGGACTTTTCTGCAGCCACAATCTTCAGCGAGTGCGTACTGCGCTGGTATGATACCCAGGCGGTTATCGACATGCCGATGCAGATGAGAAGAACTGCAGGAATAAGAAATTTGGATTTGAGAGTCATCTACGTGTCCCCCCTGCACGAGATTAATATTCAAAGCAATATGATAGGCGGCTGTTTACATAGCCGCTAATCGTATCCTTATGCAATGGATAAAACAGGCCGGGAACAATACATGAGATTAAGCAATTTTGTGTCTCATGTTGAGAGCGTTGCAGCTCATGCAATCGTACAGTTGCCTGGGACGACATGAGCGCCGCACCTTTACTGGAGCAGGAGAATAGGAGGGATGGACCTTGGACAGCGCGAGCGGAACACGTATGGGCATCAAGAAAGCATGCGCACTTTCCTGGTATGAATCAAAAAAAACGCGGGCCGAAGCCCGCGTCGTATAGCGTTGCAGTGATCTGCTAGATGGGTTTCTTCTGGCGCAGGATGGTGCGATCCACGCCGATCCCGGCCAGCTTGGCCTTGAGCTCGCGTGTATCTTCCGGGCGGCCCCGGAACTGCACCAGCACGCGGTGCCAGGTCTTGTTCTCGCCCTTGCTCGGCATCACGTACGACTTGAACCCCAGGCCGGCAACCTTGGTGCGGAAGGACTCCGCGGCCTTGGAGTCTGCGAACGCGGCGATCTGGTAGACGTAGTCGTAAACCTGCTGGTCGCCTTCCTGGCCGGCCCCTTCCATGGTGTTCGCCTTTGCCGCCGTAGCCTGGGGTTTCTTGGCCTGGGCTGCGGCGTGCGCCGGTTCGTTGGTGGGCGCGGGCTCCGGAGGGGTCAGCAGATCATTTTTCTTGGGCGCTGCGGCCGCGGTCTGTTGCTTGGCCGCCGTCTGCGCCGGAGTGGTCGTGGCGGCCTTGGTGGCCTGCGCCTGCTTGGGAGCAGCCTGGGCCTGCTGCTGCGGCTTGGCCTGGGCGGCGGTCTGCTCCTTGGCTTCCGCGGCCGGCTTCAGATCATTGGCCGCCTGCTTGGGAGCGCCTTCCTTGAGCGAGTCGTAGAACTGCAGCTCCTCGGCCTTGAGCACCTCGTTGTTCGCGGAGGTGGCGTTGGTGCGGTTTTCGGACGGCATTATGCGCGCGAGCTCCGGCACTGTCTGCTCGGGACGGTAGCCGCGTCCCACGAGCACGCCGAAGATGAAGACCCAGGTGACACCGATGAGCAGCACCGCGATGCTGGCCACCCAGCCGATAGTGCTCAGCTCCAGCTTGTAGCGCTTGCCGCCGGAACCTTCGGACTTCTGTTTTTTGTTGAGCTCGAATTGCATTGCCAGTCTCCTTCCTTGCGTCTGTGCCTACATCCGGTCCGGAGCCGAGACGCCGAGCAGCCCCAGGCCGGTGCGAACGACCTGGGCGACAGTGGCGAGCAGGAGCAACCGGGCGACAACGGTGCGTTCATCGCCGGCGGCGAGAACGGGATGCGCGGTATAATAGCGGTGCAGCGATCCGGCGAGCTCCAGGAGGTAGCCGCTCACGTGGTGCGGGCTCAACGTCCTGGCAGCCGCGGAGACTGCATCCGGGAACTGATCGAGAAGGCGCAGCAGGGCGATGTCCTCGGGCGTGTTCAGGGCGGCCAGGGTCTCCGGCGTCGCGTCGGACGCGTCGGGAATGGTCCGTCCTTCCTCCACGGCCTTGCGCATCAGCGAGTGGATGCGCGCATGCGCGTACTGCACGTAGAAGACCGGGTTGTCCATGGTCTTTGCCTTGACCAGCTCGAGGTCGAAGTCCAGCTTGGAGTCGCTCTTGCGCGAGAGAAAGATGAAACGCGCGGCGTCCGAGCCCACCTCGTGCACTACGTCGGCCAAAGTCTCGAACTCGCCGGCGCGGGTGGACATGGCGATCTGCTCGCCCCCGCGAAGGAGGTTCACGAGCTGCACCAGCACGACCTCCAGGGCGTCGCGGCTCTTGCCCAGGGCCTCGACGGCGGCCTTCATGCGCGGGATGTAGCCGTGATGGTCCGCGCCCCAGACGTCCACCACGAGATCGAAGCCGCGGGCGTACTTGTTGGCGTGGTAGGCGATGTCCGAGGCGAAGTAGGTCAGGCTGCCGTCGGACTTGCGCAGCACGCGATCCTTGTCGTCGCCGAACAGCGTGGACTTGAACCAGAACGCGCCGTCTTCCTCGTAGGCCCGGCCCTGCTCCTTGAGCGCGGCCAGGGTCTTTTCCACGACGCCGGTTTCCACTAGGCTTAGCTCCGAGAACCACACTTGGTGCTCCACGCCGAAGTCCGCGAGATCCTTCTTGATGCCGTTCAGGATTTCAGTCATGGCGGCCACGCGGCAGATGTCCAGGGCGCTGGCTATGACGTCTGCGTCGTCGCTTTTGGCCGCGTCTGCCAGCTCGGGATGGTCCTTGAGCACGTCGGCGGCGATGTCTTCGATGTAGTCGCCCTTGTAGCAGTCCTCAGGCAGGACCACATCCATGCCCAGGCTTTGCTTCAGCCGCACCCACACGGACATGCCCAGAAGGTTCATCTGCCGGCCGGCGTCGTTGAGGTAGTACTCGGTCTCCACGTCGTGGCCGGTGAAGCGCAGGATGCGCGCAATGCTGTCGCCCAGGGCGGCGCCGCGGCCGTGGCCGATGTGCAGGGGGCCGGTGGGGTTGGCGGAGACGTACTCCACCTGGACCTTTTTGCCCGCGCCCACATCCACGTGGCCGTACTCGTCGCCGGCGCGCAGTATCTCCGGCACGGACTGCTGCCAGAAGGCAGGGGAGAAGGTGACGTTGACGAAGCCGGGCCCGGCAATCTCCACGCTGTCGATTTCCGGGTGGGTGGCCAGGTCGTCGGCCATACGCTGGGCGATGTCGCGAGGCTTGGCCTTGGCCTGGCCGGCCAGGACCATGGCGAGGTTGGAGGCCAGGTCGCCGAACTTCTTGTCCTTAGGCGGTTCGAGACTGGCCTTGTCCGGCCATTGCAGGCCGGCCTGGCGGACGTGGTCCGAGAGGAGCTGGGTGAACAGGGTGAGTGCGCGCATATGTCGGTTGCTCGAAGTGAGAAATTCGAATCTCTCTAAAAAATTTCTAGATTCTCCGATCCTCTCTACCATGCCTTGGTAAGGCTTGCAATACACATCCGCTGGAAAACGTAATGTTCCAGGCGGCATGCGTGGCTTTGCGTCCGGCAGGGACGAAAAGCGCGACGCAGGTGGAGGGAATCGGCAAGGCCGCAGCCAGTGTGCAGAGCAGCAGGAATCAGGCGGGGAATACGTCCCGCACGGCGTCCGGCTCGATCACGCTCTGCGTTTCAAACTCCTTGTCCTTGCCCAGGCACGCGGCCGTGAGCTTGGCCAGGACGGTCTTGGGGCCCAGCTCCAGGAACTGTCTGGCGCCGGCCTGCCACAGGCCGTCCACGATCTCGATGTAGCGCACCGGCGAGATCATCTGCCGGCACATGATGTCCATGACCGCGGCCGGGTCGGACTCCGGACCAGCCGTGACGTTGAAGTACACGGGATAGCGCGGCGCGCCCCAGGACAGCTTTTTCATGAAGCCGGCCAGCTCGTTGGCGGCCTCCTGCATCAGCGGGCTGTGGAAAGCGCCGGATACGGGCAGCTTCACCAGCCGGCCCTTGCGCTCCTTCACGGGCTGGGCCATGGCGTCCACGGCCTCGGCCTCGCCGCTCACCACGTACTGGGAGGGGGAGTTGCGGTTGGCCAGCACCAGCAGCTTGCCGGTGGAGTCGCCCACCTCGCGCACCAGCTCTTCCACCGCGCCCTGGTCCAGCTTGAGCACGGCGGCCATGGCGCCGCGTCCCTCGGGATCGGCCTCTGCCATCAGCCGGCCGCGCAGGGCCACGGTGTTGACGACGTCCTCCAGGGAAAGCACCCTGGCCGCGGCCAGTGCGCTGAACTCGCCCAGGCTGTGGCCGGTCATCATCGCCTTCACGCCGTTTTTCTCCAGCGCAGGCTCCAGCGCCATGAACACGCTGATGTTGACAACGGTCAGGGCCGGCTGCAAGTAGCGTGTCTCGGCCATGGCCTCGGCGTCGCCATCCCAGTATATTTCGCGCAAGGCAGCGCCGGCGGCGGACTCCGCTTTTTTCCAGAGGTCCATCACATCGCTGGACGCCTCGGCCAGGCTGCGGCCCATGCCGGGTTCCTGGGAGCCCTGGCCGGGAAAGAGCAGGGCGGTCGTGGTCGTGGGGTTCATCGAGAACTCCTTTTCGAGGAATGGATTGCACCGCGTCGGAGGGAATACCACTCCGGCGGCGGGGAATGGGTACTAAAACATGCGGCCGGGGTTGGCAACCGCCTTGACGGATGCGCCTGGCGCAAGGGCTTGGAGCGGCTGCGCCGTCCGGCCCATAACAGATAATAGAGGATGCTTATGGCCAAGCAGAAAGTCCGTGCGGAGCAGGTTGCAACGTGGCTGGCTCCGGCGGCGCAGGCGGCCGGTATCGCCGAACACGAGCTGGAGTCCGCGGTCCCTGGTCTGGCGCGCTACGCCGAGCTGCTGCTGGGCTGGGGCGCGTCCATGAACCTGGTGGGCGTGAAGCAGCCGCGTCGGTTGATGGAGGAGCTGGTGGCGGACAGCCTGCACCTGGCTGCGTTCCTGCGCGCGCATCATCCGGAGGCCGCGCTGACCTACGATCTCGGCGCCGGGGCCGGTCTGCCCGGCATTCCGTTGCGTTTTTTCCATGACAGCGGCGAGCATGTGATGGCCGAGGTGCGCGAGAAGCGTGTGATCTTCCTGCGCTACGCCATTGCCGATCTCGGGTTGCCGAACATGCGCGTGGTGCACGGCCCGGCCGAAGAGCTCATTGCCGAACAGCGCGCAAACCTGGTCATGGCGCGGGCCTTTCTGCCGTGGCCGGAGCTGTTGCACTTGGTGAGCGGGGACGAGCCCGGACAGTGCGCGGCCCTGGAGCCGGGCGGCATGGTCGTGGTGCTGGCCTCGGAAGCGCCGCCCGAGCCGGACGATCCCAGAGTGCCGGGGGTCCTGGCAGCCGGGGCGTCCCGCCAGTACGAGACCGCCGCCGGTGACCGCTGGTTCTGGTCCTTTACGACAACGGCCGGGAGCTAGGGGACTCGTCGTCTTCCTCGTCGTCTTCGTCGTCCTTCATGCCCATGAGCGCGCCCAGGGCGCTGTTCTTGAAGATCAGCTTGGTGGCCAGCGGGTCGGCCTTCTCGGCGATGTCCATGATCTTTTCGAGCACGTCGAGAATTTCGTAGCGCCGGTCCTCCTCGCCGTTTTCGAAGTCAAAGGCGAGGTCGCCCGAGTCGATGTACTGCTCCAGCTTCTCCAGACATTCCAGGTGGGTCATGGTATATCCCTTGTCGTCCCCGCCCCGGGCAGGGCGCGGTATGGTTGGGTTTGCCGGGGGAGGCCGGTCAGATGCTGAACTCCTCGGTGTGGATGTTGCGTCCGGCCATGCCCGCATCCTTCAAAGCCTGCCGCATGGCCGCCATCATGGGCGCTGGTCCGCAGATATACGCCAGCGGAGGCGCGGACGCATCCCCCTTTTTCAGCATGGGGCCGGCAAGCTCGCTCACGAGCTCGGTATCAATCCTACCGTAGCGGACCTCGCCCGGCAAATCCTCGCCGTCGGGCTTCTGCGCCCGCGTCAGAACATGGACCAGCCGCAGGTGGGGCATGTCGCGCACGAATGCCGCGAACTCCTCGCAGTGGACCACGTCGCCCGCGGTTCTGTTGGACCAGATGCAGAGCACGCGGCGGCCGTCCTGGGCCTTGTCCGCGTCTGCGTGCATGGCGCGCAGCATGGAGAGCATGGGCGTTATGCCCACGCCGCCGGCGATGAGCACCAGGGGCCGCGCGCCGTCCGGGTCGTGGGCCTTTGAGGTGAACAGGCCATAGGGTCCGTCCACCAGGCAGCTGTCGCCCGGCAGGAGTTGGCCCAGCCCGGACGTGAAGTCGCCGCTGCAGCGGATGGTGAAGCGCAGCCGTCCGTCATCCTGCGGCGACGAGGCGATGGTGAAGGGGTGCTCCTCCCGCGGGAGCCTGGCCGAGCGGAAGGTCAGGAAGGCGAACTGGCCGGGCGCGTGGTCCAGGCTGGTTCCGGACGGCGGGTCCAGCACGATCTCGTGGGTCTCCGCGCCCGGTGATGTGACCTCGGACACGGTGTACGTCCGGCGGGAGAGCCGGGCCGGCTTGACGATCTCATTGTAGGCCAGCACGCCCAGGAAGAACAGGACGATGGCGATGGTGCCGGCTAGGTCGCCGGCCTCGGTGTACTCGCCGGTGACGAAGATTTTGTGCACGCCCACCAGCACGATGAGCGTGCTCACGCCCAGACGGTGGCCCAGCCACCAGGTATGGAAGGGCAGCTCCAGAAATTTTCTATACAATGCCACGGCGGCGGTGAACCACAGGGTGGTCAGCGCCATGGCGCCCACCAGCAGCGGCCACTCGTCGGCCAGGTGTATGCCCGTCTTGGTCACGCGCTCGAACAGGAACATGCACAGGGGGTGGAGCGTGGCCAGGATTACGGCCAGTACGGCCACCCGGCGGTGGTGGATCATCACCAGGTTGTGCGAGAGGATCCTGTCCAGCACGGACAGCCGCAGGGCCAGCACGGCCTGGATTAGCAGATAGGCCAGGGCGGCCAGGGCTAGGCTCAGGCCGATGGAGTGGGACCACTCCCTTGCCGAGCCGCCCTCCAGGAGCTTGGGCAGATGCTCCATGAGTTCGCTGGCGCCAAAGGCCAGTGGCGCGATATAAATGACCAGGACGACGAGAACGGCCAGGGGAGCGCGGACAGCCGGCGCCATGGTGGTCTTCATGCTCATGACGCGCACCCCCGTTGCGATTCCACCGGGCCTTTGGGGCGCGCCAGATACACGATGGCCAGGGCCAGGGGCAGCTTGGTCAGCAGCACCAGGATGTCCGGGAAGGTGGAGGTGAAAAAGATGGCGGACAGGGTGACAGGGCCTGTCCCCGTGTGTAGCGAAAAGTACGCCATGCCCACGGCACCGGCGATGACCGTGAACACGGCCAGCAAAAAGCCCCAGGCGACCAGGGCGCGCCGCAGGAACAGAAATGGCACCACCACGCAGTTGAGCGCGCCGACCACGGCCGGAACCCAGTTGAGCAGCGCGGCGTCCACAGGGTGGATGCGCAGGTGCAGCAAAAGGCCGCCGAAAGATAGCAGGGCGTACGCAAGGGCGAGGAGACGGATCTCGACAGTATGCATGTGCGATTCCGAGTCGTTGAGGATGGCGGAAGAGACGTGCGCAGGGCCGGAGACGCAGACGAGAATAGTCCAGTTGATATCCCAGCCGGAAGAAAATGGGAAGGCGCAACGGATGCTTTAGGCATTATTACAAAGAGGCAAGTTGGGTGCAAAGCCTTGTCATTTCGGGGAGAGTCACCTATTCCTGCGAAGTTACCAACCCAACACACGCAAGGCGAACACTACATAGGATCGAACCGTGGATTCATACGGCGACATGATTTTTTCGCGAGAGCACAGCATCCGTCGGGACTGGAAGGCCCTCATCGTCACCTGCGTCATTGTCATGCTGGCGGGCATGGCCGTACGCATGCAGGAGCTGCCCGAATGGAACCAGCCCGCCTACAGGGTTGCGGGCGAGTTCATCATGGGCACGCACGACGCCTACCACTGGCTGGCAGGGGCCATGGGCTTTGGCAGCGCCGCGGATGCGCCGCCGTCGGAGCTTCTGCGCGCGCTCAGCCATATGACGGGTATTTCCGTGGGCAACCTCGGCTTCTTCCTGCCGGCGATCTTCGGCGGTCTGGTGGGCGCGGCCACGGTCCTGTGGGCCTGGGCCCTGGGCGGTCTGGAGGCCGGCCTGGTGGCCGGCGTCATCGCCACCCTTGCGCCCGGCTACTACTACCGCAGCCGTCTGGGCTACTACGACACCGACATCGTGACCCTGCTCTTTCCGTTGCTGCTCACCTTCGGGCTGGCGATCTGGCTGGATGGATCATTATGCGACAGCTGGGTCAACCGCTTCAGGTCCGCGTTCTCCAAAAAGAACGGTAAGGCCGTAGCGGATGCAACCAAAGACGAGGGCGCTGAAGAAGAAACAGCGGCACCGGACGAGCCCGACGAGCCGCGGCGCTTCTTCCTGATCTGGCCGGCGCTGCTGGGCGGGTTCGGCTCCTGGGCCGCGCTGTGGCACGGCTACATGCTCACCTTCCTGCAACTTACTGTGTTCATGCTGCTTTTCCTGGTGTTCGTCGCTGGAAAACGCGGCCGCCGCGGCGCGCTGCTCTGGGGCGTGGCGGCATTTGCCGCTGCCGGGTTCTGGGGCCTGTACGGCACCCTGGGCGCCGTGGTTGCGGCCCTGCTGGCCGGTGCGCTGCCGAAGAATATTCGCGCCAAGGTCTACAGCCTGGCGCCGGGCCTTCTGGCGGCGGCTGTGGTGCTCGTGGCCTCGGGCGCGGTAGAGTCCATCGTCGTCGGCGGCTCCAAGTTCCTTGCCAGCTACATCAAGCCGGTGGCGCAGCAGACCGCCTTCCGCGGCGATACCGGCGAGCTCGTCTTCCCCGGCATCGGCCAATCCGTCATCGAGGCGCAGAACCTGCCCCTTGCCGAGGTTTTCGACCGCTTCCACCCGTGGGGCTGGCTCTCTCTGGCCGGCATCGGCGGATTCTTCATGCTGCTGGTGCTGCGGCCCTCGGCCCTGTTTCTGCTGCCGTTCCTGGCCATCGCCCTTTCCGCGGTCAAGCTGGGCACGCGCATGGCCATGTTCGGCGCGCCTGCCGTGGGCCTGGGCCTGGGCTTTCTCTTTTTGTGGATCGGCCGGGCCGTGCTGGGCGGGCAGAGCTGGAGCCGTTACGTGCTCACCTTCATTCTGGGAGCGCTCGCCCTGGGTGTGGCCTTACCGGGCGTTTCGCTCTTCCTGACCCTGCCGCCCACGCCCGTGCTCTCGCGGCACCACGCCCAGGCGCTCATCGACCTGGGCAAGGAGGCGGACAAGTCCAGCGAGGTCTGGACCTGGTGGGACTGGGGCTACGCCACCCATTACTACGCCGGGTTGCAGTCCTTCGCCGACGGCGGCCGCCACTACGGCGAGCATGTCTTTACCCTCGGCCTGGCGCTGACCACGCCGAGCCCCATGCAGTCGGCCCAGCTCATCCAGTACTCGGCCGAGCACAACGAGGAGCCCTGGACAGAGTGGGAGAAGATGGGCCTGGACAAGACCAGGGACTTTCTGCGCAGCCTGGGCACCGAGGACCTGCACCTGAAGCCGCCCATGCCGCTCTATGTGGTGGCCACCTTCGAGAACATCCGCCTGTCGCCGTGGATCTGCTACTACGGGACCTGGGACTTCGAGAAGGAGCAGGGCGTGCACGCCCGCGTGGCCTCTATTCGGGAGTCCTTCAACCTGGACTGGGAAAAGGGCACCATGACCTTCCAGGACGAGAAGGAGCCCATCGAGGTGAAGTCCATCCACGTGCTGAGCTCCCAGGGCAGGAAGGACCGCCATTACGACAAGAACACCGGGCCGAACCTGATTCTGAACTCCGAGAGCCGGCGCTACTACGCCCTGGACGACCTCGCCTTCCAGTCCATGCTCACGCAGCTTCTGATAGCGCCCAAGGAGTTCGAGCGGCTGGATCGCTACTTCGAGCTGGTCTACGACGACTTCCCCTGGGTGCGAGTCTACAAGGTGCGCGAGGTGCCCAAGGACGCGCCGGCAAAGCCGCAGACCCCGGCCGTGGAATCACCCGAAGCTAACGGCACGGCGGCCAACGCCACCCAGCCGACCAATGGGACCGAGTCTGGCGAAAACACGACCCAGCCGGCCAACACCACGCAGTAAACAGGCCGTTGGTGCTTGGGGAGGGATGCCCCGCCGATTGCGCGTGCTCTGGGCTCCGGACCGGATCAGCGGTGGTGGTAGGGGATTCCGGCGATGATGGTGGAGGCGCGGTAGAGCTGCTCCAGGAGCACCACCCGCGCCAGCTCGTGGGGCAGGGTCATTGGGCCAAGGCTTATGGTGTGGACTCCGGCGCGGCGCACGGCCGGCGAGAACCCGAACGCTCCCCCCACAATGAAGCACGGCCGGCGGTTCTGGTCCTCCAGCATGCCCCCCAGCCACGCGGCAAAGTCCTCGGACCCGCGCGCCTTGCCGCGTTCGTCCATGCAGATGGGGATGTCGCGGTCGTCCAGGGCGGCGAGGATCTTCTCCCCCTCCCAGGCGGACTTGTCCTCCGGCCCCAGCTTGGACGGGCCGTCCTTGACCGTGGTTTCCTCCAGCTTGTACTGCCTGGACACGGCGTCTGCGTAGTGCGCAGCGGCGTCGCGAAAGAACGGCTGCTTGAGCTTGCCCACGGCAATGAGGCGGATGGTTCGCATGATCGGTTCCGTACTGTGATGCGTATGTGAATGCGGGATTGCGGCGCGCCGTGGATGTTCACGCGGCGGCCAACGTCATGGTAGACTGCCGGGCGGGCATGGGCAAGCCGGACATATATACGGACAGAATGGACCGTACCTGCGGTCCCACACAGGATACAAGAATTTGAACCTACGATATCTCAGCGCTTCTCTCGCGCTCTCCTTTGAGGACGCCGTGGCCCGGCTGCACGCCGGCAAGGGGCTGGTCTACCCCACGGAAACCTTCTTCGGCCTGGGCTGCAAAGCCACGGATCACGAGGCTGTGGCCCTGATTGCGCAGTGCAAGACGAGGCCCGTGTATAAGCCCGTGCCTGTCATTGCCGGCTCGGTGGAGCAGCTGGCGCTGCTCACGCCCGGCTTTGCGGAGCGGCCGCAGGAGAATGCTTTCGAGGCGATAGCGGCGGCGTTCTGGCCCGGACCGGTGGCCGTGCTGCTGCCTGCGCGGCAGGAGCTGCCGCGGCCTCTGCACGGCGCCACCGGCCATGTGGCGGCGCGGATATGCGGCCATCCCCTGGCGCGGCGTCTCTGTCTGGAAGCTGGCGAGCCCCTGACCGCCACCAGCGCCAACCAGTCCGGCGAGCCTCCGGCAGCGCGCCTGGACGAGCTGGACCCGGAGCTGGTGCGCGCCGTCGGCGGATACATCGCCGCCGAGCCACAACCTGCAGGCGGCCGGCCGTCCACCATCGTGTCCATCGAGCCGGACGGCTCCCTGCGCGTGGTCCGCGAGGGCATTGTCCCAACCCTCGTGCTGGAGCAGGCCGGGTTCTGCATCGTCAGCTAACCCACCGAAAGGGCAGCTAAAACAGCGAGATGACGCTGGCCGCCATTGCTTTTGCGCTTCGGTCGGGCAGGGCGCCGGGTATCCTGCTGCCCGCGGTTGAAAAAGTTGAACCGCAAACGCGTACAGGTAGGGGGGCCGAGTCTGGTAGTTCAAGATTTTTTACGGGGAAGAAGACTCTCGGAGCATCGTCTGGTGGAAATGTTTCTGGATAACTATCTGGAATTATACATTATATAAGAAATATCGCGAGGGTGGCCAAGTTTGGCACTACCCTTGCTAGATTCCAGATACCTTCCTATTGCTTTTGCAGAAGCCGGCTTGTTTGAGAGGACAGACAAGCCGGTTTCTCTTTTTTGACATCCAGAATTTCCAGAACGCTTTTCTCCACAGCATCGACCGCGATCGACTCCATGCAGTCCCGCTCCGCGCAGGCGATGCCGTGCGTGGTGGTGGAGCACGGCCGGCAGTCCACGTCTGCGCGCAGGATGCAAGCCTCCGCAGGCGCCCACAGCCGCGCGCCGGTGGGGCCGAACAGGGCCAGGGCCGGTGTGCCTGTGAGCGCGGCCGCGTGCATGGGGCCGGTGTCCGCGCCGGCCACGGCGGCGGCTTCGGCGATGCGCTCGATCAGCTCTGCCAGGGAAGGGGGCGCGATGGCCGGGACGCCCTGCGCGTCGAACCCGCGCTCCAGCTCGACCGGACCCAGCACAAGGCGGCAGGAGAGGCCGCGATCGAGGAGCCGCCGGGCGAGGTCGAGCCAACGCTGCGCAGGCCACTCCTTGGCGCGGTGTCCGGCGCCGGGGAAAAGCAGTACATCCCCACCAATCTCCCCGTTCTTTTCATCTCCGCTTCGACCATTCAGACCATGCCAGCGCGCCACGCGCTCCTGCCATACCGTGGCTGCGTCCTCGGGCCAGGGCAGCGCGAGCCGTTCGTCCATCATGCGCGCCAGATGTGCGCGGACCGACTCGCCCCCGCCATTTTCCGGAACCATGGGCAGGAAGGTGAGCCGCGCTCCACCATCTGTTGCGTGCAGAAGCGCGGCATCGAAGGGCGGTGTGCGCAGGCCGATCCAGATGATGCGCGATCCTGCAAGGGGCGCGAGGGCGGGGGTGTCCCAGCTGCTTGCACCGTAGAGCCGCTCCACGGCGGCGCGTGTCTCTCCCGGAGCGGGCTGGAACCCGGCTGCAGCAGCCCACGGCGCGTACGGCTCCCGGCCGGCGTAGAGCAGGGCAGCCTCGTTGCCATACTGCCGGGCCACGGCCAGAAGCGCCGGCCAGGCGATAAGAAAATCGCCCAAGGCGCCGTTGTGGACCAAGATAATCTTGTCATCATGCATGCGCAGGAAGTAAGATCATACTCTGGCGATTGCAAGTTCACATTCGACCCCTGCCAAGGAGATGCGCGTGTCCGGCCAGATACCATGCCCGCATTGCGGCAAGCCCACAGGAAAGTACGACAATCCGACTCCGACTGTTGATGTGGTGATCTATGACCCGGCGCGCGGCGTGGTGCTGGTGGAGCGCAAGAACTTCCCTCCGGGCTGGGCCCTGCCCGGCGGCTTCGTGGACACGGGCGAGCGCGTGGAGGCGGCGGCCGTGCGTGAAGCCAGGGAGGAGACCGGCCTGGACGTGGTGATCACCTCGTTGCTGGGCGTGTACTCCGACCCGGAGCGGGACCCGCGCCAGCACACCATGTCCGTGGTCTTCACCGCGCAGACGTCCGACCCGGACGCCCTGACCGCCGGGGACGACGCCGGCAACGCAAAGTTTTTCCCGCTGGATGGGCTGCCTGCGCCGCTGGCCTTTGACCACGCCAGGATTCTCAAGGATTTCGAGGACCGTCTTGCGCGACTCGCGCCATGACCCAGACGACGATCGTGTTACAGACAAGGCGTATTGCCGGGGGAATGCTTGCCATTCCCCGGAAGCCGTGACACAAACTGTACGGATACTTTATGTTATGTCTTCCTTCCCGGAAGGAGAATCAGGTGACGACCGGTCTGTGCGAAGTCGCACATAGAATAGCCGAAGCGGATGTACGAAGCCGGCAGGGGGGAGCATGCCGCCGAAACCGTTGATCCTGTTTGCATCCTCGGAGATGTACCCGTTTTCTAAAACAGGCGGCCTGGGGGACGTCCTGGGGGCCCTTCCATTGGCCTTGCACCGGCAGGGCTGCAACACCGCCGTGGTCACGCCGCTCTACGGTCGGTTGAACACCAGCGAGTACCCGCTGCATCTGCTTTATTCCGATTGCCCGGTGGGCTACCCATGGGCGCCCATCACGACAGATATCTACCTGGCGGATTTCCACGGCATGCCCGTGTACTTCATCCACCGGGACGAGTACTTCGACCGCCGCTTCTACTACAACACGTACAGGGGCGACTACTTCGACAACTGCGAGCGGTTCATCTTCTTTTCGCGCGCGGTTCTGGAGCTTTCCCGCCTGCTGGAGACGCCGCCGGCGGTCATCCACGCCAGCGACTGGCAGACCGCGCTGGTGCCGGCGTATCTGTACTTCGCGCGCATGTCCGACCCTGCCTGGCGCGACACCCGCACCGTGCTCACCATCCACAACCTCGCCTTCCAGGGCCGCTTCTCCTCGCGGTTGTTCTGGACCTCCGGGCTGCCGCCGCACGCCTGGTCCATGGACGGAGCCGAGTACCACGGGGACTTCAACCTGCTCAAAGCGGGCATTGCCTACTCGGACATGGTGACCACGGTGAGCCCCAGCTACGCCAGGGAGATACGCGTCTCCGCCGAGTGCGGCTGCGGTCTGGAAGGCATCCTCACCAAGCGCTCCGACCACGTCCGAGGCATCCTCAACGGCGCGGACTACGATGTCTGGGACCCGCGGGACGACAGGTACCTGCCGTGCTGCTACGGGGCCAAGGACGCCGAAGGCAAGGAATCCTGCAAGAGCGAGCTGCTGAAGGAGCTGGGCCTGAGCGATGAGCTCATGGACAAGCCGGTGCTTGGCTTCATCGGCCGGCTGCGGGAGCAGAAGGGCATCGACCTCCTGCTGGACATCCTGCCGGAGTTGATGAAGCTCGACGTGGGCATGGTCGTCCTGGGCGAAGGCGACATCGTCTACGAGGAACAGTGCCTGGCGGCCATGGAGGACTACCTGGGCCGTTTCTCCGCGCGGGTGAGCTATACCGAGGACCTGGCCCACCGCATCCAGGCCGGCTGCGACATCTTTCTCATGCCCTCGCGCTACGAGCCCTGTGGCCTGACCCAGATCTACGCCCTGCGCTACGGCACGCCGCCGGTGGCCACGGCCGTGGGCGGTCTGAGCGACACCATCGTGCCCTATCCGGACCCGGAGGCCACGGGCTTCACCTTCCGCGAGTCCGAGCCCGAGCAGTTCCTCGAAGCCATCCGCCAGGCCGTGACCGTGTGGCAGGACCACGCGGCCTGGAGCGCGTTACGCGAACGCGCCATGCGCCAGGAGTTTACCTGGGACAAGGCGGCGCACAAGTACCTGGACGTGTACCACGCCCTGGGCGCCGCGGTGTAGCACCCTGAATCCGGGACACGGACGTGTGTCCAAGGAGTAGTACCATGGCAGCGACAAAGCCGGTGACCATACCGGAGTTCGATGTATATCTGTTCGGCCGGGGCGAGCATTGGGACATCTACCGCATCCTGGGCGCGCATCCGCACGAGCAGGACGGCGAGCACGGCTACCGCTTTGCCGTGTGGGCGCCCAATGCGCAGGAGGTCAATATAGCCGGCGACTTCAACGAATGGCGCTGGGGCGAGTTTCCGCTCTATCCTGTGGCCAGCTCTGGCATCTGGGCCGGCTTCCTGCCCGGCATGGAGCAGGGCGTGCTCTACAAGATCGGGATCAAGGATCAGAACGGGCGCATCGTCTACAAGACCGACCCTTACGCCCTGCACACGGAGATGCGGCCCGGCAACGCAGCCAGGACATGGACCCTGGACGGCTATGAGTGGAACGACGAGCAGTGGATGCGCGAGCGCCGTGAAAAGGGCCTGCCCCTGAACCGCGCGGTCTCCATCTACGAGGTCCATCCCGGCTCCTGGCGGCGCAAGGACGACGGCGGCTTCCTCTCCTACAACAATCTGGCTGACCAGCTCATTCCCTACGTCAAGCAGCTCGGGTTCACCCACATCCAGCTCATGCCTGTGGCCGAGCACCCGCTGGACGAGTCCTGGGGCTACCAGACCAGCCACTACTTCGCGCCCACCTCGCGCTTCGGCGCGCCGGACGATTTCCGCACTTTTGTGGACCGCTGCCACGGCGCCGGCCTCGGCGTGCTGCTGGACTGGGTGCCGGGCCACTTTCCCAAGGACGAGTGGTGCCTGGGACGCTTCGACGGCACGGCGGTTTATGAGCACTCCGACCCCAGGCAGGGCGAGCACCCGGACTGGGGCACCTACATCTTCAACTACGGCCGTAGCGAGGTGCGCAACTTCCTCTTCGCCAATGCCCTGTACTGGCTCAAGGAGTTCCACATCGACGGCATCCGCATAGACGCCGTGGCCTCCATGCTCTACCTGGACTACTCCCGCGAGGAAGGGGAGTGGGTGCCCAACATGTTCGGCGGCCGCGAGAACCTGGAGGCCATCGACTTCCTCAAGGAGCTCAACCGCGTGGTGCACGAGCACTACCCCGGCGCCATCATGGTGGCGGAGGAGTCCACGGCCTGGGCCGGCGTGTCCCGGCCCCTCTATGTCGGCGGCCTCGGCTTTACCTTCAAGTGGAACATGGGCTGGATGCACGACACCCTGGAGTACTTCTCCAAGGACCCGATCCACCGCGCCCACCACCAGAACACGCTCACCTTCTCCATGCTCTACGCCTTCACGGAGAACTTCGTGCTGCCGCTCTCCCACGACGAGGTCGTGCACGGCAAGGGCGCGCTGCTCTCCAAGATGCCCGGCGACATGTGGCAGCAACAGGCCAACCTCAGGCTGCTCTACTCCTACCAGTGGGCGCATCCGGGCAAGAAGCTGCTTTTCATGGGCGGCGAGTTCGGCCAGTGGAACGAGTGGAAGGAGTCCGGCCAGCTGGACTGGGTGCTCATGGAGTTCCCCACGCACCAGGGCATTGCCCGCTGCCTCACGGACCTGAACAGGATTTTGGTGGACGAGCCGGCCATGCACCGCTTCGACCACGACTGGCAGGGCTTCCAGTGGCTCGATTTCTCGGACTACGCCAACTCCGTGCTCAGCTTCATGCGTCTTGCCCCGGAGCTGACCAATCCGGACAGCGGCGAAACCGTGTTCGAGCCGGCGCCGTCCGTTATCTGGGTCTTCAACTTCACGCCGGTGGTGCGCAAGGAGTACGTGATTCCCGCGCCCCATGGCGGCTTGTGGCGGGAGATATTCAACTCCGACAGCTCGGCCTACGGCGGCTCCAACACGGGCAACGCCGGGCTGGTGGACGCCCGCTACAACGAAACCAGCCAGGGCTGGGGCCTTAACCTGACGCTGCCGCCGCTGGCGGCCATGGCCTTCAAGCCGGCGTAGGTCGGAGTCGCCCGGACGCTTGCATTGACCTTCTATCTCGCGCGGGACTCCATTGACAGAATTTCCTCCGTCCGTGTAATGGTTTATGGTAACTGACACGGATTACTCTTCTCTTGGAGTGGAACACGGAGACGCGGAGGGGTGAGCGATGCGCCATGAACACGTTTCGAAATTGAGTGCCCGTTCAGCGTGCGCCGTGCTGGCCGTGCTTCTGTGGTGCGCGTTCGTCTCCAATGCGCAGGCGCGCAACACCATCCGCTGGTACGACGACCAGGGCAACCTGCACACCATCGAGCTCTCCGACCTCGGCCCGTACGAGCAGGAGATCCAGGACAAGCTGCAAGGCGAGGGCAACCAGACGCCGCAGGTGGACGATGGCGCCGTGAGCCAGGAAGCGCCGGCGAAGTCCGAAAAGCTGGAGCAGCAGTACGAGGCCATCAAGGCGCGGGAGCAGCAGCGCCAGGATCGCCAGCGCATCATCCGGGAGATCAACTCCATCGACAGCCAGATCGCCGACGTGGACAAGCAGATCGCGGAGACCGAGCAGCAGCTCAAGTACAAGGGCAACCGCCGCGCCGGCATCGTCAACCGCGAGGGCACAAGCATCCGCCTGTGGCAGGATATCCTCAACCTCCGCAAGCAGCTCGACCTGCTCTACACCAAGAAACAAACTCTGCAGAATCAAAAAGAAGCGCTCCGGCAGCAGATGCCACCGGCGCCGTAACCGGTCCGCAGCCGGCCCCTCCACCATGTCCGATGAACGCTACGCGCCCTTGTCCGGCGGCCTGCTGCTCGATCTCCAGGAGCTGCGTATGGAGACCATGCGCGCCGGCGGTCCTGGCGGCCAGCACCAGAACACGGCTGATACGGCCGTGGCCCTCACCCTGCCCGTGGCCCAGTCCAGAAGCCTCAACGACGAGGCCAAATCCACCATTTTCCGCCGGCTCGCCTCCCGGCTGACCAAGGACGGCGAGCTGCGCGTGGTCAGCCGCACCAGCCGCAGCCAGAAAGCCAACCGCGACATCGCCCAGAATCGCCTCCTGGAGCTCCTGCGCTCCGCCCTTACCGAGCCCAAACAACGCCGACCCACCCGCATCTCCCGCGCGGCCAAACGCCGCCGTGTGGAGTCCAAACGCCGCCACGGCGACAAGAAAGCCCAACGCGCCAAGCCTGATATTTCCGAGTAGTGGGAAGGCTGTCTGAGGGGCGCTGCCCCTCAGGCTCCCCGCCAGGGAGCATTGCTCCCTGGACCCTATTCTGGGTCCAGAAAAACAAATTAGATAAAAAGTTTGGGAAGGGAGAGCGCGAGAGGGAAAGCCTTTTTCAAAAGGTGTCCCTCTCGCATTCTTGTTTCTTTACGCCGTAATCATCCAGAAGGAGCCGGGTTCCACGGCGTTTCCTTCCTTCAAGAATCGACCCAGCACCGGGCAGACCCGCGCCAGCGCTGCCGGGTGTGCGTGGCGCAGGTGGTTCACGGCGGCGAGGGTGCGGAGGCGGGTGCCGCCGGAGAGCAGGGCTTCGAGCAGGTACTGCTCGGTCCAGAGCCGGCGCTGATGTACGGCCCATTTCGCCGGGTAGTCGCGCGGGGTGAAGATGTCGTGGGCGTGGACGAGCACGCCGGCCGGCAGCCGGGGGATGATGTCGAGATAGGCGACAAGCACGTCCCCGCCGGGACGGACCACGTGGGACGAGTCGATGAAGAGTATGTCGCCAGGGCCGAGCAGGGCGGCCAGGCTGGCTGGGTCCTCGTCCTCGGCCTTGCGCGCGCGGACCTCCACGCCCAGCGAGGCGAGCCATGGCTTGGGGAACGGGTCCACCACGATGTGCGTGTGGCCACGGCCCGGTGACAGGGCCTCGGTGGCGGCGCGCGCCTCCAGGGCCATGAGCGTGGACATGCCGCTGCCCAGCTCCAGCACGGTGTGCGGTGTGCGGGCGCGGAGGAGCGCGTAGAGGATCTCGGCGTCGCCCGGGCCAAAGGAGTCGTTGGCGAATGTGAAGGCGCGTTTGGCCGGGGCGCGGTCGGCCATGGCCAGCAGCTCGCCGGCGAATGGCGCGAGCTCGTCGAGCAAGGCGAGCTGGTCCGGCTCGCCCAGGTCCACGCCGGGCAGATCGCGCGGGCCGTCCGCCATGGCCTCGACCGGATACGGCTCGTAAAAGTGATTGCGTAGCGGGTGCACACCGCACCGCGCGAGGATGGCGCGGGTCACAGGCAGCCGCGTGAGGCCGATCTGCCGCGCCATAGACAGCCACCAGCCGCCGGCCCAGCTCAGCGGGGCGAGCAGGATGTCCAGAGCCGGGGCGATCCGGCGGAGAATGTTTCGGGTAGACCTGTGCATGCTTGCACCGGTGTAGCAGGAAGCGCTCGGCTGCGCTATATGAACGACCCAGCACACCGACGACTAGGTATATGGGGGACCAATTCCCCATGCCCCCTGCCAAGGGGAATGATTCCCCTTGGAACCCTCAAATGGGGCCAGGAAAAAGAATCCCAAGTAAAAAGTTTGGGAAGGGAGAGCCCGAGAGGGAGAACCTTTTTTAAAAGGTGTCCCTCTCGCAGTAACAAGTTCTTAACCAAGCGTCGCCCGGTCGCATTGCGGCGGGGCAATGGTTGCTGTAATGCAGATACGCATGAGCGTATCCGTCATCCACCACACCCTGCTGGAGCTTCGCGGCGGCGCATCGCGCGTGGCCTCGATTCTGAACGACGAGCTCGCGGCCATGGGCGTGGAGTCGTCCCACTCTTTTGAGGTGGCCGAGAGCCGGGACGGGGAGGCAGAGCTTTTGAGCCGGCCGTGGCCGGCGCGGCTGGAGGAAGCCATCGCGGCCGGGAGCGTGGTGCACGTTCATTCCACGTCGCAGTGGCACGAGCTGCTGGCGTTTCTTGCGGCGCGGCAGGCGCGCACTGTGATCACCCTGCACGATTTCCAGCTCGTGGCCGGGGGCTGTGTGGCGCCGGTGGAGTGCGACATCTCGGCCGGCAGGTGCCCGGACCCGTGCCCCCGCGGCTATCCGGACCCGGAGGGCGAGCGCAAGCTGCGCAAGCGGCTGGTGGGCAACCTCGATCCGGTTATCGCCAGCCCCTCGGAGTGGCTCCGGCGGCAGGCCGCGTCCAGCCTGGAGCGGGAGGTGGTGCTGGTTCCCAACGGTGTGCCCTGGCCGCAGACCATGCCCGACGCGGCGGCGAAAAACGCGGCCAAGAAGGCCCTGGGCATTGCGCAGGCGGCGCGTACCGTGCTCTTCGTGGCGCACGGCGGTCGCCGGGCAGCGTACAAGGCTGGCCACGAGTGGGACTTTATCTGGCGGCTGATCAAAGAGCAGACCCCCGGCGCCGTGGGCATCATGGCGGGCGGCAAGAGCATGGAGCGCGACGGCGACCTGCTGCGGCTGCCGTATCTGGAGCCGGAGCACCTGGCCCGCGTACTCACGGCGGCGGACGTGCTCTGCTATCCCACCCTGGCGGACAACCATCCGCTGGCCGTGCTGGAGGCCATGGCCCATGGCGCGGCCGTGGCGGCAAGCGCCGTGGGCGGCGTGAAGGAGCAGGTGGCCGACGGTGTGAACGGGCTGCTGGCCCCGCCCGAGGAGTGGGAGACGCTGGCAACGCACACCGCGGAGCTGCTGGCCCGTCCGCCGCGCTGCCGGGAGCTCTCCCGCACAGCCTTTGAGCAGGGCGCAAAGCGCTTCAACGCACGCCGCATGGCCGAGGACTACCGCACGCTCTATGGGCGCGTCCTGGGCTGACGATTCTTCGCGATCATCCCTTCATTCCAGACAATACGAACACGACCGGAAACCCCGCCATGCGCAGGATTCCCGGCCGTGTGTCAGGTGCACGTTGAATCGCCGTTCAGGAAACTATTGAAAGATCCTCTTACGGCAGGCTGTTCAAAAATCACGCTGGCAAGGCGCAAAAAAAGTTCAAGGCTGACGCGTATAAAATATACGCGAGGGTTTGAAATTTTTACAGCAACGCAGCCAGCGGGAGATTTTCAATCGCCTGCCTAGACGATGACGTAGCGTTTGATGAAATGGACCACCTCGTCGGGCGAGTCCATCATGGCGAAGAGGTCCAGCTCGTCCTCGTTCAGGTAGCCGGCCTGCACCATGTGGTCGCGTATCCAGTCCATGAGCCCGGCCCAGTACTCGCTCTTGTAGAGGATGATGGGGAAGGGCTTGATGCGCTTGGTCTGCACCAGCACGGTGGCTTCGAAGAGCTCGTCCAGGGTGCCCAGGCCGCCGGGCATGACGATGTACGCCGTGGCGTACTTCACGAACATGACCTTGCGCACGAAGAAGTACTTGAAATCGAGGGCTACGTTCTGAAATTCATTGGGCTTTTGCTCCATGGGCAGCCTGATGTTCAGGCCCACGGAAACGCCGTCCTCCACCTGGGCCGCGCCCTTGTTGCCGGCCTCCATGATGCCGGGGCCGCCGCCGGTGATGACGGTGTAGCCGGCCTCGGCCAGCTTCTGGGCTATCTCCACGCACTCGTCGTAGACAGGGTCGCCTTCGCGCACGCGGGCGGAGCCGAAGATGGAGACGCCGTGGCCGTAGTCGCCCAGGGTGTCGAACCCGTCCACCAGCTCGGCCATTATCTTGAAGAGCCGCCAGGACTCTTGCATGGAAAGGTCGTCGATGACGAATTGCTTGTGTTGCTGAACCATTATCGCTCCTTGGCGTGTTGGTCGGTTGAAGGGTGGTTCCTCCTGCGCGGCCCGGGCAAAAGTGTGTGTACGTTTGCGCTCACCAGAGATATATCGCATACTTTGCGTTCGCGACAATGGCCGCCGGGTACCTCGCCGGCGGCGTTCAACACCACCTTTCGAGGAGCAACGATGAAGATAAAGTTTCTGGGCGCCGCGCAGACCGTCTCCGGTTCGTGCCACCTCATCGAGACCATGGGCCGGCGCTTTGCCGTGGACTGCGGCATGCATCAAGGCAACAAGGAGATTGACGAGCGAAATGAAGCCGTTGATCTCTACGATCCCAAAAATATAGATTTTTTCCTGATCACCCATGCGCACATAGACCACTCCGGCCTGCTGCCCAAGATGGTGAAGGAAGGGTTTACCGGCAAGATATACGCCACCGAGCCCACGCGCGACCTCCTGGAGATCATGCTGCTGGACTCCGCCCACATCCAGGAGATGGAGGCCGAGTGGGAGAGCCGCAAGAAGCGCCGCCGGGGCAACACGCCGGTGGAGCCGCTCTACACCCAGGACGACGCCATGAAGGCCATGGAGCTCTTCGAGGTGGTGGAGTACAACACGCTGTTCGAGCCGGTCGAAGGCGTGAAGGTGGTCTACTGCGACGCCGGCCACATCCTGGGCTCGGCCTTTGTGGAAATGACCGTCATCGAGAAAAACGGCGGCGACAACGGCGAGGACACCCACTACCACCTGCTCTTTTCCGGCGACCTGGGCCGCCCCAACCAGCTCATCATCCGCGATCCGGAGCAGCCCTCCGAGGACCGGCCCGTGGACTACCTGTTCATCGAGTCCACCTACGGCGACCGCGACCACAAGGATCAGCGCAAGAGCCGGCAGGAGCTGGCCGAGGCCATCGAGTACAGCTACAAGCGCGGCGAGAAGGTCATCATCCCGGCATTCGCCGTGGAGCGCAGCCAGGAGATGATCTACAGCCTGTACCTGCTCGATCAGGAGGGCAAGCTGCCCAGGGACATGCCCGTGTTCCTGGACAGCCCCATGGCCATCCGCGCCACGGAGGTCTTCCGCAAGCATCCCAGCTTCTTCGATGAGGACGCCAAGAAGATTATGGAGCAGGGGCACGACCCGCTGACCCTGCCGCAGTTCCAGTATACGCTGAAGACGCAGGAGTCCCAGGCGCTGAACACCATGAAGGGGCCGGCCGTGATCATCTCGGCTTCCGGCATGTGCAACGCCGGCCGCATCAAGCACCATCTGCGCCACAACCTGTGGCGTCCGGGGGCGAGTGTTGTCTTTGTGGGATACCAGGCGCGGGGCACGCCCGGCCGCAAGATAGTGGACGGCGCCAAGTCCATCCGCATCTTCGGCGAGGACATTGCCGTGGCGGCCAAGATCTTCACCATCGGCGGTTTCTCGGCCCATGCCGGCCAGAGCCAGATTCTCGACTGGGTGGACAGCTTCGACCAGAAGGGCATGGAGGTCTTCCTGGTGCACGGCGAGCTGGAGAAGCAGGAGATCCTGGCCAAGCTGATGCGCGAGCGGTTCCAGCTCAAAGTGCGCATTCCGGCCTACCTGGAAGACGTCATTCTCAAGCCGGGCCGAGCCATGGACGTCATCGGCCACCCCGAGGTCGCGTACCCCTCCGTGGACTGGAACTACGTGCTGGGCGAGGCCGAGGCCAAGCTGACGGAGCTGCGCTCGCGCCTCACCGAGGTGGAGGCCAAGCCGTGGATCGATCAGTCCGAGCTGCGCGACCGTGTGCTGGACACCACCAATGAGCTGTCGAAAATCGTCTCCGACCTCTAGACCATGCGCATAACAGCCGGTATATACAAAGGTCGCACCGTCCGCACGGTGGAAGGGCCGGGCTACCGTCCGGCCACGGCCAAGGTGCGCGAGGCGCTTTTCTCCATGCTGGAGGCGCGCGGCGTGGCCTGGAGTGATACGCGGGTGCTGGACCTCTTCGCCGGGTCCGGCTCCCTGGCGCTGGAGTCCCTCTCCCGCGGGGCGCAGCACGCCACCATGGTGGAGATGAACCGGTCTGCGGCGCGGACCATAGAAAAGACCATGGCCGACCTGGGCATAGAGCCGGGCGTGGCCGTGGTGGCCTGCACAGACATTTTTCCCTGGCTGGGCAAGGGGCCCGGCAAAAAGGAACCGTTCAACCTGGTCTTCGTAGACCCGCCGTATGGAGAGAACCTGGCGGGCAGGGCGCTGAACGCCCTTGGCCGCAAAGGCTGGCTCGCACCCGGAGCCGTCGTTGCGGCGGAGATAGAGAAGAACGCCGTCGTGCCGCAGCTGGCCGCGCCGTTTGATCTCGATGTGGACAGGACGTACGGTCAAACAAGGATAGTCATATGGAATACGGCCCGCACCTAGCCATCTACCCCGGCACCTTCGACCCGCTGACCTTCGGTCATGTGGGCATCGTCAAGCGCGGCCTCAATGTGTTCGACAAGATAATTGTTGCCGTGGCGGTGAAGACTGCCAAGTCGCCGCTTTTCAACCTCAAAGAGCGTATCGCCCTGGCCAAGGAGAGCTTTGCCGGGGAGGACCGCATTACCGTGGAAAGCTTTGACGGCCTGCTGGTGGAGTACGCCATAGAGCGCGGGGCCAAGGCCATTCTCCGCGGGCTGCGCGCCGTCTCGGACTTCGAGTACGAGTTCCAGCTTGCGCTCATGAACCGCCATCTCAACCGGCAGGTGCAGACCGTCTTTCTGATGACAGACTACCGCTGGCTGTACATCAGCTCCACGATCATCAAGGAAGCGGCCCGGGCCGGCGGCGATGTGCGCGGCCTGGTGCCGGACCCGGTCTACTTCCGGCTGATGGAACGGCTGGGTCGGCAGGTGGATTCCACGGAAGGCATGATCTAGTGTCGCGTTCCATAAATACGCACGCCACTGCGACACGAACCCTCTACAGGCGGGTCGCCGCCAGGGGTGGCGTAGCGAGCCGGAAGCCGCGTTTTTCGGTGAAGCGATCCTTTCGCGAATGCGGGGGTTGGAAACAACCATGCATTTGCGGAACAGCACATTAGGACCGGTTACAGGAATTCTGCGAATGGATGCCATGCCGGTTATCTGTCTGCTCGGCGTCACCGGCGCGGGCAAAACAGCCGCTTCCCTGGCCCTGGCCGAGGCCCTGCCCGGCTCGGTGGTCAATCTCGATTCCCGCCAGGTGTACCGGGAGTTTCCCGTCATCACGGCGCAGCCCTCCCCGGAGGAGCAGGCCGTGGCGCCGCACTATCTGTATGGTTTCCTGCCCTGCACGGAGCGCATCTCGGCCGGCGTGTTCGCGGAACGCGCGCACGAGGCATGCGCCGAGGTCCGCGCCTCGGGCCGGTATCCGTTGCTGGTGGGCGGGGCCGGGCTCTATCTGCGGGCGTTTCTGGAAGGCCTTGCGCCCATCCCGCCGGTGGACGAAGCTGTCCGCGAATCCCTGGAGCAGGCCCTGGACCGCTCGGGCCTGGCCCCGCTGCGAAAGCGGCTGGAGGAGGCGGACCCGGAGTACGCCGCGGCCATCCATCCCAACGATACGCAACGCACCCTGCGCGCCCTGGAGGTCTACGACTCCACGGGCAAGCCCCTGAGCTGGTGGCATGCGCAACCCACGCCCACGCCGCAGGTGCGGCCGCTCAAGCTCTTCCTGGAGGTGGAGCAGAAAGCGCTGCATCGCCGCCTGGACGAGCGCATCAGCCAGATGCTGGAGGCCGGGGCCGTGGATGAGGCGCGCAAGGCCATGGACTCCTGTCCCGACCCGGACGCGCCGGGCTGGTCCGGCATCGGCTGTGCCGAGTTGCACGCCTATCTGAGCGGCGGCTGTCCCCTGCCGGAGGCCAGGGCGCTGTGGCTGCGCAACACCAAGGCCTACGCCAAGCGGCAGATGACCTGGTTCCGCAAGGAATCGGACATGACGGCCGTGCCGGCGCAGGACGTGAACCGCATCGTGGCGTTGGCGTCGCGATTTCTGGAGACTGTATGAACCACGACCCGGCCCACGCGCGATTCACCGGTTGCCTCTGCGCCCTCATCGTGGGCGGGCTCCTTTGCGCCTCGCCGTGCATCGCGCAGGACTCGGCCGGGAAATTCGATCCGGACCCCATGCTCCGGCGGGCGCACATGCTCTTTGACAGCGGCCAGATGCTCGAAAGCATCGCGCTGTACGAGGACATCGCCCGCATGAGCGCCGACCCGGACTACACCGTGTACTGCTACGTGCGCGTGGCCGACGTGCTCGCCCTGTTCCTGGACCAGCGGGAGCTGGCGCTCACCTATTACGACAAAGTAATCCGCGAGTACCCCGGCAACTGGAATCTGGCCAACGCCTACTTCAACTCCGCCATGCTCCTTTTTGCCGAGCACCGCTACGAGGATGCGACCAAGCGTTTCCAGCGCTACCTGGAGCTCTTTCCCGAGGCCAGGAAGACGGCCACGGCGCGGTACATGATCGAGCGCATGCAGAAGGAGACGCCCGGACCGGCGCCTGTTCCCGGCGTGGACAAGACGCCCATGCCGGAGGCGGAGCCCATGGTTCGCGTGCTGCTCATCACCGCGGACAGCCTGCAACTGGAGTTTCCCCATAGCGTGGTCATGCACGCCGCGTCCGGCCGGCGGGACAAGCTGGCCCCAGGCACCTACAGGCTTCGCGTTCTGGACGGCGGCGTGAGCATGGAAGGCCGTGGCCTGGGCGAGGAGGTTTCCTTCGACGCCGGGCCGCACGGCTTCGCCCATGCAGGCAGGAGCTACGCCGGCGAGGCCGTGGTCAGCGTGCAGGGCGGCTCCATGACCCTGATCAACCGGCTGCCCATGGAGCAGTATCTGGAAGGGGTGGTGCCCTCGGAGATGCCGCCGTCGTTCGCCCCGGCCGCGTTGCGGGCCCAGGCCGTGGCGGCGCGGACCTTTGCCTGGCGGATCGTCACGCGCACCCGTGAGGCGGGCAAGCCGTACGATCTCTCGGCCGGCATGATGGATCAGGCCTACCTGGGCATGGGCGTGGCCAACGTGGCCACGCAGGACGCGGTGCGCCTTACGCGCGGCCAGGTGCTGCTGTACCACGACGCGCCGGCGTTCACGGCGTTCCACGCCCACTCCGGCGGCGTGCTGGAGGACGACGCTGCGGTGTGGAGCGCGAACATGCCGTACCTCAAGGTGGCTGACGACGAGCGCAGCGAGGACTACAAATCACTGGACTGGGAGTATCGCATCGCTCCGTCCGAGCTGGCCCGGCTGCTGAAACGCAACGGTTTTTCTTTGAGCCGCGTGGAAGGCCTGCGCGTGGACGGCCGCAGCACCTCCGGCCGCATTGCGGAGGTGGCCGTCACCACGGACGACGGCGTGCTGCACATCCGCGGCAACAGCTTCCGCCTGCTGGTGGGGCCGGCGCGCATGCGCAGTCTGCTCTGCGACGTGAGCCGCGACGAGGACGGGCAGTTCGTCTTCAATGGCCGCGGCTACGGCCACGGGGTGGGCATGTCCCAGTGGGGCGCGCAGGCCATGGCCTACGCCGGCAAGGACTACAAGGACATCCTGAGCACCTACTATCCGGGCACAACGCTCCGAGCCCTCTACAACTGACGTCGGTTGCTTCCTCCGATCTGCGAATCTCCGCAGGAGCGGTGCCTCTTGCGCAGGCCGCCATCCGCGTGTTCCGGCCGTCTCGTCCCCTCCAATGGCACTTGGCGCCGCAGCTCTTTTGGCTTGTTCGCCATCTTCCGTGATTTCTGGTACTTGATATTCAAGACGTGCGAATGGGCTCGCCGGAATGCGTCCGCACAGGGGGCAGGGCGGAGCCTGAGGGAACAGGCCGATCTCCCGGAAAAGGGGCTGCTGCGGACCGGGATGGTCGGAAAACAAATGCGGGGGCGCGGCCACGGCCGCTTCCATCGCGCCCGGGAGTGTTTATTGTGAGGAAAGGGCTGCGCCGGCGGCTGGAGCTTTTTAACGACGCGGCCATCCGCTTTGTTGACAGCACGGCCCCTCTGGACGCATTATCACCAATCTTTTCGCAAGAAAGCTATTCCAGACGGCGCTCGCGCCGCACAATGGATACATGAGTCAGATACTTGGACTGAAATTTCGCGATTCCGGGTCGATATACTACTTTGACTCCGGGGCGTTCGTGGTCAAGCCGTTCGATCGCGTCATCGTGAACACCGATCAGGGCATGGCCTTGGCCAAGGTCGTGCTGGTGCTCAGCGAGCCGCCCGATGATTTCGAGGGCGGGGAGATCAAGCCCATCTACCGGCTCGCCTCCGAGGAGGACCTCGTTCAGGAGCAGGAGAACGAGGCGCTCGCCCAAGAGGCATTCGAGTACTGCCGCAAGAGCATTGTCGAGCACGGTTTGGAGATGAAGCTCGTCGATGTGGACGTCTTCTTCGACCGCGGCAAGATCGTTTTCTACTTTACCGCGCCCAACCGCATCGACTTCCGCGAGTTGGTCAAGGACTTGGTGCGCAACTACCGCACGCGCATCGAGCTGCGGCAGATAGGCGTGCGCCACGAGACGCAGATGACCGGCGCCGTGGGCAACTGCGGCCAGCTCTGCTGCTGCCGGCGGTTCCTGCGCAAGTTCGCTCCCGTGACCATCAAAATGGCCAAGGAGCAGAACCTGTTCCTCAATCCCACCAAGATTTCGGGCATCTGTGGCCGATTGCTCTGCTGCCTGGCCTACGAGCAGGAGAACTACGAGAAGTTCCACGCCAAGTGTCCGCGCGTGGGCAAGCGCTACATGACCGAGCGCGGCGGCATGAAGGTGCTGCGTGCCAACTTCTTCCGCGACTCTCTCTCTGTATTGCCAGACGGCGGCGAGGAAGAGGAAATTTTCATCGACGAGTGGGGAGACCTCAACCCGCAACGGCCGGACCCCAACCAGCAGCCGCAGCAACGGAGTGAGGCCAACAACAGGCCCAAACGTGAGAAGCCGCCGCGCAAGCCGCGCGGCAAGGGCGAGGGCGAGACTCCCCCCAGGGACGAAGCCGCAGAGGCGCCGCAGCCTGTCGAGCCTGAGGCTGTGGAGACGGAGGAGCCGGCGGAGGATACACAGCAGGCCGCATCCGGCGGCAAGCCGGACCGGAAGCGCAAGGACCAGAAGCGCGGCCGTCGCGGCTCCCGCGGCCGCAAGCGCGATGCCGACGCCGAGAAGCAGGGCGGCGCGGCCGAGGATTCCGACGCTTCGGGCAAGGGTGGCCGGGATTCTTCAAGAAAGCCCGCCCCCAGGGACCAGCGCGGCGAAGAGCAGAAGCCCGAGGGCAAGGGCGCGGAGCCCAAAGAGGCCAAGGAGCCCAAGCAGCAGAAGACTCAGAACCTGCCGGCTGTACAGTCCAAGAGCACGTTCGGCATTTCGGGCATTGGCGCCAAGCTCCCGCCGGCGGAGAGCGAGGCTGAGCATTCGGCCGAGGCCAAACCCGCGCAGGAAGCCGCAGCACCTGCTCCGGAAGGCCAGCCCGCGCAGGAAGGCGACGCCCAGGCCAAGGAAGATGGTCAGAAGCCCAAGGGCAAGGGGCGGTCCCGCTCCTCCCGGCGGCGTCCCTCACGCCGTTCCGGCCGTGGCCGTGGAGGCGGCGGTGGAGGCGAGCAGAAAAGCGGAGAAGCCGGGCAGCAGCAGAAGGAGTCCGGCGGTTCGGAAGGCGGCCAGCGCAAGTCCAGGCCGCGCCGCAGACGCCGCAAGCCCAAGCAGGACAAACCCAAGGAATAGGCGCGCCGCGCCCTCGTCACGTCCAGGATTCTGGACAAAAAACGGAGTGTTCTCGTGGAACGCTTTTACGTAACCACGCCCATTTACTACGTGAATGCCAAGCCCCATCTTGGCCATGCATACACCACTATTGTTGCCGACTGCCTGAACCGCTTCCACAAGGCGTTGGGTCAGGAGACATTTTTCCTCACCGGCACGGACGAGCACGGCGACAAGATCGTGCAGGCCGCGGAGGCCAATGGCGAATCGCCCAAGGCCTACGTGGACCGCATCTCCGGAATGTTCCGCGATCTCTACCCCAGCCTGGGCGTGGAGTATGACCGCTTCGTGCGCACCACCGAGCCCCAGCACGTGGAAACCGTGCAGACAATTCTGCAGAAGGTGTACGATTCCGGCGACATATACTTCGCCGAGTACACCGGCCTGTACTGCTACGGCTGCGAGCGTTTCTACACCGAGAAGGAGCTGGAGGACGGGCTCTGCCCGCAGCATCAGAAGGCCCCGGAGGAGATCAAGGAGTCCAACTACTTCTTCCGGATGTCCAAATATAAAGACTGGCTGGCCGAGTACATCCGCGCCAATCCCCAGTTTATCCGGCCCACACGCTACGCCAAGGAGGTGCTCGCGCTGCTGGAGTCCGGCGAGCTGGAGGACCTCTGCATCTCCCGGCCCAAGCACCGCCTGGACTGGGGCATCGAGCTGCCCTTTGACAAGGACTACGTCTGCTACGTCTGGTTCGACGCGCTCATCAACTATCTGACCGGCGTGGACTGGCCGGACGGCGAGAACTTCCCCAAGTTCTGGCCCGGCGTACAGCATTTCGTTGCCAAAGACATCCTCAAGCCCCACGCCGTGTTCTGGCCCACCATGCTCAAGGCGGCCGGTATCGACCTCTACAACAGCCTCAACGTGCACGGCTACTGGCTCGTGGATCACACCAAGATGTCCAAAAGTCTGGGCAACGTGATCTCGCCGCTGGACATGGTGGAGCGCTATGGCACCAGCGCCTTCCGCTACTACCTGATGCGCGAGATGCACTTTGGCAACGACGCGAGCTTCTCCGAGGAGGGGCTGGTGGCGCGGCTCAACGCCGACCTCGCCAACGACCTGGGCAACCTCTTCAGCCGCGTGCTTTCCATGGTGCACAAGTACCAGGGCGGCACGGTGCCAACGCCCGGAGCGTTTACGGAGGAGGACGAGGCGCTGATGGAGCTGGGCCGCGAGTCCATGCAGAATTTTGTCCAGCTTTTTGAACACGTGGAGTTCTCCCGTGCCCTGGAATCGCTCTGGGAGTTCGTGCGCGCCATGAACAAGTACGTGGACGACATGAAGCCGTGGGCGCTGAACAAGGGCGGCGAGACAGAACGACTCGGCACCGTGATGTACGTGCTTCTGGAAGGCATGCGCAAAGCGGCGGCGTTCCTCTGGCCGGTCATGCCCGAGGCGTGCGAGCAGATGCTTGTGCAGCTGCAGGGCGCGTTCGACCCCATGACGTTGGACCTTGTCCAGGAGGCTACCCACTGGAAAGGCTTGGCGCCGGGGGGCGAGCTGGCCAAGGTCTCCAACCTCTTCCCGCGCGTGGACTGGGAGAAGAAGCAGGACGAGGCGCCCAAGTCCGAGCCCAAGCAGAAGAAGGCGAAGGACAGGAAAGAGTCCAAAAAAGTGGACGAAAAGAGCGCCGGGGACGAAGGCTTCATCGAGTTCGGCGACTTCCAGAAGCTGGACCTGCGCGTGGGCACCGTGACTAGCGGCGAGAAGCACCCGGACGCGGACAAGCTGCTGCGGCTGGATGTGAACCTGGGCGAGATGGGGAAACGGCAGATTATCGCCGGTCTGGCCGAGTTCTTTACGCCTGAGGATCTGGCCGGCAAGCAGGTCGTGGTGGTGTCTAACCTCAAGCCGCGTAAGCTGCGCGGTCTGGAGTCGCAGGGCATGATCCTGGCCGTGCGCACGGACCAGGGCATGCGGCTGCTCACCCCCACGGACAGCGCGCCTGACGGCAGCAGGGTTTCCTGATCGACACAACGGCAGAGGTGCCAAGCACACGGCGGCAGGATGCCGGAAAACAGCTTCCAGGCGCGCAGAAGGGAGCTGTCTCTGGCAGGATGCGGACACACGCGGAATAAAGCGGCAACCGGCGCAGGAAGCGGGCAATCCCATGGAGCACGCGCATGGCCCTCGGGAGGACGCGAGGCCATATAGGGGCGAAGCAAGCAGCAACCAGGCCCTGAAGCCGGTGAACACCGGCCGGAATTGAGCAACGCCAAGCTGAAAATGGCGCTTTCCGATGTGGATGCAGCAGGATTTTTATGGAGAAATCAAGTAACCACGGGCCTTGCCAGGGTGATCTAAAAAAGTTTGAGAAAAAATGAGCCGAACGCTTGACGACCTGGGGCGAGAGGTCTATATATCTCAGCTCACGTGACGCGGGGTGGAGCAGTTCGGTAGCTCGTCGGGCTCATAACCCGAAGGTCCAAGGTTCAAATCCTTGCCCCGCTACCAAAGAATACAAGGGCTTACGGCCATAGTTGCCGTAAGTCCTTTTTTCTTTTTGCCCCCTATTTGCCCCCATCCTGTCAAACTTCTACGACATTGAAGACAGGGAGCAGGGCTGCATCATCTCCGCCTCAAGTTTTTGCCCCTCACTTGCCCCCGGTGCGACGTCCCTGGCTGCGCTTCCGGGCCTTCCTGCTTTGTCGGCCTACGGTCCTGACCGCAGCCGCGCCCGCGGCTGCATCCGCAATCGGGTTCGCCCCTCGTCTTTCCCCCCACACCCCCTCCTAAGAAAAAGCTGAGAAAAGGTCTAACGTCGACAGCCGGTTCGAGGCTGGACGCTTGGGTCCTCCCAGGGCCTTCCGGCTCACGGGTACTATCGAGCGCGATTCTTGCGCGAAGTCTGACGTTTAATAATTTTACAACTTTACAATTCTTGCAGCGGCCGGCGCGAGATGCGCGAGAGGCCGGCCATGGACGTTAGGCAAGAGGTGGAACAAGCCGTCGCGGAAGAGCGGGCGGCGCATCAAAAGCCGCCCGGGCAAGCAGAGCAGCCCACAGGTCAGGAATCCCAGCCCAGGACAAGGCCTACTATGACCTGCTGCGCAAGGAATTTGACGACAACCACATGGGGGACGCCGTTGTTTTTCGGGATGGTTCGACGGGAAGGGGGTGTTTGATTTCTATAAGACAAGGCGACGGTTTTCGCTTGTGGTGGCAAGACGATAAATATTTATCGAGGCCGAAGGCCAAAGAGGAGACTCCTCTGGCCGGACTGAAAAGGCGGCGTAGTCTGATGACCTGTCCTCTTTAGAATCACCGCGAGTGGTCCGAAGAACCGGGGCCGCCTCTGTATGAGAACAAACACGTCGGAGCGGAATGCTGTTCGCATCCCGCTCCGAGTGATAATTGCCGGGCTGTATGAGACAGCGCGTTCTTTCAGACTCCTATGGCCCCGGCGGCAGGCTATGGTTCAGAGAGGCTTTTTCCGACGGGCGCAGGGCTCGCGCCGAAGCGTAAGCGGACCATTTTGATGGCCATAAAGATGATAAGGAGTGCGCCCACGTAGCCGTTAAGCACATAGATGTAGTTAACCAAGGTGTTGAAGGGAATTTTAAGTGCCACAAAGCAGCCCGCGATAGCGAGTATAACGGTCAATCCCTTGTATTCCTTGCTGCCTTGTTCCGTAAACCGTGCGCATACGGTCCAGAGAAGCGGGCAAGACGTCGTGTAAATACTCAGCACGATGATGGCGGCAAATACATGGGCGAGCACAGGCGCCAGCTTTTGCGCCAGAATCAGATTGGGCACCTGGGTTCCGGCAACGTCCCGGATGTCGGCAACTTGCGCCAAGCTCACGATGATGCAGGCGAAAACGAGCAGGGACACGCCGAGGATCTGCCCGAGTTGCAGCTCCTTGCCGTTATGCTCGTATTCAGAGCCAAGCTGGGCCATGAAGCCTGCGAGCCATACCAGGCAGAACCCGCCATACGAACACCCCGCAAAGAGCCAGTGTGTGGAGGCCTGCATGACTGTGACCTGCTTGGTTTTGATCAGCATGACTCCTTCGGCGAGCGAACCCCATGAACGGGCAAGGGCACATATGCCGATCAGAATGGCCAGAATCATCAGGGCGGGGCCGATCTTACTGATAATGTTGACGATGGTATTCAGGCCGAAAATAACCGTCAATCCGGCGCAGATGGCAAGTCCGACCGCGCCGATCGCGCCGGGAATGCCGAACTGCTGTTCTACCGTGGCGCTAATGCCGCCGAGCATGACCACGAAAGACATGTAACAGAAGATGGCAGCGAAATAGTCAAAGAGCCGCCCGAAAAACGGGCCGCAAAAATAGTTGAACACTTCGCTTCCCTTGGTGAATTTCTCACGGTTGCCGGCGTAGACAAAACAGTAGTTGGCAAAAGCGAGCACCAGAATAATAGTAATGCCCACAAGAATGCTTTGATATTGATACGCAGCGAAATACTGCAGAATTTCCTGGCCTGAAGCGAACCCAGAGCCTATCAGAAATGCAAGTATTGCCCCTGCTATGGTCAAGACCAAACCTTTGTTCATTACGCATTCCTCTCTGTTGGAGGTTCAAAGGTGCAACTTGCTTTTATGAAGGCGTAACTCCATCTTGTTCAATGCTGTATTCAAGTCGGGAACACAGGTCGAATTCCTTCAATTGCCTGATGGCCAACAACAATTGATCCTTGTTGATGCATTCGAGATCGAATCGTGTGCGTCCAGTGTCATGAACGCCAACGATGGCTGTCCGTGCCTTGGCTTTCTCCAAGGTGATCAAGCCTTGCGCGTCGTACTTGCGCGAGTTTTTTTCCAGAATGACACTGCGGATCGGCGAACGGATCAAGGGCACATTGGCTGGCAGCGGGGATGATACCAGGGCATAACCATTTTGCAGGTGATCGCTGATGGCCTCGTATATTGCTTCAATGCCACCAGGCACGTGGATTACTGCGAAGTCTTGCAGGTCTGTCCCGATGATGCTGCCATTGTTGGTGAGAATGACGTACTCCATGAGTTGTCCTTCATAGCCACTGCAAGCCCGATGTTTCCACGCATGAAAACATGCGAAAGATGGCGGACCTGATGTGGGATGTCTTTTCATGAAACTGCACCTTTTACGCAAAACCCCCGGAACAGCACTGCCGTTCCGGGGGCTCGGGACTATTAGAAAACGGTCTGCTCCGTAATTTCAGTCTGCATGGCTTCAAACGCCTTGAGCAGGAGGCTACGCCGAATGGAATGGTCTCTTTCCGGACCTTTCAGAGGATCTCCCACCGGATGAGGGATGGCGACCCCAGGGACGATCCTGTTTGCCCCAACAGTGAGCATGATGGGGACGATGGTGGCAATCTGCACAACAGGAATGTCGGCAACACGTTCGATTTCCCGCGTCATCGATGCACCGCATCGAGTACAGGTTCCTCAAGTGGATGTGAGGATGGCGGCATCCACCTCCGCGTTGCGCAGAAGCGCGCCAATGTCTTGCCCGAACTGTTCGGCGTTGTTGACGCTCGTGCCGGTACCCGTGGTGGTGTAAAAGAAGGGGTGGAGCTTCTTGAAAACGCCTTCCTTCTCCAGTTTGCGCAATTCATCAACGGGCACAATGCAGTCCGGATCGAGATTGGCCATGGCGCGGTCATACCCGCCGTGGATGGACTCAAAGTTTTCCGGAGTAAGATCATCCAGTTGTGAGATGTCATACTTGCCGAAACTATCTGCGGAAGACACCCGGATGTGGTCCGGGTTGCCAGTGGGCACCACACCGCCGGAACTGATGATGGCGATGGTTGCGTTTTTCATGTCCTTTATGGGAGCGGCCGGCGTGATTTTCTTGAAAACCGGCATCTCGTATTCCGTAAGGAACTGCTCGCCCTTCAAACGGGCCAGCATCATGTTCACGGCGCGGGCCGCGCCGCTTGCATCCTTGAAAAAACATTTGCGGATGTTTCGGGAGAAGTAGCCTTCTTCCCTGGCCGGCCCCATGGGCTCCTTTTTCAGAAGCTTGAGGCCAAGTGCTGTCATGGCCGCAAGATCCTTCTTCATCGAACGGGCGCTTTCCGAGTTGGGCACGATGTAGCACCCCTTCCGATAGAGCTCCACGCCCGGGTTTTCCTCGAACATGCCCGCGACAGTGGGAATACCGAGTTCTTCGCCCACCGATACGGCTATGTCTCCGCTGGCCACGCCGTAGCGACCAGCATTGAACGCTGGTCCGGCAATGAGCAGGTCCGGTTTGAGTGCTTCTGCCATGCCAAGACATGTGGCACGGGCTTCTTCGATGTGTTCACCATAGTAGGTGTCGCCGCAAATGACGGTGCCCACCAGTTCGGCCTCGTCGCCAAGTTCCCGAAGCAGGCGGCTGATTTCATTGCCCGGTCCCACAGGGTTGGGGACGGATTCAGGCTTGTAATCAGCTTTGTCCTCGCCGCCCTTGCCTGCATAGAACTGGTTGATATAATGCACTATACGGTATTTCATGCTTGCCTCGCTAAATGTCTTCGCAGCCAACGTTGCTGAAGCCGATTTCACACGTAGAGGCGATAATGGCCTGCAGCTCGATGAACATGGATCCGTCCTGGCGCAAACTTTCCTCCGCGCCACCGGAGAGGTTGGCAATGGCTCTGTCGTCGCCAATGACCTGGTCCATGGCCGGAACTTCAATCATTTCATTGACGTTTCCGGTTGAAACAAAGGACACGAGCTCAGGCGTGGAGTCTGCAATGCCTTGGCTTTTGCCATCGATGCCCGCTGCCTCGTCTGAGATGACAACGGCGACAATGCCCGCGTCCTCGTGCAGTTTTGCGTTCAGGCAAAAATCAGTGTCGGGGTTGCCGTAGCCTTCCTCCGTGATGATGACGGCGTTGGCTCCCAGCTCCTTGGACAAGGTGAGGTTCATCAGGGCCGAGCGCTGTTTACCTGCGAGGATGGTGCTCTCCAAGGTGGGGACCATGCCGAGGAAGTTGATGTCTTTTCCGTGACGGGCAAAGAGCTCGGTCACCACGGGGTTGTGCACGTGGTGATAGGTTGTGTTCTTGTCACAGGCGGAAACGCAATTGCCGGAGACAACTGCGCCGTCCAACACTTCACAGGGGTGCAGCAGAGTCGGCAAAGCCGGACGCAGATCCGCCGCGTAGACATAGGTGTCGTGCAGCAGGCCCTGGGTGATGGACATGCAGAGGTATAAGACCTTGGGCAAGTCCGGATACTTGGCGCTTTCCCGATCAATGGTGTCCTTTTCGTACACCTCGACGACATCGGGCTTGGCGTCCATGCACTCCTTGGCGAGATACACGCTCAGACGGAGCCCTGTCTCTCGCAATGCCGCTTCGTATTCATGTGGATCGAGCTTATCAACGGGATCGACCACCATGACAATGTTCACGGTCTTGGAGAAGGGCGTATAGTCCGCCGCCGGACCCTTCATGTCGATGAAGCCTTCCTGGAACGCGACGATCGGGCCGCATGTAACGACGGCCGCGCCGTCCAGTACGAACGTCGCACCTTCCCCGGCTCTGGACATGGGGGCGCAAAAACCCGGGAAATAGCCGCTGCCGTCCATCTTGATGCGCGGTTCAATCGCATCCTTCACAGGAATGATGCGGATGCTTTCTCCAGGTCTCGCGATCACCAGATCCGCCGTTTTGAAGCGGCTGTCATTCATGATAATGGCGACAGCCTCTTCCTTGTTGATGTAGAGCACTCCGCCGTCGACATGGGTTCTGTCTCCCCATTGTGCATCCTTGACTGCAGCTTTGTGCAATTCGAGTTTCATATAACACCTCCAATAATAGTGATTGGAATTACGAATAGTCACTTACAATGTTCTAAATGGTGTCTTTCCCTCCTCGTATGTCGTCGCCAAACGCAAAGAGACTCCGGTGTTGCGGGAAAGCTTCCCACAAACGTCACCGGAGTCTCTTGCAATGGCGAGTTTACGCTGGATGTCGTCTATTTCGGTATGGAGTGCACCTGACAGGTGCTCGTGATCATTGAGTCAAGAAAATAGGCCTTCCAGAAAAGTAGCCCATTCCCTGTAATATAGAGCGAGCAGCCTGTTTTCTGCGGCCCTTGCAGAAGCTGCCCGCAGAAGTGGCAGACTGTATGGATGGGAATAGGTCTTCATGGCTTTCCTTGGCAGTTGCTATTTGTGAATAAAATAGCAAGGCACATGCCATGAAGAATCTTTGCCTTCTATTGTGCGGCTGGTTTATTTTTGATGCGTTATCTGAGTAGCTTAGAGAGTTGTCCTCAGAACAGATGGTAACCGGGCAAGCGTCCGCGGCACAATTTTTTGTAGAAATACAAAAAATATATACGAAAGGAAAAAATTTTTTAATCTACGAATAGAGGACAGAGGCGTGAGAGAGGTCGAGAACTGGCAGAAGCGGCGTGGTGTGCAGCTCGTGTCCGCTTCTTTTCACCCGCTGTAGAAGGGGTGCCGGCTAAAGGCTGCCGGGTATGAATGCGTTTTTGGCAATGCCGTACTTTTTCATTTTATAATGCATGAGTTGGGGTGAGATGCCGAGCAGCCTGGCTGCCATGGCCACATTGCCCGCCGAAGTTCGAAGCGCTTTTTCAATGGAAGAGGCTTCAACGGCTCGCGTTTGTTCGGAAAGAGTGAAGATGCCCCCTGTTTCATTCGTGGCCTGAGCGGGCGCGGGGACATTGGTCTCGGCAGCAGCCAGGGGCGCAGCCTCGTCAAAGGTCGCCAGGGGCGGATACGGCGCCTCCTGCGCCTGGCTTTCCGAAGCATCGGGCGATTGATTCACCATGTGAGAGTCTTGAAACGCGAGCCAAGGTGTTGTGGCTTCATCCGGATGGTTGATGGGGTTGAAGTCCGGGACGGCACGGTAGAGATGAGAAGGTTCCAGGTGATCGCCCGCTTCAACAATAGACAGGCTGGCCTCGATGGCATGTTCCAGCTCGCGCACATTTCCAGGCCAGGTGTGGGAGTAGAAAATCGCCATGGCTTCCGGAGTGATGAGGGGGATGGGGATGCCGAGCCTTTCACTGTGCAGTTTGACAAAATGCTGCACTAGTAAGTGGATGTCCTCCGGTCTGGAACGAAGCGGAGGAATCTGGATTTTAACCACACCAAGCCGGTAATAAAAATCCCGGCGCAGCAACCCGTCCTCTACAAGGGTCACAGGGTTTGTGCCCACGGAGCTGATGATACGCACATCTATGGAGCGCTCCTTTCCCTCTCCGACCCGTCGTACCTTCCTTTCCTGGAGGACCCGAAGCAGTTTGTTCTGCAGGGAAATAGGCATGGAGTCTATTTCGTCCAAATAGAGTGTGCCTCCATTGGTGGCCTCGAAAAGACCCTGCCTGTTCACGGCTCCGGTGAATGCCCCTTTGGTCGTACCGAATAAAATGCCCTCCAGCAGTGTTTCCGGCAAGGCGGAGCAGTTTATCGCCGTATAGGGCTTGGAACGCCGGTACCCTTCGTAATGAATGGCCTGGGCGAATATCTCCTTGCCCACGCCTGTCTCGCCTACCAGCATGACAGAAGACGACGACTGGCAGACTTTTTGGGCCAGCTTTGCAGCCTCCAGCAGCAGGGGGCTCTCTCCGATCAGCGAAGAAAACATGTAATGCGATCTCTCGGAGGTCTGCTGCTGGAGGAGCGAGGTCTCCGGAGGGGTGGATTCGTCCGACTCCTGCAGGAACCCTACGTGCCTCCCAATGACGCTGTAGCTTTGAATAAAGCAGATGGCGCCCAGAAGAACGCCGTTCGACCACAGCGGGTAGATGGAGTTGGCTGAGTTTACCAGCCTGCCGTGTCTGGTGCGGTAGTAATGAACGCTGTCAAAGACGGGTTCTCCGGTAGTCGTCGCCCGCATGGTGGGGCTGTGTCCGGGCGTAAAATTGTAAACATCGCAAATGGCCTTGCCCAGGGTGTCCTTGGGCGAGAGCCCGTCGAGACGTGCCTGGGCATCATTATAGTAGATGATCGTCCCATCGGTCCGAATGATGGTGATACCCACCTGGTTGGCGTCGAAAAGCATGTGGAAAACATCCAGCAACTGGGACAGATCACTGCAGTTATCTAATATTTTCCCAAGCACCAGGAGCTCCAGATGGTTTTGCGTGGGGTGTTTGCGTCGAGAAATATCCATGGCGCAGGGCCCCCCACTTGTCTTTTTTGTATTTATAAAAAAATTATGAAATTCGTCAAAATATTTGTTTTTTCCAATATGAAGTATGCCGTTTGTCGATCGAAGCCATTATGTATATCGATACATTTCCTTGTAGAGATAGGTTTTTGGGGCGTTTAGAGGGAGCTCCTCAATGGCATGGCATTTGCTCTAAATTTCACATGTTCTTGTTTTACGCCACTGTAGATGATCAGCCGGCTGGCATACAGCGTGATGCGTAACTCTGGAAGCATGTGCGCAAAATGTGTGTTCCGCATTGTAGTGATCTGTATAGCGCTATTGCATGGAGATATAGTGGCGAATTTATGCTGAGGATTGCTGGCTGACGCGACGTCCGGAACTGTTGGGTGTGCTGCGTTCGTTGAAAAATTGTTTTTAACTATAGGCAATAAACACTCTGAGAAATGTTATGGAAGAACGTGAACTTGTAATAATCGGCGGAGGGCCAGCTGGAATGGCTGCTGCTGTGTATGGCAAGCGCGCCGGATTGGATCTCGTGGTCCTGGAAAAGGGAATTTGCGGAGGGCAAATCCTGATTACCAGTGAGATCGAAAACTATATCGGCCAGAAACACATCAGCGGACCGGAGTTGGCAAAGTCATTTCGCGAGCATGCAGAGTATTTCAACGCGGAATTCCGTAAGAGCACGGTGAAGGCGATTGTTCCCCGGGACGGCGCATTCACGGTTGTCTCGTCCGAAGGTGAAATCGCGGCCAAGGCCGTTATCGTGGCCACTGGCGCGGCCTTTCGCCGTCTCGGCGTGAAGGGTGAAAAGGAGTTTACAGGCGCTGGCGTAAGCTACTGCGCGGTCTGCGATGGCGCGTTTTACCAGGACAGCGTCATAGCGGTTATCGGGGGCGGCAACACGGCGGTTGAAGAGGCCTGCTACCTGACTCAGTTCGCGTCAAAGGTCTACATCGTGCATCGCCGCGACGAGTTCCGCGCAGACAAGATGGCCTGTGAGCGTGCGGCCTGCAACGACAAGGTCGAGCCGGTCTGGAACTCCGTGCTGGAAAGCATCAATGGCTCCGAGCTCGTGGAAAGCATCACCGTGAAAAACGTAAAAAGCGGCGAGCTGAAAGATATCGAAGTCGAAGGTGTCTTCGTGTTTGTCGGGGTTCTTCCCATCACCAAATGCCTGGGAGAGCTGTGCGAACGGGAGGAGGGCGGATGGGTCAAAACGGATGCAAAAATGCAGACATCCATTCCCGGTCTCTTCGCTGCCGGGGATGTGCGCGTAACACCATTGCGCCAGGTGATCACCGCCGTGTCCGATGGAGCCATAGCCGCCATGTCCGCATACCATTGGATAACTGCCGGTCAATGTTGACCTGTTGCATTGACTCTACCCTTTGTCAGGCAAGGGCGAGCTCTGGTTTTGCATTGAGGATGCCCGGAAGGGTGTGGGCTCGCGAGGTTATAGACATGAACGCAGATCCCGTTCCCTCCGGGGGAGACCATGAATTCGCCTGCCAACGGCCTATTAATCAAGGAGAACACCATGGCAACTGTGGCCGTCAAAGCTACTGCCTATTGCCTTAATTACGCCCAGGAGATCGGACTGCGTTATGGGTCCACGCCGTACCAGGAACGGCATGCGACCCCGGATTCTCCCTTTCTCGCTGGTCTGGAAGAAGCAATCGTGCCGTACGACATGGTCTGCAGCTACGCGCCGAACCTGACGTATATCGGGGTGTTGAGCACGGAGGAGTTGGCGGTCCACGCCAAGCCGTGTCTTGAGAATCTGGAAACAGAACCCGTCCGTTTCGGCAAGTACGGCGAGATCATGCCGGAAGACGAATTTCTCGGTCTCCTGGATATCTGCGACGTCTTCGATTTGATCTGGCTGGAGCAGAGCTTTGCCGCGTCCGTACGCGCGAAGCTGGAAGCCCATCCCCTGATGAACGAGGTCCAGCTGAAGCGACTGGAGCAAGGCCATGATCCGGCGGAAGTCGAAAAGGAAGTATCGGAGAATGGGGCGCTGCCGTTGTATTTCAACGGGAATGTCATCGGCTGCTGTCGCAAGGGGCATGATGTCGACGAGAATCTTACCGCACATGTGCTGCTCGAAAACATCGCATCCAAGGCCGGCGCCACGCTTTCGCTCATGCACCTGATCCGAAACGCGGGCCTGCAGCCTTCGGATATAGATTTTGTGGTGGATTGTTCCGAAGAGGCCGCCGGCGACATCAATCAGCGCGGCGGCGGCAACATTGCCAAGGCCATTGCGGAAAGCGCCGGATGCGTGAATGCCAGCGGATTCGACCTGCGCGCGTTCTGTGCGGCTCCGGTGGCCGCCATTATCGCCGCCGGGAGCATGGTCGCGGCAGGCGCCCGTAAGAATGTGGCCGTTGTCAGCGGCGGTTCCATCCCGAAGCTCTACATGAACGCGCGCGAGCACGTGAAAAAGAAAGTCCCTCCCATGGAAAACGTCATGGGGTGTTTCGCGTTGCTGCTTACCGAGGATGACGGTCAGACCCCTGTTATCCGGCTGGATGCGCTCGGCAAGCACACGGTGGGAGCCGGCGCTTCCCCGCAGGCCGTAACCATGGCCCTGGTGTGGAATCCGCTGCAGGCCGCAGGTCTGACGTTTACGGATGTGGATAAGTACGCCCCGGAACTGCACGACCCGGAAGTAACGGTTCCCGCCGGGGCGGGCAATGTCCCGGAGGCCAACTACAAGATGATCGCGGCGCTGGCGGTGATGAAAGGCCAGTACGAAAAGGCCGAAATCCCGACCTTTGTGAAAAAGCACGGGCTGATCGGATTTGCACCCACGCAGGGGCATATACCATCCGGGGTGCCTTTTCTGGGCCACGCCGTTGATGCGATTAAGGCCGGTACGTTGAACCGGGCCATGATCATTGGCAAGGGAAGCCTGTTTCTCGGCCGCATGACCAATCTGGCGGATGGCGCTTCCTTTATGGTGGAAAAGCCTACGGGCAAGAAGGCAGGCGTGGCTTCTGTTTCTCGAGAAGAGGTTGAAAGCGTTCTCCTCGACGTCTTGGGCGAACTCGCGGTCAAACTCAAGGAGTAAGGCCATGAATGCATCCCAAAGACATCTCATAGCCGAGGCGCTTGCCTCCGTCGTGGATAAGGCGCGGCATGGCGGTCCGGTTGTCAAAATCGGTCTTATGGCGACGGGGAGCGAGCTTGGGCAGGAGGAAATCCTGCGCGGCGGCCGCATGGCGCAAGAAGACAACGCCGGTCTGCGCGTCGTGGCTATCGGTCCACGCATGCCCGGGTTCGACGATCTCGAATGGATTGAAACCCCGGACAGCGAGGCGGAGCTCAATGCCGGTGTGGAAAAAGCATTGAGCGATGGCGCAGTCTCCGGCCTGGTCGCCATGCATTTTCCCTTTCCCATTGGTGTCGCTACCATCGGACGCTCAATGACGCCCGGCAGAGGCAAGCCCATGTTTATCGCCTCTTGCACCGGCACCACTGCGCACTCGCGGGGAGAGAGCCTGCTGCGCAACGCGGTGTACGGCATAGCCGTTGCCAAGGCCTGCGGCGTTGCGGAACCCTCGCTGGCCTTTCTGAACATAGACGGCGCGGGACCGGTGCTGCGTGCGTTTTCCCGCATGAAGGACAGGGGCTATGCCGTGTCCTTCGGGACGAGCGGACGCGGTGACGGGGGATCGCTGCTGCGCGGTAACGACCTGGTTGCAGGGAGCGTGGATGTGCTGGTTTGCGACACGCTTACCGGAAACGTGCTGTCCAAGGTCTTTTCCACCTTCACCACTGCCGGCCAATACGAGACCACAGGGTGGGGGTATGGCCCCTCCGTTGGAGAGGGCTGGAACAAGATCGTTTCCATTGTCTCCCGTGCTTCTGGTGCGCCTGTCATCGCCGGCGCGCTCGCCCTCACCGCCAGAGCCGCCAAGGGCGGGCTTCCGGATGTCGTGGCTGCGGAGCTCAAGGCTGCGCGAGCCGCTGGATTTGATGAAGAGCAGGAAGCCTTGAAGCCAAAGGCCGCCGCTGCGGAGCAGATTCCGGAAAAACCACCAGTGGTCCCAGTCGATGAGGAAATCGCCGGCGTTGATGTCCTGGACATGGAAGCCGCCATGTACTCGTTATGGAAGGAAAAAATCTATGCGGAAACGGCCATGGGCTGCACTGGCCCTGTGGTTCGCATTCAACGCGCGGTCAAGGATGCTGCCATCGGCGTTCTGAAGAAGGCTGGGTATCTGTAGGACGCAGACGTTGTTCCATTCCGGCGGCAAGCATTGAGTCGGGTAATCCTCTTATAGTCAAGGAGAGTACAAATGCTGGAGCTAGATAAGGACAATTTTGAGGCGGAAGTGACGCAAAGTGATCGTCCAACAGTGCTTGATTTCTGGGGCCCGCAGTGTGGACCCTGCCTGGCGCTTATGCCGGACGTGGAAAAGCTGGCGGAAGGGTATGATGGCAAGATCAAGTTCTGCAAGGTGAACGTGGCGGGCAACCGGCGTCTGTGCATTTCACTTAAGGTCATAAGCGTTCCCACCTTTCTTTTCTACAAGGGCGGAGAGTGCGTGCAACGTCTTGTTGGCGACGACGTCTCTATTGAATCCATCAAGGAAAATGCAGATACGATGCTCTAGGAGGCTGTCATAGAACGTTACGCCCAAAGTGCTGGATCATAGAGACACAAAAGCAGGACAATCAGAAATTGTACAGGAGGTGTGCACGCCCGTTGATGATTGTTGTCCATATGCAAGAAACGCTGTGGTCGCTTTGGCAAGATGTCCGCATGCAATCCCCTGCTTTTTGCGGACCTGACGGAACAGGATGATGAAAGATCATGGTGGGTCCGACGATAACCAATAACATCGCGAGGTAAGAATTGTGAGTAAATTGACCGGTAAGAAACTGATCCTTATGGGCGAACGGGATGGAGTTCCCAGCCCAGCCATGGAGAGCGTTTTCGCCGGCAGTGGAGCCGAGGTGGCCTTTTCCGCCACCGAATGCTTCGTCTGAACGGCGGCAGGCGCCATGGATCTGCAAAACCAGCAACGCATCAAGGACGCCGCCGAAAAGTTCGGCGTTGACAATCTGATTGTCATCATTGGCGCATCCGATGCGGAAGGTGCAAGCATTTATGCGGAAACCGTCACCGCTGGTGACCCTACGTTTGCAGGTCCCTTGGCTGGAGTCTCGTTGGGACTCCCAGTGTACCACATTCTGGACCCGCTTCTGAAAGCTGAAGCCGATCCGCAGATCTGGGAAGATCAGATCAGCATGATGGAAATGGTTCTGGATGGTGACGCTCTTACTGCTGCCGTTGCCGAAATGCGCGAACAACATGGTAAAAGCGTCTTGTAATACGGAATATTGCCGCCACGCGGGCGTCTTTTCCCAGGAGGTGCCCGCGTGTGATTTTTTTTCACCGCAGACAGCAGATTGTGTGCTGCACCGCAAGTGATTCGTTGCGACAACGGCCCTGAATACTCACACGGGCCGCGCAAGCCACAGGGCTCCGGTCCTTCTCTTGGGAAGCTATCAAGCGCCGTTATACCCGCAGTACGGCGCGGTATTGTTCCCAGGTAGCGCGCTCTTCTTGGGTCAGAGGAGAGTCTGACAGGCATTCGCTAAGGTAATTCCTTAGGAATGCCTTTTCTTTTTGCCTCAGTATTCGCTCCCATCCCAGTAGCCTGGCTGCATTTTCGCTCCACGCTCCTGCCTCAATTTTAGCACCCTCAGTTGACCATCAAGCGATGTCCCGGATGTCTTTTCCGGGGCTTCGTATTTTGCCCCCTTCGACGTTCTGGATGCACTTCCTGGCCCTGCGTCTTGCCTCCTGCGGTTGTGAACGAAGCCACGCTAGCGGCTGCATCCGGAGGAGAGGAGTTCTTCTTCTGTCTTGATAGTATCCTGTAATTAAAGAATTATTTGCGAGGATTGGTTGTCGCGCCTAGCCACTGTTCAGTATAATAAACTTTGATTCTGTATATTGACCAAGGGGCGGATCAGAGTATCTTCGCCATAAATCACTTCAAAACGTGCCTGCCATGGGCGCTTGGATGTGAACACATCATCAAGGAGAAAATATCGTTATGTTTCGACCAGAAGGCGTTTATCCGGCTCTGTTGACGCCGTTTTCCGCCGACCTTCGCGTGAACGAGGCCGAGCTGCGAAAACTCGTGGAGTTCTGCATCGGGAAGGGCGTGCACGGAATTTTTCCGGTCAGTTCCGTGGGCGAAGGGCTGCATATGGATCACGATGAAAAATGCCGCTGCATGGACATCGTGGTCGACCAGGTCGCAGGGCGCATTCCGGTAACGCCCGGTGTGGTGGGCTCGTACCCGCAGGAGTGCATTCGTCTTGCCAAGCACGCCGCATCCCTCGGCTGCGCAGCTGTGGTGGTCACGCCGCCATATTACTTCAAGCCCTCGCCTTCCATGGTTCAGCGGTTCTTCGAAACCATTGGCGAGGAGAGCGGTATTCCTTTGATTCTCTACAACATTCCGCTGTTCACCCAGCCGCTGGACTACGCAACCGCCGCCAGCCTGAGCACCAAGGACTACGTGGTGGGGATGAAGGACTCCAGCGGTAGCATGGTTGACTTCCTGCACTTCACGGACGCCATCCAGCGCGCCGGCGGCGAAGTGCAGATGCTCACGGGCCGGGAAGAAAACCTCATCCCAAGCCTTCTCATGGGAGCCAAGGGCTGCATCACCGCATCGTCGGGCATTTTCCCCGAGATCATGGTCGGCGCCTACGACGCCTGGATGGACGGAAACGTCGAGGAAGCCAAGGCGCTGCAGCGGGAGATTCTCATCCTCGTGCGCACCATGTTTGCAGCTCCTTTCCCCGTGGGATTCAAGCTTGCGCTCGAACTTCGCGGCTTCGAGATGGGCCCGCCGCTGCTGCCTCTGGGCACAACGGACGAGGAAAAGCTTGAGTCTGTGAAGCAGGAGCTCAAGCCGCTGATGGAGAAGGCCCTGAAACGCTTCGAGGGCGTTTCGGCTTAAACCGCAAATTCGGGGGGCTCGTCATGGCAGAAAACAAATACCAGGTGCCGGCGCTCATTCGCGCCAACAAGATACTGGACTATCTCAGCAAGCACGAAGCGGATATGGCCGAGATCATGTCCGCGTTGGGTCTGCCCAAGAGTACGGTGTACTCGCTGCTGCTGACACTTGAAGAGATCGGCTTTGTAAGGCGCCTGCCCGGCGGGCAGAAGTTCACGCTTGGGTTCCGGCTTTTCGAGCTGGGCACCATCACCGTGTCCAAGGTCTCCATTCGCGATCAGGCGATCTCACGTCTGCAGCAGCTCTCGCAGCAGGAAAAGGTAACCTGCCATCTCGGCGCCCTGGACGGCAACGAGGCCGTGTATCTGCTCAAGGTCGATCCGCATGACGACATCCTTATCAACTCCTGGGAAGGCAAGCGCCTGACCCTGAACCGTTCGGCCATGGGCAAGGTTCTCCTGGCCTGGCTGCCACGGGAGCGTCAGGACGAGCTCATCGAGTCCCTCGAATTCCTGCCGATCACGCCCAAGTCCTTTGTGGACAAGGACCAGTTCCGGAACCACCTGGCCGACGTCAAGCATCAGCAATGGGCCATGGATGATGAGGAAGACATCATCGGGATTCGCTGTCTGGCCGCGCCCATTTTTGTCCCGGACGGCTCGGTTCGCTACTCGCTGAGCGTTTCGAGCGTGGTCCAGAAAATCGGTGACGACCGCGTCGAACTGCTGCGCCAACGCGTGGTGGAAACTGCGCGAAACATTTCGAGGGCCCTGGGCACCTCGGAGGACGTATGGAGCTAGAAGCCGTCGCGCACATGCCCGTATTTCCCGTGGCCTCGTCAGGTTCGTCCCGTCTGGCGGCCGGATAATACCCCCTCCGCGCGGAGCGCGCCTTTCCAGCCACGGAACAAGGCACGCGTGAGCGGATGGCTTCGGGTGTGCGCGATTAGAGGGTTGTCCAAACATTCTTGCAATGGAGGTTTGCAATGTCTCTTCGGAAGTCTGCCGTCGTCTCTCTCCTCTCACTGGCCGTCTGTTGTCTCTGCTTCAGCGGCGCCGCCATGGCGAAAACCGTGGTCAAGCTGGCATACGAAAACAACCCGGGCGAGCCCTTCGACGTTGTCGCCCACAAATGGGCGGACCTGGTGAAGGAGCGCAGCAACGGCGAGGTCGAGCTCGAACTCTACCCCAGCTCCCAGCTCGGCAGCAAAAAGGACGTGCTGGAGATGGCCATGATGGGGGTCAACGTCATCACCATCACCGACGCCGGCTTTCTCGCGGATTACGTCCCGGACTTCGGCATCCTCGTCGGCCCCTACCTGGCCAAGGACGCGAAGGACATCTTCAAGCTCTTCAAGACAGATTGGTTCAAGGGCCTCGACGAACAACTGCAGCAGAAGGGCCTGCACATCGTCACGCCCAACTGGATGTTCGGCGTTCGCCATCTGCTGACCACGAAACCCGTGGAAAAGCCTGAAGATCTGCACGGCTTGAAGATTCGCGTGCCCAACAACAGGATGCAGATCGCCACCCTCAAGGCCATGGGCGCAACGCCGACTCCCATGCCCCTGAGCGAGGTCTACCCGGGCCTGACGCAGGGCGTCATCGACGGCGCGGAGAATACATTGCCTGTCATCTACGGGCAGAAGTTCTTCGAGCCTGCCCGTTATCTCGATCTCGTCGGGTACATGACCATGACGGCGCAGTGGGTCGGCGGCCAGGCCTTCTTCGACACCCTTCCTCCTGAGACGGTGCAGCTCCTGCACGAGACCGGCGACGAGGCCGGCGACATCAGCAAGCAGCTGCTGGCTGCTGACGGTAAGGAGGACATGGCGATCATCGAGAAGATGAAAAACGAGGGCGTCACCGTGGTCGAGGTTGACACCACACCGTTCCGGGAAGCCACCAAGTCCGTCTACGACGAGTTCCCTGAATGGACGCCTGGTCTGTACGACAAGGTTCAGAAACTCCTGGAACAATAGTCAGCGTGAGGCTTGACAGGGCCGGCCTTCGGGCCGGCCCCACATAACCTTTTGGCGCACGAGGAAAAGACGCATGCGGCGTACTGATCTTCTCAAGATATTCGATGTCGTCTCGGCCACGCTGTTGGGAGCCATAATGATCTTGACCGTGGCTGCCGTGTTTCAGCGCTACATCATGTCCAGCCCCATACAATGGGCGGAGGAAGTAAACGGCATACTCTTCCTCTGGTCGATCATGCTGGGCTGCGCATCGGCAAAGCGGACGAACTCCCATCTGACCATCAACATACTCTCTTCGCATCTTTCGGGCCGAGCCAGAAGCATTCTGCAGATCTTCCTGGAGCTAATGACCATCGCCGTCATGGCCCTGCTGAGCTGGTACGGCGCGCAGCTCGCCCTCCAGGTGAAGTTCAAGATCACCAACGTTCTCGGCTTTTCCTTCGCGTACTACGACTACGCCATTCCCGTGGGAGCCGCAGGCGTGGCGCTTTTCTCCATCATGAACATCTACAGCATCATGAAGCACGGTGACATAGAGAACAAGGAGCTGGCCCAATGACGATTGGTATCATCTGCGCAGCCATGCTGTTGGGCTTCGCCATCGACCTCCCCATCTTTGTCGCCGTCATCGGCGCCGTATTTCTGTACTTCCTGACGAACAACGGCGCGCCGCCAACGATCGCCGTGCAACGTCTCGTCGGCTCGTCGCAAAACCTGTCCCTGCTCGCCGTGCCGTTCTTCATCATGCTCGGCACCGTGATGAACCACACCGGCATTACAAGGCGGCTGCTGGGGCTGGCAGAGATGCTGGTGGGCCGGTACCGCGGCGGTCTTGCCCAGGCCAACATCCTGCTGAGCACCATGATGGGCGGTCTTTCCGCGTCCAACCTCGCAGACTGCGCCATGCTCACCAAGATGCTGCTGCCAGAGATGGAGCGCTGCGGCTACAGCCGGTCGTTCGCTGCTGCAGTCACAGCGTCGGGCTCGCTCATCACGCCTATTATTCCTCCGGGCATCGCGCTCATCATTTACGGCTTTCTCGCGGATGTCTCCATCGGCAAGATGTTCATGGCCGGCATCCTGCCCGGGCTGCTGTGCGCCATTGCTCTGATGTTCACCGCGTACCTCGTGTCCGTAAAGAAAGGATACGCCCCGTCCCGGTGCGAGCGCGTCACGTCCCAGGAGTTCTTCACGACCCTGAAGAACGCCGTGCCCGCGCTGACCCTGGTGGTGGTGATCATCGGCGGTATCCGGTTCGGCGTGTTCACGCCCACGGAGGCCGGCGCCGTGGCCGTGGCCTACGTCATCGGCATCGGCCTGTTCGTCTACAAGGAGATGCGGCCGCGGCACATCCTCGAAGCGCTCATGGAGACGACCCGCTCCACGGCGTCGGTCATGATCATCATCATGGCCTGCTCGGCGCTGGCCTGGATCTTCTCGTGGGAGCAGGTGGCCCAGAACATGGCCACGGCCATTACCCATGTGACCACGAGCCCGGTCCTCTTCCTGCTGATGATCAACGCCATCTTCCTGGTCATGGGCATGTTCCTGGAGGGCAACGCCATCCTCATCGTGTTGGTGCCCTTGCTGAAGCCCACGGTGGAGGCGCTGGGTATCGACCTGATCCACTTCGGCCTGGTGATCATTCTGAACCTGTCTATCGGCACGCTTACACCCCCAGTCGGAACAGTAATGCTTCTTGTAACCGGTCTCAGCGGCACCAGTGTGCTGGAGTTCTTCAAGACGGCGCTGCCTTTTTACATCGCACTCATCGTATGCCTTCTGCTGCTGTCGTTCTTTCCGCAGATAACGCTGCTGCTGCCGAACATGATGAACTAGTGCCGGAAAAACAAATGCAACAAGACCAAGACAGGAAGACGACAATGCTTTGTCTCAAGATACATGAGGACGACAACATCGCCATAGCGACGCAGCATCTGAGCCCTGGAAAGCGTGTCGAGATGGGCGGGAGTGAAATTGAAGTGCGCGATGATATCGCACCGTTTCACAAGATGGCGCTCCGCAGAATTGGCGCGAACGAAGAGATCATCAGATATGGCGTACCGATCGGCAGAAGCACCCAGGACATAGAGCCAGGCGCCCATGTGCATCTTCACAACATGAAGAGCAGCTATATCCCGACGTATCTCAGAAGCACGAATGGATTCGACGCGACCCCGTGCGAGGTGGAAGAGCATGATCATAGGTAACGGGTTTGTCCGCAAGGATGGCAGAAAGGGAATTCGCAATCGTGTCGTTGTCGCCAACCTGGTGAAGTGCTCGTCCCACATAGCGCATGAGATCGCCAAAGACGCCGGGGACGACGTCCACGAGATCAGCTTCAACGGCTGCTACCCGAACGAGCACGCCAATCGCATGATGCGTCAACTCTGCACCCACCCCAACGTGGGTGGGGTGATCATCGTTTCCCTGGGATGCGAGAGCTTCCCGCGGGACTCCCTTTACGCAGCCGTCAAGAGCTCCGGCCGGCCGGTGGAGATGATCGTGGTTCAGGAATCCGGCGGCACTGCCAGCAGCGTCGCCAAGGGGCGCGCCGCGCTCTCGGCCATGCTTGAAGAGATCCGGCAGACTCCCAGGGCGCCCATGCATCTGGACGAGCTGGTGGTGGGCACGGTCTGCGGCGGCTCCGACGCCACCAGCGGCGTCACGGCCAACCCGGCTGTGGGGCTGTTCTTCGACCGCTTCATCGCCGAAGGCGGCACGGGCGTCTTCGAGGAAACCGGCGAGCTCATCGGCTGTGAGGAGACCATGCGCCAGCGCAGTGTAACTCCGGCGCTGGGCGAGGCGGTTGTCGAGTCGGTGCACAAGGCCGCCCGGTACTACACCATCATGGGCCATGGCAGCTTCGCCCCGGGCAACGCCGAAGGCGGCCTGACCACCCAGGAGGAGAAGTCCATGGGGGCGTACGCCAAGAGTGGTTCCTGCGCCATCAGCGGCATCATCAAGCCCGGCCAGATACCTGCCGGCAAAGGGCTGTACCTGCTGGACGTGGTGCCGGACGGCGAGCCCCGCTTCGGGTTCCCGAACCTCAACGACGTTACGGAAATACTGGAGATGGCCGCCTGCGGCTGCCACCTGATGCTGTACACCACGGGGCGCGGCTCGGTAGCCGGCAGCGCCATCATCCCCACCATCAAGGTCTGCGCCAACCCACTGACATACCGAAACTTGTCGAATGACATGGATGTCGACGCCGGACGCGTGCTGGAGGGACGCGGCACACTCCAGGAGGTGGGAAACGAGATATTCGAGCGGGTGGTTGCCGTGGCTGGAGGGAAGCCTTCCAAGCCCGAGGCCCTGGGCCATCGCGAGTTCGATCTACCCTACAAGTACTTCGACGTGGATGAGGATACGTGCGCCAACCAGTGCGCGTGCTCGTGAGGTGGTGCACCACCTGTCACGGCCATGCGCGCCCGTGGAAAGCGTATATCGAGTGACTTCTTTGCCGGGAACGAACGTCGTTCCCGGCAAAGAAAAAAGGCCAGACGTAGACAAGAGATTGGGCATCGTAATCTCCAAGAGGAGGCGATCAAGATGATTTCAGGTTTCTTCGTACTCTTAGTCGCAAGTGGCTTCCAGGGAAGCTTTGGCTTGGGCATGAAAAACTACAGGCCATTTTCCTGGGAAGCGTTCTGGGTCGTATTTTCCGTGATCGGTATCTTGTGCTTTCCCATCCTGTGGACATCCCTTGAGGTGCCCCACTTCGCCACATACATCTGGGCGACGCCTTCCAGCGTGCTCTGGGTCGCCGCGGCATGCGGTTTCCTGTGGGGCGTCAGCGCCATCTGGTACGGCAAGTCCATCGATTACATCGGCCTCTCGCTCACCGTGGGCATCAACACGGGCGTGGGCTGCTCTCTGGGCGCGCTCATCCCCCTGTTCATCCTCAACGACCTGCCGTCAACGAACTCGATGGTCATCCTCCTGCTCGGCATGGCCGTCATGCTCGTGGGTGTGGGCGTGATCACCAAGGCCGGTCTGCTCAAGGACAAGCAGGGCAAGACCGACGCCAGCGTGACCCTGAACGAGAAGTTCATGGTGGGTCTGCTCTTCGCCCTGATCTCGGGCTTTGGAACGGCTGCCATCAACGTGGGATATTCCTATGCGCACACGGCGAGCGACCTGGCCGTGGCCGCCGGGGTCAATCCCGTGAGCGCCAGCCTCATCGCCTACGTCATCGTTTTTGCCTCGGGCGGCTTCCTGGCCAACGTGATCTATGCCCTCTACATCCTTTTCAAGAACAAGTCGTACGATGATTTCACCAAAAAGGGCGCCGGGTTCGCCTACTTCAAGGCGATTCTGACCGGTGCCCTCTGGTTCGCCGCCCTTGGGCTCTACGGCAAGTCCGCCGCGTTGCTCGGCGATCTCGGAACGGTCATCGGCTGGATCGTGTTCCTGTCCCTGGCCCTGGTCATCAGCAACTTCTGGGGCATCAAGACCGGCGAGTGGAAGGGCTTCAAGAAGCCGTTGCGGGTGATGAACATCGGCAACGCCATCCTGCTTATATCCGTCATCATAGTCGGTTACGCCAACAGCCTCGCCTAAAAGCGCCATATAAGGAGAAAGGAAATGCATACTCATCCTGCAGATGTAGGCGTCAGCACCTTGCCTCCCATGCCCGAAAAGCCGCGCCCCGTGGTCAGCATCGGCGGCGGTGGAATCGTGAACGATGCGCATCTGCCTGCCTGGAAAAAAGCCGGTTTCCCTGTCCTGGCCATGTACGACGTCAATGCCGACAAGGCCCGCAGCACTGCAGAGAAGTGGGGCATCCCCAGCGTATATGAGGACCTCGATGACCTTGTGAAGGCAGGCGAAAAGGAAGGGGCCGTGTTCGACATAGCCGTGCCCGCCTCGGAGATCATGGGCATCCTGACACACCTGCCCGAGGGCGCCGGCGTGCTCATCCAGAAGCCCATGGGGGAGAGCATCGAGGAGGCCCGGGAAATCCTCATGACCTGCCGGGAACGCAAGCTCGTGGCCGGTATCAACTTCCAGCTCCGCCAGGCCCCGTTCATGGTGGCGGCCAAACAGATGGCGGAGAAAGGGCTGCTCGGCGAGGTGCATGATGTGGAGATGCGCGTTGTCTGCCAAACGCCGTGGAACCTCTGGAGCTTCCTCTTCGAGAAGGAGCGCATGGAGATCAACTACCACAGCATCCATTACATAGACGCCGTGCGCAACATCCTGGGCGATCCCTCGGGCGTGTGGTGCAAGACCATGAAGCACCCCAAGATGATGGAGCTGGCGCAGACCCGCTCGTCCATAATCATGGACTACGGGGATGTGGTCAGGGCGAATATCTCCACCAACCACGGCCACGACTATGCCCCGGATCAGCAGGAGTGCTTCTTCAAGATCGAGGGGACCAAGGGTGCGGTCAAGATCCAGATCGGCGTCATCCTCAACTATCCCAAGGGTTCGGTGGACCAGTTCCTGTACGTGCTGGACGACGGCAAGGGCTGGCGCACCATGGAGATCGAGGGCTCCTGGTTCCCCGAGGCCTTCATGGGCCCCATGGGCGGCCTGCAGAAAAAGCTGGAGGACCCCTCCTTCAACTACACCAATAGCGTGGAAGACGCCTGGAAGACCATGTGCGTGGTGGAAGCCTGCTACGAGTCTTCGGCCTCCGGCGCGACGCCGGTCGATTACACCGCGTAGCCCGGCTATTGCCACGTAACCATAAGAGCTTGATACGATGAGACATATCACCGACGTACACGTACACGTCTGGGATCTGTCCAGGTTCTCTCTGCCCTGGCTGGACGACGTTCCCGCGCTGAAGAAGAGCATCAGCGAGGATGACTACATGCGGGATATGGGGCAGGGACCTGGCTGGCGAATCGAGAAGGCCGTTTATGTGGAAGTGGATGTGGCTCCGGAGCAGCGGGAGCAGGAGGCCGAGTACATCGCCCGGGTCTGCCGGGACCAAGAATCGGCCTTCGAGGCGGCGGTTATCTCGGCGGACCTGGCCTTGCCCGAGGCGGCCCGGCGGCTCGGCGCGTATCGCGACCATCCGTGCATCCGCGGCGTGCGCCATGTGCTGCACGTGGATTCGAGTCTCAAGGGAGCCTGCCTGGACACGACCTTTGTGCGCAACGTCCGCATACTGGGAGAGCAGGGCATGCTCTTCGAGGGCTGCCTGCGCACTTCCGAGCTGTCGGACCTTGTCCAGCTGGCAAAGCAGTGCCCGGACACGTCCGTTGTGCTGGACCACATGGGCAACGTGGACCCCGTGAGCATTGCCGCGAAGAACCCGCCCCCTGGGCAGGCCACCTATGCCGATCAGTGGAAGAGGGACATCGAGGCCCTGGGTGCGCTGTCCAACGTGAGCTGCAAGATCTCGGGCCTCAACGTGTTCGGCGACTGGAGCAGCGAAACCCTGGCCCCGGCTCTGGAGCATTGCTTCGATGTGTTCGGTGAGGACAGGATCATGTTCGCCTCCAACTACCCGGTCTGCCAGCTCTCTCTCGGAGCCCGGCCCTGGGTCGAGGCCCTGCTGTCCATCACGGCGGCGCGGTCCGAGTCCTTCCAGGAAAAACTCTTCTCCGGCAACGCTGCCCGGATCTATCAACTGCAACGATAACCTGACGCAGGAGGATACGCATATGTCCAACGTCATGCGCATAGGTGGAGTCATCAAGGCCAAGCCCGATAAGATCGACTACTACAAGCAGCTGCACGCCGCCCCGTGGCCCGAGATCAACGACATGATCAAGCAGTGCAACATCCAGAACTACTCGATCTATTTCAAGGACGATTACCTCTTCTCCTATTTCGAGTACACGGGCGACGACTTCGAGGCCGATATGGCCAAAATGGCCGCCGACCCCAAGACCCAGGAGTGGTGGGCCGAGTGCGTTCCCTGCCTCACCCCGCTGGAGACGCGTAAGGAAGGCGAGCTCTGGGCCTCCATGGAAGAGGTCTATCATCTGGACTAGAGCCGCTGACAAAACCTTGTCTGCGTGTGCACGGCTTGCCCGGATTCCGGCTTCGTCAACCTGCATCGACGTAGGGCCCACTACGTCTGTTCCGGTTTCCTTGCCCGAATCCGACCCGCTCGTGCTCGGCGCGACGACCGGTTTTGTGAGAGATTCTGATCCCGCCAGACTGCGAGTGACGGGTTGTTGATACGACAGGTGCGCTTCGCATGCGGGGCGCACCTTGATGAATTTGCCGGAGCGGTGCAAGACAGCCGCCCCCACGGTTGTAAACACTTAACCATCAGGTGAAACGATAATGGCCACATTGCCTTTGCAAGGACTGCTTGTTCTTGATTTCAGTCAGTTTCTGGCCGGACCCTCCGCTGCGTTGCGCTTGGCCGACCTTGGCGCCACGGTGGTCAAGGTCGAGCGTCCTGGAACAGGCGAGTTGGGCAGAAGTCTGTATATTTCCGATCAGGAGTTCGACGGGGAGAGTGCGCTCTTCCATACCATCAACCGCAACAAGAAGAGCTACGCCGCCAACCTCAAGGACCCCGAAGACCTGACCCGGGTCAGGAAGCTGGTGACCAGGGCCGACGTGCTCATCGAAAACTTCCGGCCCGGCGTCATGCAGCGCTTCGGTCTGGACTACGACTCGGTCAGGGAGCTCAACCCCGGGCTCGTGTACGGCACGGTCACCGGCTACGGCACCGAGGGCCCCTGGAAGAACCTGCCCGGCCAGGACCTGCTCATCCAGGCGCGCTCCGGCCTGGCCTGGCTCAGCGGAGAAGCCGAGCAGGGCCCTGTGCCCATCGGTCTGTCCGTCTCCGACATCATCACCGGCGCCCACCTGGTGCAGGGCATCCTCGCCTGCCTCGTCCGCCGTGGCGTCACAGGCGAGGGCGGCCGCGTGGAGGTCAACCTGCTGGAGTCTACCCTGGACATGCAGTTCGAGCTCCTCACCTGCCACCTCAACGACGGCGGCAAGCAGCCGCAGCGCTCGGCCGTGAACAACGCCAACGCCTATCTGGGCGCTCCCTACGGCGTGTACCAGACCGCGGACGGGCACTTGGCCCTGTCCATGGGCGACATTCCCAAGCTCGGCGAGATCGTGGAGTGTCCCAAGCTGGCCCAATACACCGACAACAAGCAGTGGTTCGTGAAGCGCGACGAGATCAAGGCCGTGCTCGCCAAACACCTCACCTCCCAGACCACCCAGTACTGGCTGGATCGCCTCGTACCCATGGACTACTGGTGCGCGCCGGTCCTGAGCTGGAGCGAGCTGCGCGACGAAGCCGGCTTCCAGGCGCTGGAGTTCGTGCAGACCCTCACCAGAGAGAGCGGGGCTGAGATGGACACGACCCGCTGCCCCATCCGGATCAACTGCGACAAGATCTACTCCGGCCAGGCCGCTCCCAGGCCCGGCGAGCACACGGACGAGATCAACACCACGTACAACCTCACATAAGTGGCGCGAGGAGCGACACCATGTTCATCGACAAGTATTACGAAGAGTACGAGATCGGCGAGAGCCGCGAGAGCTACGGCCGTACCATCACCGAGTCCGACATCGTCATCCACGCGGGCCAGACCGGTGATTTCTACCCCCACCACATGGATGCGGAGTGGTGCAAGACCCAGCCCTTTGGCCAGCGCATGGCCCACGGCACGCTCACCTTCGCCATCGCCGCCGGCCTGGGCGCAGGGGACATCAACAACAAAAGCATGACCTACGGCTACGAGCGGCTGCGCTTCCCCCGGCCTGTGTTCATCGGCGACACGGTCCACGGCGTCTTCAGCATTACCGAGAAGAAGCCCCACCCGCGCAAACCGGGCTACGGCCTCGTCACCGAACGCGTGGAGCTCAAGAACCAGAACGACGAAACCGTGCTGGTCTGCGACCACGTCCACTTCGTGGAATGCCGCGAGAAGTAACAGCTCGTGGCATTGGCTGGAATTCAAGGGGCTCCGCCCCTCGAACTCCCCGCAAGGGGCCACTGGCCCCTTGACCCCGATCTGGGGGTCTGGGGGAACAGTGTTCCCCCTGGCCGCCGGAGGCATTGTTTGTCTCTGCAAACATAATCATTTCAGCCAATTCTATTGGCTGAGATGTTTCACGATGGAGTATGCGACAATGATCACGTTGAAGGGTATGACCTGGGACCATCCCCGCGGGTACGCGCCGCTGGAGAAGGCGTCCGAGCTGTACCGCGAGCGGCATCCCGAGGTGGAGATCTCCTGGACCAGGCGTTCGTTGCAGGCCTTTGCGGACCGGCCTTTGTCCCTCATGACCAAGGAGTACGACCTGCTCATCATCGACCACCCCCATGTGGGCGAGGCCGAGCGGGATCAGTCACTGCTGCCGCTCAACGGCCAGGGCTACGACGACATGCTGGAGGAGTTCTCCAGGCGCACGGTGGGCCCCTCCTATGCGAGCTACGATTACCACGGCTCGGTGTGGGCCCTGCCTGTGGACGCGGCTGCCCAGGTGGCCTGCTGGCGGCCGGATCTTCTGGACGCGCCGCCCCGGACCTGGGACGAGGTCGTGGCCCTGGCCGAGAAAGGGCAGGTGACCATGCCGCTCAAGCCTATCGACGCAATGGCCAGCTTCTGCACCCTGTCCGCCAACATTGGCCATCCCGTGGCCAGGGACGAGGGACGCCTGCTGGACATGGACGCCGGCCGCGAGGTCTTTGAGGCGCTGCTGGCCGTGGCCCGGCACATGGAAGAGCAGTGCTTTTCGAACAATCCCATCGAGGTGCTGGAGCGCATGTCCCGTACCACCCAGTTCGCCTACTGCCCGCTGCTGTATGGCTACAACAGCTACAGCCGGGAGGACGTGCCCAACGCCCGCATCGCGTTCAACGACATTCCGGCGCTCGGCGACAACGGGCCCTGCGGCTCCATGATCGGCGGCGCGGGCATTGCCGTCTCATCGAGCTGTGAGCGCCGCGACGTGGCCCTGGACTTCGCCTTTTTCATCATGAGCGGGGAAGCCCAGAGCGGCTTCTACTTTGACGCCCAGGGCCAGCCCGGCCACCTGGACGCCTGGGAGAGCGACCGCACCAACAGGCTGAGCCTGGACTTTTTCCGGAATACCCGCAAAACCATGGACACCTGCTGGCTGCGGCCCCGGTACGACGGCTTCCTCGGCTTCATGGACAAGGCCGGCAACCTGGTCAACGCGACCCTGCGCGGCCAGGGCGACGTGGACGAGACGCTGAAGCAGCTTGAGGAGCTGTACCAGGCCAGTCGAGGCACCCGCCTGGATCGCGACTACGACTGAGTGAGCGAAGAAGGAAAGGAAATGAAGCCGGGTCTGGATGGTATCCAGGTCCGGCTTTTCTAATGGGAAAAGACCTTCCGCCAGACAGGGGGAGTATTGTGAGGCTATTTGGTGGAGAGCCGGGAACCGGCGCGGAAGCCGGGGCATACATTCCTGAACGCCCGCTGCAGCCCTTGCAGAGCGTAATCAGACAGCTCTTGAAGAGACCGCTCCTGATTTGTATGACGTACATACATGCCATTCCCGACAGCGCAGTGGGGTGGCGTCTCGATTGACCTGAGCTACAGTACGTTTGGGCATGCCTTCTGGGGTTGCGTGGATTGAGCGTTGCCCGGGCCCGGTGAACGACACGGATCTTGCCAACTCTCCGGACTCCGGGTATTGAGCAGCGCTTGGGAAAAAAATCACAACATGGAGGGAGAGAGAGTGAAACGCCTGACAATACTTCTGTTCTGCGTGTTCGCCGCGGTGTCCGCTTTCGCCGCGACCGCAAAGGCTGAGACCTCGATGAAAATCGCCCATGCAACATGGGTTGGGTACGGACCGCTCTACATCGCCAGCGAAAACGGCTACTTCGAGAAGCTCGGCCTGGATGTTGAGCTCATAATCATCGAAGACGAATCGCAATACGCCGCCGCTCTTGCTTCCGGCAACATAGACGGCCTGGGCAACGTCCTCGACCGCGAGATCATCCACTACGCCAAAGGCACGCCCGAGACCGTCATCCTTGGCATGGACGAGTCCGCCGGTGGGGATGGCATCGTGGCGTCCGCCGAGATCAAGAGCCTCGCCGACCTCGAGGGCAAGACCGTTGCTCTGGACAAGTCGTCCACATCCTACTTCTTCTTCCTCACGGCCATCGAGTCCGCGGGCCTGGACGAGAAGAATATCAATATTACGGAGATGGGCGCATCCGACGCCGGCGCTGCATTCGTTGCCGGCAGGGTCGACGCCGCCGTGACCTGGGAGCCCTGGCTGACCAACGCGAATCAGCGTGAAGGCGGCCACGTCCTGGTTTCGTCCAAGGACTTCCCCAAGACCATTGTCGACGTGCTTGTGCTGCGCAACGACTTTATCGAGAAGAACCCTGGCGCCCCGCTGGCGTTGACCAAAGCCTGGAACGAGGCCGTGGCCTGGTACAACGAGCACCCTGACGAGGGCAACGAGATCATGGGTAAAGCCATGGGGCTGGATGCCTCCGAAATGGCCGATATGGCCTCAGGCGTGCGGTTCATCGGCGGCTCCGACAACCAGGACTTTTTTGATAAGTCCAAGGCCGGCAACATCTACGAAGTTGCCGCGCGCGCTGCAAAGTTCTGGGAGGAGAAGGGCATCATCGACGCAGGCACGGATATCGATGCGCTCATTACCGATCAATACGTGAAAGAAGCCACCCAATAGCTGAAGATGGCATCAGACAAGGAAACAGGAAGCCGGCTGGCGGCGCGTTCGGTGTTGTCGGCCGGCTCCTTTGCCGCGATCATCGCGATCTGGTGCGTGGCTGCGTACGGCGGCTTCGTCAAGGATCTCTTTCTGCCCAAGCCCCACGCCGTTCTCATGGCCTTCAAGGAGATGTGGGAGGAGGGCATTCTGCTGTCCTACACCTGGGATTCCACCTACCGCGTCCTGGTGGGCTGGGCGCTGGCCGTGGTGGTGTCGCTGCCGTTCGGCATGATCATCGCCACGTCGAAGCGCTTCGAGGCCCTCTGCGAGCCCATCGTGGATTTTGCGCGCTATCTGCCCGTGGTGGCCATGGTGCCGCTCACGCTCTTGTATTTCGGCATCGGCGACGTGCAGAAGTTCGCGGTCATCTTCCTGGGGACATTCTTTCAGCTCGTACTCATGGTGGCCGACACGGTCTCCAGGGTCGATCGCGATCTTTTGCGGGCCGCACGAACCCTGGGCGCAGGCCGTCGCCAGGCATACACGCTGGTGCTTCTGCCGGGCTCGCTGCCTGGGATCATGGACGACCTGCGGATCACCATCGGCTGGGCCTGGACCTATCTCGTGGTGGCCGAGCTGGTGGCCGCCAACTCGGGCCTGGGCTACCTGATCCTGCGCGCCCAGCGATTCCTCGCCATCGACCGTATCTTTGCCGGGCTCATCATTATCGGACTTCTCGGGCTCGCCACCGATGCGCTCTTCAAGTGGCTGACGAAAATCGTCGTTCCCTGGAGCGATAAGGTGGGCGGCTAGATGGCTATGCTCGAAGTCTCACAGCTTTCAAAGGTGTTTCCGTCAAAGGCCGGCGACGTTGTGGCCATGCAGGATGTGGAAATGATGGTCGAGGAGGGCGAGCTCGCCGTGGTGGCCGGGCCGTCGGGCTGCGGCAAGTCCACGCTTTTGAACATCGTGGCCGGGCTCGAAGCGCCGACGTCGGGCCGTGTGGTCATGGACGGCAGCGAGATCACCGCCCCTGGCGCAGAACGCGGCATGGTCTTCCAGGGGTATACGCTCTTCCCCTGGCTGAACGTGCAAAAGAATGTGGAATTCGGACTGCGCATCAAGGGCATGCCGGCTGCAGAGCGCGCGGACCGCGCCATGCACTACCTGGAGCTGGTCGGGCTTGCGGGCTTCTCCAAGGCTCTGCCCAAGGAGCTCTCGGGGGGGATGAAGCAGCGCGTGGCCATTGCGCGGGTGCTGGCCAACTCGCCGCGCATGCTGCTCATGGACGAACCGTTCGGCGCGCTGGACGCCCAGACGCGGCTTCTGCTCCAGGATCTGTTGCTCGAAATCTGGGCCAGTGAACGCACGACCATCCTGTTCATTACCCACGATATCGATGAGGCGATCCTCCTGGGCGACACGATCCGCATCATGTCCAAGCGCCCGGGCCGCATCATCGAACGCATCGAAGTGGACATTCCGCGCCCCCGCGACCATACCACCACAACGAGCCCCGAGTTTTCCTTGCTCAAACGCACGATCATGGACCGCTTGTGGAACGAAATCAGGTAAGGATGCGTATCCGGTTGTAAACGTCTTCGAACAGGTTGATTTCGTCGGACTACAGGACGTGTACGGCGGGCAACAGCGGGGATGGGGAGCAGCGCTGCTCGTCCATACATGCCTGCAGCTCCAGGCAGCGGCCGTTGAGCGGCGGAGCTGACGCCGCAGTGGCCGTGGCCGGGCTCAGCAGTCCGCCTCGTTCTCGAAAACTTGTCTGCGGTCGCTAACTGTTTGACTATTCATGCACATGCATGGTTTGTGCGAAATGGGCTCATAAGATTTTGTTGAAAAGTATACAATTTTTTTGTCTATTTTTATATTGAAAAAATCCGGAAGCTGCCTAATTGTACATTGCGGAGGGAGAGTGGAGCGGCCTTTTGGTGGCGCTTTGGGGGAGGCAGTCCCCCATTTTCCGGGCAGGCGCCTGCACACCGAGGACGTGTTTAGACACGCATTGCCCAAAGGCCGATAAGATTCCCGTCTTTTCCCTAAAGCAGCGGACAAAGCCTCTTCGGGCTCGGACGCCCGCCGCGACGGCTCAGCTTTATTACGGACCTATGCAAGCAATTTCAGTAGCTTGAGCGACCAATGTTTCGAGCGCCCCGGGCCGTGGAGCAGGCGCCCTCGTGATGAATTGCGTTTTGAGCCTGGCGCCGCTCGGACCGGCAATGGCTGTGTTATGGTGTTGTGCATCAAGGTGTAAAAGTATATTCTTTGGCCGATGATGCGAGGAGAAGAATCGATCGTAAAGGGCTTTGCCTTTTGAGCAGCCTGGCGGGCGCAGGAGCCCTGCGTACGGCATGGCGCTTACAGAGAGTGATCATGATAGACACGCCGTCGAACTGGCGGCGCGAAAGGTTGTACAACCGGAATAAAAGGTGACTGTGTTGATGAAAATATTGGGCGTTGCTGACAGTACAGCGTGTTTTTTGCGGCACGAAATCATTACAGGCAAAATACCTCCCGGATCGAAACTCAACGAGGTGGAGCTGGCCAACAGATACGGCGTCAGTCGGCCGCCTCTCCGCGAGGCCTTTCGGAAGCTGGAGTATGAAAAGCTGGTCAACAACATTCCCAGAAGGGGAACGTTCGTGACCGAGCTTTCCTTTGACGATTGCAGGGAGGTCTACTTCACGCGGCGTACGCTGGAATGCGCGGCCGTGGATCTGCTCGCCAAAAGCGGCAATCGGGATTTCACCAAGTTGAGCGAGTCTGTCGAGAACCTGGAGCATTTCGCCATGCCCAGGAACTCGGACACCACAGACCTTGCCGATTATTACGGCGAGATCGCAGGGTTCCACTGGGATCTGGTCAAGGATGCGGGCAACCGCTGGCTGACTCACTGTTACCAGAGTATTGCCTCCACACTGAGCCGTTATCAACTGATATATTTAAGTATCTTGAGCAAACGCTCCATTGAGGACCACAAGATCGTCGTGGAGTGCATGCAGGAAGGGCGGTTCGAGGAAGCCAAAAAGCAGTTGGCCGAACACATCTCCCGCGTCCTCAACGAAATGCTCGACAATATCTGACAGGCTGAAGGCGGCAGGGATCTCCGCCTTGGCAAAGTCCAGCCCTCCGGATCAGTGCACGCGGCGGGTGACGTGATATAAAAAAGTGACGCCGGGCCCCTCCAGGGAGCTCGGCGTCGTTCATTCAGAGGGATTCCTACAGCTATTCGCCGTTGATCGCCTCGGTCAATTCCGGGAGAAAATCCAGGATGTCGGCCACGATTCCCACGTCGGCCGCCTGGAAGATGGGGGCCTTGGGGTTCGTGTTGATCGCCACGATGAAGGGCGAGCCTTTGATCCCGCCCAGGTGCTGGAATGAGCCGCTGATGCCGCAGGCCAGGTAGACCTTGGGCTTGACGGTCTGCCCGGAGGTGCCCACCTGGCGGGACCTGTTCATCCATCTGGCGTCGACGATGGGTCGGGAGCAGGCCACCACGCCGCCCATGGCCTCGGCCAGCTCTTGCGCGATCTCGATGTTCTCCTCGTCGCCGATGCCACGGCCGATGGACACCAGGACGTCCTCCTTGGAGATGTCCACGTCGTCCACCTCGGCGGCGGCCATCTCCAGGAAGACCCGTCGCATGGCCGGCTCGCCGATCTCGCCGGACTTGTCCACAATCTGGCCGGAGCCTGCGCCTTCGGCCGGGGCAAAGCTGCCGGCCCTGAGCGTCAGCACGGCGCCGCCGGCCACGTTCGTCTGCACATGCGCGCTCACCTGGCCGCCATACTCCTGGCGGACGAGCGTGAGAACGTCCCCGGCCAGGCCGTCTACGCCCACCACGTCGGAGACAAAGGGCACGTCCCGCTTGATGGACAGGCCGGGCGCCATGTCCATGGCGAACGTGTCGTGGCCCATGAGCACGATGGAGCCGGCGGGCAGGGCGGACGCCAGGACAGGCCGGATGATTTCTGCGTTGGGCTGGGCCAGGCTGTCGCTGCTGAACTTCCAGACCTCGGCAAAGCCCTGGGCCAAGGCTTCGGCCACAGCGTCCAGTTGTGGGGCGTTGCCGGCGACGATGGCCGTCACCGGTGCGTTGGGGGCGATGGCCGCGGCCGCGGTGAGCAGCTCCAGGGCCGTGTCATCGGCCACGCCGTCCTTGTGGGCGATATATGCGAAGATCTGCGTCATTACTTCATCCCTCCTTTGGCCTGGAGCATCTCGATCAGCTTGGCGACCATTTCTTCGGTGGAGCCTTCGAGCATCTCGGCCCCTGCGCCCACCTCCGGCGTAAAGTAGTCCAGGCGCTCCACCTGGGGGGCCAGGGCTTCAGCGGTGAGCCCCAGAGCGGCCGCGTCCATGGTGGGAATTTCCACCGAGGCCACCTTGCGGATGCCGCGGACGCCTACATAACGGGGCTCGTTGATGCCAGTCTGAATGGACAGCACACAGGGCAGCTCGATGCGGCTGATCTCCTGCTCGCCGCCTTCGACCTCGCGGCCGATCTTCAGTGTCTTGTCGCTCTCGACCTCGATCATGTTGACCAGCGAGGCGAAAGGCTGGTCGAGCATGGCTGCCAGCATGCCGCCAACCTGGGCGCAGCCGTCATCGGCCTGGGCGCCGGTGAGTATCAGGTCGATGCCCTTGGTTTTGGCGGCGGCCTGGAGGACCGTGGCCACACCGCGGCCGTCGAGCCCGGCAAAGGCGTCGCCGGAAAGGAGCATGGCGTTTTCCACACCCATGGCCATGGCCCGGCGCAGTACTTCATCTGACTCGTCGTCGCCCACGGCGGCCACGGTGACGGAGCCGCCGACCCGGTCCACTATCTGCAGCGCTTCCTCCACGGCGTAGTTGTCCCATTCATTGATCGAGTAGACCAGATCGTCACGTTCGATGTCGGTTCCCGCGTCATTCACCTCGATCTCGTTGGTCGAGGTGTCGGGGACCCGTTTGACGCAAACCAGGATGTCCATAATCAGTCTCCCATGCTCGTTTGTGTGTCTTTGCCCGTGTCGGGCGCCTCGGAGAAGGTCGCCGCGCCGGGCCGATCGGCCAGGCGTCCGTCAATCAGCTCGGCCAGGTCCATGGCCTCCATCGTGTCTTCAAGCCCGGCCACCTTGATCGCATCCTCGATGTTCACCAGGCAGAACGGGCAGGCGGTCACGATAACGTTGGCCCCGGCCTCGGCCGCCATCTGCACCCGCAGCACGCCCATGCGCTGCTCTTCTTCCGGTTCGTAGAACAGCATCAGTCCGCCGCCCCCGCAGCAGAAGCTCCGGTCGCGGTTGCGGGCCATCTCCACCCGGCGCAGGCCCGGCACGGCGTCCAGCGCGGCCCGCGGATCGTCGTACAGCCCGTTGTGGCGTCCCAGGTAGCAGGGGTCGTGGTAGACGTAGACCTTGCCAGGGTTCTCGACGGGCTTCAGCCGCAGGTCGCCTTCATGAACTTTGCGGGCGATGAGCTGGCTGATGTGCTCCACCGGCGGCAGGCCCTCGTAGTCCTTGAGCAGCGCGTTGTAGGTGTGCGGGTCGGCCGTGATGATGCGCCGGGCCCCGGATTTCCGGATCATCTCGGTGTTGTGGTCCCGCAGGTCCTGGAAAAGCAGCTCCTCGCCGAAGCGGCGCACCTCGTGCCCGCAGTCCTTTTCCTCTTTGCCCAGGATGGCGAAGTCCACGCCGGCTGCCGCGAGCACCCGGGCCGTGGCCTGGGCGATGCGCTGCATGCGGTCGTCGTAGGAGGTGATGCTGTCCACGAAGTAGAGGGTGTCGGCGGAGTCGCCGTCCTCTACAGACTTGACCGCAAGCTCGGCGGCGAAGGCTTTGTCCCTGGCCCAGGCGCCGCGCTTCTTCTCCATCTTGCCCCAGGGGTTGCCCCGTTTCTCCAGCGCCTTCAGCGGCTTTTGCAGGCTCGGGGGCACGTTGCCCTCGTCGATCATGCCCCGGCGGAGGTCCACCATCTTGTTGATGTACTCGATGCCCAGGGGGCACTCCTCCTCGCAGGCCCCGCAGGTGGTGCAGGACCAAATCTCGTCCTCGGAATAGATGCCGCCGATGAGGGGCCCCTCTTCGGGCTGCTCCTTGTTGTGCTGGAACACCGGGTAGCGCCTGAAGATCAGGTCGCGGGCCTTGATGGTGATGAAGCGGGGCGAAAGCGGGCGGCCCACGGCGTTGGCCGGGCAGTTGTCGGAGCAGCGGCCGCAGTCGGCGCAGCTGTAGAAGTCCAGAATGTGCTTCCAGGTGAAATCTTCGAGCATCTTGACGCCGAAGGAATCGAGCTCGGTGAGCTCCTCGTCGGACACGCCGTAGCGCACGGGTTTGACGTCCCCCTTGCGCAACCGCATGAAGAAAACGTTGAAGAAGGACGTCACCACGTGGAAATGCTTGCCCAGGGGCAGGAAGCACAGGAAGAAAAAGAAGGTCAGGTCGTGAACGTAGTAGGCCGCCAGGTGGATGGTCTGCAGCGCCTCCACAGAGACGCCGTGGAGCAGATGCTCGAATATCCAGGGCAGGGTCAGGATCACGGCGGTCTCCGCAGGCAGGCCCCGGGCCTGGGCCGCGGCGGTCAGCGAGGCGTCGAAGAGCCCCTCGCTGATCATCAGCAGGGAGATCAAGCCGAGCACGAACACGGCCTCCGCGGTGTGGTCATGGCCATACTTGGCCGGCACGGCGTAGCGGGCCGGCTTGATGACCGCCCGTCTGTACATGGCCGCCAGGGCAGCAATCAGCACGGCCATGGCCATGATCTGGCGCAGTACGAGGTAGACCTGGCCCGGCGCGCCGCTCAGGCCGGGAATGGTGAAGCCGTCCACGACGCCCAGGATGACCATCTGGATAGAGCGCAGGGACAGACACAGGAACCCGGCGAAGATGACGATGTGCAGCAGGCCGGCGGCCATGTAGCGAGGCTGGCGCCACTGGGCCAGCCATATTTTGAGCACCTTGGCGATGCGTTCGGGGATGTTGTCGAAACGCCGGTCCGGGGCGGCCAGCCGCATGGGCGCCAGACGGCGCGCGATCAGGTAGCCGAAGACCCCGATTCCGGCGAGTGTGATGGCCAGAGAGAAGCTCCAGGCCGGTAGAAAGAACAGGTGCGCCTTGGCGGGCGAGATCAAAGCGATTTCCATCCGTGGTCCCTTTGCGTTGTCGTAATGGAGAGTTCCAGCGCGCCTTGGCCGGCCGCAGCCCGAAGTCCGCTCCCTCGCCATGCATCCGGCCCGGAGGCGGATGGTGTTGTTGGCGCCGGACGGTTCAAGGTGAGGACGGGTCTGAACCGTCCGGCGTCAGAGGGGAGAAGCGGTGAACCCCTGTATTGGCGGAAGTGGTTCACCACACGGTTAAAGACTGCGGAACCGCGATGCCGCGCCGGCTACAGAGCCATGGCGCAGAGCTCGGCCAGGCTGAGAACCTCCAGCTTGTCCGCGGCGTTGGTGACTTTGACGCCGTCATTCATGTTGATGAAGCACCAGGGACAGGCGGTCACCAGCACCTCGGCGCCTTTCTCCACGGCCTCGGTGACGCGGATGTTGGCCAGCCGGTTGGTCTCGGCCTCGAAGTCGGCCCACATGCGGCCGCCTCCGCCTCCGCAGCACAGGCTGTCGGCGCGGTTGTCCTTGAACTCCATGAGCTCGACGCCGCCGATGCTCTTGATGACCTCGCGGGGCTCTTCGCACACGTTCTGGTATTTCGAGAGGTAGCAGGGGTCGTGGTAGACGACCTTCTTGTCCACCGTGTTGGGGAAGGTGAGCTTCTTTTCCTGCACCAGGTCGTACAGAAGCTGGGTGTAGTGGCGCACCTTGATCCCCTGCATGTCGGCTTCGGGATACTTTGAAGAGAAGGTCTCGAAGCAGTGGGGCGAGAGCGTGACGATGGATTGCACGCCGTTGTCCTTGAACAGGTCGATGTTCTTCTCGGACAGCATCTCGAAGAGCCCGACTTCGCCCATCTTCAGGGACGGCTCGCCGCAGCAGGCCTCGTCCAGCAGAATGCCGTAGGAGACGCCCGCGTGATCCAGAATTTTTGCCAGCGCCTTGACGGTGTTCTGCACGTCCTCGTCCACGGCGGTGGAGCAGCCCAGGTAGAGCAGGATCTCGGTCTGGTCTGTATACTCCTTGAGCCCCAAGGCCTTGACGGCTTCCTTCCGCTTGCGGGCGGTCACCATGTAGGGGTTGCCGTTCTTCAGCAGCGAATCGAGCACCTTCTTCTGCTCGGGCATGGGGCCGACCTGCATTTCAATCAATAGCTCGCGGCCCATCTCGATGGCGTCCAGCAGCTTGGTGCCGGTGCTCAGGGACTTGCAGGCGATTTCGCAGCTCTTGCAGGTGGTGCAGCCGAAAACGATGTCCCGCAGCTCCTGCAGGGCTTGTTTATCCTCTTCTCCCCACTTGACGGCGTAGTACAGCGAGCGGGTGACGCCCGAAGCGCCCTGGCTCACCTCGCCGGAGGTGATTTCGAAACGCGGACAGCTCGGCAGGCAGAAGCGGCAGTTGATGCAATAGCTCAGGATACCCAGAATCCCGTCTTTTAGTTCGGTTTGAACGTCTGTGCTGGTCATTTCGCACTCCTTCGTGGCAGCGGTTTGCGGTTAGTCTCTGAAGACGTCGGGGTTCAGGATGGAGTTCGGGTCAAAAACCTTCTTCACGTCCTTGACCAGACCGTAGACAGTGTCGCCGTACCGTTTGCGGTAAAACGGAGTCCGCTTGGCGAACTGTCCCCACTCGCCGCCGCAGGTTCCATACTTCTCGTTGATCTGCGCTTCCTTGAAGAACATCTCCTCGATGCCCTTGTTCTTTTCCTCGGCGCTCCAGTCGGCCGGGAAGATGTACACCGGGTGCAGTGACAACGCGCCCAGATGGCCCATGATGTAGGGCTTGCCGAGCTTGCTGAGCGTGGGCATGCCCTCGTCCATGTTGATGGTGTCCTCCATGCAGTCCACCAGACCGCGGACCGAGGAAGCGATTTCGGACAGGCCGAAGACGCCCTTGCCGCCCTGGCAGATGAAGGGCAGGGCGGACTCGCGGGCGAGCCAGATCTTGTGCCACTCGTCCATGTCCGTGATGCGCTTGGCCTCGATGACCGGCTCCTTGCTGATGGCTTCCACCAGCTTGTTGACCTTGTGCACGGCCTCTTCCTCGGTCTGGCCGATGGAGTGGAACATGATCAGCGAGCCGGGAGGTTCGGGCAGGTTCTGGATGGCGAAGCTCATCCTGGCCACCCGTTCGTCCAGGTACTCCATGAACAGCGGCATGGGCGCCTTTTCCATATAGATGCGCTGGACCGCCTTGGCCGAGGAGAGCTCGTTGTGGAAGTAGGCCACGCCATAGGCGCTGGCGAACATCGGGACGAGCTGCATCCGGATGCCGGTGATGACGCCGAGCAGACCGTCGCCGCCGACAAAGTACTGGGTCAGGTCCGTTCCTGCGGGCCGCCGCAGGCTCTTGGTCCCCGTCTCGATGACCTCGCCGCTGGGCAGGACCACCTGGAGGCCCAGGATGTAGTCGCGGGGCTTGCCGATGCACGAGTCGACCGCGTGGGCGCTGGTGTTGTTGCTGATGATGCCGCCGATGCTGGCCACCCGGATGCTGCCGGGGACCAGGGGCAGGAAGTAGCCTTCCTCTTCGAGCATCTGCTTGACCTTGAGCACGCGGTGGCCGGGGCCGAACTCGACGTAGCCGTTGTCTTTCTCGATGCTGAAGTGCTTGAGCCGGCCCACGTTGAGCACGATGCCGGAGTGGCGGTATTTGGAAGCGCCGTGCAGGCTGGTGCCGGAGCCGCGCACGAACACTGGGATATTCTTTGTGTTTGCGTACTTCATCACCTGGCTGACCTCCTCGGTGGAGCTCGGCCAGACCACGGCGTAGGGAACCATGCCACGGTCGATGTCGTCCGAGGACGTGTACGGATCCAGCGCGTTGTTGATTCGTTCGAAAAGGCCTTTGGATATGGCCTCTTCGGGCAATATCTCACGCAATTCCCGCTGGATGTCTTCAGGGTTATAGTCAGGATAGTTCGCCATGACATTCATCTCCAGATAATAGCTTTGTGTCGTTGCCCGTTCTTTGAGCGATGACGTTTTTAAATCACTGCGGATTCAGTCAGGCGCCGGTCCGGGGGCTTTTGAATCCCGGCTCGTCCGGCCGTCGCCATTTCCGGTCATGCCATCTTGACCAAGGCTCCCGGCATGGGAAGGATTGTTCGTTTGAACTCGTTGTTCATGACGATGGCCGCGGCGATGTACAGCCCCAGGATGCCGGCTGTCAGGAAGGCGAAGGAAGCGATCTGCAACTGGGCGTGGCCGAAGATGCCTAGGTCGTGCAGGGCGACGATGGGCACGCCGATGTCGATGCAGAGCACCAGTACGAACAGGAGAAACGGCGATTTGAGGTAGCCCAGAGTCATGGTCCAGATGAAAATCCAGAGGGCAATCCAGGCAAAGCCGTCTATGGTGTGGTCCAGCGGGAGCCAGCCGAATGCGGTGACGAGGTACTTGAAGATCAGCTCAAGGCCGCTCACCATCATGAAAAAGGCGGCAAAGATGTGGAACACATTGCCGCCGACCAGTGCGCCTTCTTTGTATTCGAGAATGCACACGGTGTACTGCACCAGGGCGCCGCCGAGCAGCCACAGCCCCAGCAGGGGAATGCTGGTCGGCTCTACATGTCCTCCCAGGTATGCGTAGAAACAAAAACACGCCACAGCCAGAGCTCCCAGTCCGGCGGGAGCGCTATTCGCCCACTTCACAGGTTGTTCAGCCATCCGGCACCTCCACTGGTTTATTGTGTTGAACTCGAAACCACGTCCTCCACTATGGGCAAATGCAAACGATTACTTCCTTGAATGTCTCACTCGGCAGTGCGGGCTGATATTTCCGCGTCGCCGTTGCAAAGCGCTGCTTTTGTCTGGTGCGTATCGGGCGCAGTCTGAGCACACACATGCTGCTTTCTGCTGTCTGGCTGCAGTGGCCTCCACAGCGTGAGCGGCATTTTGCTCCGCAACCGGATCAAATCTCGGTGGGGCGCGTGCGCGTCTCGATTGCTACAGCCACGGCTTACTGTTTATTGTCTACAATAGTCAAGAAGATTTTACTTCAGTTCCGAAATGCTCCCGGGGGGCGCGCACCAGGGCGGCTTCCGTCTCGCAGCAGAGGGAACCAGTTCGGCGCTCCTGCTGCGTGCGGAGCCGGGCACTCCTGCCGTGGCGGAGTTGTTTAAGATTAGCTATTAACGCAGTTGGTTGTGTCAATGTGAACGGAGACGGGCGGCAGCTGGGGTGAGGATCGCTTTGGCGTACGCGCTACGTTTTTGCCGGCAGAGGACGCCCGCGATTTGAGGCGAATGGTGCCTGGGTGGAGAGAGAATTTTTCGGACTGACTGTTGTAGACAATAAACAGTAGGCAAAACAGGTGGGAATGGTGCTGATACTCGGCACGCTAATCATGCAGGACCCCAAGACGCTGGGGCGGTGGGCGATTAAGCTGGAGACGTCCGTGCCGAGTATATTCGCCGCCGGAAAAAGGCGTCCGCCTGCGCTGCATCGAACAGTAACCCCGTGCCCCGGCCTTGTGCGTCACGGCGCATGGGGCCGGGGCACGACTCGTCTTTCTGTTCCTTTTCCCAGACAGGAGACCGGGATGCGGGTTTCCCAACCCTCTTCATTTATCGCTCTTGACTCTCATGTTTGATAAGTATATTCGCAGTGACTAAAATGGATGGTGGTGATTCATGAGCGATTCGCAAAAACAGGCCCGGATATTCAAGGTGCTCTCCGTGACCACGCGTGTTCGGATGGTCGAGCTGCTGAAGTGCCGGCCCTTGTGCGTCAACGCTTTGGCCAGGCGGATGGACATTACGCCGTCTGCCGTGTCGCAGCATTTGCGAGTGTTGCGGGATGCCGAGATCGTCACTGCGGACAAGCAGGGCTACTTCGTTCATTACAAGGTCAACGAGGAGACGCTGGCGGAGTGGGAGGAGATCACGCGGCGTTTGTTCCGCATGGGCGACGAACATTGAACCGTTTTTTTCACCAATTGAAAACAGTATCCGCGCAGGTACTTTGCCAAATACCATAATGCATCACAACAAATCGTGCTGTAGCCAGGAACTTGAGAACACGCCACAGGGGGACTTCAGGAGCGGATCAAAACATGCCCCCGGCGACGCGCATCAGCTCTGTCTCCCTGAGAGCTATCTGAAAAAGCGGCGGATTCCCGATGCACCGGCCTGCGGCGCGCCATCTCCGGGGACACGGAAGCCTGGCAGTGATTCCAGAGCGCCGCGAGCGCAAGGAGCGTTCCGATGACAGACGAAGCCGTGGTCGTGAAAAACCTGACCAAACGGTTCGACGAGGTGCAGGCGGTCAAAGGGATCTCCTTCGATATCCACCGTGGAGAGCTGTTCGGGCTACTCGGCCCCAACGGCGCAGGTAAGACAACAACCATCAACATGCTCACCGGTCTGGCTCGCCCGGAATCCGGGGTGTTCCGTATATGCGGCGTTGATTGCACGAGGAAAACCAGGTCGGCTCAGCATCTCATGGGCGTGGTTCCCGACGAGAGCAACCTGTACCCCGAGCTGACTGGGTTCGAGAACCTGTGCTTCTGCGCGGCGTTGTACGGTATGCGCAGGGAAGAGCGGCAGGAGCGGGCGTGGTCGCTTCTGAAGGACTTCGGTCTGAAAGAGGCCGCGGAGCGCAGGTTCGGCGGGTACTCCAAGGGGATGAAGCGCAAGCTGACCATAGCGGCCGGGATCATCCACAAGCCGGAGATTCTTTTCCTCGACGAGCCCACCACCGGCATCGATGTGGCGAGTGCCAGACAGCTACGCCAACTCATATCCGATCTGCATGACTCCGGTACGACGATCCTGCTGACGACGCACTACATCGAGGAGGCGGAACGGTTGTGCGACCGCATCGCCTTCATCGTGTCCGGCCGGATCGTACGCATTGACTCGGTCGAGAACCTGGTACAGCCGCTCCAGTCCAGCCACGTGCTCGAGATAAGCTGCGAGGAAACGCTGCCCGGCGAACTGCAGCAGGCGCTCGCCGCGAGCTTTCCACAGCTCGTGGTTTTGCCGCCGGGGCACGGCACGGTCCGGGTGGAATCGAATGGGCCCATTCGTGTGGCGCCGCTGGTGCGGTTTCTGGAGGAAGGGGGCTACACGGTCTCCGAGGCGCGGCGGGTGCGCACCTCCCTCGAAGACGTGTTCGTGCGGGTAACGGGCATCGAGACAAAGCAAATGCGCGCGGAAAAGAACATGAGGAGTGGGCGGCCATGAAGCGCTGGATCGCGTATTGGAATATTCTGGCTAAGGACATGCGGACATATTACCTGAAGCCGCCGAACGTGAGCTGGGGGCTGATTTTTCCTCTGGCGTGGACCGGGATGTTCTTTATCCGCTCGGGCAGCGGCCTGGAAAGTGTTCCCCAGATACTGCCAGGGGTTGTGGCGATTTCCATACTGTTCGGTACGACTTCCATGCTCGCGGTGACGGTGACCTTCGAGAAGAAGAACCGTTCTTTTGAGCGGTTGTTGCTGGCGCCGATTCCCTTCGAACTCCTGATGCTGGCCAAAACCAGCGGGGCCATTCTGTTCGGTATTGTCAACGCCATGGTGCCGGTGGCGATGGCGTTGTTCCTGACTGACCTCGCACAGGTGAACTGGTGGGTGTTCGCGCCGGCCGTTATCCTCATCGCCGTGACCTCGACGTTCATGGGGTTGTTCATCGCAGTCGCTGTCAGCGAGGTTTTTGAGGCGCAGACATTTTCCAACTTCTTTCGTTTCCCCATGATCTTTCTGTGCGGGCTCTTCTTTCCCATAGAGAAGCTGCCCGTCGTGCTGCAGCCGTTTTCCTATGTTTTACCTCTAACATACGGGGCCGACCTCCTCCATGGATCGGTGCATGGCTCTCACGCCATGCCGTTTTTGTTTGATCTTCTTATCCTGAGTGTGTTCTGCGCTGGCCTGTTCATGGCGAGCCTGTGCAACATCAGGAAGCGCTGGATTGCGTGACTAGATTGAGCAGCAATGATTCCTACGTCGTGAAAGCAGTCAGGTACTTCCGGTGTAGTGATTCTCCAGCCGACGCATCTCTACCGCTCGACTGGGGGGCGACCCGACACGATAAAACCAATCAGCTTAAAAAACACTTGGTCGCGATAAGACGGCCACCTCGGCCAGCCGGCAGCCGGGCCTTGCGCTGTACTTGCCCGAGATCGGCCAGCGCTCAATACCGTTGCGCGACAGGCACCCAGTAAGGCCGGTGTTCTCCATCCCCGAAAAATCACCAACATATCATCACGCTTGGGGTGGTTGGGGCCGTGTGAAAAATACCTGTGAATTCAGAGTATTGTGCAGTTTTTGAGGATGCGCACACACGGCTTGGCCAATCTCCGCTACGGCCTGACAACCATTGAAAGAAGGTAGTCATGTAAGGGTGTTGAATAGGGAAAACCATTTTCCAAATGATGTGTCAGGTGTTGGTGTGCCTCGATTTGTTGACCAAAACTTTTCAGGCGTGCTAGGGTGGCGGCAGTTCTCTGAACCCTGTTTTGTTCAAAAAACACACTAAGGAGTGTTGCCAATGAGTGATGATCGCAAAGTATTGACCAACGATGCCGGAATCCCTGTAGCCAGTGACGAGTACTCGCTGACTGTGGGTCCGGATGGTCCCATCCTCCTGCAGGATCACTACCTGCTGGAGCAGATGGCCAACTTTAACCGCGAGCGTATTCCCGAGCGCCAGCCCCACGCCAAGGGCTCCGGCGCTTTCGGCTACTTCGAGGTCACCCAGGACGTGAGCGCCTACACTAAGGCCGCGGTGTTCCAGCCGGGCGTCAAGACGGACGTCTTCATCCGGTTTTCCACCGTGGCCGGCGAGCGCGGCAGCCCAGACACTTGGCGTGACCCCCGCGGCTTCGCCCTCAAGTTCTACACCACCGAGGGTAACTTCGACATGGTGGGCAACAACACCCCCGTGTTCTTCGTGCGCGACCCCATGAAGTTCCAGCACTTCATCCGCTCGCAGAAACGCCGGGCCGACAACGGCCTGCGCGACCACGACATGCAGTGGGACTTCTGGACCCTCTCGCCCGAGTCCGCCCACCAGGTGACGTGGCTCATGGGCGACCGCGGCATCCCCAAAACGTGGCGCCACATGAACGGCTACTCGAGCCACACCTATATGTGGGTCAATGCCAAGGGCGAGCGGTTCTGGGTCAAGTACCACTTCAAGACCGACCAGGGCATCGAGTTCCTCACGCAGGAAGAGGCCGACCGCATTGCCGGCCAGGACGGCGACTACCATCGTCGTGATCTGCACATGGCCATCAAGGAGGGCAACTATCCGAGCTGGACTCTGCAGATGCAGATCATGCCCTTCGAGGAAGCGCAGAACTATCGCTTCAATCCCTTTGACCTCACCAAGGTCTGGCCGCATTCGGACTACCCGCTGCACGAGGTGGGCAAGCTGGTGCTCAACCGCAACCCCACCGACTTCCACACCGAGGTCGAGCAGGCTGCCTTCGAGCCCAACAGCTTCGTGCCCGGCACCGGTCCCAGCCCGGACAAGATGCTGCTCGGACGCCTGTTCTCCTATGCGGACGCCCACCGCGCCCGCCTCGGCGTCAACTACAAGCAGATCCCGGTCAACAAGCCCAAGAGCCCGGTGCACAGCTACAGCAAGGACGGCGCCATGCGCGTGGAGAACGTGAGCGATCCTGTGTACGCGCCCAACTCCAAGGGCGGCCCGGCAGCGGATACCGAACGCTACTCCGAGGCGGCAATCTGGAGCGCCAGCGGCGAGTTCATGCGTTCGGCGTACACCCCGCACAAGGATGACGACGACTTTGTGCAGGCCAACACCATGGTCAACAAGGTCCTGGACGACGCCGCGCGCGACCGCCTGGTCTCCAACGTGGTGGGTCACCTCAAGCAGGGCGTGAGCGAGCCCGTGCTGGAGCGCGCTTTCCAGTACTGGAAGAACATCGACCAGACCATCGGCGAGCGCATCGAGAAAGGCGTGCGGGGAAGCTAGGTTTCCCGGTGCGTAGGTTGTTCGAGCCGCGCCATGGGTAGCTGTGGCCGGTCAGGACATGTGCGTATGATCTAAGGGCCTTTAACCGTGGATACTTTGTGGAAGGGGCGGTCATTGTTAATGACTGTCCCTTTCCTTTTGTGCTCCTGGCTGTTGGTTACTGTTCGACATCATTCATCAATTTATGTATGGGAAAGCGTTTTGAAGTTGGCAGCAAATGAAGCATCACCGGGCCAATCCGCACAACAGATTCGCGTTTGAAGCAGCTTTTGCCCTTCTGTATTAACGTTCGGCTGGTAGACGCAGGCGCAGTACTTTCGCATCCCTTGCATGGCAGGTGGACGTCGTCACCCCTTGCAGAATAGCAAGCGTGCCATGTACTTCCCGGAGGGGACCAATACTTGGGGACGACGAGAATGGACGCAACTACATCGTATTCAGTACACGGATGCCTGCGCCTTGCAATAGCCTGCCTTGCCATCTGGTGTCTGGGCGTCGGAACTTCGTTCGCCCAGAGCGTAAACGCCTACGATGACAGGTCATACAGCGACGCCATCGACGACGTGAACAGTGGCGGTGCGGACATCATTTCGTTCACCCCCGCCGCCGACACCACCATCACGCCGCCGGCCACTACTCTGAGCAACGCCGCCTCGTTCATCAACGACTCCGGGTATGCGGTGCGGCTCTTTGATACGACGAATGAATACTCCCTCAGCGCGGCATCGGGCGTCACGCTGGATTTCAGCGGCGCATCCCCGTTGTCCATCTCTGCCTCAGGGGCAGGTGATACCTCTGGCGTGTATGGCGCAGGGGCTTTGAATATAACATCCCTGGGCCTCAACACCACGCTGAGCGCTTCGAGTTCCGGTGTCTCTGGAAACGCCAGGGCCGTGTCTGCAAATAATGGCCTGGATATCGGCTTGCTGTCCGGCACGGTAAGCGCCGTGGAGACAGGCAGCTCTGGCTACGCCTGTGGGCTGTATTCGTCTTCAGGTGACATCAACATAACGACGCAGTCCGGGGCTGTGAGCGCTTCAAGCGACTCCAGCTATGCCTATGGCCTGAATTCGGATCACGGCAATATCGCCATCGGCACGCTGTCCGGGGCTGTGAGCGCCACGAGTACCGAAGACGACGCCTGTGGGCTGTATTCGTCTTCAGGTGACATCAACATAACGACGCTGTCCGGGGCTGTGAGCGCCACGAGTACCGGCAGTACGGCATACGGCATGTGGGCATTTGGCGGCGACATCGCTGTGGATCGGCTGTCCGGTGCAGTCATGGCGTCCTCTGTCAGTGATGATGCAGTCGGACTGTATGGCGGGCTTGGTGTCAACGTGGAGCGATTCAGCGGATCCATCACCGCGACCAGCTCGGACAGTGACGCGCTGGGCATCTATGCCGAGCAGAATCTCGACATTGACCAGCTCCTTGGGTCTATCACTGCCAGCGGCAACGTCGAAACATACGGTTTGAATGCGGATACGGCCACCATCGGCACACTGTCCGGATCGATAATGTCGCGAAGCTCCTTCTTGTATGCATCCGGTCTGTACGCTGATTCTGGATTGACGATCGATACATTCTCAGGGTCCATATACGCGAACAATAAAGGTGTGTTTGCAGAGGGAATCTCTTCAGGTGGGCAGAGCATCATCGGAACTCTTTCCGGAAATATTGCCGTGGAGTCCGGTGGACTTGCGACGGGGTTGATATCGTCAGGAGATCTGTCAATCAACCAGTTGTCCGGTTCCATCGTGGCGCGAAGCTATGGCGAGGCCGTGGGCATAGACGCATATGGGGATACGGTAATACGAGAGCTGTCAGGGGCAATTGTCGCGGAAAGCTCCAGGGACGCAGCATTTGGTTTATACTCCGCCGGTACGCTCAATGGTGGTGATGCAAGCACACCAGCCCGCATTACCGGTACAATCTCCATTGCCGGAGAGCACGGCGGGCCCGCTGTCATGAGTGACAAGGAAATGAACCTCTATGTGTCGGGTGCTCTCTCAGCCGTGGATACGTCCGGTCTCGGAGATGGGTTCGCCGTGTACTCCTCGGATCTTGACGACCTCCTGACCCTGGATTCGGCGCGGATTATCGGTAAGGTGGACATGGCCGCGGGCTCGGACCTCTTGACTTTGCTCGGCTCCGGAACCGCCACGGACCAGTTCCTGAACATCGAAGATCTGGTGGTGGGCAACGGCGCCACACCCACGCGCTGGGAGTGGGGAACGGGCACGGGAACCACACACTTCGATGCCGTGGACATCCTGTCCAACGCGGCGCTGCAGGTGGGGGCTGGCGCGGTTATCGACAGCCCGGTTTCTGTCCATGCCGGCGGCACCCTGGGTGGCTACGGCACCGTGGCCGGCAACGTAGTGAACTCGGGCACGGTGAGCCCTGGCGGCTCTATCGGCACCCTGACCATCAATGGCGACTACACCCAGACCGCCGGCGGCGCGCTGTTCATGGAGCTGGGCACATACACCCAGGACCAGCTCGTCGTGACCGGCGTGGCGAACCTGGATGGAACCCTGGTTGTCGTGCCCGAAGCCGGCGGTCTGTTCCGCTCCGGTTCGAGCTGGACCGTGCTCACAGCGGGCGGCGGCATCAACGGCGGGTTTTCCTCGACGCTTACGACTCAGTACTCGCCGACGCTGACCTTTCTGAGCACGCGAACCGGCGGCGTCCTCAGCGTGAGCGCCTATCGCTCGACGCCGTACACGGCCTTTGCCCTGGGCGAGCGCACCATGGGGCTGGCCCAGTTGCTGACCTCGGCAGCGGGCGATGCCACGGGCGAGATGGCCGAGATGCTGGCCGGGCTGGACTTCTCCTCCGAGGCCGAAATCAGCTACGCCATGGAGTCGCTCTCGGCCGAGTCCTACGGCGCCTTCAGCCAGAGCGCCCTGGAAGGCGGCCGGGCCTTGACCGCGGCCCAACGCGCCGGCCTGCGCAGCGGCGGCGTGGCCCCGGGCCGCACCTACGTCGGCGACCTGAATCAGGGCGGCGGCACCAGCAATGCGCTCAAGAATGTGGGGGATTCCACCGGCTTGGCCGCGGACGAGGCGCCCGGTTCGGCAGATTCGCCCGAGCTCACCGTGTTCCTGGAACCCTTCGGCATGCACGCCAACCAGGGCTCCAGCAGCGACCGCGTAGGCTACGACGCCATGACCTGGGGCCTTGCCGCCGGGTTCCTCTACCATCCGACAGAGAGCTGGACCCTGGGCATCGCGCCGGGCTTCTTCTCTCAAAGCCTGCAGGAAGACGGCCCGGGCGACGGCGAGGGCAGCGTGGTGGAGTGGTCCATCGCGGCCCTGATCGGCTACCACACGGATGATCTCTACCTCGATGGTATGGCCCGCCTCGGGTTCGACAGCTTTCGCTCCAACAAGGATCTGGTGCTGCCGGGTATGCCGCGCACAGCCGACGCGCGGTGGAATGGTACCAACCTGACCGTTGCGGTCGGTGGCGGCTATGACTTCCACGTCGGCGGCTTCACCTTCGGCCCGGTCGGCTCCCTGGCCTGGAGCAATCTGCACGAGGATGGCTTTGAGGAAACCGACGCCGGCCTGCTGGGCCAGCACATCCGCGCGCGGAACTCGCAGTCTTTGAACACGGAGCTCGGTGCGCGCATCACCCGGACCTTCGAGAGCGAGTACGGCGATATCACGCCGGAGCTGCGCATGGTCTGGAACGCCGAGTGGCTGGACGGCGGCCGCTCCATTTCCTCGTCCTTCATCGGCTACGCCGGGGGCAGGTACTCGGCGCAGCTGGCCGACCAGCGCTACCACGCCGGCCTGCTGGACGCCGGGCTCACGTGGGCCGTGACCGACCGGTTCAGCATCGTGGCCCGCAGCAGCGTGGAGCTTTTCCGGCCGGACCACGACTCCCTGTCCGGCAGCCTGCGCCTGCAGTACACGTTCTAGGACAGGGCGGACGTCACAACAGCGCGGACTGCTCAACAGAATCAAAGAGAAAGGGGATGGTCGATTGGCCATCCCCTTTGTTTTTGGAGCGTATTGCGCAGGCGGTGGGGGGCGGATCAAAGCGGTACAAAGATGAGACAGACGATGTCGTTGTCGTAGCCGTCGCTGCACTTGTACTCGCGGTAGCCGGAGGATATCTGCCGGCCCACGGCGTAGCTGCTGCCGTCCATCTGGACCACGCTGGAGGAGCGCTCGCTGTTGGCCCCGCTGAAGAGCGCGTCCGGAAGACGCAAGGTTGTCCCCGGCTGAAAAGCGTCGCTGGTGGAGGCGATGACCATCTTGTGCCTGTCGGCAAAGACGCCGAAGCTGCCGTCGAGGATGCGCTTTTTCTCGTCGCGGGGCAGGATGTCGCTGAGCATGCTCATGAACTGCGGCTCGGCGTCGAAGACGATCTGGATGACACCCACGACGCGGTCGGCCACCTCCGGATGGCGCACGGCCGTGGTGTAGACATACGTGGGCCGGCCGCCGTAGAGGGGCGTGGGCTCGAAGCAGGAGACCGCGTACTCCTTGCTGGACTTGAGCTCCAGCGCTCGCTTGACCAGCCCTCGTTCCAGCTGCGTGCCCACGAGCTCCTGCCCTGTGGGCAGCCCGTCCTTGACCAGCCGCTCCTCCAACTCCTCGGGCGGGTTGGACACGGCAACCACCGTACCGTTGGTGTCAGCCAGGACCAGCCGCAGGTATGGCGTGTACAGGTTGTTGATATACTGAAGATTCGCCGTCAGACTGTGGCGCTCGCCATCGTTTAGGCTCTGGTCCGCATGCCTGGTCAGGAGCTGGCGGAACAGGGGCGTCAACGCCCACCAGCACACGTCGTTGGCGCGCTCGTACAGGTTTCGGTCCGCAATGTTGTTGCCCTGGAAGGCCCGGAACTCCAGCTCGCCGAAAAGGGACGTGACCACGGTCTTCTGCAGGTTGCGGATGGCCTCGGAGAAAAGGTCGTCTATCTCGTCGCCGATCCAGTCCACAAAGCGGAGCACCTCCACAAAGCCGTCGGCCATGTGCCTGGCCGCCTTCACCTGGCCGTTGATGCTGTCCAGCTTCATGTCGGCCAAAAGATCGTCGGACTCGTCTTTGATGATGCTCAGCTCGCCGGAAAAGCTGTGCAGGTTTTGGAGAAACGCCTGCTCCAGGCCGAACTCCGAATGCTCCTGCCGGAAGGCGGCGGAGACATCCATCATGGCCAGGCCGTACCATGTAAGCCCGTAGAATCCCTGATATCCGTCAGTGGCTACGGTGCTTACAATGTACGACTTCCCCTGGAACGGCATGATCCGGAAGTCGGCCTTGATATCCACGTCCACGCGGGAGCCTTTGGGCAGGATGCCGGTCTCGCTGGAGCTGAGCACAGCGCCGTTTTCGTTCAGGATGGCGACGACCATCTGCTCGTTGCCCTGGCTCAGGTCCTTGAAGATGCCGGCCATCTCGTCGTCAAAGGAGAAGCACAGGCAAAGCGTGCCCAGCGCGGCATGGGTGTTCGGGTCCTCGATTTTCTGGGCGTAGACTAGGGTATCGCCGCGGCCGGGCTTCAGGTCCGTGGGCCGGAAAAATTCGATGTACTTGTCCTCGTCGTGCCGGCTGTGCAGGTCGATGGCCTGCGCCTCGGACAGACACGGATCGTTGGAGCGTGCAATGCGGTTGTTCGGGTCCAGGTTGGCCTGGACGACGCCGTTCCGGTCCACGATAACAATCTCGTCATACACGGTATATTCGTACTGGTACTCGGCCAGCCGCGCCCGGATACGCTCGCGTTGCCCGTCGAGCTCCTGGCTGTCCGCACTATCCAACGCCATGCGCAGCAGATTGACTATCTCGGCATCGGTGGCCAGGTATCCGACATCGGCAGTTCTTTCAAAGAGGTTACGTTTGAGGATATTGATCGCGAATTTAGCGGCGTCCGTGACTTCAAAAACGGTTTTCTTGGCCATCTCAAACAGTATGGCATCGACAAGGCTTTCCTGGATGCCGATATACTTCTCTTTGGTTGCGCCCATGTCGTTGATGAGCGGTGCAAATAGCCGCGCAGCAACATCTTCCATGCGTCCGGCCTCGATCATGCCGGCTGTTATGGCGCCATCCCAACGTTTGTTAATGGAGCGAAAGGACGAGATATATCCATGCACGACAGGTATGGACCCTATCAGTGCGTCTTTATAGGTTGTGATTGCGCTGCTATCCAAGGCTTTCCCCCCTTGCTACACCTGCAGCCAATATATAAATTACAAATATGTGAAGACATAATATTGATTACATAGCGAGGTCAAGAGGGAATTTACAATGATGGCTATTTCGGGCCAGCTCCCTACGGCATTCCCAATGGGTGTTGGTGCGGCACTGTATTGATCACTGTCGTGGATGCATTCGACAAAGGGCATAGACAGAGACCAGGACCGCGGCGTCCTGGTGGTCAGAGGACGCGGTGCCGGAGGGGCGATACGGCCGAGAGCGCCGTCAGGGGAGGGGGAGAGGAGAAAGCGCCGCCGCAGATGGTGTCAGCGGCGGCGCAGTTGCTATTAAAGTGCAGACTTCCAGAGGGTCACATCGAGATCGGCGGCAAGGTGGGGGCCGGCGACCTCAACGAGTTTTTGCAGGTGGGGCGTCTTCAGATGGATGTCCAGGTCTTCCTTGCTCCGCCAGCTTTCATGCAGGTAGATCTGGTCGGCCTCGCCATCCATGGGCACGTGGGGGACGTAACTGTTGCAACCTTCCTCGGCGCGAGTCTTGGCCACAACCTCGGGCAGATAATCGAGCACGCTCTGGGGGATAGGTCCCTTGAACTTCAGCATTGCCAGCACGATAACGGGTTCATTGCTCATCAATGGTCTCCTTGTCGCGTGTTCTTTGGCATGGCTGTGTGCCGCGCGCACCAACCGACGCTGCCAGAGCGAGTGCCACACAATCATGCCTGGCCTGCTGCAGGCCACTCCGTGTGCTGTGCGTCCGCATGCAGCGGAATCAGGGTGATGCTGTCCGGTGCAGCGGTCTGGCGCATTGCCAAGCTGTACGCGGGCTTTCGCCTGCCGCGCGCCAGTCCGCACAATCCATTTTGCGGCAGGGTACCGTATACGCCCTTGCGGAGCCAGTGCAGAGTGCGCCGATGATGGGAATTGTGCCGCCGGGGCGGCTTTATGAACGCATTCCGGGGCGGTGACTATCGCGGTGCCTGCCATGGGTCTGAATCTTTCACAGAACATACTGTATTTCTTGACCAAAACGCAAAGAGCCCGCCGAAGCGGGCTCCCTGTGCTGCTCAACCAAAAGGGCGCGGTCTGCACCGCGGTGGGGATCAGAAGGTATTGATGACGTTGATGTTGGCCGGCGAGTGCTGCACCGTGCGGTGGTACCGGACGGCCGGCGCGCCAAAGGCCATGGCGTAGCCGATTTTATGATCCTCCGGGATGCCGAGGCGTGCGGCTAAATCCGGAGAGGAGTCGCGCACGCACCAGGTGAGCATACCGTTCCAGACCGTGCCCACTCCCCAGGACTGAGCAAGAAGATCGAAGTAGCTCAGCGCGATGAGGCTGTCCTTGTCGTAGCTGGGGGCTTTGGTGGACGAGCTGGCGATGAGGACATGCGGGGCGCCGCGGAGGATGAAATCCGTCGCATACTCCGGGTCCGCGTCACGGAGCCGCCGCATGTACCGGCTGAGCATGGTGTCCTCTTCCGGCGGGATGGAGGACAGGAGCTCTTCGAGTCTCTTGTACAGCGCGGTTCGGAGCGCGTTGGTCGCTTCCATGGTCCGGGTGACGGTGAACAGAACCTGCCGCGCGTTTACGCCGGTGGGCGCGTGCAAGGCGGTTTCCAGAAGAGTGTTCAGGGTTGTCTCGTCCAGACTTTTCTGCTTGTAGCGGCGGACCGAGCGGCGGCCCTTGATGAGCGTGGACATGGACTCGGCAGTGGGGAACGCGTCCTTGATGGCAAGGCTTTCGTCCGGATTCTTTCCCAAAATTGAAATCGCGGCCGTCGGGCATACGGCCAGGCAATGCTGGCAGCCTATGCAGTTGTTTTCGGCGATTATGGAAGGATAGCCGCCGTCCTCCATGGCGATAACCTGGACGGGACAGTCTGCCACACACTCGCCGCACTGGATGCAGCGATCCTGATTCAATTTGAAATCGATCATGCGTTTCTCCGGGGGATCTTTTAATAAAACAGGGTGTTGGGCGACAAGTGCGCCATAGCTGGCTTTTTCAATACGAACCGTCTCGTAATATTATTCGGACGGGCTTGTCAACAGCCAGGGAATCGATCATGCTTCGGTCGCGAAGGAGATGATTTTCATGACGAAACCAACGGCCGGCAGGCCGCGTAGCGAAGAATCACTGGCAGCAATCCTCAGGGCAACCAATGAGTTGTTGCGGGAACAAGGCCCCTGCGCCATGACTGTGGAGGGCATCGCCCGCCGCGCCGGCGTGGGCAAGCAGACCATCTACCGCTGGTGGCCCTCCAAGGCGGACGTCGTGCTGGAAGCGATCATGAAGCACGAGGATATGGCCATCATCGCGCCGGATACCGGATCACTGCACGATGACCTGCACGAGTGTTTGCGACGGGTTGTCGCGACCTTCAGCGGTTGGGCGGGGTGCTACTTGCGATGCCTCATCGTCCACGCTCAGATGGACGAGGCGTTCCGTGATCGCTTCCAGGACAACTTCGTCCAGCTGCAGCGCACGGTGCTGGACTCCGTCTTCGCCAAGGCAGGGGAGCGCGGCGAGATAAATCCCGAGGCAGACCTCGGCTTTGCGGACGACATGGTCTTCGGAATGGTGTGGTATAGGCTGCTCAACGGCCACGCCCCGCTCGACGATGGTTTTGCCGCCGAGCTTGCGACAGCAGTCCTTGCCTACATTCTTGGCTGTCCGTCGTCCTGATCCTGCAGAAGACGTCTTCCGTCGGTATTTCCCGATCAAACAAAAAGAGCCCGCCTTTCGGCGGGCTCTCGTGCTTGCGATGGTTGCGCAGTGTCCCTACGCTGGGCTGCTGGGCACGCCGTTGCGGCAGCAGCGTCCCACATAAACCAGGAACAGGATGAGCGACGCGACGCCCGAGGCAACGCCGACTCCATTGGACAGCGCCGCGGGCAGATTGAGGCCGATGGGCGCCTGCAGGATGAAGCTCACCACCACGGCGGTCATGAACACGGCCGGGATTGTGGCTATCCAGTGGAAGCGCTGGTTCTGGGCGAAGTAGATGGCCGAAGCCCACAGCACCAGGGTCGCCAGGGTCTGGTTGGACCAGCCGAAGTAGCGCCAGATGATCGCGAAGTCCTGCGTGGAGATGACGAACGCGATGACGAACAGCGGGATGGCGATGAGCAGGCGCTTGGCTGCCTTGACCTGCGGGATGTTGAACGCGTCCGCCAGGATGAGGCGGGTGGAGCGGAACGCGGTGTCGCCGCTGGTGATGGGCAGCACGACAACGCCGAGGATGGCCAGGAAGCCGCCCACGTGGCCCAGCAGGGAGTTGCAGACCTCGTTGACCACGCCGGCCGGGGAGGCGGCGGCGATCACGGACTGCATGGCGGCCGGGTTGTCATAGAAGGAGAGGCCGGCCGTGGCCCAGATCAGGGCGATGATGCCTTCCACGATCATGGCACCGTAGAACACCATGCGGCCGCGGTTCTCATTCTGGATGCAGCGCGCCATAAGCGGCGACTGCGTGGAGTGGAAGCCGCTGATGGCGCCGCAGGACAGGGTGATGAACAGCAGCGGCCAGATGGGCTTGTCGCCGGGGTGCGTGTTTACGGCGAAGTCCAGGGAAGGGATATGGTACCCCTTTATTACCAACGCGACCACGACGCCGATGGACATGAACAGCAGAAGCGCGCCGAAGATGGGGTAGAGCCGGCCGATGAGCGTGGAGATGGGCAGGATGGTGGCCAGGAAATAGTAGAGAAAGATGATGCCCACAAGGAGCTGCACGTTCATGCCGAGCATCTGGCCGAGCAGCTTGGCCGGGCCAAGTACGAAGACCACGCCCACGAGCAGCAGCAGGATGACGGAGAACACGCGCATGACCTGTCGGGCGGACATGCCCATGAAGTTGCCCACGACCTCGGGGATGGACTGACCCTTGGAGCGTACGGAGAGCATGCCGCTCATGTAGTCGTGCACGCCGCCGGCGAAGATGCAGCCGAACACGATCCAGAGCAGGGCCGAGGGGCCGTACAGAGCGCCCAGGATGGGGCCGAAGATCGGGCCCAGGCCGGCGATGTCCAGCAGTTGGATGAAGTAGACTTTCCACGTGGCCATGGGGATGAAGTCGCAGTCGTCCCGGTACTCGCAACATGGAGTCGGCCGGTCCGGATTGATGACGAAGATGCGCTCCACCACCTTCCCGTAGACGAAATAGCCGGCGACAAGCGCCAGCACGCAGATAAAGAAGAACGACATAAGTGCTGCCTCCCTTGAAGAGATGTAGATTCGGTACACGCCATATAGACGGAACCCGGTGTTCCGGGGAGGCGTTATTCCCGAATCGACACAATGACGGCGCGAGTGGTCGCCAGGAAGGAGCGAGCGCTCGTGCCGTCAGGACACGGCGTTTTCGCGACCGACGCTCGCCAGCACGGCGTCGGGGGAGGAGAGGGGGGTGCTCGGTATGGTCAGCTCCACACGGGTGCCTTTGCCGGGGGTGCTTGCGATGGCCAGGCCGTGCTCCGGCCCGAAGAGCTGGCCGAGGCGGGAGTTGCAGTTGCGAACGCCGATGCCGCCTTCGAGGTGTTCGGACTCCTGTGACGGGGCGAGCATCTCGGCGATGACCTGTGGCGGCATGCCGACGCCGTCGTCCTCCACGCACACGCGCAGCACGTCGTCATCCACGCGGACAGTCAGGCGGACTACGCCGCCGGACTCCCGGCCCAGAATGCCGTGGCGTACGCCGTTTTCCACAAGAGGCTGCACCAGAAGCGGCGGGGCCAGCCATGCCTCGGCTTCCGGAGCGATGTCCTCCTCGTAGCGTATCCGGTCGCCGAAGCGTGCCTTCTCGATGGAGATATAGGATCGCACGCGGGAGAGCTCTTCGGCAAAGGGGATAAATCCGCGGGAGCTGTCCAGGCTCTGGCGCATGTAGTGGGAGAGGTCCAGCAGCAGCTCGCGCGCCTGGCGGGGCGAGGTGCGGCAGAACGAGGCGATGGTGTTCAGGGAGTTGAAGAGGAAGTGGGGGTTGATCTGCGCCTGGAGCCGGCGGATCTCCGCGTGGGCCAGGAGCTGGTTCTTGATCTGGATGTCTTCGAGCTCAAGCTGGGTGGAGAAGATGTCGGCCAGACCCTTGGCCAGCTCGAAGCGGGTGTGGTCCAGAGGCTTGTCGGCCGTGCCGTAGAGCTTGAGACAGCCCACGATGCGCGACGATTTGCGCAGCGGCACGATGATGGCCTCGGTCAGCGGACAGGTCGTCACGTCGCAGCCGATCATCTCGCGGTCGCGGATGAATACCCCTTCGCCTTCTTCCAGGGCCTTTTTCGTGGCTTCGGTGCGTATGGGGCTGCCGGGCACGTGGTGGTCGCCGCCATCGCCCATGTGTGCCAGCACGCGGTCCTTGCTGGTGATGTCCACGGCGGCTACCGGGATGAGGTCGTAGATGATCTTTGCCGTGGCCCGGGCGGACTCCGGGTTCAGGCCCCGGCGCAGCAGGCCCACGGTCTGGTTGACGATGGAGAGGATCTGGTGCGTCTGGCCGGAGTCGCGCTTGTCCCGGAAACGGATCTGCATGGCCAGGAGCTCCACGAACAGCGACGCGCCCAGGGCGTTTACCAGGATCATGGGGCCGGCAATGATCTGCACCAGGGCGAGGGCGTCCGTCGTGGGCTTGGAGAGGGACGCCACCAGGACCATGTGCACGGACTCGCCCACCAGGGCGATGCCGCCGGCATATCCCCAGTGCAGGCGGCGGTTGCCCAGCCGTCTGGCCACCAAGCCGGCAGCCAGGCCCTCCAGAACGGTTGCCAACGAGCACGGCAGGGCGCTGAAACCAGCGATGTCGATGAGGTAGCGGTGGCCGCCGGCGATGAGCCCGGCGCCAAGCCCCATGGCCGGCCCGCCGAACAGCCCAGCCGTGATCACACCCATGGCGCGCATGTTGGCGTAGGACTGGAACACCACGTTGCCAGAGTACGTGCCCAGGACGCCGAACAGGCCGAACAACAGGGTCTGCGCAACCCACGTCCGGCGGGAGGGCTTGCGCGTCAGGCTGATCCGGCCCAGCGGGGTCAGGGTGAGGACGGCCACGCCGCCGGCCAGGAGCAGGCCGAAGCGCTGGGACAAGGTGACGAAGAGTTCTGGCAGATAATCAGGCAGCATGGGCGCTCCGGAGTCAGTCGAGGCCGAGACGTTGCTTAAGCTCGGATACACGGCTGCGTCCCACGGTCACCTGCGTGCGCGCAGGGTCGTCCAGGACGATGATGTACTTGCCGCTGTGGTACGGCGCCACCTCGGCGATGCGTTCCAGGTTGACCATGGCGGAGCGGCCGATGCGGAAGAACCGCTCGCACTCCAGGCGCTCTTCCAGGGCGGCCATGGTGGATACGTTGTGGAAGGGCAGGCGCTCGTCGCTGGGGCCGTCGGCCAACCGGGCCAGCACGCGCTTGCCGTCAACTTCGAAGAGTAGGACGTCTTCGGCCGGGGTCAAGCGGATGCGTCCTTCCCGGATCAGCGGAATACGGTTGCGCTCACCGCACGGTTGGGCCGTGCCGCGAAGCTCGCGCAGCAACCGGCGCAGCGTCGAGCTTTCCTCGTGCCTGTCCGGATGCATGGCGGCCAGGCGCTGCCGTGCGCGATCCAGGCAGGCGGCCAGCCGCTCCTCGGAGACCGGCTTCAGCAGATAGTCCAGGGCCTCGGCCTCGAAGGCCTGCACGGCGTACTGATCGTAGGCGGTGACAAAGACGAAGAGGGGCGGATGGTCCAGCTCCAGCGCGCGCTCCAGAATCTGGAACCCGCCCATGCCGGGCATCTGGATGTCCTGGAACACGAGGTCGGCGCCGTCGGTCTCCAGAATGCTAAGCGCCTCGTCGGCCGTGGCGGCCTGGCGGGTCTGCACGTCGGGATGGTCGGCCAGCAGATAGGCGAGTTCGTCACGCGCCGGGGTTTCGTCGTCCACAATGAGCGTCCGAATCGTCATAGGGCAACCCATACGACCGAACAACGATTTTGTCCACGCACCGGCGGGGAATGCACAGGAGGGGAAGAATTCCCTGATCGTTCACCAGGACGGCGGCTTTTGGCTCAGCTCATCCCAGCATCTCGCCAAGGAGCTGCTCGGCCAGCTTTTGCTCCGGCTCGCGGCCGATGCGGATGGAGTCGAGCAGGCCAAGGGCCGTGTGCATTGCGGCGTCGTATCTGGCGATTTCCGGGACCGATCTGTAGAGAGGCGAGAGGCTGACGCCGCGGTGCTCGCCATTGGGATACGGCCAGACGTAGTACTCACCAGCCAGGTCCGTGGGGGCGGAGTCCTGCATCTCGGGCGAGACAAAGGCCGTGGGCACGCCGGTGACAGTGGCGCCGATGTCCGGCGGGAAGGCGTACTTGACGCCATGGATGAGGAACTCGATCAGGGCCTCGTTACGCGGGCGCTTGTGCATGGGGTCGAACAGCGCGGCCCGGGTGGCGCGTTTGACGGCGCTATGGGCCATGGACGGGCTCATGCCCAGCTGGTAGGCCAGCCGGTCGTAGCTCCACTCCGGCGGCGGCGACACTGCCAGCTTGAGCATGACCAGGACATCCTGCGGCAACAGGTTCATGTCTCTTCCGTATTCTAGAATCTAGAATACCACAAGTTCAAAATGGAATGTCGGGAACAGGCGCGCCGGAGCATGCGTGCGCGCAAAAAAAAGCCGCACCCGGAGGCGCGGCTGAATAAAACCGGTGCGCGTGCTCTACTGCGTCTGGCCGGCGGCTTTTTTCGAGTACACGATCAGTTCGTTCAGGTTGAGCTGGATGAAGTAGTCCGGCGCGTCCCACAGAGTGTAGATGGGCGTTACCTCGTCAGGCTCGCCGAACTGCTCGCGCAGCCTCTTTTCCAGCGCCGGGGTGGTCAGAATGCTGAAGCTGGCGATGATGCCGTCAAAGCTGTCGGTTTTCTTGTTGCAGAGGTAGAGCACGGTGATGAGCGAGAAGTCTTCGTACTCCAGCTTCTCGTGGAGCCTGGAGCGCACGCTGTACTGCGACTTGGCCACGATATCCGGGTCGTAGGTCAGGCGTAGCTCACGGGTCTTGTCGTCCCACAGCGGGGCAAGCTGCGCATCCTTCCAGTCGGAGTCCGTAAACGCCTCGGAGCACTTGGCGCCATAGGGCACGTCGCCTATGCCTTCGTTGATCTCCATGGCGCGGGCGCCGGCAGGAACAAGGGCCGCGAAAACCAGAACACACACCAGCATAGCAAACAGCGGACGCATCATGGTAGCCTCCTCGGGCCAAAATCGTATGCGGCGGAACGGGTGCGCACAGCCCGCCGCCGTGATGGTTCGGCTGGAAAATCCAAATCCCAGAATAGGGAAATTGTTACATACGCAGGCAGGTAAGGCAATTGGGGATCGGCTGATATTCTGCTTCTGTTGCGCCAGCTGCGCGGCGCATCCGACGTCATGGCAGTGTTACTTCCCGTTCGTTTCCAGAGAAGAACGCAAAGCCAAAGAAAAGGCGCCGGCGAAAACACTCGCCGACGCCTTGAAAGCGTTGTTCTGCGGTCGCGCCTATAGCGCGTTCTTCAGATCCGGATGGTGCGAGAGCATGCTCATGAACTGTTCCGTGCGTGTGAACAGCTGGTCGAGCACGGACTCCATGAACGCGTGGTACAGGAGGTAGCCCAGGGTGTGGTCCTCGTCCATGATGCGCCGGAGCTCGTTCCCGTTGATGCGCACGAAGCGGCTGGCTCCGCGGCACCGCGCCGTGGCGCGTCTGGGCTGCTGGTGGGCCAGGGCGGTCCAGCCGAAGCAGTAACCGGGCTGCACCGAGGAGAAGATGACCTGTGCATCCTTGGAGAGCGCGTGCTCCAGCACGGCCTCGCCGCTCAGGACGATGTAGAAAATGTCGCCTTCCTCGCCGGCGTTATAGACGATGTCGCCGTCCTCGAGGTCGATCGCGTCGGCGACATCGCGCAGCTTCTTGAGCTTGTCGTCGGGCAGGTTTTCGAACTGGGGAATGCGCAGGTCGTCCAGGGTGATCATCTATTATCTCCGTCAGTTGGTAAACATGTAAAGGATAAGGAAGGTCACGAGACCGGCCGCGAGCAGGCCGGTCAGGCCCACAGGCGTGGTGTTCGTCTCGAAGCTCTGCTCAAGGTCGCGCAGTCTGCGGTCGCGTTCCTCGGTGCTCAGCACGGACCAGAAGGGCAGAAGGGCCATGCGCGCCAGCTTGTACGGCGCGTTGGAGCAGGCGCTGATCACGGCGCCGGTGGCCTTGTTCACGATAAGCTCGTCGCTGAGCTTGTTCAGGCCGTTGAAGAACTTGTCCAGCAGCCAATACAGCCCTTTGAAGCCACGGCGGTAGAAATAGTCCACGTCCAGCAGCACGGAGCGCACATGCATGGGCAGCACGCCGGCCAGGGCCATGAGGGCGAAGGAGCCGGCCGCGAAGAGCAGGAGCTCGAACTGTGTGATGACGTGCGAGGCGGTGTAGGCGTTGTAATCCACCGGGAAGGGCAGCAGGCGATAGAGCGGCTGCGGGAAGATGCCCAGGCCGATGCACAGAAGCGAGGCAGCGCCCATGGCGATGAGCATGTGCCGCGGCGCCTCGGGCGGGCGCAGGCCGGAATCGTTACCGAAGAAGGCGTAGTACGGCACCTTCACGCCGGCGTAGAGCATGGCTCCGGCCGAGGAGAAGAGCAGTGCGAACCAGACCCACATCAGGTGTTCCTCACCGGCGGCCGAGGTGATCATGGCCTTGGTGGGGAAGCCGACCAGGAACGGCACGGCCGAGAGCGCAGCCGCGCCCACCATGCAGAACACGGCGGTCCACGGCATGGTGCGGTACAGGCCGCCCAGCTCCGTCACCTTGGTCTTGCCCGTGCGGAAGAGCACCGCGCCCAGGGCCATGAACAGCAGGCCCTTGTACAGGATGTGGGCAAAGGCGTAGGCGCAGGCGCCGTTGATGGACAGCTGCGTACCGATGCCGATGCCGACCATCATGAACCCGACCTTGTTGATGATCGAGTAGGAGATGACGCGGCGCAGGTCGTTGGCGAGCATGCCGTAGAACAGCGGGAAGATGGCCATGACCACGCCGATCCAGATGAGGAGCTCCGTGCCGGGGAACCCGCGCGCCAGGGCATACACCGCGCTCTTGGTGGTAAAGGCGGAGAGGAAGACCGCGCCGGCGTATCCGGCCTCGGGGTAGGCGTCGGTGAGCCAGGCGTGCAGACCGGGCCAGGCCGAGTTGATGCCGAAGCCGATGAAGATGAGCCAGGACGCCGTGGAGTCCAGCCCGATGTACTCGAAGGCCAGGGAGCCGGTCTCATGGACGTACATGACGATGCCGCCCAGCAGGACCAGGCCGCCCAGGGCGTGGAAGAGCATGTAGCGGAAGCCCGCGCCCTGCGAACCGCTGGTGCGGCGGCACCAGATGATGACCGCGGCGGTGACGGTGAGGGACTCCCAGAACAGGAACATGGTCAGCAGATCACCGGCAAAGACAACGCCCACGGCCGCGCCTGCATAGAGCATGGCGAATGTTCGCTCCAGGTTGGACTTCACGCTCAGCGCGAAGCACATGCCCAGGGCGGCGGCGATGTGGAAAATGGTGGCGAAGACGAGGGCCAGGTTGTCCACGCGCAGGGGCTCGATGGTGAAGCCCAGGAAGCTCCAGTGGTAGTAGGAGCCGTGGGGCAGCAGGAGCATGTTGTACAGGCTCAGCAGCGGCAGCGCCACGAGGTAGACGTCCTTGCCCCGGCCTTCCCTGAGCAGCGGAATGAGCAGCGCGCCGAGAATGAGGAAGAGTGCGGGATGGGTCTCAATCATAGAAGTTCTCCCGCCGGCGGACCAGAGGCGCGAGCAGGTACCTGGCTCCAAGGGCCAGGACGACGCCGGAAATAAAGCCGAACGCGCCGTAGAAGCCGTCCCAGTCCTCGCAGGCGAAGTGGGAGTGCTTCTCGGCCACGAACTCCATACCAATCAAAGCCACGGCGCCGATGCCGAGAATCCACATCATGGTGCGCCTGTTGGCCAACGGTTCGAGAAAGGATGTTTTCGCCATGACGGACTCCTAGTGGTGTCCCCCGCCGCCAGCGGAGAGGGTCATGAACAGCACGAGGGCAACATACGCCGCGCAGAGGGCCAGTGAGACATAGTAGGCCGTGCGGTAGGGCGGCACGTTGTTGTGCTCGATGCGTCCGTCGGTGCGCTTGATATTCGTTTCCGACATGGTTCGTATTTTCCCGTCGTTTCCAGTGGCTGCGATGCGCAGTCTACATGCCCAGCAACGCCTGTGTCATCATCTTCGCAAGGTCCATGAACGGGCCCGGATGGAACAGCAGAAGAATGGAGACGATGGCGGTGACGATGGGCGGAGCAATACAGAGGAAGGGCGCTTCTTTGACGCCTGCCTCGAATTGCGACTCACTCGGTTTGCAGAAAAAGGCGCGGTAGACGATAGGCATGAAGTACGCCGCATTGAGCAGGCCGCTGGTCAGAATCACGACCACGAAGATCGGTTCGTTGGCCTGCAGGGAGCCCTGCAGCAGGTACCACTTGCTGATGAAGCCGGCGCACGGCGGCAGCCCGATAATGGACAGTGCGCCGATGAAGAAGGCGGTCATTGTCCAGGGCATGCGCCGGCCGATGCCGGTCATCTCGCTGATCTTGCTCTTGCCCGTGGCTACGAAGATGGCGCCCGCGCACATGAAGAGGGTGATCTTACCAAAGGCGTGCAGGGCGATGTGCATCATGCCGCCGGTGAGCCCCTTGGGCGTGAGCAGGCCGGCGCCGAGCACGATGTAGGAGAGCTGGGCGATGGTGGAGAAGGCCAGCCGCCGTTTGAGGCCGTCCTGCGAGATCGCAATGAGCGACGCCGTAATCATGGTTACGCCAGCAATGACCAGGATGACGATCCGCAGGTTCATGTGCACAAGTATGTCCGCGCCGAAGACCATGGTGACCACGCGGAAGATGGAGAACGCACCGACCTTGACCACGGCCACGGCGTGCAGCAACGCGGAGACCGGCGTGGGCGCGACCATGGCTGCGGGCAGCCACGAGTGCAGCGGCATGAGACCGGCCTTGGCGAATCCGAACAGGAACATGACCAGCAGGATGCCGATGAGCGTGGTGTGGTTGGCCATGTCCGGCAGCGAAGAGAGGATGCCGTGGGGCACGAAGTTGAGCGTGCCGGCGAGCATGTAGACGATGAGCATGGCCGGCAGGGCCAGACCGATGGACGAGCCCACGATGTAGAACAGGTACTTGCGGCCCGAGGATCGCGCTTCCTTGTCCTGGTGATGCGTGACCAGGGGGTAGGTGGCGAAGGAGAGCATCTCGTAGAAGAGATACAGGGTGAAGAGGTTGGCCGCGAAAGCCACGCCGATGGTGGCGGAGAGCGCCAGGGCGAAGAAGGTGAAGTAGCGCGTCTGGCTGTGCTCATGCTCGGCGCGCATGTAGCCTACGGAGTAGGCGCTGGTCAGTATCCACAGTGAGGAGGAGACCAGGGCGAAGAGCATGCCCATGGGGTCCACGCGGAAGGCCAGGGATGCGCCGGGCAGGACCTCGGCCACGGTGTAGGAGATCGTGTGTCCGGCCAGCACCGTGGGCAGCATGGAGACCACGAGCCCGAATTTCACGAACGCGGCGACGAAAGTCCAGGCCTCGCGTGCGTTGGGGGATTTGGCTGAGACGATTCCCGGTACCGCCACAAGAGAGACGAGGACAGCCAGGAAGGGGGTCATCGAGACGATGGTATCCATGGGATTCACAGTATCAGTGCAGGCTTGCGGGCAGCGCGGTTTCGATGATGGCGACGAGTTTCGAGTTCAACAGCCCCAGAACCACGAGACCGACAGCCGACACCATGAGCGGCGCGACCATGGAGGCCGGCGCCTCGGACATGGCGATGGCCGGCCGGATCGGGTGGCCGTGGCTGTCGGCGCCGCTGGGCCAGGGTTGGAAAAAGCCGATTTCAAATATCCGGAAGAAGAGCACGACGTTGATCAGGCTGGAGAGGATGAGCGCGACCACGAACTCGATGTGACCGCCCTGCAGCGCGCCCAGGATGAGGTACCACTTGCTGAAGAAGCCGCAGGTGGGGGGCACGCCGATCATGGCGATGGCTCCGAGCACGAAAGCGCTCATGGTGAACGGCATGCGGGAGAAGGCGCCCTGCATCCGGGTGAAGTCCAGCCGGCCCATCTTGTAGGTCATGCAGCCGGCCGCCATGAACATGGTCAGGGTCATGGCCGCGTCGTTTATCACGTGGAGCACCGCGCCGGTCATGCCGATGCGGTTGCCCAGCCACGCGCCGCCCACCATGTAGCCCACCTCGGCTATCAGGATGTACGTGAGCATGCGCGTCAGGTTCTTGGAGGAGAGGGCCATGAGCCCGCAGATGACGATGGCCGCCGAGGCCATGATGACAAGCACCTCGTCCAGCACACCTTCATCAAACACGAGATGCGGCGAGAACACGGTGAGCATCATGCGGATCATCACGTAGACCATGACCTTGGTGGTCATGGGCGCGATGAGCCCGGCCGCCGGGGAGCCGGCGTTGGAGTACGCGTTGGGCAGCCAGCCGTGCGCCGGGAAGAAGGCCATCTTGATGAGGATGCCCGAGAGAATCAGGCCGAAGGCCGCGATGATCGTGGGCGTGGCGCCCAGAGTGCCGATGATCGAGGCGAGGTCGGCCATGTTCAGCGTGCCGGTCTGGATGTAGAGGAAGCCCACGCCCAGCAAATAGAAGGACGCGCCGATGGTGCCGATGAACAGGTAGTTGAGCGTGGAGAGCGGCGCGCGCGCCCTGCCCCAGCCCAGCAGCGAGTAGGCGGAGAGGGCGGAGATCTCAAGCAGCACGTAGAGGTTGAACGCGTCGCCCGTTATCACCATGCCCAGGTGCCCGGTCACGCACAGAAGGTACAGCGTGTAGAACGAGCCTTCCTTGCCGGCGTAGTCCAGCCGGACCGAGGGCCGCGTGCCGATGAGGTTGATCAGCGCGGCGCAGGAGACAATGGCCAGCACCAGGGCGTTGAGGCCGTCGATGTAGTAGGCGATGCCCACAGGCGGAGCCCAGTCGCCCATCTTGTAGAGCACGGGGCCGTGCATGGCCACCTGCACTGCCAGAGCAATGGCGGTGGCGGCGCACAGCGACATGCTGATGACCGTTGCGGGGAACGCGGCGTCGCGATTACGCCACGTGAGCAGCGTTACGACAAAGGCCGACAGCAGGGGGATGGCCACGAGCAGGGCCGGCAGCTGGTGTATTAGCGCACTCATTGCCGAATCTTTTCGAGGATCACGTCCTCGTCCAATGTGTTATATTCTTTGTAGATCTTCATAGCCAAAGCCAGCGCCACGCCCAGGGTCGCCACCGAGACCACAATGGCAGTGAGCATGAGCACGTGAGGCAGCGGGTTGATGTAATCCGCCGCATTGATGCCGGCGTGCGATGCTGCGTCGAGCGCCGAGTGCATGGCGTCGCCGGTGGCGTTCACAGCGCCGTGCACCATCTCCTTTGTCGCATTCACGGCGTTGTGCACTGCGCCGGCCGCTGCATGGGTCGCATCCGCCGCGGCGTGTGCGCCGTGCTCTTCCCCGCCCCCGTGGTGCTCTAGGATAGGCAGGGTGGCGTCACGCTTCACAGATATGGAGATGTAGAAGAGAATGATCGCGCTCTGGAAGATGGACATGCCCAGGATCTTCTTGGCGAGATTGATCTTGGCGAGCATTGCCCACAGGCCGATCATCATCAGAATAATGAAGCCCAGATAATTGTACTTGTGGGCGAAGATGTCTGATAGCGCATCGACGACCATTTTACAGACCCTCCTCACAACGACCCATGGAGACCAGGAAGTTGTAGAGCAATATCATGGTCGACATGACCGTCATGGCCACGCCGATCTCCACCACGAGGATGCCGAAGGATCGGGAGGCCACGGGTGAAAGCTGGAAGACCGGCGCCAGGACCGAGTAGTCCAGGAAGTTTCCGCCAAGCGCCATGCAGGCGGCTCCGGTGCCGGCGTAGAGCAGAACGCCGCCGGCGAGCATGGTGAACATGACGCGTTCCAGATAGCGGTCGCAGGCGGTCTGCAGGTCATGGGCGATGGCGTAGAGGATGTACGCCGCGCCGAGGATGACGCCGCCCTGGAAGCCGCCGCCCGGGCTGTGGTGGCCATGGGCGACCACGTAGAGCGCGAACAGTTGGATAAAGGGGACGAGAATCCGCGAGACCTTGGACGTGACCACGTCGAAGCGCGCGCGAGGGCTCTCCACCCGCCGGAAACTGGAGCCCGGAGGCAGCCGCTTGGGTCCGGTTATGCGCAGGACCACGCCGGATTCGAGATGGCGGTAGAGCCGTTCGTCACGCGTGCGGTAGCACACCAGAACGCGCAGCAGAAAGAAGCAGGCCATGGCCGCGGTGAAGACCACCGCCGTTTCGAACATGGTGTCGAATCCGCGGTAATCGGCCAGAAGCGCGGTGACCACGTTGGGCACCGAGGTGTCTTCGAGAGAGTGCTCGATGTAGTACGGCGACAGGTGCGAGGAGGCCGGGGAGCTCGGATCGCCCCACTTGGGGAAGTCCGTAAGCACGTAGACCAGCACGAGGCCGAAAACCAGCACGAGGACAAGCGAAACCTTCTTCAATCCTTTGTCCTCCTCGTGGTGCGGAAGACCGCCGCGATGAAGAGCACCGTGGAAACGCCGGCGCCGACGCTCGCCTCGGTGAAGGCGACGTCCACCGCGCCCATCACGGCCCAGAGCACACACATCATGAAGCTGTAGATGCCGAAGAATATGGCCGCGCCGAGCATGTCCTTGATCTGGATCGCGGCTATTGCGCTGATGATCACCAGCGTGAGCACGAAGTTGTCGATCTGCCAGAACATGCTAACGAGCCTCCTCGCGTGTGGATTGCTTCACAGAGGCGGTGGACATCATGCCGGAGCGCGCATGCTTGCGCCACGGCGGCAGGCCGCCCACCAGACCGGCGTCCAGGATGGCGTGCGTGGCCGTGGGCGAGGCGATGAACACGAAGACCACGGCGAGCATGATTTTGAACGCCACCTGGAGCTTGTCCAGATCGAAGCCATGCAGGTTGTACAGCGCCAGGCCGAAGAGCATGGCCAGGGCGCCCAGGGTGTCGAGCTTACCGGCCGCGTGCAGACGCGTGTAGAAGTCCGGGAAGCGGAGAATGCCGATCGTGCCACCGAAGTAGAAGATGAGTCCCACTATCATGAACACGATGACGAAGATGTTGAGAATCATGCGCGTCTCTCCTTCTCCTCGGACAGACTGGACAGGGAGTTTTGGCCCGGTTCGCTTTGCAGGCCCCTGCGCTTGTAGAAGTATTTGGCTGCGGCGAGGACCGCGATGAAGTTGAGCATGGCGTACGCCAGGGCGATGTCCACGAACATGTCCTCGCGGCCGAAGAGGAAGCCGATGATGATCAGCAGGACCACGGTCTTGGAGCCCACTGCGTTCACGCTGATGATCCTGTCGAGAACCGTGGGGCCGACAATGCCCCGGTACATGGACATGATCATGATCAGCACGAGGGCCATGCCGGAGTAAAGCAGGAACGTTTCCATCCTAGTCCTCCCCGAACACGTGGGCCACGCGGTCTTCCATCTCGCCCGGCAGGCCGGCGGCCAGCTTTTCGTCCAGCGCGTGCACGGTGAACGTGCCGTTCCAGTCCACGTCCACGGTGATGGTGCCCGGCGTCAGGGTGATGGAGTTGGCGAAGGTGACCTGCGCCACGCGGCTCTTGAGTCTGCTCTTGAAGTGGAAAATGCGCGGATCGATCAGCTCCCGCATGCGCGGGTGGCAGGCCAGGTACAGCACCCAGAGGTTGGCCTTGACGATCTCCCAGAGCAGCCACGGGATGTAGAGCGGGAAGCGATACCAGGCCACGTTGCGATTCTTGTCGACAGGCGCAGTGCCGAAGAGCATGTCCGACGAGAACCAAGCAACGATGGCGCTGGAGATTACTCCGAGGGTGAGATGGAACGAGTCGCGCATGTTGGATAGCACGAGCCACGTGATCATCATCAGTACGAAAGTCATGAGGACGGCCAGCGGCCTGCGCTTTGTGCGATAGGCTCCGGAGGATGCTTCGCCCGTGTGACGCGAAGATTCCGACGGAAGTGCGCATGCCGGACCCTGCCAAAGGGTCTCGCTGGTCTCGTACTGTTCTGGAATGGGGGAGGTGTTCTTGGAATTGTCAGCCATGGGTTCAAGCAACCAACTGGTCGAGTCGTTACAAGCGGCGTTAACAGGGACAGCCAAGGCCCCTAGTCATGCCCCAGAACTTTCGTTTGCGCAACACGCTTGCGACAAAAACGACAAAATCTAGAGTTTCTCAAGGGCGGGAAGCAAGAAACCACGCGCCTTGATACGGGGTGCATTTTTTTTGAGAAAACGTATCCAAGGCGTGTGAAGACAGCATCCGGAGAACGGCTACTTGCTGATCCACAGCGCAAAGTCATCGATTCGGCGCAGCAGCCCCGTGGATACGGAGCCCGGAAAAAGGCGCTCCATGGTGCCGGGCGCTCCGGCGGCGCGTCCCGTGGCCACGGCCGTATAATTGCCTGCTTTTCCCTTGTTCAGGATGGCGGTCACCGGGTTGCGCGCTTCCGCCACCTCCTGGCCGATGAGGTCTGCGTCCATGCCGGCCTCCACCATCAGGCTCCTGGCCTGATCGAACACGGTGTCCGGATCGGTCGCGTCGTCCGGCGTGCGCACGTGGAACATGGTCACCCTGTGCCGGCGCATGCCCTCCAGCATGAAGCCCACATGGTCGGCCATGCGCATGGAGGAGTCGGTGTCGTCCACGCAGAGCAGAATGTCGCGGTTCAGTCCTGTCTCCGGCCGTCGGCATATCCATACCGGAAAGTCGATCTCTCCCCACAGGATGCGGTGGCTCACGCTGTCCTCGATGAGCTCGCCGAACCAGGACACCCCGCGCCGGCCCAACACGCAGGCGTCGTAGAGCCCCACGTGCGCTTCTTTGCTGATCTCCCGCACCGTGCCGTGCTTCGAGTACACGACCTTGGTCTCCACCTTGTCCGGCCTGCAGCCACTCTCCACGATCCACCTGCGGGCATGCTCCAGGGCGCGCTTGCCGCTGGAGTCCTTGATCTTGTCCATGTGGGCCACGGCCTGGCGCGTGGGCGCGAGGTCTCTGGCGTCGAGCATCCACTCCGGAGCGCGCGGCACCACGTAGAACAGGGTCAGCCGCACGTCGCACAACTCCTCGAAGAAGTGGCGGATGAAGCGCAGGTTGTACGAGGCTTCCTGATCGTTGGATATGGTCAACAGCAAATGCTTTTCCATGAGCGTCCTTCAGTAGAAACCATCCCATACACGCTTTTCGTCCCGTGGCGGCGTCGGCTCCCTTCGCGATGGTCTATATTAAAGGATAGACTTCCTCCGCGCGGAGCTCGCCTTGCCACAGGCCCAAATTTCCATGTATGCGATGGGCTCCGGTATCCTGTTTTATGGCTGGTTCGTTCTGGACGATACCATATCATGCGGTCGAGTCCACTTTCATATGTGGCGGAAGCCGAACTTGCGGAATCCTCCGGCTTTGCGTAATCCATCAGCCGATCATGGCCAGAAATCCCAATCTTCCCCCTTCCGAACGACGGCTCGCGCGTATCCGCTACGTGCTTGCCCGGCGGCAGAAGGACCTCACCCTGGTCCTCTCCAATATCCACGACCCGCACAATGTGTCGGCCATCTACCGCAGCTGTGACGCCTTTGGCGTGCACAAGGTCCACCTGCACTACACGGACACCGCCTTCCCCACCCTGGGGCGCAAGTCCTCCGGGTCGGCGCGCAAGTGGGTGGAGACCGTGCGCCACAAGGACCGCGACGCCCTGGCAGCAGCCCTGCGCGAGGCAGGCTCCTATGTCATCGCCACTGGCTTTTCCGAGACTGCCCGGCCACTTACCGATTTTGACTTCACGAAGCCCACGGCCATCATCTTCGGCAACGAGCACGACGGCGTGGAGGACGAGCTCAAGGAGATCGCCCACGCCGAAGCGTATATTCCCATGATGGGCATGGTCCAGTCGCTCAATGTCTCCGTGGCCGCCGCCGTTACGCTGTTCGAGGCGTGGCGCCAGCGCAACGAGGCCGGCATGTACGATACGCCCAGCTTCCCGCCGGAGGAGCTCGCCGCCCTGGAAGCGGCGTGGTGCAAGCGCTGACCGGCTCCTTCCCGCGGCATACGAGGTTCTAATGGACGCGCCGCGCTACACCGTCATCACTCCCAGCCGGGGCAACAGGCCGCGCGCTTTGGCCCTGGCCATAGACAGCGTGCGCGCCGCGGCCGACTCGGCCGGCGTGTCCGTGGAGATTCTCGTGGGCTTCGACGGCGTGCGAGGCGAGCGCGTTCGCGACTACCCCTTCCTCCGCTACGTGGATTTCCCCCGCGTTGGCTACTTCGGCAACTACATCCGCGACGCTTTCATCAATGTAGCCAAAGGTACGCGTCTGCTCTTTGTGGATGACGACAACGCCGTCACGCCGGACGCCTTTGCCATCTGGGAGCGCCACCTGGACGCCGAGCTCGTCATCGGCCGCATCGACGTGTCCCGCGCTTTTCCGGACGTGGGCGTGCTGCCGCGTCCCGGCGACCCCGAGCCCTCCGCCATCATCCGGCCGGGCAACGTGGACCCGCTCTGCCTCTGCCTCTCCGCCGACCTCGTCTTCCGAGCCGGCGGCTGGCGCGACCAGGGCGGCTACGAGTCCGACTTCGTCAATATCCACCGTTATCAGCGCCGCGCCGACTCCATCGAAATCATCGACGACCTCGTTGGCGTCTACGACGCCGGCGCCGGCCTTGACGCCGGGGGCATGAACCCCCGACAGCAGCAACGGCGCGCTACATAATCTTTCACGATTGCACGATAAAGAACCGAGAGGGGAACCTTTCGCAAAAAATCCAAAGGCTTTCCCCTTGTCATAAAGAGTCAGCGATTCTCACCAAACGTGCTGATGAGGCGGCCGAGCTTGGCGAGGAGGTCGCTGCGCATGGCCTGCTGGTCGGCATGGACAATGGCTTTGACGCTATCTTTGGAGAACAGGCCTTCGAGCTTGATCTTGTTGCCGTGGATGTGGGCGCTTTTGGCCGGGTCGTCGGCCTGGGCCATGCTGGAGTGCTGCATGTGCCGGACGGCGACGTGGCCGGTGTAGAAGGCCGGGCGGCCGGCGGCGCAGGACCGCAGGTCGCGTTCGAGGTCGTCGAACTGGCTGGGGTTGAAGCGGATGTCGAAGAAGCCCACGGCGTCGAGGCTTTCGCGCGGGATGAGGTGGCAGCAGCCCGTGACGTGGCAGCAGGAGCGGGAGTACTCGAACAGGCCCATCTCCCTCTCGCGCAGGCAGTTGTCGGCCGGGTGGATATTCTCCTCCATGTCGGCGAACTGCGAGCCGCAGGCCTCCGTGGGGTGGAGGTGGAAGTCCGCGGCCTGGCAGCGATAGGGCGGCGTGTGATCGGTCACGTGACAGCCCACGGCGCTCACGTCCGGGTGCTGTCGCAGGGCCGCCATGAGCGTGGCCAGCCAGGTATCGTGCTCCGGCAGGGCATCGTCGTCCAGGAAAGCCACGGCCGGAACGTCGGCGAGCTCTGGCATGGAGAGTAGCCAGTTGCGGGCGGCCGGCGCGCCGATGTTCACGGGCAGGGTTTCTATTTGAAAGCGGCCGCCGGGCCAGGAGTCGCGGTGCCGGGCCAGCACCTGGGGCGTGGCGTCGGTGGCGCCGTTGTCCAACACGATGACGCGTGCGCCGCAGAGCTCGGTCTCCTTGAGCCGGGAGAGGGCTGTGTCCAGCACGTCGGCCTTGTTCCAGGAATAGAGCAGAATGGCACTGCGGCCGGCGGCCTCGCGGTCGTCCGCGTTTGGCGGCGGCGGTGGGGAGAGCAGGTCGTGGAGCATGAGCGCGAGGTTGGTGTGCCACGGTATCTCGCGCCACAGGGCGGCGTAGGCGGCCATGGCCTCGTCGGCGCCGCCTTCGGTCTGCGTAAGCCGGGCCAGGCAATGGGCGCGCCACAGGCCGAATATGGCGGGCTCCACAGCCTCGATGTATGGCCGGGACTCGGCCGGGGGCAGGGCATGGAAGGCCCACTCCGCCTCCAGCCGGGTACGCACCGGCGCGGGCAGGCCGGAGAAGTCGGCGAGCAGGGCGCGGGATTCGTCCCAGGCTCCGGCGTCTAATAATCTGTTAAAGGCGATGCCGCAGTAGGCCGGCGCTCCAGTCTCCCTGGAGCGTTTCTGGACGGCGGCACGCAGCTCCTCTTCCGGCATGCCGTACAGATCTTCCCAGAACTCGGTGTCCACAGACTCGGGACCGGGCATGAACTTGTGCAGGGCACGGGCTGTGACGCGGGCAGGCGGCGGCAGCTGGAATGCGGCGCCGTCCAGCGACAGGTAGGGGCCGAGCAGCGTGACGTCCAAAGGAGCCCGTTGCCACGACCAGTCCAGCATGCCCACGAGGAAAGGGAGGACGTTCGGATCGCCGGCGACATGGTCCGAGGCGAGGTGGATGAGGTTTTGGCCCAGGGATCCTTCCACGCCCAGCCTCCACATGGGAATGGTGACGTCGAGCGCGGCAAAGGATGCGAGTTTGAGGGGGAACGGGAGCATGGCGAATCGTGTTGGGTGAAATCCTTGCTTGAAGCAGCCGGCCTGGGGTAGCAGGCGGGTGGCGCATGCGAGAAGCCGGCGCTGGAACTATGAAGCCGGACACCGCCAGACCTTCGGAGAATCGGCTCTGGAAGGGCTCTTGTCAACATAAGGAGACGACACGATCGTGGATTCCTCGACCAATCAATCCATATTCCACAGGCCGGAGCTGCTGCCGGAACCCCTGCGGCGGAACCTGCTGACAGGCACGGACGGCCGCTTTCAACTGCTGGGGCTGGCGCAGGAGGCGCTGCAGTCCGGGGACGAGAAGCTCGTGGTGCTCGGAGTGGACTTCCTGCTCGCCGCATTCGAGCACGACCCGCTGGATGGCGCCATTGCCGGGCAGATTCTGCAGGTGGTGGAGAACTCGCCCCTGGTGAGCGACGGCGTGAAGAACCTCCTGCGGGCATCCACCACGGCGGCCGGGGAGGCACCGGATACGACCTACCTGAACCGGCTGAAGCTGGCCGGGGACCTGGACGCCGTGCGCGCGTACATCGAGGAGCAGCTTGCCGATCAGGGCGGCGTTGTTTGGCTGAAGGAGGCCGTGGGGCTGGGTGCGTACCGCGGCGAGTGGGAGTGGGTGCGCGGCGTGGTCGCCGGATACCAGGGGCCGGCCCCTGCCTGGGCCATGGCCAAGCTGCGCGGTGACCTCGCCTTTCTGGCCGGGGATTATGGCGACGCGGCCGAGGCGTACGCCGCCTCCCTGAACGAGGTGGAGACGGCTCTGGTCTTTGCGCGGCTGGGCGAGACCCTGCGCCAAATGGGCAAGAAGGACGAAGCGCATACGGCCTGGGCGCGGTCCATGACCATGCGGCCGTGGCAGGTGAACCTCCTTCTGCGGCTGCACGACAGCATTCTGGATGACGCCGGATCGTCCAAAAAGCTGGACGGCGGCGTGGCCGTTCTGCTGTATACATACAATAAGGCCGCGGATCTGGACGCGACGTTGACGGCCCTGGCAGAGAGCGACGCCGTGGCCAAGGGCTCGGGCGCGGACTCGTGCATCATTCACGTTCTGGACAACGGCTCCACCGATGCCACGGCCGAGGTGCTGGCCAAATGGGGCGAGACCCTGGGCGAGCGGTTCGGCTTCACCCGGTTGCCGGTGAACATCGGCGCGCCGGCCGCGCGCAACTGGCTGCTGGGCCTGGATGTTGTGCAGGCGTGCCGGTACGTGGCGTTTCTTGACGACGATGCGCATCTGCCGCCAGCGTGGCTGGACGCGCTGGCCGCTGCCGTGGAGCGTTACCCCGAGGCCGGGGTGTGGGGCTGCAAGGTAGTGGACGCGGCCAACCCGACAGTGCTGCAGAGCGTGGACCTGCACCTCTCCGATCCGCCGCCCAAGGGCGCGCAGGCCGACCCGGAAGCGCTGGACTACCAACGCCGCTTCAAGGTCTCCAACCTCCAGCACCAGGACCTGGACTTCGGGCAGTTCGACTACTGCCGGCCCTGCCACTCCGTGACCGGCTGCTGCCACCTCTTCCTGCGTGAACGGCTGGAGGCGGCCGGCCCGTTCGACATCCGCTTCTCGCCCACGCAGTATGACGACCTGGAGCACGACCTGCGGTTGTGCGACGCCGAAAAGTTCCCGGTATACCAGGGCTTGCTGCGGGTGGACCACGCCAAGACCAGCGGCCGCGAAAGCCGCAACGACCCCCGCGCCACGGCCGGGGCCATGGCCAACCTCTACAAGCTGCAGATGCTCTACAGCAAGGACCAGCTCACGGCCATGCGCGCCAGGCTGACCGAGACCCTGGCCCAGGACCTGACAGCCAAACGCGACGCCCTGGTGCAGGCCGGCGTGCTGGAAGGATAATGGCTGCTGTTCAGTAATAAGACGGCATGCCTCCGGCCTAGTCAGCCGAACATGCCTCTGGCGGATCGGGGGACTCTGTCCCCCGTCCCCCTGCCGGGGAACACTGTTCCCCGGACCCAGAGCTAGTGGCTTTTGACCTTAAATAAGGGTCAAGGGAGCTTAGCTCCCTTGCGGGGTGCCAAGGGGCAGCGCCCCTTGTTTCTTCGTCTATTGCTACTTGGATGCGCGTTTATAGACCGGCGTGAGCGCCACGTCCGGCGCGTGGTCCAGGCCGCGAGCGAAGCGCTTTCCCTTTTTTGTGGGCCGGTAGTAGGTGTGGTTCATATGCTTGGTCACGGTGCCGCCCTCCGGGGTCTGGTAGGTGACGAAGGTTCCGGGCACGCGCTCCACCAGGCTTGCGGTCTCCAGCGCCTTGATCGCGGCGCGCACCTCGTCCCACTGCGACTCCTCCAGCCCCAGCACCTCGGCCAGCTTTTTCACGTACGCCGGCCCCACCATCTGGAGATAGTAGACGATCTTGGTTTGTATTGCGTTGGGCTTGGCCATTTGTAAGACGTTTTATTTTTAGAAGAAGATGTCTCCGGCCCCCCAAAAACTGGGGGCTCTGACCCCTTAGTTAAGGGTCAAGGGAGCTTAGTTCCCTTGCGGGGAGCGCGAGGGGCGGTGCCCCTCGTTCTTAACATATAGTATCCAATTCCTTTTCAGCGCACTTTCTGCGGCATGCCGCTGCGGCCGTAGACATCGCCCAGGCGGACGATGTCGTCTTCGCCCAGGTAGCTGCCGGTCTGGACCTCGATGAGCTCCAGGGGGATGCGGCCCGGGTTGTGCAGCCGGTGCACGGTGCCCAGGGGGATGTAGGTGGACTGGTCTTCGGTGAGGATGATCTCGTCCTCGCCGCGGGTGACCAGGGCCGTGCCTTTGACCACCACCCAGTGCTCGGCGCGGTGGTGGTGCTTCTGCAGGGAGAGGGTCGCCCCAGGTTTGACCTCGATGCGTTTGACCTGGAAGCGGTCGGCGATGTCGACATTCTCGTAGGAGCCCCAGGGGCGGTAGACCTTGCGGTGGACGAACGCCTCGCTGCGATCGCTCTGCTGGAGCCGCTCCACAATGGCCTTGATGTCCTGCACGCGGTCCTTGGGCGCCACGAGCACGGCGTCCGTTGTTTCCACGATGACGTGGCCGCTCACGCCCACGGCGGCGACCATGCGGCTGGTGGCGTTGATGTACGAGTCCTCGACGTCCTCCACGAGCACGTTGCCGTCCAGGGCGTTGCCGTGCTCGTCTTTGGTCTTGATCTCCCAGAGCCCGGTCCAGGAGCCGACGTCGCTCCAGTCCGCATCCAGTGGAATGACCACGGCGTCGGACGTTTTCTCCATGATGGCGTAATCGACGGAGTTGTCGGGCGCTTTGGTAAAGGCGTCGGCATCGAGCCGCAGGAAGTCGAGGTCGGCTTTGGCGTTTTGAAATGCGGTCCGGCATGCCGCGAGGATGTCCGCGTCAAGGGTCTCCAACTCGTGCAGATAGCGGTCGGCCCTGAACATGAACATGCCGCTGTTCCAGAGATACTCGCCGGAGTCGAGATACTGCTGCGCCGTTGCGGCGTTCGGCTTTTCCACGAAGGAGCCAACGGTAAAGACGTCTGCCGCGTTGTCCAGCGATGCGGCCTTCTGGATGTAGCCGTAGCCGGTCTCGGCCGCCGTGGGCACCACGCCGAAGGTGATGAGCTTGCCTTGCCGGGCCGCATCGATGCCGGCCTGCACGGCCGCGGTAAAGTTGTCGGTGTTGCGGATGACGTGGTCCGCCGGCATGACGAGGAGCATGGCGTCCTGATCCTGCTCCAGGGCGCGCAGGGCGGCCACGGCCACTGCCGGGGCGGTGTTCCGGGCCACGGGTTCCAGGATGATCGCGGCGGCCTTCGCGTCTATCAGGCGGAGCTGCTCGGCCACGAGGAAGCGGTGCTCCTCGTTACAGAGGATGAGCGGGCTGTCCGTGCCCGGCAGGGCGCCGGCGCGCAGCACTGTGGTCTGGAACATGGTCGTGGAGTCGACGAGGGGGAGGAACTGCTTGGGGTAGAGCTTTCGGGACAAAGGCCAGAGCCGGGTGCCGGAGCCGCCGCAGAGGATGACAGGACAAATCATGCAAGCCCTCCCTGTGGGCAATGGTGCGCGGGTGCCGGTGTGCCGGGGGGGACACACCGCGGGAATGCCCGCGCTATTCGTAGTGGTCGAACGTGGGGAAGCCGCCCAGCCGGCAGACCTCGTCACGGGCGGCGAGCTTCAAGTCTTCCTGAACCATCTCCTGGACCATTTTTTCGAAGGTGATTTTTGGCTCCCACCCCAACTTCTCCTTGGCCAGGGAGGGATCGCCCAGCAGATTGTCCACCTCGGTGGGCCGGAAGTAGCGCGGGTCCACGGCCGCGATGACATCGCCGGGCTTGAGCTTCGGGTTGATACGCGCGTTGCTCAGAATGGCGTCGGAGACGGCAGGGTCCACGGCTGCGACCACGCCTTGTTCGTCCAGGCCCTCGCCCTGCCAGGCGACCTCGATGCCCAGGTTGGCCGCCGCAGCCGTTACGAAGTCGCGCACGGAGAACTGCCGGCCCGTGGCGATGACGTAGTCGGCCGGTTCTTCCTGCTGCAGCATGAGCCACTGCATTTCCACGTAGTCCTTGGCGTGGCCCCAGTCGCGCTTGGCGCTGAGATTGCCCAGGTAGACGATATCCTGCAATCCAAGGATGATGCGCGCCAGGGCGCGGGTGATCTTACGGGTGACAAAGGTCTCGCCGCGCAGGGGGGACTCGTGGTTGAAGAGGATGCCGTTGCAGCCGTAGATGCCGTACGCCTCGCGGTAGTTCACGGTGATCCAGTAGGCGTAGAGCTTGGCGCAGGCGTACGGGGAGCGCGGGTAGAAGGGGGTGGTCTCCTGCTGGGGCGACTCCTGCACCAGGCCGAAGAGCTCGGAGGTGGAGGCCTGGTAGAACCGGGTCGTGTCGCCCAGGCCCAGGATGCGGATGGCCTCCAGCAGGCGGAGCGCGCCCAGGGCGTCGGCGTTGGCCGTGTACTCCGGCTCCTCGAAGGAGACCTTCACGTGGCTTTGCGCGGCCAGGTTGTACAGCTCGTCCGGCTGCACCTCCTGGATGACGCGGATGAGGTTGGTGGAGTCAGTGAGATCGCCGTAGTGGAGGATGAACCGGCGGTCCTCCTCGTGCGGATCGCGGTAGAGGTGGTCGATGCGGTCCGTGTTGAAGAGGGAGGAGCGGCGCTTGAGGCCGTGGACCTCGTAGCCCTTGTCCAAAAGGAACTCGGCGAGGTAGGCGCCGTCCTGGCCGGTTATTCCGGTAATAAGTGCTTTTTTCATGAGATCCCTGATGGCTTCGGCAATAGATACAATTTCCGCTGGCTTGAGACAATATGGAATAGCCGTTCGGGTGCGTCAATGCCGCTGCGGAGCAAAGAGGCACAGCAAGGGTTCCATTGTGCCAAATTGTGCGGCACAGGGTCGGAGGAGATACAGGCATGATTGTTGCTTTGAACAAGCGAGGCCGCTGGAGTGGACGGCGTCCGCGCATGCACCCTGGCGAGGTGCCCAGTTCTTGCGGCGTATGCCTGGAGAGTGTGTTTCGCACACGCTTCGTCAATTGATTGACAAACTCGGCGGCTGTTCATGTCCGGAATATTTTGCCTCACCATGCGGAGTGCCCGTAATGAGTTCGACGATGACTGAAAGAAGCCGGCTGGAAGAGCACATGCGATACCTGCAACGCCTGGAACGGGCGGTGCAAGAGGCTGACGCCGCCGGGAAGCATCCCGACGGACTCTACCGCGCAGTCACGGAGTATCTGACGAGGCAGGGGGAGTCGGAGGTCCTTGCTTCCTGGGTCCTGAAGGTCCATCTCGAAGGGGCCAGAGTCCAGCCGCCTTCCGGAACCCCGGCCCGGGTTTCCGTAATCGTTCCTTGCCACAACTATGGCGAGTACCTGCGTGAGTGCGTCGAATCCGTGCTCATGCAGACATTTCGCGAGTGGGAACTCATCATCGTAAACGACGGCAGCACAGACAACACCTCCGAGGTCGCTGCCGGCCTGCTTCGCGATTACCCAGATCACCCCATCCGCTACATCGAGCAGGAGAATCGCGGCATAGTGCAACCGCGCAACCGCGGCGTCACCCTCGCACGCGGGGAGTACATCCTTCCGCTGGATGCGGACGACATCCTTTCGCCCACGTTTCTCGAAAAGACCGTTCCCGTGCTCGATGCCAGGGACGACCTGGGATACGTGAGCACCAAGACACTGTTTTTCGGCTCAACGAACAAAATCTGGCCGGGCGAGGAGTTCAAATGGGTGAACCTGCTGGTGACGAACCAGCAGACGAACACCACGCTGTACCGCAAAGCGATGTGGAAGGATATCGGCGGATACGACGAACGGATGATCCACGGCTACATGGATTGGGAGTTCTGGATTCGCGCCACCAGGCATGGCTGGGTCGGCGAGCAGATCGACGAGCCCCTGTTTTTCTACAGGCGGAAGCTCGACTCCGTGGTCATGCGCGCCAAGAAAAAGGATGCGGCGATCAAGGAGCAGATCGTTCGGCTGCACCCCGACGTCTATGACGCGTCAAAGCTCGACGCCGTACGCCAGGAGATGGACCGGTCCAACTGGATTCCTCCTGGGCTCGTGCGGCAGGATCTCAGCATAGCGCCCAAGGGCGGAAAACCGTCGTCGGACGCGGGGCAGCAGAAGAATGCCGACGCCAGGTTCACGCGCACGGTGCTGGAAACGTTGAGCCGGATGAATCCCGGTCTCTCCAATGTGTTCCTGGGGAGTGGGGCGGGCACCGGCACTCCGCAGGGCTACGACGCCGTGGCATCGCGGCTGGTCCCCAAGATCGAGAAATTTCTGGCCGAGGGCGCAGCGGACAAGGCCGTCGAGATATCCGCGCTGCTGCTGGCCGCACATCCCCTGGATAAACGAGCCGTCTTCCTGTTCATGCGTTGCCTGGCCCAGTCGGGCCGGATAAACGAGGCGTACAGCCATGGGAAGCTGTACCTGGAGTTCCTCCCGGATTCCGGCGGGCTGCGTGTTCCCATGGCTTCCATTCTGCAAGGAGCCGCGACCTGTTACGGCAATGCCGCCCAGGCCATGGGGCTCCTTGACGGCGCGGCGCTTCTCGATCCTCAGTCGTCCGCCATCGCCAGAGATCTTGAAGCCATGCAACGCCGGCTGGGCCTGGATGGCGCGGCCGACAGGACACGCGCCTGGGCCGGTGGAGAAGAGTACGGCAATGGCGCGAGGCCGCGGGTCTGGTATATCACGAACAGCTTCGGGTTTGGCGCGGGAGGCGTCAACGGCGTCTCGCAAGCTAGGTCCATGACTCTGTCCTCGCTGCTGCGCGGCAAGGATGGCCCGGGCGTCAGCGTGGTTACGCCTCTTCTGCCCGGACTTCCCGAGGCCATGGCCGAGTTTGCGGAGATGCTGGAGGATGTATCGGGTGACGACGGTTATCGCTGGCCCGCGTGGCTGGCCACGTCGCCGGACGGCGCCCACCGCGAACTGCTCTCCGGCCAGGAAGGGATGATCAGACCAGCCGGCGGCCCCCCGGATCTGATCATTGTCGAAGGCGTCCGCCTCGAAGCCCATGAGTATCTTGAACGACTGGGCATTGTCGAAGACTGCCCGCGTTTGTTCATCCACCACACCTCGCCGGATCAGTTCAGCGACAAGTATACGGACAAGGACATGCTGCCCGACCTGCTGCGTGTATTGCAGGGGTACGAGTACGATGTTTGCGTCTCGGCCAAAGTCATCGAGGACTGGAAGCGTTGCGATGCGGGTCTGGCGGCGAAGACGTGGTTCCATGTCCCGAACTGTGCACGGGAGGAGGAAATCGCGGCCCTCATGCAGCGGGACAAGGCGGAGGTGCGCCAGGCTCTGGGGCTTCCGGAGGACGCTTTTGTGGCGCTGTGCCTTGCCAGCGTGCAGGTTCGCAAAGGGCAGGATATCCTGCTGGAGCAGATGGGCGAGGTCATCCACAAGGTCCCGAACGCACTTTTTGTTTTTGTCGGTCCCGTGCTCGCCCAATGGGGCGGCAAGGCCATACTGGAAGAGGCAAACCGGCGCTACACGGCGCAGCATGTCCGTTTTCTCGGCGTTCAGCGCAATGCGCTGGAGTACGTCTACGCGTCGGACTGCCTGGTCCTGCCTTCGCGCGAGGAGGCACTGCCCCTGACCATTCTCGAGGCCATGGCTTTGGGCAGGCCCACCGTGGCTTCAGACGTGAACGGCATCCCCGAGCTCGTGGAGCATGGGGTCAGCGGCTTGCTGTTTCCGCTGGAAACGCCGCGGCTGCTCGCCAAGCACTTGGTGCGTCTGGCAGGAGATTCGGAACTTGCAACGCGTATGGGGCTGGCGGCGCAGTCGCGCTACCACGAATATTTTTCGCGCGAGCACCATGCAGCGCGATGGCGCGAGGTGGTGGCGGAGGCCGCAGGGGCGAACGCCAGGCCGAGCCACGCAAGCAACATGGAGTTCGTGGATGCGCAGCCCAGTTAGCGAAACACGGCGCACGCCGGCCATGGCCGATTGCACACGGGGCGCGAAAAATAACGGCCGCCTTTGCGGTGCTGGAGAAAACAGGATCAGTCAAGGCACCCTGATCGGTGGGAAGTCATCATGAAGATAGTGTTTTTCATCAAGGACAGCTCCGGAGTCGTGCTGCGGGATTTCGTGGGCGGAATCGTGGACTGGTTCGGCCGGAATCACGAGGTGCGCGTCAGCAACACCATGAACGAGGCGGAAATCGCGGCGCTCTGCGAGTGGGCCGATGTGGCCTGGGTGGAATGGATGGCAGAGCACGCGGTGCTTGTGAGCCGCAAGCGCCGGCCGTGCGGCGTTCTGGTGCGGCTCCATAGCTACGAGGCGTACAGCGGCTTTCCGGAAAACATCAACTGGACCAACGTGGACCTTCTTGTCTGTGTGGCTCAGCATGTGCTGAACCTCCTGGCATCGCGCGTGCCGGGGGTACAGGAGATGGTCCGGACGCAGGTGGTACCCAACGCCCTGAATCTGGACGCATTCCCCGCCAGGATCGGTCATGCGCCGACCAAGAAGCTGGCCTGGGTAGGCACCATTCGGCACACCAAGAACTTTCCCCTGGCGCTGCAGTGCCTGCGCGCCCTAGTGGACCAGGACCCCGAGTACACGCTTCACGTGGCCGGGGATTTTCCGCAATGGAACCCTGTGGAGTCCATGGAGCTTGGCGTGTACATCCACCACGCCGCCCGCGCCATGGGGGTGTCCGACAGGCTCGTGCTCCACGGCAACGTGAAAGAAATGCGCGAGTGGTTGCAGGACAAGGACGTGCTGCTTTCTACCAGCATCCGGGAGAGCTTCGGCTACGCCATAGCCGAGGGACTGGCCACGGGCCTCAAGCCGGCGATCCACAACTTTCCTGGGGCAACGTCCATCTGGCCGGCAGAGTTCGTTTTCAACACAGTGGAGGAGTGCAGAGACATTGTCCTGAAACGCGAGCACGACCCTGCCGCGCTGCGGGAGTTCGTGCGCTCGCGGTACAGCGTGGGCAAGCAGTATGCGGCGCTCACCATGCTTTTGGAGCAGCTGGCCGCCAGCACGGCCGAGCGCAAGGCTACGCCGGCTGCGTCTGCCGATATCCAGAGTGGCGCGGAGCCATCGAATCACTTTGGCGCGTCGGACAACGGGTTCGACGGGGTGGCCAACTACTGGGAGTCGCGCTACGCCTGCGGCGGCACCTCGGGCGCCGGTTCCTATGGGCGGCTGGCGCGCTTCAAGGCGCAGACACTCAACACCTTTGTGCGGCAGCATGGCGTGCGCCGGGTCGTGGAGATCGGTTGCGGTGACGGCGCGCAGCTCTCCCTTGCCGGCTATCCCTCATACACCGGGCTCGACATCAGCGAAACAGCCATCAAGCTCTGCCGGCAGCGGCACGGCGCGGACCTCACCAAGCGCTTCTTCCGGTATGAACCAGACAACTTCCGCGCGGACACCAAGTGGTTTCGCGGCGATCTGGTTCTCTCTCTCGACGTCATCTTCCATATCGTGGAGGACTCGCTTTTCGAGCGCTACATGGAGCATCTTTTCAATGTGGCCGAGCGGTATGTCGTGATCTACTCCTCGAACACGTCGAAGGATTCGGGCGTGGAACATGTGAAGCATCGCAAGTTCACGCAGTGGATCGCCGCCAATCGCAAGGATTTCGAGCTCGAATCCTACATACCCAACGAGTTCCCCTTTGACGAAGCCAAGCCGAACGACACCTCGTTCAGTGACTTCTACATATTCAAGCGCGTGGAGTGATTCGGTGCTCGACAATTTCGAACCCCTCGTGACCGTGCTGATCCCCGTTTACAACGGAGCGCAGTACCTGCCCATCGCCATACAAAGCGCCCTGGAGCAAAGCTACAGGAACATCGAGGTCGTCGTTGTCAACGACGGCTCCACGGACGACGGCGCTACTGCAGAAGTTGCGGCCCGCTTTGGCGATGCGATCCGGTACTTCGAAAAGCCCAACGGCGGCGTGGCCTCGGCCCTCAACTACGGCATTGCGCAGGCCCGCGGCGAATACATCGCCTGGCTCAGCCATGATGACTTCTACCTGGCGGACAAGGTGCGCACGCAGGTGGAGTACTTGCGCCTGCTGGAGGAGCCCGAGACGGTGACATTCACGGCCATCGTCCTGGTGGACGAGAACGGCGCGGTCATCCGGCCCCATATCGTGGAGAATCGCTGGCTGCAGGATGTGGTGCTGACGGTCCTTTCCACTTCGGTCAACGGCTGCGCGACCCTCGTGCCCAAACGCATTTTCGAGAAGGTGGGAACCTTTGACGAGAATCTGAAGACCGTGCAGGACAACGACCTCTGGCTGCGCATGGCCCTTGCGGGCGTTCCCTTTGCCTACCTGCCGGAGCCCCTTGTCGGGTCGCGTCAGCATTCGCAGCAAACCAGCGTGCTTATACGCGACGTCCACGCCGTGGAGAAGGAGCGTTTTTACTTCGACGCAATCAAGAAGATCGGGCCCAGGGCCGGGGTCTTCCACGAAGAAATACGCCATATCGTCTGCGGCAAGGGGCTCGATCGCATCGCCGCCTATCTGGACGCGCGTCATGCGGCACGGGAGAGTCATGTCCAGGCCTGATCCCATCCGCCTGCTGTTTCTGGCGTTTGGCTACTCCATCCACGCCCACCGCCGGGTGCGCGTCTTCAGCGAAGATCCTGATTTTCGGGTGCATCTCGTCTCGAACCATCCCTACGAGATCGATAATGTTCCCGTCACCGTTCTCAGCGGTCCGGCCGGGTTGGTTCGGGCTCGAAATCATCTACCGCAATACGCCCGTGCCGTGGCCCGATTGCTTGGTGAAAACGGTGTGGGCCAGGTTTCCAACGAGCTTTTTCAGGAGATGGTCACCCAGCAGTTCGCCTATCGCCAACTCCTGCGCGCCGTTCGGCAGTTCCGCCCCGACGCGCTTTTTCTGCAAACGCTGCTCTACCCATCGTACCTCGCCTGCCTGCTCCCCCAGGAAATTCCAAAGTTCATCACGTTCTGGAATGGCGACCTTATCTGGTGGGCCCAACAGAACCAGATTCTCAAGACCTGCAAACGGCAGATCGTGGAGCGGGGCATCCAGGCGGCGGCCGCCGTCACCGTGAATTCAGCGACAGCCAGAAGCGCCGCGGCCGAGTACGGAATCGCGCCGGAGCGGGTGCATCTGATCCGCTACCCGGGCGTGGACCTGGAGCACTTCACCCCCGGGGGCAAGCAGCCGGCGCGCGAACGGCTCGGCTTGGGCGACGGGCCTGTGGTGTTGTGTCCGCGCGGCCTGGGCGGATACCTGAACACGGACGTGCTCATGGAGGCTGCCTGCGCCGTGGCCAGGCTGGAACCGAACGTGACGTTCCTCTTTATTTCCGGCGTGGGCCGGGAGAAGTGGGACGAGTTCATGCAGATTCCTCGCGCCATGGGACTGGAGAGCCACTTCCGCCACGACGGCGAGGTGGCGTGGGAAGATATGCCCAATTATTACAGGGCGGCGGATGTGATGGTCTCGCCGTCGTCCAATGACTCCCAGCCGAACTGCATGCTGGAGGCCATGGCCTGCGGCGCTTCCCTGGTGATGGGAGACATCCCGTCCATCCGCGAGTGGGTGAGCGACGGGCGGAATGGTCGGCTGGTGCCGCCTCGGGATGCCGGTGCGCTGGCCGCGGCGCTTGTGGCGACGCTTCGCGATGGCCCCGGACAGAAGCGCATGGCGGCCCTCAATCGCACGCTTGTGGAAGACCGTGTTGATTCACGTACGCAGTGCGCCATGGTGCGCGATATGGTGCGGGAAACGTTGCAACGTGTATGAGGCTATGTATTTTAGTATTTGATCCCTGCCTCTGCAGGAATCGAAAGCAATATAGACGAGGTATGAAAAGTTATGTCATTCAAAGATGAGAGGAGAAGTCATGAATAATACACTCGGGACGTTCATACCGAACTATAATCACGGACATCTCATTGAACGCGCACTTTCTGGCGTTTTTGATCAGGAACTCATACCGGATCAGGTGATCGTCTATGATGATGGTTCAACGGATAATAGTGTTGAGATTGTGAAGCGACTCCAGAAGAAGTGGCCACAGATAACATTGATTGAAGGTGGAAAAAATATAGGCGGGATCCATGTATCGAGAAAAGGAATGGATCTGATCCAAACGCGTTGGATTAATTACCTGGCAGCAGATGATGCACCTGCATCAGGCATATTCGCCAAGGCCATGGCGATGGCAGACAAATATCCAGATGCCGGCATCATTATGGGGCAAATGCGGATTACCCATGAACAAACTGGTGCTGTCAAGGTCACAGGAGTTCAGGGATGGGACGAACCACAGTATGTGTCACCGGATCGTTTTCTAAACGAGTACATGCGAACGCATCTGCCAAACCATGGTCTAGGCAGTGGCACTTTATGGCGGAAGGATGCCCTGGTTGAATGTGGCGGATTCAGAGCCGATTTGTTTTCATGGTGTGATACATTTGCAGCACGAGCAATGGCTTTGGAATATGGTGCTATCTACTTACCGTATCCAGTTGTCGAGAAAGGATATTCCGAGACATGCTACAGCCATAGAATGGGAAGAGATATGGACGTTATGTTAAAGGTTATAGATAGAGGCGTTCAATTGATGCGTTCAGAGCAGTTCCGTAATTTGTTTCCGGCATCCTATGTGTATGGTTGGCGAAGAGATTATATTAAATTTCTAGAGCAATTATAATCGGAGTACTAAAGATAGGATATGGGAGAATCTCACAACATCCCCGCTGTACTTTTGGCAGGAGGGCTTGGCACTCGCCTGCGGCCCTTAACAGACAGCATACCCAAAGCTCTTGCGCCCATCGGAGATACACCGCTGCTGGGCATATGGCTTTCTCTTCTCAGCAAAGCCGGTGTCGGACCTATGGTCGTCAATTTACACCACCATGCTGATGCAGTGAGAACCTTTCTCCATGAGGGAGGGTGGCATCAGAATGTGACGGCGAGCTTCGAGAAGGAATTGCTTGGAACAGGTGGCACATTGCTACACCATCGAGAAATGCTCCAGCATGGCCCATTTTTGGCAATTCATGCCGATAATTTCTCAATGTTCGATGTGAAAGAATTCATTACGGCACACCACAATCGTCCTGCAGGAACAATGATCACCATGATGACATTCACGACACCGACTCCGAGCAGCTGCGGTATTGTAGAGCTGGATGCGCGAGGTGTTGTCGTTGCGTTCCATGAAAAGAAACAGAATCCACCCGGGGATCTGGCCAACGGCGCTGTGTACATAATGGAACCAGAGATTTTGGACACCCTGGATGAATGCGGTGCTGAGTTCCCGGATATTAGCATGGATGTTATTCCGAGATATATTGATAAAATATATACATACCACAATGATTGCTACCATAGAGATATAGGAACTATGGAAAGCTATGCCCAAGCACAAAAAGATTTGGTCGGATTGATTGAGGCAGGAGTGCTACAGCAATACATGGAGTGAAGAGTACTACTCAAACGCCCGATAATAGCTTTGCAGAAAGACGGTTTAGCATGGAGGGGTGCCACTCCATCATAGGCACTTATGTCAGAAACTAAATCGTATATTTTTCGTTGAGCAGTTCGCTCCGCAGCTCAGCAAGTGAAAGGGGCGTGTTGCCAACGCGGCTTACCTGCAAGGCCGCAGCAAGCGATCCCAAATACGATGCTTGCCAGATATCCGAGCCAGAGGCGAGAGCCAAAGATGCTGTAGCGTAGAAAGAATCACCGGCACCTGCAGTATCGCTTGGTGTCGTGTTCATGGCTGGGAGACGATCGGTCTTGATGGTTTCAGCCTGATCGGCCGTATGAATAAGAACACCTGCTTCACCCAGGGTGATAACTACATTCTTAGCGCCTGTTTTTTTGATTAAATTCGATGCGAGCACAACCAGGCCGGATTCGAAGTCATGTAGAGCCAGACGGGCTTCTCTTTCTGTCGGGGTCAGCAACAATGTGTTGCGGAACCTGGAGATGTCTCCCATCTGTGATGATGACTGGCTGTCTCCGACCACCGGAATGTTACGCTGTCTCGCTTCTTCTGTAAGTACGTTGACCAACTGAGGCGGAAGGCAGCCATAGTTGAAGTCGGAGAACACCAGAAGATCGATCTCGTCGAGAACAGACATAACTCGGCGGAAGAACGTCTGTATCAGCTCTTGACTGATAGCATGCTGACGCAGGTGATTGACCCGCAGCATTGTCTTCTGGAAGCAGCGGAAACGCTGCTTGAGTGTGGTCGGGCGGGTTATATCTATCTGAAGATCAGGCTTAACATCGTATTTATGGAGAGCCTGGCGAGCAAAATCGGCGACGTCATCGTGGCCGAGCACGGAAAAAAGACGGACCTCGGCGCCTAAACCTGCCACGTGCGCCGCCACTATGCCTGCTCCTCCCAGGAAGCGATCCACACATACAGGCGTTACAACAATGGTCGGATCTTCCTGCGACATTCCCAGGGGATCACAGGTTACATATTCATCAACTATGATGTCCCCTAACACACAGACACGTAATCCGTGCATCCGGTCAAGACATGTATCAAGCGTATCCGAATTGAATGAATGATGCGCCATAAAATCAGTCGGCTTGATAATGGGGCGCAACGTGCTCGCGATATTCAGGGCAAGGTCATTGGCTGATAAAGATACATTTCCGGACGTGAAAAGCAGCTGTCCTCCTGTTTTCTCCAAGGCTGTTGCTTCAGGATTCACTGCTTCTTCATGTTCCTTGCCTTTGATGACAAAGTCTGGGCGCAGTTCAAGAATAAGATCTGACGGCGTGTCATACAACAAGAATGCATGATCCACTATGCTCAAAGCGCGAACGCCTTCAAGGCGCAGGGACTCGGCGATATAGGCACTTGGTGAGCTGTCAGAGAGTACGCCGATGACAAGTATGTCGCCAAGATCCTTTGCGAAGCTGAGCAGACGCAGGTGGCCAGGGTGTATGATATTGAAGTTGCCGGAAACAAACACCACCCGCTTGCCTTTCCGTTCCTGCTCTATTCGCGCAAGCACCTCTTGCGCATGGTTATTCAGTGGCATTGTTCCCCCCTCAACCGAGGTCAGGGTAACAGTTGATGAGACAACGGCCGGCCAGCTCGCCGGAGCGCATGCGCTCGATAGCAGTATTGATCTCTTCCAGTGCAAACACTTCTGTTATGCATTCGCGCAACTGAAGTTTTCCTGCGCGTAACAGTTTCACATACCGGGGGATATCCAGCTCCGGTCTGCTCTCACCGCCGTGTGAGCCGGTGAGGGTTTTGCCGAAATGGAGCGGCAGGGTGTGGATTGATGCGTCGTCGTTTTTATGGGGCACCCCCACGAGCACCGTTCGACCTTGAGAAGCTGTGAGAGAGTAAGCCATCGAAATAATTTTTGTATTTCCCGTGTTGTCGATGCACACATCGGCGCCTGATTTGCCCACGATATCCTGAATCGCCTGCATCACATCCTGGGAAGAACCATTGATGCAATGCGTGGCCCCGAGCCTGGCCGCCAGCTCCAGTCTGTTGTCATATAGATCAATGGCGACAATGGGATATGCACCGGCGAGCGCGGCGCCCTGGACGACATTCAGACCAACGCCGCCGGCACCAAAAACGACAACGGAATCACCGATGCTCACCTTGGCATTGTTGGTGACAACACCGAAACCTGTTGTAACGGCGCAGCCCAAGAGTGGTAGAATTTCAGTATCGACATCGTCGTAAACTGGTGTCAGGCGGTTTTCAGATACAATTGCGTACTGATTGAATGTGGTGACCCAACCGGCATTGAGTAGTTTATTGCGCCATTTGTATGTGGCTGGCACGGCTTCCATGCCGGCTCCCTTGCGCCAGTGCAAGACCACACGTTGCCCAGTATGGACAAAACGCACGCCTTCTCCGACTTGCAGCACCTCGCCGACACCTTCGTGGCCCAGAAGATGCGGCAGGTACCTGTCCTCGCCCTTGACGCCGTCTATCTCGCCCAGTTGTGACCCACATATTCCGCTATACAAAACCCGGACAAGAACTTGTCCGCATGTAAGGCGTTCGGGGAGCTCGACTTCGTCGATTACCAGCGGAGCGCGTTGTTGTTCAAGAATGGCTGCAACCATACGTCGGGGATGTTTAATGGATTCCATAGATGTATTTTTGAAGAGTGGAAAGGTGATGTCCTGAATTTCAGTTTGCAAAATCAAATAGTTGCAAAATAAATTTGAAAAAGCAAGCTATCCGGAAAAGGAAAATGATTCATGCTATACAGCTATTGCCAGTTCTTGTGCCAACGTATCGAGATGTTTCCGCCATTGCATAGCCTGATCTCCCTCCCCCAAGAGATCAGCTATCGCAATAAATGATATTATCCCAAGCATGGATTTGTGCACGGTCTCAAAAGGCCATGCATTTCTTTTCAAGAATGATTCTTGTTCGGCATTAAATGCTTGCTGGTAGTGATCTGCAGTGCGGGCAATAAATGGATCCTTTGGGATGAAATGCTTGGAAACAGGAATTGATTTACCAGTGATTGCGCTTGTGATTTCGATGAGTTCATGGGGATAATCTGCATTATTATAACAAGGAGCCCCGGGAACGCTAAGGAGGTGAGTCGTTACGGCAATTGTGCATCCCATATCCATAACCTTGATGCCACATTGCATGTTGTACATAATTTCTTCTCGTGTCGTGTCCGGAATGAAAAGAATGATGTTGACTTGTGGCGTTATCCCGGCATCGATCATTTCTTGTATCACATTAAAGACCTGATCTCCAGAGAAACCCTTTTTGTTCATGACTGGCGTAGCGCGGAGTCTGTCGGAAAAAGATTCTACCCCAAGGCTAATACTGTGAAAACCGGCAGCATACAGGAGTTTGATGAAGTCGGAATCCACTCTCTGTCTTTCATGTGGATTTTTGAAATCTGCAACACGGGCCTGGCAGTTTAACATGGTACCTTGCGCTAATTCACCGTTTTGTTTGGCACGGATCACGAGATTACAGAAATCCGTTGCACGCTTGCGCGAAACAAGAAACTCGTCATCACTGAAAAGGAATCCCTTAGCACCATAGGTGTTGGCGTAATGCAGAACAAGCTCAAAGACCTTATCCGCATCAAGCATTCTTGGCTTGGCCGGACTGGATTGCGCGAAGCTGAGGAAGCGATGAGAACTACAGAATCCGCAATGGTTAGGGCAATGGCTCGAAGTATAAATGCGAGCTAGTTCTGGGATGAATACATTTGAACGCAGATTAAGAGCTTTTGCTCTGGATTTAGCTTGATCCCAATATGCATCATAAGGGATTTGAGTTGAAAGAACATTATCAAACGTCAACAATTCGAAATCTTCAGGAGAAACTGGTTGTGCCGGCACGAGGTGTATCTCATCATCCTGATAAAATGCGAGTCCAGATATCCGAGACAAATCTTTCTTGTCTGCACAGCCATATTTCTGGATGCTTTGAGCGATGGCCAGGAGCGGGTATTCGCCGTAGCCAAGCACCGCGGCATCAAATCCAGCATCCAGCCACTGCTTGTAGTTATATGTAGCTTCTTGCCCACCGGCAATAAAGAAACAGTCGGATATGTTGGCGGAGCGGAACTGGCTGAGCAGTTTTATGTCGTCTTCCATGTGCATATGCGAAACGCTCATGCCGACAATCTTATATTCGCCATTCTGGACGCGTTGAACCCAGTGTGACGCATTTTCAAGGGATAGATCCAATACATCACATGAAAAGCCATGTGTCTTGAGGTAATTCTTCAGACGATACAGGCCAATCGGAGGAGCGTTGTTGAATCCTATACCTGAGTATGAAGTAGTTAACAATAAACGCATTGGATAAACTCCTTGGCAAAGAGTAAAGAGTCGTTACGGATATGCATGCAGCACAGTTTCTATGATGCCACTATCATGCTGCCGAAGATACAACGAGTAGCCGGGCTGCAATTCGCGTACGAGTTCCGGCAACAGCCATATGTCGCGGGGGCGGTGATATGCCGCGATGGACAGCTTTGGCGCATGGTTGGACAGCGTCACAGACGCACCCCCGCAGGGCGTCTTCCTCCGCACCTTCAATGTTGAGCTTGATGAGACTGAGCTCGGCTGCCTCGGGAAGATTGTCTATACATAAGGCGTCGCATGCCTCGCCGGAATCCGGTGCAATGCATGAATCTCGATTGTTACTGCAGTTGAATAGCAGTTGCGTATCTGTATGATGCAGGCATGCTTGGACGCAACGAATATTCGACATTGTGGAAAATTTTGCCGCCAGATCCGCATAGCTACCGGAAGATGGTTCGAATGCGACGATTCGCGTGTACTGGTTGTCCGTACGCGCGAGAAAGTCGGTAATGGTGTCGCCGGAGTATGCGCCGCCGTCGCAGTAAGTCTCGTCATGGCCCAGGGCGAAGATATCTTCGGGGAAGTACGCCTGGGGACGCAGCGCAGGAGCCAGGATCTCGACATCAAGCGTAAGACGGAACCCGGTGACTGCATCCAGTGTGTCGCGAGACGCCTCGTCTGCCAGCATGGAGCGCAACTCGAAGATCTTGTGGGTGTTGCGCAACAGATCGGCATGCAGGTCTTCGTAAAAGGGATGCGCGCTGAAGTGCTCCGGCCATACGATGTGCAGCAACGGAAAGGGCCATGCATGCGCGAACCCCATACCGCGCAAGCGCCGGGTGAGATTCAACAACCGGTGGGTGGCAAGGATAACAGGCGTTTCGCGCGGCACTGCTTCCAAAGCGCTCGACGGTTGCACCACATGGCCAGCCACAATTGTTCCCTGGCAGTCTAGCGCATCGTCATAAATACCAAGTGCTTCAATGCCGCAATCAGCGCATTCGCGGGCAACTGTTTCGGCCATATGTATAGCACCAACTATGGCAAGCTGCCGTGGCATACATTTCCTGCAACTTGGATCGCCTTGTAAAGCAGCTCCGGTATCTCGGAAGCGCCGATAGCGCCAAGTAAATCGATCAAGCCCATGCAAAATTACTTTTTACCGGTTGCAACAGCCATTAGATAATGGGCCATGGGTTTGTAGCCGGTGTGCACTACTTCATCATTCATGGAAAAGACAAAGATATTATGAAAATATTTATGGAGCGATGCAGAGAGCGAATCGTGATCCTTGAGATTGATATGTCCGGCGCGGCTGTTTTCACTGGCGTACTGTTGGCTTGTCACGTTTGGTGTGCCTATGATGCATATTGCGTGCGGATTTAAGCACGAAGCTATGTTATGAAGAAACGCGTCTTCCTCTTGCGCCGGGATGTGCTCAATTACATCCATAGATACTGCGGCGTCGTACATACCTGCAGGTGATGCCTTGGTCAGGTCCACGGCTTCGAAGCTCAACCTGTCGCCGTACTCGTTGCGACGAATATCGTCCGCAATGATAGCGGGCTCAAGGTCAACACCGTGGAGCCGTTTTACAGTCTGGAGCAGTATGGGTGAACCTACAGCGTCTCCGCATCCGATCTCCAGCACGGATTCGCATCCCTGCAACAGCTTCGCGCCAAACTTGTAGCGGGCAAGGGTGAAAAGCAGATGGCGTGGGTCGTGCCGCCAGGTATAGCTGGAGTAAGGCCCCAGTTGCACAGGACCATACTCGTTGTATTCATCGAACAAAATTTGGTTGTGGGGTTGTTGCAGCCCCTCAGGCATGGACATGGTAGACCTCGTTTCGGGAAAGGATGAAGTATTGACGACTCGGGCCGGGTTGCCGGCGACAACGGCGTGGGGCGGAACATCTTTCGTCACCACGCTGCCGGCGCCTACCAGTGCGCCCACGCCAATAGTGATGCCGCACAGGATAGTGGAACCGCTGCCAATGGCTGCGCGGCGGCAAACTCGGGTCGGTACGACTTTCGTCGTCGCAGCGGTAACAGGGGTGCCGTCATCAAATACGGAGCGTGGAGACTTATCGTTGGTGAACATGACGCCGTGGCCGATGAACGCTTCATCGTCTATAGTGACGCCATCGCAGATAAAGGTGTGGCTGGAGACTTTGACGCCCTTGCCGATGACGGCCCCGGGTTGGATCTCCACAAAGGCCCCGATAACGGAGCCCGATCCGATTGCACAGGCGCCGTAGATGTTGGCGAAATCGTGGATGCGGACATCCTGCCCGATCTGCGCAGCAGAAGAGATCACGGACAGCTTCATGATCTTGGTCCTGCCATGGCGGCTTCCACTTTGAGCAGAGCCGTTGCGATGTCTTTGGCGTCGTTGTCTGAAAAGCGCTCATTGAATAGAATATTAAAAGAACTCTCGCGAAACGAAACCGCATGCGGCGTGCTGGGTGGCGTGGCGCAATGCGGGGCCAGCCAGGGCCATTCAGAAACCACGTACCGATAGTCGGGATTGATCGGGATGCCCTCGGCCTGCACGGCGCGGGCGAATTCCAGCTTGGAGCAGGTGATTTTGTCCGTATCCACGCAGACCGTCATGAAGAACGGTGAGTCCTCCAGATGCCTGGCCGGTCGCAGGATGCGCAGCACGGACGAGGCGTCGATCTGCTCGCGGACCTGCTCGATTATCGCACGCCGCCGCAGTATGGTTTGCGGCAGGCGTCGCAGGGTGCTCCGGCCGATGGCGCAGGACAACTCGTCCTGGTTCAGATTCAGTGCCGGGAACAGGAAATGCGCTGGATTCTTGGGGTCGAAGTCCTGGCGGGCAAAGGGCTTACCGCGGTCGGAAAAGGCCCGGACCGTGTCGTAGCGCTGCTTGTCCTGTGTGTAGACCAGGCCGCCGCACCCGCCGGAGGCGTGGTTCTTGGAAAACATGGTGGAGAATGCGGCGATATCCGAAAAGCAGCCCACCGGAGTTGCGTTCACCCGCGCGCCATGCGCCTGGGAGCAATCCTCTACGATGCACAGGTCGTGCTCTCGGGCCAGGGCGGCGACAGGCTCCATATCTATGGGAATGCCGCCGGCATGCGTCAGCAGCAGCGCTTTTGTGCGCGGTGTGAGAACCTGGGCGATACGCTCGGCATCGACATTGAAGCCGCCAGGGGCGGCGTCCGCTATGATCGGGTGCAGACCGAGCCACAATGCAGGCGTGAGCCCGCCAGGGTCTGTGACCGGTGAGCATATGATCTCACTGCCGCCGGGCAGCTCCAGGGCGGCCAGGGCTATGAGCACGGCGCTGGTGCCGGAGGAAACGGCGTCCGCAAAACCGCCGCCCTGCATGGCGCAGAAGTCGGCCACGTACTCATCTTCAAAAGGCCCCTGGTAGCCGAAATCACGGCCCGTATCCCAGGCGTGCCGGAACACGTTGGTCACAGCCTCAAGCTCGTCCTCGCCGAAAAGCCTTCTGCCCGGAAACGGTGTTGTCCGGACAGGCGTTCCGCCATGGATGGCGAGTTGTCCTGGTGCGTTCGTGTTGTTCATGATTGTCATCAGGCCTGGTTACTCGGGCCGTCTGGCGCGTGCTTCCACACCGTTGCCGGCGAGCTGGGTCTCAATGTCCACCATGCCGTGGGCTGCCAGTGTCGCAGCGATTTCATCGGCGCTGCGCAGGTGCTTGTAGCGGTCCGTCACCGTGTCGTGCGTGTCCAGAAGCGCCCAGCTCTGCAATATCTCAGGAGAAAGCTCACCATATGAGCTGTGGTAGTCCACAAGGGGCGAGTGCGCCAGAAACTGCTTGTACAGCGCGCCGAATCCAGGGATCTTCCTGTTGTGCCAAAGCATCACATGCACAGGCCACAGAATGTTCACCAACATCTCGCAGAAGGAAAGGCTGAACTCCGGCGGCATTTGCAGGAGCTTTTCCCGTATGATTCTGCGGGACGCGGTAACGGGGTAGCCGTGGGTGTAGTGGTCCATCACCAGCCGGCCTCCGGGGCGTACCTGGCGGCAAAGGGCGGCCATGGTTTCCTCCGGGTCCGGGGTGTGCTGCACAACCCCCACGCAAAAGACCAGATCGAACGACTCTTCCTGGAACGGGAGATTGCGGATGTCGGCCTGGCATACGCGATGGTTCGCATGCGTGCCGCAGTTTTCATGGTTGGCCTCCACCGCGCAGGACATGTCCACGGCGTGGACCAGGCCGCCTTCTTCCAGGAGAATCTCCGTGAACCGCCCGGCCCCGCATCCTGCTTCCAGGATGTTCTGCCCTTCAACATCGATGGAGCCGCCGAGGAGCCGCGTCAGCCTGGTTCTGGTGATGGGGCAGCCCGTCACCGAGTCCAGCTGGGTGCGCCGGAAGGTCTTCCACTGCAGACCGAATGCATCCGTGTAGTTGGATTCCGGCACAAAGCGGGGAATACCCTTGACGAGTGGATAAGTGCATCCGGAAGGGCAGGAGAGCGCTGGCTCTCCACCGGGGCTGGGCCGCACCGCCAGGCTTCCGCCATGCTCGGGACATGTAAAAGGAATCATGATGCTCCGTACCTATTCAAAGTAGATGAAGGAGTGGTCGCCGGTGTAACCGGTCTGCTGGAACCACCATTCCCATTCCTCGGGGGTGAAGAAGCACTCGCCGGTAAGAACCCAGCACATCAGGTTCACTTTTTCCTGTTCGTTCCTGTAGGACTCCACCACGATGTACTTGTTTTTCTTCCCGACGCGTTCGATCTCGCGTAGCGCCTTGTCCAGGTCCTGGCAGTAGAGATTGTGCAGCACGTTGAGCGATATGACGAAGTCGAAGCTGTTGTCCTCGTAGGGGAGCTTGGTGGCGTCCGCCACCTGCAGCATGGGGCGGACCTCCTCCTTGGCGTTTTCTATTGCGTACGAGGAGATATCCATGCCCGCGACCTCCAGCCCGGGGACAACCTGGGTGAGCTCGTACAGCAGAAATGCTTTGCCGCAGCCCACATCCAGAACCTTCTGGCCGGGTTTGAGGTTGTACTGCTCGGCCATGGCCTCCGCCACAACGCGCCAACGGCCGTCGTACTTGTAGCCGCCATAGCCGAACCGCCTGTCGCCGTCCCAGTACTCGTGGTCATACCGCTTGGCGACAGTGATAGTCTCCGCCTTGGGATACTCCATCATCCGTTTCAGGTAGTCGCGCTTGGTGCTGGTGTGCAGTGGGGTGAGAAAATCTATATAGCTCATATCTGGCTCCGGATCGAGTCGCTGAGGGTGGCCAGCCGGGGCAGGGAGGCGCTGAAGTACGCCCGTACCTTGGCCAGCTGTTTTGCACGGCGGGCTTCCGGGTCGCCGCCCATGGCGAAATGCCGCCGCGCATTATCTGTGGGTTTGAAATCATTGAGCATGATGCAGCACCACTTGAGCACATGCACTGGCAACAAATGCAGAGTCCGTTCCAATAATACTGTTTTTTCGGAAGTATCCGTGGTTACAGCCTCGGCCAATGCAAGCAAGGCGTTGCTTTGAAAGGAAAACGGCAGATGATGCGCCGGGTGGCACACGAAATCGCACAAGGTTTTGGCAGGGTCGTCCCAGCCCGCGTACTCGAAATCGAGAAACACCAGGCCGTAGGCGGTGCGCAGGGCGTTATGGAAACCGAAGTCGGATGGGGACAGGGTGCGGCGGGCGGGTTCCTCGTCCTGAATGTGCGCCAGAGCCGATTCCCGCTGCGTGTTCCAGGCAGGACGCAGCACGTTACGAACAAACTCGCATGCGTTCGCCATGGACTCGGACAAAGGGGCGCTCAGCGCCTCCTCAAGAACCTGCAACCGCCGATCCACGCACTCGAAATGGTCGGTCGGCTTCAGGCACGCTTCGGATGCCGGCGCCAGAGCGGCAGCTTCAGGATGGTGCGATGCGTCATGCAGCTTGGCCAGAAACGCCGCGGCCTCGGCTATTTCTTGGCCGAGCGCCTTGTCCGGCGGGTTGTCCTGAAGAGCCGCGCACGGTTCGCCTGTGACGTAGGTGTACAGTGCGATTCCGGCCTGCGCATCCATGCCCACAGGGCGAGGGATGCATGTGATGCCCCGGTCCGTGCAGAAGGAGAGGAAGGCGTACTCGTTGCCGAGCCGGTCGCGTTGATCCACCTGATGGCGGAAATAGTGCTTGAGGACCAGAGCCTCTGTGCCGGCATGGATGCGGTAGATCCGGTTGTTGCCGCCGCCTGTCAGTTGTTTGACGGATGTCGGCGCGCCATAGCCGGTGCTTTGAACAAGACCGATCGCCGCCTCGGCGATAGCATCCGGCAGTGCGCTGCAGACACCGTGAGAGCCACAGCCGCTTTTGGGCATATGGTCACACGCAGTCACCCGGCTCTCCTGGCTGGTTTTGGGGGAGCAAGGCGCGGAAGAAATCCGTGATAGCGGCCCAGGATTCCATAGTGAGCAACGTCCGGTCGGCGGGGGCACCACCAGCGGGAGACGCCGTTTTCGAAGATTGCGGGCGGAAAAGGATGGGCGTGGCCGTGGCCGGGAAGTCCGGGTCGGTCAGGAACTCCTCCAGATCGTCGATGAAGTAGCCGCAGCCGAGCGCGGCGATGCGCTGGAGCTTCTCGGCCTTGCTTTGCTCCAGAAAGACCTGGGACTCGTCCAGCATACCCGTGTCCACAAAGCCCTGCGCTACGAGCCAGCTCCGCGCCGCGGCGTGGAGGTCATGTCTGTCGCCGAGATAGGGGTACCGGGTCTTGTGGCTGACAACATGGACCTGGACCCCGTTGGCCAGAAGAAACGCGATGCACTCCGCTACCAGGGGATAGGGGGGCGCCGCGGCCAGGCCTGGGCCATACACATACCCTTGCAACTCGGTCCAGTCCGCTTCTCTGTCCATGGCGCGCAATGCGTCCCGCACGCCCTGCTTGTGGCGGGGCGCATCCGCCGGCAGCAGGCCGCGCTCCACAGCAGCGGCATGGAAGATGCCTTCGTAGCTCACAATGGTGTTGTCGAAATCAATGCCGACGATCACGCCATTTCTCCCCGGTGCAAGGCGGTGGCGATGCGCTCCGCAATGGCCCGGGCGCTGATGCCCTGGCTGGTTCTCGCCCATTCCTGGCCGCCGGCTTCGCAGATGAACGAATCCGCTGTGCCGCAGCGCAGCACACGCATGCGTCCGTTGTTTTCCGCGTTCCACTCGGCAACGGCGCTCCACGCCCCGCCGGCGGGAGAGTGCTCCTCCACCACGGCGACCACGTCGCACTCGCGGTCCAGCTGGGCGAGCAGAGCGGTATCCAGAGGCTTCACGGTGTGCAGGCTTACCACGCCGGCTTCGATACCCTGCGCGGCCAGGGCCTCCGCGGCCTCGACGGCCACAGGGGTCACGGTGCCCACGCCAAGAATGCAGACCTTGCCCCAGGGGCGCAGCACAATGCCCTTGCCGATCTGGAAATCCGGGATGTTCTGATGCACCAGGGGCTCGTTTTTCTTACCCAGGCGCAGGTATACGGGACCATTGTGCTCCAGGGCGGCGCGCAAGGTCAGGCGCGTCTCTACAGCATCGGCAGGGCAGATGACGGTCATATTGGGCATGGACCGCATCCAGCACACGTCTTCCAACGCGTGGTGCGTGGGGCCAAGCGAGGCGTAGGAAAGTCCCGCGCCCACACCCACCAGCACCACGGGCAGATTCTGGTAGCACAGGTCCAGGCGGATCTGCTCCAGGCACCGGCCCGTGTTGAAGGAAGCAATGGTGTACGTGACCGGCCGCATGCCGGAGAGAGCCATGCCGGCGGCAACGCTGGTCATGTTGGCTTCTGCAACGCCGCAGTTGAAGAAGCGGTCCGCGTGGCGCTCCTTGAAGCGGTCGAAAAGGCGATTACCGATATCCCCGGAGAGCACGGCAAGCTCGGGGCGCTGGTCGGCCAGCTGTGTGAGTTCGTCCGCCAGTGCGTTTCTCATGAGTGCAGCAACTCCTTGCGGGCCTGCTCGACTTCATCTTCCGTGGGGATGCGATAGTGCCAGTTGTTGTCATCTTCCATAAAGGAGACGCCCTTGCCTTTGGTCGTATGCGCAATAATCGCAAGAGGTTTTCCATACTCGGCGCGGGGCAGGGACAACAGGCTGCGCAGGGCCACAGGGTCGTGGCCGTCCACCTCCACCACGTTCCAGCCAAAGGCGAGCCATTTTGCGCCCAGGGGCTCCATGGCCAGAATCTCGCAGCTCCGGCCCGTGGCCTGCCAGCGGTTGAAATCCACCACGGCGCGCAATGAACCCAGCTTATGCGCTCCGGCCATCATGGCTGCTTCCCAGACCGAGCCTTCGTTGCATTCGCCGTCGCCGAGCACGACGCACGTGCGGTGCTCCACGCCCTGCATGCGGGCGGCCAGAGCCATACCCAGCCCGATGGACAAGCCGTGGCCCAGAGAGCCGGTGGCGGCTTCCACACCGGGAACACATGCGGGGCCGGGGTGCTCCTGCAGACATCCGCCGTCTACATTGAAGCCGTCGAGGACCGAACGATCGTAATAGCCCCGGCGCATGAGTACGAGGTACAGCGCGGCGGCGGCGTGTCCCTTGCTGAGGATGAAGCGGTCGCGTTCGGGAAGGGTCGCTTCGTCGGGGTTCAGGCGCAATCCGCCCCAGTACGCCGCGGTCAGAATATCTACGCAGGAAAGCGCGGAGCCCAGGTGCGGGGTGCGGGTGCGATGGCTGAGCGCCACAAGCTCGGCGCGTAACGCAGCGGCTTCGGCGCGCAAGGCATCGTCGTCCAGGTAGGCCTGTGTGGAACATGGCGCGGGTATGCCGCTCACATTCGCGGAGGAAAGGGAAGTCATATTGCGTTGCCTTTGTTGTTAGGCGCCCTATGTCTTGCCGGGCTGTCCCGTGGGGCATGCGTCCCGCTGTTTACGGCTTGTGGACGTATGCCTGCGGTTGTTGTTGCAGACAATCGAGGTTGCCACGGACCCAGTCGATGGTCCGGCGGATTCCGTCTTCCAAGGATGTGGTAGCCGTCCAGCCCAGCTCCTGCCTGACCTTGGTGCAATCAAGCGTGTAGGCGGCGTCCTTGCCCAGCCTGTCCCCGGTAATCCGCACATGCGTGTCGAAGTCCACGCCGGTCATGTCCGCAATCAGATGCACCAGGTCGCGGATGCTGATGTAGCGATCCGTGGACAGATGGTATGCGTTGCCAGGGGCGCCGCGGCGGGCGATTTCCAACGTGGCGTCCGCGACATCGCCTATGTAGATGAAGGAACGCACGGAACGTCCGCCGCCATGCAGCGGCAGGACTCCGCCGGTGAGGAACAGAAGCGCGGCGCGCGGAACAATGCGGTAGAGCTGCTGGCCCGGACCGAACACGTTGGCTGCACGGGTGAACACCACGGGGAAGTCGTAGGCCTTGTAGAAGGACATGAGGCTCATGTCTGCGGCGGCGCGGGAGACGGCGTACGGCGTGCTCGGGTTGTAGGGCGCTGCCTCGGTGATGTTGCCTTCTGTGGAGCCGTACACCTCCGGCGTGGATACGTGCACGTACTTCTTGAGGAAATCGCAGCGGCGCAGCTTATCGTGAAGCAGCACCTGGGACAGCGTGTTGGTGCGGAACCAGTGCTCGGGATGCTCCCAGCTTTCCGCAACCATGCTTTGGGAGGCGAAGTTTACGAAGTACGCGGGCTTCTCGGCGTGAACGAGCTCCATGATCGCGTCGAGGTCGTTGTTCACGTCGTACTGCGCGAACTGAAACCGGGACAGGTCCAGGTCCGGGTCCGTGCGGTACGGCAGAAAAACGGGATGCGGCTCCGGTGAACGGCTGACACCCAGAACGCGGTGCCCTTTGCGTAGGGCGGTTGCCACGAAATGGGACCCTGAAAACGAATTACTGCCTAGAACAAGTATCGTGTCCTGCACAACAAAGGCTCCGATCAGATGAAATTCACGTGCGCCGGCGGTGGCGTCAGCTTATCCAGCCACAGGTTGATTTGATTGTGCCGGCAGTTGGACTGGCATTGGCTCTTGTCGATTGTGTTGTTGATGTAGTCGAAGGCCTGTTGTTTCCTGTCAGCGTTCCATACGTCCTCAAAGGACGTGCTTCCCACATCGCCAAGTACTGTGTTGGGGTCGTCCTGGTGCGAAAAGCACGAGTAGAGCGATCCGTCCTCTCGGACATAGAGTATGAAGGGCAGGCCGTGGCATTGGGTGTACGGGCGGTTCCGCTGCAACGTATCCTTGGAGCGGAGGATGCACGCAAAGTCGTCCGTGGTCAGGGAATCGGCCATCTCCTGCAGCCCGGCCAGGTACTCGTCCGTCAGGAACGACATATCCGGGGCATACTCGTTTTTATTGTGCGGGTAGAAGTGCTTGATAACGAAGTAGTGCGCGCCGCGTTGCTTGAGCGTGGCGGCCAGGGCCGGGATGTCCTCGTGGTTTTCCGGCAGCAGCACACATTGCGAACCAATGGTAATCGGCGATGAGATGCGGTCGCGCACTTCGCGGAGCCGCGCGATGTTGCTCAGCACCTTTTCAAAGTCGCCGGGCCGGCCGCGATGCACCCGGGCGTAGCTCTCCGGCGTGCCGCCGCTGATGGAGAAACGGACCCACGTGAGCTCTTCGGCCATGGCGTTGATCTGCTCCGGCGTGAGCATGGCGCCGTTGGTGCTCATGGCCACGTCCGCGCCCGCCTCCTTAGCCGCGTGCACGGCGGCGAAGGTATCTTTGTGCAGGGTGGGCTCGCCGGCTCCCGCAAACACGATGCCTTTGACGCCGGCCGCCGCCAGCTCCTTGACCAGCTCGGGCATGCGGCCCTCGGGGAAAAAGCTCTTGTGGCCCAGGTAGTTGAAATTACAGAACAGGCAGCGATGGTTGCAGTGCCCGTTGGGCGATATCTCCGCATACAGCGGCCGTATGTCCCGGCCGGCCAGGAAGTCCGCGAGGCGGTCCGGATGGTAGATCAGCTTGTGCCCGTCCAGGGAGAGCTGGCTGCTACTCATTGCTCCACTCCTGCAGCAACCGGGTGAGCAGATGGCCCACCACCACCTGCACGTCCTCGGCCACCTGCATGTCATCGAGCTTGATGTGGATAGGGATGTCGCAGCAGTTGAGACATTCGCCGCCGTCATACCCCAGGAGGGCGGCGGTCTCCATGCCGAGCTCGCGGGCTGTTTCCAGAGCGCGGAGCACGTTGGGCGAGTTGCCGCTGCCGGAAAGAATCAGCAGGACGTCGCCTTCTCCGGCCATGGTGCGCAGCTGCTCGGAGTAGATCTCGGCGTAGGAGATGTCGTTGGCAAGGCAGGTGAGGATCGCTGGGTTGGCGCTCAGTGAATGGACACGCAGCCCTTTGCCCAGGTGCCGGCCAACGCCGTAGAGAAAATCATTGGCGATATGTATGGAGTTGGCCGCGCTGCCGCCGTTGCCGCAGATGAAAACCTGGCGATTCTCCGCAAAGGCGCGTTTGAGGCACTGGGTCAAACGCAGCACACCGTCCTCGTTCAGGAGCTGCAAGCCTTTTCTGAGGTTGTCGATGTACCGCTTGAACGTCAGGGACATGAGGTTGGAGGCCGCGTCTTGTGCCGGGGGGTACAGCATGTCTTCGGTGGCATTGGCCAGTTGGTGCTTACTCATACAGCCTCCTGATGAAGATATGAATGTTCGATGTTCAAATAAACGACAGAGCAGGCACCACGGCCTTTGCAAGCGGCATGCCTGCCTGTGTGGCCCGTATAGAGCCGTAGAAATATGGTGGTGATTTTTCCCCATACGACAAGGCAATCCCCCACGAGGATCAGACCGGTATTTTCCGGGCACGGAAGAGACAATGCAGGGCCGTCTGGGTCTGAACGCCGGGAGCCGGCTGCTTTCGCATTCACTGGGATCGAGGGGCAGCAGGCGTCTCACGAAGAACTGTCCGCCCCTCTCCGCGGCATGCCCGATTTCTTCTGGAATCTGTACTGCGGACAATTATTTCCGCTCTGAGCGATGGGAGAGGAGCGGTTTTCAGATTCTTTCCATGGTGTTAAAGACAACGCTGTTGACGGGGACGACCTCTGTCTTGGTCCGAATTTATTTGTAATACTTTGATATAGCTGCATTATGCAGCGTCGTGGCAGTCTCTGCCTCCTCCACACACCCTGTCAAGAAAATGACCCATGCCAATGCGCTGGTTTGGTTCTGTTATTGGGAATATGCATCACCCATGATACAATATCGACAAAAAAATTTGGAGTAGGGCCACGGCGTGCCGGAAATGCCGTAGCACCACGTTCGTTCCAGCCCTGTTGCGCAGGCCCACGGCGTTCGTCTTGGTTTGGTTTTTGCTAGCCAAAGACCGCTGAAGCCATTCGCGAAGCGAGATGGCGCCCGGCCGTTTGCGGGTCGAACTCTGTAATCCGTCGTTTTGGGGTGACGATTTATGGCTGTATTGGTTTTGGGCGGGGCCGGCATGCTGGGCCATCAGCTGGTGCGAGCGCTGGGAGAGTCCGGGGACGTGTGTTGTACGCTCCACGGGAGTCCCGAGAAGTATGCGGACTGCCCGGAGTACGTTACACGTCACGCATATTTCAATGTGGACGTGCTGGACCAGAGCGCGTTGCAGGCTGTCCTGGACGATTGCTCGCCCGACGCCGTGGTCAACTGCGTCGGCCTGGTCAAGCAACGGGACGAAGCCTCACGCCCTGCGGCCGCCATCACACTCAATGCACTCTTTCCCCATACGCTGTACGAGATGTGCGCCGAACGCGGCGCGCGGCTCATCCATATGAGTACGGACTGTGTCTTCAGTGGTGACAAAGGCATGTACGTGGACAACGACCTGCATGACGCCCGCGATGTATACGGCCGCACGAAATCCCTGGGTGAGGTAGGGGGGCCGGGCGCACTCACATTGCGGACCTCGATCTTCGGCCCCGAGCTGTTCACCAAACGCGGCCTGCTCGAATGGTTTCTTGCACAGAGCGGCGCAGTGCACGGCTATACCCGCGCCATCTTTTCCGGGTTTACCACGTACGAGATGTCCAGAATTATCATCATGCTGCTCAAGCGGGAGGGCGATGCCAGCGGAGTGTTCAACGTCTCGGCCGCGCCCATCTCGAAGTACGATCTGTTGTGCATGATCCGTGACGCCCTGGCCCTCGACATCGACATCGAACCGGACAACGCCGTGGCCCTCGACCGGAGCCTCGATTCCTCGCGGTTCCGCAGCACATTTGGATATACACCTCCCGCCTGGCGCGAGATGATCTCGGAGTTGGCAACCAGGCTCCGGGCCGAAAAACACCCGGCGCTGAAACAGTGAGCAGGCCACTCCGGGGCCAGCACGAAATCAAGGAGATAAGTGCATGTATTTCAAAGACAAGACAGTTCTGGTAACGGGCGGCACCGGCTCCATGGGAGGTCGTCTCGTACGGCGTATCCTGACCGGCGAAGAGGGACTCCCCAAAAAAGTCATCGTTTTCTCGCGCGACGAGGCCAAGCAGCACGACATGCGCGTGTCCCTGTCCAAGTCCAAGATCGTCACCGACGAAAAGATATACAGCAACTTCAGCCAGATGCTCGAATTCCGTATCGGTGATGTGCGCAGCTACGCCGATGTGTGCAGCGCCGTGCGCGATGCGGACGTCGTGATCAACGCGGCTGCGCTCAAGCAGGTGCCCACCTGCGAGTACTTCCCGGCCCAGGCCGTGCGCACGAACTGCCTCGGTGTCTCGAACATCATCCGCGCCATAAACGAGAACAGCTTCGACATAGAAACGGTCATCGCCATCAGTACGGACAAGGCCTGCAAGCCCATCAACGTGATGGGCATGACAAAGGCCATCCAGGAGCGGACAGTTATCGCCGCCAACATCCTCAACCCGGACACCCGCTTCATCGGCGTACGCTATGGCAACGTCATGGCTTCCCGCGGCTCTGTCATCCCCCTGTTCCACGACCAGATCCAGCGCGGCGGCCCCGTGACCATAACGCGACCCGAGATGACGCGCTTCCTCATGAGCATCGACGAGGCGGTGGATACCGTGTTCGCGGCCGCGAATGGCGCATTGCGCGGCGAGCTCTACATTCCCATCGCCCCGTCCGGCACGGTGCTGGACCTGGCGCATGCGCTCATCGGCGACCGTGACATCCGGGTGGACATCGTGGGCATCCGCCCTGGCGAGAAGCTCCACGAGATCCTGGTTTCCGAAGAAGAGGCGTTCAACACCGTGCGCCGCGGCGACTACTACGTCATCCGGCCCATGCTGCCGGAGCTGCGCAGTCCGGATGAGACCGAGGAAATCGCGCTTTCCAGCGATTTCAGCTCCAAGGACTCCGTGGTTCCCATCTACGAGGTGCGGGCCCTGCTCGACAAACATTCCATGCTTCTGTAGCGAGAAGGCACCCTCGCCAGCACAACCGGAGCCTGCCCATGAAAGTCGTGACCCTTGTGGGAACACGTCCCGAGCTCATCAAGCTCTCCTGTGTCATCGCCGAACTCGAAAAGCGCCTGGATCACGTACTCGTCCACTCGGGCCAGAACTACGACTACGAGCTCAACGAGGTGTTCTTCAACCAGCTCGGGCTGCCGGAACCGCACCATTTTTTGGGAATGGCAGCCGAAACGGCCGCGGAGGCTGTGGCCAAGGCTATCGCTGCGTTCGACAAGGTGCTTCGCACCGAGCGCCCTGACGCCATGCTTATCCTGGGCGATACCAACAGTTGCATGGCCGCCTATGCTGCCAAGCGCCTCAAGATTCCGATTTTCCATATGGAGGCCGGCAACCGCTGCTTTGACCAGCGCGTGCCGGAAGAGATCAACCGCGCGCTCATCGACCACATGAGCGACATCAACATGCCGTACACGGAGCATGCCCGCAGCTACCTGCTCCGCGAGGGCATCTCCCCGGAGACGGTCATCAAGACCGGGTCGCCCATGCGGGAGGTGCTGGAGCGCTTTGCCGCGGATATCGAGGCTTCCGGCGTGCTGGCGGAAACCGGGCTCGAACCCGGCGGCTACTTCGTGCTGTCCTGCCACCGCGAGGAAAACGTGGACGACGAGAAGAATCTCGAACGGCTCTTCGAGTGCGTCCGCAGGCTTGACGCGGAGTACGCCCTGCCTGTTGTCTTTTCGGTCCACCCCCGCACCCGCGTGCGCCTGGAGGCACTGGGCGGCAAGCTGCCGGACTCCGTCCTCCAGCACAAGCCGTTCGGCTTCTTCGAGTACATCAGGCTCCAGAAGAACGCGTACTGCGTCCTGTCGGACAGCGGCACGCTCACGGAGGAGTCAGCTCTGCTGGATTTCCCTGCGGTCATGCTGCGCCAGGCCCATGAGCGGCCGGAAGGCATGGATGTGGGAAGCGTCGTGATGGCGGATCTCGATCCCGAGACACTGCTCACGGCGGTGCGCGTGGTTACCAGCCAACGGGAACCGGGCCGCGAGCGCCAGTTCCAGGTGCCGGCGGACTACCGCGCGGACGATGTTTCCCGGAAGGTGGTGCGTACCATCATCAGCTACACCGGGTATGTGAACCGAACGGTCTGGAAGCGTTTTGACTGATGTTGCTGCCGGACCGCGGAGGATGTCCGGCCTTAAGCCGGCCCACTACCCGGCAAACATTTGCTGCGCTGCATGCCAGTCTTCCGGAAAGTCCACCTCGATGCAGCGGTGCTCGCTGATGTCCAGCGGCTTGAACGGCACCTTGTCGCGGATCATGTACTCCAGCCCGCGCTCGAAGTAGTCCTGGTCCTCGCAGCGCGCCAATGCGCGCGCCAGGGCCGGCACGTGTGAGGCGAGCACTTTGTTCATGCCCACGGCCTCGCCTTCGCCGTTTTCAATGGTCTTGGAGATGGCCGTGATACGGCCGTCCTCGTCCGTGCGGTACTTCACTTCTTCCTCGCCGCATTTTTTGCGATCCACGGCCACCACGTTGTGCGTTGTAGCCATGACCCCCTGGACAACGCCGGGATCGAAAACCACGTCGCCGTTGACCCAGAGTACATCGTCATCCAGATCCTCCAGCCCACAGAGCAGGCTTTTGGAGGTGTTGGTGATGTAAAACACGGGGTTGTAACGGTAGTAGACGTTGGGATGCTGCTCCATGATCAGCGTCTTCTTGAAGCCCACCACAACGATGATCTCGCGCACGCCAGCCTCGCGGAAAAGGCGTATCTGCCTGCCCAGGATGGTCTCGCCTGTGGGCAGGATGGAGAGCGACTTGGGAAATGGACGGCCCAGCCGACTACCGACGCCGGCGGCCAGGATTACCGCTTTCATGCTGTCGTCCTCCTCGTGATGGACGCGGTTTGCGGCGTGACGGCGCTCTGCGCCGCCATGGCCACCAAATGATCGAGTACGTACTGGTTCACGCGTTTGCCGGCCCCGTCGTCGTGGTGCGTAAAGCTCCGGGCCAGCAACGCGTCGCGCTCTGCCTCGTGCGGGTCCCCGTGGTCCAATACCTTGGCGAGGGCCGCATACAGCGCCTCCTCGTCGGCGGTCCTGATGCCCGGGGTCACGTCATCCATGTCCAGCATCAGCTCGCGGTTCCTGGTCACGTACGCCTCGTGGTCATACTGGAAGTAGACGATGGGCCGTTTGAGCAGGAGATAGTCGAAGTAGATGGAGGAGTAGTCCGTCACCAGGGCGTCGGCCAGGCGGAGCATGGGGTAGGGGTCAGTGTGCGAGGCGCAGACCCGGACATGCGGGTCGTTGCTGGCGATGCGCGCCTGTACGTACGGATGGAACTTGCAGACAAAGATGATCTTGTTGCGCCTGGCGAACTCCACAAGCTTGCCGGGGTTGATGGCGCCGTCGCTGAAGGGATCGCCGCCGGTGTCGCGGAAGGTGGGCATGTAGAAGACCACCCGCCAGCCTTCCTTGCGGCGTTGGCGCAGCTCGCCGTAGAGCGCAACGTCCACATTGAGCATGTCGTACTTGTCCGGCGGCCGGAGCATTGCGTCGTTGCGCGGGTAGCCGAGCTCCGGGAAGTCATTGGCCCCGAAGGCCCGGCCGAATGCGTGCTCGGTGAAGTAGGGCGAGGTGGAGAGCACGGCGTCGTACCCGCTGTAGTTGGCGCGCAGGTACTCGGCCTTCTCGGGCGTCATGTTCACGCTGGACTCGATCTCCGGAAAGCCGATGGCCTTGAGCGGGATGCCGTGCCAGAGCTGGAAGGTGCGCGCCTCTTCGAGCAGGGCGTGCACCGGGCTGTGGGAGCGCCACCAGAAGTCGTCGCTGACCACCACGGACGCACGCGCGCAGATCTGCACGGCCTCGGTATCCGGGAACAGGAGCACGGGCAGATTCTGCCGCGCCAGCAAGTCGCGCTGGGCCTGGTCGTGCGTCAGGAAGAACCCTTGCAGGTCGGGAAAATGACGCACGCAGTCGAGAAACGCGTACTTCACGTTGTCGATGAGCGCGCCGCCGATGCGGCCCATGAAGATGACGCAGTTGGCCTTCTTCGGCGTGCGGCGGGAAATGTCGGACAGGGCCTTGAGCGTCCCCGGATCGAACTCTGCCATGAGGCGTGCTCCTCCTTGAGCAGTACGGCGCAGACGTGGCGCCGCTGTTTCCGGTGGATTATGCAAGATGCACGCCGGAAAAGCCTGCCGGGAACGCGGCAGGAAAGGGCAGGGGAGGAGGCACGGCGATGCGTTCAGGCGCGTTTCAATAAATGCAGATAAAAGTCTTTGGAAGGGGGCCTGGGGGAAAGCCTCTTCAGAAAGGTTTCCCCCGGAGAATCCGTGCCTTTTCCTAGAGCGACTTGGCCTCGCGCAGGTAGAGCGCGGCTGTCCGGGTGCCGGCGTAGCTCTCGGCGAGGTGCAGGTAGATGACGTTGAGGAACTCGCGCTTGATGCGCCTGGCGTTGGCCAGGCGGTGCGCGGCCAGGGCGGGCAGGTCAAACCCGTCGAGCCACTGCTCGAACTGCTCGGCGCGGTGGAAGTCCCGATGGGCCGCATCCACCTTGGCCAGGCCGGAGGCAGCCACGCGGCGGCGGGTTGCCTCGTCGTCCAGCAGCTGACGCGTCAGCGCGGCCACGGCATCTGCGTCGCCGGGCGGGTAGAGGAAGAGGTCCTCGCCGTCGGTGAAAAGCTCGCGCAGGCCGTGGCCCACGTCCGGGGTAAGCAGACAGCAGCCGCAACCCAGAGCCTCGAACACGCGGAAGTTCAGGTCGCCGCGTTCGGACTCGTTGAGGATCAGCTTGCCGGTGGGGAAGAGCTCGCGGTAGGGCCCGCGCAGCATGGTCAGCGGCGCGCGTTCGGCCAGATCGTGCAAAAAGCGGTAGCGGCCCGGGGTCAGCTCCGCGTCCACCTTGCCCACGAAAAGCAGGTCGTGCGCCTGCTCGATCTCCGGCCGGGGCTTGTCCTCGGAGCGGGCAAAGAGCGGCAGCCACCGCAGGCGATCGTCGGGCAGCAGCCTGCCCCGGAAGGCGGCGATGTGGTCGCGCATGGCCACGGTGGCCAGGTCGAATCCCTGGGCGTACAGCGGGTGCCAGCTATGGATGTGCGTATCCACAAAGATGGCCACGGTGGGGCAGGGGAAGCGCTCCACGCTGCGGAGGAGCGGGACGGAGCTGCGATCGCCCAGGACGAAAAGCGATGGTTCGCCCCCGCATGCGGCGACCACATCGTCCCAGCCGATAAAGGCGTCGGCCAGGGGGATGTGGACGATGCGCCAGCCGCGAGCGGAAAGTCTGTTGGAAAAATAGGGGTTGCCGGCCCATGCTACGCAGGATGAAGGTGCCATCGTCTGGTATCGTGTCTGCTCGGGTTTAGAAAACTCGCTGGAAAGATTGGACAAAAGACCATCCAACTTTCGAGGGAAGGTGTCAAGCCGTGGGTGTTGTGGGTGCTCATATATAAGGAAAGAAGAGAAAAAAATGGTGAAAGGCAGGGAAAAATCGGGATTTTGTGCGGGTTTTCCTTGCCAGCGGTAAAATCCTCTTGTATGAGCAGCATTCCACGACGAAGGGGCATAGCCTTCCGCGCGCCGCTCCTTGGCCTTTTGAGGCCCATGCAACGCACCCGCCGAGTGACGAATGGGTGCATTCGCAATTTTTTTTGTCTGAAAGTTGTTGACAGTCGTCGGTGGATCACATATTTACCTCTGTCTTTGCACAGAACTTGATTCCCGTAAGTGGAGGAAGCTGCATGCCGACCATTAACCAGCTCGTACGCAAGCAACGAGCCAAGGTGCTCAAGCGCAAGAAAACGCCCGCGCTTCTGGAATGCCCCCAGCGCCGCGGCGTATGTACGCGTGTGTATACCACGACCCCTAAGAAGCCGAACTCGGCTTTGCGGAAAGTCGCACGTGTCCGCCTGACCAATGGCATCGAGGTCACAGCGTACATTCCCGGTGAAGGCCACAACCTTCAGGAACACTCCGTGGTTCTGATCCGCGGCGGCCGCGTCAAGGACTTGCCCGGCGTGCGCTACCATATTGTTCGCGGCAGCCTGGATACGGCCGGCGTCTCCGACCGTCGTCAAGGCCGCTCCAAGTACGGCGCCAAGCGTCCTAAATAGCACCGGAGGACGGAAGCCATGCCCCGCAAAGGATCCGTACCCAAGAGAGAGATCACTCCTGATCCGATCTACAAAAGCAAGCTGGCCGCAAAGTTCATCAGCCGCCTTATGGTTGATGGCAAGAAGAGCGTGGCCGAGCGCATTTTTTATCAATCCCTGGGCGAGCTCGCCGAGAAGACCAGCGAAGAGCCTCTGCGCGCCTTCGAGAAGGCCCTCGACAACGTAAAGCCGCACATGGAAGTCAAGCCCCGCCGCGTTGGCGGCGCGACCTACCAGGTTCCTATGGAGGTCCGCTCCGAGCGTCAGGTGGCTCTGGCCATTCGTTGGCTCATCAACTATGCCCGCGCCCGTGGCGAGAAGGGCATGGCCGGCCGACTGACCGGAGAGCTGCTCGATGCCTACAACAACCGCGGCGGCGCCGTGAAAAAGAAAGAAGATACTCACCGTATGGCCGATGCCAACAAGGCATTCGCCCATTACCGGTGGTAACGAGGAGTTCGAGCCGTGTCACGCGTCGTCCCAATCCCCAAGCAGCGCAATATCGGCATCATGGCCCATATTGATGCCGGTAAGACTACCACTACCGAGCGCATCCTGTTCTACACCGGCGTCTCGCACAAGATCGGCGAGGTTCACGACGGTCAGGCGACGATGGACTGGATGGCCCAGGAGCAGGAGCGCGGCATCACGATCACCTCTGCCGCGACCACGTGCTACTGGCGTGATCACCGCATCAACATTATTGATACGCCTGGTCACGTGGACTTCACCATCGAGGTGGAGCGTGCGCTGCGCGTGCTCGACGGCGCTGTCGCGGTGTTCGACGCCGTGGCCGGCGTTGAGCCTCAGTCCGAGACGGTGTGGCGCCAGGCCGATCGTTACAAGGTCCCGCGCATCTGCTTTGTCAACAAGATGGACCGCATCGGCGCCGACTTCTTCCGCTGTGTGGAGATGATCAAGACGCGCCTGAAGGCCAAGCCCGTGCCGCTGCAGATCCCCATCGGTTCCGAGGACGAGTTCCGCGGCATCGTCGATCTGATCACCGGCAAGGCCCTGATGTTCGACCAGGAGTCTCTGGGCGCTACCTACGAGACCACGGAGGTGCCGGAAGACCTGCAGGACATGTACGAGTCCATGCGTCTCGAGATGCTCGAGGCCGTGGCCGAGGAAGACGAGGCCCTGCTCGAGAAGTATCTCGGCGGCGAGGAGCCCACGGCCGAAGAGCTCGTAGCCGCTCTGCGCCAGGCCACCGTCAACCTCTCTATTGTGCCTGTCATGTGCGGCTCCGCGTTCAAGAACAAGGGCGTTCAGCCCCTGCTCGACGCGGTGGTGGACTACCTCCCCTCGCCGGATCAGGTTCACGCCATCAAGGGCGTGGACCCCGACGACGAGACCAAGGAGATCACCTGCCCCTGTGACGATAACGAGCCTCTGGCGGCGCTGGCCTTCAAGCTGATGGCCGACCCCTATGTGGGCCACCTCACGTTCCTCCGCGTCTACTCCGGTCACATCGAGTCCGGCATGACCGTCATCAACGGCGCCACCGGCCGCAAGGAACGGATTGGCCGCCTGCTGAAGATGCACGCCAACAAGCGTGAGGAAATAAAGTGGTCCGGTGCAGGCGACATCGTCGCCGCCGTCGGCCTGAAGGACGTGGCCACCGGCCAGACTCTCTGCGATCCGGCCCGCCCCGTGGTGCTCGAGTCCCTCGACATCCCCGAAGCGGTTATCGAGGTCGCCATCGAGCCCAAGTCCAAGGCTGACCGCGATCACCTCTCCGAGGCGCTGGCCAAGCTCGCCAAGGAAGACCCGTCTTTCCGCGTAAAGACGGACGAAGACACCAACCAGACCCTTATTTCCGGCATGGGCGAGCTCCATCTGGAAATCATCGTCGACCGCCTCCTGCGCGAGTTCAACGTCAATGCGAACGTTGGTAAGCCGCAGGTCGCCTACCGCGAGACTCTGACCAAGCCCACCAAGATCGACCACAAGTACGCCAAGCAGTCCGGCGGTCGCGGCCAGTACGGCCACGTGGTGCTGGAGCTCGAACCCGGCGAGCCGGGCGACGGTTACGTGTTCTCCGACGAGATCAAGGGCGGCGTCATTCCCAAGGAATACATCCCGTCCATCGGCAAGGGCATCCAGGACGCCATGAAGAACGGCGTGTACGCCGGCTTCCCCGTGGTGGACGTGAAGGCCAAGCTGGTCTTCGGCTCCTACCACGAGGTGGACTCCTCCGAGCAGGCCTTCTACATCGCCGGCTCCATGGCCTTCAAGGAAGGCTGCCGTCAGGCCGGCATGGCTCTGCTCGAGCCCATCATGGCGGTGGAAGTCGTCACCCCCGAGGAGTACCTCGGTGACGTCATGGGCGACCTCAACGGACGTCGCGGCCGTGTCTCCAGCATGGAGTCCCGCGCTGGCGCCCAGGTCGTTAAGGCAGAGGTTCCGCTGGCCGAAATGTTCGGCTACGCCACCGATCTGCGCTCTCGCACGCAAGGCCGCGCCACGTTCACCATGCAGTTTGACCATTACGAACGTGTGCCCGCCAACCTGGCCGAAGAGATCACCAAGCAACAAACTTCCTAAGAACGACACGGATCGTTTTATCAGCAGGAGTCTGACATCATGGGCAAAGCCAAGTACGAACGCAGTAAGCCGCACGTCAACGTGGGCACAGTCGGCCACATCGACCACGGCAAGACCACCCTCACGGCGGCCATTACCAAGATCCTCTCCATGAAGGCCGGTGGCAGCTACATCGCCTTCGACGAGATCGACAAGGCCCCCGAGGAGAAGGAGCGCGGCATCACCATCGCCACCGCTCACGTGGAGTATGAGACCGACAAGCGCCACTACGCACACGTGGACTGCCCCGGCCACGCCGACTACATCAAGAACATGATCACCGGTGCGGCGCAGATGGACGGCGCCATCCTGGTGGTCGCCGCCACCGACGGCCCCATGCCGCAGACTCGTGAGCACATCCTGCTCGCCCGTCAGGTCGGCGTGCCGTCCCTGGTTGTCTTCCTGAACAAGGTGGACCTGGTGGACGACCCCGAGCTTCTGGAGCTGGTCGAGCTCGAAGTCCGCGAGCTGCTCACCAGCTACGAGTACCCGGGCGACGACATTCCGGTGGTCCTGGGTAGCGCGCTCAAGGCTCTTGAGTGCGACACCCCGGACGACGAGGCAGCCAAGCCGATCTTCGAGCTGATGGAAGCTCTGGACAGCTACATTCCCGAGCCCGAGCGCGACATCGACAAGCCGTTCCTGATGCCCATCGAGGACGTGTTCTCCATCTCCGGCCGCGGCACCGTGGTGACCGGTCGTGTTGACCGCGGCGTCATCAAGGTGGGCGAGGAGATCGAGATCGTCGGCATGAAGGACACCGTGAAGACGACCTGCACGGGCGTCGAGATGTTCCGCAAGATCCTGGATCAGGGTCAGGCCGGCGACAACGTGGGTGTTCTGCTGCGCGGCATCAAGCGCGAGGATGTGGAGCGCGGCCAGGTTCTGGCGCGTCCGGGCACCATCACCCCGCACCGCAAGTTCAAAGCCGAGGTGTACGTGCTCTCCAAGGAAGAGGGCGGCCGTCACACGCCGTTCTTCTCTGGCTACCGTCCGCAGTTCTACTTCCGTACCACGGACGTGACCGGCGTGATCACCCTGGAAGAGGGTGTGGAGATGGTCATGCCCGGCGACAACGCGACCTTCAACGTCGAGCTCATCGTCCCCATCGCCATGGAGAAGGGTCTGCGCTTCGCGATTCGCGAAGGCGGCCGCACCGTCGGCGCCGGCGTTGTCTCGGAGATCACGGAGTAAGACATGGTTTCTTCCGACCGTATTCGTATCAAGCTCAAGGCTTACGATTACCGCATTCTGGACAAGGCGGTTGCTGAGATTGTGGACACGGCGCGCAATACTGGCGCCGGCATTGGCGGCCCCGTGCCCCTGCCGACGAACATCCACAAGTTCACCGTCAACCGCAGCCCGCACGTGGACAAGAAGTCCCGCGAGCAGTTCGAAATGCGTATTCACAAGCGGCTCCTGGATATCCTCGAGCCCACTCAGCAGACCGTCGACGCACTTGGCAAGCTTTCGCTGCCCGCCGGCGTGGATGTCGAGATCAAACTGTAGCGAGGCGCGCCATGGCACTCGGCATACTTGGACGCAAACTGGGCATGACCCGTATCTTCAACCAGGACGGCACGGCTGTTCCGTGCACCGTGGTTGAAGCCGGCCCCTGCCCTGTGATTCAGATCAAGAATCCCGACACGGACGGCTACTCCGCCATCCAGGTAGGGTTCGACGCAGTACCGGAGCGGAAGGTCAACAAGCCCCAGCAGGGCCACCAGAAGAAGGCCGACAAGGGCCTCTTCCGCATGCTCCGCGAGTTCCGCATCGCCAACGTGGACGAGTACGAACTCGGCCAGGAGCTTACGGTGGAACTGTTCAACCCCGGTGAGAAGGTCAAGGTTTCCGGCACCTCCATCGGTAAGGGTTTCCAGGGCGTCATGAAGCGCTGGAACTTTGGCGGCTCCCCCGCGAGCCACGGCCACGAGAAGGTGCACCGCAAGCCCGGCTCCGTGGGCCACGCAACCTTCCCCAGCAAAGTCTTCAAAGGCAAGAAGATGCCTGGACAGATGGGCAACAAGACCGTGACGACCGGCAACCTCGAAGTTGTCGACGTTCGTCCCGAGGATAACCTGCTCATCATCCGCGGCGCTGTGCCCGGGCCCCGCAACGGCCTGGTCATGATCTTCAAGAAGTCCTGAGGCGACGAGAGAGGACAGGCACATGCCTACGATATCCGTATACGACCAGACCAAGAAAGAAGTGGGAACGCTGGAGCTCGCCCCTGAAGTCTTCGAAGTGGCCATCAAGCCCGAGATCCTGCATCTCGTGGTGCGCCATCAGGAGACCATCCGCCGCGCCGGCACCCACGCCACCAAGAACCGCGCCAAGATTTCCGGCGGCGGTAAGAAACCCTGGCGCCAGAAAGGCACCGGCCGCGCACGCGCCGGTACCACTCGTTCGCCCCTGTGGCGGCACGGCGCTACTGTGTTCGGCCCCCAGCCCCGGGAGTACGGCTTCAAGGTCAACAAGAAGATCAAACAGCTCGCCATGAAGATGGCTCTGTCCTCGCGTTTTGCCGAGGAGAAGCTGATGATCGTCAAGGGCTTTGAGCTTCCCGAGGCGAAGACCAAGAACTTCGTTGATGTGAAGAACGCTCTCGGCGCAAAAAAAGTCTTGATTGTTGTGGGGGAAGAGGATAACACTCTCTCTCTTTCGGCAAGGAATGTTCCCGGCGTAACGGTGCTGACCAAAGACACATTCGGTGTTCGCGATATCCTCGTGCACTCCGAGCTGATCCTCACCGAGGACGCCGCCAAGGCCGTGCAGGAGCGGTTGAGCTAGCACGAACGACCGCTTCCAGAGAAGCCCGGGGGGCTTTTTTTTGTACCCCTCGGTCCCGCACGCGGAGCGTCAGTAATAGAGGACGAACAAATGGACTACACACAAATACTCTTAAAGCCGCTCATCTCGGAGAAGGCCACCCTCTCCAAGGAGTTCGCCAACCAGGTCGTCTTCTACGTCCACCCCAAGGCGAACAAGATCGAGATCAAGAAAGCTGTTGAGCAGGCTTTCGACGTCAAGGTGGAAGGCGTCAATGTGGTCCGCAAGCGGCCTTCGGTCCGGACGCGTTTCGGCCGCGCCGTTGGCAGGCAATCCGGCCACAAGAAAGCGTACGTGACGCTCGCGCCGGGCGAGAAAATCGAGTTCTTCGAGGGAGTGTAGCGAAATGGCTGTACGCAAATTAAAGCCTACGTCTCCGGGTCGGCGGTTCCAGACGCTTGCCGATTTCACGGAGATCACCGCGGTCGAGCCCGAGAAGTCGCTCACCGTCGGTCTGACCAAAAAGTCCGGCCGCAACTCGTACGGCCGCGTGACGGCTCGCCGTCGCGGCGGCGGTCACAAGCGCCGTTACAGGATCGTCGACTTCAAGCGCCAGAAGACCGGCGTGCCCGCCAAGGTTGCGAGCATCGAGTACGATCCCAACCGCAGCGCGCGCATCGCTCTTCTGCACTACGCCGATGGCGATAAGCGCTATATCCTGGCCCCTGTGGGCGTTCGCCCCGGCGACACGCTGCTGTCCGGCGATACGGCTGACATCAAGCCTGGCAACGCGCTGACCCTGTCGCGCATCCCCGTGGGCACCATCGTGCACAACGTGGAGCTGCACCCGGGCAAGGGCGGCCAGATTTGCCGCGCTGCCGGCACCTACGCCCAGCTCGTGGCCAAAGAAGGAAAGTACGCGCTGCTGCGCCTGCCCTCGGGCGAGGTGCGCCGCGTCCTGTCCGCCGGTGCCGCCACGGTCGGCCAGGTGGGCAACCTGGATCATGAGAACATATCCCTGGGTAAGGCCGGTCGCTCCCGTTGGAAAGGGAATCGGCCCAAGGTCCGCGGCGTCGCCATGAACCCGATCGACCACCCCCTGGGTGGTGGTGAGGGCCGTTCTTCCGGCGGCCGCCATCCGGTCTCCCCCTGGGGTAAGCCTACCAAGGGCTACAAGACCCGTAACAAGAAGAAATCTTCGAGCAAGCTCATCGTCAAACGCCGCGGTGAGAAGTAGGAGAGAGGGACAACATGCCCAGGTCGCTCAAGAAAGGTCCTTTTGTGGACGACCACCTGATCAAGAAAGTGGAGCGCGCCGGCGAGTCCGGCGACCGCCGGGTCATCAAGACCTGGTCGCGCCGCTCCACCATCGTGCCCGAAATGGTCGGTATGACCTTTGCGGTGCATAACGGCAAAAAATTCATCCCGGTATTCGTGACCGAAAACATGGTAGGCCACAAGTTGGGCGAGTTTTCGCCTACCCGTACCTACCATGGGCACGCCGCCGACAAGAAGTCCAAAGCCAAGCGGTAGCCGGCTCTACGAGTAAGGAGTGAAGGACCATGGAAGCAAGAGCGACCGCCAAATACATGCGCATTGCCCCTCGCAAGGCGCGGCTCGTGGCGAAGAACGTCAAGGGCCTGCCTGTCGAGGAGGCGGTGAACATCCTGAAGTTCACACCGAAGAAAGCGGCAAAGGTTCTGAATAAAGTGCTTGATTCCGCTGTAGCCAACGCCGAGCAGCTTGGCGGCGTGGACGTGGATAGCCTGGTCGTCAAGCAGATCATCGTTGACGAAGGCCCCACGTGGAAACGTTTCATGCCCCGCGCCATGGGCCGTGTGAACAGGATACTCAAGCGAACCAGCCACATCACTGTCGTGGTGGAAGAAGGCGAGGAAGCATAGGTAACGCTATGGGTCAAAAAGTTCATCCGTACGGATTCCGGCTCGGCTACAACAAGAATTGGCTGTCGCGCTGGTACTCCAAGAAAGATTATCCGAGTTACGTCTTCGAGGATCACAAGATCCGCACCTTTGTGAAGAAGACGCTGTACCACGCCGGAGTCTCCAAGATCGAGATCGAGCGCGCAGGCGGCAAGATCCGCCTGATCATCCACACCGCCCGTCCCGGCATCGTCATCGGCCGCAAGGGCGTGGAGATCGAAAAGCTCCGCAGCGATCTGCGCCGGAAGTTCGGCAAGGAGTTCGGCATCGAGGTCAATGAGATCCGCCGCCCCGAAGTGGACGCACAGCTCGTGGCCGAGAACATTGCCATGCAGCTCGAACGCCGCGTCGCTTTCCGCCGCGCCATGAAGCGCACGGTGAGCCTGGCCCGCAAGTTCGGCGCCGAAGGCATCAAGGTCTACTGCGCAGGTCGTCTGGCCGGCGCCGAGATCGCGCGCTCTGAATGGTACCGTGATGGCCGCGTGCCGCTGCACACCCTGCGCGCAGATCTGCAGTTCGGTGTAGCACGCGCCAACACCACCTATGGTGTCATTGGTGTGAAAGTTTGGATCTACAAAGGCGACATCCTCGACCAGGAAACGGAGCAGTAAGATGCTTTCCCCGAGAAGAATCAAATTCAGAAAGCAGCAGAAGGGTCGTCTGCGCGGCAAGGCGCTCCGCGGCAACTACGTTGCTTTCGGTGATATCGGCCTGAAGACGCTGGAACACGGCAAGATCTCCAGCCAGCAGATCGAGGCCGCCCGTGTGGCCATGATGCGCCACATCAAGCGTGGCGGTAAGGTCTGGATCCGCGTTTTCCCGGACAAACCCGTAACCGCGAAGCCTGCTGAAACTCGGCAGGGTAAAGGTAAGGGTGCTCCGGTGGGCTGGTGCGCGCCGGTGAAGCCGGGCAAGGTCCTCTACGAGATCAAGGGCGTTAGCCTGGAGCTCGCCAAGGAAGCCCTGACCCGCGCAGCGCACAAGCTCCCTGTGAAGACGGCCATTGTGCTGAGGGAGGGCCTCTAGGATGCAAGCGAACGAATTCAACAAGCTCTCTCACGATGAGCTGAACGCCAAGCTCGCTTCCTTCCGCGAAGAGCTCTTCAACCTCCGCTTCCAGCACGCCACGGCGCAGCTGGAGAACACGGCGCGGATTCCGCAGGTCAAGAAGAACATTGCGCGGATTCTCACCGTGCTCAGCGAAAAGCAGAAGGGGGCCTAAGCCATGGCCGAGACCCATAAGTCGAGCAAGCGGGTGCTGGTTGGCAAGGTTGTCAGCGACGCCAACGACAAGACCATTGTCGTGACCGTTGACACCGTGGTGAAGCATCCCTTGTACAAGAAGTATATCAGCCGGCGTAAGAAATTCATGGCGCACGATCCTGCCAACGAGTGCAAGATCGGCGACAAGGTACAGATCATCGAGAGCCGTCCGCTTTCGCGCCGCAAGCGCTGGCAGCTGGTGCAAGTACTCGAGAAGGCTGTCTAGGGGTAGAGTCATGATTCAAGTGGAAAGCAATCTGGACGTGGCCGACAACTCCGGCGCCAAGCGTATCTCCTGCATCAAGGTTCTGGGCGGCAGCCGCCGTCGTTACGCCAGCGTGGGCGACATCATCGTCGTCTCGGTGAAAGAGGCCATGCCCCACTCCAAAGTGAAGAAGGGCGACGTGATGAAGGCCGTCGTGGTGCGCACCAAGAAGGAGCTGCGCCGTCCCGACGGATCGTACATCCGTTTCGACAACAACTCCGCGGTGCTGCTCAACAACCAGGGCGAGCCGGTGGGAACACGCATCTTCGGCCCCGTGGCCCGCGAGCTGCGCGCGAGGAACTTCATGAAGATCGTCTCGCTCGCGCCCGAGGTCCTCTAAGGTGAGCGCCATGAAGAAATATCGCATCAAGAAGGATGACCGCGTCATGGTCACCTCCGGCAAGGACAAGGGCAAGGTCGGTAAGATTCTGAATATCGACAAGAAGCACGACCGTGTCCTGGTTGAGAAGGTGAACATGGTGAAGCGGCACACCAAGGGCAACCCGTACGCGCAGCAACCCGGCGGCATCGTCGAGAAAGAGGCGCCCATCGCCATCTCCAACGTGATGCTTCTGTGCCAGGCGTGCACCGAGCCGACCCGAATCGGGTATCGTTTCACCGAGGACGGCAAGAAGGTGCGCTTCTGCAAGAAGTGCAACGAGATAGTGGATTAGGAGCCAAGCCATGACCAGGCTGGAACAAATATACCAGGAAAAGGTGTCGCCGGAGCTCTTGAAGGAGTACGGCTACTCTTCGCCCATGCAGATCCCGCGTCTGGAGAAGATCTCTCTGAACATCGGTCTGGGCGAGGGCAGTCAGAACCAGAAGATCATCGACGACGCCGTGGCGGAACTGACGAGCCTGTCCGCACAGAAGGCCGTTGTGACCCGGGCGAAGAAGTCCATCGCCTCGTTCAAGCTCAGAGAAGGCATGCCCATCGGCTGCCGCGTGACGCTTCGCCACGAACGTATGTGGGATTTTCTGGACAAGCTGGTGAACTTCGCGCTTCCGCGCGTTCGTGACTTCCGGGGCGTTCCGGACCGTGGATTCGACGGTCGCGGCAACTTTACCCTGGGAATCAAGGAACTCACCATCTTCCCGGAACTCGAAATTGATAAGGTGGAGTTTGTCAAGGGGCTCAACGTGACCATCGTGACCTCCGCCACCACCGATAAGGAAGGCAAGACCCTGCTGACACTGCTGGGTATGCCGTTCCGCAAGTAAGGAGGAGCCGTCTTGTCACGCACCGCACTTGAAGTCAGAGCGCGCCGCAAGGCAAAGTTCTCGTCGCGGCGTATGAACCGCTGCCCCATCTGCGGCCGGCCGCGTGCCTTCATGCGCAAGTTCGGCATCTGCCGTGTTTGTTTCCGCAACATGGCACTGGCCGGCGAACTGCCCGGCGTGCGCAAGTCGAGCTGGTAAGGAGCAGACGATGAATATATCCGATCCCGTCTCCGATATGCTCGCCCGCATCCGCAATGCGTTCCACGCCTTGCACAAAGATGTGGCCGTGCCGCGTTCGCGCATGAAAGAAGCCATCGCCGCCATCCTCCAGGATGAAGGCTACATCGAAGGCTTCACCACCGACGAGCGTACCATTACCCTGGAGCTCAAGTACGTGGGCGGCAAACCCGCGGTCGCCGGTTTGAAGAAGATTTCCAAGCCTGGTCGTCGTGTTTATGTCCCCGCTACGGATATCCCGCGCGTGCAGAATGGCCTTGGCATCTGCATCCTGTCCACGTCCAAGGGACTTCTCGCCGGCCAGAAGGCCACCGAAGCCCACGTGGGCGGCGAAGTCCTGTGTGAAATCTGGTAGAGGACAATACAATGTCTCGTATAGGCAAACTGACGATTCCGGTGCCCTCCGGCGTGGAAGTCCAGTTCAAGGACGATGAAATCCACGTCAAAGGCCCCAAAGGCGCTCTGACCACGCCGACGCACGAGTCCGTGAAGTACGAGCTCGAGGACGGTAACATCCGCGTGTCCCGCGCGGACGAATCCCGCCTTGCCCGTGCCCAGCACGGCCTGCGCCGGACCCTCCTGGCCAATGCCATCGAAGGTGTGTCCAAGGGCTTTGAGAAGTCCCTGGAAGTCATCGGCGTGGGCTACAAGGTCAACGTCAAGGGCAACACCATTGAGCTGGCCGTGGGCTACTCCCACCCCGTGCTCATGGAGCTGCCCAAGGGCATGGAGGCTAAGGTCGAAGGCAATAAACTCACCATCATGGGCATCGACAAGCAGATGGTGGGCGAGATGGCGGCGCGTATTCGCCGTGTTCGCGAACCCGAACCCTACAAGGGCAAGGGCATCAAGTACACGACCGAGACCATCCGTCGCAAAGCCGGTAAGTCCGGCGGCAAGTAAGAGGGATATGAATCATGAAGCTCAGCAAGGAACAAGCCCGCAGACGGCGCAAAATGCGCATCCGCAAGAAGATTCGCGGCACCTCCGAGCGGCCCCGTCTTGTCGTCTTCCGGTCCAACTCGTCTATCTACGCACAGCTCGTGGACGACAACGCCGGCGCGACCATCGCCGCCTCTTCCTCTCTGTCTCTGGGCAAAGCCAAAGGCGAGTCCATGAAGGCAAACAAGGATTCTGCGGCCGAAGTGGGCAAGGACATCGCCCGCCTCGCCAAGGAGCACAACATTGAAGAGGTGGTCTTCGACCGCAATGGGTACATCTATCACGGCCGCGTCAAATCCCTCGCCGACGGCGCCAGGGAAGGCGGGCTCAAGTTCTAGGAACGGCCATGGAAACTAACGACCTCGGATTCATAGAGAAGATCGTCTACTTGAACCGCGTTGCCAAAGTGGTCAAGGGCGGACGCCGCTTCAGCTTCTCCGCCCTCGTTGTCGTGGGCGACGGCCAGGGTTCGGTCGGCTTCGGACTCGGCAAGGCCCAGGAAGTGCCTGAAGCCATCCGCAAAGCTACGGAACGCGCGCGCAAGGACATGGTTAAGGTCCCGCTCATCGACGGTACGCTGCCTTACGAGATTCTCGGCCGCTACGGCGCCGGTCGCGTTCTGCTGAAGCCCGCTTCCAAGGGTACCGGCATCATCGCCGGCGGCCCGGTGCGCGCTGTCATGGAAGCATGCGGTGTTTCGGACATCCTGACCAAGGCCATCGGCACCAACAACCCGCACAACGTGCTCCACGCCACCATGGCTGGCCTGTCCTCCCTGCGTAACGCAGACGAGGTGGGCGCCATCCGCGGCAAGGAGCTTCATACGCCGAGAAAGTAGGGACGAACGCAATGCCTACCGTGACTCTGAAGAAAAGCCTCATCGGCTGCAATCCTACCCAGCGTAGGACCCTTGCCGCCATGGGCTTGAGAAAAATCCGGCAAGAGAAGACCCTGCCCGACAACAAGTCGACCTGGGGCATGATCGAGACCGTCAAGCATCTTGTCGAGGTAAAAGAATCATGAAGCTGAACGATCTCTATCCATTCCCGGAAGAGCGCAAGAATCGCAAGCGCGTGGGTCGTGGCTCCGCCTCCGGCTGGGGCTGCACCTCCGGCAAGGGTAACAAGGGCCAGAACTCCCGTGCAGGCGGCGGCGTCCGTCCCGGTTTTGAGGGCGGCCAGATGCCCCTGAACCGTCGGCTGCCCAAGCGCGGATTCAAGAATCCCTTCCGCACCGAGTACGCCCCGGTGAACCTCGACGACCTGATTCAGGCCTTCGAGGGGCAGAGCGCCATCACCGTCGAGGACATCTACGCCAAGGGCCTGTGCAAGAAGGACATGCCCGTGAAGGTTCTCGGCCGTGGCGAAGTGTCGGCTGCAGTCACCGTTGAAGCCCACCGCTTCAGCGCCTCTGCCGCCGAGAAGATCGCCAAGGCTGGCGGCTCTGCCAAGTCGCTGGAAGGACAGTCTGTGGAACCCAATGCCGCCGCTGGCGGAGAAGAGTAGGGGGAGTCTGTGGCCCTTTCCGGAGTCGAGAATCTCGCGCGCCTGCCTGAGCTGCGCAAGAAGCTTTTTTGGACCTTCTTGCTGCTCGCGGTGTACCGCGTCGGCATCCACGTTCCCGTACCGGGCGTGGACGTCAGCGCTCTGCAGGAGTTCTTCGCCAGTGCGCAGAACACCCTGTTCGGCCTCTTCGACATGTTCTCCGGCGGCGGCCTGCGCAACCTGTCCATCTTCGCGCTGGGCATCATGCCCTACATCTCCGCTTCCATTATTATCCAGCTGCTCACCGTGGCGAGCCCCGAGCTCAAGCGGCTGCAGAAGGAGGAAGGGGAGGCCGGCCGCAAGAAGATCACGCAGTACACCCGCTACGGCACCGTACTCATCACAGTGGTCCAGGGCATGGGCATCGCGGTCGGACTCGAGTCCATGGCCAGCCCTACCGGCGCACCCGTCGTGCTACACGCAGGCTGGGCGTTCCGGCTTGTAACGGTCGTCACGCTCACCACCGGCACCGTGTTCATCATGTGGCTGGGCGAGCAGATCACCGAAAAGGGGCTGGGCAACGGCATCTCGTTGATCATCTTTGCAGGTATTGTGGCGGGTTTCCCGAAAGCCGCCTTCAACACCTTCCGGCTGCTGTCCACCGGTGAAATGACGCTCTTCGTGTTGCTGCTCATCTTGGCCGTGATGGTCGCCGTGCTGGCCTTCATCGTGTTCATGGAGCGTGCGCAGCGCAGGATTCCGATCCAGTACGCCAAGCGTATGATGGGCCGCAAGATGATGGGCGGGCAGACCACCCATCTGCCCCTGCGTGTGAACACTGCAGGCGTTATTCCGCCCATCTTTGCCTCGTCCATCCTGATGTTCCCGGCGACGCTGGCGCAGTTCTCCAATGTGGACTGGCTTTCGAGGATCGCGGCCTACTTCATGCCGCAGACCATTCTGTACTCGGTGCTCTTCGTAGCCATGATCGTGTTCTTCTGCTTCTTCTACACGGCGATCATCTTCGATCCGAAGGACATCGCCGAGAACCTGAAGAACCAGGGTGGTTTTATTCCCGGTATCCGGCCCGGCGTGCGGACCCAGGAGTACATAGACAAAGTGCTTACGCGCATTACCTTGTGGGGTGCGCTGTATATTTCGGCGATCTGCGTCCTGCCCATGTTGCTCATCCGTCAGGTCAACGTTCCCTTCTACTTTGGCGGCACCAGCTTGCTCATCGTAGTCGGCGTGGCCATGGATTTCATGGGTCAGATTCAGTCCTACCTCATATCGAGGCAGTATGAAGGGTTGATGCAGAAATCCCGTGGTCGCGGTCGGTAGTATCGCACCGCAGGAGTGTATGGTTCATTGAAGAAGTATCGCGGAGTGTTTCTTAAGAATTCGAGCGAAATTTCGCTCATGCGTGAAGCCAACCTCATTGTCTATGAGGTCCTGGATGCCCTGGAGGCAGCAGTCGAGCCTGGCGTCCCGACAATGGAGTTCGAAAAGATCGCCGTCGATATCTGTAAGAAACGAAAGGTGAAGCCCGCCTTCCTCGGGTACGGGGGATTCCCTTTCACTTTATGTTGCTCTGTGAACGAAGAGGTGGTACATGGCTTCCCTTCCTCTGAGCGCAAGCTCGTGGAGGGCGATATCGTGAGCTTCGATATGGGGGTCATCTACCAGGGCTTTTACGGCGATTCGGCGCGAACGGTTGCTGTCGGAACCATCGAGCCGGAGGTCCAGAAGCTCTTGGATGTGACGCGCGAATCGCTCATGAAGGGCATTGAGAAAGCCGTACCGGGCAATACGCTGTTCGATATCTCGGCAGCTGTTCAAGGGCACGTCCAATCCCACGGGTTCGACGTTGTCCGCCGTTTTGTGGGCCACGGCATCGGCCGCCGCCTGCACGAGAAGCCCGAGGTGCCCAACTTCGTGCCCAAGGGTCTGCCCGATATCCCGCTTAAGCCGGGTATGGTGCTGGCCATCGAGCCCATGGTGACTATGGGCTCACCGGATGTGGAAATTTTGTCGGACCAGTGGACCGCTGTCACCAAGGACCGCAGCCTCTCTGGTCATTTCGAGCACTCGGTTGCCCTGACCGATAACGGACCATACATCCTGAGTCGGCCGTAAGTCGGCGCAGGGCGACAAGGAAGCGAGGATAAAGGTCATGAAAGTCAGACCTTCTGTGAAGAAAATGTGTTCCAAGTGTAAGATCATCCGGCGCAACGGAGTGCTCAGGGTGATTTGTGAAAACCCCAGACACAAACAGCGTCAAGGGTAAGAGGGGTGTATCGTGGCTAGAATCGCCGGTATCGATCTGCCCAAGGCCAAACGGCTGGATGTCGCTCTGACCTATATTTACGGCATCGGCCGCACGACGGCTTTGGAGATTTTGGATACGACTGGTGTCGACTGGACAAAGACCACGGACGATCTGACGGCCGAGGAAGTCAACACCATCCGTAAGGAAATTGAAAGTAACCACAAGGTCGAGGGCGATCTGCGTCGCGATATCTCGGCCAATATCAAGCGGCTTATGGACATCGGCTGCTATCGCGGCCTGCGTCATCGCCGCGGACTGCCTGCGCGTGGGCAGCGTTCTCACACCAATGCCCGTACGCGCAAGGGGCCCCGCCGCTCCGTCGTGGGCAAGAAAAAGAAGTAACCGCCCGCTCGGAACTTCTGCGACAGTCAAGAGAGAAGAGATATGGCTCGACCGAAACGCACCGCCAAGAAAAGAGAAAAGAAGAATATCCCCGTGGGGGTGGCGCACATCCAGGCGACCTTCAACAACACCATCATCACCTTCACCGATACGAAGGGCAATGTGGTGAGTTGGGCGTCCGCCGGCGGCAGTGGCTTCAAGGGTTCCAGGAAGTCCACGCCGTTCGCCGCCCAGATGGCTGCTGAAAAGGCCGCCCGTGTGGCCCAGGACAACGGCATGCGCTCCGTCGGTATCTTTGTGAAAGGTCCCGGCTCCGGACGCGAGGCCGCCATGCGCGCCATCAACAATGTCGGCTTCAAGGTCACCTTCATTCGCGACGTGACCCCCATCCCCCACAACGGCTGCCGCCCCCCGAAACGGCGGCGCGTCTAGCCTGCATATTCTAGGAGGAATCAGGTGGCACGCTATAATGAGGCCAAATGCCGGTTGTGCCGGCGTGAAGGCATGAAATTATTCCTGAAGGGCGATCGCTGCTTCACGGACAAGTGCGCTTACGAGCGCCGTCCCTACGCTCCCGGCCATGCCGGTCGTATGCGCAAGAAGATGAGCGACTACGCCATTCAGCTGCGCGAGAAACAGAAAGTCCGCCGCATGTACGGAATTCTTGAGGACCAGTTCCGCAAGTACTTCCACCAGGCCGACATGATGAAGGGCGTCACCGGCGCCAACCTGCTCATTCTGCTTGAGCGCCGTCTGGACAACGTCATCTATCGCATGGGTTTTGCCAACTCCCGTGACCAGGCGCGCCAGCTCGTGCGCCACGGCGTCTTCCAGCTCAACGGCCGTAAGGCGAACATTCCGTCGCTTTCCTGCCGTCCTGGAGATGTGCTGACCGTGCGCGAGAAGAGCCGCAAGATCCCTGTGATCATGGAAGCGCAGGAAGTCATGGCGCGTCGTCCGCAGCCGGGCTGGCTGGAAGTGGATGGCGCCAACTTCAAGGGAACCGTGACGGGGCTGCCCACTCGCGAAGACATTCAGTTCCCGATCAATGAGCAGCTCATCGTCGAGCTGTACTCCAAATAGAACGCAGGATAGCTATGCTTATCAAGCAAGGCGAACGCCTCATCAACACGCGCAACTGGCAAGAGCTTGTCAAGCCGGAGCAGATCGTCCGCGATGCAAAGGGCGACACCAGCTATGGCAAGTTTGTTTGCGAGCCCCTGGAGCGCGGATTCGGCACGACGATAGGCAACGCCCTGCGCCGCGTTCTCCTGTCGTCGCTGCAGGGCGCGGCTCCGGTGGCTGTGAACATCGAGGGCGTACAACACGAGTTCACGACCATCCCGGGCGTCATCGAAGATGTGACGGACATCGTTCTGAACATCAAGGCCGTCCGGTTCGCCATGGCCTCCGAGGAACCGCAGCACATCCAGCTCACTGCCTCGGGCAAGGGCGTCGTCACCGCCGCCGCGATCAAGGAGAACCAGAACGTCGTCGTGCTCAATCCGGATCAACACATCGCCACGCTCTCGGAGGATGTCGACCTCAAGATCGACATCGAAGTCCGCATGGGCAAGGGCTACGTGCCGGCCGAGATGCACGAGGGCCTCTCGGAAGAGATCGGGCTGATCAAGCTCGACTCCTCTTTCTCCCCCGTGCGCAAGGTGGCGTACACCGTGGATCCCGCGCGTGTCGGCCAGATGACCAACTACGACAAGCTCATCCTCGAAGTCTGGACCGATGGCTCCATAACTCCCGAGGATTCCATCGCCTACTCCGCGAAGATCCTCAAGGAGCAGCTCTCCGTGTTCATCAACTTCGATGAGCACGTCTCCGAGGAAAAGCAGCGGTCCGGCAGCGCCCCCACCGACCTCAACGAGAGCCTCTTCAAGAGCATCGACGAGCTCGAACTCTCCGTTCGCGCCACCAACTGCCTGAAGAGCGCCAACATCTCGCTGGTGGGCGAGCTTGTGCAGAGAACCGAGAACGACATGCTGAAGACCAAGAACTTCGGCCGCAAATCCCTCGACGAGATCCGGCGCGTGCTCCACGACATGGGCCTCGAGTTCGGTCAGAAGATCGAGGGCTTCGAGCAGAGCTATCAAGAATGGCTTAAGAGGAAAGAGCACAATGAGGCATAATAAAAGCGGCAGACGACTGGGCCGTACCTGGGCGCATCGCAAGGCCATGTTCCGCAACATGGCGCGCTCCCTGGTTACGTACGGCCGCATCAAGACGACCGAGGCCAAGGCCAAGGAGCTTCGCTCCGTTGCCGACAAGCTCATCACCCTGGCTCTCCGCAACGATCTTCACGCCCGTCGCCAGGCGTACCGCGTGCTCGAGAACCATCAGCTCGTCAAGAAGCTCTTTGACGAGATCGGCCCGCGCTTTGTCGGCGTGAAGGGCGGCTACACCCGCGTGGTCAAGCTTGCCGTGCCCCGCGCCGGCGACTGTGCGCCCATGGCCGTGATCGAGTTCACCCGCACTGCCGGCGAAGAGCCCAAACCGGCCAAGAAGAAGCCGGCCAAGGCCGCCAAGCCCGCCGCTCCGACTCCCGAGGCCGCTCCGGCCGAGGAGGCCAAGGCGGAAGCTCCTGTAGAGGAAACCGCTGCCGAGGCTCCCGCAGAGGAAGCCGCGGCCGAGGAGGCAGCTCCCGAAGCCCCCGCCGAGGAACCGGCGGAAGGCGAGGAGCCCAAGGCTGAAGACAAGCCGGCCGAATAATCGCCCTCACATCTGCATGATCTTAAGGCAAGCTTCGGCTTGCCTTTTTTCTTTGTGGAACTTATTTGCAGAAGAACAAATATCTATGAGGGACATATGGATTTTCGACGACTTGAGGCGTTTTGCAAGGTCTATGAGCTGAGAAGCTTTTCCCGCGCCGCTGCGGAACTTTATCTCTCCCAGCCGACCATCAGCTCGCACGTGTCCACGCTGGAGCGCGAGCTCAAGGTGCGTCTTTTCGATCGTCTCGGTCGCGAAGTCCATCCCACGCCGGCCGGAGATATCCTCTACCGCCATGGCAAGGAGGCGTTCAGCTCCCTGAACCACGCGGCCGCCGAAATCCAACTTCTGCAGGACCGCGTTGCCGGCGATCTTTTCGTTGGCGGGTCGACCATACCGGCCAACTACTTTCTGCCGGCCATGCTGGCCAAGTTCAAGGAGATCTACCCGGACGTCAACCTGTCCCTGGCGCTTGGCGACTCCCTGGAGATCGTCAAACGCGTTGCTTCCGGCGATCTGCAGCTCGGCGTCGTGGGCGCCGAGGAGGACATTCCGGACCTTGCCTTCATCGAGCTGCTGCAGGATGAGCTGGTGATCATCGCCGCGCCGCAGGTTGCCGGCGACATGCGCAGCTGCAAGTACGAGGAGCTCCGGCAGTTCCCGTGGGTCATGCGTGAGCCGGGCTCCGGCACGCGCAAGGCTTTTGAGAAGAATCTGCAGCAGATCGGCGGCGATGTCGCCGACTTCAACATGGTGATGACGGTTGAGGGGACCCAGGCCATTCTTTCCTGTGTCAAATCCGGGGTCGGACTCTCCATTGTCTCCAAGCTGGCTGCCGATTCGCTGCTTCAGTCCGGCGAGGTCGTACGGATCGAATGCCCGGACCTTGCCGAAATCCGACGGCATTTTTACTGTGTGTACCATGAGCGGCGCCATTACTTCCCGGCGGTCCGGTACTTCATGGCCTTCCTCAACGAGGAGTGCGGCCAGCAAGTCACTATGACCGACGATGACAGCGCCGCAGCCTGACCATCTTTTTCCCTGGTAGCGCCATGTCCGAAAGGAACAACGTGCCCCTCGCCGAAAGCGTCACGGCGGCGGGTTGAGCTTCCAAGATACCTCCAGGGGACCTGGAGGAAGTTCTTGCCGAGATCGTGTCCGAGGACGACGATCGTGTGATACTCGGCTCCGCAGGGAACGAGGACGCTGCCATTTTGCGCTTTCCGCCCGGCAAGGCGCTGGTGCAGACGGTCGATTTCTTCACGCCCATCGTGAATGATCCGTACGACTTCGGCCGCATTGCCGCGGCCAATGCCTTGTCCGATGTCTACGCCATGGGCGGCGAGCCGTACTCGGTCATGAACATCGTCTGTTTCCCCATCAAGACGATGGACAAGATCGTGCTCAAGCAGATTCTCAAGGGCGGGTACGACACCATCCGCGAGGCCGGCGCCGTTCTCGCCGGCGGACACAGCGTGGAGGACCCGGAGGTCAAGTACGGCTTGGCCGTTTCCGGCGTTATCGACCCGGACCGCTACGCCGCGAACAAGGCGCTCGCGCCCGGAGACCTCCTGGTGCTCACCAAACCCCTGGGAACAGGCGTCCTGGCCACGGCCATCAAGGGACGCTGGCAGGGGCAGGACGTTTTGGAAGATATCCTGGTGCGTTGGGCGGCACGGCTCAACGCCTCGGCCGGGAAGGCCATTCTGGAGCACGACCTCAAGGCCGCCACGGATATTACCGGCTTCGGCCTGGGGGGCCACCTTCTGGAGATGGCCCACGCCTCCAGGATGGATGTCGACCTCTGGCTCGACGCCGTGCCGTTTATTGACGAGTCCCTGGAGCTGGCCTCCATGGGACTTCTTCCCGCCGGCTCCTACGCGAACAAGGACTTTTGCCAGAAGGCCATTGTCCTCGCGGGCGGAGTCGGTGAGGGTGCCGACAGCCTGCTGCGGGTGGATCTCGTGTTCGACGCGCAGACTTCCGGCGGCTTGTTGTTGGCCGTTCCCGAATCACGCCTCGACGCTGTTCGCGCCATGCTTGAATCGAACGGCGACATCGCCGCTGTCGTCGGCCGGGTGACCGGCCCCGGCGACGGACGGCTCCGCATCCTCCCTTCTATCTAACCTTCTTCACCAACTGGTTGTTTTATGAGCAAGGATTCTATGATCAATCCGGAAGTGCGTAATGTGGCCATCATCGCCCACGTCGACCATGGCAAGACAACTCTTGTGGACGCCATGTTCCGGCAGGCCGGCGTGTTCCGCGAAGGGCAGGAAGTGGACGACCGGGTCATGGACCGCCTCGACCTCGAACGCGAGCGGGGCATCACCATCGCCGCAAAGAACTGCGCCGTGAAGTGGAAGGACATCAAGATCAACATCATCGACACCCCGGGCCACGCCGACTTCGGCGGCGAAGTGGAGCGCTCCCTGTCCATGGCGGATGGCGCGCTGCTGCTCGTGGACGCCTCGGAAGGGCCGCTGCCGCAGACGCGTTTCGTGCTCGGAAAGACCCTGGATGCCGGGCTGCCTGTGGTCGTGGTCATCAACAAGATCGACCGCGCCGACGCCCGCCCGGACGAGGTGCTGGACGAGGTCTACGACCTCTTCATCGACCTGGACGCCGACGAAGAGCAGCTGGAGTTCCCCATCCTCTACGCCGTGGGCCGCGAGGGCCGCGCCTCTTTGGAAAAAGACGGCGGAACCGATCTGACCGAGCTGTTCGAGATGATCCTGAAAACGGTACCCGGACCGGAAGCCGACCCGGACGCGCCGTTCACCATGCTTGTCTCGGACCTCTCGTACTCCGACTACCTGGGCCGCCTGGCCATCGGCAAGGTCCGTGCGGGCCGCGCACACACCCAGCAGGGGCTGATGCGCATCGGCGAAAGCGGGCAGCCCAAGGCGCTGAAGGTCTCCAAGCTCCAGACCTTCGAGGGCCTCGCCGTTGTGGAGACGGCGGAAGCGCGTCCCGGCGACATCATCGTGCTCTCCGGCGTGGAGGACGTGAACATCGGCGACACGATCTGCGACCCCGAGCGCACCGTACCGCTGCCGCGCATCACGGTGGAGGAGCCCACGGTCTCCATGCGCTTTGCCGTGAACACCTCGCCCCTGGCCGGCCGTGAGGGCGACAAGCTCCAGTCCCGCGTCATCCGCGAGCGCCTGAACCGCGAGATGCTCTCCAACGTGGCCATCCGCATCGAGGAGACCGATGAGAAGGACGCATTCCTGGTCAAGGGACGCGGCGAGTTCCAGATGGCCATCCTCATTGAGACCATGCGCCGCGAGGGCTTCGAGCTTAACGTGGGCCGGCCGCAGGTCATCACGCGTGACGAAGGCGGCGCCAAGCTCGAACCCATCGAACATCTGTACGTGGATTGCGACGAGGCCTTCCTGGGCGTGGTGACGGAGAAGCTGGCCACACGCAAGGGGCGGATGATCAACCTGGTCAACAAGGGCAAGGGCCGCGTGCGGCTGGAGTTCTCCATCCCCTCGCGCGGGCTCATCGGGTACCGCGACGAGTTCCTGACCGACACCAAGGGCACCGGCATCATGAACTCGTACCTTCTGGGCTACGAGACCTTTCGCGGCGAGATCCTGTCGCGCTACACCGGCTCCATCGTCAGCGACCGCGCTGGAGGCGCCGTGGCCTATGCGCTCTTCAACCTGGAGCCTCGCGGCGAGCTCTTTGTCGCACCCAACGACCCGGTGTACGAGGGCATGATTGTGGGCGAGCACAACCGCGACAACGATATCGACGTGAACCCCACGAAGGAGAAAAAGCTCTCCAACATGCGCGCCTCGGGCAAGGACGAGAACGTGATTCTCACGCCCGTGCGCGCCATGACCCTGGAGCGGGCCATCCACTTCATCCGCGAGGATGAGCTGGTGGAGGTGACGCCGGAGTCCATCCGGCTCCGCAAGGGCATCCTCCCGGCCAAGGACCGGCACGCCATCGCCGGCAAGAAGAAAAAGGCCACGCAGGCTTAGCCGCCGTGCGGGCGTATCCCTTCACTTGAAAGTAGGGGGGATACGTGACATGCCCCTGGGTGCATGAACACCGGCACTGTAATCAACCTCCTCGGCGGGCTTGGGCTTCTGCTGTTGGGCATGAAGCTCATGACCGACGGCCTCAGGCTCGCCGGGGGGCCTCTTCTGCGCGATCTCCTCTCCAACTGGACGCGGACGCGTCTGCGCGGGCTCCTCTCCGGCTTCGGGCTGACCTCCCTGGTGCAGTCCTCCTCGGCCGTCACAGTGGCGGCCATCGGTTTTGTCAACGCCGGGCTGATGACCATGCCCGAGGCGGTGTGGGTGGTGTACGGCTCCAACGTGGGCACCACGACCACGGCCTGGATCGTGGCGTTCCTGGGGCTGAAGATCAAGATCAAGGCGCTGGCCTTGCCGTTCATCGCCGTCGGCACGGGGCTCTGGCTATCGGGAACCGTTTCGCGGCGCGCCTCGCTTGGTGAAGCGCTCGCGGGCTTCGGCCTCTTTTTCCTGGGCGTGGAGGTCATGCAGTCCGCCTTCACCGGGCTGGGACCGCAGCTCGCCCTGCATTCAGGAGGAGCGCCCGGCATAGCTGGTCTGGCGCTCTTTGTCGGCATCGGCTTTGTCCTCACCCTGGCCATGCAGTCGTCCAGCGCTTCCCTGGTGCTTGTGCTCACGGCCGCGGCCGGCGGCACCATCGGTCTGGAAGCAGCGGCGGCCGCCATCATCGGCGCCAATGTGGGAACCACGTCCACCGCGGTCTTCGCCGTCATCGGCGCCACGCCCAGTGCAAAGCGTCTGGCCGTTATCCATGTTGTTTTCAAAGTCATCACCGGCATCATCGCGTTCCTCATTCTCGGGCCGATGCTCGCCGTCATCGTGTGGGGGCGCAAGGTTGTGGGCTTTGCCGGGGAGCCGGCCGCCATTCTCGCTTTGTACCACACCTGCTTCAACGTCCTGGGCGTGATGGTGCTGTGGCCGCTGACGCGGCCACTCACGCGATTCGTCTCCAAGCGTTTCAAGACGGCGGAGGAGGATGAGTCGGCCCCCAAGTATCTGGACGACACCGTGGTCCGCACGCCAGCGCTGGCGGTCAACGCCCTGGTGCTGGAGCTGGGCCGCATCGCCGGCATTGCCCGTCGGATGGCCCTGTCCGCCATCGTCTGCTCGCTTGGACCGTGCCCCGAGAACTCTCGGGAGATGCGCGTCCTGGAATCATTGCAGTTGAAGGCCGGCAAGTTCATCGGCAAGCTCACACAGGAAGGGCTTGGCCAGGACATCGCCGATGCGCTGCCGCGCTTTTTGCGTGCGGCGCAGTATTTCCGAGTGGTGGGAGAGCTCGCCACCGAGGAAGAGCAACTGCGGGCAGGGATGCAGCCCATCCCCAAAGGGGAGGTGGCCAAGCGCATCGATGAGCTGCGCAGAAAGGCCGCCGCAGTGGTGGAGTTCGGCGATCCGGAAGAGGAAGGGTTCACGCCGGCAAAGCTGCGCGGCCTGCAGCAGGAGTTCGAAAACGACTACCAGGAAGTGAAGCAGCTTATCCTGAACGCCGGCACCGACGGTCGGCTGGCGGTCACCACCATGACGCAGCTGCTGGAGCTGAACTCGCGGATCAGGCGGCTCGTCGGGCAATCCGTCAAGGGCGCGCTCATGCTCGCCCGGCTTCGTTCGCGCCTTCCCTTTGTTCCTCCGGAAACAGCCGCGGAATAGCGGTTCCGGCCTTCTGTCAAACAGACGGATACGGTATACTGCACGCCACGGCTCTCCGGCTGCGGCGCATGCGCTCGTGCGTGCCCGGCACCGGGAAGGATAATCGAAGGAGGCGCCATGGAGCCCGATTACACGGATACCGTGTTCATCAGGGATGAGGAATGTCCATACGATCCCGAGAACAACATCGCCAAGATCCTCTGCGATTCCTGCTCTGAATCCAATGAGGTGGAGTGCTACATCGAAGCCGGCGAGCCCGTGTTCCAGGGATTTGTTTGCGTCAAGTGCGGCGCCTGGAACGCTCCGGAGTAGACCGCCGTGCTCGTAGGCCGGAGCAGCCGCCGGGGAATCTGGCCGCTCCAACGTGTCAATTGTCTCAGCCCAGCATCATGAAGTAGAGGAATCCGAAGCCGAGAACCAGCATGCACGGTACCACGAGCAGCCGCCACGCCTTGGCGAGGTCGGCCCCGAAGTACTGGCATGTGAGGATGAAGCAGAGGTGGATCGGGGAGACGAGCACGCCCGACATGCCGGAGAACATACCCAGCGCCACATAGCGCATGGTCTGGTCCTGCATGCCCAGGGTGTCGAGCATGCCCAGGAACAGCGGGAACGATGCGCCCACGAAAGCGACGTTGATGCCGGCCACTGCCCCGACAAAAAAGGGCATGAAGACTGTGGTGAAAATCAGGGCGGCGGAGCCGCTGGCGACCTTTGCGATTTCCTCCACGGCGTGGGTCTGGGTCAGAGTCTCCTTGAAGATGAAGATGGCGGCGATGACCAGGAGCATGCTGCCGAGGCGCTTGGAAAAAAGCAGCGGCAGCATGAAACCGATCGATTTACCGTTCTGGATGAGGCTGCAGACCACTGCGGCCACCAGCGCGGCGATGACGCCCCATTCGTAGGGCATGCCCGGGAAGAGGACGGCAATCATGCCTTCCAGGCCAAGCGCGCCGCCGATGCCGATGAGGATGGGAAGCCCCTCGTAGAGGGCCCGGCGCAAGGATGGGGCAGGCGGGGCCGACGACAGGCTCAGCTCCTTGAGTGAGGCTGTGATCGATTCCTTGACGGCGGCGCGACGCGTTTTGGGAACACGGCGCAGGTAGAAGAACCAGCCAAGCACCAGGGCCAGGATGGGCGACGGGCTGAGGAAAAGCGCGATCTCCACCAGGGGCACGTTGGCGAGGCTGGATGCCAGGATGACGCCCGGATAAAGCGGCCAGGCGAGCTCCCAGACGTGGCGGAACCAGTAATTGATGACACTCAGCAACGGCGCGTCGAGGTCCATGGGGTCGGCCACTCGTTTGACCAAGGGTGCGGAAAAGACCGCGCCACCCGGCATGGGGAGCAGGCCGATGAGTGCGGGAAAAAAGGCGAGAGCGATACGCGGGCGATGGAGATAGCCGACCAGCGACTCCATGAGGCGCTCGGCCTGCGCCGTTTTTTCGAGCACGTCGGACAGGAGCATGATGGCCCCGACGATGCCGGCGAGAAACAGGGTCTGTTCGTACATCAGCCCTTGTCCGGCCGCCTGCAGCCAGAACAACGGGCCGTGGCCGAAAGCCAGAACGAGTATGAAGCTGCCGATAATAATGGAGATAGCGAGATTGATACGAAGTCGAATGCAGACAAGCATGGCTGCAAAGGCGGCGATGACTTTGGCCAACGGGATAAGGGAGGCGAACGTTAACATGGTGGAGTGGGTTTGTAGGGTTGTGAAAAAGAGTTCCCTACACTCTGTTTTCACGATCGGCAATGCATGAAGATGGCCACGAGGCCACATAAGTCACTTGGCCAACAGTGCAACTGCACTCCGAGATCGGGAATGACCAATCCCGACTCACTTTGTTTGCATATGATATTGCAGATTTTTTGTTCGAAAACACGGCCGCTGCGTGTCGGCCAGCGGCCTTGATGCGTAGCCGGGCTTTTGATAGGGCAGAAGACCGTTTCGAGCCGTTTGCGTTCCAACTTTCGGTGCCGCATCCATCTGTCCTTTTTCCTTTCGAGGTCCATATGCCTTTGTCTCAACAAATGATTCGGGAACACATGAAAGCCGTTGTCATGGAGCGTCTTTCGCGTGACGCGGGCCGCCGCGAGGAAGCACTGAACGAGTATTTCGCCGTAGCCATGCCGGACATGGAAGAAGCTCAGACAAAGCAGCTCGCGTCCATGATTCCCGTGGTGCTTCCGGCTCTGTACGAGAAGTGGGTCGGCATGTTCCTGGACAAGATCACTGAAACGGTGCCGGCCGAGCAGCTCGAACTGTTGTGCGATGGCAGCGACGAAAGCAGTGCCTCCATTGTGCTGGTCTACATCATGTTCCTCGAATCCGAGCGCATGGAAAAGCAGATCGCGCAGGACCTGGCCGAGTATGGCAAGGCGCACAGCAATGATCCGGACCTGGGCAGCGTGGCCGCGGACTACATCCGCGCAAAGATGACGCAGCTGGGCGGTCAGATCAAAAAGCAGAACGAGTAGCTTCGTTTTCAGCGCGTCTTCCAATCAGGCAGCGTTTTCAGCAGAATCCTTCCTCCCATATTCATCCGCGCAGGAACAGGCTACCTCGCATTGGCGCAGGGCCTGTTTTTTCTGGCGAACTCCTGGCACCTCTTAGCGCATCCCCGCCTACGTGGGTTCGCCATGCCAAAGAGACAAGGCAGTAAACTCTAGTTCAGATCGTCGATGTCGAGCTTGCGGCCGCACACCGGGCAGGTGAAGCGCTTGTGGCCCGAGTACTTGACGACGCTCCAGAATGTGGGTGACCAGCGGTTCTCGCGCTTGGAAAACTGAACATGGATGCGGTGGCCGCAGAGGCAGTAACGATCGATCATGGCGTGTTCCTCCATATACCTGAACGGGTATGTTTATTTTTATAAACACATTACGCAAAAAAATATTTCAGGCTCCGCAACGTCCGCCGCGCCGGCCCGGCGTACTACTTTCCGGGGGTGCATTGCATCCCGTATGGTCCGCCGGGCCGGCGTTTGGGCGTATACAGAGCAACTCCCCCCAGTAAACATCAGCGGTACTCCCTGCTGAGCCAGATCACCTTTCCGATGACACGCACCGTTTCCAGCTCTTCGCCGCGCAGCACGATTGGCGAATAGTCAGGGTTGTCGGAGAGCAGGGCCAGGCCGCCAGGCCGCTTCTCCAGGCGTTTGACCATGACAGTATCCTCCACCCCCACGGCGTATATGCCGCCGGCGAGGATGTCGCGCTGGGACTGATCAATAAGAACGGTGTCCCCTTCGTGAATCTCCGGTTCCATGGAGTTGCCCATGACGTCCATGAGAACCATGGAGTCCGGGCTGCCTTTGCGGTGAATCCACGGGCTCAGGAAGGGTTGTGTCTCGACGGTCTGGCCCTCGACCTCGAACGATCCGCCGCCGGCGCAGAGGCGGGCGCGGACCTTGGGAATCTGGAGGCAATCGACGTCAAACGACTCGGCGGCCGGCGCGCCGGGGTTCTGCGGGCCTTCGCCGCTTTCCAGCCAGCGGGCGGAGTAGCCGTAGTCCCTGGCCAGCGCGTGGAGCCACTTTTGCGGGATGGCGTTACGTTGCTTGGCCTGGGTGATGGCCGAGCGATTAACGCCAAGGATGCGGGCGAGATCGTTTTGCGTCTCGACCCCCGTGGCTTCGGCGACGCGCCGGAAAAAAGCGTCGAAGCTGGTGGCTGTCATAGAATTATTCCTTAACGGAAAACTTAGTGGTTGCGTTGTTGTTAAGTTTTATATACAAGGTAGACAGCGAATGCAACAGGGAAGTTCAATTTTTTTGAATTTCAGGCGCGGGTATGTTTTATTCACTTGAAATAGCTGTTGAATTTTTTAGTTGCCAGGGGGTAGCCCCTTCCATAGTATCCCGGCGTTATGAATAGTACACGTACACCATCTTTTTCTGCGTATGACGCTCTGACCCAACGGCTGCAGTCCGAGCCGCGGACGTGGTGCGTTACCGGCGTTGCCGGGTTTATTGGCTCCAACTTATTGGAAACATTGCTCGCGCTCGGGCAGAACGTTGTCGGCATCGACAACTTCGCCACTGGCCATCAGCGCAATCTCGACGAGGTGCACGCCATTGTGGGCGAGGAGCGCTTTGCTCGTTTCACTTTTTATGAGGCGGACATCACCGACTATGAGTCGTGCCGCAAGGTCTGCGCGAATGTGGACTTCGTGCTGCACCAGGCCGCGCTGGGCTCGGTGCCGCGTTCGCTGGATAACCCGCTGAACACGAACAGCGCCAACATCACTGGATTCCTGAACATGCTGGAGGCCGCACGCCGCGAAGGATGCAAGCGGTTTGTCTATGCGTGCTCCAGCTCCACATACGGCGACTCCCCGACCCTGCCCAAGGTGGAGGATCAGATCGGCGAGCCGCTTTCTCCATACGCCGTGACCAAGTACGTGGATGAGCTTTACGGCCGCGTGTTTACCCGCTGCTACGGCATGTCCACGCTGGGACTGCGCTACTTCAATGTGTTCGGTCCCAGGCAGGACCCGGAAGGTGCGTACGCCGCGGTCATTCCCAAGTGGTTCGACGCGCTGATGAAAGGCGAACCGGCGTACATCAACGGCGACGGCGAGACGAGCCGTGATTTCTCCTTCGTGGCCAACGTGGTGCGGGCCAACCTGCTGGCGGCCACGACGCCAGACACGGACGAGACAACGGTGAGCGGCTCCATCATGAACATCGCCTGCGGCGAGCGGACCACGCTGAACGAGCTGTTCGCTCTGGTACGCGAGCAGGTGGCGACCATCCGCCCGGAGGCCGCGGACCAGGATGCGGTGCACCGGGACTTTCGGCCCGGCGACGTGCGCCACTCCCTGGCGGACATCACCAAGATCCGTTCCATGCTGGCCTACGAGGCGGTGGAAAAGCTGCGCGAAGGGCTGACGTTGGCCACGCCGTGGTACGCCGAGTTCCTTGGCTGAGGAATAGCGAACGCCTGGACAGGAGCACGGATCAGCCGTCTGCATCCAAATGCGCGTGTCCAGAAAGTTGGACGAACCCAGGGTCGGGATCAGTCCGATTCGAGTCGCACGGGGTGGAAGCGGCCCAGCTTGTCCTCGCCGGCTTCCGGGAAGAAGGCCCACGGCCGTCTGTCGCCGTAGATGCCTTTGTCCGGAAAGGCGTACTGCTCCGCATACTCCAGAGTCATGGGGGTGTCGAAGGGCGTGAACCCTTCGGTATCGCCGTTGGTCCAAACGATCTCGTCCGTCTCTATGGACGCGCCGTCCAGAAGGCTGATGGCTCGCTGCATGCGTGGCTCCATGCGCCGTGGGGTCGGGGGGATCAACCGTGCGCCATTGCGGTGGTGGCGTGCAGAAGGCGCACCACCTCGTCCTTGTCCAGATCATACCAGTTGCGGTACGCGCTCGCCACGGCAAAGGACCCTTCGCCGTGGAGATTGGCGCAGTAGATGCCGTCGTCGGACTCCGGGGAGACCATGGCCAGGGAGCGCCACGGCGCCGTGGGCACGGCGACGATTTTTCGACTGGCGCCGTTGTTGCGCGCGGCGGCCAGGGCTGCGAGCATGGTGAAGCCGGAGGCAAGGCCGTCGTCAACAAGGATGACCGTCTTGCCGCTCAGGTCCGGTGCCGGGCGTCCATCCCGGAAAACGCGGTTTCGTTCCTCCAGCTCATCGCGCACCGTCTGCACGCCTAGCTTCTTTGTCTCAGCGTCCAGGTCCAACCGGGCCAGCAGGGCCTCATTGTAAAAGACCTCGCCGGTCAGGGTGACGGCGCCGTAGCCAGCCTCGGTGTTGCCGGGTATCTGAATCTTGCGCACGAGCATGAGCTCCAGCGGCAGATGGAGCGTTTCCGCAACGGCAATGCCGACGGGAACGCCGCCAGAGGGAATGGCGAGGATCAGGCAGTCCGGGCAGTCCTGGAATTCCGGGGCAAGGAGCCTCGCCAGCTGCATTCCGGCGTCGTGTCTGTCCGCAAACACGCCGTGCTTGCCGCGTAGCTCCTTGACTTCGATGACCTCGCCTTCGCGACGGAGAGTGGTATTGACCATGCCATATTCATAGCACAATTCTATCGTGCGGGAATCCCGTGAGATCGGGGAAATAAGGGGGGCGAAAAGGTCAGACCGCGTGCAGACGCACGGCGGCGAAGCTCACAGCGGAGCGGGTGGGCTCCTCGTGGTGCATGGCGTAGTCCAGCACCTGGCCGCGCATGGGCGGCAACGCCTCAAGCATGGTGGACATGGCCGAGAAGCCGCAGACGTTGTAGCGGTCTTGCACCCGGACGGACTCCTCCCAGAAGGCCTCGGCGCTGCCGACGGCAAGGCTCTCCAGCAGGGCGTGGTCGTGGGTTGCGGTCTCCGGCTCCAAAGCTTGGGCTGTCTGCCCATGGCCGAACTTGGGACCGATGTGGCTGAAGTCCACGCTGGCCAGCACCAATGTGCGACGGCTCTTGTCGGCGACGATATCGGACAAGGCCTCCATGAACTTCGCGGCGTGGGCTGTGTACATTGCGCGGGAGTACTCGTTCGGATCGATATGCGCGGAGCCGCAGAGCACGGGCACGATGGCGAGTCGCTCCGGGTCGGGAAAGAGGCGCTGGAGGAACAGGGCCGGGAACTCGGCCGAATGCTCGTCGCGGTGGACCCAGTCCGAGGCCGAGACGATTGGCGGACCCAGAGCGGCCAGCCTGGACACGGCGTCGGCATCGGTGCGCAGCCTGCCCAGTGGGGTCTCGTAGTCCTTAGTCGTTACACTGTAGAGGCTGTCCGTAAGCTTGTGCCCCACGCCCAGGATCACGACGCGGTCGATGGGCCGGCGACCGGCCGCGGCGTCGCTTTCCAGGGTTTCGGCCAGGGCGGCGAAGGCGTGACCATACGCGCTACGGCCCACGGCGATGTCGATATGCGGGGCCACGATGGCGAGCAGGGGGCCTTCCGGCGTTTCACCTGCGGGAAGGGCGGCTTTGCCGGCGGCGATGATGGCGTCCACCAGATCGGCGGCGGCGTCCGTTTCGGCCGGGTAGGATACGCCGGCGTGGGAAGGTGCGCGCACCGCCATGGCGGCGTACTCCTCCTCCATGACGCGGCGCTTTTCGCGATAGGCGGTCGTATCGAGCAGGAAGGCGGAGTCCAGCGCAGCCAGGAGACGTTCGCACTCATCGCACGGGACGAGCACGCCGCCCTGAGACTCCGTGAGCGCCTGCTGGAACTGCGCCATGGTGATGCCCTGTTCCAGCAACTGCAGCAAGGGGATGAGCGCCGGGGCCACGGCGCTGCCCGCTTTGACGAGTTGCAGAGGGTCGCGCACAAGGATTAATTCGCGTCCCTCATGCTGGATGGGGATGAGGTCGAGGTCGAAACGCGGCCGTGGCAGGATGGCGGCATCGTAATCCATGGTCGTACTCATACCAGCAGCGCGGCCCAAACGTCGAGTGTTCCTTGCGGAGGCAGAAGAATGGGGATAAAGGCTTGCCCATGATCCCGTGGTATGGCACAAGGCCCTTGACCGAATAATCCCTGTGAGGAGTAATTTAAGATATGGAAAGTCTCGGTACGTACTCACTGATCTACAACATACAAGAATTTCATATCGAAATACTCCGTGATTCTGCAAATGGGACGTATGCTTATGCAGTAACGGACGAAGAAGGAACAGTCCGCTATGAAGATACAGGTCTGCCAAGTGACGCCGAAGCCAGGCTCCAGGCGGAAAACTGTGTGACACTTAACAAATAACAATAAAAAGCAGGTGTCTGTAATCCCTATCAGATCCACCATCAGGGTGGACTTTTTCGCAGGATGCATTGTCGCGCACATTGCTTTTTGTTAAAAGCAAGTGATACAGAGCGCGATTTTCGTCCTGTACTGTTGTTTTGTCCAAGAATCTCGTCGCCTTACGGTGAGGCTGCCGGTGATCCCTCCCATTGTCGGCTGGTCTGGCCTCCTCTACTGGGTACGTCGCTCGTCTGTTCGGGTGATTGAGGGTCCGCGATTGAGGTTCCTTTCGTCCACACCGAATCGATTCAACGGAGGAGATAATGGCCCCGACCATGAAAACCATGGATGGCAACACGGCGGCTGCGCATGTAGCGTATGCCCTTTCCGACACGGCCGCCATCTACCCCATCACGCCGTCCTCGCCCATGGGCGAGATTGCGGATGAGTGGGCAGCGCAAGGTCGCAAGAATATCTTTGGCGACTTTGTCGAAATCCGGCAGATGCAGTCCGAGGCCGGCGCCGCAGGCGCTGTGCACGGCTCCCTGGCCGCCGGCGCACTGACCTCGACCTTTACCGCGTCGCAGGGTCTGCTGCTGATGATCCCGAACATGTACAAGATCGCCGGCGAGCTGCTGCCGGGCGTGTTCCATGTGACCGCCCGCGCCATCGCTTCGCATGCGCTGTCCATCTTCGGCGACCATTCCGACATCTATGCCTGCCGCCAGACCGGCTTCGCCATGCTGGCGTCCGGCTCCGTGCAGGAGGTCATGGACCTCAGCCTGGTGTCCCACCTTGCCTCTCTGGAGACCAGCCTGCCGTTCATGCACTACTTCGATGGCTTCCGGACCTCCCACGAGATTCAGAAGATCGAAGTCATCGACTACGAGACCATGGCCAAGCTCGTGAACCACGAGAAGATCGCCGAGTTCCGCGCCCGCGCCATGAACCCGGAGCACCCGACCATCCGCGGCACTGCGCAGAACCCCGACATCTTCTTCCAGAACCGCGAGGCCTGTAACCCGTACTACCTCCGTGTGCCGCAAGCCGTTCAGGCTGCCATGGACAAAGTGGGCGAGGCCACCGGCCGCAAGTACAAGCTCTTCGACTACGTGGGCGACCCCAATGCCGAGCGCGTCATCGTCGCCATGGGCTCCGGCTGCGAGACCATCGAGGAGTACATCAACTTCGCCAACAAGAAGGGCGAGTCCCTGGGCCTGGTCAAGGTTCGCCTGTACCGCCCCTTCGACAACGCCGCTCTGCGCGCCGCTCTGCCGGCTTCCGCCAAGAAGATCGCCGTGCTGGACCGCACCAAGGAACCCGGCGCCCCTGGCGAGCCGCTGTACCTGGACGTCTGCACCGCCTTCCTGGAAGCCAAGGAAGCTCCCATGGTGATCAATGGCCGCTACGGCCTCGGTTCCAAGGAGTTCAGCCCGGGCATGGTCGAGGCCATCTACAAGAACCTCGACGCCGGCGCCAAGAACCACTTCACCATCGGCATCAACGACGACGTCACCAACACCTCGCTTGATTACGACCACAGCCTGGACACTACCCCCAAGGGTACCGTGCAGTGCAAGTTCTGGGGCCTCGGTTCCGACGGCACCGTGGGCGCGAACAAGCAGGCCATCAAGATCATCGGCGACAACACCGAGCTCTTCGCGCAGGGCTACTTTGCCTACGACTCCAAGAAGTCCGGCGGCATCACCATCTCGCACCTGCGTTTCGGCGAATCCCCCATTCAGTCCACGTACCTCATCAACGCTGCCGACTACGTTGCCTGCCACAAGGATACCTACGTGCACACGTACGACATCCTGGACGGCATCAAGGAAGGCGGCACCTTCGTGCTGAACTGCCACTGGACGCTGGAGGACATGGAGAAGGAGTTCCCCGCGTCCCTGAAGCGCACCCTTGCCGAGAAGAAGATCAAGTTCTACGCCATCGACGCCGTGAAGATCGCGCAGGCCGTGGGCCTGGGCGGCCGCATCAACATGATCATGCAGACGGCGTTCTTCAACCTCGCCGGCGTGCTGCCTTTCGAAAAGGCCGTGGAGTACCTCAAGCAGTCCATCCACAAGGCCTACGGCAAGAAGGGCGACAAGATCGTCAACATGAACATCGCCGCTGTTGACCAGTCCGTGGAGAACCTCTGGGAAGTGAAGTACCCCGAGTCCTGGGCCACTGCAGGCGGCGAGGAGAAGAAGGGCGCCGACGTGCCGGACTTCGTCTCCAAGGTCATGCAGCCCATGCTGGAGCAGAAGGGCGACGATCTGCCTGTCTCCCTGTTCAACCCGGACGGCCTGTTCCCGGTTTCCACTGCCAAGTACGAGAAGCGCGGCGTGGCCATCAAGGTTCCGGAGTGGGTTGCCGAGAACTGCATCCAGTGTAACCAGTGCGCCTTTGTCTGCCCGCACGCCGCCATCCGGCCCGTGCTGGTCACCGCCGACGAAAAGGCCAAGGCTCCCGCAGGCTTCGGCACCGTGGACGCCAAGGGCAAGGGAATGGACAACCTCCAGTTCCGCATGCAGGTGAACACCATGGACTGCCAGGGCTGCGGCAACTGCGCCGACATCTGCCCGCCGAAGAACCCGGCGCTGGTGATGAAGCCCATCGAGACGCAGACCGAGACCGAGGTCCCGAACTTCGACTACGCCATCGCCCTAACTCCCAAGGCCGACCTCATGCCGCGCACCTCGGTCAAGGGCAGCCAGTTCCAAGAACCCCTCATGGAGTTCTCCGGTGCGTGCTCCGGTTGCGGTGAGACCCCGTACGTCAAGGTCATCACCCAGCTCTTCGGCGAGCGTATGATCATTGCCAACGCCACGGGTTGCTCCTCCATTTGGGGCGCCTCCGCGCCGTCCACCCCGTACACGGTGAACGTGCAGGGCCACGGCCCGGCTTGGGGCAACTCCCTGTTCGAGGACGCGGCCGAGTTCGGCTTCGGCATCGAGATGGGTCTGAACCAGCGCCGCCGCAGCCTCGCCCGCCAGATCAACGAGGTGCTCAGCGACGAGAAGGGCGTGCCGGACTCCGTCAAGGTCATGAAGCCCGCGCTCTCCAAATGGGCCGAGAACATCGATGATCCGGATCTCTCCCGCGCCGCCGGCGACGAGATCAAGAAGCTGCTCACCGAGACCAGCGAGGACCACGCTCTGGTTACCTCGCTGAAGCAGAACGCCGACATGCTGACCAAGAAGTCCGTGTGGGTGTTCGGCGGCGACGGCTGGGCCTACGACATCGGCTACGGCGGTCTGGACCACGTCCTGGCTTCCGGCAAGGACGTCAACGTCCTGGTCATGGACACCGAGGTGTACTCCAACACCGGCGGTCAGGCCTCCAAGGCCACGCCTGTGGGTTCCGTGGCCAAGTTCGCCGCCTCCGGTAAGAAGACGGCCAAGAAGGAACTGGGCCGCATGACCATGAGCTACGGCTACGTCTACGTGGCCACCGTCTCCATGGGCGCCAACAAGAACCAGTTCCTCAAGGCCATCCAGGAAGCGGAAAGCTACCCCGGTCCTTCCCTGATCATTGCCTACGCCCCCTGCATCAACCAGGGCATCCGCAAGGGCATGGGCAAGACCCAGTTCGAGGAGAAGCTGGCCGTGGATTGCGGTTACTGGCCGCTGTACCGCTTCGATCCGCGCCTGGCCGACCAGGGCAAAAACCCCTTCCAGCTCGACTCCAAGGCGCCCGACGGCACCCTGCAGGACTTCCTCTCTGGCGAGAACCGCTACGCCATCCTCGAGAAGTTCATGCCTGAGGAGTCCAAGAAGCTGCGCGCCGAGATGGAAGAAGAGGTCAAGGATCGCTTCACCATCCTGGAGCGCATGGCCGATCCGTCCATCGTGTGCGGCGGCAACGGCGGGGAAGCCAAGGAGCAGGCCGATATGCCCAATTGCGAGCTCTCCGAGACCGCAGAGCATGTCCGTCCTGACGAGTCCATCGAGCCTTGCGACGATGGCCGCTCCGGCGACGCCTAGTCCACAGGACTGATACGAACCACAACGCGCGCGCCTCGTTCTTACGGGGCGCGCGTTTTTTTGTGCCCTGGCACGCCGGGGAGCAACGCTCTCTTGGGACTCATATTTGGGGGATAACAACGTGTTCGGGGCAGCCTCCTCATGCCCGACCGACCTGTTCGATTCCTTGCCAGTTCCCACGCCCGGACAACACCGTTGCCGTCCCTGTCCGCTTGGTGCATGCTGGCAGAATGACCCCATTCCAGTCAGCGCACGAGGCAGAGTTCGCCGCCACCTTGGATGTTGTGGCGGATGTCCTGGTGGTCGGTTCCGGTTTCGCCGGGTTGACCGCGGCATTGACCGCGCGCCGGCTCGGGGCCACGGTCCATGTCATCGAGAAAATGAAGGGTCTGGGCGGCAACTCGGTGATCAGCGACGGCGTGATTGCCGCGGCCGGTACATCCTTTCAGAAGCGTCAGGGGATAGAGGACTCGCCCGAATCCATGCTCCGGGACATGCTGCGCGCAGGCCGCGGGCTCTCCCACGAGCCGTTGGCCCGCGCCGTGGCGTTCGGTTCTGCCGAGGCCTTTGAGTGGCTGCTGGAGCTGGGTGTGGCGTTCCAGGACAAGGTGGAACGCTCCGGCGGGCACGCCGCTTCCCGCGGCCATGTGGCCGGCAAGCACACCGGCGCGGCCATCATCCACCCGCTGCTCAGACATTGCCGCGAGGAGGGCGTGGCCATCGCCACGCAGACCGTGCTAGATGCGTTCGTAACCAACCAGAGCGGCCGCGTGGTGGGGCTGGACGTACGCGAGGGGCACGATTACCGCGACCTGGACTCTGGCACGCCGCGGCGCATCGGTGCGGCCAGGGCCGTGGTTCTGGCCTGCGGCGGTTTCGGCGCCGACGTGGCCTTCCGCAGCGTGCAGGACCCGAGGCTGGACGCCACGGTGGACACCACCAACAAGCCCAGCGCCCTGGCTCAGGGGCTCGTCGCGGCCATGCGGCTGGGCGCGGCTCCTGTGCAGCTTTCCCGCATCCAGCTCGGCCCCTGGGGCAGCCCGGACGAGAAAGGCTTCGGCACAGGCCCCGGCTTTGCCAGCTACGCGGCATTTCCCTATGGCCTGGTAGTGGACCCGACCACGGGCAAGCGGTTCATGAACGAGCTGGGCGACCGCAAGGCCCGCAGCGACGCGATTCTTGCGCTGGGTCACCCTGCCGTGTCCATCGCGGACGAGATGGCCTGTGAGGTGGCGAGCTACGACCCGGCCAAGGCGTTGCGGCGCGGCGTGGTGCGGCGTTTCGAGAGCACAGCCGAGCTGGGCGCGGCGTATGACATGCCCGTGGATGCGCTGGAACAGACCATCGACAGCTTTGCCGCGGGTGTGGCCAAGGGCGAGGATGCGGCGTTCGGCAAGTCGATCCTGGCGGATGCGCAGCCACCAAAGCCGCCGTTCTACGCCATGCGCACGTGGCCCAAGGTGCACTTCACCATGGGCGGCCTGCGTTCGGACGCCGAGGCGCGGGTTCTGGACTGCGACGGCCGGATCATACCGGGGCTCTATGCCGCCGGAGAGGTGGTCGGCGGGACCCACGGCGACAGCCGTCTGGGCAGCGCAGCCATTGCGGAGTGCATAGTCTTCGGCAGGATAGCGGGCCGCGCGGCAGCCCGTTGAAAATTTCACGCCGACTGCGGCTTTCAGTCTTATCCGAAGATGTCGAAGATTCGGTCCAGGTCCTCGTCCGGGTCAAAGCTGCCGTGGTCGGCTTCCATCACGGCCTGGTCGGGCAGGACCTCGGTGCGGCCGAACACGGCCAGGCAGGCGCGGTCGATGTCCATGATCGTGGCGCGGGTCTCATCGACGCTGATCTCCGGAATGCGCCGACCCTGCAGGAGCATGGTCTCCATGTTCGATCTTTTGAGGTCGCGCTCGAACTCCTGGAGCTCGCGCAGGGCGCGGGCCAGGGTCGCCTTGTGCATCTGCAGGCCGGCATAGACGGCCTCGTCGCTCTCCAGCCCGGAGAGCAGGGGGGCGAGCCGGCCGAACATGGTGAAGAAGGTCGGCGCGGAGCCGGAACGCCGGGCCAGGTCGCCCAGGAAGCGTGCCTGCGCCTCGGGCGTATCTTCGCCGCCCAGGTTGCGTTGCCGGCAGCGCACCAGCAGTCGTGTGGCCTGCTCCTCGTCCAGTCCCTCGGCTGCGCCTGCGGAAAGCTCCGGCCGCGGGACCCAACCCAAGCGCAGACGCCGGGCCAGCATCCGGCAATCGTCGGCATCCAGGGGCAGGCGCACCACGCCGAGCGCCGTCCTCACTGCCAGCACGGGCTTCAGCCCGGAAAGCGCCGCGGCCACGTCCGCCTCGTCCGTCTGATTTTCGCGTGCCTCGGCCTCCACGGCCATGCGCACTGCCTCGTCCGGTTCCAGCATGAACTCGCGCAGGGTCACGGCCTCGGCGTCATCGCCATTGAGCAGCGCGGCCAGCTCCTCGTCGCCCAGCGCGCCGTAGGTGGATTCTATGAAGTGGTGCGTCTCGTCGTCCATGGGGCGCTCTTCGCCCAGCCAGTCGCGCAGGACCTGGGCGATGCGCTGTGATGCGTCCATGAGAATGCTCCGGGTAGTTCGTCTGTCTGTTGCAGGGCGAGGAAGCCCGCGCCGTGGCAATTCGTGCGCTGTCTTCCTCGGGCGGACGCCGGGGGCAGGGCCCGGCCGGCGTGAATCAGTTTTCATAGCATGCGGTAGAGACGCTTGTGAAGCCGCGGCCGGGGGCCGGCATGACGACACGGCGGCGCGCTTTCCGCCCCACATCTTTCCTTGTGCAACATTTCCATTTTCTGCCTGAGTGATTATAAAGGGATAATGTGCAGAGTTATTGATATGCCAAGACAATGGTTCCAGATAGTTACATGCTGCCTGCTCCTGGTTTTCCTGGGGGGAGCGGCGCAGGCCCAAACGCAGACCCAGACGCCCGCGCAGAACGAAGAACAGCTCATGGTCTGGCTGCCAGAGGGGGCGAAGATTGTGCAGCGGCTGGTGCTGCCCAACAACATCGTCACGCGCGTTACCGCGCCGTTGCCGCCGGCCGATACGGTCGCCTTCTACTCGGAGCGGTTCAAGGAGGATGGCTGGGACCTGATCTCGGACTTTCAGACCGGTGACAGCTACCGTCTCTTTGCCATCAAGGGGCGGCGGGACGCCACGTTGAGCATCGATCCAGACGGCCGCGGCGGCAGCCGCATCCGTGCTTCTGTTTCCCGCACAGAGTGGCAACGCATCGAGCCGGGCGAGTCTGGTGAATGATTCTGCCCTTGTGTGGGCGATTCCATGCGTGCATTGGTTTGACCCAACCACGCAGGAGACTTCCAGCGTAAAGGGGTGCGTGTCCCGGTCTGTGTTCTGCCGGATTGGCTATCGCATCAGGTAGTTGAACAGCCTGAGCAGAAACGGGGCTGTTAAAATAACCAACACGATGCGCGTGAAGTGGAAGGCCAGGACCAGCGGCGTTTGTGCGTCGATGGAGGTGGACAGCCCGATCATGGCGGACAGTGCGCCGGGGTTGGTGCCCAGGAAGGCCGTGGAGGAATCCAGCAGGCCGAACCGCGCGTAGATGATGGCGATGACGAACCCCAGCACGATGAGCAGCGAGCTGGACACGAGGATGGGGCCGGCCAGCCGTTTGAGCTCCAACAGCATGCCCGGGTAGTACATGGTGCCCACGGTGATGCCGATGAGAATTTCCACGGCGAGCTTGACGTTGGAGGGCAGGGTGATGTCGGCGCCTTTCAATGCCTTGAACAGCATGACGGCCACCATGGCGCCGATGAGGCCGCCGCCGGGAAAGCCGGTGCGGTTGAGGAGTATGCCGCCGGCTGCGCCGGCTGCGACGATCAGGATGATATCGACAACAGAGGTCATGGCTGTGTTCTCCTGGAAGTTGCGCGAATGCGCATGGCCGCATCCACCCCCGGGGGTGTACGCCTGTAGACCACGTCCGGCAAGTGCGCATGGCCGAAACGCGCTACGGAGCAGCCGCAGGCCAAGGTCCCCATGACGGCGAACGAAGCGCGGCCTTCTCTCCGAATCCAGGCAGCCGGCATGCGATGTCTTTGGCCTGGATGCGCTGTATTGTCAGATTGTCAGCAGCAGGTGTGTCCAATATCATGGACAGCGTGGATGGGCGGCGCGGCCGTGGTGAAGACCGCACAATACATGACGTTGTCTGTCGCAAGTATGCCCGCCGGGACGTTGCGGTTCTAACGGCGGGGCAGGGACCCTCGCCCCTGGGGAGCGGACGGGGGGTGCTGGCCTCCGCCGCCGAGCTGGGCGCGCGGGGCAGGGCGTCCGTGGAATCCAGGCTTGTCGCCATAGCCGGACCTGTCTGGGTAGCCGTACCGCCGGTAGTACTGCCGCCGGAGGCGGTCCCGTTCCAGGCGGTCGCGGTTCCGCAATCCCCCGTAGTAGACGCCGTTGTACCAGTAGGTGTTGGGATATGGATCGGGCGGCGTGCGGTTGGCGCGCAGGTCCGCAATCTGTTGATCGATGGCCGCAATCTGCCGCTCCAGCTCGGCGATGTCTCGTTCCAATCTGCTCTTGTCCCGCTCGGCTTCCAGCCTGCGCTTCCGTTCCTCCTCCAGCCGCTGTTTCTGCGCTTCCTTCTCGTCCTGCTGCGCCTGCTCCGCCGCTGTGGGCGGCGGCAGGGACGGTCCCACGTCCAGACGCTGCTCCCCACCGCGCGGGTCATCCCAGATGATAACGTTGCGGCCGGACTCCTGTGCCAGGGCCACGGCAGCGGATATGACCACGAAGCAAGCGGCAAGGACGAGCAGCCCGGCGGCGCGCAGAACGCGGCAGGCAAGGGCGCCGGGATCTGCGCCGCGGCTACTCATCGGCAAGCTGCATCTGGAGGGCATGTCTGGTCACCTCCACGTTCATTTTCATTTCCGCCAGTATTTCCAGGTCGTTCCGCAGCTGGTTGATCTCGTACTTCAGCTGGATGCACTTTGCCTCGTTGCGGTTGAAGATGCGGTCCTGGCGGTATCGCTTGTAACTGATGTCGCGTTGGACGTCCTGCATGGCGCGGTCGATGGCGTCGCTGCGTTTACTCAGGGCCTCCAGGCGGGTCTGGGCGTACTTCGCGGGCCGGGCGTCCCTGGTGACGCCGGCGGTGGCCGTGCCATTGGTGTCCGGCGTAGGGATGTGCGTCCCGTTGCCCGCCGCGGCGTCCTCCAGGCTATCCGCAGGAGGGGCAATGGCGCCTGTCCCGCTCGGCGGGATGTCGTACTTTGCCATGACTATGGACTCGAGAACGCGCCGCTCGTAGGGGCCAGGCTCCTGCATGACGACGGAATGCATTTCGTCGCAGGGCTCGTCGTACCAGATGATGGTGTCGCCGGCGCGGAGAGGGGCGGCTGACAGCAGATATATGGCTGTGGCGATTGGGATAATGCGAAACATCATGATGGCGACTCCGGCATGGATAGCGGTTTGGCAATACGGTCACGCCGCTAATCCATGGAGTCTGAGCATAGCACTGCCGAGCGTCGGTGGGCAACCGCTGTCCGGAAAATCATTCAATAAACATATCGGGCGCCGGCGGTCCGGGCGGTGGCCTGCGGGCAGCGCCGGAACGGAGGACAGGGGGCGGCGGGCCAACGCTTCCGGGACGATGGCGCGTCGGATCTGTCGGCGTTATCCGGCCGGGCCGGGTCGTCGCGCTGGTATTGCGGTGGAATTCATGTACAATGTGGCGACTCGCAACCCGCGGAAGCAAACTGCGACATGACCGAGCATTGATGCACGCACCATACAACGGAGCCGGAACCAGACCATGCCGAAAGTTTCCATCATAATGCCAGCGTACAATTCCATGCCGTACATCAAGGAGAGCTATGAATCCGTGATGGCTCAGACGTACCAGGACTTCGAGCTGATTATTACGGACGATGGATCGACCGATAATTTTTCGGAATGGAGCGAGACAATCGATGATGAGCGCGTCACAGTCCTGCGCCAGCAGAATGCAGGAGCCAGCGCAGCGCGGAACAAGGGCATACAGATCGCATCCGGAGCATATCTCGCATTCATCGACGCCGATGATATATGGTATCCGACAAAGCTTGAAAAGCAGGTCACGCTGCTGGATAACAATGAAGAAGTTGGTCTTGTGTACACACATGTCCTCTCCATTGACGAAAATGGCGCGTCCAGAGACAAGGAGTATAAGTACTACCAGGAAGGATGGGTGTGGCGGGAGCTGCTCAAGGAGAACTTTCTGGTCTGCGGCAGCACGCCGGTCATACGCGCGGAATGCTTCGAGAAGGTCGGGCTGTTTGATACGGAGCTGAAGAACTGCAACGATAGAGACATGTGGATTCGCATTGCACGGCACTATCAGTTCGCCGTAGTGCCGGAGGTACTCGTGGAGTATCGCCAGTACGACACAAGCCTGTCCATGCAGTATGCGACGCGCGAGATCAGCATCAACCGCTTTCTCACCAAGGCGTCCAAGGATGCGCCGGAGGAGCTGCACGGTCGGGAGCTCGACCGCATCATGCGCGACGCGTTCAGCCAATCCTACAATGTGATGGCGTGGAAACCATTGCAGAGTGAACGCATGAGCTGGAAAGACGCCTGGCAATACTATGTGAAATCGATCCGCAAAAATCCGTCGTACGCGTTCTCCAAAGACAGCATACGCCTTGCCGCATCGCTGGCGCTTATCGGTATTGCAGGAAGAGACAGGTATAACGCATTCCGCAACAGTGTACGCAAGACGCTCAAGCCGTAACCCAGAGTTCTATGAATGGGTCGGCTTTGCACTCCGCAGCACTTCGACCACTATCTCGCGCGATGTCTTGCTGAATATGAACAGCATAGTCATGGAGACGATGTACACGACAAACGTTGGAATCGGCTTCATGAATACGCTGGCAACGAGCGGTATGGCTGAGAACAGGACGATGCCGAACGCCTTGCTGTAGTCGATGCCCGTGAGAACCCTGTGTGTATATCGCAGCAGGACAAAGACACTGAGCGTGGAGAAGAGCTGGCCTATGATGTAGCCCCAGATGCCGAACAGGTACATGCCGAGACACGCCGTGGAGTAGAGCAGCAGGAAGTAGGCAAGAAAGTGCAAGGCGATGGCGCCCAGCTTTTCGTAGAGCTTCAGAATGGTGATGTGCAGGTCGAACACCGAAAGGATGACGAACGCCAGGGCCACAGCCGGGAACAGCTTGGCGCTGACGAACCACTCTTCGCCGAACACGAGCGGAATGAGCCACGTGCTGAACACGGCGAACAGCGCCAGCGCCGGGCCGATCATCAGGGCCTGATAGGCCATGCCCTTGCTGGTCACGCGGGCCAGCCTCTCCTTGTCCGTGGCGAACTTGGACAGCACTCCCAGCGACATGAAGCGGGTAACCTGCCGCAGCAGTGAGAGCTGCTGCGTGAGGCGGACCGTGAGGTTGATGATGCCGGCGGCCCCGATGCCCAGGATGGGCGTGACGCCCAGGGGCACGAGCAGCACCTTGAGATTGCTCAGGGCCTGGGCGCCTGAGACCCGGAGGCCGAAGTTCAGCGCCGGCTTCAGATATTGTTTCTTGAGGTACAGCGAGATGGGGTAGGGCGCCTTTCGATACGCGAGAATGAACTTGGACAGCGATCCCACCATGAGCCCGATGATCGGGGCCCAGTAGGACGCGCCCAGAAAGACCAGGGTGAGCGAGGTGGTGTAGATGAACACCTGGCAGAGCATCTCGATGCCGCCGACGTAGGCGAAGTCGAGCTCGCGGCGCATGAGATTGATGGAGAAGCTGGCCAGCAGCTCAAAGAGCAGGGCGATGGAGACACAGCGGACAAGGGGCGTTATCTCCGGCTGGGTTGACGCCCAGGCAAGTATGGGCGCGGCAAGGGAAAACAGCGCGGCCAGAACGATGCCGAGCACCAGGTGGAGCGATGCAAGACTCCGAAGGGCATCATCGGAAATCTCTTGTTCCTTGACTATGTAATCCCCGGTTCCAAGGTCTGCGAACCAGAAGACGAAGAAGAAGTAGTTGAGCGTGATGGAGGCAATACCGTAGTTCACCGGACCCAGCATGCGGGCGATGACCATTGTGTTCGCGAAAGACAAGCCCATGTACGTGACTTGACGCATCGCGAGAACCTTTCCGCCTCTTTTTACTTTGGTGGCTATGTCCATAAGAAGAGCTTCAACTGGTGTCGCAGGGTGGAGGAGCAGGGGAAGATGTTATAGCGCAGGAGAATAGGAGTCTTTGTAGAATGGAGACACAGGACAGTATAATCAGTTGTGAAGATGGGCACTGGAAAATGGGCGTATTCGCAATTGTGTGCCATTATGTATATGCATGATGCTTTCAAGGACGAGTTCATCCAAGCATCATTGACGATATCACTTCTCCTCGGCAATTCAACATATTTTCTGCGGCTCCGCCAATAATCAGATGCGCGCCGTTTGATGCTGCCGGAGTAGAGCGGACGTTTGCCAAAGCGCCTGCGCGGTGGATGGCAGGCTTGAAGGAGGTCCCAAAACAAAACGGGCAGGGACTCTTCATCCCTGCCCGCTGCATTACACAAATATAGTACGCCTAGCGTGCGATCATCGCGCGCAGGAGATCGGCGCAGCCCTCGGTGTTGTGGCTCATGGAGAGAATGTCCTCGGCAAAGTGGATAAGCTGGTGGATATCCTTGAAGTCCATCTCCGAGTTGTAGATCGCAATGACGAGGGCACGCTTGGTCTGCGCCGCCTCCCTGTGCTGGTTGCGCACAGCGCGGATGGCGTCCTTGGCGCGGTTGCGGTCGTAATGCTCGCCGTGCAGAAAGCCCACAGTGGCCTCCAGGGCGGCCCGGAGCAGCTTCACCGTCTGGATGCACTCGCTCACCAGGTCGACCAGCCCCTGCTGGAACTCCTGGGGAATCTCGACGCGCCGCATGAGCAGCCAGTTCATGGCTCGCTGGCCCTCGTCCAGAATATTGTCCTGCATGCGCGTGTAGTTGAAGAACACCGTCTTATCCACAGGCATGAACAGGCCCATGGGCAAGTGATTGCGGATGCTCCGCTTGATCTTGTCCGCCTTGTCTTCCAGCTCGTCCACTTCGTTGGAGAGCTCCTTGAACTCGCGGCACACGCCCCCGCCGGAGATGTAGCACATCAGGGAATCCTCGATGGGCTCGCATCCCTGGGCGATCTTGTCGTAGTGCTCCATCAGCCGCTTCAGCGGTGAACGCGACGAAACAATTCCAAAAAAAGGTATACGCAATGACATGGTTGCCTCCTCATGACCGGCGACGGCCGATGTCAACATCTAGCTTAAGTAAGAGTCCATCTGAGAATCTGAAAAATGACAATGCTCGTAAATGCGGCAATCGGCACCGTGAGCAACCAGTAGAGTACTATCTTGCCCAGCACACGGAAGTCTACGGCTGCGAAACCGCGCGCCAGGCCCACGCCAACCACGGAACCCACAGCCGCGTGCGTGGTGGAGACCGGCATGCCCATGGAGGACGCCGCCAGAACCGTGGTGGCCGCGCCGAAGTCCACGGCGAAACCGCGCGTGTTTGTCAGCGTGGTAATGCGCTCGCCCACGGTGGCGATGACGCGGCGGCCGAAGATGGCGATGCCCATGGCGATGCCGGCTCCGCCTATGACGAGCAGGAAGATCGGCACATCCGCCTTGGGCAGCAGCTGGTGGTGCTTGGCGATCATGAAGATGGCGGCCACAGGACCGATGGCGTTGGCCACGTCGTTGGCGCCCTGGGACACGGCCACGTAGCATGAGGTGCCAATCTGCATGCGGCGGAAGATGCACTCCACGCCGTCCACGCTGTCTTCCATCTTATCACACAGGCGATTGATGACTATGCGGCCCAGCAGCCAGGCCACGGCGCACACGCCAAGGGTGATCGCGAGGCTGACCGGGAGCGGCAGGTGCAGGGACTTGCCGGCCGGCGTCTTGTACATGAAGGAAAGCATCAGCAGCAGCATGGTGAAGGCTATCCAGCGCGGAGCCCAGCGCCGTGAACTCTCGATCAGGTTCGGCCTGATCAGGATGCGCGAGCGGATGAGCGTGAACACGCCGTAGGCGATGAGTCCGCCGAAGAACGGCGAGATGATCCAGGAGAGCACGACGCTGATCATGGTTCCCCAGTTTACCACGCCGGGACCGCCGGCCACCAGGCCGAAGCCCAGGATGGAGCCTACGATGGAGTGGGTGGAAGAAACCGGCAGCGATGTGAGTGTGGCGACAAGCACCCAGAGCGACGCAGACACCAGTGCGGCGAACATACCGAGCATGATGATCGTGGGATCATTGATGATATCCGGGTTGATGATACCCTTGCTGATGGTCGCTGTCACGTGGGAGCCGAGGAAGACTGCGCCGACGAAGTTGAGAATGCCGGCTATGTACACCGCCTGTTTGACCGTGATCGCCCGCGCGCCCACGGCCGAGGCCATGGAGTTCGCAACGTCGTTGGCCCCCAGGTTGAAGGCCATGAGCAGTCCTGCGCCGATGGAGAGGACAAGGAAGATGTCGAAAAGCATGGGCGGGATGGTAATCGGGATAGTTTTGTTACATTTAGGTGACAATTGGGTGGCGCAGTGTTGACGGCCGCCAGAACCAAAAAGTATGAATCTGCTACAATTCACGAAAATGCTGGTCAACTAAAATATTTGCTTTGACCAGGAAGAGGTTTTCTTAATGACACGTTATTCTTTTCGATCCAGGATATTTATCACATTCCTCGTTCTTGTTCTGGCTTTCGTGGCGCTCACAGTTTTTTTGTACGGGCGAAGGCTGGACACGCAGCTGCGCGATGAGACGGTAAAACGCGCGAGGCGGAACCTGGAGCTGGTGTCCATGCTGATGGACGACCGCGACAAGGCCTCCACGGAAGAGAGCCTGGACGCCTGGGTCACGCGCGTGGGCTCCAAGCTGGGCTTCCGCATCACATACATGGAGAACGGTCATGTGCTGGCCGACTCCAACGTGCCGGCCGCCGAGGTCCCCGATATGGAGGATCACTCCACAAGACCGGAGGTCATCGAGGCGCTCGACTCGGGCGTGGGGTTCTCGCAGCGGCACAGCGCCACTCTGGACAAGGACCTGATCTACGCGGCCAAGAAGCTGCCCGGCGGCGTGCTGCGCCTGGCCGTGCCCATGGCCGATGTGGAGGCCCGCCGCGCCGCCATGCTCTCCATCCTCTGGTGGTCCATGCCGCTGGCCGTGCTGGCCGCCTTGCTCATAGGACTTCTGCTCTCGCGTTCGCTCACGCGGTCCATCAGCGCATTCTCGGCCGCGGCGCGGGCCATCGGCGAAGGCCGCTACGGCGACCGCCTGCGGGTCTACCCCGGCAGTGAGTTCAAGCAGCTGGCCGAGGCCGTGAACCGTATGGCCTCCGACATCCAGACCAACATCCAGAAGCTGCAGGACGAGCAGGGCCAGCGCGCCGCGCTTTTCGACTCCCTGAGTGAGGGTGTGCTCATTGTGGACGGCAGCGGCAAGATCCGCGACTGGAATCCGGCTTTCGCGAACATGGTCCCGGGCGAGACGCTCCGCCAGGGCAGGACGCTGCTCGAAGTCATCATGGAGCCGCGGTTGCAGAATCTGGTGGACGAGATGAGCGCTGATCCCGAGTACTCCGGAACGCGGCTTCTGAGCTTCCACTATGCGGAGCGCGACCTTGATGTCATCGTGGAGCCCTTCAGGGACAACGGCGGCGGCCGCAATACGGTCATCGTGCTGCGCGACACGACCGAGGTGCGCCGTCTGGAGTCCATCCGCAGCGACTTCGTGGCCAACGTGTCGCACGAGCTGCGCACCCCGCTGACCAATATCCGCGGCTACGCCGAGACCCTGATGGATATGGAGGGCCTGCCCGAAAACTGTGGCAAGTTTCTGGCTGTCATTCTCAAGAATATCGGCCAGATGACGCTCATCGTCTCGGACCTGCTGCAGCTCACGCGGCTGGAGCACGACGACGGGGAGGTGGAGTCCACGCCCATCCGGGTCTCTCCCGTTCTGGACGAGGCCTTCACCACCCTGGAGTACGCGGCGCGCGACAAGGAGCTGCGCATCGAGCGCGACATCGCGCCGGAGGCGGAGCTCGTGCTGGCGGACCGCCAGGGGCTGGAGACCGTGTTCCGCAACCTTCTGGACAACGCTATCCGCTACAGTCCCAAGGGCCAGGCGGTTCAGATCCGGGGCATGCGCGAGGGTGACACCTGCGTGTTCGAGGTACGCGACTTCGGCCCCGGCATTCCCCGCGGCCATGAGAAGCGCATCTTCGAGCGTTTTTACCGTGCTCCGGAGGTGGGCAATGCCCAGCGCGGCGGCTCCGGCCTGGGGCTCGCCCTGTGCCAGCACTCTCTGCGCGCCCACGGCGGCGGCATCGAGCTGGTCACGCCGGATGACGGCCCCGGCGCCCTGTTCCGCTTCACACTGCGCGCCGCCGACGGCGAGGCTGCGGAGTCCGGAGCCAAGGAGACCTCGGCCTAGAAGGAGAAGGGAAAGGCGTCTTCCACATCCAGATGCGCGGGCCGTTGGAACTGCCGGAGCGCCGGAGTCGGGAAAGGGAAAGGGCCCTGATTCGCGGCGTTCCGAACCGCGCGCGACGTAAGGTTTCCGGTGCAGGAACGTGCAGGCCGCGCCTGCGTACGTCAGGATGTGGAACGATCCTACGATGTGGAATCAAGGGTCTGGCGGACAAGGCGCTGCAGCTCCTCCAGATCCACAGGCTTGGCCAGATAGCTGTCCATGCCTGCTTCGAGGAACTTTTGCCGGTCGCCCATCATGGCGCACGCCGTTAGCGCGATGATGGGCACGCGCATGTTGCCGGGCCCGGCCTTGCCTTCGCGTATGGCCCTGGTGGCGGCCACGCCGTCCATCACGGGCATCTGTACATCCATGAGCACGCAGTCCACGGCGTTCTCGGCCAGCACGCGGATCGCTTCTTTGCCGTTGTGCGCCGCGAGGGTGTTGTGGCCGGACTTCACCAGCATCCTGCTGATCGAGAACATGTTGACTTCGTCATCCTCCACCACGAGGACTGTCGATCTGGCCGCGACCTGCGGCGCCTGCAACGGCAGCTCCTCCGGCGCCTCCGGGGTCTGCTGCACCTGGCCGAAGGGAATGGATATGTACATGATGGTTCCGGTGTCGGAGCCGTTGTCGATGGCAAGCTCGCCGCCCAGCATCTCGACCAGGCGGCGGACTATGGACAGACCAAGCCCTGCGCCCTGGTGCTTGCGGATGAACGAGCTTTCCGCCTGCACGAATGGGGCGAAGATCTGCTCCAGCATCTCGTCCGGGATGCCGGGGCCGGTGTCCCGGATGACGAAAAGGATGCGCTGCTGGTTGCCTTGTGTATAGGGCAGGGGCATGGCGTGCACCCAGACGCCGCCTTGCTCGGTGAACTTGATGGCGTTCCCTACGATGTTGAAAAGAATTTGCCGCAGCCGGGTCTCGTCGCCAATCACGTTCCTGGGGAGGCCGGGGCTTAACTCGAACCGCAGGGTCAGCCCCTTGTTGCGAGCGTTCAGCTCGAACACGTCGAGCGCGGCCCGCTGGAGATCCGCCAGCTCAAAGGGAGCTTCCTGCAGGCTGAACTTGCCGGCCTCTATCCGTGACAGGTCCAGGATGTCGGACAGTAGATCCGTGAGCCGTCTGGAGGACGTCACCGCGGTCTTCACATAGTCCTCCTGCTCTTCGGTCAGGACCGTGGTCTCCAGGAGCTGAAGCATGCCCAGCACGCCGTTCATGGGGGTGCGGATCTCATGGCTCATGTTGGCCAGAAACTCCGACTTGGCGTGGGTGGCCGCCTCGGCCTGCTCCTTGGCCCGCAGCAGCTGCTCCTCGCTCTCCCGCAGGTTCTCCTCGATCTTCTTGCGGTGGGCCACTTCCTCGCGCAGATGCGATGTGGCCTCGCCCAGCTCCGTGGCCTGGCGCTCTGCAAGCTGGAGCTTTTCGTTGACCGACGATTCGTAGAAATGGAAACGCAACAGATTCATCTGGCGTTGGATGATCACGGCCTGCGTACGCGCCAAGGCGTCGTTCGGGGTGCGCATGGCCGCGGCGTTACCAGGGAAAGCGGCAGATGCCAGGGCGGCGAACTCTTCCTCCATTCTGGCCTGCTTGGCTCGTGCGCCCCAACGGCCGTAGCCGCTGTAGGCCTGCTGCAGGTAGGAAAGGGCAACCATCGTATTGCCGCGATTTTTCCAGAACATCGAGGCGCGCTCATTGGCAAAGGCTTCCCATTGCAGGAACCCGGAGGCGGCTGCGGCTGTCATGGCCTGTTCGTACAGGGGAATGGCCTCGGCAATGGCGCCGTGGATGCGGGCGATCTCGGCCCGCGCCAGCAGGTAGACGTGCTCGAAGTTGGAGGGGTTGTGTTCCGACCAGGAGTGCAGCCTGCCGAGGGATTCTTCCAGCTGATGGTCCCACGCCCGTTGCTGCTCTGCATCCGCGTCGCTGTATAGCCCCGTGAGGATGAACAGGGTGGTGATCAGATGCTCCGGCCACGGCAGGAGTCCTTGCGTGCCGACCGTGTAGATGATGGGGGCTGCCTTCTGGGCCATGACCAGGGCTTTGTCCAGGTCGCCCATGAACAGGTGGAACGAAGCGCGCAGCACCTTGTGGATGCACAGGACCTGGATATTGTTGTGCTCTGTTACCCGCCGCAGGTAGGCGTCTTCGTCCCAGGCGCCTTCCGGATTGGCCCTGGCCAGCTCAAGGAAGATGCCGATGCCGCCTTCCAGCAGGTCGATGGCCCAGAGGTTCAGCCGGGTCCTGCTGAACGCCAGGGACTGCTCCGATTCGTTGATGAGCAGGGGCAGGGCCGTGCCCTGATAGTAGCGGCAGTACATGTTGTGGCCAAAGGCGTATGCAGCGTACTGCAGGTTGCCGGACTGCAATCCGATCTCATAGGCCGAGCCGTAGTCCGTGCTGCTATTGGCAAGGGAGGAGAACCAGAAACGCGCCGAGCTGCCGATCATCAGGTAGAAAACGCTCTGGTCGGATGGCGAGTGGAACTTCGTGGTCATCAGACGCTCGGCCAGATCGGTAAATGCGCGGGCGGTCTCGAAGTCGTTGCGCACCCAGATGAGCAACCCGGCGAAGGCGGTGTGGCTGTAGCCGATCTGGGGCAGGTTGCCGTGGCGCAAAGTAAGGCCGACCACCATGGGGACCAGGACGGACCAGAGCTTCTGGTGGGAACGGTAGCACGGCGGCCCCATGGTGATGAGCAGCTTGGCGGCCGTGCGCATCTCCGGGTGGGTCATCTCGGGCAGGTCGTACAGCGACTCCACGCTACGGCCCTCCAGCTCCTGGAACACCTCGTCTATGGCCTGGTCCCGCCTGGCGTCGAAGTCGTCCTCGGGCAGGGTGATGCCCAACAACGCCAGGCCCTCCCGGCCGGCCTCTATGGCCTCCGCATACCTGGCCTGCAGCGTGTTCTGGATGATGAGGATATTGATGACCTCGGCCTTTTCCACTGCAGAGCCGGCGCGCGAAACGGCCAGCCGGATGTGGTCTTTGGCCAGGTTGGGATCGCCTTCCAGAAACTCGCTCTCTGCCCACTCCTTGTACAGCCCCATGCAGAGGCCGTGGCGTTCTTGCCACATGTATTCCGAGAATGCCTCGTCGTTGAACAGGCTGCCGGCGGTGCGGTGGTATTGCAGGGCGGAGTCGTAAGCGATGGCCGCCTTTGCCTTGCGCGCGGCTGTGACGTTCAGCTCCACCACCGTGGCTTTTTCCTCGGTGTCCTGGATGAAGGGTATGCCGGCGTTCAGGTGGTCCACCACCTCGAAGATGCGATCGATAATGTTGTTTTGATCGAGCTTGGAGAGCAGCAACCGGCCGATGTAGAGCTTGGTCCATGGCAGCTTCCGCTCGTCGATCAGGCTGTGCGCGGCTTGCTGGACGCGGTCGTGCACGAACATCAGCTCGGTAGGATCGCCGTCCTTTGTCTGGGTATGGCCGACAGGCACGAGCAGGCCGTGCGCCAGCTCGTGGCCCAGCAGCTCCAGGCACTGCTTTGGCGTGGTCTGGTTGACGATGGCGAGGAGCCCCAGATCGAATCGGTTGCCCAGGCATGCCGCGCGGGCCATGATGTCCTGATGTGTGGAAGGGAGCCGGGAGAGCTGCCTGGCAAAGAGGTCCACCACGTCCCGCGGCAGGTTCTCTTCCCGGAAATCCTCTTTGTTCCAGCGCCAGACCGCGGCGCCCTCGTCGTACCGCACCATCGCGGAGTCATGGATGTAGTTGAGGAATGCCCGCATGTAGAACGGGTTGCCGTGCGTATGCTGGAACACGAGCTCCGCAAGCGCGCCGCCATCCATAATGCGCGGAGCCAGGGTGGAGTGGACGAAGCGGGCAACCTCTGGCTGGCCGAGGCTTCGTATCGACAGGGTTTCCACGGGCACGTTCTGACGGGTGATGTCGCCGAGGACGAGCCTGAAGGGGTGCGAGTCGTCCACCTCGTTGTCACGGTATGCGGCGATGAGCAGGAAGTAGCGCAACGACTTGCCGATGCGCAGCTGTCTGAGGAGATCGAGAGACGCCGTATCAGCCCACTGCCAGTCATCCAGAAACAGGACAAGGGGTGTTTCCGGCCGGCTGAACACGCCCAGGAAATTCCGGATGATGTTGGCGAAGCGGTGCCTTGCCTCCAGCGGCGTTATCTCCGGCACGGGCGGCTGCGGCCCGAGAAAGTCCTCCAGCGAAGGCGCCAGATCGATCAACAGCTGGCCATGGGGACCCACGGCGTGCGATGTGTTCTGCCGGAGCTCCTCCCGCTGCGGATCGTCCAGCCCCAGGATGGAGTCGCATAGATCCATCATGGCCTGGCGGATGGCGAAGTATGGCACGCCCTTCTGGTACTGGTTGAACTTGCCTCTGCAGAAAATGCCGTTGCGCTCATGCAGGATCGAGGACGCCTTGTCCACCAGCGCGGTCTTGCCCACTCCGGATTGTCCGGGCACGAGCAGGAGCTGGCCGCGGCCCAGGCTGGACTGCTCGAAGGTCTGCAGCAGAAAGCCGAGCTCGCGTTCACGCCCCAGCAGATCATCCGAGATGTGCAGGCGAGTCCTTGTCTGAACGATGGCGGGGGGCGAGGTGTCTAGCATACGCATGAAACCTTTATCGGCAGCTTTTTCGATTGAACTAGACTTCTTTGTCTAGAAAATATCAATGGGCGTATAACAGGTTGGCGCGACTAGCCTAATTGGTGCAGATGAAGCACTCTGGTTATTCGGCCAAACATGGAACCGGCTGGTTTCACAGCGCAAGCCCATTGACATGAATCGGTGCGCCGCCCCCCTGGGCGCACATGCAGTAGAGTACTGCATTGAGCCATGATTCTTAGCATCGGCTATGGTGGAGCTCAAGAACAAATACAAAATTCCATACAATCTATTGATGGATGCGAGGCGTTGCTGCGTCGGTGTATGCCAGGCCCCGGTACAGCCGCCGGCGGGGCGTGGTCCGCGCGTGTGCGCCGCGCGATTTTTCATATTGAAATAATCGGTGCAATCGTTGAAGGTTCTCAATACGAGTTCCAGAGCAGAAAGGTTCGAGGGCGGGCGGATTTCATGGTATGGTCGTTCATGTGCCAGCGCGCACAGGGCGGCACGGGCGCATATCTGGCGTATGGACGCAGGCAGTGTCCGGCGCGGGGGGATCCGTCACCGGGGGGAGCCATGGGCAAGGTCGTCAGCTATATACTTTCCGTCTGTTTCGTGGCGGGGGCGCTGTACCTCTTCACGGTGGACAGCCTTTTTCCGCACGGCGTGGACTTATCCACCATACGCACAGCCGTGACGCAGCAGCTCGCCATACTGACGGGGCAGCCGGCGGACGCGTCGCAAACCGCTGCAGCCCGAATCGTGCCCCCTGACTCTGCCCAGACGCAGCGGCCGGAAGCGCAGACCGGCGCAACGGCGGCGCAGCCGCCACTGCTGTCGCCTGCGGATGCGGACTTGGTCGATACAAACGATTCGGCTGCGGACAGTCCAGGGCCAGGAGACGCGCAACCCACCATGGCAAAGACCGAGCCGGCGTTGGACGCCGATGGAATCGGAGCAGGCACGGCAAAGGCGCCGCATCAGACACAGGAGCCGACGGCAGATCCGCAAACTCCCGCGGCTCTGGAGACCATTGCGCCGGAGCCTGCGCAGCAATCTGTTGCTGCCAAAGACGTCCAGTCCGCGCCTTTAGCAATCGAAGAGGTTCAGCCTTCGCCCCCAGCGATCGAGGCCGACTGGCCAGTGATCGATCCTGTCGCCTCTGTGGAGGGTGAAGAGAAATCCGCAGCTGCGTCGCCCGCTGACCAGGAACGGCAGCCGGTGAAGCGTGCCGCGACTCTGGATGCCGGAGCTCAGGAGGTTGCTCAGGATGTCGGTCAGGAGGTCACCCAGAGCGCCGGGGCCAAGGAAGGAACGACGGAGGTTACGCGGCCGATGGTGGCCTCGGTGGAGGCGAGAAGTCCCACCGAATCCGGCGGCTCCCCGCCGGGGCTTTTCCCGCAGGACCCGTCGGAGTATATGGATGCCCGAAAGCATGATTCCGAAGACGCCGCAGCATCCGCTTCCCAGACGATAGAGGAGACTGCCGCGCTGCCTGGCGAATCGGGCGCTGGCGCAGAAACCGCTGCATCACTGACCGGGGATGGCGATTCCGCCTCGGACGTCATCGAGGAGCAGGGCGTTCCGCAAGAAACAGGGGGTCAGGCGCGGACGCTGCTGGCCCGGGTGTCGGCTGGCCGGATGTTTGTCAAAGGGCACGACACCTTGCCGCCGGACAGCCTGCGGCGCATCGAGGAGCTGGCCGCCACGGTGCGGCTGTCCCCCGGAGAGCGGCTGCTGGTGGTGGGGCACACGGACGACGTTCCCCTGGGGCCGGAGCTGCGGCGCCTGTACGGCACCAACTTCGGGTTGTCTCTGACGCGGGCCCGGCAGGTGCGCAACCTGCTCGTGGCGGGCGGCGTAGCCCCGGAGGCCGTGGGCGTGGCCGGAGTGGGCAATCTACATCCTCTGGTTCCCAACACGACTACGGAAAACCGCGAGCAGAACAGGCGCGTGGACATCTGGATTGTCCAAAAAAATAGACAACAGGCGCGACAATAAAGCACGGTGGACAGGTAGCGCGAATGTATCTTGAGCATTTCAAATTAAGCAGATATCCATTTGAGAACGTTCCCGATCCTGCTTTTTTCCAGGCAACGGGCCAGTACAAGCGCGTCATTGCCAGCCTGATGAACTCAGTGCAGGTGGGCAGGGGGCTCATTGTCATCTCCGGCCCCATCGGCTCCGGCAAGACAACGCTCAGCCAGAAGCTCGTCAACACGCTCTCGCAGGAAACCCAGCTCATCTGGCTGGCCGAGCCGCCCAAGGACGCCATGGAGCTCTTCTCCTTTGTGGCCAGAGAGCTTGGCGTGGAAGAGGGCGGGTCCAGCTCCTTCATACTTCAGAGAATCCGGGAACGGCTGCTGCTGAACAATGAGCAGGGCCGGACGTGCCTGCTCATCATCGACGAATCGCACCACATGAACGACGACGTCTTCGAGGCCGTGCGGGTGCTCACCAATCTGGAGCAGTTGACCTTCAAGCTCATGCAGATCCTGCTGCTGGGCCAGCCGGAGCTTATGGTGTTGCTCAACCAGCAGAAGCTGGAGCCCCTGCGGCAGCGCATCGCCATATTGCACAAGCTGGACAGGCTGCGGCCCGGCGAGGCGCGCGAGTACATCGCGAGCCGGCTGCAGACGGCCGGCGCTAACACCGAGGTTTTCACCAAGGCGGCCATGGCCCTGGCGGCCCACGTGTCCGGCGGCATCCCGCGGCTCATCAACAATATCTGCCAGATGGCGCTGCAGCACACCTTTGAGCGCGGCGGCGACGTGGTCCGTGTGGAGGACGTGAAGGCGGCCAGCGTGGAGCTGGGCTACGGCAACCTGGCGCAGGAGTATCTGGCGTGGTTCAAGGAGCGCGCCAACGAGCTGCGCTCCCAGCGGCTCAAGGCGTCGCAGGCGCAGCCGAACGCCCAGGTCGAGCAGGTGCTGCAGCGAACCGCCCAGTCCGGGCCAGGCGCATCCGGAGCGGCGGATCTGCAGGCGGCCCCGAACCCTGCCGGACAGGATCAGCCGGCAGAGGAAAGCGGAGACGTGTTTGCGATGAACGACCTCCCCGAGGAAGACGCCACCGAGACGCCGTTCGATATGCAGCTGCGGGGCGCGCGCGACGCACCTCCCCCCAAAAGCAGACGGCATGTCTATGTGCTCGCGGCCTCGGTGCTGCTTTTTGCCGCGGGTATGGTCTACCACCTGTACCGTACAGGGGCGTTGGACATCTGGTGATGGCGCACATAGGGCATCCTTCTCGAAACGGGAGCAATGGAATGACTATCACGATACTCTGCAGGCGATGCGCTGTTGTACTTGCGATGCTTGTGGCCATCTGCATCATCCCGAAGACTGGATTATGTGAAAAGCTCATCAGTGAGTGGACAGGGAACACTATAGCCCGTGTGGACACGAATCACTTCCGCGATATGGTGACCATGGAAGTCATCCATCAGTTGGATAAGAATACGCTGGTGAACATGAAGCGAAATATCTACTACGTCCGCACCGAGCCGGATGAGTTTGTGGATCAGCGTTCCGGAGAGCCATACCGTGTCGAGCCATAGCATGTTGCGGGTTTCATGCCGCATTATTTTCCTTGTCGTGTTGTTGCTGTTGCTGCCCGCTGGCGTATGTGCGGCGGCCGAGTATCATGTGGACAACCGGGACCCCGGCGCCGACGACAAGGGCGTGTGCTCCGCCGGGAAGCCGTGCCGCACCATCACCGCCGCGGTGCAGCGCGCCCAGGCCGGGGATACCGTGCTGATCCACGAAGGCGAGTACCGCGAGGCCCTGGACCTGCCGAGAAGCGGCAATTCTCCGGACACGCCCATCCGCATAGCGGCCGCTGAGGGCGAAAAGGTCGTGGTCAAAGGCTCGGACCGCGTCACCGGCTGGCAGCCCGCCGGCAACGGTGTGTGGAAGCGTCCGGGCTGGCCGGTCAACAGCCAGCAGGTGTTCGTGGACGGCGTGCAGCTCGCGCAGATCGGCGCGGCCTCGCCGTTCCATACTTTGGTGAACAACGGCCACGTCTTCCTGCCGCCCATCGGCGACGGGCCGGGCGACCTTGTGGAGCGTTCCTTTTTCTATGACGCGTCGTCCAAGACGCTGTACATCCGGCTTGCTCCGGGGGCGGACCCCAATGCGCAGCTCGTGGAAGCCTCGGTGCGGCCCTTTGTTCTGATCCCCCGGGAGCGGAGCTTCATCGTCCTGGATGGGCTGGAGTTCGCGCACTCCAACCTCACCTCGCTGGGCATCTACGGCTCCATGGTCAATGCCTGGGGCACGGGCTGGCTGGTGAGCAACTGCACTTTCCGCCAGTCGGACTTCTCGGGACTCGCCGTGGTGGGCAAGGAGCACCGCGTGGAGCGCTGCCGGTTTCTGGACAACGGCAATCTGGGGCTCACCGTCCTGGGTACGGACGAGGCCCATGGCTGGCAACCCGTGCCCAACCGGCCGCCCCAGGACATCGTGGTGGCAGACTCCGAGTTCCGCGGCAACAACACGCGCGGCTTTGATCCTACCTGGCAGGCCGGCGGCGTGAAGGCGTCCATGTCCTGCAATGGGCTCACGCTCCACGCCCTGCGCGTGGAGGATAACAACGGTCCGGGAATCTGGATCGACGTGCTGAGCCGCAACGTGGTGGTGCAGCGCAGCCTTGCCCGCCGCAACAGCGTGGGCGTGGCCGTGGAGATCATGGACGGGGCCTTGATCCGCAACAACATGATCCTGGGCAACGAGTTCGGGATCATCGTGGCCGCATCCAACGACGTCTTCATCCGCAACAACACGCTGGCCGGCAACGGCCTGGGCGTGCTCGTCCAGGGCCTGCCGCGGCAGGAGCACAACGAGATGCGCCGCGTCTCCCTGCGCAACAATCTTTTCGTGGCCTCCCAGGGCACGGACATCGTGCTTCAGGAGAACGAGTCTCTGGGCGCGACGGGCAACACCTCGGACTACAACGTGTTCCTGCGGGCGAGCGGCGACCCCCTCGTGGTGCTCACGGACGACGCTTCGCAGTCTCCCACCGTGTCGGGCCTGGAGTCCATTCGCGCCAAGACCGGCCTGGAGGAAAACTCCCGCGCCGCAGCAAAGCGCTTGGAGAAGGTGTTGGAGCCCGAAGCCCTGCGGCCCGAGCCAGGGGATATCGCGCTGGACGCCGGAACCCCGGACGCGGCCATGGGTGCCGTGGATTACTTCGGCAATCCGCGTTCGGTGCCGTCCGCTCCAGGCGGAAAAGCGCTACCGGATGCCGGCGCGGTGGAATATCAGGGCGGCTGATTCCCGGCGGCTTACGTGAGCAGCCGCTGTCAGGATCGCTTTCCCGAGCGGATGGCCTTTGCCAGATAGGCTGGAGCATCTTCCAGGGCGTGCCAGATCTGGAACTGCTTGCCGAACAGCGGCACGTGATCCACCACGCCGATGGGCTTGAACTTCATCTTTGCGGAGCTGCGGAGCATGGGCTTGTTCCAGGTCTGGATGGCGTAGAAGACGCGATGGGCGCCGTATGCCGGGCATTGTGTCAGCAGGGAGTCCAGGAAGTAGCCGATGGCGCCTTGCCCGCGGTGCTCCGGAAACGAGGCGCCGTCCGAAAGGTAGACGTCATAGGGGGCAAGAGGGACCAGCCCATCCAGTGACAGGCCTTGATACCACCAGACAAAGCAGTGGACCGTATCGCCCTGTTTGTAGAGCCAGAGCGCCGCGCCCAGGGCGAAACGCTCCGCGTACTCCTGCTCAGCCTTGCGCTCTCCCTTGAGCGAGGCAATCTGCGCAGCCTCACTCTCGGAAATGGCCGATCGTTCGGCGCGCCGTGCCAGCGTGAAGCCGGGCGGAAGAATTTCCGGAAGACGGCCCTGCAGATCCTGCGCATCCGCACAGTAGACGATGAAACGCCTGTGCAGCCTGGTGCGGTAGATACGCTGCGCCGCTTTGCGGAAAAAGCCGAGAACTCCGTGTTCGCGAATCTTGGATCGGATCTGTGCGATCTGGCCCATCTCTATCCTTTGTGTTCGCAGTGGCCGCGGCGTCAGGAAATGATCTTCTGGTAGATGCGCCGGACCATGCGCAGCGGCGCGCCCATCACGCAGTGCTCCTGCAGCATCCGTTGCAGCGCTGGTTTGCAGGTCATCATCAGACGCAGCAAGCCGCCTCTTGCCGTGGCGTTGTAGCATATCAACCGCCGGCTGGCACGTTCCGTCTCGGTAAAGCGGTACTTGTACCGCTCACCACCTTCCATGAAGTCGAACTCCTCCATGCCGGCTTCCCAGGCGGAGTGGATGGCGTCCAGAATGGTCAGACCGCCGAGGCCGTATGCCGCGTACTCCTTGTCGAAGCTGGTTATGTACGCCAGCATGCGCCGGCCGGCGACGAAGCAGAGCACATAGGAAAGAAGCCGCGGCTCTTCCGCATATCCGTATACGCGAAGGCGGCCCGACCGCGCATACAGGTCCGACGCCTCGCGCAGGAAGGCCAGGCTCTCGGGCCGATCAAAATGCGTCTCCCCGCGCTCCGCCTTGAGGCTTCTGTTCAGGTTGATGTCGCCCATCATCCCGGCCAGGTCGTCGTCCAGGGCCGTGAACTTGCGGAACGCGCTGGCCGGAGCGAGTTCGCCGATGCGTCGGCGGCAGCGCCGGAACTCCCGGGTGCGTTTGCTGGTGAAGTGGGATGGGACTCCCTCGTTCGCGTCGTGCGCAATGTCCAGAAACGGATAGACGGAGTCCTCCTCCAGGCGCGCCTTTCGTCCGGCGGCGTGCAACGCGTCGCGCAAGAGCTCTGGGTTTTGGGAGAACACGCCGAAGGCGCGCAGGAAGAGCATGTCCCATTCCCTGGAGCCAGCCAGCCACTTCGCCGTGGCGTGTATGACCTCGTCCTCCCGGTCCGGCGCGGCAATGATGTCCAGCCGGTCGGACTGCGGCAGGCCGGCAAAGCTGAGGACGCGGAACACCCGCCCGGATAGCTTGAACGGCGCAAGGCCAACGAGCTCGCCGTTGTCGTGGAAGGCCAGCACGCGCAGCATGCCCGGAGTCGAGAAATGGCGACACCAGAGGATCAGCCAGTCAGGCTCCAGGAAGAGGTCGTTGACCGGGCAGCTCGCCAACAACCGCCGCCACGGCGCTTCCAGGGCCTGCAGCCCCTCGGTGGAGTCGATGACAGTCAGTTCCAGCGTGCTCATTCGTGCTGATCCTGTGCGGACTGCGTGGCCGGTTCCGGGACAAAGTAGCTGGCTGAGGCCAGGGCCGCGCCCAGGGCGTCGGAGCGCATGTCTGCGCCGGGCAGCGAGAGATGGCCGGCCGAGTCGGCGAAGTTGTCCGGATCGCCCATGGCCTGCCAGTCGAAATCGTCGAGCACGGGCATGATCGCGCCGATGTCCAGCAGGTACTGGCGGCAGGCCTCGCGGATTGCATCGGGCGGCAACGATGTCTCGAACCACGGCAGCGAGTACACCGTGCGCACGCCGCGTGCCTGCATGTGGGCCTGGAAACGTATCAGGGCCGTGCGCCAGTCGCTGGAGACGCTCAGCGAGCCATGTGCGGGCGGGTGTGGAATCTGGAGCTTGCCGCGCATGTAGCCGAAGTGGTCCGGCTTGAGCGCGGAGTAGCGATAGACCTGCCTGCCCGTGATGATCTTGCCCAAATGGTTGGCGAGCTGCCGCAGGCCGGGGTTGGCCAGGTCCAGCCATTGCCCGGCGCGGAAGGCAGGGCCCGTGGGCTCGATCGGCGGTACGCCGCCCATGGCTTCGTCCCCCAAGCCGGCCAGCAGCATGAACTGGTTGCCCAGCCGCATGGGCTCCACCGTGCCCATGAAGAGATCGGGCTCCACGGACAGCACCAGCAGATCGCCGGGCCTGGCGAAGTGCGCGGCGAAACCGAGCAGGGCCGGAGCGCCCATGCCGGCGTGCAGCCCCAGGTTCACCACCGGCCGGCGGGTGACCTGCGCAATGCGTTCGCTGTCCAGCCCGAAGAGCACTGTGGAGCCGCCGCACAGCAGGATGCGGTCCGGGCCCTTGCGCTCCGCAGCGGCCTGTTTGACGTCCCGGAGCTGCATCAGCCAGGTGATCTCCGGGTTGAGCCACGCGGTGTACACCGCGCCAAGGCACGCCGCAGCCAGGAGCGCGGCGACAATGGCGTATATGATGGTTCGGTTCCGCATGGCTAGAAGGCGAAGTAGACGAAGGGGGTGGATACGCCGGCGCTGAGCAAAGGCAGGCACGCGGCCAGGAAGATGGCCACGCGGACGTCCAGCAGCACGGCGTAGGGATTGGCATCATGCTTGTGGACGAGCTCGCACCACAGAATGCACAGGGATAGAGCCAGGATTCCGGCCAGGGGCAGGATGTCGCCAATCGGGTAATGCCTCAGGGCCTCCGCAAGCATGCGGCCGGAGTACGCCGACGGCCTAACCAGAGTGCGCGCCTTGTGCAGCAGCGTTTCCATGTCCCTTTCGTAGAACACTACCCACGAGAAGGTCACGGCCGTGAAGGTGACGACCCAGGCAAAGAAGCGCGGCAGCTTGAAGATTGGGGACAACAGGCGCTCCAGGCCTATGTAGCAGGCATGCAGAAGGCCCCAGCAGAGGTAGTTGAGGCTGCTGCCGTGCCATGCGCCGGAAAGCAGCCAGACCACGAGCACGTTGACGAACCAGATGCCGGTGCGGTTGCCGCCCATGGGAATGTACACGTAGTCGCGCAGCCAGGTGAGCAGGGTTACGTGCCAGCGCCGCCAGAACTCGCGGATGGAGGTGGACAGAAACGGCGCCAGAAAGTTGAGCTGCAGCTCCACGCCAAAGAGCCGCGCCACGCCCAGGGCGATGAAGCTGTATCCGGCAAAGTCGAAGTAGAGCTTGAGGCCGAAGAGCAGGGAGGCCAGCCAGACGAGGTAGGCGTTGTCCGCGGGCTGGGTGTGGATGAACGGCCCGATGTTGTCCGCCAGCACGAACTTGAAGAAGAAGCCGAGCACGATCCACGGCAGGCCGGCGGCCGCATCCGGCAGACGCAGCGTGAAGGCGAAGCGCCTGAGCTGCGGGATGAGATGGCCCTTGCGCTCGATGGGGCCGGAGAGCACCAGCGGGAAGAACGCGAACATGTTGCCGGAAAGCAGAAGGTTCGGCGGGCGTTCCTTCTCGCGTACGCTGTCTATGGCGAAGGCGGCCATGGCAAGGGTGTAGAAGGAAATGCCTGGCGGCAGCCATGGAGCCAGGGGAGCGCCGGCCGCGCCGGCCGTCAGCGCCGGGTTGACATACTTGAAGAACGCCAGGGTTCCCAGCAACACGAAGAGGTTCGCGGCAAGGACGGCTCTGCTCCGGCTCCTTGTTTCGGCCTGGACAGCGGCGCGCGTGAGCAGCAGTGTCAGCCCGGCCTCGACGATGAGAATGCCGCAGGAGAGGGGGCTGAAGCAGGCGAACATGGCAAGGCTGGCGAGAGCCAGCAACACCAGGTCCACGGTGTTGGATTCCGTGTGCAGGGTACGGCGGAAAACGACGCGCGCGGCGAGGCACACCCCGGCCACGGCAAAGAAAAGCAGCCAGAAGGAAAGGCTCGTGTAGTTCACGGCCGTGTGTCCTTCTCGTCAGTGCTTTGTTCGTTCCGTCCGATGCCCAGCCGCCGGCGGAGGATATCCCGGCCCAGGTAGGCCAGGAACAGGCTGTTGTAGACGAAGTACCGGCCGAAGAGCCGGCGCGGCTCCTTGCACAGCCGGAACAGCCACTCCAGGGAGTGGCGCTGCATCCAGGCCGGAGCCATGGGCTTTTCGCCGGCGTGGAAATCGAACGCCGCACCCACGCAGAGCAGCGCGCCGTGCACCTTGTCCCGGATGCGCGCCGCGAACTCGTCCTGCCGCGGGCAGCCCAGACCGATGAAAAAGAGGCCGGCTCCGCTGGCGTTGAACCGCTCGGCCGTTTCAATCAGCTCGGCATCGCTGAGCGTGCGGAATGGCGGGGATTCGCAGTAGGCCACATCGAGCCCCGGAAAGCGCTCGCGGAGCGTGTCCCCAAGCTTCTCCACCACCCGGGGGGTGCTGCCGTAGAGGTAAACGGGGATGTTTTGCCGCGCTGCGCGTTCGCAGAGCACGAGCATGTGCTGCGGCCCGTAGACGCGGTCCGGCAGGGTGCGGCCGTGGAGCATGGCCAGGGCGTGGCGCACGGGTTGGCCGTCCGGGCAGGCCAGCTCGAAGGAGTTGACGATGGCGCGGTACTCCGGGTTGCGTGCCGCGAGCATCAGGCTGTGCACGGGCATGTAGGTGGACACGCAGCTCTCGCGTGCCGCGGCCTTCTCCATGATGCACGTGGCGGCCTCGTCGTACGTGGTGGCGCTGACGAGCACGCCGAAGACTGGATATTTTTTAGGCATGGCTGTCATGGCGTTGAGCTCTCCGCGCGGGCCAGCTCGACGGCCTCGGCGTATGCGGCCAGAAGGCGCTCCATGTGCGCGTCCATGGAGAACAGCGAGGCGGCGCGTTCCCTGCCTTTCTCGCCCATGGAGCGCTGCATGTCCGTGTCCTTCCAGATGCGGTCGATCTGGCTTGCCAGCGCCGGCACGTCGCCGCACGGGCACAGCGCGCCGGTCACGCCATCCCCCACGATCTCGCTCAGGCCGCCCGTATCGAAGGCGACCACGGGCAGGCCCGTGGCCTGGGCCTCAGCCGCCGTCAGGCCGAAGGGTTCTATGTAGCAGCTCGGAACCACGGCCAGGCGCGCGTTGCGCCAGAACTCCTGCATGCCGGATTCCGGCAGGTGGCCTGCAAAGGAAACATTGGTCGGCGCCTGGGAGGCGACCGCATCGAAGCCGTTGCCGGCAACGCGGAAGGGAATCTCCGGCAGCATGGCGGCCGCGGCAAAGAGCTGGGCGAAACCTTTCTCGGCCGAGGGCCGGCCGGCAAAGGCGACGTACTCGCCGCGGGCCGGGTCGGCCGGGCGCTCGGGGATGGGCACCGGGTTGTATACCACCCGTATCTTTTCACCGATCAGGCCGCGGGTGGCAAGGGTATCGCGCACGGCGTGGCTTGGTGCGATGAACAGGGTGACGGCGTTCCATGCGCCGCGGTTCCAGGCCGCCATGTTGCGCAGGGCGTAGACCATGCTTTCGGGCAAGGACCCCCGGCAGTTACGCGCGATGCAGGGCAGGGTGTTCCGCGGCGTGCAGCGGAAGCAGTCGCTGCTGCCGTTGCTGAACGTGCCCACCGGGCAGACGGTGCGGAAGTTGTGGCAGGTGTAGACCACCGGGATTCCGGCGCGGCTGCAGGCCAGCATCACGGACGGCGATATGCGCGGGTAGAGGTTGTGGAAATGGACGATGTCGGGCGCGAAGTCCCGGATGATGTCCTCCGCCTCGCACACGGCGTCCTTGCAGTGGAAGCTGGAGGCGGCCAGCCGGATTCTGGCGATGAGCCCATGGCCGTTGTCCGCGCTGGTGCGGGTGAGGGTGGCCACCTCGTGCCCTGCCGCGCGCAGGGCCTCCGCCTCGCGCATGAACACCACGCACTCGCCGCCGTGGGCGGCGTAGTGGTTGTGGGCGGTCAGAATCTTCATGAGGCGGCCCCGGACGCCGCTCGGGTGAAGCGGCTCTCGGCCGAGATCTCCAGCGAGGCATGGAACCGCGGCTGGGGAAAGAGGCCGGGCCAGAGCCGGGTAAGGCTGCTGCGGGCATAGCTCCAGGCGCGGTGCAGGAGATACTCGGCGTCGGCCGCGGCCATGGCGTTGCCCCGCACTCTGCACACAATCAGACGCGGGAGCCGCAGGCACAGGGCCTGACCCAGCCGGGCGACGGCCAGAGCGGCCAGCCTGAACCCGCCTCCTGGGGCGTCCCGCCGGGCGAGGTTGCTGCCCCAGCGCCGGGAAACCCAGCAGAGATAGTCTTTGTGCAGCCGGTGCGGTGGAATGATATGAAAGACCACGGCGGCCGGAGCGATGAACACGCCGTGGCCGGCGCGGCGGACCCTGGCTGTGTAGTCCGTGTCCTCGCCGCCGCAGAAGGATTGCGGATCAAAGGGACCCACAGCGCGCAGGAGCTCGCGCGCGATGAGCATGTTGCCAAGGGACGGGACCGCCTTGTCCTCCAGCTTTCGGGCCGGTCCCTCAAAGGCGTGCTCGCCCAACATGTACCGCGCCACCGGACCGGGCCTGGCGCTGCCGGGCGGGAGCTCCAGCAGGATGGAGCCGCCGATGTAGTCGGCCCCGGTGGCCTGGCGTGCGGCCATGAGCTCGCGCAGCCAGTCCGGAGCCGCGGTCTGGTCGTCGTCGCAAAAGGCGATGAGCGGCGCGCGCGACTCGGCAATGCCGCGCTCCAACGGCGGCACCAGCCCCTCCACCGGTTCGTGGACATAGCGGACGGGCACGGCGGACTCCTCGGCGAGCTCCCGGACCGTCTGCGCGGTGTGGTCCGCGGAGTTGTTATCCACCACGACGATCTCGTAGGCCGGCGCATCCTGCTGCTGTTGGATACTCTCAATGGTGCGGCGCAGCATCTCGGCGCGGTTGCGTGTCCGGATGACCACGCTGAGTGTGGGCGCTGCGGCGTCGTCCGCGGAAGCCGGCGTCTGGGAAGCGCCTTCCGTCTGGCCGGTCTTCGGCGTCATGCGCCGCTCCGTATCTCGTCCGTGCTGTCGCTGAGGAAAGCCAGCCGGATGATGATGACGTAGGCGGTGAAGGTCATCAGGGACGGGTCCGTGATTACGGGGGCCTCGATGAGCATGTTGGCCACGAGGCTGACGAGCAGGCCGAAGCTGAACGATTCCAGCGGATGACGCCGCGCCAAGTACAGCGCCTTGCGCACGGCGAGCAGGAATATGCCCAGGAAGACGATAAGGCCCACGGCGCCCAGGCCCAGGAGCATCTGCAGGTAGGCGCTGTGGCAGTTGGTGGGCAGCCAGCTCATGCGGGCGTTGAGGTAGTTGAGGATGGATGGGATCTGGAAGGCGTTGTAGCCGTAGCCCAGAAACGGTTTGTCCTGCCACAGGTTGATGACCAGGGACCAGAGATGGGTGCGGCCGCTCAGGGTGCCGGCGCCCAGCAACGCTTCATCGCCGCGGCCCATGGACAGCGCCTTCCGGAACGGAACGCTGGGATCGTTGAAGTAGAAGAGCAGCACCACGCAGCCGGCGGCGGCGAGCCAGAGCACCACGGCGGCGCGGCTGCGCAGAGACCATGTGAAGTGGGAGATGGTGAACACGCCGATGAGGCCCGTGGCCAGGGGCCAGCGGCTCTTGGTGAGCAGGATGCCGGCAAGGCCGCACAGGGCCAGCAGGATGAGCCAGCGCCTGGGCCGGTAGCCGCAGGAGAGCAGGGCAAAGGCGGTGAGCAGCAGCAGGCCGCAGTTCCAGCCCTGGATAACCGGGTGCATGACGCCGGCGAAGCGGTAGCTGGACGTGAAGGGGTCGAAGTTGCCGTAGTACAGCTCGGCGGCCAGGGAGAGAAGCATGGTGCCGGCCGAGAGGATGAGCATGGTGGTGAGCAGCCTGGTGAGATTCATCCGGGTGGCCACGCCAAAGGCACCGATGGCGAGGCACCAGAGGATGATGATCTTGCGCAGGACCAGCCCGGAGGATTCCGACCACAGCAGACTGGCCGTGGCCCAGACCATGAAGAGGATGCAGAGGTGGCCCAGCCAGTCCCGCATGCGCAGGCGGTAGTGGCCGCGGATCAGGCAATCTACCCCGTAAAGCGCCAGACAGAGCAGGCCGACACGGCGGTAGATGCTCCCTTCGAGGACTGCCTTCATGTAATCGAACTGCGCGCCGTCCAGATGGAAGGCGACGTTGTAGTAGTCCCGGGTCCACGAGAACCAGTACGGCGTGGCAAGGTAGAAAATGACGCCCAGGGCGACGATGGAGAACAGATCCAGGTGGTCTCGGATGTGCATGGAAGACGGCGTGCCGGTCCGGGGTGTGTTCACGTGCGTCCTCGCTGGCTGAAGGCGTGGCGGTAGGCGAGGATGCGCAGGCCCAGCGCCGCCGCGTTGCAAAGCGCCATGGTCAGCCCCACGCCTATTTTGCCGTAGGGTGGGATGAGCGCAAAGGCCAGCCCCACGCAGAGCGCAAGCTGGACCAGGTTGATATGCAGAAGGCGCCTGGGCTGCTCCAGGGCCATGATGCCGCCGCGGAAGCCGAACGAGGCCACGTCAGCCGCCACGCCCAGGGACATGAGGCCGATGACCGGGCCGACGCCGGCGTACCCGGGGCCGTAGACAAACGCGGCGAGCTGTCCGCCCAGCAGGGCCATGGCCACGCAGAACACGGCCATGCAGGCGATGAGCAGAATCGTGGTCTTGACGACGAATCTGTGCAGCGCCGACGCGCCACCCTCGGAGTATTGCCGCATGATGCTGGGGCCCAGGTAGTTGCCGATGCCCAGCATGAGGGGGTTGATGATGTTGATGATGCCGAGCACGGCGGCGAGCTCGCCCGTGGCCTGTGCGCCGTGGAAGCTGGTGAGGAACCAGGGGTAGCTCTGGTTGGTGGCCAGAAGCGTGATGCCGGCCAGGAACGGCCAGACCCCGAAGGAGAAAATGGTGTTCAGATCCGTGCGGAGATGCGCGCGGGAGATGCATACCCGCCCGCGCAGGCCATAGAGCCAATAGGCCACGGCTGCGGCGCAGGCCCCGCCCATGGCCAGGAAAACACGCTGCGGGTTCAGCCCGCCCGAGAGGAACAGCCAGCCCACAACACCGCACTGCAGCACGAAGACGACGGCGTCCAGCCGGAGCGCGTGGCCGTTCCAGCCGTGGCTGAAGTTCACCTGTCGCGCAAACTCCTTGAACAGGCAGAACTCCAGCGCCAGGCAGAGGCACAGGAGCACGGGACCGAGGTTGGCGTACTCCTCGAAACCGGTCAGAAAGCCGCCGACCGAGTAGGCCAGGGCGATGAGCACGGCGCCGAGCACGAGCTGCATCAGCACCAGGGAGCCCGTGAAGAAGAGCCGTTCCGCCTGGCTCCTGCGCGGGCTGAACACGGTGTACGGCGTGGAGACAAGGGACTGTTGAACGTTTTGGGCCATGAACAGGATGGTGAGGCACAGGGTGTAGAGCCCGAACTCCGCCTTGGAGGAGGAGCGCGCCACGAGCACGCCGGTGAGGAAGCTGAGGCCGCTGACAATGCCCTGGTCCAGAAGCACCAGCAGGCCGCCGTGCAGCCCTTTGGATTCGCCGGAGGTCAGCCTTTTGAAGCGAGCCAGGCGCATGGACTCCGAGATGGCTGCCGTCATGAGGCCGGCTCCCGGAAGACGCGGTCGCGGAGCGTGCATTTAAGGCTGCGCAACGATCCGGCAATGCCCTTCATCTTGAGGGAGAAGGCCAGTGGGGAATCGCCGCCGTGCACGGCCATGCGCGCCGTGGTGTATGGGCCTGAGGGGCAGTGGCCGGCGCAGTATCCATAGCGGTATCCGGCGCCTGCTGCGGCTTGGACCACGCTTTCGTTGTATCGGCCGTATGGATAGGCCACGTGGTGGACCGGCGCGCCGAGAATGTCCTCCAGCATGCTGCGGGAGCCGGACATCTCCTGCATCAGGGCGTCCGGGGAAAGAGTGGTGAGGTCCTGGTGCGTGGCCGTGTGGCTCTGGATGGCGAACCCGGCGGCGTGCAGCTCCTGCAGCATGGACCGGGAAAGAAACGTCGTGTCCGCGCCGTCAAAGGGCGCTGTCTTGCCGATGAAGGCGGTGGTCATGAACACGGCGGCGGTGAAGCCGTGGTCGGAAAGAATGGGTGCGGCGAGAGTGTAGAAGTCCTCGCAACCGTCGTCAAAAGTGAGGCAGACCTGCAGATGCCTGGAACGACGCGCAGCCTTTGTCATGCCGGATGCCGCATCCAGGGAGACCACAGAGGCGCCGCTTGCGGCCAGCATGCGCATGTGCCGCGTGAATGCCGGCACAGGCACGGCATAGGGCTGCGCCTGCTCGCGTGAGAGGCGGTGGTACATGAGAATAACGGTCGGCATGACGCTCGCATATCAGGCTGTAAAAACTCTTCCGATGGCTGCGTTGCTGCAAGAAATTCAAAGCCTTGCGTATCTTGTACAGGCATCGGCCTTGAACTTTTCCTGCGCCTTGCCAGCGTGATTGTTGAACAGCCTGCCGTGAGAAAACTTTTTTAACAGCTTCATATGCCTGCTGTGGCGCTCACAGCTTGTTGTAGAGCCATTCCGGTATGTAATGGCGGCGGCGGTTGAGCACGGCGCCGCACAGGTTGACGGAGTAGCTGTTGAGCTGTTCCTTGGCGTTGGAGACGACCTCCCAGCGCGACTTCTCGGCCTGGATGACCAGGTAGACCTGATCCAGCGCCTGGCCCACAAGACCGGCCTCGATGGACGGATTGACCGGCGGCAGATCCACGAGCACCAGGTCTGCGATCCTGCGGAACTCGCCGATGAGCATGGGCAGGCCCGGGAAGTTCAGCAGGCTTTCGGTGTTCTGCACAACGCTGCCGCAGGAGACGAGCATGAGCTTTTCCTTGCCGGTGCGCTGCACCACCTTGTCGTGGCTGGCGCGGGAGAGGACCAGGTCCGTGAAGCCGGGGGCCGGCTTGAGATTGAACATGGCGTGCAGGCGCGGCGTTCTGAGGTTGGCGTCGATCAGCAGAACGCGTTCGCCCAGGCTCACGGCCTGCGCGGCCAGGTTGAGCAGCGTGGTGGTGGCGCCTTCGCGTGGAGTGGAACTGCAGATTCCCACTGTGGGCGTGGCGTGCTCGCTATCCGTCTGGTGCTGGGCTATGGAGCGGCGCAGGCGGTGCAGCTGTTCTGTCACGCCGTTTTTTTTGGAAAAAACCAGGGGCATCCGGGACACTTCGGACTGCGTGCTGTGAGTGTTCACGCCAGTTCTCCCTGCGAGATTCGTCTTTTCTTTTCAGAGGATTCTTCGGCATCCGGCAGGATTGCGACGACATCCAGCCCGGTCCAGCGATGCACTTCTTCCGCGGAGTTCATCGTGTGCGAGAAGTATTCGCTGTACAGGGAGACGAGCATGGCGATGAGCACGCCCACAAGGGCGGCGATGCCCAGGCCCATGCCGATCTTGGGCTTGACCGCCTTGATGGGCAGGGTAGGCGGATCAACGGTGCTGACGTTGATGATGCCCTGCTCGTCCATCTCCTTGGAGATGCGCGATTCCTCCAGCTTCTTCACGTACAGCTTGTAGTTGTCCTCGTTGATGCTGACCTTGCGTTCCAGGTCCTTGAGTGCGGTCTCCCGGTCCACGAGCTCCTGCAGCTGCCTGTCGTAGTCCTTGTGCTTGGCCAGCAGCCGCGCCTCCTTGGTATGCAGAGACTCCAGGGTGTGGATGATGCTGAGCTTGGCCTTGTCGTGGTAGGCCTGCTCCTCGCCGTGCAGCAGCGACTCGGCGGTGCGGATCTCCTTGCGGATGCCTATCACCAGGGGGTTCTTGGCCGTGTAATCGTTGAGGTACTGCTCCTCGCGCAGGCGCAGCTCCGCGATCATCCTGCGAATCTCGCTGATGGAGATGGGGTTGAGGTCGGTCTCCTGGCCGAACTCTGCCGTGCCGGAGGATTGCAGGGAATCGAGCCGGCCCTGGTTCTCGCTGATGTCGCTCTGGGTATCCAACAGCTTCTGCTCGGCCGTGGCCTTGAGCTCCAGCAGGATAGTCTTTTCCTGGAACAGGGAGGCGATGTTGTGCTCCGACTTGAACGTTTTGAGATTGGCCTCGGACTGCTCCAGGTCGTTGCGTAGCGAGTCCACCTGGCTCACCAGGAACTTGTAGCGCTCTGACTCCTGGTAGAGGTTCACGTGCTCCTGGATGAAGATGTCCACGAGCTTGGCCAGGGCGGCCTGGGCAATGACCGGGTCCGGATGGTTGAATGCCACCTCCACGAAGTCGGTCTTGTCCTTGCGCGAGGCGTCCAGGTTCTTCTTGAACAGCATGATGGCCTTCTGCATGTCCGTCTCATCGGAGAATGACGGCAGCGGAAAGTTGAAGAACCGCGTGGCGACGTACGGCCGGGATTCGATGTCCGGGTAGACGTTTTTCACGCCGAGGGCCTTGATGGTCCGTTCGATGGAGTTAACGCCGGTGAGCAGCTCGACCTTGGAGTTGATGCGCTGGTCCACGGAGAAGTCGAAGAGCTGCTGCGAGTCGGACGTCATGGGCGTGTAGACGTTTTCGCGGCCTATCTGGATGATGATCCGCGCCGTGGACTCGTAGACTGGCCGCATCAGGAAGAGGACGGCCGCCAGCACGATGAACACGGAGAAGAATATCCAGAGAATGCGTTTCTGGTACTTGAAGACGAAGTTCAGGACGTCGCGCAGCGACATGTTCCGGCTTTCGTTCTCTGTCATGACATATCCCTTCAGTTCCAAGGGTTGAGCGAATCAATCCGTCGGAGTGAGATTCGAGAAGACCTGATAGCCCACGGTTCCGGAGAATCTGGCCGGGATCAGCTCCCAGAGACGGCGGCCGAACAGGCCGGCCTTGGCCATGGGCGACATGGGAACGAAGACGATGTCGTACTGTTTCAGCATGACGTCCCTGTCGATGTTGCCTGTGCCGATGATGTCGTCCATGTCGATGACCCGTCCCATGGGCTGCCTCTGCGCGCCTCTGGTGACCAGTACGACCTCGTCGGTGTAGGCCGTGTCGGCAAAGCCGCCGGCCATGGCCACAGCCTGGGTGACCGTGGTGGGGCCCCTGAGCTGGTAGAAGCCGGGGCGGTTCACCTCGCCCATCACGTAGACCACGTTGGACTGGGCGTCGTTCAGGTCGATGGTGATGCCCAGCCCGCCGCCGACCAGCGTCTGGTACTTCTCTTCCACATTCGCGTTGAGCTGCGGCATGGTGAGCCCGGCCGCCTGGACATCGCCGATGTAGGGCAGGGTGATGGCGCCGTCGGGCCGCAGGGTGACGAGCCTGGCCTGTCCCCGCGCGGCGTTGGTCACGGCCTCCTTGAGCTCGTCGAGCTTGGCGTCGAAGTCGGCCACGATGACGGTGATGTCGGGCCGCCTGAGGTACTCGCTGTAGGCTTTGGTCAGGGCCTGGCGAAGGTCGGAGGGCGTTTTGCCGTAGGCCTGCACCTCGCCCACCAGGGGCAGGGAGATGAAGCCGTCCGGCCGCACGGCCACGTCCCGGTTCATGTCCGGGTGCTTGTAGAACTCGATGCGCAGGGTGTCACCCAGGCCGATGACGTATCGGGTGACCATCTGCCTCGGGTTCGAGTGGTAGAGAACCTCGACGACGTCGCCGGGTCCCAGGGTGTAGCTGGCCGGAATGAATGCTTCCTGCGACGGAGCCGGATGAATCACGGTGTCGCTGAAGGATGGACCGGTGTGCCCACATCCGGCAGCCAGCAGCGCGGCGAGGAGGAAGAGGAGAATACGCATGGTGTGCACCTTCGTCGTAGTTTGTCGGGCGCATCCGCTGGTCGGGTCAGCCTTGTTGCGTCGATTCGGAACGCACGCATCATCTGCATTTTTTGCATCATTTTGCAAAAAGGGTGCGCGCATCGCCAAGGCTGGCCGCACCATCCGGGTACGCACCGGGAGTGCAGCGTGCAGTCGTGTCCATCAGCGCATTCCCAGGTCGATTTGGCCGTGTTTTTGCTTCAGCCTACGAGATGGGAAACAAGTGTCTCGTGCGTGCGCAAGTGCACACATTTTTCGAGGGCACTTTTCGATTAGGGGGATATGCGAAAAATATACCCATGCTTCCGAATTTCGGTCAAGCATGAAGTGGCTGGCATGCAAAGAAAAATGTATCGAACCCCAAAAAATGTTGGGAGGATACGGGCAAGATGTCCGATTATCTTGACCAAAAGTCAATTCACGCGGTATTAGCTGAAGTTACGGGCCGTGAATCATCTTTCACTCCAGGTAGATAGGTATCGCCTGAGAGGTGAGGCCAATCGCCTGGCATGCTTCATTAATGAGTTTTTTATGGTGTTATTTAATTTATCTATAGGGTGAAAAGAGAGCAACCGATTGTAGCAATATGCAACAGGTACAACAGCAAAAAGACTCTCTTGATGTCCGATTTTTCCGGCCACAAGTCGGGAAAATGTAGACAATTCGGCCTCGGTCGCTTTCAAGATCACCTCCTCTTTATGGCGATCCATGGACCGGGGGAATTGATTCGCCAAAGGTTCGCGTGACCGCATGTGCGGCGCCCGGGGCTCCGGAGACCGGGAACCACTCCAGCGTCCGCCGTTACATGGCGGCACCACCGGCGAGCTTGCTATGGGTCTGAAGCAACTTCAGTTTTTCAGAGGCGTTCGAGGATTGTTCTCTTCTCCTACGCCCAATGCCGAGCAGCAGGACACCGAGTGTGTCCTGACCAGGGGGGAGTTCCGCAAGCTGGTGGAAAAGGAGCGCTGCCGCGCCAGCCGTTTCGGGCAGACATTTTCCCTGATTCTCTTCCCGGTTGTTTCCCAAAACGCTGGCGACCCTTCTGCAAACGATTTTTTTTCCTTTCTGCGTTCCTTCGTCCGCCTCACCGACGAGATCGGATGGTTCAACGAGACCACCCTGGGCGTCCTCATGGCCGGCACCACCAGGCAGGGGGCCACGTTTTTCCTCAGCCGCCTGGCCAAGGTTCAGTCCGGAGAGGCTACGGACGCCGCGGAGGTCTACGAGTTCCCCACGGAGTCGCACCCGGATCTTCCCGGCGACGGTTACAACGACGGCAAGGGCGACCACGGCCATGGGGAGCTGGACGGCACGGCCGAGATTTCCCTGGAGGATGCGGCCGGCAATGTCGAAGTGCTGGAGATGCTCATCAGCAACGGCTGCGTCTGCAGCTCGTCCGGCGTCACGGAAGCTTCGCCTAACGGAGACGGTACTGTGGAGCTCAGGCTGCTGCTGCCCCGCAAAAGCATTGAGCAGATTCGCAGCATGCATCTGGCGTTCAACCCCAGCGACGCGGGGAACGACGGGGCCGGCGTTCCTGTCACCGCCACTACGGATGCGGACGCCGGTTCCGCGCCCAAGGCGGATTGAAGCCGGGTTTCGCCAGAGAACGGCTTACCACCGCGTTTCATGGAGCTGTCCGATGAAGGATTCCCGGGCGATGATCGAGCACGACGCATGGGACGCCTCGGACAAGGCCGGCGAAGAGCTTCGCACGCGTACCCCCCTGGTATTGACCGCGGTGCGTGCCCGCGCAACAGGATAGCGGCGCAAAGACCATGGCGAAAGAAGACCAACGCATCACACCTGAAGTGCGCAACGTCATCATCGAGACGTTGTTCAACAAGCCGACGCCCTACTGGAAGCTCGCCATGGATCGCGTAGGCTCGTCCATCGCCCTGGTTGTTTTTTCCCCGCTGCTGCTGGCCATCGCCGTTGCCATCAAGCTCGATTCGCCGGGGCCGGTGTTCTTCCTGCAGAAGCGCGCCGGGCTGGGCGGCCAGCCATTCACCCTGTACAAGTTCCGCTCCATGCGGACAGACGCCGAAGCGATGAAGGCTACGCTGATGCACCTCAACGAGCGCAACGGCCCGGCCTTCAAGATGACCGACGACCCCCGCGTGACGCGGCTGGGGCGGATTCTGCGCAAGTACAGCCTGGACGAGCTGCCGCAGTTCTACAACGTGTTTCGCGGCGACATGAGCCTGGTGGGGCCGCGGCCACTGCCCGTGACCGAAGACGCCGGCATGTGCACGTGGCACTGCATGCGGCGGGACCTCAAGCCCGGCATCACCTGCCTGTGGCAGATCTCCGCCCGGGAGGACGAGGACTTCGACGGTTGGGTGCGCCTGGACATTCAGTACCTGCGTAATGTCAACTTCTGGCTGGACCTCAGGATTCTGCTGTTTACCATTCCTGCGGTGTTGTCCGGCAAAGGCGCCAAGTAGACGCCGACCGTCGTCCACCTCCCTCCTTTCCCGTGCTTGTCTCCTCCCGCCGCGGACGCGACGTTTCTCTGCGGGGAAACAGCGTACGCCGCATTGGCCGGCGCATGCTCCAGCCGTAAAAAAAAGGGCCCGCAAGACGGGCCCTTCCACAGTCGCTTCGATTCGCCTGCGGCGCCTATCCTCAGCCCACCATCTGCTTGGGCAGGTAGAAGACCAGCTCTGGGAACATGCAGAGGAGGATGGTCATCAGCAGCATGATAATGAAGAAGGGGAACGTGGCCTTGAGAATGGCCGGCGTGTTCTCCCTGGAGATGTGCTGGATGACGAAGATGGAGAAGCCCACGGGCGGGGTGATCTGCGAGAGTTCCACCATGATGACCACGAAGATGCCGAACCAGAGCGGGTCGAACCCGGCCTGGATCACGATGGGCAGCACGATGGGCAGGGTCATGACCACGATGGAGATGCCGTCCAGGATCATGCCCAGGAAGAGGTACATGAGCCCCAGTACGAAGATGAGCATGTAGGGCGAAAGGCCCAGGTTGGCGATGAACACGCTGACCGCGCGGGCAATGCCGATGAAGCCCACTACCTGGGAGAGGAAGGCCGCGCCCATGATTATGAAGCAGATCATGCAGCTGGTGCGCACGGCAGCGAACAGCGCTTCCTTGAGGTTCGTCCAGGTGAGGTTGCGGAAGGCCAGCGCCAGGATGAGCGAGCCCAGCACGCCGATGGCCGCCGCCTCCGTGGGGGTGGTCACGCCCATGTAGATGCCGCCCAGCACGGCGGCGATGAGCGCAAAGACCGGCGCCAGATCCTTGAGCGAGCGCAGACGGTGGCCCCAGTCGATCTTCTCTTCGATGGGCGGCAGGTACTCCGGGTGCAGCAGCGATTGGATGATGATCCAGCCCGAGTACATGGCGGCCAGCGTCAGACCCGGCAGCACCCCGGCGATGAAGAGCTTGCCGATGGAGGTGTCCGACAGGATGCCGTAGATGATCATGATCAGGCTGGGTGGGATGAGGAAGCCCAGCGTGCCGGCTCCGGCCAGGGAGCCGATGGAGAGCCGCTTGTCGTAGCCGCGGTCCGAGAGCTCGGACAGGGTGATCTTGCCCACCGTGGCCGTGGTGGCCGCGCTGGAGCCCGAGACCGCCGCGAACAGCGAGCAGGCCACGACGTTGATGTGGTAGAGCCGGCCCGGAATCCGCGTGAGCCACGGCACCAGACCGGTGAGCAGTTTGGTGCTGATGGCCGTGCGGAAGAGGATTTCGCCCATGAGCACGAACAATGGCAAGGCCGTGAGCGCCCAGGAGTTGAGCGAGTTCCAGACCGAGTTGGCCAGAAGATCGCCGATCTTGTCCCAGATGGAGATGGTGGGGGGCAGCCGCACCGCAAAGAGCAGCATGCCCGCAATGCCCGTCGCCAGAAGGGAAAAGCCGATCCACAGCCCGGCCAGAAGCAGGGCGAACATGACCACCAGCAGGACGAGGGAGAGAATGAGCGGGTCGTGAATCATGAGTCGTCCCGTTTCAAGAGGCGGTCGGCCACAAAGGCCGCAAGCTGGAGGCAGAGCAGGGCCAGGCCCAGCGGCACCGCGAGCTGCGGAATCCAGAACGGGGTCTCGGCCATGGTGTCGGCCTGCATGCCCAGCGCCCAGGACTCGTAGGTCATGGAGACGGCGTAGGTCAGGGCGTAGCCGGTGATGGCCAGGCCGAAGAGCCCGGCCACGATCTCGAACCGCCTGTTCCACGCCTTGGAGAGCCGCGGCAGCAGCAGCCCGATGCGGATAAAGGCCTTCTCGTGGAAGGTGTACGCGAAACCGAGCAGGCACAGCGCCACCATCAGATAGCCGGAGTACTCGCTGGCGACCTGGGTGGAGGAGTCGAAGACGGCCCGCACGAAGATCTCAACCAGAATGAGCAGCACAATGGCCGACATGGCCAGGACAGAAAGGAGGGCCCCTGCTTTCGAGAGGCCCTCCACAATTGCAAGTATGCGACGCATCGGGATTAGTTGACGTCTTCGCTGAATTCGTCGAGCACGGCCTTGAAGTCGGGGCCGTTATCTTCCTTCATCTCGTCGCGCATCTCCACGGCGATCTTCTTGAGCGATGCGGCCAGCTCGGGGGTCATCTCGTTGATCGTCATGCCGTTCTCCTTGAGCGCGGCGATGGAGTCTTCGACGCTCTTCTTGGAGGCGTTCCACTGGGCGTCCTCAACCTCGGCCGCGGCCTTCTCCATGGCTTCCTGCTGCTCCGGAGAGAGGGCGTTCCAGTAGTCCATGTTGATGGTCAGCATGTTCAGCGGATACGAGTAGTTGAGCTTGGTAAAGTAATCGAGCACTTCCCAGAACTTGCCGTCCTTGCCGGAGGTGGCGCTGGTCAGCACGGAGTCGATGAGGCCGGTGGACAGGGCGGTGTAGACCTCGCCCCAGGGCAGGGACTGCGGGCTGGCGCCGGCGCGCTGCAGGAAATCGGCGCCGTTCTTGTCGTAGGTGCGGATCTTGAGGCCGGCGATGTCTGCCAGCTTCTCCACGGGCTTCTTGGTGTACAGGCCACTGCGGGGCCAGGGGGCGGCGTAGAGCAGCTTCTGGTTCCAGCGTGCACAGGCCTTCTCGTAGTAGGGCTTGGCCGTCTGGTAGAACTGCATGGCCTGCTCATAGGAGTTCACCAGCAGGGGCATGGTGGTCAGGCCGAAAATCTCGTCGCTGCCCGAGACCACGCCCATGAGGATGTCGCTCATGGGCAGGGTGCCGTCCTTGACCGCCTTGAGCAGCTCCGGACCCTTGAAGCCGAGGCTGCCGCCGGGATGCACCGTGATGTCCACCGAACCGTCCGTGTACTCCTTGACCTTCTCGGCGAAGTTCTGGGCGCCGATGGTGTGGAAGTTGGACGCAGGGTAGATGGCGTTGCAGTCCATGGCGATGGTGTCCGCCACGGCGGCCGGTGCGGCCAGCACCACGAAGGCGAGTGCGAGTAGAAAGCGTTTGAACATGGAGCATCCTCCGGGAATAACGGTTTTTCTGGAGGGCATGCGAAAGTGCCCGGGTTGGTTATTGTTTCCAGGCTGTTACCATTTTTGGGATTGGCAGGCAAACGTGTTACGATTCCGCGCGCTGGTTTCCGGGGCCGGAGAACCCGGAGATACGGGGCGCAATGCCCGGAGATCGTTGGCCATGTCCATGTCGGAAAAATGGCCGGAAAAAATGAACGCGGCCCTGTGGCCGCCGTGCATGGGAACGAAAAATGCCCGGGGACTGGATACTCGATCCGGCGTCCCCGGGCATGACTGGACACGAGCCGCGGCCGGGAGGTTTGCCCCGGCAGCGTTCCGCGCAATATATATGGATTAGTTCTTGGGCAGCCAGGACTCCACCAGCTCCGGGTACTCCTTCATGAACCGCTTGGCGTTCTCGTAGCGGTCGGCCCCGTCTTCCTGGTTCCAGGCCATCAGGGTCTGGAGCTGGTCCGGGCTCTCGTAGTGGAAGTTGTCCAGCATGGCGTAGACCTCGGGCATGTCGTCATTCAAGCCATTGCGCACGATGGTGTGGATCTGCTCTTCCTCGCCCAGCACGCCCTTGGGGTCGTCCAGGTACTTGAGGTCCCAGCGGCCGAACATCCAGTGCGGCGACCACGCGGTGACCACGACCCACTCCTTGTTCTTGATGGCGTTGGCCAGGGCCGCGGTCATGGTGGAGCCGGAACCTTCCATCAGCTCGAACTTATCGAGGTTGTACTCCTTCATGGCCTTTTCGGACAGGCGCATCAGGCCCGCGCCGGGGTCGATGCCGATGATCTTGCCGTCGAACTTGTCGGCGTTGTCGTTGAGGTCGGCGATGGAGTCCACCTCAACGTACGACGGCACAGCCCAACCGAGCTTGGCGCCGCCCACGATGGGGCCGAGGTCCTCGACCTTGCCCTGCACCTCTTTGAGGTAGTCGGCATGGGTCACGGGCAGCCACGCGGTGACCTGGCCGTCCACGTCACCGGTGCCCACGGCCATCCACATGGCGGCGGCGGTCACAGGCAGAATCTCCACGTCGTAGCCCATCTTCTCCTGCAGCACCGCCTTCACGAGGTTGGTGCTGGCCGCGGCGCAGTCCCACTCCACGTAGGCGAGCTTCACCTCGGGCTTATCTGCCGCCATGCCGGGCGTAGCGCATGCCAGTACCAGAGCCATTGCGATCAGTAGCTTGAATAGATTCTTCAAATCATTTCTCCTTGCAGCGGGTGTAGTTTGTTGGATTATTCTGGACGTTGACTATAGCACGGTGCGGATCGAGACAGTGCAAGGTCCGCACAACAATGGAAAGCTGAGACAATGTATCGTTGTTTTACGATTCTGAATCAAACCGTTGGATGTGCTGGGATATTTTCTATCACAGTTTTCGAGTAATGTTTAGTCCTCTGGCGGAATATGAGTAGGAGCAGCTCTGGGGATAGAACAATCCCCGCAACCAGAGGCGGAAATTGACTAATTTTCGAAATATATCTTCGGGTAAAAATCGGCTTGAGCGGCGGGGGCACCTGACTTCGCGTGCGTCCTTTCGGGTATAGAACCGCCGTCGCGTTGTGCGTACTCTGCCCGCATAGTATGATTTTATGCGTCATGGCCTCCATCGCGAGGGGTAACGATTTCTCACTTGGGCAAGACGTAGCAGCCCACAGGCGGGCTGCTTTTTCGAGGGTACGCGGCACGGCACCGATTGCATATCGCCTTTCAACTCAGGTGCTTCGGAGCGCCGGCGGTGTTTTTTTGGCACAATGGCCAATTTATTTGTTCATTTTCTTGCGGTTACTCATGTTATATATTACATAATATGTAACTTGTAACTGCCTCTGCACGTGATGTCGTGTTCGGCAAACCTTAGGAGACCGCCATGAAGGAACGAATCGAGTTCACCCTCAACGGCGCGCGGCGCACCCTGCTTGTGGATGACAGCCGGCCATTGCTGTGGGTCCTGCGTACCGATCTCGGCCTGACCGGCACCAAGTACGGTTGCGGTATCGGGCTGTGCGGTTCGTGCACCGTGCTTGTGGACAACCAGGCCGTGCGCTCCTGCCAGACCTCCATGGCCGAGGTTGCGGGCAAGAACGTGACGACCATCGAGGGCCTTGCCAAAAACGGGGCGCTCCATCCGGTGCAGCAGGCCTTCATGGAGCACGACGCCCTGCAATGCGGCTACTGCACGCCGGGCATGATCCTCCAGGCCGTGGCGTTGCTGCACGCCAACCCCGAGCCTTCCAGGGAAGAGATCATCGACGCCATGGAAGGCAACCTCTGCCGCTGCGGCGCGCATGTAAGGATCGTGGACGCGATCCGCGCTGCCTCGAAAATGGAAGGAGGCGCCGCCACATGAGAACACAGCACAAAAATCAAGCGAACGAGGGCCGATTCCGGCTGAACCGCCGCGAGTTCATCAAGCTCACCGGCGCCGGGCTCTTCGTGTTCTTCACCGTGGGCAAGCTACCCTCCGCGCCGGACGAGGCCATGGCGCAGGAGCTGCCCACCGACTTCAACGCCTTCCTGCACATCGGCGAGGACGGCCGGGTGGCCTGCTACTCAGGCAAGATCGAGATGGGGCAGGGCATCGTCACTTCGTTGGCCATGATGCTGGCCGACGAACTGAACGTGCCGCTGGACAACGTGGATATGGTGCTGGGCGACACGGACGTATGCCCCTGGGACCGCGGCACCTTCGGCAGCCTGACCACTCGGGTGTTCGGGCCGGCTCTGCTCCAGGCCGCGGCCGAGGCGCGCGCCGCGCTGCTGACTCTGGCATCGGAGGAGCTGGGCGTTCCGGAGGACAGGCTGGAGGCGCGGGACGGCACCGTGTTTGTGCAGGGCGATCCGAGCAAATCCGTGACCTACGCCGCGCTCACCAAGGGCAAGCGCATCGAGCGAACCGCGTCCGGGCCGGCGCGGTTGGAGGACCCCTCCGAGTACACCATAATGAATCGGCCGCAGCTGCGTATGGATGCGCACGCGAAGGTGACAGGCGCGGCCCAGTACGCCGGGGACATGCGGCTGCCGGGCATGCTGTACGCCTGCATCCTGCGCGAGCCGGCGCACGGGGCCCGGCTGGTGTCCGTGGATGTCTCGAAGGCCGAGGCTGTGGAGGGCGTGCGCGTCATCCGCGACGGCGACATGGTCGCGGTGTTGCATCCGCAATGGGACGTGGCCGCGGCGGCGCTCGACCTTGTGCAGGCCGAGTACGAGCGGCAGGACAATGTACGCCTGGACGACACGAGCATCTTCGACCACCTGGTGCAGGCAGCGCCCGACGGACAGACGCTGGCGTCCGGAGGCGACCTGAAGGCCGGAAAAGACGCCGCGCAGCTCCATACCGAGACGACCTTCCTGGACGGCTACGTGGCCCATGCGCCCATCGAGCCGCACACCGCGACGGTGCATGTGGAAGGGGACCGCGTTACGGTGTGGCCCTCGTCCCAGACGCCGTTTCCGGCCCAGGAGCAGGTTGCCCAGGTCCTGGGCATTCCCAAGGAGAACGTGCGGGTGATCTCGCCGTTTCTGGGCGGCGGCTTCGGCGGCAAGACCCGCAATCTGCAGGTGGTGGAGGCGGCGCGGCTGTCCAAGCTGGCCGGCGCGCCGGTGCAGGTGGCCTGGAGCCGTAGCGATGAGTTCTTCCACGACTCCTTCCGGCCGGCCGCGGTGGTGACGATCAACTCCGGCGCGAGCAAGGACGGCGACATCACATATTGGGACTTCGGCGTCTACTTTGCCGGCAACCGCGGGGCCGAGCATTTCTACGCCATCCCCCACCATAAGACCACCAGCTACGGCAGCTGGAGAGCCGCGTCCAAGGCGCATCCGTTCGCCGTAGGAGCGTGGCGCGCTCCGGCCAACAACACCAATACCTTTGCGCGGGAATCGCAGATTGAGATCATGGCCGCCAAAGCCGGGGTGGACCCGCTGGAGTTCCGGCTGCGCAACCTCTCGGACGACAGGATGCGCGCCGTGCTGAAAGCCGCGGCCGAGAAGTTCGGCTGGCAGGAGGCGCCGTCGCCCAGCGGCAAGGGGCGGGGGATTGCCTGCGGCATAGACGCCGACACCTTTGTGGCGACCATCGCCGAGGTGGATGTGGATCAGAGCACGGGCCGCGTGACCGTCAAACGCGTTGTCTGCGCGCAGGATATGGGCCTGTGCGTGAACCCTGCCGGCGCGGTTATCCAGATGGAAGGCTGCATCACCATGGGCCTGGGCTACACCCTGTCCGAGGAGGTCCATTTTACCGGCGGCGCTGTGGAGGACCGCAACTTCGATACCTACGAGCTGCCGCGATTCTCGTGGCTGCCGAAGATCGAAACCATCATTCTGGACAAGCCGGACGAGCCGCCGCACGGCGGGGGCGAGCCGGCGATCATCACCGTGGGCGGCGCCGTGGCCAACGCCATATTCGACGCCTGCGGCGCACGGGTGCTGCAGCTTCCCATGACGCCGGCGCGGGTGAAGGAGGCGCTGGATCGGAAAGCGTAGGGCTGGCGGTGGCCGAGGCCAGTCGGGCGGATCGGAGTAGAGGGAAGGGGAGCCTTGTTCGGGGTGAAGCCTCGCCCGGTTCGGACGTGGTCCGGACGTGGCCCAGGCTGCAGTGGCGGCCCATTACGCTTCCGGCGCGGTGGGGACAACCCATTGTACGTATTTTCGTTGCGCGGGTGCAGGTCGGCTGATCCGGGCGAAAATCTCGCAATGGCGCGGACAATATTTAGGTGTGGCTTTTTTGCGGCGATGTGGTACCCATGGCCCCACTGTCTGGATGAAGTGAATATTTGATCGCGATCCGTCCCGGTTTCCGTCCGCCCACGGCGTCCCCAGTTGATTTTTTTCTTCAGAGGTCCTCGCGTCAGAGCCCTGTGCTTTGATGTTGATTTATCTGTTCTTTTAATGGGTTATTTGAATTCGCTATGCCTAATTTTCTCTTGCTAACTTTGCTTGCTGCGTTTCCTGCTCTGTCTACCGACATGTATCTGCCTGCAATTCCTACGTTGCAGGAGATATGGAACATCTCGCTGCCAGAGGCCAACCTTTCGCTGGTGGTCTACTTCGGCACCTTCAGCCTGCTGCTCCTGGTGCATGGTCCGCTTTCCGACCGCTATGGCCGCAAGCCCGTGTTGCGCTGGGGCATTCTGCTGTTCATCGTCGGCTGCCTCTTGTGCGCCAGCGCCGGCTCCATCACCATGCTCGTGCTCGCGCGCATGGTCCAGGCCACCGGCGCCGCTGCGGCATCGGCCCTGTCACTGGCCCTGGCCAAGGATCTCTACGAGGGCCAGGAGCGCCAGAAGATTCTGGCCTACATCGGCGTCATCATACCGCTGTGCCCCATGGTTGCGCCCATGCTGGGCGGGTTCATGCTCAAGTACCTGTCCTGGCGGTGGATCTTTATCTGCCAGGGAACGCTCGCCCTGGCCGGGCTGTACGGCGCGCTACGGCTCAAGGAGCCGGAGTTCGAGCGCACGCGCGGCGGCATTCTCTCTGTGGCGCAGCGATATGTCGTGCTTCTGAAGAACCGCAGCTACATCTCGTACACGCTTGCCTTCTGCATCATGCCGGCGGGCTTCTTCTCCTTTGTCGCGGCGTCCTCGAACATCTATATTGTGGGCTTCGGTATGAGCGCGGAGACGTATGGCCTGTACTTCGGCTTCAACGCTCTGTGTATGATGATCGGGTCCTTGCTTTGCTCACGGCTGTGCGTTGGGCACTCCACGTACGCCATCCTGCTGTTCTCCCTGGTGGGGCTCCTGGCGGGCGGGGTCGGCATGCTCGTCACCGGCGGCGCCACCCCCATGCTGTTCCTGGTCCCCATGGGCGCGATCTCCTTTTTCGTGGGCCTCAGCCGGCCCATCAGCATGAACATCGTGTTGGAGCAGGTGGAGAAAGACGTGGGCGCAGCATCGGCTCTGGTGACCTTCGCCTTCTTCCTCCTCGGCGCCATCGCCATGGAGCTGATATCCTTTGACTGGTGGCCGTCCAAAGCCATGTTCATCGGCATGCTGTCCGTGATCGGCTCGGCCCTGCCCTTTGTAGCCGTGGTCTACCTGCACCGACAGCAGAAGCGCGAAGCACGTTAAGGCAGTCCAGAGTTCTGGACGCCCTGGGCGCTCCGATACCTGCCACTCAAGGGCCGAGGCGAATACCGTCTCGGTCCTTTTTGTTTCTTATGCGGTCGGGGCATGCGCAAAATCTGGATGGTTCCTTCCCAAGATCGGCGTGTCGGCTGCACACCCGGATCGCCGGTGGAGTTATGTATTTTTATTTCCGATGAATGTGATTAAAAATTGTCCATACAATGTATTGGCCGTGGATGCGCCTGTGTGCGAACAATCTGGAACCACTGACAAACAAATCACAAGGAACGGATGCCCGTGAAACGCGGCAAGCGCATTCTCGTCGTCTGTCATTGTCTGCTCAACGCCAACGCCAAGGTCGTTCCGCTGGCCACCTGCCCGGGCGTGTGCATGGAGCCCCTGCGCGCCAGCATCGAGGCGGGCGTGGGCCTGGTGCAGCTGCCGTGCCCGGAGACCGTGGCCATGGGCATGCGCCGCTTCGGCATGACCAAGGAGCAGTACGAGCACGCCGCTTTCCGCCGGCAGTGCCGGGCCATGCTGGAGCCTGTCCTTGACCAGATTCAGGCGTTCGCCGCGGCCGGGTACGAGATTACCGGCCTCGTGGGTGTGGACGGCAGCCCCAACTGCGGCGTGCGCACCACCTGCTTCGGCTACGAGGGCGGCGAAATTTCCGCGCCGGAATCCAATATTCCCGAGCAGCTAGCAAACATCACATTCGGCCCGGGCCAGGGCGTGTTCATGGAAGAGCTGCTGGCCGGGCTTGGCGCGCGACACATCGACGTGCCGCTTTTCGCCGTGGAGGAGTCCAATCCCGAACAGCTTGTTGCCGTAGACAGGCGAACTTCTTAATAAAGGAGATATCCATGTTTCGTCGCTCAGTTTTCATGGTTGTGGCCGCCGTTGTGGCGCTGCTTGTCGCAGGCGGCGTATGCCGTGCAGAGGACGATTCCTTGTCCAAGGTGCAAGATCGCGGCGAGCTGATCGTAGGCTTTGCCGCGCATTACCCGCCGTTCGAGTCCAAGAACGAGAGCACGGGTGAGTTTGAGGGCTTTGACGTGGATATGGGCAAGGCCGTGGCCAAGGAGCTCGGCGTGGAGGCCAAGTTCATGGACGCCGAGTGGCAGGGCCTGCTGGGCGGGCTGATGACCGGCGACTACGATGTGCTCATCACCTGCATGTCCAAGTCCGAGGCGCGGGGCAAGAACGTCAACTTCACCGACGTCTACTACAAGCTGGCGGACGTCATCGTGGTGCGCAAGGATTCACCCGAGCTGGCCGGCGCGGATGACCTCAAGGGCAAGGTCGTGGGCGTGCAGCTCGGCTCCGGCAGCGAGCAGTTAGTGGATAAGCTGGACGGGCTCAAGGAGATCAAGCGCTACAACTACAACCCCGAGGCGTTCCTGGACCTCAAGGCCGAGCGCATCGACGCCCTGGTGGTGGGCTACGCCTACGCCGTGAACCAGATCAAGCAGGACCCGGACACCTACAAGGTTACCGGCGCGCCCCTGGACGAGGCCGAGATCGTGATGGTGCTGCCTAAGGACTCCGAGGCGCTGACCGCCAGGCTCAACGAAGCACTGGCCGCCATCCGCGAGAACGGCGCCTATCAGGCCGCCTTGGATAAGTGGCTGACGGTGGAGTAGGGCCTGTCATTATAAAGAAAGATCTTGCTGCGTTTGTATGCCTCCGGCGGCCGGGGGAACAGTTCCCCCGGACCCCCAGAACGAGGTCAAGGGGCCACTGGCCCCTTGCAGGGTGGCCGAGGGGCAGCGCCCCTCGGAGCAGCGCTTAAATGCGTAATAGATTGATTTTATTTTGAAATCATGGATTTTCAGTTTGATATCCTGACCCGCGCCTCCGGCGATTTGCTGCTGGGGGCGTGGATCACCATCAAGATCAGCGTGCTGTCGTTTCTGCTGGCGCTGATCATCGGCTTCGTGGTGGGGGCGGCGCGGGCCAGGTCCGCCTTCTGGTCACGCATCACGGCGCCGTATGTGGAGATCTTCCGCGGCACACCGCTGCTCATCCAGCTTTTTTTCATCTACTACGGGCTGCCCACGGTGGGCATCAAGCTGGGCGGCATGACCGCCGCCTACGTGGGGCTGGGGTTGAACGGCGGGGCGTACATTGCGGAGATCATCCGCGGCGCGCTCCTGGGCGTGGAACCCGGGCAGGAGGAGGCCGCGCTCTCCACCGGCCTGACGCCTATCCAGGCGCTGCTCTATGTGCTTTTCCCCCAGGCGCTACGCACGGCCGTGCCGCCGCTGGTCAACTCGTTTTCCGCGCTGCTCAAGGACTCGTCCCTGGTCTCGGTGCTGGCCATCACCGAGCTCACGCGCATGGGGCAGCTCGTGTATACGCGCACTTTCCGGCCGTTCGAGATCTACCTGGCCATCGGCGCCATCTACTTGCTCATGACCTACTGCGTGTCCTGGCTGTCCAAATTTCTGGAACACAGGCTGTCGTACGGCAGGTAGACGGAAGCTCGTTTCCGTTTCTTCCATATATAAGGAAGGCGCACGCCGGCCTGGATGCTCTTCGATATTGAGGGCAGAACCATACCAAGGCTGGTTGAGCAGCGGCCGCGTGAAATCAGAAACCCCGCCAGGAGCGCATTCCCGGCGGGGTTTTCGGCGTCTCAAGGAGGGAAGGGGTCCTTGATCGCTGCTACTTCTTACGCTTTCCCAGCTCGGAGACGGTCTGGGTGCGCTTGTAGGGCCGGTCCTGGAAGACGAGCATATCGCCGTTGCCCATGGGCGCGATGGTCTGTTCGTCGAACCGGACCGTGACGTAGAGACGGCCGCCTTTGGGCTCTGCCGGGACCTTGACCTTCTTCATCGCGTGGGGATCGTCCTCGGAAGGGAACGTGTACTCGAGGATGTACTTGGCGCCGCAGGGCCAGATGTACATGGAGTGATTCTCGCTGACCCATGTCCCGGCGAACTTGTCCTTTGTGTTTTCAGCACTTTTCTGCTCCCCGCATCCGGAAAGAACAAGTGCACAAAGAAGAGCAAGAACAACGAAAGCATTTTTCATAGTTTTACTCCATATATAATGAAGGAGTTTGCTGCGTATGAGCCTTTTTAGGGCATATTGACACTACATACGCAGCGTATACCGCAGCATTGAACAGAGTATCGCCTGGGCATGCACTGCCCGGACAAGACATATGCTGCCATATTGGAGCATTTGGGAGCTGCATGAGCGCGTCATGTCCAAACGCGAAATGCAGATTTGAGCAGGAGAGAAACGCTCACTCCAAAATGAACCGGACCCAAAGAAGCACAAGTGAATGACAAATTCATAATCACAATCGGAGTTTGTGTGAAGTGTAGATCGTCTCCAATTTGATGCATCATGAATTGAAGAATGCGAAAGGCTCGTTTGGGATTTTGCGGAATTTCAGCGGCCTGGAAACGCAGTCAGGAAGCACGACTTTTTGGAGGAGCTACACTTTATGGGTCAGCGTCGCGGATGCGTCGTGATTTCAACTGGAAAGAAATGGGCAACCCGAACAATTTTTTTATGAAAAAATTTTCGGCACGGGGAGGACCAATTTTCGCCGGTTCAACGACATTGTCGAAGTCGAGAATAGTATGTGATGCCAAGATGATGCGTACGAGGCGCAAAAAAATGACGCTGCCGGAAACATAGAGAGGCGTCCCGGAGAAGGGATTCGGAAAGACCGCGGTGGGTTGGAGGGTGCGTCTGATCAGCGCCCAGCGGCGGGCAGGACTTCCTTGGGCGCGCTTTGCTCCAGGCAGCCGTCCACCTCGCGGATCAGGCGTTCGCGCAGCCGGAAAAAGTGCTCACTCATGATCGCCAGCTCGATGGCCTCGGGCAGTGCCCGGACCTGCGTGCACAGCGTCTTGCCTACGAGCCGCCAGTAGTGCAGCCGGTGGCGCGAGAGCACGCCCAGGCGCACGATGCTCCGGCAGAGGGCAAGGGTCTGCTCGCCGTTCCAGTGCCGCCGCGCCGTGGGGGTGTAGTGCTCCAGGAAGGTGCCGATGCGCCGGTAGTAGGACCGGCAGGAGTAGATCTCTGCGACGATGCGCCGGTACCCGGCCAGCAGGGTTGCGCAATCCATCTTGGGGATGAAGTTCATGCGGCCGTCGGTGTTGTCGCCGCTTGTTTCCGCAAGCAGGCGTTTTTCCTCGCGGAGCCGGTGCCACAGCCGGGTGTAGGGCAGGGCGTTGAGCAGGCCCACCATGGCTGTGACCACACCTACGGTCTGGATAAAGCGGATCTGGATGTCGAAGGTGGACTCGGTGTCGCTGTCGAACCCTACGATGAAGCCGGCCATCACCTGCATGCCGTGGCCCTGGATGGTTCGCACGGCCTGGACCAGGTCGCGGGAGGTGTTCTGGTGCTTGCCGCACTCCTTCAGACTGCTTTCCTCCGGCGTCTCTATGCCCAGGAAGACCTTATTGAAGTTGGCCTCGCTCATGAGCCGCATCAGCTCCGCATCGTCCGAGAGGTTCACGCTGGCCTCGGTGATGAAGGTGAAGGGGTAGCGATGGGCCTTTTGCCAGGCGATGAGCTCCGGCAGGAAGCGCTTCACGGCGCGGGTGTTGCCGATGAAGTTGTCGTCCACGATGAACACGCCGCCGCGCCAGCCGGCGTCGTACAGCGCCTGCACTTCGGCCATCATCTGCTCCGGCGGCTTGGTGCGCGGGATGCGGCCATTGAGCAGGACGATGTCGCAGAACTCGCAGTTGAAGGGGCAGCCGCGGGAGTACTGCAGGGGCATGACGTAGTAATCGCGCGGGTTGATGAGCCGCCATTCAGGTATGGGCACCGTGGTGATCTCGGGCCGGACGTCGGATGCGTACTCGCGTTTCGGGACATCCTGGGCGAGATCTTCCAGGAACATCGGCAGGGTGATCTCTGCCTCGCCGAGCACGAAATGGTCCACAACCTCGGCGAAGTCATCGGTCAAGGCGTTGAACAAGGGACCGCCGCCCACCACGGTTTTGCCCATGTCCTTGCACCGCCTGGCGACCTGCAGCGCCGAGTCCTTCTGCACAATCATGCCGCCGATAAAGACCATGTCGGCCCAGGAAATGTCCGCATCGCTCAGGGAGCGCACGTTGAGGTCGATGAGCCGGCGCTCCCAGGACGCGGGAAGCATGGCCGCCACCGTGAGCAGCCCCAGCGGAGGCAGGGTCGCCTTTCTGGAGACATAGCTCAGGGCTGCTCTGAAGTTCCAAAACGTTTCCGGACAGTTGGGGTAGACGAGCAAAATGTTCATCGAGCGCTCCGTTAAGTTGCAGCCGCACACGTCCACAAGCAAACGACACATCGTACTCCCGGACCGGGTGAACCCGAATGGGGATAATTTGGGGATGGCGATTGATGGGAGTGGTAGGGATGCACGGCCTAGCGTTGCTGCGGAACGCTTTCGGGGCGGGCGGTGAAAATAAGTGGCCAAGGCATTTCTTCGGCACGGCGGCCGGCGCGGGGGCAATAAAAAGGGCCGCCCGGATATGCACCGGCCGGCCCCTTTCCGCTCCCTGTGAGCCTGTGGCGGGAGCGCTATCCCTGCTGCTGCTTCAGCTCGGCAAGCTGCGTCTGGAGCTGCGCGAGCTCGTTGAGCTTGGTGCCGAGCTGGGCCTTGGCGATGGGATCGGTTGCCGCCTTGGCCTGGAGCTCGCTGATCTCCTGTCCGAGCTTCTCGATCTTCTTCTCGATCTCCTTGATCTGGTCTTCCGAAGACGAGGTGCGGCTCATGCCGTTCGATGCGCCTGCCGAGGCGGAAGTGCCGGCCGGCAGTCCCTGGTCGGATGAGCCGTTCTGGTCGAACGAGCCGTTCTGGCCAGCCTCCCCGTCCGACGGGGCCGTTAGTTGGGCCTGAAGCATCTCCCTGGCCTGGTCGGAGATGGTCACGGTGTCGCCGGTCGAGGTGGAGGCGGAGGAGCCGCCGTAGTTCTGATCGTTCCTGTTGTAAATGGCGTTCGCTTCGCTGACATTTGTCGATGCCAGCCACTGTGAGACGGACAAGCCGGAAACTGTTGTCATTAGGGACCTCCTGCGGGGGTGGCAAATTTTTCTTAGTACTGGTTCCCAAGCAAAATTTTGACCGAAGTCAGGGCGCGGCTGTTGTCGTTCGTGTTAGCGATATTCTGTCTGGCGAAAAGTATCGTGTTATTTCAAATAGTTACAACTAAGAATTTTTGTATGCAAAGAATTGTAAAGGCGTTGTGCTGGGAACAGTATTTGCAATATTGCCCCAATGGTCATGGGACTAGGGTAACTTGCTGATATGGAATGCGGACTTTGACCATGTCGGCGGCGGAGTCTGCCAGCAGGGGGGAATTATATGCCCAAGTAGGGTGGCGCATGGCGATATCCCGAAAAATCACATAATTGCTGTGCGAAATACCCGTCACAGATCGGGCCGGGCAGGCGAGCTGTAAATTACTTGTTGAAATAGTAGCAATATTGTACTAGCAAGGCCTATCCATCATGATACGACCTGTGGGGAGTTTCTTGGACGGCTGTGCGCGGAATCGCACCAGTCCTTCATGTATAATACAGGTATTCTATTTCGGCAAAAACGATTGGTATAGGTTTATACTATCGACTGGTTGTCGCAAAAATAGGTGGGGCCAACGTGCGTAGCATACTTGCAGAGTGGCCGTAGCCCCAGAAAAACAGGTGTAATGATCGGATGTTGCAGTACAGGGGGAAGTGTCTGATCCGCACACGATTGGTCGTTGGAATGTGTGTACGGCAACCGCTCAACGCAGAGACGACAAGTAACAAAGTTCGCATATAATTAGGGTGTGTTTATAGGTCTTGGGGCGGCACCATCGTGCGAAGCTATTGAGTACAAGTTGTCGGGTACTGCGAGAAACACTTTCCGCATGGGCCGAAGTCTTTGAAATCGGCTTGATTCACATCTTGCGGAGGTAGGAATTCGGTTGCTGGGCCGGAATATAAGGCGGCGGAGCGACTATGTCTCTTCTGAGTTCACCATGCGTTGCATGGTCCGCCCTTCGGATGACGTCTCAATGGGGGGAATCAATGATATTTGCAGCAGAGAAGTGGAGCTGAAGATGGTTGCCATGGTTCAATCTTTGGTCAGCCGGCATGCCACACGTCACGTTGGCGGAGCGTTCCGGCGGCTGGTCTGGCTGTGTGTTTGTCTGGCGCTTTCCGGGTGTGGCTACTATGCCCAGCCCATTGCAGAGAGTGAGATCCACAACGAGCCACAGCAGGAGCTCCACACGCTCAGCACCGGGGACGAGATCGAGGTCCGTTTCACCTACTGGCCGGAGCTCAACGAGATTCAGCAGATCCGTCCGGACGGCTACGTCGATCTCGGAATCGTCAACGAGGTCAGGGCGGCCGGCAAGACCGTGCCCGAGCTGACCGCCGAGCTGAAAACGCGTTACGCCTCGACCCTCAAGAATCCAGAAATCTCCATAGTTGTCCGCAACTACGCCAAGGAGTACGTGTACGTCGGCGGCGAGGTGCTCACGCCCGGCCTCATCGCTTTGGGCCCGGAAATGACGGCGCTTGAAGCCATCATGGCCGCCGGCGGCCAGCTCAAAGCCTCGGCGCGCATGTCCGGCGTCATCTTGGTGCGGCACACGGGCGGCAAGCGCTACGCCGCGGCCATCGACCTCGCCGAGCAGATCGACGGCAAGGAGAGCGTGCCGGTCGTTCTGCAGCCCAGGGACATCGTCTTTGTGCCCAGGACCCCGATCGACCACATAGATCAGTTCGTGGACCAGTACATCAACAAGACGATCCCCAACACCGCGCTGCAGTATACGCGTTCGACCACAACCGGGGACGTGACCGAGACCATAGGGGTTGTACCGCAATGATAGCCGACCGCGAACACACGCTCCACCGGGAAGCCCTGGAAGAGTTGCTGCCGCGGGAGGGGCGCAGCTCTATCCGCGACATTCTGCAGTCCATGTTCCGGCACAAGAGGACGATCGTGCTCTTTTTCCTGGGCGTGGTCGTTTCCGTGCTGATCGTGTCCTTGCTGACGCCCAACGTCTACGAATCGGACGCACGGGTGCTGCTCCGTGTCGGGCGCGAGAGCGTTGGGGTGGACGCCTCCGTCGTGGGGCCCACGTCCAACCTCAACCAGTTCCGCGAAGAGGAGGTCAACTCCGAGCTCAGCGTGCTCGAAAGCCGGTTCCTCAGCGAAAAGGTTGTGGAAAAGCTGGGGGTCAAAGCCTTCTCGCACGACCGCGGCCTGATCTCGAAGCTGCTGAACTCCATCGGCCTGGGCCTGGGCGACAATCCGGACGACCTGTCCAGGCAGGACAAGCTCCGGATGGAGGTGATCAAGGAGGTGCACAAGCACTTCAAGGTGGAGGCCCTGAAGAAGAGCGCCACACTGACGCTCTCCTACAGGGATGAGGACCCGCACTTCGCCCAGGAGGTGCTCCATGCCTACATCGACGCCTATCTGCAGCACCACATCGAGGTCTACAAGTCCCAGGCCACGCCCGAGTTCTTCGAGAGGGAAGCAGCCTCCATCCTCCAGCGCCTGACGGATAAGGAAAACGATCTCAAGGACTTCCAGAAAAAGCACCATATCGCTTCCGTGGATCTGCAAAAGCAGACTCTGCAGGACCGCATCAGCAGGCTCAAGGCGGAGCTCGGCGGTGGCACCCAGCACGGCAATCTCGACGGCGCCATGCCGAAGATCAGCTCCAGCCGCGCCAGAATCGCCTACATCGAGAAGGTCCTCAAAGACATTCCGCAGGTATCGGTCCAGGAAAAGGTCGTGGGCGAAACCAACGGCGGCGTGGCGTCCAACGCCATCAAGCGCCGGCTGCTGGACCTGCGACTCAAGGAGATCGACATGGCCGGCCGCTACACCGACTCCTACCGGCCGCTCATCAATCTGCGCGAGCAGATTAAGGAGGCGGAGCTCGCCCTCTCCAAGGAAAAGGAGACGCTGACGCAGGTCACGGAGATGCCCGACCCCATCTACAGCGCGCTTTCCCGGGAGCTGGAAGAGGAGCGCGTTGTTCTGCGGGAGCAGCTTGCGCGCAAGGACGCCATCGAAGAGTCGCTGCAGAACGCCGAGAATGAACTCAACGAGCTGGTCTCCAGCGAGGTCGAGTTCAAACAGCTCCAGCGCGAGGTCAACGTGCTGCAGAACGAGTACCTGCAGTACCGCGACAACCTGCTGCGCTCCAAGATCGCCAACGCTCTGGATCAGGCCAAGATCTCCAACGTCAGCATCGTGCAGCCGCCCACCTTCCCTGTGGAGCACATCCTGCCCAAGCGGACCATCAACCTGCTGGTGGGCATGTTCTTCGGCTTGTTCGGCGGTATCGGCCTGGCCCTGTTGCTCGAGTACTTCGACGACTCGCTCAAGTCCGAGGAGGAGGTCGAAAGGCGGCTCAAGCTGCCGGTCATCGCCTCGGTCTCCAATAAGGAGTTCGAGAAGTGTATCTGAACTACTACGGCCTGGACAAAGAGCCGTTCCACATCACGCCGGACCCGGAGTTTCTGTTCCTCAGCCCAAGCCACAAGGAGGCGCTGGGCGCGATCCTGTACGGCGTGGAGAAGAGGAAGGGGTTCATCTCCATCACCGGCGAGATAGGCATGGGCAAAACCACGGTAGTCCGGGCCTTTATCGACGAGTGCGACCAAAGCCGCAACCGTCTGGTGTACATCTTCAATACAGGCGTCGACTTTGTCTCCCTGCTGCGCATGCTCATTGAGGAGCTCTCGCCCGAGACCGCCATCGAGCCTGGCGCCGACGAGAGCCGGCTGCTCGACCAGCTGCAGCGGATACTCATCGAGGAGTACAGCGCCGGCAGGACCGTGGTGCTGGTCATTGATGACGCCCAGGCCATGCCCGTGCAGACGCTGGAACAGCTCCGGCTGCTCTCCAACCTGGAGACGAGCAAGGACAAGCTTTTGCAGATCGTGCTCGTCGGCCAGCCCGAGCTGGAGCAGAAGCTGGAAAGCGCGGAGCTGCGGCAGCTGCGGCAGCGCATCGCCGTTCGCGCCGTGATCCGGCCCCTGACCGCGCGGGAAAGCCGGGACTACATCCAGCACCGCCTGGCCCTGGCCGGCGGCAAAGGCGCCGCCATCTTCTCGGCCGGTGCGCTCAAGTCCATCGTCCGATTTGCCAAGGGCGCGCCGCGCCTCCTGAACATCATCTGCGACAACGCGTTGATAGCCGGGTTTGCGGAGCAGCAGTCCTCCATCACGCGGAAGCTGATCCGCCACGTAATTCGGGATTACCAGGCGCGCTCCACAGTCCGGACCACCTGGATACGGCGGCCCGCCACAGCCCTTGCCGGGCTGGCGCTCGTAATTCTGGCTGTTGTGATGCTGGGCTCGAACATTTCACTGTCCAGCCAGCAGACTCAGCTTTCGGATCGGAATCAGCCGTTGCTGCCAGCGGCCGGGGCGACGGCGGTGTCCTCCGCGTCCCCGGTGAGCCCCGCAGCTCCAGCCGTTGCGGTGGAAGCAGCGAAGCCGGCGAGCAAGAGCGTGGAGAAAGCAGCGGAGCCGGAGACCGTTCCTCCGGCAGGGCGGCAGGGCGGGCTCGCAGCCAGCCTTGCGCAGCAGCAAAGCGCGGACGTAGCAAAGCCTGCGATAGCGGCTTCAACGGCGGCGCCAGCGCGAACGGAGGGGCCGATCCCGACGGAGCCTCGTGTCGCCTCGGCAGCAAAAACACCCCAACCATCACCGGCGGCTGCTCCTGCGGCGCAAACGCCGGGTGTGGACGCCACTTCCGTCTCAATGCAAAGCAGCCGTGCTCCTCAGGATGTCTCTCCCGTCGCTACGGCTGGCGAATCGTCCGTTGATCGTCTGGAACAACCGCTGAAGAAGGATGTGTCGGATCATACCTTTACAGTGGAGGTCCTGCCAGGAGACTGCGTATCCATGATCCTGAAGGCGCATTTTCAGTCTGTTTCCCATAGTCTTATGGCGCGTGTAAAGCAGCTTAATCCATCGCTGCAGAACTTTGATCAAATATACCCTGGCGAGCAGCTGATTCTTCCTCTGGGCGCGAATGCATCTGGTAGCCGTGCGGATGGGAATACCCGTATCGTGCAAGCCGATTAGGAATATGTTGCGAGGTTGCAATGACAAAGATTTTTGAAGCACTGCAGCGTGTTGAAAAAGAGCACAAGGGTTACGATAGTAGCTCGATGCAGACCAGCTATGGGCATATGTCGAACACTGCTGGCAGCGTTATCTGCAATAGCGAGGGCCTCAGCAACTCGATGGTGAATCTTTACCAGTATGTCATGACGGCTCTGCCGGACATGGATTGCCGGATAATATCATTCAACGAGTCTCGCATGTTCGAGGGCTCTTCGGTGCTGTGCAGGGAATTCGCCAAGGTGCTCGTGTCGCAGCTTGGCAAGAAGGTGCTGGTTCTCGATTTCTCGGAGCATAATTACGGTACTGCCAGCTACTTCAATATCCATCGCAACGGCGCCACCTCACAGGATGACGATGCGCCAATGCTCAACAGCGATGCGGTGCATCAGATCGAGTCCTCCACGTTGTATGTGTGCAGGGCCCGCGTGAACCGTGACGCCGACTATAAGCCGATGTTCGAGGCATTGCGGAACGATTACGACATGATTCTCCTCGACATGCCTCCTGTTGTCATTAATCCGAGCAGTCTTGTCATTACGAAATTCCTAGACGGCGCAATTCTGGTGGTTGAATCCGAAAAGACGCGTTGGCAGGTGGCCAACAAGTCTGTCAAGTCTATCATGACGCATAATAGTAACATTCTTGGGGTAATTCTCAACAAGCAGCAATATCATATACCACAGTTTATTTATAATCACATTTAGTTTGAGTTTTAATGTCGTACCTGGTGTCGTAGTTGTATATGCTGGTAGCAGTCCACCGTGGTGGGGGGGATCAATCAGCATGATATCCATTGTGCTTTGAAAGCGTAACTTTGTTGTTTGAAAGTTCGCAAATTTTGTCAATGGCATGTGTACTGATTGTTTTGTAAATTTTGCATTGGCGTCTTGGTTTCTGAGAGATGCTTTGGTTGGTAAGCCATGAGCTTTGGACAACGCTTGCGTGGGCTCGTCTTGCACGGGAATAAGCCCAAGAAGGGGCCGGTTGTCAGTATTTGCAGCCAGGAGGAGTTCGCGACCTTTGTACAGCGCGAATACAATCGCTCTGCCCGCACCGGCGTCCCGTTTTTCGTTATCGAGTTCCATCTGGTCGACCTGGATACCTACCCCGAGATTGCGCAGGACCTGCTGGGCGTACTGGCGCGGCGGCTGCGGACCACGGACGAGGTCGGCTGGTGCGGCAACGAGTGCATCGGCGCGCTGCTCATCGGCGCCGCCAGCATGGAAGCCGCCGTCAATGTGGCCGAGGAGATCCTGGCGGCCATGACCGTTGAACCGAAGCCCGTGTATACCGTGCACTCTGCGCAGGACGGCAGAGGCTCTGACGACGGCGCGGGCTGTGGACCCGGCAAGGGTGCTGGTGGCTCAGCAGAGGGCAGAGGCGACGCCCGAAGCGGCGCGGGGAGCGGGCCAGGACGGGACTCGGGCGCGATGCGCAGCTCCGAACCCGTGGGCTTGCGAGAAAAGGCCAAGCCGGCGCCTATCACCGAGCTCAAGCTGATGAGCAAACGGGCCATGCCGTTGTGGAAGCGCACCATGGACATCGTCATTGCGTCCGTGGCTCTGGTGCTGCTCTCGCCGCTCTTTCTCGCCGTTGCGCTGTTGATAAAAATTGTTTCTCCGGGGCCCGTCTTCTTCAAGCAGGAACGCATCGGCTATGCCGGAAGACGGTTCGAGCTGTACAAGTTCCGCACAATGCACGTGAATATCGATCACGACGTGCATCAAAAGTATGTGCAACAGCTCATCAAAAGTGCTCGGAGCAGTGACGAGGATGAAGATAAGCCGATGGTGAAGCTGGATCTGGGCAAAGATCCACGCGTTATTCCTTTTGGGGACTTTTTGAGGAAGGCAAGTATTGACGAGCTGCCACAGCTCTTCAATGTACTGCGTAAGGAAATGAGCATTGTCGGGCCTCGCCCGCCAATACCATATGAAGTTTCGGAGTACGCCTGCTGGCAGACCGGACGATTCGACAGCTTTCCTGGTTTGACTGGATTGTGGCAGGTGAGCGGCAAGAACAGCCTGTCCTTCCGGCAGATGGCCCGGTTGGATATCCGTTACTCCAGGCAGATGTCTTTCTGGCTGGATTGCAGAATCATTTTCCTCACTCCTGCTGTCATTTTACATCAGATGTTCGAGAAAAAACAGATAGGCGCTCAGGAAGGAAGCGGGGGCTAAAGATGCTGAATATAGCAGTGGTTGGTTGTGGATACTGGGGACCAAACCATGTTCGCAACTTCAATAATCTGACGGACTGTGCTGTTACACGCGTATGCGACCTGGACAGCAAGCGCCTTGCGCACATCACAAAGCTGTACGGGACCATCACTCCTACGAACGACTATGATGAGCTCCTGGCAGACAGCAGCGTGGATGCCGTGGTGATATCCACACCAGTAAGCCTGCATTACTCCATGGCCAAGAAGGCATTGAAGTCCGGCAAGCACGTGCTTATCGAGAAGCCGATGACAAAGACATCGGCCGAAGCAATAGAGCTTATAGAGCTGGCGCGAAAGAAAAATCTCAAGCTTATGGTCGGTCACACCTTTATCTACAATCCAGTGGTGAGCAAGATAAAGGAAATCATCGCGGATGGTGCCTTGGGCGACATCCTGTACATCTCCAGCCGACGCCTCAACCTCGGTCTGTTCCAATCCGACATCAATGTGGCCTGGGACCTTGCGCCGCATGATATCTCCATAATTCTCCACCTCATGGAGAAGTACCCCGAGTCCGTGAACTGTCAGGGCAAGGGCAACATCCGCGAAGATATCGAAGACATCACGAACATGACGCTGAACTTCGATGGCAGGGGGTTCGCCACCATACAGAGCAGCTGGCTGGACCCCAACAAGGTCCGCGAGATGACCATTGTAGGCAGCAGAAGAATGCTTGTGTACAACGACATGGAGTCCATGGAGAAGATCAAGATATTCGACAAGCGTGTCGAGAACCCGCCGTACTATGATACCTTTGCCGACTTCCACTTCTCGTACCATTACGGCGACGTCTACGCGCCATATGTGAAGCAGATTGAGACGCTGCAGATACAGTGCCAGCACTTCATCGACTGCATTCTCAAAGATCACGATCCGCAGTCCAGCGGCTTGCACGGCCTCCAGGTTGTCCGGATTCTCGAAGCCGCCACGGCATCGCTCCGCAATGGCGGCGCCAAGGTGGATCTGGCCGAGGAGCGCATGCTCGCAGCGGTGGGAGCCTGATGTCCACCCAGCGCATCGCTGACGACGTGGTCCTGGGCCAGGGCGCTGTTGTCCGGGATTTCGTCAATCTTTACGGCTGCTTCATCGGCGAGAACAGCCGCATCGGCACCTTTGTGGAAATTCAGATGAATGCGCGCATAGGCCGCAACTGCAAGATTTCCAGCCACACCTTTATCTGCGAGGGCGTGACCATCGAGGACGGTGTGTTTGTGGGCCACGGCGTGGTGTTCGTCAACGACAAGTACCCGAAGGCTGTGAACCCGGACGGTTCGTTGCAGACGGACGGGGACTGGGAGTGCCAAGCCACGCTGGTCCGGGCCGGCGCGTCCATCGGTTCGGGAGCAACCATTCTGGGCGGGATTGTCATCGGCGAGAATGCCCTGGTGGGCGCGGGCAGTACGGTGACCAAGGACGTGCCCGCCGGCTGCACTGTTGTCGGCAATCCGGCGAAAATTTTACAAAAAGAAAGCAAGGAAGACTGAACGTGAACGTTCCGTTTCTCGATATCAAAGCCCAGAACAGCTCTATAGCCAGCGAGCTTTCAGAGGCCATGGGCAAGGTCATGGAGTCCGCCGCGTTTGCCGGCGGGCCGTTTGTGAAAGCGTTCGAAGACGAGTTCGCCGCGTTCTGCGGCGTGCAACACGCTGTGGGCGTGAGCAACGGCACGGCTGCGCTGTGGGCCGTGCTCATGGCCATGGGCGTGGGACCCGGCGACGCCGTGATCACCGTGCCAAATACCTTCATCGCCACGGTGGAGGTCATCTCGCTGTGCGGGGCCACCCCGATCTTCGTGGATGTGGAGCCCGGCACCTGGACCATGGACCCGGCCAAGCTGGAGCAGGCCATCTGCCCGCGCGTGAAGGCCATTCTCCCTGTCCAGCTTTATGGACAGATGGCCGATATGGACGCCATCCTCAACATAGCGGATAAACATGGTATTTCCGTTGTTGAAGACGCAGCGCAGGCACACGGCGCAGCGTATAACGGACGCCGTGCCGGCTCCATGGGCACGGCCGGTTGCTTCAGCTTCTACCCCGGCAAGAATCTCGGCGCGTGCGGCGAAGGCGGCGCCGTGGTGACGGACGATGCCGAGCTGGCCGCTGCGGTCCGCCGCTTCCGGGAGCACGGGCAGTCCGCCAAGTACTATCACGACGAGATCGGCTTCAACGCCAGGCTCGACGGGTTGCAGGGCGCGGTGCTGTCGGTCAAGTTGAAGCAGCTCGAAGCCTGGAACCAGGCCCGGCGCGAGAACGCCGCCGTGTACATGGAGCTGCTCGACGGCGTGCCCGGTCTCTCCCTGCCCAGGATTGCCGAGGGCCGCACGCATATCTTCCATCTTTTTACGGTGCAGCACGCGGAGCGCGACGCGCTGATCGAGCATTTGCAAAGCAAAGGCGTGGCCTGCGGCATCCACTACCCCGTGCCGATTCATCTGACTAAGGCCTACGCCCACCTCGGCGTGCCGGCGGGCAGCTTCCCCGTGGCCGAGCAATGCGCGCGGCAGACCCTCTCCCTGCCCATGTTCCCGGAGCTGGCCCGGGAGCAGATCGAGTACGTGGCCGGCTGCATCAAGGACTTCGTGAGCTAGACGGCGCACGCTTGCACAACCACCATGGGCTCCTTCATCTCCAGGTTGCTGCAATCGTTCAACGCGATCCCGATCCTGATGTACCACCGGATTGCGGATCTGGCTCCGGGCGAGGACGACGGGCTGTGCGTCAGCCCGGCGGCGTTTGCAAGGCAGATGGAATCGCTGCACAAACGCGACGTGGAGACGGTCACCATGGGGGCGTACCGCTCGAAGATGCGCGGGCCGCTGGGCAGAGGCGGGCGTCAGGTTGCAATCACCTTTGATGACGGCTACCTGGACAACTATGCCAACGCTTTTCCTGTGCTGGCCCGGCTGGGCATGACTGCGACGATCTTTCTCGCAACCGGACGCGTGGGCGGCCGCTCGGACTGGCAGGGCGGAGGGGACAAGGCGCTGCTGACCTGGGACATGGCGCGGGAGATGTCGGACGACGGGATATCCTTCCAATCCCACACCCACACCCACTGCGACCTGACCCGGTGCAACGAGGCCCAGACCTCTGAAGAGCTGGAGCGCTCCCGGAAGACCTTGGAGGACGCGCTGGGCGCGCCGGTGGAACATCTGGCGTATCCGTACGGCGCCTATGACGACAGGGTGGCGGCCCGGACGCGGCAGGCGGGGTATGCAACCGCATGCGCAGCAGGCATGTCCGAAGGCGGGGCATGGGCCTTGCCGCGCATCGCCATGGGCGCGAGGACCGGTCCGGCGCGGTTTGCGTTGGCCTCCCGGCCGTGGGCCGAGACCTTGCGGCGGTTGAAATGCCCCCTGGATTGAACGGGCAGGGAGCGGACATGAGCACGGCATTGCACGAGCACAACCTTAAGAAGAACATTCTGGCGGTCAGCATCGTCGGCTTTGCCGTGGTGCTGGGCTCCGCCATTGCCCTGGGGAGCTCCAGCAAATGGACCCTGGCCATAGCCGTGTTCGCCGCCGTACTGCCGCTCATGGTCCGCGCCATGAGGTCGCTGGAGAAGCCGCTGTTCCTCGGCCTGGTCTTCTTCATGGCCACGCCGTACGACATCAACCCCTGGATTCGCCGCGGCTACGGCAACACCGTGCTGGAGCCGGGCATCACCATCAAGATCACCGCGGTGTTCCTGGCTGCGCTGGTTTTCATCTGGATCAGCCGGGTGCTGTGGCGCAAGACGGCTGTGGATTGGTTCGCCCCGGTCATGCTGCCGCTGGGCGTGCTGGTGGCCTGGGGCATCTTCAGCCTGACCTTCGCAACGTACCCCGAGTTCACGGCGGATCGCATCCCCGGCCTGCTCACGTCCTTCTTCCTTGTGCTGTTCATGGCCAACTACATCGACTCCGCGGAGAAGGCCCGGTTCGTCATGACCTGCATGGCGCTCACCGCTGGTTTCAGCGGGCTCCTCGCCATCCTGCAGTACGTTACGGTAGCCGTCCTGGGGCTGAACATTCTCGGCTCGCCCGAGGACTTCTGGGTTGTGGGCTCGGAGATGATCCGCGCCAGGGGATTGATGGGCCACCCCAACGACCTCGGCCTGATATTCGTGGGCATGCTGCCGGCGCTGGGACTGTTCGGCGTCGCCAGGCTGGAGCCGCGGTTCAAGGCGCTGTGCCTCGGCGCGTTCATCCTGGGCTTCATCGCGTTGCTCACCACCCTGTCGCGCGGCAGCTGGATCGGCTTCTTCCTGGCCATCATGGTGATTATCGCGCTGTCCCAGCGCAGCTTTTCGCGCAGGAGGCTGCGCGGCGCGTTCGTGATGCTCGCCATCCTCATTCCCTTGCTGGGGATGATGGCCGCGCCGTTCGCCGGGACCATCGTCAACCGGCTGTCCTCCGATGAGTCCGACGCTGCGCAGTCGCGCATTCCCCTGGCCAAGTCGGCGCTCAAAGTCATCCAAGCGAACCCGGTGGAGGGCGTGGGCCTGGGCAACTACAAGCAGGTGGTGCTGGAGTATGATCCTGGCGTGATGATCGGCGGCGAGGACGACGGACCGCTGGCCGCACATAACATGCTGCTCTACCTGGCCGCGGAGCTCGGCATACCCGCGCTGGTCCTCTTCCTGTTCGCCTGCACGTCCCTGTTCTTCAAGGGGCTGCGCGGCATCAGGACCAGGCTGGCGGAAATAAACCTCTTGTGTCTCGGAACTTTTGCAGGCCTGGCCGGGATATTCGCTTCCTCCATGTTCGAGGACGTCTCCTTCGGCGGCACGCGCTTCCAGTACATGTGCTTTCTGGCAGGCATCGTTCTGGGCTGCTCCCGTTTTGCGCGGTACGGCGGGGCAGAGAGAAGCGTGCGCAGGCCATGAGCAGGAAACGGTTCCTCGGCAACGCCGCCATCCTCATCGCGACCGAAGTCCTGGTCAAGATCCTCGGCATCGTCATCACCGTGCTCATCGCGCGGTTTCTGGGCGTGGAGCAGTTCGGCCTGCTGGCCTTTGCCTATGCCACGTCCGAGATGTTTCTGATCGTCTTCGACTTCGGGTTCGACAGGATGGCCGTGCGGGACGTGGCCAGAAAGCCGCAACGGGCCAGCCGCTTCCTGGTCAACATCTCGGTCATCAAGGGAGGGCTCTACCTGCCGGCCGCGCTGTGCTGCATGCTTTTCGTCTCCCTGCGCGGGCAGGACCACGGCTCGCTGTTCGTCATCATGCTGGCCTTCCTGGCCGTGGCTGCGCAACGGCATATGTGGTTCATCTGCTCCTTGTTCCGCGCCGGACAGATCATGATGCGGGAAGGGCAGGTGCGGTTCGTCTTCGCCTCCTGCTCCTTTATGCTCAGCGTCGTGTTGCTGCTGCTTCACTTCGGACTCAAAGAGATTTTGTTCGCCAGGCTGGCCGCCCTGACGCTGGCCATCGGCCTGGCCCTGTATTTTGCGAAACGGGACCTCGGGCTGCGCTGGGTCCGGCCCGATAAGCGCTACGCCAAGCGACTGCTCGTCCGCGGCATCCCGTTCGCGCTCATGGTCATCTGCATCAACCTGAACATGTTTCTGCCCACGGTGGCACTGGGCATGTTCCAGGGCGACGCCGCGGCCGGGATCTACGCCGCTGGCCTGAAGCTCGTGGAGCCGTTCGGCATGCTGCCGGAGGCCATGAGCTGGGCCATCCTGCCGGCGCTGTCCCTGGCCTGGGGGCGGTCCGAGGCCGAGTTCTCGACCACGCTGCATGACGGCCTGCGTTATCTTTCGCTGCTCAGCCTGCCCCTGGCCGTGGGCATCCTGTTCGTGGGGCGCGACGCCGTGGTGCTCATCTTCGGGCAGGAGTACCTCAAGAGCGCCGCGGTGCTGTCTCTGCTGGCGCTGTCCCTGGTGCCGGACTACATGAACTCCCTGTTCAGCTCCATGCTCATGTCCATGAATCGGGAGCGGACCGCCCTCCGGGTATCCGCGGCCGGCGCGGCCTGCACGCTGATCGCCTGCGTAGGGCTCATCCCTGCGTTCGGCCCGGCCGGCGCGGCCGCCGCCTGCCTGATCTCCGAGAGCCTGATGTTCGTTGTCCTGGTCCGGCTGCTGCATAAATCGTTGCGGCTTGGTCCGCTGCTGGCGTGCATGGGACGCATAGCCGTGGCTACTGCCGTAATGGCCGGCGCGCTGGTGCTGATGGACAGTCTGGGCTGGAACCTCTTTGTGCGGGTGCCGCTGGCCATGGCCGTGTATGCGGCTGCTCTGGTCTTCGTGGTTCGGGAGGTGAGCACCCACGAGGCCCGCACTGGCATCGACATGCTCGCCAGCCGCCTGCCCGGCAAGCTGCGCAGGAGCGAGCCATGACGCAGCTGACGCAGAAATCTACCTCGGCCGCCACCCCGGCCATCAGCGTTGTCGTACCGCACTACAACCGCGGGGACATCGTGCTGCGGACCCTGCAGGCCTTGGAAGAGCAGCGGCTGGACGCACCGTATGAAGTGATTGTGGTGGACGACTGCTCCACGGATGGCAGCTGGGATCTGATCCAGGAGTTCGCGCAATCGCGCGGCGAGTGGCTGCAGGCCATCCGGCTGGAGCGCAACTCCAACGCCTCGGCCGCGCGCAACGCCGGGTTGGCCAGGGTTCGCGCGCCACTGGTGCTGTTCCTGGATGCGGACATCGTGACCAGACCGGACGTGCTGGCCGCGCATCTGGAGGGGCACACCCTCCGGCCAGAGGAGAATGTCGTGCTGCTGGGCGTGGTCCGTTTTCCCGAGGACCTGCCCCTGACCGGCCTGCGCAGGCTGATGAACCCGGCCGGGCAGTGGGACGACATCGAGCCCGGGGCTGAGCTGCCCTGGTGGAACGTCTTTTCCGGCCACGTCTCCATGAAGGCGTCGTTTGTACGCGCCGTGGGCGGGTTCGACGAGGACCTGGCCATCTTCCACGATATCGAGCTGGGCAAGCGGCTGCACGACCAGGGCATGCGGCTCTACCTGGCGGACAAGGCCGTGGGCAGCCACTACCACGACAGGACACTGCCGCAGATCGTGCGCTTCAGCGAGGCGTACGGCCGGTACTTTGCCGAGCTCGGCAGCCGCGACGACCCGGAGCTGTACGAGCACGTCCACGAAAGCTGGTACTGCGAGACCGGCCCGCGCGTCGTGGCCAAGAGCATTCTGGGAGCCGCGGTGGGCAACGCCCTTGTCCGGCCGCTCACCGTGCCGCTGGCGAGCTTTCTGTTGGATCGTATCCCGGCCATTGGCAACCCCCTGACCCGGCTGATCCTCTTCCACGTCGGCCACCGGGCGTTCCTCAGAAACTACAGGCCCCGCGGCGGTGCGGCATGACCGATTTTTCCGTGCTCATCGTCAACTGGAACGGCCGCGGCTATCTCGAAAAATGCCTGCGCTCCGTGTACGGCTCCATGGGGGAGGCGGAGTTCCAGTGCGTGGTGGTGGACAACGCCTCCACCGACGGCAGCGTGGCCATGGTGCGCGAGCAGTTTCCGCAGGTGACACTGGTGGAGAGCGGCTCCAACCTGGGCTTTGCCCGCGGCAACAACCTCGGCTTCGACTACTGCCAGGGCCGATACGTGTTTCTGGTCAACTCGGACATCGAGATGCACACCGGCGGTTTTGCCGAGCTCTACGCCTATATGGATGCGCATCCCGAGGCGGGCATGGTGGGGCCGAAGGTGCTGAACCCGGACCTGACCCTGCAGGCCAACTGCCTGATTCTGCCGAACCCATGGAACATCGTGCTGCGCGCTCTGGCTTTGGATCGGCTTCTCGCGCGGTTCGGCATAGCCAGCGGGGAGTTCGCCCCGGAATCGGCTTATGACCGGGAGCACGAGGTGGACGCCCTGGTGGGCTGCTTTCTGGGCGTGCGGCGCGAGGCCCTGGACCAGGTCGGGCCGCTGGACTCGGACTTTTTCATGTACGGAGAGGACCTGGACTGGTGCAAGCGATTCCACCAAGCCGGATGGTCCATCTGTTTGTGCCCGCAGGTCGCCGTGATCCACTACGGCGGCGGCAGCTCGGACAACGCACCAGTGCCGTTCTATCTGGAGCTGAAGCGCAGCTCTTTGCGGTACTGGGCCAAGCATTACGGGATGCTCGGAATGGTCTGGTGCCGGCTGGTGACCATGCTGCACGAGGCGGTGCGCGTGCTTTTCGGTGTAGCCGGGATGATCGCGCGGCCGTCGCAGCGGGATATTTTCCAAAGCAAGGCGCGCCGCAGCCTCGCCTGTCTGGGCCGGCTGCTCAACCCGGGATGGGGCCTGCAAAGCCCGAAGGAGCGACCGAAGGAGCAATTGGGCCATGGCGGGTGACGGCGGATACGTCCTCATCACGGCGGCGCGCGACGAGGCGCAGTACATCGGCGCGACCATCGAGTCGGTCATTGCGCAGGATATCCAGCCTTTGCGCTGGGTTATTGTCAGCGATGGCTCCACGGACGAAACCGACGCCATTGTGGAGTCCTTTGCCGGCCGCCATGGCTTCATCCGGCTGCTGCGCAGGCAGGGGAGCGCACAGCGCGACTTCTCCTCCAAGGTCATGGCCCTGCGCGAGGGCATGGCGCTGCTCGAAGACATCGCCTGCCCGTACCTGGGCATCCTGGACGCCGACGTGACCTTTGGGCCGGACTACTACCGCGCGCTGTTGCAATTGTTCGATGAAAATCCGAAGCTGGGCATAGCCGGGGGCGGCCTGTGGGACAAGACGCCCGGCGGGTTCGTGCGCCAGGTGCAAAGCCTGGGCAGCGTGTCCGGCCCGGTGCAGATGTTCCGTCGCGCGTGCTACGAGCAGATCGGCGGGTACCAGCCCGTGACCTGCGGCGAGGACGCTGTGGCCGAGATATCCGCGCGCATGCATGGCTGGGAGACGCGGACCTTTCCGGAGCTCAAGGTGCTGCACCACCGCCTCACCGGCACGGAAGGCGCCGGCGTGTGGAAGGCGCGCGTGCGCCTGGGCGTGCAGGACCACCGTATCGGCTACACGCCCCTGTTCGAGATCGTGCGGGCCGTATCGCGCCTGCGGGAGCGGCCCTGCGTGCTCGGCGCGGCCGCGCTCCTGGCCGGTTACTTCGGCGCACGCCTGCGCCGGGAGCCGTACCAGGTTTCGAGCGAGTTCCGCGCGTACTTCCGCCGGGAGCAGCTCCACCGCCTGAAGGCGCGGATCGGGTTACGAGGAAACCACGAAGGAGGCGTCTGATGATGTATGATACGCCGCAATGCCGGCCGCATGGCCGGTTCAACGCGTCGCGGGCATCCTTGCTGCGGCGCATTCTGACGTGCATCGCCGTGCTCGCGCTGGCGTTTCTGGCTGTTTCGGCGCAGGCGGCCACCTACCATGTGGAGGCTGGCGCTACCGGGGCCAACGACGGCTCCTCCACGGCGCCGTTCGCCACCATTGCCCAGGCCGCGAGGGTGGCCCGGGCCGGGGATACGGTCTATGTGGAGCAGGGCGAGTACAACGAGTCGGTCGTGCTGGAGCACTCCGGCAAGGAAAACACGCCCATCATCTTCGTCGGCCAGGACCGGCCCGAGGTCCATGGCGCCGGCGGTCCTGGATTCTTCATTTCCGGCAACCACGTCACGGTGCAGGGCTTCGACGTATCCGGGGGCGTCTTCGGCATCCACGTCACCGGCTCCAACGTCAATCTGCTGGGCAACTACGTCCACCACAACCGCCACGACGGCATCCGCGTGGATGGGGCCATGGACGTGCATATCCAAAACGGCGAGATTTACGACAACGGACCCGGCAACGCCGTGGGCATCTGGCTGGCGGGATCGGTGTACGACCTCGTGGTCCAGGACGTGGACATCAGCAGCACCGGCATCCAGAAAACCGGGATCAACGCCTATGAGGCCGGGGAGTCCAACGGCATCATCCTGCGCAACGTCAATATCCACGACCATCCGGAGTACGGCGCGAGCCTCATGGCCGAGTCTCCGGGCGAGCTGACCGACATCCGCATCATCAACTGCCGCTTCGACCACAACGGCTTCGGCGCGGTTCACACCATCGGCGACATGCGCTACCGCCTGGGCAACGTGCTCATCCAGCGCGCCACCCGGAGCATTGTGGAGAAGAGCGTTTTTTCCAACGGGCCCGGCTGGGGCATGGACTGCTACACCTCTGACCGGCTGGTGATCCGCAACAACCTCTTTCTCGACAATATGGACTCCGGCGACCCGGCCGTGGGGCCGGGCATCGGCCTGGAGGTCAACGCCGGTCAGGACAACCTGATCCTGCACAACGTGTTCTACGGCAACAGCATCGGCCTGTTCACCAGCTACCTCGACTCAGGCGGGCCATGGCCTCCGGGGCCGGCGTTCGACGTAGTTCAGAACAACATTTTCTGGAGCAACGACGAGGACATGCAGGTGACCAGCGAGGACAACCCGCCGCTCACGGTGTTGCAGGGGGCCAACCTTATGGGCGTCGATCCCCAATTTATGGACCCGGCCGGCCTTGATTTCCATCTGGCCCAGGGCAGCCCGGCCATAGATGCCGGCGTCGATGCCGGCGTGGAGGACGATTTCGACGGCAACCCCAGGCCACAAGGCAAGGCGCCGGACATCGGCGCATTCGAGTTCCAGCAGCAATGAGTGAGCGCGGCGGCAGGACCGGCGACCCCATGCGCGTCTGCGTGGTGCGGCAGTACTACTTTCCGCAGGACCCGCGCGTGCGCAAGGAGGTGAGCGCGCTTTTGGAGCGCGGGCACGAGGTGGACGTGGTCTGCCTGCGCAAGGAGGGCGAACCTCGGGAGGACACATGGCGCGGAGCCCGCATCCACAGGTTGCCCATGTCGCACAAGCGTGGCGGTGTGCTGGGATATGTCTGGAACTACTCCGTTTTCCTTCTGCTCGCGACGCTGGCGTGCCTGAAGCTTCACGTCCGCAGGCGGTTCCATGTGGTGCAGGTGAACACCATGCCCGACATCCTGGTGTTCAGCGCGTTGATGCCGCGGTTGCTGGGGGCTCGGGTGCTGCTGGACATGCACGAGGTCATGCCCGAGCTGTTCATGAGCATCTACGCTATCCCCAGCCGGCATCCCCTGGTGCGGCTGCTCAAGGTGCTGGAATGGCTGAGCCTGAAGGCGGCGAACCGGATCATCACGGTGAACGAGCAGTGCGCCGCGATTTTTCGGAGCAGGGGACTCGCGCCCGGCAAGCTCTCCATTATTCTGAACGTCCCGGAGCTGCCGGAAGAGGCGCAGGCAGCGGCGGAATCCGATGCGTCTTTGCAGAACGAGGAGGGCGAGCCGTTCCGGCTCTTCAGCCACGGCAGCATCCTGCCGCGGTACGGCTACGCCGTGCTCATCCGGGCCATGCGGCTGCTGCTGGACCAGGGCCGCAACGTGCGGCTGGACATCGTGGGCCAGGGCGAGCAACAGTCCGAGCTGGAGGCGCTGTGCGCGGAGCTGCGGTTGGGGGATGCGGTGGCCTTCCACGGCTATCAGCCCTTTACCGAGCTGCTGAAGCCCATGCGCGCGGCCGATCTGTGCGTGGTGGCGCTTATCAAGGACGTCTACACGGACATCATGCTGCCGAATAAACTGTTCGAGTACGTGGCCATGCGCAAGCCGGTCATCGCCTCCCGGACCGAGGCGGTCTTGGACTTCTTTGGCGAGGATGCCCTGGCGTACTACGAGTCTGAATCGCCGGAGGACATGGCGCGGACCATTGCGGCGCTGATGGACAACCCGGAGCGCCGCGCAGCCATGACCGCGCAGGCGTGGCAACGCATGGAACCGGTGATGTGGGAGCGCCACAAGGTCGAGTACCTGGAGATAGTCGAGAGCATGCATCGCTGACACCAGCGACACGAAATGTATTCATGTTGTATCGCAGTAATATGTATTATACGCAGAGGCCGGACATATGATCAGGATATTCTACACAATCGTATTGCTGTGCATATTTATCGTGGGTGCCGTGGCGGACTCATACGGCTTCACCGTGTTCGGCCATGGACGCAACATGTGCCGCGCACTGGCGTTGGACAGCCCGGACTCCTGCTACGACGGCACCGGCGATGACGACGGTTATCTGTGTCTGGGCATTACGGACTCGTACATCGGCGTCTGCAACATGCATCTGGAAGGACGCATGAGGGCCATGTGCACCGCCATCATTACAAAGGATGTTTCCATCTGCCAGACAGAGCTTGTGCGTTGGGACAGAGCCATGTGCGAGGCCATTGTTCAGCAACGACCGGATATCTGCAGGAACAGACTATCCGGCGAGGATATGTACTTCTGTCTTGCCGTGGTGAACCGCGATCCCAACATCTGCGAGGTGCATCTGAAGGAAGAGGAAGAGCACCTCTATGAGTACTCCTATGGCTTGAAAACCACTGACGAGTACGCCCCCAACCAGGTGAACGAGGAAGAGGCGCAGGAGATCAATGAAGGCGAGGTGCGGGAGATGCAGTAGCCATCGGCCACGCTGCGTAAGATGTACGTCCCCGAATCAATCAATCTGTAGGGCCATCAGTCCACATCGCTTTGGAGCGGCGTTTCCCTGGGCGCAGGAGCCTGCCCCATGGCCGTGCGCGCTCCGGCCGGATAGCGCAGCAGCGCGTACCCCTGCGTGGCCGCCCCCTCCGCGAGCAGAACAGCCCCGTCATCCCCGTCATCCCCGAAGATAATTCCCCGCCGTCCCCGGAACCACGCCGCGATATCGGCGGCCGTGGCGAAGCGGGTCGCACGTTCGCTGAGGATTTGCAGCAGCTCCTGGTAAAACTCGCCAAGGTTGCGCTCCGGCGCCACGCTGCGCATGTGCCACAGCAGGGTGAGCACGCCGCCGTGCGCCAGGACGTGGTCGGCCACGGGCATGCAGTCGTCCATGGCCTGCGCCGCGTTCCTGTCCATATACTTGCTGTTGAAGAGCGCCATATCCTGAATATGCATGGGTACTTCCAGTAAATTCTCAGTCCCGGACGGCCGGAAGACGATGGCCGTGCCGGCGCGGAAGCCCACGGCGTCGTTGTAGCCGCAGGTAGAGTCGTAGGCGAAGCCGGCCCGGTCCAGCACGGCGGGTGAGCCCTCGTCAAAGCAAAGCCAGTGCATGCGCACGCCGGCGGGTGTCTCACCGCTGGCCTGTGCGATGCGTTGGCGCTCGTCCTGCGCCGCGGCAGGGTCGCGCCAGGCGTCCAGCCCGTGCAGGCCGATTTCGCAGCCGGCCTCGCGCACCTTGTGCAGCTCCGGGGCGAGGCTGAGCACGTCGTAGCGCGCGGCGCGGCGCTCCGGATGGTCCAGGCCCACGTTCTCGCCGGGCCGGTCCTTGTAGGGAATCATGAAGTATGTCGATGGCCTGCCGTCCTCCAAGCGCAGGTACTCGTCAAAGCAGAGCCAGATGTCCCTGGCCAGCCCGGCCAGGATGAGCGGCGTCTTGGCCGCGGCGAGGAGGTTGGCCGCGAGATAGCGGGCGGGTATGTCCCGGCGCAGCCATTTGCGGAACGAGCCCACCGTGGCGCGGTGCAGAAAGCCGAGGGTAGAGTGGTCCAGGCCGTGGTCGCGCAGGCGCGCGAAGTCCACGTCGTGCGTGAGGCAGACAAAGTGGCTGACGCCGTGCGGCCGCGGCGGCACCTCGCAGAGTTCCACGCCGGCGGCGCGCAGGCACTCCCGCAGCAGGGCGATGTGCAGGTCCAGTGTCGGGACCGGGGCCCACTCCTGCGGCTGGCCGTCCGTGAGCAGCAGACGCAGCTCCGCGAGCAGGTCATAGCCCAGGTGGAATGCGTCGGTTTCTTCGCCCATTTTTCGCACGCCCCACACGCCGTCCCTGGACACGAGAAAGGGTTCGCCGTCCTCGGGGGAAAACGCGCGCAGCAGGCCGTAGATAGGCAGCTCGTGTCCAAGAAACTGGACAGCGCGAGGGGGATTGCTCTGCCCCGAGTCGTTCTGCGCGGTCGGGCTGTACGTGATGACGCAGGACGGAGGTGCGGGCAGCTCCGGCGCCGGACCAGAGCAGTGGAGCAGGATGCGCGCCTCCTCGCCCGGCGTATGGAAGCGGAAGGGCGTCTTGAACAGCTCGAACAGCTCGTTGACGAGCGGGCGATCCGCATCGGCACAGCACACCGTAATCATTACAAGGCTCCAGGCAGGACATTTAGCGGCTATTGGTTCCGGACGGTGCGCGGCTGCGCGGCATTATCGTTTGTTACCAGAGGATGGAAACGCCGGGTCTGGCGTGTGTTCAATAGCTGAACATGCGCCGCAGCCGCCACTACCAGTCGCTGCACGATATCCGCAGGCGGACCGTTTCTCAAGCGATCCGGTAATGGCGGGGCGTGGACCCCGATGCGCTCCGGCAATGTGTCCGGCCTTATAAGAACCTCACTCGGCCGCGATATTGAACTTTTTCATCTGGTTCCAGACCGTGGTGCGGGAGATGCCCAGGGCCCGCGCCGCCTCGGACTGGTTGCCGTTGGCTGTCTGCAGGGCCTGGACCAGCCGCTGCTTCTTGATCTCGTCGATGTCGCCGGAGATTTGCTGCGGCTCCGGGCAGGCGTCGTTTGCCTTCTGCGTGATCTCGCCGGGCAGGTTGCCGGGCTCCAGCATGTCGCCGCGGCAGGCGATGAAGGCGTACTCGAAGGCGCTTTTCAGCTCCCGGACGTTGCCCGGCCAGGCGTAGTTCACCAGCAGGTCCATGGTCTCACGCGCAATGCCCTGAATGTTCTTTCCACTGCGCAGCTTGATGCGGCGGAAGAAGGACTCGGCCAGCAGGGGGATGTCGCCCTGGCGTTCGCGCAGGGCGGGCATGCGGATGGGGATGACATTGATGCGGTAGAAAAAGTCCCGTCGGAATGAGCCCGCCTCGATGAGCGCCTGCAGGTCGCGGTTGGTGGCGGAGATGATCCGCGCCTCCACCGGGATGGGCTTGTGGTCGCCCACGCGCTCGATGATCTTGTCCTCCAGCACGCGCAGCAGCTTGACCTGCGTGCTCAGGGGGATGTCGCCGATCTCGTCCAGAAAGATGTCGCCGTCGCCGGCCAGCTCGAAGCGGCCGGTGCGGCTGCGGTGCGCGCCGGTGTACGCGCCTTTGACGTGTCCAAAGAGCTCGCTCTCCAGCAGGGCCTCGTTCAGCGCGGCGCAGTTGACCTTCACGAAGGGCTTGTCCTTGCGCGGGCTGGCCTCGTGCACCGCGGCGGCGGCCAGCTCCTTGCCGGTGCCGCTCTCGCCGTAAATGATCACGGGCGCGTCCGACTGCGCCGCGTTGGCAATCATGTCGTAGGCCTTGAGCATGGCTGGGGAGTTGCCGATGAGCCCGTGGTAGGAGTCCTCGGCCAGCAGCACCTTGCGATAGGACTCGATCTGCGTCTCCTTCTCCAGAAGGTCGCTCACGTCGGTCATGGTCTCCACCGCGCCGATGACCTCACCTTCACCATCCCGCAAGACCTTGGCGTTTTTGAGCACATGCACGGTGGAGCCGTCTTTGCGCGTCACGGCGCAGCGCTGCTGACGCAGCTCTCCCACCCGGAACATGGCGCACCAGTGGCAGCCCTTGTGGTCGCGGGCGTACTCGCAGGATGTGCACTTGAGCACGGTGCAGCGCTCGCCGATCAAATCCTGGTGGGAGTAGCCGGTGATGTCCTCGAAGGCGCGGTTGGTGGAGACGATCAGGCCATCGGGATCGACGATCATCACGCCGTCCTGGATCGTGTTCACCACGGTCTTCCAATACTCGTTGAGGTCGTATGGCTTCATGGTTCACCTGTTCAGCTTGTTAACGAAACAGCTGTTCAGAAACATAACAGTTGAACACCCTCTACGCAAGGGGCGTGGCGAATTCTCTGGTCCAGTCACCCCGCTTTTAAAAAAATTTACAGTCAATACAAACAGTTGCTGAGTAATGTCGAAAATTCGCCACGGCCCGGCCGCGTTGGCACGCATGTCGCTATTACCCAGGGCAACGATGCAAACGATTGGGCACACATGGAGCGAAAGGGAATGGTCCGTGTCGACATCCGAAACTCAATCACCTCTCTGTCCATACTTCAGGTGGAAGCGATCATGAACAGATTGCCGCCGGGGGGGAGCATCGAGATCTTGTGCGACGATGAATCGTTCGTGGAGGATCTGAAACGAATCCGGAAGGACTGTTGTTTTGACCATATCAACTTCGAAGTCAAAGGGCCGTACACGGTAATCACCTTTGTTTTGAAACGAACCACACACAAGGAGATGTAGCCATGTCCGAGATCGATCTTTCCACAGTCGAAGTCAGCAGCACCGCAGATGCGCGTGGCAGCGCCTGCCCTGGCCCTCTTCTCGAAGCCAAGAAAGGCATCGGCAAGGTCAAGGTCGGCGAGATCATCGAGATCTACTCCAACGATTCCGGCACCCGGACCGACATCCCGGCCTGGTCCAAGAAGGTGGGCCACGAGTATCTGGGTATGCTCTCCGTGGACGGTTACGACAAGCACTTCGTCCGCCGGAAGAAGTAAGCGAGGTAGCTATGGGCCAGGCACGCGTGAACGAGCACGGAAAGATCCTGATTCTGGCGACCGAGAGCTGCGCCTATCCGGGCGCGGACTCCGTGGGCCAGGCGCACGCCTCGTATCCGCCCAACACGTACATCCTCAAGGTGAAGGCCCCGGTTCTCTTTCCGGAGCAATTCTACCTGGACTGTTTCAAGAAGGGGATCGGCGGAATCATCATCATGTCGTGCGGCGAAGAGTGCCCCTACGAGGGCGCATACAAGGCCATGGCGCAGCGGCTGGACAATATCTACGCCCTCATGAAGGAGCAGGGGCTGGATATCCGCAGGCTCCGGCTCACCGCCATCTGCACGGTGTGCAACAGGGCCTTCCTCAACGAAGTGAATCAGATGAACCAGGTTATCGAGGAGCTGGACCGGCCTACTCAGGCATGAGCAGGCCGGCCCGGCCCCGGCACACGACAAGCCGCGCCGACCCCGGCGTGCTTTGTCAGGGAGCACTACATGGACTCCGCACACGAATACGAGTTTGACGCCATCGTGATCGGAGGCGGCATAGGCGGCCTTCAATCCGCGCTGGACCTGGCAGACCAGGGCTACCGCACGGCCGTCATAGAGAAGGACGCCTCCATCGGCGGCAAGATGATCAGGCTGTCCAAGGTCTTCCCGACCCTGGACTGCGCAAGCTGCATCACCACGCCCAAGATGGCCGCCGCGGCGCACCACGAGCAGATAACCCTGTTCACCTACTGCGACGTTAACGATATCGAGCGCAAGGACGGCGCCATCGAGGCATCGGTAACGCAGCGGCCGCGCTACGTGGACATCGACAAGTGCATCGGCTGCCGCAAATGCGAGTACGAATGCCCGGTCTCGGTGCCGGACGTGGAGCAGGGCGGGTTCTCCGGCCGCAAGGCCATCCGCATCCCGTTCTCCAACGCCATTCCGCAAAAGGCCGTGCTGGACGTGACCAACTGCATGCTCTGCGGCAAGTGCGCCAGCATCTGCCCCACCGGCGCCATCGTCTACAACCAGCAGCCCGAGAGCTACCGGATCACGGCCAAGACCGCGGTCCTGGCCACCGGGTTCGAGCTGACATCCATCAACGACAAGCGCCAGTACGGCATGGGCGAAATCCCCAACGTCATCGACTCCATGCAGATGGAGCGGCTGCTGGCGCCCCACGGGCCCTATGGCCGGGTGCTGCGGCCCTCCGACGGCATGATCCCGGACTCCATTGCCTACGTGCAGTGCGCCGGGTCCCGCGATGCGAGCATGGGCGTTTCCTACTGCTCGCGGGTCTGCTGCATGTACGCCATCAAGCAGGCCATGCTGCTCTCGGGCTCGCTGCCGCTGGCGGACATCACCATCTACTACATGGACATCCGGGCTTTCGGGAAGAACTACGAGCAGTTCTACCAGAACGCCAAGGCCATGGGCATCGAGTTCGTCAAGGCCAAGGTCGCCTCGCTGGATACGGGCGAGGACGGCGCCGTGGCGGTTCACTACGAGGATCAGCAAGGCGAGGGCGTTACGACCCGCGAGCACGACATGGTCGTCCTCTCCGCCGGCATGTTGCCCGGCTGGTCGCCGCAGGGCCAGTGCCCCGTGTCCATCGGCGGGGACGGCTTCATCAAGACCATCCAGCCCAAGACCGGCCCGTCCCTCACCGATCTGGAAGGCGTGTTCGTAGCCGGCACGGCGGCAGGACCCAAGGACATCGTGGACACCATCACCGAGGCGGGTGGCGCGGCCATGGAAGCCGCAAAGTATCTGACCGCTCTGCATGAAGACGCCACAGAAGGCCAGTTGGCAAGTTCCCCGCAAGGTTTGGGGGACGAGAGAATCAAGGAGGCCGTCCATGAGTGACGCAAAGCAAAACAGCCCCGAAAACGCACCGGCCCCCGAGTCTTTGGAGAACAAGGAGTCGCAGGACCAGGCCAAGGTGGGCGTCTATATCTGCTACTGCGGCGGCAACATCTCCGACCACGTGGATGTGGAGAAAGTGCGCAGCCGTATGGAGAACGTTCCCGGCGTGGCCGTGGCCAGAACGAACATGTTCATGTGCTCGGACCCCGGCCAGGAGCTGATCATGGACGACCTCCGGAGCGGGGCCGTCAACCGGGTGGTGGTCGCGTCCTGCGCGCCCAGCCTGCATGAGACCACGTTCCGCTCGGCCATCGCCCGGGCCGGGGGCAACCCCTACCAGTACGAGCACGCCAACATCCGCGAGCAGGTCAGCTGGGTGCACCACGGCGATGCCGCCACGGACAAGGCCACGCGCCTGGTTTGTGCGGCCACGGGCAAGGCCCGGCTGATGCAACCCCTGGAGCCACTGCGCGTGGACGCACTGCGTCGCGGCCTGGTCATTGGCGGCGGTGTGGCCGGCATGCGCTCTGCCCTGGACATGGCCGATCGCGGCATCGAGACTGTGCTTATCGAGAAGTCTCCATACCTGGGCGGCGGCGTCTCCCGGTTAGGAAAACTGGCCCCCTACGGCGAGGACGCCGAGACCGTGGTCAGGGACCTGGCCGCCAGGACCCTGAGCCACCCGCGCATCACCGTGTACTGCGGCGCGAGCCTGAGTTCCTACGGCGGCTACGTGGGCAAGTTCTCCATAGAGCTCTCCACAACAGCAGCCGAAGACGAGGCCCCGAGCCCCGGGCAGTACGTTCCGGGCAAGGGCGTTGGCGGGCCGATGCTGCCGCAGAACATCGCGCTGGAAACCGGCGTGGTGGTCCTGGCTACCGGCTTCTCCTCGTACACACCCCATACCGGCGAGTACGGCTTTGGCGAGAACCAGGAGGTCATAACCCTGCCGGACCTGCTCCAGAAGCTGTCGGAAATGAAGGACGAGAAGGGCGGCCAGCTGCATCTGGACGGCCGGCGCATCCGCAGCCTGGCTATCATCCACTGCGTGGGCAGCCGGCAGATTCCCGGAGTCCACGAGGAAGACGAGAACGGGCACCTGAACGAGTACTGCTCGCGGGTCTGCTGCTCGGCCTCCATCAACGCGGCCAACACCATCCGCGAGTCCTTCCCGGACACCTCCGTGTACGAGCTGTACCGCGACATCCGCACCTACGGCCGCGGGCAGGAGGAGATGTACGCCCAGGCCTCGGCCAACCGGGTGGTCTTCATGCGCTTCAACGTGGAGGAGCCGCCTGTGGTGCGCCGCATCGCCGGCGAGTATCCCCTGGAGATCGAGGTGAAGGACGAGCTGACCTTTGGCGAGGAACTGCAGGTCCCGGTGGATCTGGTGGTCCTGGCCACAGGCATGGAGCCCGCGCCCATCCACGACCTGGTGGACATGCTCAAGCTGCCCGTGGGCGCGGACCGCTTCCTGCTGGAGGTGCATCCCAAGTTGCGGCCGGTGGAGCTGCCCATGGCCGGCGTGTTTCTGGCCGGCACCTGCCAGGCGCCCATGGACGTGGGCGAGGTCAGCAACGCCGCGTCGTCTGCGGCGGTCAAGGCCGTCTCGCTCCTGGGCAAGGGCTTTGTGGAGCTCGATCCATTCGTGGCCGAGGTGGACCTGCAGAAGTGCACAGGCGCGGGCGCCTGCGTGGACGCCTGCCTCAACGACGGCGCGCTCAAGCTGGTCGAGATGGAGGTTGGCGGCGAGACCGTGACCCGCGCGGAGGTGACGCCCGCCCTGTGCCTCGGCTGCGGCGCATGCGTGGCGGTCTGTCCGGAAAACGCAATCAACGTCAACGGTTGGACTCTGCGTCAGTACGAATCGATGGTGGACATGATCATCTCCGACGTCGCCTTTGAGGACTCTGGGGAGGCCAAGGAAGAACCCGCCGTCGAAGAAGAGACAGCCGCCTGATCCATAAGGTCAGATTTATAAGGAAGGACCCCATGGCACACGAACAGACACAAGGCGTTTTGGACAAGGAAGCGATGAAGGCGTTGCGCGGCGAGCGCAAACAGTGGGTGGAGGCCGCCTCCGCAAAGTCCCGCGAAAGCAGGAAGGCGATCAAGGCCGTGAAGGAGTTTCTGGCCAAGGACAGCGCTACGGTGCCGGAGATTGCCGAGGCCGCCGGCCTGCCCACGGACAAGACGCTCTGGATCATCGCCACAATGCGCAAGTTCGGCCAGGTGGCCGAGGCCGACAAGGACGGCAGCTACTACCGCTACGCCCTGACCGGCACGGATGCGGGCGACGAGTAATGCGGACGATTCCAAACCGCCGTACGCCTTTACGTTAAGGAGAATCAAGATGGCCACGGTCAATTCCGAGTTCATCAAAGAGCTGGAACAATCCGGCACAGATACCGGAGCCGAGTGTTTTAACTGCGGCACGTGCGCGGCGATATGCCCCCTGGTCTCGGACCATTTTCCCAGGAAGATGATCCGCTACATCCAGATAGGGGCCGAGGATCTGATCCTGAAGCACGCGCAGGAGCTGTGGCGCTGCCTGCATTGCGGGCTCTGCACGCAGACGTGCCCCCGGGGCGCCAACCCGGGCGAAGTACTCATGACCCTGAAACGGCGCGTCGTGGCCGAGTGGAGGAGGTCCTGATGTACAATCCAAGGGACATCATAGAGGTTCTGGCCGACAACGTGCGCAAGACCATGAGCCCGTTCGGCGTGCCCAAGGGCATGGTCAACACGTGGTGGAAGGACCAGAAGCTGGACAGGGACGGCGACGCCCTGCTGATGACCGGTCTGATGTACCAGTTCGTGCCGTACATCGAGACGGCCACCAAGCAGCTGGAACGGTTCGAGGACACCAGGTGGATGTCGTATCTGGGATACGCGCGCTTCGTGCCCAAGCTCATCTCCGGCGCCGGCCTGGCCATGCTCACCCCGGCGGCCGGCAAGCAGAAGGCCGGCCAGTACCTCAAGGATATCGTCAAGGTGCTGCGCAAGTCCGGGCAGAGCTTTGGCTACCGGCCCGAGCTGGACGAGTACAGCGGCATCCTGCTGTACGACCTGGGCGACCAGGAGAGCTTTGTCCGCCATGCCGAGCGCGTGGCCGAAAAGCTGCTCAAGGCCGGCGTGCACAAGATCATCACCATCGACCCGCACACGACCTATGCGCTCAAGGTGCTGTACCCAAAGTATGTGGGCGCGTCCTTCGAGGTGCACACGTACTTCGAGAACCTCACCCTGCACGGCGAGAACGGCGGCAAGAAGCTGACCCTGCACGATCCCTGCTTCTACGGCCGCTATCTGGAACTCTCGGACAAGCCGCGCAAGGCGCTGCAGGATCTGGGCTACGAGTGCGTGGATGTGCGCGAGTGCGGCACCTACACGAGCTGCTGCGGCGGGCCGGCCGAGTCCATCTCGCCCAAGCTGTCCTCCCAGATCGGCTCGCGGCGGCTGGAGTCCCTGGACTCCACAGGCGAGCAGGTCGTGGCCATGTGCCCGATCTGTCTGAATAATCTTGAGAAATCCGGCGCAAACATCGTGGATCTTTCCACGGTGCTGGCCAACAGCGTGTAACCGAATAATCAACCCGCAAGGAAGGGAAGAGCCATGTCCGAGAAACAGGAAAAGATTCTGTATATCGCCACCCACGCCAACGACGACCCCGAGAAGGCCCACCTGCCGTTCGTGCTGGGCAACGCAGCCCTGGCCATGGATATCCAGGCCACTGTGGTGCTGCAGTCCAACGGCGTGTACCTGGGTAAGAAGGGCTTTGTGGACAACATGGTGGCCGGCGGCGGGTTCCCGCCCATCAAGAAGCTGATGGAAGACTTCCGCAGCCTGGGCGGCGAGATCAAGGTCTGCAAGCCGTGCATCGCCGAGCGCAACATCGACGAGAGCGAACTCATCGAGGGTGCGGAGACCACGGCCGGCGGCGCAGTCAACGTGGCGGCCATCGAGGCCGACGCCGTGTTCGTATTTTAGCCGGCTGTTGAGAATCTCCGGCTGGCTGCGTTGCAGTCCGAGCCCCAGAAGCGGAGAGAGGATTGCCTCTCTCCGCATTGATTATTGAAGCATTTTACAAGGATGGCGTATTATGGAAGCCGATCTCATGCAGAATCTCGAAAAACGCATCGCACTCTTGGAAGAACGCATCGAGGAGATGCAGGCGCGGATGCCCGAGGACCAGCTCTCGATGGTTGTGTTCAGCGGCGAGCTCGACCGCCTGCTGGCGGCGTTTATCATCGCCGTGGGCGCGGCCGCGATGTACGACCGCGTAGTGATGTTCATGACCTTCTGGGGAACCACGGTGATGCGGGACCCGGCCAAGACCGTATCCAAGCCGGAGTTCACGGCCAAGATGTTCGACAAGATGCTGCCCAGCGGACCGGACGGCGTGCACCTTTCGCGCATGGACATGTTTGGCATGGGACGCAGGATGATGAAGTCTATCATGAAGAAGAAGGGCGTCCTCTCGCTGGACGATCTGATTCGGCAGGCCGCGGATTACGGCGTGGAGATCGTGATCTGCGAGATGTCTCTGGATGTCATGGGCCTGTCCGCGGACGAGCTGCGCGACTACCCCAACATCACCCTGGCCGGGGTTGCCAAGTTCCTGCAGGAGGCCAACCAGAGTGCCGTGACCCTGTTCATATAAAGGATGCGGCATGCAGAGCATGCCGCCGACCGCTGGATACAACAAGTTGGGGGGAGCCCTGGCAGGATGAAGAGCTGCCGGAGCTCCCCGGCGTGTTTTTAGTCAAAGCTGACCACGGCAATGGTGATGTCGTCGTCGCGTTCCTCGGTGCCGCAGTAATCCTGGAGCGAGTCGAGCAGGGCGGCGCGGACTGCCTCCGCCGGCTGCCCGGCATGGCTGCGGATTATCTCCTTGACGCGCTCGGCCCCGAACATGCCGCCGTCCAGGCGGGACGCCTCATAGATGCCGTCGGTGGCCACCACGCAGACGCTGCCCGGCGCGGGCGCAGGACACTCGAAGACCTGGTACTCGGTCTCCGCAATGCAGCCCAGGCAGGGGCCGCCGCCCTTGAGCTCCTGGAAGCTGTCGGCGGCCGGGTCGTAGAGCAGGGCTGGCGGGTTGCCTGCGCTGACCCAGCGCAGACGTTTGTGTTCCTGATCCAGTACGAGCAAAAAGAGGGTGCAAAAGTAACCCTCGCCCTCGGTATCCTGCGCGAACAGTGCGTTGACGTTGCCGATCATGGTCTGGGGCTTGTCCAGAAATTTGGACTGGGAGTGGATGTAGGCGCGCAGCGAGACCATCAGCAGGCCGGCGGACAGGTCGTGGCCCACGGCGTCAGCCACCACGATGCCCAGCACGCTCTCCCCGTTCTGCGGCGCAAGGTAGCCCAGGTAGTCCCCGCCGAACTTCTTGCAGCTTATGGAGGATGCGCTGATGCGGCAGCCGGGCAGGGCCGGATCTGAATCCGGCAGGAGCATCTTGCGCAGCTCCTCGGCGCGCAGAAACTCGGACTCCAGGCTCTGGAGCTCCAGCTCATTCAGGTGGTGGTAGGCGTTCTGAATGGAGATGGCGGCCTGGCGGCAGGCCAGCTCGAAGATCTCCTGATCGTCGTCGTCAAACACGCCGCCCAGGCGCTTGTTGGTGATCTTGGCCACGCCCAGCACGCGGTCGTTGGCCATGAGCGGGATGCACAGGGTGGTCTCTACTTCGCAGGATCCGGCCAGTGGGGAGATGAGGTCCCTGCCGGGCTCCAGCTCTTCGCTGGTTACGTGGATGGTGCGCCGCTCCTGCCAGGCGCGGCCGGGAATCTTCTCGCCGGGTTTGAGCCGCTGTCCCGCAGGGATGGCGCTGCCGAGGGGGCCCTTGGACAGGCTCAGGAAGAGCTCGTTTCTGGATTCGTCCACCAGGTAGAGACTGCAGTTCTCCGCGCCCAAGTTGTCCATGACATTGAGCATAAGGCTGTCCAGCACCACCTCCAGAGAAAGAGACGAGGAGATGTCGTAGCAGGAGGTGAAGCATTGGCGCAGGCGCATCAGTTGCCTGTGTGATCGCTTCAGTTGGTCGATGTCTATATTCATTGCGTTACTGTACTCCAAAATTAAATAATGATGCAAGAATGTTAATAACACTTAAGTGTATCTGGAAGTATCATACAACAGCACTATGAAATATGGCCGTATAGTGCCTTGTGTAATGGATGAATATTAGTTCAACGATGACTACTTGGCAATAGAATGCTGTTGTTGCGCTACAAAATACTTGAGACAGACGGCAGTGCATGCACAATGCGCGGTAGAGTGCGAGCCAGAACTTGTCTGTATCGGATACGAATTACGCTGCTGGAGCGCGGCAATATGATAGAGACCAAAGGAAAAGGGGACATACGATTTTTCGCACGTCCCCTTTTGTGTGTTGTGAATGCGATCTCACGGCTTGGAGCAGAAGCGCTGGCCGCGGCGCACATCAACGATTCAACCAGCTTACGGAAGGATGATCTCCTCCAGGGGCTTGCGATTGTGCTCCGTGGGTTGGCCCGGAGCCGGGTGCCCCACGGCGAGCAGGCCCACGATGCGTAGCGCGGGGTCGATGCCCAGCAATTCCTTGACCTTCTGCTCGTTGAACATGCCTACCCAGCAGGTGCCGAGCCCCATCTCCACGGCGCGCAGCATCATGAAGGAGACCGAGAGCGCCACGTTCATGGCCGCGGCGCCAAACTTGGCACTCTCTGCCGCCGAAGCCTCACGCTCGGCATATGCCTCGACGCCTTCCATGGTGTCGCCCTGCATGATGTTGTGTTCCTTGTAGAAAAATACGCTGGCCTGGGTATCGCGCACGTATCCGGAGATGTCGGCGCAGCAGGCGATGATGGCCCCGGCGCCGGCGAGCCAGGTCTGCGTGCGGGAGACCTCCTTGGTGCCGAATTGTTCAAGGATGGCCGGGTCCTGCGTTACCTTGTAGCGCCACGGCTGGGAGTTCAGGCTGGACGGCGCCAGCCGCGCCGCCTGGAACAGGGCGTCCAACTGCTCGGGGGTGACTGGTTCCTTGGTGAAGGCGCGGACGCTGTGCCGCTGCGAGATGGCGTCCATGACGCCGAGGGATGCTGTGCTCATGACGAACCACCTTGTTTGAAGGGTTTATAATTCCAGCTAAAAAGAATCGTATACTCCTGATGCAGGGCTCCTTCAAGACGGTGTGGCGAAATTGTAGGGAATGAAACGCGCGATCGTCGTTCAACGCTCAGGGAGCGCCGTTCAGCGTCACGGGTTGGATGGAAAAGGTACGCCGGAAGAGTAGATGGCAGCAGCGGGCGGCTGCAACACGTATCACGGTGTGTGCAGACGGGCGTCGATTTCCTTCAAAAGCTCAGGATCGTCGACCTCTGGAGTGACAGCTTCAAGCTCGTGCAGGACTTTTTCATTGTTCGGGGCAACTTTCAATGCATCAAGCAGAGTGTGAGCAGAAGCATTGGGGTGTTGCATCATCTTTAATAAATTTGCCTTAAGTATCCAAGATTCCATCACGCTAGGATAGTCGCGAATGGATTTATCCAACGATTGTATGGCTTTTTCGTTATTGTCTTGCTTGTAGTATGCATATCCAAGGTAGTAACTAACTCCACTTGGAACGAATTTGGATCTATCAGCAATCGCAAGATAATGAATTGCTTCTTTTGTTTTGCCTTTTAAAACCAATATCTTACCAAGACCGGCGTATGCCATGATTCCATTAGGCGAAACCTGTATTGCCTGTCGGTATAATTTTTCAGTGAGATCGAGGTTTTTGTATTTCTCAAAAGCAAGCTGGGCGAGGTAAGTTAAAGAGGAGTAACTTTCCGGATTCACCTCCACAGCCCGTATGTGCAGCGTGTCTCTGGTTTTCCAGTATCCGACCTGATGAAATCCAAGGGCGGCAAAACATGATAACAGTATTAATATAGAAACATGTCCAACTATCTTAAGGTGCTGCCAAAATAATGCCACCAAGAGCGCAGGTCCGATCATCGCCAGGTACATGTACCGATCAGCAACAGTCGAGTAGGCCTGATAGCCGAACGGAATAAGACCCAAGACAGGAAGCAAGGCAGCGACCATAAGCAGCATTGGATAGATGGCGAATCCAATACGACGTCGGAATACAAAAAGGATGAGGAGCAGGGCGAGCGGCAAGAAAATGTTGATGTTGGATAACGAGTTCGCGAGAGCTACCTGCGGAGTCCGGCCGTAGCCGAAGCTAAGACTGGTTGGAAATAGTAGCGAGGATATATAAAAACCCAAAGCGTCCAGCGCGACCAAAGGACGGAGCAATACCGAATGTATACTCATCGAACTGTTTGGGTCCTGCACGCTGAAGTTAATACACGTTAGTATAATGGCAGCAAAAAACCAAGGCCAGAGTCTCCGCAATGATGTCAGAATTGAACGCCTGTACATCATGTGTTCCAAGATCAACGCCAGGAGCGGTACAATTGTTGTAGAAGGCTTGCAGAGCAATGCCATGATATAAAAAACAAAGGCGAGTATGTACCGCTTCCCAATGGTGTCGCGTTCTACACCTGTCAGGTAAAACCGTAGGGCCAAGAAAGAGAATAGCGTTGCCCAGAGACCACGGAACTCCGATATCCAGGCTACGGACTCTGCTTGTATGGGGTGAATGGCGAATAACATCGTACCGGCAAACGATGCCGCACATGATTCTGTTATGGATAGTAGTAGAGCAAAGAGCAATGCGCAGTTTGCAAAATGAAGAACAATATTAGCTGCGTGGAATGGAGTAGGATCGAAACTCGTTGGAGAGGAACCATCTGCAGCCAAAGAAGCAGGGATCATCAGCAGCGTGTAGGATAAGGGGATGTAAAGACCCTGATATGAATTTTTCCAGAAGTATGTAAGATTATTAAAAGTAATGGGGTGAATGTGGGTGTTTTGTGTAATATGCAAAGTATCGTCAGAGACGAAGTTGAAATGCAAGGAGCGGCCATATACAGTCAATACGAGTATAGCTAGTATTCCCAGGAATATCAGCTTGGAATATTTTTGTGATATTTTCATACCGTATTCTATCAGGGTAAAGATGTGTGTTGCGTTCACGTTAGATAAATTCTTTTGCCATTGGTCCGGTCCATAGAGCCTAACAGCCCACCAGGACAGAATAATTTCAAACGATCTGGTACAGTAAATAGAATGCCGTGTCCAATGCTTTGCACCGGGAAGGCGTTTTTAGGCTATCTGGAGATGGCGTAGGACAAAACCCAGGCGTGAGAGGGCGCCTTCGGACTTTGAGATACTTACATTCGATGTGGAGGCGATCACGGCCCAGTCTGCAAGGCGTAATCCCAATGTACTGAATTTTGCGAGTCAAAAACTCGTGCAATTCAGGTTGTTGTTATAGTATCGAGTATAGAGAACCATGCGCAATAGCGCTGCACTCCATAATGTTATTTGCAGACGTTGAGCAGTGTCATTGTTACGGCGTGTTTCCTGTCCCGATGCGTATCGTTCCAGATAATTGCTTGATATGCTCGCGTCCCGTTATGGCATGGCCCAGTTCGTATAAACCAGAAGCCGAGCCAAAGCTGCCGTAGAACATGACGACGTCTCCCCATGGTGCGTAGTAGGCGAGAGTTCCAGCCTGAACGTTTTTGGCGAGCGGTGTGTTGGCAGTATTCAGCTTCTTGGGCGGATAGAAGATCTTCTCATTGCTGCTGTAGTTTTCTACGGCTATGTCCAACGGCAGCTGGCTGTAAAGCTCTTTAGCTGCCGAGCTGTCATTGAGTTCAAACACAATAGTATTTCCATTCGCACTCACGGTCATCTGCATGGTTGCTTCATCTCCTGCTGCATTCTGTTCGATTTTTTGGATGATGGCATTGCCCGACATTTCGGCTATATCATCGATTCCGCTTAAGCCGACACCAAGGCGGTGCATTTCATCGCCCGCGTAGAAGTCCTTGTAGAGCATGAACGCGTCACCCCAGGGTTCATAGTAGCTCAGCTCTCCCTTTTTGCCGTCGTGATACGCCTCGTTGGCAGTCACGCTCAGCTTTTTGGGTGGATAAAACATCCACTGGGCATCGCGAAAGTTGGTCAAATCCAGTTTAAGGGGCAGTTGGTCGTAGAACTCTTGTGCGGCTTTGGTGCCATACAACTGGAATGTTGCCGTATGTCCCTTGGAGGTGATTGTTACCTTCATATCGGACAAAGCAAGGCCATTGACCAAGGAATCACTATCCGCTTCAGACGCTCTCGCTTTTCCGATGCAGGCAACAATGGAAGCACAAACGATGAACCCAAACAAAAGCATAGGCGCAAGGCGAATTATATTCGTATACACAATCGTCTCCCTACATGGAGTACCCTGGTTTCTTGTAAAGGGTGTCCATCTGTTCTCGAATTTCCGGATCATAGACCTTTTCCTTCCAGTCGCCGGAGGAGACTTCTTCAATAGAGACAGTTACCGATCTTTCTTCGCATCCGATGATATCGACCACATCTTGCACAATGGCGTCGGCGAGTCGTTGCTTGGTCTCTTCCGACCTTCCAGGGAAGAGCTTGACGCTGATATGCGGCATGGTGTTCTCCTCTAGTCCTTCCGATGCCAGCGCTTCGGACTCTGCGATTCCTCCAGCGCTGATGATCCCGGTAAGCTCCCATGTGACAGCAGCACCGAGGGCGACAGCACCCGTGGCCATGAAGTTGCGGCGCGACAGTTTGCTCTCCATCCTTCCCTCGATGCTGAGTCTCCGTATGTTCACCACATGGAACGTGATGCAAAAACAGCCTAATCGAGCGCGGCGTACTCGTCGTCCGAAACCGGATCCAGCCACTCGTTGCTTGTGTTCTCGCCAGGAACCTCCACGGCCAGGTGCGTGAACCAGCTGTCTTTGGCCGCTCCATGCCAGTGCTTCATGCCGGCGGGAATATTGACGACATCCCCGGGTTTCAGCGCACGAGCCGGCTTCTCCCCTTCCTGGTACCAGCCGCGTCCGGCTGTACACAGCAGAATCTGTCCGCCGCCCTTGTCCGCGTGGTGAATGTGCCAGTTGTTGCGGCACTTCGGTTCAAAGGTGACATTGGCAACGGTAACGCCCTCCGTGGAGAGGATCTTCAGATAGCTCTGCCCCACAAAGTATTTCGCATACGCTGTGTTTTCCTCACCCCGTCCAAAAACATTCGTATCGCAGGATTCAGACATTGGTATCACTCCTTTTCGTTTATCCTTGTTGTTGAAGCATCACACTGCAACCGCGTCAGCGTGCTCATCCAACTGTACACGCTGACGCCAGCAGAGTCTCGTGGACCAGGATTGTCCAGCTACGGGCGCAGGAGCACCTTGATCGCGCGGCGCTCGTCCATCGCGCGGTAGCCTTCCGCCACCTGGTCCAGCGGCAGGGTCATGTCGAATACCTTGCCAGGGCTGATCTTTCCGCTCCAGACAAGATCGATCAGCTCGGGCAGGAAGCGCCGCACCGGGGCCGGACCGCCATGGAGGTGGACGTGTGCAAAGAACAGCGCCTCTCCGTCGAGCGCGACGCCGTGCGGAACGCCGACGTAGCCGACATATCCGCCCGGCCTGATGGAACCGATCGCCTGCATCATCGACTGCTGCGTGCCGACACATTCCAGCACGGAATCTGCGCCGATGCCGGACGTCATCTCCTTGATGCGGGCCACGCCCTCGTCACCGCGTTCTGTCACGATGTCCGTTGCGCCGAACTCCCGGGCAAGCTTTTGCCGCGGCTCGTGGCGGCTCATGGCGATAATCCGTCCGGCGCCCATCTGCTTGGCGGAGAGCACGCCAAGGAGTCCTACAGCTCCATCGCCAACAACAACGGCCGTCTTGCCCGGCTGCACATTGGCCGCAACGGCTGCGAACCAGCCGGTGCCCATGACGTCGGAGAGCGCCAGCAGGCTTGGCAACAGGTCGTCGGCCGGGATCTCCGGAGTCGCCACCAGGGTTCCGTCGGCAAGCGGCACGCGCAGCATGGATGCCTGCGCTGTGGTGACAAACTCCCTGTGCTGGCACGACGACTGGTATCCGGCCTGGCAGTGGGGGCAGGTGTTGTCGGAAGCGAAGAACGAGCCGATAACGAACTGGCCGGGCTTGATCGAAGTGACGTCACTGCCAACCTCTTCGACGATGCCACAGTACTCGTGCCCCATGGGCGTCGGCTCGGTGATCTCCTGGATGCCCCGATATGGCCACAGGTCGGACCCGCAAACGCAGGCCGCCGAAACCCGGATGAGGGCATCTGTCGGATGAATGATTTTCGGGTCGTCGCGCTCTTCGAAACGGATGTCGCGTGGACCGTACAGCATAGCTCCTTTCATGATGATTCTCCTGTGTGTCGCCACCTCATTGAATGGTATAGCCGCCGTCCACGACGAGGGCATGGCCGATCACGTAGGCGGCTCCGGGGCTGCAGAGCCAAAGCACGGCGGAGGCAATTTCCTCGGGCAGGCCGAGGCGCGCGATCGGCACCAGCTTCATCAGCTCGGCCATGGCGTCGCCTTCGCTCTCCTTCATGCCGGCGACCATCGGTGTGTCAATGATTCCGGGGCACACGGCATTGATGCGGATGCCCCTGGATGCATACTCGAGCGCCGCACTCTTGGTGAGGCCGATCACCCCGTGCTTGGAGGCGTGGTACGCAGCCCGGCCGGCAATGCCGACAAGCCCGCCAAGGGATGAGGTGTTGACGATGGCGCCGCTACCTTGCTCGCGCATCTGGATCAGCTCGTACTTCATGCAGCTCCAGATGCCGCGCAGGTTGATCGCATTCACCCGGTCGAACTCTTCTCCGCTCGCATCCGCGGTTTCCGCGATGGGGCTCTGTACGCCGGCATTGTTGAACGCCGCGTCGAGCCGGCCGAAGGTTGATACGGTTTTCTCGACCATCTCCTGCACCTGGCTTTCGACGCTCACATCGCAGGGTACGGCCAGTGCCTTGTGTCCCGCCGATTCGAGCTCCTTGACCCGCGCGTGCAGCTTGTCCTCGCTTCGCGCCGAGATGACGACCGCGGCGCCGGCCTCGGCAAAGGCTTTGGCCGTTGCCCAGCCGATGCCGGAAGCACCGCCGGTGATAAGGGCGACCTGGTTCTCGAATGATATGTTCATGGCAATTCTCCAATAAATACGGCCTTGGATAGCGCCTCCCTCGATCGGCACATCGGGATCAGCGCGGGGTGATAGAGGGAGACGCCTTTGAGGCTACTTCCGTTCGCTCAAAACGCTTTGAAGCACCTCTTTGGCCTGTGCAGCTTCTTTTTCTCCCACGCGGGAGTCGAGCACCACGATGAAGTCCTGCATCTGGGCTTCCGTGAGCCCCGAGTTCATGGCCGCGCCAAAGTGGAACTTGAGCTGCCCGGCGGTGCCGGTCATGTTCGCAAGCGCCGCGATGGTAGCCAGCTCCCGGGCCTGATGGTCCAGAACGTCACGCGCAAATATATCCGCGAAGAGGTGTTCCTTGAGGTATGAGTCGATGACCGGCGAGAACTTCTGCCACGCGGCAGGAGGCGGCACCTCGTCGAGCCCGGAGAGTTGGGCCCGAATCCTGGCGCCGTACTCGTCCCGGTCCATATCCGCGGGCAGCGGGCTGGCCTCCTTGCCCACCTCGTCTTCGATGCCTTGCGCCTTCCGCTCTTCCAGCACGCCCATGAAGGTAAAGATGCCGTTCAGGCTGCGGGGGAAGCCGGCATAGGCGTACATCTGAACCAGAACTTCCTTGATCTCGTTGATGGTCAGACCGGCGTCCAGGCCTTCAACCAATGCCGGTTTGAGCCTGTCGAGCTCACCGCTTGCCGTGAACGCGGCAATGGTGACGATACTCTGCTGTTTTTCATCCAAAGACGTTTCGTTTGTCATACTCTGAGCTCCCGAACGTGTTGCGATACTGAATATAAGAAAAACTGCGACTACCAGAATAATCGTATGTTGCAGGCGCATGGCTTACTCCTTCCTGGCGTTATATTGCTCGTCAGTGACCTTTTCTTTCCAGATCACGTTTTCACCATTGAGATCACCGGTAATGACGAGGTGCGTCATAGGGGAGTCCGGCGTGGCGCCGTGCCAATGATCGATGTCCGGCGGGCACCAGATTGTGTCACCAGCCTTGAACTCGATGACTTTGCCATCCCGGGTCCCGGTCAGGCCAATCCCGGAGGTAACGATCATATGCTGTCCGGCCGGGTGGAAGTGCCAATTGGTGCGGGCGCCAGGCTGGAAGGTAACATATGCTCCCGAGTAATGCGCGGTGTCATTGGCGGGAAACAGCAAATCTACCTGAACATCATCGGTGAACAGGTCCTCGGGGCCTTTGAAGGACTTCTGCGATTCACCCCGGTAGACAACCTGCGGTGTGTTCTCCTGCGCCGTGGTCTGTTCCTGGCCGGCGTATACGGCGGATGCGGTACAGAGTAAAAGCGTCATAAAAAGAGCCAGATACTTCATTGTTCCTCTCCTGTCGTTTGCAGCCGATTTGGTAGAATGAGAAAAACACGTCCTTTCGTGCAGATATGTTGCATTGTCGGTCGGTACCGTAAGCGAGGCGCTATGCCATGCCGAGCGTCTGCAGCCAGTCGAAAACCTCCTCACGTGATGACCTGATCGCATCACCCCGGATGGCGAGCCCCTGCTCGATCGTAGCGTCGGGGCACAGCGAGCCGACATCAGCCATGGTACGGCCGAGCCCACTCCCCCCGTGCGTCATGAACGGGACAACGGTCTTGCCGGGCAGGGGGTATTCGGAAAGGAAGGAAATGACCGGGGTGGCTATGGTGCCCCACCAGCGCGGGGACCCCAGGAAGACCACGTCATACGAGGCCATGTTCTCGATCTTTGTCGTCAGCGGCGGCTTATAGCCGGACTCCAACTCTTTCTTGGCCTGGCTCGCAGTGGCCGGATACTCCTCGGGATACGGATCCACCGTATGAATCCGGACAATATCGCCCCCGACCATCTCATGGATATATTCGGCCATGACGTGTGTATTGCCGGTGCGGGAGAAATACACGACCAGGACGTTTTTGCCTTGAAGTCTGGTGGACGCAGCATGGGCCAGAGACAGCCGGGAGAACGCAGGCGCGGCAATGCCGGCCAAAAGACCGGCGATGGTTCTTTTCAGCATGCTTCTTCTTGAAGAATTGATGGGCCCGGTTCCTTTAACGAACCTGATCATATTATTATCTCCTATTCACGCGCATCACGATTTGGCCAACGATTGACAAACTGTCTCCAAGGGCACGCCAACGACTGCGGATTCGCCGGATTCGCTTGCACCGGCTTGCAGGATTTCGCTCCGGACTCCTGTGTCCAGGGCGAGTAATCATCCGAACAATCAGCCGCCGCCATGATCGTGGCTGCATCCATGGTGCTGCCGAATCTTCCAGGCGCTGCATCGTTCACGACGGTTTTCCGGAGCCGAACCCCATGCAGATTGCGAACAGCGCTGGTTTCTTCCTATATTGCTTTTTAGAGCAGAGGGGCCGTCAATTAGTAGACCGATCCTGCGATTTTTTTGCCTGATCGTCCGGGGCTCTTTTTTCTCAACCGTGATCGCCTTTTCCTGCCGACAGAGACTGGCGCATAGACTGATTCTCTTGAATTCTTGTCTGATTATCCGATCGGCCCGATAAATATGTTGTCTGAATACGAGGAGGGCTTATATTACGGCCGTGAAAGGAGGCTTCAATGAGCAACCATGAGAATACCCTGGCGCGCGACGACCTGAGTCTCTCGCGTGGAGCGCTGGCTGAGCGGATAGCACGATGGACCGAGCAGCAAGCACCCCTGGAAACCGAGGTCCCGGGATTGATGCTGATGCATTACGAAGAGCCGACAGAGCCGATGAGCTACATGCACGAGCCGAGCATCTGTCTGGTTGCCCAGGGGGCCAAACGTGTGCTGCTCGGCGATGAAGAGTACATCTATGACGCCAACCAGTACCTGATTACGTCCGTGGGTCTGCCGGTGGTGGCGAATGTTGTCGAAGCGAGCAGGGAGGTGCCGCTCCTCGGCCTTGTGCTGAAGATTGACCTGCGCGCCGTGACCCAGCTGATGGTGGACAGCAACCTGCCAATATCCCGCACGCAACAGACCGGCCGGGGCATGGCCGTCAGCGAGGTTTCAAAATCCCTGCTCGACGTGCTGTTGCGGTTGCTGGACCTGCTTGACGAACCGGAAAGCATACCGATTCTCGCGCCGATGTTGCAGCGGGAAATCGCGTATCGTCTCCTGATCGGCGAACAGGGCGCCCGGCTACGGCAAATCGCGGCGGCAGGGAGCCACAGCCATCAGATCGCGCGCGCCATCGACTGGTTGAAGGAAAACTACACGCAGCAGTTAAGGGTGGAGGGCCTGGCGAAACAGGCCGGTATGAGCACCTCGACCTTCCACCACCATTTCCGCTCCGTGACGGCCATGAGCCCTCTGCAGTTCCAGAAGTGGATCCGGCTGCATGAGGCGAGACGGCTGATGCTCATGGACCACCTGGACGCCACGAGCGCAGCGCTTCAGGTGGGATACGAGAGCCCCTCCCAGTTCAGCCGCGAGTACAGCCGGCTATTCGGCGCCCCGCCGCTGCGCGACATCAAGCGGTTGCACCAGACAGTACAACCCAACGCAGGGGAGATGGGGGCGTGAGCATCGAGCTCCCTTCGGGCCTGAAGTTATAAGGAGTTTGCGCCCGCAGCCGTCGGCTTCGAACGCTTGGCGTATCCAGGAGAAGGGAGCAGAGTAGGGGCAGATAAGCGACAAAAGAAAAACCCCTGCCGACAGTGGTCGGCAGGGGTTGATTTTTCTGGTGCGCCCGAGAGGATTCGAACCTCTGACCTACGGATTCGTAGTCCGGCGCTCTATCCGGCTGAGCTACGGGCGCGTCGTGAAGAAAGAGTTTCTAAGGTATGCCCCTGGATGTGTCAAGCAACTTGAGAAAAAGTTTCAAAAAAATACCGATGCGGCCTATGGATAGCGTTAAAATATAATAAGTTAAGCGCGTTGAATGTGTAGTCGGCTCGGTGGCTTTCGCGCCGGCCTCGCCAGCCGTCACGCGGCGGTTTGTCGGTTGCGCCGGCCTCGCTTGCAGTTGCGCGGCGGTTTGTTTGTCGAGTCAGCCCTCACCCGTGGTCACGGGGCGGTATTCCTGTCGCCTGGCCCTCACTCACACCCGCACACTGGATTGCCCGGGAAGCATTCCGCCGGCGGGTCGAGCTGGTTCTTCAGGTATTTCTGCACGTACGCTTTTTCCTTGTCGCTGAGCAGCACCTTCTCCAGGGTCACCTCCATGGCGTCCACGGCGCGCGGCGTGCGCAGGATAAGCTCCTCGTCCATGCCCTCGCCGGCCAGGCGCTGGCCCAGCTCGGAGCGCACGAAATTGAGCCGCGTCAGCTCGAACCGCGCCTCTTGCCAGCCAAGGTACCAGTACCATTCCGTATAATAGGTCCAGCTGCGCTCGTTGAAGGCGCGCACATGGGTGGGGTCCTGCCAGGCACCGTGCGAGAGGTCGTAGGGCACGATGATGCGCATGTGGCCGCCGGGAGCCAGCAGGGACAGGCACGAGCTCATGCAGGTGACGAGATTGGGGATGTGCTCCAGCACGTCGCGGGCCACGATCTCCTCGAAGGTGCCGGGCTCGATGCGGATCTCGCCGAAGCGCGCGGTCTGGGCAACGCCGTGGGGCGGGAAGGGCCTGTTCAGGTCGGCCACCACGTCCGGCCGCCAGAAGGGATCGCAGTCCACGTTCAGGTAGTCGTGCTTGAAGAGCTTGCCGCTGCCGATATTGAGACGCTTTGGGTAGTCGGTCATAGTTTTCGGTATTCTTTGGGGATCAGCCCCGCGTGTCTTTGGTGTGGTGACCGATGGCGGAGCCCGGTCATGTGCCAGGCGTGCGTGATCGGGGGGGGGCGGGAACGGTTGTGCCTGACCATCGGATATGTTCATTATCCCAGGGAAGGTTCATGCGCAATGCAAGCGGTCCTGGCGGCCAGGTTGGCGGCGCGGCGCTACCGTTTCGAGTCCCGGCCTGCCTGGATTGTTGCCAGGGGCGCGCGTTGCCAGGACCACGGCATGGTGGTAAGCACCACGTTCCGTCACAGAACCGTCAAAAATTACATGGACCATATGGAAGGAGGAAGGAAGTGACTACGGTGCGCGCGTTTATGGAAAAGAATTACAAGCACTTCAATGCCCGCGAGACCTTGGATGCCGCGCGTGCGTGGGAAGAGCTGCTGGCCGGCGGCGGACAGATGTTCGTGACCCTGGCCGGAGCCATGTCCACGGCCGAGCTGGGCATTTCTCTGGCCCCGCTCATCCGCGCGGGCAAGGTCCATGGCCTCTGCACCACAGCGGCCAACCTGGAAGAGGACCTCTTCAACCTCTTCGACAACCCGGACTACCGCCTGGTGCCGCATTACAAGGACCTGACGCCAGAGCAGGAAGCGGAGCTGCGCGACGAGGGCATGAACCGCGTCACCGACACGTGCATTCCGGAATGGGCCATGCTCAAGGCGGAAAAGTACCTGATCGACCTCTGGAAAGAGGCCGAGGCCGCGGGCAAGTCGCATTTCCCCTGGGAGTATATGTACGCGTTGCTGGACATGCCCGAGGTGCAGGAGCACTTCCGCATGCCCAAGGAGAGCTCCTGGGTCTGGGCGGCCAAGGAGAAGAACCTGCCCATCTACACGCCGGGCTGGGAGGACTGCACCCTGGGCAACAAGTTCACCGCCCTGGTGATGACCGGCAAGCTCTCCTCGCACAACCTCATCAAGAGCGGCACGCAGCAGCTGGAGCACCTGGCCAACTGGTACTCCGAGCGCGCTGACAGCAAGACGCCGGTGGGCTTCTTCCAGATCGGCGGCGGCATCGCCGGTGACTTCTCCATTTGCGTGGTGCCCATGCTCATCCAGGACTTGCACAAGGAAGACATGCCGCACTGGGCGTACTTCTGCCAAATCTCCGACTCCACCACCTCGTACGGCTCGTACTCCGGCGCCGTGCCCAACGAGAAGATCACCTGGCACAAGCTGGACCCGCACACGCCCAAGTTCATGATCAACTCCGACGCCTCTGTCGTGGCGCCACTCATTTTCTCCTACCTCATGGGCGAGTAGGAGCCTCCAGCAAAGCCGGTCGCTACGCCGAGCACACCGTGCAAACGCAGACAAGGTTTTGCTGGCGGCTCTAAGCCCGCCTGCCGGCGCATGCCGGCTCTTTCGCGCACCATATATCGAACGCAGGAGGGAGACTCGACACGGGTCTCCCTCTTGCGCTCGTGCGCCGTTCATGGTCTAAGATTACAGATGGAATGTTCCGGACGGCGTTTTTGCGCGCGTCCGGCGCATGCTCCGGCTGCGCAACGTCGCGCCGAAACGAGATAATCCATACAGGAGAGATCGAGAATCATGCTGAACGAAACCATGAACGATGCACTGAACGAGCAGGTGAAGTGGGAATTCTACTCCAGCTTTCTGTATCTTGCCATGGCCGCGTACTGCGCGGAGCAGGGCCTTCCCGGTTGCGCCAGCTGGATGCGGCTCCAGGCGGACGAGGAGCGTATGCACGCCATGAAGTTCTATGACTTCATTCTGGAGCGCGGCGGCTCCGTGCGCCTGCACGCCATCGATGAGCCCAAGGGCGCGTTCGACTCCATGCTGGACGTGTTCGAATACGGGCTGAGCCACGAGCGCGAGGTCACCCGCCGTATCAACGAGCTGGTGAACCTGGCCATGGATCAGCGCGACCATGCCACGAGCATCTTCCTGCAATGGTTCGTCACCGAGCAGGTGGAGGAAGAGGACAACTTCTCCGACGTGGTGGCCCGGTTCCGGCTGGTGGGCAACAAGGGCGAAGGGTTGTTCATGCTGGATAAAGAGCTGGGCGGCCGCGCGCCGGCGCCTGCGGCCGAGTAAGGCCCCCGGCAGCCATCCGCATCCATACACTATCCGAACCCGGCGCATTCCCGGCGCGGCGCATTGTTGCGCCGGGAGGGCCGCCGAGCCCGAGAACAAGGGAGGACCGATGTCCGAGAGCTCCAGAGAGATGCTCTGTCAGGCCCTGGGCATGGTGGACAAGGCCATTGATTTTTACGACGCGCACGCCGAGTCCTGCCAGGGCGGCGTCATCCGCGACGTGTTCGTCCGTCTGCGCGATCTCAAGAAAACCCGCCGCGACAGGCTGCAGGAGCTGCACGACAAGGTGGAGGCCGGTGTGAGCTTTGCCGAGGCCTGCGGGTCCATGGAGCTGGAGGCGGCCGAAGGCGCGAACATGTTCCGCAAGATCGCCACGAGCCACGAGCCGGTGAGCTGCCCGCTGGACGAGATCGCCTCCATCGACGAGGCCGCGGCCATCGAGCTGGATCTTGTCCGCTTCTTCGAGGACCAGGAGCAGGCCGCCGCCGGGCCGGTGGAGAAGAAGTTCCTCCACTACCTGGTGCAGGATGCCCGCGGCCAGTTCATGCTCATCAACGACATGAAGTGGTACTATGAGGACCCCAAGGCCTGGACCTTTGCCGACAAGAAGCCCTACGAGGCGTAGCGCCCACAGTCGCCCAGCACCGGCGGAACCGAAGCCTTTTCGCCGCGCGCCCAAACCAACACAACGCAGCCAAGGAGGTCAGGCCCCATGGCCATCGAGTGCATCAATATACTTATAGGCGGCGAGGCAGGGCAGGGGCTGGCGACAGTCGGCCAGCTGCTCTCCAAATGCCTCGTCCGTTCCGGATACCATATCTCGGTCACCCAGGATTACATGTCGCGCGTCCGCGGCGGCCACAACACGTTCGCCATCCGTTGCAGCGCGCAACCCGTGTCCGCGCCGCTGGACAGGGTGGACGTGCTCGTGGCGCTTAACCAGGAGACCGTCACCCTGCACAAGGACCAGCTCGGCGAACGCGGCATCGCGCTGCTCGGCGAGTCCATAGACGACGAGGGCGCCAGGGCCCTGGCCGTGCCCTACAAGCAGCTCATTCCCAAGCGGCTGTTCGAGAATACCTCGGCCCTGGGCGTGCTCTGCGCACTCCTGGGCATAGACCGCGAGGTGCCGGCCGAGCTGATGCGCCAGACCTTCAAGAAGAAGGGCGAGGACATCATCAACCAGAACCTCGAAGTGCTGGACAAGTCCATGCAGTGGCTGCGCGACCAGAGCCCGGACTTTCCGGCTCTGCCCGCACCGCCGGACGCCGGCCGCGAAAAGATCATGATCAACGGCAACGAAGCCATCGCCCTGGGCGCCATGGCCGCGGGCGTACGCTTCTGCTCCTTCTACCCCATGACGCCGTCCACCTCGGTGGCGCTCACGCTCATCGCCAACGCCGAAACCCTGGGCATGGTGGCTGAACAGGCCGAGGACGAGATTGCTGCCGTGAACATGGGCCTGGGCGCGTCATTCGCCGGAGCGAGGGCCATCGTGCCCACTTCAGGCGGCGGGCTCGCGCTCATGTGCGAAGGCATCAGCCTGGCCGGCATCACCGAGACGCCCCTGGTCTTTGTGCTGGCCATGCGGCCCGGCCCGGCCACGGGCCTGCCCACCCGCACGGAGCAGGGCGACCTCGACCTGGTGCTCTATGCTGGCCACGGGGAGTTCCCCCGCGCCATCTTCGCTCCGGGCGACCTGGAGCAGTGCTTCCGGCTTACGCACCGCGCCTTTGACCAGGCCGAGAAAGTCCAGGGCCCGGTCTTTGTGCTCACGGACCAATATCTGGCGGACAACTACCGCGACGTCGTGCCCTTTGATCTGGATTCCCTGCCCGAGCCGGTTATGCCCGGCGAGTCCACGGACGATCCGGCGTCGTACGAGCGCTACGCCGTGACCGAAAGCGGCGTTTCGCCGCGGCTGGTTCCCGGCACGGGCGAGCACCTGGTGGTTGTGGACTCGGACGAGCACTACCCGAACGGCCACATCACCGAGGACCACGGCGTGCGCATCGAGATGCAGGACAAGCGCATGCGCAAGGAGCAAATTCTGAAGAACGATGTGGTGCCGCCGCTGCTCGTGGGCGAGGAGGGCGCGGACGTGCTGCTGGTCTGCTGGGGCTCCACCCAGGGCCCGGCGCTGGAGGCCGCGCAGCTCCTGAACGAGCAGGGGACCAGCGCCGCGGTGCTGCACTTCTCCCAGGTCTGGCCGCTGGTGCCGGAGCAGTACGCCGAAACCCTGGACGCGGCCAAGAAGGTGGTGGTCGTGGAGGGCAACGCCACGGGCCAGTTCGCCACGCTGCTCAAGATAGCCGGCTGCTTCGAGCCGGACGGGCGCGTGCTGCGTTACGACGGCCTGCCCTTTACCGCGCAGTACATCCTCGAACGGCTGGGCTAGCAGGCTGATGAGAAGCACCGCTGGTTGCGCTGCTGCAGACAGTTCAAACCCTTACGTCACCTGTATGCGCGTCGGCATTGAACTTCGTTGTGCGCCTTGCCAGCGTGATGTTTGAACAGCCTGCCGGAAGAGGATTTTGCAATAGCTTTCTAAACCCGACTATCGGTCATGGAGATATCCCATGGGACGCATTGAAGATTACGGCGAGTTCGAAACCGCGTGGTGCCCGGGCTGCGGCAACTTCAGGATACTGGATGCCGTGAAAAAGGCCCTGGCGGATATGGACCTGCCGCCGCACAAGGTGGCCTACTTTTCCGGCATCGGCCAGGCCGCCAAGCTGCCGCACTACTTCAAGTGCAACATGTTCAACGGCCTGCACGGCCGCGGCCTGCCACCGGCCCAGGGCGCCAAGCTGGTCAACCCGGAGCTGGCCGTGTTCTGCCACTCCGGCGACGGCTGCAACTACGGCGAGGGCGGCAACCACTTTCTCGCGGCGCTGCGGCGCAACGTGGACATGGTTCTGGTGGCCCACGACAACCAGATCTACGGTCTGACCAAGGGCCAGGCCAGCCCCACCACCGAGGAAGGGCACGTGACCAAGGCCCAGCCCTGGGGCGTGAAGAGCTCCATGTTCAAGCCGCTGGCCGTGGCCGTGGCCCTGCGCGCCAACTTTGTGGCCCGAGGATTTGCCGGCAACGTGGACCAGCTGGCCGATCTTATCCGCCAGGCCCACGAGACGCCGGGCTTCGCCCTGGTGGACGTGCTGCAGCCGTGTGTCACCTTCAACAAGGTCAACACCTTTGCCTGGTACAAGGAGCGCGTGTACGAGCTGGACGACAGCTACGACCCCACGGACTTCGATGCGGCCATGAAAAAGGCCGAGGAGTTCGGGGACCGCATCCCCACCGGCGTGATCTACCGCAACGACCGGCCCAACTTCTGCGAGGCCCTGGTCACCTGCGGCGGCGAGCTCTTCAACAAGCCGGCCGACCGCGGCCTGGTGCGCAGCGTGATGATGCAGTACGCCTAGCAGGCAGGCAGGTGAAATTTCCACGCCGGCGGCGTTGCTTCGAAAAGATCAAATCCTCACGTATTGTATGTACGCGTCGGCCTTGATCTTTTCTTGCGCTTTGCCGGCGCGGTTTTTCACCAGCCTGCCGGTGAGCTGGCGACGGACATTTTTCTTCAGAAATCGCTTGTATGACGCGGCTCCTTCCACTCGGGGGAGCCGTTTTTTGTGCACAAGAAAATTGTCCGAATGATGAGGCGGGTTATTGCGGTGCGGAGGGATTCACGTATGATGGAGCGGAACCCCATGAACATCTAATGGATACGGAGAAATATTACTGGGAGCAGAAAATACATGCATTTTCGCTCTCCAGTTATAAGAACTGCCCCGCCCAGGCGGGGCCAAACGGCGAATGCCGCAAGAGCGCAAAGTTAATAACTTTCTGCTCGGAGTAATACCATGTCGAAGTTCGCACTGTTTCCGTTTCGCGGCGAGCCTCTGTGCTTCATCCACGTGCTGCTCAACGTTCTGGATATGAATGAGCGCGGCCACGAGGCGATCATCGTGCTGGAGGGGGAGTCCGTCACGCTGGTGGCCAAGATGGCCCAGGAAGGGCACATGCTGCATCCGCTCTATGTAAAGGCCAAAGACAAGGGGCTCATCGCCGGGGCGTGCAAGGCGTGCTCGGCCAAGCTGAAAGCAACCGATGCCGTGCTGGCCGAAGGGCTGCCGCTCCTCGAAGGCATGAGCGGCCATCCATCCATGGCCGAGTATGCGGAGAAGGGGTACGCCATCGTAACATTCTGATCTTGCAGGCGTATCTGGCGCAGTAGATACGCAGTGGCAATAGGCGGAACTGAGGGGGACAGAACCTCTCGGATTCTATGTTCCGGACACTGTGCACCCCGGCCGTCGTGACAGCCGGCCGTAGGGTGCGCATGATAAAGCCCCTTGTAAAGGGGCTTTGTTGTTGTGGAAAACTCGATCGGGGATGGGTCGGTTCTTTTTCAGTGAACAAAAAGGAATACACCCGGATTTGCGCGGACCGCGCTATGCGGCGGTGTCCTTCAAGGTCGTTCCGCACTTTGCAAAGTGGACAGTTGCATGGATCTTCGTTGCGAAGTCGATGTTTTTATGTCGTCAAGTAGTACCTTGTGTACAGCGACGACGTGCAACTGCACTGCGACAGACGTCTGGGGTGGACCTTATGCGCTCCTGGGTGTATTCCAGAGGGCACTCATCTGCCCGGTATGGGAATGAGAATTAACGATAGATACCCTCCGTTGCTGTTATCACCATTCTGCTGAGGACCTTCCTCCAGCATTGATTTCAGAATACTGCTCCCGAAGCGTTGTGTAAAGAGGCTGCAACAGAAAATTGCACGTCGCGAAATTTCATCGGCCTCAGGGGGTTATCCACAGGCAGGGCCAGCAGTGCACAAGCTGTCTGTGGAAAACCTAACCTTTTCAGTAGATTGTGGCGCACTGTAGAAATGTGATTTTTTTATGAAGTAATCACAGCTGATTATGTGTGAAAATCCCATGGCGCAGCACCATGTCTCACGCCTCGACAGCCGCGGGCGTTTGTTGGACAATGCAGCCCATGAAAGATCGCTACGTCTTCGGCATCTCGGAAACCGGCGGCTCGTACCTGGTCCGCCTCGTGGTTCCGCGTTTTGTGGCGCGGGTTGAGCGTACGGAGGAGGGCCACCCGGCTCCTGCGGAATGGGGCTGCCGCTATATCCTGCGCTCCGGCGAGATGTTCTGCGATTTCGACTGGCTCGATCCCAAACCCGGCGAGGAGCTGCGCCAGAGCGTGCTGGCCGAGGCCGAGGACGCCTGGCTCTTCTTCGCCTCGGTCTATCGTTCCTGACCTTTCTCCATCCTTGGAAGCACGCCGGCGTGGCGCGTTGGCCACCGGCCTGTTACCGGTCCGTCAGCTCAGGCACTGCAGCAGGCCCAGCGCCCACGGGCATTCCCCGCACGGCACCTCCACGCCGAAGCAGTCCGCCTCGAACGCCGCATCCTCCACCAGGTTGCACGGCCCCAGCCGGCAGCTGCCGCAGAAGGGGTAGTCGTAGCGCAGGGTTGCCTCGCGGAAGCGCGCGTACTCCGGGCTGGTCCAGATGTCGCGGAGCTCGGACTCCAACAGCGAGCCGAAGCTGCGCGCCGGCAGGGTGCGCCATGCGCCGTGGCGGTGTATGGCCGCGCGATGCCACAGGAAATGGCAGGGGTGGACCGTGCCCTCCATGGCCACGAACAGCGTGCCCGCCTCGGCGAACTCGCAGCGTCGCTCCTGCCGTGGCTGCACCTGTGGCAGGCGCAGCTCCATGGAGTACTCGGCGGCGATCTCGCGCGCCTTGTCCATGACCTCTTCGATGCGCCGCGCTGTCTCCTCCAGAGCGTTGCCGCCGGCCATGAGCCGTTCCGGGTTGATGGTCAGCCCGCGGGAGTCGGCCTCCCGCTGCATGGCGGCCACCAGCGCGCACAGCCGCTTTTCCTTCTCGCTTTTGGCGTACTTGAAGGCGATGCGGCCGTGGTCCGCCAGGGACAATCCCTCGCGGTGGGCAATGTCCTCATACTCTCGATACAGCGCCACGGCCTCGGCCGTGTGCCAGTCCCAGGCGGCCTGCGGCTCCATGGCCGGGTGGTACGGCAGCATGTGGGAGACGATGGCGTAGTCGGCCCCGTGCTCCGCAACCCAGCGCAGCACCGTGGGCAGCCCTTCCAGCGTATCGCGCAACAGCACGGTCTCCACGCCGATGGCGAACTGCGCGTCGGTCCGCTTGCGGGCGGTCTTCAGGGAGGCGAAGGCGCGTTCCAGCAGGGATGTTTCACCGCCGGGACGCAGTCGGCGGTACTCGCCGGGGTCGGCGCTGTCCACAGACAGGCAGACGGAGGTGAGCCCGGCGTCCATGAGCGCGGTTGCCTTGTCCTGGCCCTGTGGTGAGCCGAGCACCACGCCGTTGGACTGGAAGGCTATGCGCGAATCCGCGGGCATGGAGGCGCGCGCCAGCGCGACCGCATCCGCCAGCCGCGGGTGGAGCATGGGCTCGCCGATGCCGGAGAGCACCAGGGATTCGAGGTGAGGGAAGGCCGGTTCGAGCCGCCGGAACACCTCCCAGGCCATGTCGCCCTCGTCGATGCCGCAGCCCGGGGACTGCTTCACGCACATGGGGCAGCGCTGGTTGCAGCGGGTGGTCAGCTCCGCCACTACGCGGCGGGGCCAGAGCGTCTGCGTTGCACCAACCGGCGCGGGCGCGAACTCGGGCCAATTCATGAAGGATATGGATGATGTCATGCTTTCGAACTCCTGCCGGATAGGCTATTCATGAAAGCCACGGCCGACAAGGGGCGACATACACGCATCCGCAGGAATCTCTATCGGAGAAAAACCGAGGCGACCTTTCATGCTGTGTAACGAGCACATTTCCAAGAAGCTGTTCCACGAGGCTGGCATCGCCGTTCCCACCGGCAAGCTGCTCTTCCCGGAAGACGCATCGAGCTACAAACCCATCGGCGTTGGGCCGTGGTACGTCAAGGCGCAGGTCCTTACCGGCGGCCGGGGCAAGACCGGCGGCGTCGTGCGCGTCGAGGACCCGGACAAGCTCACCACCGTGTGCGAGAAGCTCTTCGCCATGGAGATCAACGGCGAGGCCGTGCCACTGGTCCGGGTGGAGCCGGCCATGCGGTTCGACCGCGAGCTGTACCTTTCTTTCATGGTCTCGCGCGACAGGGAGCGCATCGCCTTCACCGTGGCGCGCGGCGGCGGCATGGATGTGGAAAAGCAGGCCGCGGCCGGTGCCGGGCCGCTGGTGCAGTACCTTGCCCCGTCGCCCTCCGGCGGCCGGCTCTCGGAGCACCAGGTCCGCGCCGCCTTTTTCCACCTCTTTCCCTCCGGGCCGGAGCATCCCGAAAACACGCCGGAAAAGCTCAAGGGGCTGTGGCCGGGCTTCAAGGCCCTGGTGCGCAAGTGCTTCGACGCTGTGAAGTCTTACGGCCTGTTATTGTTGGAGATCAATCCGCTGGTGCACTCGGACAGTGGAGAGTGGACCGCTCTGGACGGCAAGGTGGAGATCGACGACGCAGTGGCCGACATCGACACCACGCTGGAGCGGTTCTACGAGCCCGCGCATGTGACGCCGGAGGAGAACGCGGCCCGCGCCGCCGGGCTGGCCTATCTGCGGCTGGACGGCTGGGTCGGGCTCATGGCCAACGGCGCCGGACTGGCCATGGCCACCATGGACCTGCTCAACTACGCCGGCCTGCGCGCCGGCAACTTCATGGACCTGGGCGGGGCTGCGGACCAGAAGCGCATGGCCAAGGCTTTTGACATGCTCTTTTCCGATGAGCGCGTGGAGATGGTTTTCCTCAATCTTTTCGGCGGCATCGTCTCTTGCGAGACCGTGGCGCGCGCCGTGGCCGAAGCTCTGGCCGGGGCTGCGCCGCCCAAGCCGCTGGTGGCGCGGCTGGCCGGGCACGGGGCCGAGGAGGGCCGAAAAATTCTCACCGGGCTCGGCTACGACTCCATTCACCTGGCCTCCGAGGTCAGCGAGGCCGTGGCCATCCTGAAGACCCTGTCCAAAAACCGGACGCTGCAGCCGTTCCCCAAGGACGAGTCCACCAGTGTGCCGCGGGCGGAGGCGGCCGCGAAACCGGCGCTTCAACCGGAATGCCCCGCCGGCCCCGCCACCCTGACCGAGCTCGGGCTTAGCGGTTCGACGCGGCTTCTCGTGCAGGGCATTACCGGCCGCGCCGCCATGCAGCACGTCAGGCTGATGCAGGAGTACGGCACCACCGTTGCCGCCGGCGTCACGCCGTACAAGGGCGGGCAGCAGGTGCACGGTGTGCCGGTGTTCAACAGCGTGGCCGAGGCCGTGCGCAAGGCCGGGCCCTTCGACGCTTCCATTGTGTTCGTGCCGGCCGCCTTTGCCGCCGACGCCGTGCTGGAAGCCGTGGATAACGCCATCCCCAACATCGTCTGCATTACCGAGGGCATTCCCCAGGCCCAGATGCTCTACGTGCGCCGCGCCGTGCACGAGGCCGGTCTGCGGCTCTTCGGGCCCAACACCCCGGGGCTCATCGTGCCCGGCCAGACCAAGATCGGCATCATGCCCGGCCACGTGTTCTCTCCCGGCTCCATCGCGCTGCTCTCGCGCTCCGGCACCCTGACCTACGAGGCCGCCGCCCGGCTCAGCGCCGCTGGCCTGGGCCAGTCCGTGTGCATCGGCGTGGGTGGCGATCCCTTTGTCGGCTGCACCTTTGCCGAGTGCTTCGAGCTCATCCGCAACAACACCGAGACCAGCGCCGTCATGGTTATTGGAGAGATCGGCGGCCGGGCCGAAGAGGAGTTCGCCGAGGTCGTTGCCGCCTCGGGCTACGACAAACCGCTCATCGCCTTTGTCTCCGGACGTACCGCGCCTCCCGGCAAACGTCTGGGCCACGCCGGCGCCATCCTCGACGAGTCCAGCGGCGGCATCGCCGGCAAGCTCCATGCCCTGCACGCCGCCGGCTTCGTCATCTCGCCCGATTTGGAAAGCCTGTCGATGCTGGCCAGGAAGGTTTTGGGGTAGAAGATCGCTTAATAATGAAGAACGGACCGGGGGCAAACCTTTCTGGTAGAAAGGGATGCGCAGCTATGGCCCCGGACCCCCTTTCCAAAGACTTTCAATTGGTTTGTTGAAAAATTTAAGGGGCGTATTTCTCGTCCGCGAACGAGAAATACGCCCCTAATTGAAAAGGTTGGGAAGGGAGAACCCTTTGCAAAGGGTCTCCCTCTCGCATTTCGTTTTTTACTCTTCACACAAAGCCGGTCTGGCTGCGATGGGCTGCTGCGGCAGGCAGTTGGTGGGATCGGGGCCCACCAGGCAGTGCGCGGCCTTGAGGGCGTCGTCCAGGCTGGTGAAGATGTGGTCCGTGCCCACGCGGAGGTCCACACCGAGGCGTTCCATCATGCCCCGGGCCGAGGGGCCGACATCGGCGAGCAGCAGGGTGCTGCCGTTGATCTGGCAGCGGTGGTGCACGGACTCCAGGGCGTTGATGGCCGTGGAGTCCAGAAAGGGCACCTGGTGGAAGCGGACGATGAAGACCTTGGACGGCTTCTGCATAGCGGCGAGGATGGACTGGAAGCGGTCGGCCACGCCGAAGAAGAAGGGGCCGTCGATGGTGTAGACCTGCACCCCGTCCGGCAGCGGCACCTCGTTGCTCCAGGTCTCGGTGTCCTCTTCCTCGGCATCGATGCTCGTGACCTCGCTCATGCGGCGCATGAACAGCAGGGAGGCCATCACGACGCCCACGCCCACGGCCACGGTGAGGTCCATGAACACGGTAATGCCGAAGGTGAGGCACATGACGGCCACGTTGGATTTGGGCGCGCGCATGAGGCGCAGGAACTTGCGCGCCTCGCTCATGTCCCAGGCCACCACCACGAGCACGGCGGCGAGGCTGGCCAGGGGGATGTAGGAGGCGAGGTTGGCCAGCAGCAGGACAAAGGCCAGCAGTACGGCGGCGTGGATGATGCCCGCGATGGGGGAGAAGGCGCCGGCGCGGATGTTGGTTACGGTGCGGGCGATGGCTCCCGTGGCCGGGATGCCGCCGCAGAGCACGGAGCAGATGTTGGCCGCGCCCTGGGCTGAGAGCTCCACGTTGGAGTTGTGCTTCTCGCCGGTCATGCCGTCTGCCACCACGCAGGAGAGCAGGGACTCGATGCCGGCGAGCAGGGCGATGGTCAGGGCCTCGGGCAACAGCGTCTGTAGCCTGGCAAAGGTCACTTCGGGCAGCACGATGTCCGGCATGGTGCTGGGAATGCCGCCGAACCGGCTGCCGATGGTCTCCACGTTGAGGCCGAAGATGTAGGCCACCAGGGAGGCGAGAACCACGCCCACCACCGGACCCGGGATGCGCGGCTTGTACTTGCGGATGGCCAGGATGGCGCCAAGGCCGAGGCCGGCCACGAGCAAGGTCTGCATGTTAATGGTGTTCGCGTGCTGGAAGTACGCGGTCCATTTGTCCGCGAACTGCGGCGGCACGTCGGCCATGGTCAGGCCGAAGAAGTCCTTCATCTGCGAGGAGAAGATGAGCACGGCGATGCCGGCCGTAAAACCTGTGGTGACCGGGTAAGGTATGTACTTGATGAGCGCGCCGAATCGGAAAAAGCCGAAGATGAGCAGGAGCACGCCGGCCATGAGCGTGGTGAGCACGAGGCCGTCGTAACCGTGCTTGAAGATGATGGAGTAGATGATGACAACGAAAGCGCCGGTGGGCCCGCCGATCTGGAAGCGGCTGCCGCCCAGGGCGGAGAGGATGAAACCGGCGACGATGGATGTGAACAGGCCGCGTTCCGGCGACGCGCCGGAGGCGATGGCAAAGGCCATGGCCAGGGGCAGTGCGACCACGCCCACGGTGAGGCCGGCCATGAGGTCGCGGGTGAAGGGTCCGACGCCATAGCCGTGGGTGGCTATGGTAGTTATGGAGGCGGGTAGAAAGGGACGGTCGTCCTTGCGGGAAGGCAGAAGATTCATGGGGAAATAGACTCCGTATAGGGGAAGATGGTGTGGCACCAAAAAAAGAAAGCCCCCGCAAAGCGGGGGCTGAAAGTCGTTCCCTTTCGCAGAGGCCTGGTCGCGTTGGCTCCGGAGGGCCAGGGCATCTAGTGCATTCTCATCCGTAGCGACTATTGCACCACGGGCCGGCCCAGTCATTTACCTTAGTGACAGGAAAGGTCAAGAAAAATTAATTGGCCGTTATTATTTCCTGCTACTCCAGCGCTTCGATGTTTTCCTCCTCGGCGAGCTCCGCAGCCTGCTCCCAGATGGCGGGTGCCTCGCCAAAGTGCTTCTTGGCCTCGCGCAGGCCCAGGTTGAAGGCCTTCTTGTTCAGCTCCACGATCTTGGCCGGCATGTTCTCCTCCAGCGCCTTGCGCATGAGCCGCGGCTGGGCGAACGGCAAAAGGTGGGTGATGGCGCCGAGGGTCAGGGTGTTCAAGGTCAGCGTGTTGCCGATCTTGTCCTTGGCCAGGGTGGTGAACTCCATGCCCAGGAAGCGGTTGGTGGGCGTCTGGGTGACCATCAGCGTATCCACCACCAGGACGCCGTTGGGCTTGAGCACGCCGTAGTACTCGTTGCAGGCTTCCTGGGAGAGGGCCACGAGCAGGTCCACGTTCTCGGTCTTTGGGTAGCTGATGGGGTGCGAGCTGATGACAAGGTCGGCGCGGGAGGAGCCGCCGCGGGCCTCGGGGCCGTAGCTCTGGGTCTGCGTGACGTAGTAGTCGTGGTGGATGGCCAGGCCGTAGCCCAGGAGCTTGCCCAGGGTGATGATGCCCTGGCCGCCCAGGCCGGAGAGGCGCAGCTCGAATCGGTTGAGCTCGGTGTGGTTGTCGGCGGTGCTCATGCGCTTGCCTCCTTTGCGCGCAGGCCGGCGGACATGGCGGCGTAACGCTCCTCCAGGCCGGGCTCGTCGCGTTCAACGAATACGCCCACCGGGAACTTGTCGCCGCGTTTGGCCGGGTCGGTCTCGTTCCATTTGTCCATGGGCATGGAGCGGGTCTTGAGGTCCTGATACATGTCCACCACGGTGCGGAACTTGTTCTTGCGGCCGTATTGGGTGTGGCAGGGCGAGAAGGCCTCCACCAGGGAGAAGCCGGGCCGGGTGAGCGCCGCTGTGATCTGGGCGTCCATCATCTTGGCGTGGAAGGCCGTGGAGCGCGCAACGTAGTTTGCGCCGGCCACCTTGGCCAACTCCGCGATGTCGAAGGTGTTCTCCAGCTGGCCGTGGGGAGTAGTCATGGAGCGCGCGCCCATGGGCGTGGTGGAGGAGCACTGCCCGCCGGTCATGCCATAGATGTTGTTGTTGAGGATGAGCGCCGTGATGCCGACGTTGCGCCGGGCGGCGTGGATGAGGTGGTTGCCGCCGATGGAGAGGGCGTCGCCGTCGCCCATGACGCAGATGACGGTGAGCTCCGGGTTGGCCATCTTGATGCCCGTGGCAAAGGTGAGGGCGCGGCCATGGGTGGTGTGGACCGTGTTGAAGTCCACGTACACGGCCATGCGGCCGGAGCAGCCGATGCCGGCCACCAGGCAGACCTCGTCCTTGGACAGGTCGGCGTTGTGCACGGAGCGCACCAGCGAGCCGAGCACGATGCCGTGGCCGCAGCCGGGGCAGAACACGTGCGGGAAGCGCTTGTTGTGCCGAAGGTATTGATGGATAAGCTGGGTGACTTGAGACATATGGTTCGCTCCCTCTCTACATCTGGGCGATGTTCTTGAGGATTTGCGATGGAGTGATGATCAGGCCGTCCACGCGGTTGATGGTGCGCACGCGCACCCGTCCCGAGTTGACGCGTTTCACCTCTCGCGACATCTGGCCCATGTTCATCTCGGGCACCAGGATGGCGGCCCCGCGGCGGGTGAGCTTTTCCACGGCGGCGCGGGGGAAGGGGAAGAGCGTTTTAAGGTGCAGCAGGCCGGCCTTGATGCCCTGCTCGCGGGCCTGGTCCACGGCCAGGCGCGCCGAACGCGCCACCGAGCCGTAGGCCACTACGGCCACCTCGGCGTCCTTGGTGTTGTGCTCTTCGGTGATGACGATGTCCGGGAAGTGCTGGTCGATCTTGCGGAACAGCCGGTGGGTGAACTCCTCCACCTCGTCGGGCCGCTGCGTGGGGTAGCCCATGGGGTCGTGGGTCAGGCCGGTCACATGGATGCGGTAGCCGGAGCCGATGGGCGCCATGGGCGGCACGCCGCGGGTGGTCTCCTCGAAGGGCTTGAACCACTCCGGCGGCATGGAGGGCAGCACGCGGGAGAATATCTCGTACTCGCGCTCCGAAGGGATGGTGATCTTCTCGCGGGTGTGGGCAGTGACCTCGTCGATGAGCAGGATGACGGGCACGCGGTACTTTTCGGAGAAGTTGAAGGCCACGATGGTCATCTCCAGGCATTCCTGCACGGTGGATGCGGAGAGGACGATGATGGGGTGGTCGCCGTGGGTGCCCCAGCGGGCCATCTGCACGTCGCCCTGGGCCGGGGAGGTGGGCAGGCCGGTGGAGGGGCCGCCGCGCATGACGTTGACGATGACGCACGGCGCTTCGGCCATGCAGGCGTAGCCCACGTGCTCCTGCATGAGTGAGAACCCGGGGCCGGAGGTGGCGGTCATGGCCTTGCGGCCAGCCAGGGAAGCGCCGATGACCGCGCCGAGGCTGGCGATCTCGTCCTCCATCTGGATGAAGACGCCGTCCTCGCTGCATGGCAGCCTCTGCGCCATGCCTTCCATGATTTCGCTTGAGGGTGTGATGGGATAGCCGGCGAAGAATGTACAGCCGGCCAGAAGTGCTCCTTCAACGACGGCTTCGTTGCCCAATGCGAAGAGTTCCTTGTTCTTGCGACGGGCCTTCTGTGCCATGAGGGCTATCCTTTCTGGTATCCTTTCATTTTTTGGCGGATTTCCTGAGCCACATGGAGATCGGCGGCGCATCCCTCTTCGCGGGGGAGGACGGCGATGGCGAAGTCGGGACAGTGGAGTTCGCAGAAGCCGCAGTTGATGCACTCCTCCTCGTGCACCACCTGGACCTTGCCGGTTGGTCCGAGCTCAAAGACCTTGGTGGGGCAGAACGCTACGCACAGGCCGCACCCCTTGCACCAGTCAGGGTAGGCATACACACATGTCTGACCTTTCTTTGGGGGCATCTGAAACGATCCTTTGGTTGGTGTTTGGTGAACCAGAGCCTCAGGGTATGCTGATTGTCGCCTTGCCGCTGGAAGAGACGGGGTAGGGATCACCGTCCAGGGTGAACCGCACGGAGTGGGCGTTCCCCACTTCCAACTTGAGGGACGATCCAAAGTTGATGTTGATGGTTTCGCCGTCGCGGATGTAGTAGTCCTGCTTCTCGCTGCCGTCGATAAGCGCCGTGACCCAGGTTGGGCCGTAGCCTTCGAGGGTCATGGTGGAGGCGTTGGCAAAGGACACCTCGCGCACAGTGGCCGGAGTGGAGGTCTCGGCGGCCATGTCCGTAGCGGGGGCGTCGGCAGAGGGCACTTCCACGGTAGCCGGAGAGGAGGTCGCCGGGGCCGTGTCTGCCGCGGAGGTTTCGGCAAAGGGCATTTCGCGCTCGGTGGGCTGAGGGGATGCCTCGGCAGCCGTGTCCGCCGCGGGCGCAGGATCTTCGACGCCGCCATTATCCGCGAGGGCAGAATCTTCGGCGCCGCTATCATCCCACAGCACTTGCTCGTTCTCCGCACCAGCGGTCATGTCCTCGGCGACGGCCGTATCCTCGCCAGCGGTTATGTCCTCGGCAACGGCCATGTCCTTGGTGTCATCCGCTTCGGTCGTATTGGTCGCATTCTGCCGTTCAAGGTCCAGCTGGGGCGTGGGATGAACCTTCACGCCGCTGCCGGTGGCGTTGGTGGATCTGAGGGACGGGTTGTAGATGAAGCCCGTGGTGTCGTTGCGCCAATCCGTCACCTTGTCCTCGTCCGGCGTGCTCAGCGCCTTCAGGTCGTCGGCGCGCATCTGCTTGCCTTCTTTGGTGGGCACCCAGGCTCCGGACGAGTCTTTCTCGGCTGGGTACCACTGCTTGGTCTGGTCGTCGTACACGCGGTACCAGGGCGCAGTGGAGTTGTCGCCCGGCATGAAAGTGTTGCGGTCAACGAGGGGCGTGACCTTCTGAACACCGGGTTCGATGGTGTCGAGGACCACGGCCTCGCTGTTGCCGGCGACAGAGCAGCCGGAGGCGACAATGAGCAGGGAGGTGAGGAGGAGAAATAGTGTCGTTCGCATGTCGTTCTCGCGGTTGTATGAGATGTCCGGGGGAGCGAGCTATGGCATAGTGCAAGCGGCCATTTCTGACAAGCTCAGTGATCGCTCCAGCGGGCCACCCCGATACGCTTTCCGCGGCTGTTGTAACAGAAGTAACAGCGCTTTGATTGTCTGAATAACGGTAATAGCAAAATTCCCGCAATAAATCCTCCGGCATGAGCCCACCAGGCTATGCCGCCCGTTTCAGCGGCTCCCACGGATGAGATGCCGGAGAAAAGTTGGATGATAAACCACAGACCCAGGAAGAGCACGGCCGGGAGATCAAGAAATAAAGGAATAATTATGATCGGGATCAGGGTGAGCACCTTGGCGTGGGGATAGAGCATGAAGTACGCGCCCATCACGCCGGCAATGGCTCCGGAGGCCCCCAGCACAGGCATCATGGAGTGCTGGTTGAAGGCCATGTGCAGCCCCAGCGCGCAGAGCCCGCAGAGCACGTAGAAGAGAAGGAAGCGCACCGTGCCCATGACGTCTTCGATGTTGTCCGCGAAAATCCACAGCGTCCACATGTTCACGATGAAGTGCATCCAGCCGCCGTGCAGGAACATGTAGCTGAACAGGCTGAGAATGCCGCCGGGATATTGCTCCCAGATGGTGCCCTGGGCGTGGAAGTAGCGCGCCGGCACCACGCCGTAGAGATGGATGAAGCCTACCAGCGCGTCGTGCGGCAGGGTGAGCTCCAGAAGGAAGACGAGGAGGTTGAGGCCGATGATGATGTACACGCCCCAGGGAGTATGAATTCTGGGGATGGAGTCGCGGATCGGAAACATCGTATCCTATGTATCCGGCGTCATGAGCCGGCGGAATCGTTCACGCAGTCGATGCATGCGGTTTCGCCGCAGCCAAGCCAGCACGCCGGCCAGGCTGGCGATGTTTTTGTGCAGGTGCTCCTCATCGCCGCCGTTGTCCACCACAAGGTCGGAGCCGCGGACCTTGGCCGCCTGCGGCAGCTGCCAGGCGTCAAAGGCCGCCACCGTGTGTGCGGACCAGCCCCTGGTCTCCTGCAGCCGTGTGCTCCGGGTCGTTTCCGGACAGTAGACACAGACTATCACGTCGGCATCATCTCTCCAACCCGCTTCGTGGAACAACGGAATTTCGGCCACGCCGAACCGCTCCCGGCCGTGGCGGCTCCAGAACTCGGCGATCATGTGGCCGACCATGGGGTGCACGGCCTCTTCCACCTCGCGCCGCAGACCCGGCTCCTCGCACATGGCCTGGAACAGCGCGCGCTTGTCCACGCCGCCGTCCGGAGCTGTGAAGCGGTCGCCGTATCGGCCGGCAATGTACCGCGCGCCGTCGCCGCCTGGAGCGTAGAGCTCGGCCACGGCCGCGTCCGCGCTGAACAGCGGGGCCGGAGCGGAAACACCAGGGGAGCCAGCCTCGGACAGCAGCCGCGCCGCGGTGGTCTTGCCGCTGCCGGCCACGCCGGTAACGATGACGCGCTGGACCGAGCGCGAAAGCAGCAGGGGCAGGCGGCGCATGTCCAGATGCGGGCGGCTGGCCAGCTCGATGCGTTCGCCGGTGATGGGGTGGTCGAAGCCGATCTTCCAGGCGTGGAGCATCTGCCGTGTAGGGCGCAGGGCCTCGGGCAGGGCGTTGAGTAAAGACGTTGCGGCAGCATCCGCTGGGCCGTAGACCGGGTCGCCCAGCAGCGGGTGGCCGATGTGGTCCATGTGCACGCGGATCTGGTGGGTGCGGCCCGTGTGGATGACAACCGCCATCAAAGCCCAGCGGCCCTCGGGATCGGCGTACAGGGTGCGGTACTCGGAAAGGGCGTGCCGGCCGCCCTTGGCGCACACGGCCATGCGGACCTTCACCGTGGGGTGGCGGCCGATGGGCGCATCCACTTCGCCCTGGGGCGGATCAGGCACGCCGTGCACCAGGGCGAGGTACTCCTTGTCTACATTTCTGGACGAAAACGCCTCGGAAAGCTTGAGCCGCGCCGCGTTGGTGCGCGCCACCACAATGAGCCCGCTGGTGTCCTTGTCGATGCGGTGGACAATGCCGGGCCGGTCCCTGTCCAGCAGGGCCATTTCCGGCCAGCGCGCTACCAGCCGGTTCACCAGGGTGGGCTCGCTGCACGACGGCGCCGGGTGCACGGTGAGGCCGGCCGGCTTGTCGATGACCAGCAGGTGCTCGTCCTCGTAGCGCACGTCCAGCGCTCCGGGCACGGGCTCGGCCTGCTCCCGGTCACTCGCGCGCGGCAGGTGGACCTCCAGGGTCTCGCCGCCCAGGAGCCGCGCGGACGGCTTGGTCAGGACGGCGCCGTCCACCGCCACGCGGCCGTCCTTGATGAGCCGTTTGACATGCTCGCGCGAGAGGGCGTCCTGATCGGGAGCGTCCGCCAGAAACGATGCGAGCACGGCGTCCAGCCGGTCGCCGCTGTGGCGGGCCTGGGCCTGGAAGCGCAGGAGCTGCTGCGAGGGCGCGTCGTCTGATTCCGTATGTTCAGCCATGGTGCAATTCTTTATAAGGATGGGGAGGGCGCGCCGCACAAGGCTTGGCGACAAGGAGGCGTTGTCAGGAAGGCAGACCTTGCTCCGGCATCGGCCGTTGGAGCGCGGCGTCCTGCCGCGTCCTTCATTCGTTCGCCATATGGCATACATTTTCCGCGTATGGAAAACGCCGCCACGGCGAGGCTGAGCCGGATCTCCGAAAACCCGTCGTTGCTGTTGTTCGCGCGGGTGGAAATTTGGTCCTTGACCCCATGTTCATTTGCTATTTAGAACGCCTGTGACTCATCGTATAACGTGTCAGTATAGTGTCGGCAAGACGGCGCATGGCGCCGTATCGCATAGAGCGAATAATCCCGGCAGCGTCCGGGATCGGCTGGGCACATCTCTTCGCGTATCATTTTTCATCAGCTTTGAAGGAGCAAGACCCATGGTGCATGTAGTGGACCACCCTTTGGTGCGACACAAGCTTGGTATTCTACGGCGTGATGACGTTTCCACAAAAAACTTCCGCGAGGTCGCCAACGAGATCGCCCGGTTGCTGACGTACGAGGCGACCAAGGATCTGGAGCTGGAGTCCCTCAGCGTCCAGGGCTGGGCCGGCCCCGTGGATGTGGAGGAGATCAAGGGCAAGAAAATTACGGTGGTGCCCATTCTCCGCGCGGGCATCGGCATGCTGGATGGTGTGCTGGACATGGTGCCCGGCGTGAAGGTGAGCGTCGTGGGCATCTTCCGCAACGAGGAGACGCTGGAGCCGGTGCGCTACTACGTGAAGCTGGCCGGCAACATCGAAGAGCGCCTCGCCCTGATTCTGGACCCCATGCTCGCCACAGGCGGCACCCTGAGCACCACCATCGACCTGCTCAAGGAAGCCGGCTGCACGAACATCCGCGGCCTTTTCCTGGTGGCGGCTCCGGAAGGCATAGAGCGCATCGAGCGGGAGCACCCCGACGTGCATATCTACACCGCCGCCGTTGACGAGAGGCTCAACGAAAACGGATATATCTTGCCCGGTTTGGGCGACGCCGGCGACAAGATCTTCGGCACCAAGTAACCTCGACACCACAAGGAGAATCCCGTGGCGAATCCGAGCATGGGGACGGACTATGTCTTCCGGGGGCGCGATTTTCTGCTGGGCGCGCAGATGCTGTTCGTGGCCTTCGGCGCGTTGGTGCTTGTGCCGCTGCTCACCGGTCTCAACCCCAACGTGGCGCTTTTCACCGCCGGCGCCGGCACCCTGCTGTTCCAGGTCATCACCCGCGGCCGTGTCCCGGTTTTCCTGGCCTCGTCCTTTGCCTTTATCGCGCCCATCATCTACGGCGTAAAGACCTGGGGCATCCCCTCCACAATGTGCGGCCTGGCCGCAGCCGGCGTGGTCTACGTCATCTTGTCCTCGCTCATCCGCTGGCGCGGCACCGGCATTGTGAATCGCCTGCTGCCCCCGGTGGTCACCGGCCCGGTCATCATGGTCATCGGCCTTTCCCTGGCATCCACGGCAGTGTACATGGCCCTTGGCAAGACCGGCGACGGATCGGCGCAGCTCGTGCCCGAGGCCACGTCCATCGTCATCTCCATGATATCCCTGGCCACTACGGTCTTTGTCTCCCTGCTGGGCAAGGGCCTCTTCCGCCTTGTGCCCATCCTTTCCGGCATCGTTGTGGGTTATGTCCTCTCGCTGATCTTCGGCATTGTGGATTTCTCCCCGGTGGCCCAGGCGGCATGGGTATCCATGCCGGCCTTCGTGGCACCGGAGTGGAACTGGGAGGCCATCATCTACATCATGCCCGTGGCCATCGCACCGGCCATCGAGCACGTGGGCGACATCCTGGCCATCAGCTCCGTGGCGAACAAGAATTACATCGAAGACCCCGGCGTGCACCGCACCATGCTGGGTGACGGTCTGGCCACCATCCTGGCCACGCTGCTGGGCGGACCGCCCAACACCACGTATTCCGAGGTGACCGGCGCCGTGGCGCTGACCAAGTCCTACAACCCGGCGATCATGACCTGGGCCGCCATCGCTGCCATTCTGCTGGCCTTCATCGGCAAGCTGGGTGCCATCCTGGCCACCATCCCGGTGCCGGTCATGGGCGGCATCCTCGTGCTGCTCTTCGGCGCCATCGCCGTGGTGGGCATGAACTCCATGGTCCGCGCGCGCGAGGACCTCATGCATCCGCGCAACCTGGCCATCGTGGCGGTCATCCTGGTGTTCGGCATCGGCGGCATGTCCTTTGAGGCGGGCGAGTTCGCCATCAAGGGCATCGGCCTGGCCGGCATCGTGGGCGTGCTGCTCAACCTGGTGCTGCCCTGGGGCCCGCATCCGGTGGATAAGGTCGGCGAGGGCGAGTAGGGCCGTCGGCTACATCGAGAGCCTGACAGCGAACGGCGCCGCACTGGCGCGACCTCGCTAATCCACAGCACGATCAATAAAAAGAGAAGGCCGCTTCCTGATTCAGGAGGCGGCCTTTTTGTATGGGGATGCGCACGCGTAGTACGGCGGTCGATCAGTCCTCGATAAGCAGGTTGTCGGCCATGTTGGCGGAGAACGCGGCGATGAACTGCTGTTGCTGCGGGGTCAGCTTGTCCGGAGCCACGCGCCACGCCGGGCAGTCCATGCCGGCTTCGCGGCCCGTGTTCTCGATGTAGAAGATGTAGCCCAGGTTCTCGCGGGAGTACAAACGCGTAAGGATCTTCACCAGATAGCAACCCGAGGTGACGAAGCCGTGGTCGTTGAGGAAGTCCGCCACCGCAGCCTCGAAGGGCTGGGTGAACGCCGCCGTGGCGTAGGCCATGGAGGTGCTGCGGGTGCGGAAGACGCCGGAGTCGAGGGAGTTCGTGACCCAGTCCAGGGTGTCCGGTGTCAGGCACTCGCGGTTCTTGGCCTGGACAAAGGTGAAGACCAGGGCACGGGTGATGAGCCCGCCCTCGTGGTCCACGAACACGAAGGTCTCGGCCTGGTCCTTGGACACGGCAATGGGCATGGGCCGCGCGCCGGCAAGTTGGAAGGTGTTCAGGCTGCCCACGTAGACAAACTCGTCGGAAACCTGGAACGAAGCGTTGGGTTCCTTGGTGGAGATCAGGGTGTGCTCGGTGACGCTGCGCTCCGGCGGGACGCTCGACCCGGGCACGATGTAGCTCTCCGCGCCGGGGGAGTCCGGGTAGACGTCGATCGGGCAGGCCTCGCCCGCTTTGGTCGCGGGCCCTTGCGTCGCCGCGGTCCTGGCCTCGGGCTGCGGTTGTTTTTCTGGGGCGGCGGTTTCCCGGGCGGACGAGGTGGCGTTGCCGGCGGCGGACGTATCGTCATTGTCGCCGCAGGCCGCGAGGACCATCGCCAGAAGGATGAGCAGAACAGGGAGCAGGGTGGAACGCAGGCGATGCACGGGAGGTCTCCTTAAAACGGATGGTGAATAGGGTTTCTCAACCCACGGATAGCACACTCCACGGCGCATCGCCAGCATCGCCAGCCTCGGGCGGGCGCAAAAACGCGCCGCGTTCCGGAAACGCGGGGGAGCGGGAGTGGCAAACACGCGCCGGGAGCAGGCGCTGCGCCGGCGTTTCCACCTGGAGCGGCTAGCCCTTGGCGCGGAGCCAGGCCAGCGCCTCGGAGAAGTCCAGCGTGCCCTCGTAGATGGCGCGGCCTGTGATGACGCCCTGGAGCCCCTTGTCCTGCAGGGGGTAGAGGGTCTCGATGTCCGCAAGGGTGGAGACGCCGCCGGCGGCCAGCACCGGTACGGCCGAGGCCTCCACCAGCGCGGTCATGGCCTCCAGGTTCACACCGCTGTGCATGCCGTCGCGGCTGATGTCCGTGTAGATGATGAAGGCCGCGCCGGCATCCACCAGCCGGGGCAGCGCCTCGGTGGCGGTGAGACCGGAGTCCTCCACCCAGCCGCGGGTCTTGAGCTTGCCGTCCACGGCGTCCAGGGACACGCCGATGCGGCCGGGCAGGGCGGCGCACAGCTTCTCGAAGCCGGCCGGGTCCTCCAGGGCCATGGTGCCGATGATCAGCCGGGTGACGCCGGCGTCCACATAGCTCTTGGCCGTGTCCAGATCGCGGATGCCGCCGCCGAGTTGGACCGAGGGCGTCTTCTCCATGCCCTGGCCGGAGCAGATGGCGCGGATCAGCGCTTCGTTGACCGGCTTGCCGCTGAAGGCGCCGTCCAGGTCGATGACGTGCAGCCAGTCGCTGCCGAGATCGACCCAATGGCGGGCCATGGCTGTGGGGTCATCCGAAAAAACAGTTACCTGGTCGGCGAGGCCCTGCTTGAGGCGCACGCACCGGCCGTCCTTGATGTCGACTGCGGGAAAGAGAATCATAGACCAAGCTTGTTGAGAGAGTATGTGATGCCTTCGGCGGCGAGCTGACGCGCGGTGAGGAACTTGCCGCCGCGCTTCACGAACTTGTCCACGGTGAGCAGGTTTTCTGCCAGGGAGACCTGTTGCTCTTCATAGCGGTAGGTGTCGATGACGCTGACCTCGTTCACGTCCACCACAAAGAAATCAATGACAATGCTGGCCGGCTTGGGCGAGCCGAGCTCGCCGCCCTCGCGCTCCGACCAGTAGGAGACCACCGGCACCAGCAGGTACTTCACGCCGGCGCACTGGCCCACCCGCGACCAGTAGTCCAGGGCGCGGCCGCGCGTGCCCCTGGGCTGGGGAACGGTGGAGAGAGCGCACGACTCCGTGGCTTCAGAGCCGGGATAGGAGCCGCCGCTGGGAGTTTGGGCCAGTCGGCTGGCCAGCACACCGTCCAGGTAGCCCAGGGTCTCGTCGGAGATCAGCTCCGACTTGGGCGGCACCACGCCGTAGATGAGGTCGCTGTTGTCTTCGGCCTGGGTGAACGGCGCGGCGGCGAGGTTGAGATTCGCGTCCAGGGGTTCGGCTTTCACGCGGTCGCGTGGGCTGCACGAGGCGAGCATGAGCAGCGCGCACACGGCGCATAGGGTCAACAGCGCGACAGAGTGACGGCTGGAGGAATGTCGCATCAATCCAGACTCCCTTTGGTGGACAGCAGGCCGGCGCGTTGGGGCGACCAGGCCGCGCGCAACGCGAGACCCAGGCCCTTGGCGGCCGATTCAAGCAGGTGGTGGCCGTTCTGGCCGTAGAGAAAACGCATGTGCAGATTCATCCGCGCGGCCGTGGCCAGGGACTTGTAGTACTCGCGCCAGAGGTCCTTTTCCTGACCGGCGATGATGGGCGGCAGAGCCGCCTCTTCCATGTACACGAGGTACGGCCGGCCGGAGAGGTCCAGCGCGATGTCGCACATGGCCTCGTCCATGGGCACGCGGGCCCAGCCCACGCGGGCGATGCCCTTCTTGTCGCCCAGGGCTTCGTCGATGGCGCGTCCCAGGCAAAGCCCCACATCCTCCAGGGTGTGATGGCCGTCCACGTGCAGGTCGCCCTCGCAGGTGAGGTCGAGCTCCAGGTGCGCCCAGAAGGCCATGAGGGTGATCATGTGGTCGGCAAAGCCCATGCCCGTGGAGACACGGACCTGGGGCGGCCGGTTGGGATCGGGGTCGAGCGTGAGCGCGAGGCGGATGCGCGTCTCCGACGTCTCGCGGATGATATCGGCGCGTCGTTTCATGGCCATGGCTATGCCCTTTTTTCCCGCTGTGGTCAAAAACTTGCGTGGAAAAAGTACCGAGTCCGGACTGTTAGCAGGCCGCCCGGAACTCCCGCCGGGTTGTTGGCGCGAAAAGCTCGAACCCCCGCGCACCCTTAAGCCGGTCAGGCCATGGGGGCGGCGTGAATACAGGAAAAAGGGATGTCGAGATCAGCCGAAAATGCGGTGCAGGATGGCCCGGATCAGCAGGCGGATGTCGCCGCGGATGGTGCGGGTGCGCGCGTAGAAGTGCTCCATGGCGCGCTTCTGGGACTGCGGCAAGGGCCGGGTGGTGAAGGCGTGGCGCGGCTGCACCAGCCCGGGTGGCGCGGCGAAGCGGACGCGCTCCCACGGCTCGACGCACATGGCGGCCTCTTCCGGGGTCAGGGGCTCCACGCCCACCAGGGCGATGCGGCCCAGCAGCACGTCCCACAGCGCGGGCAGGGAGCGCGGCAGGATGCCGGAGCCGGGAGCACCAGCCAGCATGTGGTAGCGTCCGAGCTCCATTGAAGCGGCGGGCTTCTTCCTGGGGGACCGAGCGGCGGTGTGGGGTGCGGCGGCGATCGGCTCCTCCTGAAGCTCATCATCGACGGTCAGGGCCTCGTCATCCGGAACCGTTGCCGTAACGGCTGGTTCGTCTTCAGCGGCGTTGCCCGAGACGTTGCCGGAAGCGGCGTGGGCGATGCCGGCGCGCGGGTCAGTGTCGATGCCGCGGCCGTCGGCCGGATCACTATCATGGAGGTAGGCGTTGCCTCCATCGCCGCCGGCAAAACCAAAGACGGGCGCGCCGGGCAGGGTGGTCGAGCGGCCGCCTTGACTAAACGCGTCGTACTCTCCGTCAGCCGTGGGCTTGCGCTGTGGCTTGGGCTGCGGGTGCCGGGCAAAGACGCGGGTGACGATGCGGTGCGCCGAGGGGTGCAGCAGGTGATTGACTAGGTGTGGGATCAGGGCCGGCAGGCTGATGATGAGTCCGGCCAGGGCAACGAGGCGATGGATGAGACCGGGGTAGCAGCAGGCCGTGGCCTCCTCGGCCGAAGCGGCGGAGGGCGCCGTGCCCAGGCCGTGCGGGTCGGTGATGGAGAGTACCTCGTTGTCGGCCATGCGCACCAGGAACTCCCCGGCGATCCAGCACTTTTCCATTTCCGAGTCCGGCCCCACATAGGCGTTGTCCAGAACCACGGCGTCACGCACATGGGCGTTGCGGTCCACAATGGAGCCCGGCCCCATAACCACGTTGGGCCCCACGCTGGCGTTGCGGCCGATGCGGCAGCCGTCGCCCAGGAAGACCGGCCCCTTGAGCCGCGCCGAGGAGTGGATGCGGCAGTTCTCGCCCACGCGCACGCCGTCGGCGATCTTCTTGCCCTCCAGCCGAACCTGCGGGAGCTTGCCGCGCAGGGCCAGCATGTTGGCGGAGAAGAGCTCGCCCAGGCCGCGGATGGTCAGCGCGTCCAGCGGCTCCTTGCAGACATTCACGCGCACGGCCGTCTGGTGGATGCGTTCCACCAGCTCCGGCGCGGAGTGCACGCCCATGACCGGGGAGAGGCCGAGCACGGCCTGGTTGAGGCACATGACGTTGGACGGGTGGAGGTCGCCGTTGCTGCCGCGGGAGGCGTAGTAGGTCAGGGCGTTTCGCTCCCGGCGGTGGATGGTCAGAATCTGCGCGATCTCCGGCCCGGCCAGGGATATTTTGGGGAGGAGCAGGAAGTCCTCGCCCAGGTGGCCGCGCACGCGCATAACCGTGTCGAGCAGGCCGCCAGCATAGGGCACGGCCTCGATCTCCAGGCCGGAGGAGTGCTCCGCCTCAAGCCAGTGCCGTCGGTTCTCGGCGTTCATGGTGGCGTCCGGTGCGAACACCAGGAACGTCCGAGTCACGCCGGCCGCGGCAAGGCTCTGGAGAACGAGGTCGAGAAGCGGGGTGTTCCCGACAGGGAGGAAGCACAGCGGTCCGCGCCGGGCCAAAGGGGCGGGCACCGGCGCGCCGTCGTTGCAGAAAAGGACCGCATCCATGCTGTTTTTTATAGCAAAGCGCCGGGACGCTCACCAGGGGGGATAGCGAAGCATGAGCAATGTTTAATGATTTTGATCCTGTTCGCGAGCCGCCATGGCCGCCACGGCAAGGTCCAGAAACTCGCCCAGCTCCAGGCCTATTTTCTCGCACTCGCGAATATTGTCGCGATTCACATTAGCGGCAAATGACTTGTCTTTCATTTTCTTTTTCAGACTCTTGGCCTTCATACCGGTGTAGCCGTCGGGTCGGACCAGGGCTGCGGCCTTTATCAGCCCGGTCACGGTCTCGGCGCAACGCAGGGCCCAGTCGAAGTTCGTCTCGGGCGCTACGCCGGTGCACTCGCCGTTGTGCGCGGCAATGGCGTGGATGGCCTCGGGCGGCAGGCCCTCGCCGATGAGCTCCGCGGCGGAGAGGCCGTGGCGGTCGGGATTGTCCTTGGTCTGGGGAAAGTCCACGTCGTGCAGCAGGCCGGTAATGCCCCACAGGGCTTCATCACCGGGAGCCAGCCGGGCGGCCAGCGCCTCCATCACGGCCTCGGTCTGCTCGCCGTGCTCCACAAGATGCGGTTCGGGACCCTGCGCCTTGACCAGCGCCAGAGCATCGTCACGCGTCATCATTGGTAACCTCCTTGGTCGTTTGAAAGTGGATAGTTCTCGCCCTCCTGGGAAAAAATGGCAAGAGGCTTTACGCCAAACGAAAATCCGTCGTATCAGGAGGGATCATCCATTCCAGGGAGGTCACATGACCGATACGGCGTGCAGCTCGCTTGTCATGCAGGGCCCGGAGGCTCCGGATTTGGTACACGGGCCGCCGCGCATCGGCATCAGCCGGTGCCTGCTGGGAGAGAACGTCCGCTACGACGGCGGGCATCAGCTGGACCGCTTTTTGCGCGACACGCTGGGCCAGTTCGTGGAGTACGTGGGCGTGTGCCCGGAGGTGGAGTGCGGCCTGCCCACTCCGCGAGACTCCCTGCGGCTGGTAGGTGATCCGGAAAACCCCAGGCTGGTGACGCGCAAGACAGGCGAGGACCACACCGAACGCATGAAGGCGTGGGCTGGCCCGGTGCTGGACGAGTTGGCTGCGAAGAACCTTTGCGGCTTCGTTTTCAAGAGCCGTTCGCCCTCCAGCGGGCTCCACAACATCAAGGTCTACAACCAGGAGACAGGCCAGCCCATATCGCACAAGGGCCGCGGCATCTTTGCGCAGGCCTTTGTGGAGCGCTTCCCCCTGCTGCCGGTTGAGGACGACGGCCGGCTGAACGATGCGCTGCTGCGCGAGATGTTTATCGAAAAAATCTTCCTGTTCCAGCGGTTGCGCCAGAGCATTGCCAGGGGCAGGACCCCGCGCGAGCTGATGGAGTTCCAGGCCACGCACAAGCTCATCTTTATGGCGCACAGTCCGCAGCACGCGCGGGAGCTTGGGGCCATCGCGGCCCACGCCAAGGAGCGGTCCATCGAGGACGTCTACTGCGACTACCTGGGGACAATGCACGCCTGCCTGGAGCGCAAGCTGACCCCGGCCAAGCACCAGAACGTGCTGCAGCACGCCATGGGCTACTTCAAGACGCAGCTTTCCGCGGACGAGAAGCAGGAGCTTCTGGAGGTCATCGAGCACTTCCGCCAGGGGCACGTGCCGCTCATCGTGCCCATCACGCTCATCAACCACTTTACGCGGAAGTATCAGGAGCCGTACTTAAGCAGGCAGTGGTATCTCAGACCGCATCCGCAGGAGCTGGCGTTGCGTAACCACGCGTGATGATTCTTAACAATGGCTGACAGCTCTGCAACTGTCCAGCGAGGATGGCGACCATGACGGGAACGAGATTGCTTTGGATCACTACCGTATGCTGTTTAGTGGCCTGGATGCTGTTCGCACTCTACTACCGCGTGTCATCGTATCCGAATTTTTATACGGATCCCGAATCAACGGTGTTTTTGATAGGATCATACGCCCTGTATGCATCTATCCTGCTTGTCGCCGTGGGCTCCCTGCTGGAGGTGTACTGTCTGCTGCGGCTGAAACTGCGTGTGCACACAGTGGTGAACGGCATACTCACATTCACCCTCGTATCGGTGTACGCCTTAATGTTCATTGTGTCGTGGCATGCGGGAGGGGGGTAGGGAGCACCGGGACGTGACGTCTTTGTGGCAAGGCTGTCCGCGCGCCTCTTCCCGGGTTTTCCATTTTGACGCTTTTTGCCGCTCCATATTTATGATATTACTGGGAGCAGAAAATACTTGTATTTTCGCTCTTCAGTTATACGAACGGCCACGCCTCGGGCGGGGCCTCGCGGCGAATGCCGCAGGAGCACGAAGGTAACAATTCTGTGCTCCGAATAGTATCAGAGAATATCCCTTAAATGACGACATCAAACGCCAAGATATGACCAATATTCCAGATGATGCGCCTGTGCCGCCGTGGCTGGAGTGGGCGCGCGAGATGCAGGCAATGGCCCAGACCGGCCTGACCTACGCCAAGAGCCATTACGACGAGGCGTTGTTCAAGCGTTTCATGGAGATAGCGGCCGAGATGACGGCCATGAACAGCCAGCTCGACCGCGCGACCGTGGAAGAGGTCTTCCTGCTGCAGCCCGGTTACGCCACGGTAAAGGTGGACGTGCGCGGGGCCGTGATCCGCGAGGGCAAGGTGCTGCTGGTGCAGGAGCGCATGGACGAGAAGTGGTGCCTGCCCGGCGGCTGGGCCGACGTGGGCGAGTATCCCTCGTGCATGGTGGAGCGCGAGATTTTCGAGGAGAGCGGCGTGCGTGCGCGGGCCAGGCGGCTGGTGGGGCTGTACGACGCCAACCGCAAGGGCCGGCCCATGGAGTTCTTCCACGCGTACAAGGCCGTGTTCATCTGCAAGGACCTGGGCGGAGAGCCGCACTCCAGCGACGAAACCCTGGACGCCGCCTTCTTTGACTTCGACGACCTGCCGACTCTGTCCGAGAATCGCACCAACGCAGCCCATCTGGCCGAGGTTCGCAAGCACCTTGACGATCCCGGCCGGCCGGCCGCTTTCGACTAGTCAACGATTCCCAGGAGGATATCCATGTTGCGACATTTCCGTATACTCACTCTGTGCTCCCTGGCGGCGTTGTTCTGCCTTGTGCCGGCGCAGCGGGGGCTTGCGCAGGACAAGGACGATGCGGACGACATTCCGGTCTCCGACGCCACCTCCCAGTGTCTGGCCTGTCATGAGGGCCTGCATCCCGGCATTGTGGCTGGCTGGCGCAAGAGCCGGCACGCGCGCATCACCCCGGCCGAGGGCCTGAAGAAGGACGAGCAGGCGCGGCGGGTCTCCAGCACGGACATTCCCGAGGAGCTGCAGGAAACAGTGGTGGGCTGCGCCGAGTGCCACACCATGCGGTCCGGCAAGCACGCCGACACCTTTGAGCACGCCGGTTTCCAGGTCCATGTGGTGGTTTCCCCGGACGACTGCGCCACCTGCCACGCCACGGAGCGGGAGGAGTACAAGGACAACCTCATGTCCCAGGCGTACGGCAACCTGGTGAACAACCCCTTCTACCAGCAGTTCGTGGTCAGCGTGAACGGCCATATGGCCAGAACCGACACAGGCAAAGCCGAGTTCACTCCGAGCGACCCGGAAACCTACGCCGAGAGCTGCCTCTACTGCCACGGCACCAAGCTTTCCGTGAACGGCACCAAGACCCACGACACTGACTATGGATCGTTCGACGTCCCGGTTATCGAGGGCTGGCCCAACCAGGGGCCGGGCCGCATCAACCTGGACGGGAGCAAGGGCTCCTGCACGCCCTGCCACACCCGGCACACCTTCTCCATCGCAGAGGCGCGCTCCCCTGCCACGTGCGGGGAGTGCCACAGCGGGCCGGACGTGCCGGCGTACAAGGTCTATGACCTTTCCAAGCACGGCACCATCTACAACTCCAAGCACGGGGACTGGGACTTCGACGCCGTGCCGTGGACCGTGGGCAAGGACTTCCGCGCGCCCACCTGCGCCACCTGCCACATCTCGGAGGTGGTCTCTCCGGACGGCACGGTGATCGCCAAGCGCACTCACGCCGTAACGCCGCGGCTGCCGTGGCGCATCTTTGGCCTGATCTACGCGCATCCCCAGCCGGCCAAAGCGGACACGTCCATCATCGTCAACCAGGACGGCATCCACCTGCCCACTACCTTTGACGGCGATATCGCCATGGACTTCCTCATCGGCGAAAAGGAACAGGACGCGCGCACCGGGAACATGCAGGCCGTTTGCCGCTCCTGCCACGGCGCGAGCTGGGTGGAGCATCACTGGGCACGGTTCGAGAACACCATCAAGGTGACCAACGAGCGGACCAGAGCAGCGACCAAGGTGATGAGCGAAGCCTGGAAGGACGGACTGGCCACGGGCTTGGACAAGGACGGCAACCCCTTTGATGAGTACCCCGAACGCCTGTGGACCGGCGTCTGGTTCTTTGCCGCGAACCACGTGCGCTACGCCTCGGCCATGGCCGGCGGCGGCGACTACGGCGTGTTCGAGAGGGGCCGCTACAACGTCTCGGAACGCTTCATCGAACTGAACGACTGGGTGACCAACCAGAAGATTATGAAGCAGCCTAAAGGCAAGTAGCAGCCCAACAGACCAAAAATATGAAACAGCCCGGCAGTCCTGCGCGATTGCCGGGCTGTTTTTCGTATGGAGCAGAGAAAAGGAAGAAACTCGCCTTAGCCTTCAAATCCATATCATAAGTGGCGGATCACGCGTACGCCATAGTACGCATTGCGCAGCGGTTCAGTCTGTTATATATAGCTATACTGGTTGTAAAAACATATAGCATGGTCTAGGGGGAAGTGATGCTCAAATTATGTATCTCGATTATCATTTTATTTGCAGCCCTGGGATATCGTCCTGCGGATGGGCATGCCATGGACTATAAAAAGGAAGTACAGAGGGCGAAAGCTGTTCTTACGTGTCGAAATGAGAAGATTTTCCCGCCGTCTCAGTCAGTCCCTTGGGGGATGTGGGGGTGTGTCACCGGTGCGAAAGAAACGGTGAAGTTTTTTATAAACAGCGACAGGAAAGCCAAAGTAGTCACAAAGGTGAAGTACCTTTGGAACGATTGGATTCGTAATGTCGGAGAGGGACTCCATTCAGACAAGCGAGAGGCGCGCCAATTTGTGAAATCATTTGCTGATCTCTATGCGCCGGACAAGAAGCAAGAGATCGTAGACGCCTTTTTTGGGGACGTCGATGTTACGTTTGAGAATGAGAAGTACACCATCAAATATACATATGAAGTGGGCCCAGGCATCGCGGAACATATGTATGTATTAACCCCGAAGTAGGCTGCACGACTCAGCGAGCCGGGACAGGGAGGCACGGAATGCCCCACCTCGCCCACATGGGGCCCTAGAGACAGTGTTCCCCAGGCCGCCGAAGGAATCGCCGGGCCGCCGTCGTCATCATTCCCTCCAGCCCTCCCAGACACCTTGCGCAAATCGTTTATACAGGGACAATCAAGGCTGAAATGATGCGCAATGCTTTACGAATTGTAAAAAAATCCGACATCTGGCTCGGCGTTTCGAAGTTTCTATCAGGTAAGCGGGTGTCTATTTTCTACCTGATTTGTGCATGATATAAAATTCACAATCTCTCGAATGCTTGGCATGAGCCTTGCCTCGTGCCTCCTCGTGACGGATCGATGGAATCACGTTCCCCCCTTCCAACGCGAGGTAACTCAATGTCCATTAAGGCTCGTCTGTACTTCCTGCTGCTGCTCACCCTCCTTGGATTTCTCAGTTTCTTCACGGCCAATCTGATTGGCCAGCGCCTGATAGCACGGTTGTCCCGGTTGGAGAACCTTGCGCTCGAAGGCGAGGTGCAGGTTCTTCAGGTGCGCCGGCACGAAAAGAACCTCATCATGCGCGACGACCTGGCCTACACGGACAAGGCCAAAGAATACCTGGCCACACTACGCGCCACGCTGGACAACATTGCGACGGATGACCAGGACAATGCCGAAGCGTGCCGCACGGCGGCAGCCGCCGTATCCGCCTACGAAACCGACCTGTTGGCCCTGAGCGACACCATGCAGACAATGGGGCTTTCCGAAACGCAGGGCCTGCTCGGCCGTTTTGTGGCGGCGGCGCGCCGGATGGGTGACGACATCGAGGCCTCCGGCGACACCGGAGCGCGAATCGCCCTGCTGGAGCTGCGGCGCCAGGAAAAGAACGTGCTCCAGCGCGGGGATGGGTATGTGCCGGCATTCCGCACCAGGCTCGATACGCTGCAGGATCAGGTGCAGAGAGCCAGTGCAGGAGCTCTGCGCGACGAGCTGGAAGCCTACATCGCGGCGTTTACGCAGTACGCCCAGGGCATGGCGCGCAAACGAGAGCTCACCCAGACGCTGGTAGAGCAGGGCCGCAGCATGGAGCCCCATATGCTCAAGCTTCGACAATACTACACGGACAAACGCCGCGATCTTTCCTCCTCCATCGCCATGACCACCGGCGCCATGGAGCTTGGTCTGGCCGTTGTCATCTGCCTGTTGTTCTGGCGGATAATCCGCGGCATCGGCTTTTCACTGGGGTCGCTCCAGAACTACACCCAGGCGGTGGCCGGCGGTGACAGGAACACCATGCCAACAGGCGTTTTCCAGGGCGAGTTCGCCGCGCTCCGCGATGACGTTACCGGCATGGTGGGACGGCTCAACGAGACCATCGCGGTTGCCGAGGAGCAACAGGCCGAAGCAGCGAGCCATGCCGAGAAAGCCACCAGGGCCGAGGCCGAAGCCCTGGAGCTGCAGCGGCGGGCCCAGAGTCTGTACTCGGGCAATCTCGAAGTGGCGGAGCGCGCCAGACATATTGCCGAGGAGCTTTCCGGAGCGGCCGTGTCGCTTTCGGCCATGTCCGAGCAGGTTGCCAACGGCGCCGTGGTCCAGAAGGACCGGATGTACGAGACGTCCACGGCCATGGAGCAGATGAATGCGACGGTTCTGGAGATAGCCCGCAGCGCCAGCCTGGCGGCGGAGGCGGCCCAGGCCGCGCGCGAGAACGCCCTGCAGGGCGCCGACGTTGTCCGCAAGACCGGCGACTCCATGCAGGCGGTCAGCCGGATCACGAACAAGCTCAAGGACTCCATGGGATTGCTGGGACACGACGCCAGGGGCGTCGGCGACGTCATCACCGTGATCAACGATATCGCCGATCAGACCAACCTGCTGGCGCTCAACGCGGCCATCGAGGCGGCCCGCGCAGGTGAAGCCGGCAGGGGCTTCGCCGTGGTGGCCGACGAGGTTCGCAAGCTCGCGGAAAAGACCATGACTGCGACGCACGAGGTGCGCCAGCGCATCAGCGCCATCCAGGACGCAACAAACCAGGCCCTGGGAGGCATGGACGAGGTGGCCACGGTGGTGGGCGAAGCCAGCCAGCACGCCGAGTCTTCCGGAGCGGCGTTGCAGTGTATTCTGGATCTGGCCAGCGACACGGCCGGGCAGGTGCAGTCCATTGCCGCGGCCTCGGAAGAGCAGTCCTCCGCATCGACGCAGATAAACAGCGCCGTGGAGGAGGTCACGGAGATAGCGGCTGAATCGGCGCTCGGCATGGACAAGGCGCTGGTGTCATCCCGAGGGCTGGCGGACATGTCCGCCTCCCTCACCCGGATCATCACCGAACTGAGCACTAACGGCAGCGTGTAGCGCCGGCTAGGTAGGGCATGGTCCGCGGCTCCGGCCACAGCCACGGAGCCGCGGGCCATTGCTGTTGTGTGGACTGTTGTTTTAGGCTGTTGTCCGGATATCCATTCAGGATGCCGGACCGTATTCACGGCGGCCGTGTTGCTACTCCGGCTTCACCGCCATGAGCACGCCTGACTGGGACGGGCTTTCATAGCTCAGGCGGCGCACCTTCTGCAGGCCGGCTTCCTCCATCATATCCCGCACCTCGCGGTCCGAGTAGCTGCGGCCCTCCTGGGTGCGCACGAGCATGTTCAGCGAGAAGAGCGCCGGCAAGGGCGGGCCGTCCTTGTGCTCGTTCAGGTAGAAGTCGTGGATGAGCAGCAGGCCGCCGGGGTCGAGCGCGGCCACGGCCTTGCGGATCATCTCGCGGCAGACGCCGTACCCCTGGCTGTGCAGGACGTGCGACATCCAGACCACGTCGAAATGCCTGGGCAGCGTGGTCTCCAGATAGTTGCCGGGCTCGAACTCGATGCGGCCGGATAGGCCGAAGCGGGCAATGGTCTCCTCGGCGAATGGCCTGGTGGTGGGCAGGTCGAAGACCGTGGCGGTGAGCTTGGGATTGCGCAGGCAGAACTGGATGGCGTAGGTGCCGGGGCCGCCGCCCATGTCCAGCAAGGTGCGCCGGCCGGTCAGGTCGATACGCTCCACCAGCTCCGGGGCCTGGAGCATGGCGTTGTTGTACATGCCCATGAGAAAAGCCTCGCGCGTGTCCTCTCGGGCCTGGGTCTGCTCGCCCACCGGCTTGCCTTCCAGCACGGCGGCGTCCAGCCTGCTCCAGGAGTCCATGAGGTAGTGGTGGTGCAGCATGATGTAGCCCAGGTAGTTCTTGGAGCTCTTGCACAGATGGCGCAGGGAGACGTCCGTGTTGGAGAACCTGCCCGATTCCTTGGTGAGCAGCCCCATGGCAGCCAGGGCGTCCAGCAGCCGCGATGTGGCGTCCGGGTCGGCGTGTATGCGCGCGGCCACGTCCTCCGGCTGCATGGAGCGGGTGTCTATGGCCGTGAACACGTCCAGCTTGATCCCGGCATGCAGCGCGCACGATTGCCAGTAGCCTCCGGAGACTTTGAGCAATGCGCCGGCATTCCATTCCTGCATGTCGCTTTCTCCAAAAGTGAATAGCGGGTTGCGTGATTGTTACAGTTTGGATGGTATCACAGCGAGCCGGCTTCGTCGCCCCCAGCCGGCTGGGCGCGTATTACTCCAGCCATGCCCGCACGTTGGACGGGAAAAGCGGTAAATTGCTACAGATTCGGCTCTGAATATTATCGGCAAAGAATGATTTCCCAAGAGCGGCGATGTGTGGCAACCTGCATGATTCACAGACGGCAACGACCCAACCAACCAAGACATGAAGGATAGAAGCTTTGGAACCTGGCGAAAATATTGTGACGGCATGTCGGACCTGCAAGGATGAACGAAAACACGTCGTGGTGGCCGCAGAAAATGGCGTCCCCCTTCGCGTGCAATGCCTGACCTGCGGCGCCAACCGCAAGTACCGGCCTCCCAAGCCGGTGGGCACCAAGACCGCGAAGAAGACGACCTCCCGCAGCTCCAAAAAGAAGGCGCCCAAGAAGTTCCTCGACGTCTCCACGCTGCCCGTGGGCGAGGCGCGCCCTTACGCCATGGACGGTATCTTTGAGGTTGGCGATATCCTGGACCACAAGAAGTTCGGTTTTGGCCGCATCGAGGAAGTTTTCGGCTCGGAAGGAAAGATGCTCGTGCTCTTCGAAGACGGCGAGCGCAAGCTCCTCTGCGGCAAGCCTGCCTGACATAAGTCCACAATTCTGGATACTTGGCGCTGCCGGCACGGCCCGCAACGGGCCCTTGGCCATGATCGCCGCAAACCGGCAGGCGCATGACATAGCACAGGCCCGGGGATGATCTCTCCGGGCCTTCTTTTGTGCGATTTCAGGAGATGCTCGTATCTGGTGGTTCGCCGCCGGGTCAGGCCGGAGCCGCAGAGCGGCCTCCATTTCCCAATTACTGCTACTTGTCGTCCTTGCCCAGCACGCCGCGGGTGGCTACGCCCACGAGCAGGGCGAACATCACGTAGCTCGTCAGGCATTGCAGGGCCACGGACACCTTGGCCAGGGAAGTGTGCGGCGTGATGTCGCCGAAGCCCAGCGTGGTCATGACCACCACGCTGAAGTAGAACGAGTTGACCAGCATGGAGCCCTGGCCCCCGAAGTTGAAGGCCGGTTGCGCGCCGGTGAACAGCTCGGGAAAGAGGTCCAGCGCTACGTTGATGAGGGTAAAGGCGGTGAGCAGCGACAGGTAGGTGTAAAGCAGCGAACCCACCTGCGGCCAGGTCGGGTTGCGGTTGGGCGCCAAGAGCGAAGCCACCGTGCGCAGGAAGCTGGCCACGCGCAGAACCACTGCGAGCACGGTGAATAGCGTGACGGCCATGAGCACCGTGGCGGAGAGGATCATGAGCACAGGCAGCACGCCGCAGACAAAGCCGACCACGGCCAGAATCAGCGCGCCGTGGCGGTCCCGCGGGGAGAGCCTTCTTTGGATCAGGTAGGCCGCCCCGCCCAGGACGATGCCGCACACGACGAGGATGAGATACACCTGGAGCTGCGAGGTGTGGTACATGGCCTCAAGATCCCACCAGGCCTGCGCCAGGCTCATGAAGCCGAGCCCGAGACACAGCAGGGGAGCAAAGTGCGTCACCGTGAGGTCGAACGACCGCGAGTGCATGAGCCGGTAGACCGGCGAGTTGTGCCGTGGCGAATGTGTCATGGTTTATCCATTGTTGTAGCACAGTTCGCCCGCTTTGCCCGCGATGTCAACGTGGATGTGCAGAGATGGCGTCTTCAGTACAGCCCGCGGCGGCGGTAGGCCCGCGAGACGGTGAGCTCCACCAGGACGAAGAGTATGAGCGGCGCGATGAAGAAGACCAGGGTGAGGGCCGAGGCCAGGCCCAGATCCGACGAAGCCAGGAAGGGAAAGAGGTAGCCCGTGAAGGAAGGCACCCGGCCGCCGCCGATGAGGAAGACCAGGAAGTACTCGGAAAAGGCCACCAGAAAAACCACGGAGCCCCCGGCAACAATGGCCGGCATGAGCAGAGGCAGCTCCACCCGCCAGAGCCGGCTCAATGGACCGGCCCCCAGGTTCTGCGCGCACAGGGCGTACTCCTCGCCAAAGGACTGGTACCCGGCTACCAGCGCCCGCAGCATGTACGGGTAGCTGAACGTGGCCAGCACCAGCACCACGCCGAGCATCGTGTCGTTCAGGCCCGCGCGGATGAACATGTAGTGCACGCCCATGGAGAAGGTCATGGCCGGCACCAGGGCCGGCGCCAGCAGGATGCCCTCCAGCAGGACCTTGCCGGGAAAGCGCCGCCTGGCAAAGAGGTGGGCCGGCGCGATGGTCAGCACCAGGGTGAGCGCGGCTGTGGCCAGGGAGTACGCCGTCGAGGAGGCCAGGTGCTTGGCCACGGATTGCCACTCCCCGGCGATGTACCGGACGGCGCGCAGGTCGAACCGCCGCGGCAGAAGATCGGGAAACGCCCAGCCCGAGCCCAGGGAGTAGACCGCGAGCACGGCGAGCGGCGCGAGAAAGAGCACGGCCAGCATGGCCAACAGCAGAGGCCGTTTCATGGCAACCTCATGGCCGCGGCTCCGGCAGAACCCCGCATGCATCCGCGTTGCGGCACTTGATTTGTCCATCCGGCGGATGCGCGGAGCGCGTTCTTCACAGCTTGCGCTCCTTCTGGCCCAGGCGCGAGGCCGTGCGCGTGTAGATCACGATGAACCCCACGGAGAAGAGGAACATGAGCGTGAGCAGGGCCATGGCCGTGGGCCGGTCCGCCAGGGTCCGCTTGAAGTAGAGGTTGAACGCCTCTACGCTGAGCATGCCCGGCGAGCTCTCGCCCACCAGGTAGGGGATATCGAACGCGCCGAAGCTGTAGAGGAAGAGGATGATGAACACCGTATGCAGCACCGGCGCGAGATGCGGCAGGATGATGGTGCGGAAGATGGTCGCGCGGCTCGCGTGGAACATGTGCGCCGTCTGCACTAGGCCGGGGTCCAGTCGGCGCAGCGCGGCCAGGCTCAGCAGCACCACAAAGGGCGTTTCCTTGTAGAGATAGGCCAGGATGATGCCGCCGCCCCAGCCGCCGTAGAGGATGGAGGGGAAGTCGGCCGGCGTGTCCACCAGCCCGATGTGGAAGGCCAGGGAGCTGAGCACGCCACTGCGGCTGAGAAAGATGATGGCCAGAAAGCCCACGGCGATGGGCGGCAGGATGAGCGGCGTCTTGTAGATGATGGTCCAGCGCTGCAAGGCGTTGGGCAGCCGCCAGATGGCGTAGGCCAGGATGGAACCGCAGATCACCGACAACCCCGCGGACGCCAGGGCCACCCACAGGGACAGCAGGATGGAGCCGGCCAGATGCGGCCTCGTGAGCTCCTGATAGGCGGCAAAGGCGCCGCCCTCGTACGGAAAGGGCAGCGCCACGCCGAATGATTGGGCTATAGCCAGGGCCAACCCGCCGCCGAACAGCGCCACGCACGGCAGCGCCAGCGGCGAGAGCCGCAGCAGCGCCTGGCCCAGAGAGAGCCGGCCTGTGGAATCCTTGGTCATGAGCGCATCCCGCTACTGGTGCAGGACGTTGTCTTCCCAACCGTTTTCCAACGCTTCTAAATACTTGGCCGGAATCTCCGGCACGGCGTGCTTGTCCAGAACCTCCGGGCTCAGGGTGGGCGCGCCCACGTCCACAGCCGCGAACTTGTCCCGCCACTCCTGGGAGAGCGTGGACAGGTCGATGGCCGGGAAGTCGCCCCAGTTCTGCGGATCGAACTTGGAAAGCTGGGCCTCCAGAGACATCAGGAAGTTGGCCACCACCACGGCACCGGTCTTGTTCGGCGCATTGTAGGGAATGGCCGTGAAGTGCAGGTTGTAGATGGAGCCTTCATCCATGACAAAGGTGCGCACCGTGTCCGGGTAGGTGCCGTCCAGAATTTTGGACTGCGCGTGCATGGGGTGGTAGCTCATGTTCAGCAGCACCTCGCCACGCGCAAAAAGCGTATCGAGGATGGCGCTGTCCTTGGGGTAGGCGTCGCCCTTTTCCCAAAGCTGCTCCTCCATGCCGTTCAGATAGTCCCAAAGGACGGGCGCCTTTTCCTGGAACAGCTCCTGTTCGAAGCCGTCCATGTATTGGGCGTACCCGCCGGTAACGGCGTAAAGCGCCTGGCGGATGAAGGCCGAGCCGGTGAAGTCCGGCGGCCGGGGGTAGGTGAACATGCCGGGGTTGTCGGCAACCCACGTGGGCAGCTCGGCAAAGGAGGAGGGCGGGTCGGTGAGCTTGGCGGTGTCGTACTCGAACACGAACTGCGCCTTGCCATACGGCGTTTCATAGCCGTCCGTGGGGAAGCCGAAGTCCGTGGCCGCCATTGTCTTGTCCACGTGCTGCACGTAGTTGGGGCAGAGTTCGGCAAACGGGCCGAAGAGCAGGTCCGCCTCCCGTGCGTTCTTGAAGTTCTCGCCGTTGATCCACAAGAGGTCGATGGAGCCTTCTTCCTGGCCGGCGGATTTTTCGCCCAAAAGCTTGTTGATGAACACGCTGGCGTCCATGGGCACGCGCTCCAGGGTGATGCCGTAGCGTTGCTTCACCTGGTCGGCCACCCAGCCGTCCACCCACTTGTTGGTGTGGGCAAAGCCGCCGTACATGTAGAAGCGCACGGTGGTGCCGTTGGCCGCGGCAACGATCTCCTCCCACGGCGTGACCAGCAGGTCGTCCCCCAAGGGAATCTTGCCCGCCTCCACAAACTCGCCCGTGGGCGTGCCGCCTTCGGCTGGGGGCAGCTTGGCCGCCGGGGGCTCTTCGGCCTGCGGAGCCGCAGTAGCCTCGGTTTGGTTGGACTGCGTCTCGGACGCCGGCTCCTCCGAGCAAGCGGATATGCACAGGCACAGCGCAAGCAGGACGAGGACAAGTAGCAGGGAACGATGGGATCGCATGGTTATGCTGCTCCTTCGGTACTGGTTGGGTGATTGTCGTCGGCGATGCGCAGGGCCACGCGGTCCCCGGCGGCGAAGCCGTTGCTGGACGAGAGGACCTCGATGCGGCGGCCGTCGAGATGCACCGTGTACTTGGTCAGCGCGCCGGCAAAGCGGCTGCTTTCCACTGTGGCGGGTCCGCCATCGTCGCGGATCATGGTCAGGGACTCCGGCCGGATCATGACCGGGCCGCCGTTGCAGGGAACGCCCAGGCTGGCGGCGATGTCGGAGTCGAGCTGGTTGATGGGCCCCAGGAACTCGGCCGCCTCCAGGCTGACCGGCCGCTGGTAGACCTCCTCGGCCCCGGCGTACTGCACCAGCTCTCCGCCCAGCATCAGGCCCACGCGGTCGGACATGGCCAGGGCCTCGGCCAGGTCGTGGGTCACGCTCACCGTGGTCACGCCAAAGGCGCGTTGCGTCTCGCGCAGAAACTCGGCCGTCTGCATCTTGAGCGTGGGGTCCAGGTTGGCAAAGGGCTCGTCGAGCAGCAGCAGGGCAGGGTTCACCACCACGGCGCGGGCTATGGCCACGCGCTGCTTCTGCCCGGCCGAGAGCTGGCTCGGGTAGGCGTCCGCCTTGTCCGACAGGCCGAAGTGGGACAGCACCCTGTCCACGGCCTCGGTTATCTCTCGGCGCTTCATTTTCCGCACCCGCAGGCCAAAGGCCGCGTTCTCGAACACGGTCAGGCTGGGGAAGAGCAGGTAGTCTTGAAACACCAGGATAACCGGGTGCTTGCGCGATGGTTTGACCGCAAAGTCGATCTCGCCGACGTCGGCCTTTTCCAGCCCGGCCAGGATGCGCAGCAGCGTGGTCTTGCCCACGCCGGACGGGCCGATGATGGAGACCATCTCGCCGGTCTCGACCTCGAATGAGACGTCCTTGAGTACAGCCTGACCATCGTAGGCTTTGGATATGCGTTCGGCGCGTAGATACATGATGTTATCAATGATACGTATTGTCAGACGCTATATACGCACATCATGCCGGACGCAGCAAGGCGAGGCGGCCTCCGGGGGCGCAGGCCGGCGCCACTACGGTCCGTACGCCACGATGATCTGCACGTACTGGTACAGCCGGTTCACCTGGTTCGGCACGTTCCGCGGGCTGTACATGTCGCCCAGGGCGTTGATGGGGTGGATGGCGTATGGTCCACCACTGAGCATGCGCTGGACGATGGGCAGCGGGGCTTCGGTCCGCTGTGTGGAGAGCCTGGTGTTCAGCTCGCGGGGGCCGGTGGCCGAGGCGCTGCCGATGAGCAGCAGATGCACCGTGCGGCCGTAGCCATCCAGGGCGATGCGGCTCAGGAACTGCTCCAGCTTGTCACGCTCTCCGGGCTTGATCACGGCGCTGCCCGTATCGAAGAACAGTGTCACCTCGCCGGCGCCCTGGGCCTGGGAGAGGTCGTAGAACATGTCCATGGCGATCTCCACGGTCTCGCGGTTCGCGCCCATGTCCGGACCGCCCAGCAGATGGCGTCTGTGGGCCTGCACGGCGATCTCGCCAAGGGCCCCGGCGCGGTCCGCGGTGTTGGCGGGCAGGGTGGCGCCGTTGGGGAAGCGGAATATCTCCGGCGAGATCGGGGCGATGATGACCTGGGGCTTTTTCTCGCAACCACTCAGGGCCAGGATGCAGACAGCGGCGAGGGAGAGCAGGATGACGATGGCGCGTTTCATATGGCGAACCTCCTTGAAGATCAATGGATGTGTTGTGAGCAAGCTCGACCCACTCTAGCAAAATATATTCACCGCAGACCAGCAAAGAAACGTATGGTCTGGCCATTGGTGTGTTTGACGGACAGAGGATAATGGACGAGGTCTTTGAGAATAATAATCGATATGTGCAAATGGAAAAAATCGTGTTGCCAATGCGTAACACTTTTTGTAATGTCGTGTCGCTCGCGCGGGCAATCAACCCGAAGCTCGCAGCCAGGCCGCATCCGACCAGACTGCCTACTGGATATTTTCAAGGATCGAAAGAATCATGCACATCTCCGAAGGCGTTCTATCCACACCGGTGCTGGCCGCTGGTTGGGCGCTGGCCGTCGGGGGAACATGGCTCGGTATCAAGCGGTTGGATCACGAGCGCATCATGACCGTGGCCATGCTCTCCGCGGCGTTCTTCGTCGCCAGCCTCATCCACTTTCCTGTCGGACCCACCAGCGTCCATCTGGTGCTCAACGGTCTCTTAGGCATCATCCTGGGATGGGCCGCGTTCCCGGCCATCATGGTCGGGCTGTTGCTGCAGGCCGTGTTCTTCCAGTTCGGCGGGCTCACCACCCTGGGCATCAATACCTTCAACATGGCCGCGCCCGCTGTGCTCTGCTACCTCGTCTTCCACAGGCTCATCGTCAAGGGCGGCGGCGTGCGCCCTGTGGCGGCGTTCTTTGCCGGGGCGTTGCCCATCGCGCTGTCCGCCGTGCTCGTCTCCCTATGTCTGGTGTTCACGGACGAGGGATTCCTGGCCGCGGCCGGCACGCTGCTGCTGGCGCATCTGCCGGTCATGGGCATAGAGGGGGTGGTTACCGTGTTCATCATCTCGTTCCTGGCCAAGGTCCAGCCGGAAATTCTCAATCTGCAACGCGTAGCGGGAGCGTAACCATGCGTTATCTCTACTCCGCACTCGCAGCGCTGTGTCTCGTCCTGCTCGCCACTACGGCGTGGGCCCACCGGGTCAACGTGTTCGCCTGGGTGGAGGGGACCGACGTGCATATGGAATCGGAGTTCAGCCGTGGTAATCCCGTGCGGGAAGGCGGCGTGGAAGTGCACGACGCGTCCACCGGCGACGTGCTGCTGACCGGCACGACCAACGAAACCGGCGAGTTCGTCTTCGCGATTCCGGAGTCCGCCCTGAAGAACCCGATCGACCTGGAGATCGTGGTCAACGCCGGGGAAGGACACCGCAGCAGCTGGACCGTGCGCGCCAAGGAATACGCCGGCGTGGCTGCTCCGGCAACAGAGTCCACTGCTGAGACCGCTGCAGAAGCCGGGCAGGCGGAAAGCGCCGCACCGGCCGCCGCATCCGGAAGCACCGGAGCCGCGCAGGCCCCGGCGGCGGTGGAAGCCCTGGAGGTCGCGCTGGAAGCCAAGCTGGAGGCTGCGCTGGACAAGAAGCTGGACGAGAAAATCTCGCCCCTGGTGCGCGCTGTGAACCGTATGGAGATGGACGCCGGCCCCAAGATGTCCGACATCTTCGGCGGCATCGGCTACCTTTTCGGTCTGGCTGGTCTGCTGGCCTACGCCAAAAGCCGCAAGAAGCAATAGCAAACAGGGAGCCGTGGGGGGAGTTGCCCGCGGCTTCTTTTGTAGCATCTCGTGTTACTATTTTTAGTATAGTATAACCATACTGCAATCCTGGGAGGGAATCGTATGCGTTTCAATCGACTCGTACTTGCCGCGTTCTTTTTGCTGATCATGTCCGCACCGGCCTTTGCCCACTTCGGCATGGTCATCCCCAGCCAGCCCGTGGTTACGCCGGACAACCGCTCCGTGGACGTGACCCTGTCCTTCTCGCACCCCTTTGGCGGCGAGGGCATGAACCTGGTCAAGCCCAAGGAGTTCGGCGTGGTGTTCGAGGGCGAAAAGACCGACCTGCTGGGCTCCCTCAAGGAAGCCACGGTGATGGAGCATCCGGCCTGGACCGTGCATTACGACGTGAAGCGCCCCGGCGTGTACACCTTTTACATGGAGCCCGTGCCGTACTGGGAGCCTGCCGAGGACTGCTCCATCATCCACTACACCAAGGCCGTGGTGCCGGCTTTCGGCGGTGAGGACGGCTGGGACGAGCCTCTGGGCCTGAAGACCGAGATCGTGCCCCTGCTGCGGCCCTTCGGCAACTACGCCGGCAACGCTTTTGTGGGCCAGGTGCTGCTGGACGGCAAGCCCGTGCCCAACGCCGAGGTCGAGGTGGAGCTCTACAACCAGGCCGGTTTCTCCCTGCCCAGTGATTACCATGAGACGCAGGTGGTCAAGGCCGACGGCGCGGGCATCTTCACCTTTGCCTGCCCGCAGCCGGGCTGGTGGGGCTTTGCCGCGCTGAACACTGCGGACTTCACGCTGCCCGATCCCGACGGCAACCAGAAGCCGGTGGAGCTCGGCGGCGTGCTCTGGATCTACATGGACGAGTACTCCAAGTAACTGAGTCTCCCGGACGCATGGCCGGCGTCGTCACAGAGCGGCGCCGGCGCTACACCCTTGCTGAATGGTTTCAGCCGGCAACCCTGGTACGCCGGCGACATGCCTCGCAAGGGCGGCCGTCTCTCCGCAGGGGTGTGTTCCTCGTCAGCATCCCACTGCGAAAGAGCAGAGGAAGGGCTACGCGTCCGAGACCAGCTCCAACCCTCCGGGAAGATGCCTCCTGCATTCCTGGTCCGGGGACGGAGCTCACGACGGCGCCGGATTTTCCCGATCCGGCGCCGTTCTTGCGTTCATGGGCCTGCGCACAAAGAGTTCGGTTCGTCCCGCTCCATAACCGTAAGCAGGACGGGCGGACGCAGCACGGCGCCGCGCCTTTGGCACAGACTCGATAGCCAGCTCGGCCAACGGTTCTTTGCAACACATCCCGCCGCCATGTATATTGATACGATGCGCATGAGGTGGGTTGCATGATTACGGGGATGAGCCGGCGGCTCGTCTCCCTGGCGCGGCAGAGATCGCCCAGGCGCTGGCACCAGGCCAGGCTGCGGTACATCGGCCTGCTGTTTCTGGCCGTGCTGGTGGGCGTGCTGGCTGCGGGCGGCGCGTATCTGTTCCGCGAGCTCATCCTGCTGTTCCAGGAGCTCTTCTGGGGCGGGGAGGGCGGCAACTTCCTGGAAACCGTGCGCCAGGCGCCGTGGTGGCTGGTGCTGCTCGTGCCCACGGCTGCCGGTCTGGCCGTGGGGCCGGTCATCACCTTTTTCGCACCCGAGGCGCGCGGGCCCGGCGTGCCAGAGGTCATCCGCGCCATCACCGTGGGCAAGGGCGTCATGCGGCGGCGGGTGGCCGTGTTCAAGGCCCTGGTCACAAGCCTGCTGCTGGGCGCGGGCGCTTCGGTGGGCCGCGAGGGGCCCATCGTACAGATCGGCGCATCCGTGGGCTCCACAATCGGCGGATTATTCAGGCTGACCCCGGAGATGCTGCCGGTGCTGCTGGCCTCCGGCGCGGCCGCGGGCATTGCTGCCACGTTCAACGCGCCGCTCACTGGCGCACTCTTCGCCATGGAAGTCATCCTCGTGGAGATCGAGGTGGCCTACATGGCGCACATCATCGTAGCCGCCGTCACGGCCTCGGCGCTGTCGCGCTTTTTCTGGGGCCATTTCGCCGCCTTCGAGCTCGCCGGACCCACCGGCCTGCAGAAGTACTGGGAGCTGCTCATCTATGCGCCCATGGGCGTGCTGGCCGGGCTGGTGGCCATCGCCTTCATCCGCTCGGTCTTCGGCGCCGACATGTTCTTCGAGCGCATCCCGCTGCCGCGCTGGGTGAAGCCGGCCATCGGCGGGCTGCTGCTCGGCCTCATCGCCCTGATTACGCCGGATGTATTGGGCGTGGGCTATGAGACGGTAAACCTCGCCCTGGCCGGGCACCTAGCCCTGGGGCTTGCGCTGTTGCTCATCGTGCTCAAGATCGCCGCCACCTCGGTCTGCATCGGCTCCGGCATGAGCGGCGGCATCATGGGGCCGTCCTTCTTTCTGGGTGCGGCCCTGGGCACGGTCGTCAGCCTGGGCCTCAACGCCATCGACCCCACGCTGGCCCTGCATCCGCAGAACTACGCTGTGGCCGGCATGGCCGCCGTGCTGGCCGGCACCACCCTGGCCCCCATCACCGCGCTGTTCACCGCCGTGGAGCTGACCATGAGCTACGGCGGGGTGCTGCCGCTGATGGCGGCGTGCATAGCCAGCGCGCTGACCGTGCGGCTGCTCTTCGGCTACTCGGCGTACGAGATGAAGCTGCTGCGCCAGGGCGTGAACATCGTGCGCGGGTTCGACCCCGACTTCCTGGCCGAGCTGGCCGTGACCGAGGTCATGGAGACGCGCTTCGAAACGCTTCACGAAGACGCCACCTTCCTGGAGGTACTGAACAAGGCGGCGGCGTCCCGGTACCCGCACTACCCGGTGCTGGACGACGCGGGGAAGCTCGTGGGTATGCTCTCCATGAGCGATCTGAGGCCGCACATCAAGGACTGTCTGCTGAAGCCGGCGAGCAGGCGCGTGCGCGACATGATGACCCGTACGGTGGTCACCGTGGACAACGGCGAAACCCTCAACGAGGCGCTGATAAAGTTCGAGTTCACGCCGGTCTCCTGCCTGCCGGTGATCGATCCCAAAAGGCCCGGCGAGGTCGTCGGCCTGCTCAAGAAGGATGCGCTGCTCATGGCGCTGCGCGAACGGAGCAAGCGGACCCGCACTCTCAGCGGCATGTAATCAATCGCCAGGAATTCAGAAGGAATACGGAGTGATAATCCGCAATGAAGAGCTGCGCGACATCGAGGCTATCCGTACGGTTCATGTCGAGGCATTTGCCAGCCATCCCTACAGCCGGCAGACCGAGCACCTCATCGTGGACGGCCTGCGCGAGGCCGGCGCGCTGAGCGTCTCGCTGGTGGCGGATATGGAGGGCCAGGTCGTCGGCCACATCGCCTTTTCCCCGGCCCTGGTGGGCGGCGCCGAGTGCGGGCTCTACATACTGGGACCAGTGGGCGTGCTGCCGCCGTTCCAGCGCCGGGGCGTGGGCTCGCGCCTGGTGCGGGACGGGTTGGAGGCCATCCGCGCCATGGGTGCTACCGGTTGCGTGCTGGTGGGCGATCCCGCCTTCTACCGCCACTTCGGCTTTGTCCAGGCCGCACCGCTGACCATGGAGGGCGTACCGCCAGAGGTTGTTTTGTACCTGCCCATGGCCGACACGATGCCCCGCGGCGCCGTGACCCACCACAGCGCTTTCCATGTGGAGCCGTAGCACAGATGGAACTTAGGCAAGGGATTGGCATATCAACACAAACGCATGTGCGGATGATTGCCAGGAGCCGTATCGGGATAGATTGCGCCAAGTGCGTCAAGGACCGTATCTGCCCCTGCCGCCTGTTTCCGGACAGCGACGACGGGTCCGCCTGTTCTGCAGGAGAACGCCGGGGAGCCGTGCATCGAGTGCGGCTACTGCCAGGCAGTGCCGAGCGCTTCAGAATTGTATTGCTTATGAGATTTCGTGAGCGCCAGGAGAGAGATGGCCAGGGAGAGAGCTCCCCCGAGATAGCTGAAGAATTTGAGCCCGGTTGTGGCGGCCAGGAGGCCACAAAGCCCGCCCAGGAAAATGGCGGTCAGCATGGTCCGCGTGCTGAGGGATCTTTTGCCGTGAGCGAGAATCGCCACCGCCATGGGAGCCACCACGCCGCACACGTAAATGTCATTTGCCGCAAGCAACAGCGTGAGGATGGAGCTGCCAGAGTAGGCGATGGCAAGAGCCATGATTCCGATGGCCGCCATAAGCAAACGGCAACGCGTCACGTTTTCCCCACCCAGGAGATCATGCTCAAACACTGTCGCGGCTGTAATGAGACAGGAATCCGCCGAGGAGATAATGGCGGAGAGCAACGCGAACAAAAGCAGCGTGCCGGCCCATTCCGGCATAACCGAAGGCACCACCTGCGTCAGTATGGAATCTGCATCTGCTCCGGCTGGGGCAAGGCCGCGGGCGTATAGCCCGATACAGACAATAACAACGGCGGAGAGAATGATTCCGAAGACGGCGAGAAAGGTTCCGCGTCTGGCGTGCACTTCATTCCGTGCAGAGAGCAGGCGACCGAACAGCATGGGGCAGACCACGTAACTGCCGCCTATGACAAGCATGAAGTAGCTCCACTTTGAGAGCGGGAACGCAGCATTCGTAAACTGAAGAGGAATGGAGGACAGGGAGACGGACGAAGCGCTTTTGGTGAAGTATAAAGCCAAAAGAAGTCCGACGATAACCATGGCGAACTGAACCGCATCGCTTTTGAGAATGGAGTTCTGCCCACCCAGGACGGTGTATCCGATGATGAAAAGAGCGCAAACAAAAAGCGCCGTCTGAAACTCCATGCCGGAAAGGGATGCGGACGTTTTTGCCGCCGCAATAAACTGGGCCGCGAGTATGGAGGACCAGGCTGGAATAATGATGAGAGCCATGAGGCGCCGCGCTGATGGCGAAATGTACTTTTCAGCCATGTCCGGCAGAGTGTATGCCCCACTGCTGCGAACCTTTTTGGCAAGGAATACGCCGAGTATCAGCAGTCCCACGCCCCCTGAACCAAGCCACCAGAATGCCGGAGTGCCGACGGAATACGCCAGGCCTGTCATGCCGATGGTGGCCGAGGCCCCAATGCAGGAGGCGACTATTGAGATGCTGATGACGGCGCTTCCATAGCGGCGACCTGCCACGGCAAACTCTTCGAAATTCTTGCGACGGGCGTATTCATATACGCCCATGCCGATAAACACGAGGCAATACAATAGAAGCAGAGTCATTGAATTGTTACTTCGTATATTGTTTCTGCGTGATGGCCTGGGCTACGACTTCGCCGATGTGGGCCACTTCTTCACGCGATATTATGTACGGCGGCATTGCATAAATAAGCTTGCCAAAAGGTCGGAGCCAAATGTTGTTTTCGATGAAGAACTTTTGGAGGCGGGGAACATATACAGGGTCGGACATCTCCACAACGCCGATGGCCCCCAGAATGCGCACATCATTGACACCGGGCAGATGACGGCAGGGAGAAAACGCTTCTTCGAGCCACGTCTCGATAGCGTGAACTTTGGGTTGCCAGTCCGACTGCTCCAGCAGGTCGAGGCTGGCATTCGACACGGCGCAGGCAAGGGGGTTCCCCATGAAGGTGGGGCCATGCATGAAGACGTCGCCATTTTTTGAGACAGTTCTTGCCACCTGGCGGGTAGCAAGGGTTGCGGCAAGCGTCATCATTCCGCCGGACAACGCCTTTCCGACGCACATTATATCCGGCGCAACCCCCGCCCAATCGCAACCGAACAGTTTGCCGGTCCTTCCGAAGCCTGTGGCTATCTCATCCAGAATGAGCAGAACGCCATGCGCGTCGGCCAGCTGCCTCAACCCTCGCAAATAATCGGGATGGTAAAAGCGCATGCCTCCCGCCCCCTGGACGATGGGCTCGATGATGATGGCCGCCATTTCGTGGCTGTGCGCGTCCAGTATCCGAGTGATTTCCTGCAGAGAGGCCGGGTCGAAAGGGGCATCGAAACGGCAAGAGGGCCTGGGGGCGAAGAGTTGGCTGGGCAACAGGTCGGAAAACAGGTGGTGCATCCCGTTTTCAGGGTCGCACACGGACATGGCCCCGCATGTGTCACCGTGATAGCCGCCACGTACTGTCAGGAGCCTGGTTCGGTTGGGCTGCCCGTCTGCCTGCATGTACTGCATGGCCATCTTGATTGCGACCTCGACACTAACGGATCCGGAGTCCGCCAAAAAGACGTGATCGAGCCCGTCAGGCGTCATGGAGACAAGCCTGCGGCCCAGTTCCACCGCAGGGTTGTGGGTCAATCCACCGAACATGACATGACTCATGCGGCCAGCTTGTCTGTGTAAGGCGCGCTCCAGTACCGGATGTCCGTAACCATGAATGGCGCACCACCACGAGGCCATGCCATCAATCAGCTCTCTGCCGTCATCCAGGATGATACGTGTTCCGCGGGTCGATCGAACCTTGACTGCCGGCAACGGGTTTACGGCGGAAGTATATGGGTGCCAAAGGTGATCGCGGTCAAAAATCAGGTTTTCTTCATGTGAGTCGACTTCTGGAACCAGCGTGTCGATGACCGGGCTCAAGCGCTGGATCAGTTGCTCATCCCGCTCGTGTTGGTTTGAACGAAAAGGAATGTCCGCCAGAACTGTGACATCCCCATGGTGTGCGATGGCCGCAATATTATCGTCTCTCAATGCGGCATCTTCGATGCAGGGAGTCGTGGAATTTATTATAACACCAGCAACATCCAGGCCGCGATTCCGCACCGACTCAATGGTCATCAATGTATGGTTGATCATGCCAAGCTTGTTGTCAGCAACGATGATGACAGGGCAGTCAAGACGTTGCATGAGGTCAAGCATGGTGTGCTTATCATTCAGTGGAACAGAGACACCACCGGCGCCTTCAACAAGGACGATATCGTATCCTTCTCCTTTGGCGGAAATCTCATGGACCAGTTCGTCCAGATGTATATGCTCACCCGCCATCTGGGCTGCCAGGTGTGGAGAGCAGGCCGGCACGAAGCGACGGCAGCAGGCGTCGGGATAGCCATTTGGGAAATGAGAGGCATTAAGCCTGGCGTATTCGACAGGATCGTCCGGAATCAAAGAGCCGGATTTTTCTTTACATCCGGTCTGCACTGGCTTGACCGCAAGCGCCTTGAGTCCTGCATCGGAAAGCACACGTAGGAGCCCTGCAGTTACGTATGTTTTGCCAACCCCTGTATCAATGCCGGTAATGAAGTAGTAACCTTTCATATCATGGAAAAAATGGACTGGTGGTGAACAGCACAGCTCTATAGCGGAAAACAAAGTGAACGACAAACATGGGGCAATAGGCGTTGGCTGGACTGGTTTCGAGAGGGGATGTGTAGTAAAAAGGAAGAGTTATAGTGGGATTATATGTTTGTTCTGTTTGTTGAAAAGGGAATAGCCTTAGCGTATTAAATGTTAGAGTGTCCCTGCTCCAGTGGGGATGATCCGTCTGTACACATCACGATCAGCGGCGCGCAGCTGTATTCCCACACCCGTGGGGATGACCGTATCCTTAATATCACAAAGAACATGGAGTGTTTCCCATGAGTCGTATCGAAATCGATTACGCCAAGTGTGTCAAGGACCGTATCTGCATCCGCGCCTGCCCCTACCGCCTGTTTCTGGACAGCGGCGACGGGTCGCCTATTCTGCACGAGAACGCCGGGGAGCTGTGCATCGAGTGCGGCCACTGCCTGGCCGTGTGCCCGGTGGGCGCCATCAGCCTGAACGGTGTGGCCCAGGAGAGCCTGAAGGAGAGAGCTCCGTCCCTCGATCCCTCGCCGGAGTCGGTGGAGCAGCTCTTCACTTTCCGCCGGGCCATCCGGGCGTACAAGACCAAGCCGGTGGAGCGCGAGCTGCTGGCCAGGCTGGTGGAGATCACACGCTACGCACCCACAGCCGTCAACGGGCAGTCCGTGCACTGGACCATCGTGGACTCCAAGGACGAGCTGCGGCGGCTGACTGGCCTCGTTGCGGCGTTCATGCGCGAGAACAATATTATGCCGATGGTGGCGGAGGCCTGGGACAATGGCGTGGACCTGCTCCTGCGCGACGCTCCGGCCCTGGCCGTGGCCCATGCCGCCACCACGGCCCTCACCCCGCAGATCGACTGCGCCGTCGCCGTCGCGACCCTGGAGCTTGCGGCCGCGGCCAACGGCCTGGGCGCATGCTGGGCCGGCAGCATTGCAGGAGCGGCCCAGGCCTCGGCAGCTGTGCGCGAGCTGCTGCAGCTTCCCGAGGACCACAACGTCTACGCCTCCCTGATGCTCGGCTACCCCAAGTTCCAGTACAACTGGCGGCCGGAGCGCATCCCGGCGCGGATCACCTGGGTTTAAGATAAATCTCTATCGGCTCCGAGGGGCTTTGCCCCTCGGGCACCCCACCAGGGAGCACTGCTCCCTGGACCCTTTTCAGGGGTCTCGGGGGACCGTGTTCCCCGGGCCGCCGGAGGCAAAGCCTTTTACAGCTCCTTGGCTTGCCCTGCCCACCGTGCTTTTGGCTTTAAAAGGGCAGCAGCTCCACAAGCTTGCGGCTCTGGGTGGAGACGATGTGGAAGTAGCGGTCCTGCGGGATGTAGACGTAGGGCACGTCCTCTTCGCGCCGAAGCAGGAAGTGGGAGAGGATCATGCGGTTCACGGCCTGGTGGCCGATGATGACGAGGTTTTCCGCGTTGCCGGAGAGGTAGAGCGCCTTTTTGACGCCGCGTTCCACGCGCTCCTTCATGGAGGCATAGCTTTCGCCTCCCGGATAGGAGGCGTTGTACTTGTCGGCCTTGCGCGACTCCCAGATGCCGGGCCGGAGCTGCCGCACCTCGTCGTAGGTCATGGCGTCGCACACGCCGGCGTCGATCTCGTCGAACTCCTTGAGGGCGTATCGTTCCACCTCGGGCCGGCCCTCCAGCAGGATGTCGGCCATCTCGCGCGTGCGGCGCAGGGTGGACGTGACTACGCTGGAGATGTGGCGGTCGCGGAAGTGGGCGGCCAGCAGCCGGGCTTGCTGGCGTCCCTTGTCCGTGAGCCTGGGATCGCCGCCGATGCGGTGCTCGCGGTTGAACTCGGTTTCGCCGTGGCGGATCAGGCTGAGGCCCTTGACCCAGTCGGAGACGAGCAGGTCGCGCAGCAGGCCGTAGTAGGGCGGCTCATTGAGCAGATGCTCGGTGATGATGCGGTGGTTGAGCGAGTCCACGATAACATAGTTTTCCGGGCCCTTGGCCCCTGGCGGACAGCCGTCTGTGCCGGAGCCGTCCGTGTCCAGCGGGCAGTAGATGGAACGGTAGTGCCGGATGCGGGCCTCGAAGCTGGCCTGGGCCTCCTCCGTAGAGAGGTGGGCGAACTCCGAAAGCTTGGTTTTGCGCGCCACCGAAGCGGCGTAGAGGTCGGCATCGTGGTTGCGGCACTCCACAAAGAGGATGGGGTGATCCGAGAGATGGGCGATCATCTTGTGACGGCGCGGCGCGCTGACGTTGGTGGCGTCCAGGATGGCCACGTTGCCGCTTTCGTTGTTCAGGAAATCCTTTGCCTCATACATGTTGATGAGAGCGATGTCCTCCCGCAGGGCCACAAGCTTGGCGTTGTTGGGATCGTAGAACTCGGCGTGGGATGTATTTTCGGGGAAAAGCCGGCGCCGCACCTCCCCGTTGTTGAACACGCGGGCGGAGAGCCCCAGGTTGGAGAGGTTGTCCTGCAGCTTATAGGCGATGACGGATTTGCCCATTGCCGGCAGGCCGACCATGGCGACGTAGAGTTTGTTGGGCGAGGGAAGTGACTGGAGATGAGGCATCATTCCAACAGTGAAACAGGAAAGGTAAAATTAAGCAATATCAAGTCGCAGCGTTGCGAGACGCGGCGAAAAATGGTACCACCCTTTCGTTCCTGAATTCACAAACCTGCCTATCGGAAGGAGCAAAGGTCCATGAAGAAGTCGGTTCTTGTCGCAATCGTGAGCGCTCTCGCGGTACTGGCCATGAGCTTGCCGAGTTTGTTCGCCTTTGATGTGCCGGACGGGATAACCATCACCGTGCCCGAAGGAGAGAAGCCGCTCGATAAGTTCCCTGAAGTGCAGTTCAACCACTCGAGCCATGCATCCATTCAATGCTCGAAGTGCCACCACATGTTTGAAGGGTGCGGCGAAATCATGCCCTGCCGCGACTGCCACGTGAGCCGTGACAGCCGCAAGGACCCCTCGTCGTACTACGCAGCGTGGCACTCCAAAACGGACAGCAGCTGTCTTGGCTGCCACCGCAGCATGAAGGCCGAGGGTAAGGAGACCGGACCGGTCACCTGCATGAAGGAATGCCATCCGCAAAAGTAAGCCATCGCTAGGAGATACGACCAATGCGCAAGACGCTATTCTACATTTTGCTCCCTCTGGCCCTTGTTCTGGGGGCTTCTTTGCCCGGGCTGATGGCCGCCGAGGTGCCGTGTGAAGTGCACATCGCTCCTGACAGCGATGCCAAGCCTCTGTTCAACGAAGTGGTTTTCCCGCACGACAAGCACGCCGACATCCAGTGCTCGAAGTGCCATCACATGTTCGAGGGCTCCGGCTCCATCGACTCCTGTCGTATGTGCCACATGGACCGCGACTTCGACTTCCGCTCCGAGACGTCGTCCTACTACTTTGCCTGGCACGGCCGCTCCGATCACTCCTGTTTCGGCTGCCACTACGACAGGAAGAACAAGGGCGAGGCCCACGGCCCGGTCAAGTGCTTCAACTCGGGCTGCCATACGCTCCAGTAACATTCCGTTCGCATACGGTTTTTGACAAGCCGGGGGTCCTCAGCAGGACTCCCGGCTTTTTTGTTCTCAGCGCTTGCGCAATGGCTCCGCATTAGGCACTTTCCTCATATGGGGGAACGGATGATGGAACAGCTCAATTCACTGAGACGCCGGAAACAACATGCGCGATGGGAAGAAGCCCTGGCGCAGCGGGGATTCTACGGCCAGGAGGCGAGCCCGTTCTGCAGTTGGGCCCTGGAGCACATGGAAGCCGCCAGGCCGGGGGTGCTGGAGCTGGGCGCGGGCCAGGGCCGTGACGCCCTGGAACTCGCCGAGCATGGTTACGAGGTCACTGCGCTGGACTACGCCGCGCCGGGTCTGCAGCATCTGGCAGTGGAGGCCGGCCGGCTGGGCCTGACAGGTCGGGTGGTCACGGTCCGGCACAATGTACTGGAGCCCCTGCCATTCGAGGACGGCTCCTTTGGCGCCGTGTACGCGCACATGCTGCTGTGCATGGACTTCGGCCCGGCCGACGTGACGGCGCTTTTGTCTGAGGTCCGCCGGGTGCTGGCCCTGGACGGCGTGTTCCTGTTTTCCGTACGCACGTCGCTGGACCACGCATGTGGTCTGGGTCGCCATATGCGGGGCACCATGTACGACGTGGACGGCTTCCATATCCGGTTTTACAGCCGGGAGATGGTACGCGCCTGCGCCGGCGGCGGTCTGGCGCTGGAAGCGCTGGACCATCTGCAGGAGGGCGAGCAGCCCATGGACCTGCACGTGGCGTGTCTGCGGCGCACGAGCGCCGAGTGGGACCCCTCTGCGGAGCAGCGCCTGCAAGAGGCCTTTGCTGAAGCGCAGTGCGACAGCGGCCGGCTGGACGAGAAGGACACCGCCGGCTGAGGCCCGCCTGAGCGGGGCACAGCGCAGGGCGCATGACGCAAAAAAAACGGGGAAGCCGGAATTTCGGCCTCCCCGTTCTGGTTTCACAGGGTCTGCTGCTGTTACTTCTCCAGCGGGATGGTGCGGAAGAGGTTCTGTCCGCGCCGTTTGAGCAGCAGGATGACCACGCCCTTCTTGGCGCCTTCGTCCTTCACGATGCTTTCGAACTGCTTCACGGAGTTGACCGGCTGCTGGTTGATCTCGAGGATCACGTCGCCGGGAACCACGTCCGAGTCGCCGGCAGGGGAGTCGGGCGCGATGTCCGTGATGAGCAGGCCTTGCGGCTTATCCAGGCCCAGGGCCTCGGCCTCGCGGTCGGTCACCTGACGCATGCTCAGGCCGAGCTCGCTCTTGGCGCCCTGCTCGGACTCCATGGAGGGGGACTCGCCCTGCGCCAGGGCTTCGCTGTCACGCTCACCCAGGGTCACGTCGATGAACTGGGTGTCCTGATTGCGCCAGATGGTCAGGCGGGCCTTCTCGTCGGGCTTGATGTTGGCGATCTTGCGCAGCAGCTCGTTGGTGTCCTCCACCTTCTGGCCGTTCACGGCAAGGATCACGTCACCGGTCTTCACGCCGGCCTTGGCTGCGGGCTCGCCGGGCATGGCGTTGGCCACCAGGGCGCCGTTGGCGTTCTCCAGGCCCAGGGCCTTGGCCATGTCGTCATCGAGGTTCTGGATGGAAACGCCGAGCCAGCCGCGGCGGATCTTCTCGCCGGTCTTGAGCTGGGCGATGATGCGCTGGGCGCTGGAAGAGGGCACGGCAAAGCCGATGCCCTGGCCGGCGGCCACGATGGCGGTGTTGATGCCGATGACGTCGCCGTCCATGTTCAGCAGGGGACCGCCGGAGTTGCCGGGGTTGATGGAGGCGTCTGTCTGCAGGAAGTCGTCATAGGGGCCGGCGCCGATGATGCGGCCCTTGGCGGAAATGATGCCGGCCGTGACGGAGTGGTCCAGGCCAAAGGGGTTGCCGATGGCCACGACCCACTCGCCGATCTTGATCTTGTTGGAGTCGCCGAACTTGAGTGTGGGCAGGTTGTCGCCGGCATCGATCTTGAGCAGCGCGAGGTCCGTATCCGGATCGCGGCCCACGATGGTGGCATTGTAGTCTTTCTCGCCCTGCAGGGTGACGTTCACCTCGTCCGCGCCGGCGATGACGTGATTGTTGGTGACGATGAAGCCGTCAGGGGAAATGATGAAGCCGGAGCCCAGCGAGCGCTGCTTGCGCGGGCGCTGCTGGAAGAACTTGTCGAAGTTGTTGAAGAAATCTTCAAAGGGACCGCCTTTCTCCCGGAACTGTTCGAAAAGCTGCTGCCGTTGGTCGGCTTTGATGGTTTTGACGGTGTTGATGTTGACCACTGCCGAGCCGGCCTTTTCCGCAAGCTCCGTGAACGAGGGCAGTTGGGCCTGCGCGGTGCCGGCCATGAGCCAGACGCACGACACGAGCACCGCGAGCATGATGCTGATGCGATTCTTGTAGCGATTCATACGATTCATCTCCTTTGTACTTGAAAAACTGCAGGACAGTTGTCGAGGATGCAAGGGTGAGAAATAGGCAAGCCATATTGCGTCAATATTTCCACGCGATGAATCTTCGTTAAGTTAATCCGGTAGTTGGAAGGGGCAACAAACAGTGAGCCGTTCGGTGACGCTTTTTTGAATGAGCCGGTGCGGCTCAGCTCTCCTCGGGCTCCGGCGGATGCCAGCTTTTGGCCGGGGGCCTGGGGAACGAGAGTACGATGGCCAGCCCGCCCAGGGCCGAGTCGGTCAGGGTGAGCACGGCCTTGTGCTGCCTTGCCACGGCCGCCACCAGGGAGAGGCCCAGGCCGCTGCCCGGCGCGGAACGGCTGGACTCCAGCCGGTAGAAGCGCTCCAGCACCTTGTCGCGGAACTCGGGAGGAACGCCCGGGCCGGAGTCCTCGATGCGGCAGATGGGGCCGGCCGGCGTGGAGGTGACAGCCATGAAAACGGAGCCGCCCGTGGGCGTGTACTTGATGGCGTTGTCCAACAGGTTGGAGAGCGCCTGACTGAGCAGGTGCCGGCTGCCTAGGACAAAAGCTCCTTCCTCCAGGTCCGAGGTGAGCTCCAGCCCCTTTTCCTCGGCCAAGGGCAGGTAGAGCTCCACCAGATCACGCCCGGTCTTGCCAAGGTCGAAGAGGGACTGGCTGTCGCGCTTGGACCCGGCCTCGGCCTGGGCAATGCGCAATAGGGCGTTGAAAGTCTGCAGGAGGTCGTCTGTCTGCTCGATGGACTGCATCACGGTCTGCTCCAGCTCCTCTTTGGTGGGGTTGCCCATCAGGGAGGTCTCCAGCCGGCCGCGCAGGCGGTTGAGCGGACTGCGCAGGTCGTGGGCGACGTTGTCGCTCACCTCGCGGATGCCGCGCATGAGCCGCTCGATCTGGTCGAGCATATCGTTGACGTTCTGCACCAGACGGTCGAACTCGTCGCCTGTGCCGGAGAGCGGGATGCGCCGGGTCAGATCGCCGCGGATGATGTCCTGGCAGGTGCGGTTGATGACGTCCAGTCGTCGCTGCACGCCCTTGGTGATGAACACGGCGCCGACCATGCCCAGCACAAAGGTGATGGCCAGACCCCAGCCCAGGGAATCGATAATCATGGACTGGACGCGTTCCTTTTCCGAGACGTTGCGGCCCACGAGCAGGTGGAAGTTGCCGCGCAGCAGAAAGTGTTTGGCCGCGGCGGTTATCTGCTGGTGGCCGTTCTTGTCCAGGATGAAGTGGATCCAGCCCTCGTTGATGGCGCGGGCCTCGGGCCACTCCTTCAGGTTGCCGGCCAGCGGCTTGAAGTGCGAGTTGGTGAGCAGATAGAGGCTGTCGCCGGACGAGGCGGTGTTCACACGCTCGTTGATGACCTGGATGAGGCCGGCCAGGCCGAGCAGCTCGTAGCGTTCCTGTAGCCCCTGGATCTCGGCGTTGATGGTCGCCAGGGTCTGGCGCTCCATGAAGCCGGCCGTGGTCCAGTAGATGAAGCCGAGCAGCAGGAGCACGGAAAAGCCGAACAGGGCCATGTACAGGACGCCCAGCCGGAAGGTGGAAGATCGCAGCAGGTTATTCGGAATCACGGAGACTGTAGCCTACCCCGCGCACGGTTTGCAGCAGCGGTTTGTCAAAGCCCTTGTCGATCTTCTGGCGCAGCCGGGAGATGTGCACGTCGATGACGTTGGTCTGCGGGTCAAAGGCGTAGTCCCAGACGTTCTCCAGGAGCATGGTCCGCGTGACCACGTGGCCTGCGTGGCGCATGAGGTACTCCAGCAGGGCGAACTCCTTGGGCTGCAGATCCACGGTCTGGTCGGCGCGGGTCACCTTGCGGGAGATGAGGTCCATCTCCAGATCGGCCACGCGCAGCTTGGTGACCGGCGCGGTCTCCTTGCCGCGGCGCAGCAGGGACTCCAGCCGGGCCAGAAGCTCGGCAAAGGCGTATGGTTTGGTCAGATAGTCGTCGCCACCGGCGCGCAGGCCGCGGACGCGGTCGTCCACCTCGCCCAGGGCGCTCAGGATGAGCACAGGCGTCTTGTTTCCGGCAGAGCGCATGGTGGTCACGATGGTCAGGCCGTCCACTCCGGGCAGCATGCGGTCCACGATGATGGCGTCGTACTCCTCGCCGGCTACCTTGTAGAGACCTTCCTTGCCGTCGGCCACGTGGTCCACGTTGTAGCCGCTTTCCTTGAGCCCCTTGACCATATAGGCCGCAGCTTCCAGGTCGTCTTCGATGATGAGCAGTCGCATTGTCGTACCTTGCCCGTGGTTTGGTTCGGGCGCCGTCCCCGGCGCAGTTGATAATGGCGTGTCTATTCCTTGTAGCGCAGACTGGCTGTTTCTGGAAAGCCCCTTATCACATTGCATGTGTCTGCAAGGCGATTTCTCCGGCCGGGCGATTAGACCGCGGAAAACGCTGGGGCCCTGGCGGCGGGTGTTGTCCTACGGGCTGGCGGCGGGCTGGGAGGCGTTGGCCTGCGCCTGTGGGGAGACGGGCAGCTCCTCGAACGACAGGTAGCGGCCCAGGCGGCGCTTGCGGACATCGATGAGCTTGCCGTCCACGTCCAGCTCCACGCGAAGGGACATGGGCGGCGCGCCGTCGGGCTGGTGGTTCCGGATGATGGGAGTCATGCTGACCCAGCAGAGGTCGGCCAGCACCAGGCGCGTGGTGTCTCCGCCTTCGCGGCGGAAGATGATCGGCGTATGCGTCCGTTCCAGGAACGACTTTACCAGCGGTGATTCCGAGGAAAGCCGGTCCATGAGCGACTCCGGCGCCACCTCGTACAGCACAGGAAGCTGGTCGAGGCTGCGGTCCACCGCGCTGAACGAGCGCACGTCGTAGGCGCTCTCGCTCTTGCGGACCACTTTCCAGAAGAGCGGGGAGAGCAGGTCCGGCTGCACCTCGGCGCTCGGTCCGGCAGTGGTTTCCATTTCGGGCACGGCGAAAAGCGCCCGGTTGGCCCACTGCTTCACGCCCACGGAGCCCAGCGGATAGGCGATGAGCAGGAAGAGCGCTATCCAGCCGGTAATGAGCCCGCGGGTGCGGAAGATGATCGGCCCGAGAAAGAGCAGCAGTAAAGCGCCGAGCAGTATCGGGTCGAAGAACCACAGCGAGCCCAGGGCGATGCGGTAGTCCGTGAATGGAGCCAGCGGCTGTATGCCGGTGGACGTGAAGGCGTTCAGATAGAGGTGCGAGAGCGCGGCCAGGAACACGGCGAGCAGGATGCCCCAGCGGGGAGCCACTCCCCGGAACGGCAGGGCAAGAAGGAAGAAGACCACGGTGACGGACAGCGTGGCGATGCCCGTGTTGCCCAGGCCGCGGTACTGGGCCAGAACGCTGCCCGGACCGGCGAGAGTCAGCAGATACGTGGCGTCCAGGGCCACGGCGGCCATCCCGCAAAGAATAGTGAGCCAAACGCCGGCAATAAGAGGGCGTCTGAAAGCGCGGCCTATGAGCAGGCCGCCGACGAGATGGGTTACCGGGTCCATTGAGGAGATTTCCTTGCGCAGTCCGAGCGGTGGTTCGTGCGGAGCAGCCCGGCCCGTCTGGCGAATCTGTATGTAACAAGACCCTCTGGGGGTGTCCACAGCCCGCGCCGTACATGAAGGAGATTTCACAGGAACGACAAGGCGGCCTTTCCGAGAGCCCGGAAGGTGAAGGGGCGCCGGGAATCCGACGTTGCGGAAAACAGGGGGATTGCGGGTTATGGCCTGGAGATCACTTCTTCGGCTGACGGCAGGGAAGCTTCACCTGGATGTGCGTGCCGTCCTCCTCGGAGGTCTTGTATGAGATGGAGCCGCCGTGCGCCTCGGTGATGAGCCTGGCGCTGTATGCGCCGAGGCCCAGCCCCTCGGGCTTTCCGCTGGTAGAGTACCGCTGGAAGAAGCGCGGCCGGATGTCCTGTGGGATGGCGCCCAGGTTGTGCACGTCCAGCTCGCAGAAGGTCTCGTTCCGGTTCAGCCGCACCGTAATGGTGGAGCCTTCCGGAGCGGCCTCCAGCGCGTTCTTCACCAAATTCATCAGCATGGTCTCGATGTGGCGCTCCTCGCCCTCGAACTCGCAGCGCTCGGCGTCCTTTTCCGGGCCGTCCACCACGACCTCGAAGCGCAGCCGCTTCTCCTCGTATGCGGGCAGCATGGAGCGGCCCACGCTCCGGGCCAAAGCGGCCATGTCAAAGGGCTCGAACCGCGGCTGGTAGTCCCTCTGCTCCATCTTGAAGAGGTCCAGGGACGTGTTGATCATCTCCAGCACCTGCGCGCCCTTGTCATGGATGTCCTGGAGCATCTCGGCCTCCTCGCCCTCCAGCGTCAGGCGCTTGTTCAGGAGCCGGGCGGCCGCAACGATGGAGAGCAGCGGGCTCTTCATGTCGTGCCGCGTCATGCGGGCGACATCGTCGCGCAGCTTCTCCAGCTCCTTCTTCTCCGAGATGTCGGTCACAAACCCGTCGTAGAAGATGATGGAGCCGTCCGTGGCGGTCACGGTGCGGATGGAGTGGGTCGTCCAGAGCAGGGAGCCGTCCTTGCGCTGGAGCTGGACCTCGTAGTTGTGGATTACGCCCTCGCGCTGCAGCGTGCCCAGGGCGTCCTGCAGCTCCTCCTCGCGCAGCTGGAGCCGCTCCGTCACATAGGTGACGTTGGCCAGGAACTGCTCCGGCGACTCGAAGCCATACAGGAACGCGAGCTGCGGGTTTACATTGAGGAAGCGGCGCTCGCCATCGCACTGGAAGATGCCCAGCGGCGCGTTGACGTACAGGTCGCGGTAGCGGATGCACTCCTGGCAGGAAGGCGCGTCGCCCTCCTGCTCCATGCTTACTGGACAGATCGAGCAGAAGCCTTCGACGGCTGATGGTGGCGGCGTGTGTTCTGGCATGGAGTGTCAGGGCAACAAGGTGAGTTGTATGGTCTAGAATACGTGCCTTACGCGGTTGTTGCAAGGATGAATAAAAAATAGGCGGCAACGTTTCCTCCTCGCTCCGACGGCCGGGGCCGGTGACAATTCCAGAAAAACCACAAACCGGCAACCTGATCGAGGAGGAAATGTGGATACGAAACGGGAACGGATTCTCGCCCGCGTCACGGCGGAGCTGGAGCGGCTGGGCTGGGTGCGCAGCGTCCTGCGCCGCACCCTGGAGACGCCGCGCGAGGCTGGCGACATCGCGGGCGGGTCGCAGCTGCCCCTGGCGGCGGTGACGGGCTCGCTGCCTATGTTTCAAGGCTCCCTGGCCGGCAACCAGGCCCTCAGCGTCAGCGAGATGGAGATCGCCGTGCATGTCTACGGCATGGAGCGCGACCGACCGGACAGCGTGCTTTCCGAGTACGCCGCAGCCGTGCGCCGAATCATGACCGCAGACCCCACCCAGGGCGGCCTGTCCCTCTGGACCAATCCCCTGGAACGGCAACGCGCCGACATGCTGCCGCCGTACTTCGGCTTCTCTATGGCCTTTGCCGTGGGCTTTGTCCACGACGCTGCCGGCCAGTAGCCGCGGCATTCATCCACACCACAAAGGAGCTGACCCATGTCCATACTTCTGGACGGTCTGGACCTGTCCGGCCTGCGCGTCGCATCCACCTGGGACGGCGAAACAGCCGCCCCGCCCACCATTGCCGAGACCTCCCTGGACGGCTCGGAAATTGTCTGGGAAGGCCCGGCAGGCCTGGAGCGAATCACCCTGGCCGGCGGCGACGCCCACGGCTGGATCACCCGAACCACCCTGGACCGGCTGGCCGCCATGGCCGCCGCTCCAGGCGGCGTCTACCCCCTGACCATCGACGGCCGTGCGCTGTCCGTGCGCTTTCGTAACGAAGATCCCCCGGCTCTCTCGGCTACGCCTGTTGAACCGGCCTCGGCCGCAGGCCCCGACGCCCCCTTCCGCAACGTGCGTATCTCGCTCGTGGTCGTGGGATAGAAAAAGATGCGAGAGGGAACCCCTTTGCAAAGGGTTTTCCCTCTCGCGCTCTCCCTTCCTAAACTTTTCAATTAGGGCGCTTTTGCAAGTTCTTTGGCATGAATGAACGCCATGGATTTTAAAAAGCCCAGTGGAAAGTCTTTGGAAAGGGGGCGTGGGGGAAGAACCTTTCTACCAGAAAGGTTTGCCCCCACATTCATCCGTGTATTTCTCTTTATTTCTGCGACCGCCGGCCGGTCCAGACGGCGGCGAGGCCGAGGACGAGGAAGCCGGTATCCCGCGTGAGGTACCAGGCCATGGACTCGGCTCCGGCCTCGGGAGTGGTGACGAAGCAGCCGCAGTTGACGTCGATGCCGCGGACGGCGTTGACGGCCAGGGCGGCGAGGAAGACGAGGAAGAGGAGGTTGGCCAGGAGCAGGGCGCCGCTGGCCCAGCGGTTGAGCAGCAGGAGGATGCCGAGGGTAAGCTCCAGCCACGGCAGCCAGACCGCGGCCGGGTTGACCAGGACGTCGGGCACAAGCCGGTAGGCGCGGATAATCTGGGCGAACTGGTCCGGATGGAGGATCTTGTCCCAGCAGGCGGCAAGGAAGATGCCGGCCAGGATGACGGTAAGGACGCGGTAGACGGCGTACATGGTCGGAGCGGGCCGGATTATTCCGTGGGGGCCGGGCCTTGCTCGGTGGGCAGGCCCTCGTTGTTCCACAGGGTCCAGCCGTTCTCCAGCACGTAGACGTTGGCGTAGCCGGCGCTGCGCAGCTTGTCCGCCAGCTTTGTGCTCAGCTCGCACAGCGCGCCGTCGCAGTAGGCGATGAGATTCTGCGCCTTGTCCAGCCGGGGGCGGTATAGCTCCAGGGCGTAGTCGAACTCGTCCGGCGAAAAGGGCAGGGCGTTCTGGATGTGGCCGTTCTCGTACTCCCAGTCGGAGCGGGCGTCCAGGAACAGGGCGCGGCCGGACATGGAAAGCACGAGGGCGTCCTTGAGCGCGATGGTGCCGTTGGCGTCGGAGACCTGGACCACGCTCTCCTTGGCCTGGAGAACGGGCAGACCGCCCGGCCGCAGGACGTTGACGGTGAACGCGACGGCGGCGGAGAGGACAAGGATGAAAACGGCCTGACGCAGGGCGGTGCGGAATCTATGCATAGGGCAATAGCCTCATGGGGTTATGGAGTGGAATAGGGGCTGGTGTACCCCATGTACGGCAGCCGTCAAGCCTTTGCCTGGATGTGCGGGGCAGGATTTACGAAAGTTTGTCGCACCAGGCCTGGGCTGCGACCTGGACCGGATCCCACGGGCTGGACAGGGGCGGCGTGTAGCTGAGGTCCATGGCTGTGAGCTCGTCCACGCGCTGTCCGGCATGGATAGCGGCGGCGCAGATGTCCACGCGCTTGGCGACCTCGGCCCGGCGGCTGCCCACGATCTGCGCGCCGAGGAGCGCGCCGGTCTGTGGATTGCCGGTGATGCGTACGTGCATGGGCGTGGCTCCGGGGTAGTACGCCTTGTGGTCCGTGCACTCCACGTCCACGCTGCGGGCCGGGACGCTGTGTAAGGTTGCGTCATGGTCGTTGAGCCCGGTGCGGGCGATGACCAGGTCGAAGACTTTCACGGCCTGGGTGCCCAGGGTGCCGGCATAGTGCGCGTCGCCGCCCACGGCGTTTTCTCCGGCAATGCGGCCCTGCTTGTGCGCTGTGGTGCCGAGGGGCAGATAGACAGTTTTGCCCAGCAGCCGGTGGTATGTCTCCACGCAGTCGCCGGCGGCGTACAGGCCGGGCACGCCGGTTTCCATGCGCTGGTTCACGGCGATGGCCTTGCCTGCGCCAAGGGATGCGCCCGCGCCCTGGGCAAGGTCGGTGCTCGGTGTTGCGCCGGTGGCCACCAGGACCATGTCGCCGTACGCCTCCACACCGCGGCCCAGAACGAGCAGGCCCGAGCCTTCCTGCTGGATGGACTCCACGGCCACGCCGCTGAATATGGAGACGCCGTGGCGCACAAGCTCCTGCGCGATGAGCGAGCCCATGTCCTCGTCCACGGTCTTGAGCACGCTGGGGGAACGGCCGGCCAGGAAAACCTTGATTCCCCGCCGGGTCAGCGCGTCGGCCATCTCCAGGCCGATGTACCCGCTGCCCACGATGACGGCGGATCGCGGCTCCCGTTTCTCGATGAACTCGCGAATCGCCAGACCGTCTTCCATCCAGCGCATGGTGAACACGCCTGGCAGGTGGAGCCCTTCGATGGGCGGCCTGAGCGATTCGGCGCCCGTGGCGACCAGGCAGGCGTCGTATTCCAGGATATCTTCGTGGCCGGCTGGATTCACGGTCGTAACGGTTCTGGCCTGCGGATCGATACGCGTGGCCGTCGTGCCGGTGCGGATGCGGATGCCGGCGGCAAGAAGCTCTGCCCGCGTGCGGTGTGCGAGCATGGACGGCTCGGGCGTCTCGCCGCTGACCAGGAAGGGCAGGCCGCAGATGGAGTAGTTGGGGTAATCGTCCTTGAGCAGCAGGGTCACGTCCGCCGCGTCGTCCAGTTGCCGGGCGCGGAGCGCGGCGCTGATGCCGGCATCGCTGCCGCCGATGATGAGGAATCGCATGGGCGTTGCCTTGCCAAACGTTAGGGGGAAATAACCGGGCGGCGCTATCCACGCCTCCGGAGTCCTGTCTGTACCGAGGCCCGCACCAGACCGCGACGTCCTGTGCGAGCCGTCTGATAGTGTCGCGGATTACGCAAGTTTATGCGAGCGTTTCTTTGTCCGGGTGCCGCGGTATCAAGCCTGGCGCGGCGGATTTGACCACGGAAGCGGCTTCCACACCCAGAGAGTCTGGGGGCGTCCGTTTGGCAAGCGGATGGGTCAAGTTGATTCTCTGTTACAGGAGTCACTTGTTCGTCACGCGGAGTTGGCGGTCGGGTACGCGATGAACCTGCAAAAATGCTTGCCTGGTAATAATTGAGTGCAATATAGTGGATGCCAAAGAGGCGGGGAATACCCACTCATATGTTGTTTGTCTCGCAAGGAATGTGGAACGCCTTACGCGGCGGTGAACTCCAAAGAAAGGAGGGGCTCATGGAGTACACGGAATCCGACATCCCGGTTGAGATCAAGCATGGAGAGTATTTGATTCTTGGCGACGGCGCCTATCTGCGCTGGGAATCCAACGGGGAGGCCAAGAACGTCTTCCTAGGGTCAGGGTTCGAGGCCGACACGGAAATCTTTCCCGGCAACACCTGGGAGTTCAGCAACAGCGGCAAGAAGTACAGGCTGACCGCCAAGTTCGAGGACGCGCTGCTGGTCGAACAAATCTGAAGCGTGAATCGCCATACGCAAAAGCCCACGGTCCTTTCTGCGGATCGTGGGCTTTTTGGCGTGCAGGGGGGCGGAGGCACCTTAATCCGTGGGCTGGATCACTGCGCCGTTGGCGTCGCCCTCCACGGATTGCAGGTACATCTGGGCCACGTCCTTGGCCGTCATGCCGCTGGAGGAGTCCATGCCCATGCGTTCCATGGTCTCCTTGATCCATCCAGGACTGACCGCGTTGATGCGGCGGCCGCCGGTCATCTCCAGGGCCGCGGCGCGGGCGAATGAGTTGACGGCGCCGTTGACGAATGCGACGGCCGCCGTGCCGGGGATGGGCTTGTCGGCCAGCACGCCGCTGGTCAGGGTGATGGAGCCCTTGTCCGACAGTCGGCGCAGAGCAGTCAGGGCCGCGTCCAGCTGTCCGAGCAGCTTGCTGCGCACGCCCACCATGAGCTGCTCGTGGCCGAGCTTGTTCAGCGGCGCAAAAGCGGCGTCGCCAGCCGCGATGACCACGTGATCAAAGGGGTCGGTGTTGTCGAAGAAGCTCTCGATGGAAGCCAGGTCCGTCATGTCCATGGGCGGAGTGGATTTGCGCGAGACCGGGACAACGTCGTAGCGATCTTGCATGGCGGCCACGATGTTCGAGCCGATGAGGCCCGTGCCGCCGATGACGATGACTCGTTGTGCCATGTGTCGTCTCCTTGCGGGGAAGGTTTTGGGATCAGTGCGGGATAATACCGCAATCCCCGGGCCGGTCCAACCCTGCGGCGGAAGATTTCGTAAAGGTCTTCAGCGGGGGCTTCTGCAAAGAATTCTGGAGCCGCATCCGATGCGGCAGAAGCAAGGCCCCGGAACAATCCACTCTTCCACAGGTTCCGTTGCCTAGCCTGCAGGGGCGTGGTAGTTTTTCGGGATGATCGCTCCTGGCGTCATACGCCAGGGCGGGTTGAGCGAAAACGGACAACAAGAAACGAATGGCAATGCGGAACGATACTTATTTCGCCCACGCGAGGGCTGCAGACGCCAAAGAAAAAGGGACCTGCGATTTCTCGCAAGTCCCTGGAATATCTCTGGTGGGCCATCAAGGAGTCGAACCTTGAACCAACGGATTAAGAGTCCGCTGCTCTGCCAATTGAGCTAATGGCCCGTGCTGAGGAAGAGACTTTTAGAGAGTCATCGCCGATCTGTCAAGGAAAAGTCATGAAAAAAATTTTTATTTTGTCGATAGTCGTGTTCTGGGCGCTGCTGGCGCCGCTTGCGGGCAGTTCCAGCGCTCTGATGCGGGCGCCTGTGGAGGCGCGTTGGGAGCTGTTTTCACGCTCCGGCGGCGACCTTCTCGGCGTGCTCGTGGTCACGCCCGAGGACGGCTCCTACATATACGGCCACAAAAAGGGTCCCACAGGCCTGCCCACCAAGCTCAGCGTCACCACCCAGCCCCAGGGGCTGGCCGGCGATGTGGTCTACCCTCCGGGTATCAAGAAGCCAGACGCCTTCAATCCCGACCTCATTGTGCCGGTGTACCACGAGGAAACGCGGCTCTTCGTGTCTTTGCGCGCGCCGAAGGACGGCGGCGAGCTTGCCCTCTCCGGCCAGCTGGAAGGACTGGCCTGCACGGACAAGGCGTGCTTTCCGCTGAAGAAAACGGTGAATGCGACATTCCCGGAGACGTCCGCCATGGCCGCGGCCTCGGAGCAACCGTGGTGGGCCAAGGCCGAACCGCTGCTGCAGGCGGCCGGAGCAAAGCCGCTGGAAGCGGGAGCGCCCACGCCGGCGCCGGCCCCGGACCATCCCCAGGCTGAGACGGCGGCCGAAACCGTTGCCGCTGCGCCGGTCGTGGCCTGGGACTTCACCCCGCGCTACATGGAGCCGCAGCTCGAAGTGACCTCGCTGGCCAAGGCAATGATCCTGGCCCTGCTCGCCGGGCTACTGCTCAACGTCATGCCGTGCGTTCTGCCGGTGGTGAGCCTGAAGCTCTCGGCTGTCGTGGCGGTCTCGTCCATGGACTCCCACGGCGAGCGGCGGCGCTTTTTCCGTGAGCACAACATCTTTTTCGCGGCCGGCATTCTGGTCTACTTCCTCTTCCTGGGCCTTGTGCTGGGCTCTCTGGGCATGGCCTGGGGCGAGCTGTTCCAGAGCCAGAAGCTCGTGCTCTTTCTCGCGCTCTTTGTCTTTGCCATGGGCCTCAGCTTGTTCGGCGTGTACGACCTGCCCATAGTGGACCTGAAAGCCACCCGCGGCATGGATCAGAACCCCAGGAGCCAAGCGTTTTTCACCGGGCTCATGGCCACGCTGCTGGCCACGCCGTGCAGCGGGCCGTTTCTGGGCGGCGTGCTGGGCTGGGTGCTTTCCCAGGGCGCGACGCACATCGTGCTGGTCTTCCTGTCCATCGGCGTGGGCATGTCGCTGCCGTATCTGCTGATGGCTGTCTGGCCGCGGCTGGTGCGCTACTTCCCCAAGCCCGGCCACTGGAACATCCAGCTGGAGCGCATCGTGGGCTTCTTTCTCATGGCCACCACGGTCTACCTGCTTGGCATTCTCTCCGAGGAGCTGCAGACGCGGGCGCTGGTCGCCGTGCTGATCACCGGCGCCGGTGCGTGGATATGGGGGCAGTGGACCTCGCTCTCCGACTCCCCCAGGCGGCGGCTCTTCGTCCGTACGGTGGCCATTCTCGTGGTGGCGTGCGGCGTGGCCTGGACAATCTACCCGCGGCAGAACATCCGCTGGCCCGAGATCGATCTGGCCGAGTTCAACGCGAACTTGGGCGAGCAGACCATGATGCTGGACTTCACGGCGGACTGGTGCCCCAACTGCAAGGCGCTGGAGGCCACGGTGCTGACGGACTCCACCGTGCAGCGCTGGGAGCGCCGCTACGGCCTGCGTTTCTACAAGGTGGACCTGACCCTGCGCGATCCGGGCGAGATGGATCTGCTGGCCGCGCTGGGCAGCAAGTCCATACCGGTGGTGGCCGTGTTCCCCAAGGGCGACAAGTCCGGCAGTCCGATCGTGCTGCGCGACCTTTTCACCAAGGCGCAGATGGAAGATGCGCTGAAGACGCATCTGCAATAACAACCGCACCACGGAGCGGCGGGCCGGGCTGGAACGTCCGGTCCGCTGCAATGTGTGGAATCTCGCAAACTCCCAGATAGATATGATGGATGGCGCGCCAGGGGCGCGTAGCAGACGCCCAGGGCGGAAGAGGGCGGCGGTGGGTCTGTGCGGCCCGCGTCGTAGTGGGCAGGATCAGCCCAGGACGACCTTGTTCCGGCCCAGCTCCTTGGCGCGGTAAAGCGCCCGGTCTGCGCGGAGCATGAACTCTTCCAGCGAGATGAGCGAGGCTTCCGTAACGGCCACGCCGATGGAGATGGTCAGATGAATGTGGTAGGTGCGCGGCGCGGCGTCCGGCTCGTCGTCAAGTACAGGATTTTTCCTGGACACTTCGTCCAGCGTGAACGTCGCCTCATCAATGGACTCCCGCAGGCGCTCCGCCACGGCCATGGCCTCTTCCTCCGTGGTCTCGGGCAGAACCAGGGCGAACTCCTCGCCGCCGATGCGGCCAAAGATGTCCACGTCGCGGAGCTGCTTCTGGCAGGCCTCGGCCAGGGTGCACAGGGCTCTGTCGCCCACGAAGTGGCCGTAGGTGTCGTTGATGTCCTTGAAGTGGTCGGCGTCCAGAAAGAGCATGGCGATGGGCCGCTCGTAGCGGGTGGCGCGGCTCAGCTCCCTGGCCGCGACCTCCATGAAGTGCCGGCGGTTGTAGATGCCGGTGAGCTCGTCGCGGATGGCCAGCTCCTTGAGTCGGTTGTTGGCCTGGCGCAGCCGTCCGGCCATGTCCAGCAGCTCGCGCTCCCGCGCCTTGCGGTTCTCGGTTTCCTCTTTCAGACGGAGGCTGGAGCGCACGCGTGCGCGCAGCTCCACAGGGTCCACAGGCTTGCGCAGAAAGTCCGTTGCGCCGGCGCGGAAGGCCCGCTCCAGGGCGGCGGTGTTGTCGTCTGCGGTGACGATGACAACGGGGATGTCATTCAGGTGCGTGGCGCCGCGGATGATACGCGTGGCCTCGATGCCGTCCACGCCAGGCAGGTGCAGATCCATGAGCACGAGATCAACATCGGACTCCACGGCTTCGAGGTCTCTGCACTGGAGGATGTCGAAGGCTTCCTGGGCGTTGGAGGCCTCGGTGATGTCGTAGTGGCCGGCGCTGCGAAGAATGGTCGTAAGGATGAGGCGCGAGCCCTCGGAATCGTCGATGATGAGTATTCGCACGGTGTTTCGTTTATTGAACCGCTGTCATGGTAAAAAGTGTAAAGAACACGGCGCAATGACGTATCCTTGGAAAATCATTGGCTCCCATCGTATGCAATGTCAATGAGAATGTAACTCTGTCATGCTATTCCAGACAGATGATCTCGTAACGATCGCCCGTGATGCAGACGCCGCCATTGGCCGTGATCTCGAAGGTGTTTTCCACGCCGACCATGCCGAGGCCTTCGATGCCTATCTTCGGCTCCAGGGCGAAGACCATGCCTTCCTCGAAGGGCGCGTCAAAGCCCTTGGCGATGACCGGCCACTCGTCGACAAGCAGTCCGATGGAGTGGCCGAGGAAGGGCACCTTGTTCGAGCCCAGGGCCATGAACCCTTCGGCAAAGCCGGCCTTCTCGGCCATCTGCAGGCTTGTGGCGTAAATCTCGGAAGGTATTCCGCCCGGACGCAGGTTCTCGGCCGCGTACTGCTGCACCTGCACGCACAGGTCGTGCGCCCGCGCCACCGTGTCGGGAATGCTCGCCCGCGTTCCGGACCAGTACACCTGTGTCTTGTCGGTCTGGTAGCCTTCCAGACAGAAACCGATGTCGCACGCCAGGGGTTCGTTCTGCTTCCACACAGCCCCGGCATAGCCCATGTACGGCACGGCCGGATGCTCGCCAATGAGACCCACGGGACCATTGAAGTGGCTGGGATAGTTGGCGCTTTCACCAGCGGCCACGTGGCCCAGGAAGATGTCCTGGTCGGACATGCGCAGGTTGCCGGAGTGGCCGAGCTCGAAGAACACCTCCCATGCCTTGTGGGAGATCTCCCGCTCGCTCATGCCGGCGTGAATCCTGCCCGGGAGCATCTGGTAGAGCGATTGGTAATGGCGCGCGCCGGCCAGGCGCAGCTTGGTGAGCTCCCACTCGGTCTTCACGGAGCGGGCGCGGTTCAGGGCCAGGTCCCCATTGCAGAACTCCACGTCGGGGAGGCGGGAGGTGAGCAGCTGCGCCAGGCTCCACGTCAGGCCGGACATCTCGGCCCCGCATACTTTGCCGAGGGGGCTGCCGGCCTCCCTGCACAGGTCCGCGAGCTGGGAAAAGGAGCGGTACTCCAGGATGTTCTGAAGCGAAGACTCCAGCCGGGCGCGCTCCACGCCGCGCCGCAGCAGCAGCACCGGCTCGCCGTCCTGCGGCAGCCACAGCACGCCTGCTCCCAGGGTACCGGCCAGGTAGTATAGGTTCAGGCGGGAGAAGACGAGCAGGCCCTCGGCTTTGGGGCAGATATCGGCTAGCGCCGTGCGTACCCGGTGTTGCCGCAGGGCGAGCTCTTCCGCGTCTATGCGTTCAGCAGGCTTGAAAGTCATAAGGAATCCGGTCGATTAGGGATTAAATGTAGTAGGATTAATAAATTGTTTAACAAAAACCTTGTAGGATATCCGCGCAAGGAAGGCAATGCGGAGCGCATTCACCTGTGAGCCCGGCAGGTTGCGCACCGAAGGCGGCCAGTGTACTAGAAAAAAAGATCGACCGACGAAACATATACCGTGCAGGGGCGGCCATGTTGGATTTCAATAGCATCAAGGACATTCTGGCGCAGTCAAAGACCATCGCGGTCATCGGCGCCAAGGACAAGACATCGCAACCCGTGGACATGGTGGGGCGCTACCTCATCTCCGCGGGCTTCAACGTCATACCCGTGCACCCCAAACGGCAGAATGTCTGGGGGCTCAAGACATATCCCAGCATCAAAGATGTCGAGGAACCCGTGGATATTGTTGATCTCTTTCGTGCCTCACAGTTCTGTCCGGACCACGCGCGGGAGGTGCTGCAGCTTGCACAACCGCCCAAGCTGTTCTGGATGCAGAGCGGCATACGCAGCCCGGAAGCCGAAGAGCTCCTTGCCGGCACGCCCACTCAAGTGGTCTCCGACGAGTGTCTCATGGTCGTGCACAGGAGACTTTTTCGATGAGTCTGGAGGTTTTTGCCTGCGCCATGTGCGGACAGTGCTGCGAGGGTGAAGGCGGCATCGTGCTTTCCAGAAAGGACGCCGCGCGCCTGGCTGAGCACTTCGGCATGGCAGTGGAGGAGTTTCTTGCGCAGTACGCCATGGTCCAGGGGGGCAAGCACCACCTAGCGAGCAACGGCCAGGGGGCGTGCGTGTTCTATGAAAAGGACCGCGGCTGCGCCGTGCATCCTGCCCGGCCGGATGTGTGCCGCGCCTGGCCCTTCTTCCGCGGCAATCTTGTGGATGCCGGGAGCCTGGCCATGGCCAAGGAAGACTGCAAAGGAATCCGCAGGGATGTGACGTTCGCGGAGTTTCGCAGCAGCGGCGTGGCCTATCTCCGGGAAAAGGGGCTGGTGAGCTCGGACCCCGACGCCGGCAACGCCCTGAATCTCGATTTTTCAGAAGCAGACGGCGCAGACAAGGGTTAGCGGGTGACGCTCAAGCAAGCCTACTCCCTGCTGCGGGTCAAACCCGAAGCAAGCCTCGTGGAGGTCAAAAGCGCATTCCGGCGCATGGCCTTTGAGCTGCATCCCGACCTGCATCCCGAGAACTCTTCGGCGTCGCGCGATTTTCAGCGTGTCAACGAGGCGTACGTCATCCTCAAGGAGCACCTGGAAGGCGCCGGCGGCGATGCCGAGCGCAAAGCCAGGGAGCAGGCCGAGGCCAAGGCCAAAGCGCAGCAGACCGCCGACGCCGAGGCCCGGCGCCGCGCCGAGGAGCAGGCAGCCAAGGCCCGCGCCAAACAGGCCCGACAGACCGCCTCCAAGGAACACACCGTGAATCGCGAGGAGGTGCTGCACACCATCCTCAAAGACCCCTTTGCCAGGCAGGTGTTCGAGGACATCTACCGCCAGGTGCGCGAGACCCACGGCAGGGAGCCCGGACAAGCCTCGCCCATGGCCGGAAAGCAACCGGTCCGCAAGACGCGCCGGCCCAAACCGGTCAAGCGCATCGACGTGGAGTGGGGCGACTCCAGACACTCCGTGGACATGAGCAACGGCATGGGCACGGCCGTGAAGAAGTGGTTCCGCGGCTGGCTGGACGAGACCCAGACCGTGCACCTGCCGCCGCAGAACCTCCGGCCCGGAGCGCGTTTGCGCCTGCAGATCCATCACGGCCTTTCGGGCAAACCATCCACCGTGGAGGTCACGCTGCCGCCGGACTTTGCCGTGGGCCGTCCCATCCGCCTGCGGGGCCTGGGGCGCAAGGTCGGTGGCCTGAAGGGCGACCTCTATCTGAAAATACTTGCGGGGTGATCGGTCGTGTCATCCATCGATCCCATTCGTCAGAACCCGGCCCTGGCCGACGAGCTGTCCAAAGAACTGGACACCGTGCGCGAGACGTGCACGTCCTGCGGCGCCTGCGTCAAGCACTGTGCGTTCCTCAACAAGTACGGCGATCCCTTTACCATCGCCGGCCGTCTGCGCTCCGGCTCCATCACCGAGGCCGTGGCCTTTGAGTGCAGCCTGTGCGGCCTGTGCGAGGCCATATGCCCCCAGGGCGTGCAGCCCGCGCGGATGTTCCTGGCCATGCGGCGCAGCGCCGTGGATAAAGGCGTTGCGGAAATGAAGCCGTACCGCCGGCTGCTCTCGTACGAGGCGCGGGGTCACTCCCGGCTGTTCGCGCACTACGCCATCCCGCAAGGCTGCGACACCGTGCTCTTCCCCGGCTGTACGCTGCCCGGCACGCGTCCGGCGGCCACGGCAGCGCTGACCGCTCGCCTGCACGAGCTTGTGCCGAACCTCGGCGTGGTGCTGGACTGCTGCCACAAGCCCTCGCACGACCTGGGCCGGCAGGAGTTCTTTGCGATGCGTTTCGGCGCTATTCGCGAGCGGCTGCTCAAGGCCGGCGTCTCCACCATCCTGACGGCCTGCCCGAACTGCACCAAGACGTTCCGCGCCTATGGCGACGGGCTGGAAATCCGCACGGTGTACGAGCTCCTGGCCGATGCCGAGGGTCCGGCGCCGGAGCGATCGGCCGTGGAGGTCATGGTCCACGATCCCTGCCCCTTCCGGCATGACGAGCCCGTGCGCGCGGCCTCGCGCAAGCTGCTGGAGGTCAGGCGGCTGGGTGTGCACGAGCCCAAACGGACCGGCAGGCGCACGCAGTGCTGCGGAGAGGGCGGCTCGGTCGGCTGCGTGGACGCGGCCCTGGCCGACAACTGGACGAGCAGCCGGCTGGAGCAGTCCGAGGGGCTGCCCATCGCGGCCTCCTGCGCCGGGTGCGCGGCCATGCTGCGCCGCGCCGGGGCAGACGCGCACCATGTGCTCGATCTTTACTTCCATCCGGTCGAGACGCTCTCCGGCACCATCAAGCCGTCCGGTTTCCTGGCCGGATACCTCAACCGCCTGCGCTACAAAAAGAAGCTCAAGAAGACCATCCGATAGCGTTTCCTCCGTCCATATTTTTGGACAATGCGATGCGGCGGTATGGCGCTTTGTGGCCGTGTCTCACGCGTCACCCTGCACGCCACATGTGGTGCATCCGTTCCAGGATTTGGCCTGGGGCCGGGTCAACTCCCCGACATATTCCCACTCTCCTTCTTGATACCAGGCACGGCGCGCCGCTATTGTTGCAAAATGGGAACTCAACGGCCCACGCCGGGCCGTCTACAATGGAGGGGAACCGTGAAGCGATTCATCGCGTTGGGTATTATCTGCATGGGCATTATCCTGGCTGTTTCGTGCGGGGACAGTCAGACATACGCCTGGGACTGTCCGCAGGACACCGGCATGGAGGCGTTCGTGCCCTCGCCGCGCCAGCCCACGGCCGAACGGATACAGCAGCTTCGGCTGCCGGATGGCTTCCGCATTGACATTTTCGCGCGTGATCTGGGCCACGCCAGGATGATGGCCGTGGATTCGGACGGCGCCGTCTACCTGACCACGCCGGACCAGAATCGCGTCCTCGTGCTGCGCGACACCAACGGGGATGGTGCGGCCGACGACGTGCGGCCTCTGTTCCGCAATCTGCCCAGGGTCCACGGCATCACTATTCACGAGGACCGCATGTACCTGGCCTCGCCGACCACGGTCTGGCTGGCCCGGCGGCAGGGGGATACCTTTGCGGACCCCAAGGTCATTATCGACGACCTGCCGCGTGGCGGCCGCCACCCCAACCGTACCCTCGGCGTCGGCCCGGACGGCAAGCTCTACATCTCCGTGGGCAGCTCGTGCAATGCCTGCGAGGAGCAGAACAGCGAGCACGCCACAGTCCTGCGCGCCGAGCTCGACGGCAGCGATCGAGCCATTTTTACCGAGGGCTTGCGCAACACCATCGGCTTTGACTGGCATCCGGATACGCAAAAGCTCTGGGGCATGGACCACGGCTCGGACGGCCGCGGCGACAACATCCCGCCCGAGGAGCTGAACCTGCTGGCGCAGGGCAACCACTATGGCTGGCCGTGGGTCTATGGCAAGAACCAGCCGGATCCGGTGTGGGAGCGGGAACAGCCCGAAACTGTGTCCAGATTTCTGGACGAGACGACACCGGCGACGCTGACATACCAAGCGCACAGCTCGCCCCTGGGTTTCGTGTTCTACAACGGGGACATGTTCCCGGAGAAGTATCGCACAGGAGCCTTTGTGCCGTTCCGCGGCTCCTGGAACCGCTGTCCGCCCACGGGGTACAAGGTCGCCTTTGTGCAGTTCGATTCCAATGGGCAGCCCACCGGATTCGAGGATTTTGTCACGGGATTCCTGATGGATGACGGGCGTACGCAGTTTGCACGGCTGGCAGGCATCGCCGTGGCAAAGGACGGCGCGCTGCTCGTGGCCGACGACTCCAACGGCGTTGTCTACCGCATCAGCTATCAGGGCAAGTAGTAATACGCCACGGGTTCGATCCGCAGTCGCGCAGTCAGGACGCTCCCGACAAAGAGATCGGGCGAGTCATTTCGGGCGTTTCCGACGCTCCGGGAGAGGCGAACGCGCGGAGTGACGGGCTTAGAACTCACGATCCAGCGCGAGGTGGGAGAAGTAGCCCACAACAGCCGCGCCGTAGAAGGGCAGCAGGACGCGCACGGACGGATGGAGCGCGAAGTGCGCTGCGCCGAGGATGACCGCGGGCACCAGCAGCATGGCCCACCACGTGTGCGTCCAGCCGCGGTGGTTGTCCAGGGCCGGAAGCATGGCCACCAGGCCGACCACGGCGGCCCACTGCCACTGACCCATGATCATGAGCCCGATGTCCACCACGGCGAGGATGCCGTAGAAGAGGCCGCGGCCCTTGGAGCTCGTGTCTACATCCGGAAAGAGTGCGGCAAGACACGCCGTGGCGAGCAGAGCGGCGCCGGAGAACAGGTCCGGCTTGTAGAGGCCGAGAAAAAAAGCGCCGGTGAAGGCGCCGGCGGCGAGGACGGCCCCGCCGGTGAGATGCACTTTGTATCCAGGCATTGAGAATCCTTGAACCGTATTTTTTCCAGAGTGTTACGGAATATGGAGAGAAAGTCTAGGGTTTGATTTGAAAGTATCTAATCTATTGAAAGAATGAAATTTCTTTAAAACGTCATGGTTCGACGCCACTCGCAGGCGTGAGGGGGTACCCGCGGCCTGTTATCAGCTTTTTTCCGCCAGCAGGGAGATGCGCCAGCCTTCGTCGTACTCCTCGATGCCGGAGCGGTCGCGCTGCACGTGGCCGGACCAGTCCAGCTCCTTCCAGGCGTAGCCGAAGTGGCCGAGCATCATGGCCAGGGCCTTGCGCGACGGCCAGCCCACGATGATCTTGTTGTCCTTGGTCGAGGCGTCCCAAAAGGCGTCGCCGGGCTTGGCCGCGTTGTCGTAGCGCAGCTCGACCACGTTGGCGTCCAGCATGGATATGTTCGTGTCCAGGAAGAGCCGCCGGGCCTCGAAACGCTGGAGCTCGGTGAGCAGGGCCACGTGGTTGTGCACGTGATAGAAGAAGCCGAGGCAGAAGATGGTGTCTATTTTCTTGGACAATCGGGGCAGGGTCTCGAAGATGCCGCCCGCGATGAACTCGTAGCGGTCCTTGTCCACGCCGAGCTCCTCGAAGGAGTCGCGTGCGCGCTGGACCAGTTCGCCCCGCGCCTCCACGCCGATAACCTTTTCCGCACCTGCCTCCAGAGCGGCGAAGGACCAGCGGCCGTCGTGGCTGGCCAGGTCCAACACCGTTGCCCCCTGCAAAAGCTCCCGGTGCGGCTCGATGATCACCTCGTGCCGGCTGTTCATGCGGTTGGGGTGGGGTCCGGCCTGGGCGGTCTCATAGAACACTGGGTAGTGGTCGAAGAATCGTTGGGCCACGGTTGCTCGCTCCGGTTGGCTGTTCAGGGGGCTCTGCATGCAAAACGGGCCGGCGCTCCTTGCTGAAACGCCGGCCCGGTGGTCTCGATGTGTAATGGCCGCGGTGCGTCTATGGACCTTTTTGCCTGATGCGTCGGGCTACATGGAGTCCGTATCCGTGTTGGCCACGGTCTTTTCCACGATTTCCCGCAGCTCCGGCGGCAGGCCCATGATGTCCACGTTCAGGAAGCCGCGGACAATGGTGGAGGTGGCTTCGTCCTCGTCCAGACCGCGGGCCATGAGGTACTCGATTTCTTCCTGGGCGATCTTGCCGACGGCGGCCTCGTGGGAGAGCTCCACGCCGTCCACAGTGGCCTTCAGCTCCGGGATGGCGTGGATCACGCCGCCGCCGAGAATGAGGCCCTTGCACTCCAGGTGGCCGCGGGCCGGAACATCGTTACCGCCGATGAAGCCGCGGTTCACGATGGTGCCACCGGTGGTCAGGGTGCGGGCGATGATCTCGCAGCGGGTGTCCGGCGCGTTCATGTGCACGCCGCCGCCGATGTCCACGTAGGAGCCGTCCGGCGCAACGATGATGGAGTTGAGCCGCGCCACGGCGCCCGTTCCGTTGAGGTGGATCATGGGATAGGACTGGAGGTCCTTCACCCTCTTGAGCAGCACGTAGTTGTTGACGAAGGAGCCGCCTTCCTCCACCACGGCGGCGGTGCGCGGCCGCACGGAGGTTTCCTCGCCCCAGTTGTGGATCATGGTGAAGGTGAGCGTGGCGTTCTTCTTCACGTAGATCTCGGAGATGCCGAGGTGGGCCGCTTCCTTCACGCCGTGGGCCACGGAGCAACCGGTGAGGATGTGCAGCTCGGAGTCCTCTTCGGCGATGATGATGTTGTGGACGTTCTGGCCCACCTTCTCGCCCTTGATGAAGAGGCAGGACTGCACCGGCTCCTTGATCTTGGCGCCTTTCTCAGACCTGATGAAGTAGCCGCCGTGCAGGGTTTCCGCGGTGGCGCGGGTGTACTCGTCCTTGTTTTTGTCGACCTTCTGCCAGTAGTACTCGGGCAGGCCATCGTACTTTTCCAGCGCCTGCTTGATGTCGAGGATTTCGACGCCGGGAACCTTGGACTTGCAGTGGGCGTTGCCGTGGTTCATGTGCAGGAAGGAGCCGCTGCGCTCGCGTTCAAGCACGTCCACACCGGCCATGAGCAGCTCTTTCTTGTCCTCTTCGCTCAGGGTGGTGAGGTCCTCGATGGGGGTGTCCCACTGCGCACTGGTAAAGTCGAATTGCGACAGATCGATATCGTGTTCAGCCATGGTGTTCTCCGTATATGCGGGGTGGGGCGGTTACTGCAGGCAGCGCACGCATTCCTGATAGCCGTATTTGCCGACGTGCTCCAGAATGTCGCGCGGGTTGGCCTGGCAGCAGAGGTAGCCGTTGTAGAGCACCTGGCCCCTGTCTGCATTGATATAGTCCAGGATGTAGCCTGTGTGGGTGATGATGAGGCCCGACGTGGTGCGCTTGCTCTTGAGCTCCTTCATGGACTTGTCCGGAATGGGCTGGATGTCGTTCTCCAGGAGCTGCTTCACGGTCTTGCCGATGAGGTGCATGTTCTCCAGGTCCACGCCGGACTCGGGCTCGTCGAAGAGCACCAGGGACGGCTCCTGCGCCATGAGCTGCAGCAGCTCGGAGCGCTTGATCTCGCCGCCGGAGAAGCCGGCGTTGATGTCGCGATCCAGGAACTGGTCGAAGTTGACCTGCTTGGCCAGGCCCTCCACGTCCACCTTGCGGCCCTGGCCGCACATCTCGACCAGGTGGCTGGTCTTGAGGCCGTGGATGGTGGGCGGCCGCTGGAAGGACATGCCGATGCCCAGGCGGGCGCGTTCATAGATGGGCGCGTGGGTGATGTCCACGCCCTTGAACATGATGGAGCCTTCGGTGATCTCGTAGTTGCCAAAACCCATCAGTGTCATGAGCAGGGTCGTCTTGCCGGAGCCGTTGGGCCCAAACAAAATAAAGGTGGATCCTTCTTCGATATCGAGGTTGATCCCCTTAAGAACTTCCCGCTCGCCAATGTTGACGTGCAGGTTCTTGATTGACAGCATGTTATCAACCCTCCGGGGTTTTTGACGCCGGGTATCATTCCGGCATGGTATGTAATGACCGCAACATCCATTATATGCGACATAACTCGTGCTGCGTCAATGCGCTCTGATGTCGGGTTCGGTATCTGGACAGTCAAAAGGGCTGGTGATAAATACGAAGGGCGCGCGGTGGGTCCGGCTGGACAGGCGGCGAAAGCGGCTTTGTCGGCACGGTGATTCAGGGCCTCGCGCGGCGCGATTTTTCGTCCCAGGCAGCCAACAATCCGTATCCACAGGCGCCTCGCGCCCAAGCACAAAAAAAGAATCCCCCATGTCCTTCACGATCTACCCGATGTCTCCGCTGTCCAAATCCCTGCGGTTCGCTCCGGAATCCCGAGTCGCTTCCATCGCCGACACCCGCCTGGCCGCTTTGCTGCTGGCCCTGCTTCTGGCCGCGGCGTTCTTCGTCTGCTCCGCCTCCACGGCGTCTGCCCAGATGCTTCCCGGCGCGCAGTTCGGCATGCCCTACAAAGACGCGGTCAAGGCGCTGCGCAAGGCCAAGCACGATCCGAACGCCGACTTCACCAAGACCATTGCGAACATCACCCTGGGCCTGGAGTTCATGCACGGCGCGCCCATCTTCACGGTGGATACGGGCGTGATCATGGCCAACACCTACGGCTACTACCCGCTGTTTTTCTACAAGGACCGCCTCTTTGGCGTGAAACGGCCCATCACCCGACTCAGCGAGTTCACCGCGCTGAAGAACGCCTATCCCCAGGGCCGCTACCGCTTCCACAAGTTCCCGCACTACGACCGGCAGCAGCGCATCTTTCTGCTGAAGACGCCCTCGATGTACGGCTTCACCAACAACCACAACGATCTCTACCTGTACGACGAGGCCATGCGCCAAGAGATCATTTCCCGGGTTCGCGGCTCCTACTGCTGGCACACCAAGATGTACAGCCCGAACCTGAAGAGGTTCGTGCCCGAGTATGCCCAGTGTGTGGAGCAGTTCCGGCCCGTGTCGCAGCAGCTTCTGTCCGAGGACCTGGAAAGCTGCAAGCAGTACTGCTCGGACACGCCGAACATGTTCAGCTCCGACGCCTGCCCGAAGATCTGCGAGGAAGCGTACAAGCAGGTGCTGCAGACGAGCGCGCAGAACTAGGGTATACGTCTTGTCTCAAGACGAAGATGCGCGAGTGTTCAGCCGATTTGCCTGATTCGACCGGCGCCGGCCCGATGTGGCGGCGCCGGTTTTTTTGAAGCGGCTATTCCGCCGCTTCCGGAAACATTATACGATGCACGAATGAAACGCCGCACCTTTATCCGAAGCACCCTGCTGGGCGTTGCAGGCGTGCCCCTCCTTGCTGCAGAAGGTCTCGCGGAACCCAACCGCTTTGAAGTGACGCGTACGCGGCTCGTCAACAACAAGCTGAGCCGGACTCTGAGAATCGTCCAGGTGACCGACATGCACCTGACGTACCGGGGCAATGACGATAGCATTCCTGGCCTTGTGAACAGTCTGGAGCCGGATTTAGTTCTCTTTACTGGGGACTATGTCGATCACGGCACTGGAACGCCGCCCGACATGCAGCGATTTCGCAGCTTCATCCACGAGTTTGACTCAACGACGCCCATGTTCGCCATATTCGGCAACTGGGATCGCGGCTACGAAGGACGGCTGTTCAAGCGGACACTGGTGCGCTCGGTCCGCAATCGCAGAGAATCCGTGGTGATCGACGGCAACACCGTATCGATTACCGGGATGGACTACTACCATCCAGACATGCAGTTGCTGCAAACAGCAGTCAATGGCGCCGATCTGAGCTGCGTACTCTACCACTCGCCGGATATGGTGGTCTTTGCCGAGCCCACTGGCTACTACGATCTCATGCTTGCCGGCCATACCCACGGCGGCCAGGTGCGGCTCCCTTTTCTGCGGCTGCTCCAGGACGGCCACGGCTCGTTCCCCTGGCCCGGCGCAATCATCACCGGCACCTATACCGGCACCCGCTACCAGTCCGGCCTGTACCGGCTGCAGAACATGGACCTCTACGTGAGCAGAGGGCTCGGTGAAACCGACGGCATTCCCTTCCGCTTCCTCTGCCGTCCGGAGTTGGCGGTCATCGAGATCGGTCCGGAAGGGACGTAACTGGGGCGTCTACCGCGCCACATAGGTCAGGCACGCGCCCACGATGATCAGGGCCACGCCCACGGCGCGGGGCAGGGTGACTTGCTCCCGCAGCATGAACCAGCCCAGACCCACGCCCACCACCAGGCTGATCTGCCGCAGCGCACCCACGTACGTCACCTTGCCCAGGTTCAGGGCAAAGAGCATGAGCACGAAGGACAGAGTGTTCAGCGTGGCCACGGCCAGGATGCGCCACTTGTTCAGGCTCCACTCCCGGCGCACGGCACCGCGCTCCAGCCGTCGCAGGGACGGGATGAAGTACGCATTGGACGCCAGGGTGTAGCAGTACATGTAGATGAAGGGGTGGATGTGGCGGACGGCCTCCTTGCCCCACAGCGTGTACAGCGCCACGGTAAAGGCGGCCAGCACGGCCAGGGCGAATCCCCAGCCGGCCCCGTCCATGCGCAGCGTTGGCCGCGACGGCCGAAAGTTCCGCAGCTGGATGACCAGCACCCCGGCCGTGACGCAGATGACCGAGGCCCAGCCCACGCCGTCGATGCGTTCCCCAAAGAAAAGAAAGGCGAGAAACGGCAGGAAGATCGTGCTGGCTCGGGAGACCGGGTAGGCTATGGTCAGGTCGAGCCGCTTGTAGCTGTTGGCCAGGCAGACATAGTTGGCCACGGCCAGCAGCGTGCCCACGGCGGCGAACCACAGCGCATCAAGGGGCAGCCCCCACCGCGCCACGGCAAAGGCGAAGGGGATGGCGTAGATGACCGGCTCGGCCAGCTTGCTCAGGCCCAGAAAGGCGTCTTTGTCGTAGGCGCGTTTGAACAGGAAGTTCCAGTAGCCGTGCGCCGCGGCCGAAAGAATGACGAGTAGGAAAGGAAGTCCTTGCATGACAGACTGGTGGACCCGGCCGGGACAGCGTTGAAGGGCCGGGGCAAAGGCTTGAACGTTATTCGGCGCTCCGCACCTGCGTGATCTTCCGATGCTCGATCAGGCCGTCTGTCACGTACACGGCCACACCCGTCCAGATGCAGGCGAAGGTTACGAGCTTGGTTGCGCCAAATGGCTCGTGGAAGACAAAGACGCCCAGCAGGAACATGCACGTGGGCGAGAGGTACTGCGCGATGCCCAGGGTGGGCAGAGGCAGCCGCCGCGCTCCGAAGGTGAACAGCAGGAGCGGGATGGAGGTGACGACTCCGGCGCAGACGAGCAGCGTGATCTGCAACCCGCCGCCGGTGACCAGGCCGCCCACGCCGTGCATCTCCTGCCAGAGGATGTAGCCGCCGGCCGGAAGGGAAAGGAGCAGGGTCTCCAGAAAGAGGCCGGGCACGGGCAGCACGGCCACCACCTTGCGCACCAGGCCGTAGAAGCCGAAGGAGAAGGCCAGGCCCAGGGCGATCCACGGCAGCCTGCCGAAATCAACAACCATCACCAGCACGCCGGTTATGGCAAAGCCCACAGCCACCCATTGCAGCCGCCGCAGCTTGTCCTTGAAGAACACCATCCCCAGCAGCACGTTGACCAGTGGGTTGATGTAGTAGCCCATGGACGCTTCCACCACGTGGGCGTGGTTCACGGACCAGATGTACAGCCCCCAGTTGGCCGAGACGAGCACGCTGCTGATCAGGAGCAGCGCTATGGTGCGCCTGGAGGCCAGGGCCTCGCGGACCTCGTGGAAGCGGCCGGCCAGGACAAGCACCAGGGCCGTGAACACGGCGGACCAGACAATGCGGTGGCAGAGGATCTCGAAGGAGGGGATGGTATCCAGCTGCTTCCAGTAGAGGGGCAGCACGCCCCAGAGCAGAAAGGAGCCCAGCGCCGCGATAATGCCGGACGGCGAGGCTGCAGGCGGCGTGTGCGATGTGGGCTGTTGCATGGACATGGGCCGATCACGCTATGCCCGAAGCGCCCGCCCTGCAAGGGAAAAGTGATGTTCTTGAGGAGGGGAACTGGCGCAGTGGGGCGCAACAATTCAGCGCAACGGCACACAGAGAGGTGGACCGCTCCTGCGACCAATGGCGGTTTATTGTAAGGCGTTGTTTCTCCGTCGGAAGCAACGCCGGAGTCCGGCGCGTCGATTCCCGGTCATCAAGCGGACGGCTGACCGCTCCGGCCTATTCCGCCGGGAAGGTCATGCGGTCGCTGCGCGTGATGGTGATCTTGCCGCGCGTGGCCGGGCCGGTGAGCAGCAGCTCCACCGTGGCCTGCTCGGCATAAAGGTCCTCGGCCGAGATGCAGTCCACCGGCAGGATGATGTGCATGCCGCGGAAGCCGGCGGCGGTGGCCGTGTGGAGCACGGCGCCATGCGCTGCGGTGCCGGTAATGATGACGTTTTTGATGCGGCGCCTGTTCAGGTATGATTCCAGGTTGGTGTTCCAGAATTTGTCCACACTGGAGCCCACGACGATCTCACCGGGATGCGGCTTCACCGGGTCGAGGATGGTGCGGATGGAGCCCTTGGTGGTGACGCTGTAGACCACGGTGATGCCGGTCTCGCGCGCCTTGTCCATAAGCTTCGCGATGCGCGGCACGGTGTCCAGGCAGCGGGGCCGGCGCTCGGCGTTGCAGGTGCGCTCCTCGATGTCCAGGATGAGCAGGGCGGTGTCGGGTTTGACGGTGACGTCCTCGATTGTCGGCGCGGGCGGCCTCTCGACCATGTCCCAGTCCTCGTCGATGGAGCCGGCCCGTGTATCGGGTTGCGAGCTGGGCTGGGCTTCAGTCTGGACCACGGTCTGGTTGGCCTGGTCGGCTGTCTGGTCGGCATCCTGGTCCGCAGTCTGGGCGTGCACGGCCGCGGGAGATGCAAGGAGGGCGAGTCCGAGGAAGAAAGCGGCGAGGAGCGAACGGCGGCACAGCAGCGAGTGTGTCCGGCGGAACATGAGCGGCATGTCGAACCTCCTTCAGCAGGATGCGCGAAATCGCGCCAGGAAGCGCGGGGGGTGAATCCTGTATAACGCAGGTAGGACAAGCGGGCCAGAGGCGGCGACCTACTCGGCGCACTCCACGCAGCAGTCGCACTCCGGCAGGGCCAGGAGCCGGGCTATGGGGATGGCCTCGCCGCACTCGGCGCAGGTGCCGAAATCCGGGTCGTCGATGCGCTTGAGCGCGTGCTGCAGACGGACGAGGCGCGTGCGCGACTGGGAGAGCGAGGACTGGTTGATGCCCTGGTTGAGCATGGTGTCCAGTCGGGAGAGCCGGCCGATGGCCGCGTCGGGAGCCACGGGGTTCAGGCCCTGCTCCAGCCGTGCAATGGATTCCTCCAGGCCGTCTATCTCGCGTTGCATGCGCTCGCGCAGCTCGTTTCTCTGTTGGGTAGTGAGGGTCATGGTCTGGTCCTGTTGCGTCGTCAAGTTTACCGTATTTGCATGAAAACAGAAAAAGGAATACTTTTCAAACAGCAGCAGGTTGGTCATGGGGGCAGGGCTGCTGAAAAACTGGTCTGCGGCAGCGGGAAATGGTCCTGAAGGACTTGACCACGAGCCCCTTTTGCCTTACCAACCACTTTCCCTCGGATGCCGAATCTGTCGATACGCCGGCGCGCGCATGTGCGTCGCGGCGGTATTCGACGTCCTTTTTCTATTCCACAACCGAAGGTTTTTCCCAAGGATTTGACATGAGCAGTATTCCCATTTCCCAGGAAGGATTGAAGCGACTCAAGGATGAGCTCGAACGGCTCAAGAGCGAGCGGCCGGGCGTTATCCAGGCCATCAAGGAAGCCCGCGAAGAGGGCGACCTGAAAGAGAATGCCGGATATGACGCGGCGCGTGAGCGCCAGGGCATGCTCGAAGCGCGGATCAACTACATCGAGTCCCGCTTACCGCAGTTCAACGTCATCGATTTGAAGACCCTTGGCGGCGAGACCGTTATCTTCGGCGCCACTGTGGAGATCGAAGACGTGGAGAGCGGCGAGTCCAAGACCTACACCCTGCTCGGTCCGGACGAGTCCGAGCCCAACAAGGGCTCCATCTCCGTCCTGTCGCCTGTGGGCCGTGCCCTGCTGGGCAAGGAGGTAGGTGACGAGGTGGTGGTGGAGGTGCCCCGCGGCCGCGTGGAGTACGAGATCCTCTCCGTCAAGTTCAACGGGTCCGCCTGCCTCTAGCTTGCAATCCAGCCTTTCGGCTACGCAATATGCAAGGCCGGCCGGTGCGTACACCGGCCGGCCTTTTGCTATGATTTCGTTCGTTGGCTCTCAAGAAGCTGCTGGAACGTCTTCTCACAGCAGCCAGCGGGAGGTCTTCAACAGCCTGCGTTAGTCCATGGTCAGGTTTTCTATGGACGGATCGAGTTGCCTGGCCCGGGCGAAGTCCGCCTTGGCATTGTCGACCTGACCCAGGTTGAGCCAGGCAAAGGCGCGGTTGTTGTAGGCGCGGGCGTAGTCTGGCCGCATGCGGATTGAGGCGGTGTAGTCCTCGATGGCCCGGCGGTCGTCGCCGAGGTCCACCCAGGTGTTGCCTCGCGACATGTAGCTCACCGGATCGGGCCGGTTGTCGATGGCGTGGGTGAAGTCGTCGATGGCCTTGTCGTACTGGCCGAAGTCGCGCCACAGGGCGCCGCGGTTATTGTAGACGTAGGTGAGCAGGTGCTCGCCGTGGTTGAGCTCGTTGGAGTCGATGACCAGGGTGTAGAGGGCGAGGGCCTCGTGGCGGTCGCCTGCCTGGTGCGCGCGGATAGCGCTGTTGGCTGTTTTGACGATGTCCAGTCCGGCCGTTGCCGGCTTTGCCGTGATAATCAGGAACGAGCACAGCATGAGGACTGCGAGCAGACCGCGGTATGCGTGGCGATGTGCCGGGCGGTGGTGTCGATGAGCCATGTACGGGCCTCCGTGTTACTGCGTAGGGGGCAGGTTCTGGGGTGGTGCGGGTTGGTGTAAAAACGGAATCAGCCTGCGGCCGTCTCCGTGGTGTCGACCTTCTGCGGAGCGTCGCCTGTGGCGAGATCCGCCGCCATCTCCATGGTGGTGGAGTAGGCCGCCTCGATATAGTTTTCCAGGGTCGCCACCAGGCCGTCCACGGCCGCGTCCAGGGAGGCGTCATCCGTGTCTTCCTGTTTGGCGAACCTCTCCAGGGCCGTGGCCAGCCCCTCCAGGGTGGGCGCTGCCTCGGGCCTGTCTTCGTCCAGGGATATGCGCAGCCTGGCGGCCGCCTTGTCCAGCTTGCCGCAACGCGCCAGGGCGCAGGCCAGGCACAGCGAGGCGCAGGAGGCGGGCCAGCGGTAGAGGCTGTCCCCGATCGAATCGCGCACGACGCGCTCGAACTCCACGCGGCTCTGCACGATGGCGCCGTCCCGGTACAGGATGCGGCCCAGCAGCAGCCGCGCCTCCCTGTTCTTGGGATGCTCCTTCACGTACGGCCGCATGGCCGCGATGGCCTCGTCCGGCTGCCCCAGGCTGATGGCCTCCAGGGCTCGGCCGGGTAGAGACTCCGCACGATTCTCCGGCGATGCCCCGGCGCTTTTCCTGCCACGGCTTTTGGGGCGCTCGTCCTCGTCCGGCAGGCTCTCGTCCAGCCGGGAGCGCACGCGATCGGCCCAGTCGCTCAGACCGCCAGGCCGGAACTTCGTGAACAGCTCGCGTCTCGACAGTTTGGTCTTGTGTTCGTCGTTGGCCAAAGCCATGTCCTCCGTTCGGCACGATACGCTCTGCCCCATGGCCAGTCAACGAAGGCCGGACCCGCCAAACAAAAAGCCGGACCGCCGAAGCGGCCCGGCCTGGTAGCCTCGATGAGTGATGCGTTGCGCGGAACTAGCCGAGCAGCTGCATCGCCATCCGCGGCAGGGAGTTGGCCTGCGAGAGCATGGCCACCGCGGACTGGGTGAGGATCTGGTTGCGCACGAAGTTCGTCATCTCCGAGGAGACGTCCACGTCGGAGATGCGGGACTCGGCGGCCTGCAGGTTCTCGGACTGGATCTCCAGGTTGGTGATGGTGTTCTGCAGGCGGTTCTGCAGAGCGCCCAGGTTCGCGCGGATTTTGTCCTTGGAGACAATGGCGTCTTCCAGGGCCACGAGAGCCTTCTGCGCACCTTCCTGCGTGGAAATGGAGAAGCCGTCGCCGCTTGCGGACTGGTTGCCCACACCCAGGCTCGACGCGGTCGCGCTGTTGATCTGGATGTAGTAGTAGTCCTCGGCGGAGTCGTTGGCCGTGCCGAAGTGGACCTTCATCTTGCCGGTGGACTGCAGACCGGAGCCGTCGTGGCTGCTCGAAGACAGGTTGCCGTTGAGCAGGTAGACGCCGTTGAAGTCCGTGGCGTTGGCGATACGGGTGATTTCCGAAGCCATGGCCTGATACTCGGAGTCGATGATCAGACGCTGGTCGGAGCTGTAGGTACCGGTGGAGGCCTGCTCGGCCAGTTCCTTCATGCGGATCAGCTTTTCGTCGATAACGCCCAGGGCGCCGTCGGCCGTCTGAATCAGGCTGATGGCATCGTTGGCGTTGCGCACACCCTGGTTCAGGGCAGATATATCCGACCGCATGAGCTCGCGAATGGCGAGACCCGCAGCATCATCAGCCGCCGTGCCGACCCGAAGGCCGGAGGAGAGTCGACGGACAGAGGTGCCAAGGTCACCATACGAAGTGCGCAGGTTGCGCGCTGCGTTGGTTGCCATCAAGTTGTGATTGATAACCAGAGACATTCCGTTCCTCCTTGAATGGATTCATGTTGAGCAAATGCTTCCTTGCTTAGCTCACAGGCATCACGTTGTGTGCATCCTTGGGTGCGCATCCCTCCTTTGCATTCGGGTTTTCAGATTATGCCAGTGACATCTTCCCTATCGTCCGCGGAGGAGCCGAACTTTATGGTGATTCATGCGACCAATTTCAATTGCAGCCCTTGTGGCAGAAGGTTTCTATAAAGACGGGAGGATGCGCAGAGGGCCACGCGCAGAGAAATTGTTGAAACGGTCCGAAGCGGGCTTCGCAACCATACTGATTGAGACGGGATACCGTCCCTGGGAGTGAGGAATGGCCCTGTGATCCGGCCCGATGTCCAGTAGATCGGACATCCGCCCCGGCGTGAGCAAAAGATGCCGGAGTGTGCAGGGAAAGGTGGCGAAAAGGAGTGCCCGGCGGTTCCCGGACGATTGATTAGTGGGCGTCCGGAACGGGCTGGCGCGTGACCGCGAGCTTCTCCACCAGCGGCTTGATGGTCAGCCCCTGCACCAGGATGGAGAAGGCCACCACCACGTAGGTCATGGTCAGCAGCACTTCGCGCCCGGGCGTGGCCGGCAGAGACAGCGCCAGGGCCACGGAGATGCCGCCGCGCAATCCGCCCCAGGCCATGACCCGGATGGTGCCCTTGCCGAAGTTGCGCCAATGTACGAGCAGTGCCACAGGCACCGAGATGGAGATGGTACGCGCCGCCAGGGCCACCACCACGGCGGCGAGGCCGGCGATGATGTGGTTCATCTCCAGACTGACTACCAGGGCCTCCAGCCCGATGAGCGTGAAGAGCAGGGCGTTGAGGATGTCGTCCACCAGCTCCCAGAAGGTGTCCAGATGCTGGCGGGTGGCCTCGCTCATGGCAAAGGCGCGACCGCGGTTGCCGATGAGCAGACCGGCCACCACCGAGGCCAGGGGGCCGGAGAAATGCAGCGCCTGGGCCGAGGCGTAGAGCCCCATAACCAGGGCCAGCGTAACCATGATCTCCACTTGCGGGTGGTTCACGCTTTTAAGCAGCCGGTAGCAGATGAAGCCGCCCACCAGCCCGAGGCCCAGCCCGCCCAGAACCTCTTCCACAAAGATGAAGCTCACCTCGGAGAGGCCGATGAGCTCGCCGCTGTAGGCCATTTTGTAGAGCACCAGGAAGACGACCACGCCGATGCCATCGTTGAACAGGGACTCGCCGGTGATCTTGGTTTCCAGGTTCTGGGGCGCGCCGGCGCGTTTGAGTATGCCGAGTACGGCGATGGGGTCTGTGGGCGAGATGAGCGCGCCGAAGAGGAAGCACTCCAGCGGTGCGAGGCCCAGATGGAGGATATCGCTGACAGCCCAGGTGGCCACGCCTACGAGCATGGTGGAAAGGACTACGCCCAGGGTGGCGAAAAGGCCGATCTCGGCCCATTGCTCGGCCAGGTCGTTGAAGTTGACGTGGATCGAGCCGGCAAAGAGCAGCAGGCCCAGGGCGCCTTCCAGGAGCAGGTCGCTGAAGTCGATGGAGCTGACGATGGACTCGGCCGTGGCCCCGGCCGGAACGCCCAGCGCCTCCGCAAGCAGCAGCCCGCCGGCAAAGAGCAGCGAGATGAGCATGAGCCCGATGGTCATGGGCAGCCGGGTGACGCGGATATTGACGTAGGCGAAGCCGGCGGCGAGGCTCATGAGCACGGCGACGAGGGTGGTGGGGGAGAGTGCGATGGTCGTGTCCATGCAAAAGGCTCCGGTGCGGCTTCCTGTGTATTTGAACGGATGTTCCGGGTCGGTCTGTCAGAGCTGCGGTGCTCGTGTGGCTTTGTGCGCCGGCTTGAAGAAAGTACCTGCCTTCGGCGCGCCCGCGGATGGAGGCCATTCAGGCGGATTTTTCCCTTCACACGGCTTCCCGAAACTTACCCGGTCCGTGTTGCGGAAAAGGTGAACGAAACAAGCCTTTTTCATCTAGCAACATCCTGAAATAAAATACAGAGAATGATTTAATGACAATTTCAGAATGTTGCAAAAATCAACAGCGATGGCGGCCAGTTATACCCAAAAAAAACTTTACCGGAGTCTAAACATTTAGTATACACCGTCGCGGATGGCGTCACAAGGGTATGCAACTATCCGGACCGTACATTCTGATAACTCCGGCGCCTGACACAGCGGAACACTTCATGTCATGAGACGACGTTCGACCACGTCCCGACCCATGCCGCTGCGCCTGTTCGTATTGGCCGCCGCTCTTCTTCTGGTCTCCGCCTGCGCCGCCAGGCAACCGGATGTCACTGCTCGCGCCTGCCGCCCCAGTGGCCCGGCTGTTGCCTCCAACTGTACTGAATCCCAAGACAAAAAGCTGGCCGCCTCGGTCGTGGAAACGCGTATCCTTGATGTGGCCAAGCCCTACATCGGCACGCGCTACCGCTACGGCGGCACCACGCCCAAGGGCTTCGACTGCTCCGGCTTCACCCGCTTCATGTTCGGCCAGTTCGGCGTGGAGCTGCCCCACGGCAGCCGCAGCCAGGTGGTGCTGGGCAAACCCGTGAAGCGCGAGGAGCTGCGTCCCGGCGATCTCGTGTTTTTCGACATCCGCCGCCGGGGCCGGGTCAGCCATGTGGGCATCTACCTGGGCGACTCCCGGATGATCCACGCCTCCACCCACCTGGGCGTTGTGGTCGATTCCCTGAACGATCCGTACTACGCGCGCCACTACTACACGGCGCGCCGCTTTCCGCAGCTTACCGAAGAGGTGCTGGCTCTGCTGGAGCAGCAGGCTGCGAACGAGCAGAACTAGCAGTACCCCACCTTCCGTTTTCATCAACCCTCTGATGTCGGATGGCGCGCCCGTTCGCGGTGACGCGCCAATTCGTTGCGTCGGCCGAACGATTCTGCGAACCGCGATCCGCGCGCACAGCGCGGCGGATGATGGCATAGCTACCGTGCGGCCTTCCGTCGTGGTCGAGGGTGTCCGGAGTGCAGCATCGCGCAGCAAGGCAACCGACTTCCTCGGGGGCCTCCTTGTCGTGCATCAGGAGCATGTCCGCCCAATGTATCCAACATGCTGAGGCTTTCAGTACGGGCCATGGTGATGGACAGGCGTTAGCCCAGGGAGCACGCCCGCAGGATGGCTTGCAGGCCGGGGCACGACACTCCACCAGGGTTGCGACGCCTGTCCGTGACGCGAGGGCGCACAAACCTGCCTCATGCGCGCCAGGGGCATCGCTGATCGGGTTATATTCGGCGGCGGGTGGTTTAATCTATCCGTCTATGGCATGATGAAAAATAAACTATCTTTCATGAGGAATATATATGAGTGGTTGCAAAGACCTTTCTCGAAGAAGCTTCATCAAGAAAACCGGCATCTTTTTGGCCGGAATGCAGTGCGTTTGGCCGTTGCCGGCTTGGGCGCTGTCCACCTCGCCCGGCATCGAGCAGCGCAGCCCCAAGTCCAGTTACGACCTGACCATCGGCTACTCGCCCATCACGATCGACGGCCGCGAGGGCGTCTCCACCGGGGTGAACGGCTCCGTGCCCGGGCCGCTCGTGTATCTGCGCGAGGGCGATGACGTGACATTGCGCGTGACCAACGAGCTCATGGACACGAAGCACGCCTCCATCCACTGGCACGGCATACTGGTGCCGGCCAACATGGACGGCGTGCCCGGCGTGAGCTACCGCGGCATCCCGCCGGGCGAGACCTATGTGTACCGCTACCGGGTCAAGCAGGCCGGGACGTACTGGTATCACAGCCACTCGCGCTTCCAGGAGCAGACAGGCACGTACGGGCCGCTGGTCATCCTGCCCAAGGACGGCGAGCCCTTCACCTACGATCGGGACTACCCCGTGGTGCTCTCCGACTGGTCGTTCGAGGACCCGGAAGCCATCTTCCGGCACATCAACATTCTGGGTGACTACTACAACTACCAGCGCCGGACGGTGGCGGATTTTTTCAAGGACGTCCGGGAGATGGGCCTGCTGGACACGATCGCCGAGCGCAACGCCTGGGGCAACATGCGCATGAGTCCCGTGGATCTGGCCGATGTGACAGGCCACACCTATACCTTCCTGATGAACGGCCACTCGGCGGGCATGAACTGGACCGCACTGTTCAACCCGGGCGAAACCATACGGCTGCGCTTCATCAACTCCTCCACCATGACCAATTTCGACGTGCGGATTCCGGGCCTGGACATGGAGGTCGTCATGGCCGACGGCAAGGCCGTGAAGCCGGTCTCCGTGCACGAATTCCGCATCGGCGTGGCCGAGACGTACGACGTGCTCGTCCGGCCCAGCAAAGACCAGGCATTCAACATCTTCGCCGAATCGCTGGACCGTAGCGGCTACACCCGCGGCACTCTGGCGCCCCGCGCCGGCATGCACGTGCCTCCTCCCGCATTGCGGCCGCGGCCCGTGCGCCAGCTGGAAAAGATCGGCATGGGCGGCATGGACGACAACATTTTTGGCGTGATGATGGGCGATATGAAACACGGGGACATGCAGATGGACGGCCAGGGCAAGCAGCCCAAGCAGCCGGACCCGCGCATTCCCGGACCGAACGGCCCCGAGCCTTTCAAGCCGGACGACATCGGCGTCAACGTCATCATGGTGGTCAACAATCCGCGCTACCGCCTGGACGAGCCGGGCATCGGCCTGGGGGAGGACGGCTGGCGCGTCCTCGTCTACGACGATCTGGTCTCGGCCGAACCGCAGCCATACTCCACCACGGTGGACCGCGAGATGACCATCAACATCACCGCGAACATGGAACGCTATATGTTCTCGTTCGACGGCCGGAAGTTCACCGAACAACCCGGGCCGTACTTCTTCCGGCACAACGAGCGACTGCGGCTGTTCCTGGTCAATCACACTATGATGGAGCACCCCATCCATCTGCACGGCATGTGGATGCAAATGGAGAACGGCGCGGACAAGCTGCCGTTCAAGCACACCATTCTCACAAAGCCCGGCGGGGTGGTGTCCGCACTGATAACACCGATCGAGCGCGGAGACTGGGCCTTCCACTGCCATCTGCTTTACCACATGGAGGCGGGCATGTTTCAGGTGGTTCGGGTGGCATGACGACAAGGAGAGACACGATGCACAAACTGTGGCACAGCGTGGTGCTGCTTGTCGTGTGTTCGGTCGCCATAGTCGCGGCCGCCCATGCCGGCGAGACGCCGGACAAGACAGATGAGCAGACGCCCCTTCCCCAGGCGTATGCGCTGCCGGAAGACTACAAGCCGATAGAAACGCACCCCAAACCGGGAGAGGGTATCCAGAAATACGCCGAGGACGCGCAAAGCGGCGCGCAGGCGAATTTTGGCGTGCAGCCCATCCATGACAACGAGATTTTCGCCACGCTTCTGGTGGACCGGCTGGAGTTCCAGTCCCGCGAGTGGACCGGCGCCTTTGTCTGGGACGCCACGGGCTGGGTGGGCACGGATTACAACAAACTCTACCTGGAAAGCGAGGGCACAATATTGCCCAACCAGCTCCATGTGGATGAAGCCATGTTGGAGCTGTACTACGGCCGCGCCGTGACCAAGTTCTGGGATATTCGTGCGGGCGTGCGCTGGGACGTGGAGCCCAAGCCGGAGCGGGTGTATGCGGCGCTCGGCATTCTGGGACTGGCGCCGTACTGGTTCGAGGTGGAAGCCAATGCGTACCTGAGCGACCAGGGCAACGTAACCGCTAGGCTGGAAGTGGAATACGACATCCAGATTACCCAGCGGTGGATATTGCAGCCCCGTTTCGAGACCAACGTGGCGTTCCAGGATGTGCGGAAATACAACATCGGCGCCGGCTTCAACGACTTCGAACTCGGCGTGCGGCTGCGGTTCGAGGAAGCGCGGCAGTACGCGCCCTACATCGGCCTGTCCTGGAACAGAAAGCTCGGGGAGACCGCGAAGCTGGCGAACTTCGACGGCGAGGACATCAGCCAGCTTTCCGTCGTGCTCGGCCTGCGGTTGTGGTTCTTCTAGGGGCGCGCAGTGCGCGGCGACAGGGCGGAGGCCCCGTCTTCAGCTGGAATGGGCCAGGCCATGAGCTACAGCCCTGTTTTTTTGATCCATCCCGCCACAGGGGGGCGTGTTACGGGCAGACCCCCTCGGTGCGGGCCATGGTGATGGGCTTGCACTGGCCCAGGGCGCACGCCTTCCAGAAGTCGTAGCAGGCCGAGTCCACGTCGCCGATCTCCACCAGGGTCACGGCGCGTTCCACATAGTATACCGGTTCGTCCGAGTTGAGCTGAATGGCGCGGTTGTAGTCGGCCATGGCAAGGTCGAACCGCTTGAGGGTCCGCAGGATGGAGCCGCGGGTGCGGAATGCCTCCGGGTTGCCGGGGTCCAGAGCTACGGCCTCGCTGGCCTTCTCCAGGGCGGTCTGCTTCTGCTCGTTGCGGGCATACTCCTGCGCCTCGTCCAGCAGCGCTTTGGCCTGGGCAGCCTTTTCCGGCGGCGCCTTGCTCATGGATGTCGCCTGCGGAGCAGCGGGCTCCAGAGCAACGCGGTAGGTCGTGGCCCGGCCCTTGAGCACCTCCACGCGGACGCGGCGGCTCACATAGCCCTCGGCGCGGACTTCGATGCGGTACTTGCCGGGCGACAGCTCCATGCCCTGCTCGAACTTGGGCTTGATGTTCAGGATAAGGATGTCGCTCGTCGCGGGGTCGGTCTCCAGGGTCAACGTACCGTTGCCGCCCAGCCCCTCGGCCTCCTCGTCGGCAACGAGCTTTACCGGGGGCGCGCCCAGCAGCGAGGACGAAGGCGTGGGCAGGGACGAGTCCCCCTCCAGGACCATGTTCAGCGTGGTCTGCTGGCCGGCAGTGATGGCGACCGTGGCGTTCTGCGCGGTGTAGCCGGGCCTCCGGGCTTCCAGGGTGTACTCGCCCTGATCCAGGAACATGCCCTGGGTGAAGGGCAGCTCCGTGCCGTGCAGGGTGAGGGTGGCGTCGGACGGCTCCACGTTGACGGTCAGGATGCCGGCGTTGTCGGGCAGGGTGAGGTTGTCCGGAGGCTCACCGGTTTCTACATCGGCCACCAGCACCACGCGGGTGTCGGTCTCCTTGCCGGGGCGTATGGCGACGCGTTTTTTCACCGGCGTGTAGCCCTCGCGTTCCACAGCCACGGTGTACTCACCCGGGGGAAGCTGCATGCCCGAGTCGTAGGGCGCGTCAACGCCTTCCACGGCGATGGTGGCGTCGGGCGGCGAGGCCTCCACGACCAGCGTGCCCGGCTGCTCCGAAGCGTCGGCTGCCGGGTCCTCGCCTGTCCTGGTCATGGTGACCGTGACGCGGGTCTCCTCGCCGGGCTTGATTGTGGCCGAGAACACGGCGGTCTCGTAACCGTCCTTGTTGGCGTCCAGACTGTAGGTCCTGGCCGGCAGCTCCACCCCTTGCTTGAACTTGGTGCTGACGTCCAGGATGCGGATGACGGCGTCCTGCGGGTCGATGTCCACAAAGAGTTTGCCGGGGACGTCCGGGTTGGCCGGATCGTCCTTGGGCAGGGGCACGGCCGGGTCGCGCTGGAGCGTCACCTTGACGCGCAGGGTCTGGCCGTCCGCCAGACGGAACTGCTTGTACTGGGTGAGGTAGCCCTTGCGGCGTACGTCAATGACGTAGTTGCCGGCGGGCAGGGCGATGCCCTGCTTGAACTTGGGCTTGATCTCCAGCAACCGCACCTGGGCGTCGGCCGGCTCCGTATCCACAAAAAGCGTGGCGGTGCGCGGTCCGGAAACCTTGCGCTGGGCATGGGCGAGAGCCGGGAACAGAAGCAGCAGGACCAGAACCAGTATGGAGAGCCGACGTTGCATAGGGTATTCTTGGGTGGAATTTGATGGAGTTCGATTCATAGAGCCTTTCGGAGGCGAGTTCAAGGGCGGCGCAAAAATGTGAACAGCGCGTGTCGGCCTGTGCTATTAAGGGCATGGGCGTGGTGATAATGGCGGCCATGGGCGCGAATATTTTCCCTACCTCGGGTCGGGCATCCGGCTGTGGGGCCGGGGGCGACGCGCCTCTTTGCCACATCACGGCGGGGTCGCCTGTTTGGCAGCGGTTAATCCGTCACCTTTACACCCGCACTCCGGGCTTTATTTCTTGGCAATATTCGTGTAACGAACCTCGTTTCCCGAGCGCTTTTGGCGAGCGGGATGCGCAACCATGCGTTTTATTGAGCGCGAGAGTGGCGGAATTGGTAGACGCACTGGATTTAGGTTCCAGCGGCTTAGTCCGTGGGAGTTCGAGTCTCCCCTCTCGCACCAGGCCATATTTTCCGTCCGGTCCAATTTTGTTCGACGCCAAGCGGCTGTGGACCTCCCCGCGAGGCAGAGCCCGGGACCGTGTCGAGATTTGTAGAGAATGCCCGCAGGCAGCGACCCGGGCGAGTGAGGAGGAATTCTGATGGAATACAAAGTCGAGGAAGTTTCGCCGGTCAAGCGCTTGATCCATGTGACCGTGCCGGCCGAGGAAGTGGATGCGTCGTTGTCTGCAACGATCGCCATGTACGGCCGTGACGTCAAAATCGACGGCTTCCGCAAGGGCAAGGTGCCTGCATCCGTGGTGGAGGGCCGCTTCCACAAGCAGATTTACAGCGAAGCCACCACCGAGCTCGTCAACGTGCACATCAACGAGATTGTGGGCGAGCTGAAGGTGAACCCGGTCTCGCGCATCGATTTCGACGGCGACCTGCTCAAGCGCGGCGAGGAGTACACCTACACGCTGAACTTCGAGGTCATGCCCGAGTTTCCCATGCCCGCCTACGAGGGCATCGAGGTCGAGGAAGAGGAGCCCGTGGTTGATCCGGACGAAGTGCAGGCCGTCATCGACCGCATCCGCAACCAGATGGCCGAGCTCCAGCCCATCGGCGAGGACCGCGCGCCCAAGGACGGCGAAATCGCCGTCATCGACTTCCAGGCCTACGACGAGAACGGCGAGCCCATCGAGGGCATCAAGGCCGACAACTTCGAGCTGCCCCTGGGCGAGGGCCAGGCCCTGGTGGACTTCGAGTCCGTGGTCAAGGGCCTGAAGGCCGACCAGGAAGGCGAGGGCGAAGTGGTCTTCCCCGAGGACTTCCTGAACGAGGAGCTGGCCGGCAAGAAGGTGACCATGAAGGTGAAGCTGCACGCCGTGAAGGAGCGCAAGCTTCCCGAGGTGGACGCCGACTTCGCCAAGAAGGCCGGTGGCTTCGAAAGCGTGGACCAGATGAAGGAGACCGTGGAGAAGTCCTACATGCAGAGCCGCTCCCAGCTCGCCCGCTCCCAGGCGCAGAAGGAGCTCCTGGACAAGCTGCTGAAGATGGTGGACTTCGAGATTCCGGACGCCATGCTGGATCGCCACGTCAACGCCATGGTGGACGAGCAGCGCCACCGCATGGAGCAGCAGGGCAAGAGCCTGGAGTCTCAGGGCAAGACCGTTGAGGAGCTTCGCGAAGAGGTGAAGCCCCACGCCGAGGAGCTCTCCCGCAGCGAGATCTTCCTGCTGACCCTGGCCCACAAGGAAGAGATGCAGGTCTCCGAGCAGGAGATCGACTTCTACTTCCGCCAGATGGCCTCCCGCAGCGGCGAGGACTACAACCAGCTCAAGCAGCTCTACATGGAAAACAACCTCATCTGGGTTGTTCGCGACAAGCTGCTCGCCGACAAGGCCATGGAGCTCCTGTATTCCAAGGCCGCCGTCACCAAAGTGCCTCCGAAGAAGGACGAGGAGGGGGGCGAAGCTCCCGAGGCCGAGGGTTCTGCCGAGTCTGAAGAAGAGTAGGACCGGCCGGAGCCGCACTCGCTCCTGAGCCCATTCCGGATTTATCGAAGGGGAGCGGCCTTGAAGCAGGCTGTTCCCCTTTCTGCGTTTTCTGGAGCGCAGGAGGCAATGGCGTAATGTTTAGAATTTTTCTATGGACGCCTGAAATGCCTCTTGCGTATGGTTTGCGGGAGACCTAATGTATCGTATACAATTGCCGAAACAATTCCGTAACCAAGGAGCAAAAATATGAGCTGGGCTTCCGTGCCTATCGTCATCGAGACGACGGGCCGCACCGAGCGTGCCTACGATATCTACTCCCGTCTGCTCAAGGATCGGATCATTCTGCTGGGCACGCCCATTGACGATCAGATCGCGAGCCTTATCTGTGCACAGCTTCTCTTTCTGGAGTCCGAGAACCCGGAGAAAGAGATCAATCTGTATATCAACTCCCCGGGCGGCGTGGTGACGGCCGGCATGGCCATCTACGACACCATGCAGTACATCTCTGCGCCGGTGGCCACGCTCTGTCTGGGTCAGGCCGCGTCCATGGCTGCGCTGCTGCTCTGCGCCGGTGAGAAGGGCATGCGCTACACCCTGCCCCACAGCCGGATCATGATCCACCAGCCCATGGGCGGCTTCTCCGGCCAGGCCACGGACGTGGACATCCAGGCGCGCGAAATTCTGCGCCTCAAGGACTCTCTGAATCATATCATGTCCAAGCACACGGGGCAGGATATCGAAAAGGTGTCCAAGGACACGGATCGCGACAACTTTATGGGCGCCAAGGAGGCCGTGGAGTACGGCCTGGTGGACGAGATCCTGGAGTCCCGTCAGGATATGAAGAGCTAAAGTTACACATGACCCGTGTAGAACAAGGATCATTGCGTTATGTCGAATAAAGGCACCATGCCTTCCGAGCTTCAGTGCTCATTCTGCGGCAAGGGCCAGGACGAGGTGCAGCGCCTCATCGCAGGGCCGGACGTCTATATCTGCGACGAGTGCGTCTCCTTGTGCAACGAGATCATTGCGCAGGAGAACATCAACGAGGACCTCGAAGAAGGCCGTCTCCTCTCGCCGGAGGAGATCAAGAACAAGCTGGAAGAGTACGTTATCGGCCAGACCCAGGCCAAGAAGATACTCGCCGTGGCGGTGCACAACCACTACAAGCGGGTCTTCTTCTCCTCCCAGGCCGCGGCGGACGATGTGGAGCTGGAAAAGTCCAACATCCTCCTCGTCGGCCCTACGGGCTGCGGCAAGACGCTGCTGGCCAAGACCCTGGCGCGCGTGCTCAACGTGCCCTTCGCCATTGTGGACGCCACCACGCTGACCGAGGCCGGCTACGTGGGCGAGGACGTGGAGAACATCCTCGTGCAGCTGTTGCAGAACGCGGACTACGACATCGAGTCCGCCTCGCGCGGCATCATCTACATCGACGAGATCGACAAGGTGGCGCGCAAGGGCGACAGCCCCTCCATCACTCGCGACGTTTCGGGCGAAGGCGTGCAGCAGGCACTGCTCAAGATCATCGAGGGCACCGAGGCCAACATCCCGCCCAAGGGCGGCCGCAAGCACCCCCAGCAGGAGTTCATCCGCCTCGATACCTCGAACATCCTGTTCATTATGGGCGGCGCCTTCATCGGCCTGGAGAAGATCATCGAGCAGCGGCTTTCGGGCAGCTCCCTCGGCTTCTCCGCGCAGCTCAAGCGCAAGGCCGAGGACGACCTCTCAGCCATCTACTCCGAGATCCACCCCGTGGACCTCAACAAGTTCGGGCTGATTCCCGAGTTCGTGGGCCGCATTCCCGTGGTCACCCACGTGGAGGAGCTGGGCGAGGACGACCTGGTGCGCATCCTGACCGAGCCCAAGAACGCGCTGACCAAGCAGTACCAGAAGCTGTTCGAGCTCGATAAGATCAAGCTGCGCTTCACCCAGAACGCCATGCGCGCCATTGCGCACAAGGCCATCGAGCGCAAGACCGGCGCCCGCGGCCTGCGCAACGTCATGGAAAACATCATGCTCGACATCATGTACTCCCTGCCGTCGCTCTCCGGGGTCAAGGAGTGCGTCATCAACAAGGGCGTGGTGGAGAAGGGCATGGAGCCCCTGCTGATCTACAAGCAGCAGGAGCAGGAAGCCAAGAAGACCGGTTCCTAGAACCGGCTGTGATATTCGGCGGAAGGGCCGGCGCCGGGGCAGTTTCCGGCGCCGCGCCTGCCGGACCATTCGCAGGAAGGTCCGCTCCGCCTGTCTCCCCGGTGGCGAGTCCGCCGGTACGTCAGCTCTTTGAAAGCGCGATCTGCGATCCGGCGACGCGCGCCGCACCGGCACAATCCCTCCCGGCCGCGTTGACAACACCGCACAGCGTTTTACTCTAGAGGATACTGACGTGATTCTCGCGCATCCGCGCGGGAGTCGACGCAACGAACAACCTCTCGAGGAGTTTTTTACATGGCTGAATTCGAAAGCATTTATGACGACATCGGCGGTGACGAGCTGCGCCTTCCGCTCATGTCCCTGCGCGAGGTCGTCATGTTCCCTCGCTCCATCGTCCCTCTGTTCGTGGGTCGGGAGGCTTCCATCAAGGCGATCGAGAACGCGCTCGCCAACTACGACAAGAAGATATTCCTTGTGGCTCAGCGTGAGCCCGAGATCGAAAAGCCCGAGGCCAAGGATCTCTTCGAGATCGGCACGGTCTCCAAGATCCTGCAGCTTCTGCGGCTGCCCGACGGCACCATCAAGGTTCTTTTCGAGGGTCTGCACCGCGCCCGCTGGAACCCCGTGTTCGACAATGCGGTTCTGGAGCCGGAGTTCCCCATGGCCCGCGTGCGCGAGGTCTTCGAGCCCGACTTCAACGAGACCGAGTCCCGCGCCATCATCCGCGCGGTCAACGAGTCCCTGGAAGAGTACGGCAAGATCAACAAGAAGGTCGCGCCCGAGACCATCTCGGCCATGTCTGCGCTGACCCATCCCGGCAAGCTCGCCGACGCGGTCATGCCCCACCTCAAGGTGGAGTACCCCAAGAAGCAGGAGGTCCTGGAGATTTTCGACCCGCTGACCCGGCTCGAAGAGGCTTTCGGCCTGCTGCAGGGCGAGATCGAGATCACTTCGCTGGAGAAGAAGATCAAGTCGCGCGTGAAGAACCAGATGGAGCGCAACCAGCGCGACTACTACCTCAACGAGCAGATGAAGGCGATCTCCAAGGAGATGGGCCGCGAGGACGACCCGGCCGTGGAGATGGCCGAGCTCGAAGAGAAGCTCAAGTCCAAGAACATGCCGGAGGACGCCCGGGAAAAGGCGCTCAAAGAGGTCAAGAAGCTCAAGACCATGCCGCCGTCCTCGGCCGAGTACACCGTGGTCCGCAACTACGTGGACTGGATTCTGGACCTGCCGTGGGACGAGCTCAAGGCGACCAACATCGACCTGGACGAGGCGCGCAAGATCCTGGACGACGACCACTACGCCCTGGACAAGCCCAAGGAGCGCATTCTGGAGTTCCTGGCCGTGCAGAAGCTGGTGGACTCCATGAAGGGCCCCATCCTCTGCCTGGTGGGTCCTCCCGGCGTGGGCAAGACCTCGCTGGCCAAGTCCATCGCCCGCGCCACGGGCCGCGACTTCGTGCGGCTCTCCCTGGGCGGCGTGCGCGACGAGGCCGAGATCCGCGGCCACCGACGCACCTACGTGGGCGCTCTGCCGGGCAAGATCATCCAGTCGCTCAAGCGCGTGCAGTACAACAACCCGCTCTTCTGCCTGGACGAGATCGACAAGATGTCCATGGACTTCCGCGGCGATCCCTCGGCGGCGCTGCTGGAGGTGCTGGACCCCGAGCAGAACTATACCTTCAACGACCACTATCTGGACATGGACTACGACCTGTCCAAGATATTCTTCATCACCACGGCCAACACGCTGCACTCCATCCCCCTGCCGCTGCAGGACCGCATGGAGATCATCCGGCTGCCCGGCTACCTGGAGGTGGAGAAGAAGCACATCGCCAAGCAGTTCCTGGTGCCCAAGCAGCTTGAGGCCAACGGCCTGAAGGAGCAGAACCTGCAGCTCTCGGACAACGCGGTGCTGGAGATGATCCGGCGCTACACCCGGGAGGCCGGCGTGCGTAACCTGGAACGCGAGATCGCCGCGGTCTGCCGCAAGGTGGCCATGAAGCTGGTGGAAGAGGATGACATGGAGAAGACCGTGCACGTCTCCACCCAGTCCATCCCCACCTACCTGGGCGTGCCGCAGCACCGCCACGGCGAGAAGGAAGACGAGCCGGCAGTGGGCGTGACCACCGGCCTGGCCTACACCGAGCTGGGCGGCGAGCTGCTGGTTGTGGAAACCACCCTCATGCCCGGCGAGGGCAAGGTGGAGATCACCGGCAAGCTCGGCGACGTGATGCAGGAGTCGGCCCGCGCGGCGCTCTCCTACGTGCGTTCCCGCTCGCACCTCTTTGGCCTGCGGCCCAACTTCCACAAGTCCGTGGACATCCACATCCACGTTCCGGAAGGCGCCGTGCCCAAGGACGGCCCCTCGGCCGGCATCACCCTGGCCACCACGCTGGTGTCCGCGCTGATGAACGTGCCGGTGCGCAACGATCTGGCCATGACCGGCGAGATTACCCTGCGCGGCCGGGTGCTGCCCATCGGCGGCCTGCGCGAGAAGCTCCTGGCGGCCCACCGCGGGCTGATAACCAAGGTGCTCATTCCGGCGGACAACGCCAAGGATCTCAAGGAAGTGCCCGACGATATCCTCAAGGGCCTGGAGATCGTGGAGGTGGAGCACATGGACCAGGTGCTGGAGCACGCGCTCATCGGCGGCCACGACGGCCTGTTCAGCGAGGACGAGTGCGAGCCCGTGGCCAAGACCCTGCTCAAGGGCTACAAGCCCGAGGAGCAACCGGCGGCCAACAACCACCAGCACTAAGCATCGAGATTGATCTGGGCCGTACGGTCCGGGTGACTCACACAACGCAACAAAGCGGGACTCCCAGGAAGGGGGTCCCGCTTTTTGTATGGGATTGGGAGGGGGAGCAAGGGAGGTGTCTACTGCTTGAACTGAGATGGATATAACCTGACACCTGGGCCACCAAAAGGTTGTGGTCATGCCGTCCCTGGCTGGGTATCGATGGAGTTGCGAAGCTTCACGAACCCTTTCGAGGAGAACGCCATGACCACGAAACGCAAAGTAGCACGAAGGAAGATGAGTCTGCTAGAGCTGGCCACTGAATTGGGCAACGTCAGCAAAGCGTGCAAAATCATGGGCTATTCCAGGCAGCAGTTCTACGAGATCCGGCGCAACTACCAGACCTTCGGCGCCGAAGGTCTATTGGACCGCCTGCCCGGGCCGCGAGGCCCGCACCCCAACCGCGTCGACGAGGCTGTCGAGCAGGCCATCCTCGACTACTGCTTGGCTCACCCCACGCACGGGCCGCTCCGCGTCGCCCAACAGCTTGTCCTGCAAGGCGTCCAGGTCAGCTCCGGCGGTGTCCGCGGCGTCTGGAGCCGGCACGGCTTGCTCACCCGACACGAGCGACTGCTACGGCTGGAGAAGAGCGTGCGGGCGCAGCGCCTCGAACTCTCGGACGAGCAGATTCGCGTTCTGGAGCGCTTCAGCCCCGAGTTCCGCGACCGACACATCGAGACGCGCCACACCGGCGACCTCGTGGCCGTGGACACCTTCTTCGTGGGCACGCTCAAGGGGGTCGGACGCGTGTATTTGCAGTCGGTTATCGATTGTCATAGCCGCTACGCCTGGGGCCGGCTCTACACCACCAAGCTGCCAGTGACCGCGGTCCACGTGCTCAACGAGGACGTGCTGCCGTTTTTCGAGGAGCACGGCGCGCGCATTTCGACGATTCTCTCGGACAACGGTCGCGAGTTCTGCGGTCGCCCGGACAAGCATCCGTACGAATTGTTCTTGCAATTAGAAGGGATTGAGCACCGGACAACGCAGGTTCGCCGGCCGCAGAGCAACGGCTTTGTGGAGCGGTTGCATCGGACATTGCTCGACGAGCATTTCCGCATCAAGGGCCGCGAGAAGTGGTACGAATCGGTGGAGGAAATGCAAGAGGATCTGGACAGTTACCTGAACCACTACAACCGGGAACGCACCCATCAGGGCCGCGGCATGGACGGCCGAGTGCCCTACCAAGCGTTCCTGGACGGCATCGTAATCGACGAAGCAGAGGTAGAAAAAGAAGAAGCAGCGTAGCCATCACCCCGCCAGGGGCGGAGTGTCAGGTGACTACTATCTCTGTACATACTGCTTCCACAAGCGTATAGTGCCGATGAGGAAGAACATGTTCATGAATATTGTTGAAATAAGCATGAACGTTGTTCCAAACGTGTAGCCAAACATTCTGGTCGTGATACCATGCTGTGCCAGGATGATTATGCCTATGACGTTGTATACGCTGCTCAGGGTGATGAGGATTGACAGCAGAATTGTTGCCAATCGGAAATTTTTGATAGACAAAAATCCGAGTATAGACACGGCAATGAAAGCGGTACTTGTTGTGAGCACCCTATGAGGAATGTAAATTACTTGTAGCACTATTTTTAACGCGTATATTGACAGGTATATTGGGATAAATGTATTTTTTATAAATAAATTTTTGTGCATCATCTTAAACCTATGCCTAGAATGTTTAGTTATTGGAGTCGCAATCACTAGCAGTAATGTTATTTTCAATTCGTTGAATTACCTTGCTGTGAGCATTAGATCCATATCGATAGCCATCAATAAACGCATCCCAATAGGAATATGACTCTGCCATTGCTTTGAATTGAGTTGACCAATTTGAGCAATCCTCATAATCTATTGCTTTCTGTTTTAACGTGCGCCGCACCTTCTTCTGCAAGCCCTTAACCAAAAATGGTGATTCATAGCCAAGCCATGTTTCCATAGGTGTTGAATGCCAGTAATCCTTCTCCTTTGGGCCGTACAATTCGTGTAACAGTTTTCCGGCATCTTTTATGCCGACAGTATCCGAGCCCATCGAAACTGAGTGCAGATGGTTTTGCTCCCTGCCGTTGTTGACCTTCCTTGTGTTTGAGGCTGTTGCTTTCACAGGTTGCAGAGTGCACTTGCAGTTGGGATGCGGCCGTTTCAGCTTTATGGCATCAGGATGAAGTACTTTCTGCCGTCGCGGGCCACGCAGTCGATGCACGCGCCCGGGCTGGCTCGCCAGACCCATTGGGCCAGTGGATTTACTTCATAAATCTGTTTATCCGTAGCAGTCAATAACGGTTCATACGAACTTTTTACGGTCATCCTTTAGCCCCTCATGCTCGTTGTTCTCGATGCGAAAACAGTAGGGCGAGGAGCCGGTGAGAAAACACCCGGAAACATGGCCGTCTTGCCGACAGCAGTATAGGGGCCCGAGGAGCAGCCGGCGGCCAACAACCACCAGCACTAAGGGTTACGCGAGCCACGAATTCGACCACGGACTGATTGATCCGCATACACAACGCAACAAAGCGGGGCTCCCGAGATGGGGGTCCCGCTTTTTACGTTGACGTTTCATTTGCCGGCCCCGTGTATGAGTTCTGTGAAATCGGCCTGCCATGTGTTGCCGGCGGCAGTTCCACGAGGCATGAGAAAGGTGTTCAGATTTCTTAAGAATCGGCGCCCTTCTCATGGGGGGGCATAATCATCGTGCCAAAAGGGTATTCTTATGAAGACGCGTGCCTTGCTGGCTGTGTCCTGCCTGCTTTTCGCTGCTGCGTGCGCCAATGATCCGGCTTCGGTCAAGGATACGGTGCTGAACAATGCACACCAGTGGTTTGCCGCTGCTTCGAACGAGACCGTGCGCCTGGATGACGATGCCTTCCAGATGGTCCATCTCAGGAGCGGTGAAACAGCCTACCTCGTGGGAGCGGTGTTCGAGGATCGCGGCAGGAACGCAAAGGCGAGCACGCTGCTTGTGCGCCCGGATACGCAGGAAGCCCGAGAGGTCCAGAGAATAATCAGGAAGTTCCACGTCGAAGACTTCAATGGGGACGGCGTCTCCGAGGTCCTGGCCGACACCCATGCCCGCTGGGGTGGATGGGACGGCGGAACGTGGTCCATCATCCAGTTTGACGGCTGGGAGCCCGTGATACTGCATCAGGCAGAGTATTTTGAAACTGATGCGGCGTGGGAGGCCGTCGGCTTGACCCACGAGTGCATCGACACGACGTGGCGATTTCACGCCAGGGGCAATGCGACATGCCTGGCCGAGCAGATCCGCATACAAAAGGACGAGCAGGTATCGGAAGTCACAGCCGCGTATCTGTTTCAGCGGTCCGGTGTTGCGCCCATGGATTTCGGAGAGTGTGAGAGCTGGCCGGCGCGCAAGGATCTGAGCACCGACCTTGTGGCGGAAAAAGAGTAAGGAAGGGACGGCTGGCCCCGGCGGGCATCACCCATCCAACCTTTTCCCGTAGCTCACGACCGCATCCCTCGTGAACCCCAGGGACTCGTAGAAGCCGCGGCATTGGATATTGGTCTCGCGGATCTGGAGGTTGATTTTGGGGCAGCCCATGGCCTGGAGCTTCTCCTTGATGCAGCCCAGCAGCTTTCTGCCCAGGCCGGTGCGCTGGCGTTCCGGCAGCACGGCCAGGTAGTATATCCAGCCGCGGTGACCGTCGTAGCCGCCCATGATCGTCCCCACCACCTTGTACACGCCCTCGTTCTCCGAAAGCGCCACGAGAAAGAGCCCGTCGTTCAAACGCAGCTTTGTCCGGATGTCCTTCCAGGGATCGTTTTGCGGCGCAAGCAGGCCGCACGCGCGCCAGACCTCGATAATGCCCTCGGCGTCATTCAGGGTGCAGGGCCGGATGATGAGTTCATTGACTGCGTTTTGAATCATGGCGGCTCCCGGGCAGGTTAGAGGGTGAGGGACTCCTGTCTGCTGCCGGCCGGCCAGGGCAGCTCTGAACATAAGTTTATTGTATAAATGGAGTTCAATCGTTCTGCAAGTTGAATTCAATCGCGCTGTCGATGGCTCATCGAAAAATCACCCCCATTCTGTGCGATAGCGCACGCCGCAACGAAAAAAAGCGCCGTCGGACATGCCGGCGGCGCTTTGGATTGGCGTCTTCTGTCAGAATGGAGCGTAGTCTGGCGCCTCAGTGGGCGGCCATCATCGCGTCCCTGGTGAACTGCGTGTACACCGTGGGAGCAATGCCGGCGTTGCTGCTCATTTCGGCGTCACCCATGAGCTGCCGGGCCTCGCTGTCCAGCGGCAGGCTCATGCTCGACATGGCCAGCACCTCGTTGCTGGCGGCGTGCACCAGCCGGATGTTGAAGCGCACGTTCTGCGTGGTGGTCGTGTACGTGCCGATGAGCACCAGGGCGGACTGCACGGCGCGTTCGCCCAGCAGGAACACCCGCCGCGTCAGCATCAGCTCGCCGGTCTGCGGTTTGAACAGCACGGACACGCCCTTGCGAATCTCCTGCACGCGGTAGCCGGTCTTGGTGAACTGCATGGCCAGCTCCTCGGCCAGCAGCCGGGAAAGCGGCGACGCCGTCTCCAGGTCGTTCAGGTTCACGGGCGTGGTCACGACAAGGGTGGGGCCGTTGTTGCCCAGGGCGGACTGGCCCAGCTTCTCGGCCATCTGCTGGTTGAGGTCCTCGGCCAGGGCCTGGGCCATGCGTGGCAGCCGGGCGCCCATGGCCGGGCCGGCAAAGATCAGCAGAAGTAGCAGGGAAAGAACGATGGCCGGGGTTGTGGTGCGGCGCATGGCGCGTCTCCTTATCTGCGCCGCGGGCTAGCGGCGGCTGCGGATGGCGGCGTTTACAGAGGCCATCTCGCGGTCAAGCAGTTGTTGCATTTCCTGGGTCCGCGCCGAGGAGCGGGCAAGGGCCAGATGTTCGCGGGCGATCTCGTACCGGCCCTGGGCCATGTAATCCCGGGCGCGGTAGAGGTTCCACAGGCTCTGCTCGTTGTAGGGTACGGACGCCACCTCGGCGTTGGCCGGTTGCCGGTAGACGCCATCGCAGCCGGCTATGGACAGGGCCCACAGGATCATGAGCACCGTGATGAGTATGCTGGTGGGTATGCGCATGTCGGGCCTCAGCGTACGTCGAAACCTTTGTCGATGTCGGTGAGCCGGGATTGGCCCACCATGGTGTCGTAGTCCTTCACGCTGACGAACGCCTGCTCCAGCGTGCGCGTGGTGTTGGCCAGCATCTGCTTGGAGATCATTGTCTGCGGGAAGACCACGTTGCCGGCGCGCAGGACGCGGCCCGTGGTAGCTTCCACCAGCCTAGCGTTGACAAAGACGTTGTAGTGGTCGGAGTAGTAGGTGCCCACCAGGATGGCAACGCCGCGGCGCTGGCGCGTGGGGCCGGGTACCCGGCGGGAAAGCAGGAAGTCGCCCTGGCCGGGGCGGGAGTTGATGGCCGAGTCGAGGCGGTACTCGTTCACCTGGTAACCGCGCCGGGCAAACTCGTACATCATCTGCTCGGACAGATAGCGGCCAAAGGACGATGTCTCGTCAAAGTTGTCCTGGCTGACAAAGGAGGTGGGCAGGGCCATGGTGGCTGTCACGCCCGGGGCGATGGGCCCCTCGGCCAGCTGGTCGGCCAGCTCCTTGACGATCAGCTTGAGCTCCCGCGCGGCCACGTTGTTCGGGTCCTGCGGCACCATGGGCTGCCGTGGTCCCATCCATACATAGCCGCCGCGGCCGTCCGGCACCAGCATGCCGGAGTACATGTCCTCCATGGGCAGGATGTGCGTGTCCTGGCCATCCACCACGCCTTTCTCCGCCTTGCCCACGCTCATGGTCGCGCCCTGGTCCAGAAACTGGTGGCGCACCGGGACGGCTGTCTCGGAGTCGGCCGCCGGCGGCGCGGGCGTGCCGCCTACCGATTCTACAGGCAGGGGACCCTCTACATAGGGGCCGTCCGCCGGCACGGGCTGGGCGCCGGACTGTGCGAAAGAGGCCACAGCCGTCAGGGCCAGGCCCATGGCGCAGATAAATATGAGAATGATGCGAAAGACGATTTGCATTGGTGTGCGCTCCTTGCCGAATATGCGCCAGACATCCATGTCGGGCGCGCTTTTCCACCGTGCTTGTTCTTTTGTATCGACACTCCGGCGGCTTCCTTAAGGTCCTGCACATAAAAAACATGAACAGCCCGTGCGGCGGGCCTTGCACCAGACCCTTTTCTTGGGCGATGAAATAACGTAAGGCGAGGTCCACCGAGGCGAACGACATCCATGACACAGCATTCAGAGCATCAGCCGAGTATGGTTGATCCCTACCGCCCGCAACGGCGGCAGACGCGCACCATCCACGTGGGCGACGTGCCCCTGGGCGGGGATCATCCCGTGGTCGTGCAGTCCATGACCAACACGGACACGCGCGATGCGGAAACGACCATTGCCCAGATAGCGGCCCTGGCCGACGCAGGCGCGGCTCTGGTGCGCTGCGCCGTGCCGGACATGAAGGCTTCGGAAGCATTGCGATCCATCCGCGAGGCATCGCCTGTGCCGATCATCGCGGATATCCACTTCGACCACAAGCTGGCCCTGGCGGCGCTGGAAGCCGGCGTGCAAGGCCTGCGCATCAACCCCGGCAACATCGGCAACGAGGCCAAGGTGGACGCCGTGGTCAGCGCGGCCAAGGCGGCAGATGCGGCCATCCGCATCGGCGTCAACTCCGGCTCCGTGGAAAAGGAGCTGCTGGCGAAGTTTGGCGGCCCCACGCCCGAGGCCATGGTGGAGTCCGCGCTGAAGCACGTGGCCATGCTGGAGAAGCGCGGTTTTTATGAGACCAAGATCTCGCTCAAGTCGTCGTCGGTCACACATACCGTGGCCGCCTACCGCATTCTGGCCGAGCGGGTGGACTACCCGCTGCACATTGGCGTGACCGAGGCCGGCACGCTGCTGTCCGGTTCGGTGAAGTCCGCCGTGGGCCTGGGCGTGCTGCTGTACGAGGGCGTGGGCGATACCCTGCGTGTCTCCCTGACGCACGACCCGGTGGCCGAGGTGGGCGTGGCCTGGCAGATTCTGCGCAGCCTGGGCCTGGGCGAGCGCGGACCCGAGATTATATCCTGCCCCACATGCGGGCGGACGGAAATAGATCTCATACCTCTGGCAGAAGAGGTTGAGGCGAGACTCAGGACCGTGGACGAGGTGTTCACCGTGGCGGTCATGGGTTGCGTGGTCAACGGACCCGGCGAGGCGAAAGAAGCCGACATCGGCATCGCCGGCGGCCGGAACAAGGGAATAATTTTCAAGAAAGGCGAAGTGGTCCGCACAGTCCGTGGCCGGGAGAATCTCCTGCCCGCGTTCATGGAGGAGCTGGACGCCTTTCTCGCACACCGCAGGGGAGAATCCTGATGCGTCTTTCCGCTCTTTACATGCCGACTCTCAAAGAGGCCCCGGCCGACGCCGAGGTCATCAGCCACAAGCTCCTGGTACGCGCCGGCATGATCCGCAAGCTCACGTCCGGCATTTACACCTATCTCCCCCTGGGAAGGCGCAGCCTGGACAAGATCGCCCAGATCATCCGCGATGAGATGAACGCCGCCGGCGCCCAGGAAATCGTCATGCCCATGGTCCAGCCCGGCGACCTCTGGAAGGAGAGCGGCCGGTGGGAGGCCTATGGGCCGGAGCTTATGCGCATCAACGACCGCCACGGCCGCGACTACTGCCTGGGACCCACGCATGAGGAGGTCGTTACCGACCTGGTGCGCGGCGAGGTGCGCTCCTACCGCCAGCTGCCGCTGAACCTCTACCAGGTGCAGACCAAGTTCCGCGACGAGATTCGCCCCCGCTTCGGCCTGATGCGCGGCCGCGAGTTCATTATGAAGGATGCCTACTCCTTTGATAAGGACATGCCCGGCGCCGACGCCAGCTATGCCTCCATGTACGAGGCGTACAACCGCGCTTTCACCCGCCTGGGCCTGCGCTTCCGCGCCGTGCAGGCGGACTCCGGCGCCATCGGCGGCTCCTTCTCGCACGAGTTCATGGTCCTGGCCCTGACCGGCGAGGACACTATCGTGACCTGCACCCGCTGCGAGTATGCGGCCAACCTGGAGAAGGCCGAGGTCCGCTACGCTGGCGAGATATGCGAGAAGGGCGAGTGCCCGCCGCTGGAAGAGGTCTCGACTCCGGGCACGCACACCGTGGCTGCGGTGGCGAACTTCCTGGGCGTGCACGAGGAGCAGATCCTCAAGACGCTGCTTTACGATGCCGACGGCGAGGCGGTGGCAGTGCTCCTGCGCGGCGATCGCGAGCTCAACGAGATCAAGCTGAAGAACCTCATCGGCGCGACCAGCCTGGAGCTGGCAAGTCCCGAGCAGGTCACGAAGTGGACGGGCGCGGCAGTCGGTTTTGCCGGTCCCGTGGGCCTTCTGGGCGTGGAGCGCATCTACGCCGACGAGGAGGTGCTGCGCAGCACCAACTGGGTGGCCGGAGCCAACAAGGACGACGCCCACGTGCGCCATCTGGACATCGACCGCGACGTGAAGCTGACCGGCAGCGCGGACCTGCGCACCGTGACCCTGACCGATCCCTGCCCGGCGTGCGGCGGCCCCATCGAGATGCCCCGCGGCATCGAGGTGGGCCACGTCTTCAAGCTGGGCACCAAGTACAGCGAGGCCATGGGCGCCACCTTCCTGGACGAGGGCGGCAAGGAACAGCTCATGATCATGGGCTGTTACGGCATCGGCGTCTCGCGCATCCTGGCCGCGGCCATCGAGCAGAACAATGACGAGTTCGGCATCGTGTTCCCGCCGTCCATCGCGCCGTACGAGGTCGCGCTGCTCACCCTGGGCGCCAAGGACGAGGCTGTTGTGGCCAAGTCCGAGGAGCTGTACCAGCTGCTCTCGGCCAAGGGTGTGGAGGTGCTGCTGGATGACCGTAATGAAAGGCCCGGCGTGAAGTTCAAGGACGCGGACCTCGTAGGCTTCCCCATCCAGCTCGTGGTGGGCGGCAAGGCCCTGGCCCGCGGCGTGGTGGAGGCCAAGGACCGCCGCACCGGCGAGAAAACCGAGCTTGCCGTGGACAACTTCGAGCAGGCCTTTGACGAGTTCCGCAGCCGCGTGCTGGACGGCTGGGCCCTGTAGCAGGCTGTTTTATTGACGCCGGCGGCGCTCGCTGGTGGTTCCGGAGTGTGCCCGAGCTGTGGGTAGTCACAGCGCGCATCCTCCCGGAGCTTCCCCGTGCGCTTGCCGGCGTGTTTGTTGAAGAGCCCGGCGCAATGGCCTTTGTGAACAGACTTTCGGCGCGCCCTTTCTTCTACGCTGTCCGCCTGTTATGGTGTATGCCGTTTTAAGGGCGAGGCGGATGGCCGCTGTTCAGAGTCGCATAATGCACCGGATTTCTTGGGGAGCTGGTTTCCCATGCACATATTCACGGTCCGCGAGATAACCGACCGGGTCAAGAACCTGCTGGAGACCGAGTTCCCGTTCCTCTGGGTGCGGGGGCAGGTCTCGAACCTCTCGCGGCCGTCCTCCGGCCATCTCTACTTCGCGCTCAAGGACAACGACGCGCTGATCAATGTGGTCTGGTTCCGCGGCTCCCAGCGCGGGGCCGATGACGGGGTGGACCAGCTTACCGGCGAGATCGTAGAGGAAGGCGTCTCCGCCGCCGAGCTGGCCGACGGCCTGGAGAACGGCCAGGAAATTCTCGTGGGTGGCATGATCAATGTCTACCCGCCGCGGGGAGTGTATCAGCTGCGGGCCGAGCTCGTGCAGCCCGTGGGCCTGGGGGAACTGCATCTCCGCTTCGAGGCGCTCAAGAAGAAGTTTGCCGCGCGCGGCTGGTTCGACCAGGATCGCAAGCGGCCGCTGCCGGCCCGTCCCACCCGCATTGCCTTGATCACCGCGCCGGACAGCGCGGCCTACGCAGACTTCACCACTCTGGCAGCCAAGCGCGGCCTGCCGGCGCGTATCCGCGTGTACGCCAGCCCTGTGCAGGGCGAGGAAGCGCCGAAAGCCCTGGCCCGCGCCATCCGCGCGGCCGGACGCCAGCGCTTCGCCCAGGTCGTGGTGCTCATCCGTGGCGGCGGCTCCCTGGAGGACCTCTGGGCCTTTAATACGGAAGAAGTCGCCCGCGCCGTGTACGAATCGCCCATTCCGGTGCTGGCCGGCGTAGGACACGAGGTGGACCACTCCATTGCGGACATGATTGCCGACGTACGCGCAGCAACGCCGTCTCATGCGGCGCAGCTGCTCTGGCCGGAGCGCGCGCAGCTCATGCAGGAGACGGACGAGCTGGAGTTCCGGCTGCTGGGTGCGATCACCCGCCGCATGGACAGCCTGGAAACCACGCTGGCGCAGCAGGAGCGCGGTCTGGCCTGGCTCTCGCCGGCCTCGCGTCTGGCTGAGCGGGAGCAGAGGCTTTCCAGCCTCCTCAACAGGCTGCAGACCGCCGGGGCGCTGATCCCGCAGCGCATCGACGCGCAGCTTTGCCGCATCGAGGACCGCCTGTTCCGCGCCAACGGCCAGGAGCGCGTGGAGCGGCTGGAGTACTTGGTAGACGGCTTGGCCGACCGCCTTTCGCGTGGCGGGACCTATGCCCTGGGGCACTGCGCCGCCGTTATCAACAGTCTGGAAGCCCGGCTGGCCGGGGCCGACCCCACGGCGCCGCTGAATCGGGGTTTCGCCCTGGTGCGGGCTACGGAACAGGATGGCGGGCGCTTTATCCGCGCGGCCGGGGATGTGCAGGCCGGGAACTGTCTGGAGATCATTTTCCGCGACGGCGCCGTGGACGCCACGGCGCAACAGGTGCGGCCCGGCGAGGGACTGCCCGCAGCATACGGCACAGAGCCGGAGGACGAGGCATGAGCCGCAACCGCCCCATCGTCATTCTGGTCCTGGCCTGCGCGGCGCTTTGTATGGCCGGCACCGTGCGCAACGCCGCGGCGTTGCAGCAGAGCCTCGGACCAGTGTCCCTCTATGTGCAGGACCACGTGACCGAAGGCGAGGCGTTCATGGTGACCATCCGTTCGCCGTACCCCATGCCGGACATCGAGTGCCTGTGGGAGGGCCGGACCATCCGCACCCAGGCCGTGCGCGAAACAGGCAGTGGGGCGCATGGGTTCATGGCCCAGGTGCTGCTGGGCGTGGGGCTTGTCTCCCGCGACGACCCGCCGCACTCGGAGCTCTTTCCGCTCACGATACGCGTGCGCGGGTACGAGGAAGTCTACACGTTCACGCCCACCATACTCCGCATTCCCGGCGATTTTCCGGTGCAGAAGCTCTCCCTGCCGCGCAAGTACAGCCACCTTTCGGCCGATGACCTGGCGCGGACCATCAGCGAGAGGGCCGATATCCAGGCTGCGCTGGCCACTTTCACCAACGAACGCTACTGGGAATGCCCCATGCGCCGGCCCGTGCCGGGCGAGGTGTCCGGCGTCTTCGGCATGAAGCGGTTCATCAACGGCGAGCCCAGGCAGCAGCATGGCGGGGTGGATATGCGCGGCAAGTATGGCACGTCGGTGCACGCCTGCTGGGAAGGCCGCGTCATCCTGACCGGCGAACATTTCTTTGCAGGCCGTTCTGTTTTTGTGGATCATGGCCAGGGCGTGATCAGCATGTACTTTCATCTGTCGGACATCATGATCCGCGAGGGACAGCGGGTGATGCCGGGCGAGGTCATCGGCCGCGTGGGCAGCTCCGGCCGGGTCACAGGGCCGCATCTGCACTTCGGGCTCAGCATTCTGGGCGCGGCCGTGGACCCCATGCCGCTGATGCAGCCAGCGTGCGGCGTGGTGCTGCCCAAGAACTTTGAAGGAGATACGCCATGAGCGAGCAACGCGCAGGCGAAGCGAATTTTGAGAGCGAGCTGGAACGGCTCAAGGAAGTGGTGGGCAAGCTGGAGACCGGCGAGCTGCCGCTGGAGGAGAGCGTGTCTCTGTTCCGCGAGGGCATGGGGCTGGCAAAGTCGTGCCGCAAGCGTCTGGCCGAGGCCCGGCACGAGATCGAGACGCTTTCCAGGGAGGACGTCGCCGACATGGCTGGGCCGGACCCCAAGCCGCTGGGTGACGACGAGCCGGAGCAGCAATCGCTGCTCGGCAGGGAGATGAAGGAATGAGTGACGATATCGCCGCCCGCGTTAAAGATGCGCTGCGCGATCTGTCCATACATGTCGAAGCGTTTCTGGCCTCGTGCATGGCGGACCGGGATATTCCGGACGCGCTGCGCGAGTCCATGGCGTACAGCCTCATGGCCGGAGGCAAGCGTCTGCGGCCGTGCCTCTGTCTGGCCTGGGCCGAGCTCTGCGGTCTGGAACGGGCCAGGGCGCTGCCCTTTGCCGCGGCCATCGAGTGCATCCATACCTACTCTTTGATCCACGACGACCTGCCGGCCATGGATGACGACGACATGCGCCGGGGCAAGCCCTCCAACCACAAGCAGTTCGGCGAGGCCACGGCGATTCTGGCCGGGGACGGGCTGCTGACCGAGGCGTTTTTGTTCATGACGCGCGCCCAGTCCGAGCCGGCCCAGGTGCTGGAGGCTGTGGCCGTAATGGCGCGCGCCGCCGGAGCCGAGGGCATGGTGGGCGGCCAGGTGCTGGATATGGAGTACACCGGCCGCGTGCTGGCCGAGGAGGGTGATCCGGTCACGCTCGATCAGCTCAGGACCATGCACTCCATGAAGACCGGCGCGCTCATCCGCGCCTCGTGCGAGGCCGGGGCCGTGCTGGCCTGCAGCGGCGGGGTGCAGCGGCGCCTTGCCAAGGAGTACGGCGCGCATCTGGGCCGCGCGTTCCAGATTGTGGATGATATTCTGGACGAGGTGGGGGATGAAAAATCCCTGGGCAAGCCAGTGGGCAGCGACCGCGACAAGGGCAAGACCACATACGTGAGCCTGGTGGGTCTGGAGCGGAGCCGCGAGCTGGCCGAAGAGGCCACGCAGCAGGCGTTGCATGCGTTGGAGCGTCTGACCGGCGTGGAACCGGACTGGGTCGATTTTCTGCGCGATCTCGCACAGTATGTGCTTATCCGGGCGGTCTGACGTAGGAAAAGGGCCGTGTACAGGGTTGCCGCCAGCGGCCGGACGTGTCAGTGTACTTCCGCTTCGCTGTACCGGAGTGCCGTTTTTTTCAGCATACATAGAATCACATGACCAAGGTTCACAAAGTGCCCGCCATCCTCATGCCGTCGGAAAGCCTTCCTGCGGAGTTAACATATCGCGATCTCGCCGACATGAACACGGACGAGATGGCGGCCGTAGCAGAAGGCCTGCGCCGCGAAATAATTGATGTCGTGTCCCAGAACGGCGGGCATCTTGCTCCTTCCCTAGGCGTGGTCGAGCTCACGGTGGCCATGCTCAACGTGTTCAATCCGGCCAAGGATCGCATCATCTGGGATGTGGGCCACCAGGCCTACGCCTATAAGATCCTCACGAGCCGCCGCAAGCTGTTCCACACCCTGCGCACCATGGGCGGGCTCTCCGGCTTCCCCAAGATGAGCGAGAGCCCCTACGACCATTTCGGGGTGGGCCACTCCTCCACCTCCATCTCTGCCGCGCTGGGCATGGCCATGGGCCGGGATCTCAACGCCGACGACTCAAAGATCATCGCCGTCATCGGCGATGGCTCCATGACTGCCGGCCTGGCTTTCGAAGGGTTGAACCAGGCAGGGGACATGGGCCGCGACCTCATAGTGGTGCTCAATGACAACGAGATGTCCATCTCGCGCAACGTGGGCGCGCTTTCCAGCTTCCTGTCGCGCAACCTGTCCGCCCGCTGGCTCAAGAAGTTCAAGCGGGAGACGGAGAATTTCTTCAAGCAATTGCCTGGTATAGGCAACGATATTGCCGACTACATGCGCAAGAGCGAGAGCTCGTTCAAGGGGTTCTTCACCCCTGGTATGCTCTTCGAGGCGTTCCGCTTCAACTATATCGGTCCCATCGATGGCCACGACCTGGGCGATCTGGTGGACGTCTTCGACCATGTGAAGCGCCTGGATGGGCCCAACCTCGTCCACGTGCTGACGCGGAAAGGCAAGGGCTATGAGCCGGCCGAGTCCAACCCCACGTACTTCCATGGAGTAGGCTGCTTCGAGCCCGAGACCGGCCAGGTGAAGAAGTTCACCGCCAACGGCTGCCCGGAAATTCCCAGCTATACCGAGATATTTGGCAATACGCTCACCAGCCTTGCCGGCAAGGACCCCTCGATCATCGCCATCACCGCGGCCATGCCCGAGGGCACCGGGCTGAATCGCTTTGCCGACGCCTATCCGGAGCGGTTCGTGGACGTGGGCATTTGCGAGCAGCACGCCGTGACCTTTGCCGCCGGACTGGCCACGCAGGGCTACAAGCCTGTGGTCGCCATCTACTCCACCTTTTTGCAGCGCTCCTACGACCAGATCGTGCACGACGTCTGTCTGCAGAAGCTGCCGGTGGTCTTCTGCCTGGACCGCGCCGGCCTGGTGGGCGAGGACGGCCCCACGCACCACGGCGCATTCGACATCGCCTATCTCCGGCACATCCCGGAAATGGTACTGATGGCGCCCAAGGATGAGGCCGAGCTGCAGCACATGCTGGCCACCGCATTGAGTCTGGGCCGGCCCGTGGCCCTGCGCTATCCGCGCGGGCTGGGCGTGGGCGCGAAGCTCTCGAACGCACCGGAGCCGCTTCCCCTGGGCGAAGGCGAAATTCTTCGCGAGGGCAAGGACGCCATGATCCTGGCCCTGGGCAGCCGGGTCTATCCGGCATTGGAGGCCGCCGCCGCGCTGGACAAGGAGGGGCTGGATGTTGGTGTGTTTAATGCGCGCTTCGTCAAGCCTTTGCCGATAGCGCAGATCGTGGAGATCGCTGCGGCGTGCCCGCGGCTCATTCTGGCCGAAGAGCACACCCGCATGGGCGGTTTCTGCTCCGCTGTGCTCGAAGGGCTGGCCGACGCCGACGCCCTGAACGGTCTGACCATCCGCCGCGTGACTCTGCCGGACTCCTTTGTGGAGCATGGCAAACAGAAGGAGCTGCGCGCCGCCGTGGGCATCGACAAGGCCGGGATTATGGACGCCGTGCGCGATGCGTGCGGCCGGCCGGACTGATCTCTTCCGGGTTACGTTTTTTCGATACGCCGCCTTCGGGCGGTTTTTGTTTTTGATGAGGGGCCTTCGGGCCCTCTTCGTGATTACGTGCCCTCCCGCAACTCCTTCCGCAGCAGCTTGCCGATCACCGTCTTCGGCAGCGCGTCCCGCACCTCGATCTCGCGCGGCACCTTGTACGGGGCGATCTTTTCCCGACACCAGGCGATGAGCTCTACCGTGCTCACTGCCGCATCTTCCTCCAGCACCACATAGGCCTGGACCATCTCCCCGCGCGCCGGGTGGCGTTTGCCCACCACGGCCGCGTCCTTCACGGCCGGGTGCTCCATCAGCGTCTCCTCCACTTCGCGCGGGTACACGTTGTACCCGGCCGTGATGATCATGTCCTTCTTGCGGTCCACGATGCGGAAGTAGCCGTCCTCGTCCATTGTCGCGATATCGCCGGTGGCGAACCAGCCGTCCTCCAGCACCTCGGCCGTCTCCTCGGGCCGGTTCCAGTAGCCGCGCATCACCTGCGGTCCTTTGATGAGTAGCTCGCCGGGTTCGCCGGCCGGCAGGTCCTCGCCGGTCTGCAGGTCCACGATGCGGCAGTCCGTGCCCGGCAGGGGCAGACCGATGGAGCCCACCTTGCGTACGCCCTGCAGTGGGTTGAGGTGCGTGACGGGCGAGGTTTCGGTAAGGCCGAAACCCTCCAGGATGCCGGCGCCGGTGAGCTCCTCGAACCGCTGAAGCGCCTCCACAGGCATGGGGGCCGAGCCGGAGATGCAGTACTTGAGCGAGGTCAGGTCGTACTCCGCCAGGTTCTTCTGGCGCATCAGCGCGATGTACACGGCCGGCGCGCCGGGAAAGACCGTGGGGTTGTGCCGGCGGATGGCTTCCAGCACGTCGATGGGCGCGAATCGCGGAAAGGGCAGCATGGCTGCGCACACGGCCGTGGGCAGGGCGATGCACACCGTGAGCCCGTACACGTGGAAGTAGGGCAGCAGGCCGAGGAAGGTCTCTTTTTCCGGCTCCAGCCCGTGGATTACGGCCACGCATTGCTCCACATTGCAGGCCAGGTTCGCGTGGCTGAGCATGGCGCCCTTGGGCCGGCCGGTGGTGCCGCCGGTGTACTGGATGCAGGCCAGGGATTCTTCGGGATTGCCGACGCGGCCGCTTTCCCGGCGGCTGGTGCGCACCAGGTTTTTCCAGGGGATGAGGAAGCGGCCGTCGTACTCCGGCCTGCGGAAGCCCTCGCGCCGGCGCGAGAGGGTGTAGAGCCAGCTCTTGGGAAAGGCCAGGCCATCGGCGATGGTAGTCAGGTAGATGCGTTCCAGCCCGAGCCGGCCCGTCAGGGGCTTCACCTTGCTCCAGAGCCGTTGCAGGGTGACCATGAACCGCGCCCCGGAGTCTCCTACCTGGTGCAGGAGCTCGTGCTCCATGGCCAGCGGGTTGACCATGACGAGCACGCCGCCGGCCTTGAGCACGCCCCAGAACGCGATGATGGTCTGGGGCAGGTTGGGCAGCATCACGGCAACGCGGTCGCCCGGTCGGAGCCCGGCGTCCACAAGGCCTGCGGCCAGCCGTTCCGCCTTGTCTCGCAATGCCGCGTAAGTCAGGCGATAATTCTGAAAAATAAGCGCTGTATGACGCGGATTTTTACTGGCGGCCCGGTCCAGATACGAGTACAGAGGGGTGGTCTCGAAATCGAGGTGCTTCGGGACCTTGGCGTCATAGCTGGCGAACCAGGGCTTGGAGCTGTTGTTGTCGGTGTTGTCCATTGCTGAGACTTGTATCATAAATGCGTGCCGTTCTGCCTGGGGAAATCTTTGCTTTCGCCGGGACGATGCGCTGAAATATGAAGGATGACGCAGGAATGCTCGACTGGCTTGACGGTGTGCTCTTCGCCCACCGCGGACTGCATGGCCCCAACAAACCCGAAAACTCTATAGCCGCCGTGGACGCCGCCGTGTCCAAGGGCTACGGCATTGAGCTCGATCTGCAGCTGACGGCCGACGGCCGCGTCGCCGTGTTTCACGACGACACCCTCAACCGCATGACCGGCAAGCCCGGAAGCATCGGGGATTACACAGCTGCCGAGCTCCAGCAGACGCAGCTCCGCGGGCTGGGCCAGCAGTCCATCCCTCTCCTCAACGCCGTGCTCGCCATGGTGCGCGGCAGGGTGCCGCTCTATCTGGAGCTCAAACCCGCCGGGCCGGTCGGCGCGCTGGAAGCCGCCGTGGCCGCGATGCTCTCGCGCTACAAGGGTCCGGTGCTGATCGCCTCGTTCCAGGGCCTGTCCCTCAACTGGATGGCCGAGCACGCGCCGCAACTGCCGCGCTGTCTGATCATCGGCACCTGTCCGCCCGGACCATTGGGCGAAGCGCAGCACCGTCGCGAACGCTGGCACTACAAGTTGAGCGCCCCGCACGCCGTGTCCGTGGATTGCGAATGCCAGCCGGACGCCTGGGTTGCGCGGCTCGGGCTCCAGGATGTCCCCCTCATTACCTGGACCCTGAAGACGCCAGCCGCCCTGGCCGCCGCCCGCACCTGGGCCAACGCCTACGTGTTCGAAGGCTTTTTGCCGTAGCGCAGGTTCTCTGGGGGACGCTGTCCCTAGAACCCTCTGCCAGGGGAACATTGTTCCCCTGGACCCCAAAAATGGGGTTTTGATTTTCTTGATCGTAGATGGCGGTTGCCATGCGGCCAGGGAGCTTAGCTCCCTGGCGGGTGCCCGAGGGCAGAGCCCTCGGAACCCACAAGTAATTGCCTACTCGCCCCGCTGGTCGATCACGCGTTTGGCCTTGCCCACGCTGCGCTCGATGGACTGCGGCTCCACCAACTTGACGGAGGCGGTCACGCCCAGGAACTCCTTGATGTTTTTCTGGAGCTCGCGTTCGCGGTGCTGCAGATTCTTGATCGCGTCCGAGAACATCTTCTCGTCCACTTCCACCTGCACTTCCATGGTGTCCAACGGGCCTTCGCGGCGCACGATGATCTGGTAGTGCGGGGTGAGGCCGGCGGTTTCCAGCAGCAGGCTTTCGATCTGCGAGGGGAAGACGTTGACCCCGCGGATGATGAGCATGTCGTCGGAGCGGCCCTTGATCCGGTCCATGCGCACGGTGGAGCGGCCGCAGACGCACGGGGTGTAGTTCAGGCTGGAAAGATCCTTGGTGCGGTAGCGGATGAGCGGGATGCCTTCCTTGGTCAGCGTGGTGAAGACCAGCTCGCCTGTCTCGCCGGGGCCCATGGCCTTGCCGTTGGAAGGATCGATGATCTCCGGCAGGAAGTGGTCTTCGTAGATGTGCATGCCGCACTGTGCCTCGTGGCATTCCATGGAGACGCCGGGGCCCATGACCTCGGAGAGGCCGTAGATGTTCACGGCCGTGATGCCCGTCTTGGCTTCGATGTCGCGGCGCATCTCGTCAGTCCAGGGCTCGGCCCCAAAAACGCCGATCTTGAGCGGCAGCTCCCTGAAGTCGATTCCCATTTCGCGCGCGGTCTCGTGCAGAAAGATCATGTACGACGGCGTGCAGCAGATGACCGTGGGGCCGAAGTCCTTGAGCAGGGAGATCTGCCGGCGGGTGGCGCCGCCGGACACGGGCACCACGGTGGCGCCCAGCTTCTCCGCGCCGAAGTGCACACCCAGGCCGCCGGTGAACAGGCCGTAGCCGTAGGCGTTGTGGATGATGTCCCTGCGGGTGGCGCCGGCCATCATCAGGGAGCGGGCGATGCACTCGGCCCAGATGTCCAGGTCGCGCTGCGTGTAGCCCACCACGGTGGCGCGGCCGGTGGTGCCGCTGGAGGCGTGCAGCCGCACGATGTTTTCCTTGGGCACGGCGAACATGCCGTAAGGGTAGTGGTTGCGCAGGTCCTGCTTCTCGGTAAAGGGGAGGTACTGCAGATCGTTCAGGCTGCGGATGTCCGCCGGGGTGATGCCCGCCTCGTCGAACTTTTTCTTGTAAAAGGGGACGCGAGCATACACGCGTTCGCAGAGGTCCTTGAGCCGGCGAAGCTGCAAGGCCTCCATGTCTTCGCGGGGGAGGGTCTCCTTGTCCACGTTGTAGATCATGTGAGGGCTCCTTGGCGTAATGTGGAAATCGGCCAACGTAAAAAGATTTCTGTCTGGATGCCCCACGGCGCGGCCCGCGGTCAAGAGCGGGGAGGCGGCGGGGCTGTTTTCATGGATCAGGATGCGTCCGCCCGCTCCGCTCCGGTTGTCTGCTCCAGGTCGTTCAGTCGGGTGAGCTCGCCGGAGAGGTTCTTGCCGATGTCCTCGTGGCGGTCGTTCAGCTCTGCGAGGCGTTCCTCCTGCCCGGCCACGTGGGCAAAGAGCGGCTCGAAGGCACGTTCGAGGTCCTGGTAGACCGTCTCCACTTCGGCGGTCAGGCGTTCGCGCAGCTCCTCCTCCAGACGCCCCCGGCCTTTTTCAAAGGACTCCCGGAAGGCGCGGATCGCGCCGCGGCGTTTGAAGGCGATGGCGTTGAGGGCGATGATCGCGCCGGCCGTGGTCACCAGTCCGCCGGTCACGTCGAAGACCACGGCGTGGGCCGAGCCGGCCACGATGGCGCCCACAGCGGTGATGAAGCCGCCCACCACAGTGCGGTCGCCCAGCTTGCGCAGCTCGTCCGGGGAGAGCGCCCTGGTGGCCGCCGGCTTTTCCCGCAGCCGGAAGACGTTGTCCGTCACCTGGCGCACCACGGCCAGCCGGCTGGCGGTCACGTCATGGGACTTCACCCCGGACGGCACGCGGTGGGCCGAGCGTTCCAGCTGGCCCAGGAGGCCGTCCACCACCGTGCCCATGCCCGAGGCCAGGTCGTTGGCCGCGCGGTTGGTGATGATCTCCATCTCCTTGCCGAAGCGTTCCTCGAAGCGGCGGTTGATGTCCTCCAGCCAGCGTTGCAGGCTGTTCTTGCGGCCGGTGATGGCCTTGAAGGAGTTGGCGATCAGGCTGCCCAGGCCGAGCCCTTCCTCGAACTCGCCAATGGACTCGGCCGCCTCGCGGTCGTACGCGGCCAGGCTCTTGTCCACGATGGCGTCCAGGTCCGCCAGGGAGCCTTTCTCGCCCAGGGCCAGATACTCCAGCACCAGGGCCTGCTCCTTGCGGTCCTGCTCCAGCGCCTCGCGCTGGCGGGCAAGCTCCGCCCCCAGCAGCTCGTGCGCGTGGTTGGCCGTGTCCAGCAGGGAACGCATCTTCAACAGATAGTGGCGGCCGCCGGTGACGGTCTCGCGGATGGTCCGCCAGATCGCATCCATGCCGCCGGCCTCGGGGTTGTCGCGCGATTCCTGCGCCGACACGGCAAAGATGCGCGGCGAGTCCACCCCGCGCTCGGCAGCCAGCTCCTGCACGCGCCTGGTGTTGATCTCCAGCTCGCGCTCCGTGGCGCGGTCCGACTGCTGGAGCACGAACACGATCTTCTTGTGCCAGTCGCGGTGCACGAAGTTGAAGAACTCCCACGCCGTCTTGGTGTAGGGGTTGATGGCCGGAAAGACGAAGATCACCAGGTCGGCGCGGGGGATGAATCCTTCCGTGACCTCCTGGTGATGGGCGAGCAGGGTGTTGGTGCCGGGCGTGTCCACAATGGCGATGTCGCGCAGGATGGCAGCCGGCCGGCCGATCTCGCGCAGGGCCTGGGAGATGCTCCGCTCGTATGGCTCGTCACTGTAGACGATCTTCTGGATGGCGTCGGTGCATGGGTCCGGCGCCACGGCGCAGACATCGTCCTGCAACAGGGCGTTGATAAAGCTGGATTTGCCCGCCTTGACCTCGCCCACCACGACGAAGAGGAATGGTTCGTTGATGGAGGTGACCAGGTCGCGCGCCGCTTCCTTGGCGTTGACCTCGCCGACCTCGGCGGCCAGCTCGTGGAGCGTGGAAAAGAGGATGAGCGCCGATTCCTTGAACCGGCCGTAGCGTTCCTCCATGATTTTCGGCTGCATGCAATGGCTCCCCAGAAAGTATGAATGCGACGTCATAGCACGAGGCGCGGGCAAAGAGCAAAAACGAATAGCAGTCCGTCTCCCGAAGACGGGCCGTCACGGCCAAGCGTTGCCAGTATTCCATGAATCTCGTAAAAGGTGTGGATGAGCAACTTCACAGATTTGCACAGCTTGGTGGCGCACGCCCGCACGGTGCGCCGGTTCCGCGAGTCCGCCCCGGTCTCCATGCAGATTCTGGAGGACCTCGTGTCCATCGCCCGGCTCACGCCCTCTGCCGGTAACTTCCAGCCGCTCAAGTACGTGCTGTCCAACGATCCGCTGACCAATGCGCGGATCTTCGACTGCCTGGGCTGGGCCGCCTATCTGAAGGATTGGCCCGGACCGGCCGAAGGCGAGCGCCCGGCCGCGTACGTCGTTGTTCTGGGCGATGCGGAGATTGCCAAAAAGGTGGAGTGGGACCACGGCATCGCCGCCCTGGCCCTGCAGCTGGGCGCGGCCGAGCAGGGGCTCGGCGCATGTATCCTGGCGTCGGTGCAGCGCAAAAAGCTCGCCACGGTCCTGGCCCTGCCGGAACATCTCTCCATCCTTCTGGTCGTCGCCCTGGGTGAGCCGGCCGAGGACGTCGTTGTCGAGGGCCTTGCCGCGGATCGCTCCATCAAGTACTACCGCGACGGCGAGGGCGTGCACCACGTGCCGAAACGTCCCCTCGACGAGCTCGTATACGCGCGCTACCAACCCACTGAACACCGCTAGACCGCACCTATAAAGGATGCAATCGATACAATTATGGCTTTGATTCTACCCGACAAAAAGTTTTCCCAGATTCCCACGGCAGAGAAGGTCCGCCTGGTGGCGGCCAAGCTGCACGAGAAACAGGGTCGCGAGATCGTGGCGCTGGATCTCTCCCGCCAGCCCACACCCACCGAAGCCGCCGTGCTGGTGACCGGCACCTCCGCACGCCACGCCAAGGCCCTGGCCGACGCCGTGCTGGACATGTGCCGCGAGCAGAATATCGAGTACCTCGGCATGGAAGGGTACAAGGGTGGGTTGTGGATCCTCATGGATCTCAACGACATCCTTGTCCATATCTTCCAGGGTGAGGGACGCTCCCTCTTCAACCTCGAAGGTTTGTGGGCCGGCGCCGGACGCCTGGATACGGGCGTTGCCGCCGAGGAGGTGCCCGCATCGGATGACGACTTCGAGGACGAGGAGGAGTGATGCCCGCCGACGGTCCCCGCCCAACTCTGCTCCTCATACTCGACGGCTGGGGCGAGGCCCCGGACACCCAAGGCAATGCCTGCACCCGCGCCGACACACCGGCGCTGGATCGCCTGCTGGCCCAGTGGCCCTCCACCTCGCTCACGTGCTCCGGCCGCGCTGTGGGCCTGCCGGACGGCTTCATGGGCAACTCCGAGGTCGGCCACATGAACATCGGCGCCGGCCGCGTGATCATGCAGGACATGCTCCGCATCGACGTGGCCATCGAGGAAAACACCCTGGCAGAGCGCCAGGCCCTGGCCGATATCATCGCCAAAACAAAAGAATCCGGCGGCACGCTCCACCTCATGGGCCTGCTCTCCGACGGCGGCGTGCACAGCCACCTCCGCCATCTGGAAGCCCTGCTGGAGCTCTGCGCCGACGCGCACGTGGACGTGGTGGTGCACACCTGGATGGACGGCCGCGACACGCCGCCCAGGTCCGGCGCCGGCTATATGGAGCAGCTCCAGGGAATTTTCGAACGCCTGGGCGTTGGCCGCGTGGGCGTTATCTCCGGCCGCTACTACGCCATGGACCGCGACAAACGCTGGGACCGCGTGGCCCTGGCCTACAAGGCGCTGACGCAAGGGCAGGGCGAAGCTGTTCAGAATCCTGTACAAGCGGTCAAAGACGCCTACGCCGCCGGCGAGACCGACGAGTTCATCAAGCCGCGCATCATGGTGGACGCTGACGGCACTCCGCAAGGCATCGTCAAGGACGGCGACGGTGTGTTCTTCTTCAACTTCCGCGCCGACCGCGCCCGCGAGCTCTCCCTGGCCTTCAACGATCCGGACTTCACAGGTTTCGAGCGCGGCGTCGTCCCGAGCCTCGTCGGCTACGCCACCATGACCGAGTACTCGGCCGAGCTTGCCGGCCTGGGCGTACCGGCCGCCTTTCCGCCGGAGTCCTACAACGAAGTCATGGGCGAGATCGTTTCCGGCATGGGCCTCAAGCAGCTGCGCATCGCCGAGACCGAGAAATACGCCCACGTCACCTACTTTTTCAACTGCGGCCGCGAAGAGCCCTTCGCGGGCGAGGACCGCATCCTGGTGCCGTCGCCGCGCGACGTGGACACCTACGACCAGAAGCCCGAGATGAGCTGCGCCGAGGTTACCACCAAGTGCGTGGATGCCTGGAACAGCGGGCAGTACAGCCTCGTGGTCTGCAACCTGGCCAACCTCGATATGGTGGGCCACACCGGCATTATCCCGGCGGCCATCCAGGCGTGCGAGGCCGTAGACGGCTGCGTGGACACGCTCCTCAAGGCCGTCATCGACTCCGGCGGCCAGGCCATCGTCACCGCCGACCACGGCAATGCCGAGGAAATGCTCGACATCCACGGCGAGGTGCAGACCGCGCACTCCACCAACACCGTGCCGTGCGTGCTCGTGTCGCCCGGCCTCGACGGCGTGACGCTGCGCGAGGGCAAGCTGGGCGACATCGCGCCGACCATCCTCGACCTCTGGGGCGCGGACAAGCCCCAACCAATGACAGGAGAAACCCTCCTCGTGAAGGGTACAACCATATGAAAAAGAACGATAAGCCGCTGACGCCGGTCAAACCGAGCTCCATGGAGCTCGTCTTCTTCTACCCCTGCCCGTTCTGCCAACGCCAGGTGCCGCTCATCGGCCCCACGCAACCCACCATGGCCCAGTGCGACGCCTGCAAAGGCCACTTTCCCATCGTGCCCGTGGACGACAAGTCCATCCAGTTTGTCAAGATCATGCTCGCCAACGGCCGCGCCGGCGTTGATCCTGATTTTCTTTGATGTTTATAATTCCTTCAGCGTAGAGAAGCCCTGTCGAAAACCGGCAGGGCTTTGTCATTATGGTATGGGGGACGCTGTCCCCCGCGCCCCCTGCCGGGGACCAGTAGTCCCCGGCCCCCGATTCTGGGTCCAGGGAGCAATGCTCCCTTCAGAGTAATGTCATATGCTGTTTGGCCTGATCCAAATCCAGCCCTCCTTCTTCGCCGCCTCCATCAGTTCCTCAGGCGGCGCCAATGTCAGGCCACGCTGAAAATCCATGCCGGCCACGAGGCAGAGCGTCGAGTCCAGGGCGTGCTCGGTAGTCAGGGCTGTGTCGCGTAAGGTGTCGGGGATGTGAAGCTCGTCGGCCAGGCCGTCCAGCACCTGCTCGCGTTTGGCGCGGTCCTTCTTGTAACCGGGTTGGAGCAGGCCGCGACAGGTAAGCACGGCGGCCGGGTAAGTCTCCAGGGCGGCGCAGCCATCATGCTCGCCGAGCGGCTCCCAACCCAGGGGGATGGGCTGATTGGTGGCTTCGCGCAGGGACTCCAGCAGACCCAGAGCGGCGCGCGCCGTGCGGGCGATGAAGTTCGCGCCTACCTCCAGCGGCCGTTTGCCAAGCACCTGCCGGACGAAGCGGTCCGTTTCCCGCGCAAAGAGCTGATCGGCCGGGGATGCCAGCGGTCCGCCGGCGGTATGGGCGGCGAGCTCCACCCCAAGCGCCTGCGGCCAGCCCAGCGGCGCGTCCAGGCAGAGCAGACAGGGGCCGGCGCTGGTGCGTATGGCCTGACCGACGCGGTCAACAATGGTTTCCCGGCTCTGGCCCGAAAAAACCCCGGTCACCCGCACGCCGTTTCCGGCAAGGGTTCCAAAAGAAACGCCCACATTGCGCGGGTCGGCGGCGCAGTCGATGCCGACGAGCAGCACCGGTCCGTCAGGCGCCTGCAATTGCGCGCAACTGTTTGGGCGTGATATGAAAGAGGAGCGTGCCCTGACCGTTCTCCAGGCGGGCTGCGTCGATGCAGGTCAACCCACCGTTCTGGAAGGTCACGTTCGCCTTGGCGTCCGGCGCAATGAGGAGCGCGGCGAGCCGTTCCAGATTGGGCAGGTGGCCGGCGATGAAGACCGACTCCGCGTGCGGCAATCCGGCGAGGAACTCCAGGGTCACATAGCTGTTGGCCGTGGCCTTCACCGCCTCGCTGACCATAATCTCGTTTTCCGCAATACCCATGGCGGCGGCCACACGCACGGCCGTCTGCCGGGAGCGCAGCTTGGGGCTGGCGATGATCAGCTCGGGCTTGCAGCCCAGGGCTCGCATGGCTCTGGCCGAGGACTCGACCTGCTCGGCGCCCACCGGGCTGAGCGGCTGTTCCGGGTTGACCTCCTTGGGAAACGCCGTGCCGTGCTGCATGAGGTAGATGAGCATTGCTTCCTCCTTGGGAGCATTGGTGAGCATCGGGCTTAAAGATCCGAAGTATACGCGAGACGGATCATTTGTGCACCTAGCACTGCTCGGGGGAGGGCGGCAAGACGGGCGCACTGGCAAGGGGCGGCACGCAACTGTCATGCGGAGCAAAGGGGCTGACGCCGCGCGCCGACAGCGCATACCGCTGGGACGGATTTTGCAAGGATCCGGGTAGCAATCGTCGCGTCCGGCACTCCATGCCGGTACGCGCAAGGGAGCTGCACCGAACGATGACGCCTATCTCCAGGAGATCATTCCTTATCGCCGGGATGTTCGGCCTTGCCGGCGTGCTCGCGCCAGGGCCGGGAGTCCTGTCGAGTCTTGCCGCCGGAGGGCAGGACCCTGTCGCGCTCGGCATCGAGGGGCAAAATCTGCTGGCCGCCGGAGAGCCGCAGCAGGCCATGGCCGTGCTTGGCCGGGCCCTGTCCATGGTGCCGGACGATCCCTGGCTCACCAGCTTGCTTGGCCGCGCCTATCTGGCGGCCGGCGATCACGTGAAGGCCGGCGAGGCCCTGCACGCCGCGGCCTCCTGCGCGCCGGAGGACGAGTACGGCAAGCTCGTGCGCTCCTGGCTGGATGAGACGCAGCCTCGGGAAGAAACAGCAGCACAGGAAGCGGAAGGGTCCGCCATACCAGAAGAATCATCCGAGCCCAAAGCGGCCGACACGGACATGACGCCGCTGGAGCGCGAGGCGCAGAAGGAGAAGGCCGCGCTGAGCGATACGCGGACCAGCGCCATGCGCGTGGTGCTGGACCCCGGCCACGGCGGGTTCGATCCCGGCGCCGTGGGGCCGAACGGCCTGCAGGAAAAGGACGTGGTGCTGGACGTGGCGCGGCGCACAGCGCGGGCCATCGAGGCCGAAGCGCCCGGAACGCGCGTCTTCCTCACGCGCAGCGACGACTATTACCTGCCCTTGTCGGCGCGCACGGCCCTGGCCAATCGCTACGCCGCGGACATCTTCATCTCCTGCCACGCCAACGCCAGCCGTACGCGCTCGGCCCACGGCGTGGAGACGTACCACTGTGCATCCCGCGCCAGCAGCCGTGAGGCGGCGCGCGTGGCCGCCATGGAGAACGCGGCCCTGGCCCTGGACGAGGCGCAGAAGAGTGCGGACAGGAAGGCGGATTGGCGACCGGTCTGCGCCGTGGACGTGGAGAGCATTCTCGCGCGCTGGCAGAGCGCGCATCATTGGGAGGAGGGTGCCCGCGCAAGCGTGGTGATGCAGGACGTGTTGTCCAGAAATTTAGACATGCGCGACCGTGGCGTGCACGCGGCCAACTTCTTTGTGCTGCGCAATGCGCGGATGCCGGCCGTGCTGCTGGAGACCGGCTTCGTCTCCAACCCGGCCGAGGAGAGCCGGCTCTCCAGGCCGGAAACGCGCGACCAGGTGGCTGCGGCAGTGGCCCATGGCGTGGCGGCCCTGGCCAGGAACGGCAGGGAGGGCGCGGCATGATCCGGCGGCGTCCATACCTTATTTTCATAGCCCTCGCGGCGAGCTTCGTCTTGCTCGCGCCGGCTCCGGCCTTCGCTGCGGACAATGTGGCGGATCGTCTGGTGGAGGCCGCCGGACTGCACGAGGCCGGCAAGCTGGACGAAGCGGCCGGGATCTTCGCCTGCGTCCTGGATGACGCGCCGGACAGCAGCTACGCCGCCTGCCAGCTTGGGCTCATCCGCCTCAAGCAGAACCGCCGGCAGTCTGCGGCGCGGCTGTTCGAAAAAGTCCTTGAGCACGATCCATCCAACGGGTTCGCCCTGGTCTGGAGCGGCGTGCTGCACCTGGACGCCGGAGAGGATGACGCCGCGCACGACTGTTTTGTCCGTGCTCTGGAGGCCGAGCCCGGCGACGCCAATGCACACTATTTTTTGGGAGTGATGGCCGCCGCCACAGGCGATCGTGCCGAGGCGCTTTCGCATTTCCGCGCCGCGCAGGCCGCCGGCGAGCATGTGGACGATCCGGAAATCCATTTCCGCCTTGGCCGGGCCTTTATGGCCGAGGACATGGCAGCCAGCGCGCGGTTGGAGTTCGAGCGTTGCCTGGCCATCGCGCCTGGTCATCTGGACGCTCTGGACGCGCTGGGCTGGCTCTACCTCAACGAAGGCTATGTGGAAGAGGCCATCGAGACGTGGCACCGCGGGCTGGACGTGAGCCCGCGCGACGCGCAGCTGCGCGCCAACCTGGCCACGGTGTTCTGCCGCCAGGCCCTGGAGCTGCAGGAATCCGGGGAGGCTGGCCGCGCTATACTCTACTGGCGCAAGGCCCAGCGGTTCGAGCCGAACAACCGCGCCGCAGCGTTCTACCTGCGCCGGCTGAAACGGCAGCAGGCGTCGCTGGGTCGTTGAGGGGAGGACGACTGATGTACACTTTTTTAGACGCAATATCTGACGCAAACCAGGCGCCGCATAGGCGCCTCGCCGTTTCGCGCTGCCGCACGGCCGTGGCGCAGGCGGTTATCGAACCCAAGGAGTGGGACATGGTTTACTCGCATCGCATCACAATCACGGCGCTGGCCGCGTTCAGCCTGGCGCTGCTCCTGTCGCTGATCTCGCCCGGCCCGGCTGCCGCACAGGTGGACTGGAGCAAGGGCCGCATCACGGCAGTTGGCATTGGCACCTCGCCCATGAACGCCATGAGCTCCGCGCAACGCCGGGCCATGGCGCTTCGCTGCGGCGTTATCGACGCGCGCCGCAAGCTGCTGGAAACCGTGAAGGGCGTGCAGATCGACTCGGTGACGCGCGTCGAGGACTACATGGTCTCCAGCGACCACGTGGAGTCGCGCATCAACGGAATGCTCAGCCACTCGCAGATCCTCGGCTCGCGCGTCTTGAGCGACGGCTCCGTGGAGGTGACCGTGGGCATGAACCTGCACGGCGATCTGGCCAAGCTGCTCATGCCGCTGGACGAGCCCGGCAGCGTGGACATGCAGCCCGCCGCTGCTCCGGAGCCTGAAGGAGTGGTCATCGAGCCCGAGCCCTTGCCCGGACCGCAGGTAGCCTCCATTGCCCCGGCCCCGGCACCTGTGCCGGTTCAGGCGCCGGCGGAGATTACCGGCTTGATCGTGGATGCCTCCGGCCTGGGCGCCAAGCCGGCCATGAGCCCCAAGCTCTTTGATGAGGACGGCCAGGAGGTCTATGGCGCCAAGTTCGTCAGCCGGGAGTACGCCATTCAGCAGGGCATGGCCGGGTACGCCAAGGACGTGCAGTCCGCCACCAACAACCCGCGCGTGGGCGCGCATCCGCAACGCATCAAGGCCCTGCGCGTGGCCGGCAAGGCCAAGACCGATCTGGTTATTTCCAACAAGGACGCCGACATGATACGCACCATGGCGGCCGGCGACGATTTCCTGGAAAAATGCCGGGTCATGATCGTGCTGGATTAAGATGTGTTATACTTTGAAAAAAGCAGCGAGAGGGAAACCCTTTAAAAAGGTTTCTCCCTCTTGCGCTCTCCCTTCCCAAACATTTTAATTGTGCACTTGGCCTCAGAATGATTGCCTGGAAATTGAATTCTACGACACACACCCTGAATATCTGAGGTATATGATGAAGTTCGCGCGGTTGTTGATATGTCTGATACTGGCGGCGTTTGTTCTGGCCGGATGCGGCAAGCAGCCCAGAAAGCCGCAGGCCATGCTGGATACGCCGCAGCACCATGTGGAAGTGGGGCTGGCCAAGCTGGACAAGGGCGCGCCACACCAGGCCCAGGCGTCTTTTGATACGGCCCTGGAGCTCGACCCCGAGTACGGGCCGGCCCTGGCCGGCAAGGGCATCGCCCTGGCCGCCATTGGCGACTGGGACTCCGCCCGGGACTATGTGGATGATGGTCTGGGCGAGGCCGAGGGCGACGGCCAGGAGCTTTTCGCGAACGTTGCTGCGATTCGTGCTGCTACGTGGGCCGCGCGCAACGGCGAACTCTCCGGCGAGGATCTACTGGATGACTCCGAGGACGCCTGGAACGAGGGCATGGAGCTGGTGGAAGACAACCGCGAGCTGGACCCGGCCGCCCTGAACTACTACCGCGGCGAGGCGTGCTTGCAGGCGTTGAACCTGGACTGCTCCGAAGCCATGTTCTCGCGGGTCATTTCCGCCACGCCGGCCAACCCGCAGTATGCGGAGCGGGCCGAGGCGCGCTGGCGTGCCGTGCAGATGATCCGCCGCGCCGCGCTGAAGACGAGCGTGGGAGTGCGCATCGCCCTGACCGAGCAGATCACCCGCGCCGACATGGCCGCGCTGCTGGTGGAGGAGCTGGACATCGGCCGGTTTTACGAGAAGACGGCCCCGGCCGGCAGCGAGTACATGGACGCCCGCACCGCCGATCCGACCGCCACGCTGGAGATCACCGATATCGCCAACCATCCTTTGCGCGCGGATATCGAGGCCGTGACGAGCTACGGTGTGCGCGGGCTGCAGCCGTTCCACGGCGGCTTGTTCAAACCGGATGTCCCTCTTTCCAAAGCAGAAGGGGCTATGATACTGGAGGATATCATCGTGCGGGCATCGGGCGACGACTCTTTGGCGACCCGATACATCGGCCGGGAGAGCCCATTTGTGGACGTCCGCCCGGACCAGCCGTATTTTAACGCGGTGATGCTTGTGACCACCAGGGGCCTGCTCGCCACAAACGCCAGGCAGGGCCGCTTCGATCCCCTGGCCCCCCTTTCCGGGGCGGAAGCTGCGCTCGCCGTGAGCGCGCTGAAGACGGAACTCAACGCTTGGTGAGCCTGGCGCTTTGACAACACAATGAGACAAATCATCCGGGCGGTCGCCTGTCTGGTCATGGCGGCCGTTGTCGTTTCCGCATCGTTCATAGGATTCAGCCGCACCGCGTCGGCGGCTGTGGTGGAAATCGTGGTCTCCGGCGCTCCGGGCGACAACGCCACGACGCCGGCCGAGCAGGGCTCGGCAGTGGACCGCGCCTTGCGCAACGCCGTGATCGATGCGGCGCACGAGATCCTGCCGGCTCCCATCGAGGACGCGCGGCGCGTGATGCTCGACTCCATGCTGGCCGAACGCGCCCAGGGCTTCGTCATCAGCTATGCGGAGCAGGACCCGCGGACGGAAGAGAACGGGACCAAGGTCCGCGTGTTCGACGTGCAGGTGAACAAGCGCGGGCTCAAGCAGTGGCTCCGGCAGCTCGGCCTGTTCGCCACAGCGCATTTCAATCTGGGCTACTCGCGGCAGATCTCCGGCGCAACGCCGGAGCAACTCAAGGACATCGACCAGCTGGCCATGCTCATGGGCATCGATCAACGCCCCGGAGTCATGCCTTCTGTGACCATCACGCGCCAGGGCGACACGTGGCAGGGCACCCTGCAGTCGGACTCCGGCCCCCTGAGCCGCAGCGGCAACAACCTGCAGTCCGTGTGGCTGGCGCTGTGGGGCGAGTACTTTGCCGGCCGCTACGTGCAGGACCCGTTGCTGGCCGGAACGTCCGTGCTGGCTACCGGGGCGCAGAATATGACCGATGCGCGCGGCACGCTGACGGTTCGCGGCTGGAAGTCCCTGGACGAAGTGGACTCCTTTGACGTGCATCTGAAGAGCTGGCCTGCCGAGGCCATGGCCGTCTCCTTTGGCGACGTGAGCTTCGGGTCCAGCTCCATGACCGCCACCTGGAACCTGACCGCCAAGCAGCCCGCGGCGCTCAAGCAGCGCATCGACGAGTACATCGCCGGCAAGGACCTCACCTACACGCTTTCGCTGGTCACGCTGCCGCCGCCGGCCTCGGAAGAGGACGAGACGGCCATGTCCAACGCCACGGGCGGCGAGCCCATTGTGATCGAGGGCGCGTCTGAGGATGTGTCGCAGCAGCTGGACGACGCCGTGCAGAGCGAGGAGCAGACAGTCTCCGGCCAGACCATGCAGGACGAGACAGCCGAAGGGGCTGCGGAAGAGAGCAGCGGTTCCAATGGCGGCGTGGACGCCCTGGTGGACTCCCTGGCCAAGTCCATCACCGGCGGCGCAGGCGGTGAGGCTGGCAACGGCGGCGCACAGTCCGGCGCCGTGTCCGGCGACGGCTCTTCCTCCACCCAGCCCAAGTGGCGCGAGCCAGGCGGCAACGATACCGAAGAACCACTGCATTAGGCCCTTTACCTCCCGGACCAGAGCAAACCTTTCTCGCCCCTAATCAAGGCGCATTCCACATCCCAAAGTGGGAGCCCCCTGCATGGACGTCCTCATGCCTAACGCATTGGAGAGGATAGATGATGCCCATGGACAGCAACAAACCACGAAAATGGTGGCTTGCGGGGTTGCTCAGCCTGTTGGTGCCTGGAGTAGGGCAAGTATACAATGGACAGTTGGTCAAAGGCATAGTTCTTTTTGTTCTGTCTCGTGTCCTAACTCCAATTGCATTCATTCTGCTCAATAACCATTTCACATTTGTGCTGATGGCGTCAGTGCTCGCTGTTGGTGCTGCGTATCGTTTTGGAGTGGTTATTGATGCTATTGCCGTGGCGTCTCGTTACAGGTTCGGCTATGTACTGAAGAAGTATAACAGCGCAGTGCTCTATGTGGTCTTCCTGCTGGGTGGATTTTCTGTCGGCGCTCTCGGCTCTCATTTGACCCATCTCTACATTGCCCAAGCGTATACAATACCTTCTGGAAGCAATATACCGACACTGAACATCGGCGACTGCATTCTGGTTGATATGACCTCGCGGCATCCTCGGGCCGGCGACTTTATTGCTTTTAAGAATCCGAAGAATTCGGCACAAGACCTGGTGAAACGCGTCGTGGCTGTGGGCGGCGATACCGTAGAGATCCGCGACAAGGTTCTGTGGCGTAATGGCGAGCCGGTCGAGGAGTCGTATGTGATCCATACGGATAAAAGGAGGCTGGCCGGGCCGCGTGACAACTTCGGGCCTGTCACCGTGCCGGCTGATCAGTACTTCGTGTTGGGCGATAACAGGGACGAGAGCCACGACAGTCGATTCTTGGGGTTTGTCGATCAGCCGGCCGTCAGGGGCACGGTCACGTTCATCTACTGGTCGGAGGACCCGGCCAGCGACGAGGTGTGTTGGGACAGAATCGGGACGCGCGTGCGCTAACCGGTCTTGGGAAGTGAGGGGCGGATGGAAGCCCGAGCTACAGACTGAAAAGAGCGACGCCGGGACGGCACCCGAAGATTGGCCGCATGAGCTTTATCCACCGCCGAACAGCAGGGCAGGGCGGAAACTTTGGTCAGCGCACTCGAAATTCCATAAAAAAATCCCGGAACGGTTGCCTGGGCCGCTCCGGGATTAAGCTTGTCGAACAATTTCTCGAAATACGAGATGCTACTCGGAGGATGAATTATCCTTTTTCTCGGCGTCCACTTCCTTTTCCTTTTTGTCGGAAGGGGTTACGTCGATTTCCTCCGGTTCCGTGGTCGCTTTCTTGAAGTTGCGGATGGCCTTGCCCATGCCGCCGCCGATCTCCGGCAGCTTGTTGGCGCCAAAGATGACGAGCACGATGAGCAGGATGACGAGCAACTCCCAAATACCAAATCCACCGATCATATTTCATTCCTCCGCAGGGGTGTTGGCGAGGTAATACACCGCGCCTCAAGGCAGGTCAAGGCGATGCGCGCGCCTCTTGCCTCATGGGGATTCTCGGGCTACACATCACCTCTTTCGTGTCGCGCCGCATCGGGTGATCTTCGGGTGGCATCCGACCGGAAAAGGTATATCGAACGGGAACCTATCTATGAGCCCTCGATCAAAAATATCCGCATTTCCAGGACGAGGGTGCGTCTTCTGGACCAAGGGCCGCTGCATGCGCGAGGAACGGCTCAATCCAGGCCTCAACCAGGATTTCCGTTGCACCGTGCTCAAGCGGTGGGAGCATGCCTTTGACGCGCTCATCGACAGGGTGGACGTCTTCGGCCTGGACGACGAGCAGGCCAGCCACATCTGGGAGCGCCGGCTGGAGATGATGATCCGCCGCGGCGCGCAGTGCCATGACTTCGAGATACTCCCGGTCGAGGACATGGACGCCGAAGAAGCGCCGGCCATCGCCTGCGCCCACGTGCTCGGCGACCTGTGCCTGCTGACACTGCCGCGTTGCGAGGGCGTTTGCGAGTACTATATTTCCCGCAGAGACACCGTGGACCGCGTCGGCGTGGCCGGCGGCAAAGACCCGGAATAGGAGTGCAAGTCATGAGTTCCAAGCCACAAGACGACGCGACACCGACCTTTATCGCCGTTCCGTACATGCATCCGGCCGCGGCTCCTGCCGCCCTTGCCGAGCTGCCCGTGCCGGTGCGCTTTTTCGATCCCGGCCTTGCTCCCATGGAGCAGACCAAGGCATACTACCGGCCGGAGTCCCTGCCGTTGGATACCCGCGCCGCCCGTGGCGCGCTCCGCTCCATGCAGGAGTTTGGGGAGCGCTTCGGCAAGCCGGGCCTGCTGACGGCCTATGCCGCCCATGCCGGGGACGCGTACCACGCCGACCCGTCCCAGGGCGTCTCGGAGATGGCACAGCTCGCCGAGTTCGTGCGCGGGCAGGGCGTCATTCCCGATCCGGCGGCCGCGCCCGACGATGCGGAGGCCGCGGAGCGCGCCGCGGCGCAGGGCTGCCAGCTCACGCTGCTGCTGGCCTGGGCCGCGGAGGAGCGGTTTCTGGAGATCTCCGAGGCCACGAGCAACGTGAACCTGCTGCAGCAACGACTGGACGCCGCGCTGGACAAGACCGGCGAGGACGACGACGAGGAGGAGGCCTTCGAGTCGCTGGCCATGGCCGGCATGGCCCCTGGGCTGGACGTGGAGACGCTGGACTGGAGGCTGGCCGTGGAGAAGATGGCCTACTTCCTGCCCACGACCACGGCGTTTTTCTCGTGGGATGCGCATGTGGCCGGGGAGCTGGCCGAGCGTGGCCTGGAGCCGAAGCCCATCGAGAATGGTGCGGTCAAGGGGCTGGTGGAGTACGCCGCGCCGTGCTGGAAACTGACCGGACGGTCCCGGCTGCCCGAAGACGCACCCTGGCTGGCCGAGGAGCGCCGCCTGGTGCTGTGGACCGCTTAGATTGACAAAGAAGAAGCGTACTTGGAGTATTCATGCATCTGACATTGCGCAACCGGCCCGGGCACGGCAACACGTTCCATCCGCCCGGGGCGCTCAAAGGACTCATCTTCGACTGCGACGGCGTGCTTCTGGACACGCTGGAGTCCAACCGCATCTACTATAATGCAATCCTGGAGAAGCTGGGCCTGGGCTCCATGGCGCCGGAGCAACTTGCCTACGTGCACAGCCATACGGCCAAGGAGTCTCTGGAGCACATCGTGCCTGAGGATATGCGCCATCGCATTCCCGAGGCGCTGAAGCAGGTGGTCTACGCGCGCGACATCCTGCCGTATCAGAAACCCATGCCCCTCCTGCGCGAGGCCATGGACTTCTGCAAGGCCGCAGGACTGAAGATGGCCGTGGCCACCAATCGTTTCAACACCATGGACCGCGTCGTGCAGATGTTCAATCTGGAGCAGTACTTCTCACATGTGATGACCGCACGGAATACCCGCGCCAAGCCCAACCCTGACCCGATCACGCACATCCTGCACCAGTGGAACGTGAAACCGCAGGAGGTCGCCTTTGTGGGCGACACGGACGTGGACCAGTTGACGGCGCGGCGAGCCGGTGTATTATTCTGGGCCTTTGGTGACGAGTCATTGCTTGCGGATGCGCACATACGCGATTATCGTCATTTCATGGACCAGCTTTCCCGAGTCCTGCCTGCGTGCGGATGCCGCTACGGGAAATGATTGTGTGTTTTTTTTCTTGATTTGAATTGGCAACCGATGAAAGAATGACTCCCAGGATTATAGTCGGGAGTCGCCCGGATTCGTCACGTACAAGGAAGGTGCGATGTTCCTTTTTGGTAATTTTCTTGAGGGCTTGGCGACAGTCCTCAGTATCGTTCTGACGGCATATTTTTGGATCGTCATTATTTCGGCGCTTCTTTCGTGGGTGAACCCGGACCCGTACAACCCCATTGTGCGGGCGCTGCGAACTCTGACGGAGCCTGTCTTCTACCGCATCCGGCGATGGCTGCCGTTTGTCATGGTCGGTGGTTTCGACCTGTCTCCTATCATTGTCCTGCTCGCCATCCAGTTCCTGCAGGTTTTCCTCGTGCGTTCGCTGGTCCAGTTGGCGCATACGATGTAGAAAGTCATGCGGAGAAACGTTTGACAGCAAGCGAGACATCCCTCAACCACTCCTCGCGGGTCGCCGAAATGCGGCCCGAATACGCGCATTGTGCCAAGAGCGGCGACTGGCTGCTTGACGTATGGGTTCAGCCCGGTGCGTCCCGCAACGAAGCTGTGGGACTCTTCCAGGGTCGGCTCAAGCTCAAGCTCAGTGCTCCGGCCGTGGAGAACAAGGCCAACAAGGCCCTGGTTCGCTACGTGGCCAAAACGCTCGGGCTCAAGCAGCGCGATGTGGAGCTTGTCAAAGGCCATACCAGCCGAGCCAAGACTCTTGCTATCGCGTCTCAATTAGAACCCGCCTGGGACAGACTTGCCCCGGGTGATAACGGATAAACCCCTTATAATAAGGAGAAGCTCCATGGAACAGCGTGATCTAGACCTGCTGGAGAAGCACAGGGAGCATGATGCGGAACTCAAAGCGCTTTGGGAAGAGCACGTATTCTACGAGCAACAGCTACAGAAGCTCGAAGGCAAAAACAGCCTCTCCCCCGGCGAACAGAGCACCATCAGAGAGATAAAGAAAAAGAAACTCAGCGGGAAAACCAAGATACAAGCCATATTGGACAGGTACCGCTCTACGGAGAACTAACATGGAACTTACCGGAGCCGATATACTCCTCGAATGTTTGAAGCGCGAAGGCGTCGACGTCGTGTTCGGGTTTCCCGGCGGCGCTGTCATCGACATCTATGACGCTATTCCCCGCTACTCCCTACGCCACGTACTGGTACGCCACGAACAAGGCGCCGTACACGCAGCTGACGGGTATGCGCGCGCTTCCGGCAAAGTAGGCGTGGCTCTGGTCACATCCGGCCCGGGCGCCACGAATACCGTGACGGGCATTGCCAATGCGTACTGCGATTCCATCCCCATGGTCGTGATTACTGGCCAGGTGCCGACCCCGCTGATCGGCAACGACGCGTTCCAGGAAGTGGATATCGTCGGCATTACGCGGCCGTGCACCAAGCACAACTACCTGGTGAAGGACGTCGACCAGCTCGCGACGGTCATCCGTCAGGCATTCTATCTCGCGCGCTCGGGCCGGCCTGGTCCTGTCCTTGTGGATCTGCCCAAGGACGTGGTGCAGGCCAAGACCAAATTTGTCTACCCCAAGTCGGTGAAGATGCGCAGCTACAACCCCACCATCAAGCCCAACAAGCTGCAGCTGAAAAAGGCCGTGGACATGTTCCTCGACGCCAAGCGGCCTCTGTTCTACGTGGGCGGCGGGGTCATCTCCTCCAACGGCAGCGAGGAGCTCTCCTGGCTGGCCAGGAACCTGAACATCCCGGTCACGGCCACCCTCATGGGGCTCGGCGCGTTTCCCGGCGACGATCCGTTGTTCCTGGGCATGCTCGGCATGCACGGCACCTACGCCGCCAACATGGGCATCAACAACTGCGACGTGATGATCGCCGTGGGCGCGCGCTTTGACGACCGGGTGACCGGCAAGCTCGACGCCTTTGCTCCGGAAGCCAAGATCGTGCACGTGGACATCGACCCCACCTCCATCCGCAAGAACGTGCGCGTGGACGTGCCCGTGGTCTCGGACTGCCTGGAAGCGCTCAAGGGTTTCAAGGAGCTGGCGCAGGCCCGACTGGATGAGAAAGACTGGAAAAAGGTCCATCAGCCCTGGGTGGACCAGGTGCAGGGCTGGAAGGTCGAGCATCCCCTGACCTACAAGATCGATCCGGAGTGCAACAAGGATTCCGGGGACGGCAAGATCAAGCCGCAGTTCGTGGTCGAGACCATCTACGAGCTCTCCAAGGGCGACGCCATCATCGCCACCGAGGTGGGTCAGAACCAGATGTGGGCTGCCCAGTTCTACCACTACAACAAGCCGCGCACGCTGCTTACCTCCGGCGGTCTGGGAACCATGGGCTACGGCTTCCCGGCGGCCATCGGCGCGCAGCTCGCCTTCCCGGACAAGCTCGTGGTGGACATCGCCGGCGACGGCTCCATCCAGATGAACATCCAGGAACTCATCACCGCGGTGTGCAACGATCTGCCCGTAAAGATCGTCATCCTGAACAACACCTATCTGGGCATGGTGCGTCAGTGGCAGGAGCTGTTCTACGCCAGGAACTACTGCGCAACCTGCATGGATGCGCAGCCCGACTTCGTGGCTCTGGCAAAGGCCTACGGCGCCGAAGGCTACCGTATCACCGAGCCCGAGGATGTAAAACCCGTGCTCCAGGAAGCCTTTGCCCTGCCCAAGGCCTGTATCATCGACGTCCGCGTCACCAAGGAGGAGAATGTCTACCCCATGGTGCCTGCTGGCGCGTCGCTCACCGAAATGCTCCTCGTCTAAAGGAAGATGCAGATGCGACACGTGCTCTCAGTCCTCGTGGAGAACGAGCCCGGAGTCCTCTCCCGCATATCCGGGCTGTTCAGCGGACGGGGATTCAATATCGAAACGTTGAACGTGGGACCCACCCTTGAGGAAGGGGTCTCGCTGATGACCATAACCACAACCGGCGATAACCAGATCATCGAGCAGATCATCAAGCAGCTGCGCAAGCTCATCACCGTCATCAAGGTGGTGGACCTGACCGAAATGCAGGCCGTGGAACGCGAGATGATGCTGATCAAGGTCAACGCCGAGAATGGAAACCGCGCGGAGATTCTGCGCACCGTGGACATCTTCCGCTGCAAGGTGGTGGATGTGGCCACGACCGAGATGACCATCGAGGTAACGGGCAACCAGGGCAAGCTTTGCGCCCTTGTGAACCTGCTGTCCCGTTTCGGCATCAAGGAGATCGCTCGCACGGGCACCGTCGCCCTCAAGCGGTCCATGCAGCTAGATTAGGCTGGGGCCCGTTTGGGGTCCCGGCCCTTATTCAGGGGAGGGGGGAGGCGCTATATAAACCCTGGCGCTTCTCTCCTTTTTCGCATACATACGCCTAACGTTTTTTTCTAAGGAGCAGTTATGAAAGTCTTTTACGAACAAGATGCTGATCTTGGTTTTCTCGCTGACAAAACCGTCGCCGTCATCGGCTACGGCAGCCAGGGGCACGCCCACGCGCAGAACCTGCGCGATTCCGGCGTCAACGTCATCGTGGGCCAGCGCCCCGGCGGACGCAACTACGAGCTGGCCAAGGAGCACGGCTTCGCACCCATGGACGCCGCCGAGGCGGCCGCCAAGGCCGACTGCATCATGATCCTCGTGCCCGACCAGCACCAGGCCGCCATCTACAACGAGGCCATCGCACCCACCGTGTCCGGCAAGACCCTGTTCTTCGCCCACGGCTTCAACATCCACTTCTCCCAGATCATGCCCCCGGCCGACGTGGACGTGGTCATGGTCGCGCCCAAGGGCCCGGGCCATCTCGTGCGCCGCGTGTACGAGCAGGGCGGCGGCGTGCCCTGCCTCGTGGCCGTGCATCAGGACGCCTCCGGCAAGGCGATGGACACCGCGCTGGCATACGCCAAGGGCATCGGCGGCACCCGCTCCGGCGTGCTCCAGACCTCCTTCACCGAAGAGACCGAGACCGACCTGTTCGGTGAGCAGGCCGTGCTCTGCGGCGGTCTTTCCGAGCTGATCCAGGCCGGCTTCGAGACCCTGGTCAACGCCGGCTACCAGCCCGAGATCGCCTACTTTGAATGCCTGCACGAGGTGAAGCTGATCGTGGATCTGATCTACGAGGGCGGTTTGGCCAACATGCGCTACTCCATCAGCGACACGGCCGAGTACGGCGACTACAGCCGCGGCCCGCGCGTCATCACCCAGGAGACCCGCGAGGAGATGAAGAAGATCCTCGGCGAGATCCAGAGCGGCGCATTCGCCAAGGAGTTCATCCTGGAGAACATGGGCGGCCGGGCGCAGTTCCTCACCACGCGCCGCCGTCAGTCCGAGACCCAGATCGAGCAGGTGGGCGCCAAGCTGCGCTCCATGATGAGCTGGCTCAAGAAGTAACACTCGTGATGAAACGCCGCCGCCCTGTTGCGGTGCGTTTTGCATGTGCTAGAATTGCAGCGGCGCGGGGGACAACCTGTCTCTCCCGCGCCGTTGCTTTTTTGGGGAATAGGAGCATTCTGGATCGCTGTGCTCGGCCCATCACGCGCGGTCCTGTTCGTCGCCACGATCTTTTCCTCGGGGGGGAAATGCATAAGGTTATTGCGTCGTTATCACTGCTTGTCCAGTCGCTGCTCATCCTTGCCTGCTGTGTGCTGCCGGCGCAGGCCCTGCCGTCGTTCGACCCGGCGGACGCGCCTCCTGCGCCGGACTACTCCCAACGCTCAAGCTGGCTCGCCATCCCGGACGGCGCGCCGGACAAGGCCATGGACGTCTTCTGGGTCTACCCTACGGTGCTCATGGACGACGACCACTGGCTCATGGAGCTGGACGACGCCGCAAGCCGCAAGGGCGCGCAGCGCACCATTGACCAGCAGGCCAGCGTATTTACGGAAAACGCCAATCTCTACGCACCGTTGTATCGGCAGATGAACCTGGCCGGGCTGAGTCTCTCGGACGAAGAGCGTGAGGAACGCTTGAGCTACGCCCACAAGGACGTGAAAAACGCGCTGCTGTATTACATCTCGCATTACAACAACGGCCGCCCCTTCATCATTGCCGGCCACAGCCAGGGCTCCAACATCCTCACCGACATCATGGTGGACAGCTGGGGCTCCCTGGACGGCGAGAAGAACATGGTTGCGGCCTATCTCATCGGCTGGTCCATCACGGGCGAGGATCTGGAGCACAACCCCAGGATGCGTATCTGCAAAAGCGCCGACCAGACCGGCTGCTTCATCACCTACAACAGCATCGCGCCCGGAAAGCAGGACGTTGCGCCCACCATCCTGCCCGGAGCCGTGGTCGTGAACCCGCTTTCCTGGACCACGGATACTGAACGTGCTCCGGCCACGCGCAATCTTGGGGCTGTGTTCTTCTCCGACAACGGCGAGGCCGCGGTCTATCCGCACTTCGCTTCGGCCCAGGTGCAGAACGGCGGTCTGGCCGTGATTCCCGCGGATACATCTCGGGTGCAGTGCAAGGGCTCGTCGTTTCCGGAAGGGGTTTACCACGTCTACGACTACTCCCTGTTCTACGAGAACCTGAAGGCCAACGCCATGGAGCGGTTGCGCGCTTTCGAGTCGAAGTCGCAGTAGGGAGTGAGAGGACGGAACTTGTGGACGAGTCCTCTGCCGTATGGAAGTATTCGGTAATCTCGGATAGCATGTACCCATCATAGTAGTTCCACCGGAACCAGAGAGGAAATGGCATGGCGGAGAAAATACATGAACGGGACACCAGGAACGTGCGTTGTCCGACCTGCGGCGATATCTTCACTGTCCAGCTTGGCCTTGCCGAAGCCTCGCGCGCCGCGCTTTCCGGAAAGGGGCAGAGCAACCGCCGCATAGATGCGCGGGTCCAGCCGCTGGCGGTCCGCATTCTGCTGGATGAGAACCTGCGCGAGCTGCCGGTGCGCGACATGTCCCACTACGGCCTGGGGATAGAGCACCTGGGTTGGAAGTTCGACAAGGGCCAGTACATCACCTTCGATCTCATCCAGGGGTACAGGATCATTCTCAAAGGCGTGCGCGCAGAGGTCCAACGGATGGACCTCGAAGTCATGGGCGTCACCTACATCAACGTCACCCGCGAGCAGATGGACGCGGTCTACGCCAAGGTCCGCGAAGCGGAGGATTCTCCCTGATACTCCGCCCACTTGCTTCCAACAGCCTTGTGTCATAGTATGAATTTTGAGGCTGTCGAGCTCCAAGGCATGCATATACAACGTTCTACCAGGAATCCCCCACCATGGCAGACATCGGAAAAGAGAAACCCCGGGAGAAGGCGCAGGCTGCGGCTCCAGGCGGCGGCAAGCTGGTCCTGGCCTACGACGACAACCGGATTGAGATCGGTCCGGGCAAGGACATGCCGCGTAAGGCTTCCCTGGGACGCGACAGCAGCAGCCAGCTCGTCATCCCCTACAACTACGTTTCCCGGCGCCACGCCTCGGTGGAGCTCGTCCGCGACCGCTATGTCTTCACAGACCACAGCGCCAACGGCACCTACATCCACCCGGAGGGGGGCGAGTCCCTGCTCGTCCACGGCGGTAAGATGTTCCTGGAAGGCTCCGGCTACATGAGCCTGGGTCAGAGCCAGATCGACGAGATGAAGCACGTGGTCCATTACCAGGTCATCAAGGGCTCATAGGACGCACCGGTAGCTAGCAAAACAACGCTTCAAGCGGAGTCTCGTGATGAGGCTCCGCTTTTTTGTGGAAAAAGAAAACGACGCGAAGGGCGGGTGCTTCCCGCGTCCTCCGCGTCGTGGCGAATCGTTTTACTGGCCGGTTTTAGCTAATAATCGTAGCGCGGCTCGGTCAGCGGCGGCCGTCCCCGTCCGGGGCCCGGCGCAGGGGACTGGCGTGTGGGCGCCAGATAGCGGTCCGAGGTCCAGCCGGTGGCGCCGGTATCCGGCACGGTCACGCGGCTGAAGCCGTTGTCGCTGCCGAAGACCTCCACCACCTGGCCGTTGTGGAGCACGCCCACCACGCCGCAGCGCAGGCTGGGGCAGGAGCGCATGTTCAACGCCGTGGCCGTGACCACCATCATCCGGCCCTGGGGTGTGGGGGCGCTGCCCTCCGGAAAGACGGGGCGGCATTTGCCTTTGAACCACGCCTGCCCGGGCGGGCACTGCGCCGCGGCCGGAAGCGCCAGGCAGATGACGCTGACAAGCGCCACGAGCAGCAGGACGGAACGGAATGCGTGTCGCATGGGAGGCCTCATGGCGTCCTAGAAGCTGAGCAGCGGGATGGCCACCGGCTTCTGCGGCTTCATGGGCGGCGTCCAGTTCATGGGCTGGGGCTCGTCCTCCGGGCCGGACTTGCGGAAGGGCGAAAGCTTCACGGTCCTGGAGAGCGGGCTGTAGTAGAGCGAGAGCTTGCGCTTGCCCGTGGCCAGATCGTCCTTGAGCTTGATTTTCACTTCGCCCACGTTCCAGCGGTGCACGTGCTCGTTCGCTTCCTCTTTGACCTCGGGTTTGCCGAACTTCTTTGTGATGTATTTCAGTACTTTGTCAAAGACATCATCCTTGTCGATGTCGATGAACACGCCGTAGAGCTGGTCGTTGACGAAGCCGTACACCACGCGGGGCACGGTAACGTCCTCCAGCAGATAGGTGACGCAGGGGCAGATGTAGAAGTCGGCGTTGTTCTTGGTGCCGATTTTCCTGAAGCCTTCCAGGTTCTCGGGGCTGACGCCCCATGGGTAGCCCTGGAAGCCCAGTCGGAGGTCGAAGTTGTCCTTGATGACCGTGGTGTTGCCGGCGGCAAAGGCCGGAGCGGAACACAGCACGAGCAGGCTGAGAACAATCAGGAACATGGTCGGTTTGCGCATGAAATCTCGCCTTGATGATATGGGGTGATCGGATGGTGTTTATCCTCCCATCCTAAACCAGCAGCGGGATTGCCGTCTACTCCTTTTGGACGGCGACCACAGCGGCGGACCGGCCGGGCCTGAACACGGTGACCTCCATCACCGACCCGGCGATGAAGGCCGCGGCGCCCAGGGCATGGAGCCTGAGATCGGGCCAGAGCATGGCTGCGGCGCAGCCCAGGTAGAACACCCGCGCCGGCCAGCTGAGCATGCGCTGGTTGTAGCCCTCGAAGAACACGGCGAAGCAGAACAGGCCGCCCAGGCCGAGAACGGCCGTCTCCACAACCTGCCACGTGGGCCCCTCGAACAGGAGCGGCGAGTAGCAGAAGAGCAGGGGGATGATGTACAGCGCTTTGGCCAGCTTCCACGATTCGAACCCGGTGGCTAAGGGCTTGGCTCCGGCAATGCCGGCCGCGCTGTACGCTGCCAGGCAGACCGGCGGGGTGACGTTGGCGTCCTGCGAGTACCAGAAGATGAGCATGTGCGCGGCGATGGTGGAAGTGCCGAGCATGGTCATGGCCGGCGCGGCCAGCACGGCCAGCACGATGTACGAGGCCGTGACCGGCAGGCCCATGCCCAGGATGAGCGAGGCCAGCGCCACCAGGATGATGGTGAGCATCAGGCTGCCTTGGGAGATGCTCTGGATGAGCATGGAGAACTTGATGCCCATGCCTACCATGAGCACCACGCCGATGATGATGCCCGAGCACAGAAGGATGATGCCCGTGGTCACCATGTTCTGCGCGCCCATGGACAGGGCGTCCATGATGTCCCTGAAGCTCATGCGGGTGCGCGGGTTCAGCCAGCTTGCGACAACGATGGAGGCGATGCCGCCGCAGGCTGCGAAGGTGGGGGTGTAGCGCAGCATCAACAGGCCGATGAGCACGCCGATGGGGATGAAGAAGTTCCAGCCCCGCTTCAGCACCTCGCGCACCTTGGGAATTTCGTCGCTGGACAGGGGCTCCAGCCCGCGGCGTTTGGCGCGCAGGTGGATGAAGAACGCCACAGAGACAAAGTACATGATGGCCGGAATGAAGGCCACGCCCACAATGGTCAGGTACGGTATCTGCGTCCACTGGCTCATGATGAACGCGCCGGCGCCCATGATCGGCGGCATGAGCTGGCCGCCTGTGGATGCCGCGGCCTCGATGCCGCCGGCAAACTGCGGCTTGAAGCCCATGCGTTTCATCATGGGGATGGTGATGGAGCCCGTGCCCACGGTGTTGGCCACGGCGCTGCCCGAGATGGAGCCCATGATGCCGCTGGCGAACACGGCCATCTTGGCCGGACCGCCGGTGAGCCGGCCCATCACGGCCATGGCCAGGTCGATGATGAACTCGCCGGCCCCGGACTTGATGAGAAACGCGGCGAAGAGCACGAAGAGGAAGACAAAGGTGGACGAGATGGTGGCGATGGTGCCGAAGAGCCCGTCCGGCGCGAAGTACATGCGGTAGAGGATGCGTTCTATGGTCACGCCTGGGAAGTGCCAGAGCCCGCCGAAGGCCCGTCCCAGAAAGAGCGAGTAGGACAGGGCGATGACGCACAGCGCCGGGATGAGCAGGCCGGTGGTGCGGCGCGTCACCTCCAGCATGAGGATGATGGCCAGCCCGGCCGCAATGAGATCCACCATATTGGGAACCTCGTTGCGCGCGTGCAGCGCGTCCTCGAAGAACACGAGGTAGAAGCCCACGGCGAACGCCAGGATTGCCAGGCCGTAGTCGATGGCGATGGACTTGTCCGCCTTGCGCTTGAGCAGGGGGTACTGCAGAAAACCGAGGAACAGGATGAACGCGTAGTGCACCGCGTTGCGCTGGATCTCCGGCATGATGCCCACGGTGTTGACCCAGAGATGGAACAGCGAGCAGAGGATGCCCACCACGTAGACGATCCTGGCCGTGCGTCCGGCAAGCACGCGCTTGATGGCCAGAGTTTCGCTGTCGATGTCCTGTTCCGTGCCCCCGTGCGCACCAGCAGGGACAGTCTGCGAATCCGTCATGAAGCTGCATCCTTATGCATGTGCAAACGCCGTGGGGGGCAGGCGTACCGCACGTGGAATGAACGCGGGGAGCATTGCGCCCCCCGCGTGTATCAGCCGTGGGATGCGTTATTTGATGATGCCGACCTCGCGGTAGTACTTCTCCGCGCCGGGGTGCAGCGGCGCCGGCAGGCCCTTGGTGGCTCGATCCAGGCTCATGGCCATGGTCGCCTTGTGGATGTTGTGCAGGAACGGCAGGTTCTCGTAGATGGTCTTGGTGATCTGGTAGACCGTCTCGTCAGGCAGATCGGCGCGGCAGGCCAGGAAGTTGGGCTGGGAGATGGTGTTGATGTCCTTCTCCTGGCTGGGATAGGTGCCCGCCTTGATCACATAGCGGCCCCAGATGGGGTACTCCTTGTCGATGGTGGCGAGCTGCTCGTCCGTGAAGTCGAGCACGGTCACCTCGTCGGCGCCGAGCTGCGCATAGAGCTGCGTGATGGCGGCGGCAGGCGGGCCGGCCGGAATGTTCGCGCCCACGATACGGCCGTCCATCATGGCCTGGGCCGAGGGATTGTAGCCAAGGTACTCCAGGCTTAGGGAGTCGGGGTCGATGCCCAGGGCTGTAAGGATGGTGCGGCCGGAGCCTTCGGTGCCGCTGCCGCGCTTGCCGATGGAGAACTTGCCGTCCAGGCCTTTGAGGTCCTCGATGGTGCCGGTCTTGACGTGGTCGTTGAGCAGGGCGAAGTGCTCCACGTTCTCCCAGAGCATGGTGATGGCGCGGAAGTCCTTATATGCATTGCCTTCGTACGGCCCCTTGCCCTGGTACGCGTTCAGACCGAAGAGCGCCTGCAGGATGGCGAGGTCGGCCTCCTTGTTTTTGAGCATCTGGACGTTTTCGCCCGAGCCGGCCGAGTTGATGGCCGTGGCGGTGATGCCGTTGTCCTTGGCCAGCTTGATGGAGAGCAGCGTGCCGATGGCAACGCCCACAGGGTAGTAGGTGCCGCCTGTGGTGGCTGTGGCGATGATCAGGTTGTTGTCGTCAGCCTGTGCGGACTGGGGACCGGCCACGGTAAAGACAATGGCGAGAGCGATGAAAATCGAAAGAACGCGTTGGTACATGGGCCACTTCTCCTGTCAGTCTGAAGGGTTGTGGATGTACGGCTGGTCCATGAAAAAGAGCGTGGAAAGATATGGGTGGACAAGAAGCCGGGGGCCCTATCCTGTCATATTTGTAAAATAAAATGTCGTGATTTGTTATTGGTATACGAAAAGGCGGTGTTTTTCCAGCCTGGAAATTGGGCAATCCCGTCTGAGTATAGTGCTCGCCATTATGGATAAAGGCTTTGGCGCTATTGGAAGGAGTGGTTGGAATCCGGCGCCGACCCGGTTGCCGGGGCCGCGGATCTCAATCATGCCTGGACGCTACGTAGCAGAAGGGAAGGGGCGGTCAACGGACACAGGACAAGGATATTGCCCGCAACCAAAGGGACGCGGCGTTCCATCGCCGCCCAGAGACTGCCTCGCGATCGCTCTGGACGGCAGATGGAGGAACAAAAGCCGCCAGAAAGGGGCAGGAACGCGGTATCGATGAGGCCAGCGCGTCCTGCGGAAATGGGAGCGCACGTTGGCGTGCGCCTTGCCGGGACTATCGCGCCAGGGCCAGGCCGTCGGCGCGGGGGTCGCTGCCTGCTGCCAGGCAGCCGCTCTCCGGATTGCGCAGGATTATCTGTCCGCGACCGAACAGGGAGCGCTCCATGCCTGTGACCGTGCCCAGCATATGGCCGGTGCCGGCCAGGCCCAGCGTGATCTTGATGTCCATGCCGTCTTCCAGAGCCACGCCCGACGTGGGGTCGCCGTCCGGGATGCAGAAGCGCGGCAGGTCCAGCGCGGTCTGGGGGTCGAGCCCATCGCCGCCGCGGCAGAAGAGGTTCACCGCCACCTGCACGTGGCCCTGCGGCTGCATGAAGCCGCCCATTACGCCGAAGGGGCCGAGCAGAGCGCCGTCCTCGGCGCGTGTGGCCATGGAGGGAATGATGGTGTGGTAGGGCCGTTTGTTCGGGCCGACCTCGTTGGGATGGCCGGCTTGCAGCGAGAAGTTCGCGCCCCTGTTCTGCAAAGAGAAGCCTAGTCCGGGGGGCACGATGCCCGAGCCGAAGCCCAGGTAGTTGGAGTTGACCATGGAGCAGGCGTTGCCCTGGCCGTCCACCACGCAGAAGTAGACGGTATCCGAGGTTCCTGGAGGCGAGCCTTCCGGGAGACTCAGACATTTTTCCGGGTCCACAAGGCAGGCGAGCTCGGTGATGCGCTCGGGGTCGAGCAGGGCCTCGGCAGGCGTGTCCATGCTCCGGGGATCGGACACGTGGCGATGCGCCTCGGCAAAGGCCAGCCGCAACGCCTCCACCATCAGGTGGCAGTCGTAGGCTGAGGGAGACGGGCTGGAGAGGTTCGCGTCAACGGCTTCGAGAATGGCCAGAGCGATGAGCGCCACAATGCCCTGGCTGTTGGGCGGGCACTCGTGGATGCGCACCTTCTTGCCCAAAGTCGTGGACATGGACTCGCTCCACACGCCTTCGGCCTCGTTGGCCTCCAGGTGCCGGGCCAGATCGTCCGGAGCCAGCACGCCGCCCTTGTCCTGCACGGCGCGGGCAATGGTCGCGGCAATCTCGCCCTGGTAGAAGGCCGCCGGACCATCCGCGGCAATGCGCTTGAGCACGCCGGCCAGCGCCTTGTTGGTGATGCGTTCGCCAGCCGCCGGAGCGCGGCCGGCGGGCATCAGGTCGCCGGGATCGCCGGCCGGTATGAGCTGGTGCTCCATGCCGTCGCGCCAGAGGGATGCGGTTACCGGGCCGATGGCGAAGCCGGACTCGGCAAGCTCCACGGCCGGTTCCAGGCAGGGGCCTAGTCCCAGGCGGCCGAACCGCCGGGAGAGGTCGGCCCAGGCGCCGCATGCGCCGGGCACGGTGACGGCCAGTGGCGACAGCGGCGGTATGGCCCCGGCAATGTTGTGCGAGGCCATAACCGCTGGCGTAAGCGCGGAGGGGGAGCGGCCCGAGCCGTTGAGCGCATGGACCGCTCCGTGCTCCGCGTCGTAGTACAGGGCAAAGGCGTCGCCGCCGAGGCCGGTGGAGCAGGGCTCCACCACGGCCAGCACGGCGGCCATGGCCACTGCGGCATCGGCGGCCGAGCCGCCGTTTTCGAGGATGCGCATGCCGATCCAGGTGGCCAGCGGTTGGCTGGACGCCGCAGCATGCCGGGTTCCACAAACAGGCGAACGCCGAGAGCGGAAGATGAGGTCTGGATCGCGAGCCGGAATGTTGAGCGGATCGGACACGGTGTGTGCTCCTCGTTATGGAGTGTTAACTGTTACCCCAGCTCTCACGCTGGCTGCGGCTCCGAAAAGAACAAGTCCCCACGTATTGTCTATACGTAACGGTCTTGGCTTTTTTTTGCACCCCTGCCGCCGTGGTCTGCGAACAGCCTGTCGGAAGAAATCCTTTTCAGCAAGCTGTTACCCTTGACGCAGCTCGTCAATGAGCCTGGCCAGACGCGAGGCAAGATCGGCCAGGCCGGCAACGGCCTGCTCCGCCTCGTACATGCCCTGGGTGTTTTCCGCGGAGATGCTGTTGACCTCTTCTATGGCGCGATTGATCTCCTCGCTGGCGGCGGATTGTTGCTCCGAAGCCGTGGCGATGGATCGCACCTGGTCGGAGGTGGTCTCCACGATACGCACGATCTCCTGCAGTGCGGCTCCGGCCTGCTCGGCGTACTCGGTGGAGAGCTGCACAGCGCCGGAGGCTTCGTCCATAGACTCGACAGTTCCGCGGGTCTCCTGCTGAATCGCATCGATGGCCCGGCCCACCTCGCTGGTGGCGGACATGGTCTTTTCCGCCAGCTTGCGCACCTCGTCGGCTACCACGGCGAAGCCGCGGCCCGCCTCTCCGGCGCGCGCCGCCTCGATGGCCGCGTTCAGGGCCAGCAGGTTGGTCTGGTCAGCGATGTCGGTGATGACGGTCATGATGGCGCCGATATCTTCGGCCCTGCGGCCCAGCGAATCGAGGCTGCTCTTCATCTGCGATGTCCGGGTGGAGACGTCGTTGATGGAGGTGACCACGTCCGTCACCACACTGCTGCCGCCCATGGCCTTGCTCCGCGCGGAATCGGCGCTTTCGGCCGCCTCCGAGGCGTTGCGGGCGACCTCCAGGACAGTGGCGTTCATCTCCTCCATGGCCGTGGCCGTTTCGGAGGCGCGCTCGCTCTGCCTGGCGGAGCCATGGCTGGTCTGCTCGATCTGCGCGGTAAGCTGCTCCGAGGAGGAGGTCAGGCTCCCGACCATGGCGTCCAGACGATCGGCCGCCTCCAGCATGCCCTGTTGTTTGGCCTTCTCGGCCTCCTTCTGGGCCTCCTGGGCCTGCTCCATGGCTGCTTGCGCCCGTTGGGATTGCTCCTCGGCCTCCTGCGTCTGCGCATCGGCCATGCGGATCTTATCCCTGAGCTCGTCCACCATGCGGCGCAGGGCGTCGGCAAGGCGGCCCGTCTCGTCCTTGCCGCGCACGGCGAGGTCACGGTCCAGATCGCCCGCGGCCACGCCGTCGGCGAACTCCACGGTCTTGCCCAGGGGCACCACGATGGACCGGATGATGAAGATCATGACCACGATGATGGCAAGGACGACAATACCGTAGATCATCACGCCAAGGCTGTTGGATCGGGATATCCTGTCCTCCAGGGATTGGCTGGAGTCCACGAGCTTCAGGTTCTCGGCGTCGAGAATGGTGTCGAGCGCTTCCCGGGCCGCATTGGTGTGGTCATGGACTTTGTCCACCGTCGCGTCGAAAGCGGCCAGTATTTCCAGGCGGTCCTTGTATGCCTTTTGAATCATGTCGGGCAGCTCGGTGGTGAGGACTTTCAGAAAGGCCGGTATGGACTCTTGCAGAGTGGCGATGGAATCCTTGGCCTCCTCGGACCTGGCGTAGCCGGCAAGGGTGTCCAGGCTCGTCGTCAGGAACTCTCCGTAGTGCCGTATCTCTGCGAGCTGTGCCTGGTTGTCTTTGCCGGTGTTCCGGTCGTTGAGTATCTGCATGCCGACGAGCGCTGTCTTGACGTTGGCCAGATTGACCGCGCGGGTTTCAGTGACAGCCGTGTCGTAGCGCTCCCAAATGCCGGCAAGGGCGGAAGAGTCGCGTTGCTCGGTGAAGGTGTCCTCCAGAATGTCGAGGAATGCGCTGATCCGCATATTCTGGCCGTCCAATCTGTTGTCGAGCGCCTGGAGCTGCTCTTCCCGCCGGTGGAGGACGCCAGCGCTTTTGTTGATGAACTGCACGAGGTCCACAGAGACCATCTCGATGAGCTTGTTCTGCTCGGCATCGAGAGCCTGGATATTCTGCTGCAACTGCTTGTCCTTCTCCAGCTTGCGCAACTTGGCCAGGTCGTCGCGCAGCTCGGCGGCGGTGCTCTGGATAACGGCGATGCGTTCGTCACTCATGCCGTTGTCCCTGTCCACAATGGCGTCCATGGCGATGAGGTTGAGGTGGATCAAATTCTCGCGCATGTGCTGTGCGAGGTTGCTTTTTTCAAGGCTGAGCGCGTTCGCCTTCATGGTCCCGGATACGGACCGGCCATTGATGAAGTTGATGCCTGCCAGAATCGAGAGGGCAAGGACGACGCCAATCCCGAGCAGGATGAGGCGGACGCGGATACTCATAGACATATCTGACTCCGAGAGATGTTGACTGCAAAGAGGTTCATCAGCTTTCCTGCCCCGTGGAAAGCTTGGTAAACTCAGCGCATGCTGCTTGAATTATGAGTATACGCAGTCCTACGCTGATGACGATACAACTTCTTATCTTCTAGGGCAATAAGTACGTAATTATCCATGTTGCATGCATGAAGCTTACAAGAATAAACAGAGTGCAATACAGGTGGCGGTGTTCTCCCCGGTTTGCCGGGGCAATTCCCGGCGGTTTATTGGCCAATTGACCATCTTTCTTTTCAGGGCGGTCTCTGCTAGGTTCATTCAGCCGTGCAAAGGGTGCCCGCATTGGGTTATAGTCTTTAATTAAAATAAGCGATTACGAGTGCCTGGTAAGCAAGTCCTGCTCATCGTGGAGGATGACCGCAAAGTCTCTGCCCTCTACGGCAAGTTCCTTTCCGAGGAGCTCTTCGACATCACGTTCGCCAACCAGGGCCGGCGCGCCCTGGATGCGTACGATATTCTCAGACCCGACATCATCATTCTGGATCTCAACCTCCCGGACATGTCCGGTCTGGACGTGCTGCGGAGCATCCGCACCGAGCGCGGCGACACCTCCACCTGCGTCATTATCGCCTCGGCCAGCAGCAAGGAGGCCGTCTGCGAGCAGTGCAACGAGCTGGGCATCCAGGGCTACCTCACCAAGCCGTTCGACCTGACCAGCCTCAATGAGGCGATCATCGAGGCCCATGCCGGAGACGCCTCCAGCGAAGCCGGTCCGGAAATCCTCGGCGTGCTCATCGTGGAGGACGACCCGAAGATTGCGGCGCTGTACCATCGCTTTCTCGATCCAGAAGCGTTTCGCGTGCACATCGCCGGCAGCGGCACCGAGGCCCTGGCGTACATGGCGGACCACCGGCCGCAGATCATCATTCTGGACCTCGAGCTGCCCGGCATGAGCGGCATCGATCTGCTCAAGGAGCTGCGGGACAATCGCGTCGATATGGCGACCACCATCGTTATCGCATCCAGTCATAGCAAAGAGGAAATCGTGAAGGAGTGCCTGCGCTACAACGTGCAGGGATTCCTGGTGAAGCCGTTCAACGTGAAGCAGCTTACCCTGCGGGTGCTGCGCTTCCGGAACAGGCACATGGAAGATCTGAAAGACATTGGCTGGGATCCCGAGCTCACATGACTCACGCTGGTCCGCCGTCCTTTTCCTGAACTATCCGCGCATTGCGCACATAGTTGTCCAGCTCTGCCACCAGAGCAGCCGTCGCGTCCCTGTCTCCTGATTCGGCGGCCTTTTGTATGTCCGCGCCCAGCTCGGCCACGTGGTCGAAGCCGTAGGACGGCGCGCTGCCTTTCTGGCTGTGGCCCAGGCGACGCACGGCGTCCAGATCGTCCGAGGCCAGCGCCTCGTGCATGGCGGCGATGTCCGCGTGGAGCGATTCGAGATACATGGGGATGAGGTCGGCGACCTCGTCCGGTACCACCACATCGCAGGCGGAGTCGCCGGCGCCGGCTCCATCCGGTGCAATGCTGGCGATGGCCGCCAGCAGCTCGGCCCTGCGCACCGGCTTGGGCACGAACTCGTCGCATCCGGCCTCCAGGCAGCGTGTCCGCTCGCTGGCCAGGGCATGGGCGGTGAGTGCGATGATTGGCACGGCCCGGCGGCCGGTCTGGCGTTCCTCCTCCCGGATGGCCCTGGTGGCGGACAGCCCGTCCAGCACGGGCATCTGCATGTCCATGAGCACGGCGTCGTACTCGCGTTCGCGCACCATTTCCATGGCGCCTTCGCCGTCGGCCACCACGTCCAGGGTCACGGGCTGATCCTTCAGAAAAAGCTCCACAATGCGCTGGTTGGGAACATGATCCTCGGCCAGCAGAATCCGCATGGGCGGCAGCACGACGGCCTGCGCCTTTATGGCAACGGCCTCGGACTCCTTGCGCCGGCCCAGGGCCAGCTCCACGGATTCCAGCAGTTCCCCCCGCCGGCACGGCTTGACCACATGGGCCGCGACGCCTTCCCGGACGGCCCGGTTCTTCACGCGGCCGCCGTTCAGGGCTGAGAAAAGCATGACCACGGGGAGCTGCCGCGTCATGGCTGCGGCGATGGCCTGGAGTAGGGCAAAGCCGTTGTCCGGACCCAGGTCGAAGGCCGCGAGCACGCAGTCGAAGGGATCGTTCGCCTCGCTCTCGCAGATCATGCGCACAGCTGTTTCCAGATCGTGGCATACGCGCGTCCGCGCACCGTGCAGCTCCAGGAGCAGGGCGTTATGCTTCGCTGTCTTGGGCTTGGCGTCCACCACCAGAATGCTGGTGCCGGAAAGGGCTGTGTCCGTGCGGGCGTACATGGGGGCCGAGTCCGTCAGCGCGTCCAGCCGTACGCAGAAGGAGAACGTGGAGCCGGCGCCGGGTTCGCTGCGCACCCAGATATGTCCGCCCATGAGCTCTACGAGCTTCTTGCAGATGGCGAGGCCCAGGCCGCTGCCGCCGAACTGGCGGGTGGTGGAGGTGTCGGCCTGGGAGAAGTGCTCGAAGACGAGGCTCTGCTTGTCGGCCGGTATGCCCACACCGGTGTCGGAAACGTTGAAGAGCAGGAAGGATCGGGTCGCGCTGGCAATGGCGCGAGGGGCGTCCTCGGGCAGGTCGGCCGGCTCCAGCGGTTTGACGTCCAGCGAAACTTCGCCTTGGCGGGTGAACTTGACGGCGTTGCCCACCAGGTTGAGCAGCACCTGGGAGAGCCGTTTGGGGTCGCCGCCGACCTGGGTGACGGTGCTGGGGTGCACGCGCCAGAGCAGCTCCAGGTCCTTCTCGTGGGCGCGGAAGGCCAGCACCCGGCAGACGTTCTCCATCTCGTCCAGGATGTCGAAGGGCACGTTCTCCAGCAGCACCTCGCCGGCCTCGATGCGCGCGAAGTCCAGGATGTCGTTGATGACGTCCAGAAGCATCTCGCCGGAGGAGCGCGAGGTCTGCACATAGTCCTTCTGCGTAGGGGTCAGCTCCGTGTCCCACAGCAGCTCTGCCATGCCGAGTATGGAGTTGATGGGCGTGCGGATCTCGTGGCTCATGCGCGCCAGGAACTCGGTCTTGGCCGTGTTGGCTATCTCGGCTTCCCGCGCCAGCTCCTTGGAGTGGGCCAGGGCTTTTTCCAGCTCACGGTTGGAGCGCCGGATATCCCGGGTGCGGTCGGCTACCTGGGCGGCCAGGGAGTTTTTGACCTTCTTGATGGCCTCGAAGAGCGAGACGTTTTCCAGGGCGTGGGCCGCGGAGAGCAGGATGTTGGTGAGCAGGGCGTAGGAGATGTCGTAGATCTCGCGCTCCGGCTGGTCCAGCAGACCGATGAACATGCCCCAGCCGCGGGATGCCGTGGCGATGGCGTGGAGCAGCAGGCGGCCTTTTTCGTCACGGGTGGAGACAATGACGTGCCGGTTGCGGTACAGCGCCCAGGCAAAGGTACCGTCCTCGATGAGCACCTCCAGCTCGCTCTCGAACCAGGAGCCGTCGGACTCCGGATCGCAGTAGGCCAGGTCGAAGGAGGCGTCTTCCTCGTTGGCCAGGTACACGGCCATGGACTTGAGCCGGAACAGGGAGGAGACGCGGGTGGCTGTCTCGCGGACAAGGATCTGGAAGCCGTCGGCCGCGTCCACCGGGGTCTCGAAGGTGCCCAGGGTGGTGGCCATCTCCAGGGCGTCCAGGGCTATGGACTTCTCGTCGGCCAGCCGTGCGACCTGCTCCTGGAGCTGCGTTATTATGAGGCTTCGTTCCTCATCGCCCATGGCGCGCCCTCCTGCCGATATCCGAGTTGAAGAAGGTGCGTTCGATCTCGCCGATGTGGCGGTCCGACTGGGTCAGGGCAAGCTGCAGCACGCCTGTGGTCAAACCCAGGATGTCCCACGCCTCTTCGTACAGCTCGGGCACGTAGTACGAACCGCCCATGCCGTTGTGCATGGCAACGGCGATGATGTCCGCAATGTGGATGATCGCCGGCTCCAGGAGGTTCAGCGCGCTCTCCGGCTTGTGGTGGAAGCGGACCGGTCGCTCCAGCGAGGTCGGGAAGCGCCACTTCTTGAAGACCATGCCGCCCACCTGGGCGTGGTTGTAGCCGAATACCTCCCGCTCCGCCTCGTGCAGGGGCATACTCTCCACGCGGGAAAGGAGCAGGGCGAGCCGGAACTGCTCCGGCATCTCCTTGATGAGCGTAAGCCGGCCGATGTCGTGGATGAGCCCGGCCACGAAGAAGCGTTCCTCGGTGAGCCCGACCTTTTGCGAGGCCAGGGTGCGCGCCACAATGCCGGTGGTGATGGAGTGCAGCCAGAAGGAGTGCACGTCCAGGGAGTCCGGCGGGATCATCTCGAAGTAGCTGAGCACGGAGATGCCCAGGGCCAGGTTGGTCACGTCGCGCGAGCCGATGAGGCTGATGGCCCGGCTGATGGATTCGATCTTGGCCGGGAAGCCGTAGAAGGGGCTGTTCACCAGCCGCAGGAGCTTGGTGGAGAGGCTGGGGTCCTTGGCCACCACGTCGGCCAGGTGCGAGGCCGAGCTCAACGGGTCGTTCAGCACCTCGGCGATGCGCACGTAAATGTCCGGAAAGGAGACCAGCGACACGTGGCGGGTCACGAGATCGGCCAGGGTGGGCGTCTCCATCTGCATCCGGCGCAGCCGCCGGAAATCGTCCTTTTCCAACGGGGAGAGCGGCTTGGGGGAGCGTATCTCCTCGCCGCGGTTGATGGCCTGGGCCGTACGGATGGTGCACAGCCGCTTGAGCTCGGCCACGGCCGGGTGGTCGGAGTTGGCCTTGGCAAAGATCGTATCCACCTCGTTGGCGGCCTGGCTCATGCACTCGGGACCGAGGGAGGCGATGGTCTCCGCGGCGGCGTCCTCGCGGCTGGCGCCGGCGATGTCGGCCTCGGTCACGCCCCAGCTCTTCATGATGGTAATATGCTTGTTGGTGATCGGGACCCCTTTGCCAAGCAGGAAGCGCCCCTTAGGGGTGACCAGGTCGGCATCGAGGACCATGCCTTCCTTGAGATCGCTGACGTTGATGAGGCCCATGGATATATCGTGCAGTATCGCAGTCGTTGCAGTTGAACCAGAAGTTCAAGCCCCTGTATCATGGAGCGTTGTGGCTCGTCGAATAAAGCTTTCGGCCGGAAAGAGGGAAAACTTAATGGAGCATGGACGGCCACGAGCCGGCATCCACAAGAGTATGACCATGCAAGAGTACTGTGTCTTTACATTTTTCAGACTTCTGTTGCCCGTGTATATCAGTAAATGTATTGTGCAGTCGATTGGTATGATGCATTCGGCTACTTTGGAATGAACTCTGAATATTGAGGTGTATGTGGTGAGGCGACGCGGCTCGATATGGCTTGTTCTGGGATGCTGTCTCCTACTATGCGCGCTGGCTGTGCGGCCGGCGCAAGCCCTGGAAGTAAGCCCCAAAGGCGAGTTCCTCTTCGCCTTCCGCTACCTGGAGAACGGCAACATCCAGGGCACCGGGCCCATTGACCAGTCCCGGGACGACTTCCACGCCAGGCAGCGCGTCCGCGTCCAGGTGGACTTCGCCATGAGCGAGCACCTGCGCGGCGTGTACTTCATCGAGATGGGCGAGACCCAGTGGGGACGGCTGGGGCCGGTTGCCGGCCACGGCACGGGCGGGGCCCTGGGCTCGGACGGCGTGTGCGTGGAGACAAAGCGCGCCTACATCGATTTCGATATCCCGGATACCAGACTCACGTTCCGCGTGGGCATCCAGGGGCTCGAAAACCCCTCCATCGGCGTGGGCTATGTGGTGCTGGATGCGGACGTGGCCGGCGTCTCCGCCAGATACGCCTTCAGCGACTCCCTCAGCGCCGCGGTGTTCTGGGCGCGGCTCTACGATCTCGGGGTGAACAACGTCGCGGTCAAGGACTCCACGGGCCTGGACGCCATGGACATGTTCGGCCTCATGCTGCCCATCACCGGAGACGGGTGGCGGCTGACGCCGTACGGCATGTTCATCACCTCAGGCCGCAACGTGTTCACCAGCCAGGCGCTGGCGGGCTTTCCCGGCATGCTTTCCCCGGCCTTTGCAGCCGGGCTGAGCTATCTGGGCACGCCGTTCATCGAGCAGTACGCCAACGATCAGAGCTACCTGTATACGTGGTGGGCAGGAGCCACGGCCGAGCTCACCGATCTGAGTCCGTTCAGGCTCTCCCTGGAGGCGGTGTACGGCTCCGTGGAAGCGGAAAACGCGGCGCTGACCCGCCGGGGCTTCTACGCCGGGGCGGAGCTGGACTACCAGCTCGACTCCATGACCCTTTCGCTGTTCGGCTGGTACGGCAGCGGCGAGGACGGCTCCTGGCGCAACGGCTCCGAGCAGATGCCTACGCTGAGCACCACGCGTGGCTTCGGCCCTACAAGCTTCGGCTTTGTGGGCACACGGCTGATTCCCACGCTGGGGCTCGTCAGCTCCTCTCCGGCCGGCATGTGGGGCGCAGTCTTTGCCCTGCGGGACATCACCTTTATTCCGGACCTGCACCACACGGTCCGCTTTCTCTACGCTCAGGGCACCAACGATCCGGACAGCCGGCGCATCATCGGACTGACCAGCCCCAACCTCATTCTGGGCTACAAGGGCGCGCCCATGCCCGTGCCGCCCGGTTACGTCACCCCGCCGCAGACCACGACCGTTTCAGGCATCCCGCTGACCACGCAGGACAGCATGGTCGAGATTGATTTCGATACGAGCTACCGGCTCTATGATAACCTGGAGCTCATCCTGGAGACCGGCGTCATCGGGCTGCACTACGGCACCGATGTCTGGCTCAACCAGGATATAGGCACGCCATGGAAGGCTGCGCTGGGGCTGCGGTATCTGTTCTAGACGACTTACGAAATCAAATAGGGAGGTAGGCGTATGCTTGGTTCATTACGATATCACACACGCGCACGGCGGGCCTGCTGCATCGTGCTCGCGGCAGCGCTCTGCATGCTCTTCCTGCTCGCATCGTGCTCGTACCAGGAGGAGCGGTCCGGCTCCGGCAGACGGGTCAAGAAGCAGAGCGTCATCGACAACGCGCCTGTGGACAGCCTGCTTCAGGATCAGCTCTTTGCGGCGCGTGTGTCCAGAAATCTGTACAGAGGGTAGGTTCGAACACCAGCCCTGACGCGTATGAGCCGGCCGCGGAATAGCGCTCTGGGCCATACCCACGGCCAGGTGCAACGCGTAAAAGAAGAGGCGCAGTCTTCCGGCTGCGCCTCAGTGGTCTCGATGATGGCATTGGCGTGGGGGCACGCCTCGTCCCGATGCGAATCGTCTAGTTTCTTCTGGCCGCAGCTGCCGCCAGGACGGCCTCGGGCTCGCACTCCTCCAGGTGGGACTGCGTCTTCATGTCCTTGATGATGCTCTTCAGCTCGCTGGCCATGCGCGCCAGCTCGCTCACGGCGCGGGCCGACTCGTCCATTGCGGCGGCTGTCTCCTCGGCGGAGCTCAGTATGTGGTTGGTGGCCTCGGAAACCTGGTCGCTGGCCATGGACTGCTGCGCCACGGCCTCGGCAATGCCGTGCACGCGGTCCGTGGTCTGCTCGATGATGGCGAGAATTTCCTGAATCTTCTCGCCGGCGGTCGTGGAGGACTCCACCCCGCGCATGACCGAGGCCACGGCGGATTCGGTGGAGGTCTGGCTCTTCTCCGCGCTGGTCTGAATGGCCCGGACCACCTCGCCCACCTCCTTGGTGGCCTGCATGGTCTTCTCGGCCAGCTTGCGCACCTCGTCCGCCACCACGGCAAAGCCGCGGCCTGCTTCTCCGGCGCGCGCCGCCTCGATGGCTGCGTTGAGGGCGAGGAGGTTGGTCTGGTCGGCGATGTCGTTGATCACGTTCATAACGTCGCCGATACGCACGGCGTGCTCGCTGAGCTGGGTCATGTCGTCGCGCAGGGCGCTGGCCTCGTCGCGCACCTCCAGAATCACCTTGCGGGTGCGTTCCACCTCGGCCGCACCTTCGCCGGCCTTGGTGCGGGAGTTTTCGGCCAGCTCTGTCACGGAGCGCGCGTTGTCGGCGTTTTCCATGATGGACGCGCTCATTTGCTGGGTCGCGCCGGCCACCTCGCTGGTGCGGTTGCGCTGCTCGTCTGTTGAGGCGCGTGTCTGCTCCACCTGGGCGGCGAGCTGATCTGCCTCGTTGGCCAGATTGTCCGCCACGGCCGTGGCGCGCTCCGCCGCGCGGCTGATGAGCTCGTTCTGATCGCAGATCTCCGCTTCCTTCTTGCGCAGCTCGGAGACGTCCAGATAGATGCAGATCGCACCGAGCACGGCCTTGTCCTTTTCCCGGAACAGGGGCATGGCGTCGATCTGGATGTTCAGGGTGCGGCCATCGCGGGAGGAGAAGTCCACCTCCTTGCGGATGCCTCTTTTGTCCTGCATGGCCGTGGAAAGTACGGTCTTTCTATTGCGATCTCCATAAAAGAACTCAGCAACGTTCCAGCCGTAGTAGTCTTCCGGCTTGCCGGATTGGCCAAGTATGCCGAGCAGGCCCTGGTTTGTGATGCAGAGCGTCTCTTCGGTATCTACCACCACAAACGGCGTGGTGATGCTGCCGATGATGGAGCGGGCGAAGTCGAGCTCATTCAGGATGGCCTTGGTCCCCTGGGCTACAAGCTCGCATTCCCCGCCCTTCGCATGCAATGTACTGACAGCCTTTTCAAAATGTCCTTCACTGGCAAGTTGTGCAAAATCCCCGAAAGTTTTTTTCGCGCCAAAAATCATGTTGCGCCCCCCATCAGTCAGGTTTCTTTAATAACAAGACATGAATATGCACGCGTAGCGCCTCGATGCCCGCTCCAATTGAATGCAATGCATATCTTGAAATCAATTTCAGTTAAAGCATTTATTGGGTGTATGATTTTTGTGGAATGCATATGTCTACACAGTTGTTCGATATAACCAAGCAGAATAATGACAAGGCATGATCGCCCAGGCCAGCTGCCAGGATAAATGTTGGGACGGCGATGAAAAAACGGTGTGAGACGGCCAATGGTGGGAAATCAGATCGCAAGCAGAAGGAAACGCGTTAATGCAATGCTACTGTTGAAGAGCGAAACGGTATGCAATGCAGCACCAGAAGAGGGATGTTGCTGCAATGACAATATTTCAGCAGAGGCGTACTGCAAAAAGCTTTACGCGATTAAATGTCGACTAAACGTATCGAAAAAGCTATAGGTGCGCCTAATAGAGAACACTGCGGTATGCGGCGCAACAGGGCTCTGTTTTGAAATTGCGCTGATCTATAGCCAGCCGGCAACCTCCGATTTTTTAGGCGCCCGGCCCGCCACCTTCACCACGCCGTCCACGACCACGGCCGGAGTGGTGAACACGCCCATGCTGGCGATCTTCTTGAAGTCGGTGACTTTCTCGATGCTGACGTCTGCGCCGGCCTCTGCCGCGGCCTGGGTTACAACGTCGTATGTTTCTGCACACTTGGGGCAGCCAGGCCCCAGAATTTGAATAAGCTTTGCCATGGTTTTTTATTCCTTTACTTGTTGCAACCGCAATCGATCTTGCCCGCTACGATGTCGGATACGTCGCCAAGCACGTCATGTGTCCAGCAGTCATCGGCTCCGGCGGCCTCGCGCATCACCAGGGCGATGATGTAGGCGATTTCCTGCAGGCTGGCGCCGGCGTCCAGCGCGCCCTTGAAGTGCTTGAGCACGCAGGGCTTGGACCGCGCCTTGATGGACACGGCCAGGCAGATGAACTGGTAGGTCTTTTCGTCGATGAGTCGCTTTTCGGCATAGAGCGCGTCCATGTCGTCCAGGGCCTGTGCAAACTCCGGGAACAGTTGGGCCAGAAAGCGCATTGGAAGCCTCCGAACTTGTTATATGATGGCGTTGAAGAGATAACCCACCAGCAGGATGCCCGCGCCGACCACGCCGATGAAGCAGGCGATGAGCCGCGGCTTGAGCACCTTGCGCAGGATGACCATCTCCGGGAACGAGAGCGCGATGACGCTCATCATGAACGCGAGCACCGTGCCCAGGGCCGCGCCCTTGCCCAGCAGGGCGTCCACCACAGGGATGATCCCGGCGGCGTTGGTGTACATGGGGATGCCGATAAGCACCGAGACGGGCACCGACCACCACGCGGACTTGCCCATGATGCCGGCCATGGCGCCCTCCGGCACGTAGCCGTGGATGGCCGCGCCCACGGCGATGCCGATGACAACGTAGAGCCAGACCCGGCCTACGATGTCCTTGACCGCGTCTACGCCGAACCGGATGCGATCGTTCCAGGTCATGGACTGGTCGGCGTGCACGGCCTCGCCGGCGCGTATCTCGCGGACCCAGTCCTCCACGTGGTTGTCCAGCTTCATGCGGCCCATCACCCAGCCGGCCGCGACGGCCACGCTGATGCCCGTGACAAAGTAGAGCGCAGCCACCTTCCAGCCCAACAGGCCGTAGAGCATCACCAGGGCGATCTCATTGACCATGGGGGCGCTGATGAGAAAGCTGAAGGTGACGCCCAGCGGAATGCCGGCGGTCATGAAGCCTATGAACAACGGCACGGCCGAGCAGGAGCAGAAGGGCGTGACCACGCCGAGCAGCGCGGCGAGCACATTGCCGGCGGACTCCCGCCGCCCGGCCAGGAACGAACGCGTCCACTCCACGGTGACGAAGGAGCGCAGCACTCCCACGCCGAAGACCACGAGCACCAGGAGCATGAGCACCTTGGGCGTATCATAAATGAAGAACTGGATGGCGCTGCCCAGATGGCTCTGCTCGCTGAAACCCAGCAGCGAGTACGTAAACCACTGCGAAAAAGGCAGCAGTGTTTTGTAGAGCGCGAACCACGCCCCAAGCAACACGATGCCCAGGGCGATGCGACGCCATGGCGTGTGCGGCGCGGAATCGGGGGCAGGCGCGGCGCTGCCCGTGCTGCAGGAGCACGGCGGTGTGGGTGAATCAGGCATGATGTACTCCGAGATATCGGTTGGCCTTTTCGCCAAGCGTTTGGCCAAAAAAAAATTATGACTGCCCGGCTTGCAGGACGTTGTCGACGCAGTGGAAAAAATTCAACACACACGGAACCTTGAGACGATACCACGACCATTTGCCGCGACGTTCGTCCTCCACAATGCCGGCTTCCTTGAGCAGCGCGAGATGCTTGGACACGGTGGATATGTCTGCGCCCACAGCCTCGGTCAGGCGACAGACGCACTGTTCCCCGCGGGAGAGCTCGTCCACGATGATCAGGCGCGAGGGATGCGCCAGCGCTTTCATGACACGGGCTCGCTTTTCAAAAAGCGTGAGCGGCGGCGGGGTGATCGGGTCGAGTGTTTCCATGGGTGTCCTTGCAGGGTTATGTGTTGCAAACATTTTCCAAATAGGCCAAGTATTGAGGCGAGTCAAGAGTGGTGTAGGCGGTTTACAGATTGTATTGGTATGGTTATTACTTGAACATACTGCGTTTACAGCGGAAATTATTATGTACGAGCTGCACGAATTCAAGGATCGGCAAGAGATCGTCCCGGCGTCTGCTCCGGTTGGCTGCGCCCCTGTCTCCTGCACCGTGGACGACGCGCCCTGCTGAGGCCCCAAAACCGAGTCCGGCTTCGGGCTCCACGACAGACCGGGCTATCGCATCGAGCCGTTCGTAGACGGCTTTCACGACACGGCCGCAGGCCCTGTGCCGCGGCTCAGCACCCGGCTGGAGCTCTCTGCCGTGTGCGGTGCGATCAAGGCCCGTTGCGGGCTGCGCAGCAACTATAAGATCACGCCCGGCCTGTACTGCGTGGGCTCGCCCGGTCCGGACGCACCGGTGCTGGTCACCAGCAACTACAAGCTTACTGTGGATCACCTGCGCGCCCGGCTGGGCGGCGTGGACGCCTGGGTGGTGGTCCTGGATACACACGGCGTGAACGTCTGGTGCGCTGCGGGCAAAGGGCTTTTCGGCACGGAGGAGGCTGTGGCCCGGGTGCGTGGATGCGGCCTGGACCAGGCCGCGCCCCATGCGCCGCTGATCTTCCCGCAGATGGGCGCCACCGGCGTGGTCGGCCGCGAGGTCGCCAAGCGGACCGGCCGCAAGGTCCTGTTCGGACCGCTGCGCGCCGGGGACGTCCCCCGTTATCTGGAAAACGACTTTCAGGCGGACGAGGCCATGCGCCGCGTGACCTTCACGTTGCGGGAGCGCGCCGTGCTCACGCCGGTGGAGTTTCTGCTGCTGGCCAGGCCGCTTGTCTTCGTGTTTCTGGCGCTGTTTGTGCTTTCGGGCGTTGCCCCTGGTTTATTCTCCCTACATGCGGCGTGGGCGCGAGGGCTTGCCGCCTGCGGCGCTACGGTGCTGGCGTGCCTGGCCGGTGGCGTTGCCGCACCTGTCTTGTTGCCATGGCTACCGGGCCGGGCCTTCAGCCTCAAAGGTGCGCAGACCGGCGCGATCACCGGCCTGGTCTCGGCTTTGCTCTGGGCCGGCGGATTCCTGAGCGGCGCGGCCCTCGTGCTCTGGTCCGCGGCTGTGGGCTCGTATCTGTGCATGAACTTCACCGGCTCCACGCCGTTCACCTCGCCGTCCGGTGTGGAAAAGGAGATGCGCCGCTACCTGCCGTGGCAGATCGGGGCGGCGGCGCTGGCGTGCGCGCTCTGGATAGCGGCCGCATTCCTGGAGGGATGATGAAGAATTTCAGACACTACAGCGGCGTGGCCACTCTGAAGCTGGACCGCGACGCCTGCGTGGGATGCGGGCTGTGTCCGCAGCTGTGCCCCCATGGTGTGCTGGCCATGGATGGGAAACGGGCGCGGATCGTGGACCCGGACGGTTGCATGGAGTGCGGCGCCTGCGCCAAAAACTGCCCCAGCGGCGCGCTTTCGGTCTCGCCGGGCGTTGGCTGCGCCTCGTACATCATCAACAAGTGGCTGCGCGGCTCCAAGGCTGCCCAAGCCAAGAACTGCTGCTGATTCCGCGCGGGCGCAGTACATTTCGGTCAGGGCGAGTTACTGCGCTTCGGAGCGCCGCTTTGCGCACAGCCGCAGCCAGTTGGCGGCCACGCGGCTGCAGAATGCCTGCGAGCCGGTGAGCAGCAGCGGCAGCTCCGCTTCCATGGTCTCGAAGAACGCGTCGTCGTACAGCTCCGAATACTTGTTGTAGTTGCCCATCTGCTGGCTGCGGAAGCGTTGGATCCACAATTCGATGATCTTCGAATCGATCTCGAAATGGAACTGGAAGCCGTAGGACGCCTTGCCGATGCGGAAGCATTGGTTCTTGCAGAACTCGCCCTCCACCAGAGGCACGGCATTTGCCGGGGGGATGAAGCTGTCCTCGTGGAACTCCATGAGTCTGGGTAATGGTCCGACAAGCACAGGATCGGCCTTGCCCGCCTCGGTCAGGCTGAGCTCCGTGAAGCCGTACTCCAGGCCGCCGCAACTGAAGGGCTCGCCCCCCCAGGCGCGGGAAAGGAGCTGGCAGCCCAGGCAGATGCCGGCCACGGGTTTGCCGTGCGCATCGAAGGCGCGCATCAGGCGCATCAGCGGCGTAAAGTAGGCGTAGTTCTCGTCGTCAAACGCGTTTTGCGCTCCACCCAGTACCACCAGGCCGTCGAAGTCTTCCGGCGTTTCGGGCAAGGGATCGCCGGCAAAGGGCATGCAAATGTCCAGAACTGCTCCCAGGCGCGTCAGCTCTTTGCCCAGGAACGCCGGGACGGTGCGCTCCTGGTTCTGGACCACAAGGATGCGCAGGCCCAGGAACTCGTCCTCCGGGCAGCGCTCCACGGATACGGTAGTTTCGTAGTACGGCGTGCCCATGCCCACGGTGCTGGCCAGATCCTTGGTCAGGAGGTTCAGGCCGTGCCCGGCCTTGAGCCAGCCGCCGCGGTCCGCTGCGGCCACGTCCCGGCGCATGCCCTCCACGGTCTGCAGTGTGGCGCGCACTTGGCCCTGCTTGCTGCTGACCAGGACCACGGAGCCGTTCTCCAGGCCGCGCCGCGCCGCCTCGTCCGGGTGCAGCCGAATCACGGGCAGGGGCTCGTGGTCGGCAATGGTCCGTTCGGAGCAGATGTAGCCGTGGGGCGCACAGGTGATGAGTTTGTACGGGAACATGTCGTCTGCGCCGTTCACCTCGGCAGGGTCGAACTCGGTCATGAACTGGAACTTGCCGGACGGCGTGGGGAATGTCTTGTCCTCGTATGGGGCCATGGGCGCGTCCAGGCGGAAGGCGCCGGTCCGGAGCTGCTCCGGCGTGCAGCCCTGCTTCCAGATGGGGGCGCAGACGTCCTTGATCCAGGCCTTTGCCTCGCGGCGGAAGCGGTCGGCAAAGTCAAGGCGCTCGGCAAGACCCTGGAACATGTCGAACTCGGAGCGGCACTCGCCCACGGGCGGGATGGCGCGGTTCACCGGACCCACCCAGTTGTGGCCATAAGTGGCCATCACGTCTTCCTCTTCCAGGAACGTGGTGGCCGGCAGGAACACGTCGGCGTAGTCGGAGGTGTCGTCCATGAAGTGGCCGGAGTAGACCACGAACTCTGCCTTGCGGAAGCCTTCGGCCACCTTGTCCGAGTTGGGGGCCATGCACACCGGATTGGAGGCCGTCACGTAGATCATGCGGATGGGCGGATCGTCCGTGCCGAGCAGCTCGTCGCCGATGACGGGCATGAGCAGGGTGCGCCGCGGCGGGTTGAGCTCGTCGCCCCAGTAGCTTTGGTCGTAGGGTCCGTACTCCTCGAAGCCCTGGCTCACGCCGCCGCCGGGAACGCCGATGATGCCGGCGATGGCGCCCAGGGCGTCTATGGCGCGGATGGAGAGATGGGCCGACTTGTGGCGGTGCAGGCCCCAGCCCAGCAGGATGGAGGTGGGGCGCTGGCTCATGAAGACGTCGGCCAGGGAGACGACCTGGTCCATGGGCACGTCGGCCAGGGCGCAGAGTTCCATCACGGAGTAGCGGGTCAGGATCTCCGCGTACTTGTCAAAGCCCACGGCGTGCTTTTCAACGAACTCGGCGTCCTGCGCGCCCAGGGCCAGGATGAGCTTGGCCGTGGCCATGGCCAGGTAGACGTCGCGGCCGGGCTTGGGCGTGATGTGCAGATCGGCCAGGGCCGCGCTGCGGGTTTTGACCGGATCGATCAGCACGATGCGGCCGCCGCGCTTCTTGATGTCGCGGATGACTGGCACCAGGCTGATGTTGGTGGAGACCGGGTTGCGCGCCCACAGCACCATGGAGGCGCTGTTGTAGTGGTCCAGGGGATCGTGGCTGATGCGTTCGCCGAAGTCGAGGTTCTGGGATGCCTGTCCCGTGCCGCCGCACAAAGAGCCGCGCAGGGTGGTGACACCGCCGAAGAGGTTGAAGAAGTAGCGGTTCAGCAGCTTCAGCGCGGTGCGCTCGCCGTACCCCTGGTAGTAGAGTATCGCCTCCGGGCCGGACTCGTCGCGGATGGTCTTCATCCTCTCCGCAATCAGGTCGAAGGCCTCGTCCCACGTAGCCCGCCGCCACTCCCCGTTCTTGCGGATCATGGGATGGGTCACGCGCTCCTTGCTGTACACGCGGTTGATGTAGCGAGCGGCTTTCACGCAGGTCGTGCCCAGGGTGTACGGGTGGTTTGGATCCCCTTTCAGCGAGACGAGGCGGCCGTTCTCCACGGTGGCGAGGAGGCCGCACGTGTTGGGGCAATCCCTGGTGCACGTCGTGACTACAGTCTTGGTGTTGCTCATGAGATATCGGCTCCGATGGCGGTGGCAGCGCCGTCGCACAAAGGGGTTTCGCGAGAAGTAAGAGCCATGCAGCCACCCTGGCAGCGCCGCATGAACTCGGCGCAGTCGGCGCATTCACTCTGGGCGTTTGCGTACCGTATGGGCCGCGCCAGCTCTGCAAGACGGGTGCGCAGAGCGCTAACGCCGGCCAGCCGGGTGATGTCCGGCACGGCCAGGTGGCGCATGGGCAGACAGTAGGAGGCGGACAGGTCCGGATGCACATCCATGGACGGGTGGCAGACGCCGCCGAACTTCATGGACACACGTTCCAGGTAGCGGCGGTCTTCGTCCTTCAGATCGCAGAGGCGCACGCTGCAATCCAGGCCGGTGCGCACGCCGCGCTCTTCGCAGGCACGCACGAAACCCACGGCGTGGGCCAGGATGCGTCGGCCTTCGTCCAGGGTGAAGTGGTCGTTCAAGCCGCCGGGCGCGGGTCGGGAGATGTCGTAGCGCACATTCTGCACGTCGTAGCGGTCGATGCCTTCGAGCAGGTAGCCATAGTCCGAGTACGTGCCGGAGAAGTTCTTGGAGAACGTAATCCGCGCGCCGAGCTTGTGCAGCCTGTCGAGATTGGCGTGCAGCAGCCTGGACTGCGCCTTTGTGTACAGGGCCGGGTCGTTGTAGTTGACCACGAAGTTGGACACCAGGGCGGCCAGGTCGTCGGTAACCGTCTCGCGGAACAGCCCGTTGGTGAACAGGATGGCCGCGATGCCGGAGTCCACCGCGTCTTCGATCATCTCCAGGAGGTGTGGATGCAGCGTGGGCTCGCCGCCGATGAAGGCCACAGCCGGGGGCGGCTCGTGGGACATCCAGCGCAGCAGCCGGCCATACGCCTCCGGGCTCATGTCCTGCGGAAACTCAGCCTTCATGTCCGCAGCAAAGCAGTACGGGCAGGCGAGGTTGCAGCGGTAGGTGACGAAGATGTTCAGCATGCCGGAAAGATTGATGCGAGACGCATGGTAAGAGGGCAATTTGCTATTAATTCACAAGATCGTCCGCGCCGATGCGCAGGCCGGTTTCCTTGTCAAAGGCCAGCATCAGGTGCGGGTTGAGTGGCTCCACGCCCACCTCCTGACCCATGGACACGCTCTGCGCCGCGGCGCTGTCCACCAGCATGCGCAGCTCGGCCGCGTCGTTGCGCACGGTAAGCACGGACTTGAGACCCAACGGCTCGAAATCAATGACAGCGCCGGTTATACCGGCTTTGTCCAGAGGTGCAAGGGCCAGGTTCTCCGGCCGGATGCCCAGCTCGAACTCGTAGGGCGCGTTGCCCAGAAGGCGGAGAAAATGTGCGGGCAGGGGCAATCTGGCTCCAGCCGCGGCCAGAAGCGAAGATGAGCCCTCGGCCATGGCGGAGGCCGGCATCAGGTTGATCTGCGGCGCTCCCACAAAGCTTGCAGCCTCGCGGTCCACGGGCAGGTCGTACAGCTCCTGGGGCGGAGCCACCTGCACCACGCGGCCCTTGCGCAGCAGCACCACGCTGTCGGCGATTGCCAGGGCCTCGTTGTAGTCCGGCGTGGCCATGAGGAAGGTATAGCCGAGATCGCGCTGCAACCGCCGCAGCTCGGCGCGCAGCTCGATGCGCAGCTTGGCATCCAGGCTGGAGAGGGGCTCGTCCAGCAGGAAGATGATGGGGGTGCGGATGAGCGCCCGGCCCAGGGCGATGCGCTGGCGTTCGCCGCCGCTCATGGTCTTGGGCAGTCGTCCCAGCACGTGGGCCACCTGCAGGGTGGCGGCCAGCTTTTCGACACGCTCCTTGATAACGTCCGGGCTCTCGCCGCGGATGCGCAGGGGGCTGGCGATGTTCTGGAAGCCTGTCTTGTTGGGGTAGAGGGCCAGGTTGTCGAAAATCATGGAGACGTTGCGGTCCTTGGGTTCCCAGGAGCCCACGTCGTGCCCGGCCAGGATAACCCGGCCCTTTTCCGGCGACTCCAGCCCGGCGATGGTGCGCAGGGTGGTGGTCTTGCCGGCGCCTGCCGCGCCCAGGATGACCGTGAACGATCCGGGCGGCACGCTGAGGCTCACGTCATCCAGAGCCACGGCGCTGCGGCCGAAGCGCTTGGTCACGTGTTGGAGGTCCAGGGCCGTTGTCGCGTCTATGGCGGCGGTTTCTGACATGTCGGTCCTTCTTATAGATTCACTTCGATTCTGCGGTTGTAGTCGCCGTCAAAGAATGTCAGCTCGCCGGGCTCCACGCGCAGGCCGGTTGTTTCACCTTCCAGGAAGCGTCCACCCGAAGGCGTGACGACCTTGAGCTCTTCCATGCCCACCTCCACAGTGAGCACCACCTCCGGGCCTCGCGGCTCCACCAGGCTTACGCGGCCGGTCATCTGGCCCTCGTTCTCCGGAACCAGGCGCAGGGTGTCCGGCCGGATGCCCAGAGTGTACCAGCCCTTGGGCACGTCGCCGCGAGGGGCCGAGTCCTTGACCGGTAAGGAGAACTGCGTCTTCTCGAAGCGCACGCCAGAGGGGTCGGCCTCGAACTTGCCGCGCACCAGGTTCATGGGCGGCGAGCCTAGGAAGCCTGCCACGAAGATGTGGTCCGGCTTCTGGCAGATCACGGCGGAGTCCTCCACCTGCAGGATCTTGCCCGCGTTCATCACGGCGATGCGGTCGGCCAGGGACAGGGCTTCTATCTGGTCATGGGTCACGTAGATGATGGTCAGGCCGATCTCGCTCTGCAAGCGCCGAAGCTCCCGCCGCATGGAGAGCCGGGCCGCGTACTCCAGGTTGGAGAGGGGCTCGTCCAGCAGCAGGATGGCCGGCTTGGTCACCAGGGTGCGGCCGATGGCCACGCGCTGCAGCTCGGAGCCGCCAAGGTCGCGGATGCGGGCGTCCAGCTGCTCGCGCATGTCCAGAAGCTCGGCCACTTCCTCGACCGCGCGTTTGATCTCGCTCTTGGGCGTGCCGCGCACCTCCAGGCCAAAGGCCAGGTTCTTGCGCACGGACATGGTGGTGAACACGGCGTAGTCCTGGAACACGAGTCCCACGTTGCGCTTGCCGGCCGGCATCCGGACCACGGACTGGCCGTCGATGAGGATGTCGCCGGAGGTGGGCTCTTCCAGGCCCACGACCATGTTCAGAGTGGTGGACTTGCCGCAGCCGGACGGACCGAGCAGGGCCAGGGTTTCTCCGGCCTGGATTTCCAGGTCGATCTTGTCCACGGCCACCACGGCGCCGTCCTCGTACTCCTTGACGAGGTTGATGAGTTCCAGCTTGGGGTGCCTCATTGCTTGATCGCTCCGAAAGTCATGCCCCGGGCAAGGTGGCCCTGGATGAGATAGCCGACGTAGATGAGCGGCGCCATGGCCAGCACGGCAAGGGCCGCCTGCACGCCGTACAGGGTGCCGGCCGTGGCCGTGACGTACTTGGCCAGCTGCACCGGGATGGTGGAAATGTTGGAGTATGAGAGCACCAGGGCGAACATGAACTCCGACCAGTTGAGAATGAAGATGAACATGGTGGTGGCGAAAAGCCCGCCCTTGATCAGCGGTATCGTTACCGTGAAGTGGGCCATGAGCCGGGAGCGGCCGTCGATCATGGCCGCTTCCTCCACCTCTCTGGGCAGATCGTCCACAAAGCTCTTGAGCATCCAGGTGGAGAACGGCAGCGTGACTGCCACGTAGATGCCGATAAGGCCCGTATAGCTGTCGATGAGCCCGATGTTGGAGAAGATGATGACGAAGGGCACGGCGATGGCCGCCGGCGGGAACATTCGTCCCGAGAGAATGATCAACGGCGTGGCCTTGCTGCTGCCGCTGTAGCGGGAGATGCCGATGGCCGAGAACAGGCCGATGGCCACCGAGAGCAGCGTGGCGGTGATGGAGGCGGTGAGCGAGCCGAAGACGGCCTTGGTGGCGGACTGGCTCACGCCGCCCACGCCGTACTCGCGGATGGCGTCCGGGTCGAACAGGGTCTTGAAGTTGATGAACGTGGGCTCGGACGGCACCCAGATGGCCGGGGAGGCGTTCCAGTCCGTGGGCGGCTTGATGGCCGTCATGGTGATCCAGAACACCGGGAAGAGCACGATGATCAGGGCCGCGAACATGACCAGCTTGAGCGGCAGGGAAAGCGGTTTCGGTTCCATCAGTGCGAGCCCTCCAGGAGTTCGTCGCGCACCGGCGTGAGCAACAGATGCACGAGCAGCAGGGAGCCGACCAGCACGATGAACGCGGCGGCAGCGCCGTAGGCCAGCTGGAAGTCGCTGAACGCGAGCTTGTAGATGTACAGGCTGATGGTCTCTGTGGACGAGCCGGGCCCGCCGCGGGTGAGCATGAAGACCTCGTCGAAGAGCTTGATGATCTCCATGGAGCGGATGACGAAGGCCACGATGATGACCGGCTTGAGCATGGGCAGGATGACGCGCCAGAACACCTGCCTGGGGTTGGCCCCCAGAATGACCGCGGCGCGCACCGGGTTCTCCGGAACGGCGTTGAGCCCGGAGAGAAGAATGAGGAAGAAGAGCGGGGTCCAGTGCCAGACCTCGGTGATGATCACCGCGAGCACGGCCAGGTGCGAGCTCTTGAACCACTCCAGCATGGCCTCCGCGCCGAACAGGTAGGTCACGATCTGGTTGATGGGGCCGTTGGACTGGAAGAGCATCCAGAAGGTGTAGCCCACCACCACGGGCAGGATCATCATGGGCGTGAGAAAGGCCGAGAAGAGCACGGACTTGCCCCGGAACTTGCGCATGAACAGCACGGCCAGACCCAACCCGAAGGTGAACTCCAGGGAGAGGCAGGCGATGGAGATGAGCAGGGTTCTGATGACGGCGTAGATGAAACGCGTGTCATATATGAGCAGTTCTTCATAGTTGAACAGGCCCGTGAACCCGGCGTCAAAGAGTGAGCCGCGGGTGGGCGACCAGTCCGTGAAGCTCATGTAGAAGGCGACCAGCAACGGCACCACGAGCACGAGCACGGAAACGATCTGTCCGGGCATGGTCAGCACGCGGGCGATGCCCTTCCTGGTCAGGCCGCGCCTGGCCGGCGGTGTGATGGTCAGCGCGCCAGGTGCGGGGGGCGAGACTTCCCGGTGTTCTATGGCGGCGGTGTTGTGCAAAACAGTACCTCGTGGTGTTCGGCGTCACGCTGCGGCATTCCGGGCGGCAGCGGTTTTACGATAAACGGGGGGCGGCCGGGAAAGGATCGCTCTCCCGGCCGGCGGACATATCCCCGTGTTTCAATCCTGGCAGAAGCGGCCTACCCCTGGATTACCATTGGTCGGCGCCGCTGGCCTTCTTGATGGGCTCGGCCAGGTTCTTGGCCAGGGCCAGCCAGGACTCCTTGACCTTGTCGCGACCGATGCGGCGGGTGATGCGCTCGAAGGAGTGGGCCGCGTCGTCCAGCGCTTCCTTGGGCTTCTTGGCGCCGGTCATGCAGGCGTGCACCTGTTTGTCCAGAGCGTCCTGATACTCGAATCCGCCGGGCAGGCAGAAGTCCGGCACGGTGTTGACCATGTTGTCGTACAGGGTCTGCAGGTACTCGGGCGAGTAGGTGTCGATGAGCCGCTGCGTAGGCGCCAGCATGTGGTTGATGCGGTATGGGTCGGAGTAGCCGCCCAGGTAGGGAATGGCGTCGGCCGAGATGGTCGGCGAGGTCATCCACTGGGCGTAGGCGTACGAGAGTTCCGGGTTGGCCGAGTACTTGGACACGGCGTAGCCGTAACCCCAGCAGAACAGGCCCGCGTACAGCAACTCGCCGTTGGGCAGGGTGTCGGCTGGCATGACCGTGGCGGCGATCTTGCCTGTGGTGGCCGGGCCGGTGGACGGGGCCTTGGAGTACTTGAAGCCGGAAGGCCAGACGATGTTCATGAAGCCTTCGCCGCGGCCGAATGCGTTGTAGTTGGAGGACCAGGTGAAGCTGAAGGCGTCCGGGTGCAGGAACTCGTTCATGGCCAGCATGTCTTCCAGCGCGGCCACGCCCTCGTCGGAGTTGAAAGTGGGGTTCACGTCCTGGTCGAAGTACAGCCTGCCCTTGGACACGAGGCGCTGCATGAACATCCACTTTACGTAGTAGGGCGAGCGGTACTCCAGGCTGCCGTAGAAGCCGTTGTCCGGATCGTGCATGAACTTGGCGAGGTTGTAGTACTCCTTCCAGGTGTTGGGCACGGCCAGCGGGTAGCCGTGCTTGTCCTCGAAGGCCTTCACCTTGTCCGGGTTCTCCAGGTAGTCCTTGCGGCAGAGCAGGGTGATCTGGTCGCCGTCGTTGAGCAGGCCGGCCACGCGTCCGTTGTAGAGCTGCGCGTGGTGGCTGGCCGGGAAGACAACGCCCCACTCCTCGTTGAAGATGTCGGGCTGGTGCTCTTCGGTCCAGTCGGTCAGGTCGTAGATCACGCCGGAGTCGATCCAGTCCGGGTAGGACATGGCCGTGGGCATCATCACGTCGTAGCGGCCGGTCTTGGCCACGGCTTCCTGCATGCCCTTGGTGTGCACGACCTCGTCCGGCTCCTCGATGAACTCCAGGTCGATGCCGAGCTCGTTCTTCCACTTGTCCACGTACGGCGTCATGTTGCCGATGGAGCCGGTGGGGATGAGCAGGGTGAGGGTTTTCTTCTCGGCCTTGGCTGCGGCTTTCTTGGCCAGCTCCCAGGCGCGCTCCTCGGAGCCCTGGATGGCGGCGAACGCCTTGGTCGCGCCCAGCGGGGAGAGGCTCACGGCGTTGGCCACCATGGCCGTCACGCCCAGAGCGGTCATCTTCTCGAGGAAGCCGCGGCGGTCCATGCCGCCTTTCTCAAACTTCTGCAAAACCTTTTTGATCTGCGTCTCTTTGGACTGCATAGCGTACCCCTTCTTGATGTTGCTGCAGTTATTCGAAATGTCCTTTGACCATCGTGAGTTCCGGATAGGTGCCGATTGATGCTCCGTTACAGCGTGTAGCGTTGGTATTCGTTCTCGCAGGGGTTGCCGGGGCACGCCTCGAACCAGCCGGCCTCGGGGTCCATGACCACCCCGAAGGAGGTGTGGAAGGCCGTGTTCTCGGACTCGCCGGGGAACCCGTGCGCGCAGATGCATCGCGGATGGTTGGTGTGGTTCCGGGTGAGCTCCTTGAGCATCTCCGGGGTGATGGCCCCGCGGTGTTTCTTGAGGAAGTTCGTGGCCACCTGCAGGCGGACCATGGTGCCGCCGTGGCTCAGCCAGTTGGCCGTTTCGAACCGGCGCATGGTCCGGCCCAGGTAGTGGTTGGTGTGGGCTATGGAGCCGTCGATCTCCAGGAGCTCGTACCAGGCGGCGGATGTCTCGGCGCAGAAGGCCACGTCCGAGCCGGCAAGCTGGTAGTTGAGGCCCGAGGCGCGGGGGGCGTAGATGATTGCGCCCAGGGCATCGCCAATACGCTGAGCCGCCAGGGCCTTGCGCATTATGAACGGATAGATCACGCCGGGCCGGGCGTCCGTGGCCACAACCTTGTTGATGACAGCGCCGATGCCGGCGGCGTTGATGCCGCACAGGCCCAGGATGCCGGCAAAGGTGAGGATGAGCTGGTCCGGGCCGTTGTCTTCCCGGATGCGCAGCACGCAGAGATACTTCTCGTAGTACTTCTCCATGTCGTAGGTCTGGCCGATGTAGGCGCGGCCGTCGGCCGTGGCCTCCGAGGTCACGTTGAACGTGGTGCAGCCCCACAGCGCATCCGGCAGGATGGAGCCGCCCAGACCGGGAGCGCGCAGGTCCTCCAGCTCCAGGAAGGTGTTGAGGTAGAGGATATCGTCAAAGGTGAGCATGGCGCCGTCGGCAATACCGCGCATCTCTTCCAGCAGGTCCGGGCTGTGCTTTTCCAGAAAGCCCAGGTTGCGCTTGCAGAAAGCGATGAGCGGATCGCGGCTGGCCTTGAGCCAGGCGTTGTTCTCCCTGTGCACGGCGGTCACGGTGTCCGCGAACTCGCGGATGCTCTGCCTCATCTTCGTGCCGAGGATGCAGCCGCGCTCGTAGGGCGTGCCGGCCAGGGTGATGACGGGAATGGCGTTGGGCATGGTCGTCTCCGTGGGACAGGGCTCAGATGAGCTCCATGTAGTAGTCCCACTCCCAGGGATCGACACGCTGGTTGAAGGCGATGGTGCCGTAGTCCTTGAACTGCGCCTTGGCCGTCTCCACCTCGAACTTCTTCACCGCCAGCACGAGCTTGATGAACTCCGGCTCCAGGATGGCGTGCAGATCGGTGTCCTTCTCGAACTCGTCGATGGCTTCCTCCAGGCTCTTGGGCAGGGCGGGCACGTCATCGCGGGTGTAGGCGATGTCTGTGACGGGCGCAGGCAGCTCCGGTTTGGACTTGATGCCTTCCAGGCCGGCGGCCAGGGTGCTGAGGGCCAGCAGATACGGGTTGGTGCCGCCGCAGGCCAGGCGGTTTTCAAAGTGTGTGGACTCGCCGCGGGTGCCCTTGAGCCGGATGCCCACGGTGCGGTTCTCCATGCCCCAGGTGGCGCTGTGCGGCGCAAAGGAGTTGATGCGGTAGCGCTTGTAGCAGTTGATGGTGGGCGCGGTGAAAACGGAGTTGGCCGCGGCGTGCTTGAGTATGCCGGCCAGGAAGTCGCGCGCCATGGGGGAAAGGCCGTACTCGGCGCTTGGATCGTTGAACACGTTCTTGCCGGTTTCGCGGTCGATGAGGCTGACGTGGAAGTGGGAGCCCGAGGCGCTGGAGTCGATGAACGGCTTGGTCATCCAGGTGGCGATGTAGCCGTGCTGCAGGGCGATTTCCTTGGCCCCCATCTTGAACAGGAAAGCGGTGTCGGCCGCCGGCAGGCCGTCTTTGTAGTAGAGGTTGAGCTCCTGCTGGCCGGGTCCGTGCTCGGAGTTCTGGGTAATGATGCGGATGCCGGCCTCTTTCATCTTGCGCATCAGGTCGTAGGTGAAGTCCATGTCGAAGTTGTTTTTCAGCGTTACGAAGATGGGCTGGCCGTTGTACACGGGCTCGCGCGTCTCCTTGTTCAGGACGTAGAACTCGAACTCGTAGCCGAGCCGGCAGATGAAGCCCATCTCGTAGAACTCGTCGATGATCTTCTTGAGCATCAGGCGGGGCGAGGCCATGGCCGGGGTGCCGTCGTACCAGTAGGGGTCGACGGTGACGTTGGCCGTGTTGGGCACCCAGGGCAGCACCGTGAAGGTGGAGAGGTCCGGCCGGGTGCAGTGGTCGGCAAAGGCCACCTCTTCGGCGTAGCCGGTGCCGGAGGGCACCATGGACTGGATGTCGAGGCCGAGGAGCCCGCCGTAGAAGTTGAGCCCGCAGTTCACGTAGTCGGCGAAGCAGTCCACGGGCACGGTCTTGCTCCTGGAGACGCCGTAGAGGTCGGCTTGCTCGAAGCGGACGAACTGGATGTCGTTCTCTTCGATTGTCTTTTTGATGCGGTCGATAGAGCAGGGTGCAGTCGGGTTCTCGGTCATCCGGGCTTCCTTTTTTGTTATTCACGTTCGAAAAAACAAGGACCTTTCGATGGTGGTTTGCTGATTTCGTCAAGTCGTATAGATCAAATTGCATGCCACGCTGGAGGGCCAAGGAGTTTTTCTATGAATATACAGTATGTTGATCGAACAGTCGGGAAGCGAGTAGGGCAGAAGGATATAGATGGAAAATACGCTAATTCTAGGATGTGAGAATTTCATTCTTAAGAATGATAATACAATGTTGTACCGATTTTTTGGTGAAAATACTATAAATCAAGGTATTTATATTAAGTGCTGTAGCCGTTGATTCTTCTTTGCGCATGGCGTATTGGTGGCTTCAAGAGCAAATGTAGAAAATTGTAAAACAAAGAAGGCCGCCATGGGCGACGCAGCTACCTGGAATCATTATGCGCGGCAGTGCCGCAACGGCCTGGCCGCCGTGGACGCGCAACGTCGTCTCGTTTTCGCCAACCCGGCCTTCTGCTCCTATGCCTTGCAGTCCGATGGTGTGCGCGAAGGCCGGCCCCTTTCCGAGCAGGCCCTGGACCATGCGCTGCTGGACGGTCTGGCCGCCGGGCTGAACACCATTGGCGAGGACGGCGCGGAGTTCGTTTGGGAGCATGGCGCAAGCGGCGACAGCCGCTCCTGCCTCTGCCGCATCCTGCCGCCGCCGAACGGAGACGGGCACGCCATTATCGAGATCACCGAGCTTCCGGACGAGGAGCGCGCCCGGCAAATACTGGCTGCCGAACGCACCGCCATGGAGCACATCGAGGCGCAGAAGGAGCGTGGGCGCCGGCTCATCCTGGACATCATCGAGGAGCTGCCGGTCTTCGTGTATATGCAGCGGCGGGACTACAACGTGGCCTACGCCAATCGGAAGACGCGCAACCTGTACGGCGAGCCCAACGGCCGGCTCTGCTACGAGATGTTCAGCGGCCGGGACTCTCCGTGCCCGTTCTGCCCCACCTTCAAGGTCTTCGAGACCAACAAGCCCGAGGAGTGGCAGTTCACCGACCTGGAGGGCCGTTCATTCCATATTTACGATTACCCATTCGAGGATGAGGACGGCGAGCCCCTGGTCATGGAGCTCGGCATGGACATCACCGAGCTCAAGCGCGTGGAGCAGGAGCTGGTCCAGGCGCAGAAGATGCGCGCCATCGGCGTGCTTGCCGGCGGCATTGCCCACGATCTCAACAACAATCTCCTGCCCATCATCTTCAATATCGACTACGAGCTCTCCAAGGCGCCGGAGGGCCAGGCCTCCGAGGCGCTGACCGAAGCCCTGAAAGCCGCCTACCGCGCCGCCGACCTGGTGGAACAGGTGCTGGACTACAGCCGCCAGCAGAACTTCTCCCGCTCGCCCTTGCAGCTCATCCCCCTGGCCACGGAGTACCTGGAGCTCTTCCAGCCCTCCCTGCCGTCCAGCGTACGGCTCTTCATGGACTTCTCCGCCAGGCAGGACTGCATTGTGGGCAACCCCTCCCAGGTGCAGCAGCTTTTGCTCAACCTCTGCCGCAACGCCGTGCAGGCCATGCCGGAGGGCGGCGATCTCGATATCTGCATTCGCAATCTGCGTGTGGACTCGCTCAAACACACGCCGCATCCGGGCCTCTCCCTGGGCGAGTACGTGGTGCTCACCGTCCGGGACACGGGCCACGGCATGGAGGCGGACAGGATCGAGCGGATTTTCGAGCCGTTCTATACGAGCAAGAAGGGCACCGGCGGCACGGGCATGGGGCTGGCCGTGGTCCACGCCATCGTCACCTCCAGCCGCGGCGTCATCCATGTGAACAGTACGCCTGGGGAAGGTACCGAGTTCACCGTGTACATCCCGGTGGCGCAGGAGCGGAAACCGCCGGTGGTGGCCGAGCCCAATGACTCCGGCGCAACGCGCGGCCGGCTGCTCATCGTGGATGACGACAGCAGGGCGCTGCAGGCCATGGCGCGCACCCTGGGCAACGCCGGGCTCGAGGTTTTCACGGCCGAGAGCGGCGAGGAAGGGCTGGAGCGGTTCATCAACGCCAGGCACCGCTTTTCCCTGGTGCTGGCGGACCACACCATGCCCGGCATGACCGGCGTCGACATGGCCAGCCGCATCCTGGCGCACGACCAGGACGCCAACGTGATCATCTGCACCGGGCACGTGGAGCCGGAGCTGGAGGAGCAGGCCCTGGCGGCAGGCATCCGGGAGTTTATCATGAAGCCCATGACGCCGCGGGCGCTGGTGGAAACCGTGAAGAAGTACTGCAGCCACGCGGCGCAGTAGCGACGACACTTTTGGCAGGGAACGGACATGTCCAAGGTTCTGGTCATCGACGACGACGAGTTCATCCGCAAAAGCCTGTATCGGCTTATTTCGGACATGGGCCACGACACCATGCTGGCCGAGAGTCTGGAGCACGGCATGAGCTGCGCCGAGCAGGGCGTGGACGTCATCTTCCTGGACCTCGACCTGCCGGACGGTCCGGGCCAGGACGCCATCGACAACCTCTGCGCCACCAACGGAAAGCCGGAGATCATCGTCATCACCGGCGTGGGCGACAACTACGGCGCCCAGGAGACGCTGGCCAACGGCGTGTGGGACTACATCCGCAAGCCGGCTTCGCCCAAGACCGTGTCCACCTCGCTCAAGAGCGCCCTCAAGTACCGGCAGGAAAGCTCCGGCCGACACGATCCGCAGGCGCGGCTGGATGCCTGCGGCATCATCGGCGAGGCCCCGGCCACCCAGCGTACCAAGCAGCACATCCTGCGCGCTGCCCAGAGCGAGGCGAGCGTGCTTATCCTGGGCGAGACAGGCGTAGGCAAGGAGCTGGCCGCCCACGCCGTGCACTCCATGAGCCGCCGGCGCGACAAGCCCTTCATGGTGGTGGATTGCTCCAACCTGTCTGAGTCATTGGTTGAAAGCATTCTGTATGGCCACAGGAAGGGATCGTTCACCGGCGCGCACGCCGACCGCCGGGGGTTGGTGGCCCAGGCCAACGGCGGCACCCTCTTTCTGGACGAAGTGGGCGAGCTGCCCATGAGCCTGCAGAAGTCCTTCCTCCGCGTGCTGCAAGAGCAGCGCTTCCGGCCCGTGGGATCGGCCACGGAGGAGACGAGCGATTTCCGGCTGGTGGCCGCCACCAACCGCGACCTGGAAAAGATGACGGAGCACGGCACCTTCCGCAGCGATCTTCTGTTCCGGCTGCGGACCATCGAGCTGAACATGCCGCCCCTGCGGGAGCGCGTGGCCGACATCGAGGTGCTGGCCCGGCATTTCCTGAGCGAGTCATGCAACCGTTACGCCGTGCCGCCAAAAACGCTGTCCCGGCAGCTGCTCAAGGTGCTCACCGGCTACGCCTGGCCCGGCAACGTCCGGGAGCTGGCCAATGTCATGGAGGCCGCGGTTATCGAGTCCGGCGCGGCCAACGTGGTCTACCCCAAGCACCTGCCCAGCCACATCCGACTGTCGTTTCTGGACAAACCCAAAAAGAAGCGCCAGCAGAATCCGGCGCAGGAGATGCCCCTGGGCGAGCTGATGCCGTACATGGAGTACAAGGTGCAGCGCGACCGGGCGTACTTCATGCGGCTCATGGAGGCGTGCAGCAACGACGTGTCCGAGGCCAGCCGCCTCTCCGGCCTCAGCGTGCCCAGCATCTATCGTCATCTGGGCATGGCGGGCATTCCCACGCCGAGCCGCCGTCGGCGGTGAGGGCTGGGCGGGACGGCCCGTTATCCCACAATCACCACCGCGCAATCGGGCCGGAGAGGGGCGCGGTCCGGCCCGGAACCTGGCTTCTGCCGGCTGTTACTCCGCCTGCTGCTTCAGCAGGTCGCGAATTTCCGTGAGCAGTTTTTCCTCGGCCGAAGGAGCCGGCGGCTCAGCAGGCGCAGCCTCCTCCTTACGGCGCAGGCTGTTGATTGCCTTGACCAGCAGGAAGACGGCAAAGGCGATGATTGTGAAGCTGACGATGGTCTGGATGAACGCGCCGTAGCCCAGGATCACGGGGTCCACGCCCTCGGAGCCTTTCTTGAGCACGATCTCGAACTCGGAGAAATCCACGCCGCCAATCAGCAGGCCGATGGGTGGCATGAGCACCTGGTCTACAAAGGATGAGACGATCTTGCCGAAGGCGGCGCCGACGACGATACCCACGGCGAGATCGACCACGTTGCCGCGCATGGCGAACTGCTTGAACTCCGAAAAGAATCCCATGACATACCTCCCTGGAGAATGGCGATAGAAGCGTTCCAGAGAATCTCATAACCGAAAACCCCTCGTTGTCATATAGAGGAGAATACTATTTTGCCGGCTGCTTGGAGAGGCGGTGATGCAGAAAAAGGAGCCGCGGACAATCGCCACGGCTCCTTGCAATGCCGTCAGAAAGCAGGACGGCAGGGCGCGTTTTCTGCGGTGCTACAGTCCCACCTCGGCCAGGTCCTCGCCCAGGTAGCCGCGCTCGTTCTCGCCCAGAATGCCCAGGGAGAGGCAGATGAGCGTCCAGAGGTGCACCACCGGGAAGTGCGCGCCGGAGAACTCGCTCAGGTCGTGGATCTGCGAGTGGCAGTTGTGGCACGGCGCTATGCAGTAATCGGCCTTGGTGGCCAGGATCTGCTTGAGCTTGGCGTCTCCATACTTGCGGCGCTGTTCCGAGAAGCCGGACTGGAGGTAGCCGCCCCCGCCGCCGCAGCAGTAGTTGTTGGAGCGGTTGGGCCACATGTCGATGAAGTTCTCCTCGCCCACCACGGACGTGACCACGAAGCGCAGGTCCTCGGCCACGGGATCGCCCAGGGATTTCCGGACGAGCTGGCAGGGGTCCTGCACCGTGAAGGTCACCCCCAGCTCTTTGTTCCAGTCGGAGCTCACGGGCAGCTTGCCCTCGCGAATCCACCTGGCGTAGAGGCGGATGATGGATTCCATCTCGAATGAATGCTCGATGTTGAACTTTTGCAGTCCGGCCCGGACTGCGTAGAACTCGTGCCCTCACTCCGTGTTGAGCCAGACCTTGCACCCCAGGTCCTCCACGGCCTGCGCCTTGTTGCGCACCACCTGCTCCCAGGCCGCGTCGTCCGCCGCGAACATGCAGTAGTTCTCCGCGGCCCAGCCTCTGGTGGAGTATGTCCAGTCCGCGCCCACCAGGTGCAGGATCTTCCACAGCGGCACCATCTCGTCCGGTTCGGTCACGGGCTCACGCGAGTTCTGATTCAGGAAGTAGTAGGCGCCTTTCTTGTCCACAGGGGCCTGCAGCTCTTCGAAGCCGGGTTGCGACTCCCGGACCTCTTCCAGGATGTCCTCGACCACGAACTTGAAGTCCTCGCTGGATGCACCCATGGCGCTGTTGCCGTCGGTGCGTAGGGCCTGGTCGCAGGAGCCGATGATGCCCTTGGGGCGCTCCTCGCGTGGCCACTGGGAGCGGCACCAGTAGATGAGCTGCGGGATGTTCACGCCCATGGGGCAGGCGTGCACGCAGCGCTGGCACATGGAGCACATCCAGACCCACGGCGTCTTCAGCGCGATGTCGTCCAGCCCGTAGGCGCAGAGCCGCAGGAACCTGCGCGGGTCCATGCCCTCCAGGCCGGAGGCCGGGCAGCCGTCCACGCATGTGCCGCAGGTCATGCACATGGAGAGGTTGCCGCCTTCCGGCAGCAGCTCGGCCACCTTGTCCATCAGCTCGGAGCTCGTGTCCGGCGTCAGCACGGCTTGGTCACTCATTGTTTCCTCCCCCGGGATGAACGCATCCCGCTGCACAGTCATTCGGGCAGGCCCACCTCGGCCAGCTCCGGCCCCAGGTAGGTCCGCTCGTTTTCGCCCAGCACGCCGAGGCTCAGGCAGAGGATGGTCCACAGGTTCACGGTGTGCCATCCGCCCTCGTAGTGCTCGGACAGCTCCTCGATCTGCGCGTGGCAGTTGTGGCACGGGGTAATCACATAGTCCGCGTGCGTGGCCAGTATCTGCCCGGCCTTGACCTTGCCGTAGGCCAGCCGCGCGTCCTTGTAGCCGGACTGCAGGAACCCGCCGCCACCGCCACAGCAGTAGTTGTTGGAGCGGTTGGGGAACATCTCCACGAAGTTCTGCTCACCCACGCAGGCCTTGGTCACGAAGCGCAGATCCTCGGCGAACGGGTTGCCCATGGACTTGCGCACGGCCATGCACGGGTCCTGCACGGTGAAGCGCAGGCCGAGGTCATCGTTCCAGGCCGAGCTGGGCTGGAGCGTGCCCTCGCGAATCCAGCGCGCGTACCAGCGCACGATGTGGTCGAACTCGATGTCCGTATCCAGGCCGAAGCGCTGCATGCCGGCCCAGATGGAGTAGAAGGAGTGGCCGCACTCGATGTTGATCCAGGAGGAGCAGCCCAGCTCCTGCACGCCCTGGAGCTGCTTTTCGAGGATCGCTTTCCAGTGGTCGTCCTCGGCCGCGAACATGCAGTAGTTCTCAGCGCCCCAGCCGTGGGTGCCGTAGGTCCAGTCCGCACCGGCCAGGTGCAGAATCTTCCACAGCGGCACCATCTCCTCGGGCTCCTTCACAGGCTCGCGGGAGTTCTGGTTCACGTAGAAGTACGCGCCGTGCTTGTCGATGGGGGCTTCCAGGTCCGCAAAGGCCGGCTGGGTCTCGCGCACCTCCTCCAGCACGTCCTCCACGGTAAAGCGGAAGTCCTCGCTGGAGATGCCCACGGCGCTGGCGCCTTCCGTGCGCAGGCCCTGATCGCAGGAGCCGATGATGCCCTTGGGCTTCTTTTCCCGCGGCCAGCGCGCGCGTATCTCGTACACGAGCATGGGGATGTTCACCTGCATGGGGCAGGCCTGCATGCAGCGGAAGCACATGGTGCACATCCAGACCCACGGCGTGGACAAGACCTCCTCGTCCTGACCAAAGGCGGCCAGCCGCAGGAACCTGCGCGGGTCCATGCCTTCCAGGCCGGAGGCCGGGCAGCCGTTCACGCAGGCGCCGCAGGTCATACACATGGACAGATTGCCGCCCTGGGGCAAGGCCGCGGCGGCCAGCTCCATGACCTCGGAGCGGTGCGCCGGCGTCAACGTTCGGGCGTGTTCCACCATGGCGTCCTCCATGGATGCTATGATTGTTGCGCTCCGGGGCAGGAACTCCGGAGCGCTTCATCACCTATGCGTCGGCAGGCGCTTCATGCTCTTCGGAGGTCACGGCGCCGGTCTGGTCGTACATCAGGCCGCAACGCATATCGAAGTGCTTGTTCACGCTCATGGTCGGGCAGGCCGAGTTCAGGGAGACCTGCGTGACCGTGGAACCGAGGAAGGCCTTCTCGGGGTCCGTCTCCTTGGAGTGGTGGGCCATGATGATGATATCGGCCTCCTTCATCCGCGCGAGCTTGAGGATCTCCATGGAGGGCTTGCCCTCCCAGCACTCGTACTCGCACTCCGCGATGCCGCGCAGGCGATGCTCATACTCCTCCTTGAGCCGCTTCTTGATATCGGTGATGCGCAGTTCGACCTCCTGCTGGTCGAGCTGCCCGCTGATCCCTTCGATATCCAGGGCGTGGAACATGGTGAGGGCGGACTTGTATTGCCGGGCCATCTGGCCGCCGTAGTTCACGGCGCAGTCGGCCTGGTCGGAGAAGTCCGTGGCTACCACCACGCGCAGGAAGTTGGTTTCGACGTCGCACAGCGGCCGGGACACGATCATCACCGGGCAGCGGGCCCGCTGGCTGACGCGTTCCAGGGTGCTGCCAGTCATGCCCCACATGCGGGAGCGGCGCTCGGCGTGCTCCTTGGTGTGCGGTCCCAGCACGATGAGATCGGAGTTCACCTTGCGCGCCGTACGCAGAAGCTCTGCGTGCGGCATGCCGGGCACCACCATGATCTCAAAGTGCTCCAGGTCCTGCAGCCGCGGTCCGTAGTACTCCTGGATCTGCTCACGGAGACGGCCGGTCTCGCCGCTGCCTTCGAGGTAGCGAATCTCGCCCCAGCCCTGGGCCGCGCCGGCCACATGGACCAGGTAGAGCTTGGCGTCGAAGCGCTTGGCGAACCCGACGGCCGCGTTCACGGCGCACTCGTCCACTCCGGAAGGCGTCACACCGACAACGATGTCCTTAAACATGGTACACCCCCTTGCTGAAAGGGTTTCGACATCGGGTCTCAGGCCTCCTCGACGACCGTTTCCTCGAGGGAACCTTGCGTGGCCCAGCCCTGGCGCATTCCGGCGCGGAAGCGTGGGGCCAGGCTCATGTTCTTGTTCAGCATCAGCTCATCTTCCGTACAGCCGAAGGCCAGCCCCATGAGCTGCGGCAGGTAGACCACGCTCACTGTCTCGCGGGGGCCGCCGTAGCCTGCAGCCTTGCTCTGGTAGGCCTCCAGGTTGATCTGGCACATGGGGCAGACCGTGACGACTGCATCTGCCTGGGACGCGCTGTCCAGTATCCGCGCTACCGAGGCAAGGGCCGCCTCCGGCTTGGTCACCATCAGGGACGCGCCGCAGCAACGCGCCTCGTCGTCCCAGGCCATGGGTTTGACGCCCAGTGCTTCGAGCACCAGGTGCATGGAGCGCGGCTGCCTGGGATCGTCGAACACCGGGTAGGGCCGCAGAATCTGGCAGCCGTAGTAGGCCGCCGCGGAAAAACCGCTCATGTCACGCTCCGTCCTGGCCGCGATGGCTCCGGTGCCCACGTCGTTGATCAGGATGTCCAGCAGGTGGCGCGGTTTGGCCCGGCCGGTGTAGCGCAGGTCCTCCACGGAAAGCGCCTCGTTGATCTGGGCCAGCAGCTTCTTGTCGTGGCGTGTGTCCTCCACAACGCGGAGCAGGTTGAGGTAGCAGGCGCTGCACGGCACGAGGATGTCGTCCACATCCATAAGCTGCTCCACCAGGGCGAGGTTCCGCGCCGGCAGCACGTAGGTCAGCAGCCGGCTCACGGACTCCACGGCGCTGGCCCCGCAACAGGTCCAGTCCGGAATCTCGGTGAGCTCCGCGTCCAGGACGTCCATCACCTGGCGGACGCTGCGGTCGTACTCCACCGCGCTCTCCAGGAGCGAGCAGCCGGGGTAGTAGGCGTAGTGGTGCGTCATGTCCGTTCCTCCATTTCGTCCACCTTGCGGAAGAGCAGCTCCAGCCTGCCGGCAAAGGCGCGGCTGGGCGGGTGGAGCTTGCCCTTGCCGAGCATCTTCATGCCGATGGGGGTGAACTCCAGGGCGCGCCTCGGGCTGGCCAGGGATGTGAGATAGCTCGACATCAGCGCAGTCTCCTGCACCCGGCCGTAGCGGCGGATATTGCCGGCAAAGGCGCGGTAGAAGGCGGATTTCCTGCGCGATGCGCGGTCGTGCTCCCCGGCCAGGCGCTTGAGCGCGGCCATGGCGCGCGTGGGCTCCACATCGCGCGGGCAGCGCAGCCAGCACGTGTAGCAGGAGGAGCACATCCAGAAGGTCCTGGACTCGAAAATGCGGTCCAGCTGGCCCAACTGCACCAGCCGCCAGAGCTGCCGCGGCGTGAGGTCCATGGCCTGGGCGTTGGGGCAGGAGGCCGTGCACGTGCCGCACTGCATGCAGCGCGAGAGCATTGCCTGGAGCTCACACAGCTCGCTGTCTTGCGGCAGCGGCGTGATGGTGAGGGCCTGGTGTTTCGTCATCTGGCGCATACCGTTCTCCTCAGGCCTGTCAGGCCGGTTCCTCCAGGGCGGCGTCGATCATGGAGAGCACGGGGCCGTCGTGGAATCCCGTGAGCACCGTGGCGCTGTTGGGACACACGGCGGCGCACGAGCCGCAGCCCTGGCAGAGGATTTCGTCCACCTCGATCCGCTCCAGGTCGAGATTCACGCTGCGCGCGCCGTACGGGCAGGCTGTGATGCAGCGCTGGCACAGGGAGCAGAGGCTGTGGCGCACCGTGGCCACCACGGTCTCCCGCGCGATCTTCTCGGCGCTGAGGATGCGTATGGCGCGCTGCGCCGCGGCCTGGGCCGAGACTATGGCCTCGCTCATGGAAGCCGGGGCCCGTCCCAGCCCGCACATGAAGATCCCCTGCTTGAGGAAGTCCACGGGCCGCCACTTGGAGTCGGCCTCCTGGTAGAAGCCGTTTTCATCGATGGCCACGCCGAAGATCTCCAGCAGGTCATCCACCTCGTTGGGCTCCACCCCGCTGGAGAGCACCAGCCTGTCGGGCCGGATCTGGATGGTCTCGCCCAGGATGGGGTCTTTGGCCGTGATCACCGGCGCGTCGTCTTCGAAGCCCACCTCGGGCTTGTGCGCCAGGGTGTAGGGAATGAAAATGGCCCCGGCCTTGCGCGCCTCGGTGTAGTAGTGCTCGCGGAAGCCGTAGCTCATGATGTCGCGGTAGAAGACGTAGATATCGAGGTCCGGGTTCTTGCGCTTGAGGGCCAGAATGTTCTTGAGCGCCTCGCCGCAGCAGACCCGGCTGCAGTAGTTGCGGTCTTCGTCGCGGGAGCGCCAGCATTGGATCATGGCCACGCTGTTCAGCCCCTTCACATCCAGGGTTCCGGTGGCGAGCTGCTCTTCGAGTTCGAGCTGGGAGAGCACGGACTTATGCACGCGGAACCCGTACTCGTAGACGCGGGACTCGTGCCCGCCCGTGGCCAGGATGGTCACGCCGTGGTCCACCACCAGGGTGCCCTCGTCAGAGGTGACGGCGCTTTGGAAGTGGCCGGCCGTGCCGCGGGAGAAGACCACCCGCGCGTCCGTGAGGACCTTGATCTTGGGATGCTTGCGCACCTGCTCGATGAGGTCCTCCATGTGCCGGCGGGGCTCGCCGCCGTCCAGGGTGTAGTGCAGCTTCATGGCCTGGCCGCCGAGCTCTTCCTCCTGCTCCACGAGCACGACCTCATAGCCCTGGTCGGCGATGGCCATGGCCGACGTCATGCCGGAGAGACCGCCGCCTACGATCAGGGCCCGGCGCGCCACGTTGACCGTGACGGGCGGGGGCACGGGGTCTGCCCCCAGCAGCCGGGCATGGGCCTGGGCCAGGGCGGAGTAGACCTGCTTGTTGCGCGAGGCCGTGCGTTCGCCGTTGCCGCCCATCACCGGGGTGTAGATGTCCACCACGTCCATCAGCGCCGGGTTGAGGCCGATGGCCCGGCCCAGCTCCCGCAGCCTGGGCACGTAGGCGTAGGGCAGGCACGCGCCGATGAGGATGCGGTTGGCCCTGGTCTCCGCGGCCATGTCCTGGATCTGCTGCCAGCCCTTCTCGGTGCAGGCTCCGTCCACGCAGGCCACGGTGTGCACAGCGGGCAGGGAGCGCACCTTGCGCTCCACGTCCTCCACATCCACGTTCTGTTCCAGGGTGGGGCAGGAGCTGCACAGGGCCACCAGGGAGCGCGCCGGCTCGCGAGAGACGTCCGGGTACTCGGTTTCGGGCTGGGGCTCCAGGCCGGTGAGCGCGTCGTAGATCTTGATGAGCCGCGAGGCACCCTGGGCCGCCGCGCCGGACTGGATGACCGACTCGGCGATGTCCTTGGGCCTACCGAATGCCCCGGCCGCGAACACGCCGAGCCGGCTGGTGCGCTCGGGCGTGAACTCCGGGCTCTCGCAGAAGCCGTAGGCGTTCACGTCGATGTCGGCCACCTCGGCCAGCTTGGCCATGTTCTTGGGTGGCACCGCGCCCGTGGCCAGCACCACCATGTCGAACTCCTCCTCGATCCGCTCGCCGGCGTCGTCGATGTAGCCGATGACCGGGTTGCCGGTTTCGGGCGAGGGGATGATGGTGTGCGGACGGGAGCGCACCAGGCGGACGCCGTCCTGCAACGCCTTGTTCTTGTAGCTCTCGAAGTTCTTTCCGAAGGTGCGCAGGTCCATGTAGAAGATGGTGGTCTCGGCCCCGTCGCCAATGGCCTTGCGGGCCAGCACGGCCTCCTTGAGCGAGAACATGCAGCAGATGGAGGAGCAGTAGTCCGCGCCGGTCTTCAGATCGCGGGAGCCTACGCACTGTATCCAGGCGATGCGTTTTGCGGGCTTTCCGTCACCTGGGCGGAACAGCTTGCCCTCGCTGGGGCCGGTCTTGGAGAGGATACGCTCGAACTCCACGGCTGTGACCACGCCGGGGATGACGCCGTAGCCCAGGGTGTCCGAGAACTTGCGCGGGTCGAAGCACTCGAACCCGCCGGCCAGGACCACTGCGCCCACGTCCAGCACGATGCGCTTGTCCGAGAGGATGCGCATGTAGAGCTTGTCCATCCACGGGACCAGGGTCCGCGGTTCCAACGGCTTGGCCAGCACCTCGCGGGCCCCCAGCTTGAGCAGCTCGTTCGCGCGTTCTTTGGACTCCTCGGAGGCCATCAGCACCACCGTGAGGTCGGGCCGCAGCTCCTTGGCGCGCAGCAGGATGCGCTCGGCGTCCATGTCCTTCATGTCCACGTCCAGGAGCATGAGGCGGAAGCGGTCGTCCTCTGCCAGCAAGTCCACGGCCTCGGCACCTGTGGTGACGCCGTGCAGCGGGAAGTTCTGCGCCTGGAGCCAGTCGGAGAGGAACTCGCCGGTGTTGGGGTCCGGGTCGGCGATGAGGATGTGGAAGTCCTTGCGTTCCTCGAACTTGAAGTCGATGGCTCCGGTGGGACAGGCTTCGTAGCACTGCCAGCAGCGCAAGCAGTTATCCAGGTCCACCACGTAGCGGTTGGGGATGTTGTGCGGCACCGGCAGGTATACGGCCGGCCGCTGGGTGAGCCCGGCATTGAACTCGTTGGGCACACGCACCGGGCAGACTTCGGAGCATTGGCCGCAGGACACGCACTTGTGCGGATCGACCAGGGTGGAGCGCTGCACGAGCTCTGCCGTGAAGCGGCCCGGCTCTCCATCCAGGGCAGTGAGCTCCGTGGAGAGGTAGAGATCGATGTTGTCGTGGAACAGCCCCTTGCGCAGGCAGTATTGGCTGGCCGAGTCCCGCGCCATCAGCGGCAGCATCTTGCACATGCCGCAGTGGTCGTTGGGGAACTGGTGGTCGAGCTGGGCCAGGATGCCGCCGTGGTGGGGCCGCTGGTCGATGAGCGCCACCCTGTGGCCCGTGACCGCCAGGTCCAGGGCTGCGCGGATGCCGCCGATGCCGGCTCCGACCACTAGCGCCGCGTAATTCTTCTTCATGGCTTCTCTCCGCTGGCTTCCTGTTCACGCCGCTAGTCGGCGCCCGCCACCTCCGGGAACTCGTCCGCCTTGAACACGGACAAGGGCGGCGGCTCGTCGAAGCTGCGTCCGGGCACGTAGTCAAACCCTGCCTGGGTGCGCGCGCCCACGGTGCGGAACAGCTCCATCACCGGGATATCGTTGGGGCAGGCGTTGGAGCACTGGCCGCAGCCCACGCAGGAGGTGGACATGTGCGCGAGCCGCGTGAGGTGGAAGAAGAGGGTGTCCGTAGGCATCTTGAGCATGCCCTTGTGCCTGGCCCAGCCCAGGTACTGCCACGGCTTGTGGTCGAAGACGTCGGTGAGGAAGACGCACTCCTTGCAGTAGCACACCGGGCAGGCTGCGCGGCAGTTGTAGCAGTTCACGCAACGGGCAAAGAACTCCGAGAGCCCGGCCAGGGTGGAGGTGGCTTCGTGGGTGCGCTCGAACATGGCGTTGCGGTAGGCGGTGCGCTTCTCGACCAGGGCGTCCATGGCGGCGCGCCGCGCGGACGGGTCCTCCACATCGGCTAGGCCCAGCCGGCTGAGCACGGCCTCGCCCTGGGGCGTGTGGGCCGTGACCACGAAGTGGTCCCCAAGGTCCATGCCCACCAGGCCGATGCCGATGTCCGCACCCAGAGGCTCCAGGTTCTCGCAGGACTGGCACGCCTCGGCGATGTCGTAGTCGCTCTGGGCCGTGTCCTCGGAACCGCCGGTCTTGCCCAGGAACCCGGAGGTAAGGGACATGGGGTCATCGCCGCCGATGTAGCGCGGGTAGTTCCTGTTGCTGTACGCGCCCAGGCAGTCGAACCCGATGAGCAGGATCTCGTCCATGCTGCCCTGGTTGAGCTTGACCAGCTCCACAAAGGCGCGGATCTCGCACGGCCGGAGCACCGCGGCCACGCGGTCGCCGGAGCGTCCGTGGGTCAGCCGGGCGGCCATGCGTGCCGCGTTCATGGGGAATGCGGGCGCCAGGGGATCGGCCCTGTCCAGCCGCTCGGGATCGGTAATCAGCGTGGGCATGGGCATGCCGTGCGGGTTGAGGTGCGTCTGGACAAAAACGCCTCCGATCTCGCCCTGCCGTAGCAGCAGCTTCAGGAACTCCTGCACGCCCAGGACCGGGTCGGACCCGGGCACGTCGACTTTCGCGGTAGTGGCCATAGTGCTTCCCCCTTTGTGGAACGCGGCCTACAGGACCATCATGTCCCGTGTCTCGATGGGGCCGAGCTCGCGTATCTCCTCGATGAGGTCGTTGACCGTCTCGGCGAACTCGTTGCCTTCGCTGGCGCCCACCCAGGTGAGCTTCAGGCGGCGGCGGTCTATGCCGAACTGGTCGAGGATGTCGTTGAGCAGCTTGACCCGGCGGCGGGCCTTGTAGTTGCCGTTGATGTAGTGGCAGTCACCGGGGTGGCAGCCGCTGATGAGCACGGCGTCTGCGCCGCCCAGAAGCGCCTTGATCACGTACTTGGGGTCCACCATGCCGGTGCACATCATGCGCACCAGGCGCACATTGGGCCGCTGCACCAGCCGGGAGGTGCCGGCCAGGTCGGCCGCGGTATAGGTGCACCAGTTGCAGACAAAGGCCACGATGGTGGGCTCGAAGGCCTCGGTTGCCGGGGCCTGCGGGGTCTCTTCTTCGGCGACTGCGGTGTCCATGAGTTCCTCGCGCATATCGTCCTCCATGTTATTCTCTGGCGTGTTGTTCGCTGGTGAATGGGATCAGACCTCGGCCTCGGCCGGTTCGGCGCTTTCGGGCATGGCCTCCTCGGGTGCAGCTTCCTCGGGTACGACCTCGGCGGCCGGTCGCCTTGCCGTCTGCGGCTCGATTTTTTCAGGTGCGGGAGCCGGCGGCTTCACTGGCATCAGCAGGCCTTCGAGCTCGTTGAACACCTGCGTTTCGTTGAAGTGCTTGATCTGGGCAGCGCCGCTGGGGCAGTAGCCGGCGCAGCTGCCGCAGCCCTTGCACATGGCCTCGTTGACCACGGAGACCTGGCGGCGCTCGTCGAACTCGATGGCCGAGTAGGCGCAGAGGTCGATGCAGACCTTGCAGCCCACGCAGATGTCCGGGTTGATGTACGAGGTGGTGGGCGAGATGGAGACCGTGCCCTTGGCGGCCAGGGCCAGAGCCTGCGCCGCGCCGCCCGAGGCATGGGCCACGGCGTCCGGGATGTCCTTGGGCCCCTGGCAGGTGCCGGCCAGGAACACGCCGTCCGTGGCTGTGGAGACCGGGCCGAGCTTTGGGTGCTCCTCCAGAAGGAAGCCGTCCTGGCTGCGGCTGACGCCGAAGACGCGGGCAACCTCGGCCGTGTCCTTGCGCGGCTCCATGGCTGTGCAGAGGATGACCATGTCCACGGGCACGCGCACGATCTCGCCGAGCAGGGTGTCCTCGGCCACGACCACCAGCTTGCCGTCTTCCTCCAGAACCTCGGCCGGGCGGCCGCGGATAAAGGTCACGCCCTCGCCCTGCACGCGCTCGTAGAACTCCTCGTACCCTTTGCCGAAGCAGCGCATATCCATGTAAAAGTTGTAGATCGGGACGCTGTGGCCGACCTTGTCCTTGATCAGGTGGTCGTACTTGAGGGCGTACATGCAGCACACGCGCGAGCAGTACTGGTGGTAGTTGGCGTCGCGGCTGCCCACGCAGTGGATGATGGCCACGCTCTCTGGTGGCGTGCCGTCCTTGAGCAGGATCTTGCCGCCCGTGGGGCCCACGGCGTTGTTCAGCCGCTCGAACTGCAGGGCAGTGTAGACGTTGTCGAAGCGGCCGTAGCCGTACTCGCGGATGGGGCTGGGGTCCATGGTGTCGTAGCCCGTGGCCAGGACGATGCTGCCCACCTCCAGGGTCACGGAGCTCTCGGTCTGGGTGTAGTCGATGGCTCCGGTGGGGCAGAACTTCTCGCAGGCGCCGCACTTGTCCTTGGTCAGCTTGAGGCAGTGCTCGGCGTCGATGACCGGCGTGTTGGGCACGCTCTGGGGCGAGTTGCGGTAGATGGCCTTGCGCATGCCGATGCCTTCCTCGAACTCGCTGATTACCTTGGTGGGGCACTTCTCCAGGCAGGTGCCGCAGCCGGTGCAGATATCCTCGCGCACGTAGCGGGGCTTGCGTCGGACCGTGACCTTGTAGTTGCCCACAAAGCCGTCCACCTCGGTGACCTCGCTGTAGGTCATCAGGTGGATGTTGGGCTCCTGGGACACGGCCACCATCTTTGGCGTGGAGATGCACGCGGCGCAGTCCAGGGTGGGGAAGGTCTTGTCGAACTGGGCCATGTGGCCGCCGATGCTGGGGCCTTTCTCGATGAGGTGAACCATGTGGCCGGACTTGGCGATGTCCAGCGCGGCCTGGATGCCGGCGATGCCTGCGCCCACCACCATGACGTCCGGCAGCACGCCCACCTCGCGGGAGAAGAGCTCCTGGTGCCGGGCCACGCGGCGCACGGCCGCGGCCACGATGTGCTCAGCCTTGCGCGTGGCCTCCTCCGGGTCCTTGGTCACCCAGGAACAGTGCTCGCGGATGCAGGTGTGCTGCATCATGTAGGGATTCAGCCCGGCGCGGGCGCACGCCTTCTGGAAGGTTTTCTCGTGCAGACGCGGCGAGCAGGAGGCCACCACCACGCGGTTCAGGCCCAGGCTGCGGATGTCCTCCACGATGAGGTCCTGGCCGGGGTCCGAGCACATGAACTGGTAGTCGCGGGAGACCACCACGTCGCGGAGGCCGCCGGCGTACCGCGCCACCTCGGAGCAATCCACCTTTCCCGCGATGTTCGTTCCGCAATGACAGACGTAGACGCCTATTCGGTTTGCCATGCGCGTCCTCCTCGTGTGCTGGCTGCTCTACTTTCCGGCCAGCTCTAGGGTCAGCTCGCCCACGAGCTTTTTGAGCCGGGTGTTCTCCGTTTCAAGGTTGCCCTGGCTGCGGCATCGGGGCGGTCCGTCAAAGGCCCGCACGCAGTTGGAAAGGAAGTGGTCCCGCCACTTGTAGTACTGGCTGGGCCGAATCTCGTACCGGCGGCAGAGATCGGTTACGGATTCGCCCTCCAGCCCGGCGAGCACGATCCTCGTCTTGGTCTGGGCATCCCATTTTCTGCGTTTCATGCCGTCCCCCCACAGTTCCGCTGTTCCGTTTTTTCTTCGGGAACGCCGGCTTGACTAAGAGAGCTGGAGACGGATGCCGGCCGCCGCAGCGCCTTTGGCGCGCTGCTCCAACAGGGCGACTTTGCTCAGCATTGACGGACAGCGGCAATGACCGCGCCTGCGTCGGAGCAGTTCTTGGTCTCCTTGAAAAACAAGAACCATTCCGGCGGGAAATATGCGCAATGAAGCTGTGCCGTTAGTCCAGAAAAAGAGACTCCGGCCTGCGGTGGAATAGGGTAGATCGAGGGGAAATGTGTATTGTCCGGCGGGATGCGTCTTGCGCCGCAAGACGAGAAGGGACGGCAAGGAGACTAATTGTGCACGGCGATTGACGGATATCCATCATTCCACGGTTGCATATGTCTCCAAGCAGGTTCCAGGACGTTGTCCACGGTTTGTCTTGTGCTGTAAGACACGGCGCATGGGAAATACCTCAAAAATATGGGGTCAATTATCATAAGTGCCTGGAATATTTTTTCAATAACATCTTGATAGTAATGAGTGCATTATGCTATTGCTATTCACAATCACCGTAGAAGCCATCCAGCCACCCAACCCGGGCCAACTTAGGAAGGGGGCGTCATGGCCAAGGCGCTTTGCATAGACGACACTGTCCTGTGCCGGTCCCTGGAGACCGCGATGGGGCACTCTGACGTCGAAATGCGGATCGTGCAAAGCCTTGCCGCGGCCAGGGAAGCGCTCTACGACGAGCCGCAGGACGTGGTCATCCTCGGTTGCATCCCCCCTGGTCCGGCCGGTCTCGAATGCCTCAATGAGATCCGCAGAACACCGGGCCGTCCCGAAGTCCTCCTGCTCACCGACCATGGCGATCCCGAGTTCGCCGAGATAGCCATCCGCTCCGGCGCCTGGAGCTACATGATCAAGCCGCCCGTCACCGGCGATCTGGTCAAGGCTGTACTGCGCGCCCTGGACCATCGCGAGGAGCGCCGCACCCGGCGCAAGCCCGTGGCTCTCAAGCGCAACGGCATCTTTGGCGACAGTGAGGCCCTGCGTCGCTGCCTGGACCAGCTTGCCCAGGCCGCGGTCAGCGACTCCAGCGTGCTCATCAGCGGCGAGACCGGCACCGGCAAGGAGCTCTTCGCCACGGCCATCCACGAGAACAGCCCGCGCAGCAGTGGTGCCTTCGTGGTGGTGGACTGCGCGGCCATGCCCGAGGCCCTGGTGGAGAGCATGCTCTTCGGCCACGAGAAGGGCGCCTACACCAGTGCGGACAGCCGTGCCGAGGGCCTGGTCACCCAGGCACACAAGGGCACGCTCTTTCTGGACGAGGTGGGCGAGCTGCCCCTGGCCATCCAGAAGTCCTTCCTCCGCGTGCTGGAAGGCCACACCTACCGGCCCGTGGGCGGCGCCATAGAGCGTATAAGCGACTTCCGGCTGGTCTCGGCCACCAACAGGGATCTGGAAGCCATGGTGCTCAATGGGACGTTCCGCAAGGATCTGCTCTTCCGGTTGCGCGCCATCAACATCGAGCTGCCGCCGCTGCGGAACTCGGTGGACGACATCAACGAGCTCACCTGCAACTTCATCGGCCGCGTCTGCGACCGCATGGGCATATCCAGAAAGGGCTTTTCAACCGACTTCCTGGAGGCGCTGGAGAAGTACGAGTGGCCCGGCAACGTGCGCGAGCTCATCAACACCATCGAGTACGCCATTGCCGCGGCAGGGGACGCGCCGGCGCTCTTTCCCCGGCACCTGCCCACGCACATCCGCGCCAGGCTCGCCCGCCACTCGGTGATGGAGCAGGTGCGGCCCGAGGAGCCCGCCCCGCACAAGCAGAGCCTGGACCCTGAGAACTTTCCGGATATCCGCGAGTTCCGCGACAAGGCCATGGCCGACCTGGAGGTCATGTACCTGGGCGACCTCATGGAGCTGACCCAGGGCGATATCCCCAGGGCGTGTGAGGTCTCCGGCCTTTCCCGCGCCAGACTCTACGCCCTGCTCAAGAAGTATGGCCTGTCCAAGGAGCGCGAGCAGGTCTCGTGACGCCAATGCTTCGGCAGTTTGTGCAACCTACACACAGTGAAGCGCAGAAAAGGCGTTCTGTTGTCAGCCTTTCCGACGAATGCACGTCGGGATTCCTTACAATGAATGCGCCGGCGTGATCCCAGCCGTCGGCAGCTCCTTTTGAACGTACCCTGTTCCCTGTTCTGGCAGACGAAATAGGCCATGCAGCGCGGGCTGACGCTGTTTTTTCTGCATGGCGCATGGCTCTGCGTTCTTTGGCTGCGGCGTTTGCTCATGCGCATCCGAATGCGTGCAGGTCGGATCGCGCGGCCGAGGGGCCAGCCGCGTTGTCGGGTTGTCTTACACCCGTTTCGCATTCACTTTTGAGCGTGTGCGCTTAATACGATAGAATAATTAATGTTTTCTTATTGGCTCGGTTCTTCGTCGTTCCTTTTTGCATACCTCGCCAACTACGCATATCTCTCTGAAATATTTAGTCTAAATTTGGTCCAGGGCTTGCTAGGGCTTCGATGCCCCCTGAAACACTTGGGAGGAACACCCAAGGAGGATATTATGAGAAAGACTCTTTCCATGGTTCTGGCCACTCTGGTCTTCGTGGTCGTGGGAGCCTCACAAGCCATTGCCATGTCGTTCCAGTTTGATTCGTCCGCATCCTATGTCTCGGAGACCACGGACCCCGGGCTGGTGATGGACTGGCGAAACATCCCGTTCTCAACCGAGGAATTCGACCTCGAAGTCGGCGATTCCTACAACTTCGTCTTTGGCAGCATCGCGACCACCGAAGAATCGATCAACCAAGACGATTTGACGGCGCTGGCTGTCACTGCATACTTCGAGTTCATCCTGCCGGACGAGCTGGGCGGCACTCTGAGCGGATCTGTCCAGGGCATGTCGTACTTCTGGGGTGCGGTGCAAGGGTGGAGCCTGGAGTGGAACAACCCGGCCACGCTCTACTTCGGCCCGCACGACTCCGGCATGGTCACCATCGAGCTTGCGGACCTCAGCCATTTCGGTCTCTTTGATCCGGACAACGGCTTCCCCACGTACGTGGACATCGACGGCATCATCACCTACTCGACCGCTCCCACGCCCGAGCCGGGCACGCTGCTTCTGCTGGGCGCCGGTCTGGGCGCACTGTGCTTTGCCCGCCGCAGAAGGCGCGACGCCTGATCAACCGCGTGTAAGGTTTTGCATACGCTACAGCCAAGCCGGCGGGGTCTTATAGCCCTGTCGGCTTGTTTATGGCGCAGATGAACCTTGCTCCCAATGCGCAGAAGGAAACGACGCGACGTGTAGGCCACGGGGACGGTTTGGCTGATTCTACGGAGCAGGTTTCCGAAGGAAGTCCACAAGCTCGGATGTCGCGTGCGAGAGATCGCCGCTGTTGTCAATAACCCGTACGCCGGGCATGTCCGATTCCAGAGCGGTGTTGCGGCGGATGCGTTCCTTGATGGCGGCGTCGCTCTCGCGACCGCGATCCTGGAGCCGTTGGCGCAGAACCTCGGAGCGCGCGGTTATCAGGACGCCCTCGATGTTCGGTATCCGTTCCCGCGCCTGGGGCCAGTACTCCCGCGAGCCATTGAGCACCACCGTGAAGCCGCGGTACATCCAGTCCAGCAGCTCGATGCCCGCGCCGTAGAAAAACCCATGACTGTGCCAATGAAACAGGAAGAGGCTCCGGTCCCGCCGGCAGGCGAACTCCTCCTCGCTCAAGGTCACGTGGTTCTCGCCCCCCGCATCGGCAGGCCGGGTGATGTAGCGATGGGCAAAGGCTGTGGGAGAGCCGCCGAGCTGGCGCCGCGCCTCGTTCAGCACACTGTCCTTTCCTGCGCCGGACGGTCCCATCACGTAGACCAGCCTGCCCGAGCTCATTCGTTTTCTCCGTCGCCGGCCGCGGCGTCGTGTGGCGCTACAGGGTAAATCCTGTCCGCAATGGCGTGTCGCACTTCGGCGTCGTGGAAGATTCCTACGATGGCCGCGCCACGCGCTTTGGCCTCCCGGATCAGCTGGATCACCACGTCGCGGTTGTCCGCATCCAGGGACGCCGTGGGCTCGTCCAGCAGCAGAACAGGGTAGTGGGCCACAAACCCGCGGGCAATGTTGATCCGCTGCTGCTCGCCGCCAGAGAACGTGGCCGGAGCAAGGCCCATGAGCCGCTCCGGGATGTTGAGCCGGCGCAGCATGGTCTCTGCGCGCTCCAGCGCTTCCTGCGCATCCACGCCGCGGTCGCGCAACGGCTCGGCAACGATCTCCCGGGCCGGAACACGCGGAATGACGCGCAGGAACTGGCTCACGTAGCCCAGCGTGCGCTTCCGGAGCTGCAGCACCTCGCGCGGTCCGGCCGAAGCCAGGTCCACCACGCACGGGCCGTCTCCTTCCTCCACGCGAATGCGGATGCTGCCGCTCAGGGGTTTGTAATTGGCGTACAGCGAACGCAGCAACGTGGATTTGCCCGCGCCGGAAGGACCATGGAGCGCTACGCACTCGCCCGCCATGACGCTCAGGCCAAGGCCTTCAAAAACAGGGATCTCCGCCCCGCCCTGGGTGTGCAGCACAAAATGTTTGGTCAAATCTTCGACTTCGATGACGGCGTCCATGGCATCCTCCGGAACCGGTTAAATCGATAGAAACGAATTCTTGAACTAGTATTTCCGGGGGACGCTGTCCCCCGCCCCCTGCCAGGGAGCAGTGCTCCCTGGACCCATTGCTGGGGTCCAGGGGGACATAGTTCCCCTGGCCGCCGGAGGCTATGGTCGTTCAGGTAAAAACAATGGTATTATACCATGTTATGCATGGAGTACGGACGACACCAGCAGTTGGGTGTAGGGGTGCTGCGGGTCGTCCAGGACCTGGTCGGTCAAACCGGACTCGACCACCTCGCCGCGGCGCATGACCATGAGCCGGTGGGCCAGCAGCCGGGTCACGGCCAGGTCGTGGGTCACGATGACCACGGCGAGTCCCAGCTCGCCCACCAGCCCGCGCAGGAGGTCCAGAAACCGGGCCTGCACCGAGACGTCCAGCCCGCTCGTGGGCTCGTCCATGAACACGAGCCTGGGGTCGGTGACCAGGTTGCGGGCGATCTGCAACCGCTGCTGCATGCCGCCGGAAAATGTCGCGGGCAGATCATCGATGCGCTCGGCGTCGATTTCCACCCGTTCCAGCCAGCGCAGCGCCTTGGCGCGGATGTTGCCGTAATGCCGTTCGCCAAGGGCCATGAGGCGTTCACCGATGTTGGCCCCGGCGCTGACATTCATGCGCAGCCCGTCGCGCGGGTTCTGGTGCACAATGCCCCATTCGCTCCGCATGAGCATACGCTTCTCCACGTCTTCCGCGGCGTGTATATCCACGGCCCGGCCGTTCCTGTCGTGGTAGACGACAGAGCCGCTGCTTGCCGGCAGCATGGCCGAGAGGCAGGAGAGCAGGGTGGATTTGCCGGAGCCTGACTCGCCCACAACGCCGATGACCTCGCCGGACCAGAGGTCGAAGCTCACGTCCCGGCAGCCGAGATGGCGGTCGTAGTATTTGCTCAATCCCTTGACCTGCAGGAGGGGGATGTCCGCTTTGGAGGCAGCCTCGGCGGCTCCTGTTCCGCATTGGGCCAGGTGCGCCTGTGCGCATATGGATGTATCCATGGTGTCGAACCTTTGGGGATGGTTTCCCTAAAATATGCCGGCCTTGGCCATGGGGCCTTCGTGACCGGCCGCCCGGCGCTCGCCGCAGTAGTCGGAATCGGAGCAGACGAACATCTTCGATCCCTTGTCGTCCAGAATCACTTCATCGAGGTAGCTGTCCGTGGCGTCGCACAACCCGCAGCACTCGTCCCAGTGCTGGATCTCGAAGGGGTGATCCTCGAAGTCCAGGCTTTTGACCTCGGTGTACGGCGGAACGGCGTAGATGCGTTTCTCCCGGCCGGCGCCGAACAGCTGCAGGGCGGGCATGCCGTCCATCTTGGGGTTGTCGAACTTGGGAATGGGTGAGGGCGCCATGACGTAGCGGCCGTTCACCTGCACTGGGTAGTCGTAGTTGGTGGCGATGCGCCCCAGGCGGGCGATGTCCTCATACAGCTTCACGTGCATCACGCTGTACTCGGTCAGGGCGTGCATGGTGCGCGTCTCGGTCTCCCGTGGCTCCATCTTGCGCAGGGGCTCGGGGATGGGCACCTGGTAGACGAGAATCTGGTCCTCGGTCAGGGGCTTTTCCGGGATGCGGTGCCTGGTCTGGATGATGGACGCCTCAGCGGTTTTTTCCGTGGTGCGCACGCCGGCCGTGGTGGCAAAAAAGCGGCGGATGGACACCGCATTGGTGGTGTCGTCCGCGCCCTGGTCGATGACCTTGAGCACGTCATCCGGGCCGATCACGCTGGCCGTAACCTGGATGCCGCCGGTGCCCCAGCCGTAGGCAAGGGGCATTTCCCTGCCTGCAAAGGGCACCTGGTAGCCGGGAATAGCCACGGCCTTGAGGATGCTGCGGCGGATCATGCGCTTGGTCTGCTCGTCCAGGTAGGCGAAGTTGTAGCCGCCGTCATTGACGTCGGGCGTCGCGACATCCTGGGGCTGGCGGTGCTGGGAGGGTTCAAATGTCATGGTCGGACGCCTCCTCGGGCTGGACGGCCGTGTCTGCGGAATCCTGGTCCTGCGTATCCGCCGTTGCGGCGTTCTCGTCCATGGCCTTGCGCATGGCGCGGAGCATGGTGAGCTCGCCCTGGAAGTCTACGTAGTGCGGCAGCTTGAGGTGCGAGACAAAGCCCTGCGCCTCCACATTATCCCCGTGGTAGAGCACGAACTCGTGGTCCTCGGCCGGCGCGGAGGGCTCCTGGCCGTACTCCTCGCAGCGCAGGGAGCGGTCCACCAAGGCCATGCTCATGGCCTTGCGTTCCGAGTGGCCGAACACGAGGCCGTAGCCGCGGGTGAACTGGGGCGGGATGTCCTTGGTCCCCTTGAACTGGGTGATCATCTCGCATTCGGTGACAAGGATGTCGCCGATCTCAATGGCGAAGCCCAGCTCCTCTGGCGCGAGCTCCACGGCTGCCTCGCCCATGCGGATCTCTCCGGCAAAGGGATGGGTCGAGCCGAAGCCGCGCTGGGTGGAGTAGGCCAGCCCCAGAAGGAAGCCTTCGTCGGCCCTGGACAAGGACTGCAACCGCACGTCCCGGTCCGCCGGAAAGGTCAGGGGCTCGCGGGTGATATCCCCCACCGGGCCGTCCTCGCCGCCAACCTCGTCTTCCAGCAACCCTTCGTCGCCCAGAATCTCGGCCACTCGCGGCACGCGCTCCGCAGGGGTGTCCGGGTTCGGAGTCGCGGTTGGAGCGGAATCATGGCTTTCATTGCCTGCACTGCGGGACAGGCTGAAATCGAGCAGCCGGTGGGTGTAATCGAAGGTCGGCCCCAACACCTGGCCGCCGGGCAGATCCTTGTATGTTGCGGAGATGCGGCGCTGGATGACCATGCGCGAGGTGTCCAGAGGCTCGCTGTAGCCCAGGCGCGGCAGGGTGGTGCGGTAGGCCCGCAGCAGGAAGATGGCCTCCTGGGTATCGCCCATGGCCTGCTTGATGGCCAGGGCGGCCAAGTCCGGATCGTACAGGGAGCCTTCCGCCATGACTCTGTCCACGGCCAGGGGCAGCTGCTCTCGTATCTGGGCCACGTCCAGTTCCGGCAGGCGCTCATCCCCCCGGCGCTTGAGCGCCAGCAGGTCGTGGGAGCGCAGGATGGCTTTCTCACCGCCTTTGACTGCAACGTACATCAGCTCTCCACTTGTGTTGTGCGGGGCATGGCTGCCACCGCGTCGGAAGTTGTAAAGACCAGATCAACACCCCTGGGGAAGAGGCTCCGGTTGGCTTCCTGCTCGGCCCAGAAGCGATCGGGCAGGCCGTCCACGCGCAGCCGGGCGCTTTCCTGTATGCCGGGCCCGGAAAGCCGGACGCCTTCGCCTTCAGCCAACGCGGAAACCTGAATAATCAGCGTGGCCGAGCGGTCGGGGTAATCCTGTCGGCCCGGGTTGAAGGCGCACAGGGCCGGCATGGCGGCTGGGTCTGATATCAGCGCGAACGAGGCCGCCACCGGCTCGGCGGCAAGGGGGCATCCGCAATGGAAGCGCAGGTATCCGGCCGCGTTGCTGGCGGCCAGGGGCGCGTCCAGCCACAGCGGCGTTTCGAAATCCACCAGGGTCAGGCAGACGGCGGCTGTGGCCGGGAGCAGGGGCGGTTCCGCCGGGGGCAGGCTTTGGATGCGCTGCAAGGTGCCCGGCCGCGACATGGCCGTAAGCACCTGGCGGAACACGGCCTGCGAGGACAATACAGGGTTTGAAAAACCGGCTTTGAGCCCGGTCATGCTCGTATTCGTCATGGTCAGCTTCCTCGGACCAGGGTGAAAAAGTCCACGGTGGTTTCCTCCGCCAGCGTGCGCTGCTGCGCCAGGCGGAGCTGGCGGCGTTCGTCCAGGGGGGCGAGCACGCGCGCTTCCAGGAGAGGACGCAGCGCCTCGTTCTGCAGCAGGCCGTCAAAAGCGGCTGTCAGCTCCGCCTTTCGTTTGCTGCGGCCCATGACCCAGGAGAGGCCCACGGTTTCGTCTTCCAGACGCACGGCGCAGCGGGTCACGGCCATTTCCCCAAGGTTGAAGCGTTTGCCCACATTGCCGGCGCGGCCGCGCACCATGACGAGCCCGGTTTCCGGCCCGCGCAGGAACTCGTAGTTCGGCTTGTGCTCCAGGGCGTCCCAGGCAGATTCAAGGTCGTTGATATCCGCTCTGGCCAGAATGCCCATCCAGCGGCGCCGCGGGTTGGCTTCGGGGCCGTCAGGGGCGTCGCCGTGGTTGCGGGCTGCGGGATTTCCGCCGGCCTCCGGCGGTTGAGTCGTGGTAAGTTTACGATCTGTCATACGTTCGCGCCTTGTGCTGAAACGCGTATGCGCTGGTTCATTGCTTGGAGTCCTGTGTCGATTCTTTTTAGTCGTGGCGTCTTGCCTAACTACCTGCGGTTATGAAGAATCCTGCTGTGGATCACGAGCCCGACCGTCAAACCGAGATAGATGAATCTAAAATTGGTAGACATCTAGATGTATCGATGTTAGTCGAGGGTATCCTACTTGCCATCATCAACGCAACCCTCTTCAAATGAGGCCGCCATGCCTATTGAAAGAAAAAAGGGAGTCTCTGTCTGGAAGCAGATTCAGCAAACGCTGGCCGGAGAGATCGTTACGGGAATTCTGAAGCCCGGTGAGCGGTTGCCCACCGAGACGGCCTTGAGCGAACGGTTCGGCGTGAACCGGCATACGTTGCGCCGGGCGTTGTCCGAGCTTGAGCAGATGGACCTGATCCGCATCGAGCACGGCCGCGGCATGTTCGTGCGCGAGCAGGTCGTGGACTACAGTGTCGGCAAACGCACCAGGTTCAGCGAAAACCTGTCCAAGCTCAAGCGCACACCCGGCGGTGTCCTGCTCAGTGCGCAGACCCTGCCGGCCGACGAGGTTCCGGCTGAAGCGCTGGGCATTGCGCCGGGGCGTCCCGTGGCCGTGCTCGACCGCGCCGGCGAGGCGGACGGCCATCGCATCAGCGTGAGCACCCACTACATGTCCGAAGACCGTTTCCCTGGCGCGACGGAAGTTTACGCCCGGACAAAGTCCATCACCAGCACGCTCGAGCACTTCGGCGTGGGCGACTACGTGCGCAAGGTCACCCGCGTGACGGCGCGCATGCCCACTGCGCGGGACGCTCGGATCCTCGAACAGCCGCGTAACCGGCCGATTCTGATGGCCGAAGGCGTGAACACCACCCGCGACGGCGAGCCCGTGGAGTACTGCGTTACCCGCTTTGCCAGCGACTGGGTGCAGATCGTCTTCGAGTCCTGACCCGCCGCCACAGGATGGCATTCCGCCCGGATGTTGCCAGGAATGCGTGTTCATATGGTGCTTTGATTCGTACATGTATTGCGGCATCATATCTTCAAAGCTCATAAGATAGTCAAGTTACGTTTTCAATACATTGGCAAGGAAAAACTGGTGTTTCTTCACCAGAACGAAACATTGCAGTGTATACAAATCATAAATAGATCGAGTTTAAAATCCATAGTGCATCAGAAAATCATCTCACACAGCTGCTTTGTATTGTATCTCCAGGTCTTGAGCGCTAGACACCACTGACTGTTGTGTGGATGAATTCCGAATTCATCCATCCTTGTTCTGTATCACGAGCATCTCTGCTTGCGGGAAAGTGTCATAGACTCTTCTCTGCCCCGCAACCTTCACGGGCTATTACCATCCGAGCGGATCGTGGTGCGGTGCCTGGGGCTTATCCCCGGATCGCCACGCCGGCGCCGTCAAACAGGATACGCCCGAGGTGGAAGGATGAAGGAACGCGCGGATATGCTCTTGAGCGGCGGCAATGTGCTGCTCCCTGGTGGTGATATCGAACCCATCGATGTTCGTATTCGAGGCGGCTACATTGTCGGTTTGGGGCCGGGGGCTGCGCTGGCGCAAATGGATCTGGGCGGCCGGCTGTTGCTGCCCGGCATTGTGGATATTCACGGCGACGCCTTCGAGTCCGTGGTGCAGCCGCGTCCCGAGACCATGATTGATCTGACTCTGGCCCTGGAGGAGACCGACCGCCAGCTGGTGGCCAACGGCGTAACCACGGCGTTCTACGGTCTTTCCTGGAGCTGGGAGAGCAACCGGGGCCTGCGCAGCGGCAGCGAGCCTGCACGATTCCTCGACCAGTTCGAAGAGCTGCGGCCAAACCTGCGCTGCGACTCCCAGCTGCACCTCCGTTACGAAATCCATCACCTGGATGCGCTGGAGACCGTGCTGCAGTGGGTGCACGAGGCGCGGATCGATCTTTTGGCCTTCAACGATCATCTCAACTACATCGAAGAGAAAATTGAGGATTCCGATCGTATCGGCATCCTCGCCGCACGGAACGGCCAGACCCCGGAAGAGTATCTGGCCGCCCACAGGGCCATGCGCGAACGCTACCCCCACTCCCTGGCGGGTGTGGAGCGCCTGGCCGAGGCAGGGCGGCTCGCGGCTATCCCCATGGCCTCCCATGATGAGGAAAGTCCCGATGTCCGGCGCTGGTATCACGAGCTGGGCTGCCGCATCTGCGAGTTCCCGGTCAACGAGGCCACGGCCTGTCACGCTCTTGAGCTGGGGGACGACGTGGTGCTCGGCGCTCCCAACGCCCTGCGCGGATCGAGCCTCTACAAGCGCCTTTCGGCCCGTCGTTGCGCGGTGGAAGGCCTCTGCACGGTCCTCGCCTCCGACTACTACTATCCGTCCCTGCTTGCCGCGGCGTGGGACATCCATTCCCGGCGCGGCCTGGAGCTCGGCAGAGCCTGGGACCTCGTGTCTGCAAACCCGGCGCGAGCCCTGGGGCTGACGGACCGGGGGCGTATCGAGCCCGGCCTGCGCGCCGACCTCATCGCCGCGGAGGTCGGTCCCAACGGATTGTTGCAGGCGGCCTGCACCTGGACGTCTGGGACCATGGCGTACATGGGCGGAACCCTGGCCGCACAGGCATTCTCCGGACAGGGAAATGTCGGCGGTCGCGTCGCGGCGTGACGCGAACATGGAAGCAGGCGAAACATTGTATCTATACGGCATCGATATCCATAATGAAGTATTGATGCAGAATTTAATCCATAACGGATTGTAATTTCCATGTCGTGCGATGCGTGAGTCTCGGTGTTGCGCATGTAATTTGGTGACATGTGTCACGTTATCATCAGTATCAAGCGATGTATGTGTATGGCCCAGGTTGGCCTAGCCGCAAGGGGAGAATGAGATGCTTGAGATTCAGGGCCTGAGCAAACGGTTTGGCGACGTTGTTGCCGTGAATGATGTCAGCCTGAGCATTCCCAAGGGGCAGTTCATCGGCATTATCGGCAGCTCCGGCGCAGGCAAATCGACTCTTTTGCGGCTCATCAACCGCCTGCTGGACCCGAGCGGGGGCTCGATGCGGTTTGACAACACGGCCGTATGCGAGCTGCAGGGCAAAAAGCTCCGGGAGTGGCGCGCCACCTGCGCGATGATCTTTCAGCAGTTCAATCTGGTGGAGCGGCTGGACGTGCTGGGCAACGTGTTGCTGGGCCGTCTGGGCTACAACGCGACTCTGCCCACGCTGATCAAGCAGTTCTCCAGGCGGGAGCGCGACATGGCGGTCGGCGCTCTGGAGCGCCTGGGCATGGCGCCGCACGCCCTCAAACGGGCGGACACCCTTTCCGGCGGCCAGCAGCAGCGCGTGGCCATAGCGCGGGCCCTGGTGCAGGAGCCCAAGCTGGTCCTAGCCGACGAGCCCATAGCCTCTCTCGATCCCCGCAACGCCGCCATGGTCATGGACGCGCTGCGCACCATCAACAAGGACGACGGCATCACGGTCATCTGCAACCTGCATCAGGTCCCGACGGCGCAGGAGTACTGCGACAGGCTCGTGGGCATGGCCCACGGCCGCGTCGTGTTCGACGGCGCGCCGGAGAGCCTCGACGAGCAGAAGGTACAGGAGATCTACGGCCTGGAGGAGGGCAGCGAAGAGCTCGAGTGCGCGCTCAATGGATGCGTCCCTGCAGGCAACCCCTCGCGGATACGCTCCGCCGGACAGCCCGCCACGGCTCAGGTCTGAGCCGGCACCCGGGCTTTCCTGCCCGAACAACCAACAGCAAGCACAAGGAGTCTGGAATGAAGTGGTTTGGTAGAATCGTGGCCGTCGCGTTGCTTGGGGTGATGTGCATGTCCCAAGTCGCGCGCGCCGAACAGTGGCAGAAGCAGTACCCGGAGATCACCCTCGGTGTCATCACCTCCGAGAACGAGAAGGACCGCCTGATCCGGTACGAGCTGGTCCAGAAGTACCTGGAGGAGACCCTGGGCGTGAAAATCAAATGGCGCACGGCCACGGACTACGCCGGCGTCATCGAGGGCGTGAAGGCCGGCAAGATCCAGGTCGCGCGCTTCGGCCCCGCGTCCTATGCCAAGTGCTACATCGTCACCAACGGCAAAGTGGAGCCTCTGGTCGGCGCATTGGATAAGGACGGCAACCTCGGCTACCACTCCGTGATCATCGTCAAGACCGACAGCCCGTACAAGACGGTCCAGGACCTCAAGGGCACGAAGTTCGCCTTTGCCGATCCAAACTCCACCTCCGGCCACCAGGCTCCCCGATACTTTCTGGACGAGGAAGGCATCAAGGTCGACGAGTTTTTCAGCTCGGCCACCTTTTCCGGCAGCCACGAGAACAGCGTGATGGGGCTGGTCTCCGGCACCTACGACGCCGTGGCCACCTGGTGGCGCTCCGATTCCAGCAACAACCCCAAGCGCATGGAAAGCAAGGGCATGATCGAGCCCGGCCAGTGGCGCATCATCTGGAAGTCGCCGCTGCTGCCCTCCAGCCCCTGGGCCGTGCCCACCGACCTGCCGGAGGACATGCGCAAGGACATCCAGAAGGCGCTCCTTGAGTTGCCCACCAAGGACCCCGAAGCCTGGGCCAGCTTCATCAAAGGTGAGAAGATCTCCGGCTTTGCCGAGGTTACCCACGAGGATTACGAGCCCATCGTTCGCATGATTCAGGCCAACCTGAAGAATCGCAAAAGCTAACCCGAGCCTCCGCCCGCGCCGTCTCTGCCATTGCCTCCGCAGGGGCGGCGCGGCTTCCATGGGACGCCATGCAGGATACGCTTCTTTCTCCCATGCCCGGTCAGAGTTGGCCCGAGGTTGTGGAACGCGCACGCATCGAGCATGCGCAGGCCAAACGCGGCAGGACCATGCTTTTCGCGGGCGTCTTCATCGCCGTGCTCTTTGCATCCGCCTGGGTTGGCGAAGTGCGGATAGGCTCCTTCATCGAAGGCATCCCCGGATTTTTCAACTACATCAACGACATCGCGCCGGTCATGCATGCCCGCTCGCTGGGGAGCGACCTCCAGGAGTGGTACTGGGCCCTGGACAAGTGGCTCATGATGCTCCTGGACACCGTGGTCATCGCCTTCACGGGCACAGCCCTGGGCGCCATCGGCGCGTTCGTGTTCTGCTTTCCGGCATCGCGCAACCTGATGAACACCCACTGGCTCTACTTCGGATTCCGCCGTCTGACCGAGTTCTGCCGCAGCGTGCCCGAGCTGGTCTGGGCCATGCTCTTCGTCTTCTCCTTCGGCATCGGGCCATTCGCGGGTGTGCTCGCGTTGGCCATCCATACGGCCGGCGCCCTGGGCAAGCTCTTTTCCGAGGTCAACGAGAATGTGGACATGAAGAGCCTCGAAGGAGTCAAGGCCTCGGGCGGCAACTGGTATCAGATGATCCGCTACGCCGTGGTCCCTCAGGTATTGCCGAACTTTCTTTCCTACACGCTGCTGCGCTTCGAGGTGAACGTCCGCGCTGCGTCGGTCATCGGGTTCGTGGGTGCCGGCGGCATCGGCCAGGAGCTGATGTTCGTCATCCGCCAGTTCGTCTACACCGACATCAGCGCCATCGTGCTGCTTATCATCTTCATGGTCTCGCTCATCGACATCTCCTGCGAGCATCTGCGCCACCGAATCATTCATATGACAGGAGGGCAGTAGATCCATGGACGCAGTACGCGAACGCCTGGTCAACGGGCCTGATCTCCGGCAGCGGGCCCTGTCGTACGGCGCGTGGGGCGCATTGGGGCTTGCCTTCATCCTGGGGCTCTGGCGCACTGGATTTTTTGATTTCTCGATGATTGCCACAGGGCTCGGCAAGCTGGGCAACGTGCTCGCCTTCATGCTCCCGCCTGCGGCGCACGGATACTTTGGCGAGTTCGCACTGGCAATCGCCCAGACACTCGGTATGGCCTTTCTGGGCACGCTGCTGGCCAGCCTTGCCGCGGTGCCGCTCGGCTTTCTCGGCGCGAAGAACGTGATACCGCAGTGGGCCTTCCACTTCGGGCTGCGCCGGGGGTTCGACACTGTGCGCGGCGTGGATGTGCTGATCTGGGCGCTGATCTTCATCAACGTGGTCGGGTTGGGGCCGTTCGCAGGCATCCTGGCCATTGCCGTGTCCGACACTGGCGTGCTGGCCAAGCTCTTTGCCGAGGCCATCGAGAATGTGGACCGCAAGCAAGTGGAGGGCGTACGCGCCAGCGGAGCGAACCGGGTGCAGGTCATGCGTTTCGGCATCCTGCCCCAGGTGCTGCCTGTGATGCTCTCCAACTCCCTGTACTACTTCGAGTCCAACACCAGATCCGCCACCATCCTGGGCATTGTGGGCGCGGGCGGCATCGGCCTGCAGCTCTCGGACCGCATCCGCGTGAACAACTGGGACGAGGCCTGCTTCATCATCCTCATGATTCTTGTCACCGTCTCGCTCATCGACATGCTGTCCAGGACCATCCGCATGCGCATCATCAACAACCCCGACTATCGACCCTGACAGGGCATCGGAACACATGAAACAGCTCGGTACGCATCCCTTGATAGCCTCCACGGCCACGGTCACAGACTCGACATTCGGCGCGTTTGTGGAAGTGGGCGAACGCACCAAGGTGGTGGAGTCCTCCATGGGGGACTACAGCTACATCGTCAATGACGGCAGCGTGATCTACACCACCGTCGGCAAGTTCTGCTCCATTGCGGCCTTCGTGCGCATTAATCCGGGCAACCACCCCATGTGGCGCGCCAGCCAGCACCACTTCATGTACCGCAGCGCGCAGTATGATCTGGGCCAGGACGACGATTCGTTTTTCGACTGGCGTCGCGGACATCCCGTGCATATCGGTCACGATGTCTGGATCGGCCACGGCGTAACCATCCTTCCCGGCGTGACCATCGGTACAGGCGCGGTGATCGGCGCCGGCGCTGTGGTCAGCAAGGATGTTCCGCCGTATACGATCGTGGGCGGGGTGCCGGCCAAACCGATCCGGGAGCGGCACCCGAAGGCGCTGCAGGACGCGTTGCTTGAAATGGCCTGGTGGGATTGGGATCACGAAACCCTGCGGGAGCGGCTGCACGACTTCCGCACTCTGGACGCAGCCGGCTTTGTGGAAAAGTACGGCTGATGAATTCTGGATTCATGCTTCAAGGCCGCCCGGCAATTGCCCGGCGGCCTTTCGTTTTTCTGGCACGAGTTGGGGGTGAGATCAGGAAGAACAGAAGGGAAAGCGATCGATGATGGTGAAAGGCTCTTCCCGCGAGGGCTGATGGAAGAGTGTGACGGCGTCCACCGTGATTGGCTCGGCCAGCGCATCGGCGAAGTAGAGCCCGGCGGCGTCGAGCATGGCGCGGCGCAGCTCGTTTTCCTGCACACGGGAGGTCAGGGTCATGTGGAACCGGAACTCGTCCAGCACGTACGGGTAGCCCCAGCGGATCAACAGGGCGTCCTGCCGCGGCGTCAGACCCGCGGCTCTGCGCTTTTCCAGCTCCTTTGCGGCAGGCGGGGCGCGGAAGCCGTCGAACTCGATCACGCAGGCGGCGGCCAGGGCGCGCAGCTCCTCGCTGGGTGTGGTTTCCTGCAGGGCCACGAACCCTCCCAGCACACCGGGCGCTAGATGCAAGCCAAAGGGCTGTTGCTGTTGTGCGAACTCGGCGACAGAGGCGCGCAGCTCGTCCTCAGTCCGCGAGGGTGCCAGGGCAAAGGGCGGTTTGAGCGTGGCGTGGAAGCCGTAGTGCCGCGGCGACGCCGTCCGCTCCATTAGAATATCAGCCGGAATGCCGGGGAGCTGAGGCTGTGCGCACGTGTCTCCCGTGGCTGCGTCCCTGCCAAGCCAGGTGGCGGCCAGCACGGCGAGTGCGCTGCCGGGCTCCGGCGCGAAGTACAAACCGTAGCGTGCGGTCATCAGATCACCCTGCGGCCTTCACGCCAGACGCCCCGGACCACCGGCACGTCCTGGAAGATCCGGACCTGCACCAGATCGGCGCGCTTGCCCACAGAGAGCTCGCCCCTGTCGTCGAGCCCGAGGACATCGGCCAGGTTCGTGGAAACGGTGGCAATGGCTTCAGGCAGCGGCAGGCCAACCTTCTGATGCAGCAGAAACGCCCCGTGGATGAGGCTTTTGGGCGCGTAGTCCGAGGACAAGGCGTCCAGCAGCCCCTCGGCCGCCAGGTCCAGGGCCGAGACATTGCCAGAGTGCGAGCCGCCGCGAACCACGTTGGGCGCGCCCATGGCCACGGTCAGCCCGCGCTCCTTGATGGCCCGTGCAGCCTCCATTGTCGTGGGAAACTCGCAGATGGACACGCCGGACTCGATGGACTCCTCCACGTGCTCCAGGGTGGTGTCGTCGTGGCTGGCCAGAGGGATGTTCCGCTCGTGGGCCATGGCGACGATGGCCTGGCGGTTGGGCTCGGCATAGAGCCGCTGCGCTTCTGTCCGTTCGGCGATGACCCGCGCTGCGTCCTCGTCGGTCCACTTCTTGTCCGAGTGGTAGAGCCGCCACTTGGAGAGGTCGGACCACTGGCGCTGGCCCGGCGTGTGGTCCATGACGGAGACGAGCTTGAGCAGCGGGTCGTCCGCATGTTCCGAGAACAGCGACAGGGTGTGCTCGTCGGCCAGCTCGCAGCGCAGGTGCAGAAAGTGCTCGGCGCGCAGAAAGCCCTGATCCCGGCCTTCGTGGTTTGCCTGGATAGAGCGTTTGAGCAGGGCCTTGCGGCCGTTGCCGCGCATGTACTCGCCGACAAAGATGGAGTCGTAGACCGTGGTTATGCCCGAGCCCATCATCTGCACATCGTGTGCAATGAGCGCGGAAAGGGCCGACGGCCACTCCACTCCGGGCCTGGGGATGAGATGCTTCTCCAGGTTGTCCGTGTGCATCTCGATAAGGCCTGGCAGCAGGTAGTCCCCTTCCATGTCCACGGCCGGCTGCGCCGTAGCTGTGCTTGAAATGTCCGCGATCATGCCGTCCTGGACGGCCAGGGAGCCGTCAAGCACCCCATCGCGTAGTACCATCTTGGCATTATTGAAAATTATCGACGTGTTCATTGAATTCCTCGTTTGGTTCCGTGCAGGCGGCGCCTGGTGTGCATCGGACGTTGAGACGCGATGCCGTGGCCGCCAATCAGTCACAGGCATATAGCACAAAAGGGGCGGTTGCAAAGCGGTGTCACGCTATTTTCACTGTAATGAAACATTATATGGATGCACTGCTGCACAAATAACGGATTCGTCTACATCAAACATGCAGAGGTTGGCGTGCAGACACGCGTTTCGTGGGCGATTCAAAAGACACAGCCTGTCCACCGGCGAGGGCCCTGTATGAGATCCCATGCGGCAATGGGGCTCTTCGACGCCCGCAGCACCCCTGGCTACGCACCCTCTACGGCAGCAGTGTCATGACGAGCAGGAGTTCGAGGCGTTGCTGGAGGAAGTTCCGGGCGCCTGACGACAACTCTGTGGGACGGCCTTCACCTTTGGTTCGAATAGAATTTGCCACCCGCGCGGCGCGACAGTGAGTAGTGTAATGTGCTGCAATATTGATGTTTGTCTGTAGCTCTGTTTTTTGTAGGTTTTCGGGCAATCGGACGTAAGTCACCAGAAACAGGAATGAAACGTCGTTTATGACCATCGGAAAAAGGAGTTCTGATGCGTCATGATAGATAAAATAAATTAGTGCATTTTCAATCACTGGAAGCATGATAGATGGGAAAAATACTGTTCCCGAATGGAATGGTCGTGATTTGTCAAATAAAATTATACGGCAGCAAGACCAAATTCATATAACCATGGAGTCCGGGTGCAATAAAGACGAATGTTCTGTCTACTATTCTTTGACAATCAGCATCATCGAGCAGCACTCTGGAAAACAAACGAGCCGGATTCAAGGGCGGGGAGGGCCATATGTGTATGCGTATGACGATAGTCTCTTGCCTTTGCGCTTTCTGTGATGTAGCAAAGCATATATACAAAAAATAGAGGTTGGTTTGGTTCGTTCATCCGGGGGGCGGGACGAATACTTGGCTGATCAATCCCCCCCACATTACGTAGTGCAGGTGGGGCATGGAGACAATTCTGGTCGTCGATGACGATCCGATTTTTTGCGACATCCTCAAAGAGCTGCTGGCCGACGAAGAAGCGCAACTCGACGTCGTCTGCACTTTGAACGCCGCGTTCAAGGCGCTCGATCATGCGCCGTACGATCTGGTGTTGCTGGACGTGCACATGCCGGAAGGCAACAGTCTCGATCGGCTCCATGTCTTCAAAAACGCTTCCTCCTTTCCCGAAATAATCGTTCTCACCGGGCAGGGCGACCCGATTGGCGCCGAGCACGCGCTCAAGCACGGCGCACTGTACTATCTTGAAAAGCCTTCGAGCGGCGATAGCATCCGTTCCGTTGTCCGGCGGGTGCTGGAGTACCGCCGCAACAAGAAGCAGTATGCCAGCGACGGATTCGCTGCGGAGCACCCGATCATCGGAACGAGCTTCAAGGTTCAGGAATGTTTCAGTAATGTTGTCAAGGCAGGTCAGTCGAACGCCAACGTGCTGATATGCGGCGAGACGGGCACGGGCAAGGAGCTCTTTGCCCAGGCCATCCACCGGCAGTCTTCGCGCAGGGATGGCCCGTTTATCGTCATGGACTGCACCAATATTCCGTCGAACCTCGCCGAATCGCTCCTTTTCGGCCACCGGAAAGGGTCTTTCACGGATGCGCGGGAGAGTCATACCGGTCTGTTCAAGCAGGCCGATAAAGGCACCATTTTTCTCGATGAGATAGGCGATCTCAGCCTGACTGTGCAGCGTTCCCTGCTGCGCGTGCTCCAGGAGCGCCGCTTCCGGCCCATCGGCTCGCAGGTGGAGGAGTCGTCGGACTTCCGTCTGATCGCGGCCACCAACGTGAACCTGAAGCAAAAGGTCCAGGAAGACGTATTCCGCGAGGACCTGTACTACCGACTCTCGGGCCTGACCATCGAGCTGCCGCCTCTGCGGGAGCGCGATGACGACATCATTCTGCTCATGCGCCACTATGTGGAAAAGATATGCCGGGAGCTGGGCGTTCCCAAGAAGGACATATCGCGATCGTTCTTGAAGGACGTGGAGGCGTACCATTGGCCAGGCAATGTGCGCGAGCTGGTGAACACGATGTATGCGTCCATATCTGCGGCCAATGATGAAGCTTCCTTGTATCCACATCATCTACCGACTGAAATACGGATAGCCTCAGCCAGGAACAATCTGCACGACAACATGGCGGACAATGCATGTGTGTGCCCTCTGATGCAGGAGGAGACAGCGCTCGCCATCGGTGAAAATGGTTCTTTTCCAAGCTTCAAGGAGTACAGGGATAATGCATTGAGAAAAGCGGAGCGGCATTATCTGAAGCACGTCATCGTCAAGGCAAACGGCGATGCAAGGACTGTGTGCAGCTACGCGGACTTTTCACGTGCGCGTTTGTATCAGTTGCTCAAGCAGCATGACATGAAACTATAGCGGCTAAGAGACGTTTTTCATGCGCCGTTGTTCCATTGGGGGGGACGAACAATGCATGGAACTGAGGTAACAGTGTGTGCGCGAATGTGGGGCGCGCCATGCTGAGCACCAATGATTTCTCGGTACGCTTTCCGGTACAGGCCTTCCGCGCGACTTTCGACGGTCGCATCGTCTGCGCCAATACAAACCTCGTACGGCTCCTGGGATACGACGCACCCGAGGAGCTGTATCTCGCCATGAGCAACGGGTACCTGGAGCAGTGCTACCCAAGGCCCGGGCTGCGCGATCTGCTGTTCCAGAAGCTTCGCAGCCATGGGCAGGTGGACGGCTTCGAGATCCCCATGCGCCGCAAGAACGGCAGCGTTTTCTGGGCCGCTGTCCACGCCTCGGCGGTTTCCGGAGCGCACGACGGCGACGCCGTGGTGGAAGGATTCCTGCTGGACATCACGGCCAAGCACTCCATGCAGGAAGTCATACAATCGAGCCGCGACACGGTTCGCAACCTGCTCGATTCCATGGAGAGCCACTCCATAATGCTGCACGAGGGGGGCACGGTCCTCGCGGTCAACAAGGCCTTTGCCTCCTGGCTGAACCTTTCCTTTCATCAGGTGGTCGGTGCCAACATTTTTCACACGGATACCGTTGTCCGACTTGGATCGGAGCTTCTCGAAGGCATCGAGAACGTTCTGTGCAGCGGCATGGAAGCGAACGTGCTGGAAACCTCGGGCGGCGAGGCCTTTTCCACGGACATCCGCCCGGTGTTCAACGGTGACGGCATGCTCAGGCACCTGGTAGTCAAACGCTACGACCTGAGCAAGCACCGCGCCCTGCGCGAGGCGCTGCAAGAGAGTGAAACGCGCTACAACTCACTGTTTTCCCAGGCCGGAGACGCCATCTTCATCCACGACTACCAGGGCCGGATTCTGGATGTGAACCCAGCGGCGGCGTTGCTTTTGGAATCGTCGCGCGAAACCCTTATTAATGAAAATCTTTCAACATTTCTGGAAAAGGGCACGTCCATCCAGTCTCACTTGAACGAGGACTACAGTCGTGCGCCACTGCAACAGGCGTTCGAGGTGGTGTGTGTCACCAGCAGCAAGCGGCGGGTCTGCCTGGAGCTGACGGCGCGGCCGGTGGATTATCACGGCCGGCGGTGCATTCTGTGCGTTGGCCGGGATGTGTCCAGGCGCAAAGACGTGGAGCGCAAGCTGTACGAGGCCAAGCGGGCGGCCGAGGAGAACCTCCGCCTGAAGGATGAGTTTCTGGCAAACGTGACCCACGAACTGCGCACGCCCATGTCCTCGATCCTGGGTCTGTCGGAGTTGGGGCTGCTCAAAAACGAGGCCAGCGACCCCAAGACGTATCTGAAAAAAATTCACGCCGTCTCGGATCAGCTGCTGCAGCTGGTGAACAGCATCCTCGACCTTTCGGTGCTTGAGGCCGGCAAGCTCGCGCTGGAAGACGAGACCTTCCATTTCGACGAAATCGTCGGGACGGTTATCGATACCCTGCAGTACCAGGCGGATCAGGCGGGCATCCAGTTGTCGGCCGAAGTGGACCCGGATCTCGTGGGCTTCTACCAGGGCGATGCGCCCAGGCTGCGGCAGGTGCTGCTCAACCTGACTGCAAACGCCTTGAAGTACACGAACGAAGGTCAGGTCGCCGTCAGCGTCAGGCCTGCGCGTTCCTCTGCGCTGGCGCAGGGCGAAGGCCTTGTGCCTATCGTCGTGGAGGTGAGCGATACCGGCATTGGCATCGCGGCGGATCAGATTGAGTTCGTCTTCGAGCGGTTCAGGCGGCTGTCCCAGGAGGGGGCCAAGCGAATACGAGGCAGCGGCATCGGCCTGGCCGTGTGCAAGCGGCTGGTGGATCTCATGGGCGGCAGCATCTCCGTGCGTAGCGAGCTGGGCGTGGGCTCCACGTTCTCTGTGATGGTGCCGGTGCGACGGGTGGAAGAGATGCCGGCGGCGGCGACAGGTTCCGTCCCGTTCGTCTCCAGGCGGCCGTTGCGCATCCTTCTGGCCGAGGACGACTGCATCAACCTCAAGATGTACTCCGAAATACTGGAGGAGGGCGGGCATACAGTGGATTGCGTGCTGGACGGTCAGCAGGCCGTTGAATCGTTTATGCGCGCGGATTACGATCTCATCCTGCTCGATGTGAACATGCCCGTGTGCGATGGCTATGGTGCGGCCAAGCGCATCCGTTCACTGGAGCCGATCCGGCAGAAGCGCACGCCGATCCTGGTCATGTCGGCATTGCCCGAGCACCGGATCGTGGGCGAATGCGCCGTGCACGGCATCGACGGCTACATTCCCAAGCCTGTGACAATGCAGGATTTGCTGCAGACGATCGATGCGCACTCGTCCGGGGAATCAGTCGGCGAGGCGGCGAAAGACGAGTGTGTGACGGGTGAACGCATCGTGGACTTTTCTCGACTGCAGGAGCAGTTCGATGGCAAGGAGCAACGCATACGATCCGTCTGTAACAGCTTTGTGCAGAACGCTCCCCGATACATAGAGGAGATGGAAGAAGCCTTGGCGGAATGGGACGGCGAACGGCTGTACCGCGTGTCGCATTCGTTTTCTTCCGTGGCCAAGGTTTTTGGCAGTGCAACCGCGGTGGAGGTTTGCCACGATGTGATGAAGGCGGCCAAGAGCTGTGACTGGAGTGCTGCGGAAAACAAGATTCATAAGACAAATGGTGTGATACAGAAGATGTGTGAGGAGATTGGGAAGATGGCTTGGGAGTAACGTTTGTGAAGAACAAAACATACCATTCAGATTAGTACATATTTCTTTCTCGCCGAATAATAATTTTTACCAATTCCTTCCAGAGTGTCATGTATGTTAGGTCATTACATGCTGACAAGAAAAAATGACGATAAGCATTGTATCGGTTTCCACTGCTTAATTGGGCACGCCCAGTTGTGCAATGAGTCATTGCAAAGGCGCGCTTCTTTGCTTTTTTGCTAATCTGTGTTGCAATTTTTTCATTAAGAAGATTCTTGTGCATGATCTCCCACGCGTGATCCAGCCTGCATAAAAGCTTGTTGGACATTTGTCCTGTGTGGCCAACGCGATATGTGACGAGTGGAGCATCGACAAAGTCAAATTCATATCTTGCCGCAAGCCGTATCCACAGGTCGTAGTCGATACCCATATCCAATGATTCATCGAAGCCGCGAGCATCGTTCAGGATTGATCTTCGTGCGATTGATGAAGAGAAGCACACAAAGTTGTCGATGAACATATGGTCGAGAACATTACCTCTGTGCAGCGGTGGGTGATAGAATGTCCGTATGACACCATTAGTGTCTAGTATTCTGCGCTTGGAATACACGACGCCTACGTTGGGGTTGGAAAATAATGGAAGTTGCATTGCCAGCTTTTCTGACTGCCAAATGTCGTCCGCATCCAGAAATGCAACAAACTCGCCTTTTGCTTCTCGTATTCCCGTGTTTTTTGCGGACGCCTGCCCGGCGTTCTGTTGGTACACGTACCGCACCCGCGGATCATCAAGATATCGAGAGACCACATCCGCCGTGTTGTCGGTCGAGCCGTCGTCGACAACGAAGGCCTCCCAGTCCGTGAAGGTCTGGTTAAGGACAGAATCCAAGGCTTCGCCAACGTATTGTCCGTAGTTGTAACAGGTTATGATAATGGATACGGCAGGTGTCTCCTGGCGCATGCCTTGCTTGGTGATTGCTGGTGCTGGTTTTCTGGTCACTTTCGCTTCCCCTCTGTTCACAGTCGAGACATGCAGTCACCATCAGCGCATTTGTATTGTGAACACGTCGTCAATTCGTTGTGGATTCAAAACAGCACCAGAAACATATCCACCGGCATGAATCTGGATAGGGACTTTCGTATATTTGACCCAGCGTGGTCTAAAAAAATGACCGCCATTGTTGTTCCTGTTTGTGTACGCTTGCACTGGAACATGAAGAATAACTTCCCCATGGCCATCTGTGGCTCTTTCCTGGGTGGTGGCTTCATTGCTTAGAGTCATGGCGACATGGGTCTCCCGCACGGGAGAACCATCAGGGTTCAACAGATGTAGTGTAATGGTCTTTTCCATGATTACGTCCTGGACATCTTCAGCGCGCGAGGGGAAAGCAATATCGTCCTGTTCTGCGTCGACATATCTATTATTCAAAAATCGCCCGGTGGCCGGCCGATAACGATACAGGTTCTTGATTGTGTGGAAGTCCGAATTGTCGCCGATGCGTATGATGTCGTTGTTCTCGAACAACGGATAGCCGCCGCTGTGCCCGTAGTCGTCCCCCAGCAGGATGGGACACCAGTCGCTGGCGATGATATTTTCCCTGAAAACCAGGTCCGGGCTGGTGTTGAGGCAGACCACGCCCACGGCGACGGTCTTGGCGTCCGTGCCCTGAGCCGTGGCGGCGATGATGTTGTGGTGAAAGAGTGCGGATTGCTTTGCATCGGGCAACCCTACGAAGAGCGCGCGGCCCCAGCTGTCCATGCCGTTGGGCAGGCCGTCCTCCTTCCCCAGAACCAGAAAGGTGTTGCACCATGCCTCCACCCCGTCGTTCTTGCCCCAGGTCATGCGCAGGCCCGCTGACCCGGCCGATCCGTACTCCCCGCTCGCCGCCGTGTTTTGCGTCTCCACATAGTTGGTGTGAACCTTGACTCCAGGTCCCGGCCAGATGCCGATGGGATGCGCTCCCGCGCCGAAGATCTTGTTCTGGTGGATGACGCCGTCGGAAATACTGACCCCGAACGAGTTCGTGACGACGCTGTTGATGTGAATCTCGTTGTTGTTGATGTCGGCAGTCTTTCCGTGAACACGAATGCCCATCTGACGCGCATTGTTGATCACGTTATGGTGGATGCGAACGGTGTCCAGGCCGATATCATCCACCGCAGTGACTCTGATGGCGTCTATGCCCTGATGGCGGTTGGTCACCTCGCGGCCGTTGTCTATCAGCTCGCAATGACCGATATCCGCGCCCAGGCTGCCGCGGACGAAAATCCCCGCAACATCGCGGCCTGAGTAGGTCAGTGACAGCCCCCCCAGGCGCAGCTTCTTTGCGGAAAGGCTGAAAACCGGGTTGCAGCCCATGCCGTGCACTTCGCCGGCGCACTGGTTGCTGCCTTGGCGGATGAAGCCGTTGGCGACCTGTACATCTTCGAGCCACCACTTCTCCAGGTGGACGCCGCAGCCTTCCTCCGATTCATTGTAGACCACCGAGTGGCCGTTGAGGTCGAGCGTCACACGCGAAGCGGCTATCCGGAAAGCGGTAGCCGGCGCAACGATGTCATTCTGCAGGATGTAATGAGTGTCCGGCTGGTCCAGCAGGGAAGGGCCTTGCAGCATTACGGTGTGTTTGCGCGGAATAATGTCCATATCCTGGCGGCCTGCGCCGATGTCCATGTCCCTGCGTGCAATGGGGCCGGGCGCATCCGGAGGCGTCATGGCCAGTACCTCCTCCAGCGTGGCGGCACGGGCGGGCGGAGTCGCCAGGAGAAGGATGAAGACGAGGGCAAGAATCAACCAGCATCTATCACAACTGGGGATGTGGCCACGAAGGAAAGTGATGGTTCGTACAGTGTGGTATTTCATGCAGCAGTCCTCTTTGGGCGCGATGCGTTGCGCTGGTTGGCGATGACTGTGTTCATGAACTCCAGGAGTCGGTTGGTGCTTTTTCTTGAATCAAATCGAGCACATGCCTCAGCTGCGAATGCCTGAGACCGCGCAGACGTGTCCCGCCGTGTGTCCATAGCCGCGCGCATGGCGTCGGCCAGGGCCTGTGGATTTTCTGGCGGCACCATCATTGCCGGGGTATTTGCCAGGCTCTCACGCAGGCCCAGGCAACTGGAGGCGATCAGCGGCGTGCCGCTGCACAGCGCCTCTACGGCGACAAGCCCCCATGCTTCCCAGCGCGACGGCATGACGAGTGTATCCACGGCGGCGTATACGCGTCGCGGATCGGCCTGAAACGGTATTATGGTGAACAGGTCGTACAGTTCTCGGCAACGGATTTCCTCGCAGGACTCACGCACATAATCCCCGGAAGCCGCCGCAAGTATTCGGAACCGGCGGTTTTCGGCAGCAAGCATGCCGGCCGCGTCCACCAGTATGTCAAAACCCTTCTGCGGCATCATCCTGCCCAGAAATCCGAAGACAAATTCGTGGTCCGCAATGCCGAGCTCATGGCGCAAACCGGCATGCGTAAGACGGCATCCGGCAAACCATGCGGTATCGATGCCGTTTTCGATGACGGTTCTCGGGGGGTGGTTTTGTCTCAGGCCCGGGATATCATTTTCCACATTTTTCAAAATGTCGTTGCTGACAGCGTGTATGCCGTCCAGGCGTCGAACGATTGAGGAAAGCGCAGCTCTCTTCATACTGCCTTTCCATCCCGAAAGGAGCCGTTCTTCAAGAATGCCATGCAGGGTGAGCACATTCGGCACGCCGGCCAGTCGGCACGCCGGGTAAGACGTGGCGGCGGAAATGAATCCCTGGCTGTGCACGATACTGTACGATGTTCGGCGCAGCTCTGTATGGACAGCTTTGGCGATCCGCGCGCAACCATCGCCGCATGTGACGAGTCTGGCGCCGAGCCTGGCGGCATCCTGGCGCAGGGCTTGAAGTTCGTGTGTTTCCGGTGCGACGATCGTAATCCGGCACGTTTCTGAGACGTGGCCATATGTGTACCGGATGTAGGTACGAATTCCGCCGAGGGGCCAGCGGGCAACGATCAATATGTTCATGTCTCGTGTCATGGTCCGTTACTACAGTGCACGATGTCAGAACTGGTGGATGGACATGCCAAGAGACGCAACAGTTGATGGGAGTCGTTTCTGTTCTTCATTGATGATATGTCTCCGCAATGATGCTTTGGCATAGACCAGCAGTTGTGCAATGCTCACGGCGAAAAATGACGAGAACAGCCAGTTGAAGCGAAACATGTTGTGGCCAAAGTTCCCGTTGAAAAGGAGCATGATAAGCGCCATGCTTGATGCCTTGCAGAGCCGCGAGAGCATGTCGAAATCCGGAGGGCTTGTTCCTGATGCTGTGTTGTACGTTTGAAGCGCGCGGAGCTTTCTGGTGTTGCGGCGTAAGGTCAGCCATGTGCAGGTTACAAAGGCGAAATATGCGAAAGCGCCCAACCCGCCCAGCTCGCCGAGGATCTGCCCATATAAGTTGTGCGCCTGAAAACCGTTCAAGGTGAACGTAGTGTTGTTTGGTCCGACTCCGAAAAGTGGGTGGGATGTAAAGAGGTCGATGCCATGCAAGAGGCCTTTGATGCGTCCTTCTGCCGAACTTTCGGCGGACTCGGCAGCCGGCGCCACGGAAGGATCTATGATGGAGAGAAAACGGAGCCGGTGCTTGTGAGGAGTGAACTGCCAACCGCCGATGACTACAATCACGGCCAGCAGGACCATGGCGAACTTGCGCTTGGCCTTGAGGGAAATCATGACCAGAAACAATAAGCCGGTGACGAGGCCGCTGCGCGAGCCTGTAAAAAGAATGGCGATGGGCGCGAGCAGGGCATAACCCAGTAGTGCGAGGCGCTGCCAACGAAAAGCGAGCCGTTGCCTGCCTGCAAAAGCCCAGACAAATGGCAGCGAGTAGCAGATTGAAGCAGCAAAGGAATTGGGGTCCCCGTTGGTTGAGTCGATGCCATACATTCGTGCAATGCCCATGCGGTACATGTATCGGCCATGGAAAAAGTATTCATTGGCCGATTTGCCCACGTATAACAGCATGGTTCCCAAAAAGGCCAAGGCGATCCGCCGTATCTGCCGCGGCTCGTGAATAGTGGATACCAACACGACATAGAATATGAGTGACTTGCTGTACTTCCATGTTGATTCAAAGGCGACTTGCGAGTGGGAAGAGAGAGCGCTGGAAAAGATGAGCACCAGGAAAAAGAAGAGAAGCCACATGTGAGCGGCGGTCATTGTAAACCGTTTGCGATTGTATACTAGAGCGCAAAGGACAAGGATAATCATGTAGATGCGCTCAAGATGAAAGCTTCCCAGGGCCGACCAGAATTCGTATGGTCTGAAGATGTAGAGGAACAGATAGCCGGAAACTATGTTGGCCATTGCCATGGGGCTCATCGGCGCACCTCCATGGCTGGCTCCGGAGCAGCGGGTTTTAATCTGAGCCGTTTTCGAATCAGTTGGGATGCAAACGCGCGCTCATGCCGATTCAGCGAAAGCGCCCAAGCAAGAGGGGCATACAGGGCAAAAGCGCCGGCCGTTGCTGCGAATAGAGTGGTATAGCTTGGAACGGAGGGTACTTGGGACAGCCACCACAATACTGCCGCGAACACGGTCAGGGGGAAAAGCACCCGGAGGTGGCAGCTTGTTATCAGTCTGCGCAGTGGGATATCGACTTGCGATTCGAGCCGGTAGAGGTACAAGCCCTGCTGGCAGATGGCCGACACCAAGCCGGCCAACGCAGGGCCGACAATGCCGAGCGCGGGGATCAGCGCGACTCCAAGCATGAGCGCAGCGATGGAGGTGCATGCGTTGGTGCGAACAAAAAAGGCGAGTGAGCCGCTGCCGAGAATGATTCTGCCAAAGAGTGGTTGCACGCCGTTTACAGCCATTTGAAGCGCCAGAATCATCACCACCGGGCCTGCGAGCTCGGCATACGTTGGATCGATCCATAGCTTCAAAAACATTGGCCCAAGAAAGAGAAGCATAATGTATATTGGACCAGTCACCAAAAGAAGGTAGCGAGAGTACTGAAGATACACTTCCTTGATGGCGTCCTTTTCGCCGCGCGCGGCCAGCTCGCTAAACAGGGGCATGAAGCTTGAGCTCAAAGCGTAGATCAGCTCTTGCGCATAGGCAGACAGTCTTTTTGCCACGGTGAAATATGCTGTCCAGGTTGTCGTAAGCAGCATGGAGACAGCCAGTGGCATGGCTGTTTCATTGAGGCGAGTGGCGGTCGAGGCCGTGAATATTCCAAAGCCGAATCTGCTGATTTCATGGATGCTTTCTCGTCCAATGAGCATCGGTGAGACTCGAAATCCGGAGTGGACTGCATGGCAGGTTAAAGCGAGGGCCAATGCTACTGATGCATCGAGCCCGAGTTTGAGCCAGGCCAGGCCAAGAAGCCCGAACCCGGCCTTGAGCAGTACCCACGTGGCGACAAGCCTCGTCAGCCCAATGCAGATATCGAGCTTGCCCCGCAGGTGGTATTGTTGCAGACCGAGCGTAATGCCGATGAAGACATTGCTGCAGAATACGAAGATTGCATTGACCCCGATCAGCCGGAGCAATGGAATCGCGACGTTCATCTCCTCTGGTTTACTCACGATGTAATGCATGAAGTGTGGCAGAACGAACCAGCAGCACATGAAGGTCCCGATACCGAGAAGAACGAAGAACACAACAGCGGTTGATGCAATGGAGTTGAGCCTGTCGGTGTCTTCTCTGCCCTTGTAGTGCGCGACCAGCTTCATGGTCGCCTGTTGTACGCCCATGTCCAGTATTCCGGCATAGCCGAAAACCGATAGAACGATGGCCCACAAACCGTACTGTGAATCACCGACAACCCTGATGATCATCGGCGTCAGAATGAAGACCACGCCGAAGTTCACCAGGAAGCGCAGCAGGTTCCAGATCGTGTTGCGCCCGATCAGCGAGTGCAGGGATGTAGGCGTCATTGTGCGCTCCCGGCAATCGCCGCGTAGAGTGATTCATGTGCGGCCACGCACTGATCGAGTGAGTAGCCTTCCGCCTTTCTCCTGCCGGATTGGCCAGTGGTGTTGCGCAGGGACGCATCGGCCGCAAACCGCGCAATGGCATTTGCCAATCCGCTGTAATCCCCGGCCGGAACAAGGCTGCCGGTAACGCCGTCGACAATGGTCTCCCCCACGCCGCCTACATTGGTGGCCACCACGGGCAGGCCGGCCGCCATGTACTCGATCACGGCGTTGGACATGCTCTCCGAGTCGGAGCAGAGCACGCCAATATCGAGGCCCGGCAGCATTGCCGGGACGTTCTCGCACCGTCCGTGGAACCGGATCACGCCATCCAGCGCGCGTTCCCGCACCAGAGCTTCCAGCTTCTCCCGCTCGTCGCCGTCGCCGAACAGATGGAAGCGGGCATTAGGGTGGCGGCCCCGGACGATGGCCGCTGCCTCGATCAGCAGGTCGTGGCGTTTTATCGGTCTTAGATTGGCGACGATTCCGACGCTGATTTCGTCGCGTGACATGCCCAGGGCCTGTCGCGTGCTCTCCCTGTCGCCATTCATTGGCCAGGGAAACTTCGAGAGGTCGAGACCGTTGGGGATGATCCGAATGCGTTCCGGGGCAATCCCCTCGTCGCGCACCATCTTGTCCATGGTGCTCCGCGAGTTGGCGATGAATGCCGTGGTCAAGCGGTTGAGGATGGGCTGAAGCCGTTTATCCAAGCCGGTTTGCCAATACCCTTGGTTTCGGCGCGTTGCGATGACAGGCACTTTGCCGGCCAGGCGAGAAGCGCACACACTGGCGATGGTGGAGTCGCGGAAGTGGGTTTGAACCACGTCTATTCTTCTACCGCGCAGAAACCCGGAGAACTTGCCAATGCCGGCGATACTGGCAGGGTGTTTGAAACCTCGTATGCTCACGTTGTAGACAGGGCAGGGCAACACGCTCTGCTCGATCCAGTCAGATGGGCGAAGCACGCAGAGCACCGGCGCAAAACGGGTGCGGTCGAGTCGCTCCAGCAGGTGCAGAAGCTGGCGCTCCGTGCCGGCAGTGGCCGACTCGATGGTGTCGATGACAAAGGCGATGTGGATCACTGGTTTGCCTCCGCCGGGTGCACCGGGTATAACGCGCGGAGCCGGGCCAGGGCCGTGCGGACCATGCCCGTGACGAATCCCATGCCGAGCCCGAAATGGATGGTGAACAGGATGGTGGGCAACCACAGCAGGTGTCGCCAACCATGCACACAAGCGATGGCTGTGGACTGCCCCAGCACCAGTGCTATGTAGGCCGCCATGAGCATGGCGAGGAGAACGGCCGGAGCGATCGGTCCGCCGGCAATTGAGACCAGCAGGGAAGCGAGCAGCAGGCATACTTCCAGGAAAAACGCCGGCGGCACGAGAGTCTGTACGCCCAGCGTCCGGGGATGCTTGCAGAAAAGCCGCCAGCGTCCGTAGCCGTAGCGTCGCATCTGGCGCAGCAGGTCGAGAAGAGACTCGCGAGGGTAGTAGCGAACAGTGAGTCGCGGGCTGGTGTAGCAGGTGAGCCCGGCGCGCTCGACCCGGTAATTGAACTCCACATCCTCACAGGCATCAAAGGATTCATCCACGAATCCGACGTGGTCGAATACTTCGCGGCGATAGGCGGCGCCGTTGCTTTGTGGGCTGGCAAAGCCTTCATGCTGGCCGTAGATGAGAGAGTTGCCGGCGTGGCCAATGCGGGAGGCTCGCGCCAGGGCCACAGCGTGCTGAAATGGTGTGAGGCCGGGAGGATCGAGCGGTTGCGGCCGGCCCAGGCAGTGGGCGCCGCTTTCGGAAAAGCAGCGGGCGGTTTCCGAGAGAAGGTCCGCACTTGGGATGTGGCAGTGGCCATCGATAACCAGGAAGACGTCGCCCTTGCCCTGTCTGAACCCGATATTTCGTCCGGCTGCGGAGAGCCCGCGCGGATTGTTGAGAAGCTGTACACGGCCATCCGCCGAGGCGATGCGCTGGACGATCGTCTGCGTGCCGTCATCACTGCCGCCATCGACCACGAGGATCTCGAACTGTTCATGCGGATAGTCCTGGCTCAGGAGGCTGCGCAGGGTGAACGCAATGAATGTTGCTTCATTGCGCACTGGCATGACTATGGTGATGAATGGAAGTGGAAACATCATGTCGACTGAAGATTTCTAATGGTTCGTGCAGGGTTCCCCGCAATGACATCATAATCCCCAAAGGGCTTGGTGATGACTGCTCCAGCTCCTACTATACATTGCTGCCCAAGATCGGCCATGACGATTGAATGATTACCAAGCCAGCAGTTTTCTCCGATAATAGTTTCGGTAAATTGCCCCTTGATATTCTGGATGGGCATGCCAAGCTCTATATGATGTTGGTTTTTTCCACTAAGAATGGAAACTTGACTTCCAATAGTTGTGAGCCTTCCGATTTTTGACATCCCGATAATCGTGTATGCTCCGATGTAAACATGATCACCAACTGAAGCTTCTGGATGAGAAAAGTAACTTCCGAAATCAATGTGTATCATATCTCCATAGCTAGATAACGTTCTCTTGTAATATGCAGATCGAAGATAGCTCCCAATAGTGCTTGGAATAAACGATAATAATTGAGCGAACGTGATGAATACAGACTCTTTCCTTGTTGTAGTATACGCTATAACTAATGGGAAAGTCGCAATTGATGAGATGATGCGGGCGAATATTTTCAAAGCTCTTTTCATGTGAGGTCCTTCATGGAGAACAGGTGTTATGGTCGAGCTTTTTCTGCTGTCCGCGAGGAAAACAGCGCATGCAGCAGGTTCATCCACTGTCTCGTCTGCCCGTCGAAGCTGAAGTCGCGTTGCACGCGGGCATAGCCGTGAGCGCCCATTCGCTCGCGGAGCTCAGGATCGTTCGCCAGCTCGAGAATATGCTTGGCCAGCCCCTCCATGTCGTTCGGTTCCACAACGAAGCCGTTTTCTTTGTGGCAGACGACCTCGGGGCAGCCGCCCACACGCGTCACCACAGCAGGTTTGCGGCAGGCAAACGCCTCCAGCACCACGTTGGGCAGCCCTTCCGTGTGCGAGGGTAGGGCGAAGATGTCGATGTGATGCAGCATGGCCAGTAGGTCCGGTCTGAACCCCGGCAGAAGGAAGCGGTCTTGCAACCCCACGTCTTGGATTCGTTTTTCGAGGGCCGGCCGCAGCGCTCCTTCGCCGAACACCACGAAGTAGGCGTCGGGGTTGGCGCTGCACACATGTCTGGCCGCCTCCATCAGCCCGATGTGGTTCTTTTCCGGCGACAGACGCCCAGCGCTGGCAATGATGACCGCCTCTTCCGGCAGCTCCAGCAGCGTATGCAACGATTCCGTCGACGGCGCCGGGATAGTGTCCAGAGCGATGCCGTTGCGGATGGTGGTGATCTTGTCCTTCCTGACGCCCAGGTCGAGGAGCTTGCTGCGCTGGCCGTCCGATACCGCCACCACGTGGTCCGCGAACCGCAGGAAGAGCTTGTCGACGGACTCATAGAGGCGGATGCGCCGCGACTCCCAGGTCCAGCCCCGCGAGACGGCTATCGTGGGAGTGCCGGTCAGCCAGCCGGCAATCCGGCCCAGCACGTTCGGCTTGTAGCCGTGCGTTACCAGCAGCTTGACGTTTTCCTGTCGAATGATTGTTCGAATCCTGGGCAACACGGAGGGATCAAAAGCGAATTTCGAATGGATCGTCTGCATGGCATAGCCGGAGTCCGCAGCCCGCGAAGCCAGGGGGCAAGGCCCGCCATTGCCGGGAAACGTTCCCAGGATCAGGCGGAAGCCATTGCCGGAGGCATGGCGGAAATGCTCCAGTATCTGGCGCTCCGGGCCTCCGATGAAGTTGGAGGCGCGCAGATGCAGGATGCTAGGCTGCTGCAACGGGCACTCCTTTGGCCGCGGCGTGTCGCCATGCTTCATCCTGAATGGCGGCTATCCCGTCCCAGCCGTAGCGGTTCATCACGGCGTCGCGGCCAGCAGCGGCCATTGCCGTGTAGTGGTCCGGGTAACGGAGGATGTCGATGCACGCCGCAGCAAACGCGCCAGGGTCGTCCTCTATCTGCAGATGGCGGCCGTGGGTCAGGTCCAGCCCCTCGGCGCCGAGGGTCGTGGAGAGCACGACCTTGCGCATGGCCAGGGCTTCGAGAATCTTGAGGCGGGAGCCGCCGCCGATACGAAGAGGCACGACCACCACGGCGGCCTCGGCCAGATAGGGGCGCACATCGTCCACAGTCCCCGTCACATCGACACCTGGGCATGCGGACCACTGTCGCGCCAGGGCTTCGGGCGGTTTGCGTCCGACAACGCGGAACACCGCATGGGGAAGCGTTTTGCGAACGCGTGGGAAAATTTGGTCCACGAAGAACTGCACTGCGTCCTGGTTGGGTCGCCAATCCATGGATCCGGTGAAGACGATGGACGATGCATCCTGCTCCGGCAGGAGCGAATGGCCAGGATGGAAGTAGTCCAGGTCCACGCCGTTGGGCACGACCACGGCGTTTGCGCAGCCCATCGCTTCGAGCTGGAGCGCATCTTCCGGGGAAACGCAGGTTGCGACGTCGAAAGCCGGGCACATGGTGCTTTCAAATGCGGCCATCCGCTTCCACTGGGTGCGGAGAAACGCCTTCTTCAAAGGGTTGCGGGTTGCTTCGCTATATCGGCGCCAGATCTGATGCTCCACATTGTGCGCGGCGAGCACGCAGGGGATTGCGCCCATGGCGTGGGCGATATTCGCAGCGTAGGGCGTCCACTCACAATGCACGATGTCGAATGTGCGATCGGCGAGGAGTCGGTCAATGGCTGTGCGCATGGCGATGGAGTCGTGGCGATCGACGACGAAAGGCTGGCTGGAACGCAGGTTCCTGAAGAGCGAAAAGTACAGGGATGGTCCGGATAACGGAGTCAGTGGGCTGGGCACGTGTACGATCTCCACGTTGTCCCATCCCTCGGGCTGCTTCTGGCCATCCTCGCCATGGCAGAGGAATACGATGCTATGCCGGGCCTGAAGGCGGCGCACCAGGTTCCATGTCCGCAACCGCTTGCCGGTGTTGGCGGGCCATGGCAGCTCCTCGTCGACGAGCAGAACGTCCAGCGCCAGGGGCAATGCTGCGGAGTCGCGCGTCACAGCTGGTCTCCTCCAAGCTCGGAAATGCAGAATCTGTACTTGCCGGAGCTTTCGTTCTGAATGCCATCCACATATTCGACGTCGTGGCGCATGGCGGTTCCGAAACGCTTCTCCACGAGCCGGGCCAGCGCCTTTCTGTCTGTTTCCGACCAGCCCTGGCCGGGCACGACGCGAAACAGGAGGTAGTCTATCTTGCGCTGCACGATCTGGAGCTGCCGGATGCCGGCGAGATCCATGGCGAAGTTCTCTGTGAGGGAGATGCCGGAGATGTACTCGCCCTCCGGCGTGCGGACATAATCCGCGATGCGTCCTTCCAGCGAGGCTAGGCGCGGATAGCTCCGCCCGCAGGAGCAGGGGCCCATGGCCATGCGGCCGGTGTCGCCGACCTTGTAGCGGATGAGCGGCATGCCGTAGTTGGTGAGATCCGTTACTACCAGGGCGCCGACCTCGCCGGGCGCGACCGGACCGCCACCGTTCAGGCATTCGAGCACGATGGTGTCGCAGTTGATGTGCAGGCCGTCGTGGACCTCGCACTCGCAGGCCAGCAGGCTGGCTTCCTCGCAGCCGTAGCGGTTGGTTACGGGGCAGCCGAAGACTGATTCGATCATCGCACGCTCGAAGTCGTGCAGCACCATGGCCGTGCTGATGACGCCGCGCGGGCGCGGGGGTTCGAGCCCTTTGCGTTCCACGAACCTGGCGAACAGGTAAAGGGAATGGGCGTGGCCGAAAAAGAGGGTGGGCTTGCGGCGCAGCACCGTCCGATGGAATTCGAGCATGGCCTGTTCGTCCATGCGCAGGGTGTCCAGGTAGACGGCCCGTTCCAGAAACGCGTTGCGCAGGTGGCCGCGCCAGCTCTTCTTGTACTCCGGGTTTCCCCAGATGCAGGCGACGACCTCGCCGAGGTTCCAGTCGGCCCAGCGGTCGTGGCGGATGGTGCAGGCGCGCTTCAGCTGGCGGCTCGCATCGTCCACATAAACGGCCAGGGAAACGCCTGTGGAACCGGAGGTCTTGCGTTGGATGAGCTGCTCGCGAGGGACGGCGCTGGAGAGCATGGTGTCGATGTTGTTGCGGATATCATCCTTGCTGAGGACGGGCAGGGCGTTGAAGTCTTGCCAGGTCCGGATGTCATCCGGTCGGATGCCGATGCTGTCGAACCGTTCTCTATAAAAGGCGGTTGTCTCGTACGCATGCTTGAGAACGGCCTTCAGCCGCGTCCACTGGTCGGCCTGCACCTCGTTCAGGCTGCGGTACTGCGACTCTTCCAGGTATCTCAGATGGTTCAGATACGGGCTGCGCTCCCAGAGCGCCCAGGCTGGTGCGACGATGTTCCGGGCCACGTAGGAGTACAGGTCGGGGCGATTTTGCGCTGATTGCATTGGCATATCTCAGTTGGCGTCCATGGCCGCCAGGACGTCGCACATTCGTGCGAAGCGGAACTCCGAGAGCAGGCGGCAGACTTTGGATTCCGTGGTGTCCAGGTTGACGTAATGCCGGAAACGGGACTTGGCCGGCGCACCCTTGACCCGTGGCTGCTCCGGGTCGATTTCCCAGGGGTGGACGTAGACCGAGACAGGCTGGCCTTCCTTGCCGTTCACGTGGCGCAGGGCCTTGCGTATGAGCTGGAGCGGGAAAAGCCGGAGGTACCCGCCGCCGGAGATGGGCACGTGTAGGCATTTGCCGGGTAGGGACAACCTGAACGTGGTGGGCGGGAACTCAAGGATGGTGCCGCACCTGCGTTCGATCACATGCGGGAAGCGTTTCGCGTCCGGAATGCCGTAGGTGTCGTGATGAACCGGGAAGATACTGGAGTCGTACTCGAAGCCTTCCTCGATCAGGATGTCCAGGGCCCAGAGCGAGCGCGCCGTGATCGAGTAGCTCGGGGCGCGGTAGCCGTGCACGGCGGCGCCGGCCATGTCCTCCAGCAGGGACTTCGCCCGGTGGAGGTCTTCGCGGAACTCGCCTGCCGTCTGCTTGTAGATCAGCTCGTGGCTGTAACCGTGGCAGGCCAGCTCGTGGCCGCGCTGCACGATCTCCCGCACCAGCTCCGGGTTCCTCTCCGCAACCCAGCCGAGCACGAAGAAGGTGGCCGACACCTCGTTCTGGTCGAGCAGGTCCAGCAACCGCAGGGTGTTGTCCGCCACGCGAGGCGTGTACGAGTCCCACTCGCAGCGGTCGATGCACTGCGAAAAGGCCGTGACGTGGTAGTAATCCTCGACGTCGATCGTCATGGCGTTGAGAAGGCTGCCGTTCATCACCATACCGCCTTCTTAAGAGTCCTTTGCCATGCGGACCACAGTGGGTCTGCGGTCGAACTTGCTTCGTGTTTCCGCCGGCTCATCCGGCCGGGAGGGCAGCATGGTGTCGAGCTTCTGCTCCACGGCCCGGAGTCTGCCGCCGAGATCGTCCAGGGTTTCCTGGAGCTTCTGCATCTGGCGCGATGACTTCTGCTGCTCCTCCTGCTCCATGCATTCGATATGCGCCTGGATCTTGGCCAGGAACGATTTGAGCGAGTTGCGCGAGAACTCCGCGCGGCTTGGTTCGACAGTCTGACTCGGGCCGGACTGCCTGGGTGTTGGAGGCGCAGGCGTGTGGATGTCGAGATCGGCGATGATTTCTTCCAGTGTCTGCATGTCGATGCTCCGTTCGTCGTTCGTGTAGGCAGTGAGGAGCACGTAATCCATGAGGATGTTGATGAGTCGCGGCGTGCCGCCGGAGAAGCGGTGTATGGTCTGGACCACATCGTCGTGCAGTTTGATGGCGTCCGGGTTGCCGGCCACGCGGAGCCTGTGCAGGATGTACGCTTTTGTCTCGTCGTCGCTCAGCGGGGAGAGGTGGCACTGTACGCTGATGCGCTGGCGCACCTGTTGGAGCTGGGGCGCGCTGAGCGTCCGCCGGAGCTCGGGCTGGCCCACCAGGATGATCTGCAGCAGCTTGTAGTGGTCGGTTTCCAGGTTGGAGAGCTGGCGAACTTCCTCCAGCGCCTCGCCGGAAAGGTTCTGGGCCTCGTCGATGATCAGCACGCAGGGTTTTTTCCGCGAGAACTGCCGGATGAGGTAGGCGTACAGATCGCTCAGGAGCTCGGTCTTGGATTTGTCGGCAACCGGGAGCTCGAAGTCGCTGTTGATCATGGACAAAAGCTGGTGGCCGTCGAGGCTTGTGTTGAAAATTTTGGACAGCGCGAGGGAGTTGCCGTGCTCGCGCACCAGGTTGCGGATCAGCGTGGTCTTGCCGGAGCCGATCTCGCCTGTCAGGCAGATGAAGCCGGCGTGGGACTGGATGCCGTACTCCAGGTAGGTGATGGCCTTGCGGTGCGACCGGCTTCGGAACAGGAAGTCCGGGTTGGGCAGCAGGTCGAAAGGCTTGACCGAAAAGCCGAAGTATTCGTTGTACATGGCCGTCATACCCTCGATTCCTTCGCGCTTTTGCCGTAGGCGTAGCCGTAGCTTTCGGCAGGCGCTGTTTTGGAGTCGTTGTAGACGGCCCCCAGAATGGTCGCCCCACCAAGGGCCTGCAGCGTGTCCGCGATATGGTCGGGCGTGGGCACGCCTTCGCGGACCACCAGGAGCACGCTGTCCACCAGCTTGCTCAGGAGCCGCGCCTCGGCAAAAGGCAGCACCGGCGGCGTGTCGAAAATGATGTAGCGGTCGTCGTAGCGGTGCTTCAGCTCCAGGACGAGGTCGGCCATCCACCTGGAGGAGAAGAGTTCCAGGGCGTTGTAGGACGGCGGACCCGACGGCAGGACAGCCAGCTTGCCGTGGCCGGTGCGGACCAGGACGTCTCCAATGTCGGCCTCGCCGGTAAGGCACTGGGCGAGCCCGGTCTTCACGTCGAGGTCGAAGTGGCCGCCGATGGAGGGCCGGCGCAGATCGCCGTCCACCAGGAGCACCGTGTTGTCGTACTCCTGCGCCAGGCTCATGGCGAGGTTGATGGCCGTGAGGGTCTTGCCCTCGCCGGCCAGGGCGCTGGTCACCATGATGGTGTTGCGGAACTCGTTGTCGCGGCGCGTCTGCTTGATGATCGCTTCCTTGAGCTTGCGGTACTCTTCCGCAATGGGGGAATGGGGCTGCTGCGCCATCACGATCAGCTCGCTACGCACCTGGAGCGGCGTCGTCTGCGGAGCGAACGTCTTCCGGCGGCGGTCCTCGGCTGGTTCGACCTCGGGCCGGGCAGGAGGCGGCGTTGTCCCGTTGCGCATCTTGAGCGCTTTGGCGATGGACTCTTCGATTCTGCTCATGGGCTGTTTCCGGTATCTCGTGGCGTAGCGTTCAGGGGTTGGTTCCCGTCTAGAGGATCATGGTCATGAGCTTTGTCTTCAGCGCTTCGATTCCAATGTGCGGGATGGCATTTTCAATGTAGGGCAGGCCAAGGACCTCGATGGACAGGACGGTGAGAATACACAGGAAGTAGACGCCGCATACGGCGAACAGCCCTATGGTGCGGGCGGAAACATGGTCGGGACGGCCGATGCGCGGTATGGAGGCCAGCACCGGGATGTGTATCGACCGGAGCTGGTCCTGCGAGTGGATCGACTGGTTGAACATGTCCAGGAGTATGAGCACGCCCAGGGCGAGCCCGAACCCGGCCGCGATGCCGCCCCCGATGATCAGCGGGCGCTTGGGACTGACATGGCTGGTCGGCATGACGGCCGGGTCGATGACTCGGAAGCTCACGGCCTTGTCCTGGAGCTCCATCTGCTTGGAAACCTCGGACTGGCCATAGCGAGCCACGAGCTGCTGGTAGATGAGGGTTTCGTTTTCCTTGGTGCGCTTGAGCTCGGCGAGCTCGGTCTGGACCACGGGAATCTCGCGCAGGATCTGCTTTTTTTCTTCGAGCGAATTGTGCAGCAGGTCCTTGTTCTTCTTCACGGCTGAGAGCTCGATGCCGGCCAGTTCCAGCTCGCGCTGGTCCTTATCCGAGAGGGAGCTGCGCGTTACACGCTTTGCAGACCCGGAAGGAAGGGCCTCCAGCGCCTTGACCGCGCGCCGGACGTCCGGATGGCTTTCCGAGTACTGGGTCCGGAGCTCGGCGAGCTGCTTCTCCAGCTGGAGCCGTTCCGTATCGGTCTGGACCACCACATGCGTTTTCGCGGAGAGCAGGTTTCGTGTAGCCTGCAGCTCATGTTCGCGAATGTTCAGGGCTTCCAGCTCGTTCTGGACATCGTCGATTTCCTTGCGGACAATGGCTTCGTCCAGGGCCAGGACCATGCCCTTTTCCTGCTTGAAGGCGTTGATGTTGGCGTCGGCCTTGTCGATGCGCTGCTTGAAGGTGTCGATCTGCTCGGCCAGGAAGCGCGTCGCCTCCAGGGATTCTTCGCGCTTGGAGGAAGTGTTTTCCTCGATGTAGCGGCGCACCAGCGTGTTTACGAAGTTGCTGGCCAGCCTGGGGTCCGTGTTGGTGTAGGAGATGGTGAACACGCCGCGCTCCTCGTCCAGCGAGATGCGCGTCTGCTTCTGCAGAGTGTCGATCAACTCCTCCAGCTCGGAGTCGGTCTTCACGGAGAGGTCCATGTCCAGCTCTCTGATGACCTCCAGGAGCATGGTCCGGCTGAGCATGGCCACCTTGAGTACCTTGATCTTCGCCTCCATGGACGGCGTTACGGCGATACCCTTGACCAAGTCGTTGATCACGTTCTGCTCGATGAAGACGGTGCTCTTGGCCTCGTACTTCTTGGGCAGCACGTAGCTGGCGACGACCGCGCAGGTCATCACGCACAGGGCAATGCCGCAGAACAGCGGCAGCTTCGCGCGGATCAATCCCAGATAGCGCTGGATGTCGATGTTCGATTCCTGATAGCTGTCGAGCATGGTGCGGTCTGGTTCCTGATGGTTTTGGGACATGGAAGGCGACCTCAGCGCGCGCCCTTGCCCATGATAACGACGTTGATGGTCTTGAGGATGATCCTGATGTCGAAGAGCAGGGAGAGATGCTTGATGTAGAAGAGGTCGTAGCGGAGCTTTTCCAGGGCGTCCTCCACCGAGCTGCCGTAGGGGTAGCAGACCTGGGCCCAGCCAGTGATGCCGGGTTTGATGATGTGGCGTTCGTCGTAGAAGGGGATGGAGGCCTTCAGCTCATCGATAAACACCGGCCGCTCCGGCCTGGGGCCCACCAGGCTCATGTGGCCTAGCAGCACATTGAAGAGCTGCGGCACCTCGTCCAGCCTCGTCTTGCGCATGAAACGGCCCATCCTGGTGATGCGCGGGTCGTTTTCCTCGGACCATTTGGCGCCCATGGCCTCGGCGTCCTGGCGCATGGAGCGGAACTTGATCAGACGAAAGGCCTTGTTGTTCTCGCCCACGCGGATCTGCGTGTAGAACGCCGGTCCGGCCGAATCGAGCTTGATGAGCAGGGCGAGGATCGGGAAGACCGGCAGGATGAGCAGCAACGACGGTGCCACGAGCAGGAGGTCGAAGCAGCGCTTGCAGGCGCGCTTGAGCGCGGTGACCCTGAACCCGCTGCCGTAAATGAACCAGCTGGGCGAGATGTTCTCCACCAGGACCTTGTTCATGAAGCTTTCGAAAAATATGGGCGCCTCGACGATGTCGATGCCGGCGAACTTGCAGGCCATGAGCTGCTTGAGCGGCAGCTTGCCCCGGCGGTCCTCCAGGCCCACGACGATAGACTGGGCCCGAAGCTCCCTGGCAAGGAGCGGCAGGTCGGCGGCCACGCCGCGGAAGAGCGGGTCGCACTCGTTGATGCCCGAGTCCTCGGACGGCACGAATCCCAGCAGCTCGTAGCGTTGCGGCCCGTCGGTCAGCAGGTTGCGGATGCGCTGGGCGATCTCGCCGCTGCCGAATACCAGGATGCGCTGCTTGATGCGCGGGTGGAGCTCCATGCTGCGGTAGATCGCCTGCCAGGTGAACTGCAGCAGGAAGAAGGCCACCAGGGCGGCGGGGACAACGAAGGGGCGCTCGAAGGCCGGGGTTTCGAGCAGATAGAACGCGAAGGAGAGCAGCCCGATGGACAAGAGGGCGGCGAAGACCGACTTGGTCAGGAGCTCCTTGGTAAAGATGATCCGCCGCTGGCTGTAAATCTCGAAAATGGTTGACGAGAGGAACACGGTGAAGGCGATGACGGCGATGTTGGCCGTGCTGAGGAGGCCCTCCGGAAGCGACATGAGCTTCACGCCCAGGGTGAAGGTGACGTAGAGCGCCACGAAGAGGCTGAGAACGTCGCCTGCGAAGAGCGTCATGATCCGGTTGTACATCGCTACCCCCGGTCCTTGGCCGCGATGGACGCGGCAAGGTCTTCTGCTTTGGCCTGTTCCGGAAACTCGCCGAGCTCCAGAGCCCTGGTGATACGGTCCTTGGCCGCCTGGATATCCCCGTTGTCATGGTAGGCCCGGGCCAGGTGGTACTGGATGGTCGGGTTGTCGCCGAGCTGCGCCGCAGCCTTTTCCAGCACGGTCACGGCCTGGCCTGTCCTGTCGTTGGCCAGCAGGGAGATGCCCAGGGTGTCGAGTATGAGCGGCGCCGAGGGGTCCTGCTGATAGGCGCGCAGGGCAAGTTGCAGCGACTCGGCGGCGTCGCCGTGCCCGGATGCGCAGATATAGGCGAGGTTGTTCAGAGCCGGCACATTGCCGGGGTCCTTTTGCAGCGCCTTGCGGTAGAACTCCATGGCGGGCTCGAACTCCTGATTCTGCTCATGCAGCATGCCCATGGAGACCAGCGCGGGCACAAACCCGTCGTCAATGGTGATGGCCTTCTGGTATGACGCCGCGGCTTCCTCCGCCCGGCCAGCGCTCAGCTCCAGGTCGCCAATCTTGACGAGCATGCCGAGCTTGCCCGGGTCCTTGGCCCATCCTTCGCGCAGGGTCTGCAGCGCCTCGTCCACCTGTCCCAGCCGCGCCTGTGTGGAGGCAAGCACGGCGTAGCCGTCGGCCGAGTCCGGATCGAGCAGGGGCGCACGGCGCGCTTCCTCCAGGGCTTTTTCCCTGTTGCCGGCGGCCAGATAGGCTGCCGCCTTCATGGAGATGCCCTGGAGATAGTTCACGGCTTCGAGACGGCTGAAATTGGTGAGGGCGCCGTCCAGATCGCCCTGGGCCAGGCGATAGCGACCGGCCTGAATGAGCAGGGCCTCGTGGCTTGGCCGGTGGGACAATCCCTCTTCGAGCACTGCCAGGGCCTCATCCTTGGAGCCCTGCTCGTACAGGGCCGCGGCCAGCATCCGGAATACGGCCGGTTCGCCCGAGCTTTTGGCCTTTTCGAGCATTCCGGTGGCCGCGTCGGTCTCGCCGGTCAGCGAAAGCAGGGAAGCGTACTGCAGGATGGCCGGCAAGTGGTCGGGGGTTTTCTGCAGGAGCTCTTCATATTCCTTTTTGGCGTCCTCCTTGTTTCCCTCGGCCAGGAAGATGCGCGCGCGGGTCATATACGCCGAGGTATCGCCGGGAGCGGCCTCTTTGGCTCGGGCCAGCAGCTCCATGGCTTCGTCTCGCTGCTCCTGGGAAAGCCGGGCGATGGCCTGGGCATTGTAGACCTTGGCGTCGTCCTCCGTGCCTGTGAGGGCATCGCTCATGAGGTCGTAGGCGCGCTGGTGCTCGCCGCGCTTGATGAGGAAGGAGAAGAGCATGAGCCGGGTGGGCAGGTTGTCCTTGTCGTTGCGCACGGCCTCTTCAAGGGATTGCTCGGCCTCGTCGAGCATTCCCTGGTTGGCGAGGATGATGCCGCGCTTGATCTGCGCGTCCACCATGCCGGGCTGTATTTCCAGGGCGTGCTCCATTTCCTCCATGCCCTTGTCGAGCTTTCCGTTGGCCATGTAGGCGCTGCCCAGCACGAGGTGGGCGTGGGCGTTGTCCGGCGCTTCCTGCACGGCACGCTCGGCTTCGGCCTGGGCCTCGTCGAGCCTGAGCTGCCGCAGGAAAGCCACGGCCTTGTAGATGCGCGCGGTGACGAATGCGGGAGCCGCATCCAGCACACGCTGGAAATGGCTCACTGAAGTGTCGAGCTTCTGGTTCGCGAAGTAGGTCAGCCCCAGGTAAAACGAGGTCTCGGGCGTAGGCGCGAGCTTGTAGGAGCGCTCCAGCGCAACGGCGGCGGCCTCATAGTCCTTTTTCCTGTACAGCAGAATGCCCTGGAGACGTTGGCCTTCGGCTTTGCCAGAGCTGTTCTTCAGCAGGGAGTCGGCGATTTGTCTGGCCTCGTCGAACTCGCCATTGTCCATGAGCAGCAGGCCGGCCACGAAGCAGCCCCGTGTGTCCGGCGGGTTCAGGTTGCAGAGCGCCTGGTTGGCGGCAAGGGCTGTCTCGGAGTTCCGCTCCTGGGTGGCCAGGGCGGCCTGAAGCTGCAACGCCTTGCGATGGCTCGGTTTCATGGCCAGAACCTCACCGAGCAGGGTCCTGGTCTTGCTTTCGTCACCCTGCTGGAATGCCACGGCGGCGAGGCCGTATGCGGCGGCCTCAGATTCCGGCTTCAGCTCCAGAGATCTGGTGTAGTTGCCTTGCGAGGCGTTGAAGTCCTTGTTGAACAAGGCAACGGAGCCGAGAACTTCGTACGCGGCGGCCGTGGCGTTGCTGTCCGGATTTGCTTCGATGAGTGCCTGGGCATGCTCGGCCGCCTTGTCCGGCTGTTGCTGCATCAGGGCGATCCGCGCCAGGTTGAGCAGAACCTTTTCCTTGCCCGCCGCGTTTTGCTCTACCGCAGCTTTGTACTCCGACTCGGCCGAGTTCAGCTTGCCCAGCTGCATGTAGGCGTCGCCCAGGCCCAGGTGCGCCGCGCCCAGGGACGGCTTCTTTTCCAGCGCATTCTTGAGGTAAACGATGGCGCCTTTTGGGTTTCCGGCGGCCAGGCGCTCCATGCCCTGATCGTACAGGCTCTGGGCCGACTCGGATGAGCAACCAGGCAGAGCAACGGCAAAAGTCAGCCCGATTGCGCAGAGCAGAATGAGGAGGATGGTGCGGATCTCGAAAAACGATTCGGCGGATGCGAACTTGTGTGGTGCAGTCACTACCGGCGCCCCCCATGGCATCGTGTTCATTGGTCGCGTGCGGCAGGGACCGTAGTCGTCCCTTTTGCGACCTCTGGAAAACACATGTCGTGCCAAGACCAGGAAGAGGAGGAATATTGGCAAGATGGATATAGAAAGGCCTGAAATGGAGTATGAATAAGAGGCCATTTTCCAGTGATTGCTTGTCAAAGAAAACTGATCCGTCTAGCGCCGCTAGACAGAAAGAAGGAGGGACCCGGATGCACAATCGCACCGGATCCCTCACATGGTGGGGTGGGACGAAAAGAGGAGCTAGATCGCCTGGCGCCGGCGCCGGACCAGCCCGAGGACCCCGAGCCCGGCCCCGAGGAGCAGCAGGGTCGCAGGCTCGGGCGTGGGCGCGGTCACCGTTTCGAAGATGACGTCGTTGGCGCAGGCGGCCTGGAATGCAATGGTCACGTCGCCCATGAGCTCGATGTTGAGAGCTTCGTCCAGAGTCCAGGTGGAGCTGCCGCTGTGGGAAGAGTTGTAGGGGTCCCAGCCGTCGAAGCCGACATCGCCGAGCAGCGTGCCCGAGGCGAGCATGGTTTCCAGAAGCGTCACGGGGTGGTCTTCCCGGGGAAGGCCGTCGACGGCGAACGAGGTTGTATAAAGGGCCTCCCAATCCGTCGTGTACACCGGAATCTGCGCGTCGTCGGCGAACTCGTAAAGTGCCCAGTTGCCGGCGGTGTTGCCGTATGGATTGGTGTTGTGAATCACATAGTTCCAATCGTTGTCGCTGTCGGCCGTATCGATGAACCAATCGCCCAGCAGCATGTTGTTCCAGAGCCTTTGATATGCCGTGGAGGTCTCGGTGGTCATGTAGTTGAGGGTGATGGACCGAAGCTCGTGGTTGACGAGCTCCAGGGCGCCGTCAGTGAAGTCGGGAACGCCGTAGACGTCCTGGTTGGGAACACTGGCAGTGCCCTCGTAGCCTTCCCAGACTGTGCGGGTATCGGAAAAGGCGATGGTGTCGGCATAGGAGACGTTGGCGCACATCAGCAGCAGGAGCAGGGTCGTCGAGAGTATCTTGCGCATCAGGTTCACTCCGGGTCGGGTTAGGTTGCCAACCTTCAGCACGAACCATGCCACGCGAAAGGAGTGGATGCAGGATTGCACAATATTACAGGATGATGTGCATGCGCGCCTGAAAATCGTCCTCTAAAATCAGCCCTGCCTGTTGATAGAACATGGCATTAGAGTGTAACGAAATCCGAATAATGTTGTCGAACTTCCTTACATATGTCAGAGGACATCGGGGTTGCGGCATGTGCGTCCGAGTGCCTTTGTTGCCCGATGGGTAAGGAATGTTCATTTTTCCGATGGTTGTTGGTTGAAACCAATACGTTTTTTGCATGGGGTGTCTGGATGCATTGCCGTTCCTCCTTGCCCCCGAGGAAACAAAACAGGAGGTGGCATGTCCGTATTCATGCTCGTGTGCTGCTGGTTTTTCGCGGCGTTCTGTTGCTCCTGGGCTTTTGGCAACTTCATTTACGCAGGCCGGTGTGGCTCGCGGGAGTGACGCGTTCGGATCGCCATTGCCGCAACGAACCCGGGCGCTTACGCTCTGACGCACGCCGTCGCCTCTCGGCGCAGGGCTCGCTGTTCGCTTCCGCGGGCAAGGGCGTCCCGGTTCGTTCACGTTGTCCAAGCCTCACGGTGTAACTCGACGTTTTTGTATTGCGCGAGCGCAGGAGGAGTGATCACATGCCTTTGCCTCCCCCTTCCGATGAAGACCGCCGTCGTTCCATCCGTCTTCGTCGTTCCACACTCACCACGCTCAGGCTGGAGGGCATCGACCGCCCCAGCATCACAATCGCTACCAAGGGCGAGGACCTGTTGCAGGCTTTTCGTCTGGTGCGGCAGGAGTATGGGAGAATGGGCTACATCCAGGGCAACGGTACGTACCACTTCAGTGTATACAACCTTTTGCCCGAGACATGCGTTTACGTCTTCAAGTCTTATGACACGGTGATCGCCAGCCTGACCCAGGTGTTCGATTCGCCGGAGTTCGGGCTGCCCATGGACTCGCTGTACGGCGAGGAGCTGGATGCGTTGCGGAATCGCGGGCGAAGCGTCTCGGAGCTCACCTGCTTTGTCACATCGCGCGATCTGCGCTGGCGCAACCTTATGACGTATCTCTGCAAGGCCATGTTCGTGTACTCGAAACAGGTGGGCGTGGACGACCTCTGCATCATGGTAAATCCCAGGCATGTCCCCTTTTACAAACGAATTTTTCTGTTCGATGATTTCGGACCGGAGCGGCACTACGAGCAGGTGAATGCGCCGGCAGTGGCTTTGCGAATCGACATGCACGACATCGATGCCAGGCTGGAGGAAAAATACTCGGGCTTCGCGTTTGAAACCGACCTGCACACCTTCTTCTGCCGGATGCACGCGCCCTCGGATGCGATTGTCAAAGGATGCGCTCCAGGCAGGAAGAACGCCGCCCTGCCCACGGGCATGGTCCGCCGCCTGCTGGGCGACTCGGACAGCCTGCGCTGCCAGCTGAGCGACGAGCAGGGCGCGCTTCTGGAGTCCCTATATCCCGGAGTGTGCTTCTTCGATTAATCCTGGTTCCGGCCCCGGCCCCTCCGGCCATCAATGGCGTACCGGCCGGGAGCGATGACGCCGTGCGGGTCGAGCGCGCTCTTGATGTCCGAGAGGACCTGCCGTTTTGCTTCATCATACTCCAGGTCCGTCATTCCCAGGAGTGCGGAGCGGTAGGTGCGGATTCCCTGCTCCGAGAAACGCGTTTTCAGTGCGTAATACAGTTCGTGGGCCTGGCCGCGCTGGGTCTCGTCGTGCAGGTCGAAGGCGATGTTAAAAATACCGACAATCCGGTCCGGCGTGACCAGGGTCATGGTCAACGGCATCTCGAACCCGTGCGTGCGGAACAGCGGCCGCGCCAGCTCCACGGCGGCGCGCGCCATTTCGCCGGTGGCGTCCAGGACTGGCGAGAACCAGATCAACCCCAGGTCGCCGTGCTCGGCCACGCGCCAGCGGATGTTTCGGTACGGCTCGTCCGTGGGCACGCCCTGCATGAGCTCGTGGATGTGCTTGAATGATTCGAGGCTCTGCTGGAGCTGCCTTCCTGTCGAAAAGCCCATGGCGTCCAGCTTGCCTGTCACCTGCATCAGGCGGCGGAGCTTGGCGTTTGAGAAGAAGCGGACCTCGCCGATGCCTTTGAACACCTCGCGCATGCGCCGTTTGGCCGCGCTGACCGATCCTTTCAGCCCATACAGACCGCCGGCCGCGTTCCAGAAGCCAACCTTCAACAGCCGGGTGCTCATGATCCGCACCGCGTCCGGGCTGGTGATGATCGTGTTTGCGAACTCCGGCGGGCAGGGGCGGGAGGAGACGAGGTAGCGCGTGGCGTTGGCCATGTGCACGCAGCTTGTGACCACGCCCTCCTGCCGCAGCTGGCGCAGGCGGTCCGTGAGCGCTTCCAGCCCGGCGTCGGCGTCTATCCTGATGATGAAGGACTCGTAGTGCGCAGGCCTTGGCAGGAGCGGCAGGCGCAGCGCCGTGACCACACCGAAGTTGGACTGTACGAAGATGCCCTTGAGGTCTGGGCCCAGATCCGGGAAGCGGCCGGTTCTTAGGACAGTGCCGTTGCCCAGGACCACCTCGGCGTCGCTGAAGTGCTCGCGGTGGTTGCCGTACGGGGTGTGACCGAACCCGCCCTCCAGGACGTTGCCTATGATGCTCGCTTCCAGGCCGGCGCCAGTGGCGTCCATCATGTGGGGCGCGTTGCGATCCACCAGGAATTGATGGAGCTGGCGCTGGGAGACGCCGGGCTCCACCACCACCGCGCCGAGCACAGGATCGTACTCTCGGATGGCGTTCATGCCCGAGAGGTCGAGCACGGCGCAGTCGTCCAGCACAGGCGTTTTGGAGCCGTAGCCAATGTTCCAGCCGCGGCTGATGGGGTAGAGCGGCACACCATGCCTTCCGGCGGCGGCCACGGCGAGAACCACGTCCTGCGTGCTTTGGGGCCGGATGCGGGCGAGGATCCGGCGCTCCAGTCCCAACGTGTTGGTGGAGAGCTCGCGGAGCACGGCGTCATCGTGCGATACGTGCTGGTGTCTGATCCGGTCGCGGAGTTCCGAGAGGAAAGGTTCGATCTGCATAAGATATCCAATAGCAGGAACTCCGCCAGATCACGAGTGGATGGGGACGGTAGATGCAGCTGCGATGTAAAGAATGGGCGATCACCCTGTCGGCAGTCTTTACAAAATCACGGATTCTAAGAATTTTAAACTTATAATTTATTGATATTGTTGTAAAAACAAGCTGGCATTGTCCTTGCTAACTCCTGGCATCCATCGATATCAATCCCCAATTCAGGAGGGCACATGATCAGGAAGTTCAGCAGTTCCATTGTCGCGGTCTCGTTGAGATATCTGTTCCAGAAACGGATAGCCCTCTCCATTTTCGTCTGTATGCTCCTGTCACCGGCTCTCGCCATGGCAGCGCCGATATATGGCCAGAACATCGTGCTCAACGGCGGTTTCGAATCGGGTGATTATATCGATAATGGTAGAGGGTTCATGGAGCTGGGTGCCGGCACCTCGTATCTGGACAACTGGACGATCACCAGCGGTTCCGTCGATTGGATCGAAGGCTACTGGACGCCGCAGGAACCGATCAAGAGCATCGACATCAATGGCAGCAACGGCGGCACGCTTTTGCAGGATCTTCAGACCGAGGCCGGTTTTACCTATGGAGTGAACTTCTGGCTCGCCGGGAACCCTGCGGGCGGGGACAGTTTGAAGAACCTCGCGGTTGAGTTGTACTCACCGTATAATCAATTGCTCTACAGCTTCGATACGTCAGGCTACACCCTGGGCGACATGGGGTGGACCGAGTTCAACTTCTTCTTCACAGCAACCGGGGATTCGACCACACTTGTCTTCAGGTCTCTGGAGAGTGGCGCCTACGGACCGGCCCTGGATAATGTGAGCGTCGCCGCGACTCCGGAACCGGCCACCCTGTTCCTGCTCGGCAGCGGGCTGTTCGGCCTGGGTCTCATCCGACGCCGCCGCCGTGTGTAGATGATAAAAGGATAGATTCAGCAGGGGAGTCGTACGGCTCCCCTTTTTTTGTATTATTCAGTCTGGTAGGGAAAAGCTCCAGCACAGGCGTCCGGATAGAAAGATATGAGTACACGAGCAATAAAAATATCTGCACTGGTAGCCGGTGGCATTGTGCTGTCAGTTGTTTTATTTGTTTGTTCGCTACAATGGGGACCTGGTGTACACTACGATTCAATTTATTATATGAATGGTGCAGACAATATTTCAGCTGGTAAAGGTTATACAGCGTCATTTGCAGGCGAACACGCAAAGACAATCACCACATTTCCTCCTCTTACATCATATGTTCTGAGCATTTTTGAAAATCTCGGAAATTTAAAGTATGCAGTCGTAAACTCATTATTTTTCTGTATATTTTTTATTACTTCGTATTTTACAATAAAGCAATTTTCTAATGGCAAAGATACGTATCTAGTAATTGCATTATTTGCTGCTTGCATCTCACCTCCAGTTCTCGATGCGTTTTCGTGGATTCAGAGTGAAGTGGTATTTCTGCCAGCTGTATTTCTGTCGATATATGGATTGTCTAAATATTGTTCTAAAGGGAAGTATCGTAACTTGATATGGTCAGGTGCTTTCATGGGACTTGCCCTTATGACACGATATGCCGGAGCGATAGTCGCATTGTCTGTGACGCCATCGATATTATTGGCAGGAAAAACAACCATTGGACGTAGAATTAAGAATGCTGTTGTATTTTTAGCGTTGTCGTTCCTGCCGTTGGCCATGTATTTTATCTGGCACGTGCACGGCAAGAATCCGGCAAGCACTCGGCCGTTCGACTTCAAAGCCATAGGCGCGGAGAAGTTGATGCAGTTGGTGTATACGTTGGATGGTTCATTCGTACCCGGCTCAGATCGTTTTCGTGTGTTTACGGGACAGGAATACGTAGTTTTATTCGCAATCATCATGGTGCTGCTCGCACTATTCGTCAGTCGCAGAAAAGAACTGACTCTTTCTAGACAGGCCGAAAGCGGACTTCTTCCATATTTTCTTGTCGTTTTTGTCTATCCTTTGTTGTTGATTATTCTGATGGCAACCATGGACAGTACGCTTGTTCTCGATATGCGGTTGCTTTCTGTCAGTATTATTTCATTATATGTTGTTCTGTTTTACCTGAGCAAAAAGTATGTTGGTAAAAAATTATTCAAAAGTATTGCCATGTTTTTGGTGTTGGTTTTTGTCATACATTATGCGGGATTTATGTATTATTTTTATGATAATGGGCGCGGTGATGTTTCTAGGAAGTATATAAATACCAAAATAGTAAATATCATTTTGAATGATAATGGCGTTGTGTATACGAATAAGATACAGGCTGGATATTATCTGGTTGGGAAACGAGCTCGACCAGATAAGCAACTATTGAGTGGGAATGGTTCGAGCGAGCATGGATTGTTGCTCTGTTTTGCGTCTGAAGATTCTTTGGTCTTGAGTAGCATGAAATGGTCTTCGCAACGAGACTGCGAAGTACCGCGCGAAGCCGTACACGTGGTTGATGGCGACTATGTGGACTTGTATTCCATCAATTGAGGGAAAGCTCTACCTCGGAACAAACATCTTGGTCACAGGCTGAAACGCCTTCAGGAAACCATAGGCGGCTTTTTGTGCGCCTTCCGCGTCATCCAGGAATTCCACGCTGATGCGCACGAAGCTTTCGTCACGGCGGCTGTAGAGCGCCGAGTTGATGATTTCCTGGATCTTCAGGGCATACTCGCTCTGCATGGTTTTATCGCGCATCTGGAACCAGTAGAGCATCAGCATGCGCACGTTGCCTTTGGAGAGCACCGTCTCGACGAGGTGGATCGGCGAACCGTCGATGTTGTTCACGGTTTTTTCAGTTCGGCTTTCCTGGAACCAGCCGCTACCCAGCAGGCAGTTGCGGGGCGAGTGGATGCCGCCTTTTCCATGATAACCGAGGTACAGATGAACGCGTTCGCCGTTGGGGCCTACATAGAAACGGGAGAGGTAGGCGGTGGGATGCAGGATATCCAGCGTCTCCGCGGAAAAGGTCTCGCTGCCGGCCTGGCGCCAATCCCCAAGGCTGGCCGGGAACTCGTCGAAGGATCGAACCTGGGGCACCGCCACGTTCTCATGCAGATGGATAAACAGAACTACCGGCAGCAGCACCAAAACCGAGAGCAGATAGGGCCTTCTGGAAAACGCTGTCATTGCGTCCCCTCCGGTATCGAATGACCGCGCGTTTTGCAGAGCAGGGCGCCGGCGGCCAGCAGCAGAGCCAGGGCAAAGGCGAACACGGCCATGCCGGCGAACTCGTGGAAGAACCCCCGCGCCGCATCCGGGCTGACGTACTCCACAAGCAGTCCGGTCACGATGACCCGGATGATGTTGGCGACAATGGCGATGGGGATGGCGGATAGCACCAAAGCGATGCGGTGTCCGGCGCGTAGCGGCAGCACGGCGGCGTAGGCCACGCCCAGGGCCAGGAGCGATACCAGGGAGCGGATTCCACTGCACGCGTCGGCCACCTCCAGCACCATGTCGGGCAGCATGATGATGTTGCCCTCCCGCAACACCACCACGCCCACGGCCTTGAGCACCCAGACAGAGACGTTGGAGACCAGCAGCTTCAGCGGGAACGCCACGGCGTTGTAGATCACCATGGGGATGGGGATCATGAAGACGAGGAAGAAAAGAGGGAACGCGACCACCCTGAACGTCTGCGTACCGAACAGAGCCAGGGTGAGCCCGGCCAGGATGACGATAAGGGAGGCGCGCATGGTGAAGTACTCGGTGGCGAGGTAGCCGAGGCTCAGCATCAGCCCGCCGAGGACGAGAACGAGCAGCCCGGCGGCGTTGGGCGCCACTGGGGCGTCGAGCAGGCGGCCTCGCCGTTGCCACAGGAAGTAGGCCGCGATCAGCGGAATGATGAAGCCGTGGGAGTTGTTCTCGTTCTGGCTCCATTCCCGCACCATCTCCGGGATGATGCCGGCGTAAAGCGCGACGAGCAGGGCCAGGACGAGGCACAGCTCGGGCAGCCGCCGGGAAACGACCTGCGCAAGCGATGCGTACGCGAGAGAGCCTGCGGCGGCGGTGTCAGGCGTTCTTGAGCGCATGCTTTTTCATCAGGTCGTAGAACGTGGGCCGGCTGATCCCCAGTGCCTTGGCCGCCAGGGAGATGTTGCCCTCGTTCTGGTCCAGGGATCGCGCCACCATCTCCCGCTCCAGCCAGTTTCGCGCATCTTTGAGCGTGGCGTCGCCGGGGATGGAGCCCGAATGGCTGGCCGTCCCGTTGAGGTCGAGGTCCCCAGGCTCGATGCGCGGTCCGTTGCAGAGGATCGCAGCTCGCCTGATCTTGTTTTCAAGCTCGCGCACATTGCCGGGCCAGGAGTGCGCGCGAATGGCCTCCAGGGCCGCCGGGGAGAGGTCCAGAGGCCGGCGCGGCGTTTCGCGTGCGATTCTGGAGACAAAGTAGCGCGCCAGGGTCTCCACGTCGCGGCCGCGCTCCCGCAGCGGCGGCAGGTGGATAACGACCACGCCGAGGCGGTAGTAGAGGTCCTCGCGGAAGTCGCCGCGCTCGATCACCTCGGCGATGTTGGCGTTGGTGGCGGCCACCAGCCGGATATCCACGTCGATGTCTTCCCGGCCGCCCACGCGCTGAAAGCGCTTCTCCTCGATAAATCGCAGCAGCTTGACCTGCATGTGCAGGGGCAGGTCGCCGATCTCGTCCAGGAACAGCGTGCCCTGGTGGGCGTACTCGGCCTTGCCCTTCACGCGGGCGTGGGCCCCGGTAAAGGCGCCTTTCTCGTGGCCGAAGAACTCGGATTCGAGCAAGTTCTCGGGAATGGCGCCGCAGTTCATGACCATGAGCGGCCCCTCGCCGCGCGGACTGGCCTTGTGCAGGGCCCTGGCCACGAGCTCCTTGCCTGTACCGGACTCCCCGAGCACGAGCACCGGGATGTCCGATCCGGCTACCTTGCGCACGGTCTCCAGCACGTCCTGCATGGCCGGGCAGTCGCCCACGATGTCGTAGGAGTCGCCGGCGTCCACCTGCTCGCGGAGCTGCCGGTTTTCCTCCTCCAGGCCGCTCACATGCAGGGCCCGCTCGATGATCACGCGCAGCTCCTCCAGGTCCACGGGCTTGCGGTAAAAGTCGTAGGCGCCGCTGGCGATGGCGGCCAGGGCGTGGTCGCGGGTGTCATTGCCGGTAATTACGACGACCTTGCAGAAGGGGTCCACGCGGAGCATCTCCTCCAGACACTTGAGCCCCTCGCTCACGCCGCCGGCATCGGGCGGCAGCCCCAGGTCCAGCGCCACCACCTTGGGATGCAGCTTACGCTGCGCTTCCAGGGCGGAAGGGCGGTCATTGGCCAGCTTCAGGGTGAAGCTTTCCTTGGACAGACCCCACCGCAACTGGGTGCGGATGGCGTCGTCGTCATCGACAAGGAGAACGGTGTGCTCGCTGTTCTGCATAGGCTGTAACTATGGTGTTGTGCGCGCCGGAATATCGCTTTTGGGCTCCGCTTCCGGCAGCTTTGCCAGGGGCAGGTGGACAGAGAAGGTGCTGCCGGCACCGGGGGTGCTGGCCACCTCCAGCCGGCCGCCGTGGTTCGCAACAATCTCTCGACATTGATAAAGCCCAATGCCAAGACCCGTGCCCTTGGTGCTGGAGAAGGGCTTGAACAAATGGCGGGCGATGAACTCCTGGTCCATGCCGCAGCCCTGGTCCTGTACGCGGATGACGGCCTTGCCGTTTTCGGTGGTCACGCCCACTTCGATGGGAGGCTGGCCGTTGTCCTTGGAAGCCTCCACGGCGTTCAGGAACAGGTTGGTGAGCACCTTGGCCAGCTCCCCGCGGTCCGCCATGGCGGCCACGTCCTGGCCGTGAATCCGGATGTTCGCGCCTGGCAGGGTGCGCCGCACTTCATGCGCCAGCTCCTTCAGCGAGTGCGGCGCCAGCTCCAGATACGAGCGTCGGGGAACTTGCCGGAGCGTCTCGATGAGGCGAATCATCTTGCTGTGCACCGTGGAGAGCGAGTCGAGCATGTCCTCCTGGAACTCCGGGTCGTGGATGTAGTTCTTGGCGTTGGCGAGGATCAGGCCCAGGCTTTGGACATGGTTCTTCAGGTCGTGCGTCAGGCTTGCGGAGATCTTGCCGAACACCTCAAGCTCCTTTGCCTGGGAGAGCTCTTCCGCGAGCTGGAGGTTTTGCAGCGCCGTGTGGGACTGGCTGGCCAGCGCCGTCATCAGGTCGATGTCCTCTTTGGTGAACACATCGCCGGCCGCGATGGCCGGGCCGAGGAGGATGATGCCCGCCAGATTTTCTCCGCTCAGCAAGGGGAGGGCGCCGCTGAGACGGTGCCGGGCAATGAGCTCCGCAAGCTCGTCGCCGCCGCGTTTTTCCAGAGCGTCCGCATCCATGGGGCTTCGCTCCTCCAGCAGCAGAGCGGGCAGGGAGGCGTCCGCCGGCACGGCGCATTCCAGCGGGTCCATCTCGATGCGCGATGCATCCTGGAAGGCGTCCCTGCCGCGGGAAGGCAGCAGAAGTGTCGCGCCCACCAGGCCGAAGGTGTCGCAGTAGGAAAAGAGGATGGCGTGGTGCAGGTCCGCGCTGTTCTTGCACAGGGAGATGCGCGCCGTAAACTTCATCCACTCCTGCCGGTAGTCGTAGCGATCGGTGTAGAAGTGTGTCTGGATGAAGCCCCGGATGGTGCGGGAGGCGCGTTCCGAGAGCAAAACCACGAGCAGGAGGATGCCGCCCAGGAAGACCACGACAATGAACAGTGAAGGCGACATGAAGCCCAGCGGCGAAGCCTGCCTGCCGTGAAACAGCGCAAGCAGCATGAGGTAGAGGCCTACGCTGAACAGCACCAGGGATTTGTACGCCAGGCGCGGCGAGATGTAGATGCTGACGGAGTCGTCGCGCCGCACGTGCGTGAACACGAAGAGGGTGATGGCGATGATCGTGGTGGCGGGCCGGATGGCCAGCAGCGAGGGATCGATGGCCTTGCCCAGGATGGTCTGGCTGATAAGCAGTACCTGGGTGGCGGCGATGACGCCGGAGCCGACCAGGACGTACTTGATGTGCCAGCGCGCTGCATGGGTGGAGTTGGCAAGGATGGATTCCAGCTGCACCAGTATAAGGATGAAGGCGGCCACGAGAGCCCCGTTCCAGGCCAGCGTGACCGGCGTGATCAGCATGGGCTCATTCTGTGGGATGGCCACGGAGAGAAGCTGCGCCGGAAGCGCGGCGGCGATAAGCGGAAAGAGGCAGAGGACGTAGAAGACATCCTTGCGCCATGAGGATATCCGGGCGCGGGCGTTCTGCCTGGCAAAGATGATGGAGAAAAGGAACCACGACGGCGCGAGCCCGGCCACGCCGATATTGGCTATTCGGCGCAGGAGGATGTTCCCATGGACGCCTGAGAGCTGCAGCAGCGTGCCGAGCTCCAGCAGGCCCAGGAAGAAGACGCCGAGAATGAGCGCGAGATTCACCGCGTTCTTTTTTCGCCACACGGCGGCGAACACCAGATAGCCTGTGGCGAAGAGGATGGCGATTTGCGCAAGGGCGGGGTAGAGCATGCTCCTCCGTGTGGCTACAAGGCTCCGGCGTCTGACATTGCCAGGCGATGCGCGTACCACGGCGCCGCGAGCCTGAGCCCCTCCGCCACGTCGATGGCGGGCAGATAGCCCAGGATGTTTCGCGCTTTGTCTATGCTGGCCAGGGAATGGCGCACATCACCGGGCCGGAAGTCGAGATATGTGGGCTCCGCGTCCGCAGCATCCGGGGCGTACTTCGCGACCTCCTGCTGGATGAGCTGGAACAGTTCGTTGAGCGTGGTACGCTTGCCGCAGGCGATGTTGAAGATCTGGCCGGACGAGAGCTCGGACGGGCAGACCGCGGCCAGGATGTTCGCCTGCACCACGTTGTCGATGTAACAGAAGTCCCGGCTCGTTTCGCCGTCGCCGTTGATGGATGGGGAGGAGCCGTGGAGCAGGGCGGAGAACCAGGCCGGGATTACGGCGGCGTATGCACCGTTGGGGTCCTGCCGCGGACCGAAGACATTGAAGTAGCGCAGCCCCACCGTGGGCAGCCCGTAGAGCTTGCTGAACACCTTGGCGTAGAGCTCGTTGGCGAGCTTGGTCACGGCGTAGGGCGAGAGTGGCTCGCCGATCAAGTCCTCGACTTTCGGGAGCAGAGGGCTGTCGCCGTACGTGGAGCTGGAGGCGGCGTAGACGAATGAACGCACCCCGGCGTCGCGGGCGGCCACGAGCATCTGGAGGAAGCCGGAGAGGTTGGACTCGTGGGTGTGGATGGGATCGTCGATGGACCGCGGCACGGAGCCGAGGGCTGCCTGGTGCAGCACGAAGTCCACGCCTTTGCACGCCGCGGCGCAGGCCTTCGGGTCGCAGATATCGCCCTCAATGAAGGTGAATCGATTCCAGGCTGTCTCGTCTGTAGCGGCCTGGACCTCATCGAGGTTCTCCGGATGCCCTGTGGAGAAGTTGTCCAGACCGATAACAATCTGGTCGCGGTCGAGGAGGTGCTGCAGGATGTTGGAGCCGATGAAACCTGCGACACCCGTCACCAGCCATGTGTATGTTGTATGATTCATCAGCGGGTTCCTGGTCGTTCCATCGTAAGTTGCGGTGTTGTGCAGTTCCGGGTGAGGTGGGTCAGTTGGTATACCGCTGTATCTCGCTTTCCAGCGCGGCGTTATGCTCGCAGAACGAAACGCCGATCAACATCTTCCTCCGCGAAGAGACCATGTAGACAAGCTCACATTCGGAGCACACCATGTACGTATTATCGAATGCTGTGAAATATATTTTGAATTTATCTGTATCAATGTATTTGGAATGATCCTTTATGATGCTCAGGCGAAGTCCAACCTGCGAAATATCAACTATTGTCGCAGTGAAGTATCGAGATTGCTTGCCGCCTCCATTGCTTTCTTCGCAGTGCAGGAGTGCCGGCAGGTAGATGGAGTGACGGGTGGCTTTTCTTCGTTCAGTCATTGTCGCGCGAACCCCTGCAGTTTGGAGGCGGCTGTTTGAGTTGGATGCACCCTGGAAGCTAAATGCATGCCAAAAATTGATGGATGTTTTTCATCAGTAATATTTGTGGGTTGAGCGATTACAGGAGCGCGGCGAAGTAGGTGCGCGACTGCTGTGCCGGCCTGTCTCTCTAGGATTGCTAGACAGAATCCAAAAAAGCTTGGCGAACCAGCCGCCGCGAAGACGAACGACAGCTCCGCAATCCGCAAGTCCGGGAGACAGCCGACTCAGGCGTCTTCTTTGGAGCTGTTGGGGAATGGCGGCATAACCATGCGTAATAAAAGTATTTACTTGGAATGGGCGCTTCCAGCTGAATCAGCCTGACAAGCTCCCGGTAACCGTGATCACACCGGAACCCTTGTGGCACATGGTGTGCATTGCCCCGGCCATGGAACCGCAAGCAAAGGATCGCGACGGCGAGCGACGGCGCGTTGCTGCCACGCTTGGTCGTTGCCGGCCACATCATGCTCAGGCCGATTGGTCAGGGCAGAGGCGAAGGGGCAGCCACGTCGTTCTGGGGGGGTACCTGTTGGCGGTGGCGTGGCTGCTCCTGCTGCTTTGCCCGCCGGACGTCTCCGCAGCGGACTGGAGCATCGCACCGGGCGTTTCGTTCCAGCTCGGCTACGACGACAACCAAGTGTATGAGGGCGACGGCGGTCTTGAGTACGTGATCTCGCCATCATTTACTGCAACACGAAAGGAAGAGCGCAACAGCGTGGCGTGGAGCAGTACCCTGAGACTGTTATTCTACTCGTCAGACGCCAAGTTGAACCGCGTCGATCAGTCGCATGCGCTGAGCTGGCAATACAATCTCGATGAACGAAGCGATCTCTCGGCGTCGGCATCGTTCCAGGCGAGCAATGGTTTCGATGTCTTTGGCACGTATGATGGCGATTACAGAACATCCGGCACACGATACTCGCTGAACATTCCACTCGGATATACGCGATTGATGACCGAGCTGGATGCATTGTCTCTCGGCTATGCATTCGCATCCGTGATGTATGACGGCCAAGGAGACGACTACACGTCCAATAGTGTGACCATCGGATGGACCCATTCGTTTTCCGAAATTTTCAGCGCCACATTGAGCACGGACGGCGAGGTCAGCACCTATGAAGACGGAACGCAGTACAGCGGCTCCGTGAACATCGGCTGCGGCTACAGGATATCGGAGCGGATCAATGCCGATGCCTCCGTTGGCCTCGGCTACCAGCACGGCTGGGATGGCGACGACTATGTCACCGGCGTCGGCAGCATCAGCATCTCGTATGCAACGCAATATGCGACCTGGTCTATCAGCTACTCCAGATCGATTTCTCCATCGTCGAGCGGAACGAATTCCATTCGCGACTACCTGAACGCCGCACTCGTCTGGAAAATAAGCGAGCGGTTCAGTATAACAGGGAGCGCAGACTGGAGTTACAATCAATCCTATGGTGAGAACTCGCGTGACCAGCATACATTTTCTGTCTCACCGGGCATTGAGTATGCCTTGAGCGAGGAGTGGTATCTCACCCTTGGCGCCCAGCACTCCTATGTTCAGCAAATGGATGGATCATACGACTTCAGAAACAAGGTGGTTCTGGGTATTTCATGGCGTGGGTTCTATAAATGAGCGGCGTGAAAGAACGTTGCGTATGGGGAGGGGGAAACATGCGTATCATATCAACAGTTGTTATATCTCTTTTTGCTGTTCTTTTCATGACCGCTGCTGTGCAGGCTGCGGATGGCGAGTACATACTCGGACCCGGCGATGTCGTCGAGGTCATGGTCTGGAAGGAAGAGAACCTGACGCGCGACGTGCTCATACGGCCGGACGGCATGTTCTCGTTCCCGCTCATCGGCGAGGTCCAGGCCGTGGGACGAACCATAGCCGAAGTGCAGGCCGAGATGCAGGAACGCATGGAGGAGTATGTGCTGGAAGCGCGCATCGCCGTCATGCTCAAGGAGATGAACAGCCGCTCCATCTTCATCGTGGGCAAGGTGGTCAAGCCGGGCGGCTTTCCCATGTACAGGAATATTCGGGTAATGGAGGCCATAGCCCTGGCCGGCGGGCTGACGCCGTACGCTGACGACGACATTCTGGTGGTGCGCGAATCGCAGAGCGGGCAAACGGTAATGCCTTTTGACTACAGCGACGTTGCTTCCGGGAAGAATCTTGAACAGAACATCGTATTGTCTCCCGGCGATACCATCATAGTGCGATAGGCGAAACGGAAGAGCATTGTAGATCCCTCCTTGATCCCATCGGTGCGCCGTGCTGCCGGGGGGATCGACAGGAAGCCACGAGTTGTTCGGCGACCCACAGCAAAAAACCGTGAGCCAGCTGCGGTAGCCGGCTCACGGTTTAATATTCAAAGCGCCGCGATTGAGCTGCCTCTCATCACGTGGGCGGTGAGACCCCAAGGCAGCAATCGCTTTGCGCGGTCTGAGCTTACGAGGCCATTTCCGCTTCACGCTCCTTTTCAACGCGGCACAACAATGCGGAATGGGGCCAGCTGCCTATTTCCGGGCTGCAAAACTCCGGATCATCCGGACACAGCATGTTGGTGTTCGACTCGAAGGCGCCGAAGAGATCCGGAAGGCTCGGATCGCGCTCCGGGAACCACCATGAGTGTTGCAGATCAACCATTTTGGGGTGCATGGCGTCCGTAATCTTGACGCGCTGGCGTATCGAACCCTTCGGAGTCGAGATCACGGCCCAGTCCCCTTCAGACAGTCCCAGCTCTGCAGCCGTGTCGGGATGGATCGAGACCAGGGGGTCCGGGACTTTCTTCCGGGCCTTTTCAATCTGCCGCTGCTCGGATTGATACATCGGCATGAAGCGGCTTCCCGTGATGAGGATCAGCGGGTACTCCTCGGCCAGATCGGGGCTGCTTACCGGGCTCCATTTCGGCTCGTGGTATTCGGGAAGCGGGGCCGCTCCCAGCTCTTCAAAGATCGAGGACTTGAGCTCGACCTTACCGGAAGGGGTGCCAAACCCGAATTTCTCGTAGCGGCGATACTCCCTTTTGCCCAGGACGCCGTACTGGTCCACCAGCTGCTGGAACGTCAGCCCGACTGGCTCCAGGCAATGGTCGTAGACTTCTTCCACGGTTTTCCAGGGCCAGTGTTCTTCCTGGCCAAGCCGTACGCCCAGTCCCCGGTAGAAATCATAGCTGTTGCGGCGCTCGTAAAGCGGCTCGATTCCCTGCGGGCAGGACATGCAGAATCCGGGAGTCAGCCAGAGCTCCGGTTGCTCCACAGTGGTGGAAGCAGGGAAGACGTAGTCGGCCAGGGCTGCGGACGGGGTCATGTAGTACTCCATGACCACATAGAGCTCCAGAGCCTGCAGCGCTTCAAACACGTGCTGCGTGTTGGGCAGGGCAAGCAGCGGGTTGTTCGCCAACGTGATTGCAGCCTTCACCGGATACGGCTTGCCGGTGATGATGGCGTTCATCACCTCTCTGGCGTGCGCCAGGTTGGAGTGCCATGCCTCGGGTGCGGCCGCGTAGCCCTTGGGCAGCTTTTTGTTGGCGGCCGAGTTCCTTTCCCAACCCGGGAACCCGAAGAATGGATACTCCTGGCTGCCGAGCTGCTTGGCTCTCTGGCTTGCAGGGATAAGGTGGTTCAGCTCAAGATACTCGGCATCATGGATTTTTCCGATCTCGCCAGCAAGGGTGAAGACATCACCGCCAGGGATCTCCAGGTTGCCGGTAATGGCCCGGAGAATCGCCCGGCCTCTGGCGCACTGCGTGGAGTTGACGCCCTGCTTGTCCAGCCCCAGTCCGAAAGGAATCACGGCAGGGCTGATCATGGCATACGTATTGGCGGCTTCTATAATGAGATCCGCAGGCACCGATGTGATCTCGGAAACCTTCTCCGGAGTATAAGGTTCCACAGCGGCCTTGAGCTCTTCAAAGCCAACGGTCCAGTTGGCGACAAACTCGTGATCGTACAGGTCGCTCGCAATGATGTGGCGAATCCAGCCCAGCATCAGGGCAAGGTCCGTGCCCGGGCGAATCTGCAGCCATAAATCCGCCGTCTCCGCCTCTTTTGTCCTTCGGGGGTCGATGACGATCAGCTTGGCGCCGTTCTTTCGCGCATGGAGAATTTTGGGATAGGAGCCGATGGGACTTGATTTGGAGGCGTTGTTGCCCCACAGAACGATGCACTGCGCGCCCAACAACTCGCTCCCCATGACCATGCCGCCATATGTGGCATACTCCGTGGCGTAGCTGGGACACATGCAAATGGTGTTGACACCGCATGTATTGGGAGAGCCGAAGAGGTTGAAAAAGCGGCGGCAGTCCCAATGATACGTCCGTTTTGTGCCGTGCGTGAAGGTAAGGGTCTCCGCACCGTACTTGTCTTTCAGGTTAGCGAGCTTTGCGGCTACTTCGTCCAATGCCTGTTCCCAGGTCACTCGCTGCCACTTGCCTTCGCCCTTCTTGCCGACCCTCTTGAGAGGGTAGTTCAGGCGTTGCGGATGATATATGTGATCCAGCATCAATCTGCCACGCTCGCAGAGAGCTCCCTGCGTGATAGGATGATCTGGATCGCCGGTAATTTTAACAACTTTGCCATCTTCAATGTGCAACAACGTGCCACATCGGGGATGACAGAGACCACAATAGCTTCTGCGTATTTCCATTGTGTACGACTCCCGCTTTTACAGTTCATGAACTGACCGAAGTCGATACATTCGCCCCGGTCCGCAATTCGTTCATGGCTGCCACAACCGGCGCCGGCGCATGAGGAATTGCGCGTAGTTTTCCCGAAGTTGGTACGGGCGACAATCGCCCTAAACCGCGCCTTTAGGTTGACCTTGGGAGAAAATCGACTAAGAGTCAATATTAAAATCGACTAAGAGTCGAAAAAAATGTTAATGGTCATCCATGGTATTACAGAGAGCAATGCGCCGGTTGAGCTGGAAGCGTCGATAAAAAGGAAATAAAATGAAACAATCTAATAGCATGCCAGAACAAAAAGAACGCAAGAGAAAACACCGGATCGGGGCCCCGCCTGGACCACGGAAGGCGAATCTGAGACGCGCAGCCTTGATTGACGCTGCCGGCAAGCTCTTCGTGGAAAAGGGCTACGACGCCACAACGATGGACGAGATCGCCGCAGCTGCCGGTTTCGCCAAGGGCACGCTGTACCATTACTTCGCGAACAAGGCTGACCTGCTCCTGATATTGCGGGAAGGTTTCGACAAAGAGATCGTGAACCGCATCCAGTCGCACGTTGAAAGCTGCCAGCCCGATGATTGGCGTGGACGCATCCGAGCTTGGATCGACGCGGCGGTGGATGCCTACTTCGACATGAGCGAGCTCCATGACGTCGTGATCTACGGCGCGGGCATGCCGTTTCGCCATGCCATGGCGGATTCCGAAATCACCCGATACCTTGCACGGCTGATCGGTGAGGGCGCCAGGGCCGGTGCCTGGCGCGTTGATGACGAACGCTGGACCGCGGTGATGATGTTTTACAGCTTCCGTGGCGGTTGCGACGAGGCCATGGTAGGGACCCAGCGCGCCGAGGACCTGCCGGGAAAGCTCAACGATGTGTTTTTGCGCATGCTGGGTGTCTGCGAGCAATAAAAGAGCGCTGCCACCACTGGATGGGGCAGAGGGGCGGATGCCGTGGATTATGCTGTCGTTCGTGGCGCAGAGCCGCTGCGATGCATGCACGGGGAACGACACACATCCGCCGGGTACAGACAGAATCCACGAGGCTACAGGCAACAGCCCTGCAGAGAGCACGTTTGGGCGCATCAGCGACTCCCAAGCGTGCTTTTTTATAGGCAAAGAGCCCTCAAAAACGCTTGGTCCGAGAGGATTGTGCAAGAATTTGATAAAATCGTGTCTACCTTTGTCCCGCCGAGATGGCTATTGACAATAGTACGAATGCTGCCCCTTCCGGCTCGTCCTGAGCAGGGGCAATTGCCGGGGATTGGTAATTTCCGGATACGCGGAAAAACTCACAGAAGATTTTCGGGCCGGCGGCCCCAAGGAGCAAACATGAAGCTACTTCTTGCACTTTTGACATTCGGCTTTGTTTTTATTTTGGCTGATACAACTTTTGCGGAGGACAATATGACCTGGGACAAGACCTTCAAGTTAAGCGACAAGGTGAAGCACGAAAAAGTCTCCTACCCCAACAGGTACGGAATTACCCTGTCCGCAGACATGTACATGCCCAAGGATATGGACACGTCTAAAAAGTATCCGGCTCTCGTCGTGGGCACGCCCTATGGCGGCGTCAAGGAGCAGGGCGCGGGCATCTATGCGCAGACAATGGCGGAGCGCGGATTCGTGGCCATTGCATTCGATGAATCGTTCAACGGCGAGAGCGGCGGCGAGCCGAGGCATATCTCGTCCCCCGAGATCTTCTCCGAGGACTTCAGCGCAGGCGTTGACTTCCTGGGAACCCGCCCGTTTGTGGATAGGAACAGGATTGGCGCCATCGGCATCTGCGGCAGTGGCGGATTCGCCCTGAAAGCCGCACAGGTCGATCATCGTATCAAGGCCGTTGCCACGGCGAGCATGTACGATATGAGCCGTGTGATCCGTAATGGATGGGAAGATTCGATGTCCGCCGAGGAGCGCAACAAGATGCTCGACGAGCTTGGCGAGCAGCGCTGGAAAGACTTTGAAAACGGCAGCCCGATGCTGCCCGAGGGCTTCCCGAGTGAGCCGACCACGTCCATCCCCGAGGGCCTGGACCCCATCAGCAGCGAGTTCTGGGAGTACTACGCCATGGAGCGCGGCCACCATCCCAGGTCGCACGGTCCGTTCACGGCCACAAGCAACATGGCGTTCATGAACTTTCCGCTGATGAACTACGTCGACACCATCTCGCCCAGGCCGATTCTGTTCATCATGGGTGAGAAGGCGCACTCGCGGTACTTCACTGAAGACGCGTACGAAATGGCCGCAGAGCCCAAGGAGCTCTTCATTGTCCCCGGCGCAAGGCACATCGACCTCTATGACCGGGTGGACATGATCCCCTTCGACAAGCTGGAAGACTTCTTCACCAAGTCGCTGTCGTAATCTGCATGAATCGAAGGCTTTCGCCGTCGCGGCGATGAGCTTGAAGAGAATTGACAGGCCCCCTGGCTTCCGCTGGCTGGGGGGCCGTTGCCCTTTGAACATGCCCGGCATCCGTTCCTGTTCTTGATACAGGTATAGAGCGCGGCACTATATAAAGGGAGCTGCTGTGATGAACAAAAAACGTATTTCCGTAGGCGTTATCGGTTTGAATCCTGATAGCCACTGGGCCTCGATGGCGCATATGCCGGCACTGAAATCGCTGCCGGATGATTTTGAAGTTGTCGGCGTTGCAAACTCAACTCCAGAAAGTGCACAACAAACGGCCAAGGCATTCAACCTGCCGCATGCATTTGCCACACCGCACGATCTTGTGTCCTCGGATGCGATTGACCTTGTCGTGGTGACGGTCAAGGTGCCGTATCACTACGAATTGGTGACTGCTGCACTGAATGCCGGAAAGAACGTGCATTGCGAATGGCCATTGGGAAATGGTCTGGCAGAAGCGCTGAAGTTGACCAAGCTGGCAAAAGAAAAGGGCGTTGTCGCGACCGTAGGAAACCAGATGCGCGTTGCCCCGGAAGTGCAGCACCTGCGCCGACTCATTGCAGACGGGTACGTTGGCGAGGTGCTGTCAACGTCCCTGATCGGCGACGGAGGAAACTGGGGCGCGGAAACGATTGCCGATCTCGCCTACCTCTTCGACAAATCCAACGGCGCGACCATGCTGACCATTCCGTTCGGCCATACCATGGCCGGTCTGAAAGAGGTCCTTGGAGATTTTGCGGAGGTTTCCGGCCGCATGCTGAAACGGCGCGATATGGTGCACATCACCGACACAGGAGAGACGGTTCCGACCACGGCGGAGGACCAGATCATGGTGCATGGCGTGCTGCAAAGCGGAGCAGCCTTCTCTGCCCATTATCGTGGTGGACTGTCGCGTGGAACGAACTTCCTCTGGGAGATCAATGGCACGGAAGGCGATATCCAGGTGACTGGTGATATTGGACATGGGCAAATGACGCAGTTGTCCATCTTGGGTGCACGTGGCGAAGATACAGAGATGAAGCCTCTCACGCCGCCCGCCGAAATGTACAACGGTCTGCCGGAGAGCGTCATTCCCCGTAACGTTGCTTGCGTGTACGCCAGGATTGCCAACGATATTCGCAACGGCACGAGAGAGGCCCCGAGTTTTGAAGATGCACTCAAGCTGCATGAGCTGCTCGATGCGATTGAGCAATCATCAAAACGCAGCAGCAAGGAATAACGTACGTTGAAGCAAAGGATCTGGAACGTTGCAACAGTCTCACGAGAATATGGGGTTTATCGCAGCCACCATATCGTTATTAATGGCGTTTGCGGTTTCGGCTACGCCGATTCCGCTCTATGATATATACCGCCGCGCCGACGGGCTCACGTATAGTGACCTTTCCCTTACGGCGGTCGTCTACTTCGTGGGCGCGATCACGGCGCTGCTCATATTCGGTCGCATTTCAGACCACCTGGGCCGAAAGCCGGTAACCTTTCTGGTGTTTGGGCTTGAAGCCGTCGCTTGCATACTTTTGCTGGATGTCGATAGTGCGCTGCCTCTGGTCATAGGCCGTCTGCTTCTGGGCTTGGCGTGTGGTCTGGCATCCAGTGCAATCGCATCGTATGTCGTCGATAGCGCGCCTTCATCACCGCACTGGCTCCCAGCTGTCGTTGTAGCGAACTCCCCGATGACTGGTCTGACTTTAGGCGCCATCGCATCGGGTGCGCTTGTAGAGTATGGGCCGTATCCAAGAGTGCTCTGTTACTTGGTTGTTCTGGCCGGAATTGTAGTTTCCGCCCTGTTGGTTACATTGAGCAAGGGAACCGTCACACGGACGCCCGGGCTCCTTGCTTCTCTTCGGCCCAAATTTTCTCTGCCCCAGGCTGACCGGCGGCTCTATCCGGTGGCCGCCTGTACGTTTGTGGCGACATGGGCATTGGGCGGGTTCTTTCAGGCGTATGGCCCCTCCATCGCGGCGGATCAGCTTGGGACACAAGATACGTTGACAGCCGCTCTTGTGTTTTCGTCGTATTTGCTTCCTTGCGTGATCGGAGGTCCTCTTGCAGGGCGCTTTTCTCCGGCGACAGCACAGCGACTGGGGATGGTGGTCTTTACGTTGGCTGTCGGTGGCGTTCTTGTGGCATTGAAGATGTCTGCAGTAGGCGTCTTCCTGCTGACAAGCGCCATAGCAGGAGCAGCCCAGGGCACGGTCGTAACCGGCAGTATCCGCTCTTTGCTGGCAGATGTTTCTCCGCAGAAACGCGCCGGCGTACTGTCGTTGATTTACGCAACGTCATATACGGGCGCGGCAGTTCCGAGCTTTATAGCAGGGCAGCTGTCCCATTTTATGGGTCTCTTCCAGATTGCTGTCTGTTACGGCTTCCTGGCCATACTCGCCTGTATCATTATTCTCCTGTTCGCACGCAATCCCCAGGTGAGCAATATTCAAGCGATTACCTGCGCATAGAAAGTAAGAGGACACACAATGAATCTCGATGACTTGTTGGAATACTTCAATAACGGCCAGGCTGTGCAGGGCGGTACGGAAATTCATAGTCTCCTGGTGCATTTCAGTAACGAAGCCATGCGGATAACAGCCGAGCTGAACAACTCGTATCACACGCCGGAGCAAGTTCGGGCGCTTATGTCTGAGCTTACAGGCAAGCAGGTGGATGAAACATTCACTTTGTTTCCCTCGTTTTACACAGACTTCGGGAAGAACCTGAGCATAGGCAACAACGTCTTCATCAATTCGTGCTGCAATTTTCAGGATCAGGGTGGGATTACCATCAAGGATGGGGCTCTCATCGGGCACAAGGTGGTGCTTGCGACCATAAACCATGGCTTCACCAGGGAAAAACGGCATTGGAACTATCCGGCTCCCATTGTTGTCGGCCAGAACGTCTGGATTGGTTCAAATGCCACAGTACTTCCGGGGGTTACCATTGGTGATAACGCCATTGTTGCTGCCGGAGCGGTCGTCACCAAAGATGTTGCGCCGGACGAGATTGTTGGCGGGGTGCCAGCGAAGTTTATCAAGACTGTCAGCGAAGCGGACAAGGAGAGCAATCGCTCCGAGCCATAAGCGGAACGATCTGTTTTGAACGTTTCAGTTGATATAAACCATAGGAATTCACGATGCTTATATTGACAGTAATCTGTTGTATTCTTGTAGCCTCCCTTGCGTTCGCCGCAACATGCCATGCCGTGTCAGAGGGGAGCGGTGCTGATGAAACCAACATAAAGCTGATCGTCGACGAAACCGAGATTTCCGCTGTCCTGAACAACAGCCGATCGTCCAGGGCGCTTGTCGACAGGCTGCCGCTTTCGCTGCGGCTCCAGAAGTACGACCACGACTACTGCGGTATGATGGCCGAGCCCTTGCCGTATGACAAAAACGACCTGCGCAATGGCTGGTCCAACGGCGACATCTCCTTCGAAGCAGGCGGGAATTACTTCGCCATCCTGTACAAGGATGAAGAAATTTCGCAGCAGTTCGGCAACCTCGTGACCCTCGGAAGGATCGCAGCGCCGCTTTCAGTCATGGATACGCTGGACCAGCAAATAACCGTTCGGATCGAACTGGATTAGAAAAACTCCGAGGAACGACATGAGCAAGAAAATATTGATTATATCGGCAAGCCCCAGAAAGGGCGGCAACTCCGATCTGCTGTGCGACGAGTTCATGCGTGGCGCGCAGGAAGCCGGCCACGACGTGGATAAGATTCGTCTGTCGGAGAAGGAGATCAACTACTGCACGGGATGCTGCTCCTGCGTCGGCGGGAGAGGCACCTGCGTCCAGCAGGACGATATGCCGGAGATCCATGAAAAAATACTCGACGCCGATGTCCTGGTCCTGGCCACTCCGGTGTACTTCCGCTCCATGAACGGTCAGCTCAAGACATTTATCGACAGGATCTGCCCCATTTACTCCATGATCCGCGGCAAGGACGTGTACTTCATCGTGTCCGCCGCGGGTGGCAAGCTCCCGGTGGACAGCACCGTGCAGAGCCTGCGGGTCTTTACCAACTGCCTGAGCGGCATCACGGAGAAGGGCACCATCGCCGTGACTGGCATCTGGGACGCGGGTAGGGTCAAAGGAACCCGAACCATGGAAGAGGCATACATGGCCGGGAAAAACGCCTGACGTTGTTCAAAACAGGTTTGGGAATCGAAAAGGGTTTCGGCATACGATGCTGGAACCCTTTCTTTATTTAAACCGGTGATCGCCACCAGCGCACCAGTACATTCCAGCATTGCATCCAGATAAGGATGGGCGCGGCAACGGCTGCGTGCGGAGTCGTCTTGGCCGCGGATTCAGTCGCTCATTGACGTCCCTGCTGCCAGGCATCGCGGTCAGTAGCGGGGAGGTTGCCGTTGCCTCGTCTGAATCAGTACTTGTGCATTTGTGCACAAACTATTTTTGTGCAGATTTGCACAAATATTCAGATTTCGTTTTATTCTAATGCAATACATACATTACTGTGCAGATCTGCACAAAACTACCGGCGGAGGAGGAAAAGGTCTTGATCCATATTTCACAAAAAGACTCGCTATTTTAGCCTGTTAATAGGCTGGCATGGTTGATGCTTACTCAGGGGCATTGTTGCAACTCAGAACTCAACGTCATTATTCAATAAATTCTAGGAGTAGAATTATGATAGCTGCTGCAGAGTGTTGCCTGTCCCCCCAAGAAGAGCGCATCGCCACCCAAAAGGTCGATCGCCAGGGACGCGAGCGTGTGTACCAGATTCTGGAGACGAACCAGTTCACCGTGCCTGTCGTGGATATCGAGCGGGCACTGTACTTCACGCAGTCAATGAAGGAGACCGAAGGCGAGCTGCTGACCCTCCGCTGGGCCAAGGCGCTGAAGAACGTCGCCGAGAAGATCACCGTCTACATCACGCCGAATCAGCTCCTCGCCGGCCGCGCCGGGCAGCTCGGCCGCTACGGCATCCTCTACCCGGAGATCGACGGCGATTTCTACATCGAGGTCATGAAGGACCTGCCGAACCGCGCCAAGAGCCCATTCAGGATTTCGCCCGAAAACATGAAGACCCTGGTGGAAGAGATCGCCCCGTACTGGGAAGGCAAGACCTACCACGAGCATCTCAACAACGTGCTCCCGGAAGAGCTGCGCACCGTGACCTACGACGACGAGCGCGGCCTCAAGTCCAAGTTCGTGGTCAGCGAAACCTCGTCCTACCGTTCCGCCCTGCAGTGGGTGCCGGATTACGAAAAGGCCATCACGCGCGGCTTCATCGACCTGCAGAACGAGGCCAAAGCCAAGCTCGCCGCTCTGGAGAAGGAGAACGACTCCGTCAGCATCTGGGACAAGAAGCCTTTCCTGGAAGCCATGATCATCGTTTGCGACGCGATCATGATCTGGGCCCGGCGCCATGCTGATCTGGCCAGGGAGCTGGCCGCCAGCGAGACCGATCCCACCCGCAAGATGGAGCTCGAACGCATCGCCGAGACCTGCGAGCGCGTGCCCGCCTATCCGGCCCGCAACTTCCGCGAAGCCATGCAGTGCCAGTGGTTCGTGCAGATGTTCTCCCGCTTGGAGCAGAAGGCCAGCGCCATCATCTCCAACGGCCGCATGGACCAGTACCTCTATCCCTTCTACGCCAAGGATATCGAGGACGGCACGCTGACCCGCGATGAAGCCCGCGAGCTGCTGGAGTGCATGTGGGTGGACATGGCCCAGTTCATCGACCTCTACATCAACCCCACCGGCAACGAGTTCCAGGAAGGCTACGCCCACTGGGAGGCCGTGACCATCGGCGGCCAGACCCCGGACGGCGAGGACGCCACCAACGATCTGACCTACTTGTTCCTGGAGTCCAAGCGCGACTTCCCGCTCAACTACCCGGACCTGGCCACGCGCATCCACAGCCGTTCGCCGGAGCGCTATCTGTACGAGGTGGCCCTGACCGTCAAGGACGGCTCGGGCTTCCCCAAGCTCATCAACGATGAGGAAGTCGTGCCGCTGTACGCCATCAAGGGCGCGCCCATGGACGAGGCTCTGGACTACGCCGTGTCCGGCTGCACCGAGGCGCGCATGCCCAACCGCGACACCTACACCTCGGGCTGCGTCTACATCAACTTCGCCTCGGCTCTGGAAATGCTCATGCGCAACGGTCGGATGCGCTGCTACAACGATGAGCTCATCGGCGTCGAGACCGGCGACTTCACCAAGTTCGAGACCTGGGAGGAGTTCTACGAGGCGTACAAGACGCAGCATCTGAACCTGCTGCAAAAGGCATTTCAGCAGCAGTATGTGGTGGATTGCCTGCGGCCGCAGCACTTTGCCGCGCCGCTTTCCTCGCTCCTGCACAGCCTGTGCATGGAGAACCTCCAGGACCTGCACGAGCCCAAGATCGAGGGCGGCGTGGACTACTCCTACTTCGAGTTCCTGGGCTACGGCACGATCGTGGACTCGCTGGCCGCCATCAAGAAGCTCGTTTTCGAGGACAAGAAGCTGACCCTGAAGCAGGTGCTGGACGCTGTGGACGCAGACTTCGTGGGCCATGAGCCCGTGCGCGAGATGCTGCGCAATGCGCCGTGCTACGGCAACAACGACCCCTACGCCGACTCCATCGCCAAGGACATCGACCGCTTCACCCAGGTGGCAGCCAAGAAGAGCTCCGAGGAGCGCGGCGTACACGTCGACGTGCGCTACGTGCCCATCACGTCCCACGTGCCCTTCGGCAAGGTGGTTTCGGCCACGCCCAATGGTCGCAAGGCCTGGACCGCGCTGTCCGACGGCTCTTCCGCCTCCCACGGCGCGGACAAAAACGGTCCCACGGCAGTGCTTCTGTCCAACTACCACACGAAAAACTACGGCATGATCAACCGCGCCTCGCGCCTGCTCAACATCAAGCTGTCGCCCAAGTGCGTGGCAGGCGAGGAGGGCACGCAGAAGATCATCGACCTCATCCGGACCTGGTGCGACCTCAAGCTGTGGCACCTGCAGTTCAACATCGTCAACAAGCAGACGTTGCTTGCCGCCCAGGAAGACCCGGATAGCTATCGTAGTCTGCTCGTGCGCATCGCCGGGTACAGTGCCTACTTCTGTGACCTGTCCCGCGATTTGCAAAATGACATCATCGAGCGGACCGAACACGCCGATATGTAACACACATCGGCACCATGGGGCGGATCGGGAGCCGTGCGCGCATGACTCCCGATCCCTTGGGGTTCCTTTCCCTTCATGTGCTGGCGTTGCGGCCATCGGGGAAAAAGAAGACGAAATAATGCGCGCGATGCAAAGGATCATGTCATGTTAGACAAAGACGTTACCGGTATTGTGTTCAATGTGCAGAAGTTCAGCGTGCACGACGGCCACGGCATCCGCACTCTGATCTTTCTGAAAGGGTGCCCGCTGCGCTGCCGTTGGTGCTGCAACCCCGAGTCGCAGTTGCTCGACCCGGAGCGCGCCTTCAACCCGACCCGATGCCTCACAGCCTCGGTGTGCGGCCGCTGCGTGGACGTCTGTCCGACCAAAGCCATCACGGTTGTCGGCGATTTGCTCATCATCGACCGCGAGCGGTGTACGGACTGCTTCGCCTGCGTGGATGCCTGTCCTTCCGGCGCGCAGACGATGTATGGCGAACGGCAGACCGTGGACCAGGTGCTGCGCCGTGTGGAGGAGGACAGTCTCTTCTACGCCAGATCCGGTGGCGGGCTGACGCTCAGCGGTGGCGAGGCCATGGCACAGCCCCAGTTTGTGACCGCGCTTCTGCGCGAGGCGAGAAAGCGGCACATCAATACAGCCATGGAGACGTGCGGCCACTACTCCTGGGATGTCCTGCAGGAAGCCTGCGGCCTGCTCGACAACCTCATCTACGACATCAAGTGCATGGACAGCGTCAGGCACAAGGAGTTCACCGGGGTCGGCAACGATCTGATTCTCAGTAATTTCAACAAGGTTTGCGAGACATTCCCCACGCTGCCAATCAAGGCTCGCACACCTGTTATTCCAGGGTTCAACGACTCGGCGGAAGACATCGTTGCTATCCGCAGGTTCATTGCCCAGCGTCCGAACGTCACTTACGAGCTGCTGCCTTTCCACCGCATGGGACAGCCGAAGTACGAGTACCTCGGCCGAAGCTACTCCTATGCGGACGCTTCCCTCCAGGAGGCCTCATTCAAGCAGCTGCAAACGCTCGTGTGACGATCCGCACGGATGCGGCATGACCTTGGAACGCGCCAGGACAGCGGCCTACTGGATCTGCCGCTGTCCTGGCTTACAAACGGGGGAATGTTAAAGCTGTACATGAAGTCGATGGCCGGCCGATTCGAGCGCGGGCCGCAGGCTCACGAGTCCTTAGTGGACTTCCGCTTCCGCCGCTTGTTTACAGGCATGGGCATGTTGAGATCTTTGGCCATGGCCCGGACCTTGCGGAACACAGTGGTGCGGTCGAGCTGGAAATGCTCGGCCATCTCCTGCAGCGAGCCGTACTGCTTCAGCCCCGCCAGAAGTACCTGATTCTCCAGCTCCCGCATGATGTCCTTGTAGGACCTGTCGGCTATGTCCAGGTCAGGTGCTTCGGCGTCCGCGATGTTGATGGGCGGCGCGCTGCTGCGCTTGATAGGCAGGTCGCCTTCATCAATGCGATCATTGGCGCTGGTGATGACGAGACCGTGGATGAGGTTTTCCATCTCGCGCACATTGCCGGGCCAGCGGTACTCGGTAAGCGCCTGGCCGGCCGCCGGGGTGAGCTCGCAGGAGCGTTTGTACCGGGCGCCATAGAACTCCAGAAAGCATTGGGCCAGGGGCAGAATGTCCCCTTTGCGCTTGCGCAGGGGCGGGATGCGGATGACCGCCACCTTGAGCCGGTAGTACAGATCGCTGCGGAACCGGCCGGCGGCGACTTCCTCTTCCAGATCCTTGTTGGTGGCAGCGATGACGCGCACGTCGATCTTGGTCGGCGTGGTGGAGCCCACGCGCTTGATTTCCCAGTCCTGGAGCAGGCGCAGCAGCCGGGATTGCATGGCAAGGGGCAGCTCGCCGATTTCGTCGAGGAACAGCGTCCCCGAGGAGGCGGCCTCGATCAAACCAACCTTGCCCTGCTTGATGCCGCCGGAAAAAGTACCCGGCGCGTAGCCGAACAGCTCCGTCTCCACGAGATTTTCCGGAATACTGCCGCAGTCGGCCTTGATGAACGGCTTGTCGGCCCGGGGGCTGGAGGCGTGCAGACGCCTGGCGAACACGTCTTTGCCCACGCCGGTCTCGCCCAGAAGCAGCACCGTGGCGTCTGTTTCGGCGAGCATGCCGATCTGGCCGATTGCCCGGCGCATGGCTTCGCTGTGAACGACCAGCGGGCAGATGCGTTGCTCGCCCGCGTCTATGCTTTGCAGCTTCTTGAACGTTTCCAGGAGCTCCCGCTGGGCGATGACCTGCTCCTTGAGCTCCTCCAGGGTGGTGATGTCGTAGATAAAGGTCACGACACAGGCGACCTCGCCCTGGTCGTCGAAAATCGGGTGCCCGTCCAGAAGGAGCTTCTTGCCGTTCATGAGGTTCTGGATGCGGGAGGTCTCCACCTTGCCCTTGACGATGATGGGGTTGAGCACGATGTCAAAGTGCCCGCCATCCACGAGCTCCTGGAGGTTCTTGCCGACGATGTCCTTTTTTTCAATCCCGGTCAGCCTGGAATACTTGGCGTTGATATGCAGGACGACGCCCTGGCTGTCGGTGATGCAGACAGCCTCTTTGAAGGCGTCGAGGAATGGTTCGAAATACTTGGCTTCCATACGAAATAGCCCTTGGGAACGCATCATGGCCCGGTCAGACAGCGGCAGGGCGTTGCGTCCGGCCCCCCGCCCGACACACAGGCGTGTATTATTAAAGAAAAAAGGCGTGGAGCCCACCTGCCGCGTTGCCTGAGACCGCGTCCCGGGAGTGTGCGACAGGATGACGGATGGTTGTCCGGCACACCGCATCGGACGTGAAGCGGTGCAAGGCCGGCTGACGGTGCGCCTGTATTATTCACGGGATGTCCCGTAACGTGCAATTATTTATACTATCTGTGTAGTTGTACAATGGCAAGCGTGGGGCCGGCGTGCCAGATCGGTTGTCGACAGGCAGCGGCCCGGTTCTCGAAACGCCTTGTTCGGAGAGTCGGAGGTACGGTCCAGCAGTCACCGCAGCACGGGGCTGACACGGCTGATGAGAATGCTCAGGCAGACGGTCAGCGCGATGAGCACCGTGCCGTAGGCCATGGCCAGGCCGATATCGTACTCGAAGATGGCGTTGACCATGGCTATGGAGATGGGCTTGTTGGACGCCGTGTAGAGAAAGGCCGAAACCGTGTACTCGCCTATGCTGCGCACAAAGACATACAGGAATCCGGCGAGGAGCCCCGGATAAAGGATGGGGAGGGTGACCTTGCAGAATGTCCGGCACCCTGATGCACCGAGGCTCTTGGACGCCTCCAGCAGGGTTGAGTTCAGCCCCTGGAATGAAATGTGTGTGATCCTGACCACGATGGGCAGGGATTTGATGAAGTAGCCCAGGGGCAGCAGTACGTACGCGCCCACCAGGACCATGTTGAAGGAAAACACGCTGGGCGTGCTGTTGGCCGTGATGATGTTGATGGCGATTGCGCTCGCCGGCATGGCCCAGGGCAGTACGACCAGAAAATCGACCAGCCCCCTCAATCTGTTCCGGGTCTTTTCGATGATCCAGGACGCTGGCACGGCAACGACCAGACAGAACAACGCGGCCATGATCGACATGTTGATGCTGTTCATGAAGGGGGCGAACTTGCGCGCCTTGGAGAAGATCGCCGCAAAGTTCTCCAGGGTGAATCTCTGGGGATAGATGGAGACCATCCACGAGCCCGAATCCACGAATGACAGGACTATGATGGTGACAAAGGGCAGCAGGATCAGCAGGACCAGGACCAGCTTGATCCCCGAAGCGCACCAGCGGAGCCGGCGGGTTCGTATCCGGATGGGTTGAAATGGCACGCCCTTGACCGAACTGATGAACAGCTTTTTCTTCTCGTACCAACGCAACACCATGAAAAAGCCCATGGAAATGGTCGTCAGGACCACCACCTGCACGGCGGCGGTCTCCATGTAGTTGTTGGCTTTGGACAGCAATATCTGGGTGGTCAGAACCTTGTACCCGCCGCCGATGATGCTGGGCGCGGCAAAGGAGCCGATGCCGGTCATGAACGTCACAGCCGCGGCGGTGATGATCGCCGGCGTGGTGAACGGCAGGATGACCGAGCGGAACACCTTTGCGCGCGACGCCCCCAGAACCCTGGCGCTCTCTATGACCGAAGCATCGATCTGTTTGATTGCCAGTGAAACCGTGAGATAAAAATAGACGTACTGGGTATACACGTGCACGAACAGGATGCCTGGTAGACCGGAGAAGCTGTACGGCGTTTTCTCCAGCCCGAGTAGCGACTCCAGGGTCTTGGTTACAAGGCCGCTCTCGCCGTAGAGCTGTACAAAAGCAAAGACGATGATGATTCCGGGCATCATCACCGGCAGGAGCAGGAGCTTGTCCAGCAATTCACGGTGGGGACATTCGAAGTAGTGTACCAGAAACGCCAGACCAATGCCCACCGAGGCGCACAGCACCACGGTCAGCACGCCGAGCAGGAGGGTGTTCTGCAGAACCTGCAGGCTGGAGGATGAGGTGAAGAACTCGACGTAGCGGCCGATTCCGGTCCCGTGGTCCACAGACAGGCTCTTCCACAACGTGGTGAGCGCCGGATACAGAATGTATCCCACCAGCACCCAGAGCAGCGCCAGGAAGCCGAAGCCCGGGACAATCCGGCTGGTCAGTTGCTTCTTACCTGCGGCCACGGCGTCTCCCCATCAGTCCTCAAGCAGTCTGAGGGCTTTTTCGGGCAGGGTCATCCAGACAGGTTCTCCGGGCTGCGGTTCCGACTTACGGGCGGCGGTATTCAGTTGCGCCACACGGAAGACAAACTCACCCACATGCACGATCAGGTCGATCCAGACCCCGTTCAGCTGGCGCCCGGCCAGCTGTCCCTGCAAGGTGTTGGGCGCATCCACGGGAGAGCTGGATAGCTCTATGTCCTGAGGTCTGATGGAAAGATGGCCTTGTCCACGCGCCGCACCTGGCATCCGTAGCTCGATTCCATGGGCCAGACGGGCTCTGTCGTTGTCCGTTGTTACCCGGAACAGGTTGGTGTCGCCTACGAACCCGGCCACGAAGACATTCCGCGGCGCGTTGTAGATTTCCAGGGGTGTCCCGATCTGCTCCACGCGGCCCTTGTTGAACACGGCCACACGGTCCGAAAGGGTCAGGGCTTCGGTCTGATCGTGGGTCACGAAGATGGTGGTTATTCCCAGCCGCTTCTGCAGCGATTTTATCTCGCCTCGCATGGCGTCGCGAAGGCGGGCGTCGAGATTGGAAAGCGGTTCGTCAAGTAGCAGAACGCTGGGCTCCACAGCCAGGGATCTGGCCAGAGCCACGCGCTGCTGCTCGCCTCCGGAAAGCTCCGTCACCTTGCGGCCGCCGAATCCGGCCAGCCCGACCATGTCCATGTAGAGCGCAACGGTTTCCTTCCGCTCCCGGGGCGTCTTGTTTTGAATGGCCACCCCGTACTCTATGTTCTGGTACACGGTCAGAAAGGGGAACAGGGAGTAGTTCTGGAACACCATGCCCACCTTGCGCTTTTCCGGCGCCAGATGGGTGATGTCTTTGCCATCCAGAAAAACCGCGCCTGATTGCGGAGTGATGAACCCCGCGATCAGGCGCAGCAGAGTGGTTTTTCCACAACCGGAAGGGCCGAGAAAGGTGAAGAACTCTCCTTTGCGTATGCCCAGATGGATGTCTTTGCAGGCCCAGACTCCATCGTAGGAGACCCCTACACCTTCGAGGACAACGCCCTCCATTCGGTCGCTCCTACTTCGCATCCTTGCCCGAGTCTTTTATTTCCGAATCCCAGTGCTGCATCCACTCGGATTGCTTGGAGGCCAGAGCGCCCCAGTCCACGTCCATGACGCGGAACTTGATCTCGCCCATCCATGCCGGGGAGCTGGCTATTGCATCGGGAAGGGTGGGCATGCGGTTGAACTGGTTCGCGAGCATGGACTGGACCTTGGCGCCGCCGGCAAATTCCACAAAGGCCTGCGCCGCGTTCGGGTGCTTCGCGCCCTTGATCACTGCGATGCCGTCGGTGATGACCGGAGAACCGCTGGTTGCGTCGATGATCTCCAGCGGCATTTTGTTCTTGATCTTGTTGTCGATAATCGAGTTGAGCACGGCAAAGCTGATGGCAGCCTCCTTCCGGCCCACGGCCTGGAATTGGAGCGAACCGCTGCCGTAGTACCGCTTGGTATTGGCGTCCACCGCCTTCAGGAATTTCCATCCCTCTTTCAGCTCACCTTTTTTCTCGAACTGCTGCAGCAGCGAGGAGTAGGTGGCGCGGGCCGAGGAGGACAGGGCGTTTCTGAAAACCATGGTGTCTTTGTACTTGGGGTCGGCCAGGTCCCACCAGTCCTTGGGCGCCTCGTCCTTGCTCATCATTTCGCTGTTGTAGAACATCAGCACCGGGGTCTGGATGGTGCCGTACCAGTAGCCGTCCTTGTCCTTGAAGATGGGCTGGATCTTGTCCGCCCAACTCGGCGTGCAGGGAGCGAAGAGATCTTCCGCCTTGAGCTCCTGATATACGGAGGAAGGCGCGCCGTACATGACATCGGACTGGGGGTTGGCCTTCTCGGCGCGAACCCTGTCGGCCAGCTCGCCTTTGAGGTTGATGAACTCGACCTTCACGCCGGTCTCCTTTTCGAAAGCATCCGCCACAACCTCCAGCATGGACTCGCCGTGGGTCGAGTAGACGACGACCTTCTCTTCCAGTGCGTCGGAGGCAAGAGCTACAGTGGGGACAAGAATGGCCGCCAGCAGGGTGAAGACGGCCCATCTGATGCAGTTTCCAATGTTCATGTGGTGTCCTCCCTTGGACTTTTCTGGGGAATCGCAAAAACAGGTGCACTGAAAACCCGCGCGCAGACAGTCACACATGGACGGCAATGGCCGCTATGTCGTCATGCGCCTTGAATCGCGGGTAGATACGACAATCCATGTCCGTGGCTTCCAGGGTCCTGATGCGGTCTCCGAGCTCCTGAAGGCCGTTTTGCCTGAAGATATCAACATGTTCATCAAAATCAGGCTGTTGCTCAGGGGTTGGGTTTGGCAGCAGCAATCCGTCGGTGAAAAGGAGTAGTTGGCAGATGCCGGCAAGCTGGCGCTCGCCGGAGTGGAGAAAATTCAGGGCCTCGGGTTCCCCGTTGAACACGCCGTAATCCCTGTTCATGCCGGAGCGGACCTTGAGGAGCTGGTTCTGCATAGCCTCATGGATCGGGGCGTCCGTGGTCCGGCAGATGTCCTTCCACAGGCACAGGGTCTCGACATCCTGGTTCGATCCTTCGCACAGGAACTCGTACTCGCCCGTGGTGTATATGCAGATGATCCGGCAATCCCCGATCTGCGCCCACTCAAGCGTGTCGCTTCGGATGCGGACCACCGCGGCGCTCGTGCTCCAGAGGCAGCCTCTGTCATCCAGATTTACATTGCGCTCGATCATGGCCTGCCGGATGCGCAGGTTGGCGCGTTCCGCAAGCTCGAACAGGGGCCGGTCATTTTGCTTGAAAGCTTTGGCGGCGGCGTTCGAGGCCAGGAATCCGCCTGTGAGACCATTCTCGTACGTAGCGGGAGTCAGGCTGGTTGCACCGTCGAACACGCCGAACAGATTTCCCTCCGTAATCAGGAAATCTTCGTTGATGTTTCCGGTGCCGGTCACAAATAACGTTTCTATCCGCATGTATCCCTGTGCATATGTTGTGGTTGGTAATGTTACAGTACAAAAAAGTAATGATGGCAAATTGATAGGAATCGTGAACAATTGGTCAATCCATCGAAATGCCCAATGCCCGGCGCTGCACTATCAACGTCGCTTGCTGAAAGCCTTTGTTATTCCTGGCGGAGAGGCGGCTGTCCGTTGATACCGGAAGCGGCTGAATTCATGCCCGCCAGCCCGCCGCATGAGCGGGGGGAAGGGTTTCTCCTTCCGCGTACCCGGCCGATCGCGATGTGTATTTCTCGATTGAATTTCGGCTGGTGCTTCCTGTGTGTTTTCCGCCCAGGGTGGGTCTCTGTCCGCGAGTATTCTTGCGCCGATTGGCTCGTGGCGTTATGAAAGCGCCTTCCGCATATCCGAAAGCGAGCCTGTCCAGTCCTGGATTCTGAGAGAAAAGTACACGCCATGCCCAAAGCACCCGATACAGTAACGCTGGAACTGCCGGCCCATGTCCGCTGGCTGCCGGCTGCCCAGGCTGTGGTGGAACACGGCGCCCCAACGCTGGGACTTCCTCCGAAAAAAGTCGTGCGTCTGGTTATGGCGGTGGAAGAGATATTCGTCCATTTGGCCAGAACCACCCCAGGATGCGCCGTACTGCTGCGCCTGCTGCGCCGGGGAAGCAGTGTCCAGGCGGTCTTCAGGTTCCAGGCGGACGTAGAAGATCTGTGGGCCATGAACCTGACGGCGGCGCAGGAGCTCACGCCCACAGACGAAAACATGGACCATATGGGCCTGTTGCTCGCCGCCGGCGTTTCGGACGGCTTCTCCATCACCCGGGAAGGCGGGACCGTGCAGCTCGTGCTCAGCCAGGACAAGGTCTATCCGGAAACAACGCCGTCGGATCGCGGCCTCACCGCTGCTCGCGGAGCTCTGCGTATGGTGGATGACCCGCATCCGGCCGAGGTGGCCGAGGCCTGCGCCCTGGCACGAGGCCTTTATCCAGCCGAGAAGCTCCATCCGGACCTTTCCATGGCGGGAAAGCTCGTGGACAATGCGGCCGGAGGCGGAATCGTCCTCTCCGTGGCCAAGGACGATGCAGGAGCCATCCTCGGAATGATGTTCTGGGAACAGACATCGGAAAGGAGCGTGGGGTTCTGCGGACCGTACGTCTTCAGCCAGAACTCCGGGCCTGTCGCGAAAGCCCTTACCGAGAACATGCTCAACTGCCTGGCCCGCAGCCGGACCATCGGCGTATGCAGCCGTCGCGCCACCGACGACCTGCCCCTGGAGGGATTCGAAGCGCTGGCCAGGATCCACTACTGCCACAAGAACATCGTCTGCGCGGAACAGCGCATTTGGTTCCGCCTGCTGCGCGAGGATGACGGCGCCGTGATCTGGGCCCATGCCGGCATGGTCGATTTCCTGGAGGAAACCTATGCGCGGCTCTCACTCATGCGCGACATCCGCACCGTGGAGAACATCGGCATAGAGATGCCGGCGCGCTCGGTCCTTGCTGCGGAGCTGAACCAGGAGCTGAGTGAGGCGTACCTGCGGGTGTTGATTCCAGGCCTCGATGTGGAGGAGAACATCCGGAAGCATGCAGCCCACCTGAGGAGCTCCGGGTACGAAAACATCTTCTTCACTCTGGATCTGGCCTTGGGAGAACAGGCCTGCCTCGGAGGAGCGCTCATGGCCAACGGCTTCGAACCTGCTCTTGTGCTCCCCTTTGCCGGCAAATCAGACCTGGTGGTGTTCCAGCATGTCGCTCCCCGCTCTTGACCGGCTCGTCCCGGCACATATCCAGCGTTTCGAACCGTATTATCCCAGCAAGCCGGACCATGTGCTCAAGCGCATGTACCATGTGGACACTCTTCACAGGCTGAATAACAACGAGAATCCGCTGGGCCCTCCAGCGGCTGTCCACCGTCTGGTGGAGTCCTTCTCCCCGGAGACCGTGCCGGTCTACCCGAACGGCGACTGCTTCGACCTGCGCCTGCAGCTCGCGCAGAAGTTTTCCAAGGACCCGGACCAGTTCCTCGTGGGAAACGGCTCGTGCGAGGTTATTTCCAGTGTCATCAAGGCCTTCTGTGAAGAAGGGGATAATATAATAACCGCGGACAAGACATTCGCCGTCTATGAATGGGTGGCGGAGTTCTCCGGCATAGAAGCCAGGCTCATTCCGCTCCGCGAAGGCGCTTTCGATCCGCAGGCCATGTTGGAGGCCATGGACGAACGCACCAAGATTCTTTTCGTCTGCAATCCGAACAACCCCACCGGCACCTACTGGGATGCCGACACGATGAAGGATTTCCTGGAACGGGCAGGGGATGGCCGGATTATCGTGTTGGACGAGGCGTACTTCGAATACGTGGACAAGGCGGACTATCCGAACGGGATGGAGCTCATGCGCCAGCATCCCAACATCATCGTTTTCCGCACCTTCTCGAAAATGTACGCTTTGGCGGCAGCGCGGATTGGCTATCTCTGCGGTTCGCCGGAGGTGGTGAACATCGTGCGCCGGACGCATATCGTCTACTCCGTGAATACACTCGCCCAGATGGCCGCCGCCGCGGCGCTTGAGGACGACGGGCCCTTCATTCAGGCCACCCGGCGCATGGTTTCTGAAGCGAAATCGCTGCTCTGCTCACTTTTTGACGAGTTGGGACTGGAGTACGTTGCCAACGAGGGCAACTATGTGATGGTCCGACTGCCCATGCCAGACACCCTCATGTATCGGAAGCTCATGACCAGAGGCATCATGGTGCGCACCATGACAGGCTTTCGTTTTCCCAACTGGATACGGGTGAGCCTAGTGGAGCGGCCTGTGATGGAGATGTTCTGTCAGGCCTTCACCGAAGCGCTCCGGGAAAGCTGAGCCGCAGGCTCATACCAATTGCGTGAGGAGTAGCAGAAGGTTGCCGGCGACCTCGCGACGTACGCCGCCGACGAGCGGATATCGTCGATGGGTCTGACGGCAGGTCGCACAAGCTTCGCCGCATCGCGCAGGGCGGTCATGCCGAGCGTGCGGCCGATGAGAGGCTGCCCGGCCGCTTCGCAGCGGAGCACCGTGGGACCGCGGCCTTGATGCGCGCATGGGGAACGCCGGCGCGTTTGACTCCGACCCTGAGAAGCACCTCGGGATATTCATCGATCGCATAGCGCTCGGTTCCCGGCGCCTTGGACATGCCATCCGCGCGTTGCGAGGTGCGGCCTATCTTCAAGCAAGGACCGTTTCGTCGAATCCCTCAAGCCACACGTTGCGGCTATCCGGCGGCTCGCACCGATTCCCAGTCGGCGCGCACGATCCTGAGGAACTCCTGCGAGTGCTCCGTGAGCAGCTGGATGTTGTCCCAGATGGGATCGCCAGCAATCCGTTGCAGTAAAAGCGCGTCTCTGTCGAACCACACCGGCAGGATTCCCCCAAGGAAGTAGCCGGCCCTGCGCGCTGTCGAAACCGCCGCAGGCAGACCGGGCTGCCACAGAGGGAGCACGAGCTGTGAGACGTGACGGCCGGAACACTGGCCGTCCAGATTGGCGAATGTTTCAGCGAAATCCTTGCCGATCTTTTCCACGGTGATGCGGGCGAAGCTGACAGCCTCTGCGTGGTTGACGCAACATGCGGTGTGTTCCGCCGGCTCGCCGTCCTTCACGAAAGAGCGTTGCAGGTCAAGCGCCTCGTACAGGCCGGGCAGCACGTTGGCGTACTCGTCCGGCAGGATGAGTTCCTGGTGGGCATCGTTTAAAAGCTGGATCTGGTCGAGCAGGGATATCCTGCCTGTGGACCAGCCCTCCTGAACCTGAGCCCGTGGCTCCAGCACCTCGATCTCCAGGGCGCACGCGGGAGAAACGAAGCGAGCCGCCAGCTTCTGGGTGAGTATGTGGTCGCAGACGCTTTGGCCGAAAAGCGCGTCGAGACCCAGGTGCTCGGGAATATTCTGATGGAGCCTGAGCGTCAATCGCAGGGCCAGCGTTGTTGTGCGGTACGCCGGATGTACGATCCAGGAACCCGCTTCCATGATGCGCCGGCCAGGGGGATTGCGGAAGAGGGCGTACAGGCCCACGATATCCCCGTTCTCCGTGCGCCCAACCACCTGGTGCAGGTCGCCGCAAGCATTGAGGCGTATCATCTCCTCAGGATCGTACACATTGTCTACGGGGAAGGATTCGCCGTACTCGGCAAAGAAAAGCCTGGCGATTCCCTCTGCATCCTCTGGCCTGAAGTCGTCCACCACAAATTTTTGCTTGGGCGCTATGGGACGTGCGTTTTGACGCAATCTGGCCAGGTTTTCCGTTCGCGATGCTGTCATTTCTCCACCTCTTCACTGTTACCCATTCGCCTGCCGGGTGCGCAGCACAGACTCTTCACGATCAGCTTCCAGCAGGCTCGGCCTTTGGTGAGCCGGATTCCATCTGGAACCGGGTTGCCCACGTCACAATGCTGGCGAGCACGGCGAATCCTGCTGCCACGAGGAACAGCCCGCTTGGCATGAGCCCGCTGGCCAGCAGCGCTCCTCCGAGCAGGGGACCGAAAACGTATCCGGCGTCTATGGTGGAGAGCATGAGATTCGTATTGAGGCCGCGGCTCTGCGGCGGGGATGCGAGATATACGGCGGAGCCCAGGAGCGGCATGGCGGCGCCCAGACACGAGCCGTAGATCACGGCCAGCCCGAGAACGGCCCACTGCGCCTTTGTCTCGCCCAGAAAGATCATGCAGGCGGCGAGGAGCAGGAGCGCGAAGGTGATGCCTTTGCGCTTGTCCAGCCTGTCGAAAAACGGGCTGCCGAAAGCACGCACCGTGAGCATCGCGCAGATATAGAACGTGAAGAAAAGGCCGGGTCGGTCCATGCGGATGGAGAGGGCGTAGTCCTTTATGAAGAAGTAGACCGTGGTCACCGCCATGAACAGGAGCAGGTTTACCAGAAGCAGTCGGCGTACGTTCCTGGGGAGAAGCGATTCGCGAATGCGATCAAGCCCGGTAGCGAGCTTCGTGTCCGGCTCCTCCGGCAGCCTCTCGACGCGCTTGCGTAGCGGGTACAGCAACGCGAGGGCAGGAAGCATGATGAGAGAGACCCAGGCATACGCCACTGCCTCGTTGCCGGTATGGCGTAGCATCATCTCCATGAACGGCGGCATGATGGCGAAGGGGGCCTGGGTCATGATGGTGAACACGCCGAAAGCCGCCGCGCTTTTGCCCGGGGGTATGAAGTGCACGAAAACGGCGGCTGCTCCGGAAACAAGCGCAACGAATCCGGTGCCGTGCAGGAGCCGCACCAGTGCCAGGGTCGGGACAGTGGTTGCGAAACGATAGGCGAGCAGGGCGGCGATGATGAGGACAAGGCTGCCGGCCATGACTGTCACCCCATTGCGCAGATGGAGCCGCGGGCTGATGAGCGGCCGCAGGAACAGTGCGGCGAGGGGTTCCATTCCCAGCAACGGCCCCCGCCATTCGGCAGCTATCCCGAGGCGTTCCATGTAGATATTGAACGAGTAGAAGACGGCGATGTTGCAGAACGCGAGAAGCGCGATCGCATAGAGCACCAGGAGTTCGAAGCGCAGTAGAGAGTGAGCGGGCGACGACTCGGCGGTAGTCATGGCAGCCCTGCTCCCTGTGGACTCGGGCTGTCCATGATGGTTTGTCGCGGCAACGCCTTCATTCTCATAAAGCGCAGGATGGGTCGGACTGGAATCGTATGTCTTTGCAACGCGGGAATCACTCGAATCACTCTGAGCACGTGAGCGGATTGGCAACTCTCTGGGAGGTTTCCGAAGGCTTGGAATACGCTATCGGCCAAGCCTGCGCAACGCCGGATACCCAAGGAGTTTGATGCCAAGACTTCTTCGGAGCGGTGAGCACTGTCATGCGATGACCCGCGCCGAGCAGCTCCTGGACGACGATGGAGTCGACCCACCCTGTCGTACAGGCGGAACATGCCCCCTCAGGCACTCGGCGCTCTATGCCGGCGCAGCCATGCCAGCGGGCGGGTCACCAGGGCTTCGAGCAGGTTTCGCGATTTTTCCGAGACAACGGGCATGGACTCGATGACGGTGACCAGCAGGCACGGCAGGAACGTCAGAGTGACGACCATCGATGTAAGCATGCCGCCCAGCATGACCGCGCCGAGGCCCCGGTAGAGCTCGGTACCGGCGCCCGGGATCGCCACGAGCGGGAGGAGCCCGATGACCGTTGTACAGGTCGACATCAAGATCGGCCGCAGCCGCGTGCGTACGGCGTGTTCGACGGCGGAGGCCGGCGAGGCGCCTTCCCCCAGGCCGTGATAGGCCTCCATCACAATCAGAATTGGATTGTTCACCACTGCGCTCAGCAGCACCAGAAAGCCAAGCAACGTAATCATATCGAAAGGCTGATCGATGCGTCCAAGACCAAAGAGATCGAGCAACGCGCCGCTGCCGTTGAGAAGCGCGAGCCCCAGCATGCCGCCTGCCGCTCCCAACGGCACGGTTATCATTACCAGCAGGGGGTGCCCCCAATGCCGGAACGTGGCGACCAGCGCCAAGTAGGACAGGACGATGGCGATCAGAAAATTGCTGAACAGCGATTGCCGCGTTGAATCGAGCTGATCGGCGGCCCCCGTGATGTCCAATGATACGCCGTCCGGCACTTCGCCGGCCATGCTCATTTCGTCGAGGATCTGGCGCCGGACCTGTTCGACGCCGGCTTCCAGCGGCACAGAACGAGGGGGAACTATGTAAAGTGTCACCGTCCGGCGGCCGTTCACGCGCCGAATGCTGTCTGTATCGACTGTTTCGTGCAAATCAGCGAGCGCAGACACAGGCAGAACGGCTCCCGACGGTGTCGCGATAGCCAGATGCTGCAGATCCTCGGGGCGTTGAGCCATCCCCGCGCTGCTGAATAAATAAATGTCGACCTGACGGTCATCGAGGATCATGCGGTCGACAAACGCACCGTCACTCAAGGCCGCCACAGAATAGCCGAAGCGGCTGGAATCGAGTCCAACCTCGGCTATGCGATCCCAACGCGGCCGGAGTTCCAGAAGCGGTTGATCCAGCGTCAGCGAACCGGGTTCCGAGCTTATCTGAGCATCGGGGAACAAGTGTTCAGCCCGGGCAAAGGCCAGTTCGGCCACCCTGTATATCTGCTGAAGATCGTTGCCGGATATTTCGATGTTGATGCTCCGCGTCCCGCCATCTTCTGCCGAAATGACCGAGCCACGCGCTGTCGATGCCCGCATTCCGGGCACCGCCGTCATCCGTTTCTCCAAAGCCCTGCGCAGTGGCTCGATCTGGGAGGGATCGCTCGGATCAGTCACCACCGTTATCCCCTGGGCGTCGACGAACATGGAGAACATCTCTATGTCCGGAAAATTCGCCGTCTGTTGCGCATCATAGGATGCGCCGCCTCTTCTGTGGGGACGCAAATCGGCGATGAGGTCTTCAGTTACGCCTTCCATCTCGCTCAGGCTGTAACCAGGCGGAGCAACCATGTTGGCGAAGACTCGCGCCTCTTCGCCTTCGGGAAGATATTCCGCCGGCGGCGTCAGCAAAATGAGCGCCAGGACAGCCCCTGCAACCGTGCCTGCGATCACCAACAGCCGACGCATTCGCGATTTGATGAACCAGTTGAGGCGCTGCGCAACCCGATCGAAATATCCGCCTCCAGCAGGGGGCTCGTCTTCGTGCGGCCCCATCAATCGTGCAGCAAGGGCGGGGACGACCGAGGCGGCAACAAGGAGCGATGCGATGATTGATGCCGCGAACGCGATCACAATGTCGGAGAAAAGCTGCCCAGCCTCATCGTCGACCAGTAGTATCGGCAGAAACACGATTATCGTCGTTGCCGTGCAAGCGAGGACTGCCCGCCATACGCGCCACGTGCCTTCTACGGCGGCGTCGAATGGCTTCAGCCCGCGCCTGCGCTCCTGGTCGATGCTCTCCAGCACGACGACCGCATTGTCGACGGTCATACCGAGCGCGAAAGCTATCCCGGCCAGCGAGATTACATTGAGCGTGCGGCCGGCAAGCAGCAGGCCGGCAAAGGCCGCGATGGTGCAGAGCGGAATGGCGATGACGCCGATCGCGGTTGTCCGTATCGATCGCAGGAAGATGTAAAGCACAAGCGAGGCGAGCAGGGCGCCCATCCCGAGCGCCCGCCAGACGCTCGCCACCGATTGCTCGACATATCGAGCATCCTCCGAGAACAGCGAAATCTGGAGACCTTCGGGCGCCAGAACCTCGCGCCCAATCGCTTCGACCTCAGGAAGCACGGCGTATTTAGTCTGGATAACATTCGCGCCGGTTTCGCGCCGCACCGACAGAAACAGCGCAGGCTCGCCGTTAACGAAAGTGAGCTCCTGCTGCTCGTAATGATCGAGCTGCACGTTGCCCAGCTCGGACAGACGGGTGATGGTTCCGTTCTCTTCGGCGACGATCAACGATGTGATCTCGGCAGCGCCGGCGAATCTACCCACGGTACGCACCAACATACGACGCTTGCCCATGTCGAGGTCGCCGCCGGATGTGTCCAGGTTCCGCGCCCTGAGCGCGTCGCGTACATCGCTCATATCCAGTCCGCGCTGGGCCAGCCGTTCAGGGTCGACCTCAATACGGACCTGCCGTTCGGCTCCCCCCATGATGCCAACCAGAGACACGCCGGGAATACGCTCGATTCGCGGACGAACCTCGTCGTCTAGAAAGTCGCGCACCATCGCCAGGTCGAGATCCATGCCGTTGTCGGGGCGTGGCGTAATGGCGAAATACATGAAAGGCTCTTCGGAGGACGAAGTCGTGGTCAAAGCCGGCTGATCGACATTCTCCGGATAGTCGGAAACCTGGCTGAGCGCGTTGCTTGTCCGAAGCAGAGCCTCATTGACGTCGGCACCGAACGGAAAATCCAATCGTATGCCCGCCTGCCCGGTGCTTGCTGTTGAGATGATACGCTGGAGATTGGGCAATGTGCGCAGGTACTGCTCCTGCTCGATCAATATCTCCTGTTCCACATCCTGGGGCGTGGCCCCAGGCCACTGGGTCTCGACCATCACAGTGCGGGTTGCGACATCGGGTATCATCTGCACCGGAACGCTGAACGCCGCGAGAAGACCGAGCACGCAAAGGCCCAGAACGCTCACCGCAAGCAGGGTGGTATGACGAAGAATGCTCTCGAAACTCATTGATTCTGCCGGACCAGGCTGATGGTTTGTCCTTCCTGAAGCGCTTCATTTCCCTCAACCACGACCTCCTGCCCGGCGTGGAGATTGCCGGTGATCGCGACTTCGTCTTGCTGGCGATAAAGAAAACGGACAGTTCTGCGCTTGGCGATGTGCGTTTCGCCGACAGTTTCGACGACGAAAACGCTTTGGCCGCCATCAGCTTGGCGAAGGAGGGCATCGCTATGGATGGATATTGCGTCGGGACGAGGCGGCAAGACGATTTCTGCCCGTGCGGACATGCCGGGGAGCAACCGCCCTGTGGAATCGTCGACGAGCAGGCGCAATAGAAAGGCTCGTGTACCGGCATTTGCAGCCGGCACTTTCGCAATGATGCGCGCCGGCAGAGAATCACTTCCAAGCGCTTGAGAATAAATCCGTAATTGGGCGTTCTCGTCAATTTGTTCGAAGCGTTCCTGTGGCACTTGCAGATCGAGACGGACGCGGTCGAACGCCACCAAACGAAACACGGACGTCCCCCGCGCAACCCATGCACCGGCTTCGGTCATGCGCTCGGAAATCACGCCTGAAAATGGCGCGGGAAGGCTATGGCGATCGATAAGCTCCTGTTGTTCTTTCGCGCTGGCTCTGGCCGATGCCTCGGCTGCAAGCGCAATCGCCAACTCGGACTCACGTTCCTCAATTTGGGACGTCGCGATGAAGTCTCCCTCACCAAGCTGCTGCGAGATCGCCAGCTGCCGTTCCGCCTCACGGCGAACGGCCGTTGCCTGCTGAAGCTGCGCGCGCATCCGCGCCAGCGCCTGGCGTGCAACCTGCCGATCGAGATCCAGGAGCAGGCTGCCGGACTGCACCCTGTCTCCGGCATCCACATGCACCTTTGAAACGAGTCCGTCGACACGAGGCGAGAGCAGAACATCCTGCTCCGCCGTCAAGGTTCCTGAAAACGAGAGGCGCTCTCCGAAGACCGCTTTTTCTGCACGCTCAGCGATGACGCGTACTGGAGGTTCCTCAATGGGCTCTTCACCACCCGCAGTGTCGCAGCTCGTCAAAGGTAACGCTGCGGCGAGAAAAGAAACCGCAAGCAGGCCCTTCATCAAACAGGACATTCTTAGCCTGAAAATATTCATGCTGGAAAAATACGAATAAGTGATCGTATTTGTCTAATCGCTTTCGCCTTGGCTCCAGCATCGTCATGTTTAACAGCTTGGTATTGTTAATTTTTAGGCCTAAAGTTCTAAAGAGCATGGGGCAGGTCATCCCCGTTGTTTGATCAGCGGGTTCGCGTTTGCACAGGCGCTCTTGCTCCGCCAAAGCGTGTACGGATGCGGTTCAGCAGGAGCTATGGAAGGGAAGGTCGTTGGGATCGATCGGTGGCGCGCTGGACGACGGTTGCGCTCGCCGGGCTTGGACGGCTAACGGCTGTTCCGACTGTTCAACGGCTCCTGTCACAGCCTGGCACCGCAATGCGGTGGTTGGGAATGACCTCTCCCCTGGTCCATGCCCATTGTCCATTAGGCTAAGTGGCAAGTTCAGAGAGGCTGAAATTCTCTCGGCGCAGGGCCCACACGCGCTGCTGATTAAGCAGAAAGAAGCAGCCCCGTTCGCGGCTCTGCTAGATGGATACGAGGCATGAAGGAAATTCCGAGGCTGTAGACAGGCCATGAAAGGTCTACCGAATGTATCCCATTTCGTGCCTCATGCGCCCCTGAGACTCAGCACCTCAGGGGGCAGGGGGAGGCAGGGGAGCGGGCCATGTGGGAGGGAGGCCATTCAAAACATCGATCACACTCCGGGCGGCTTGTTCGGCCATTCGCTCCAGGGCCTCATGCGTATGCGCGGCTCCGTGGGGGGTGAGAATCACGTTTTCCATCTGGAGGAGCGGATTGCCTTCCTGCGGGGGCTCTTCTTCAAAGACATCCAGCCCGGCTCCGCCAATTCGTCCGGCCATCAGTATTTCGATGAGCTCTTTTTCTTTGACGATCTGTCCCCTGGAGCAATTGATCAAGAAAGCGCCGGGTTGCATCAGCTCCAATTCCGTGCGGCCGATCAGGCCTTCGGTTTCAGGCGTCAAGGGCATGTGGAGGGAAACGTAATCCGCGATTCCGAGCACTTCACGCCAATCAGGAATCAGCTTCACACCGGGACATTTCGCCGGGTCGGGGTGCGGGGTATACGCGACGACCCGCATTCGCAGGCCATGCAGCGCCATTTGGGCCAGACTCCTGCCACTCTTGCCCATTCCCAAAATGCCCAGTGTCTTTCCGCTTAATTCTCTTCCTGGCAGGCGCTTCCGAACTTCGAAATCACTGTCGCGAACCGCGCGGTCCCACGTGATAAGATTGCGGGACAGGGCCAGGATCAGGGCCAAGGCATGTTCCGCCACGGATATGCAGTTCGCTTCTGGCGTATGCGTTACGACTACGCCGTTCTCGGCGGCAGCAGTGAGATCTATACGATCCAGCCCGACGCCGTGGCGTGCGATTACCTTGAGTCGCGGCGCGCTTTCGATGACCTCGCGATTGATCGCCGCATTCTTTACGATCATTCCTTCGACGTCCGGCGTGCTCTTCAACGTGTCTTTCAGTTGGGAAGCCGACAACGGATTGTCGAAAGCGACAACATCGTGGCCGGCTTCCCTGAGCATGCGCACACCGGGTTCCCCTATGGGCTGGACAAGGGCTACCTTGGACATCGCACACCACCCAAGGCCGCGCCGGGTACAAGTAAGGTCCCGGCGCGGCGGCATTATTGTTTCATGTGCAAATGAACTGCGGTACCGCCGGAAAAGCACTCGGGCGTGCACAGAATCCTGGGCTTTGCTCCGACTAAGCGTCTGGCGCGTTCCATGGCCTGGTCAAAGGTGCTTACCGGGATCATCCCCATTCCCCGTGCGTACTCCGGCTTTTGGGGGCCCACGAGAAACACTGCAGGGCATCTGAGTTGCGGGACGGAGCCGCCGCTGATCATGGACATGGCATGAAAGGGGTGATAGGTATTATAATTGGAATAGCTATATCGGTATTCCTTGTTGTTTACGATATCCATCATGTCCGACGAAGTCAGGAACTCGGCCGCGGTACAATGGCGTTGCAACGCGTGGTAGGTTTCCTCGTAGCTTGGAAACCAATGGGGGTTGAACCACCCGTCGCATACTGCTGCCGCGATGATGATCGGATCAGGCCGCAGCGCGTTCCAGCACCGTGTCAACTGCCCTCCAATCGCCAGGCTCATGAGTATGGGGTTGCTTCCCATGCCCGGGCCGTAGTGGAAGTTCCTGGGCAGGCCCACCACCAGAATGTCCGCCCGCTCGTCCATGTCCAGGTGCACGTTCGTTCGCTGGGCGGCCAGGGGCCAGGTAGCCTTCTCCACTTCGGCCAGTGTGCCGGCCGCGACCTGCAGCACCTGGGCATGTTGCCCCAGAACAGCATCCACGACGAAAAATTGCTTGCCCATGCCCTTTTCCATGGCCTGGCCGATGCTGGTAAATTGTTTTCGCATGTGTGATTTCGGCGAGGCGCCGAGCCAGTCTTCCCGGTGCATGGTCTTCGGGCAATGATGGCTGGCAATGGATCGCCATCCGGACAACCCGGTAGCCACCATCTTGTGGCCGCCGCTGTATCCGCCATACGGATTGCCGGCGCAGTGGCCAATCATGATCGCCAGGTCCGCTTCCGCAACCTGGCGATTGAGTTGTACCGCATTGCCCATTTCATCCTCGCCCAGGTCCAGAAGATCATCGGCTTCGGCGTCGTGATTGCTGATGCGGTCCGGATAGAATAGATTGACAATGTCCTTGCCGAGATAGCTGTAAAACTCCTCAAGGGTGTTGTGGCGGTGCAACCCCGGGGCGCAAAGCAGATGGATGTTCTCCATCTTTGTTCCCGCAGCGAGGAGTTCTTCCAGAATAATGGGAATGGAAGTCCGACGGTGGCTGTTGGGTGATGATCCGCCTTTGACCCTGTCCGGAAAGGCGATGACCACTTTCTTGTCCGGTCCTGCCAGCTCCGACAGGGGCGGCGAACCCAGGGGGTTTTCCAATGCCTTACGGACGGCTTCGCGAGGATCAACGGCAGGTGGATCGGTGTAGGTCTGGCCATAACGCACCACCACGCTGTCTTCCGGCAGATCGACAGCCATCTTGCCGTCTCCGTAATCCAACAATATCTCCATGATGTTCATCCTTATCTAGCACGAGGTGTGCGACGTCAGCTCGCAACGCTCCCCGGCGAAAACCAGCGCATTCTTTAAGCGCAAATCAAGATAACTCACTGAAATAACCAACCATTTCCAGGAAAGACATAAAAGCTTTTAAGAGCGCCTCACAAGACCTTGTTTCCATTCGAGCGGCTTGCCTCCTGGCATCGCCAAACTGCACATTGACTCTACTACGCCTGCTTTGTTGTCTTCGTCAGTCGCCAAGCCGCTCGCGCTCGGCGGAACAATCGATTTTGTTAGACATTCAAGCTTTTTTGAAAATCGAAATAGTCCAAAATGATCATAGGTTGTATTTGTTTTTGGCCATTTGCGAGATGAGTTCGACCGTGGTGCGCAGCACACCATGGTTGGCTTTTCCCTGCCAGGCGATATCCGGCGCGCAGCCGTGGTCAACAGTGGCGAAGATATAGGGGATGCCTATGGCGACGGCCGAGGCATCCATGAACGAATCCACTTTTACAGGGATGTGTCCCTGGTCGTGATACATGGCCACGTAGGCGTCATAGCGAGGATTCGTGGTGCACTGGTAGAAAAGGGAGTCGGCTGGAACTGGTCCATCGATGTTCAAACCCAATTCCCGCGCGGCTTCGATGGCCGGGATTATGTGTTCCTCTTCTTCGGTTCCGAACATGCCTTCCTCGCCGGAATGAGGATTCAACCCCGAAACGGCGATGTGCGGCTTATCGACGCCGAACAACGCCATGGCCTCTGCTCCGGCTTTGATTGCCTTGAAAACCAGGTCCTTCGTGATCATGTCCAGGGCCTTTCGCAAGGAAACATGCAGCGTCGTGTTCACCACCCGCGTCTTGTTGGCCACCAGCATCATAAAGGGATCTGGCTCGCCGATCATATCGGCGATGTAGTAGGGATAGCCCAGGAAGTTGTAGCCGGCCAAGTCCGCGGCTTTCTTGCTGTGGGGGCCTCCCACTCCGCCGTGAATGCTCTCTTCCTTGTAGAACTCGATCAGTTTGTCCGTGTAGTTGAGCATGGCCCGGCCGGTGACCGCGTTGTGTTTTCCCGCTTCGAGCTTTTCGAGGGGGACGTCCTGGAGGTCTATGAGGTTGATCTCCTCGGAGCCCCAGTCAGCTTCTTTCGGGTGGCCGATGGCGCGGAACTTCAAAGGAACATCGAACTTGCGGCAGGCCAGCTCCAGAACTCGCGCATCCCCGATGGCCAAGGGTCTGCAAACGTTTTTTCCCGAGATGTCATTAAGCATTTTCACCAGAACTTCCGGGCCGATGCCCGAAGCCTCGCCCATGGTGATTCCAATAATGGGTAAGTTGTTCATCAACTTCCTACCTCCGATGGTATATCCGTATTACGTTGAGGGATGTGATTTAGCGGGAAACTCATGCAAGTTGTTTCCGCGATACAAGTTCGAGATGCCCAAGCCCCTTGTCAGGGCGTTTTTCAAGTGAAGTTCCATGTAAGCGGCCGCGGTATCTTTGTCTTGGTCAAGCAACGCTTTGATGACTTTCATATGTTCGTCCAAGGCCTGATAAAGTTGTTCGGCGCGAAAGTGTTGCCGGAGCCGGGCCAGGCGAATTTTATCCGCGTTTATGTTGTACACGGACTCGATGGTTTCATTCCCCATGGCTTGGATGAGTTGCTTGTGGAGCATCCAGTCCACAGACAGGACCTCCTTGATCCGCTCGAATCCCAGGGGTTCGACCAGGATGGACTGCAACCGGAGGACCAGCTCCTCGTTCTCGCGCAACTGTTCCGATATGCTCGACAGAGGGATGGTTTTGATCGCGGCGCACTCCAGGATGATTCGAAGCTCAAAGGCCTCATTGAGCATTTGAGGTGATGGTTCCAGTATTTGGACGCCTCGTTGAGCAATGATTCTCACCAAGCCGGCGGAAGCCAGTCTCTGCACCGCTTCCCGCATGGGAGCCAGCGGCACATCCAACATCTCCGACAGTTCCCGCTGGGAAAGAAATTGTCCGGGTTCCAGAGTGTGGGCGAACAATTTTTCTTTAAACCGTCGGAAAGCAACTTCTCGTAATAACTCCTTGCTCATTGCGTCTCACCTTGTCGCGGTATCGTTTTTCGCGGGTAACTTACCGTTGTAACAAACCTTACGGAAAGATCAGAAAACGTCGGCAAGGTCACCCTTCTCAGTAAGGGGAAGTGGAGCGGCAGGCTCCATCTCCGTGATGAAGCCGCGCTCAATCAACTCCTGAGCCAGAGGCTCGGAAACAAGAAAGCGGTCGAGGGCCAGAGTGGACCGGATTACTGCCATGCGCACCGGCTCGCCTTCGCGCCTCCAGCAGGTTGCCAGAGCCGCTTGTATGGCTTCCCGCTCCGTGGGTAACGCCAGAGGAAGTTTGCCTTTTTCGACAAAGGTGGACGTCATGGCGTTGGTGTATAATGTCGTCAAGTCCAAGGACTCGACCAGCGCTTTGGTCGTGAAGTCGGCTAAGCCCAGCCCCATGGCGTTCCCATGCGATTCGGGGGTTAACCGCAGAACGGCCAGCTTGGTCACGAAAGGGGTTGCCGGGTTGGCCAGCCCCCGGATGTCCGTTCTCCCGGTCACCGCGTAATCCATCCCGATGCCCGAAATATTTTTCCCCATCCAGGTTACTACCAGCACATCCAACTGGTTGAACGGCAGCAGGGCGAGGTGGTTTTTGGCTTGTTTGAGCAAGCGCTCCTCCACCATGAAAAAGTCCTCCGGCTCGATGCCGTCGATGCTGGCAAGCTGTTTGTTCCGGTTTTCCACCAGGGCCAGCCCATAGGCCACTGGTGCATTTTTCAAGGCGATTGCGGCCAATTCCGGCAGCACTTCAGCCAAGCCGCGGACTCCCAGTCGGTGAACGTTGCGCGCCCCTTCAGCTTTGCCAAGGCCCACGGCCAACATCTTGATCAGGCCGCTTTCCACGGGGCGTTCAAAGCTGGTGTGGGATTTGACGCGGTTGATGAGCAGAATGGCATCGGCCTTGGCGGCGGCGGCGTCGAAATGGGAGCGGATGCCCTGGCTCGTCACACCGTAATCAACCGTTTCCATTGTGGCGCGTATCGGTGCGCCAACAGTGGCTTGACTTACACCCAAGGCTTCCAGAACCCCGGCCTGGCCTTCCGCGGTGGCTCCACCGTGGCTGCCCATGGCTGGCACTATGAACGGCTTGAACCCTCGTTGCTTCAGCCAGTTCACTGCGGCGGCAACGGTTTCCGTCAATCCCGCTATGCCCCGGCTGCCCACGGTCACGGCGACGGAGGCGCCCTCAGGAAGGGAGGCGAGCCGGCAGGAACGCCCCAGAGCCGTTACTGTCGCTTCCGCGGCCGAATCAACCGGTTGCCCTTCATCTTTCTCTGGCATTCTCACCATATGCAATGGCGGTATGTCCGTCTCGCGAACCCAGGAGGGAATGCCGACACTCGGAACAATCAGCTTACTCATGCCGCGGTCTCCTCTTCCCAGGTCGATGCGGACATCTCCCGGTGATGCTTGCGATGTCGCCAGATTGAAAACAGTATGGAAAGCACGGACAGGATCAACAGGCTCAGGGATATAGGTCGAGTAACAAGATCCCAGGCGTTCCCGTACGAGCTGTACATCTTCCTGAAGTTGATCTCCACGATGGGCCCGAGCACAAGCCCCAGGACGAACGGCGGCAGGGGGTATCGCCAGCGGTCGAAAATGTATCCGACAACTCCGAAGGCGCACATTACGCCGACGTCGAACACGCGGTTGTTGAGGGAGTAGGTTCCCACCGCCGCGAGCACGAACAGTACGGGCATGAGTATCTGCGTCGGGACCGAAGCGACCTTTGCCAGCATTCTGGAAGCGCAGAGCATGATGACCATCATGCACAGGCTGCCGAAGAAAACCGAAAAGTACGTGGAATAAATAACTTCCGGATTATTCATGAAAAGTTGGGGGCCGGGTTGCAGACCGTGGATCATCAGTCCGCCCAAAAGAATGGCGGTCACCGGGTCACCGGGAATACCAAGCGTGAGCATGATAATCAGGGCGCCGCCGATTGTGGCGTTGTTGGCGCTCTCGGCCGCAATGACGCCTTCCACAGAGCCCTTGCCGAATTGATCCGGTGTCTTGGACGAACTTTTTGCCTGGGCGTATGAGATCAAGCCGGCTGGTCCGCCTCCCATGGCCGGAATCACTCCCACCACGGTTCCGATAATGCTTGAGCGGACGTAGTTGATCAAGTTGTGACGGATGTCGGCAAGAGAAGGAAAAATCCGGTCAATGGGGGCTGTTGTGGTGATTTGCAACTTTTTTGTGCGGCTCACCTCGTGCATGATTTGGGAGATGGCGAACAGTCCGATCAGGGCGGGGAGAAGGCGGATTCCACCCGTCATTTGAGTGAAGCCGAAATCAAATCGGGGGAGGCCATCTGCTTCTGATATGCCGATGGTCGCGACAAGCATGCCCAATACAGCGGAAAGCAAGCCCCTGGACACGGTATTCCCGGTCAAGGCTGCAACAGCGGTCAACCCGAAGATGCCGACGGCCACGTACTCTGCGAAGTAAAACTTCAGGGCGAACGTTGCGAGAAGGGGAGCGGAGAATACCAGGATGATAGCGCTGATCGTGGTTCCGAAGAACGAAGCCACCACTGCGTTGCCGATGGCCCGGCCGGCCTGTCCCTTTTGCGCCATGGGAAACCCGTCGATGACGGTGGCCACGGAGGACGGCGTACCCGGCATTCGAATCAGGATTGCTGTCAGGCATCCGCCGGAAATGCCCCCCACGAAGACCGCCACGAGCAGACTCATGCCGATTTGGGGAGGCATCGTGAAGGTGAAGGGGATCATCAGGGCCACTCCCATGGCCGCGGTCAACCCGGGGATCATGCCAAGGACTAGCCCACCCAAGACCCCGCAGAAAATCAGCAAAAGGGTCCAAGGTTCAACTATCGTAACGAGCGCCTGGGAAATGGCGCCCCAATCGAAGCTCAAACCATTCATGGCATTAGCCCCCCAAGAGACCTGAAGGCAGGATCAGTTTCAGGCCCAGAACGAACAGCCCATAAATGGCCAGGGTGCCCACCACCGCAGTGATTCCCGATTCCAGCAGGCGCCACGGCCAATCCCTTCGACTGATCCAATAGGAGAAGACCCAAATGAATATCGGCGTCAGGATCAGAAAACCGACCGGTTTGAGAAGAAGAACATAGGCAAAGCCTCCTGCGGCCGCCAAGAAGGCCTTCTTGGCCAGCGGCTCCGCTTGCTTGCCTGGTTCAAGATTGCCCTTGGCGATCAGATAAATCGCCAAACCGGCCAGAATCAGCAACAGCAGGCGTGGCCAGAAGGCCATGCTTAACAGTTCCCACTCGGTTTTCCTGAAGGTGAACGTGTCGGCGAAGAGGACTCCGCAGAGGACGAGCACCGCGATACCCATGTAACGATCCGTGTTTCTCACAGAATATCCCTCCACAAGCCGGATCGACCGAGACGGACGGCCGATCCGGCGATATCCGTCACATGCTCCACAGACCGCTTGGTTCCCAAGGCGCTTGCCGTATTACTAGCCATGGGCCACGCGATCTCGCTCCGGAGCTTCTGCCTCAATAGCCCAGTCGTTTTCCTGTTTGCAGGATCTTCGCACGAACGTCGGTCAGCGCTTCCGCAAAGCGGTCCGAGTCGCCGTACTCGACTATAAGGCTCACCTCCGCAGCCCGCTTCTGGAACTCGGGATTTTCCGTCACCCTTTTAAGGGCTTGGGAAATCACGTTCGCACGGTCTTCAGGGGTTCCTTTGGGGGCCAGAAGGCCTTGGGTGAACGGAGCGACTACGTCAACACCTTGCTCCCTGGCTGTGGGGATGTCGGGTGCAAATGGTTGGCGTTCGGGGGAGAGCACCGCCAGTACCTGCAGTTGCCCAGCCTTCGCCATAGGCAGCACACCGGGTGTCGGTTCGACGATGGCGTCCACATGACCGCCGAGTACGGCCGTCTTTTTTTCAGCGCCGCCGCCGGCGTTGATCAAGTTCAGATCCGCGTCCATGCCATCCGCCACCATGGCCGCCACAAACTGGCTGAGGGTGCCTCGACCCATGCCCAGCGTCACCTTTCCGGGGCGCGCCTTGGCATCGGCCTGATAATCTTTGAGTGTTTTGTATTTACCGTCGCCCTTGGCTGCTACGGTAAGGTAGACGTTGCCAACCATGGCGATGGGCTGGAAATCATTCTGAGTAAAGTTGGCCGATTTAATGGCTTCCAGGAGTGCCATTGCCGGGCTGTAGCAGGTCAGGGTGTAGCCGTCCGGCTTCTCATCCTTGGCTTGGGACCAGCCCAGGGCGCCGCCTGCTCCGTTTATATTGATGATGACTACAGGCTGCCCAAGTTCCTTTTCCAGGAACTGGCTGGTAATCCTGGTAAGGGTGTCGGACGTGCCGCCCGGCGAATAGGGCACGATGATTTTGATCGGTCTTTCCGGATACTCCGCAAACCCCAGGCCAGGCCCGACAATTGTCAGGCCGGCGACAAACAGCATGAACACAGTTGCCTGCAGTAATGCTCTCACGTGAGTCTCCTTTTGTTTGTGTTGTGTATCGATGCCCTGATCCGGTGCACGGTGCGGCCGGGGTATACCTCCCGATCGGCGTCCGTGCGCATCGTGAACAAAAATGACTTTCGTGCGTCGGTCGCGGCGTTCGTAAGTCTGCGCCTGCGTGGGATTGTTTGCTGTACATGCCCTATGCGTACTTCGGGGATACGATATTCGGAGCCAGACTGAGAGGCTTTGAACCAATGAGAGCGCGGGACTGTGTCGCGTCGCTTCCGGAACGCGGTCGTATGCGCGGCTGTTTTTCGTGTGCGATACAGGAGGAGGGCAACCCACAGACAACTCTGTGATGGCGTTGGGATTAGGCCGCCAGGGAATGCAGGCATCTTATCCTCCGGAGCGTCAAGGCTGCCCGCCGATCCCGAGTTTCTTTCTGCTTGGCGTCTCGTCTCTTCCATGCGCGTCCCGAAGATCGTTTCTTTGCAAGGCCAATGGGCATAGGTCTGCATTCAAATAATATTTAACTAACATTTTAGTTTGATGTCAGCTGTGTGTCAATGGGCATTCGTGGAATTTGTTTGTTTGAACCTCGCAACGAAAACCGCCCTGTAAGGAAAGGAAGATGATGCCCCGCGCCGACGGAAGGGGGCAGTACTCCCTTACCTGGGCCGTGCCGAAAGTCGGGAGGAACAGATGGCCTGGCGGGATGAAAACATGCCCCACATTTCGATCATCTTTCATGAATCTACGGGAAAGCTGCGCTAGAACTGCACTGTGATGGCGCGGATCAAGAAGAAAGCGGGCCTTCCGAATAAGTTCCGTATCTTCCACGGGCTACGGCATCACTACGCAGTCACTCTGGCCAACTCTGGCGAGTTCTCCCTCGATATGATCGGCCAATTCCTCACCCACAAGAGCTCGGCGATGACAAAGCACTGCGCCCAGTTTCTCCAAGAGACCATGAAGCAGGCAAGCGAACGGGCAGCCGAGTTGATCGGCAAGAAGTAAAAGTCGTTCGGTTCTTTTCCTCGAATCTGCAAATCCCAGATACACGGGCGTGCCTCCTAAGGAGAACGCAACAGACAGTATATCTTCCGATTTATTAAGGTGTTTGAGGCATGAGGTGGGAGATACCTAGAGCGCGCCTGACAAGGCGCTCCCGGATGCGCATTTGAAAATAAAAACGAATTAATTCCGTAAAAAATGACTTTCCGAGTTTTGTATTTGTTTGTAAAGTGCTGTAATAAATAATTAAAATAGTTTGTTTCATGCCTCTATTATTTCAACTCGATAGAAAAATTGCTTGTGGTTTTTATCTGAATTACAGCTCCGGTCAATCCATATGTCTAAATCAATAACATATTGTTGATGTTGTACTAAATGTATTCTGTTCTTGTGGTTTTAATGCACTCGGGATGACTGGTTTAACTAGTCATACTATCGTGTTGTATGTTGATCGAGATGAATTTTTCTGAGTAAGAATGGAAGAAAGGTATACGGTATTTATTTATAGGACGAAGTGATCCAATGGAGACACACTGAATTATTATCAAAACTGAATACAAGTGATGCTGCTGCATGTCTGGGGTCGCTACCGGGAACATTAGCTGTATGGCGATGCCAGGGGCGTGGTCCAGCGTACCATAAACTTGGATGTCGAGTAATGTACGATATTGAAGAGCTTGAAGCATTTGCATCAGGAAAGCATCATATATACAACTGACTGTTGCCAAATGATGGCTAGGGAATGCCTCCTCGTATTAGTGTGCAGCTGTCATCTCAAGACGAGATAATATTTTACGATTGATGTCAACAAAGTGAGGACAAGCATTGCATCTGTTGCTAAAGAAATGCTTAGCAAGTCTTTGCATGCTGATCATTTTTTGAAGCAGTTCCAAAAGCAGTTTGAGCATTTTAGCAGTCACGTAATTGTAGTTGATAAATTGTTGAACCTTATTTTTATGAACGTTTATCAGGGTCAAACTGAATTTGAGGTGTTGCTCAAGGAAATTTATAATAGGGATCCTGATAGTTCCATGTCAAAGTGAATTTAACGTCTAATATTGCCAGTGCTTGTTTTGGCACGGGTTCCCATGCGTGACGCCGTGGCTGGACGCATCAACGTCGTGGCTGCGGCCCTGCCTCACGAAAATGACCCGCCTTCTGTTCTGCCTCGGGCTTTATGGTATTTCTGTCGTGGCAATTATAAAGTGTAAGATGGCTTAGCCTTCCGTTTCGTCTCCCATAATGATTCGGCTATACTCGATATTGACATAGTCAATTCACATCAGTACTTGGGTGGCTGTGCTTGACCAATTTCCGGGCAGGCCAGCTGGGAGTACTGCTGTCTGCAACGCAATTTGCAGAACAATCTACGATTGTACACGCGTCCTGGTGAAATGATGTCCTGGTACGCGTGACCCATTAAATTTGCTGAAAATCGAGGGCGGAGACCATGGAGTCTCAGGTACACGAGCGCGAGGTAGCCACGATTCGCGCCGAGGATTTTTTTTGGCTTCTTGGCAGCCTTTGCCAGCTCCACCGCATCCCTTTTGATGCGTCCCTTTCGGCGCAGTCGTACCCGCCGCCGTTTACCCTGGACACGCTGCACGAGGCTGCCGGTGATCTCGGCCTGAAGATTGGCCCGTGCCAGCTGGCCGGGCTCGATTGGCGCTCCGTGCCGCTCCCGATCATTGCCTTTCTGCGCACAGACATAGAGCAGAGCCAAACAGATGAGGCGCAAAGTAATGATGCGGCGGATGAGCAAGGCGATGATGCGACAGAAGAGCGCCCGGAGAGCGCTGTGCCCATGCTCATCCTCAAGAACGATGGGCAGCAAATCCTCGGGTTCCGAGCCGGCTCGCAGACGCCGGAGACTATTCCAATCGAAGAAGCCGCGGATCGATTCCAGCCCCAGCTCATTTTCGTTGCCCGCGAGACCAAGGACGCGAGCCAGGACGACATTGACGCCGAGCCCGAGATCAAGGAGCAAAAGTTTGGGTTCCGCTGGTTCATTCCGGAAATTCTGAAGTACAAGTCCATCTGGCGGGATGTTTTGCTCGCCAGCTTGGCTATCCAGCTCGTCGGCCTGGCAACCCCGTTGTTCACGCAGGTCATTATCGACAAGGTCATTGCCCACCATACGAACAGCACCCTGGTGGTCATCGGCATTGCGATGATCATGTTCATGATCTTCACCGCGGTCATGACCTGGATGCGGCAGTACCTGGTGCTGCACACGGGCAACCGCGTCGACGCCATCCTCGGCGGCAAGGTGTTCCGGCATCTAATGCGGCTGCCGCTGCCGTACTTCGAGAGCCGCCCCACCGGCGTGCTCACGGCCAGGATTCGCGGGGTGGAAACAATCCGGGAGTTCGTCTCCGGCGCCGCCGTCACGCTCATTCTCGACCTGCCGTTCCTCTTCATCTATCTGGCGGTCATGTTCATCTATAGTCAGCAGCTCGCGTTCATCGCCATCGGGCTGCTCGGGTTGATCGCCGTCATCAGCCTGATTGTCGCCCCCATATTCCGGGAGAAGATCAACAAGCAGTTCCTGCTCGGCGCCAAGAACCAAGCTTATCTCACGGAGTACATCTCCGGCATGTCCACGGTGAAGTCCCTGCAGATGGAGCCGGACGTGGAGAAGAAATACAGCGACATCCTGGCGCAATATCTGGCCTCCGGCTTTTCGACCAAGCAGGTGGGCAACACGTACAACGTGATCGCCAACGGCCTGGAGCAGACGATGACCCTCTCCATCCTCATCGTCGGCGCGCTCCTGGTCATGAAAAACGAAGGCTTCACCGTGGGCATGCTGGTCGCCTTCCAGATGTTCGCCAGCAGGATGAGCCAGCCGCTGCTGCGTCTCGTGGGGCTCTGGCAGCAGTTCCAGCAGGCCAACATCGCCGTGCTACGGTTGGGGGACATCCTCAACATGCCGCAGGAGCCCCACGCCCTGACGCCCAGCCGAGAGCGTTCCCCGCAAAGCAAGCTCTCCATCCACGATCTTTCCTTCCGCTACTCCGAGAACCACCCCTGGCTGTTCCGCAACCTCAACATCAACTTCAAGACCGGCAGCCTCACGGTCATCATGGGCCCGTCGGGCTGCGGCAAGTCCACCCTGGCCAAGCTCATGCTGGGCTTCTATCTGCCGGTGGAAGGGCACATCGCCCTGGATGGCAAGGACATCCGCCACCTCTCTGTGAACGAGCTGCGCCAGACCTTCGGCGTGGTTCCGCAAGAGACCGTGCTCTTCTCCGGCACGCTCTACGACAATCTGATAATGGCCCATCCCCACGCCGGGTTCGAGGAGGTCATCGCGGCCTGCAAGGCGGCGGAGATACACGACGTCATCGAGGGCCTTCCCCAGGGCTACCAGACCGAGATAGGCGAGCGGGGCACCGGCCTCTCGGGCGGGCAGAAGCAGCGCATCGCCATTGCCCGCGCCCTGCTGAAGCGGCCCAGAATCCTGATCTTCGACGAGGCCGTGTCCAACCTCGACGGCCAGACGGCCGAGCAGTTCGCCAAGACCATCAACCGCCTCAAGGGGCATGTGACCATGCTCTTCATCACCCACCAGGTGCCGCGAGGGTTGGAGGTGGATGAGGTGGTCCAGTTCGGCGCGCGGCGGCCCGCGCCGGAAGGCGGCGGTCAACAGGCCGCACCGGGTGCGTGATGAGCACGCCTTCGCCCCTGCGTTTCATCCAGATCGAGGTCAGCACGGTCTGCAACTTCCGCTGCTTCTACTGCATCGGCCGGACCTGGACGCCCAGGCACATGGACATGGCGCTGTTCCAGTCAATTCTCCATGGCCTCCAGCCCGGCGCGCGCACCGTCTCGCTCCAGGGGGAAGGGGAGCCCCTTGCGCATCCACAATTCTGGACAATGGCCGGGCTGGTGAAAGAGGCTGGCCTGACGCCATACACCATCACCAACGGCAGCCTGGTCGATCCCGCGCGTATGGCCGGGCTGTTCCCGATAATCGGATTCTCCCTGGATACAGTGGACCCGGACTTTGCCGAGCGCATCGGCCGGCGCGATCTCCCCAATGTCCTCAGCCGCCTGGAAGCGCTCTGCGACGCCATGGGGCCGGAGCGGATCATCATCCACACCGTGCACTTCGGACAGGATCTCGCCGCGCTCAAGCAGTACCTGCAGCGTCGCGGGCTTGTCCGGCACGTGGTGCAGCCGCTGCAGGGTAAGAGCGACTACAGAGCCCGCTACCCCAAGTGGCAGCCCAAAGCCGCCGCGCCCGAACGGTCAGGACCATGCCGCCACCTAGCTCGACCATTCATGCGTTTCTACGATGTGGAGGGCAGGGACTACCCGTGCTGCTACATCAAGAGCAGCGCGCACTACCGCTCGGACAGCGAGCTTTTGGATGAGCTCGAGGCACGGCGCATTCCCCAAGCCTGCACCGGCTGCCGGGCGATCGGCAGCGGCGTCCAAGACGCGTCCTCCTCGCTGACCGCGGACTGAGCGGCGGCGCTCCTCTCTTTGCTTGTACATCTTTGCTGCGCAACGGTGCAGCACATGCGCACTACGTGATGGGTGCAGCACATGGTGCTGCCTGCGGTATTTGCAAATTAAATGGCTACGGCAGAAAATCGTGTAATATATAAATCACGGTGGAGCGGCGGGACTTCGAAAAAAATTTGGCAACAGCGTACAGATTACATCGGTGAATGAAAACCATTATCCGATAATAATATACTGTAATAATGGACTATACAAAAATTTAGAATTTCAGACTATTTCGATCTAAAATATAGGATGTACGTCGCTGATCCACCGGTATTCGAATTAGTTGTAATTGCGTGGCTGGTTATGGAAATACAATATAAACTTTTCTCTTGATGCAATCGTAAGTGTTGGTTAAGAGGTACGTAAGCTGTGTAGTTATTGGGCAAAGTGACAAATGTGTGTCAGTCGCTGTGTGGATTTGCCCAGGGCTGCCGGCCGCAGCACGAAAGCGAAAAGACGGAGTCGAAGTAGAAAGCAGGTTCGAATTCGTTTCCCAGCCTCGCTGATCCCTCCTCCGACAAGGTTCGCCAAGTAGTTGATTGGTGCCCACGCTGGCATGTTGGGCGCGCTGGATGTCGTGCGTTCACCATAAGCGCATGGGGCAATCAGACCGCCAAGGTAGGGCGGCAACAGGATGATCCAAGGGCGAATACCGCCAAGGGAACGAGATGCTCGCGATAGGGCACAGACAGATATCGAGGAAATGGCGCAGGAAGACTGCTGACCGCAGACCCGCATCGGAGAATTGTATGAGAAAGACCGCATCGACGCATTGGTGGATTCTGGCCGCCGCCTGTTGCTGCATGCTGCTGTGTGCAACACCGTCCAGCGCTGCTGAAAGCGACGCAATAAATGCAACGCCAAAGATCGACAATGTCGGCTTTATGAAAAATCCACCCAAAGAGCTCGTGGATCGCTTTCCCATGTGCGATGCGTTTTTGAACGTGGAGTGGATTGATAAGGAAAAGAAGATTGGAATTAGCCATTATAGTTTATATAATGAGAAAGGAGAAAAGGTTGTTCAGAGTATTGATGCATTAATCCATTTGGATCCACAATTCCCTCGCTATGATTATTCGACTACGGAATACTACCCTGGAAGCAGCATTGATTCTCCTAAGCAACCTTTCAATAAAAAAAATCTACATAATCTCCGCTCGCTTATTAAGAATGGTAAAGTAGATCGGACGAACATTGATCTCAGAATAAAAGGCAATTCAAGAGGGATTGAGTTCGCTCGTCTTCCATACGAAAGCTATTCATTGGCGAACCATCAGCGAAATATCTGCGTACCATACCCTGGAAATCATCGCATGTGGTTGGCAGAAAATAAATATATCAGTAAAATATACAGTAATGACAAACTTAAAAAAATCAGAAAAACTCTTGAAAGCGCCCATCTGATGTCCAATAAAATTTCGATATTGGAAGGGTTTGATTGTTTTTTGTCAGTTGATTTAAACTTTGACGGTAAACAAGATTACTACGCATGCAATTCATTATTATATTCGGTGGGAGATGACTATTACGAATTAATCAGAGGTTCGCATGCTGAGTATGGAAAATTAAAATTTCCGCCATTTTGCAGGAAATGTGAAATTAATGCATTTTCTGATTGTTATCTCACGACAGATGGGGAGCAATTTTTCCTTAACAATCAATGCAATCTGACAGAATCCACTAAGGGAGATGAATGACCATGGCCCCAATAAATTGGAAAAAGACAGTAGACCAGCTTACCCAAAAGAAGAGCGATCTTACGAAAGAGGCTATAGCTGATAAGGGATGGCGTGGCTTTTTTCATGCCTTGGGTACGATCGAGTCAAGCGGCAGATATTACATTAGTAATGATGCTGGCTATACGGGTATGTATCAAGTAGGTCAAAAAAATGCAACATACTATAATTATTTCGACAAAGATAGTGTGGGGAATGGTTTTTTGGGTGCATCGACTGTAAAAGATATCGGAAAAGATCCAATTGCACAGGAACTTTACGCAATAATAGCTTTTTCCGGGGTGCCAAAATTTGGGAATAAGCCATATATTGATATGTATAGTGCAGTCAAAAGTGAGGCGAATGGGCGTGCATCCAATACAAATTTTAATTTATCTGATTTGATAGGTAAAACTTTCAATATAACATATACACAGTCTGGTGGAGTGGTTGGTACGCATGATTTGGTAACATTTTCCGAGGCTGGTATTGCTGCAGCTACACATCTTATCGGCTTTGGATCAATGGCAGATGCTTTGATTGCAGTTTGGAACGAATATTCGAGTGCCAAAAATGATCCAACTAAAATCGTAGTAGATCCTGCTGGGAAGACTTCGTACAATATCACATTAAATGATAATGGACACTTGGCGGATGGCAATCAGATTGCTTTTTCAAATTATATTGAATTGTTGGATGGGTATAGTATTTCTACATTAATTTCTGCGCAGAATAATATAACAAGTTTTTCACAATTGGTACAGCAGCTTATTGCTTACAGAAAGGATAAAATCTTAGAGTACTTAAGCATGGATAAATATGTTACCGACTTAGGTGAAATTGTCCGTGCGACTACTGTAATGGATTTGACTGATAGTAAATTTGATGTGTTAGCTAAAACCATTTATAGAGAACTGGGTTTGCCAATGCAATATTATAACAATAATTATGGAAAAATAATATTAAGCGGTGACTTGAACACCATATCCAGCAACGAATCGGATCTTATTATTGGGTTTGGAGAGAAGGATCAAATTTTTATCTCTGGTGATGGTGATGATGTTCTGATTGGAGGCAATGGCAATGATATGTTACAAGGCTATGAGGGTAAGGACACCTATGTATATGATAAAGGTGACGGTGTTGATAAAATTCTCGATGCGAGTTTAGGCAATAAAATAGTCGTTAATGGCCTCCAGATTCAAAGTGCAGATGCTGTTAAGAACGTAGCCCATAAATGGATTGATAGCACTGGTCAATATATATTTTCGTTTGATAAGAGTGCTGAAACTCTAACGATAAACGGCGCAGCATTCAATTCGAACGAAGGCATTACTTTGTATGCCATTAAAAATGCCGCCGATGTTAAGGATCGCTTTGGCATTGAACTCGGAACTTCATCCAACCAAGCAGCTTTTACTGGTCAAAGCTCCACCCCCTTTGATGCCTCTGATTCTGATGACATCGCCTCCTCCACCAACGAGTACAACTCCGCGTCCATCAATTTGGCGCTCAAGGATAGCCTCAAGGAAGGCGATGTCCTCAAGATAATCGCTTCCGCAGACGGCGAGATCGACCTGAGCAACGTCTTTGTCGTTACAGGCGACGAGACGCACAGCTTCTCCGGCGGCGAGGTCGTGCTGGATGGTTCGTCCGGCAAGGACTTCTTCTCCCTGGCCTTTCTGACCAATCAGGACCTTGCCGAGAACTCCAACGTGACCTTCACTGCCGTCATCGAGACCACGGACGAGAACGGCGCGCCCATCACCATCGAGAGCAACCAGTTCAGCCTCGACGTCCTGGACGTGAACGGCTCTGATGGCAGTGCTACTCAGAATGTCCAGCTCGGCAGCGATGACGACACATACATCATGCCATCCGACGCCACCGGCCGCATGCACATCGATGGCGGCGCTGGTCGGGATTATCTCGTTGTCCGCGACGGAAACGACATCCTGGAGGGCGGCTCCGGCGGCGACGGCCTGATCGGTGACGCTGGCAACGACGTGTTGTATGGCGGCTCCTCCGGCAGTACTGAGGTGCTCATCGTTAACGGCAACAGTCAGGCCGCGACGGGAGAGCTGGGCGATTGGATTGACGGCGGCGACGGCAATGATTCGATGTTTTCCGGAGCCGATGATGACATTCTGTTCGGCGGCGACGGCCATGACCTCATTGTTGCAGGCGGCGGCGACGACTGGATCATGGGTGATCTGGACACCTTCAGTTTTAACGGTCGGTGGCAGGATTGGCATTTTGAGGAAGAGACCGTTACCGGGCCCAATGGGGAAACGTCTACCCAGCGGAACCTGATGAATATCAGTCTGGAGAGCACCGACGGAGTCGGCGACGATGTGCTGTACGCCGGCGCGGGCAATGATATGGCCGCGGGCGAAGCCGGGAATGACGCGATCTATCTGGGCAGCGGCGACGACAGAGGGTTGGGCGGTACAGGTTCCGACATCATTCTTGGCGAGGACGGCGACGACGTACTCAGAGGCGACGGTACTCTTGCATATAACTCCGGCAGCCTGCCAGATGATGATTCTCTCCATGGTGATGATTTTCTGGACGGCGGCGCTGGCGATGACTCGCTCTATGGTGAAGGCGGCAACGACGTTCTGTATGGCGGGGCCGGCGACGACTACATGCAGGGTGACTCGCTCGATCAGACCACGGCCGGCCGCGATTACCTGGATGGCGAAGACGGCAACGACACCATGTTCGGAGCCCAGGGCGACGATACACTCTATGGCGGCGCCGGTAATGACAGACTGGGAGGGGACGCCAACGATCTCTCTGCTGATCTCCACGGCTCCGACTACCTGAACGGCGAAGAGGGCGACGACATTCTGCTCGGCCACGGCGGCGATGATACCCTGTACGGCGGCGTCGGCAATGACGATCTGTACGGCGATGGGGATGAGGTCGCTGTGAGCGCCCATGGCAACGACACCCTCAACGGCGGCGAGGGCGACGACTATCTCTACGGCGGCGGCGCAGACGACTATCTGTTCGGCGGTACCGGAAACGACAATATGTACGGCGATGGCGGCATCGCTACCGAGAGCGGTTTCGGTGATGACTTCCTGGACGGCGGGGACGGCAATGACGGCCTTGTCGGTGGCGGTGGCGACGACATCCTGTACGGCGGCGCAGGCAACGACATACTCAAAGGCGACGACCCGAACGCCTTTACCGAGCTGGCCGGCAACGACTACCTCGACGGCGGCATGGGCTACGATTACCTCGCCGGCGGCGCTGGCGACGACACGATTTTTGGCGGCGATGGTTACGACGACTTGTACGCCGGCGCCGGCAACGACTATCTGGACGGCGGTGCTGGCAACGACTACCTCTTTGCCGACGGTGGCGACAACACCCTGGTAGGCGGCAGCGGCGACGACCAATATGTTGTCACTGCGGATGCAGGCGTTACGCATATTGCGGACAGTGAAGGAACGTATGACAGGCTTCGGATTGAAGGCGCGACCTTTGCTTCCGTGCGCCTCGGTCTGGGATCGCTGCTGATCACCACCGAGGATGGGCGCGAGATCCACCTGGACGACTTCGACCCGGATGATCCGTACGGCAGCAAGACCATCGAGTTCTTCGAGTTCGAGGACGGCACCTACAGCTATGAGGATCTCGTGGCCAAGGGGCTGGACTTCACCGGCACCCAGGAAGACGACATCATCTATGGTACGGCCCTGGACGATCGCATCGTGGCGCTGGAAGGCGATGACGAGCTGTATGGTCTGGCCGGCAACGATACGTTGGACGGCGGCGCCGGAGACGACATCATGGTTGGCGGCGAGGGCGACGACACCTACGTGTTCGACTCCGAAGGCGACACGATCGTGGAGGAGGCCGATGCCGGCCGCGACCTGGTGCAGTCCAGCCTGGACCATGCCATTGAGGAGAACGTCGAGGATCTCACGCTGACCGGAACCGCCGTGATCGGCACCGGCAACGAGCTGGACAACGCCATCACCGGCAATGCCGAGGACAACACGCTGACCGGTCTGGCTGGAAATGACGACCTGGACGGCGGCGCTGGCATCGACGTTATGATCGGCGGTACGGGCGACGATACGTACCACGTGGACAACGCAGCCGATACGGTGACCGAAGTGGCCGGCGAGGGACACGACACCGTCGTCTCCTCCATCACCTGGACGCTGACCGATACTTTCGAGGATCTCACCCTGATCGGTGTGGAACATATCGATGGCACGGGTAATGCGCAGGACAATATCCTTCTAGGCAACGAGGGCGACAACACGCTCACAGGATATGCCGGCGATGATCATCTGGACGGCGGCTGGGGCAAGGACATTCTGATCGGCGGCGCAGGCAACGACTCCTATGTTGTTGATGACAGAGATGATCAGATAACCGAGCTGGCCTCCGGGGGCATCGATTCCGTTACCTCCGACGTGGATTGGACCCTTTCCGACAATGTTGAGAACCTGACGCTTCTTGGGAATACGAGCGGTGAGTGGCCGGACGCGCTGAATGGCACCGGCAACGCCGAAGACAACATCATAATAGGCAACGCTGGCTATAACCACCTGGAAGGTCTAGACGGTGATGACACGCTGGATGGCCGCGCCGGCGGCGATGAGATGTACGGCGGCGATGGTGACGATATTATCTACGGCGGTGATGACGCCTCGTATGCCGGCGGCTATGGCGGCCAGAGACTCTATGACAATAGCGATGTTATCTACGGCGGCGACGGCAATGATACCATAGACGGCGGCTCGGGCAGTGACGGACTGTTCGGCGATGCAGGCGACGACGTTATCTACGGCGGCGACGACGGCATGCTGATTACGGACAGCATGAGCGGCTATGGCGGCGACTACCTGTCGAACGACGACTACATCGAAGGCGGCGCGGGCAACGATATTCTGGACGGCGGCTCCGGCAACGATGAGCTGTACGGCGGAACCGGCGCGGACGAACTGTACGGCGGCGATGACGGGCCGCTGAACGCGAGGAATGATGACTACCTGGATGGCGGCGAGGGGATCGATATCATGCGCGGCGGGACCGGCGATGACACCTACATCGTCGACGGCGAGATGGAGCTGATACCCCCGAATCCGCCGGAGCCCGGTTGCGATATCGGCACTGGCGATGATGATCCGGAGCCGACCTATCGCGCCGAGTGGGATACGGTGATCGAGTACGCCGGTGAGGGGTATGACACCATCTACAGCTCGGTCAGCATGGTGCTGCCGGACAACGTCGAAGAGATCCGCTTCATGGGCGAGGCGGACATCGATGTGGTAGGCAACTCCGACGACAACTACATCGCCGGCAATATCGGCAACAACATCATCAACGGCGGCGGTGGCGCCGACCATATGGCCGGCGGCGCAGGCGATGACACGTACTACGTGGACAACGAAGACGATGTGGTCGCGGAAAGCGCGAACCAGGGCACGGACACTGTCAAAGCGTACATCGACGGCTACCGTCTCGGTAACAACGTCGAGAACCTCGATCTGACCAATGGTGTGCAGAACGGCTACGGCAACGCGCTCGACAATCGTATCCGCGGCAACTCGGTCGATAACGTGCTGTACGGCGAGGCCGGCAACGACAGGATCGCCGGCGCCGGCGGCAATGACCAGCTTTTCGGCGGTGATGGCGACGATATCTACTTCTTTGGTCCGGGTGGCGGCCAGGATGTCGTGTACGACTGGGTCGGCAATGACAAGGTTGTTCTGACCGGTGGCCTGCTGCCGGATGATATCTCGCTGACCCGTGATGGTTCGGATCTGGTCATTGGCATCAAGGGCAGCGATGAGACGCTGACACTGGACGGCTGGCTGACGGGTGACAACTCGGTGCATACGCTGAAGTTCTGCGGCGGGACGTCGTATACGGATGAAGAGATCGACCATTACGCGAGCGATGAGCCCTTCCTGGCGGTCAATGACCATAACGCTGTCCAGGAAGATGTGCTGACCAGCGTCACAGGCAACGTATTGGCGAATGACGACGATGCGGACGGTTACGCTACGGCGATTCCCGGCGTGTACGTGGGCGTGTACGGGACGCTGATCCTGGCTGCGGACGGCGCATATACCTACACACTCAACAATGATGCTGACTCTGTACAGGCGCTGGCGGAAGGGCAGACCGTTGCCGACGTCTTCTCGTACGACATCGTGAACAACAACCCCTTTGAGCCGAGCACATCCACAGCCTCGCTGATCATCGATGTTGCCGGCTCGAACGACGCGCCCGAGGCGACGCCGGACGGGCTCACCGTTACCGAAGATTCGGCGCAGGGCGCTGCCGGAAACGTGCTCGCCAATGACCACGACTTTGATACAGGCGCCATACTGACTGTGACCAACCCCGGTACACTGGCCGGGCTCTACGGCACACTCACACTCGACGCCAATGGCGGTTATCACTACGCACTGAATAACGATTTTGCCGAGGTGCAGGCCCTAGCGCAGGGCGAAACACGAAGCGAGGTTTTCTCGTACACCGTGTCTGATGGCATAGCCGAGCAGAGCGAATCGCTGATCATCTCCATTGTCGGCGCCAATGACGCTCCGACGACTGTGACGGATACCGCCGCGGTGCAGGAAGATGGGGTGCTGACCGCTACTGGCAACGTGCTGGCCAACGACGCGGATGTTGATAACGGTACGGTGCTCTCGGTCGCGAGCCCCGGCGCGCTGGACGGTGTGTACGGTCAGCTGACGCTGGGGGAAGACGGCGCATACACCTACACGCTGGACAACGATTCGCAGGCTGTGCAGGCGCTGGGCGTTGGCGAGACCGCACAGGAGCACTTCTCTTACGCCACGACGGACGGCATTGCGGCCACAGCCGGTGAGTTGACGGTTACCGTGGAGGGCCAGAACGATATTCCGGTTCTGGATGCGCCCATCGCAGACCAGACTGTGCAGACCAATACCGATGTCAGCTGGCAGATCCCGGCGGGTACGTTCTCCGACATCGACCAGAACGATACGTTGACCTACTCGGCCACACGTGCGGACGGCTCCGCCCTGCCGGAGTGGTTGCAGTTCGATTCGGAGACGCAAACCTTCTCCGGCCACGTTCCTACCGATGCAGAAGGAAGCGTGGACATCAAAGTCTTTGCTTCCGATGGGCACGGTGACGACTCCTACGCCTCCGACGTCTTCAGCATCGCCGTTGAACAAGGAGACGACGGCGGATGCGACCACGGTGGCCACCACGGCGGCGGCTGTGGCGATCATGGCGGACATCACGGTGGTAGGTGCGGAGATCATGGAGGCGGTCACCATGGTGGTGGCTGCGGCAGCCACGATGACGGCTGGGGCTGGTTCCCCGGTTGTGGCTGGGGCGGCGATTGGGGTGGTTACTCCGGCGGAGGCTGGGGTGGTTGTGGCGATCATCAAGGCGGTTGGACCGGAGGATGGAGTGGAAGCCATGGTGGTTATGGCGGAGGCTGTGGCCACTCTGATCCTTGGTATGGAGGTTGGGGAGGAGGCAATAACTCTTCTTGCGGCAACCATGGTCAGCAGGGATGGTCTGCTCACGACCGGAAAGGTGGATACCCGGCAGCGAAGGATTTTGGTAAGTATTGCGAAGAGTTCGACAAACAGCACGATGGCGATAAAAGCGGATCAAACAGCTTCTTCGCCCGCTGGAAAGCCATGGAACGCGCGCTGGCCGAATGTGAAGCGCCGTATTCCGATAGCTGGTCCGACGTCCACAAAGGCGCCGACATCGATTGCCTGAACCAGGCCGGCAATGGCTGCATGGGCTCCAAGTATGCCTGGCGGGACGACAAATTCTCCCTGGCCGCCGGCTGTGGCGCTGATCTGCAGCGGTTCAACGGATTGTCCGAAGGCGTAGCAAAGCTCGGCTAATGCTGCCGGAGGGCGTTAATCGTGAAGCGCCTGTTGATTGGCTGGGAGCTGGGCGGCAACCACGGCCATCTGACGACCTGTCTGCACGTGACCAATGCGCTGCGTGCGAGCTATGACGTTGTTTTTGCTGTGCGTGATGTTCGCGGCGCCTCCGAGATTCTTGGGGACGCCGCGTTTTCCTATGTGCAGGCGCCGGTTCCGATGTTTCGGAAGTCACGTGCGAGACCGGCGGCGAACTACTCGGAGATGCTGCTCGGCGAGGGCTATGCGGATTTCGATCTGCTACGTGGACTCGTGCACGCCTGGCTCACCTTGCTGAAGCGGCTCGAAATAGACCTGGTCCTTGTCGACCATGCCCCGACGGCGCTTCTGGCGTGCACAATTGCGGATATCCCGGCCATCAACATCGGCAATGGATTTGCGACGCCGCCGTCAGTCTTCCCCATGCCGTGCATGCGGACATGGGAAGACATCCCGGAAGAGCGTTTGAAGCGGGCCGATGCAGCGGTGAACGAGCAAATTTCCAAGGTCGCCCGCAGTTTTTCATACACCAGTGACCTGGCGCTGGCTGAGCTGTTCGGCGGCGAAAACCTGCTCACCTGTTTGCCGGAGCTGGACCATTATCCACAGCGCTCGGGCGGCACGTATGTCGGGGCCATATTCTCTCAGCCGCGAACCCAACGCGTCGATTGGCAAGGCACAGGAGAAGGGCGCGTTCTCGCCTACCTGCGGCCTGGCGTGCCGGGTTTTCTGAACGCCATGACTGTTCTGCGGGAGTGCAGGGCCGAGGTGGTTGCCCGCATACCGGGAATCACCAGGGCCCAGGCCAGAAAGCTGGCCGGACCTCGATTGAGGATTGTCCTCTCGCCGACCGATTTCAACCATCTGTTGCAGGATGCGAACGTCATGGTGAGCTACGGCAGCAGCGGCGTCGTGACCGAGTCCCTACTACGTGGCGTGCCACAGCTGATCCTGGCCAAGGTTGTTGAGCAGCACATGTTGGCGTTGCGCGTGGCCGAGTGGGGCGGCGTCGCTGCCAGAGAAGACAGAAGCGCCGAGCGGTTGAGTGCAGACTTGTCAGCCCTGCTGAACGACCAGGAATGTAGACGATCTGTCCAGGATTTTGCACAGCGGAATCAAGAATATTCTCCTGAAAACGCAGTTGAAAAGATAGCTAGCACAGTCAAGGCGATACTTTCATGAAAGCGGAAAAGCTCTTCGCCAGCGATGCCGATCCCATGGATTTCTTTCCACCGATCCTGCGCCTCACCGATCGGCCTCCCAATCCGTTGGGACGAACTATCCTCTGGGTTCTGCTTGGTTTGATAATATTTTTGATTCTTTGGGGAATGCTCGGACATTTGGACATCGTGGCGGTAGCCGAAGGCAAGCTCATCCCGGAATCGTATCTCAAGATCGTCCAACCCTCCGAGGCTGGCATTCTCAAGGAGATTCTGGTCAAGGAAGGGGAGAAGGTGCAGGCCGGGCAGATTCTCATGCGGATGGACCCCTATATCGGCGATGCCGAGGCGAAAGCCATCAGGCTCGAGCTCCAGCGCAAGCGGCTCAACCTGCGGCGCATCGAAGCGGAGCTGGCCGGCGAGGAGTTCATTATCAATCCGGAAGACCCGCAACGCATCGCCAAGGACGTGCATTCCCAGTTTCGCGCGAACCGGGCGGCGCTCAACGCCACCCTGGCGGAAGAGCAGACACGTCTGGCCAAGGCCCGTCAGGAGCTGGCAGCAGCAGAGCAGGTGCGCGCCAAGCTCGATGCGACACTGCCGTATTACCATGAGCAGGATGCGGCATATCAAAAGCTGGCCAAGGATAACTATGTTTCGCCCATTGCCGCGTCGGACAAGCATCGCGAAGTGATCGAGAAGGAGCAGGAGCTCAAGACGCAGCTTTATTTGATCGCCTCGGCCAATGCCAGTGTGGCGCAGTCCGAAAAACGATTGGCCCAGCTCGAGTCCGATTATCGGAAGAAGTTGAATGCGGAGCGGGACGAGTTGGAAGGACAGCTGGACAAGCTGACCCAGGAGCTGGCCAAGCAAACCCACAAGCAGGGGCTGCTGGAGCTCAAGGCGCCGCAGGACAGCGTGGTCAAGGATCTCGCGACCCATACTGAAGGCACTGTCGTGCAGCCGGGCACCGTGCTCCTGACCCTGGTGCCACAGGACGAGCCGCTGCGGGCTGAGGTCTGGGTTTCAAATGATGACATCGGCTTTGTCCGAAAAGGGCAGCCGGTCAAGCTGAAGTTCGCCGCCTTTCCCTTCCAGAAGTACGGCATGGCGGAAGGAACCGTGCTCCGCGTGAGCGCAGACGCTGCCGATGAGAGCACCAACGGCAACGGCGCCGCCGGTACGGATCAGCAGCCGACAGGCAAGCCGTTGGTTTACAAGGCGCTTGTGGCCTTGGAGACCAAACGCCTCGTCCAGGACGGGATCTCGTACGAGCTGACGGCCGGCATGCAGACAAATGCCGAGATCATGCTCGGCTCACGCACCGTGGCCGAGTATCTCCTCTCGCCTATCCAAAAGGCGTGGCACGAGGCGGGCCGGGAGCGGTAGCGCCCGAATAGAAAAGTACATTCGGTCCCGCGAAGGGGCTATTCTGCGGATTTCTAATCATTCCTCGCCAAGCCGCTCAATCGTCTTCCTGATCGCATCGCTTTCCAGACGCAGTTCTCTCTCGACATCTCGGCGTTGTTCGAGCAGGCCGGCGATGATGCGGTTTGGGTTCTTGCCACTAGGAACAAGAACCGACGGGCGGAGTTCGTAACCCATGTTCTTCAAGTCGTCCCACAACACTGGTTGTGCGAAGCCATCGATAGCCGTTCTGTTCTTGTAGGCATCGACGATCGAGGCGCCGAGATCCGCATTGAAAACATCGTCGACCTTTGCCGTGTTTGATGGAGGACCTTCCGCGTAGATGCACAGCACATTGTCGTGGATTGGGGCAGGGCGGAGAATAACGATGGCGAACCCGATGGCGACTTTTTTGAAGATTTTCAGCGGCAGGGCGATAACCGCATCGAGCTGGCCGGAGCGAGCAACCTCCTCACGCCAAGGGCGGCCGAGTCGATTGTTCATTCCTAATATCTTCCTTTCCATGATCATAACAGCCCGGCCCCGATTGGGATTCAAGCGTATATACAGGTCCGGGAGGACCGACGTACATAAGGGCCACGCATCCGTCGGCCTGGGGGGCTGGTACGACGAGACCGACGCTGGTTGCCGCCGAAAGGCGGGCTGAAGGGCCCTTCGGCCGTTCATATTGTGGCCCTGGTCGGTGCGTACGCGGCTGTAGTGTTTCAGGTGACTATCCAAAGATCTTTTTAAATTTACTCCACCGTCTCGTACATCTCCCACAGCCAAATTTGGGGGAGCATTTGTAACCCTATCGTCGGTCCGGCCGGGATGCCGGGTATGATCGCCAGGTTAGGAATAGGTTAGGAAAAGGAAAAGGGTTCCAGCACAACACGCTGGAACCCTTTGTATTTATCTGGCGGAGAGGGTGGGATCCTCGTTGCCAGGAAGGAAAAGCTTTACTTCTCAGAGTGTTAAGTACACTGCTCAAAAATGAAATGTAACGTGTTTCTGTAACACTTTCAAGAGAGCACAAGCTGACATTATAGAGTGCTCAGGTCGTCCTCAAGATTCTTACTCGACAGTTCAAGTAGGAAACGCAGCGCGAATGAGGTGAACCCACAACCTAAATCATGTATATGCTGCCCATGGAGTCTGTTCGCTTCTGGGGCAAAGCCCAGCACAATTCGAATAATAGCCATCTTGTGGAGTTCCACTGCCTCGATGTGGCCGCGGTCCTGACTGAGCTACTGGAAATGGACGGCGTGCTGCGCCAGCGCGTGGAAGGGCTCGCCTGCTGTCCGTACGCGGTCATCAAGCCGATTCTCCAGTTCTTCGCCGCCATTCACGATATCGGCAAATTCAGCGCGGGCTTTCAATGGCTGCGGGGCGATATCGCGGCAGCATGGGGGCATCCGCCGTATCTCCGGGCGGGTACACCGCCGCACCATACCAAGGCCGGGTGGTGGTTCTATCGCAATCGGATCATGAGCCGCACAACCGACCTGCCGCAATGCGCTGCGTGGCGCGCGCACTTCCGCATGCTTGCGCCGCTCGCCATGGCCGCCATCGGCCACCACGGCGCACCGGTCGATGACACGGAGGTCAACCAAAGGGATTTCTCCTATTCCAATGAGGCGGCGCTCCATCATGCCGGCGAGATGGCCGAGCTCTTCCTGCCTGCGGAGCCGCCTGAGCTTTTTGACGATGAGGACCGGTTCAGGCCGCTCTCCTGGCTGTTTGCAGGGCTCATGGTTGCGGCGGACTGGATCGGCTCCAGCGAGGAGTACTTTCCCTATCGTTCAGATCCCATGGATGCGGGGGCGTACTATGCCCTGGCGCAGCAGCGGGCGCGTACCGCCGTGCGCATGTGCGGACTCCTCCATCCTGCGGCGGCGCAGGGACAGGATTTTTCCTCCCTGCTGCCCCAGTTGAAAGGGTATTCCCCTCGGCCGCTCCAGCGCTATGCCATGGAAGACGCGGTAGTCGATGCCAGCCCGCAGCTCCACATTTTTGAAGACCTGACAGGCTGCGGCAAGACAGAGGCCGCGCTGCTGTGCGTGCACACCATCATGGAGCAGGGCGGATGCAGCGGCTTTTATGTTGGACTTCCCACCATGGCTACGGCCAATGCCATGTACCACAGGCTTGCAGCGACCTACCGCGCATTGTTCGACGAGAAGGACGGCGTTCCCTCGCTTATGCTGGCGCATGGCCAACAGAACATCGAAGATGCCTTCCTGCAGACCATCGCGCTGGAGGACGACGCCGCGCCGCGCATGGGCGAACGGAGCGACGTAACGTGCAGCCAGTGGCTGGCGGACAACCGCAAGAAGGCGCTGCTCGCGCCGTGCGGAGCCGGCACCCTGGACCAGGCTTTGCTCGCCGTATTACCAGCCAAGCACCAGAGCTTGCGCCTGGCCGGGCTGAGCCGGACCGTACTCATCGCGGACGAGGTCCATTCCTATGATCTCTACACAGGCGAGCTCCTGGCTACGCTGCTCACGTTCATCGCCGCCATGGGCTCCAGCGCCGTCCTGCTTACGGCCACGTTGCCGCAATCACTCCGCCTCAAGCTGGTGCACGCCTTTCAACGCGGCCTGGGGCGTGCGGAGTCGGCACAACTGGACAAGGATGACTTTCCGCTGGCCACGCGGGTAAACGCTGCGGGCGAGGTCTTCGAGCAGCCCATACCGGCGGAGGGCCACGGCAAGACCACTGCCGTGGCGCTGGTGCACGATGAATCCGCCATGTTCGCAACCCTGGTGCAGGTGCACAGGGATGGCGCGTGCGCCTGCTGGGTGCGCAACACCGTGGACCAGGCTATGGACACGGCGGAGCGGTTGGTAACGGACTACGGCTTGCCGCCGAACAAAGTCATCCTGTGCCACGCCCGTTTTGCCATGTGCGATAGGCTGGCGCGTGAGAAGGATATCCTGCGCCGCTTCGGCAAGGGCTCTACGTCCGAGGACCGCGCCGGGTATATTCTTGTGGGATCGCAGGTACTTGAGCAGTCTCTCGATTACGATGTGGGCCTGATGCTTTCGGACCTGGCGCCTATGGACGCCTTGATCCAGCGGGCAGGGCGGTGCCACCGCCACACACGGGAGCGGCCGGAGGGATACGGAACCCCACGGCTGGTGATCCTCTCGCCCGAGCCGGTCGACGACCCCGCGGCGGACTGGTACGGCGCGCTGCTCGGCACGGCGCGGTTCGTGTACCGCAAGCAAGCACTGCTCTGGCGCACAGCGCGTTTGCTGAAAGAGCACGGACGCATCGTTCTGCCGGGGGATGCCCGCGTGCTCATGGAAGGAGCATACGGCGAGGCAATCGAGGCTCCGGCCGTGCTGGAAGAGGCCGACCTGAGGCCGTTGGGCGACGAGTTGGCCGCGCGGAGCCTGGCGTATCAGAACGTATTGGCGCTCGATTCCGGCTATTCTCTGGACGCCGGAGCTGGCTGGTCGGACGATACGGCCGCGGCAACACGCATAGGGGACGAACGCGTGCAACTGCGCCTCTGCTGCGTGGGGGAAGACGGACGCATCACTCTGTGGGTCGGCGGAGCAGGGGCCAAGGCCTGCGCGCTCTCCGAGGTCTCGGTGTCCACCAAACGGGTGGATAGACCGGGCTCAGAGCCTGCCAGCGTCGCGCTGGAGGCGTTTGCCGAAACCATGCCCGACAAAGGCCGTTGGGTGCGGCTGGTGGCGCTGCGCCAATCCGGCGGCGACGAGTGGACAGGGCAGGTCCCCAAGGATGGGACGCTGGTTGCGGTGCGGTACAGCCGGGCGAAAGGATTGCGAATAGAATAAGTATCCTGCGGAGATATTTTCGCAGGAAACTTCTGTGGAAGCCTTCTTTCTTACCTTTCTCTTGATTTCTAGCTCGCTGAGTGTTTCAAATCCGTACCGGCTAATGCGTACGGAATAGGATAACTGCGTCCAAAAAAACAGGAGGCACGCATGTCCCTGAACCTTGTTCGGGATCGATGGCTGCCGGCTGTGCTCGCATCCGGCCGGGTGGAGCGCATCGCTCCCTGGGAGCTGACTCGCGCGGATGATCCCCCTCTCGACCTTGCCCCGCCGCGCCACGACTTCCGTCTGGCCTTGCTTGAGTTCCTTATCGGTCTTGTGCAAACGGCCTGCCCGCCGAAAAACGTCACCAAACGCGAGCAGTGGTACGACGCTCCGCCGTCGCTGGAAACGCTGCGGCAGGCCATGGAGCCGTATGCCCGGTTCTTCGAGCTGCTGGGTGAGCGGCCGCTGTTTCAGCAGGATCTGACCCTCGATCCCGAGGCCCACGCCAAGAGCGCCATCCCCATCGGCGCGTTGCTCATCAATTATCCTGGCGACAGCTCGCTTGATTTCTTTGTCAGGCGCGACATCGAGACCATGTGCCCCAGCTGCGCGGCCATGGCTTTGCAGACCATGCAGGCCTTCGCGCCTTCGGGCGGCCGGGGCAACCGCACATCCCTGCGCGGCGGCGGGCCGCTATCCACCATCGTTCTGGTGGAAAACCTCTGGCAAACCGTGTGGGCCAATGTGCTGCCGCTCAATGCGCGCGACGTGGAGCCCGCGCCGACGGCGGAGGGACTGCCCGGCGCCGTCTTTCCCTGGGCCGCGCCCACACGCACCAGTGAGAACGGCAAGGTCTTCAGGCGCGCGGACGGCCACTTCCTGCACCACTACTGGGGAATGCCGCGGCGCTACTTGCTACTGCCCGTAGAAGATCATGCCCGCTGCGACCTCTGCGGTGACGAGGCCGAGGTTGTCTTTCATCAGCTCATACGTCGCCCTCACGGCTACAACTATGGCGAGGATTGGATGCATCCGCTCACGCCGTATCGCAGGCAGAGCGCGGACAAGCCCTGGTTCTCGGGCAAGGGAACCTCGTACGCCACGGCCTACACCAACTGGCTGCCCCTTGTGTACGGGGATTCCAACGGCCTTGCCGAACCTGCCCGATGTGTCCAGGCTGCGCGTGAGGATAGCGCCGATATTGCGAATGAATACGGCCTGCTGGCTGGCGGGTATGACATGAAGAGCGCTAAGTGTCGCGGCTGGTGCGAGGGTTCCTTCCCCATCCTGCCGCTGGACGGCGAGGTCGTGCAGGACTTCCGCACCGAGGTGGAAACACTGGTGAAAGCGGCGGGCATGGTGCGCGACAACCTGACCAAGGCGATTCGCACGGCTGTAGTGCATACCAGCAACCCGGCGCGCTCCAAGGCGTTCGGCTCGTCCTTTTTTGCCGATCTCTCGGCAAGCTTCTGGGCCGATACCCGCGCCGCGTTCTTTGTGGCGGCGAGGGAGCTTGCGGAAGTTGTAAAAGCCGTAGCCTCGGACGCGAAGGTCAAGCAGGGCTGGGCCAGGGCGCTGCGGGATGAGGCAGACACGCTGTTCATGCGCGTTGCCGGGCCGGAGCTGACCCACCCGGACCACGCCCGCCGCGCCAGCAAGGCGTTTAACGAAATGCGCAAGCTGAACCAGGGCGTTTACAAAAACCATCTCGGCGGCACCATCACCGCCAAGGAGGCGGCATGAGCAACTTCGGAACGTACCAGAACAACACTGACTTTTGGAGCGCTGTAGGAGAGTGGCGCATGGGGCTGGATGACAACCGCGGCCAGCGCGCCGAGCTGCGCCGCGCCAAGACGCCTGTGGAAATTCTTTGCTCGCCGGCGTACCAGCGCGGATTTGTGACCCATCTGGCGTCCAAGGGATTCCCCCTGGATGCGGACGATATTGAACGCCTCGCCCCGGCAGCCGGCCTGCTGGCCCATGTGACCGTGTTTTCCGGCAAGAGCCACTTTGCCAGGCAGCTCGCCGCTTCCAACAAAGGCAGCCAGGATGTCCGCGACCAGCGGTTCAAAAAGCTCATGGCTATCGAGGATAGGGACGAACTCTACCTTATGCTGATGCGGCTCATCCGCTACCTGGACGGCAGCGCCCACGTGAACAGCTTGGTTCGCAGCGTGTTCTACTGGGGCGACACCGTCAAACGCAACTGGGCCCTCAACTACTACACCGCCTAGCTATCTATAATCACAAGGAGAACGACCATGAGCCGCTTCATCCAACTGCATATCCTCACCAGCTACCCCGCCTCCAACCTCAACCGCGACGACCTGGGCCAGCCCAAGAGCGTTATCGTGGGCAACACGCCCCGGCTGCGTGTCTCCTCCCAGAGCCTCAAGCGCGCCTGGCGCACCTCCGATGTCTTCCGCCAGGCCTTTGACGGCGCCATGGGCACACGCACCAAGTCCATGGGCGAGTGCGTGTACCGCGCGCTGACTCAGGGCGCGACCCTGCAGGCGATTCTTGAAGACAGCAAGGCATCCGCAGGCCTGCCCACGGTGGCGGAGAAAAAGGCCGAGGAGATCGCCAAGGCCGTGGCCGGCGTGTTCGGCGCGCTTCGCAAGTCCACGGAGGCCAAGAAAGAGGCCGAGCAGGAAGCAGCGCAGGAAGGCGCGGCCGATGCCGAGAAAGTGAGCGAAAAGGCCAAGATGAAGGAGATGCACATCGAGCAGCTTGCCCACTTCGGCCCGGCCGAGATCGAGGCCATCGCCAAGCTCGTGGAAGAGCGCCGCGCAGATGGCAAGAAGCCCGATGCCGAAGAGCTGGACCTTTTGCGCAACAGCCCCGGCGCGGTGGATATCGCCATGTTCGGCCGTATGCTCGCCGCCAGCAAGCCTTTCAATGTGGAAGCCGCCGTGCAGGTGGCCCATGCCATGACCGTGCACAAGGTGGTCAAGGAGGACGACTTCTTCACCGCCGTGGACGACCTCAATCGCGACGAAACCGGCGCTGGCCACATGGGCGTGTTCGAGTTCGGCGCCGGCCTCTACTACCTCTACGTCTGCATCGACCGCGACCTGCTGGTGGAGAATCTGGCCGATGATGAAGACGCGGCTTCCCGCGCTCTGGAAGCCCTGGTCCGCACGGCCTGCACCGTGAGCCCCACGGGCAAGCAGAACAGCTTCGCCTCCCGCGCCAACGCCTCCTTCTGCCTGGCGGAAAAAGGCGATGCCCAGCCCCGCACCCTGTCCAGCGCGTTCCTCCAGGGAATCGACAAGCCCGCAGATGTTCTGGCAAAGGCCGTGGACGCTCTGATGCAGGTGCGCAGCAAGTTCGAGCAGGTCTACGGCGACGAGACGCCGTACGTCTTCTTCGACGTGAGTGGCGCTGAAAGCAAGGGAACCCTGCAGCAGGTCTGCGAGTTCGTGCGGGGGTAACCATGCAGCGCTATCTTACCTTTCAGATATACGGCCCCATGCAGTCCTGGGGCGCGGTGGCGGTGGGGGAGGTGCGGCCTTCCCTGCCCAGGCCCTCGCGCTCCGGCGTGCTCGGTCTGCTGGCCGGCGCCCTGGGCATCCGCAGGGACGAGGACGAACGCCACACAGAGCTGGACCGCGCCTACGCCATGGCCGTGCAGCCGGCGACCAAGGGCGCGCGCATGGCCGACTACCACACCATCCAGTGCGGCAAGCGCCTGGCCAAGCGCACCTATCGCACCCGCGCAGACGAGGTGGGCGGCCTGATTCCCAAAAACGAAGACCCCGGAACACTGCTCTCCACCCGCGAGTACCTCGTGGATACGCTGTTCGTCGTCACCATCTGGCCCAGAGTGGACGATCCGCCACACTCTCTCAATGATCTGGCTCATGCCCTGTGCAAACCGGTGTTTACGCCGTGCCTGGGCCGTAAGAGCTGCCCGCCCGCGCTGCCGTTCCATCCCCTGGTTCAGGAGCACGACGGCCCGCTGGAGGCCCTGGACGCGTATGACCCGGATGGCGATGTTCTCCAGGCCATGGACGCCGCCCCGGCGGCCGAGGTCTACACGAGCGAGCCTCTGGATGGCTGGCAGGAGCGGACCGAGGTCCGCGACGTACCTTTGAGCCGCACGCGCTGGCAGTTCGGTCTGCGGCCGGAGTACCGCATCGCCATGCCCGGTGGCGCTCAGGACGAAGGATAGGAGGATCAGAATGTACATGAGCCTGATGACCATGGATTGCCGGACGGCTGTGACGTGCGGCGTATACGACGCCCACCAGGCGCTGTGGCGGGCCTTTGGCGACCATCCGGACCGTACGCGCGACTTCATCTATCGCCAGACCGGGGAAAGCGAGTTCCTTGCCGTCTCGGCCCGCCAGCCGGACGACGCGGACGGCGTCTGGTCTATCCGCACCAAGGAGTATGAGCCTAAGCTCCACGCCGGGGACCGCCTCTACTTTGCCCTGCGCGTCAACCCCGTGCGCAAGACCAGGGATGCCAACGGCAGGCAGATACGCCACGACGTGGTCCAGGACGCGCGCAAGAAGCTGGAGGAGCAGGGCGTGTCCCAAAACGAATGGCCCACACGGACGGCGCTTGCGCAGCAAACCGGCTTCGAGTGGCTCGCCGCCCGGCAGGAACGGCTGGGCCTGGAGGTGGAGGAGCATGGCTTCCTGGTGGACGGCTATACGCGGGAAAGCTTTGTCAAATCCAAAGCCGGCAGACGCGTGTACGTTACCGTGCTCGACATGAAAGGCTTCGCCATAGTGACCGACCCGGACCTGCTGCTCCACGCTCTGATGCACGGCATTGGCCCGGCCAAAGCCTACGGCTGCGGACTACTCACGGTGAAGAGGGCGGCCTGATGCTGCCGCCCCTTAAGCCCATTCCCATGAAGGAGCGTCTGTCTCTCATCTTTCTGGAGCGCTGCCGCCTGGATGTGAAGGACGGCGCCTTTGTGGCCATAGACAAAGAAGGTATACGCACCCACGTGCCGGTGGGCGGCGTTGTCTGCATCATGCTGGAGCCCGGCACCCGGGTGTCCCACGCCGCTGTGGCCCTGGCCGCACGCTCGGGCACGCTGCTGGTCTGGACAGGCGAAGGCGGGGTGCGCATGTACGCCGCCGGTCAGCCCGGTGGAGCCCGATCCGACAAGCTCCTCTACCAGGCGAGCCTGGCCCTGGACCCGGCGGCGCGTCTCAAGGTGGTCAAGAAGATGTTCGCCGTGCGCTTCAATGAGAGCGCGCCGGACAAGCGCAGCGTGGAGCAGCTCCGCGGCATAGAGGGCGCCCGCGTGCGCAGCATGTACGATCTGCTCGCCAAGCAGCATCGCGTCACGTGGAAGCGGCGCGCCTACGATCCAAAGAACTGGGACACGGCCGATCCGGTCAACAAGGCGCTTTCCGCGGCCACAGCCAGCCTCTACGGCGTGACGGAAGCCGCAGTACTCGCCGCCGGCTACGCTCCGGCCATAGGCTTTCTGCACACGGGCAAGCCCTTGTCCTTCGTGTATGACATCGCGGACCTCTTCAAGTTCGAAACGGTCGTGCCGGTTGCGTTCAAGGAAGTGAGCAAGGGTGAGTTCGATGTGGAAGGACGCGTGCGGCGCGCCTGTCGCGATGTGTTCCGCACCTCGAAACTGCTCAAGCGCATCATCCCGGTCATCGAAGAAGTCCTGGCCGCTGGCGACAAGGAGCCCCCGCCCCCCTATGAGGATGCGGTGGGGCCGGCGTTCCGGGACGAGGAGGGCATAGGCGATGATGGTCATCGTTCTTGAAAACGCGCCGCCCCGGCTTCGCGGACGTCTTGCGGTGTGGCTGCTGGAAATCCGCGCCGGCGTGTTCGTGGGAAACTATTCGCAAAAGGTCCGCGATATGATCTGGGGCCAGGTGGCGGACAACCTGGAAGAAGGCAACGCCGTGATGGCCTGGGCCAGCCGAGAGGAGGGGGGCTTTTCCTTCGAGACGCTTGGGGAAAATCGTCGCATCCCCTGCGAGATGGATGGTGTGCGCTTGGTGAGCTTCCTGCCTCTTCCTGGTGAAGATGAGCAAGGCGGGCAGGAAGAACGCCAGGCAGATAACGACTGATTGATTCTGGTACGTTGATTCTGTTCCTTGAAAGGTGAATAGTGAAGGTGTATTGGACGTAAGAGTGTTCCCCGCGCCTGCGGGGATGAACCGGGGCTGGCGTTGCTGGGCTACTCCAGGGACCTGTGTTCCCCGCGCCTGCGGGGATGAACCGACAACAACAAATGCCTCGACTGGGCGAAGGAGGTGTTCCCCGCGCCTGCGGGGATGAACCGGCGATGCCGTCACCCATAGTCGCGTTGGCGGTGTGTTCCCCGCGCCTGCGGGGATGAACCGTTGCTTGGTATACTTCTCCAGCGCCTCACTCCCGTGTTCCCCGCGCCTGCGGGGATGAACCGGCGATGCCGTCACCCATAGTCGCGTTGGCGGTGTGTTCCCCGCGCCTGCGGGGATGAACCGGCGGGAATCCTGGGACGCGGCGTAGCGGACCTGTGTTCCCCGCGCCTGCGGGGATGAACCGGTGGTTTTGGACGCGGGGTGCCTTAATGTTTTGTGTTCCCCGCGCCTGCGGGGATGAACCGCACAACTTGTTCAGGCGCTTCTGTGGATTGCAGTGTTCCCCGCGCCTGCGGGGATGAACCGTGTGATCTGGATTTTTCGCGCCTTCTTCGGGTGTGTTCCCCGCGCCTGCGGGGATGAACCGACGACGGGACAATGGAGCAATGGGCGAAGAATGTGTTCCCCGCGCCTGCGGGGATGAACCGGTCGAGTTTATGGATGGAACCACGGCGGCCACGTGTTCCCCGCGCCTGCGGGGATGAACCGTCTCTGGATTGGGAACCCAACGCCGCTCTCCCCGTGTTCCCCGCGCCTGCGGGGATGAACCGCTGCAGGGAGGTGGTGAATCATGAGCGCCATCGTGTTCCCCGCGCCTGCGGGGATGAACCGATGTGGCGTCCAGCACGCTGGACACGCTTCTCGTGTTCCCCGCGCCTGCGGGGATGAACCGAGCTGGCCTGATGACGTCCAACCCCGTTGATCGTGTTCCCCGCGCCTGCGGGGATGAACCGCATGCGCAGTGCTGCCCGATGGGGTGAGCCATGTGTTCCCCGCGCCTGCGGGGATGAACCGCTCCGGAGCAGTGTACACCACGTGAGGTTTGTGTGTTCCCCGCGCCTGCGGGGATGAACCGTGCAGCTCCAGCTCGTCAACGTGCGCAACATCGTGTTCCCCGCGCCTGCGGGGATGAACCGGGTGGATTTACAGCAATGGCTGGGTATTGCCGGTGTTCCCCGCGCCTGCGGGGATGAACCGGCCGCCGTCAGATTTCCATGCGCGGGCGCGTTGTGTTCCCCGCGCCTGCGGGGATGAACCGGCGATCACCAGTTCGACGCCCACCCTGCCCTCGTGTTCCCCGCGCCTGCGGGGATGAACCGTCTCCGACCAGCCGTTATCTGGGCACCGCGATGTGTTCCCCGCGCCTGCGGGGATGAACCGACGGCGAAGATGCCGCCGGCGGCCAAGGGAGCGTGTTCCCCGCGCCTGCGGGGATGAACCGCCCTATACCTTGTAAATGCTGTACATTCATCGCGTGTTCCCCGCGCCTGCGGGGATGAACCGTTCATCGTCACCGTCGGCAACATCGCGCACGTGTGTTCCCCGCGCCTGCGGGGATGAACCGGTTTGGATGTTTGAGTCCGTCGAGGACATGAAGTGTTCCCCGCGCCTGCGGGGATGAACCGCAAAATATCGAAATCATTGCATCGTCATTGCAGTGTTCCCCGCGCCTGCGGGGATGAACCGTTCGTTCATAGCCCCACCGCGGCCAGCTGCCAGTGTTCCCCGCGCCTGCGGGGATGAACCGTCGCGTTGGTCAGTAGCGGCTACACATTCAATGTGTTCCCCGCGCCTGCGGGGATGAACCGATGGAAATATTGTACGAAATCGAGTCATGGCAGTGTTCCCCGCGCCTGCGGGGATGAACCGCCGCACGGCTTGGCGTCAACCGCACCGTGCTGGTGTTCCCCGCGCCTGCGGGGATGAACCGGAAATACGCCGCCAACTCGCGCACGCGGTACAGTGTTCCCCGCGCCTGCGGGGATGAACCGCTCGGAGTGGTCTCCTTGCCAGTTCGCATCCAGTGTTCCCCGCGCCTGCGGGGATGAACCGAGCCGGCCGAAATTGTCCCGGCCCCGGCAGTCGTGTTCCCCGCGCCCGCGGGGATGAACCGGATTATCCTTCCTTCCCCAACCTGCCACGACTGTGTTCCCCGCGCCCGCGGGGATGAACCGCGATCATGCCAATAACGCCCGGCGCCATAGCCGTGTTCCCCGCGCCCGCGGGGATGAACCGCGCCGGTGCCCATGTTCGATTGGGAATCCTTTGTGTTCCCCGCGCCCGCGGGGATGAACCGACGCTCCAGGACCTGGGCGGCTCGCGGGAGTTGTGTTCCCCGCGCCCGCGGGGATGAACCGACGCTCCAGGACCTGGGCGGCTCGCGGGAGTTGTGTTCCCCGCGCCCGCGGGGATGAACCGTAGTGAGCATACCCAGTAGATTTAGAGTTTGCGTGTTCCCCGCGCCCGCGGGGATGAACCGCTCTGCACGTTTTTCCCGGCCGATTTCTACGAGTGTTCCCCGCGCCCGCGGGGATGAACCGCGTATGGCCGGCGAGGTGGTTTTCTCCGGCAGTGTGTTCCCCGCGCCCGCGGGGATGAACCGACCTCCGGGCAGCGCCTCGGCAAACTTGATAAGTGTTCCCCGCGCCCGCGGGGATGATCCGCGAATGGATTATTCGGTGATGTGTAAAAGATTATAAGTCTATCGTGACTACCAAAGATTGATTTTATCCCAAAGTGACGACTGCATTGACTGGCAAGGCCTGCGCGGCTATTTCGCGTTCCTTGCCTCCTCGGGGTCAATCCATCACTAGACTATAAAGCTATCGCGTCTACCAGTCTCAGGTCTCTCAGGGAAACCGTTCCTTTCTTTCAACCCAGTCGTTTTGGATACGGCCTATCCTCGTATTTCCCCAGCTTGTCCCGTCCACGCTTAAAGGCATGAGCTTCCTCCAGGTGGTGATCGACCAGCAACTCCACTGCTGATTCGAGCATCTCCCCCAGTTGGCGCAGGACGCGACCACGGCTTCGCGGGTAGACGTGCATCTCCTCGACCACGACTTGCGTAGACTGTCCGAGGTTGCCACGGCGTTGCACCTCACGTTCCCAACGCTTGTGTGAGCCTGAGGCCATGCGGTGGACGATCTTGGCGGCCTGGACGCGTTTGTACTCAATTTTTGAGTCCGGTTGCGGGTCATCCAGGACAAGCATCTCGACGGCCAGCCACGCCGCGATGACCACGCGCGGGTCGACTTCCTTCTTTCGGAGGCGGGCGATGGCTGCCTTGGCTCGTTCCTTTGGTTTCAGCCCACGTAAGCGGAAAGCCTCCACATGCGGCCCAGCTTGCTGGTAGAGGCCTTTTACGCGCTGGATGGCATTCTCCACCCACGGCAGGTTTTCATTGTCCAGAAGCCACAACAGGGCGGCTTGGCGGTATGGATTCAGCTGCTTGGCCGTGTACGATCCCTTGTACGGGCTCCCATGGCGCTGGTAGTGCTCGGCATGGGCGCGGCAGAAGCGCTGGTCCAGCCCGTCCGATGTTCCGGCTCTGGCTGGCTTGCTACATCCCATAACACGGCAGTAGCCGTACATGTGGTTCGGTCGTTTGGCGTTGGCGACTACCTCGTCATGCCTTTTCTTACGCGTGTTCCAGTTCGTCATAGCTTACGGGTCCCTCTAAGGGAGAGTGGGGTGATTTATAGTTTACCTAGGCATGATTGATTGATGGATTCCCTCAAACATCTTCCTTAATTAAGCCCTTTACTCCAGCATGGCGGGAGAAGATCGAGAGCATGATCTTCTTCGATATCTCCTTCCGTGATGCTGGAACCAGGATTGCATCATGGATGGGCAAGGCGGTGGTGTCTTGATCGATCAAGGAGAGGAGGATGTCGACAAGGATTTGACTCTCGATGAACTGAACCTCATGGCCGATGCCGGTATAAAAGGTCTGCTTGATCGCGGGGTGAGCGGATTCGATGGCATTCGTCACCTCGGCTATGGAGTGATTATCCTCGAACTCCTTCCTCACACCCCTGGGCATACGTGTGAGTGGAGCTTCCACAAAGAACATGCTGTTCATGACTTTTTTGATCCCAGGGCGGTACGCCTCAAAGCCAGGGATCATGTAGGCATCGTCCATGGGCAGCCGCCGCCCACACAAACCATAGATGATCCGAGGCCCCATCTGGGAAAAGTCCAACTCCACGGCCTCCTCGCCATTGATGAGCAGGCCTTTGCGTCTCTGCGTTTTCTTCAGCCCCAGCCAGAAGCCACCAAACAGGCGGCCCCCTCTATCAAAGCGCCCTCTGGTGAAAACACGATGCAGGCGGCGGCCTGTGACATCAACCGGGCAGTCTTCGTCCTGGCAGCTTTCGTCGAACTCCAGGTCGGCCTGTTCGAGCCAGCTGTTTATCTTCCCCATCTGCTCCCGGTAGAGGGTGGTCGTGGGGGTGTCCTCGTAGTCGATGAGTGATGCTTCATCCCAGTACCCGTCTTTGGTCCGCTTCAGGTGGATGACCTCTTCGTTGTCTGAGCGCTTGAGGTCGTCCAGCGTGATTCCGTGCTCCTGGACTTGCATGATGAGACTTCCACCGGCGCGGATGGTCGTTTTTTTCGCCGGGCCGAAAAAGCCCTTATGGCCCATCTTCTGTTCGAGGAAGGCCAGTTCAGGACTCGACAGCCGGTTCAAGATATCAGGCAACGTCTTTGAAAACGCCCGAGGCTTGTAGCGCCCCACTTGCCCGAGTTGGACATGCGAACGGGTGATGAAAACGCCGTTGCCCGAGGCTGTAAGGTGGTGGTGAATCAGATCGCAGACCAGAGCGGAGATGGTAGCCTCGAAAGTCTCCTGGTCTGCTTTTCTGCGCTTCCGTTGGCGGAGCTGGAATTGGACTTCGTAGTCCTGGAGCTGATTGACGACGTCGCGGACAATCGCCTGGGCCTTCTCGGTTTTTGGTTCTCGCCAGGGATTGAAAGGGCGGTCTCGAAGGGGGTCGGGGAGGTCCTCTTCTTGTTTGTTCATCATCTATTCTCGTGAGATAAGCTTTTCTTGCTCAACCATAAACTAACCACCCCGCATGCGGGAAAGGTGAAAGATATGGAATGAGGAAATGTCCTGCAAGGATAATTCGGAGGGGTTGGGGGACTCGACGTCCAAAGTCAGCCCTCCGGACTACCCGCGTCTGATGGCCACTCCAGCCATTCCCGGCGTTGGCGGCGATCAATACCTTGAACAGCCCCCGGTCCTGGAGGTGCTTCATGGGGAGGTTCTTGTACTGACCGCTGGGGTAGGTGGACTTGTAGAGGAACCCATGCTCCCGCAACAGGCGGGTCAGGTCCGAGACGTTCATGTCCAGCACCTTGGCGACCGCCGTGAAGTTCATGGTTCCGGTGGAGTCCATGTAGTTATGGAAGAACTCGGTGGGGCCAGTCATCGCCTCGTTCTGGTGGAACAGCTTCACGTTCCGGCGGGCCAGCTCCAGGTTGGCCTTGAGGGCTTTGTCCCGCTCCTTCTGCACACGCTCCAGGGTGGAGTCGGCCACCTTCATGGCCCGCGCCATGATCTCGGCGTCGGACATCTCCGTGGTGGCGTGGATGTAGCCGCCGGTCTTGCGGATGGTGGGGAGGACTTCGTGGGTCACCCACCGCTTGAACCGTTTGGCCTCGGGCTTGCGGGAGCGGAGGATGAGGGAGTAGAGACCAGCTTCGTTGATAACGAGGATATCCTGATTTCCCCGCTCGTTAATTCCAATGGCCCTCTTGTTGAGGGTCATTCGCTCGTCTTCATCCAAGTCCCGTTGGATGTTATTCGTGTCGATCCCGAGGATCACGCACACATCCTTCGCCACGAACCACGGTTCCCCATTCTCATCCTGAATCACACGAACCCTCCGCTTGGGGTGTTCGCTGTCTTCGAGCATGGGGAACTTGAAGTTCATGATCTCCTGACCAGACTCGGTCTTGGTGATTTCCAGGAACTTCTTATCGAGGTAGGGGCGGTGCTTGCGCATGGTTACTTCCACGTCCTCTTTGGTGATGTCGTGGTGCTGCTGGATTGCGCCAAGGGTGGTCGGGCCGATGTTGTAGTCCATAAGGCTCATTAGTTCTCTCCTATATCTTGTTGGCAGCTAGCCAACGGTGATGGTCACGGTGGTGCCTGCCGGGAGGGCCTCGACCTGGAGGGTGTCGTCGTAGATGACCTCACCACTATCGAGCGCGACGACTTCATCGTCATCGTCTTTGATGATGTAGCAGGCGAAGTGGCGCGACTCTCTCTCAATGACGCGGCATATCTGGCCGTACTCCATGTCGCCTGACACGGTGACGCAGTTCTTGGTGGGCGTGGTGATGGTGTTGGTCCTGGCCATGCTGTTCTCTCCTAGTGCGTCTCGGCCCAGTTCGAGCCGATCTTGTATTCCCCATCCAGGGGGATATTGAGCTTGAAGTAGCGCCCGGCCTCGCGGAATGACTCCACGGCCATCTTGCCGAACTCCTCTTCCAGGCCCTTGCGGACTTGGTTGCCCTTGAAGTCCGGGAAGGGGTGGATGATCTACCCAGGGGAGGCAGATTGTGCCCACTCTTTTCGTGGTCATTGATCCTCAGTCCCCACCCTCCCACCTCTCACCCAGAACGACGCCCTGTGCGCCTTTCTCCGGCACGAAACGCCATGGGGATAGGCCGTCGGTCATGAAACACCCTTCGGCGCTTCTGAAGCAATCTATGGCGTCTGGATGTGTGTTGGTCACAAGGTGCTGGTATTATTTGAGGGCCATCGGATCAAACAGACGCATTGTGAAATATCTCCGTGAAACATTGTCCTCGGTCGAGCAAAAGAAAAGCGCCCCAGGCCAGAAGCCTAGAGCGCCTTGTTGACGACATGATCCACGAGGATGAAGCGTCACAGCGAAGCGTACAGCGTGGTCCGGCTCACACCATACTCACGCGCCAGCTTCGCCATGGGTTCCCCGCGATTCTTCCTGGCTTTGATCTCCTCCACCTGCTCCTTCGTGAGCGCCTTCTTGCGGCCTTTGTACTTGCCCTTGGCTTTGGCTATCGCGATCCCTTCGCGCTGCCTCTCCCGGATCAAGGCCCGCTCGAACTCGGCAAAGGCTCCCATCATCTGGAACATGAGCTTCTGCATGGAGCTATCTTGCCCGGTGAAGGTCAAGCGCTCCTTGTGGAACTGGACGGTCACGCCACGGCTTGTCAGGTCATCCACGATCTTCTGGAGGTCTGACAGGTTCCGGGCAAGCCTGTCGATGGAGTGAACATGCAGCGTATCCCCGCTCCGCAGGTAGGCCAGACACTCCTCCAAGCTGGGGCGCTTGGTGTCCTTGGCGCTGGCTTTATCCTCGAACCGCCGATCCAGGGTAACCTCTTCAAGCTGCCTGCCGGTGTTCTGGTCCACCGTGCTCACCCGTAGGTATCCAACCTGCTGCCCGCCGTTGGTGCCGTTCTCTCGCTGGCTGTGTGTGGTCGTATTCGTCATGGTGGCTGTCTCCTTGGTGGTGTGGCCGGGTAGGTCGTGCCTGTACTGTTCGGATAGAGCCATAGACTACCATGGACACAACGTCAAGAAAACCTAATTTCGATTCTAGGCGAACACATTTCATGGGTACCCTGAGTGTAAGGATGGGGTACACTCTAGATGGACATGTGCCCGTGGTCGATCATACCCACCTGCCGCGCCGCACCTTCGGGGTGTCGTCGTCCATGCTCCGCACATCGCCTTCCCCTCCTGGCCAGCAAGGTGCGCACGTACCATGGTTCAAGGTGGGGGGAGGGCATCAGCGAAAACAACATGAGCAAAAGCGGCACGCTCCAAGCTGTAGTTCGCGCCAAATTCTCAGGGTTCATTTCGGTGTCTTAGGCGATGCAGGAAGCCCCCCACGGGGGGAATGGGCAACGCGACGTATAGAAAGAACCGCTCACATTTTTGTACCAAAAAATTTCTAGCGGTTATTCTGATGAAGGTGGTCCAGGGCAAGGCCCCTGTATCGAAGTCTCTGCATCGCCTCATTGAGCTTCTGGAGCAAGTAGCCGCGCCCATACCGCTCCGACATGCCTTCCTCGCCGTGTCCCTGAAGCGCGTCCATGATTTCTTTGGAGATGTCCGAGTCGCGACAGGCGTCTTCGAAACAATGGCGGAAGCTATGGAAAGCGTTCTTTTTGCTTTTGACCCCGACCGTGCTCAGGAACCGGCTGAAGCGCTTAGAGAAGGGCGATGAGTAGTAGCCGTCCTCGCCCATGGGGAGGTCTGGGAAAAGACGCTCTTTGCCTTGCTTGCGACGTTTCTCGACGAGACTCATGAAGCCCATGTCTAAGAGGCTTTGGTGTATTGGGATGGCGCGTTTCGAGTAGGCAGTCTTGAGGCGCTTGTCTTCGCCAGTGTCGTTGATGTCGAAGAAGAGGATGCCGTTTTCTTCTCGGATATCTTCGACATAAAGCTGGATGATCTCGCCTAGCCGAGCGCCTGTGAAGAGGCTGATGATCGGCACCCAGTAATAGCCAGAGTCCTTGAGGATCAGCTTGCCCGGTTTAGACCAAAAGTGTTCGGACCGGCACCCCGTATAGATCGGAGCAGAAAAGATGGCGTGGAGTTCGTCAACGCTGAACGGATCGCGTTCTTCGCGTGAGCGTTTGCGCTGTTTGATCTTCAAGCCCTTGAAGGGACTTGGAGGAGCTTCGTCGTAGTTATCCGCTGCCCAGTTCCAGAAGGAGCCGACAAAGCCCAGGAGCTAGTTGACGTTGCTGTCAGACATGGGAGGCAAGCCGAGTTTGTGGGCCTTTTCGGCTGCTTTATTGAGTGGAAGGTCCTTCAACTCCTTGTGCTTGATCCAGTTCGACGGGAGCTTGAGGAGCATGGCTTTGAAGGCACGTGCATCGGACTTTGTGTAGGCATTGATTGGCTTGTCACCCATGGCCGTGATGAAATGGCTCATCCATGCCCGATGTTCGCGCTCGGTCTTGGGCACCCAGCTCGTTCTAGCCTTTTCCTCGGCCCACGCCTCAACGGCCACGGAAAGCAATGGGACAAAGGACTGAGGCTCAACTCCAGGAGTAGAAGGGGTTTCTACGACTTCGCCTTCGTTCCTTTGCTGGATGGCTTTTGCGGCCTTGATACTTACGGCCTGAAGCTCACGCGCCAGTTTACGCCAGCTTGGGGAAGATTTGTCGAGCCTGATGTTGACGTTGTCCCAGGTCAGTATTTCCTCAGCCTCTGAGATGAAAAACGGATCAACCTCACCTCGAGCGAAGTCGTGGCGAGTCATGCTGTTCAGAGCCTCGTGGTCTTCGACATATTCATCGAAGGATGAAGGCTTGAAGGCATGCTTTGCGAACAGGTCGTTGATCTGGTCTGGATCGCCTACAAGAATTTTGGTTTGTCGCCTTTCCGGCGCGAAGCCCTGGAGGCGCGTTTCATCGTCCTCCTCAAGGCGGTACGCGTAATAGACTTCCCCGATTCGTTTGATCTCAGCTTCGGACAGCTCTTTCACAGGCGGCTTGGCTTGTTGAGCCAGCATGCGCCTGTGCTCCTCAAATTTACGATCAACTATAGCGGCTGCCACGCGGACCTTGCGAACAGCTTCCTGGTAATCCTTCGTCTTCAGCGAGAAGGTTTCCTCGGTCTTGGGGTAGTTATCCTTGATGTCAACTGGGATGGCTGCGCGGTGATAATAGACCGCTCCGCGCCGAAAAAGTCGGGGGTGTCCGGGCATCTTTTCCATGGCTCCGCTGTAACAGTTTACTGGAGCAGTGGAAAGAAAAAAGCCTTGCCTTCCGGTAAGATACCGAGAAGCAAGGCTTATAATTTCGCTGGCGGAGAGGGTGGGATTCGAACCCACGTATCGGCTACTAACCGATAACTCGATTTCGAGTCGAGCGCGTTACGGCCGGACTTCGCTACCTCTCCGCATGTCGGTGGGAGTCATTCCTCCCAAGTTGGAAGTCGATTATTATATACAACACCGAGACTGAAAGCAAGTAGAGATAGGCGCTGCAGAGAAGAATTCGTACTCGGGTAGGCAGGGCGGCGTTTGGGCGGCGGGGTGGATTACCGTCGCGCCTTGAAAAAACGCCGCAGCAAGTCGCCGCACTCGTCGGCCAGCACGCCGCCTGTCACGTCCATACGGTGGTTGAGAAAGGGCAAGGCCGCGGTGTCCATGCAGGAGCCTGCCGCGCCGGTCTTGGGGTCGGGCGCTCCATAGACCAGGTGCGCGACTCGGGCGTGGATCATGGCGCCCATGCACATGAGGCAGGGCTCCAGCGTCACGGCCAGGACGGCGCCGGGCAGGCGGTAGTTGCCCACGGCCGCGGCCGCGGCGCGCAAGGCCTCGATCTCGGCGTGGGCCGTGGGGTCCTGGGCTGAGATGGGCCGGTTGCGGCCGTAGCCCAGAACGCGTCCTTCTGCCGAGAGCACCACCGCGCCGATGGGGACCTCGCCCTCATCCTCCGCGCGTTCGGCCTGTTCCAGGGCCAGGCGCATGACGTCCTCCCAGGAGCGCAGGCCCGAATATTCCGGAAACGGGAACTCTTCCGTCGCGGTCACGGGGTGATGCTCCGATGCGATGCGCGCGTCCAGAATACTGAAGTCTCCATCCGCTAGCTGTTTCGCAGGTGGTTCACGGCATTCTCAAAGATGATCGTGCCCAGCGGCGGCAGCTCGTCCTGCTGGGTGCGCGCGCGGGTGTAGCGCGGGTGGTTAGTCGGATCGTTATATGCCTCGGGGTGGGGCATGAGTCCCAGGATGCGGCCAGTGGGATCGGTGAGCCCGGCAATGGCGTTGGGTGAGCCGTTGGGGTTGTACGGGTACTCCTGGGTGGGCGCGCCGGAGAGCGGGTCCACGTAACGCAGGGCCACGAGGTTGGCCTTTTCAAGGCCTTCCATGACGGCGTCCGAGGCGGCCACGAGCTTGCCCTCGCCGTGACGCACCGGGAACTCCAGCCGGTCGATGCCCTTGGTGAAGATGCAGGGGGAGTCCGGCTCGGCGCGCAGGGAGACCCAGCGGTCCTCGAAGCGGGCGGAGTCGTTCACGGCCAGGCTCACCTGGCGCTCCAGGCGTATACCATCCAGGCAGGGCAGCAGCCCAAGCTTGACGAGGAGCTGGAATCCGTTGCAGATGCCCAAGGCCATGCCGCCGGCGTCCAGCATGGTCAGGAGCTGGTCCAGGATGCGCTCGCCGTCCACGGTGGCGTGACGCCAGCGCTGGGCCGCGGCCTGGGCCGCGCCGAGGTCGTCCCCGTCCAGGAAGCCGCCCGGGAAGACGCAGAAGTTGTAGGCGTCCACGCGGACGCGCCCGGAGGTGAGGTCCGAGAAGTAGACGATGTCCACCTCGTCGGCGCCGGCGCGCCGGGCCGTATGGGCGGATTCAATTTCACAGTTGGTGCCGTATCCGGTGATGACGATGACCTTGACGCGGGCCATGATGTTCTCCATTGGGGCCCGCAAAGCCATGTGGGACGCGGGCGGAAATTTGTGTTGACTCTAACGTTCGTCTAGGCAAATTATAGAGTCCCGGAAAGCGTGAGCATGCCGTCCGAGCCCGGCGGGATTGGCCCCCGAGCCTTTCGGATCGGCGCCTGCTCACGAATGAGAGCGTGGATCATCCTAGAACCACAACGCTTTTCCGGGCGAGGCTGAACATAGTGCGGCAGGCGATGGCCGTCAACAGGACTGGTCCCGCCATTGTAGAGCACAGTCGAGGAGGCGCTGCCTCCTTTTTTGTTTCCATATGCTGCGGCGCGGCGCTCCGGGGACGCCGCCGGACAACTTACACAGAGGGAGAATAGATGCGTACGAAATTCATTTTTATTACCGGAGGCGTTCTGTCCTCCCTGGGAAAAGGGCTCGCCGCTGCGTCCATCGGTGCCCTGCTTCAGACTCGCGGCCTCAAGGTCACGATCATGAAGCTCGATCCGTACATCAATGTGGACCCCGGAACCATGAACCCCTTCCAGCACGGCGAAGTGTACGTGACGGAAGACGGCGCCGAGACCGATCTGGATCTGGGCCACTACGAGCGCTATCTGGACGTGTTCATGTCCCGGGCCAACAACTGCACCTCCGGCTCCATCTATAATACGGTCATCACCAAGGAACGCCGGGGCGACTACCTGGGCGGCACCGTGCAGGTCATTCCGCACGTCACGGACCAGATCAAGGAGTCCGTGCTGGCGCTGGCCAGCGAGGACCTGGACGTGGTTCTCGTGGAGATCGGCGGCACGGTCGGCGACATCGAGGGCCTGCCGTTCCTGGAAGCCATTCGCCAGATGCGCGGCGACCTGGGCAAGGAGAACGTCCTCTACATCCATCTTACCCTGGTGCCGTACATGAAGGCCGCCGGCGAGCTGAAGACCAAGCCCACCCAGCACAGCGTTAAGGAGCTGCGCTCCATCGGCATCCAGCCTGACATTATCCTGTGCCGGGCCGAGGTGGACGTGGACCAGAGCCTGCGCCGCAAGATCGCGCTGTTCTGCAACGTGGACGCAGACGCCGTGTTCGCCGCCGTGGATGTGAGCAACATCTACGAGGTGCCGCTGAAGTTCTACGAGGAAGGCATTGACCAGAAGATCGCGATCATGCTCAAGCTGCCGGCCAAGAACCCGCATCTGGAGCCGTGGACCAGGCTGGTGGAGAAGCTGGCCAGCCCCGCGGGCCGCGTGTCCATCGGCATCGTAGGCAAGTACGTGGATCTCAAGGAGGCGTACAAGAGCCTGCACGAGGCCCTGGTGCACGGCGGCGTGGCCAACGACGTGGCCGTGGACCTGGTGTACGTGAACTCCGAGGAGATCACGGCCAAGAACGTGACCAGCAAGCTCAAGGGCCTGGACGGCATTCTGGTGCCCGGCGGCTTTGGCAACCGCGGCATCCCTGGCAAGCTGCTGGCCATCCGCCACGCCCGTGAAAAGAAGATTCCCTTCTTCGGCATCTGCCTGGGTATGCAGTGTGCGGTCATCGAGTTCGCGCAGCACGTCATGGAGCTGGACGCCGACTCCCAGGAGTTCAAGCCGAGCACCAAGGAGCCGGTCATCTACCTGATGACCGAGTGGTTCGACTTCCGCCGGCAGGTGACGGAGAAGCGCGACGAGAGTTCGGACAAGGGCGGCACCATGCGCCTGGGCGCGTACCCCTGCGTGCTCAAAGAGGGCACCCGGGCGTTCGAGGCGTACCAGACAGAAGAGATCAGCGAACGCCACCGCCATCGCTACGAGTTCAACAAGGCGTACTACGACAAGTTTGCGGAGAAGGGCATGGTCTTCTCCGGCCTTTCGCCGGACGAGACCCTGGTGGAGATCGTGGAGCTGCCGGACCATCCGTGGTTCCTGGGCTGCCAGTTCCATCCGGAGTTCAAGTCCAACCCCATGCATCCGCATCCCCTGTTCCGGGAGTTTATTAAAGCCGCCAAAGGGTATAAAGGATAAGAATGATTTTCGGACGCCATACTGCCGGTCTCCGCGGGCGCATGTCCCGCGCGGAGATCGTACGCCGCGCCAGAGCGGTAGAGCTTCTCGTGTTCGACGTGGACGGTGTGCTTACCGACGGCGGTCTCTACTACGACGAGAACGGCCAGTATGCGAAACGTTTCGACGTGCAGGACGGCCTGGGCATTAAAGCGGCCCAGGCCGTTGGCCTGCACATCGGCGTGATCACCGGGCTGGACTCCAAGGCCGTGGCCAACCGCGTGAATGAGCTGGAGATTGATGAGTATGTGGCCGGCAGGGTGGAGAAGTCTACCGCGTTCGAGGCTCTCTGCGAGCGGCATGGCGTTGCGCCGTACCAGGCTGCCTACGTGGGCGACGACTGGGTGGACATAGGGCCCATGCGGATGGCGGGCCTGCCCATGGCCGTGCCCAACGCCCAGCCCGAGGTGCTGCAGGTGGCCGCGCACGTGCTCTCCCGCCCGGGAGGCCGCGGCGCCGTTCGCGAGGCGATCCGGCTGGTGTTGTTCTGCAAAGGGTGCCTGGACGGGGAGCTGGAAAGCTGGCGCAAGGGAATGGCCCTGGCCAAGGCCGCTTCCCGACGTTTAAATCGCTAGAATCTCCGGGCGCTATCTGCGTAGTTTCATTTCCCTTCCTGTCTTACGGGCGGCGAATTACGCGCGCCCCGCAGGGAAAACTCGTTGCCACCGTGCTACATCTGTGGCAAAACGCGTTTTGTGTCAGCAACAATTATGCCGTCTTTTCTTTCTCCTGCAATGTATGGGCGTTTTTGCAGTATTGTGAAACCTTCTCGTGTTGAAGGAACCCTGGAGTTCCCCTCTCTGAAAAGTGTTTTAAAAACGCAACGCCTCATATCTATTATCCGTACTCCTGACGGGGAAGGTCCGTAACCGCCATGGGTCTGGAACTCAGACAACAACTCAAGCTCAGCCAACAGCTGGTGATGACGCCCCAGCTGCAACAGGCCATCAAGCTCCTGCAGCTCTCCCGGCTGGAGCTCATGGATACTGTTCAGCAGGAGCTCCTGGAAAACCCCTTTCTGGAGGAGGGCGCCGAGGCCGAGGCGCTGGAGCAGGCCGAAGTGGTTCCCGAGGTCGAGACCACGCCGGCCAGCGATCAGGAGCTCATGCGCAACGCCGATTGGGAAGACTACATCGGCGACTTCTCCTCTACCTCCAAGCAGGCCCAGGTCCGCGAGTTCGAGGCCGTGGAGGCCACCTCCTTCGAGGCGCGCATTTCCGGCAAGACCTCGCTGGAGGGGCACCTGGAATGGCAGCTCAGGCTCTCCCGGCTCAATGACAGGCAGATCGACATAGGCCTCGCGGTTATCAACAACCTCGATTCCTCCGGTTATCTGCAAGCCACGAATGAGGAGCTGGCAGTGCTTACCGGCGCCTCGCCAGAGGAGATCGAGCCGGTCATCAAGTCGATCCAGGAGTTCGACCCCGTAGGCGTGGCCGCGCGCACGCCGTCGGAGTGCCTGCTCGTGCAGATCAAAAACTACGGCATCGACGATCCCGTGCTTGAAGAGATCGTGCGCGAGCACCTGGAGGATCTGGAGAAGAAGCGCTACAAGCCGCTGTGCCGCAAGTTCCGCATCTCCATGGAGGAGCTCAAGGGCTACCTGGACAAGCTCACCGAGCTGGACCCCATGCCCGGAGCGAGCTTCGGCAGCGAGGAGCCGGTCTACGTCTCGCCGGACGTTTACGTCTACAAGTACGGCGACGATTTCGTGATCCTGCTGAATGAGGAGGGGCTGCCCAGGCTGGAGCTCAACTCCGACTACATGCAGGCCATGGAAGGCCGGTCTTCCAAGGAAAAAGAATACTTCCAGGACAAGATGCGCAGCGCCGTGTGGCTGATGAAGAGCCTGTACCAGCGCCAGCGCACCCTGTACAAGGTGACCGAGAGCGTGGTGAAGCATCAGCGCGAGTTTTTCGAGCACGGCGTCACCCATCTCAAGCCGCTCATCCTCAAGGACGTGGCCGAGGACATCGGCATGCACGAGTCCACGGTGAGCCGCATCACCACCAGCAAGTACGTCGCCACGCCCCATGGCATCTTCGAGCTCAAGTTCTTCTTTAACTCCGCCCTCGGCCTGGATGACGGGTCCCAGGTCGGCTCCGAGAGCGTCAAGGCGCTCATCAAGAAGATGATCTCCGGCGAGAATCCCAAGAAGCCGCTTTCCGACGAGAAGATCGCGGAAATGCTCAAGGATGAGCTGCAGGTGAACATCGCCCGCAGAACTGTTGCCAAGTACCGGTCCGCACTGGACATTCCATCGTCTTCCAAGCGGAAACAGGTTTTCTGACCCGATCCCCGCCCAGGAATTGCGAAAGGAGGGAATCTATGAACATAGCCATCACCTTCAAGGGCTTTGAGCCGTCCGAACACCTCAAGAAGTATGCTTACCGACGCTTCGGCAAGCTTTCCAAATACGTGGACTCCAAGGAAGACAACTCCGAGATGCAGGTCAACCTCGGGGTCGAGAAGTTCCGCCATCTGGCCGAGGTCTCGCTGGCAGGCGACAACATCAACCTCACCGCCACCGAGGCGAGCGAGGACATGTACGCTACCATCGACATGGTTCTGGACAAGCTGGAGTCCCAGCTGCGCAAGCTCAAGGACCGCGACAAGGACCGCCGCAAGGGCGACCGCAGCCGCGTCAACATCGAGACCTTCACCATCTCCGAGAACGAGAGCGGCATGCGCGAACGGACCATCATGGCCACGGACTCCATAGAGCCCAAGCCCATGTACGTGGACGAGGCCGCGATGCAGCTGGACACGTTGGACTACAACTTTCTTGTTTTCCGGAATGCGGACACGGAACGCATTAACGTGATATACCGTATGAACAAACACGACTTCGGTCTTATCGACCCGGGACAATAGCTCCATGCGACTCGCGGATTATCTGGACAAAGATTTGGTCATACCCACCATTCAGGCGACGGAGAAGGGTGCTGTGCTCGCCGAGCTCATCGCCCCCGTGGCCACGAAAATTCCCGACCTGGACGCCGACAAAGCGCTGAAGGTGCTGCTCGAGCGCGAGTACCTGGGCACCACGGGTATCGGCGATGGAATCGCCATACCGCACGGCAAGCTCGAAGATCTGCACGAGATCGTTCTCGTGGTGGGCCGCAGTCCGCAGGGCGTGGACTTCGAGGCCCTGGACTTCAAGCTCTGCACGATCTTTTTTCTCGTGCTCGCACCGGAGAAAGTGGCCGGCATGCACCTGCGCATCCTCGCGCACATCTCCCGGCTGCTGAAGGAAGAGTCCTTCCGCAGGGAGTTTCTGGAAGCGGAAGGCAAGGAGCAGTTATGGGAGCTTCTTTCGAGGACGTGAACGCCGAAGGCTCCTTTCCGCTGGTCATCGTCGGCGGGCTCTCCGGAGCCGGAAAGTCCACGGCCATCGATGTTTTCGAGGACTTACGCTTCTTCGTGGTGGATGGTCTGCCGGCCTCCATCGTACCCAAGCTGACTGCCCTGTTTTCGGGCCAGAACCAGCTCCAGTTCCGCGGTCTCGTGGTGGGAATGTACTTCCGCGACCGCACCTTTCCCCAGTCCTGGCTCGAAGCCCTTGAGGAGCTCAAGCTGCAGGGGCTCAAGCCGCAGATCATCTTCATGGAGGCGCGCAACGAAGTTCTGGTGCGGCGCTACTCCTCCACCAGAAGGCCCCATCCCGTGGCCCAGCTTATGGCCATGGACGGCAAGGAGGGCGACGAATGCGGTCCGCTCAGCCTGGACGGGGCCATCAACCTGGAGCGAGAACGGCTCTATCCCATCAAGAAGATGGCGGATATCGTCATCGACACTTCGGATTACTCTGTTCACGATCTGCGCAAGATGATCCAGCGCAAGTGGACCGCTCTGGAGGAAGGGGAAGGCCGGCTCAACATCCAGATCATCTCTTTCGGCTTCAAGTACGGCCCGCCGGCCGAGGCGGACCTTATTTTTGATATGCGATTTTTGCCCAACCCGTACTTTGTGCAGTCCATGCGGCCGCTGACCGGCAAGGACGAGGCCGTGGCCGAGTACGTGCTGGGCGTTGAACCGGGCAAGACATTCCTGGTCAAGCTCCGGGAATTTCTCGAATATCTCTTTCCGTTGTACGAGGCCGAGGGCCGCTACCGCGTGACACTGGGCATCGGCTGCACAGGCGGACGCCACCGTTCCGTGGCCGTGAGCGAGGCCCTGTACAAGTCTTTGAAAGAGTCGAATTATGTAGTATCGATCGAGCATCGCCACGTGGAGCTCGGCTAAAATCGGCGGCGGAGGCGGCCGCCGCGGCGATGCGCCGCCAGCCGCCTTTGGCGGTTTTTCAATTTCAGGAATATGCCCATGCGGGAAACCAGCACAACGGAAAAGGTCAAGAGCGCAAAGCAGCTCGAAACGCCGGTCCAGACCGGCGTTGTCGTCGTGACCCACGCTCATTACGGGGCCAGCCTCATCGAAGCCGCGGAGTTCATCCTCGGCAAGCAGCAGTGGTGCGAGTTCGTCAGTGTGGACGGCACCCGCGCTGTGGAGGATACGCGCAACGAGATACAGGTCGCCGTCTCCAGCTGCGACCAGGGCCAGGGCGTCATCATTCTCACCGACATGTTCGGCGGCACGCCGACCAACCTGAGCCTCTCTCTTCTGGGCGCGCAGAACCTGGAGGTGGTCACGGGCGTAAACCTGCCCATGCTGCTCAAGGTTCTGGGCAGCCGCTCCAAGGAGCCGGCGGACCTCGCCCTGGACGCAAAGGCCGCAGGCAGCCAGGGCATTGTCGTGGCCGGCGAGATACTGCGCTCCAAGGTAGGCGGCAAATAGCCATGTTCTGGGCGCGGGTGGACAACAGACTCGTTCACGGCCAGGTCATCGAAACCTGGCTGCCGTACACCGGCGCCAAGACCCTCCTGGTCTGCAACAAGGAGCTCGCGGGCGATGTGCTGCGCCAGGAGATCATGTCCCTGGCCATCCCCTCCAACGTGCGCGCGCGGTTCATCGACGCGGAGCACGCCAACGAGTTCATCGAGAACGACGCCCGTACGGATCGCTCCTCGGTGCTGGCGTTGTTCGCCGATTGCCGCGACGCCCGCATCGCCATGCAGCACGGCCTTGCCATCAAAATCCTCAACATAGGCAACCTCCACTACACACCAGGCAGCGAACAGATCTGCCCCCACGTGGCCCTTTCCCCGGAAGACGCTGTCTGTCTACGCGGGCTGGAGAAGATGGGGGTGGAGCTCGATTTCCGCTGTCTGCCCACAGAACCGGTGCAGGTGAAAGCGACATGGTGACGGTACCTACCTTCATGGACGTGTTCTACGTCGTGCTGATCGCTTTTTTTTTGTGGTTTTTTCGGGGCTGCGTTTTACCCTGAACCTCGGCGTCATTGAACGTCCCCTGGTTTTCGGCCCACTTCTGGGCCTCGTCCTGGGCGACATCGGCGATGGCGTGGCCGTCGGCCTCTTTTTCGAGCTCTTCTGGCTGGACCTCATTCCGGCCGGTACCTACATTCCACCCAACGCGCTGCTCTCGGTGTGCGTCACCCTGGGCCTGATGCGCCACTTCGGCCTCAATGGGGCAGGGGAGTGCGTACCGGCTCTGGCCCTGGGCATTCCCGCGGCCTACGCCGGGGCCTGGCTGGAGCGGATGCAGCGCTCCTGGCAGGACCGCGGCTACAACCGGCTGCTGGCCTGGGCCAAGGGCTCAGAGCGCGGCAGCCAGCCCCACGTTATCGTGCGCTACTCCCTCATCCAGCTCGCAGCCTCCAATCTGCTGCTTGTCATGGTCTGCATGCTCGCTGCGCTCTCCCTGCTGGGGGTGGTCATCCACCTGGCGGGACACGCCCTCTTCGCGCCTCTTTCCCACTTCAGCTGGCCCATGCTCTGGATCACGGCCTCGGTGGGCGGGGTGCTCTCTCTGCGTGTGAAGAACGCCTACCGGACTTTCGCCGCCGGCGTGGTGGCGGTCTTTCTGCTCGTCCTGCTGCAGTAGTTCACAACTGCGACTGCCTGCCGCAGACGTTGTGCTTTCTCTTTCCAGCCCGGCGTTCGATTCGGGCCGGGGCTGCTGTTCATTGACGCGTCATTCCTGCGTATGGAGTCGAAAGCACGCATCCAGGGCAGGTCGATCTGACCAGACGCCTTGCATGCCGGGCCTTGCCGCTGGTGGTGATTTTCTTCACGAGACATTTGCCGCAGAGGATACGGACGCGTTACGACGTGGTGTGACGGGCTCCCGGCGAATTGGCGGTTGTCAGTGGATGATGATTGTGATATTTCGCACTAGCTACTTGCGGCAGTCCCTGCAAAGCGATTTCCGGAAGATGGCAATAGATTGAAAGAACAGGATATTTTTATATCGTCGCAGCCGAGGCTCGCGCCACCGGATTCCGCAGGAGTTCTGACCTGAAATAGGCCGGAAAGCGACAGCCCGGTTTCTGCGTGCGGCGACGCGCAACCGTGCAACCAACCATCTGAGGAGGTAGAAATGGCCGCTTTAGCTTTCGGACACAAGAACCCCGACACCGACACCGTAGTCAGCGCCCTGGCTGCGGCCGATCTGAAGACCAAGACCGGTACCGAGACCAAGGCCGTGACCCTGGGCGAGTGCACGCCCGAGACCGTTTTCGTGCTCGAAAAGTTCGGCATTGCCAAGCCCGAGATCGTCTCCTCCGTGGCCGGCCAGGACGTGGTCATCGTGGACACCACCGACCTCGCCCAGCTGCCTGACGACATCGCCGAAGCCAACGTGCTCGCCATCTTCGACCACCACAAGCTCGGCGACCTGACCACCTCCAGCCCGCTCGAAATGTGGGTCGGCCCGGTTGGCTGCTCCGCCACCATGATCTACAAGGCCTACAAGGCCAGCAACGTCGAGATCCCCAAGGACCTCGCCGGCGCCATGCTCTGCGCCCTGCTGTCCGACACCGTCATGTTCAAGTCCGTGACCTGCACCGAAGAGGACAAGGCTGTGGCTGCAGATCTGGCCAAGATCGCCGGCGTCTCCGACATGATGGCCCTGGGCATGGAGATGTTCAAGGTCAAGTCCGCCGTGGACGGCGCCACCGCTTCCGAGCTGGTGTTCCGCGACTACAAGGACTTCGACATGTCCGGCAAGAAGGTCGGCATCGGCCAGCTCGAGGTTGTTGACCTCTCCATGCTGGACGCCCGCAAGGCCGAGCTCGCCGAGGAGATCAAGAAGGTCAAGGCCGATGGCCGCCACTCCGTCTTCCTGCTGCTCACCGACATCATGAAGGAAGGCTCCCAGATGCTGATCGTCTCCGATGACGCGTCCGTGGTCGAGAAGGCCTTTGGCGTGGCCGGCGACGCCGAAGTGTGGCTGGAAGGCGTGATGAGCCGTAAGAAGCAGGTCGTTCCGAACTTCGAGAAGGCTTTCTCCGCTCTGTAAGCCGCATTCGTAAAGTATGTTGCACTGGCCCCGGCGCACTGGTTGCGTCGGGGCTTTTTTACTTTCATTTAGATGTGTTTCCTGATACAGAAACTTTTGTCCCCCCGCAAAACCAATAACATTATCCAAAGTCATGTGGGTGCGCGCAACACGTACTGCCGAGGAGAGTTGCAGCGCATGCGCAGTCCGAATCCAAGTACTGTCCCGGTGTGGCAGTATGAACGGCCGGATTCTAGTGGTGTGAAGCATGCTGAAGGAGTCCATACAGGACATATACTGCGATCAGGTGGTGTCCGTCGCACCGGATGCCCTGATGGGCGCGGCAATCTCACTGATGCGCGAGCATTCGATCAGCTGCGTCGTTGTTACGGAGGATAAAAAGCCGATCGGCATCCTCACGGAGCGCGACGTCGTTCGCTGCATTGCGGAGTTCGGGACAGGGTTCATGGACCGACCCATCGGCGAGCTGCACACGAAGCACGTGTTCACCGTCAACCAGCGAAGCCACATAATCGAGGCGTTTGAAGCGATAGCCGACAACCAGATCCGGCATATCGTGGTTGTGAACGACAAGGGCGAGGCCGTGGGCGTGACCACGCAGTCCGATCTTCTGGAGCATCTCGGCTACGAGTACTTTGTCCGCGTGAAGACCGTAGACCAGGTCATGAACAAGCAGGTCTTCACGATCTCGGAAAATGCTGTTTTGATGGAGGCGACCCGGGAGATGGCCGAGCGCTCTGTCAGCTTCCTCATCGTCTGCGAGGACAACACGCCCAGAGGCGTGCTTACGGAGCGCGACGTGGCCCGCCTTGCTGCGGGCAAAGGCGTCGCCTGGGACTGCCCGGTCAAAGAGGTGATGAGCGCGCCGGTGCACACCGCGCACAGGCATGATTCCGCCTACGATGCCTCGGAAAGGATGCGCGAGAAGGGCATCCGTCGGTTGGTGGTGGTTGACGACCACGGCAAGACCATCGGCGTGATTACCCAGACCGACATGATCCGCGGCCTGGAGAGTCAGTACATCGACACCATGAAGACGATCATCCGGCAGCAGGGCAAGGAGCTGGACCGGGTGATACAGCGGCTCTCTGAAAAGACTCTCTATCTGGACAGCATCCTCAGCTCGTCCATCGACATGGGCATCATCGCCACCGACGCCAACCTCAAGATCGTCTACTACAACCCGGCGGCCGAAGCGATTCTGGACGTGCCGGCGTGCCGGGCCCTGAACCGAAAAATTCATGACATCCACGAGTCCGAGAGCATCGACACCGGGCGTCTGCAGCAGGCTCTGCGGATCATCCACGAGAAGCACTTCCACACGTTTCAGTTCACACGGCAGCGCGATGGCAAAACCGTGCATGTCCAGGGCCGGCTGTCTGCCATCAAGGGGCAGCACAACGGCGATCTGATCGGATACGTGCTGATGCTCCAGGATGTCACCGAGCAGCACAACGCCGAGGAAACCATCCGCAACCTTGCGTTCTACGACATGCTCACCGGCCTGCCGAACCGTGCGCTCTTCTATGAGCGGCTGTATGCCGAGATTGCCCGGTCCCGCAGGAACAACTCGCGTTTCTGCCTGATGATCATGGACATCGACCAGTTCAAGAAGATCAACGATACCTACGGGCACCACACCGGGGACAACGTGCTCAAGGAGGTAGGGCGGCGACTGGCCATGCTGCTTCGCGGCACGGACACAGCGGCGCGGCTCGGGGGCGACGAGTTTGCGTTCATCCTGCCAGATGTCGAAGAGCAGAGCGCCATGATGCGTCTTGCCAACAAGATCCTGCACGCCCTGGACAAGCCGGTCGTGATCAACGACCACACCCTGAACGTGCGCTACAGCCTCGGCATCGGCGTTTTCCCGGACCATGGCATTGACGCCGAGGCGCTGTACATCTGCAGCGACGAGGCCATGTACAAAGCCAAGGACCTGGGCCGCGAAAACAGCCGATCCAATGTGTTTTTTGCAGATTGAGATCTGACTAGAAGCCATCTCAACAATAGATACTTGGACATGTGGCTAGGAAAGCGAGTTCCGCGCGGAGGGGGGATATCCGCTATATTCGACCTTCGTGCGGTGGGAGCCTGACGCCGCTACACGGGCAAAAAAGCCTTGTGAGATAGCTTCTAGCCGTACACGCGGAAGGGAGTCAGGCAGTGCTCGCAGCGCTGCGAGAGCCTGTTCCAGTAGAAGGGCTGGCGGAACTTCCTGTACGCCTTCGAGTGCCAGATCTCCGCGAGCTCCGACTCGGCCAGCGAGCCGAAGACAATGGGCTGGTAGGGGGTCTCCTTTCCCAGATACCACTGCGCCACATCGCCGCGGACAGGCAGTTGCCCGGCCGCGCAGGGCGAAATGCGGCCGTCCGCGCCCAGGAATAACGACTCCGTGACGTTCTCGATGCACGTGAGCCGCTTTTTGCCGGGGGAGAGGACGAAGTAGCGGATGACCACGCCGTGATCCAGGCCGCGGGCAAAGAGCCTGTCCAGGTGGGAGATGAGCCATCTGAGCTGCTCCGGCCGGCGGGGCACGAGGCACTCGTCGGCCATCTCTGCCGAGGGCACGAAGGCCGGCGTGGTGACGATGGCGGACTCGATACCCAGGGATTCGAGAAAGGTCGGCAGGCCGTACACCTCATCCAGCCGGGAGCGCGTCAGGGTGTAGCGGACGTCGATGACGGGCAGGGCGCTGTTCACCCGGCGCTTGGCTTCCTGCAGCATGCGGATGACGGCAACGGTCTGATCCAGGCTAAAGCCGGTGCGCTCCCTGCTCGTGGCGTCGTCCAGCGCGTCGATGGGAAAGGATATCTGGTCGATGCCAGCGGCTACGATGTGGTCGCAGTCCGCGGCCTCCAGGAGCCTGCCCCGCGTGGCCGTGCTCACAGTGCAGCGGTGCTCCTTGCAGATGCGCACCATGGTGAAGAAGGAGGGGTTGGCGAAAGGATCACCCCAGCCGTGCAGAAAGACGTTGCGCGTGCGCTCCAGGACTGGTTCGAGCCTGGTGAAGACGGAAAAGGGCAGGTCCTGGCCCATCCAGGCGTTGCCGTACCTGGCGGCCGGATGGAGCGGGGAGGCGGTGATGACGCGCGTCGACGGATCGACCTGAATCCAGTCGAAGTACAACGGCGACAACCGGCATACACGGTCCCACGCCGAAGCGAGCATGCCTGGCATGACGGTTTTCCGTGAGCCCGGGGTGCGCGTCGGTTCCGGTCCGTCCTTCCGGTTTCGGGCGGACTGAAACTACAGAGACAGACCCAGGTCCTTCGGGTCGAACTCGCCCCGATAGACAAAGCTTGCCGCTCCCTCCAGGAAGACGTCGCCGTTTTCCAGAGAGATGGTCAGAATCTCCTTGCCCGTGGTGCACACCTCGGCCGTGTCCCCGGTGCGGCCCAGGGCGTTGGCAATGACCGCAGAAGCGGCGGCGCCGGTGCCGCAGGCCAGGGTCTCCGCTTCCACGCCGCGCTCGTAGGTGCGCAGCTCCAGGCGCTCCGGCGAGGTCACCTGCAGGAAGTTGACGTTGGTGCCGGCCGGTGCGAACCGCTCGTGGAACCGGATGGCGCGGCCGAGGCCCGCCACGTCCACGGAAGAGACATCGTCGAACAAGAGTACCGTATGCGGCACGCCGGTGTCCACGTGATGGACCTCGTACTCCTTGCCGTCCACGGTGATGGTGATGCCGAGTTCAAGGTTCTTGGGCGGGGTGAGCTGCACCTTGGCGCGGCCGGTGAGCTCGTCCGCCTCGGCCTTGATCGGGCCGGCGTCCGTGCCCAGCACATGCTGCGCAGGAGCCAGGCCGATGCGCGCGGCAAGGCGTGCGGCGCAGCGCGAGGCGTTGCCGCACATCTCGGCGCGGGAGCCGTCGGCATTGTAGAAATGCCAGATGTAGTCGGCCTCGGAGCCCTCTGGAGCATTTTCCAGGAAGATGGCGCCGTCGGCGCCAACGCGGAAGGCCCGGGGGCAGATGGCGCAGGCCCAGTCGGCCATGGCGGATACGGGTACGCCAAGCTCGCGGTTGTCGATGAACACGAAATCGTTGCCGCAACCCTGCATCTTGTAGAACGGTACGTTCACAATATCTACCTTATATTCTTATACAATACTTGCTCGTTTGACACAGCTGGACAAAGCGGCGCCGCGCCGCTCCAACGCCGTGTTCCGGTCCAAGCAGACCATCTGTCGAACGATATGTCCAATACATTATTTCGCGGACATCGATACGGACAGAATATGGATTGCTCAGGAGTGGAACATGGCCTCGATCTCGGCGTCTCCCTGGATCTTCTCGTTCAGGATGACGGTGTCCGCGTTGACGTTGCGGCCCAAGTCCCAGACGCGACCGGAGTCCCTGTCGGGCCAGTCGTAGAGCGAGATCTTGTTGAGCACGCGGCCTTTGGTAAAGGAGCGCACCCAGAGGGTGGAGCCCTTGTTGGCCAGGGCCTCCGGCAGACCGGGGCCGGGACCGCCGCCCAGCAGAATGTCCGGAAGGTTCGAGGCCGACTCCAGATACTTCTGCTCGCCGGCCTTGCTCCAGTGGCTGACGGCAACGACGAGATCGCTCTTGCCCTGCTGCTCCTTGACGGTCTGCTCGGCCCACTGCACCTGCTCGTCCGTGGGGAAGGGACCGCGACCCGGAGCAGGGTACACCACCACGGCCACGGTGTGGCCGCTTACCTGGAAGGTGTCCACAAACCCGGTATTCCCGACAGGCTTGATGAACGGGGGCAGCGCACCCGCGTTTTCCGAGAGCCAGTCCCCTTCCATGACGGTAGGATAGACGCCGTCATAGTCCATGCGCTTGTAGGACTCCACAAACGCAGGAGCGAGGCTGTCCTTGGGGTTCTCGGCGGCGTCGGTCGGGTTCAGGAACTCGTTGGCGCCGGCAAGGGTGAGCATCCGTTCGGACTGCAGGGTGTGCTCCATATCTTCAATAATGGCGGCCCGCCGGGCCAGCCCTCCGACAAGTTTCCCCCCTCAGGAGGGGCAGGGGTCGAAGTTCCCCTTGGAGTCGGAGCTGAAGAGCAGAACCAGCACAGGGTCCTTGGCGAACGCAGGTGTAGCGCGGACCGCGCAGGCGCCCAGAACAAAGACCAGGACACTCAGCGCGATGCCGGTGATGATGCGAGGAAAAGTCATGTATTCAGGAAATCCTTGAGTTCTTTACCGGCACGGAAGAAGGGAAGCTGCTTGGGCTTGACCTCCACGACCTCGCCGCTTTTGGGATTACGGCCAACATAGCCACCGTAGCCCTTGATCTTGAAGGAGCCAAAGCCGCGAATCTCTACGCGGTCGCCATTGAAGAGGGAATCCTTGACCGAACCGACAAAGGTGTTGACCACCAGAGCCGCCTCGTCCAACGGGATATTGTTCTCCTCAGACAGTTTCTTGATCAGCTCACTTTTGTTCATGGCTGCCTCCGGTTCAGTTTTTCCCCCCGGTGACACGCAACGCGGTACTTGTCTCCTCCCCCGAGAAGACACCTAATATGCACTACATTTCTCAAGTTCTCAACGGATTATACAGACTCCGCGATTACGTCAAGAAAGATGGCGTCAGGAGCCGAAATCCCAGCCCGAAGGAAGGTTCAGCACGGTTTCCTTTACGAGCGCGGCGTGACGCTCCTCGCGCAGCTTGGCCAGTTTCAGGGCGAGCTGGAAGATATCCTTGGCCGCCGGGCTGTTAGGCGCATGTTTCATCAGCGGCACCTGGCGCCGCACGGACTCCGAGATGGCCTTGTCGTACTGGATGCTGCCCAGCAGTGAGACCGGAAAGCCCAGGAAGCGCTCGCAGGCCGCATTGAGCCGGCCGAAGGTTTCCTGCTCGTCCCGCTTGGACTCCACCTGGTTGACCACAATATGGAAGTCCTTGACGTTGTGCTGCGTGGCCAGGACCTTGATCATGGCGTACGAGTCCGTGAGCGAAGTGGGCTCCGGCGTGACCACCACAAGGCGGAGCTTGCTCATGGTCGCAAAGGAGAGAATCGTGGAAGTGATGCCCGCGCCGAGATCCATGAACAGGAAATGGTAGCGGGAAAACAGCGGCGTGAGCCGCTCGAACAGGGTGGCCTGCATCTCCTCGTCCAGCTCCAGCAGCTCCGGCACGCCGGAAGCGGCCGGCAGGAAGTCGAAGCCCTTGGTCTCGGCCAGAGGCACGGTGACATCTTCCGGAGATATGTCGCTGTCCAAAAGGTCTTGGATGTTTCGTTCCGGCGTGATGCCGAGCAGCACATCCAGGTTGGCCAGCCCGATGTCGCAATCCATAAGCAACAGGTCGTGGTGGCCCTTGAACAGGCAGTAGGCAAGGTTCAGGGCGACGTTGGTCTTGCCCACGCCTCCTTTGCCGGAGAGTACTGAGATGGAGAAAGTCGCATTCTTGTTCATGGACAGGTTCCTAGTAAGGCGCTAGCCGAAGAGAAAACGCTTCTCATCGGACTGGACCATTGTCGCTTTGGGGTAGAGCTCTTCCACAGCCATTTTCACCATCTCAACGGTGTTTTTTCCTTTCCCTTTCGCTCGGTACAGGGCCTGGTCGGCGATTTCCAGGACGGTCTTCGGCGTGAAGCTGTCGCCGCCGCGCAGATAGGCGAGGCCGACCGAGAAGGTTGCAGTGAAAGGCTCGAGCGTTTCGCAGCGAAACTCGGTTTCGCGGAAGAGGCTCAGCAGCCGTTCAAGCAGGGCGCGGGACTTGAGCGGGCCGGAGCCGGGCAGGATGATGGCGAACTCCTCGCCGCCTATGCGCGCGCATGTGTCGTAGGCGCGGGTGGAGTTGTCGATGATCCGCCCCAGAGTGGCCAGCACCTGGTCGCCGCACAAATGGCCGTAGCGATCGTTGATGGCCTTGAAGTTATCCACATCCAGAATGGCTACGGCCACGCGGGTATGCTGCCGCTTGGCGCGGTTGAGCTCCTGCTCCAGGAAGCACTCGAAGGCCCGGCGGTTGAGCAGGCCTGTGAGCATGTCGTGATCGGTCTTGTAGGAGAGCTCTTCCAGCCGTTTCTGCAGGTGGATGATATGCGTGTACACATCACCCTGATCGAGGGGCACGGTAATCCAGCTGCGAAGCTCCGGATCACGCGCGATGCGATCGAAATCGGCATCGCCGAGTACGGGCAGGAGGCGCGCCACAACGGAGCATGCAGCCCCGGCTTTGTAGTGCGGGCCCGTATTCAAGGCGGCGCCGAGGCGCTCCCCCAGCAGCTTGAGCTCTGCCTTGAGTTCTTCAATCTCGGGCGTGTGTTCACCTGCGTTCATGTCAGCTGGATGTCTCCCCGTGTCTGTACAGCAGATAATCCCGTACGAGCGGATCGATGCGCCCATCGAGGACCGCTTCCACATCGCCCATCTCGCTGCCGGAGCGGTGATCCTTGACCAGGCGGTACGGCTGTAGCGTGTAGGTGCGGATCTGGCTGCCCCAGGCGATGGCTTCCTTGCTGTCGTACTCGCTCTGCCGCTCTTCCTGCCGGCGTTTGAGCTCCCGCTCGTAGAGGCGCGCCTTGAGAATCTTCAGGGCGGTTTCCTTGTTGCGGAGCTGAGACTTTTCGTTCTGGCACTGCGCCACGATGCCCGTAGGGATGTGTGTGATGCGCACCGCCGAGCTCGTGGTGTTCACGGACTGGCCGCCGGGACCGCTGGAACGGAAGACGTCCACGCGCAAGTCCTCTTCCTTCACGTCCACCACGATCTCCTCGTTGATGTCCGGCAGCACGGAGACCGAGGCGAAGGAGGTGTGGCGTCGTCCGGAAGAGTCGAACGGCGATATGCGGATGAGCCTGTGGATGCCGCTTTCTCCCTTGAGCAATCCGTATGCGTTCTCGCCCTTGATGTTCAGAGCCACGCTCTTGATGCCGGCTTCGTCGCCGGGCAGCATATCAAGGATGGAGGCCTTCATCTCGTGGCGTTCGGCCCAGCGGCGGTACATGCGCAGCAGCATCTCGGCCCAGTCCTGCGCTTCGGTGCCGCCGGCACCGGGGTGGATCTCCAGGATGGCGTCGTTCCTGTCCTCTGGCTTGCCGAGCAGCAGGCCCATCTCGGTGTGCTGGAGTCGATCGCCGAGCACGCCAAGCTGGGCGTCGAGGCTCTCCAGAATCTCCTGGGACTCGTCCTCCTGTGCGAAGACCAGCCACTCCTCCAGATCTTCCTTGGCCTTCAGCAGGCCTTCCCAATCCATTACCTTGTCTTCCAGCCGGCTTTTTTCCTGGAGCAGCGGGGTCATTGCTTCCGGATTGTCCCAAGAGCCCGGCTTCGCAAGTTCGTTCTCTATTTCCTGCAAACGCCCCTTGGCCTGTTCGAGGTCAAAGACGCCTCCAGAGGGAGTCGAATTGTTCGAAAAGGGGTGAAGTTTGCATCTTCAGATCAGTGAGTTGCAGCATCGAAATCTATCTCCGGTATCGCCCGGCGGCTTGTGGAAGCGGCTCAGGCGTCAGGTTGTCTGCGGATGGCGTAAAACATTATGAGCATACCAATTCCTATGAGAATCGGCAAGATAAGACCGCCGAAACGGCCATACGGCGTCAGTCCTTCGTGCAGGGAGACCTCGGCCTCCACCGTGGCCTCTTCAAACAGGGGCGTGGTGGTTCGGATGCGGCCGCCCGGCTCAACAATGGCCGATATCCCTGTGTTGGTGGCGCGCAGGAGTGTGCGGCCCTCTTCCACGGCGCGCAGTGCAGAGAGCTGCAGATGCTGCATCGGGGCCGAGGTGCGGCCGAACCAGGCGTCGTTGGAGATGTTCACCAGGACGGACGATCCCTTTTGCGCACGCCGCCGCGCCAGCTCCGGGAAGATGGTTTCGTAGCAGGTGAGTACGCCCAGCTTGAGTCGGGGTGTGTTCCCGTTGGCCGGCACCACCAGAGGACCGGAGTGCGTGCCGGATGTGAAGTCGCCAACGCCCTGTACGAGCTTGGTGAGGAACGGCAGGTATCTGCCAAAGGGGATGTACTCGCCGAAGGGGACCAGGTGCTCCTTGTCGTAGTAGCCGGCCGTCTCCCCGTGCGAGTCGAGGAGGAAAGCGCGGTTGAAGTACTGCAGGCCGTCCTGGTCGCGCTTGTAGCCAGGCGAGCCCAGGAGCAGGGCCGTGCCCAGGTCCTCGGCAAGCTGCCGCACGCGCAGGGAAAGGACGTTATTCTCCTGGAAGTAGAAGGGCATGGCCGTTTCCGGCCAGATCACCAGGTTGATGTCCATTGGCGAGTCGGTCACGGCGTGCGTGGTCAGCCGCACGTAGCGGTCCACGGTCCCGCGCTGGAATGCGGGGTTCCACTTGAGGCTCTGGTCGATGTTGCCCTGCACCAGGGCCACGCGGGCCGTGCCTGTTTCCGGCGGCAGGAAGAGCGGACCGACAGAACCGATGAAACCGAGAATGATCATGCCTGCGATACCGGCCGCGAGCCACCCCAGCCGGGCGCGCGTGCGCAATCCTTTGGCAAAGAACCCGGCCCACGGCAGCACAGCCAGAAACGCCAGAATCGCCGCCAGGCCGTCCGAACCCACAAGGGAGGCTGTCTGCAGCATGTCCGGCCAGGGTACGAAGGCCGAGGGCAGGGCGAGCCAGGTGAAACCTGTGAACAGCACGCCGCGCAGTCCCTCCAGTGCTCCCCAAAAAATACCGGCGGCAAGGGCCGACCACGGCGGCCGCAGCCGGCGTCCGGCAATGCGCGCCAGCACCGTGTACGCTCCGGCGTAGCAGCCCATGACCAGCCCCAGCAGCACCGGGCATGGCGCGGCCAGCACCCAGGGCATGAAGCCGTAGTCGTGCACCGGCACGGCCACCCAGTACAAGCACGCCGCATAGGCCAGACCGCCAGCCAGCAGGCCGCGGACAAAGGCCGTTTTGCGGCTGGGCGAGGCCACGCCAATACAGTAGAGGCCGCCGGGCAGGGCCAGGGCGGTCAGGGGAATTTGCCACAGCGGATTGGCGAACCCCAGAAAGGTCAGCACCATTATGGCAAGGCCGGAGAGAACCGCATCGCGTCGTGTCATGGCAAAAAGAGGAGTGGAGGCCGCGTGCGGGCTGGTCCCTGGTCAGGCACGGCAGTGGGGCTGCAAGGGGCCTGCGGTCGGCGCAGTGTCCTTGGACACTTGTTGTTTTTTACATTGCTGCTGTAGATCCAAAAGGTTGTCTAATGCTCACTGGACAACTGTTGTTCATTTTCTGCTGCAGAACGGAGCACAATCCAGCGGATCTGCTTCTGGTCGGCTTCCTTGATCTCGAACTCGTGGTCGTCCATCTGGAACCGTTCGCCCTCCAGAGGGACGCGGCCGGCGTGCTCGCTGATGTAGCCGCCCACGGTCTCCACCTGGTCGGAGACGAGGTCCAACCCGGTGTGCGTGTGCAGGTCCTCCAGGGAGGTGCGGCCGGACAAAAGATACGAGCCGTCGTCCAGCGGCTGGATCTCCTCGGGACGCGGCGCGTCGTACTCGTCCTCGATTTCGCCGACGATCTCTTCGAGCACGTCTTCGAATGTGACAAGGCCGGAAGTGCCGCCGTACTCGTCCAGGGCGATGGCGAGGTGGATCTTGTTCAGCCGGAATTCCTGCAGGAGTTCGAGAACGTTCTTGGTCTCGGGGATGAAGAAAGGCTTGCGGATGAGATCACCCAGCTCCGTGGTGGCGGGAACGCCCTGGTCACCGTCGGAGTGCACGAGGGTCTTGAGCAGATCCTTGGCATGCACGATGCCGATAATGTTGTCGCGGTTTTCGTGGTAGACGGGAATTCTCGAGTGACCGGATTCGATGATGCTGGAGACGATCTCCGACAGCGGCGAACCTTCCTCGACGCAAACGATATCCGTGCGTGGCACCATAATCTCCTGCACCTGGCGTCTGCCGAGATGCAGGACGTTGAGAATCATGGCGACTTCAACGGGTTCAAGCTTGCCATCGCTTTTGGCTTCGAGAATGTACTGCTCGATGGATGAGCCGTTTCTCGTGCTGAACAATTTACTGAGAAACGGCCAAAAACCGCTCTCTGAGCCTTCGTCCAATTGAGGAACTCCTTGCTGATGATTCCTGAAGCGGGGTTTCCGTCCGACGATGGAGGCGGAAAAGAGGGACCGGCCCGGGCCGCAATCGACCCCGGTACCAGATGCCACGGTCCATCACTACCCGTGCCGTATTCTATACTGTAACGAATAAATCCTCGAAAGCGACAAATCAATAGGGGAAGGACGTCATTTCTCGGAATTTTTTCAGTCGAGGCCCTTTTCGCGGAACAGCTCCAGATGGCGCTGCATGACCCACACGGCCAGGGGTTCGATACCGTCCTCGCCAACGTCGTGCCAGCGTACCTCGCGGTCGGCGTCCTCGGCCAGCCGCCCCACGCTCACGAACTGTACGCCCAGCTCCAGGTTGCGGGTATCGTAGTCCTCTTGCATGTTCTGCACGCGGCAGCGCAGCCAGAAACGCTGTTTCCGTTCTAATTCAGGGTCATACAGATCCAGCAGAATTACGATGCGGTCCGAGACCCGAAGCTCGATCTCCCGGCCCTTGACCGCGCTCCGCTCGATGTCCAGCCGCAGCCCGCCGGCGGAAATGTTGGCGATCCGTACCGGGTTGCCGTTCTTGTCCGGGATATAGGTGAACATGGGCTTGCCCCAGCTGGACAGGTTGGCCGCCGGGCAGCCGTGCTCGTCTGTGGGCAGCCGACGCTCCAGCCACATGGCCACGCCCAGGAAGAGGTAGGCAGGCGGTGCAATGCGCAGAAAGTTCCGTTTCTGGTGGTTGTGCAACAGCTTCGGGAAGGCCAGCTCCGCTTGGGCAAAGCCGTCTACGGTGCGCGAGACGTTCTGAATGACGGAGGTGAATCGGTAGAAGGAAATCTGTCCCTTTTCCTCGGGCACGCGGAAGAAGCACTCCACCTCGCGATGCAGCCACGAGGGACCGGACTCCACATAGTCCGGCAGCTCCAGGGTCAGGGCCTCCACACCCAGCTCCAGGAGGGAGCAGCTTGTGGACCGCCGCGAGGGTTCGGCCGGCAGAAAGCGCATCTCGATCTTGGAGCGTTGGTCCAGCGCGGTTTCCATAATCTCGCGAATCTTGCCCGGATCGACAAACCAGCCGGCGGGCAGCGCGCTGCGGTAGCGCCGGCGGCTTACGAACTGGTTATAGAGGACGCCCAGGATAATGACGATGCCGACGGCAAGGAACGTGGCCACAAGATACGGCAGCGCATCGGGGTTGTTCCAGAGACGATGGAAGCTTTCCTTGACCTCATTGAGAAACGGCCGGTCGAAGTTGGGCGTGGGCGTCTGTTGTACAAAGGGGAGTATCATTCCCTGTGGTTCCTTTGGACGCATGAACCCACGGCCGCGGACGGCGGCGACACGGGTTTCTCACTGTGGCATGCAATGCATGGAAAATTATGCCTGTCTGCAACTATTCATGCAAGATGCAATCCGTCAATGCTTTCCTTCGCTCCGCGCGCGTTCCATTTTCTTCAGATGGATCTCGATGCAGGAGAGCGCGGCCGGCGTGATGCCGGAGATGCGACCGGCCTGGCCCAGGGTGTGGGGCCGCACGGACTCCAGCTTTTCCACGGCCTCGCGTGAGAGCCCGGCCACGGCGGCATAGTCGATCTCCGGCGGCAGAGTTCGTTGCTCCTGCTCGGCGGCGCGGGCCACCAGATGCTCCTGCCGGGCCAGATAGCCCGAGTACTTGGCCATGGTTTCGGCCTCGGCCAGGGCGTCCGGCCGCACCTTTGCGTACTCCGCTATCTCCGGCCAGAAGGCGGCGAGATCCCCAATGCCAAGCTGCGGCTGACGCAACAGCTCGGCCAGGCTCACAGCGCGGTGGGGCGCGGCCGCGCCCAGATTTTCCAATACTTCGCGGGTGGCGGCGTCCGGCCGGACCATGCGTTGCTCCAATCCCTCGGTAATGGCGGCCAGGGCGCGCTCCTTGTCCTTGAAAAGCTCCCAATGCGCGTCGTCCACCAGGCCCATGTCCCGGCCCAGCGGGGTCAGACGCTGATCGGCGTTGTCCTCGCGCAGCAAGAGGCGGTGCTCGGCGCGGGAAGTGAACATGCGGTAGGGCTCCGTGGTGCCTTTGGTAACGAGATCGTCAACAAGCACGGCCATGTACGCCTGGTCTCGGCCCGGCAGGAAGGGCTCGGCAGCGCGCTCCTGCGCTGCGATGTTGCACGCGGCCCACAGCCCCTGCGCCGCGGCCTCTTCATACCCCGAGGTGCCGTTGATCTGCCCGGCCAGCCACAGCCCGGCCAGCGCCTTGGTCTCCAGCGTGGGCCTGAGCTGCGTGGGGTTGGCGTAGTCGTACTCGATGGCGTAGCCCGGCCGCACGATGCGCGCGTTCTCCAGGCCCGGGATGGTGCCCAGCAGCCGCTTCTGGATGTCCAGCGGCAGCGAGGTGGGGATGCCGTTGGGGTAGACCTCCGGGCTCTCCAAGCCCTCGGGCTCCACAAAAAGCTGGTGCCGCTCCTTGTCCGGGAAGCGGGCGATCTTGTCCTCGATGGACGGGCAGTAGCGCGCACCTGTGCCTTCGATAATTCCCGTGAACAAAGGAGAGCGGTCGAAACCTTCACGTATTACTTCATGTGTCTCGGGCGTGGTCCAGGTGATGTGGCAGGGCACCTGCGGCAGGGTGATTTCTTTGGTCCGGAAGCTGAACGGCTTGGGCGAATCGTCGCCGGGCTGGACCTCCATCTTCGAGTAGTCGATGCTCGACGACAGCAGCCGCGGCGTGGTGCCGGTCTTGAGCCGGCCCAGGGTCAGGCCGCATTCGGTAAGCGATTGCGAAAGCCCCACGGCCGCGGCGTCGCCCAGGCGGCCGCCCGAGAAGTTGGTAAGGCCCACGTGGATGCGGCCCATGAGGAAGGTGCCCGTGGTGAGCAGCACGTGGCGCGCGCGGAACGTCTCGCCCAGCGCGGTCTGCACGCCGGCGGCGCAGCCGTTTTCCTTGAGGATGGCCACGGCCTGATCCTCGCGGATGGCGAGGTTTTCCTGCGCAAAGAGCGAGGCCTTGACCGCCTTCATGTACCGTTCGCGGTCGATCTGCGCGCGGCTGGCGCGCACGGCCGGGCCCTTGCGCGTGTTCAGGATGCGGAACTGGATGCCGGCGGCGTCCGCCCATAGGCCCATCATTCCGCCCAGGGCGTCGATCTCCTTGACCATGTGGCCCTTGGCCAGGCCGCCGATGGCCGGGTTGCAGGAGAGATGGCCGATGCGGTCCACGTTGAGCGTGAGCAGCAGCGTGGACAGCCCCATGCGCGCGCAGGCCATGGCTGCCTCGCACCCGGCGTGGCCTGCGCCGACCACCACGACGTCGAAGCGTTCCTCCAGCATTGGAGTCATGAGTCTTGAACCGATTGTTGCAAAAGGATTTGTTTGAAAAGCTGCTCGACCATCACGCCGGCGCGACACAAGAAAAGCTCAAATCCGGCGCGTAGTTGGAAATACGCGTGGGTCTGAGCTTTTCGAGGAAACGCAGTCAGCACGGGTATTCCAGCGACCTGCTACTTGCCGGCGGCGCCCAGCATGTGCGCAATGACCTTGGCGTCGCCAAGCTGCGCCGAGATCAGCGAACGCTCGTTGGGCTGGTGTGCGTTGTGGATGCAGGTGGACCAGACCACGGCCGGGTGCCCGGCGCGGCGCAGGAATGCGGCCACGGTGCCGCCGCCGATGCCCTGGGGCTTGGCCGTTACGCCGTACACGTTCTTGATGCCGTCGGCCAGCTTGGTGACCACCTCGCTCTGCACGTCCGTGGGCTGGGCCGCCTCGTTGCGCTGCACCACCTCGTACTCCAGGGTCACGCCGTAGCTGCGCATGACCGACGCGCCGATTTCCTTAATTTTTCCAAGCACATCGTCGATGGGGTACTCCGGCAGGATGCGGCAGTCCAGGTAGAACACGTCCTTGCCCGGCACGGTGTTCACGTTGGGCACGTTGGCGTCCTTGCGCGTGGGTTCGAACGTGGAGATGGGCGGATCGAAGAGCGGGTCCTTCTTGTCGAACAGGGCGTAAAGCTCCTGCAGCTTCATGATGAACGCGGCGGCGCCCACCAGGGAGTTGACGCCCTCGCCCGGTGTGGAGGCATGGCACTGCTTGCCCACCACCGTGATCTTGAGCCAGAGCATGTGCTTTTCCGCCACTTCCATGAGCCTGGAGTCCGAAGCGCCGAAGTCCGGCACGAGGAAGAGGTCGTTGGCGCCGAAGAGGTCCGGGTTGTGCTTGAGCACGTAGTCGAGCCCGAAGCCGGAGCCGGTCTCCTCGTCGGACACGAAGAGCAGGCCGAGGCCCATGTCCGGGGTGACGTCCTGGTCCTTGAACGCCTTGGCCGCTACCAGTGAGCTGACAATGCCCTGGTGGTTGTCCTCCACGCCGCGGCCGTAGAGCACGTCGCCCTCCACGCGCAGGGTGAAGGGGTCGCCGATCCACAGGGAGAGGTCGCCCGAGGGCACCACGTCCATGTGGGAGATGACCCAGAGGGTACGCTCGGACTTGCCGGGCAGGGTGGCGGCGAGGTTGGGACGCACGCCGTCCGGCACGCGCGCATCCGGCGCATTGATCCAGACCACTGGGCCGATGCCGAGGCTGTCCAGATACTGCTCGATGTACTTGGCCTTCACCATTTCGCCTTGGCCAGGGCCCATGTCGCCCGGGCCTTCGTTCTCCGGTCCCAATGCCGGCCGGGAGACGAGGTTTTTCTGCAGGTCGATGACGCTCTCGCGCAACGAGTCGATGTATTCATAGATGGGCTTGCTCATGCAAATAGTCCTTCGGGTGTCTGATGCGGTGGTGGCCGCGGCTATGGTCACCCGCCCGAGGCGGGCAAAGGTCGCAGAAACCGAGAGATTACGACAAAGGTGCAGAGGGGACAAGAGGAGGGGAAAGGGATTCGGGAATGGTTGGGGGAAGGGCGATGCTGGGGGCATGGGGAAGAAGCGGGTTTCTGGACGGGAATCAGGAGGGCGGTATATGTCGTTGGTTACTTGAATAGTATGATGTTTTGAAATAGAATTATATGCGATAATTTAGCAGAACATGAATCTGAGGTGTAAAAATGAAAAGCTTTCATATTATTTCTGTCATCTGGGTCGTTGTGGTATTGACTTTGTATTTCTTTGGCGACGCGCAAAAAATGAATAGTACTGGAGAGATGCTGTTATTACTATATTCTGTTTGCATATTTTGGATATGGCAATCTGATCAAGGCAAACTTCATTTTTTAGGATATAGAAAGGGGAAAAGAGCAACAAGGCCACAGAAAGACGATTACATAAATTCAATAATTGAAATTTATAATTTAATTATGCAGAATAGTAAGGTGCTAAGTAGCTATAGTGCAAATATAAATGATTTAATAAAAAAGGGGTTAGTTAATACGTTTATTCTCGAAGAAGACGGAGAATTCTACAAGATTCATAAGTACATTGATTTCAAAAATATTCAAGATGGTGTCTCTGGTCCTAGCCAAATATTCTATAAGGATGCTTTTTTTGAAGACATAGTTAACGTGAAAAATGTTAAAAGCCATGTAGCTCTTTTGCTTAGGCAGTCTATAGTGATTCAAGACAACAAATTGTCAATAAGACAATTGAACCAGGAACGATGTGTCAAGTTGTTGCTTGAGAAAATTGACTCACGGTCTATTCCGCCGGTGGAATTTGTCAATAATGCCCTATATGTATTCAATTTGAAATATGATCATGATTTATGCATTCCGCCCTGGCCGGGTGGGTGCTGACCACGCTGCTCTTTGCCGGGCTCACGGGCATCATGCGCAATCACGACCGCGGGTGAGCCGCGTCATCATGAGCCCGGACTGACCCCCAACAACACAAAAAGCGCCGGCTCCCCATCTGGAGAACCGGCGCTTTGCAACGCTTGGATCGCGGAAAGGTCTAGCGACCGCGGGCGGCGCGCTTGGACGCCTTCAGCGGGTTGACCTTGACCTTGCCCGACTTGTCGAGCTCGGCCTTCACGTGGGTGGCGAAGTTGCACACGCCCAGCTTCCACTTCAGCTCGGGCTGGGGGTAGGTGGAGCAGTACTTCTCGCCCTCGAACTCTTTGATGCGCTCGCAGCCTTCGCACTTCTCAACCACGGGCTCCATGGTGATGCCCTTCATGACCACGCCCTGGGGGGTGCGCTCGGCGCCTTGCAGTTGTGCTGCAGACATATCGAACCTCCGGAAAATATTGTCGATTTATTCAAGAAGGGCCGTGCCGATGAACTCTCCCCATCGTCGGCGCTTCCGGGATACGCGAATCGAAAAGCAGACTAGATATAGAAGATGAGCCGCTGCTGTCAAGCCCTGGCGCATGGTTTTTCAGCGGTTTTTTGCGCCATCTTCGCGAACAGGCGCGCGAGGACTGGCAGGGCGATTCCCGCGGCGCATGTCCGGACATCGCTCCAGCACATTTCCCTGGCCTTTCTTCTGACGTGGCAGCGGTTGCAGCCCGTGTCCTGCGACCGCGAGCCCTGTTCTCAGTCCGAGTCCTGTGGCCGGGTATCTTCGCACCGTTGCCGTTCCTGGCGGTCCATGATCTCGCGCATGTGCGCGGCGATCTCCTGGCCGGCATCCAGCAGCGCCGGGTAGTCCAGGGTGAGGAAGGCGCCGTGGTCGTAGATCACGTGGCCGGCCACCATGGTCAGGCAGACGTCCGAGCCCTGGGCCGCGTACACGGCGTGGGACACGGGGTCGTGGCAGGGCTGCAGGTGCGGGGCGGCCAGATTGAGCACGCAGAGGTCGGCCGGCTGGCCCGGAGCCAGGGTTCCGGAAAAAGGCAGGCGCAGGGTCGCGGCGCCGTTCTGCGTAGCCATGGCCAGGGCCTGGGGCGCGTGCAGGGCCGTGGGGTCCATCTCGCGCACCTTGGCGCCCAGGGCGGCGGCGCGCATCTCGCCAAAAATGTCCAGGGTGTTGTTGGAGGCCGCGCCGTCCGTGCCCAGGGCCACGGTTACGCCGGCCTCGGCCAGGCCGTGCACCGGGGCCATGCCCGAGGCGAGCTTCCAGTTGGAGCGCGGGCAGTGCACAACCTTGGCCCCGCGCGCCGCGATGATCTCAATTTCTTCGTCCGTGAGGTCCACGGCGTGCACGAGCACGGAGCGCTCGCCCAGGCAGCCCAGGGAGTCCAGGAAGGGTATAGTCCGCTGGCCGTGCAGCTCCTGCACGCGCGCGTTCTCCGAGGCGGTCTCGGCGGCGTGGATGAGCCAGGGCGCGTCAAACTCTCCAGCCATGGCGTAGCTCTCCACCAGCTGCTTGGACACGGTGGTGAAGGCAGTGTGCGGTGCAGGAGCAAAGCGGATCAACGGGTGATTCTTAAACTCCTCCATGAAGGATCGGCAGAGGGCCAGACTCTCCTCCACGCTCCCGTAGGTGCGGGTGGGGAATCCCAGCAGACCCTCGCTGAGCACGGCGCGCAGGCCCACGGCTTCCACGGCGCGGGCGATCTCCCCGGACCAGACGTACATATCCGCAAAGCAGGTGATGCCGGACGCGATCATTTCCGCGCAGGCGAGCATGGCGCCGAGGAAGGTCATCTCGCGGGTGAACTCTTTTTCCAGCGGCCAGACTCCCTTTTCCAGCCAGGTCAGCAGCTCCATGTCGTCGGCCACGCCGCGCAGGATGGCCATGGGCGCGTGGCAGTGGGCGTTGATCAGGCCGGGCATGATGCACGCCTCACCCAGGTCGCGGTGCTCGGCATTGGGCGCGTCTTCAAACAATGTGGCTGGGACCTCATGGCGTGGGCAGACGCCGAGGATGCGACCGTCCTCGATGTGCACGCAGCCGTTCTCCATGGGGCCGTCCGGGCCGATCACCCAGCGCGCTGTCAGGAAGAGGGGGGGCGTGTGGTTCATGCGTTCCTCCCGCTCTGCTGCCGCACCCAGGCGCCGAGTCCGCGCACCTCGTTCAGCAGGGCCGGATAGTCGATGCGCGTGAACGCGCCGTCCTTATAGAGGACTTCGCCGTCTACCATGGTCAGGCAGACCTCGCCGCCCTCGGCCGCGTACACGGCGTGGGATATGGGGTTATAGCAGGGCCGCAGGTTGGGCCGGGTGAGGTCCAGGGCGATGATGTCGGCCGGCGCGCCAGGGGCGATGGTTCCGGCGCCGGCGGTCATGCCCAGGGCGCGGGCTCCGTCGCAGGTGGCCATGTCCAGCACGGATTGCGCATCCATGACCGTGGCGTCGAGGGTGTGGGCTTTGTGCAGCAGGGCGGCGAAGCGCATCTCCGTGAACATGCCGAGGGTATTGTTAGAGGCGGCGCCGTCCGTGCCCAGGGCGGTCTGCACGCCGCGGCGGCTCATTTCCGGCACGGGAGCCACGCCGGAGGCGAGCTTCATGTTGGATTTGGGGCAGTGGACCACGGTCGCGCCGGCCTGAGCGAGGCGGTCCATCTCTTCGGTGTTGAGGTCCACGCCGTGGGCCAACATGGTACGCGGTCCGATGCAGCCGATGGAGTCCAGATAGGCCAGGGGCCGCGCGCCGAACTTCTCGATGCACTCGGCGGTCTCGGTCGTGGTCTCGGCCAGGTGGATGACCCATAACGTATTGGAAGATTCCGCCAGGCTCCAGGTGCGCTCCAGCATTTCGGGCGTGGTGGTGTACACGGCGTGGGGCGCGACTGTGGGCGTGATGCGCGGGTGGTCGCGGTACGTCTCGCACAGAGCTTCGGCCTTGGCAAAGCCCTGGTCAAAGGTCTGGTAGGAGGGGTTCGGGAAGCCGAAAAGCGCCTCGCCCAGCATGGCGCGCAAGCCGGATTGCTCCGCGGCCTCGGCCACGTGCGCGGCCATGAAGTGCATGTCGCAGAAGGCGGTGACGCCGAAACGGGTCATCTCGGCGCAGGCCAGCAGGGCGCCAAGGCGCACGGTCTCCGGCGTGTGCTTCTGCTCCACGGGGAAGACGTAGTCGTGCAGCCACTCCATGAGCGGCAGGTCGTCGGCCAGACCGCGGAAAAGCGTCATGGGCGCGTGGGTGTGCGCGTTGATCAGGCCGGGCATGAGCAGCAGCTCGCGTCCCGGCAGCAGCTCTTTGCCTTGATATTGGCTGGAAATCTCGTCCCAGGGGCCGGCGGCAAGCACGCGGCCGTCGGCAATGGCCACCCCCGCGTTCTCGATGACGCGGCGGTCATTGTCCTGGGTCACCAGCCACGCAGCGCGCAGAATGGTGTCGCAGTGTTGGATTTTCATGGATATTCTGAGGGAAGACGCCCCGGAGTTTTTGACAAGCGTTCCTGTTCGCGAGTAGAAGCTCCGAGGCGACACCACAGGGTCGCCAGAGCCTTCCTGCGAGGGTATCCAATTTGTCTGCAAAGTAAAAGGAGCGAGTCATGGACTTGAGGAGCTACATCCGCGATATTCCCGACTTCCCCAAGGAGGGCATCGTCTTTTTCGACATCACACCGCTGCTGGGCGACGGCGAGGCCTTTGCCGCGGCCATTGACAGCCTGTACGAGAAGTTCAAGGACACCGGCGCCACCAAGGTGCTCGCTGCAGAGGCGCGGGGCTTCATCTTCGGCGCGCCGCTGGCCTACAAGATGGGCATCGGCTTCGTGCCTGTGCGTAAGCCCGGCAAGCTGCCCTATAATACTGTCAGCGTGACCTATGATCTGGAGTACGGTTCCGACACCCTGTGCATGCACGAGGACGCCGTGGCCGAGGGCGAGAAGGTGCTGGTCATCGACGACCTGCTGGCCACCGGCGGCACCGCGGCCGGTATGCTGAAGCTGGTGCAGAACGTGGGGGGCGAGATTGCCGGCCTCGGCTTCCTGGTGCAGCTCGGCTTCCTGGACGGCAAGGACAAGCTGGAGAACCAGGGCTACTCCTGCCTGCTCACCCTCTGATCCCTCAACCATTCACCAGGAGCATTCCGGATGCAGCGCATCGGCATCATCGGCGGCAGTGGACTGGACAACCCGGCTATCTTCACCAAGCCCAGGGACCTCGACATCGAAACGCCGTGGGGCACGCTCGAATCCCCGGTCAAGGCGGGGCGCATCGGCTCCAAGGATGTCTTTCTGGTGGCGCGCCACGGCAGGGAGCACACCGTGCCGCCGACCGGCGTGAACAACCGCGCGCACATCGATGCGCTACGGCAGCTGGAGTGCGAGTGCATCCTGGCGACCACGGCCGTGGGCTCGCTACGGCTGGAGATCGAGCGCGGCGACCTCGTGATCCTCGATCAGTTCATCGACTTCACGCGGCGCCGGCCCCTCACCTTCTACGATCGGTTCGAGCCGCACGCCCCGGTGCACACGCCCATGGCCGATCCCTTTGATGAGGACCTGCGCGGCGAACTTATCGACCATTGCAAGAAGATGGGCATAAAGCACCATGAGCAGGGCACCGTGATCACCATCGAGGGCACGCGCTTCTCCACACGCGCGGAGTCCAACATGTTCCGTGCCTGGGGCGCGGATGTGATCAACATGTCCACGGCGCCGGAAGCCATTCTGGCCAACGAAGCCGGCATTCCGTACGCGGCCGTGGCCATGAGCACGGATTACGACTGCTGGAAAACGGATGAGGAGCCGGTGACGTGGGAGGAGATTCTGCGCATTTTTGGCGCCAATGCGGAGAAGGTGACCCGGCTGTTGCTGGAGACCATCGAATCCCTGTAGGACCGGAAAAGTTCCCCTTCCTTACTGAAATTTAAACTGAGCCACGAGAAGCTCGGTGTTTCTTGACATACTCTTTGAGGGTGGGATAACTGAATTCTCTTTTGCGACCACAGTTTCGCGCCGTATGGCGCAGGCTCGGCCGAGGCGCGTGCGAGCGCGCCAGCCGAGGGGGTGCGTGGCGACCAAAACCAGGCGCACGGCAATCTCTCGGCATACACATGCACAGTACACGATACGCGTAGACCAAAGGAGCTCGTATGTTTTTTGAATCCATCGCACATGCCATGGGCGCAGCGCCCCAGGGCGGCGGAGCAGGGGGCGGCAACCCTATCACCGCGTTCGCCCCGCTCATCCTCATGTTCGTCATTTTCTACTTCCTGCTCATCCGTCCGCAGCAGAAGAAGGCGAAGGAGCACAAAAACCTGCTCGCCAACCTGAAAAAGGGCGACTACATCATCACCGGCGGCGGCATGTATGGTCGCATCACCGCGGTGGACGGAGACGTACTGTCCGTTGAGCTCGCCAAGGACCTCGTCATCAAGGTGAACCGGAGCTACGTCTCCGGCCTGGCGGACAATGTGAGGGCTCCCAAAGAGCAGGCCACAAAGGATACGGAAGAAAAATAAGGACGCGGACGCTTTTGCGCCCGTATTTCGATTTGTGCGGCAGACGGGAAGCCGTGGAGCGCATGCGTAACTTCCCGTCGCCGGCATTTTTCGGTATGCCTGCCGCGTCTTCCGTCAAGACTACACACCGACCGCGAACCAGGATCCACACATGAGCGGCAATCTTCGCCTGCGCATCGGCATTACGCTTTTCGTCACACTCATCGGGCTCATCTATGTCCTGCCCAGCATTCCGGCCGTCAGGGAATCCTCTCTGGGCAAGGTGCTGCCCGACACCAAAATCAATCTCGGTCTCGATCTCCAGGGCGGCATGCACCTGACCCTGGGCGTGGACATCGACAAGGCCGTCGAAAACAACATCTCCCAGGCCGGCCGCGACCTGCGCGACATCGCTCGGGATGACGGCGTTTTCATCCTCCGGCCCACCGTCACCAAGGAAAACCACCTCCAGTTCGTGCTGCCCAAGGCGGACTCCCGGGACAAGCTCGACGAGATCATCGCCGAGCATTTCGAGAACTTCCGGGTGAATTCCCGCACCACGCTGGACGACGGCCAGGTTCGCTACGACCTGATCATGACCGAGAAGTACAAGAACTACCTGGCCGACCTGACATTGGACCAGGCCGTAAAGACCATCCGCAACCGCATCGACCAGTTCGGCGTTTCCGAGCCTGATATCCGCAAGCAACGCGAAGACTACCGCATCCAGGTTCAGCTTCCGGGCTTGAAGGATCAGCAGGGCGCCATCGATATCCTGAGCCGCACCGCGCACCTTGAGTTCAAGATGGTGGACGAGAATGCGGACATCGCCAAGGCTCAGAAGGGCATTCTGCCGCCCGGCGATGAGCTGGCCATGATGCAGCACACCAATGCCGATGGCTCCTCTACCGAGACGCCCATCGTTCTCAAGCGCGACGCCGTGCTGACCGGCGAGTACATCACCAATGCCGGCACCGCCTTCGACTCCTACAACCAGCCTTACGTGACGCTTACGTTCAACAGCCGCGGCGCCCGCCTCTTCGAGCGCCTCACCGGCGAGCACGTCAAAGAGCGCATGGCCATCGTTCTGGACGGCAAGGTCTACTCCGCGCCAGTCATTCAGGACCGCATCTCCGGCGGACGCGCCTCCATCACAGGCTCCTTCACCACAGACGAGGCACACAACCTGGCTATCGTCCTGCGCGCCGGCGCGCTGCCCGCTCCGGTCACCATCCTGCAGGAGCGTTCCGTGGGCCCGTCCCTCGGTCAGGAGTCCATCGACCAGGGCATCAACGCCGCGCTTATCGGCGGCGCCCTCGTCATCGTCTTCATGGTCATCTACTACGGCTTCGCCGGCATCGTGGCGGACACCGTGCTCATGCTCAACATCTTCCTGGTGCTGGCTGGGCTGGCTGGCTTCGGCGCTACGCTTACCCTGCCGGGCATCGCAGGTATCATCCTTACCCTCGGTATGGCGGTGGACGCCAACGTGCTGATCTACGAGCGCATACGCGAGGAGCTGCGCAACGGGCTGACCCCGCGCGCCGCCGTGGACATGGGCTACTCCCGCGCCACGCTGACCATCCTCGACGCAAACGTGACGACGGTTATCGCCGCCATCATTCTCTATCAGTTCGGCACCGGACCCATCCGCGGCTTTGCCGTCACGCTGACGCTGGGTATCCTGGCGTCCATGTTCACGGCCATATTCGTCTCGCGCATCCTCTTCGACCTCTGGCTTGTCAAGCGGCCGGCCAAGGCGGGGCTCTCCATCTAAGTGAAATCCTGGAGCTGATCCATGGGCTTGAATATCCTCAAAAAAGTTCCCACTGTGAACTTCATCGGCTACCGCAAGGTCGCCTTCCTCATCTCCGGGCTGCTCATTCTGGCCGGCGTTGTCTCGCTGGCCATCAAGGGCGGACCAGCCTACGGCATCGACTTTGCCGGCGGCATCAACGTGCAGCTCAAGTTCAACAATGAAGTCGAGCTCGACAAGCTGCGCGACGCTCTGGAGAGCATCGGACTGGAAGGGCTCACCGTCCAGCGCTTCGGCATGCAGGGCGACAACGAATACCTGATGCGCATCGCGCAGAGTGACATCGAAACCGACTCTCTGCGTCAGGGCATCGACTCGGCGCTGGCCAAGGCCATGCCCGAGCTGGGCCACGAGATCCAGCGCGTGGAGATGGTTGGTCCCAAGGTGGGCGCGGACCTGCGCCAGAAGGCCTTGGAGGCGATGTTCTACGCTGTGTTGCTCATCGCCATCTACATCTCGGGCCGGTTCGAGCAGCGCTGGTGGGCTGCCGGCATCATGGCCGCCGCCCTGGCCGGCGGCATGTATGTGCTGGGGCTGGTGGGCATCGCCACCGGCTATCTCACCATCATCGCCCTTATCGTGGCTCTGGCCCTGTGCTGGTACCTCAAACTGAACTACGCCTTGGGAGCTGTCGTGGCCCTGGTGCATGATGTCATCATCACCGTGGGCATCTTCTCAATACTCAACAAGGAGTTCGACCTGACCATCGTTGCTGCGCTGCTGACCATCATCGGTTACTCGCTCAATGACACCATCATCGTCTTCGACCGTATCCGCGAGAACCTGCGCAACCGCATCTCCAAGGACTTCGGCGAGACCATCAACGTCTCCATCAACCAGACCCTGTCCCGTACGCTGCTCACCTCGGGCACCACACTCGTCGTTGTCGTGGCGCTCTTCGTGCTCGGCGGCGGCGTTATCCACGACTTCGCCCTGGCCCTGCTCATCGGCGTCGGCGTGGGTACCTACTCCTCCATCTTCGTGGCGTCCCCCATCCTGCTGGCCTTCCAGCCGCCCGAAGAACCGCTGCCACAGGGTGCAGCACCGGCCAAAGCCTAGCCTTTGGCGCACACGAAATACCAAGGCCGCCCGGCATATCCGCCAGGCGGCCTTTTGTTTTGATTTATGAACTGTCAGGTTACACGCCTACGGCGATCGGGGGACGCTGTCCCAAAGCCCCCTGCCAGGGGAATTCAATTCCTCTGGACCCCAGGAGTGGGTCCAGGGAGCCATGCTCCCTGGCGGGTGCCCGAGGGCAGAGCCCTCGGACCTCGTTCGGCAAGCCATTGACCCGGGCTGGGCAGCGTGCCATAGACGAGGGTATGAACACTAAAGAACCAGTCGATCCCCCGGTCAGTTGCGACGACTATCGCGTGCCTGTCACTAAGAGGACGGCGTCCATCTTCATCGGCCTTGCCGCATTCGTCTGCTGGGTGACTTTTGCCGTGCTCGTGCTCTACGGCGTGTCCCGGCTGGTGGAGACGAACAGCTGGATGGGCTTTCCCGGTCTCCTGTTCATCATGGTTGGCGGTGGCGTCACCTTCTTTCTCGTGACGCGGTACGCGGACAGGCGATTGTCGCGGCGGGGGTAGACGCCATCCTGTAATCCAGGAGTCCCCATGTCGCATCCAGCCGTCCGGCCCGTTGCGGCCGTTTATGCGTCCAGGCCGACTATCGAAGGCGCTGGCGTGCATTTGCACCGCGCCTTTGGTTTCCGCCAGGGCGTGGACCTCGACCCGTTTCTGTTGCTCGACGATTTCCGCGGCGACTCGCCGCAGGACTACATCAAAGGCTTTCCCTGGCATCCTCACCGCGGCATCGAGACCATCACCTACGTGCTTGGCGGCGATGTGGAGCACGGCGACTCCATGGGTAACGCCGGGAGCATCGGCGCGGGCGATGTGCAGTGGATGACGGCCGGCAGCGGCATCCTGCATCAGGAGATGCCCCAGGGCGACGCAGACGGCCGGCTCGTGGGCTTCCAGCTCTGGGCTAACCTCCCGGCTCGCGACAAGATGATGGACCCGCGCTACCGCGATGTGGCCGCCGAGACCATCCCCGAGGTCACGACCACAGGCGGGGCCGTGGCGCGCGTCATCGCCGGCACAGTAGGGGAGACCCGCGGCCCGGTGCAGGATATCGTCATCGATCCCGAGTACCTGGATGTGCGTGTACCGCCTGGCGCCGCGTTCGAGCATCCCACGCCGGCCGAGTATACGTGCTTTGCCTACGTCATCGCCGGCGCCGGCCAGTTCGGTCCGGAAGCGACCACCTGCGCCAATCGCGACCTCGTGGTCTTCGGTCCCGGCAATGGCGTGCAGATCGCCAATCCCGGCAACGACGAGCTGCGCTTCCTGCTCGTGTCCGGCAAGCCCCTTGGCGAGCCCGTGGCCTGGTATGGCCCCATCGTCATGAACACCGACGAAGAACTGGAGACGGCCTACCGCGAGCTCGAAGCCGGCACCTTCATTAAAACCCGTGGCACCGGGATGTGAGAGAGATCAAGAAATGCCTTCGGTGGTTGGGGGACGCTGTCCCCACGCCCCCTGCCAGGGGAATTTAATTCCCCTGGACCCCAGAAATGGGGCTACGATTTTCCAGGACAGGCAAATCGGAAGGATGAGCGAAGCGAATCAAAAAAGAATTCGCCTTGCGGCGGGCATCTGTTGGATTCTCACCGTCGTATTTGTATTTTTGAGAGCATCGGTCGCTTTCGGGATTACGCAGAATCTGGCTTCAGGGGACGTCGAAGGGGGCAATCTTCCGTCAGGATATCAACTACAGTCTCCCCGTGCTGGCTGCGCCTCGACGGTTTCGGCGACTTCGACGGCGACGGAGTCCAAGACACCGCCATGCTGGCCGAGAGCCGGGAAGCGAACGCCGGGGCGCTATTCGTAGTCCTGGCCAGGGCAGACAGATCGGCAACCGAGGTGCGGCATGTCATCACATTCCCGCGTAGCGCTATGGCCTATACCTGCGTTGATTTTGTACCTCCTGGGATGATTGAATATATTGCAAGTGACAAGGGTGAGAGGAAGACGTCGTACTTCGAGCTCCTTACCGACGCTATACGACTCTACAACCCGGAGGGAGCGAACTCCATCGTGTATTGGGAAGGGGATGCGCTTGACTTCAGACAGGTGTGGATCGCTGACTGAATCGCAGCAGAGCTATGCCATTGAAAGAGGGTGTATTAATGGGCACGAAACCATATGGCGCAAGCGGAAATGCCGGAATCGTAGATCCGAGCAGTACGATGAGTCAGGAAGAACCGAAGCGCATGAGCTTCTTGGCTAGAGGGAGTACATTCTTTGCTGGTGCCTATTTGGTATACATTGTTCTCGATTATCTGTTCTCCATGATATTGGGATTTGGCAGCATGACCCAAGTCCTGCTTGACGGTTTGTATACTGTAATTCCAGTACTCATCTTGTGGAAATACAGATTTGATGGATGGTTTGCTAAAACAATTTATGTCGCGAATATAATTATAGCAGGGCATATTATTCTGCTGCTGCTACCGCTTATTCCTATTCAATTCATCTTGGTTTTGCACAGAATATTTGCATGATTGACAGATTGCGAGTCGCAAGAATGCACGGAGCGCAGATTCTGCGCTATTTGCTCGAGGGTCGCATCACACCCGAAGAGGCTCTGGAGCAATGGCCGCCTGTCGATGATGAGCTGCTTCGACAGGGATTCCATCAGTTACATCACGTACGTGCAGACAGGTCTGACGCGCGACTGGATGAGCGATACAGGGAATGGCAGGATAGTGTGATACGCGAGGTGATTATGGGGTTGGAAGGGTGATGTTCTTATGGCCTACAAAGTAACTGTACTAATTTTTATTATGGTTGGTGGATTGTTGTTTTATACAATGCGTAGTATGGTTAGATTTCTGACGGTAGCAATATCTATGTGGCTTGCTGCATATTTGATATCTGTTGTTGCTGCAGGTTCTGTAATTTTTGATGCCGGTATCAAGTCGTTTGTATATTACCAATACAAAATTGTCGGAATACTAATGATTGCTATCTTCGCAATCAATATTCCAATCTACGTAGCAAATAGAAAAATATTCACAGTTATCCACCATTTTTGTGCTTTGGTACTGCAGCTCTTTGTCGTGATGATCCCTCCAGCATTGTCCATATAAAGGACGTAACGAGGGCAAGTCCTCAGAACTGCATTAAATAAGCCCAAGCAATGGGTCCAGGGAGCTTAGCTCCCTGGCAGGGAGTTCGAGGGGCAGCGCCCCTCGCGGGCGGGCGAAGCCCCTTCTCTAATTCTTTTCAGCCTTTCTCTTCTCTTCCTTCTTCCTACTCATCCACGCGGTAGTGCGTGCCGATGGAGCGCTTGTTGCGGTGGGCGGCCATGGTGATGATGTACGCGGTATGGCAGCCGTGGAAGAGGGAGACGAGGTTTTTGGAGAGCGGGGTGCGTTTGTAGAAGTCGAGCAGGTGGCGGTAGAGGCTGCGCATGTCGTCCGCGGCGCGGGCCAGGCGCGGGGTGGTGCGCGCGATGCCCACGTAGTTCCACATGGTGTGGCGGATGGTGGACCAATCCTGCTGCACCAGGGCCGGGTCTTCGTTGCGCACATCGCCGAGGTGGTTCCAGTCCGGGATGGAATCCTTGAGCTTGCGCGGTACGGCCCGGTGCGCCGAGAGCTTGCGGCTGATGTCCGCGCCGGCCGAGCGGCCCCAGAGCAGGCCTTCCAGCAGCGAGGTGGAGGCCAGGCGGTTGGCGCCGTGCACGCCGGTGCAGGCGGTCTCGCCCACGGCGTAGAGCCGGTCCAGGGTAGTGCGGCCGTGGATGTCGCAGAGCACGCCGCCGACAAAGTAATGGGCGGCCGGGACCACGGGGATGGGGTCCTTTTCGATATCGATGCCGATCTTGGCGCACTGCTTGTAAATGGTGGGGTAGGCGGTCTTGAGGTCGCCGCTGTGCGGTTTGGCGAAGCGGGCGGCGTCCAGGTAGACGCAGGGCTCGCCGGTGTGGAGCATCTCGTCCAGGATGGCGCGGGTGACGATGTCGCGCGGGGCGAGGTCGGCGCGGGGGTCGTAGCGGTCCATGAACGGCACGCCCTGGGAATCCACAAGACGGGCGCCGTCGCCGCGCATGGCCTCGGAGATGAGGAAGCGGCGCTCGGCGCGGTGGTACAGCGCCGTGGGGTGGAACTGCACGAACTCGGTGTTCATGCACCACGCGCCGGCGCGGTAGGCCATGGTCAGGCCGGAGCCGGTGGAGGTGGCGGTGTTGGTGGTGTGCAGATAGACTTGGCCCACGCCGCCGGTGGCGAGCACCGTGAAATCGGCCAGGATCGTCTCCACGTGGCTTGTTTCCTCGTTGAGCACGTAGGCGCCCACGCACTGGTTGGTGAGGTGGTACTTGAACTGGAGCTGCGTGGGGTGATGGTGGCTGGTGAGCAGGTCGATGGCGCTGCGGTTGGTCAGTACGCGGATGTTGGGAGATTTTTCCACCGCAGCCATGAGGCCGTCCATGATGGCTCGGCCGGTGTAGTCCGCGCAGTAGAGGATGCGGTGCTCCTGGTGGCCGCCTTCCAGCCGCAGATCCCATTCGCAGGCGCCGGGTTCGTTGCCGCGGGCAAAGGGGATGTCGAGCCGGTCCACCAGCAGCTCCTGTACGGCCTGCGGGCCCTTGCGGCTGATAAAGCGCACGGCGCGGGAGTAGTTATAGTCGTGTCCGGCGCGCTTGATGTCCTGCTCCAGGAGCCGTGGGTCCTCGTCTGGGCCGTGGAAGACGATGCCGCCCTGGGCCAGGGCGGTGTTGCCGGTGTCCAGAGCGGGGCCGGAGGAAAGCAGAATGACCTCGAACCCTTCATCGGCCAGGGTGAGGGCGGCGGAGCAGCCGGCAATGCCGGAGCCTATAACCAGGGCTTGGGTGGTAAGGCGTGCGTCGTTCATGCACAGGCCTCGAGCATACGTTCCAGAGAACTCCGGGCGTTGGCGGCAGTTCCTGGGTCAACGGTGACGGGTTCGGCCTTGGTGGGCGTACCCTTTTCATGGGATTTGGCAATGTCGTCGAGAAGATCGGCCAGCTTGTCTTCGGTGTTCTTGGCCATGTTCTGGCAGGCGGAGTGCGCCAGGGGGACGATGTTCTTCTCCCCGGCATAGCGCTGCACGAGACGCTCCACGAGGTTGATCTCGGTGCCGATGTAGATCGTCGCGCCGGCAGGGGCGTCTTCGCAGTAGCGGATGATGGTGGAGGTGGAGCCGGAGACGTCGGAAGCCTGCACCACCTCGGGCGTGCACTCGGGGTGGACGATTACGGTGCAGTCAGGATGCTTGACGCGGGCTTCCTCGATCTGCCGGACCTTGAAGCGCGCCGCATGGATGGAGCAGCAGCCGGGCCAGATGAGCAGTTGCTTCTCGCGCACGACATCGGGCTGAATATTGGAGCCGCCCCTGCGGATGTCCAGAACCATTCGCAGCGAGTCGGGCAGGGCCAGCGTATTGGCAGTGTTCAGGGCGAGGTTCTTGTCCGGCAGGAAGAACACCGCATCGCCGCGTCCCATGCACCATTGGAGCATGATCTCGGCGTTGGCCGAGGTGCAGGTTGCGCCGCCGTTGGCGCCGACAATGCCCTTCACCGCGGCTGAAGAGTTAACGTATGTCAGGGGGACGATCGTCTTGCCCGAGCTTTTGAGCCAGTCCATGACGTTGCCGACCAGCGGCCCGGGAGCCATCTCAGACATGGTGCACGACGCCGTCCTGTCCGGCATGAAGACCTTCTGCTCCGGCTCGACAAGCAGGGCGGCTGCCTCGCCCATGAAGAAGACGCCGCAGAAAACGATGTACCGCGCGGACAGGTTCGCCACCTTCCGGGCAAGCTCCAGGGAGTCGCCGGTCAGGTCGCAGTGTTGGATGACGCTGTCGTGCTGGTAGTGATGGCCCAGGATGACGAGGTCGGAGCCAAGGGCGCCGCGAATCTCTTCGATACGTTGTGCTGCGTTGCTCATGAGGTCCTCCGCATACGCATGGAAAGATCGGCCGTAGGAGCGGAGTGGGTAAGCCGCCCGACGGAGATGAAATCTGGTCCCGTGGCGGCGAGCTCGGCCAGGGTTTCCAGGGACACGCCGCCGGAGAGCTCGCTTTCGATGCCGTCCGGGATGAGGGCGAGCGCCTCGCGGATGGTCTCGGGTCCCATGTTGTCGAGCATGATGCGGTCCACACGGGCCTCCACGGCCTCGCGCACCTCGTCCAGGGTGCGGCACTCCGCCTCGATAGGCGGGCAGGGGCAGTACGCCTTGCGGACCATGGCGGTCGCCGGGATGATGCCTCCGGCGCGATCGATGTGATTGTCCTTGAGCATGATCATTTCCGACAGATTCTTGCGATGATTCTGCGCGCCGCCCACGACAGTGGCGTACTTTTCCGGATAGCGCAGGCCGGGCAATGTCTTGCGGGTGTCGAGCAGGGTGACGCCCGACCCGGCGAGCTCGTCCACATAGCGCCGGGTAAGGGTGGCGATGCCGCTCAGATGACACAGAAAGTTGAGTATGATGCGCTCGGCCGTGAGCAGGAGCAGGGCGTCCCCTTCAAGCTGGAAGAGCTCATCGCCGTACTCCAGCGTGTCGCCGTCCTTCGCGTTCATGGTCAGGTTCCAGGAGCGCTCTGCGCCGATGTGTGTGGCTGTGCGCTCCAGCACGATGGGCACCATGGGCAGGCCGGCCACCACGCATTGCTGCTTGGCCACGACCACGGCGGTGAAGCGTTCGCTGGTGAAAAGCGCCTTGCTGGTGAGGTCCTCGCCGTCTTCCTCGATGGCCAGGTCCAATGCCCGCAGCAGGTATTCGCGAGCAGGCCCCGAGAAAAAGGCGTCGAAAGCTGGGAGAGATGAAGCAGACATTGAAGCTTCAGATTACGGCGAAATTTTGTTGCATTCAACTCTTTTTCGCCACAAATCAGGCAGCGCCGAGGGAAGGCTTTGACTCGGGCCTCCATTCAAGGCTATTAAGGTGGGATTCAGGGTGCGATGTACGGAAGGGGTGAAACACTTCGTGCAGTCGCACCTTTTTTCGGAGAACACGACGTATGATGAGCGATACCGAAAACCGCGAAGAGAAGAGCGAAGCACAGGCCAGCGAAGGGCTCGGGCTGGACGAGGCCATGAAGGCGCAGCACCATCCGATGGATGACGCGCCGATGCCCCAGGAAGAGCGGGGGGAAGAGCAGGACGACATCGTGCTCGACCCCGAAAACTTCGACACGGTGCATCCGGCCGACGCCGCCGACCACCTGGAGCAGATGTCTCTGGGTCAGCAGCTTGCGCTCATCGAATCCATCACTCCGGAGGACGCCGCCGCGACCATCTCGGAAATGGACTCGCACCATCGCGTGGAGCTTATCTCGCGTCTGAACCCCGAGCTTGCCGCCGACATCCTGGAGCAGATGTATCCGGACGACGCCGCCGACGTGCTCCACGAGCTGGAGGACACCCAGCGCGAGCGCATCGTCCGCCGCCTGCAGAAGGAGGACAAGGCCGAGATCTGGCATTTGTACCGCTACGATCCGGACACCGCCGGCGGCGTGATGAACACGGACAACATCGTGCTCGATCCCATCCTCACGGCGGATCAGGCCATCACCTTCATCCGTCGACAGATCGAGAACGAAGACATCGAGATTCCGTACTACGCCTATCTCGTGGACGAGGACGACAAGCTCGTCTCCGTGCTCTCCCTGCGCGACATCCTGCTTTCCAAGCCGGGCCGCCTGCTCAAAGACCTCATCAGCGACCAGCCGGTGATCTCCGTGCGATTCGATACGGACAAGGAAGAAGTGGCGCACCTTCTGCGCCGCTACAACTACCTCGCGCTGCCGGTTCTGGACTACGAGGGCCGCTTCCTGGGCGTGGTGACCCACGACGACGTCATGGACATCATCCACGAAGAGGCTAGCGAGGACATGCTCGGCATGGTCGGCGCCGGTCAGGATGAGACCGTGGACACGCCGTGGCGCAGCTCCGTGGCCAAGCGGCTGCCGTGGCTCCTCGTGAACATCGCCAACTCCGTGCTGGCTGCCAGCGTGGTGCACGTGTTCGAGGGCTCCATCGCGCAGATGGCCATACTCGCCGTGCTCATGCCCATCGTGGCCAACCAGGGCGGCAACTCCGGACAGCAGTCCCTGGCCGTCATCATTCGCCAGCTTGCCGTGGAGACGCTGGACAAGAAAAAATCGGTCCATGCGGTGGCGCGCGAAGCGCGCATTGGCCTGATGAACGGCGTGGTCATCGGTCTTCTGGTCTTCTGTGTGGCCTACCTCGTTACGGGAAACGGCGTTCTGGCGCGCGTCATGGGCGCGGCCCTGGGGCTGAACATGCTGCTGGGCGCGGCCGCCGGAGCCACCATTCCACTGATGCTCAAGCGCATGGGCCGCGATCCGGCGCAGGCCTCCTCCATCTTCCTGACCGCCATAACGGACATGGCCGGGTTCTTTATCTTCCTCGGCATGGCCACATTCTTCCTCTTGCACTGAGCCGTACTTCCTCACCTTTCTGTGTATGCGCGTCCAGCTTGCAGACGCCGCATAGATGTCTCTTCGGCTGTTCGTTTTCGCTCTATTTATCACACGTGTGTAATCGCGGATAACCCCCGCCGTCCTTGAATTACTTGACCGTGATTACATTCTATGATGAGACCCATGGAAGGTTGCAACATGCAATAAAGGGGGCCCTGTGAAAAGGAAGGAGCTCCAGGACAAGATAGCCTTTCTTGTCGACGAGCTGGCCGTTGCGGAAAAGGAACTGGCAGCACTGAATAACAGCGAAACCTCCACAACACCTGGCGGCATCCGCTTTACAGACCTGTTCGACCTCGACTCCATACAGGCGATTCAGGACGCCTTTGCCGCCGCCACAGGGGTTGCCTCTATCATCACGCTTCCCAGCGGCGAACCTATTACACAACCCAGTAATTTTTCTACTCTCTGTCAGGATGTGATCCGCAAAACAGAGAAGGGGCTGTGCAATTGCATGCGCTCGGACGCTGTCATAGGCCGGTTGAACACGGCCGGGCCTAACGTGAGCCAATGCATGAGCGCCGGGCTGTGGGACTGCGGGGCCAGCATCTCCGTGGACGGCCACCATCTCGCCAACTGGCTGATCGGCCAGATACGCAACGAAGAGCTCGATTCCAACCAGATTCTCGCCTACGCCAAGGAAATAGGCGCGGACGAGGCGGCGTTCTCCCGCGCCTTTGCACAGGTGACGGTCATGCCTCTGGAGCAGTTCAACAGGATCTGCGACTTCCTCTTTCTCATAGCCAACCTGATGTCCCTGACTGCGTACCAGAACCTGCAGCTGCGCAACTACGTGTCCCAGATCCATTCTTCCAACAACGAGCTGGCGCACCTCCGGAACTTTCTGAGCAACATCATCGACTCCATGCCGTCCATGCTCGTGGGGGTGGACCCGGAAGGGCGGATAACTCATTGGAATATGCGCGCCGCCGATGCAACCGGATTTGCTAAAGCAGAAGTTGAAGGAAAACAGCTGGCCGACGTGATGCCCGAATGGGCCAACGAGATGGACAAGATTACCCGGGCCATCCGCGAGCGAAAGCCCATAGTGGATGAAAAGGTGGCCGAGGAGCGGGACGGCGTGACACATTACAACGACGTGTCCGTGTACCCGCTTATCGCCAACGGCGTGGACGGCGCTGTGATCCGCGTGGACGACATCACAGAGCGGGTGCGCATCGAAGAGATGATGATCCAGTCGGAGAAGATGATGTCGTTGGGCGGGCTCGCCGCCGGAATCGCCCACGAGATCAACAACCCTCTGGCCGCGATCCTTGGCTACACCAGCCTGCTGAACAAGCGGCTTCTGGAGGACACCCGCAAGAACAGGCGCGTGGCCGAGGAGGCGGGGCTGCAGTTCGAGGACGTGGCGGCCTACGTCAAGGCGCGGGGCATAGACGCCATGCTCGACGGTGTCATGGACTCCAGTCGGCGTGCAGGGCGTGTGGTCACCAACATGTTGGGCTTCAGTCGGCGCAGCGGCGGGCTCTTCAACCACGAGGACGTCATCCCCATCCTGGAGCGTGCCCTGGAGCTTGTCAAAAGCGACCATGACCTGGAGCATTCCTATGATTTCAGAGACATCTCGGTTGTCCGGGAGTATGACGAGGACCTGCCGACCGTTTACTGCGACGCCACCAACCTGCAGCAGGCGTTCTTCAACATCCTGCGCAACGGCGCTCAGGCCATGGCCGGGGCCTATCAGGAGCTGGATCGCGCACCGCGGTTCGTGCTGCGCTGCCATGCCACTGACGGCGCCGTGCACGTGGAGATCGAGGATAACGGCCCGGGCATGAGCCCGGAGGTGCAGCGCCGGATCTTCGAGCCGTTCTTCACCACCAAGGGCGTGGGCGTAGGCACCGGACTGGGCATGTCCGTCACCTACTTCATCATCACCGAGTCGCTGAGCGGAAGCATGTCCGTTTCGTCCAGTCCGGGCGTTGGCGCTACGTTCTCTGTTGATCTGCCGGCCAGCAAGGCCGGCTCCGCATCCGGCGGTAAGTCAGATGACGCGTCCTGACACAGGAGGCGCGCGCCCAGCTGAAGGGGATTGTACACTGAACGGAAAATAACGGAGCCTGGGATATGCTCCAGGCTCCGTTTCTTATCGGGGCAGGGATGTGCGGCTTGAAGCCGCAGAGGGCTCTGGCGAATCAGATGCGGCCCATGAGCAAAAGGATGATGACGATGAGGAGGATGAGCCCCAGCCCGCCGCTGGGAAAGTAGCCCCAACGCCTGCTGTACGGCCACGACGGCAGCGCTCCGATGAGCAGTATTATCAAGACGATGAGCAGAATTGTGCCCATGATGGGATTCTCCTTGTGGGTTCGAGGCGTAGGCGCTCGTATGGCTATTGCTGCCAGCTGTTGATTTCCTTGCGAGCCTCCTCCTTGGAGTACCCGTATCTTTCCTGGAGCCTGCCTTCGAGCTTCTCGTACTGCCCGTCGATATAGTCGATATCGTCGTCAGTCAGCTTGCCCCATTGCTTTTTGGCCTCACCCTTGAGCTGCTTCCATTTACCTTTGATGATGTCTTCGTTCATGTCTGTCTCCTATGATGCGCCGAAGGCGGAGCAGGCAAGACCCAGCGCCGCCTTCCGGCGATGAAGTGGATTAACCTGCCGTGTAATCGATCTCGTAATTCGTATAGATATCCCTGGCCTTAGCCTTTGGCAGAATGGAACCATTCCAATCCAGCTCATCCGCCTTACTGAACTTGTCCAGGTTGTCCTCGTTGACGTCGAGCACGATGCGTTTGCCTTGCTGGTCGATGCCTAACGCCTGCCAGGGGATGAGATACTGGGAACCCATGAGGCCCCACAACGCACCGTGGTCCAGGATGGCCAGCTTGATCTTGGCCTCGTCGAGGTCCACCAGGAACCCGCTCAGCTCACCGATGACATTGTTGTCAGCGCCATATACCTCGCGGTTGTAGAGCCGGTTGCTTTCCACCAGACATTCGAGGCCCATGGCCTCTGTCTTCTTGCTTCCGGTGTCGGTGACTTTATCAATCGCATTGGCGACCATCTGCTGCATTTCCTCCAGCTTGTTGCGGGACTCCTTCATGAGGTTCTTCTTGCCCGCGGTGGCGCAGTAGGTTGCGACCTCTTCGCTACCCCAGCGGCCATTGCGTTTGGGTGCATAGGCAGTGTTGTCGTCAAGAGTGATGCTCTTGTCGTTAATGGCCAACTGCCTGCTCTGCGCGTGTATCTTCAGGCTGTCGAAAGGCAGCACGTACTGATCGCCGCCCAGGCCGAGCACACTGTCGGAGGAAACCACGACAAAGAGGATGTTGCCCGTCACCGGATCGACCAGCAGATCTGATACTTCGATGTCCTTCTCGCCCTGGAAGTCCACTTCCTGGCCCGTGAGACGGTCCATTGGGATGAGGTTCTCTGCAAAGAACTTGTTGTCGCCCAACTTTTGTACAACGTCATTGTTCTGTTGCTTCATTGCTGAAGACTTTTGTTGTTTAACATCTTGCTGCTTGCTATTGCCTTGTGCAAACGCAATGCCGCATAGAATAAGCAATAAAGAAGCGGCCAGGCAAAAAATGGTTGAGCTTCGTCGCATACGAATGATCCTTTGGTTTAAAGTTGTACTGTCAATATGTACAGATAATGGAGTATCTGGATTAAAATCATAGGGTGGAAAAGTGGGGTAGATTCAGGCAGGAGTGGCGTAGGCAGTATTCCTACAGTCCTATACGAAATACAGGAAAACAAAGCCGCATTCTCCGACATGCCATGCGGGTTATTTCGGGTTCCAAAAAGATACGGCCGCGCTGTGTGGGGTTGTGAATAAGGCAAGCACGATATGCCTCATCCTTCTTGCACTCGTTACCCAGGCTGGCTATGAAGGTGGAATCGGCAACCGAGTGGAATACGCGCACAAATGAGCATTGGAGAGGGCAGATTGACGAGTCTCTTGCTGGATGGCACCACACATATCTTCGATCCCCTGCATTCGCTGTGGGAAAACCAGCGCACCAAGCGGGCCATCGCTTTGGCGCAGATCCTCCTGTTCCTGCTGGGCCTGGTGGGCATCGAGATGAATCGGCGGGGTCTCCTGCCGGAACCGCTGGCCGACCTCACGCCCACCAGCCACTACTACGCCATCAAGCTGGCCTTCGGCCTCGTGCTCATTCAGGAGGTCATCGACCTCGTGTTCACGCTGCCGTGCTCCATGTCCCGCGCTGTGGGCAAGCAGTTCGAGATTCTCGCGCTCATCCTGTTGCGCAACGCGTTCAAGGAGCTTGTCCACTTTGAGGAACCGCTGGAGATTGCCCACGGCATCGGCCCTGTCCTGCCCATAATCGCCGATGCCTGCGGCTCGCTCATCATCTTCGTGGGGCTTGGCGTGTACAGCCGGCTGCATGTGAAGCGCAAGAGCAGCAAATCCGCCGTGGATCTGTACCGCTTTGTGGCCACCAAGAAGCTGCTGGCGCTGATCATGCTGGGCGTCTTCTTCACCATCGCCGTGCAGACGGGTATGGAAACCCTACGCACCGGGCATGCCCAGCCGTTCTTCGACGTTTTCTATACGGTGCTCATCTTCAGCGATATCCTGCTGGTGCTCATCTCCTCGCTGTACCTGCCGTCGTTCTACTCCACGTTCCGCAACTCCGGGTTCGCCGTGTCCACGCTGCTCATCCGCATGGCGCTGGCATCTCCGCGGTTTTTCGACTCCCTGCTCGGCGTCACTGCGGTGGCTTTCGCCATCTGCCTGACCCTGGCCTACAACCACTTTGCGCCGGACGGCCGCGCCTCGCGCGATGATTGACGCGCGCCATCGCTGGGGCCGCAGTCGGGCACTTGGGGCTTTCGGTATCGGGCCTGAATGCGTACAATGTTGCGTGCGGCGGAACACCGCACAGAGCCGGATATCGAAAACGAACGATTCTGCTGAGATAGCAAGGAGCCAGCGATGACCAACGCAATCGTGCTGATCAATGTCGAGAACTACAAGTTGCAGGATATCGCCCAGAAGCTCGTGGACATCGACGAGGTGAGCGAAGTCTACTCGGTGGGTGGCCGCTTCGACCTCGTGGCCATCATTCGCGCTAAAACCAACGAGGCAATCTCGGACATCGTGACCGAGAAGTTCCCTACCATAGAAGGGATTCGCACCACCGAGACCCTCATCGCCTTCAAGGTGTTCTCCAAACACGATCTGGAACGCATGTTCGCGATCGGCGTCGAGTAAAAATCCTGATTTGAAGCTATTTAAAAAGATTTTTATGATGTAACGCTTTAAGCGAAATTACCTTTTCTGCGGCGGCGGATGGGAGCTGAAAAAGCTCCTCTCCGCCGTCTTTGTTTTGGTGCAGAGGCAGGGGAGGAATCTTTCAGTGCAGCGGTCCGGAAGTCTGTGCCGTCGGTCGACTTTGTCGGGAGCCGGCATCTGGGAATGAGCAAAGGATTGAATACGATAACCTAAACCATTTTTGTCGAGAACCGATAGGAACTCTGGGCCCAGGCGCGACAGCTTTCAATTGAAAAAATGTGCGCATTCGAACGTTCTTGAAACAGGTTAAGCGTTTTTTAAATAATTGAGATTGGTTATATACGTGTAGACATTAAGGGGCAAACAGTCTAATCCGCTAGGGTGGTTATCTTCTGGCGAAATGTAATAATTATTTTTTTATTTCATTCTTGTGACTGTCTTACAGTTTACTTCAGTTTGATTGCATGGAGATTTAAATGCCGTCAACAAGCTTTCTATCCGTATTAAATTCAATAAGCATCAAGCTCAAATTGTTCATTGGCTTTGGCGTCGTGCTGTTGTTGTTCGCCGTCGTCGCCTGGCAAGGATACACTGGTCTTGAAGATGCAAGTCGTGGATTTAATCAGTATGAACATACGGCGACTGATGCCAATCTTGCCGGGCGTATGCAGGCCAATATATTATTGGCTCATGTCAGCGCAATTGACTATGCAAACAACCCAAACGAAGAAATTCTCAACGATTACCAAAATAGAATGACAATGCTTCAAGGCTTTGTCGAAACTGCGAAGACAGAGGTCAAGAATCCTGAACGCATCAAGCTTCTTGGCGAAGCAGTCCTGGGCATGGGAAAGTACATGGCCGGCGTCAAAAGATTGGAAGAGATCGCCGCCGAGAGCAGAGAGAAGATGGGGACCATGGTCGCCTCCGGCCCGGAAATGGTTGAGAAGCTCAACAAGATTATCGAAATATGCACGGTCTACGAGCTGTTCGAGGGGTTGAAGACGGCAACCGCCGTGCAGCGACATCTGATGCAGGGGCGCCTTGCCATGGCCTACTTCCTGTGGAGCACGCACGATCCTGCCGATGCCAAGAAATCACGCGACGAGTTCACGATATCCCAAGGGCTTATCAAAGACCGCGACCGCAAGGGCGAGACTTCTCAGGTGCGCAATCTCTATAAGGACATTCTCAAAGCGTCCAATATGTACATCGAAGCGAGCAGCGCCGTGCTGGACCTCGCGGCCGAGCGCAACGAGGTGGTCGAGACCACTCTGCACACGTACGGACCGCAGATTGCCGATGATTTCGAGCAGATCAAGCTTTCTGTGATCAAGGAGCAGGAGGAGCTCGGCCCCGTGCTGCAGGCGCACAACCAGCAGCTTGGCACGACCATCGCCACCATTGGAGTCGTGGCCCTGGCTGTCGGCGTGATCATCGCGCTCTTTCTTTCGCTGGTCATTTCCTCACAGCTCGGCAAGGCCATGCGTTTTGCACAGGCCATCGCGGCTGGCGATTTCAGCGCCAAGCTCGATATCCGCGGCCGCGACGAGATCGCCAGGGTGGCCGACGCCATGCGCATGATACCGGAAACGCTGAATAAAGTTGTGCTCGAGTTCAAGCAGGTCAGCTCCCGCGTACGCTTCGGCCATTTGGAGGAGCGCGGCGATGCAGACGCTTTTCCGGGGTCGTTCGCCGAGATCGTCACCTCTACCAACCTCCTGGCGGACGCCTTCACCCACTATCTGGACGCCGTGCCCACGCCGATCATGGCCATCGATAATCAGTTCCACATCACCTACATGAACGCGCAGGGCCGCGAACTGCTGGGCATGGACAAGCAGTCCCTTCTCGGCACCAAGTGCAGCGACGTGTTCCACACTTCGGACTGCGGCACAGGCAGCTGCGCCTGCAACGTGGCCATGAAGGAGCTGCGCAAGGCCTCGTCGGAGACGGACGCCCACCCGCAGGGAGCCGATCTGGAGATCGCCTACACCGGCGTACCCATCACCGATGACGACGGGAATGTTGTCGGCGCGTTCGAGATCATCATGGACCAGACCGAGATCAAGACCACGCAGAAGCGGATTCTTGAGGTAGTGGAGCAGGCCAACGGGCTGTCCGAGCGGCTTGCCTCGTCAGCGGACGAGCTGGCCGCGCAGGTGGAGCAGATTACCAAAGGCACGTCCATGCAGCGGGACCGCGTTTCCGAAACCGCCTCGGCCATGGAGGAGATGAACGCCACGGTCATGGAGGTGGCGCAGAACGCCAGCGAGGCGTCCAAGAATTCTTCCGTCACCCGGGACAAGGCTCTGGAAGGGGCCGACGTGGTCAGGCAGTCTGTGGAAGCCATCGCCCAGGTGGAAGCAGCGGCGGCGGAGCTTCTGGCCAATATGAACACTTTGTCGGAGCGGTCGGAATCCATCGGCAATGTCATGAACGTGATCAGCGACATCGCTGACCAGACAAACCTGCTGGCCTTGAACGCCGCCATCGAAGCGGCGCGCGCCGGAGAGGCCGGCCGCGGCTTTGCCGTAGTGGCCGACGAGGTGCGCAAGCTGGCCGAGAAGACCATGAACGCCACCGGCGAGGTGGGCGCCAGCATCGAGGCGATTCAGGAAGCAACCAACAAGAACGTGGACAACATGCACCGCGCGTCCGACGCCGTGCAAAAGGCCACGGACCTGTCCGGGCAGTCCGGCACAGCCCTGCAGGAGATCGTACATTTCATGGAAACCAACGCCGCGCAGGTGGAGAGCATCGCCACGGCGGCGGAGCAGCAGTCCGCCACCTCGGAGCAGATCAGCCGCTCGGTGGAGGAGATCAACATCATCACCAATGACACGGCCGATAGCATGGAGCAGTCCTCCAACGCGGTGCAGGAGCTGGCCGGCATGTCCAACGACCTCTCCGAGCTCATGCGCCGGTTGGGACAGTAAAGCGGGAAAGCGCAGACTACGGATACCGCGTTTGCCCATAACGAAATGCACAAGGCCCCCGGCACCGTAGCGCCGAGGGCCTTGTTTTATGGGGGGGACTGTTGTGTGGGCTTACGACATGCAGTCCGTTGACGTTGCGTCAGGCGTCCACCGTCCTGTAGATGCCGGGAAAGTGCGGAAACACGTCCCGATACAGGCCGACCAGGGCCTGGAACTCCGGGTCGCTCACCGCGTTCTGGAACGCCTCCGGCGAGTCCCATACTGCGATGTTCACATAGCGGAACAGTGCGCCGGGAGCGACGGCTCTCTGCAGATATGTCGCAACGTACCCGTCCTTCTGCTTGAGCAACGCCGCGGCCCGGTTCCAGAACTCCAGAAACTCCTGGTCCCGGCCTTTTTCTACCTCGAACGGGTTGATGAGCAGCGCCTTGCCATCGTCGGTGAGCTCCGAAAGATCCATGGCTACTTCTCCTTGCTCCAGACCTGCTTGCTGCGCGCAATCTTCTTGCGCACAGTCTTCAGCCACGCCTCTCTGTCCAGGAAGGAGTCTTTGCCGCGAGCAACCATATCCTGGAACATGGCGTAGGGCACGGTGAAGGAGAGTTCGTCCACCTTGAAGAACTTGCGGGCCGAGGGGTCCCAGCCGCCGGTCACGGCCTTGTTCAGGCCCTGCGAGAGGTAGCGGAGCGGCCAGGTGACGATGGTGCCGCAGCTGGAGGCCCAGGGCGACTGGACCACCTCGGGGTCGTTGGTCACAAAGAAGGCGAGCTGGTGCAGACCGCCCAGCGGCTCGGGTCGGGTGAAGAAGATGACCAGCTCCGGCTCCTCGTCCTCTGTGAACAGGCTCAGCGGCTTGATAACGAGGTACGGTTTGGGCGCCGGCCGCGGATCGATCCCCTGGAAGACCTGGCCGAGCGCCTCCGGGGATTCGCAGTACAGCTCGCCTTCGCTCCAGCCAGGAATGCCCGCGGAGATATAGTTGATGATGGTATCAGTCTGAGGCTTGATGAAGCCGAGCCAGAACGCCGCACCGGGGCAGCCGAAGTGGTCGGCGGCGAACCACGCCGCCTTCTTTTGCTTCCTCGCCATCAGGATGTGGCGCATGACGCAGGAAAACTTGCCGAACACGCCGGGCCAGTCGATCTCCCCGGCCTGCTCGCGCTCCCTGGTGGGCGTCTCGCACTGCTTGGGAAACGACCCGTCTTCGGGTTGCTTGTCCGTGTAGAAGAGTCCGACAGGTTCCTCATCGAGCCCGAGCAGCTCCAGGAAGTCCGGTATGGCGCTTTGAATAGCGGAGTCCATGATATCTCCTGTGATTGCAGTGGTTATAGACGAGCGGCCAACCTGCGCATCAGCCGCACGACGTCATCGATTGCCTGGGCGTCCTCCTCCCGGGCAATGCGGTTGACCCACTCGGCGTGGGCGATCATGATCGCATCCAGTACCTCCAGACCCTGAGGCGTGGGCTTCACGAGCCGGGCGCGCTTGTGGTCCGGATTTTCCTCAAAGGTTATCAGCCCCTTTCGCTCCAGTATCTTTGCCGAACGCTGCACGCTCTGCCGCGTCAATCCCATGTTGCGGGCAATCTGCGCCACGGTGAGTGGTCCGGTATCCGATGCGACCCCGGCTCCGAGCACCTGCCAGAGCGAGCTGGTCAGACCGAATTCCCTGACGACCTCGTCGCCGGCGGCGATGAGCATGCCGTAGAAATGGAATGTCTCCAGAGTGAGGCGGTTGAACGCATCACCGGCCGGAGTGCGTAGCTCTTTGTGCTTCTTCATGACAGCATACTGTCAAATAGACAGGTCGCTGTCAATTTGGACATGCAAAATCGGCGGCGTGGTCCTTGGGGAAAAGAAATAGTGCTTGAAAAATGAATAGGACGGTGTGTTATGTGTTAGAGTTCATGCCGATAACAGTTTTGCCACAGATATTTCATTTGAAAGCTATTCACCAATGTCACTTGTAAGTGGCTATCCCGATAATGGTATTGGTTCTTGAGTTTGTTGGTCGTTCAGGCTAGTGGTCTGGTGAAGGACTTGGCGCCTCTTTTCGCACGGACTGTCTTCGTGGACGTATCGCATACACCCGTTGCTTTTATTTACGCTGGGACAGGAACAGACAATGACGAACGAAGAGATTACCAGGGAATTCCTGCAGTTGCTGGCTGGAGATTGGGACGATAGTGCAGTGCACCGCGGCTTCAATGAGTTGCAGGAGCGCGTCTCAGGACAAGGAGAATGGGCACGAATTATCGAGGCCCGGCTGTTTGTTTTGGAGAAGAAAACGGAGAAGGCTATCACCCTCCTCGAAGAAATCCGGGGCAGAGATTCTGAGCACCACGCAGCCTCCTTGATGCTCGTACGCATCCTGAACCAGGATATCCGCAATTATGGGAAGGCTCTCGGTGTGCTTGATCATCTGCTGAGCAAGGGCTTCGAGGGGCAGGTTGCGCCGGAATGGTTCGAGGCTATGACGTTGGGTGAAAAGGTCTATGCGCTTGCCAGTGAGAGCCGCTGCGACGAGGCGCTCAAAACGGCGGATCAACTCCTCGGTCGTTTTGGAGAGGCTCGGGAACCTTTCCTTGTAAGGCAGGTGGCCAGGGCACTGTATAACAAAGGTACTATCCTCGGAAAACAGGGCAAGCCGGAAGAGGAAATCCGGGTTTACGAGGAGGTTGCGCGTTGTTTCGGAGAGGCCACAGAGCCCGGCATCTTGGAACAAGTGGGCAGGGCATTGGTTAACAAGGGCGCAGTCCTCGGAAAGCAGGGCAAACCAGAAGAAGCAACTCAGGTATTCGAGGAGGTAGCGCGCCGTTTGGGAGAAATCGCGGAACCCGGCATCTTGGCGCAAGTGGCCCGGGCGCTGCTGAACAAGGGCGTAATCCTCGGGCTGCAAGGTAAGCCGGAGGAGGCAAGCCGGATATTCGAGGAGGTAGCGCGCCGTTTCGGAGAATCCACGGAGCCCGGCATCTTAGAGCAGGTATCTAAGGCGCTTGTGGACAAAGGTTTAGCCTTTAGTCAGCTAGGCAAGCCGGAGGAAGCCAGCCGGATCTTCGGGGAGGTTGCGCGTCGCTTCGGAGAGGCCACAGAGCCCGGCATCTTGGAACAAGTGGCCAGGGCATTGGTGAACAAGGGCGCAGTCCTCGGAAAGCAGGGCAAACCAGAAGCAACTCAGGTATTCGAGGAGGTTGCGCGTCGCTTCGGAGAGGCCACAGAGCCCGGCATCTTGGAACAAGTGGCTAGGGCGCTGGTGAACAAGGGCGTAGCCTTTGAGCAGCAGGGCAAGTCGGATGAGGCAAGCCAAGTATACGAGGAGGTAGCACGCCGTTTCGGAGAGGTCCACGATCCGCTGCTCCGTAAATGGGTCTTTGAAGCAAAGTTGCGAAAAAGTCTGACCTTGTTTGAGATGAAGCAGCGCAAGGAAGCCCGCAAGCTTTTCGACTCTATTCAGAAGGAACTCCTCCAAAAGGACGCGATAAAAGAGGAGCTGACATACTTATACACGATTGTTGCACGTCGCTTTCCATCCAAGATGCGTTCCAAAGACTCACAGCAACGCAAGGTACGGATGAAGCGGGATCTCACAATCACCGGCGGCGACGTTGAGGCCAATCTGGAAATGGTCCTATCCCATATGCTGGAGGAGATTGATCTTGAGACGCAGAATACATACTTCAAAAACATGGAGGCTGCGAAAACCAGAACGGACAGGTTCATTACGGAAGACGCTCACTTCAATGATAAGTTTTCTTTCTTGTTGGTGCTGCGGGAGTGGAACTCCTACACTCCGGTTATTCCGTCGGCGGAAGAATCGGACCGGGGAGGCGGATATTACATTCGGCACGCCGGTGAAGGTATCGTCATCGATCCTGGATACGACTTCATCGAAAATTTTCATCGCACGGGCGGTCGGTTAGGCGGAATCGACCATATCATAGTTACGCACGCCCACGACGACCATACAGCTGAGCTGGAGGCCCTCCTGATGCTGTTCCAAAGGCGAATGGACAAGGAGGACCTGCCAAAAAAGCAGGTGAATTTGTATCTGAGCGCCGGAGTACAGAGGAAGTTTGCGGGCCTGCTGGATTTGCGTGATCTAAAATACGGTAATGTTGTCACCCTCTGCCCCTCCACCACAGGCTACGAGCAGCGCATTCAGCTCAATAAGAAAACCGTACTGACCGTCCTGCCCGCGTACCATGACGACGTGATCACGCGTCAATCGGCTGTGGGCCTGGGGTTCGAGTTCGACACGGAAAATGGGACGCGGAAGGTTGTTTTTACTGGGGACTCCGGGCTCTATCCGCGCGATTGTGGGTCAGACGGAGTGGAAAGGTACTACGACGACGGGCAAAGCCCTAAATTGAAAACAGGCTCAAAGGATGCACTGTTCAAGCAGTATCCAAAGGCGTTTCGGAACTCTCCTCACCTCGTCATCGCGCACATCGGCTCGATCAAAAAGCGTGAATTCGGCTTGGGGGAGGTTCCATCGCCTGGCGAAATCGGTAGCCGGTTCTATCCCAACCATTTGGGGTTGCTCGGAACTTTGATGCTCCTGAAAGAGTTGAATCCGGACGCGGCCGTGATCAGCGAATTCGGCGCCGAGCTCAAGGGGTTTCACATCGATCTCGTGCAGAAGCTAGGGCAGGCTTTGAACAAGGTGCAGGGGGAAAACAACTCTAATGAAAAGAGTAAAACATTTGTAGTCGCAGGCGACTTGACCACTGTCTACAACATAACCACCCATAGCTTTCTGAGTCATACTCAATATAATACGCAAGATTCATTCGAGTTTCGAGAAGTAGATACCTTGGCTTGCCTTAAGGCCAAAGATTTTTTTTATAAGCCCAAGTGGGTGCAGGAAATTGAGGTCTCCGAAAGAAAAGGATCAGAAAGAGCCTATTTGTTTACTGCGGACGGCAGAGCAAAGAAATACGACCTGAATGCAAAGCACTTTGCAAAGCACTTTTTTGCACGGTTGCTTCCTTATCAGAAGCATCCCATAACCAACGAAGAAGAATTCAAGGAAGCATACGGCTAGTAGAGAATGTTGTTCGTGGAAGGGGGAGTCGAACCTCGTCCGAGAACGTTCCACAGTGAGCTTCTACAGGTTTAGTTCGCGATCTTTGCAGCTGCGACTGAGGCTGTTCTGTATTTCTACGATGACGCCCAACGGATCGGCTGGGGGGCCTATCCGTGCGTTCGTCTGTTAAGGTCGATAAGCACCTCGCAAAATTCAAGCGGCTTGCAGGACATTGTTTCGGTATGCCCTGCAAACCGCCGTATTGTGCATGACAGAGTACCTCAAGTGTGACGCCCGCCAACCTGGTGAGGTTCTGACATGCCCAAAACTCTTGGATGGAAGCGCTGCCGTTGCCCTATGCGCATCGCATGCGCGCGGGCTTACGTTGTTGCCGGCACGCTTTTCAAACTCGCAAAGGCCAGGATCACACCGAGCACAACTCCCAAGGCAGCGGCGAACAGCACCCGGAGCTCGGGAGGAAGCATGAACGTCACCGTATGGGCGGGGATCCAGAAGAAAGGAATGGTTTTCCTGAAAACAAAACCCCACAGCATGTTCCAGTCAATCTCATCCAGCAGGTGGCTGACTGGCAGCGGCGAGAACAAACCACGCAACGTACCGCCGGTCTTTTCGATGTGCATGGACACCACGCCGTGAGCCAGCATGAACAGGGGAGCGAACAGGATGTTCATCAGAGTGCTTATGCTGAAGGCCACACCCAGGCGAACCAGGAAGCTGCCGTTGACCAGGTCATCGGGAGCGACGGAGAATCCGGCTTGTTTGAGGAAAACCGGGGTACCCGAGGCGTACACCGTAAAAGCCGTGTGGATGAGCAGGCCGATGACGCCCCACATCAGAGCTCTCGGCAGGACGCCGAAGCCTGGTTGAATGTATTTCTTGGTGGTGATTCTGAGAGCCACCATCTCGCCAGCCGTACCCAGTATTGCGAACTTGAGAAAACTCATCAAAAAGCCGTGCGCTTGAGAGAACTCATTCACGGCCGCGACATTGTCGGGAAGAACAGTGAACAGCGCCAGAGCCAGGGCAATGCCCACGATAGCTATTCCATCGGAACTTTTCATTTTTCTCACCCTGATGCCTTTGACATTGCTCTGTTGCTGGGTCGTGGCGTGGGCTCGGGCCCATCATGTGCGAGCAATGTTCTTTTTCCTGGAACGAAATGTTCAGACGCTACGCTTTTCCGGATAAGAGCCGTCAACACGAGCGGTCGTGGCGCCCGGTGCGAGGGGCCGGGCTCCGGGGAAGGAAGCCGGGAGGGCGAAGCGGCCTCCATTGCTCCGGGGTGTTGAAAAAGCCGGAGTCCTGCGTGTTGCGCAACATGTGGTAGCTGCTTTTGGTGGGAAGGAGAGGAACACACAGTATGTTCCTCTCCCCATCTGAAGCCGTCACCCCATGTTGGCGGCTACCAACACTTGTTGTACAAGCCTATGACATCGTTAAGAGATGGCACCCTGGGAGTGGTGATGGTCGAGACCTCTTCAAGGGCGTCCTTGGACATGGCCTCGATGTCCTTGCTGTCGGCCGTGGCTCCGATCTGGGCGGCCACACCGGTGATGGTCCTCGGGATGCCGATGTCGTCATTGAGACGCTGCACGGCCTCAATAGCCGTATCCTCGGGATAGGGGCCAAGATCGGTCAGGCCGCTGAGCCTGGCGATGGTGGCCATTTTTTCACGGCATACGATTTTGTTGTATTCCAGCACAGTAGGCAGACACACGGCGTTGGCGAAGCCGTGGGGGAAGTTGAAGAACGCGCTCAGGGGATGCGCCATGGAATGGACCAGCCCCAGGCCGCCGTTGCTGAATGCGATACCGGCCATGGTCTGGGCGTAGGCCATTTTTTCGCGCGCCTCGATGTCGTTGCCGTTGCCCACGGCGCGGCGCAGGTACTTGAAGATCAGCTCGATGGCGCCAAGGGCCATGGCGTTGCTGTACTCCATGGCGCCGATGGAGATGTACGCCTCGATGGCGTGCGTCATGGCGTCCATGCCCGTGGAGGCCGTGATCGCCGGGGGCAGGCCGGTCATCAACAGCGGGTCAATGATAGCGACAGAGGGCAGCAGGCGGCCATCCAGAATAACCATCTTCCAGTGGTGCTCTTCCTGGGCGTTGGTGATGACAGCGGCGCAGGTGGACTCGGAACCCGTGCCCGCGGTGGTGGGGATGGCGATGTAGAAAGGAAGGTCGGCCTTGAGGAGCCCCATGCCGCGGAAGTTGCCCAAGGGGCCGCCGTTGGTGGCGAGAATACCGCACGCCTTGGCCGCATCCATGGAGCTGCCGCCGCCAAGACCGATCAGGCAGTCGCAGCCCTCTTTCGTGTAAAGGTCGTAGGAATCTGCGGCATTTTTTTCATGCGGGTTCGGCACGGTTTCATCATACAGGGCGTAGGGGATGCCGGCAGCGGTCAGGATATCTTCCACTTTCTTCGCCAGGCCAACTTTGACGACGCCTTTGTCAGTCACGATCAACGGTTTCTTCAACCCCTGCATCTTGATCGTTTCAGGCACCTTTTCCAGTGCGCCAGCACCAGTGAAGATAATCTTGGCCAATTGAAACGCAGTAATCATAGCTCGCCTCTTTGTGTTACACGATTGCGTTTTCTGGCATCGCAGGATGCCGTCCACAACAGTTGTCTTTGAAGGCTACAGCTTAGTCTGTGACCAACGGCACAGTATCATTGCGCTTTCCGGATCGCTTCCAACACTCGTTCCGGAGTTGCCGGCAGCCGGTATATCCGTGCGCCACAGGCGTCGTGAATGGCATTGATGACCGACATGTGGGGGTTGACCATGGGGCCTTCTCCAGCGCCGGAAGCGCCAAAGGGTCCATGCTCGCGCAGGTTGTTTTCGAAGTACTCGATCTCCATGTCGTCCGGGATGCTTTCAATGTAGGGAAAGCCGCCACCGATCATGGTGGAGTGCTTCTTGATGTCTTCAAAGTCCTCGCTCAGGGCCAGGCCAATGCCCTGGGCGATGCAGCCGTATATCTGCCCGTCCACAGCCAGCCTGTTGTTGATGGCGCCGAGGTCCGCGACGCAGGAAACCCTGTCCACCTTGACCTTGCCGGTGGCGACTTCCACCGAGACTTCGGCCATGTAGATCGTGTACATGCAGTTCACGAAAGGATCGCCGAGACCGGTATCGGGGTCGCAGGCGCTGCCCTGTGAGGAGTAGGTGCCTTCAAAACGCGTGGGCTTTTCGGCGGCCACGGCTTCGTCATAGGTCATGAAGCCGCCATCGGCCTTTTTCAGCGTCTCCAGCATCGCGGTGCATGCGGCGCGCAATGCACTACCCACAACCACCTGGGAGCGCGACGCGCCGGCCGGTCCTGCCGGGGGCTGCTTGGAAGAGTCTGGCCAGCTGAAACGAATCTTCTCCACGGGAATGCCCATGGGCCGCAGGGCCTCGTGCGTTGTGCCCACGGCGCCGATGTCCGCGCCCTGGCCATGGTCCTCCCACGAGCACCCGAGGGTTACGCCGTTATCCGGGTCGTACTGGATAAAGACCTCGGCTGTATCCATGCCGTCCGCGCCGGCGCCGTAGACGCCCACAGCAATGCCCACGCCTTTTTTGATCTTTTCGGTGGAGTTCCTGGCGGTGCGCGCCTTGGCCTCCTTGTACTTCGGACGCAACGCATCAAGCAGCTGCGGCAGTGCGATGACGTCCGGCGTCGCGCCGGTGGGCGTTGTGGAGCCCTCGCGGTAGCAGTTGGCGTAACGGAACTCCAGGGGGTCCTGGCCAAGGGCCTCGGCCAGGTCTTCCACCAGGGTTTCCCCGACAAAATAGGACTGGACCCCGCCGAAGCCGCGGAATGCTGCGCCCCAGGCGTGGTTTGTACAGACGGTGCGGCCCATGCCGCGGATGTTCGGAATGTCGTAGCCCGCGCCGATGAACTGGATGCCGCGTCCGGTCAGCACGCTGGCCATCTCGCAGTAGGGCCCGTGGTCCACCGCATAATCATGCTCCAGGGCCAGGATGCGCCCGGTGCTCTTGTCCGCGGCCATGCGCGCGCTGATGTGGAACGGGGAGCGCTTGCCCGTATAGGTCATCTGCTGGTGGTAGTTGTAGCGCAGGAAGCAGGGCCTTCCGGTGACCAGCACGGCCGCGCCGACCAGGGCTTCGGACGTGGGGCTCAGCTTGTAGCCGAAGGTGCCGCCCATGGGGTTGGATGCCATGGCGATCTTGTCAGGCGTCAGCCCGATGCCTTCGGCGATCATGAAGGCGTGCAGGTGCACAGCAATGGATTTGCTGTGGATGTGCAACAGCTCGTCTTCGCCCATATATCCGAACGAGACGTCCGGTTCGATGGGCATGTGCGGCTGCCGGCTGGTGACGAAATCTCCCTGCGCCACCACCACATCGTCGCGTTCAAATACGGGCGCGGTTTCATCGCCTTTGATCAGCGGTTGCGTGAAGTACACGTTGGGCGTGCCGGGATGGATCTCTATGGCGTCGTCCGCCATGGCCTCGGGCGCGCTCATGTACGCAGGCAGCATCTCCAGCTCTACGGCCACTTCCTTGGCCGCCGCATTGGCCTCTTCATAGGTGGAGGCGCAGACCACAGCCAGGACATCGCCATATTGGAACACCTTGGTATCGCTGATGATGGGGCGTTCCCAGCCGTCCCCTTTGTGGTACGGGCTCTGGACCAGACCAAAGATGCGGTTTTTGCCTTTCACGTCCTTGGCTGTCAGCACGGCGTGCACGCCGGGCATTGTTTCCGCCTTGGACGTATCGATGCTCAGGATGTTGGCGTGATTCACCTCGGCCTGCACCAGAGCGAGGCATAGCGTGTCGTCAGGCAGCTTCAGACCCAGGTCCGCGCCGTAGTCCAGCGTGCCGGTGACCTTGGCCTCGGCAGTGGGGCGGGGATACTTGGAGCCCCAGATACGCCCGTCTTCGGGCATCTTGAACTCCAGGCTTTCTTCGGGCGCATCGCCGCGCAGGACCTCGGCAGCGGCCATCACCGCGTCCACAAGCGGCTTGTAGCCTGTACAACGGCAGGCATTGCGGTGTTTCTGGAACCAGTTCCTGACATCGGCGCGTGTGGGGGTGTCGTTCTCGTCCAGGAGCCCCTTGGCCGAGACGATGAACCCCGGCGAGCAGAACCCGCATTGTGCGGCGCCGTACAGGGCCCAGGCTTTTTGCAGAGGATGCAGATTGCCCGGCGCGCCAATCCCTTCGATCGTGGTGATATAGGACTTCTCGGGAACCCGGCTCATCTTGGTGATGCAGGACCGGACGACCTTGCCGTTCAGAATCACAGAACAGGCGCCGCACTGCCCCTGCCCGCAACCGACCTTTGTGCCGGTCAAATGGAGTTGCTCTCTGAGAACTTCAGCCAAAGTGGATTTTGCCGGGGCGAAAACAGGCGTCTCCACCCCATTGATGAACAACCGTTTCTGCAACATTGAACTCATGGCTCGCTCCTGTTTTTATCAGACTGTAGGCAAGCGACATGCCAATATGGTTCGTATTAATATCTAGCTGAAATTATATAAAAAGTTGACATTTACATCCGCCTTTACATGTTAAACACTCCTTTACATGTCACGAAACATGTAAAGATCGTGTCATCGTTCTACGGCATGTGGTACGGCTGTCTGCGCGGGTAAGTCCAAAGGAATGGCCACGGGATCAGGCGCCCTTACTTGGAAGGGGGCAGGTGGCTTGTGTGAGCTTCTTTGAGAGTGTACGCTGGCGTACAAATTGCGATGTAAACGGTGCTATTCTGTCGCTTGTGATATTGTTCACTATTATGAAGTGGATGGAGTGAAGCATGCGGACACCATTACCCACCGATGATTACAGTTCTCCTGAGGATACACTTCAGGAGTTCCGTGAACACTCCGACTTTTACAGTAACTTTGTCGCCCCGGGCGGCCCGCAGACCTTGTTCTGGCAAAAAATATATGATGCCCGTCAACAGTTCCACGAAGGAAAGAGCGGCCAGTTCACCCACATCAGGCCCCACATTATCCGCTCCTGGAAGCGCTCGTCAGCCGCCGGCGCCCCGTATACAGGGCTGCCTTCAGTACGTCTCAGCGCCGAAGAGTTGAACAACGTTCTGAAACGCAACGAGTTTTTGCTCTCCACAGCCAAGCCCGTGATGCAAGAGCTGCTGGAGAACATTCACCCCACCAGCAATTGCATCATTCTGACTGACAGCAATGGCGTTTACCTGTACACCCGCGGCGACGACCTGGGGGCCGGACGCAGACCCAGCACGCCTTTGCGTGGCTTGGTCAGCGGTGAGCCCATCGAAGGCACCACGTCCATGGGCATTTGCCTGGTGGAGCAGCAGGCTACCTGCGTTCTTGGCTGTGAGCACTACAACCCGTACTTCGACAGCTGGTCCTGTGCAGCGGCGCCGATTTTCGACCACGAAAACAAGCTGGCTGGCACGCTTTCCATGACCATGGCGCGCGACAACTTCAACCACCACGGCTTCGGTCTCGTCATTGCCGCGGCAAAGGCCGTGACCGAGCAGATGCGCCTGCGACATCTCCTTCAGGAGACGCAGACAATCATGGAAATCCTGGGCGAAGCAGTGATTGTGTTGGACGCCAACAGTCGTGTCAGGATGATAAACCGTTACGCCAAGCAGCTGTTTCACGTACAAGATGATGCGATCGGTCGGGATTTCGCGTCCCTGGCCGAAACTATCAGTGGGGAATGCTTTCTGCGCTCCGGCAACAAGGTCAAAGACAACGAATGCTCCATGCGTCTGGTAGACGGCTCCTTTCTGCAGTGCGTGTACTCTTCGTCGCCGGTGCCGGAAGGGGGGCTGTGCGTCACGCTTCGGGAAAGCCGGCGCGTGCACAAGCTGACCAACCGCATCACCAGGGCCAAGGCCGTCTACACCTTCCAGGATATTATTGGCAGCTCGAAAAGCACGCGGACGGCGTTGCAACTGGCGCACAAGGCCAGTGAAAACGCCATGACCACCTTGATCCTGGGGCAAAGCGGAGTGGGCAAAGAGCTGTTCGCGCAGGCCATCCACAACGCCAGCGATCGGCGCGACCAGCCGTTCATCGTTATCAACTGCGGAGCCATCCCCCGCGATCTGGTCCAGAGTGAGCTGTTTGGTTACGAAGGGGGCGCGTTTACCGGTGCGTCACGCCACGGAGCTCCCGGCAAGTTCGAGCTGGCTGACGGCGGCACGCTGTTCCTCGATGAGATCGGCGATATGCCCCTGGCGGCCCAGGTGAATCTGTTGCGCGTGTTGCAAGAGGGCGAAGTGACCAGAGTCGGCGGCAAACGCTCGCGTCAGGTGGACGTCCGCGTTGTGGCGGCCACGCACCGCGACCTGGCCAGAAGGGTGGCGGATGGGACCTTTCGGCATGACCTGTACTACAGGCTCAACGTGCTGGTCATCCCGATTCCGTCCTTGCGCGAGCGCCGCGAAGACATACAGGTGCTCGCCAACTTCTTCCTGGAAAAGATGACGCATACGTTGAACAAACCGCTGGAGGGCTTTACCCCCGAAGCAATGCACTGCCTGAAGGCCTACGACTGGCCGGGGAACATCCGCGAGCTGGAGAACCTGGTTGAACGGGCCGCTGTCGTAGCCGATGGTCCGTTTATCGGCAAAGAGGACCTGCCGTCGGAGTTCTGGTCACCGGTTGCCACTGTCGCGCCGGGAACTGATACGCCTTCGGTAGCGCAGATGGCAGCGCCCGATACCTTCGACGCCAGGGACGAAGCAGACGCAACGGGCGAAACAGCAGGAGAACAACGGGAACAACCCAGCCAGGAAAAGCAGCGCATCATGGATGCCTTGCGGGCTGCAAACGGCAATGTCCGGGCTGCAGCCAAGGACATCGGCGTGTCACGCGTGACGCTGTATGCGCATATCAAACGCCATGGCCTCTCTCTGGAGCCCTTCAGGCAGCGGAAACCATAAGCTCCCCGACCGGATGGACCTGCGGCCACGCCCTGACGCGTGCGTAAAGGCAGCACACCCCGTCAGCACATCGGCCAGGAGCCGGACGCAACGAACAGAATCAACCAAACAAGGCTTGGTCCTATCGGCTGTTCTTATGTTCCGTGGATAGTGAGAAACGAAGAAAAAGAACTGGTGGAGGCGGGGGGAGTCGAACCCCCGTCCGAGAACGTTCCACAGTGAGCTTCTACAGGTTTAGTTCGCGATTTGATCTCATCGCGGCGGCGCCCACGAACAGGCTCCTGCCGCGACCAGTTCACCAAAGTGTCTCGCCCCCGCCGTGGCGAACGCCGGCGGGAACCAGCCCGATAAGGGTGTCATTCCAAAAGCGTATCGGGCGTCAGCCCTCGGAATGTGGCAGCGTTAGTTACGCAGCCAGAGCGTAATCGTAGTCGTTGTTGGCAACTATCGGTTTGCCGCTTTTTAACGAGGCCAGCGGCGCCTCGACCTGCGACTCCTGCTTCCGCATCCCCGTCGAAACCAGTGCGCCCCCATTCAAAGATCGTGTGCGGACCGCATGCGCCGGCAAGGGGAGGGGATGAAACGCCGGCATCCGTCCGCGAACCATCAATATAAGGACTTTTTCGCCGCTGGCAAGGGGTTTCCGCGCAGGGACGCGGATGCCTGGATGTCGCGTGGTGATCGAAGCTGCCAGCCCGAGAAAAACGGATACGCTTGGAAAAACGGCGCCTTCCGGCAGGATACGCGGATCACTCCGTTGTGGTCACGCTCGCCTCGCCCACGCGCACGGCGTGGCCGCGCTTTTTGCCATTGGCGTGCATGGCCAGCAGGGAGTGGATCAGCAGCACGGCGAACAGGCCCACGCCGCCGGCAAGGGTGGTGCGTGACACGGTCTCACCCACGGCGGCCCATACCAGAATCGGCGCCAGGATCATCTCCAGGAGCAGAATCATGTTCACTTCCGGAGCCGGGATATAGCGCGGCGCGTTGAGCAGGCACAAGAACGAGCACGGCAGCACCACCAGGCAGAGCACGAGCAGCAGGCCGACGTCCTGGGGCATCACGGCCAGCGATCCTGCGCTGAAAAACGATACAGTGGCTGTGATGCAACCACTCAGGACCATGCACGGCACCATCTCCACATCGGGCCGACTGCGGATGAGTACGAATCCCAAGGACATGAAGACGGACTGCGTCAGGGCGACGATGTCCCCGGTCAGATGGCTGCCGGCGCCGCCCAGGTCGCCGCTGACAATGACCACCACGCAGAGCGCGGCCAGGACCACGGCCAGCCAGGTGCGCAGGGGCAGACGCTCGCGCAGCACGACGGCGGAAAGCAGCGCACCCCAGATAGGCGCCGTGGAGATGATGGCCAGGGTATTGGCCACGCTGGTGCGCATGACCGCGTTGACAAAAAGCATGTTGGCAGTGCTGAAGCACACGGCCGTGGCAATGCCTATCAGGCCGAGAGCGCGCAGCCTTTTGCCCAGGCTCTTGCGCCCGCGCAGCAGGGTGTAGACGCCCACGCCGGCGGCCATGCCCAGGCCGCGATAGAAGAGCAGGGGCCAGGTATCGATCTGCATGAGCCGGACAAGCAGGGTGTCCGGGGTGATGATGAGCACGCCGGCAAAGGCCAGAATGAGTCCGCGAGTGGTAGGGAGCATAGGCGAAGCGCAGGTAATGCAGCATGGCCGCCAGGGCCATGGATCGAGGCGCTGCTGCGGTCAGCGCCTGTAGTACAGGGTGGCGTGTGAATGGGGCCGGGTAATCTGGTCAGTGGACGGCTTCGGCAATGGTTTGGGCGATGTCCTCAAAGGACGCGGGCTTTTCCAGAATGGCATGGTGCGGTTGAGCCCGGAGCCTATTCATTGTCTCCTTGTCCACGAACGCCGAGTAATAAATAATCGGAATGCTGTGGTTGATGCTTGCCCCCGCATCGATGCCGTCCATGGGGCCTTTGAGGCGGATGTCCATGATGACGCAGTCGATAGGGTTGTTCTGGGCGAAGGAGACGGCGTCCTCGCCGGTGTCGGTCACATGGCAGACCGCGTACCCGAGCTTGGAAATATTTCGTTCGAGAAAAAGGGCCGTAATTGCCTCATCCTCTACGATCATTACCTTTTTTGTGTGCATGATGGATTCCTGAAATCATGTTCACGAAACATGGACCGTGATGCACGAACCTGCAGTATTATGCAAGCGCAACGTGCCGTTCAGCTGGCGCGCCAGGCTGCGGACGAGCTGCAGGCCCAGGCCGGTGGAATCATCAAGGGAAAAACTCTCGGGAAAGCCGCGGCCGTTGTCGCAAACGCTCATCGCAAAGCCTGACGGGACGGCGGCAAGGCGCAAGGTGACTGTGCCGGATTCCCCAGCGTCGAACGCGTGCTTGCAGGCATTGGTCAAAAGCTCGCTGCAGATCAAGCCGCACGGCACGGCCTCTTTGGGCGACACCTCCACCGGTTCCATCTCATAGACCAGCTCGATGTGCCGGCCGTTGTGGTTGTAGAGGTCCAACAACCGCGTGCCCAGCTTCTGCAGGTAGGTATCCAGCCGCATGGATGCGAAGTGGTCCTGGGAGTAGATCTGCTTGTGGATGAGTATGATGGCGTCCAGCCGGGTACGAACCTGGTCCAGCGTCTCCAGGGTGCGGGAGTCCTGCACGTTCTCGCGCTGCATCTCCACCAGGGCGAGGACCACGCTCAGGTTGTTTTTGATGCGGTGGTGCACCTCGCGCAGCAACGCTTCCTTGTCCGCCACGGTCTGCTGGAGATCCGCATTCAATCGTTCGCGGATGCTGACCTGGCGTTGAGCGTATATGCCGAAGCCTACGAAGAGGAACAGAAGCACAAGGCGAATATACCACTCATGCGGTGGCACGTTCGCGTAAAGGAGATCGGAAAAGCTGCCAGGATAGAAGACGAGCCAGTCCATCACGGCGTCCAGGAAATACACCACGACGCCGCCGAGCAACGCCAGGCAAAGTAAGCGATACTTACGGAAATGGTCGGTCAACATCTGGTTGTCCACCGTGACTGACGTTTCTATACAAATGTAAGCACAACGTCGTTGTAAATGCTTGATCCATGCGGCTGGCGGGGGGAGATGGGCCGCATGGGGTGTTGCTGATGGTGATTCGTGCCGGGGGGCCAAAAAACGACCCGGCGCCCGGCAGAGCCCCAAAACTTCCGGGGGCGATGTCGCCCGCAATGTTTCCTACCAATTTAGTCCGATTAAAACATGCTACGGATGAAGAATCAAGGGCTCCGGGCGAGTAGGGCCCGTTGGGACCGGTATCCGCCCATCATCGTTGTGTTGTTGCGGATACATCCGCAAGATTCTACCATACCTCGGCTCCGAAATCGTGCAGAATGCGCCGGAGCAGGGCCGTGGACCAGCAAGCTGTCCGAGCCCCCCGCTCTTGTCACGCTGCACGGACAAAGGGTGAGGTGTTCCAGTGGACGCGCCTGGCCAGAATGCTGCAATTTAAATAAAATATACTGGAAAGTAAGGAAAAACACCAGACCGGCCGGATATATCCCACAGAAATCTGACTCATACCTTGACCCGCGCGGCGCATCGCTCTACATCCGTGCGGTATCCGCCATCATGTGCGGCAACAACGCAAGGAGTCCCCATGCATTTGAAGAAGCGCATTATCGTCACCGGCGGCGCCGGGTTTCTGGGCTCGCATCTTTGCGAGTTCCTGCTCTGCGCCGGAAATGAAGTCCTGTGTGTGGACAACTTCTTTACCGGTTCGAAAATGACCGTCGAGCACCTGCTCGACAATCCGAACTTCGATGTCATCCGCCACGACATCACCTTCCCGCTCTATCTGGAAGCCGACGAAATATACAACCTCGCCTGCCCGGCCTCGCCCATCCATTACCAGAACGATCCCGTGCAGACGACCAAGGTGTGCGTGCACGGCTCCATCAACATGCTGGGCCTGGCCAAGCGTCTGCGCGCCAAGATCATGCAGGCCTCCACGTCCGAAGTGTACGGCGACCCGGCCATCCATCCGCAGCCGGAAAGCTACCGCGGCGACGTGAACCCCATCGGCCCGCGCTCCTGCTACGACGAGGGCAAGCGCTGCGCCGAGACGCTTTTCTTCGACTACCATCGCCAGCACAACCTGCAGATCAAGGTGGCGCGCATCTTCAACACCTACGGCCCGCGCATGCACCCCAACGACGGCCGTGTGGTCTCCAACTTCATTTGCCAGGCCCTGCGCGGTGATCCCATCACCGTGTACGGCGACGGCTCCCAGACCCGCTCGTTCTGCTACGTGGACGACATGATCGCCGGCTTCATCAAGCTCATGCACTCGCGCGACGGCTTTATCGGCCCGGTCAACCTGGGCAACCCCGGCGAGTACTCCATCCTGCAGATTGCGGAGACCGTGCGCGAGCTCATCGGCGCGTCCGTGGAGATCGTGTTCAAGGAGCTGCCCCAGGACGATCCGCGCCGCCGCCAGCCGGACATCTCCCTGGCCAAGCAGGAGCTGGACTGGGAACCCACGGTGCCTTTGCGCGAAGGTCTGGAGAAGACCATCGCCTACTTCGACGACTTCCTCACCAGCCTGAAGCAGGCGAACGAGAAGAAGAAAAAGGTGCTGGGCACACTGCTGGATCGTGGCTGCAGCTAGGCCTGCAGTATAGCTCAATCAAAAGAACAGGGCGGGAGCCGGGCGTTTTGAAGCGCCGGGCTCCCGCCCTTTGTATTGGCCCAGTCTGGAGCGTGTCCGAAGTTTGTCTAGGGCTTGAAGGCGCGCCTGGCCATCGCTACCCGGCGGGAATGCCGAACAGGGTGATGAGCAGGCAGATCAGTGCCAGGCCGGCGTACAGGCCGGTTTTGGCCCTGCGTGCTGGCACGTCGGACACCTTGCGCATGACAAGCAGCGCGACAACGCACTGCAGGACGTAGAACAGGGCGAAGGCACGCGAGGCATAGCTGATGATCTGGTAAACGTCGGTCATCCAGGTGATGCTGATGGACAGGGCGGAGACCACAACATAGGCGTAGCGAGCGGGCATCCAGCGCTTGAATATGGCTTCCAGCAGGCCGGAGCAGCCGGCGTCGTCAGCCGTGGCCGCTGAGAACTGGCTGCCGATGGCCGTGATCGTCAGCAGGGCAGGCAGGATGGGCGCGACCACCGCAGACAGGGCGACGATGGCCGTGATCCCGCTTTGCAGATCGCCCTGAGTGTTGCCGATGACCGCGGCCATGAGGCCGATGAACACGAGATAGATGACCGTGGAGATGAGCTGGGCCCAGCGCATGGTCCGGATGCGTTCTCCCTGGGAATGCTCCGAGCCCAGAAAGCGGGAGGTTTCGAAACCCTGCACTACGATGAGCATGCCCATGAGCAGGCGGACGACGTGCAGCTTGTCCCCGGAAACTCCCAGGTGCCGCAGGTGCCAGGAGCCGTCCATGGCACTGACCGCGTTGAAATGCGCGAGCCCGGCCACAAGGGCCGCGATCATGGCCAGGTTGACGCCTACGACGATGCGCTCCACGCGCTCAATGCCCTTCAGGCCCCGCGTGAAGCCGATGATGGCGATGCCCGCGAGAATAAGGGTTACCAGGGATTTGGCGATCCAGGCCGTGTGCAGGTTCAGGGGCTGCAGGGCGAAGCTGGCAAGCAGTTGCAGATAGTACGACACCGAGATGCAGTAAGCGCCGGACAAGGCCACGTGTGAGATCTTCTCCAGCAGGTCGGCGGCCTCGCCGATTTTGATGCGGTGCGCCGCGTCCCGGTGGGCGATGTGCAGGCGGTGCTCGATGCGCTCGAACACGTCCGGCGGATTCTGTTTCTGGAACAGCGGCTCGCCATAGCGGATATTGAAGCGGATGACCGAGCCCACGGCATAGGCCAACCCCAGCAGCACGGCCATGGCCAGGACGGAGTAGTTGCCGATGTTGGCGTACAGCAGCGGCACGCAGACGAGAAAGCCGCTGCCCATGATCGAGGCCAGTGGCGTGACCGTGGCGCGCCAGGCCGGGGAGGCGGTCAGCGGCTTGTAGAACAGCAGCACGCCGCAGACCAAGGCGGCGGTGGCGGCGACGATGAGGCTGGAGACGGGCAGTGCCATGGGGACAAAACCTTTAGTTCTGGCCACGGCCAGGGCGGTCATGCCCGGTCGGGTCAGGTGCGGATCACTCCGGCTGCGGCAAAGGCGCCGGCCAGAAGGCCCAACCCCGGAATACGACCATAGCATGGGCGCGTTCCATCAAGGGAGTACAATCCTTATTGTAGCGCCCCGAGTGAATCAGGGCAATGCCTGGTCCGCATTCCTTGCCTCGCTCTAGCAAGTTCTTGCCGGGACGAGTTGTGCGCCAGACCCGATTCCTTATCCCAGCTTCATGAACTCCTTGAGGTCCGAGCCCAGGATGGCGTGCAGCTCGGAGAGGTCGTCCTCCCGCGCCTGCGCAAAGAGGAAGGCGAACACGCCGTACCGTTTGTAATCCACCGGCCGCAGCTCCAGCGGTGTGGAAAAGCGGTTTTTGAACTCTTCATAATTCACTTGAACAATGGACGCACAGTCCACGTCAGGCGCTATGTCAGCCACGACAACAGCGTACACGTTGCCCTCGCGCTGGGGCAGTATCCGCTCCCAGTCCGGGGCCGCGCCGTCCAGATAGCAGGCGTACGGGTTCACGCCGTAGGCGTGGTAGGCCAGGTCGGTGACGCACCAGCCGGCAAAGCGCATGGGGTTCACCTCGATGGGCGCGATGTGCCCATTTTCATCCACGCGCATCTCCACATGCACCGGGAAGTCGGCCAGGTTTGCGCGGCGGCCCAGCTCGGCCAGGAACTCGGTAAAAGGCTCGCGCCAGCGCTCGATGATGGACGGGGAGGTGATGTACACGCGGTCCGAGACGTCGTCGGCCGAGGCAAAGAGATGGCCCAGGATGTTCACGATGACCACGTTGCCGTCGCCGTCGTAGAAGGCGTCCACGGCGAACTCCTCACCCTCGATGCACTGCTCGATGACGAAGCGGTCCACGTCCAGGACTTCGGGGGGATAGTACTGGCGGATGCGCTCCACCTCGTCGCGGATTTTCTGCACGATGGGCTTCCAGTCGGCGGCGGACTCCACGCGGTGCACGCCCAGGCTGAAGAAACCCACGGCCGGCTTGACCACACAAGGGTAGAACAGCTCCTCCGGGTCCACATCGTCCAGGTCGTCGTAGGCCACGCCTTTGTAGAAGTAATCCGGGTACAAGGGCGCAATGAGATCGCGGAAGGCAACCTTGTCCTTGAACACGTCGATCATGGCCGGAAGCTTGGTGTCCGCCAGGTTCGCGGCGATCCAGCCGATGGCGTTCTCCGAGTTGGCGTAAATGCGGGGAGCCTTCCGCGCCTCGGCGGCGAACTCCTCATCGTCGAGCAGTCGGACGTCGCTTGCCTCGTCATTCAGGCTGACGCGGGCTTTGGCGTTGTCCAGCACGGCTCCCTTGCGGGAAAGGACTGTTTGCTTCAGAAAATCAGAAACATATGGATCATCGAGGATGAACATTGGCATGGCGTCCTGTCTGCGATTGTTCCGGTGAAATGGATGCTGCGAGAGGGGGAATTCATACCCGTGGTCGTTGCCGGAAGCAAGCGTGATGAATACAGCCGGCTCCATAATCCGCTGGTGATATTCGCCAAAAAAGATGTTACACACCGGAATCGTGAGAGAAGTACCGGACCGCTGGACATTGCGCCCCACAACCGACAGCGAGCGGACGATGCCCTCGACATTGACGTACGAGATTACCACCGATGACTTCCTGGAGTTTCAGAAGGAAATCATGAAACGCGTGCGCGCCGAGGCCACTGGCGTCGCCAGGAGCCGCAGCAATTTCCTGGTGTTTATCGCCTTGGTCATGGTGATTCTGGCTCTGCTCATCTATCTCCCGGAGTACATCGCCATCAACCTGACCTCCTTCGGAGTAGCGCTGGTGCTCCTGCTGCTCCTCGTACTGCCGCTGACGGTCTACTTTCAGCGCCGGATCGCGGCCATGAGTCTGCCGCACAGGGACGGCATCGTGCTCGGCCCCAAGAAGATGCAGCTCGATGCCAGGGGCGTGACCATCCAGACCAGGGGCTATGCAGTGAAGCATACCTGGGACGCGGTTCTCGACCTCATGGAAACGAAAAATCTGTTTATACTGCGGCTGGATACCCTGGTGGGTGAGATCATCCCGAAAGAGGCTTTGGAAACGTGCGCCGATCCTGAGGTTGCGCGCGCCCTGATCCTGAAACGCGGCGCGGTATGATCCCCGGCCGACGCCGTATCACCATTAACTTATCGGAGTCATGCAATGCGCCATTTGTGTCTCATGCTCATCGTCACCGTGCTGCTGGCCACCGCCGGAACGGCGTCCGCGCAGCAGATCAAGTACGGCAAATGGGAAATCACCACCAAGGTGAACATGGTTGGCATGCCCATGGACATGCCCCCAATGACACACACCCAGTGCCTGACCAAGGAGGACCTGACCCCGCGCACCGAGCAGCCCCGCGCGAACTGCACCACCGACTACTCGGTGGACGGCAACACCGTGCACTTCACCACAAAGTGCGACACGCCTGAAGGGAAGCTGGAAGGCAAGGGCATGGCCATCTACGAGGGCGAGACCATGAAGGGCTCTTTGACCATGGTGATGCACGGCGAACACGAGATGGAAATGACCCACGACTACGAGGGGCACTATCTCGGCCCGTGCGATGAGTAGCTATCAGATTTACTGGATGAACCGACGGCGGGTGCGCGAGTATCCGCCGTTTTCATTCCAAGGGGTCAGAACCGGATACCGTAGCGGGCCAGCCGGGCCGCCGTGCGCGCGTAGCATTTGTTCTGCCACCACATGATCGCGGCGAATATGGCGATGACCAGAATCATCATCCCGGTCATGGCGATTCCGCCCACGCGTATCTCCCGCGCATCGGCCTGGCAGGCGTCGGTGTAGCCGGGCTGCAGAACGCCCAAGGCTGGCGCGGCCGGATCGTACGCCACGGTCACGCTACCGCCGGCAGGGTACTGCGCCGCCTCTTCCCGGGCCGTCTGGAGCGAGCGCGTGGGCGCGTAGCAGAAGCGGATGATGCTGCCGGTATAGGTGTCGCCGGCTACGGTATACTGGTACGTCACCTCCGCCGCATAGGCTGTGACCTTGGAGCGCCCCCGGCTCACCTTCCGCTTCTCCACGCCAGAGCTTTGGACCACACCGGGAACCGAGGGCCAGTGCGCGCTTTGCTCGGCCAGTCGCAGGTTTTCCCGGACGGTCTCCATCCTCATGGTGCTTTGCACATAGAACAGCACGCCGATGCCAACGAGCAGAGCCAGCACGAGCAACAGCACACGGTTCAAGGAGCGCCGGCCCTGCTCGCGCTGCTCCGCTGTGGTCAGCGTGCCCCAGAAGATCTGCTTTCCGCCGTCCAAGGCAAGCCTGGACTCGCGGTCCGCAGCGTCGTGGTAGACAAGCACCTCACGCGGTTTGCGGCCGAGGTATTTCTGTCCACTGGTGGTGATGCAGGCGAGCCCCCACGGCGGCGAGTCCTGGGCCGTATCCTGCTTCCGCAACTCCACAATGTGCCCCTGCATCAGGCTTACGCCTGTGGGCTGCATGACCATGGCCTCTGGTTGGGTGGAAAGCATCAGCGTGCTGGTGCTGTGAATGCGCCGGATGACGGTCTTCATGACAAGCCGGTCCAGCACAAGAAAGAGCACAGACATGAGGGGCAGGGTGATGGCCGCCGCAATGAGCAGAACACGCCCTGGATGGATGATGTACAGAACAGCAAACACCACAGCCAGAAGCACGACGGTGCTGAACAACATCCAGCGCGAAACGGTGATGACGCGCATCACGGGCTTGAGCCTGGGATGCAGCGCATGACGGCCTGTGTCCATGATCATCCTCGTATGCATGCCGGTCAGGAGTGGCGGGCCTTTTTGTTGAGGACCATATAGTCGAGGCCTCGGAAAGGCCAGAGGCGGATCACCTGCATTTCCTGGCTTGTAACATGCAAGAAAAGCTGTGTATTTATCCAGACAGTCCGGAAGCAATACAGCACATATCCTGAAACCGCCATACTCGAAGGACGCCGCGACCATGAGCAAGACATCCCGCACAGACCAGAAGCGCTGGTCCGCAAAGCGTATCCTCCAGTTCGCCGTCTTTCTCGGCATCGTGATTTTTGTCCTCGACTTCGCGCTCATGGAGATCTACACGCGAGCAACAGGCACGACCATCGACCTGGACGCGCTCACGGGCAGGACGAAAATGGATGCGCCCATGGCGCAGTGGGCGTACCTCGACGCCTTTTGCGCATATCGGGCCAAGCCCGGACAGTATGATGACGGCAAGACCGTCGACTCCTACGGCTTCATTTCCACGCCGGAGATTGCGACCCAAAAACCGAACGGCGTGGTGCGCATCGTTTTTCTGGGCGGCTCCTCCACGGCCGGAACCGGCCATAACCTGAAGGACGAGGAGACATGGCCTTGGCAGACCGTGGAAAAGCTGCGCGCCGATGGCCTGCATGTTGATTTTATCAACGGCGCCCTGGGCGGCTACACATCCTTCGAGTCTTACGGCCGGTTGTGGAGCAGAATCCGCCACTTCTCCCCGGACATCGTGGTGGTGTACCACGGCTGGAACGAGCTCTATTACTTCGACGAGGTAGACGACATTGCCTCGTGGCGCACCCTGCCGGACGGCTCCTGGTCATTCAAGACCGAGCACGTGGTCCAGATGTACAAACCGTGGCGGATCGACCCGTTCATCAAGTGGTCCCAATGGCTGACACGGCTCCGGCTGCGTTTCTCCACGCGCGCCATGGGGGAGGCCGGGCAGGGTGTTAAAGAATCCAAGTCCAAGGAGCTGGCCAACGATTTCGATCCGCGCGGGCTGGAGATATGGCGCACCAACCTGGAGCTGCTGGCCGGTGCGTGTCGGATCATGGGCGCGCAGCTTCTGGTGGCCAAGCAGGCCACGCTCTTTGTGCCGAACCTTTCGCTGGAGCAGCAGAAACGCTGTCAATTCGAGTTCCACGGCATGGACCTCGGCGCCCATGTGCGGGCTTTTCAGGGGATATACCGGGTGATCGACGAGGAGACGCCGGCGGCGGATATTATGGATGTCACCGCGCTTTCCGGCGTGCCGGAGAACTTCTATGACCACATTCATCCCACACCGCTGGGGGCGAGTCGCATTGCCGATGTGATGTACGGACGGTTGGCGCCCATCGTGCGAGAGATGGAGGAGGGAGCAGGGCAGTAGGGAACGCCGGGCTCCGGGTTAAAGCTCGGTCGAGACGTTTTCCCAAAGAAAAAGGGACCGAGCCTGAGCTCGATCCCTGGAATTTCTGGTAGCGAGGGAGGGACTTGAACCCCCGACACTGCGGATATGAGCCGCATGCTCTCACCGACTGAGCTACCTCGCCATTTTTGGTTCGCGGGCCGGACGAATTGCGCGTGCGCGAAACCTGCCACGTCCTGCGAAGCATGGGTAGATAGCACCACTGCCCATGCTTGGCAAGGGGATTTTTTTCTATTCCGGCCAGAAAATCAGCACAAGCGGCGCGAGTACCAGCCGGTACACGGCGAATGGACGCAGGGTCATGCGCTGCAACAGCTGGATAAAGCCCTTCACCGCGATCCACGCTGCAAAGAACGAGACCACGAAGCCGACGGTTAGATGGATAAGGTCGTTGGCGCTGAACAGGCTAATGTTCTCGGCCATGTCCAGGGTCGTGGCCGCCACCATGATCGGCACGGCGGCGATGAAGGAGTACTCGGCTGCAAGCTTGCGGTCCGCGCCCAGGATCATGCCGCCCATGATGGTGGCGGCGGAGCGGGAGAAGCCGGGCCACAACGCCAGGCACTGGAACATGCCGATGCCCAGGGCCAGGGCCGGGGTCATGTCGTCCAGGCTGTGGTAGCGGCTGTTGCGGGGCCTGGCTTCCACCACGAGGATGGCCGCCGCACCCACGGCCAGGGCCCAGGCCACAGTCTGCGGGCCGAAGAGGTACGTCTTGATGACGTCCTTGGTCAGCAGCCCGACCACCGAGGCGGGAATGGAGGTGAGCACCAGAAAGCCGATGCCGCGCATGCCGGCAAAGCATTTTTCGTCACGCGGAGCCGGGTGCAGCAGGTCCAGAAAACGCCGGCGGTAGATGACCACCACGGCGAGGATGGCGCCGAGCTGGATGACCACCTCGAAGGTAGCGGCCTTGGCGCCGGTGAACCCGATCAGGTGGCCGACGAGGATGAGGTGGCCCGTGGACGAGACCGGCAGGAACTCGGTGAGGCCTTCGACGATTCCGAGAATGACGGCGGAGAGCAGAAATGGCATGGGATGTCCTGGTTCACGCTACGCGGGATTGCGCTGTATGGCAGACCCAGCTACACGAAGCTGATATGCGTTGCAAGGAGTTCATTGCGCCCTGTTTTGGCAACCATCCGGAACAATACGATTTTGTTACAATCGCCCGAAAAGGAGGCGTCACATGGCCGTCATAGATCCCAGCCTGCCGCACGTGCGCAAAGCCGTGTCCTATGTGGACGAGAAGCTCAAGGGAGCAGGCGTGGACGCGAGCGACCGCGAAACCCTGCGCCGCGTCTGCGAGGAGGCGGCCGTCCTGTACAGCCTGGGCCCCCAGGAGAGCGTGTTTCTCGAAGAGTTTTTCAGCAAGAAGGACTAAGCCAGGAACATATAGAAAAACAGGGAGGGGGCGAACCTCCTCCCTGTTTTTTCAATACATATGGAATTGGTCCAGGGCGCATTGCTCCCTGGCGGGGAGTCCAAGGGGCAGCGCCCCTCGGAGCATTCAGTAAAGACAGTAGACGCTACTTCTCCCGCTCAAAGGGCCAGGCCATAACGCCGCCTTCCATGACCTTGATGTTGGTCCAGCCGTGGGCGGCCAGGATGCGCTCCGCCTCGTAGCCGCGCATGGAGACTTTGCACCAGCAGAGGATTTCGGCGTCCTTGTCCTGGGGCAGCTCGTTCAGCCGGTTACGCAGGTTGCCCAGGGGGATGAGGATCTCGCCAATGCCAATGCGGATCTCCTCCCACTCGTCGGGCGAGCGCACATCGAGCATGAACGGCTTCGGCTCCTTCTTGGACGCCTCCAGCACGTAGTTGCAGTTCACGCCGTGGAACAGGCCGCGGAGCTTGTTCTCGGCCACGTGCGCCGTGGTCAGGAAATGGTCCAGCGCCAGAGAGAAGGGCGGGGCGTACGGCAGGTCCAGATTCACCAGGTCCGAAAGCTTGGCTCCCAGGTTCACGGCCGTGGCGGCCTCGGCCACCTGGCGGTTCACGTCGCCCGCGCCGATGCACTGGAAGCCGAGCACGCGTTCGGTCTCGCGCTCGATCACCATCTTGGAGATCACCAGCTTGCCGCCCATGAAGCCGGGCTTGTCCGGGCCGGCGTTGGTGGCGGTCAGCACATCGTAGCCGGCGGCCCGGGCCATGCGCTCCGACAGGCCGGTGGAGCCCGCGGAGAGGTTGAACACCTTGCAGATGCCGCTGAGCACCACGCCGGGGAAAGTGGCTGTATCGCCGATGGCCGCATTCTCGCCGGCCACGCGGCCCTCCAGGTTGGCGACGTCGCCGAACGGCGCCAGGCACTTCTTTCCGGTGATGCGGTTCACCTTTTCCGTGCAGTCGCCGGCCGCGTAGATGCTCGGGTCGGACGTCTTCATGTGCGCATCCACCTGGATGCCGCCGGTCTCGCCGATGGTAAGGCCGGCGTTGCGGGCCAGCTCCGTGTTGGGGGAGACGCCGATGGAGACCACGACGAGGTCGCAGGGAATCTCCCGGCCGTCCTTGAGCCGGACGCCGGTAACGGCGCCGTTCTCGCCCAGGTACTCGCTCACTCCGTTCTCTTCGATCACGTCCACCGTGTTGGCGCGGACGTGGTTTTCAACAACCAGGGCCAGCTCCCAGTCCAGGAACATGAGGATCTGCGGCAGCAGCTCCACCACGGTCACCTCCAGGCCGATGTGCTGCAGCGCCTCGGAGGTCTCGATGCCGATGAGGCCGCCGCCAATGATGACGGCGCGTTTGATCTCGGGATTGCCGCGCACGGAGGCCAGAAAGTCCGCATCCTTCATGGCGTGCAGGGGGGTGATGCCCTTGAGATCCGATCCGGGAAGGGGCGGCATGCGCGGGTTGGCGCCGGTGCAGAGGATGAGGGAGTCGTACTCGATCTCCTGGGTGGAGCCATCGCGGAGATTCTTTGCCACGATCTTCTTTGCCGCACGATCGATGGACTCGACCTCAGTCTCCACGTAGGCGTGCACGCCCTTGGCCCCCTCGAAAAAGGTCGGGTTGCGGACAACGCCGGTGGGCGTGCTGAGGAGCTGATCACGCTTGGCCACCTCACCCTTGATGAAATAGGGATAGGCGCACGAGGCCATGGAAAGCTCCGGCGCTCTCTGGATAAGCACAACCTCGGCGTCCTGGTTCATGCGTTTGGCCCGGGAGGCGGCTTTCGGGCCGGCTGCGGAGCCTCCGACTACAACAATGCGTTTCGAAGCCATGTGAACTCCTTTCGATACACAGCGCCAGCGTGCGCTTGTTTGAGATATGATCCGCAAAGGGTATAGGCGTACTTTATTTTTCCGAAGATTGCACTGCCAATTGTTATTTTGGAGCAAACGTGTGTGGAATATTACAGTGCGCTACGACCATAGCGACGGGCATTCGGAACGAGTCGCATGCCCACGTGCAGGGAATGGTAGGGAAGACAGTCCCTTATCATTGAAGAAAAGACCGGAATCGACGCCTGCGGCAGGCGTAAAGAAATGTCCGGTCGTGCTGTCGGACCTGTGGTTCGTGCTTGAAAACTGTCGGGATCAGGCGTCTTCCGCCTGCTCTTGCTCATCGTTAGCCGTGGCGTCATGGATGGCTTCCCACAACTCGTCCACGCCCTCGCCCGTGAAGCTGGAGAAGAACAGGGGCGGGACATTGCCCAGCAGCAGGCCCCAGGACTTGCGCACGCGGGCGCGTTCCCGCTGCTTGCACTTGTCCGCTTTTGTCAGTACCGGCAGTATGGGCAGCTTCTGGGAGCGGCAGTACTCCACCAGCTCGATGTCGATGCGCTGGGGCTCCAGCCGGGAGTCCAGCAGAATCACCACGCCGCGCAGCTCCGGCGTCTTGGTCAGGTAGGTCTGCGTCAGCTTTGCCCACTTGGCCCGCTCCGACTTGGAGCAGCGCGCATAGCCGTAGCCAGGCAGGTCCACCAGGAAGAAGTCGCCGGGCTCCACGCGGTAGAAGTTGATGGAGCGCGTCTTGCCGGGCGTGGCGCTGACCTTGGCAATGGGCTTGCGCCTGCCGGCCAGGGTGTTGATGAGCGAGGACTTGCCCACGTTGGAGCGTCCGGCCAGGGCGACCTGGGGAACATCCTTGTGCGCGAGCTGACCTTCGGTGTAGGCCGTGGTTTCCAGGATAAGGGTAGGGGGCATGCTTCCTCTCATTTTTGCCATATGTACCTGAAAAGAAATATCTTGACAAATTCTAGACTCTGGGACCACAAAGACAGATGCTAATTTGGACCCAGTGGTACGACCAGTTCATTATCCTTTGACAGCATCGGACTACCGGGGGTACTCGTGTCCACGCCTCGTTTCGACTTCCTCATACTCAACGGCCCCAACCTTGGCCACCTGGGAAAGCGCCAGCCTGAAATTTACGGCGCAACCGGTCTGGACGCCGTGCCCGGCCAGGTCCAAACCCTTATGGGCGACGCCGCCGGCGACATCCAGCTGGACTTTTTCCAGGCCAACTCCGAAGGCGCGCTCATCGACCGCCTGGAGCAAGCGTACGAGGCCAGGACTGACGGCGTTGTCTTCAACGCCGGGGCCTACACCCACACGTCCCTTGCTCTGGCCGACTGCCTGGCCTGGGTCAAGCTGCCGTGTGTGGAGGTCCATATCTCCAACATCTGGGCGCGAAGCGAGCCGCTGCGGCATCAGAGCTACATCGGCCGCCACGCCGTGGGCGTGATAGCCGGCTTCGGCATCATGAGCTACGCCCTGGCGGTGCAGGCGCTTTACCACCACATCAACAACGCCTGAGGAGGGCGCACCATGTATTCGACGAAAGATTTCAAAGGCGGACTCAAGATTGAATGGGACGGCACGCCCTACGAGATCGTGGAAGCCAGCCACTACAAGCCCGGCAAGGGCGGCGCCTTTGTGCGCACCAAGCTGCGCAACATGCTCACCGGCGGCATTGTGGAGAACAACTTCCGCTCCGGCGAGAAGGTTGGCAAGCCGGACATGGAAACCCGCGCCATGCAGTACCTCTATAAGGACGGCGACGACTACGTCTTCATGGACATGAGCTCCTACGAGCAGGTCCACATCAATCCGGACCAGGCCGGGGACAAGGGCGGCTACCTCAAGGACGGCCAGGAGGCCAAGGTCCTGTTTTACAACGGCCAGCCCCTGGATCTGGAAATTCCCGTGTCCACCGTGCTGGAAGTGGTCGAGACCGAGCCCGGCGTGAAGGGCGACACGGTGTCCAGCACGTTCAAGCCGGCAACCATGGAGACCGGCCTCACCATCCAGGTGCCGCTCTTCATCAACATTGGCGACCGCATCAAAATCGACACCCGGAGCGGGAGCTACCTCGGCCGGGAGGGGTCTGCCTAAAATGCCCCGGGCGGCAACGCCGGATATGCAGGCTACTTCATCACGACACAACGGACTCGGCCGGGACATTCTCGGTCTCGCCTGCACCTTCCTTGCGTGCTTCCTGCTGCTGGGGATCGTCACCTACCATCCGCACGACCCGAGCTTCTCCCAGGTCGTCTCGCCAGGCGCAAAGGTGCACAATGGCGCGGGGCTTGCCGGCGCATACATAGCCGGCATCCTCGTGGATCTTTTTGGTGTGGCGACCTACGTGTTCCCGGTGGTGTTCATTGTCCTGGCGCTCAAAAATTTCATCCATCGGTTGAAGTTTCCCTGGTGGCGCTGGGTAGGCCTTGCTGTCTTCGCGCTAGCTGTTGCGGAACTTTCCTCTACTGCTCTGGCCGGAATAACCATAGGCAAGATCACGGGCGGCGGCTTTTTCGGCCAGCTCCTTGGTGAGTGGATGAGCTACGTGCTCGGCCCGTGGGGTGCGCGCATCCTTGCCGTGGTGGGATTTTTTGCCGCAGTGCAGCTTTTGGCCGGAAACATCTGGGCGCCGCTTTTTGCGCCGCTCACGACCTCGGTGGGCGATTTCTTCTCCAAGTACCAGGAACGCAGCAAGCGCAAGGAGCGGTTGAAGAAGCTCCTCAAGACTCTGGAGAAGGAAGGCGGCGATCCTACGCCCGAAGAGATCGAGGCGCGCCTGGCCCGGTTGGAGCAAGAGGAGCAGGACGAGATTGCCGGCGCCGAGTCATACATTGGGCCTGACGCTGACCAGGACGACGATGACGAGCCGCATCCTTATATACAGGAGCAGGGTGAGTCCGAACCGGAGTCGTGGGACAACGGCGCGGATGACGACGAGCCCATGGACCTTGGCGTGGCCGAGCCGGCCGATGACCAGCCGGACATCATCAGCGGCGACGAGCTGGATGAAGAAAATTACGACGAGGACTATGACGAGGATGACCCCATCTTCGCCCTGGAGCGGCTGCGCCGTAGCACCCGTCCGGAGGTGGAGGTTGAGCCGGGGGTGCAGGAAGTCGAAGTGCCCTGGGAGCCGGAGCCCGCTCCCCAGCCCAAGGCTGCTCCCGCGCCTGAGCCGGTGCCAGAGCCAATGCCAAAGCAGGACGCCGGAGACGTGCCGGTCAGCAAGCCGCGCGCATCCACGGGCGAGGGCCGCGACGTGGTCATGGAAGGGCAGATAGACCCCGAGGCCGACCTGGTCCGCGAAAAACCGCTCAGCGAGCGGAAGCTCAAGAAGCTCATCCTGCCGCCCAAGGACATCCTCGCCTCGGTGGAAGGCGACACCAAGTCCACGCCCACGGAGGAGCTGCGCCGGCAGGCCCAGGCGCTGCACACCACGCTGCAAGATTTCGGCGTGCAGGGCGAGGTCTCCGCCGTACGGCCCGGCCCTGTAGTCACGCTGTTCGAGTACAAGCCGGCCCCGGGCGTGAAGATATCCAAGATAGCGAACCTCACGGACGACCTGGCCCTGGCGCTCAAGGCCATGGCCATCCGCATCGAGGCGCCCATCCCAGGCAAGGACTCGGTAGGCATCGAGATTCCCAGCAAGTACCGCCAGACGGTCCACTACCGCGAGGTTCTGGAGTCCGGCGCGTACGCCAAATCAGAGTCGCTGCTCACCCTGGTCCTGGGCAAGGACATCGAGGGCGAACCCTGCGTGGCCGACCTGGCCAAGATGCCGCACCTTCTGGTGGCCGGCGCCACGGGCACTGGTAAGTCGGTCTGCCTCAACGCGCTTTTGCTCTCCATGCTCTTCAAGGCCAAGCCCAGCGAAGTGAAGATGCTCCTGGTGGACCCCAAGCGCATCGAGCTCGCGGTCTATGCCGACCTGCCGCACCTCATCCATCCCGTGGTCACGGAGATGAGCCACGCCAAGAACGCCCTGGAGTGGGCCGTGCACGAGATGGACCAGCGCTATCAGGCCATGGCCAAGCTCGCCGTACGCAACATCTCTGGATACAACGCAAAGCTCAAAACGCTTACGCAGGAGCAGCGCATCGCCCTGGACAACCCGGAACCCATTCCCTACCTCGTCATCGTCATCGATGAGCTCGCGGACCTCATGCTTATAGCGGCCAAGGAAGTGGAGATGTCCATTGTCCGGCTGGCGCAGCTGGCTCGCGCAGCGGGCATCCATATGATCCTGGCCACCCAGCGGCCCAGCGTGGACGTGGTCACCGGCCTGATCAAGGCTAACTTCCCCTGCCGCATCTCGTTCCAGGTGACGTCCAAACACGACTCCCGGACCATCCTCGACACGGTGGGCTCGGAGCATCTGCTGGGCAAAGGCGATATGCTCTTCAAGCCGGGCGGAGGGAAATTACAAAGAATTCATGGCGCTTTTGTAAGCGACGAGGACGTGGCATCCGTTGTAGGGTTCTGGAAGAGTCAAGAAAAGCCGTCCTACTCCATGGACTTCTCAAGCTGGTCATCCGAAGGCGGCGAGGAGGGCGGCGGCGAGATCGGCCCCGGCGAGATGGACTCCGACCAGAAGTATCTGGACGCCGTGGACTTTGTGACCAGCCAGGGCAAGGCGTCCATATCGCTGCTGCAACGCCGTTTCCGCATCGGCTTCAACAAGGCGGCCCGCTACATCGAGCAGATGGAGGTGGACGGCATTGTGGGACCGGCGGACGGCTCCAAACCGCGACCCGTGCTGCGCGGACGCGGCGAATAACCCAAAGAGATGGTGCGAACCGTGAAACATCTCACGCTGATATTTTTTTGTCTTCTGTGTTTCACGCTAGGTGCGACGCAGGTTCATGCGCAAACGACAGTTATAGGCGACCCCAACCCGGAGCTTATGAAGACGCTCCAGAAGCGGTATGAAACACTGGACGGCTTCCGCGCCGATTTCACGCAGATTCTCGTGAACACCTCCAGCGGCGATACGCAGGAGCGCACCGGCGTCATCGCTTTCAAAAAGCCGGACCTTATCCGCTGGGAAACCGTGGCGCCCGAGAAGGAGCTGCTCATGGTGGGGCAGGACTTCGTCTGGGACTATTACCCGGAGGAAGGGACGCTCTATAAGTATGATGTGGAGGAGCTGCTGAACTCCAAGACCATGCTCCGCTTCATCTCCGGCAAGGCCAGCCTGGAAGAGGACTTCTTCGTGACCCAGATCGCCGATCCGGAGGCGCAGGACCTGGTGAAGCTCGACCTCGTGCCCAAGATGCCGGAGCCGGGGCTCGTGCAGGCGTTCGTCTGGGTAGAGCCCAAGGAAGCGCTCTTCAAAAAGATAACCCTCCTCGATTTCTACGGCAACGAGAACACGGTGATCTTCGACAAGCTGGAGCTCGACCCCACGTTCAAGAAGGACGAGTTCCAGTTCACTCCGCCGCCGGACGCAGAAGTTTTCGACAATACAGGCGCGCCCCAGGGAGCTCCGCTTCCGCAGGAGACGCCGCTCACCCAGTAGAGGCGCAGAAGGTCATGACGCAGGATCTTCGCTGTTCCCTTCGTGCGCATCGGACGTGGAGCCTCGGTCTAGCCGGGCTTCTCGTTGTCCTGGCCCTGTGGTTGGCGATGCCGGCCTTGGCTCAGACGGCGGCATCCGCCCAACCAGCTTCCTCCGGAACGGCGCAGGCCGACCCGACAGGCGCCGCGCTGCTCGATCGTATGGTCGTGGCGTATGAGTCGGCCGAGCGGCTCAGCGCTGATTTTTTCGTGGAATCCTGCGTGCTCACGGAGAATACCATCAAGGGACATGTGGACCTGGAGCGACCGCGCCGCCTGCGCGTGGAGTTCGGAACTCCGCCGCAAAAGGTGTACATGGCGGGCGGCGAAGGGCAATTCGAGTACTTTCCGAATGAAGGCAAGGCGTACCGTTATCGCGACGATACGTCGTTTCGTCCAGCGCAGGCGTACGAGATTTTCCTGGGCATGCGGCGCTATCTGGCCTACCTGCGGCCCACCGCGCGGGAGGAGCTGGGCAACGGCTTGGCTCGTGTCCGCCTGGTTACTGCGGATTCCTTGCCGTACGTCACCGAAGTTCTGTTCGACATCGAGGAAGAGAGCGGCTGGCTGCGCCGCGCCGTGGTCAAGGACGCCGACGGCGCGCGGCTCGCGGTTATCGAGCTGGAGGGCTATCGCCGCGGAGCGCAATGGCCCGACGGCTACTTCGAGCCCCCGAGCGATGCGCGCATCTACACGCCCATGGTTGAGCGCGATTTTCTCAACTCGGATCGCTGAGATTACTTCAGCGATTCCGGAACAATGATGGAGCCGTCCTCCGCAATGGGGAAGAACGGGTTCCAGCACACCTCCCACAGATGGCCGTCCGGATCGGCGAAGTATCCGGAGTACCCGCCCCAGAATACCTCCTGCGCGGGCTTGACCACCGTGCCGCCCGCGGCCTTGGCCTGGGCAAGCACGCGGTCCGCCTCCTCACGCTCGCGAACATTGTAGGCCAGGGTGATGCCGGAAAATCCGCTGCCTTCGGCCGGCACCTGTGCATCCTCGGCCAGAAGGTCTCGCGGGTACAGCGCCAAGGCAATGCCCTTGAGCTGGTAGAAGACAATGTGCTCATCGCTGCATCCGGCAGGGGCGAAGCCCATGGCCGCATAGAACTTCGAGGCGCGCTCCAGAGACTCGACCCCCAGGCTCACCATGCTGAGTCGTTGCTCCATTTTCAGCTCCGAAAATGCGATTTTTAATTAAAGCAATTGTTGATAAAATATCCTGCAGCGCTTGCCTATCAATCCTTGCCAGGCTTTGCCAATCCAGAATCGCGGAGCAGGGCGGTGGTCTCATTCTCGCGTAGCAGCCGGCATTCGCCCGGCCGCAGGCTGCCCAGCTTCAGCGGCCCCTGACCGATGCGGACAAGGCGTTTCACTTCAAGGCCCACGTCGCGGCACATGCGCCTGATTTGGCGGTTCAAGCCCTGGATGAGCACCATTTCCAGCAGCGTGGAATCTCCGCCGTTCCTTGCTCCTTTAATTATTTCAACCCCGACCGGAGCCACCTTGTCCCCCTCGGCCAGGGTCATCCCGGCGCGGAAGGTCTGGAGCTGTTTCTCGCTCACAGGGCCAGCCACGCTCACCCGATACGTTTTTGGCAGATGATGGCTCGGATGGGTCAGCCGGTGCGTCAGCTCGCCATTGTTGGTGAGCAGGATCAGCCCTTCGGAATCGTAGTCCAGCCGGCCCACAGGATAGAGCCGTGTATCCGCGTGCGCTGCCGGTACGAGATCCAGGACCGTACGGCGGCCCTGAGGATCGCTGGCCGTGGAGACATACTTTCTGGGCTTGTTGCACAGGAGGTAGGTGAAGGTCGTCCGTTGGCCCAACGGCAGAGCCACAGCGCGGCCTTCCACCGTGACCTCGTCATTTGCCGAAACCTGCATTCCGGGTTCTGCCGGCTGGCCGTTGACCAGTACGGTGCCGGAAGCGATCAGCTCATCCGCCGCGCGGCGAGAGCACACGCCGGCCGCGGCAAGGGCCTTGTTGATGCGCATGGAGGAGGGCAGCTCACCCTCGGTAGGACGTAAAGCTTTACTTGACTGGATCGCCGGCGATTCCTTTTCTGTAATGCGTTTGGCAGATACTCCATTGTCCGACGAAGGAGACCGCCGGCGCTGCGGTCCTTTGCGCCCGTTCCTTGCGGAGGGTGGCTGCTGTTTAGGTCTTCTGGCCACGTTACGGCTGGAGGACTTTGGTTGCCAGCTGCAGGGAGGTGACGACGTCGAGCATGTTGGTAGTCTCGCCGACGGCCTTCTGGTCGAGCAGGTCGAAGTGGTCGAGGCATGTGCCGCACACCAGGATCTGGGCGCCGTCGCTTTCCAGTGCGGCGAGCTTTTCCAGACACGGGTTGCCCTTTGTGGCCATGCGTACGCCGCCATTTACTATGACGATTCGCCAGAGGGTCTCGCCCAGCTCCGGCAAAGTGGACAGGAAGTTGAGCATGAGCTTTCCGCCAAGCTCGTCATCGCCGCGGCCGATGGTGTCCGCCGTGAGGAAAACGACAATGCGCTGGGTAGCTTCCTCCAGCTCCTGTGTGGACATGACCTCGCAGCCGCACGGCTCGTTGGCCACGCCGCCACTGCCTTCGCGGGAGGCAAGAATACGGAAGAGGCCGTCTTCCTCGGTAACCTCCACCGCGTACCCTTGATTCTGCAAGTACCGGCTGACGTTCTGCCGCGCGGCATCGTTGTCCACGACGACTTCCATGGAGTCCGGGCTCTCGTCCTCGATACATCGCTTACAGCGCAGCACTGGCTGCGGGCAGGCCAAACCTTTGCAATCAAGTGTCGTATTCATGAATACCTCGCATAGATATATGGTGGATGTATCCAGCCACTTTGCCACCATGCCCCAAAAAAGCAACAGCATCAAAAGGGCGGGAGGATGAGCATGGGGGGCGGGCAGATCCAGATGCGCGGGAATAGAGCAGGTGGGGATAGCTCCGGGAAAGTACTTCTGGGGTTAACTGTGCAAGTACAGTAATAGTGTATACACAGGCTCGTCAAATGTGACCTTTATTCACGATTAGCGACCGCAGTGACCGATCGACTCCCTAGGACGATGCTCGCTCGGGCCAAGAACAGCCGTCGTTTTTTGGAAGAAATATTAAACAATTCAAGTTAGTAATGACTTTTGCGAGATCCATACTATGAATACACAAAGGCACTGGGGTTGAGAGGCAGAAAGTTTTTCGCTCAGAGGAATAGCAAGCGTCAATGGGTAGTACGTATATATTGAACTAACGGCACACACCTCGCTGGCGCGTATGGAATAAGTGGATTACTTGGTATACGTTAAAACCGTACGAAACGAGGCTGCTACAAAGGTAAAGACTACCGACCTTTGGAATCTTTCCTCGATCAGCGTTTGACCAGAATCGAGGCCGGTCATCCCGGCTGTCTATCGTGAAGTTCTCAATATGCTGTTGACGTTGTGGCTTGATGGCGTGGACAGCCAGGAGCTTGCTCACGCAGAGCTCTCCGAACAAGTCGGAATGGAAAGAATCGAATATGACTTCTAAGACTCAGCGTCGCGCCGCAGTATGATCTGGCCATGCTTGTGGACGAGATGGTAATCATCGTCTTGGTGGATAATCTTCGAGACTGGCGACATTAATGGCAGATGATATTTTACGGCAAATCATTGCTTGGTGTATCTGATGGGCACGAGCATGTTCAGAGTGCTGGGCGCTTCCGAGCCGGACACCAAGTTTGGCTCTCACACTGCGTGTTTGTTTATGTCTCATAATGTAAATTATGTTAACTTTAGTATGTGAGAGATTGCTCTCCTCAAGTTTTCGCCGTGTCGAGCCGTCTCGTTTAAAAAAGCCTGCGCCATGATCAATCTATCGTGATCTGTCCATTCCGGCCTTCTCTGGGCAAAATACGAAGCCGAATTTTTCTCAATATTCCGGGCCTTACACCGATCGCTCGTTCCAGGCGCATTTCTGAGCCTGGCTCAGTCGTGTTCGAGACTTCTCAGATAGGCGCAGAACATGTCGGCCATGGCGTCGGCGTAGGTTTCGATCTCTTCGGGAGATCGAGGGCTTTCCGAAAAGTTTTTACCGCCCGAGCTGAGCGTCGCTGTGATCAGGTCGGCCGCTAGCGCGCGGGTCGCATCCGAGGCCGTGGGCAACGCCTCCCGCATGAAGACCATGACGATGTCGTCTTCGGATGCTCTCGCTTCCTTCGCCTCAGGCGCATCACGATAGTACGGCGCCGCATCATTAAGCGCCACGCGCATCTCGGCTTCCTCGCATTCCGAGCGAATGAAATCGTGCACCAAGGCGCGCAGCCGTTCAAGCGGCGGTCTCCGGTCATCCTCCAGGATGCTGCGCAGCAACGCGGTCGTTTGCCGCCATTCGTCGCTCTGGAGTCGAAACAGGATCGCTGCCTTGTTCGGAAAATATTGATACAGCGACCCGACGCTGACCCCGGCCTTTTCGGCCACCCGCGCCGTGGTGAAACGCTGTATCCCTTCCTTGGCTAAAACCTGAACCGCAGCCTCCAAGATGACGGAGACAAGCTCCGTAGAACGAGCTTGCTTTGGCTGTTTTCGTAAAGAAATATCACTAGTTGGATGGTCAGTCATACGCGATGTCCCCAATGCGAATTGTGAATCTGAATAATCAGTCGTATTTTTAAGCCGACCTGAAAAAGGAGTCAACTTTTTAAACCGGAGGCTTAAATGACCACCCTGACTACCACCCCCCTTGCTCCGTTGCTGGAAAGTTTGTTCAAGAGCGCGGAGGAAACTTCCCAGGAGATGATCCTCGCGGCGGCAAACCTCTCCGATGGAGAGCGGGCTCGGCTTATGCGGAGCAAAACCGATTATCAGGACTTTTACGGACGGCTGAAAGACTTTCCCCTCGCCGTCTCGCGAGAGACAGGCACCCTGCTCTACATGCTGGCGCGGAGCTGCGGCGCGCGGTCGATCGTCGAGTTCGGAACCTCATTCGGCATCTCGACTCTGCACCTTGCCGCGGCGTTGCGGGACAATGGCGGCGGACGTCTGATCACCAGCGAGTTCGAGCCGTCCAAAGTGGCGCGGGCAAAAGAAAACCTGACGTCCGGCGGGCTCATCGACCTGGTGGATATCCGCGAAGGCGATGCGTTGCAAACATTGAGCGTCGACCTTCCGGAATCGATCGACCTGCTCCTTCTCGATGGCGCCAAAGCGCTCTACTCCGAGGTTCTGAGCCTGGTGGAGAGCCGTCTCAGGCCGGGGGCGCTCATCATCGCCGACGATGCAGACTACAGTCCCGACTACCTGGCGCGTGTGAACTCGCCAACAGGAGGCTACCTGTCCACACCGTTCGCCGAAGACATCGAGCTGTCCATGCGGCTCTAAACCAAGTCATCTGTACGGAATCTTGGAGCTTGCGTGATGGAAGCCGTTCCTGGAGATTTACTCGCTAAGGCTGGACATCCGGAAAGGCTTCGGCCACCCTCAGCATGTCCTCGAAATGCGCGGCGAGGCAAAAGCCGCAAGCCTTGCCGCGCGCGCAAGAATATCCCAGGCGCGGCTTCATCATGTATGAAGGATAGACATCCATGGTCGGACTCTGGTTCTTGTACTGGCTTATCCTCGTCCCCATCGCCATCGCCAATGGTGCTGCTCGCGAGCTGACCTTCGGCAAAGGGCTACCGGAGCTGCGGGCGCATCAGCTTTCCACGCTCACTGGCACGATCCTGTTCGCTGTCTATTACTGGATTCTCAGCTTTTTCTGGCAGATATCAAGCTATTCCGAGGCCTTTGCCATCGGATTGTTCTGGCTCGCGCTGACCGTGCTCTTTGAGTTCGTGTTCGGCCACTATGTGCTGAAACACCCCTGGTCGCGGCTTCTGGCCGATTACGACCTTGCCAGGGGCCGGCTGTGGGTGCTTGTCCTGATCTGGACCTTCCTGGGCCCTGCCATGGTGCGTGGTTTCTCGCTCCTTGAATAATCGGCCGCGCGAAACCGTGTCTCGTTTCATCATGAAAAAGGCCGCCGGCGTGACAAACCGGCGGCCTTTTCGTGCAATGGCTTTCGGGTCCTGGCAGCCTCAACCGCCGGACCATGGATTCGCTGCCGCGACAGATGGCAGCTTTGCGATTCTTCAGGCGTTTTCTTTCTGCGCGCTGGCCGTTTGGGACTCGGTCTGCGCGGAATGGCCCTGGTCCAGGCGTTTGATGTACTTGTCCCGACACTCGAAGCTGCAGAAACGGTGCACCTTGTCTCCTTCACGCACGCGGATGTCGCTGTCCACAGAGACGTAGGCGCCGCAGACCGGGTCCTGGACCATCTCGCCGCGGGAAGCGCTCTTGACCTGTTCCTTGACCTTGGTGTCCTTCTTTTTCTTCTGGTCGTTCGCAAACATGCGATACAGCAGGAACGCCGCGCCGATTATGATGACGAATTTCAGCATCTCGCCTCCTTTTTATTGGCGGATGACATCATTATGGACACGATACTGCAATCCGGCAAGGGCTTCGCTCAAGCGAGTGCCGTCCGGCAGCACCAGCTCCGGCGCAATGTCCAGAAGCGGCACCAGCACAAACGCCCTGTCGCGCATGCGCGGATGCGGCAGCGTGAGCCGCGGCGTCTGCATGCGCACCTGGTCGAACAGCAGCAAGTCCAGGTCAAGGGCGCGCGGTCCGAATCGGATCTCCCACGAGCGATCGCGGCCCAGCTCCATCTCCACGGCCTGCAGCACATTCAACACGTCTTCAGGCGTCGTCGTTGCGTTATCAACCGGCCGGAACGCGGCCACCTGGTTCAGGAACCATGGCTGGGCGCGCACGTGTTGCGGCTCGGTCCGGTACATGCGCGAGGCGCGTTCGAGCGTCAAACCGCCGCGCTGGGCAATACGCTTCAGCGCGGCGGCGATGGTCGCTTCGGGCGGGCCTGCTGGCCCGGCTATGTTGGCGCCCAGGGCGACGTAGATCACAGTGTTTTGATCCGCTCCACCGCCTCCATGAGGCGCGGGGTGTCAATGGTCAGGGAGATGCGGAACCAGCCTTCGCCGGGCTCGCCGAAGCCGTTGCCAGGGGTGAGCACAACGCCCTTTTCCTGGATCACGCGGCTGACGAACTCGGCCGACGAGCCGTAGCCCTTGGGCACCTTGGCCCAGATATAGAAGGTGGCCTTCGGCTCCACATACTCGATACCGGCCTCCTTGAGCGCGGCCAGCACGGCGTCGCGGCGCTCGCGGTACACGGCGCGGAACTTCTCGGTGTAGGGCGCGCCCTGCTGCAAGGCCACGATGCCAGCCTGCTGCACGGCCTCGAAGGCGCCGGAGTCCACGTTCTCCTTGACCTTGCCCAGGCCCTTCACCAGCGTGGCGTTGCCTACGGCCATGCCCAGGCGCCAGCCGGTCATGTTGAAGGTCTTGGACAGGGAGTGGAATTCGATGGCCACGTCCTTGGCGCCGGGAATCTCCAGCACGGACATGGGCTTGTCGGCTTCGTCGTAGTACACCTCGGTGTACGCGGCGTCCTGCATCAGGATCACCTCGTATTTGCGGCACAGGCCAACGAGCTTCTCGAAGAACTCGCGCGGCGCAACAGCCGAGGTTGGGTTGTTCGGATAGTTCACGTAGATCATCTTGGCGCGGCGCCAGGTCTCCTCGCTCACCTTGTCGAGATCCGGGAGGAAGTTGTTTTCCTCGTACAGCGGCAGGAACTCCACTTCGCCGCCCAGGAAACCGGCCGCCACAGGCGGCACCGGGTAGTTGGGCGTGCACACCAGGGTCAGATCGCCGGGATTGATAAATGCCAGTGGGAAGTGCGCGATGCCTTCCTTGGAGCCGATCAGGGTGATGATCTCGGTCTTGGGGTCGAGATCTTCCACGCCGAAGCGTGTTTTGTACCATTCGGCCACGGCCTCGCGGAACGCGAGCAGGCCGACATACGAGGGATAGCGATGGAAGCGCGGGTTGCGCGCCGCCTCGCACATGGCGTCGATGATGAAATCGGGCGTGGGCAAGTCGTTGTCGCCAATGCCCAGGCTGATGATGTCCACGCCGCGCGCCGCGACCTCGGCCTTGATCCGGTCGATCTCGGCGAAGAGATACGGCGGCAGCGTCTCAATCCGCTTGGCAAACTTGAAATTCGACATGTTCACTTTCCTTGTCTGGATTGCGCGGATTCTGCAAAATCGCGCGGATTGTCAGGTTCTGATAGACGGTAACGTTCTGGATACGCACCCCTGGGAATGCTGTCCAATATAATGATGGGCAGCCATCCATACTGGAATGCTATGGATGACGTCGCCGCACAGACGTCATTGTCTACAACCGCGGATTTTCCTAGAATAGGTTTTTTAGAACTGTCAACATCGTGCCCGAGCCTCCATGCCCCAACCCCCTGCCCCTGAATCCCCAAGCGACGCCGTCTCTTCCCCGCTGCTGGACCGCTACCTGGAGCACCTGCTCGTGGAAAAAGGACTGGCCGAGCGCACGCTGGAATCCTACACCCACGACCTCGGCACCTTCCTCGCCTTCCTGCAGGAGCGCGGCTCCAGCCTGGAGGATGTGGATGAGGACTCCCTGCTCTACTATATTGTCCGCGAACGCGCGCGGGGCATGAACTCGCGCTCCATGGCGCGGCGATTGTCCTCGCTCCGGGGCTTTTTCAGCTACCTCTTCGACGAGCAGCTTCTGCCCGCCAACCCGGCCGAGAACCTGGAAAACCCCAAGCTCACGCGCAACCTGCCCAACGTGCTCAGCATCGAGGAGATCAGCGCCCTGCTCGGCGCTTGCGACCTCTCCACCAAGCTCGGCTTTCGCGACCGCACCATGCTTGAGCTCCTTTACGCCGCCGGTCTGCGCGTCTCGGAGCTCATCTCCCTGCGGCCCCTGGACTATGATCCCCAGGCCGGTCTCGTCAAAGTCTGGGGCAAGGGCAGCAAGGAGCGGATCGTCCCCATACACGACATTGCGCAGGATTTCCTCAACGAGTACTTGAAGTCCTGGCGCAGCTCCTTTTCCCCGGTGGAAGACGCCGCCTTCCTCAACCGCTCGGGCAAGGGGCTCTCCCGCGTGGCCATCTGGAAGATCATTCGCAAGTACGCGGCCCAGGTTGGCATCACCAAGGATATCTCGCCGCACACCTTCCGCCACACCTTCGCCACCCATCTCCTGGAAGGCGGCGCCGACCTCCGTACCGTGCAGATCCTCCTGGGCCACGCCGATATCAGCGCCACCGAGATCTACACCCACGTCCAGGCCCACCGCCTGGCCGCCATCCATCGCGCCCATCACCCGCGGAGCCAGTGATGCAGTGATCGTATAAAGAAAGCCTCCGGCGGCTGGGGGAACAGTTATACTGCCCCCAGACCCCCAGAAAGGGGGCCTTTGCCCCTGGCGGGTGCCCGAGGGCAGAGCCCTCGGAAATGCCCCCTGTTGATTAATATTCTCCATACCAACTGATTGCCCAAAGCGACGCGAGCAGGTACCTATCCCTCTTATGTCCAAGAAGAAAAAGAAGGAGCGCATCAAGGCGTCCGTTGTGATAACCGCGCATGTCAACGCAGACTTTGATTGTCTGGCGGCGATGATCGCTGCGAGCAAGCTGTACGAGGGCGCGGCCCTGGCCTTTCCCGGCAGTCAGGAGAAGAACCTGCGCAACTTCTTCATCCAGTCGGCTACGTATCTGTTCAACTTCCAGAACCCGCGGGACATCGACCCGGACAGCGTGGAGACGCTGGTGGTGGTGGACACGCGGCAGCGGTCACGGCTGGCGCACGTGGAGCCGATTCTGGAGCGCGCGGACAAGGGCGAGGTCAAAGTGCACGTCTGGGACCACCATCCGGACTCCAGCGAGGAAGGCGAGGACATCGCCTATGACGACGGCGCCGTGGTGTTCTGGGGATCGGCCACGGCCATTCTGGTGGACCGGATCGAGAAGCGCGGCATCCGCCTCACCGAGGACGAGGCCACGATGATGGCCCTGGGCATTTACGAGGATACGGGCTCGTTCACCTTCGCCTCCACCACAGAGCACGACTTTCTGGCCGGGGCGTATCTGAAGAGCCAGGGCATGGACCTGAACGTGGTGACGGACATTCTGCACCGCGATCTTACGGCCGAGCAGATTTCCATCCTCAATGACCTGCTGGAATCGGCAGTGACGCACGAGATCAACGGCGTGCCCGTGGTGGTGGCCGAGGTCGCCATTGACGAGTTCATGGGCGACTTCGCCTTGCTCGCGCACAAGCTGCTGGAAATGGAGAATATCCGCGTGCTTTTCGCCCTGGGCATGATGCGCGACCGCGTCCACGTGGTGGCGCGCAGCCGTACTCCGGATGTGGACGTGAGCGTGATCTGCAAGTCTCTGGGCGGCGGCGGGCACGAGTTCGCGGCCTCGGCCACGGTGAAGGACCGCACCCTCACCCAGGTCAAGGACGAGCTCTTCGCCCTGCTCTACTCGCACATCAACCCACAGCGCCTGGTGCGCGACCTGATGACCTCGCCGGTCATCTCCATCCACGAGGACGAGCCCATCGACGCGGCCGTGGAGATCATGACGCGGTATGGCCTCAAGGCCTTGCCTGTGTTGGCACGGGAGAACGACTCCTGCGCCGGCATCCTGGACCACGCCACCGCGGACAAGGCCAAGGCCCACGGCCTGGGCCAGGTGACCGTGGACGCCTACATGGCCCGCGACTGCCAGGTCATCAACCCGGCCAGCGACCTTTACCCGGTCATGGAGATCATTGTGGGCATGGGCCAGCGGCTGTGCCCGGTGGTGGAGGACGGCATGGTGGTCGGCGTGGTCACGCGTACGGACCTCATCAACCACCTTATCGAGGAGCCGGCGCGCATTCCCGAGACCCTGCTGCCGGAACGGCGGTCCAGGGAGCGCAGCATCCGCTCGCTGATGCGCGAACGGCTGTCCGAGCACCGGCTGCAATTGCTGGAGGAAGCCGGCCGCCTGGCCGAGTCCATGAACCATCAGGTATTTGCCGTGGGCGGGTTCGTGCGCGATCTTCTGCTGCGGCGCGACGTGCTGGACATGGACCTCGTGGTGGAGGGTGACGGCATCGCCTTTGCCCGGGCCCTGGCCAAAAAGCTGGGGGGACGCGTGCGCGCGCACAAGAAGTTCCGCACGGCGGTCATCGTGTACACGCCGCCAGGGGAAGGCGAGAACGGCCTGCCGCCGGAAGAGCAGAAGGTGGACGTGGCCACGGCGCGTCTGGAGTACTACGAGTACCCGGCCGCCCTGCCCACGGTGGAGCTTTCGTCCATCAAGATGGACCTCTTTCGCCGGGACTTCACCATCAACGCCCTGGCCGTGCAGCTCAACCCGGAAGACTTTGGCCGGCTCGTGGACTTCTTCGGCGCGCAGCGCGACATCAAGGAACGCGTCATCCGCGTGCTGCATTCGCTGTCCTTTGTGGAGGACCCCACGCGTATCCTCCGCGCCATCCGCTTCGAGCAGCGCTTCCACTTCCGCATCGGCAAGCAGACCACCCGACTCATCAAGAACGCCATCCAGCTCAAGCTCGTGGACCGGCTCTCGGGCGCGCGGCTCTTCAACGAGCTCAAACTCATGCTGCGGGAAAAGGACTTCCTGCTGGATCTGTTGCGCATGGAGGAGTTCGACGTGCTCAAGGCCATCTACCCGGCCTTCAGCATGAACCAGCGCGTGGAGAAGCTGCTGCGCGAGATCGAAAAGGTCCTCAACTGGTACGCCCTGCTGTACGAGCCCACGGCCCCGCGGCAGTGGCTCCTGGTGCTCATGGGGCTCACGGAGCGCTTTCCGGACGAGGACGCCCGCGGCGTAGCCACCAGACTGGCCATTCCTCCCAGGGAACGGCGGGAGTTCCTGAACCTCCGCTCGCTGTGCGTCGAGACTCTCGATCGGCTCAACACCTGGAAGTATGCGGACGGCTCCCGCAGCGGCCTCTACTTTATCCTGGAGTCATTGCCCCTGGAGGGCATCCTGTTCATCATGGCGCGCACTGGGGACGAGGATCTGCGCAAGCACATCTCCCTGCATCTGACCAAGCTCTCCCACGAAGCGCTGGAGATCACCGGCGAAGACCTCATCGCCATGGGCCTGCAGCCCGGCCCGGATTTTGGCAAGATTCTGCGTGAGGTTCTGGCCGCCAAGCTGGATGGCCAGGCGCCCACCCTGTTGGCCGAGCTTGGCTATGCCGAGCGTCTGGTGCGGGAGATGCGCCGTGGCGGGGGCTCCGGCAAAAAGCGAGTGCAGTGATTCCCGTCCGGAATCCGGGGTGGACGACTCCACGTCCGCGCTGTTAGACCTGCTCCCCGAAAAATGGCGGAGGAAGCGGGGATGAGGATATGCGACATCACCCTCTGACCGGCCCTGTCCCTGATTCCGCTTGTTTTGCCGCGTCCATGGAACATGCAGGACGCGAGGAGTCTTTTTCATGAAGTTCACACGGCGTACCCGCGAACGAGTCCACAGAAAGCTCACGCTGCCGCCGCGCACCCGAGTGCGCCGCATTCTGGTGCAGCAATGGCTCATCCTTATCGGATCGGCTCTGGCCGCCCTGGGCTACTCGCTCTTTCAGGTGCCTTTCAACCTCGCCGCCGGAGGCGTCTCCGGCCTGGCGATCATCGTCAACAAGTACACGGCTCTTCCACCCGGCACGCTGTACCTCGTTCTCAACATCCCTCTGTTGGTGCTGGGGTTCTACAAGCTCGGACGCTGGCGGTTCCTGTTTTCCACCATCCTGGCCGTTGTGGCCTTCTCGTTCCTGACGGACATCTTCGGCCACGTCCTGCCCGAGGTGCTCAGGCGCTTCCCGGTCACGGACGACGCCCTGCTCTCGGCCATATACGCTGGCATTCTCTACGGCGTGGGCATGGGCCTGGTCTTCCGCAACGGCGGCACCGTGGGCGGCACCTCCATCCCGGCGCGGCTGGTGCACAACGCCACCGGCTTTCCCATGTCCCAGGCGTACCTGTACACGGACCTCTCGGTAATCATCGCCGCGGGCGTGGTCTTTACCTGGGAGTCCGCGCTGCTGGCCTTTCTCACGCTGGTGCTCTCTGGAATCATCTCGGACTTCACTCTGGAAGGCACATCCCAGGTGCGCACGGCCATGATTATTACCGACCAGCCAGAGCCCCTGACCTATGCGCTGATGACGGAGCTTCGGCGCGGCGTATCCTTCTGGGATATCACGGGTGGCTATACCCAGCAGTCGCACACCATGATCTACTGTACGGTGCTGCGCTCGCGGGTGTATGACCTCAAGTATATCGTGGCCAAGATCGATCCCAAGGCGTTCATGGTCATCGGCGTTGCACAGCAGGCGTTCGGCGGGCTCAACTTCCGCAAGCTCAAGACAGAAGAATAAGAACCTGTTGAAAAAGTCCACTGCGGCAGGCTGTTCGATAATCATGCTGGCAAGGCGCAAGAAAAGTTCAAGGCTGACGCGTACAAAAGATATGCGAGGGGTTGAACTTCCACAGCAACGCAATCAGCAGGATATTTTCTACAGCTGGTGCGGTTCGTGTTTTCTACCTTGCCCTTGCTGGCCTTTATCCGTAGATTGCCCCACAGTCGGAGTGGCCTGGAGCAATGGAGCGCAGTGACATGAAGACCATACGCATATCGTGCATCGGCTCCGGCGATGCGCTGCCGGGCAGCCCGCAGTACGAGCTCGCGCTGGAAGCGGGTCGCCTGCTGGCCGAGGCTGGCTGGACCGTTGTCTGCGGCGGCCTGCGCGGCGTGATGGAGGCCGTGTGCAAGGGCGCCAAGAAAGCAGGCGGTAGCACCGTGGGCATACTGCCCACCTCCGATCCGGCCGACGCCAACGACTGGGTGGATACGCCGGTGGCCACGGGCCTGGGCCCCATGCGCAACTATCTTGTGATACTCAACGGCGATGCAGTGCTGGCCTTTGAAGGCGGCGCCGGAACCCGCTCGGAATTGGCTTTGTCGCAAAAAACAGGTAAAGAAGTCGTCGCCTTGGCGCGTTTTTCCGGCTTTGACGAGCTGATCTACGCACATAGTCCGGCCGAGGCTGTCATGGAGCTCACTAAAATCGTGGGCGCACGTTGAACGACGAATGTAGCGGAGAACTTTGCACGTGGAAAACCTCTGGGCGCCGTGGCGCATCGATTATATCCTGGGACCCAAACCTGACGAGTGCGTCTTTTGCCTGCCGGATCATACGCGCGAGGACCGTGAACGCCTCGTGCTCCATCGCGGCGAGCACAACTTCGTGATCATGAACAAGTTCCCGTACAACAACGGGCACCTGCTGGTCACACCCTACCGCCATGTGATGAACCTGTACGAGCTGGAGCCTCACGAGACGCACGAGGCCATGGACCTCATCTCGCTTTGCGCGGAAATCCTCAAGAAGCACTTCAACTGCGAAGGCATTAACATCGGCCTGAACATGGGTGAGGCCGCAGGCGCCGGCATCCGCGAGCACCTGCACTTCCACCTCGTGCCACGCTGGAATGGCGACTCCTCGTTCATGGCCGTCTTTTCCGAGACTCGCGTCATTCCCGAGCATCTGCTCGCGAGTTATGATAAGCTCAAACCACATTTCATGAATTCGAGCCGGACATAACAACCGCCGAAAGGAGGACACATGCGTTTCGTCAAAGGTATATTGCTCCTGGTCATCGTCGCCTTCCTTGTGCTTTTCGCAGCGCAGAACTCCGACGTGCTGACATCCGGCACGCTGTTCAAGCTCGACCTGCATTGGGTTACCTGGGAGACGGGCCAGCTTCCGCTCTACCTCCTCGTTGTGGGCGCCTTCCTCCTCGGCGGCCTGCTCATGTTCATCTATCTGCTCACCGAGTACCTGCGCTCCAAGGGCGCGGCCAAGAGCCTCCGCCACGAGCGTGACCGGTTGAAGCGCGAGCTGGAGAACGAGCGCGCCTCCTCCACGAGCTACACCTCTTCGTACACGAGCTCCTCCTCGAATGATTCGGATTCCGAGTCGGCCGAATCCTAAGCCGGCCGACTGTCCGGCGTATTGCCGGAGCTCCGGCTCACACACTGAAAACACACGCCCCGTGCGCCGCCCGTCGCGGCGTACGGGGTCTTCCATTCTATGAGCGCTGTCAAACTCACACCCATGTTCGAGCAGTACCTCGGGATCAAGGAGGAGTATCCCGACGCGCTGCTGTTCTATCGTATGGGTGATTTCTACGAGCTTTTTTTTGAGGACGCGGAGATCGCCGCGCGCGAGCTCTCCATCGCCCTTACCAGCCGCAACCCCAACGACGAGGCGCGCGTGCCCATGTGCGGCGTGCCCCACCACGCTGCCAAGGAGTATCTGGGCAAGCTCCTGCAGAAAGGCTTCAAGGTCGCGATCTGCGATCAGATAGAAGACCCCAAGGAGGCCAAGGGCCTGGTCAAGCGCGCGGTCACCCGGGTGCTCACTCCGGCCACTGTTGTGGACGAAGACTCCCTGGAGGCCAAGGACCACAACTTCCTTGCCGCGCTGTTCTGGAACTCCTCCAAGAACCGCGGCGGCCTTGGCTGGTTGGACTACTCCACGGGCGACTGGTCCGGGTTCGAGTCCGCACGCGAGACCGAGCTGTGGCAGTGGGCGCAGAAGATCGGCCCGCGCGAGCTGCTGGTTCCGGAAGGGCACGAGGTTCCCGCTTCCCTGGCCCAGAACTTTTCCCAGATCGTGCGCCTGCCCGGCAAGGGCCCCTTTGACGGCGCCGCAGCCGAGCAGCGCATCTGCAAGGCGCAACGCGTGGCCGACCTCGCCGTGCTCGACCTGGCCGGCAAGCCCGAGCTGGTCAGGGCGCTTGGCGGATTGCTCTTTTACTGCGTGCAGACCCAGAAGCACGAGTTGGAGCACCTGGCCCCGTTCAAGCCGCTGACCCTGGGCAAGCACCTGCTGCTGGACGAGGTGACCGAGCGCAACCTGGAACTCTTCCGCCGGCTGGACGGCCGCACCGGGCCGGGCACCCTGCTCCACGTGCTGGACAAGACCAAGACGCCCATGGGCGGCCGGCTGCTGCGCGAACGCCTGAAGCACCCCTGGCGCGAGGCCGGACCCATCGAGGAGACGCTGGACGCCGTGGCCTGGTTCGCAGATGACGAGACCCTGCGCGCCAAGGTCCGCGAGGCCCTGGATGCCGTGTACGACCTGGAGCGCTGCATCACCCGCATCTTTCTGGGCCGCGCTACACCCAAGGACTTCACGGCACTGCGCTCCTCCATCGCCCGGCTGCCCGGCGTACGGGACCTCCTGGAGCAGCATGGCCAGGCCGCGCCCCCGCCCAAGGCCCTGGCCGCCATCCTGGCCAACTGGGATGACCTTTCCGACTTCCACGCCCTGCTCGAAGCGGCTCTGGTGGACAACCCGCCGCCGGTCATCACCGAGGGCGGCCTCTTCCGCCAGGGATACAGGCCTGAGCTGGACGAGCTCCTGAACCTCACGGAGCACGGCGAGTCCGCCCTGGACGAGCTCCTGGCGCGGGAACGCGCGGACACCGGCCTGCCCAAGCTGAAGATGGGCTACAACCGCGTGTTCGGCTACTTCTTCGAGCTGCCGCGCGGCCAGAGCGGCGATGCGCCAGAGCGGTTCGTGCGGCGCCAGACCCTGGCCAATGCCGAGCGCTTCACCACCGACGAGCTCAAGGGCCTGGAAGAGAAGCTGATGAATGCCAGCGAGGAGCGCAAGCGGTTCGAGTACAAGCTCTTCCTGGAGCTGCGCGACCAGGTGGCCGAGGCCAGACCGCGGTTCCTGTACATGGCCGACGTGCTGGCGGCCGTGGACTACTGGCAGGCCCTGGCCGAGGCGGCCCGCGTGAACAGCTGGACCCGGCCGGAGCTGACCACGGGACGGGAGCTGAACATCTCCGGCGGACGGCATCCCGTGGTGGAGGCCGTGCAGGGCGCGGCCAACTTCATCCCCAACGATCTGGCCATGGACGAGGACCGCAAGATTCTGCTCATCACCGGGCCGAACATGGCGGGCAAGTCCACGGTGCTACGGCAGGCCGCGCTCATCCTCATTCTGGCGCAGATGGGCTCCTTTGTGCCAGCGTCCAAGGCAACGCTGGGCCTGGCCGACCGCATCTTCTCCCGCGTGGGCGCCTCGGACAACCTGGCCCAGGGCCAGTCCACCTTCATGGTGGAGATGACCGAGACCGCGCGTATCCTGCGCCAGGCCGGCAAGCGCAGTCTGATCATCCTGGACGAGATAGGCCGCGGCACATCCACATTCGACGGCTTGGCCCTGGCCTGGTCCGTGGTGGAGGAGCTGGCAGCCCGCGGCGGCGACGGCATGCGCACCCTCTTCGCCACCCACTACCACGAGCTCACCAGCCTGGAGGGCACCATTCCTGGCGTGCGCAATCTGAACATCGCGGTCAAGGAATGGGGCGGGGATATCGTGTTCCTGCGGCGGCTCGTGCCCGGACCGTCCGATCGCAGCTACGGCATCGAGGTGGCCAAGCTGGCCGGGGTGCCGCCGCGCGTGGTGCAGCGGGCCAAGGCCATTCTGGCCGAACTGGAGGAGCGCGCCAAACGCGGGGAGTCCCACCGCGGTGCGTTCACCCGCATCGAGACCTGCCCGACCACCCTGCCCGGCATGGACCGGCCCGGACACAGGAACGAGATTCCGGAGGAGCCTCCGGGCTTCGAGGATATTGCCCCGGAGCGCGCCGAGCTGCTGAACCAGATCGCCGAGAGTCTGGCGTCCGTGGATCTGGACGCCCTCTCGCCGCTGGAAGCTCTCAACATGCTGAGTTCGTTAAAAAAACGCCTGGAATAAAACTGACGGTCCACAACTGTCCCGCAGGATCATACATCTTTTTCATATCGTTGATTCTGCAACAATATATTGGACATATTTCAGCCGCGTGCGGTACGTCTTCCGGCAAGAGCGGAGAACAGCGCCTGGCCGCATCCGCCAAATTTGCTCGAATTAGCGCATTTTCGTCTTGAAACAAGACTCCCATCTGAAACAACTTACTGTTGTTTCAGATAAATGCATGAGAGCATCTAAACCTTTTCAAGGCTAATATGCTCTAAACGCCAAGGACTGATACATATGCATTTTTTTGAACATCGTGGCGGCGAGCTCTATGCCGAGGATCTCCGTGTTACCGACCTTGTCAAGGAGTTCGGATCGCCCCTCTACATCTACTCTGCCAAGACATTTCGCCGGCATTTCGAGGCCTTTGACTCCGCCTTTGCCGGTCTGGACCACCTCACCTGCTACTCGGTGAAGGCCAACTCCAATCTCTGCATCCTGAAGCTCCTCGCGGAGATGGGCGCCGGCATGGACATCGTTTCCGGCGGCGAGCTCTACCGCGCGCTTAAGGCCGGGGTCGATCCGTCCAAGATCGTCTACTCCGGCGTGGGAAAACGCAGCTACGAGATTGAGGAGGCGCTGACCGCGGACATCCTGATGTTCAATGTGGAGTCCCTGGCCGAGCTGGAAAAGATCAATGAAATCGCCGGGAACATGGGCAAGAAGGCGCGCATCAGCCTGCGCATCAACCCGGATGTGGACCCCAAGACCCACCCCTACATTGCCACCGGCCTGAAGAAGGCCAAGTTCGGCCTGGACATCGAGTCCTCCCTGGCCGCGTACGCCAAGGCCAAAGAGCTGGAGCACATCGAACCCGTGGGCATCGACTGCCACATCGGCTCGCAGCTCACCTCCATCGATCCTTTCCTGGAGGCCCTGGACAAGATTATGGCCTTCCGCGACAAGCTCACGGCCATGGGCCTGGACATCCAGTACCTCGACCTCGGCGGCGGGCTCGGCATCACCTATGACGAGGAAGAGCCGCCCCACCCCTCGGCATTCGGCGAGGCCCTGACGCAGAAGCTGGCCGGCCTGCCCATGAAGGTCATCCTGGAGCCTGGCCGCGTCATCGCCGGCAACTCCGGCATCCTGGTCACTGAGGTCCTCTACACCAAGGGCGGTGAGACCAAGGAGTTCGTCATCGTGGATGGCGCCATGAATGACTTGGTGCGGCCCTCGCTGTACGGCTCGTTCCACCGCATCGGCGAGGTTACGCCCAAGGGCCGGCCCGAGCACGTGGTGGACGTGGTGGGCCCCATTTGCGAGTCCGGCGACTTCCTGGCGCGGGAGCGCAGCCTGCCTGCCGTGGAGTCCGGCGAGCTCCTGGCGGTCTACTCGGCCGGTGCCTACGGCTTTACCATGAGCTCCAACTACAACTCGCGTCCCCGTGTAGCCGAGATCCTCGTGGACGGCGACCAGGCTATCCTGGCGCGCCGCCGGGAGACGTACGAAGACCTCGTGGAAGCCGAGAAGAGCTGCCTGGACAAGATCTAAATTGCATTCAATCAATGCTTGACGAAATGGCCCTGGATGGTTTCCATCCGGGGCTTTTTTCTTGTACAACCATACCAGTATGGAAATCCTACATTAAGGTATAGAATTTACCCGCTTGCCAGGATGGGGTTTCCTGATACGATGGTCCCTCTTGTCTTCTGTCCGTTGTAATCACATACAATTCTGGAGGAAATTACCATGTACGCTCTGGCTATCAATGGCAGCCCGCGCAAAGACGGCAACACGCGCGTCCTGCTCGAAAAAGTGACCGAGCAGCTCAAGAACGCCGGCTGGGACACCGAGATCGTCCAGGTGGGCGGCAACAAGGTGCGCGGTTGCATCGCCTGCTACAAGTGCTTCGAAAACAAGGACCAGCGTTGCGCCGTAAAGAACGACGCGTTCAACGACGTCATGGAGAAGATCGTCCGCGCGGACGCCATCATCATGGGCTCGCCCACCTACTTTGCCGACGTCAGCTCCGATTGCAAAGGCGTGCTGGACCGCGCCGGCCTTGTCTCCATAGCCAACGGCGGCCTGCTGCGCGGCAAGATCGGCGCGGGCGTTGTGGCCGTGCGCCGCGGCGGCGCCACCCACGTGCTCGACTCCATCAACCACATGTACCTGATGTCCGAGATGATCGTGCCCGGCTCCACATACTGGAACATGGGCTACGGCATGAACAAGGGCGAAGTTTCCGGCGATGAGGAAGGCATGCGCAACGCCGAGCACCTGGGCAAGGCCATCGACTGGCTCGGCAAGGCCACCGTGCCGCACCGCGACAGCTACCCGGTGGGACGCGGCGAGGCATAGCTTGGCGCGGTTGTTCGGCGCCGCAACACGATGGTGCGAACAAACGAAAGGCCCGGACGACGCAACCGCCCGGGCCTTTGTTTTGTCTTATTGAACGGATGGCTACTTGGCCAGGCCGACCATGAGCTGGTCCACGTCCACGACCTGGCGGTTATCCACCTTGAAACCGACCATGGTGCCGCCGGCCGGTTTGTACGGCGCCGTATTAACCTTCACGCCGTTCACGTAGAACTCCAGGGTATCGCCGTTGCGGCGGATGTGGATGGTGTTGGTGGCGCCCAGGCCCGGCGCAATGGCGTCGCTGGGCGTCCAGTCGATCACCGTGTCGGCCTTGCCGTCCTTCTCCTGGCGGTAGCTGTACAGGCCGTTGCCGCTGATGCGGAAGCTGTTGTAGGCCTCGCCCTTGTTGGTCACGCCCCAGATGACGCCGTAGCCGTAGTCCAGCACGCCATCCACCTTTCTGAACACGGCCTCGATCACAAACTGGCTCTTGGGATCGAAGTCCATGGTATTCCAGGCAATCCAGCCTTCCGATCCTGCCTTGTGGTCGATGTGGTAGTGGCCGTCCTGCACTGCGATGTTCACCTGCGGCGTGGAGGCCTCGAACCATTTGCGGTCGTTGTTGGAGAACTCCTCCAGCTGCACCACGGAGGCGATGGCCGGCGTCTTCTTGACAGGGGTCTGCTCGGCGGCCGTCTCCTCCGGCGCAAGCTTCACCGTCAGGGTGTTCTCGCTGCCGGCCTCCACCTGGTAGTCCATGGAGCGGGTCATGTAGCCGGGATGCGAGACCTCGATGGCGTACTCGCCGGGCTCCAGCTCGATGCCGTCCTTGTAGGGCGGCTTGATGTTCAGGATGCGGACCGTGGCGTTCTTGGGATCGGTCTGCACGGTGAGGGTTCCATTGGTAGTGCCGGGTCCGGGCTTCTGCTCGGCCTCGGTCACGGCCTGGGCGTCCTTGGCAGGCTCCGCAGCCAGAGTGAAGGAGAAGCTGTTGTCCTGGCCGGCCTTCACGGTCACGGTGTGCGTCAGGGTGACGTAGCCGGGCTTGGAAATCTTCAGATCGTAATCACCGGCCGACACGGGCATGCCCGCCTCATAGGCCGGCTTGATGTTCATGATGTGGATTTCGGCATCCTTGGGCTCGGTCACAACGGTGAGCGTGCCGCTCTTGGCTACGGGCTCCGGCTTCTGCTCGATTACGGGCTCTGACTTCTGCTCAGGCTGGGCCGGAGTCGTTGTCTGCGAGGCGTTGTTGGCCGCGGCCTCCGCCGTCAGGGTGAAGGAGAAGCGGTTCTCCTGATTGGCCTTGACGGTCACGGTCTTGGTGATGGTCGCGAAGCCGGACTTGGATATCTCCAGATCATAATCGCCGGCCGGCACGGATATGCCGTCCTCGTAGGCCGGGGCGATGTTCATCACGCGCACGGTGGCGTCCGCGGGCTGAGTCTGGACAAAGAGCGCGCCCTCGGGCGGCGCTTCCTTGAGGTCGAAGCTGAAGCGGTTCTGCGTGCCGCCCTTCACGGTGACGTCCCTGCGCTGGGTGATGTAGCCTTCCTTGGACACCTCGACGTCATAGGTGCCGGGCTCCAGCTGCATGCCGGACTCGTACGGCGGCGAAATGTTCATGATGCGGATGAGCGCATCCGGCGGCGTGGCTTCGATAACAATGGTGCCGTTTTGTTGCGCGGCGGCTGGCAGGCAAAAGACAAGGGAACTGAAAAGAATCATCAACCATATCTGTAGTGTGCGCATGCAGTCTCCTTCTCGATGATGCGGGCATGGCTCTGTGGGGAGATGCCAACCCGTTGCGACCATCCTTTCGTGATACCGTGTTATGCTGTGGAGTCAACCAGAATTGAAAGGTTTGATGACCACTGCGACTCGCGGATCATGATGCATCAGAACCGGTTGCCGACGGTATTTCCTGAATCGGAAGGGAGGTACGTAAGCCCTGCGGGGCAGTCAGCTTTATCGAGATTGCAAAGCACGCCCTCTGTAAAAGAATTGTGCGCGCAGATCGGCTGGTGGGAACTCCGGGGTGTTCCGAGGTTCATCCAAAAAGGAAGCGGCCACGCCCGGTATGGGCATGGCCGCTTTTATGAAAAATGGTGCCGAAGGGGAGACTCGAACTCCCACGGACAGGTGTCCACTACCCCCTCAAGATAGCGTGTCTACCAGTTCCACCACTTCGGCACGCGGGTACTGACTTATTCTGTGGCGTTCCCCTGCTGTGCAGGTTGCTCGGGAGCAGTGACGCCTGTGTCTTCATTCGCCGGTGCGGGCTGCTCGTCGGCTGCCTTGTCCTCGGAAGGTTGGGCAGCGGGCTCAGCCGCGCTCTGGTTCTGCTCCGTGGCGTTGCCCATATGCTCAAAGTCGAGCGGCTGGCTTTGCACCGGAGCCTCGTCCATCACGCTGGACTCGACCTTGGTCGGGCTGGTGATGACGTTGTAGCCGAGCGAGGTGGCCAGGAAGATACCGGCGACAACTGCCGTTACCTTGGCGAGAAGACCGCCTGCGCCGGAAGAACCGAACAGGGAGCTCGAGCCCCCTCCGAAGATGACGCCCATCCCTTCCTTGCCGGATTGAAGGAGCACCACCACGATGAGCACGAGGCAGGCGATGATATGTAATGCCAAGATCAGTGTTTGCACGGAATCCCTTCCAAAATCCTTTGTTCGCTCATCAGCGAAAGACCAGTTTTACTAGATCAAACTTGCAACGTCGTCCAGTGTTTTTTTCAACTTTTTTCAGCCAAGGACAATCTGGCTGAAACTGTCTGCCTGCAAGGACGCGCCTCCTACCAAGACCCCTTCCACATTGTCAAGGGTGATGATCTCGCCGATGTTGGCCGGCTTCACGCTGCCGCCGTACAAAATGCGGATGTTCTTGCCAGTCTTGGGCAGGAGATCGCTCAGAATATTGCGAACGATTCCATGCGCTTCCAGTATCTCTGGCGGACCGGCTGTCTTGCCGGTGCCAATGGCCCAGACAGGCTCGTAGGCCACGGAGAACATTTCCTGGTTCACGCCGTTGTCCAGCTCGGCCAGGCCGGCCTTGAGCTGTCGGGAGAGCACGTCGGTCAGGGCGCCGGCTTCGCGTTCTTCCAGAGTCTCGCCGATGCAGAGCACGGTATGCAGGCCGGAGCGCAGTGCAAAGGCGGTCTTCTTGCCTACGAACTCGTCCGACTCGCCCAGGATGTGCCGCCGCTCGGAGTGGCCGGTCAGGACGCTGCGGCAGCCGAGATCAAGCAGCATGCGCGGGGAGATTTCGCCGGTAAAAGCGCCCTCATCCGCCGGGTAGCAGTTCTGGCCGCCCACGATGAAGTTCTCGTTGCCGGCAAAGGCCTCCACCACTCCGGCGATGGCCGTAAACGGCGGGAAGACCATGACCTCCCGGTCCTCGGGCAGGTTGTCCGTCGCCTCGACAAGCTCCCGCGCCGTCTTCTCGGCGTCGGCAGCAGTCTTGTACATCTTCCAGTTTGCGGCCATGAGCTTTTTCATTCGGTCGTGTCTCCTTGGTCCAAGTCGTGTTCGGCGGCGCCGTCGCCGTTTTCCGAGTCCATTTCCAGGCGCATGAGTCGTGCGTCCTCGCCGGTGTCCGGATAGTAATGGGGCCGGACGCCGACTGCCTCGAAGCCCATGCTCTCGTAGAGCGTCTGGGCAGCGATGTTATTTTCACGCACTTCCAGAAACGTTCTTTGTATGCCCATTTTACGTGCTATTTGCAAGACAAGCCGTAGAAGACGCCTGCCGTATCCCTTGCGCCGCATGTCCGGGGTCACGGCGATGTTCAGGATTTCCATCTCCGGAGGGAGCAGGTATATGGTGGCGTAGGCGGCCAGGTGGTCTGGAGCGCCCGGCAACAAGCGCGAGGACGGCTCGAACAGGCCGAAAACGTGGCAGATGTTCTGCTTGAAAGCCAGGGAGTACTGCTCCTCCCCCCACGGGCAGGAGAAGCATGCGCTCTCCAGAGCCAGCAGCTCGGGCAGGTCCTTGTCGTCCAGCTTGCGAAATATGGCGCTGTCTGCCGTCATGTCCTTTCAATGCGGTTGCTTGCGCATGCCCATACAGGAACACACGAATGTCTGCTCATTACTATATACCGCTGCTGCCGGCCCCTTCCGCTGAGATAGAGCTCGTGGATATCGTGGACGAAACCGACACGCCCTTTGCCGTGATGCCGCTGGCCACGGCCATCAAGCAATCCCTCTTCCGCCGCGCCGTGCTCGTATTGGTGTACGACCGCGCCGGCAGGCTCTATCTACAGCGCCGCAGCCGCACCAAACAGCTCTATCCAGGCCGACTCGATCTTTCGGCCACGGGCCATGTCCGCGCCGGGGAGTCCCGCCTGGACGCAGCCACGCGGGAGCTGAATGAAGAGCTCGGCCTGACCGGCCTCCGGCTCACCATGATCGCTTCGGTGGAGGCCAGCCACCACACCGGCTACGCCTTTGTCAGCCTGTTCTCGGCAGGCGCCGTGGACGAGGAACCGCAGCCCCTGTCCGACGAGACCGAGGGTGGTCTCTTCGTAGACCAGGAGGAGGCCGCCGCACTGGTGGAGAACTTCCGCGAGCAGCTCACCCCCGGCCTGGTCTACTTCTGGGAGCGCGGCCTGCTCTTTCCAGAGACCCGGCTTACTCCGTAATCAACGCGCGCATAGCCTCGTGCAGGGGCCCGTTGGTGGCCAGTACCGACGACGAAAACAGCGTGAACGGCGCGTCTGGTTCGAAAGCGCTCACGCGTCCGCCGGCCTCTTCCACCAGCAGCCAGCCGGCCGCCATGTCCCACGGCTTCAGGTTGATCTCATAGTAGCCGTCGTAGTTGCCGCAGGCGAGATAGGCGAGGTCCAACGCGGCCGAGCCGTAGCGCCGCACGCCCTGTGTGACGGGCAGCACAGCGTCCAGCCAAGCGGTGATGCGGCCCACCTGCTTGTCCACGTCATAGGGAAATCCCGTGGCCACCAGCGCGTCCTGCAAAGAATCAGTGTCAGTCACGCCGATGCGCTCGCCATTCCGGAAAGCGCCTTGGCTGCGCACCGCCACGAACATTTCTTCAAGTATTGGATTATACACCACGCCGAGGCCCACGCCCTCTCCGGTCCACAGCGCCACGGACGTGGCCACGAACGGCAGCTTATGTGCGTAGTTGGTGGTGCCGTCCAGAGGATCAACCACCCAGGTCAGACCCTCCACCTTGGTGGCGCTGGAGCCCTCCTCGCCCATAAAGGCAGCCTCGGGCAGGATGGCACCCAAGCTTTTGCGCAGCGCCTCTTCCACGGCCACGTCGGTTTGGGTCACCAGATCGATGCGGCCCTTGTGGCGAATCTGCCGGGGCTGGTCCCACTGTGTGCGGATGATGGCGCCGGCTTCGCGCACGGCGTCCTGCGTTGCTGCGGCAATGTTCGAAAGATCGATGTCCACGAGACACGCTCCAAGGCTCCGGCCCGGCCGGATCTGCGATGATTGGAAGGCGGCGCCGGCTCATGCCTCGGACCGGCGCAAAGTCGGTCAGTTGATGTAGACCATGTCGAAGGCGCCCTTCTCCTCGATGGTGCGGCCCGTGCCGCGAACCACGGTGGTCAGGGGATCGGAGTCCACGAGGACCTTGATGCTCGTGTTGCGGGTGATGAGCTGGTCCAGGCCCTTGAGCAGCGCGCCGCCCCCGGCCAGGAGCATTCCGTTCTGGCCCACGTCCACCACGAGCTCGGGCGGGGTTTTTTCCAGGGCCTTGCGCACGGCGCGGACGATTACCTTGACCGGCTCCTTGAGCGCCTCGCGGATCTGGGCGTCGGTGATGGTAACGGACTTGGGGCCGCCCTGGATGAGGTCCTTGCCGGGCACGGTCATCTTGAGCGGCTCTGGCAGCGTATAGGCGGAGCCCACGCCGATCTTGACCTTCTCGGCCATGTTCTCGCCGATGATCAGGCGGTGCTCGTCCTGAAAGAAGCGCTGGATGGTGGAGTTCATGCCGTCGCCGGCCATGCGCACGGACTCGGAGTAGGCAATGGCGGACAGGGAGATGACGGCCACCTCGGTGGTGCCGCCGCCGATATCCACCACCATGTTGCCCACTGGCTCGTGGATGGAGGTGCCGGCGCCTATGGCCGCGGCCATGGGCTCCTCGATGAGGCGGACGTCGCGCGCGCCGGACTCCACGGCCGACTCGACCACGGCGCGTTTCTCCACCTGGGTGATGCCCGTAGGCACGCAGATGACGATGCTCGGCTTGACGAAGCGCAGCCCCCGGATGACCTTGCGGATGAAGTAGGAGATCATGGCCTTGGTCACGTCGAAGTCGGCGATGACGCCGTCCTTGAGCGGCCGGACCGTGGAGACGTTGTCGGGCGCGCGGCCCATCAGCGCCTTGGCCTCTGCGCCCACGGCCAGAACCTTGTTGTTGCGCTTGTCAAAGGCTACCACCGATGGCTCGTTGAGCACGATGCCCTTGCGCGGGGTGTACAGAAGGGTGTTGGCCGTGCCGAGGTCCATGGCCAAGTCTTTGCCGAGAAAACCGAATAAACGGTGGAGTCCCATAGTCGTCACGCGCCTCCGGCCGGAGCCGATCCGGGCGAATTGTTGTATGTATCCTGCAGGTGCCGGGCAAAGGCCTCGGACTCCTGCAGTTTGCTTCTGAGATACAGATTTTCGAGGAACAACGCCAGTTGCTCCGAGGCCATCGTGCAGAAGGTTTTCAGATCATCGCCGATGGGCAGGGCCGAGGGGCTGGAGAGCCCGAGCACGCCGCGCACCTGCTTCTGAAAGACCAGCGGCATGAGCAGTACGCTCTTCATGGGCTGGGTCTTGGCCGCCTTGCCGAAAAGCGGTGTGAGGTTGCAGGCCCCCTCGCCCTCTCCGGAAATGACCGGCTGGCCGTTGCGGAAGACGAATCCCACAAGGCCCACGCTCATGTCCAGATGCATCTCGGCGTCCTTGGCGGTCATCAGTGGCACATGGGCGCCTTCGATGTAGTAGCGCTCCCCGTTGGGATCGCGCGCCGCCAGAAAGGAGTGCTCGAAGCCGGCCGCGTCGCTCATCAGCGCCAGGAACTTGCCCAGAAAGTCCGGCCAGCGCTTGATGGTGGTGCGCATGCCGTGGATGAGCTGCAGGCAGTGGTAGTACTGAAACTGGCTCTGGCTGGCGCGTGCCAGCTCGAACCGCTCGTGAAGGTCCAGCAGGAAGTCCGCGAAGAGATGGAGAATCTTCTGGTCCTTCTCGCTGAAGCAGAAGGTGCGCTTGGAGTCGAGGCAGATGACGCCCTCGCCGCGCTTGAGCGGACAGCCCATGAACGCCTTGATGGTGGCTTCCACATCCTGCGGGTAGTAGCCCAGCTTGCCCTTCTTCTTGTCCACATTGTTGACGAGCAGCGGCTGGCGGTTGCGCACGATCCAGCCGACAAAGCCCTTGCCCGGCTCGGCAATGGATTCCGTGAGCACATGGTCGCCCAGGCTGAAGTGTGCGGCAACCCGGTATGTTCCGGAACGCTTGTCATGCATGTAGAGCACCACGGAGTACGCGTCGAAGACGCTGCAGACGATGCTCAGAAGACGTTCCAGATAGCTGTGCTCATCCATGAGAATATTCCGGCAAAAGAAGTATGTGTTGCATGAGAGGAGTGCGGCCGGGAGCTGAGGACATGGAGCACCCCATGAGCAGGAAACCTAGTGGAAGAGGCGAACAAATGTCAACAGCCTGATATTGTTGGCTATGTATTTCCCTTGGGCGATTTTGCTCAGAATAGCTCATAACACTTGCTAACGATCTGGATTTTCTCTAAAAAATATTTAGCACAATTGGCCGAATTGTGAAAGCGAAAAATGCGGGCGCCAATCCGCGCGGTTTTCGATTGCTGGCTTGAGTAATATGCCGTGTGCGTATATGGATAAATGTTCAGGCGGCGACCACCCCGGGGTGAATTACGATGCTCAAGACATGGAAACACGCATTCAAGGATTCGAGGTGGACGCTCGTCGATAATCCGGACGACTATAGCCTCCACCCGCAGATCACCACCCTGACCGATCTCAAGGCGTATCTTGATGTCGTCCATGCGAAGTATTGCCTGATCAAACCGTATTTCGAGCATCCCAAGTATCCGCTGGTGGACGCCCGCGAGCTTTTGCCTTCGTTCGAGTCCGACCCCTTCGAGTACGAGGAGCTGCCCGGGTTCAGCATGGTCGCTTTCGAGCGGCCCATGGAGTACTTCGACGAGATTTTCCAGTTCGACATTCTCCACTCCCTGCTGGACCAGAATGACACGGCTCAGGGCATGGCCTGCCCGCTGGAGCCCGCCGTTCTGCAGAATAACCTCCAGACTTTGCTGAACCGCCTGCCCAAGCGCATGCAGGACGACCTCTCCGAGAAGTTTTCCAATCGCGACGTCACCGATCTGGACCATTACCATGAGATGCTGCCGTTTCTGCTCCAGATGGATCGGGCCCATGTGCTGGCGCGGGACATGTACGATAACTTCATCCTTACCGGCGTTTACGGCTCGTTTCCGTCCGATCTGGACACGGAGATCAAGCGCTTCGGCCTGCGCATCGGCAAGTTCACCGTGGGCGACAGCATCCGTTACGAGTTGCACCGCATCTTCGTCTACACGTTCCTCATGGAGCTGTACGGCTTCCCCATCGTCTCGGAGCGGCGCACCTCATCCGCTCTCTTTGCCCGCAAGCTACACAAGCTGGGCGAGCGTTTCCTGGTCCGCGTGCTGGGCCAGTCCGACCGGACAATCACCACACTGTACTCCGAAGATGGGGAAAAACGCTACCCTCGCGTGGAAAAACTTGCCCTGGTGCGCGTGGAAAAGGAGCAGAAGGATGTCATCCGCCTGCTCAAGGACGGCGGCTACTTCATTGATCCCAAGAAGCTCGTGGTGCTCCTGCGCGTGCGCTACAAGCAGCACAAGTTCAACCCCCACAACGTGCGCCAGGACCGCGCCCTGTCCGTGGAGAACCAGGAGGTCATCCACCCCCTGACCGGCCGCGCCTACACGGGCCTCAACATCATCAAGGACGCCACGAACATGTTCCTGCGGCTCAACGACATCGTGCGCGGCGAGTATGTGGGGACCATCGTGTTCAAGCGTAACGAGGTCGTGGAGAACACGGACACGGACGAGAAGCGCCTCAAGTTTCTGTACTCGTGGCTTTCCAAGCACCAGCGCCGGATCATCAGCTACTCGGACGACTTCTACGCAAAGGTCGTACAGGTTCTGGACAACTACCTGCTCAACCCGGAAAATTACGACGTCTTCCAGAACTCGTACGATCTTTACCACGAGGTCTGGGCCAAGTACTCCTACATCCAGCAGGCGCGCAAGGTGCGCCATCTGGAGGAGATCTCCGACGGCGTGGACCGCAAGGGCAACCGCATCTCCCATCTCGACCGGCTCAAGGAAGCGTGCGAGCTCCTGCAAGAGCTCAAGTTCGAGATCGTCAACTATTTTGAAGACCTGGTACAGAGCGTCATCGGCATCAGCGAATCCATGCTGTCCGATCGCTATCTTGCACGAAAATACATGGAGAAGAAGGAAGAGGAGCTGACCGACTACGGCAAAACCGTCAAGCGCAACTACGGCAAGCTCGTCTCGCTGCTCGACGAGTTCAAGTCCATCCGCAAGACGCGCGCCGAGCTCCTCCCTTCGCTCTTGGAAACCGGCTAAGGAGCCCTCTGTGAGTGACCTGAAGAAGACTCCGCTTTTTGACTGGCATGTTGCCCGCGGCGCCAAGACCGCGCCTTTTGCCGGATGGGACATGCCCATCCAGTACACCTCCATCATTGCAGAGCACGAGCAGACCCGCACTAAGGCCGGCCTGTTCGACATCTGCCACATGGGCGAGTTCCTCATCTCCGGCCGCGAGGCCAAGGCTGCGCTCTCCCGCGTGGTCACCCAGAACCTCGCCACCCTGGTGCCGGGCCGCTGCCGCTACGGCTTCGTGCTCAACGAGCGCGGCGGCGTCATTGACGACTGCATCGTCTACTGCCTGGACGAAACCCAGTACATGATCGTCTGCAACGGCGCCCGAGTGGATGTCATCGGCCAGTGGCTCAAAGATAACCTGCCCCCTGTGGACAGCCCTCTGGAGGTGACCGACATCTCCGACGGCACAGCCAAGATCGACCTGCAGGGCCCCCTTTCCCTGGACGTGCTCCAGGACGCCACCGGCCAGGACTTCACCGACCTCAAGTACTTCGGCTTCAAGCAGGTGGAGTTCGACGGCGAGCCCATGCTGGTCAGCCGCACCGGCTACACCGGCGAGCGAGGCTTCGAGCTCTACATCGCGCCCGAGAAGGCCCTGCCCCTGTGGGAAAAGCTGGAGAGCGACGTGCGCGTGGAGCCCTGCGGCCTGGGCGCGCGGGACACCCTGCGCCTGGAGGTGGGCCTGCCCCTGTACGGCCATGAGCTGGACGAGGACCACAACCCCACCGAGGCCGGCTACGGCGCCATGCTCACCTCCGAGGCCGACTACATCGGCAAACCCCATGTGGGTGAGGTGCGCGAAAAGCTCATCGCTCTGGCCCTGGAAGGACGGCGCAGCGCCCGCCACGGAGACATCCTGCTGAACGCAGACGGCGTGGAAGTGGGCCGCGTGACCAGCGGCTCCTACTGCCCCAGCATCGGCCACGCCGCGGCCCTGGCTTTTGTGCAGGCGGATCAGGCCGACGCCGACGAGTTCGCCGTGAAGACCGCCCGCACCGAGCTGCCGGCAAAGCGCGTGGAACTGCCCTTCTACACCGAAGGCACCGCCCGCAAGAAACTGGTATAACTGTTAGAAACGGCCTTTCGAGGAGGCTTATGCGTTCCTTTTATCTGGATTCCTCGGACTGGCCGGAGCTGCCTGACGAGAGGCTGAGCCTGACCGAAGCCGAGGCCCACCATGCCTCGCGCGTGGTCCGCGTGCAGCCCGGCGAGGAGGTCCGCGTCTTTGACGGCCTGGGCCGCGAGGCCCTCGCCGCTGTGGAGTATGTGGGCAAGAACCGCGTGGACCTCGCACCGGTGGAGATTCGCGTGGTCCAGCCGTCTGCGCGCCCGGTCACCCTGGCCGTGGCCTGGACCAAGGCCCTGCGCCGCAGCTGGCTGCTGGAAAAGGCCGTGGAGCTGGAAGCCTCGGCCATCTGGTTCTGGCAGGCGGACCGCTCCCAGGGAAGAATTCCGGACGAGCCCAAGGAAACCTGGACCGGGCAGCTCGTGGCCGGGGCCAAGCAGTGCGAGTCGGCCTGGATACCGGAGCTGCGCACCTTTCCCAAAGGCCTGGCAGAGGTCGCCGCTGCCGCGGCCTCCATTCCCGGACGCTACATCCTTTGGGAGGACCCGCAGCAACCGCGCATGCTCACAGCGCAGGACCTCGCCGCCAGCGAACCCATGCTCTTTGTCCTCGGTCCGGAAGGCGGCTTCTCGCCCAAGGAAGAGGCGCTGTTCACGGCCGAAGGCTCCGGCTTTGTCCCTGTAAGCCTGGGCCGGCGCATTCTGCGCTGGGAGACAGCGGCCCTGCTCTGCCTCGGCCTGGCGTTCTGGAGCGGATCGTGAGCCCGAAAAAGAAGACGGACGAACCCTTGCTCGCCCCCATGGCCGGACCGGCCCCGGCGCGCCAGCCCCTGGCCGACCGCATCCGGCCGCATACCCTGGACGAGTTTGTTGGCCAGGGCCACCTGCGCGAGCGCATCGCCACCTTCATGGCGGCGGAGCGGCTGCCTTCGCTCCTGTTCTTCGGCCCCCCTGGCTGCGGCAAGTCCACCCTGGCCCTGCTCCTGGCCGAGAAAAGCGGCCTGCCGTACATCCGCGTCAGTGCGCCGGAGGCCGGCCTTGCGCAGCTCCGCAAGCAACTCGCCGGGGCGCGGCTCCTGGTGCTCGATGAGCTGCACCGCTTCTCCAAGGCGCAGCAGGACTTCTTCCTCCCGCTCCTGGAAAGCGGCGAGATCACCCTTATCGCCACCACCACGGAGAATCCGTCCTTCTCGGTCACCCGGCAGCTCCTCTCGCGGCTGCACGTGCTCCGGCTCGGGCCACTCACCGACGAGGATTTGCTGTCCATCGTCCGCCGCGGTTCCGAGGCCCTGAGTCTTGAGTTATCCGAGGACGCCATGCGCCTTCTCGTCACCGTGGCTCACGGCGACGCCCGCACACTACTGAACCTCGTGGAGCACGCGGCCAGCCTGGAGCCAGACAAGCGCGACGTGGAGCACTTGAAATCCGCCCTGCCCGAGTTCGTGCAGCGCCACGACAAGGCCGGGGATAGCCACTACGACCTCGCCTCGGCCCTCATCAAGTCCATCCGCGGCAGCGACCCGGACGCCGCGCTCTACTACCTGGCCAGCCTGCTGGAGGGCGGCGAGGACCCGCGCTTTGTCTGCCGCCGGCTCATCCTTTCGGCATCCGAGGACGTGGGCCTGGCCAACCCGCAGGCCCTGCCCATGACCGTGGCCTGCCAGCAGGCCGTGGAGTTCGTAGGCATGCCCGAGGGCTTCATCCCCCTGGCCGAGACCACGGTCTATCTGGCTGTGAGCCCAAAATCCAACGCGAGCTACGCCGCCTACCGCCGTGCGCAACACCACCTGCGCGAGCACGGGACAGACCCGGTGCCCATCCACCTGCGTAACGCTGCGACCAAATTGATGAAGGAGTGGGGTTACGGCGAAGGCTACAAGTATCCGCATGACTTCCCGGGCGGCTGGGCCGAGCAACGCTACCTGCCGGACGAGGTTAACGCGCGCTTCTACAAGCCATCGGACAACGGTCAGGAGCCGCGTCTGCTGGCCTGGTGGCGGGAAGTAACGGGACGGCGGTGAGGGAAGATTGAGTCACGAGTAATTTTGCATTTCAATAGCAGTCCCTATCTTCATTAACTATTGAGTATGCTCCTCGTGCTTTATTTCGATCGAACCGTCCTCTCCGAAAATTAGAGCTGTTGTCTGTATTTCTCTTGATGTAAAGCCGAATGAAAATATGACGTACACACTTGCGCTGATATTTCCCATGCCGCCACAGTACACGAGCCGGATGCCGTTTGCCGTTGTACCGCTTAGTCCTGCCAGCAACTCCGCCGGAACGAGATATGTCTGTCCAAAGGCCTCAACGCGCATGCTCAAAATTCCGGTATCATCTTGCTCACCGGATACCAGGACTGGCCCAGAGGAACCAATTCCTTTGGATTCCAAAAAAAATGACGACAGAGCTAATGCGCCTTCTTTCGAAGCATGAACGCTTGGGACGCAGAGGAAAAGAATCATTACAACCAATAATACAGTCTTCACTCTAAATCCTTTACATAACAAAGGCCCGGACTCCGTATACGAAGCCCGGGCCGCTACTTAGTCTAAGCTAGTCCGCTTCGTAATAGACGTTGCCTGAGGTGTCGAGCCAGGCGTCGCCGTTTTCCGTGAGAATCAACGTGGTTGCTTGCTCTGTAAACGGAATGGTTCCCTTGGTGAACTGTACGTGCACGCGTCTGGGAAGGTTATTGAATCCGCCGGCATAAGAAAGCTTGACGCCGTTGGGCATGAAGTCGCGCAGATGGTCGAGTTGGGCCTGCGACAGGGTGAACTCCTGGTCGAATGCCGTGGCCTGGATGTGCACAATGCCTGCGCCGTTGTGTTGTCCGCTAACCGAGACAGGGCCGAACGAGCCGTCCCCCTGCGATTCAATGGCGAATGCGGACATTGGTAAGCTGTTTGAGTTGGATGCATACACAACGGAACACGCCAACAGTACAAAAGCAACAACACAAAGTACTCGCTTCATCTGCCTTCCCCTTGGTTTAAGTAGCGATGTACCAAAACGTTGATGTCCGACCCCGTCCATGTCGCCGTCGTGTGCGACACTACATCATTGACTACGCAGGCAGACAACAGAATAATGCAGTGCGCTCAGCTATTGGCCACGGTGCGGGTCGAATTATCTGTCAGCATGAATTGCGAGAATAGATGCGTTCCTCCGGGCGTAGCGCTCTTCTTTTCAAACAGCCATACGCTATTTATTCACTTTATTCCACAGTAAAGGTCAGGGAGTCGCTACGGCCCTGGGAGTCCTGCACCACAATGCGGTGCTCACCTTTCCGGGCCGCGAGGAACAGGTTCTCGGCCACGCCACCCTGTGCAACCAAGGCGCCGTCCTGGAACCAGTAGAGATTGGAATCGCCGCCGTCAGTGCGCGCCACCAGGGGGATGCGCTGGAACTCGTCCGGCGCGTCAGAGCGCAGTACATACGGCGTGGTTGCCGAAGGCGAGACAATGGCCGGCCCGCCCGTGGCCGGCACGGCGCTGCACTCCGGCGAGAGCGGCGGCGCGGTCTGCACCGGGATGCCCCGCGAGAGCTCCCAGGCGATGAGCTCTTCCGGCGGCGTGCGCACCACGCGCGGCTCGGCCTTGATGGTGGCAAGGCACCGCCCTTCCACCCGCAACTCTGTGTCCGGGTTTACGAAGATGCGTTGGTGCAATGTGGAGCGTTTGAGCTTGGTCCGGCCGGCAATGACCGTGATGGCCATGGTCCGCGGCGTGAACGGGTTGGGCAGCTCCCGGTCCTCGGTGCAGACCTCTACCGTGTCCAGGGCGAGGTTGTCGGGCATGGGCAGCGGGGCTCCGGGCTCCTCCACGGCGCGGAGCACGTCGAACAGAAGCGGCCCGGCGTGCCGCGCGCCGGAAATGCCCTTGGCGGCCCGGCCGTCCAGGTTGCCGGTCCACACCCCCACCACGTAGTGCGCGCTGAAGCCGATGGCCCAGGCGTCCCGATGGCCAAAGGACGTCCCGGTCTTCCAGGCCACCTCCGGCGCATCCAGGGTCATGGCCCACGCCGTGGGGAGGTCCCGCCGCGGCACTTCCTCCAGAATGGAGCGCACCAGGTACGCCGATTCGCGCGAGAGCAACCGCACCGAGCCGTCATTTTGTATGGATGTTTCTTTCCGATTGATTTCCAGGGGTTCCGACTGATCGGCGAGCAGACGCGCCGATTGCCACACGCCCTCGTCAGCCAGGGCAGCGTACAGTGTGGTGAGCTGCACGAGCGAGGACTCACATGCGCCCAGGGCCAGCGGCAACCCGTAGTGTCCGGGGCCATAGCGCAGCTCCAGTCCGCCCTGCCGCAGCAGCCGGTGGAAGCGCGGCAGCCCGGCCTTGGCGAGCATCCGCACGGCCGGCGCATTCAGCGAGTGGACCAGCGCCTGCCGCACCGTGACCGGACCGCGGTAGCGATCGTCATAGTTTGTGGCTACATAGCCGGAGTAATCCGTGGGGATGTCCAGGACCATGGATTCCGGAACCGCGATGCCCTCGTCAAAGGCGAGACCGTAGAGGAACGGCTTGAGCGTGGAGCCTGGCGAGCGCATGGCCAGGGCCGCGTTGATCGGGCCATGGCGCGCGGTATCAAAGAAGTCATGCGTGCCCACAAGCGCCCGAATCTCCCTGGTTTTTCGGTCCAGCACCACCACGGCGGCGTTCTCCAGCCCGGCCAGCCGCAGCGATGTCAGCCGCCGGCGCATGGCAGTGAGCGCCTGATTTTGAAACGCCGGATCGATGGTAGTCGTCACATCCCATACCGACAGTTTAGGAGACCGCGCCAATGCTGAACGCTTAAGCTGCTCATAGGCCATTCGGCTGGCATGCGGCGCGATCATGGGCGGAGGCGTCAGCCTGGTGGGGAGTGGTTGCACCTTGGCCAGGGCTACCCGATCCGGTGGGAACACGCCCCGCTCCTCCAGCGTGTCCAGCAACCGATCCCGCGCAGCCTGTGCCGCTTTGGGATGGGCAATGGGATCGTACGCCTGCGGCGACCGCGGCAGCACGGCCAGCAAGGCGGCCTCGCCCAGGGAGAGCGCCCCGGCCGATTTGCCAAAGTACGTGTACGCCGCAGCGCCGACGCCGACCACGTTGCCGCCGTACGGCGTGTTGTTCAAGTAGAGCTTGAGTATTTCGTCCTTGGACAAGCCATACTCAAGTTGGAGCGCCCGGAAGGCCTCAACGATTTTGCCCTTGATTGAGCGCGATTTCGGCTCAGCCAGCCGGGCAAGCTGCATGGTGATGGTGGAGCCGCCGGAGACCACCCCGTCCGCCTGCAGGTTCTGCAACGCGGCGCGCAGAATGGAGAATGGATTGACGCCGGGATGGTAGCGGAAGTAGCGGTCCTCAGATGCGATGATAACCTTCTGGAAAACCGGGGAAACATCCTGCAACGCCAAGGGGAAGCGGCGGCGGCCGTCTTCCGGCAGGAAGATTCGCATGGGCGTACCATCTCTGGCGCGGACCATGACCGCTGGATCAGCACGCAAGGCCCTGTCCGGAAAGGGAAAGCTGGCATCGAGCGCTAAGAATGCGACATACCCGGCAAGGCAGAGTGCAATCGCGCAATACGCAAAAACTCGAAAAGTATTACGCATGTATTACATCCTGCCCTACCGGGTCCTTATCCATTTTTATTCTTGTGTAGAGCCGGGCTCCGACTGCTCGGAGCTCGTCGCATTCGCCGTGGACGTTCCGGCTGTTGCGTTATCCTGCTCTCCGCTAATTGCAGATACTTCCAGTGTGGTCGCATTACCGGAAGCCGCACCGGCAGCGGCCTCGCCCACCGGCAGCTCCGAGATGACGGACATGGCGCCGAGCTCCGTGGATGCCGCGAGCTGCGGATCGTACATGGCTTCCGCCAGCACAGGCGGCAGCTTGAACTCGCCCGAGGTCACGGCCCGGAGCAGTGCGTACACCGTGCGTGTCTTCTTGTTGCCGAGATCGACAAAGAAGATCACGCGGTCGTCACGCATGTCGTGGTGCGCCGCCGCGTCCGGCTTCTTGTCCAGCCACGGCAACCGTTCCGTCGTGGTCAGGCGGGGGTTCTCCACCTCCAGGCCGGCCGGCAGCATGTTCACCACGGCGACGTTGTCCACAGGACCGGATTGACTGGAGATACTCAGCTTGAGCGCCACGAGGTCGCCCTGCTTCACGTCCTTCAGATCGATCGTGTCGCCCGTTCTGTTGTAGAACGTGCGCGCCACCTTCAGGCCGTTGACGTATGGTGCGTAGCTTTGCTCCGTAGGCGTTCCTACGGTGCGCACGGTGTAGAACAGGGAGCCGGGCTCGTAGCCCTCATCCATCATGATCTCCAGCTTCTTCGCGCCTTGGATGGCGTGCTCTCCGGAGAGACGCAGGGTCGTGTCGCTGGAGAAACGCCGCACCTCCTTGCCGTCTGCAAGCAGCCGGCCGGAGAACGGCGGTTTTTCCGCCTGGGCCTTGTAGAAGCGCCCCAGGGAAACCAGAGCCCAGGCCGCTTCCTGAGTGGAGATGTAACGCTTGGCGTCCATCATGCGGACGAGGTCCTGCACCAGCTCGCCAATGCGGCGGTCGCCGGGCAGCTGAAGCTGGAGCACGGCCAAGCGCAGCGCCGTGTCGCGCAGGGGCGAACGCAGGAACCCGCCGGTTTCGCGACCGGTCTCGCCCTTCTTCCCCTCCCAGCGGCCTTCCATCAGCTTTTCCAGGGCGTTGGTATCGCCAGTCATGGCGTACGCAGCACCGAGGAGTGCGCCGGCAGCCGGTGAGAGCTTGTTGCCGTAGCGCGAACGGATGTGGTCCATGGATCCCTTGTCCGGTCTGTCGACAAGGGCGAGAATGTAGAGCCCATAGGCGATGCGGTCGAGCTCTGCATCATCCTTGTCCAGGTACTCGCGTACCCGGTCGGTGACGTAATCCAGCGCGCGATTTATCTCGTTTTCGTGGTCGCGGTATCCGGCGTGCCATGCCTCCACCAGGAAGTGCGTGGCGTAGAAGGAGCCAAAGGCGTAGGCCTCGCGGCCGCCCGGCCAGAAGGAGAACCCGCCGTCATCCACCTGCATGCTGTAGAGCCGCTCGATGCCGGCCTGGACCATGTACGGCACGCCGCGGGTATCCAGATCCGGATCGAGCTCCGCGGCCAGCGGACCGATGTACAGAAGCGGGAAGACGCGCGACGTGGTCTGCTCCACGCAGCCGTAGGGATAACCGAGCAGATACTTCAACGAGCCGGTATAGCGCACGATCGGCGACGTGCTCAGGTAGACCTCGCGGTACATGCCCTGGGACCGGAAGGTGTCGGCCTCCGGCGTGGGCAGCTCGATGCTAGGCTCGCTCAGCGCGCCGGACTGGATCACCGTCTTGGGCGGCAGGGCCGGACGCACCGGAAGCTCCACATTCGCTTTGGAGGTCTCGCCGTTGCCTTTTGCCGTAAAGGACGCCTGGATGATGCCCTCTTCCGTGGCGTTCAGGGTGAACACGGCGAGGCGTTCCTGTCCCTGGGGTATTTCGATGTCCATGGTGGAGGCGTTCACCTCGCCCGGGCCCGAAACATTAAAGGAGACAGAAAACACGCCGTCTTCCGGGGTGTCGTTGCGCACGGCCACAGGCACCTTGGCCGTATCGCCGATGGCCATGAAGCGCGGCAAGGTCGGCGTGAGGACCACCGGGCTCTTGACCCGCGTCTGGGCGTCCGCCGCGCCGAAGCGCTTGCCCTTCACCGTGACGGCCATCAGCCGCAGCGCGCCCTGGAACTCGGGAATGTCCATGTGGAATGTGGCCTTGCCTTCGGCGTCCGCCTGCACCGGGCCGAACCAGAAGGCCACGGGCTTGACCCGCCGCAGGGACTCCGTGCGCACGTACTTGGAGAGCCTGGAGCCCTCGCCGCCGCCGGCCGGTGCGCGGCCTTCCACCTCGGGCAGAAGCATGGCGAAGGTGTCGTAGCTGCTCACCTCCAGCTGCCGCTTGGCGTAGAAGTACGGGAACGGGTCGGGCGATTCCTGGTCGATGAGCTGCAGGATGCCCTCGTCCACGGCGGAGAGCGTAACCATGGCGCCGGCATCGGCCTGCACGGTCACGTCCAGCGTGGTCTCGGGCCGGATGACTTCCGGTGCGTCGATGGCGACCGGGGCGTTGTTCACCTCGCGGTTGACGAAGATGGGTGCGGAGCCGAAAGCGCGGCCCGCCTTGCCCGGCGCGGTTGCCTCTGCCGGACGCACCAGCACGGCCGTGACGTACACATTGGGCCCATACTCCTCCTTGATGGGGAAGGAGACCTGGGCGGTGTTGGAGTCCATGGGGTAGGAGGCCACGTGGTAGACGCGGCGGCCTTCCACCGTGACCAGCAGCTTGCCGGAGAACGGTGCGCGCACCTGGACCGAGGCGGTATCGCCCGGCGCGTACTCCTTCTTGTCGGGCACGAGCTCGATGTTCGCCGGGTTCTCCACGGCCCACGGCGAGTAGCCCCAGCCGCCGGCGTAGATGTTGAGCTGCGAGGACGCACCGGAGCCGTCGCGCAGCACCACGCGGTAGCTGCCTGCCTGGGGCGGCGCAAAGGTGAAGGCGCCCTCTTCCGCACTGCCCACGGTCTTGGTGGAGACAAGCTGCGAATCGCGCACGGACTGGTAGTGGAAGCTGCCGGACGGCGTACGCCGCAGCACTGTCTGCCAGCGATCCAGGTAGAGCTCGGCCGTGAGGTCCTGGCCGGCCACCTTTGTTCCGTCGGGCGCGACCACCACGTAATCGAAGTTGACATCCCTGCCCGGATCGTAGCCGTAGCGATTCGGCCGCTTGATGCCCGGATAGCGCGGATAGGCATGGGCCGTGATCTGCTGCATGGAGGCCACGCCGCGGCCGCCACGCTCGCTCACGCGGGCGGTGATCTGCGCGGCCAGGGCGGCAGGCGGGGTCAGCCCTTCCGGCACGGTAAAGGTGAACGCGGCCGTACCGTTGCCGTCCAGCACGCCGTCGTTGGAGCTCAGGTCCATGTCCTCGAAGGACTTGTCCGAATCGCCGAACACGTAGCCGTCAAAGCCCTTGGGCGCGAACGGCGCCGGCAGCAGGCGAACCTGCGTTTCCACGGGCAGGCCCGATGCCGGTGGACCGAAAAAGTAGCGAGATTCAACCGTATATGTGAATTCCTTGCCGGGCAGCGGCGCGCCCTTTTCCGAGGCAATATCCACCTTGATGCGATCCGGCATGAACTCTTCCACCTGGAAGTCGTATGTGGCCACGATCTCCTCGGCCACTTCGAGCTGCAAGGTGTGGTGCCCGGTCAGGGCGTAGGCCGGCACGTCGAAGCTGTATGGGGCCATGCCCTGCTCGTTCATGGTCAGGGAGAGCTTGGCCAGCTCGCGGCCGCGCGGATCGACCCACTTCAACGTAAGCGGCATGGACGGTGGTGTGGCCAGGTCGGCCTGGCGCAGCACGGCCACGCCCTCCACGGTCTCGCCGGGCCTGTAGATGTCGCGCTCGCCATAGACATAACCCATGTACCCGGCCGCAGTGGGTGATACGCCGCCCACGTTCTGGCCCGTAGTGTCTATGCCGAACTCGTTGAACACCAGGAAGCTCATGTCGTCGCCGAGCTCCGCTGTGATGATGTACGGCGTGTTATCCTGGAAGGTTTTGGCCATGTCCGTGAAGTGGACCACGCCGTTCTCGTCGGTCTTGCCCTCGGCCATGGTCTGGTTCTGATAGGAGACGAGCCGCACCGTGACGCCGGGCTTGACCGAGAGGTCCTTGTACGAGGCGACCCAGACGAGCATGTCGTCCACGCCGCGCTTGGCCACCATGCCCAGGTCCGTGACCAGCACGAAGCGCTGCGAGGCATGCCACTGCCCGGGCAATGAAAGCAGCACGCGGTACAGGCCCGGCTCGTCCGGGAAATACTCGTCCGTGCTCAGCACGAACTTCTGCGGCGTGTTCCTGGGCGCGTCCAGCTTCAGCTCTTTCTGGAGCACCCGATCGCCCAGATAGCTGGAGAGCTCGCCAGAGTAGTAGCCGTCGTTGAGCAGCATGCCCGTGGAGTAGTCGTGCAGCAGGTAAAGGATGTTGTTGCGGTAGATGCGGTCCACCTTGAAGTCGGCGTCGGCCGCATTCACGCTGGTGAATGCGATGTTCTTCAGACCGCTCTTGGCCAGGAACACGCCGGTGTCGTCAAAGGCAACGGAAGGTTCAAGGTCCGGAATGCGCACCTTCAGGCTCTTGGCCTCGGGCAGCTTGGCCCCGTCCAGGGCGGGCAGGCCCTTGTCCAGCTGCACGGTATAGGTGTGGCCGGCGGCGAAGTCGCCACTCAGCACCAGGTCGTTGCCGTCCAAGCTCAGACTGTACTGGGCCTCCGGCCCCACGTGGATGTACTGCTGCGCCGTGTCCGCATCCACGGAGGTGGACAAGGACAGGGTGATGGAGCCGCCCTGCTGCGAGGATCGCGCATCGGTTCCTCTCACGGTCAGGTTCGGGTCCAGCACGATGGTGATGCTCTTGCGCGCGGTCTCGCCCAGAGTGAACTTCGTACCGGCGGCAGGCAGCGACTCGTCCACCACCAGCGTCAGCTCCCTGGGCTCGGCGGTCTTGACGATGGGATGCTCGGGATCGGAGGCGAAGTAGACCTCACTGCTCTGGTAGTAGCGCTCCATGACGATGGGCACGGTGCCGTTCTCGGAGCTGGGGTCATCCAGCCACGCGTGCTTCAGGAACTCCTCGGGATCAACGTCCAGGGTGAACTCGACGGAACCGCGGATCTGTACAGAGCCCGGCGCGCCTCTGACCGGCGCGGTGTTCAGGGAGATATCCTCGGTCTCGAAGTCCTGCATCTTGAGCGTAAAGTCCGTGGGTCCGGTAAAGGATTCCCCGGCCGCCACGATATTTTGTGGATCAAGCGTCAGGGTGTACGGCTTGGAGCTGTCGAATGTGTCCTTGGCGTCGAAGCGCAGCATGAAGGGGCTGACCCAGACCCACTCACCCTCGATTGCGGGCTTGAATATCCCGGGCTCGGGAGTCAGCTTCTTACCTACGGCGGAGCTATCAACGACGGGCCGGTTGAAGGCCACCAGGGCGAAGGAGCCGCGGGCGCGATCCAGGATGGCATCGATAACGGCCACGTCATGGGCCGAGAGCGTTACGGCGGGCTCAGTCTGGTTGTCCGGGGCCGTCTCGTTGGTGGCGTAGGCCGCCGGCCCCTTCTCCATGAAGTCCGACCGCGATTTGGAAAACAGCAGACCCGCCTGGACTGCGGCGACTATTATGAGCGCGACAATGAGGAAGTTCTTTCCTTTATCTTTCATTCTGTTCCGGTCGTCGCTCATGGAAGCCTCCTGGCTGGTCTCGCGGTATCGGGATTAGAAGAGCATGGCGGTTATGGGAGCCGGCGAACGCCGTCTCGAATCATCATCATCCATTTGTATGCAGAACCGTGCCGGAGTTCAACCGAACTGTGCGTGTTTTTTACACGATGTGCTCGTGCGAGGTGGCTTGACCTGGAAACGACGCGTCCTATATTCATGTATTGTGAACGAGGGTTCCTCTCGTTCTCCACCAGCAACAACCCACGCGCCCATGACCATCCGCCGCCTGATTCGCCTTGTCCTCCTCCTCTGCGCCGTTATCGCCGCAGGTTCTCTGGCCGCGCCGTGCGCGCAGGCGGAGTGGTACGGGTATGAAGATCCGCTGGGCATGCTCCACCTGAGCCGCACCAAGAAGAACGACAAGTACAAGCCCCTGAAGAATCTGGAGCGCGGCAAAGGCGAGAGCAACACGGAGGGCGACGCCGAGCGATATGAGAAGCTGGTGAAGTCGCTGCGTGAGAACGACGCCATCGACGATCCGGAAGGGCCGCTCACCGGGTTCACCAACCTGCCCGAGGTCTCCCACGCGCGCGGCATTCCCTCCTCGCTCACGCCGCAGCGCTGGGCCAGCCGGCCCTATCCCCACCCGAGCGCAAGCAGCTCGTACATGAAGTTCATCCGGAAGGCGGCCAAGCGCCACTCCCTGGACCCGCTGCTGGTCTACTGCGTGGCCGAGCTCGAATCCGGCTTTGTACCCGGAGCCGTGTCGCCCAAGGGGGCACAGGGGCTCATGCAGATAATGCCGGGAACGCAGCGCGAGCTGGGACTTACCAGCCCCTTTGATCCGGCGGCGAACATCGCGGCCGGGGCGCGCTACCTGCGCTGGATGATGAACAAGTTCAAGAGCGTGCCGCTGGCCCTGGCGGCGTACAACGCCGGGCCGGACGCCGTGCTCAAGTACGGCGGCGTGCCGCCTTACGGCGAGACGCGGCGCTACGTGGCGCTGATCATGTCGCGCTACGGTCGGCTGAAAGGTCTGGAAGTGTCCGGCAGCGGCTAGCGCCGGGTGTGCGTTCCGGCTGCGCCGCCGGAATTTACAGGAGGGGTTCGCTGTTGTCGTTGAACAGCAGATTGCGCGCCACCTCGTGCAGATCGGCGCGGTATTGGCCTTCGGCCACTTTCTTCTTGAGCGCCAGAACGCGCTCGGCGCGCTCCTGATCCGCAGAAGTCCGGGACGAGTCCCGTTCTCCGCTTTCCTGGCAGCGGGCAAGCTTCGCGGCAAAGTCGGCGTTGCCGTCCGCGCTCTTGGCGTTGCGCCTGGTCCGCGCCTGATGGGCCTCGGCCCGGGCTGCGTGTTCGGCTGCGTATCCTGGTTTCTTGACGTCCATTGGTCTTGCGCTGTTTGGTCGTTATTACAAATTGTGCTGGCGTACTTGTTCTATCGACGACCTTTGCGCAAATATTTAGGCGTCAAACGCAATCGTCCATTATTTTCTTGGGATATCGTCTCGAAGGCCTTGTGCTCCAGGGGCTGCGGCCGGTTCCGTTTTATCAGTAAAGACGCGAGCCCGGCTGCACGTCATGATCCGGACCGATGAGCGAGACCCCTTCGCCGGACTCGGAGTCCAGGCCCAGGACAAGCACCTCCGAGACAAAGCCGGCGATGCGCTTGGGCGGGAAGTTCACCACGGCCAGGACCAGCTTGCCCGGCAGCTCGTCAGCATCGTACAGGGTGGTGATCTGGGCGCTGGAACGCTTCTGCCCCAGCGGTCCGAAGTCGATGGTCAGCACGTACGCAGGCTTGCGCGCCTTGGCCAGCGGCTCTGCGGAAAGGATGCGGCCAGCGCGTATGTCCACGCGGCGAAAATCGTCCCACTCGATCTGCGACTCCACGCCGTTTTCCTGATCCATGCTCATCAGCTCCAGCGATCGCGCTTGATCTTGTCGGGGTTGAAACGATCCGCCTGCTCTTTGTGCTCCTTGGGATGGCCCAGAGGCACCAGGGCCAGGGGAATGATGTGCTCCGGCAGAGAAAAGAGACGGCGGAAACCTTCCACCCGGCTGGCGTCCGGGTAGATGCCAGTCCAGACAGCGCCGAGGCCCGTGGCGTGAGCCGCCAGCAACAGGTTCTCCACGGCCGCGCTGCAGTCCTGCACCCAGAAACCGGGATATTTTTCCGCAGAGACATCGCCGCACACGAGGATGGCCAACGGCGCCTGGGGCGTCATCTTGGCGTAGGGATGCACAGTGGGTACGGCGTCCAGCAGCTCGCGGTCGCGAATGACCATAAAAGTCCAGGATTGGGCGTTGCCTGCCGAGGGTGCGGCCATGGCCGCGCGCAGCAGCGTCTCTACCTGTTCGTCGGTAACCGCCTCTTCGGTATATGCGCGGATGCTGCGCCGGGTCAGTATGGCTTCCATGGCGTTCATGTTCGTCCTCCAACTCTTCGTGAAAAGTTGCTCAAGATTCTTTTTGTATGCAGTATTGGTACGCTAGAATAACATTCGTGTATGAGCGGTCAAGGAAAACGAATGTCCGGACCCTTGGCCTGTCCGCTTTACGTTGACAGCTCGCACGGCGTAGCACACAAAACCGTAACCGAGCAGTATCCATATCGGAGAACCACCCCCATGACCACTCTCTTTATCATTCTCCTCATCGCCTGCGCCGCCGGGTTCTGGGTCGCCGCCACCACCCTGCTTTTCTTTCTGTATGAATCGCGCAACTCCGGCTACGTGAAAACCCTCGCCGACATGGGCTACAGCTCCTCCGCCATAATCCGGCGCATCCTGGGCTTCGGCTTTCTGAGCGAGATCGGCATCTACCTGCAGACCCTCACCACGCCCGTGACCGGCTGGATCTGGTCACCCAAACGCCGCGGCGAAGTAAATGAGGACAACGGCGATGTCCCGGTGCTCCTGGTGCACGGCCTGTACGGCAACGCCTCCAACTGGCTGGCATTCCGCTGGAAGCTCAAACGGTCGGGAGTGCGCCATGTCTACGCCTACTCCTACAACTCCTTCGGACCGGACTACTTCGCCCTGCTGGAGAAGCTGGACCGCATGGTGGACGCAACCCGCGCCAGGCATGGCGGCCGGCCCGTCTTTCTGGTGGGACACAGCCTGGGCGGGCTGCTCATCCGCGGCTACGCCTCCAGCGGCATGGCTGTGGAAAATGGCGAGTGCAAGATTGCCGGCGCAACGACCATAGGCGCGCCCCTGGAAGGCAGCAAGCTCGCCGCCCTGGCCGTGGGCAAGCTGGGCCGCTCCATCATCTATCGCAGCGAGCTGATTCAGGAGCTGGAAAAACGCGACGTCGCGCCGCCCTTCCCGTGCCTGGCCATCTACTCGCCCATCGACAACTTTGTGCTGCCCAACAGCTCCATGGACCCGAAGATGCATGGCTGGCGCACAGAGCACAGCCCGGCCGTGACGCACGTCTGCATGCTCTTCAGCCGGCCAGTGATGCGCCGTGTGGCGGAGTTCTTCAAGGAATGTGTGAAGTCAGTGTAGCTGTGCAGAAGGCTCTACCGCTAAAGGTCGTGCTGCCTGTCCTATCCGGTTGATAGCATGAGCTGCGGCGGTTCACCCCTACTCCACAATCTCCAGCAGATCGTGCTTGAGCGCCCAGAGCGCGAGGCGTTCGGCCTCCTCCGGCGTCAGGGACTGCGCCGCGGCAAGGCGCTGCACAAGCTCGGCCGCCGGGCGGGGCTTGCGCGCCAGCACCAGCAACGGCTTGAGCGCCTGCTCCGGCAGCCAGCCGTCCAGGTCCGCGTAGACCTGGGGGAACTCCCGGCCGCGATAGACGTTCTCCCCGCTGCGGCTTGTCTGAACAATCAGCCCATTCAACTTCGCCGAGGGATGCCAGCCGAAGATGCGTCCATACGGCAGCTCGAACGGCGGCGTGGCCTTGCGCGCCGCGTCCTCATCCACCGTGCGGGTCCAGAGTTCGTCCCAGAGCGCTAGGTGGCGCTCCACCACGTGATCCCATGAGAACTGCCCGGTCACGCGCTCGTGCGCCCGGCGGCCCATGGCTTGGCGTAGCGGTTCATCGCTGGCCAGGGTCTCGATGGCCCGGGCGAGCGCGGCAACGTCCACGGCCGTGGACTGTGCGAGCCGCAGATGGTGGACATCTCCGGGCAGGATGGAGCCCATGGCGTCGTCCATCGGCGATTGTTCCTGACGGCCGAAGGTGCGCACCAGAATGCCCGTGGCGTTTTCTCCTTCACTGGCCACGAGGTCGCGGTAGCCGTCCCAGTCCGAGGCAATGACCGGCAGACCCGAGGCCCCGGCCTCCAGGATGGTCAGGCCGAAGGTTTCCTGTACGTTGTCCGATGGCGAGATGAAGATGTCCGCGGCGGCCAGGAGCGTGCGCTTGAGGCCTTCGTCCGGCCGCGGCACGCGCCGCACGGTCAGGCCGATGTTTCTGGCCAGGGCCTGGAGCAGATCCAGGTACGGGTCCTTTGCCGGCATGGAGCCGGCCACCACGAGGCAGAGGCTGCTGGGATCGCGGCCCTTTACCACAAGCCGTTGCACGGCCCGGACCACAGGCAGCAGGTCCATCTTGAGGCCGGGCGACACCCGGCCCAGGGCCAGCAGCATGACCGCGTCTTTTGGAATGGCCAGACCGCCCTGCACTTTTTCGTCGGATTCGTGCGCGGCCAGCATCTCCCGGAGCCAGCGCTTTTCCGCCGGGTCCGGCGCGAGGTACGCCTTCGGCTCCACGCCCAGAGGCACGATCTCCAGGGTAGGCTCGCGGAACAGCGCGTTGCCCAGGCCGTACGCCTCCCGTAGCCAGCCGTAATACCCCTGCATGACCTTCTCTGCCGCACGCGAGGTGCACACGGTGCAGTCCCGCGGGGTGACGCCCTGCCACAGGTGGGCCAGCACGTGCCGCTTGAACTCCTGGAAGCTCAGGGAGTGCGTGGTGGCGGTGATGGGGAAGATGTCCGGCGCATGGAGGTTGCGCAGCCTGACCATGGGCCCCGGCCTGTTGTGGCAATCCGAAAGGTGAAACGCGTGGAACCTGTTCGTGGCCAGAGCGTGCGGCAACGCGGCCCATGTATCCACGACAAAGGCGCCGCGAGCGTGCAGCGTTGGATGGCGCCGCTCCAGCTCCTGGCTCTGCATGGCGGCCAGTCGCTCGCTCTCCAGATAGAAATGGTAGCGCGGGAACGGATCGCGCCGGAGCAAGGCATCCAGAAAACCGGCGTTGGCCACGGGCCGGCCCATGACCACCTTGCCAGCAAGTCCCTCGTAGAACGGGTCCAGGGTTCCCCAATCTGCGTGCTGTGTCATACCGGGAGCAAAGCCACATCTGTCGCGGCCTGTCAAATGATCGACTCTTTTGCCTACTGGCATAGATTTCACCTATGCAACATGCCGTCGCTCTTCATAAAATAGAAACTGGGCGCAGGAATTGCTGTAAATGAAGTCATCCATCTCACGCTGCAAAAATTACTGTCCGATTACTGTACTGACAAGGAGCTGATGACGTGAGCGCTATGGCACGCAACGAACTGATCATGTGGGGGATCGGGCTGACAGAGCTCGAGGCTCAGGCGATACGCCACGCGGCGCGCGGGAGGGCACGTCTTGCAACCTGGAGCGGCGATACGCTTCCCCAGGCCGAAGATCTCGACCGCGACGAACCGTTTCTCGTTCTGGCTACCTGGAGCGCGTGGGGGCGCGCATCCCAGGCTGTCCCTGTTCTGGAAGGCGTCACCCGAGCGGTGATCCTGAGCGAAGACGCGGACGCAGAGACCGTGCAGAACGCCACGGCTTCCGGCGCGGACGCCGCCATCAATACGCCCTTGGAGCAGGACAGCCTCACGGCGGTCATCGAACGCGCCATTTCCGTGCGCCGGCTCTACGATGACATCTACCGTATGACCCAGGAGATCGTTCTGGAGCGGGAGCTTCTTTCGCGCAAGAACGAGCAGCTCAAGTTCATCAACGGATTCCTGGCCCGAACGGCCGAGAGCATGGACCCTGTGGAGCTTCTGGGCATCGCCCAGGCCGAGCTTTCCAAGCTCGTAGACATCAGCGCCCTGCACGCCTGCATCTGGGGGCCGCAGGATGATGCGGCTTTCGAGGCCGAGCTCTTCCTGGCGGAAAACATTTCCGCAAGCGCCCGTCAGAGCTGGTGCAGCTTGCTGCTGGAAAGCGCCGCGTCCCTGAGCTCCAGAAAGCTGAAGGACTACCGCATCGTGCAGTTGCCCGCCCATGGCCGGATCGTGCGTCCGCCGTCCAAGGGCAGGACCCTTATTCTGCCACTCAAGGCGGCCGGAGACGTGTTCGGCTGCATCGCCGTTGCCGGCTCCATCAACTATTCGCTGGGGCGCGACCAGGTGGAGCTGATGCACTCCGCCGTGAGCCACCTGGGCCTGGCCCTGCGCAACGCCATCCTCTTCAGCGAGGCGCGCAACGAGGCCGACTACGACAGCCTGACCATGATCCACAACCGCCGTGCATTCGAACGCCGGCTCAAGGAAGAGATCGTGCGGCATCAACGCTACGGCCACCCCATGAGTCTGCTGATGCTGGACATCGACCGTTTCAAGCCCATCAACGACAGTTACGGCCACCTGGCCGGCGACGCGGTGCTGGCGGCCGTGGCCCGGACCATCCGCAACGCCGTGCGCACCTGCGACTACCCGGCCCGCTACGGCGGCGAGGAGTTCGCCGTGATTCTGCCGCAGACCAGCGGCGTGCAGGCCTCCGTCCTGGCTGAGCGTCTGCGCCATGAGATCGCGGGTCTCGATTTCTTCGAGGAAGGGGCGCACTTCAGGATCACGGCATCCATCGGCATCGCGGATATCGCACCGGATTCGCCGCATATCACGGCGCCGCAGCTGATTCGCCGCTCGGACCGCGCCCTGTACGGGGCCAAGCACCAGGGCCGCAACCAGGTTGTGGTGGCACCGTATGAAAACGAGTGCCCATCAATTGCAGCAATGCATTGAGCTACTACGAAGAACGGATTGCTTCGGAAAGGCGCTGCCATGGGGCGGCGTCTTTTTTTGTGAAACGTATTAGTATCACTGGAAAGTGCCGATCAAAGCATTGAAAGCATCCAAGTGTGGTGCCCAGAGAATTGAATACAGAATCAATAGGGTCAAAGCGATGACCATATTTCTGTACATCTTGAAAGCTCGATTCATCCACACATCCCGTTTCATTATTTTGGATTTAATCAAACTAATTTTTCCTTCACGATGTTTGATTTCCTTATACAACCTATCAACTTCAAATCGGTAACACAGCGCAATGATGCTTACAACAAACCCAGAAATATATATACAAATACAAAAAAATATGCAGACAATATATAAAATGCCAAAGACATAGAGAATCAGATCGATCATTTTTTTAGACTCTAAACAGTTATATTCATAGCAAACTATCCTGTTGGCCCCATATTCCACGAGATAGCTTAAAGCAATTATTACAAAGGGACATGTGCCATTTATCAATCTGAGTATCAATATCTAAGCAGATAACACACTACAAAAATTGACTCTCTTCTACCATCACCTGTACAGAGATAGTATTCACCTGACACTCCGCCCCTGGCGGGGTGATGGTTATGCTGCTTCTTCGATTGTTTCTGCCTCTGCCTCGTCGTTTACGATGCCGTCCAGGAACGCCTGGTAGGGCACTCGGCCGTTCATGCCGCGACCCTGGTGGGTGCGTTCCCGGTTATAGTGGTTCAGGTAACTATCCAAATCCTCTTGCATTTCCTCCACCGATTCGTACCACTTCTCGCGGCCCTTGATGCGGAAATGTTCGTCGAGCAGCGTCCGATGCAGCCGCTCCACGAAACCGTTGCTTTGCGGCCTCCGAACCTGTGTCGTGCGATGTTCAATACCTTCTAATTGCAGGAACAATTCGTACGGATGCCTGTCCGGTCGACCGCAAAACTCGCGACCATTGTCCGACAGAATCGTGGAGATGCGCGCGGCGTGCTCCTCGAAGAACGGCAGCACGTCTTCATTCAGCACGTGAACCGCGGTGACCGGCAGCTTGGTGGTGTAGAGTCGGCCCCAGGCGTAGCGGCTGTGGCAGTCGATAACAGACTGTAAATACACGCGTCCAACGCCTTTGAGCGTGCCCACGAAGAAGGTGTCCACGGCCACGAGGTCGCCGGTGTGGCGCGTCTCGATGTGTCGGTCGCGGAACTCGGGGCTGAAGCGCTCCAGAACGCGAATCTGCTCGTCCGAGAGTTCGAGGCGCTGCGCCCGCACGCTCTTCTCCAGCCGTAGCAGTCGCTCGTGTCGGGTGAGCAAGCCGTGCCGGCTCCAGACGCCGCGGACGCCGCCGGAGCTGACCTGAACGCCCTGCAGGACAAGCTGTTGGGCGACGCGGAGCGGGCCGTACGTGGGGTGGGCCAAGCAGTAGTCGAGGATTGCCTGCTCGACAGCCTCGTCAACGCGGTTGGGATGCGGGCCTCGCGGCCCGGGCAGACGATCCAGCAGGCCTTCAGCGCCGAAGGTCTGGTAATTGCGCCGGATTTCGTAGAATTGCTGCCTGGAATAGCCCATGATTTTGCAGGCTTTGCTGACGTTTCCCAGCTCGGTAGCCAGCTCTAGCAGACTCATCTTCCTTCGTGCTACTTTGCGTTTCGTGGTCATGGCGTTCTCCTCGCTGCGGGTTGGATGAAGCTTCGCAACTCCATCGATACCCAGCCAGGGACGGCATGACCACAACCTTTTGGTGGTCAGTGTCAGGTTATATCCATCTCAGTTCACATCACCTCTCCTATTTCGCCACCACCTTTTCTCGTATCCTTTCCCCCTTCACAACCCCCACATGATGCGCTATCAAAACTGTTTCCGGCAGCACTGATTTTATCCCGCCCTCCAGAGGACGCCAGTTAAGGACGTATTTTCCATGAACGAGACATTGTGGCTGGGCTTCGCCCTTCTCGATCTGACCCTTGTAGTCTTCATATACCGCTTCTTCGGCAAGGCCGGCATGTTCGCCCTGGTGGTCTTCAACCTCGTGCTCTGCAATATCCAGGTGCTCAAGGTCATCGATATCTTCGGCATGACCACCACCCTGGGTAACGTACTCTACGCCAGCGTGTTCCTGGCCACGGACATCCTTTCCGAGCACCACGGCAAGGAAGAGGCCCGCCGCGCCGTGCTCCTGGGCTTCCTCGCGCTGCTCATGGCCACGGTCTACATGCAGATCGCTCTGCTCTTCACGCCCAATGCGGACGACTTCGTGCAGCCGCACCTGCAGGCCATCTTCAGCTTCATGCCGCGCGTGGCCGCCGCCTCCATGGTGGCGTACCTCGTGTCCCAGCTGCACGACGTCTGGGCGTTCCACAAAATCCGCGCGCGCACCGGCGTCAAACATCTGTGGCTGCGCAACAACCTTTCCACCCTGGCCTCGCAGTTCCTGGACTCGGCCATCTTCACCCTGGCCGCATTCTGGGGCGTGTTCCCGGCCAACGTGGTCTGGGAGATCTTCTTCACCACGTTCCTGATGAAGGCGTTTGTGGCTTGCCTGGACACACCGTTCATCTACGTGGCAGGCTGGGTGCGGCCCACGGCCGCGGCGCAATCATAGCGGCGTATCACCCTGCGCATTCTTCGCCCCGCCGGGCCACGGTTCATCCACATGAATGGCCGCACCTGGCGGGGTTTGTTGTTTCCATACAGGGAGCTGCTTCTGCCGCCGCTTTCGATGGGTCCGGACTGCCTTTCCGGCCTTTTCCCGCACACATGTTGCGCCGATCGGTGTCCACCTGTATAAACGGAAGCCATGACCAGACATTCCCACGACACGCAACACAGTTCCGCCGCCGGCGAGGACACCTCCACCGTACAGGGTCCGGACGAGGTCCACGAGTCCGGTATCGACGTTGTCCTGGCCCGCTACATCCGCCTTGCCAACCGGCGCGACCTCGATGGCCTGCTCGATCTCTACGCCGATTCACCGGTCATCTCCCTGGAGGGCGACCCCATGGAGCATGACCTGCAAACAAACATGCGCCGTGCCGTCCGCGCCTGGAAGGACGTGAACGCGAGGTTCAAGAGCGTGGAGGTGGAATCGTTAGACATCGATGGCGACAACGCCACTGTGGATTGCGTGATCCCCTCGCGCGGCAGGTTGTTCGCCTTCTCCAAGCATTTCAACTTCCACAAGCATCTGGAACTGACTAAAAACGGCCAGGGCTGGCTCATCGTCAAGGACGACACCAGAGAGTCCGGGATCGTGGGACGCGTCCTCAAGATGGCGGGAGTCATCTGAACTTAGTGCGCTGAAACACCGGCGGCGTTGAGCTGCGGTGTTGCCCTCATCAAAAATCGCTTCCTGGCGGTGGCACTCCTCAACCGATCCCAATCTGGCCATGCGGCCTGCAACGATGGAGCGCTGACAACGAATCCATGACCGCCCCCCCCTTCACACTCGATATCGCTCTTGTTTTCGTCGTTGTCGGAGTCACCATCCTCCTGTTCCTCACGGAATGGCTCCGTGTGGACGTGGTCGCCATCCTGGTCATGATCAGCCTGCCGCTGCTGGGTCTGGTGCAGGGCAAAGATACCTTTGTCGGGTTCTCCTCCACGGCCGTCATCTCCATTATCGCCACCATCATCATGGTGCGGGGGCTGGACCACACGGGCCTGGTCAGCCGCATGGTCCGACCGCTCACCCGTCTGGCCGGTCGCAGCAGACGACGCACCACCCTGCTTCTGTGCGTCGCCGTGTCTATCAGCTCCAGCTTAATGCAGAACATAGGCGCGGCCGCGCTTTTCCTGCCGGTGGTCCAGCGCATGAGCCGCCTCACCGGCCGGCCCATCTCGCAGATGCTCATGCCCGTGGGGTTTTCGGCCATTCTGGGCGGCACCATCACACTGGTGGGCTCCAGCCCGCTGCTCATGCTTAACGATCTGATGACGCCCTTTGGTCTGAAGCCGTTCGACCTCTTCGACGTGACGCCGGTGGGACTGGCCCTTGCGGCGGCCGGCATCGCCTATTTTGTGATCTTCGGCAAAGGCATGCTGCCCGGCGGCGAAACGCGCCAGACCGAGGAGATCGACCCGGACGGCGACCCCTCCCCGTTCTATCCGGGCATAGGCAACCTCTACGAGCTGAAGTATCCGGCCACGGCCGAGGATACTCTGGAGGTGGGCACCCTGTGCGACCAATTCCATGTGCATACGGTGGGGCTGTACCGCTCGAAGAGTGAAGGTAAGCTGCTGCCGCCGGACCGCGGCACGCGCATTGTCCCCGGCACCACCATCGCGGTCTACGCCACGCCCGAGGAGCTGCGGGTGCTGGCCGAGGCGCACGGTTTTCTGGTCCGGCCGCGTCTGAGGCTTTTCGCCGCCGACCTGAACGACGATCTGGCCGGGCTGGTGGAGGCCGTGGTGCCGCCCCACTCCGAGTTTGTGGGCAAGTCCGTCCAGGACGGCCGCTTCCGCCACCGGTACCACATGGCGGTCATGGCTGTTTCCCGCGGCGGCCACACGCACTACGGTTTTCTGGCGAAATGGATAATGGAGCCCGGCGACGTCATCCTGATGCACGGGAGCTGGGAAAGCTTCCACCGCATGCGTCCTTTGCGACAGCTTTTGTTCGCGCAGTCCCTGGACTACGAGGTCCTGCAGCCGCACAAGGCGCGGATCGCCCTGGGCTGCTTCGGCCTGGGCACCGGGCTCGTGGCGTTCACCAGCCTGCCCATCTCGGTCTGTCTCATGGCCGGGGCCCTGGGCATGATCCTGACCGGTGTGCTCTCCATAGACGATGCCTATCGCGGCGTGGACTGGCGCACGGTCTTCCTGCTGGCCGGCCTCATCCCTCTGGGCCTCGCCATGCAGCAGACAGGAGCCGCGCAATGGCTGGCCTTCCACATGCTGGACATTGTGGGCTCGCCGTCGCCCCTCCTGTTCTATCTGCTCGTGGGCATCATCGCCACAGGGTTGACCCTGGTCGTGTCCAACGTGGGAGCCACGGTGCTATTGGTGCCGCTGGTCATTGGCATGGCCCAGAAGATTGGCGCCGACCCCCGCGTGGCCTCGCTGGTTGTGGGCATGGCGGTCTCCAACTCGTTTCTCCTGCCCACCAACCAGGTGAACGCGCTCTACCTGGGACCGGGCAACTACACCAGCCTGAACTTCGTCAAGGCCGGAACCCCGCTGAGCATCCTGTTCCTGGTCGTACTCACGCTCACGCTGCACATCCTGTACTGATGAGTCCTACGAGCTTTTCACTTTGCTTCCCGGCGCCTCGTGCGTATAGACTTTTCATGCCTCTTGGTAAGATCCTCTCGACAGTCGTCCTGCTGTGCGCCGTGGTGCTTTTTTCGGCAACGACTTCCGCGGCAAAAAACATTCCCCCCTTCATGCCCAGCCATCACTACCTGGTGCGTGTGGTGCTCTTTGCCCAGGATACACGGCGCGGCGGCACGGTCTTTCTCGGCGATTCCATAACCGAAGGCTGGCTGGTCTTCCCGGAGTTCGCCAAGCACGGCCTGCGCAACCGGGGCATTGGCGGCGATACCACCTTTGGCGTGCTCATGCGTCTGAACGAGCTGGTCCTGGAGAAGCCGGACAAGATCTTCATCCTGCTCGGCGTGAACGATATCATCCGCGACCAGTTCCACGGGCTGGTCCAGCGCTACGAGTACATTGTGAACACGCTGGAGCTGGCCCTGCCGGACACGAAGATCTACATGCAGTCCCTGCTGCCGGTGAACTGGGAGGATTTCCCGCGCATCACCGAATACGTGAACAACGACAAGATCCGCGATGTGAACAAACGGCTGAAGAGACTCGCCGACCAAAGCGGCTTGGAGTTCATAGACCTGGCGCCGCATTTTGAAGACGACAACGGCAATCTGAAGAAAGCATTGTCTCTCGACGGCCTGCACATCAATCAGAAGGGGTACGCAGTCTGGTACGACCTGATCAAGGACAAGCTCTGACAGGGGCGTGCGCATCCGGAAACGATGCGCATGAATAGACAGAAAGTCTGCGCGGCCGCCGTTCCATACGGCGGTCTTTTCATTGTCTGGGGTTGGTCAGGCCAGGATGCCGAGCCACGGTTTGCCGCAGACTCTCTCAATCTATCCTGAAACTACGGTACACACGGACCGAGGGGCTGGACTCTTTGAGCGCTGGCTGACCGGATGATTCCGTAAGCATTCGACCAAAAGCGTCGCCGCTGCGGCATCCCGGCCGTGATCACTGCCTGGGGCCGGCGAACGCTTCGATATCTTCCTGCCACATCCTGATGACGCGTTGGCCCTTGGGTGTCAGCTTCATGCCGCGCATCCTGTCGCACTGTCCCCAGCATCCCCGCGTTATCAACCCCAGCGTTTCCAGACGCTGGATATCCTCCTCGGCGCGGGTCATGGCCAGCTTGCGCGGCATGTAGCCGTCAAACGCCTTGATATCCTCGAAAGCGAGCATGTCCTGGAGCAGCTCGTAATCGGCACCGCTCAATCCGCATGTGGCGCAGTACAGAGTATTCTTCATCGGGTGCGTCTCAGTCCTGGCAGAATCGTTATCGTGGAACAGGTAGCAATACACTGCACAGGTTGCAGCAGTATCGCACGCAACTGCCGCGTCAAAACCCATTCGATGCGGCAACGTTTTCGGTCGACATGCACATCCAATGCCAGATAAGAATACACCATCACACGTGCGCATTCCAATATGCCCGATAACGAAATACGCATCATGCGAGAAAATCGCAAGGATGCCTGGATGCGGACGCGGCATATGCCCGGCGCGCGCCGGGCGCACGTCACCTGCCGAAATAGCTGTGGATGAGCTGGGAGAGGAAGATACAGCCGATATAGAAGAACAGCAGAAACACTTCCACGGCGCCGAGTATGCCCTCGAAGGAGTAGCCCACGTACACGTAGTTGTAGACCATCAGCGAGAGAAAAAAGACGGCGGCCGTGGCCACACGGGAGCGATAGCTCATGGTGATCAAGTAGCCGGCCGCCAGCACATAAACGCCGATGAACACTGCGGATGACGAGACGTCGTTGTCTCGCACCCACAGGGCCAGCGCACATCCTACCGCGGCGATGAACAGGGAGACGCCGATATTGTGGACCTTGTGCCTTCCCTTGTCCGAGCTGCCGTACACATCGCCGTAAATGGACGCGGGAGCGCCGTTCTGCCGCGGCGGCGGATAGGTTGAGGACGAGGAAGTGCGCGACTTCTTTGAACGCTTGAAGAACTCGTCGTCCTCGTCGTCATCGCTGTAGAAGCTGGACTGGCCGTTTCCTGTCGGGCTGGCAGCCGGCTTGCTCTGTGGCGTTTCAGCGGGCTTTGACGGCGCCGGCTTCTCCGCGGCCGCGGGTTGCGGCTTGGGAGCGGCAGCCTCGGGCGCGGACTCCGACCCGGCAATTGCCTCCGGGTCGTCCGGATACGGGATGACGATTTCCAACGGGCTGATGGACTCCTGCCCGCCGGTCGCCACGGCGCGTTCCAGCGATTCCAGGAACTCCAGCGCTGTGGAGTAGCGCGTCAGCGGATCGTAGCTGAGGGCGCCGAGGATGGCTTGCTGCACGCCTTCAGGCACGCCGTCGGTCTCGAATCGCACCGTGCCGCCGGAGAGGCGCTTCTTCACCATGCAGTTCTTGTTGCCCTCGCACTCCACCTCGAAGGGCAGCCTGCCGGTGAGCATCTCGTAGGCGACCATGCCCATGGAGTAAATATCCACCTGGAAGTCGTAACCGTGGCCGAAGGGGTCCTTAATGACCTCCGGGGCGATGTACAGCGGCGTGCCCACGCGGGTCTCGGCGTGGTCGGTCTCGGAAACGCGGCGCGCAACGCCGAAATCGCCGATCTTGGCCGTGCCTTCCGCGGTGATGAAGATGTTTTCGGGCTTGATGTCGCGATGGATCACGCTCTTGGCGTGGATGTGGGCCAGGCCGCGCAGGCAGTCGGAGAGAATCTCGATGGTCCGGCGCCAGGGAATCGGCCCCTTCTTCATCTCCTCGGCCAGCGAGTTGGGCAGATAGTCCATCATCACGGCCACAAGCGCCGTGACGGACTCCTCATCCTTCTGATGGAAAACCTGGTGGTTGTGCCAGCCCACGATGTTCTGGTGGCCGCCCAGGCTGTAGAGGTGGACGAGCTCGCGCGCATCCTGGCTGATGGAGTCTTCCAACTGCTTGATGGAACGCTCGTGGCGGGAAAGACGCCGCGTCAACGAGATGACCTTGAGCGCCGAGGTGAACTTCTGTCCCAGGTCCTCGCGCTCCAGCTTGTACACGCAGCCAAAGGCGCCGGCTCCGATGAAGTCGACAACGGTCCATCCACCGAAGAGGGGCTCGTTCCTCTTGAGAAGATTCCAAATCGTCGTTTTGCAAAAGAGTGACTTCTCAGCCATGGATCAATTCAGCCGTGGGCTTGGGTGCTCGTTGTTGTATCGTGTGCTGGCCTGATCATACCGTCATTTGAACCGACGAACGCAATCAGCAAATGCAACGTCCTTGCCATCCGAGACGGCACGACAAAGGTGCCGTCAGGGAGCTCTTTCCATCCGTACGCGTATTCTGCGGGAAGGTTTTTCGAGCGCAAGCAAACACCCATTTACCTGCCGACACAGGACAAAGCCAGGCGGACTATACGCATGAAGCACCAAACGCCGCAACCCGAAAAAACGGCTCAAGTGCCCAGGCGGAAGGCCCGAATCCTGCTCGCCATCTCCACCCCGGCGGATTGGAATACGAGCATTGCGTTAAGAACTCGCGGATCTTGTACGACAGTCAGGTTACTTGTCGCCACGGCGACTACATTCACTATATCCCGCTCGAACCGGGCAAGCTGGACGAGATCGCCCTGCCTGACCAGACGGCGTTGCGACAGGCGGCACACCTCGCTCAGCCGCATGCAATGGGAAACCATGGCGCTGGTCACCTTCACGGAAATCGCGTCCTGATTGTCCTGGTTCGCAAGCTCGGTAAAGCGAATGGTGAAGGCGGCCAGATCGGCCTCGGCCTTCCCCAGTATCTTTTGCCCTGTATCCTTGTGGCTGACGCCAAGAATGACAAAACCGACACTGATGAGAAGCACGGCGGCCAGGACAAAGCTCACCGTTTTCGATTCAAGGCGGATGGATGCAATCATCGAATTTTTATAAACGGGAACAGGGCCTTCCGCAAGCCCGGCACGAAAAACCGAGCAAGACACCCAGCAGGTGGAGCAGGCATGTTGGCGATGCGGCGCATGATCACGCGCGCCGCATGTCCTACACGCACTCCTGATCAGAACGTTCCGTGTAGATGCGTACGGTTTCTTCCACGATAATCTCGATTTCCCGAAGATCCTGCGCTCTGCGTTTTGCGTCCTCGAGCTGCTGCTTTTCCAGTCGTTCCATTTCCCGTCGGTGGTGTTCTCGCAGCGCTTCACACGGATCCATGACAGTGCTCCTGTAGCTGGAAGGTCCTTGAAAGAGTCCAGATTTCGCGTAGGAAGAGTCTAGAGCTTCTCTAAAGATTGCATACTCGTACAGAAGTGTCAATAAACTCGGGGAGAAAGATGTCACTGAAATCTGACCGAAAATCGGACGGTAGATACGCTCCGCCCGGCAGGTCACAGCACGCCGCGGTAGAAAGCCAGCCGCCTGGCATGTGGCCGGAAGGCATCTTCCAGGGCCCGGCGCTCATCGGCGCCCATCGGCGGCGCGTCTTCGGCTCCGGCCGTAACCAACGTTTTGACCTCCTCGGGCGTGGAGCACCCTGCGATGGCCACGGTGACTGGGTGCGACAGCGCGTAGGCCAGAAGGCTGCGCGCCGTGAGGCCGCTTTCCGGTGCGACATAATGCCCGCCGCCCAGAATCTTCATGGCGATGACGGCCATGCCGCGCTCCAGCGCCGCCGGCATCGTCTCGGTCAAAAACCCGCCTAGGGCCCCTTCCAGTGGGTTCACCGGCAGCAGCACGCTATCCAGCGGCCAGTGCGTGATGCAATGGGTGAGGATACGCGGGTCGTGGTGGCCGGTGACGCCGATGTGCCGCACTGTCCCCCTTTCCCGCGCAGTGACGAAGGCTTCGAGGGCGCCGCCCTGCCCTTCGATGGCCTGCACGTCGTCCATGGTGCGCACGTCGTGGATCTGCCAGAGGTCGAGATAGTCCGTGCCAAGGGTTTCGAGGGTGCGATCCAGATCAGCCAAAGCACCGCTGGCCGTGCGCTGGGCCGATTTGCTCGTATGGAACACCGTCTCCCGCACGCCGGGATTGGCGCGCCACGCCTCTCCCAGATAGCCTTCACTGCCGGAGTATGCGGGCGCGGTGTCGAAGTAGCCGATACCGTTGTCAATGGCCGCCTGGATGACGGACCGCGCCTCCTCCTCGCGGCCGAAGGTTCGCAACACGCCCTCTCCGCCCAGGCCCACGCGTGTGACCTCGGGGCCATCCGTTCCAAAGCTCATCTTCGCCGGCATCGATGCCTCCATGTATGCTGGCCACAGGCCGGTTTGCGGTGCCAGACCACGCCGACCGAGGGTGGTCCCATTTTGGTAGAATACGCGGTCCCGAAGCCCGGCACAAGGCGGCCCGGAGGGAGCTGGAACACGTCCGGCCAAGAGAAATCGGTTGCAAATGCGGATAAAATACCTACACTGCTTTGTTATCGGCAGATCAAGCTTTGTGCACACTGCAAATTACTTCGGAGGAAACAATGCTCCACCGATTCAGCCTCATCGCATCCCTGCTCTTTTTCGGCGTTCTGCTCGCCCTGCCGGCGCACGCCGCGGACGACATGAATCTGAAAGGCTGGGAAAAGGACAGCGAGTACGAGCAGCTCTACATTCCCGAGGACCGGGAAAAGTTCTACGCGACATTCATGCGCACCGTGCCCATCGAGCCCTTCCCGGACATGGCACCCGGCACCGGCATTATCGTGGAGGACCGCGACACCAAGGAGGAGATCCTTGTGCATGTCGGGCCGTCCGACTTCGTGGACAAGGACCTCTCCATGCTGCGCCGTGGCGATCAGTGCAAGGTGTACGGCGTGTGGAACGAGATCGACGGCGAGTGGGTCTTTCTCATGAACAAGATTCTTTGCGAGAACACCAAGCTCATCAAGGTCCGCAAGACCAGCGACGGCATGGCCTGGTGGAACCTGAGCCCCGAGGATCTGGCCCAGGAACAGCAGGACAACACCATCGACGCCCAGTAGGCGCCGCCGTTGCCAATACGTTGCGAAACGCCGCGGGGTCTGTTCCGGCCCGCGGCGTTTTCTTATTGTATGTCATTTCATGTATTCACGGTTGCGGCTGGTCACACGCCTGTCCGTCGCCTTCCCTTCAAAAAGAACGGATCAGCATCATGACACAGGAATCCACACCGAATAATCGTCCCCTCGGCGTCCTGCGGGAAATCATGGAAGCAATCGGTTTCGAGGCCACGTACGCCTACGACGACCTTGTCTTCGCCTCGCACAACGTCTTCATGGTCCAGTTTCCGGAGCATGCTGGTGAGCCTCTACGGCTCTTCTTCAACAAGGATTGCGAGGAAGACGCGGCCTACGCCGTGGAGAACGCCTTTGTTCAGGAGGCGGAAAAGCGCAATCTCGGTGCCGTCCGCGCCGGCCGGTACGACATCGTCGACAACGAGGACGAAGAGGAGATCGAGGTGACGCTGATGCCCGAAGAAGAGGCGGACGACTAGCCGCGCGACGCCTCCGTATCGAACACGGCGGCGTTGAGCACCTGTATTCCCGCGTCCAGCAGCATGCCTGCGAACACGCCGTGGCCGGGCACGAGCACGCCGCCGAAGCTGCCGTCATAAACCATGTCGCATCCGCAGCTTGGCGAGCGCGGCTGGAGCACGGCGGCGCGCACCTTGGCCTGCAGGCAGAGCTTCACGGCCGAACGCGCGCCCCTCTGGAACGCCTCGGTCACGTCGTCCCCGTCCTGGGCTATCACCACGCCGTTGCGGATTTCGTACGGTTTGCGCGGCGTGGGCAGGCCCCCTATCTGCTCCGGACACAGGGGCAGCGCCTTGCCCGCGGCAATGAGTCTGGCCACTAAAGGATGCGCCCTGTCCGTGCCGTCGTACCGAGTGGGCATGCCAGCCAGACAGGCGCTCACGGCAATGGGTCCGGGGAGCGCAAACAACCGCGCTTCCAGGGCTTCCGGCTGCATAGAGGTTCCGCCGTTCCTGTCGATCATTCGTCGTTCACCTATTCCTGGACATCCGTTGACTGCCGGCAAACCGGCGGTTTTTCCAATTCACTTGAGCATATAGATTTGTTACTGGATCGCCATGGATCGTGACTTACGTGATGCCGCCGCAGCCATCAGCTCCGCACAGCGAATCGGAGTTCTTGCCGGTGCAGGAATCTCCGCCGAAAGCGGCATTCCCACATTTCGCGGGGCGAGCGGTTTATGGAAGGGCATGGACCCCGTAAAGCTCGCCACGCCCCGAGCCTTTGAAAACGATCCCGCGAGCGTCTGGGAGTTCTACGCCTGGCGCAGGCAGCTCATCGCCAAGGCGCGGCCCAACCCGGCGCACCACGCCCTCGCCCTTCTCGAAAAGGTCCGCCCCGGAACCACCGTCATGACGCAGAACGTGGACGGTCTGCACGCCCTGGCCGGCAGCAGGAACGTGGTCGAGATCCACGGTTCCATCTGGCAGGTGCGATGCGAGTCGTGCGGCACGACCTTCGAGAACCGCGACCCGGAGCTCGGCGCCGATCCGAACATCGCGCCGCCACAGTGCGCATGTGGCGGTCCGCTCCGTCCCGGTGTGGTCTGGTTCGGCGAACATCTGGACCCGGACGCCTGGAGCAAGGCCTTCGAGGCAGCTGTCAGCGCCGAAGTTTTCATCATCGTGGGCACCTCGGGCCTGGTTCAGCCGGCGGCTTCCCTGGCCGACGCCGCTGCAGCCAGCGGCGCAACGCTCATCGAGGTCAACCTGGAGCCCACGCCGCTCTCTCCGCACGTGGATATCATGCTCCTTGGCGCCTCCGGCGACATCCTGCCGCGGCTCGTTCCCGCCATGTAGATGTCTCGAACGCCTCGCCTGTTCCCAGCCTTCCTGCCCTTCCCAGTTTCTCAGGCATACGTCCCATGCGCTGCACGGCCGTAGCCATGCGCGCAGCGCTGGCCTGTCCGGGTCGTTGTGGTCCCAAGAGCAGGGTTCTGTAAAGGGTCGGGCGCAAATTTTTACACGCCTCTGCAAGAGCGGCGCTGGGAAGACAAGGCGGAAACCAGAGGATCACCCGTTCATGTTGGCCACGGCCTCGGTGTTGAGGAGATCCTGTAGCAGGCTGCCGTCGAGGGCCGCTTTCGCTAGCCGGTTCTTGCCGGTGAGCGCAAGGAACCCGGGCTCCAGGCCGCCGCCCGGAGGCATGCCGAACACGTGGCGGTGCGCAAAGGCGCGGGCAATGAAATCCGCCGTCTGGAGTATGGCCACGTAGGTCAGGGGTTCTTCATCGAGCTCGCTGGCCGCGTAGCTGCCTGCATGGTGGTTGTACACCACATCGGCCATCAGGTCCGGAAGCTGCCAGTCCTCCATGGCCATCTTGCCCAGCAGGCAATGGTCGATGCCCAGCTCGCCCCGCTCCACATCCACGGAGGTCTGGTAATCGTCGCTGGCCTTCACCACCTTTTCCCACTCCATGACCTGGTGGATCTTCTTGTGCCCTTCCTCAAGCATGGGCATCTGGCAGATGATGAACTTGCCGATGTCGTGCAGCAAGCCGAGGGTGAAGGCGGTTTCCGGAACGGCCTTGCTGAACGCGGTGGACACATGGTTGGCGGCCACGGCCGTGAGCATGGCGTGCTTCCACAGGCCGCGGCGCGATGCCGCATTGCCTTCGGAGGGTTCGAGCATGCGGAAATGCTCGCGGAAGTAGAGTGATCTCAGGTTGTTGAAGCCCAGGATGCGCGCAGCGTGCTGCACGGAGGTAACCTCTTCCGTGTAGCCGAAGTAGGCGGAGTTGGCGGCGCGCAGCACTTTGGACGAAAGGACCACGTCCTTGGACACGGCGTTGGCCACCTGCTCAAGGCTGGCGAACGGGTCGTTGAACTCCTGGAACTTGGAGAAAGTCTCGCCCACGCGGTCCATGCCCTTGAGCGTGAGCAAGGCGCGATGCAGCATGCGCTGGTTCGCCTCCATGCCTTCCATGGGCCGACTGCCCTCCACGGGCGGCGAGTCGGTCAGCACGTCCAGCGCCTTGGCGAGAAATGCCGAGTCCTGCTCGTGCTCCTGTTCATACTCCAGATCCGGCTCCTCTTTTGGAGCAGAACCAGAAGCTCGGCGTGCGGGCTTCGAAATGGCCGAAGACGCTGACAACTTACCGGCGGACTTCGCCTGCGCCCGGCCTCGTTGCTTTCGCACGAAGAACAGGACAATGAAAAATACGACAATGAGCCCGATGCCAGTCAGGATGCCCCCCAGTGACATGGCCGCCGCCTCCTTTGAATCCGATGATTCGATATACAACCCGATACCCAATTCCCTTGGCAAGGTAAAGCACGGATATTACACGAATCCTCATCCAAGGTGCGGCCAAGTGGCGGAAAGCCGTAAACCGATCGTCACCCTCCTGCCATGGTTGTTCGGGATCAGATCGTCACGATATGGTCCACGAACAATCCCCGAGATTGCGCTGCCATCCCGTGGTATGCTTGTTATTTGGATATGTTTTCAGCCCGTACTTTTAATAAGGACTACCCATGAGACATTCATGTTGGCGTTATGGCGCAACAATGGCTGTGGCCTGCATCCTCTTTCTCCTTGCCGCAGGCTGCACGCATGGTGGCAGGCACAGTGCGGATGGCTACGGCCGTCACGACCAGCAGCATCACAACCATGCGAACGGCCTGCTCAGCCCGGACCACATCACCGCGGAGTTTCCGGGAAAGCTCGTCTACACCACAGAGCGCGATGTGGATGTGGAAGCTCTGCGCAAAGACTGCACCCTGCGCGGCGGGTACTTCAACGAGTGCGGCTCGCCGTGCGAGGAAGGCGCCATCTGCGCCCAGGTCTGCGCCTATACATGCGAGTTCCGCTAAGGGACCGGAGACCGCAAGACAAGGCCCTGCTCGCGTCTAGAGATGCATGATTTTGGACGCGGCGATTCACACCGCCATTACTTCACCGTGACGGTCGTGCGGTCGATTCCCGTGTTCCCGTCGCGCGGATCATAGGCGTACACGGTGATGCTGTAGACGCCGGGCTCCCCGGGCCGAAACTCGCCGGTGAACAGGCTGGGCTCGCCGCCGTAGGCCAGGGGCACGGTCTTCCAGTATGCGCCGTCCTTGGCGATTCGCGCGGCCACCTCGAACACATCCGCATCCCACAGGCCGCCGGGAGTGACCGGGCAGCCGCAGTTCATCACCACATTGGCTGAAATGGAGACCGGACCTGCCGGAGCACGACTCGCGGCGCGGGGTTCCAGCACGTCCACGGTCAGGCCGGGCAGCTCGATGAGCCAGGCGTTGCCGTTGCGCACGTGCTTTCCGGGCACGACCCATCGCGTGGTCGTGGCCTCGTTGCCGGTCTGCGGTTGGGCCAGGGGACCGGCCGTGCGGACGCGGATGCGCGTGGGCTCGTCCAGGTCCAGCGTGGCGGCGAATCGCGCAGTCTCCGGCGTGACAATAACTGCGCTGGCGTCACGCTTGTCGGTCATGATGCGATCTGTGTCGCCTGTGGAGCCTTTGGTGACGCCTTGGGCAAGGATGGCGCCGGTGTCGGCGTTCTCCAGGATCACGCGTGCGCCGGCCATGCTGGTGCCAATGAACTTGGAGCCCTGGCCCCGGACATGGACAACGATCTCGGTGGGTTCGGCCCAGGCAGCAGAGGCGGCGAGCAGCACGGCGAGCACGGCAAGGATAAATCTGGACATGGCTGGGCTCCTTGAATTCGGACAGCGGTTAGGGCGCTTTTCAGGACATAGCGTAAATATTCTTGGGCAAATGCGCATACAGGCATCTGATGGGTATAGAACCCGTCTTTTTTTATTTTTCCAGTTCCGTACTCACCAATTTCCGGGTAAAGTATCACATCATTAATCCAATGAACCTACCTGGAGGAGGACAAAAAGATGGTTCTGAAACGCTTGGTCGCCCCTTTGTGCATGCTTGCCCTGGTGCTCAGCATGATAGGCGCAACCGCAGCCAATGCACATGAGTTGCCTATAGTTACCGGTGCGGACTGGGTCGCTTCCACGGATCGTGAACGTGGCGCTTTCCTTCTTGGCATGGCCACCGTCATTGAGTTAGAGAAGCAGGTGCAGGGAATCGATCCGCCGTTCGCGGATCACACCCTTATCGACACGTGGGTCAAAGGGCTGAGCCCGTACACCATCAGGGAGCTGCGGACCATGCTGGACCAGTATTTCGTTGATCATCCCGACCAGATGGACAGGCCAGTGGTGGAGGTCCTCTGGGATGATATCGCCTTGAAGCAAGCGTACAAGGAGGCCAAGCAATGATTAAAGCATACTTTATCCCACTTGTTCTCGCCCTGGCTATTGCCGTGGGGGCGTGCACCAACATGACGCCGACCCAGCAGGGCGTGACCAGCGGCGGTCTGCTCGGCGCGGGCGCGGGCGCAGGCATCTCCGCCCTCTCCGGCGGCAACGCTGGTGTGGGCGCGCTGATCGGCGGCGCCGCTGGCGCCATTGCCGGCGGCCTTATCGGCCACGAGCAGGAGCGGCGCAACCAGTACGGCGACTGATTCCGCGCAACAGTCCTGGACCAACAAAAAAACCGGCGACGCCTTGCAACGGCGTCGCCGGTTTCGTTTTTTGCATCCAACTGGTCGCCTGCCGGGCAAACCGGGGAGCCCCGCCGGAGTGTCAGGCCTCGGCCTTTACCGCTTGTCCCGCGCGACCTTTCTGTGCAGCTTCCTGCCTACGGGGCCCAGGCAGGCCAACATGGCGAAGAGCATGGCCTTGCTCTTGATCTTGCTGGGATCGTAACGCACCATTTTCACTGCCATGACGATGACGTCGCCATAGCGACCACCGCGGAAGTACCAGGGAATAAAGTACATCAAGGACTTTGCGAGCAGGCGCTTGTACTCCTTTTCGTCCACCTCGGGGTAGCGTTCGTACAGCTTCTTCCGTAGCTTGAGGCTCTGGGCGTGCTGGCGCTCGAAGTTCAGGGTGACGTTCTCGCTGTGGTGCACCCAGCCGCAGTAGACCGCCTCTATGGTATGGATCTCATACTTGCGGGCCACGCGGAGGCTGAACTCGTAGTCCTCCACCCCTTCGAGCTCCCGGTCGAACCCCCCCACGGCTTCGAACACCTTCTTGGGAAACATCATGGACGACGGCTGGTTCATTATGTTGTGGCCCAGGAGCTCCTTGAACGAGTCGCCGTGCTTGACGCGGTCGAGCACCTCGATGATCTTGCCCTGGTTGTTCACGATCTCCGTAAACGTATCCATCAGGCCGATGTTCGAGTCCGGATGGGAGTCGAAGAAGTCCACCTGCGCCTGGAGCTTGCCCGGCAGCCAGTAATCGTCGCTGTCCAGCATGGCGATGAGCTCGCCCTTCGCAGCCTCGATCCCGGTGTTCCGGGCTCCGCTTACCCCCCTGTTGTCCTGGGAGATGACGCGCACCTTGTCGCCGAACTTCTGGCGAACCACCTCGGCTGTGTTATCTGTGCTCCCATCGTCGACAACGATCACTTCAAAGGGAAAATCAGTCTCTTGCGCCAGAACCGTTTCAACGGCCTGGTTGACGAATTTCTCAGCATTATACGCTGGAATAACAACGGAAACCTTCATCAGTAGGCACCTCTGGCTCGCGGCGATCCTCAATCTCAGGCGTGTTCGCTCCGGATTATCGGCTGTCTGGAATCGCTCGCTGCTGTCTACAAAGCCGATATCAGAATACAGGAATCAATAGTATGCATCATTGCCGATTTTCAGCGCACATACAAGCGATTTCCAAAAATATGGCGCACTCATTACGTGCAGCCGAACAGACAATGGACATAAAACGTGCGGAACGAATGCGGGAAAATTGTCCGGGTCCCGGGCAGAACCACGCAGGCTCGTGCCCGAAACCCGGACAGGCGTGAGGCTAGGCAGGCGTAACGATGGAGAGAACGGTGTCGGTCAGGGCGTCTTTACCCTGGCTGGCGTAGAGGTGGTACAGGCCCATGATGGTGGCCTGGGAGAAGACGTAGTTGCGGAGCTGGTTGAACTTCTTGCCGTCAAGGTCGGCCTCGGTGAGCCCATACTTCTGGACAGCAATCTCCTTCATCTGCGGAATCATCCAGTGCGCGGCAGGCACGGTGAGAATCCAGTCGTGGTCTCCCAGGTGGCAGACAAAGTTCTCCATGCCGCGCGGCTGCGGCAGGGTCGAGCCATCCGGAGCGAGCCAGCCCTCGGCCGCGGCGTCCTTGCCGATGAGCTTGGCCGCCGTGCTGATCCAGTTGACCGGGCCCTTCTCGTCGTTCTCAAAGCCGGGGTGGTTGTGCGCGCAGGCCTGGGCGATGCACACCGAGGCGGGCAGGCCGCGGTAGAAGCTCTCGGCCACGCTCAAAGTGTGGTGCTCGCCGGTGCCGGCCAGGCTCAGCTCGGTGCGGCTCTCGCCGTTGTCCTGCCACTGAAAGACCCACGGCTTGTGCAGGTCGTGCAGCGCCTGGGAGGCGATGACCACGTCGCGGTCCAGCAGGTAGTCGTAGATGTCGCGGTAGCCTTCATACAGCGCCAGGGAGGCGCGGAGGTTCAGCGCCGTGTGCGTAACCACGCCGCCGGGATAGGCATGGTGGCTGCCGTAGCCGCTGCCCGGTGCGGAAAGGAAGGGCTGGGGGCTCTTGGCCGCATCCTTGGCCTGAGGCAGGAAATCTTCAAGCGCCACGTCCTTCACCATGCCGGAAGCGGAAAGCTCCTCGTACACTTCTTTCTTTTCCTTGGTGCCGAGCCCCTCCATAATCGTGGGGGCCGGGTTGTCCAGAATGGACTGCACGCCGCTGCGGATGACCGGGTTGCGGATGGAGGCCACGGTCTTCTCGATGTAGCGCATGGACGCCGTTACCGGCCCGGACGCCTTGGCCATGTCCTCCGGCCCCATGTCCATGACGTCGGAGTACTTCACAGGTGTGTAGCTCGAAGCGCGGCCAATGGAAGGCAGCGCGCCTACAGCCATGAACCCGGCGCCCAGCAATGCGCCAGCCTTGATAAAATCCCGTCTGTCTATCCCTTGCTTCTTCATCCAAGCTCCCTCCAATACAAGTGATTGTTTGGACAATGAGTATCGTGTGGCCATGGCGGAACGATGACTCTTGCGTGATCGTTTTTGACGATGCGGTGAAAAAGGGGTCACAAAACAGGCGGGGTATGAAACGCTGCGAGGTAAGGACTTCTGGATATGAAAAAAGGCCGACCCAAGTATGGGCCGGCCTTTGGTTTTTTTATACGAGGAGCGTAATCGGGCGGGATGATCCCCGGCCCGCGCATCTCCCCTGCTGCAGTCTGGAAACGGCGCTTCAGCGCATTGTCATCGAAAAACAAGACTTACAGTGAAGCAATCTCCTGTTGTTCCAGATCAATGCATACGAGCAGCCAAGCCGTTTCAAGCGTACGATGCTTAATACTTGATCAGGTTCAGACCGATCTTCTCGCTGTGCTCGCGGTCGATCTGGCCGTCAAAGGTGTCGATGATGATCTCCGCGGTACAGCTCACGTCCGCCTCGTTCAGGTGGCCGCCCTGGGCGTTGGCCTCGATGTCCGCCAGGGTGGCGTGGGCGTGGATGTAGACCTCGCCGTTCATGGTGCTCACGTTGCCCGCCAGGGCAGTGATCTCCATGTACTTCTTCAGCTCGTTGGAATGGTACTTCTTTTCCTTGGGATCAAAGAGGCCGACCACAGCGCGGTCCACGGCGCCGATGCCGTTCAGCACGCCCATGGTGACCTTTTCCTCGCGGCATACAGTCTTGATGGACTCGATGACCTCGTCGCCAGGGTCGAGACGAATCACAATTTTTGCGCCAAAGCGTTTGTATTCCATGATGTTCCTCCGATTCGGTTTCGGTTCATGTATGAACAGTCAATGGGTTCACAATCCCAACCAGTGTAGACACTGAAAAGCCTCAATGCAACGGCTGGCTTTTATTTCAATATGTTTAAAAATAGATACCTTACGCCAGAACAGTTCTGACCGTATGTACCCAGAAACGGCATGAAAAATCAGCGCGCAATCATTTGCCCTTCGGTCAGCTGTGCCATGAGTTACGGAATGTTTCGTGCGCTACCCCGCGATCGCGCTCCACAGCATGCGCGAGCCCACCAGGAACAGCAGCACGGCAAAGACCTTCTTCAGCGTAGCCACCGGCAGCGTGTGCGCCAGCTTTGCGCCAAAAGGCGCCGTGAGCACGGACATGCACACGATGCCGATCAGGGCCGGCAGGTAGATGTAGCCGATGGTCCAGGCCGGACGGCCGGCCACACCGATGCCGTTGATCAGGTAGCCCAGAGACCCGGCCAGGGCGATGGGCAGGCCAATGGCCGCGGCCGTGCCGATGGCCGTCTGGATGACCACGTTGCACCACGTCAGGAACGGCACCGAAAGCGTGCCGCCACCGATGCCGACCAGGGCCGAGAAGATGCCGATGACGCCGCCCACGCCGAACATGCCGGGCTTGCCGGGCACCTGGCGCGAGGGGTTCGGCTTCTTGCCGGTGATCATCTGGAAAGAGACGTAGTACAGGAACACGCCGAAGATGACCTTGAGCGTGTTCGTGGGCAGCATGCTCGCCACCCAAGCGCCCACGAACGAGCCCACGATGATGCCGGGCGTGATGCGCCAGAACACGTCCCAGCGCACGGCCCCGCGTTTGTTGTGCGCGCGGAAGCTGGAGATGGACGTGAAGATGATGGACATCATGGAGGTGCCGAGGGCCATGTGCAGAATGTGCTCGTGCGGTATGCCCTGCCAGGTAAACGCAAATGTCAGCATGGGCACAATGACGAGCCCGCCGCCAATGCCCAGGAGCCCGGCCAGGATGCCGGCGAATGCTCCCAGCGCCAAGTAGAGGATGAAGAGACCGATCATTGGAACCTGTTCTTTGTTGAGGAGTTATGCGCCGATATTGTACAAGCGGTCGCGGCCGATGGCCTTGATGGTTCCGCTGCCGGTGAGCACCATGGCCTGCACGAGCTGGCCCTTGATCTGGTCGATGTAAGCGGCAACGCCCTCGCGCAGTCCACCCACGGCGGCTACGGAGAAAGGCCGGCCGATCATCACGGCGTCGGCGCCCAGGGCCACCATCTTGAAGACGTCCACGCCGTCGCGCACGCCGCCATCCGCCAGAATAGACATCTTGCCGGCCACCGCGTCGGCAATGGCGGGCAGTACCTCGGCCGTGCCCGGCGTGTGGTCCAGCACGCGGCCGCCGTGGTTGGAGACCACGATGCCGTCCACACCGATCTCGCTGGCCAGGCTGGCCTCGTCCGGGGTCATGATGCCCTTGAGGACGAACTTGAGGCCCCACTCGTGCATCTTGGCCACGATCTCGCGCAGCTCGTCCGGGGTCTTGGGCGAAACGGGCCGGCCCATCTTGCGCAGGGTCACCAAGCCGGCCGCGTCAACGTCCATGCCCACGATGGAGCAACCCGTGTTCTTGGCCTTTTCCAGCTTCTCCCACATCTCCTCGCCTTCCCATGGCTTGATGAAGGGGATGCCCTTGCCGCCGAGGGAGGCGATGGCCTCGTTCACGGACTCGTGGATGAACGGGGGCACGCCGTCGCCGCCGCAGCCGATCAGGCCCTTGTCCACGCAGCCGCCCAGCACGGCGTCCACGTACTCTTCCTCGGTGATCTTGCCGCCCATGTTGAACTCCACCCCGCCGATGGGCGCGGCTAGAAGCGGCATGTCCAGGTCGAGGCCCAGCACGGAGACCGTGGTGTCCGGCTCCTTCACGTCGTGCAGCAGGCGCATGTTCAGACGCACCTTGCGCAGGGCTTCGATGTTGTTCTTGAAGGAAGCGGCAGTACCCAGACCGCCCATGCCCGGAACCTCGCCCACGCAGGCGCGGCCGTCGCACACGGGGCAGACACGGCAGTAGCCCTTCATCCTCTCACGTGCGGTGTTGCGAACTTCTTTCATGGCAATTCCTCGCAATGGTTGTAGATGTATGGTCACTCCTCCGGGAAGAGCATGCCCCGGATGGATTCCAGATGGTCGCGCATCGCCTTTTCGGCGGCCTCGGCGTCGCCTTCATGCAACGCTTTAAGAATATGCTCGTGGGCAAGCACCGAAGCGCGTTGCCTCTCGCGTGGCTGCAGTCCCTCGGCGCGTGATTCACCGACTATATCCGAGATAGTGGCCGCCAACCGCTCGACAACCGCATTGTCGGTCATGGCCGCCAGCCGCGCATGGAACGCCTGGTCCTCGGCGTGGCCGTCGCCGGTGGCGGCGATGGCCTGTCGCTGGGACTCCAAAAGAGTTTCGAGCTCGGCAAGCTCGTCCTCGGTTCGGTTTTGCGCCGCCAGAGCAGCGATCTGGGGTTCCAGAAACAGCCGCACCTGGAAGATATCCGAAAGCCGTTTGCGCTCCAGAGCCACCACGCCGGCCAGGGCCGCGGCGAACTCCTCGCCCTGCACGTCGGCCACGTAGGTGCCGCTGCCTACCTTGCTGATGATCAGGCCCTGGTTGGTGAGCACGCGGATGGCCTCGCGCACAGAGTTTCGCGACACGCCAAAGGCCTCGGCAAGACGCCGCTCTGCCGGCAGCCTGTCGCCGGGAGCCAGCTCGCCCGAGGCGAGCATAACGCGGATGCGCCTCGCTACCTCGGCAGATACCGAGTGCGTGGCGGACACGGGGGGAATGGTTAATGACGTCATGAAAAGCCCTCTCACTCAAATTGGTAGGGCCAAAATACCAAAAGTACCAATTTGGTCAAGAGGGAGGAGAGTCGTAAAAAGGAATAATCCGTGCGCGAGCAGAAAAGCATCCGCAGTCGCGCAACATCATTTTGAATGTTCTGGTATTAATCTGAAAATACAAACCAAAAAGCAGCCGGAAATCCAGGCTGCTCTTCATCGCACGTACTCGAAATCAGGATGGGTACACAGGTTACGACTGCTCCTCATAGATCTGGATCTGATTTTTCCCATTCTTCTTGCTGCGGTACAGAGCCTGGTCAACATAGCTCACAAGCTCGCCCGAAGACACGGACCTGCTCGAATTGACTGAAGCGACACCTATGCTCAGGGTGATCGCGTCAGATACTGTGGATGCCTTATGCGGGATAGCCAGCGAGTCGATAGCCTTCTGAATACCGCCCGCCACCGTCTCAGCGCCGTGCAGATCCGTATTGGGCAGCAGCATGATAAACTCTTCGCCGCCGTAGCGCGCCGCAATATCCGAAACACGCCTGCACGATTTCTTGAATACTGCAGCGACTTCCCTGAGACAATCATCACCGGCCTGATGGCCATACGTATCGTTGTATTGCTTGAAGCAATCAACATCCGCCATAACCAATGAAATCGGTAACGAGCTTCGCTGCAAGCGCTTTATCTCAAGCTCTAGCTTGGTATCAAAGTATCTTCTGTTGAATATGCTTGTGACACCGTCAACATTGGCCAGCGCTTCTATCCGCTTATTTGCAGCGCTCAGGTCATTTTCCATACGATGTGTATTCAAAATCAAAAAAGAATATCCGCTTGCTATTGCTGCCAGAATTGACATGGAAATAGCAATACCCTGGAATATTTCTGTGTTATTAAACAAAGATACATGGTCATGCAATGAGACAACTACAACGCGGAACAACAGCCCAAAAATTGAAAAGATTATTGACGCCACAATGAGCCAATCCTGCTCTCCCAGCACTGGAGGAATATATTTTATTGCGATGACGAGCGCTTCAAAGAAGAAAAACGCCATGATCAGGCAGAAGCAAACAATCCTGACTCGCAAGCTGGGTTCAATATATGTGGCCCACAGGAGCACCAATGTAAAAAAGAAGAGGACGACAGAGTTAACAACCCGAACTCTGTTTGGCACGTCTACAAAAGCGATCAGCCCTTTTGTAAACATGAGCGGCAACAAGAGGAGCAGGAAGTTACCGAGAATTATAGAGATGAAATCAGGAACGATCCCGCGCAGGGAGATCACAACACCACCAAGCCCGGCGCTCACAACGCCGCCTGTCCAGTAATGGAATCCCGGGTATGTACGTCGTGCAATGGAAAAATATGTCATGACACCAGCGAGAATCAGACTGCTCACGGCGCCGAACATCAACATCGTACGCACATTCAACAATTCGAAGACCATCATCCTGGACCACTTAACCCTGTATACATAGCCGTTCAATGACGGCGTTATGGCAGCACAAACTATGCGGCGCAGTTCCGATCTGGCAGGAACGCCTTACCGACTCCACAGCACATCCAACTTCCGTGCCATAGACAGATCACCCACAAAGGAGTCAGCTTTCACGTTCTGAAGAAAAGATGGGCAACAGCCCAGGAGAACTTCGAATACCTTTGATGCTCCGATTCTTCAACGCCCTCGTAAAAGAGCGTCACCGAAAACATCGCATGGCTGGCGTCGCTTGGCATCCTAAAAAAACAGGGGACCAGCCAAATGTTTGGCTAGCCCCCTGAACTGCTTGCAAGATATGGTGACCCCGGCAGGATTCGAACCTGCGGCACCAGGATTAGGAATCCTGTGCTCTATCCTACTGAGCTACGGGGCCACGCGATTGGATGGTGGCGGACAGGCGGCGCTGTCTTGCGGCTGCCGCCGCTGGTCCTGAACAGGTTTGCGCCCTGCTCCATCCGCCCTTCCCGGCATTGCGTGCCGGGAAAGTCGCCTTTCGTATATCAGCCTGGGCCGGCGGGTCAAGAGATTGCCTGCGAATCGTTGCTTCCCAAGAGCGATTCAGCTACTCTGATGTGCTTCGATTCCCATGCGCGAATACCCCACCAAGGAGTTTGTTTCATGATACGCGCCGCCGTAGCCCACACCGTGTGCGCCCTGTTCGCACTCATCTTGCTTGCCGCGCCTGCCCGCGCCGAGCTTCCCGAGTTCACCACGCTTGCAGAGAGCACCGGCCCGGCCGTGGTCAACATCGCCACCGTGAAGACGGTCAATACATCGGAGCAGCTCAAGGACTTCTTCCAGTTCCACGACCGCGATGGCCGCTTCGACGACTTTTTCGACCAGTTCGAGCGCTTTTTCGGTGACCGGTTCCGCGGTGGCGAGCGTCAGGAGCGCTCCCTGGGCTCCGGCTTCATCATTTCCCCGGACGGCTTCATCGCCACCAACAACCACGTGGTCGAAGGCGCCGACGAGGTGAAGGTGAACCTGCAGTTCAAGGGCAAGGAAGAATCCTACGACGCCACCGTGGTGGGACGCGACCAGGAGACCGACCTGGCCGTGCTCAAGATCGACACCGAGCACGAGCTGCCCACCCTGCAGTGGGGCGACTCGGACATCATGAAGATCGGCCAGTGGGTGGTGGCCATCGGCAACCCCTTTGGCCTGGACCACTCCGTCACGGCCGGCATCATCTCGGCCAAGGGCCGCGTCATCGGCTCCGGCCCCTTTGACGACTTCATCCAGACCGACGCCTCCATCAACCCCGGCAACTCTGGCGGCCCCCTGCTCAACATGCAGGGCGAGGTCATCGGCATCAACTCGGCTATCGTGGCCTCGGGCCAGGGCATCGGCTTCGCCATCCCCTCCAACATGGCCCGCCGCGTCATTGCGCAGATCCGGACCGGCAAGCCCATGCAGCGCGGCTGGATCGGCGTCACCATCCAGGATGTGGACGAGAACACGGCCAAGGCCCTGGACATGGATGAGGCCTCCGGCGCCCTGATCTCTTCCGTAATGGAAGGCGAGCCGGCGGCCAATGCCGGCATGAAGACCGGCGACGTGATCAAGGCCGTGAACGGCAAGGAGGTCGCAGACGCGTCCGAGCTGCTCAAGGCCATTGCCGCGCTCAAACCGGGCGAAAAGGCCGAGCTCACGGTGTGGCGCAAGGGCGACACGCTGAACCTCACCGTCACCCTGGGCCAGCGCGACGCCGAGCGCATCGCCGGCGGACTGGACAACAACCAGCCAGGGGACCAAACTGCGCCGGCCGAGGCCGAAGCTTACGGCCTGACCCTGCAGCCTGTGCCGGACCAGATGGCCAGCCAGCTCGGCATCGCCAAGAATCTGGGCCTGCTGGTGACCGACGTACAGGACGCCACACCGGCCATGAACGCCGAGATCCAGCCCGGCGACGTGATTCTGGAGGTCAACCAGAAGCCGATCTCCACCGTGGACAAGTTCAACGCAATTCTGGATAGCGAGGGCAAGGACAAAGGCGTGGTCCTGCTCCTGCTCAACCGGCAGGGACGCAACCTCTTCCGCTCCATGGTTGTGGAGTAAAGACCAGACGTCCCAAAAACGCACACACGCTTCGACAAGGACGAATGCACATGGATGCCATGACGCCCCGCGAGATAGTCGCGGAGCTCGATAAATACATAGTCGGACAGGCAGAGGCCAAACGCATGGTGGCCATCGCCATGCGCAACCGCTGGCGCCGCCGTCAGCTGGACCCGGAGCTGCGCGAGGAGATCGCGCCCAAGAACATCATCATGATCGGCCCCACCGGCGTGGGCAAGACCGAAATCGCCCGCCGGCTGGCCAAGCTGGCGCAGTCGCCCTTCTACAAGGTCGAGGCCACCAAGTTCACCGAGGTGGGCTACGTGGGCCGCGACGTGGAGTCCATGATCCGCGACCTCATGGAGATCAGCGTGTCCCTGGTCACGGCCGAGGAGGAAGAGCGGGTGAAGGGCAAGGCCGAGCAGAACGCTGAGGAGCGCCTGCTGGACCTCTTGCTGCCCAAATCCGGCCGCCTGGCCAAGGAAGAGGAGCCCGAGGAACCGTCTCTGCAGGCGTGGAAGGCTGGCGAGCCCATCCCGGCCGGTCCGGCTCCGGACGACGCCTCCAACGTGCCCGGGTTCGCCCAGGAAGAAGAGAAAAAGCCCTCCTCCACGCGTGAGAAGCTGCGCAAGCTCTGGCGCGACGGCTATCTGGACGACCGCCGGGTGGAAATGGAAGTCTCGACCCAGGGGCCGCAGATGGAGATCATGGCCATGCCCGGCATGGAGGAGCTCGGCTTCCAGTTCAAGGACATGATGAAGAACGTCTTCCCCCAGAAAAAGAAGCGCCGCACCATGCGCGTGAAGGACGCCTACGAGATTCTGGTGCAGGAAGAGGCCCAGCGTCTGGTGGACATGGACAAGGTCACCGAGCAGGCCAAGGAGCGCGTGGAGCAGGACGGCATCATCTTCATCGACGAGATCGACAAGATCGTGTCCGGTTCCGACAACCAGAAGTCCGGCGAGGTCTCCCGCGAGGGAGTGCAACGCGACCTGTTGCCCATTGTGGAAGGCTCCACCGTGAACACCAAGTATGGCATGGTCCGTACCGACCACATCCTGTTCATCGCGGCCGGCGCATTCCACGTGGCCAAACCCTCGGACTTGGTGCCGGAGCTGCAAGGCCGCTTCCCCCTCCGGGTGGAGCTCTCGCCCCTGGATGAGGAGGACTTCTACCGCATCCTCACCGAGCCCAGGAACGCGCTGACCACGCAGTACGTCGCCCTGCTGAACACTGAAGAGATCAACGTGCAGTTCGCCGACGACGCCATCCGCGAGATCGCCTCCTTTGCCGCCCGCACCAACGAGGAGACCGACAACATCGGCGCGCGCCGCCTGTACACCATTATCGAGAAGGTCCTCACCGACCTCTCCTTCGATGCTCCGGAGATGCAAGGCCAGGCCGTCACAGTTGACGCCGCCTATGTCCGCGAGCACCTGGCAGACGTCATCGAGGATCGTGACCTCTCCCGTTATATCCTGTAACTATTGAAGAAAGAGACGGCATTGAAAGACAAGCATCCGGAGGCCGAAATGGTGGCTCATGACAAAGGCACGCGCGTTGCCAAGCTCCTCATGGAAAGCCTCCCGTTCATCCGCAATTTCCACGGACAGTCCGTAGTCATCAAGTACGGCGGCCACGCCATGAAGGACGAGGTGCTCAAGGAAGCGTTCGCCAAGTCCATCGTGATGCTCAAGTACATCGGCGTGAACCCCGTCATCGTGCACGGCGGCGGCCCCCAGATTGGCAAGCTCCTGGAGCAGCTCAATATCCAGTGCTCGTTCCGCGAGGGCATGCGCGTGACCGACGAGGCCACCATGGACGTTGTGGAGATGGTCCTCGGCGGCAAGGTCAACAAGGAGATCGTCAATCTCCTCAACCTGCACGGTGGCAAGGCCGTGGGCCTCTCCGGCACGGACGGCTGGTGCGTGCGCTGCCGCCAGCTGGAGATGGCCGTGTCCCGCGACAACGCCCCGCCGGAGATCATCGACCTGGGCCGCGTGGGCGAGGTGACGCACATCGAAACCAGCCTCATCTACTCCCTGGAGCGCGAAGGCTTCATCCCGGTCATCGCGCCTATCGGCGTGGATACCAACGGTCGTACCTACAACATCAATGCCGACTCCGTGGCCGGAGCCGTGGCCGCCGCCCTGGGCGCCAAGCGCCTCATCCTGCTTACGGATGTGGCCGGCATCCTGGACAAAACCGGCGCGCTCATCTCCTCCATGTCCATGGCCGCCGCAGCCATGGCCATCGGCGACGGTACCGTGCAGGGCGGCATGATCCCCAAGGTGAAATGCTGCCTGGAAGCCCTGGACGCCGGCGTGGAGAAAGCCCAGATCATCGACGGCCGCACCGAGAACTCTGTGCTGCTGGAGCTGTTCACCCAAAAAGGCATTGGTACGGAGATCGTCCGTAAAGGGTAAGCCCCGAGATTCGCCTCCGGGGTCAAGGGGCCATTGGCCCCTTGCTGGGAGCCTGAGGACGGCGTCCCTCAGAATCCCGAAAAACCCTAATGTCATGACTTTTTCTCGGCCGGCGTTGCGGGAAACCTGATTCCTGGTGTATGTTGGTGTGTGTGGAGTTTGTAGCCGACGCCAACAGGACGCGTGACAAGCGTGTCCCCAATACACGAAGGAGAGTTCCCATGCCCCATATGGAAGAAACCAATAAGGCCAAGGAACGGATCAACAAGGATTTCAAGCTGCTTGTGGACGATGCCCATGCCCTGCTGAAGGCCACGGCAGACGACACGGACAAGATTACCAAGGAAGCGCGCGACAAGCTCGCCGAACGGCTGAGCGAGTACCGGGAGCGATACTCCTACGTGGAGGACGCCATTGTCGGCCGCGCCGAGCAGGTGGACCATTTCGTCAAGGACAAGCCCTACCAGGCCATGGGCGCGGCTCTCGGCGTAGGCCTGCTCGTGGGCTGGCTCTTCTCCCGCAAGTAGGGTTCGAGAATGCCAGGACCTTTCGAATCCGCCCTGTCCTCCATCCTGGAAGCGCCGGAGCACGCCAGACGCGCCGTGCGGATCATCCTCGCCCTGGGCAGAAACCGTCTGGAGCTCGTCGGCGTGGAGGCGCGGGAGGAATCGCTGCTTTTGCTGCGGCTGCTCATCCTGGCGGCCGCAGCCTTCCTCTTTCTGGCGCTGGCCGTTGTGGTCGGCACATTCACCGTCATCTACGCCGTGGGGCCGGAGCATAGGCTCACGGCCCTGGTCTGCGCCACGGCGCTCTTCGCCATCATCGGCGTCATTCTGGTGCTTGTGACCCGCATGAAAGTGCGCAACGCCAAGCCCCCATTTTCCCAGACCGTGGCCGAGCTGCGCAAGGACGAGGACTGCCTGTGAGTGGAAAAATGACACCGCTGGCCCGCAAGAAAGCGCTGCTGCTGGCCGAAGGCGCCCTGCTCCGCGCAGAAGCCGTGCATGAGGTGCATCAGGTGAAAGTCGGGTTGTCGATCATAGCACGATTGCTGTCCACCGGCGCAACGATACTGGGTCTCACACGGCGCCGTCCGCGGCCACTCCGCTAACTGGCCAGACGCGGGAGCCGTAAGGGGCAATCCTCGCGAGCATCCCGGCGAGCTCTGGCTGATGATTTTCGCCAGGCATGAGCACCCGACTCTGCTGCGCTGCAGTCCTGGCCTTGTAGCTTTCTGCTGAAACGTCTGATGCATGCTGGAGGGCGTTTATGTGGCGGAATCCGACATTCATCTGCGCCATGAGCCTGACCCTGGCGGTAGTGGCCTGGGGAATGGTGGACACTCTGGGGCTTGCGGCGTGGGCCAGCTCCACCGTGGATCTGCTGTTCCGCAGCCGGGGCTGGTTCGTGATGCTGACCACCACGTTCCTGCTGCTGGGAGCGATTATCCTGGCTGCCGGACGCGCGGGCCGCATCCGCCTTGGGGCCGAAGATGAACGCCCCGAGTTCTCCACCTTTTCCTGGCTGGTGATGATGTTCGCCGCCGGCATGGGGGTGGGGCTGCTGTTCTACGGCGTGGCGGAGCCGGTGGGCCATTTCCTGTTCTTCCGCAACTACCAGAACGCTCCAGAGGCCGCCTCGTCGGCCCTGTCCCTCACCGTGTTCCATTGGGGGCTGCACGCCTGGGCCATATACGGCTCCTGCGGCCTCGTCATAGCCTATTTCGGCTTCCGCAAAAACGCCCCCCAACTCCTCAGCTCCCCACTGCGCCACGTGTACGGCGAGAATGTATGGACGCGCGGTATCGGGTTCATTTTCGACGCCCTGGCGGTCTACGCCACGGCCATCGGCCTGGCAGGCTCCATGGCCATGGGTGTTTTTCAGGTGCAAAGCGGTGTGGCCCGGATGCTGGGACTGGGAGAGACCGGCCTGGGCTTGGCCCTTGGAGTCTTCGTTGTGCTTTGCCTGGCCTCGTTCCTGCCCCTGGTGCGCGATCTGGGATCGGGCATGGCCAAGCTTTCTTCTCTGGCCATACTCCTCACCGTAGGACTCATGCTCTACCTGCTGTTGGCCGGGCCCACGGGCTTTATCATGAGCAGCGTTACTGAAATGCTGGGAAATTACGCCAGCCAGGTGCTGCCACACGGCTTGCAGACCTACGTCTTCTGGGAAGAGAACGTGCTCAAGTACTTCTCGGACTGGACCCTGAACTACATGGTCTGGTGGCTGGCCTGGGCTCCCTTTGTGGGAGTCTTTATCGCGCGCATCTCGCGAGGCCGTACCATCCGCGAGTTCCTTACCGGCGTGCTGCTCGCTCCCACAGGCTTTTCCCTGGTCTGGTTCGGCGTGTTGGGCAGCGCTGGCTTTTACGAGGCATATTTCGAGCGTTTCGATCCGCAAATCGTGGTGCGCGACGTCAACGCCGCCACCTTCGCCCTTCTGGAGAGCTTTCCCCTGGCCTGGCTCACCTCTGCGGCCACCATCGCCGCAGCTTTCCTCTTCATCGTCACCAGCGTGGTGAGCGCCGCCTATGTGCTGGCCATGTTCTCCAGCCGTGGCGACGCGGACCCGCCCACTTCCATGAAGCTGACCTGGGGCGTTATCCTGGCGGCCCTGGGCCTGGTGATGATCGTTACCGGCAGCGTGGACGCCGTGCGGGCCATTATCGCCCTGTCCGCCAATCCCTTCATCTTCATCGTACTGACGCTTTTTGTGTGCCTGCTGCGGGCGCTGCGGCGCGACATGAACCACCACGGGGAGGAATCATGAACGGAGTGCTCGACACCCTGCTCAATGCAGGCGTCTTCGCCTTTATCGGGCTCCTGCTCTGGCTGTACTTCAAGCCGTCCTGACCCTGGCGTGGGGCGTTCCGGACGTATTCAGTCCGGAGCAAATCTACGAGTCACAGTCTGGACCATGCCCGGTGAGGTAAAAACGAAAAAGGCCCGGCATTGCCGGGCCCATGTCGATCAGGGGAAAGGGATGGGAGATTACGCCACGAGACAGACCCGGTCCTCGCCGTCGCGCTCGTTCACGTAGACGTTCACATGCTCGCCGCGCTGGGTGGGCACGTGCTCGCCCACGTAGTTGGCCTCGATGGGCAGCTCGCGGTTGCCGCGGTCCACAAGGACCAGAAGCTCCACCTTGCGCGGCCGGCCGTAGTCCAGAATCGCCTCTAGCGCGGCGCGGATGGTCCGGCCGGTAAACAGCACGTCATCCACCAGCAGAATCTCGCGGTCCTCGATGGAGAACGGGATGTCGGTCTGGCTGATGGTCGGTTGCACGGCCAGACTGGTCCAGTCGTCGCGGTAGAGGTTGATGTCGAGGCGGCCCAGATTGAGGTCGCATCCGGCCTTGGCGTCCACAATGGCCTTGAGCCGCCGCGCGATGTCCACGCCCCGGCGCTGGATGCCCATGAGCACCAGATTCTCGCAGCCCTTATGCGCCGCGACGACCTCGTCGGCAAGCCTGGTCAGCACCGTCTCCATGTCGGCAGCGCTGAGAATATCCTTGCAGTCCTGCATGGCATACCCGTCCTTGATTCGCTCCGTATCCGTGAGAAATCGGCAAAATATTCATATAGTGGATTGCGCCGCTCAAGTAAATCCATTCTCCAGAAGGTTTTAATACATTGATATTGCAATAGATTCAACAAGGCACTCTGCCCGCATCCTTGTGGAAAGTCGTTCGTTTTTGGAGCCTGCCATTGACAGCCTCTTTGTCGACCATTACGTTCTCCAATACTTCAAAATCACAGCACGGAGGTTTTCATGGTCAATATTTCCGAGAACGCCATCAACGAGTTAAAAGCGTACTTTGAAGATAAGGATAAAAGCCCCATCCGCGTGTATCTCGCGCCCGGCGGTTGCTCCGGCCCCAGAATGGCCCTCGCCCTGGACCAAGCCAACGAGAACGACGAGGTTGTCGAGCACGACGGCTTCACTTTCGTGGTTGAGAAAGAGCTCTACGAGCAGGCCAAGCCCATCAGCATCGACATCAGCTACATGGGCTTCACCGTGGACTCCGCCCTGCCCCTGGGCGGTGGTTCCTGTGGCTCCAGCTGCGGCTCCGGCGGTTGCGGCACCGACAGCTCCGGTGGTTGCTGCTGCTAACTACCGGCAATCTGGCATAGACCCAAAGCCCTCGGCCTCTCCGGCCGGGGGCTTTTTCGTTTCATGCATCGCGCATCATGCCGCAAGAAGCAGCGCCGCCCATTCTCCCCCGGTCTTCATCGTATGGCAGAGGGCAATAGCCAGTATAGATTAAACCAATAAATGAAATAGCTTCGACTTTTTGGAGTGAATAAAATAATTTCTTCCTGATGTTCACGAACCTGCCGAATTCGTGTACAATATCTTTTTGGTGTGGAATTGCAGACCTGAAGATCGTTACCAATTTTGGACAATTCAATTGACATCCATCTATCCGGTCCTTAGGTCTACCTCTCCGACCAGGTAAACATTTGCACGGAGGATTCAATGGTCAACGTTTCCGACAACGCCATGAAGGAGTTGGAGGCTTACTTCGCCGACAAGGAGAAGAGCCCCATCCGCGTATACCTCTCTCCCGGCGGCTGATCCGGCCCCCGGCTGGCATTGGCTCTGGATGAGCCAAACGATAACGACGAGGTCATCGAGTTAAACGGCTTCAAGTTCGTGGTCGAAAAAGACCTGCTCGAAAAAGCAAAACCCATCAGCATCGATCTCTCCTACATGGGCTTCACAGTGGACTCCGCCCTGCAGCTCGGCGGCGGTTCCTGCAGCACCAGCTGCGGCTCTGGCGGCTGCGGCGGCTAGCCCTGGACATACGACTCATGTACGCAAATCCCCCGACCCTGCCTGGGCCGGGGGATTTTTACTTTGAATCGCCGATGCGCCGCCGGTTCCAGGTAGAACCTCCGGCGCCGCTCTCGCAACAGGGATCATGCCCCGCGCTTTGCGGCGGCTAGGTCAAGCTGCAGATACGCCACGCCTTCGATGGGGTTGTCATAATAGGATGATATCTCCACAAACCCCAGGTTCATGTACAGCCTGGTGGCCGCGCCCATGACCTTCGGTATGGTGTCCAGCCGCATATACCGGTACCCGATGTCCCGCGCCGCCTCGATGGCGCACTCGGCCAGTCGCCTGCCCAGGCCGCAGCCCCGCGCCTCTGGCGCGATGTACAACCGCTTCATCTCGCAGCAGCCCAGATCGCAGGGCCGCACGCCCACGCAGCCGATGGCCTCGCCGGTCTCCTCGTCCCGCGCCAGAAACAGCCGCCCCTCCGGCGGCGCGTACTTGCCCGGCATCGAGGCCAGCTCGTCCTCGAAGTTCTGAAAGCACAGGTCGAACCCCAACCCGGCCGCATACGTGCGGAACAACCCGCGCACAACGTCCATGTCCGCATCGCTCTCAGCCTGGGTGATGTGTATCTCTCGCTTGTCCATTTTGCTATCAATCCTGGTTTCAAGGGGCGCTGTCCCTTGGCACCTCGCAAGGGGCCACTTGCCTCTTAACCCCGTTCTGGGGTCCACGATTCTCCAGGGCAGGAGAGTCGGGCCGGTAGCAACGCGAACCGACCAGAGGTGAGCCCCAGCACGGGGCGAATCAGGGGAATTGAATTCCCCTGGCAAGGGGGCGTGGGGGACAGCGTCCCCCAGCCGCCGGAAGCACTCATATTTTCAAAATCAATACGTCCGCTCATCGCGGACACGCGGCGCGTCCGAGGGGAGTTCATCGGGGTCGCGCACGATCTCCACGTCCGGCCGCAGCTTGCACAGCGCCTGGAACCGGACCTGGAACGCCTCCGGGTCCACAGTGCCCTCGGGGTGAAAGAGCCGCATCACCACAGTCTCGCGGCCGCCGGCGTTGCCCAGCATGAGCTGCCAGCGGGTAACGCCCTCGAACCGCGCCACGACCTCCTGTATTTGGTGCGGATAGAGGAACTGGCCTTTGACCTTGGTGGTGTCGTCGGCGCGGCCCAGGATGCCAGCCAGCCGCGGCGAGGTGCGGCCGCAGGGGCAGACGTCGTCCACGATTCTGGACAGATCGCCGGTGGCCAGACGGAGCAGCGGATACGCCCGTGTGAACGGCGTGACCACAACCTCGCCTATCTCTCCGGGAGGTACGGGCCTGCCAGTGGCCGAGTCGCAGATCTCCACCCAGCAGCGCGGGGAGACGTGCATGCCGGTCAGCTCGCGGCACTCATAGGCGGCGCAGCCCAGATCGGCCGTGCCGTAGCCTTGACGCACGCGCATGCCGAAAGCGTCCTCCAGCTCCTGGCGCAGGCTCTCGGGCAACCGCTCCGCCGCCACAAAGGCAACGTCGAGCCGAAAGTCCTTGCGCGGGTCCAGCCCCTTGGACACGGCCTTGTCCTTGATCACCTTGAGATAGCTGGCCATGCCCACGAACCCGGTCACCGGCAGCCGGGTCATCAGGTCTATCTGCACGTCAGTGTTGCCCGGTCCGGCAGGCACCACGGCGCAGCCCAGCTCGCGCAGAGGCTCCTCCAGCATCAGGCCGGCCGGAGTCAGATGGTAGCCGAAGGTCATCTGCACCAGGTCGCGGGCGCGGAAACCGGCGGCATGGAACGCCGCGGCCCAGCCCCAGTAGTCCTGCTCCCGGCCCTCGGGGTCGAAGATGGGCCCGGGCGACATGTAGATGCGCGAGAGCGCGCCGGGCTCCACGGCCAGCAGGTGCGCCAGCCCCTTTTCCTGTTGCAGGGAGATGAGCTGCTTCTTGGACAGGATGGGCAGTTTCGCGAAATCCTCAGGCGTGCGGATGTCGTCCGGCGTCAGGCCAGCCGCCTCCATGCGCCCGCGGGACTCGGCCGAGTCGGCCCAGGCAAGGCCAATGACCTCGCGGCAGCGCTCCCACTTGGCCGCGTCGCGGCGTTCGGCCGGCAGACATTCCACATCGCTCCAACAGCTTTCCTCACGTGTGATGGCCACGGCCCGCTCCTTGTCTGAAGTTGCTATAGTTGCAGCACGTTATGACTTCGCTTGCTCAGACATTCCGTATTGCTTCTGCCACTCGTCCAAAAAGAGGATGGCTGTTTCCACGCTGGAAAGCGCGCCCTGCTGCTGCCGCAGCCGCCAGACCAGGTCCTTGAAGGAAGCGTCCTTGGAGAGCTGGAGGCGTTCCAGCAGCGCGAGCACGTCGCCGCGCATGGACTCCGGCAGGGCCTGCGACCACGCTTCGAGCTGGGCGTCGCGTGATCCGGCAAGGCGACCTGGAAAACGCTCGTCGATGAAGGCGAGCAGCGTCTGCATCCGCGCCGTGTAGGTGTGCTCGGCCATGGCGCGGCGGCGCGCCTTGTCGGCCATGGCGATGCGCTCCTCGGGGTGGGTCAGGTAGTGGTCGATGGCCGCGAGAAGCGACTCCATGTCCGTGAAGGTGGCGAGCTCATCCTCGGCAAAGCATTCGTCCAGCAGGGAGCGGCGGTCCACGAGCTGGAATGCGCCACAGCAGGCGAGCTCGAAGGTCCGCGGATTGACAAAGTCCCCCTGCCCCACGGGCGGGTCCACGCGCACGCTGGAGTGCAGGTTCAGGTTGATCTTGCTCGCCGCGAAAACCTTGATGGCTTCTTCCGGCTCGATGCGCTCGCCGGCGCGTTGCAGCCGCGTGGCCAGGAGCGGGTCACCCTCCCAGTCGCTGCCCCAGATCTTGAAGTCGTAGCGCAGGAGCTGGCGGAAAGCGACGCGGCGGTTGGGGTAGCCGGCCCCGAGAAAGGAGATGTCCGCGCCGAACTTGCGCCGCTCCACGCTGTCCAGCGCCAGCGGCCGATGGAAGGACGCCAGCCCGGCCAGGGGCAGGTAGAGCGCGTTCTGCACGCCGATCGCGGAAAGCTGGGAAAGGAAGGGCTCCTTCTGGATCACGGCAAAGACATCGTACAGCGGGGCGAACCCTTTCCAGTAGGTGAAGAGCTCGAAGTCCTCCACAAACCACATGGCCGTAAGCACGCCGTCGCGGCGAAGCCGTGTCAGTGCCTGGCGCGAGAGCGGCGCCTGGGCCGGGGCGAGCACTAGGTCCGGCTCAAAGGCCTCCGCCTGGGCCAGCACGGCCTGGGAGACGATCTGCAGAAACGAGCTCTCCAGCGCGCCCAAACGGTCGGAGCCGATGCGCAGCGACTTGAGCGCGTTAAAGGATCCGTTGAAGGATGGGCCCTCGAAGACCTCCACCACATGGCCCAGCTCGCGCAGGGCAGCCACGGCGTAGCGGCCCACGGTGAGCGAGCCGCCGTACAGCGGCTGGACGACGAGGATTCGAAGTGGTGTTGCTGAAACGCTCATTGTTCTCCTTCATTGCCTGTTGGGGCCCATCCGAAAGGTTGTTTGAAACAACGTTGGGTTACGTGCTGTATTATTGAAGAAAAGCAACCTGCGGATGATTCAGCAGCCGCCTACGCTCTGTCGCGCCACGGCGGCAGCATCCAGTCCTGTTCGCGGAACATGAGCCGCGTGAGCTGATCGTTCAGGGGCGGCGCGTCCGATTTCAGAACCACGCCGCGCAGCATGGCGATTTCCCGGTGCAGGGCGGCGCGCTCCGCCGCGTACGGGTCCTGGCCGGCAAGTACGTCGTAAGTCTGGCCGAACCCGTCCTGCGAGCCGCGCAGCAGAAGCAGCGATTCGGGCAGCTCATCGCCGCGCACCTCCCTGCCCGCCGCCGCAGCGGCCACATTCTTCAGAAACTTCGGTGCGGTAAAGGGCTCCAGACAGGTCAGCTCGTTGGGACACTCCTGCGCCTCCAGACATGGCGCGCACGGCGGCGCGCTCTGCCAGACGAGGTGGCCGGTGCCGTACGGGCCGGTCTCCCAAGCCCAGGCCGAGGACAAAAAGCAGGCCATGACCGGCGTGCCCAGGGCCGCGGCAAGATGCATGGTGCCCGTGTCCGGGGTGAGCACCAAGTCCAGCCCGCGCAGGAAGCTCGCAAGGCCGGCAAGGTCCATGGAGCCGGTGCGGTCCTCCACGCGCTGGGCCAGCCGTGGCGATGCCGCGCGCAGAAACGCCTTGGCCAGTGGCTTTTCGGCGTTCGTGCCCAGGAGATACGCTTTGGCGCCGTCCTGCCCGCTGCGGGAGGTAGCGCCTTCCAGCGCGGCAGCGGCTATGGGGGCCAGCACCTCTGCCGGCAGGGACCTCCTGGAGTGCCGGCCGGCCAGCACCACGCCCAATCCGCCCGAATTGCCCGGTTCACGTGTTTCAGGTGATTCGAGCACTGCTCCGGGAAATACCGCCTCGGGCGCGATGGGGTTCTCGGCAAAGTGAGCCCAAAGATCCACGAGGTTGCACGGGGCCTGCGGCCTGCGGCTGGAAAGACGAAAGCCCACCTCCGGCCACGGGTCCTTGAGCCGCTGGCCCGCGTGGGTGAAGTAGCCGTGCACCACGTCCTCGTCGAACATGGACGCCAGGGCGAAGTTCAGGCCCGAGAAGTTGAGATTGTAGACCGCATCCGGCTCTGCCGCGCGAATGGCCTCGAAGGCCGCGGCGTTGGCCGCAAGGAGCTCGCCGGGGGACTGCCGTCCACCGTGGGCGCGCACGGGATGGATGGTCGCTTCGGGATAGAGAATCCCGGCAAGACCGGCCAGGGAGGCGTCGCACGCAAGGTGCACGCTCGCGCCAGGACCGGACAGGCTGCGCATGAGACGCGCGGTCTGCACAAGGTCGCCGAACCGGGCAAGCTGGATGACGAGGCTGGTGAATGGCATGGCTACTGGGCTCTGGTTTTGGCGACGGATTCGGATATTGCCACGCATCCTTACGGCTATCCGGCCGCCATGCTCCGTGTTTATGGGCCGAGGGGCTCGCAGAAGTCAACACGCCGGCGCGAGGGAGAAAGGCCATACCGGCTGTTTCAGAGCCATGCCATAAGAAGAGGCGGCCCGGGCAACCCGAACCGCCTCTTTGGATAATCCGGAGTAGAAGAGATTACCAGCTACCGCCGGAGCTGCCGCCCACGCCACTTGAACCTCCACTGCCGCCGTCCGGGCTTCGCTGCATTTCGTCCAGATCACGCTCCATGTCCCGCAGCTTCTTTTTCTGCTGATTGATCTTTTCCTTCAACTTTTCCACTTCTTGCATGGCGTCAATCGCGGCTTCTTCACATTCCTTGCTCGTACAATCGGGACGAGAGTTTTCCAACGCGTCCTTCTCGAAGAGCTCGACCATCTCCTGGTTGTTCGCGATATCTGCTTTGAGTTCCTGTATATCCTCCTTGAGACATGCGGCAGGTTGGGATTGACACCATGCCTGTTTCTCATTCCCCTTCATGACGGCATATTGTACATCTCCAACAAAGCCGCACCCAACAATTGGGGAACATATAAGGACAATGACGAGCGCAATGCGGCAACGAGACCATAATCCATTGGTATACAAGTAATGCACTTTCTCTTGCCTCCTATCTCTTGCGCCCAGCCAGCTCGGGCTTTCCGAGTAGATTTCGGTCTGTTCTCCCGGTCAGCTTCAGCCCTGTCTCTTTCTGGAGAACATCTTCACCGCCCGTTTGGTCCGCTTACCAGCTATGCCCACCACCGCTGGAGCCCCCCGAACCACCGCTGTTGGAACCGTCCTGGCTGTGCTTCATGGCTTCGAGCTTCTTCTCCATGTCCTTGAGGTCCCGCTTTCTTTGCTCGACGACTTCGCGGTAGTTTTGCAGCCGTTTCGTATGCTTGAGCAACTTCTCCTCGCAATCCGGGATGTCGCAGTCCGGCAACGCCAGAGCCTCCACCATATCCTCTTCGTCCTCTATGAGCTTCTCATCGAGGACGAGGTCTCTCTTGAGCCTGTCGATTTTGCTGTCAAGGCATGGAATGGGATTGGCGCGGCACCTCGCATCCATGGCCTTTCTTTCATCGACCGTGACGGCGCAAGACGAAAAAAAACCTGCCGCAAGGAATAGTAGCAACAAGAAAAGCACCAAGCTCCGCATTCCAGTCATATGCATGTGCAGATATGTTTTCATGGCTCCCCCCTACTTTTCGCGTTCGGCTTTTTCCAAAGCGAACAGGATATCCATGTCGATCTTGCCGTTGCGATCCAGACCGGAGTCCTTCTGAAACTTTTTGACGGCGCCGACCGTCCGCTTGCCGGCTATCCCGTCGGCAGGACCGGGATCATAGCCGAGCTGGGCGAGCTTCTTCTGGACCTCGGCCACAAGGGCCCTGCCTTCGAGCTCCTGTTTGGGGTGAACGACCACGACGATGGTCTTGATGTACTCCGGATCGGAAAGGCGCTGGTCTATGCCGGGATTGATGCGCCTGGCCGTGGCGTACCACCGCGCCGAGGCTTCGAAGTCCTGCACCTGCGGGAAGGCGGCATACAGCCGCCCGAGAGCCAGGGTGGCGGCCAGGTCGTTCTTGCGCGCCGCGCTGGTCAGATAGGAAACGGCTTTGTTGGTATCCACGGGAACGCCCGTGGCTCCGCCCATGTACATGATGCCGAGGGTTCGTTCCGCAGGGGCGTAGCCCTGCCGAGCTGAGGCTTCCAGCCATGAGACGGCTTGTTGGGTGTTTTGCGGCACACCCGTGCCATCCAGATAGAGAGTGCCCAGGATGTACTGCGCCTCGGGATCGCCATAGCCTGCAGCTTTTTCATACATGGGGAGGGCCCGTTGCAGGTCCTCGTCCCCATAGTAGGCGCTGTTGGCCATGTCTCGATAGACAGTGCCTTGGATGTTTTTGCACGATGCACACGCCGCCGCGATTGCAAACACCAGAACAGTAACAACCAGACACCTGCGGATCATTGTCCCCCCCGCGTTGTCAGGTGTGTGTGGTGCGCCGCGTCTGCTTCAAGGAGCGACAGAAGCCGTGCAGCACAGAACGCCCCCACAGTGGTGTCCAGGCTATCCCACAGCCCTTCTTCCACGGCCAATGCGAGCAGCCCTGCTCCGGCCGGCATGACCGCCGACGGAAGCGGGATACCCGCAGCTTTGGGCACCGCCCTCTGCAACGTCTGGAGGGACGACGCCCCGCTGTCTCCCCGAAATCTGATCGTATTTTGTTGGGAATAGCAGCAGCCCCGGAACCGGGCAAGCAAAAACATGATGCAGGTTATACTATTACTACCTAATATAGTGAAGAATCGGCAGGATAATGCGCGGAATTGTTTCACGTCACGGCATGCATATGGTCCGGCGTCTGCAATATCCCCTACCCGAAAATTCAGGTCGCCATTCCGGCCATTTGCCCCCGGCGTTTCATATGGTATCAACGCCCATGCGTTACTATCCCGCTTTTCTCGATCTCACACACGCACGTTGCCTGGTGGTGGGATACGGCGGCGTGGGCCGGCGCAAGCTGGCTACCCTCCTGGAGGCCTCGCCTGCCTCGGTGCTTGTGCTCGATCCCTCCGGCCGTGCAACCCATCCCGAGGACGCGCAGCGCTTGCTGGACGCCCCTCAAGTGGTGTATGCAAGCCGGTCGTTCGAGGAGCGTGATCTGGACGACGTGTTCCTCTGCACGGCGGCTACGCCGTCACTTGAGGAAAACGGCCGCATCGCCCGTCTCTGCCGTGATCGCGGCGTGCTCTGCAATGTGGCCGACGATCCCGACGCCGGCTCGTTCATCGTGCCGTCGCATGTGGAGCTCGAAGGATTGACCGTGGCGCTCTCCACCGGCGGACAGAGCCCGGCCCTGGCGCGGCGTCTGCGTCGCGATCTGGAGTCTTATCTTGCAGGGTACGGCGCGCTCTCCACGCTGCTGGGCCGCCTGCGGCCGCGCGTGCTGGCGCTGGGCATGGAAACACCGGTGAACACTGCGATATTCCGGGGGCTTGTGGAGTCCAATCTCAAGGACGCTCTGGCCGCCGCAGACCACGAGAAGGCGTGCGGCATATTGCGCGCACATCTGCCGGATGCCCTGCACCCGGTGCTGGAGGATCTTCTCCATGACCTTGTTTGATCTCGTCTACTTCACCATCCTTGCGCTCTACGTGCTGGGCACGCTGTTCTACATGGCCGGCGCGTTCAGCCACAGGGTGCAGCTCAAGCGGCTCGCCGGGTTCATCGCCGGAGCCGGCCTGTTGCTGCACACGCTCATTCTCATCCACTTCCTGGCGGCCACGAGCATCAGCAGCCTCTCGGTGGGCTACTTCATCAAGCTCTTCTCGTGGTGCCTGGTGGCCATCTTCTTCATCCTCTGGTGGCGCTTCAAGCTGGAGTTCCTGGCGCTCATCGCTTCGCCCATCGCCATTCTGTTGTTCATCTTCTCCTTTACGCACAAGACGGCGGCCAAAATGCCGCCCCACTTGGCCGGTCCGTTCTTCGGCCTGCACATCGGCACGCTTTTCGGCAGCATGGCGCTGCTGGCCATGGCCTTTGCCGCGGGCATCATCTTTCTCAGGCTGGAGAAGAAGATCAAAGGCAAGGCCCGGCTGTCGGAGATGGACCGCGAGATGCCGGCGCTCTCCACATTCGACCGGGTCAACTACTGGGCCGTGGTCGTGGGCTTTCCGCTCTACACCATCGGCATGCTCGCCGGCTTTGTCTTTGCCAAGCTCTCCTGGGGCCAGGTGCTCACGGGCGACCCCAAGGAGATCGTCTCCATCGTGGTCTGGCTGCTGTTCGCCGTGCTCTTCCACAACAGGCTGGCCCGCGGCTGGTGGGGCCGCCGCCCGGCGGTCTGGGCCATCGGCATCTTCACCCTGGCCATCGGCTCCATGATCGTGATCAACTTTTTCGTGCCCTCGCACCATAGCTTCCGGCCCATTCCTTCGGTGGAAAAACCCGCACTGACCGCTCCAACGAATCCATGACGATGAACAAATCTCTGTGTCTCATTGGCCTCAACCACACCACGGCCGGTGTCGAGGTCCGCGAAGCGTTCGGTCTGGCAGACTGCCTGCCCGGGCGGCTCCTTGATACGGAATCGACGACCCGCCCCGAGGAATCGCAGCAGATCATCCCCCTGGGCGGCGCGGTCGAGGAGCTCGCCATCCTCTCCACCTGCAATCGCGTGGAGATCGTGGCCGTGGGCGACAAGAAAAGCCTGCGCCAGGAGGTGCTCTCCCGCTGGGCCGCGGCGCGCAACGCCTGCGTCAAGGATCTGGAGCCCTACGTGTACATCCACGAGGACCTGGAAGCCGTGCGCCATCTCTTCCGCGTGGCCTGCGCCCTGGACTCCATGGTGCTGGGCGAACCGCAGATCCTGGGCCAGCTCAAGGACGCCTACCGCACCGCGATCAAGGCCGGCACCACCAAGGTCATTCTCAACCGCCTGTACCACAAGGCGTTTTCCGTGGCCAAACGGGTGCGCACCGAGACGGCCGTGGGCTCCGCCGCGGTCTCCATCAGCTATGCGGCAGTGGAGCTGGCCAAGCGCATTTTCGGCGACATGTCCCGGCAGAAGGCCATGCTCATCGGCGCTGGCGAAATGGCCGAGCTGGCCGCACAGCACCTGGTCACGTCCGGCATCCAGGAAATCTTCGTTGCCAACCGCACCTTCGAGCGCGCGCGTGAGCTGGCCAAGCAGTTCGAGGGGCGCCCCATCCCCTTTGAGACGCTCTTCGACCGCCTGCACGAGGTGGACATCGTCATCAGCTCCACGGGCTCGCCCACGGCCGTCATCCGCGCCAAGGACGTCAAGGCCGTGCTCAAAAAGCGGCGCAACCGGCCCATGTTCTTCATCGACATCGCCGTGCCGCGGGACATCGACCCGGACGTGAACACGCTGGACTCGGTCTTCCTCTACGACATCGACGACCTCAAGGAGGTCGTGGAGGAAAATCTGGCCCAGCGTAAGGAAGAGGCTGCCAAGGCCACGGCAATCGTCTATGATGAGGCCGAAGCCTTTGCCCAGTGGCTCAAGTCCTTGGAGCTGCAGCCTACTATCGTGGACCTGCTGGACCAGAACCACGCCATTGCACGCAAGGAGCTGGCAAAGACCGAGAAGCGCCTTGTCCAGATTCTTGGGCACGATGTGGACCCGCAGATGCACGACGCTCTGGAAACGCTGGTGGATTCCGTGGTCAAGAAGATGCTCCACGAGCCCATTGTCTTCCTCAAGCGCCGCTCGGCCGAGGAGGAGTCCGCCAAGCGCTACATCGACACCATGCGCCGGATGTTCAATCTCGACGCCGACGAGATCCCTCCGGACGCCCACGCCGATCGCCGCGGTCTGGTCAGGCAGGACGACAACGGCAGTGATTTTAACGGAACCGACAATGATATCGACGAGATGAACAACGGGGAATAACGAATGCGCAGCTACATGATAGAGGAACTGAGCCCCGAGAGCATCGAACGCATCGGCAAGAAACTTGATGACCTGAGGCTGACCGGCGCCATCGAGGGCATCTGGTGGCTGCCCATTGCCGATGAGCACCTGACCGACGAGCAGAAGGAGCACGCCGAGAGCTGCGGCCCCCACTGCGTGGCCATCGAGATGGACGACGACCATCTGAAGATGGAGCTCCTGGTGCGCTGCCGCCGGGTCATGCGCTGCTCCTGCATTGCCTACGCCACGCCCGAACAACGCGCCTTTGCCATCGACTGGCTCGACGACCTCCTCAAGTCGCTGGACATCTCGGTCTAGCGCCCCACCCGATATGGCCACGCCGCTCCGACTCCAGGACCTCGAACCGCGCATGGCCAAGCTCTGCCTCGCTGTGGAGGAGTTTGCGCGCGAGCCCTTTGGCTCGCCGCTGCCCCTGCCCCCGCTGCAGGAGGGCACCCTGCTTCTGGCCCTGTCCGGCGGTGTGGACTCCACGGCCCTGGCCGTGATCTTCACCTGCCTTGCGCCGCGGTTGGAGGTGGCGCTCTACGCCGCCCACCTGGATCACGGCCTGCGTGAGGACTCCGCCGAGGACGCCGCCCACGTGGTGGAGCTGTGCAACAAGCTGGACATCCCCCTGACCAGTGAGCGGCGCGATGTTGCCGCCCTGGCCGCCGAGCGCGGTATCGGGCTGGAGGAAGCCGGCCGCGAGGCCCGCGCCGATCTCATGGAGCGCGTACGCGCGGCGCACCCTATCGACATTGTTCTGCAGGGCCACCAGCTGGACGAACTGGCCGAGGACATGCTCATGCGACTCATCCGCGGCACGGGCTGGCCTGCCCTGGCCGGCATGGAGGCGTGGGACCCGCAACGCGCTCTGCTGCGTCCCCTGCTGCTCACATCCAAAAGCGAGCTCCAGGAGCTGGTCCGCTCTGTTGGGATCACCTGGCGCGAGGACGCCTCCAACAAGGACCCCGCCTACATGCGCAACCGCGTGCGCCTGGACATCCTGCCGCGAATCGCCGCCGAGAACCCGAACTTTACCGAGACGGCCGCCGGGCTCTGGAAGCTGGCCCGGCTGGATGCGTCCTACTGGAAAGAGCGCGCGGCTTCCATCCCTATACATCGGAATTCCGAGGGCGTTTCCGTAGAAACGGCGCCTCTGCGCGCTGCCCCCATGGCGCTCCGGCTGCGGGTGCTCAAAAGCGCGGTGGAAACCGCAGGCGTCGGCCAGCCCCTGCTCGAATCCCTCCTGAACCTCGACCGCGCCGTGATGGAAAAACGCACCGGCGCCGTGATTCAACTGCCAGGTTCCAAAGCAGCGCGTGTGGGAAGAAACGCGGTCCGCATAGCTCGTTCGAAAATGAGTCGTTGACAGGCGTGTGGCTGGGTTGTATCCAGCTTGTGAAAATTTCAACATGAAGGAGCGTGCTTCGTGAATATCCTGATTTTCGGACCCAACGGCAGCGGTAAGGGCACCCAGGGCAACCTGGTGAAGGACAAGTTCAATCTCGCTCACATCGAGTCCGGCGGTATCTTCCGCGAGCACATCGGCGGCGGCACCGAGCTCGGCAAGAAGGCCAAGGCTTTCATCGATAAGGGCGAGCTCGTTCCTGACGATATCACCATCCCCATGGTCCTTGAGACCCTGGAGACCACCGGCAAGGACGGCTGGCTGCTGGACGGCTTCCCCCGCAACATGGTGCAGGCTCAGAAGCTGTGGGATGCGCTGCAGGAAAAGGGCATGAAGCTCGATTACGTCATCGAGATCCTGCTGCCCCGCGAAGTCGCCAAGAACCGCATCATGGGTCGCCGCCTCTGCGAGAACAATCCGAACCACCCGAACAACATCTTCATCGACGCCATCAAGCCCGACGGCGACAATTGCCGCGTGTGCGGCGGCGCTCTGAAGACCCGCGCCGACGATCAGGACGAAGAAGCCATCAACAAGCGCCACGATATCTACTACAACACCGAGGACGGCACCCTGGCCGCCGCGTACTTCTACAAGGATCTGGCCGCCAAAGGCGAGACCAAGTACGTTGAGCTGGATGGCGAGCGCACCATCGACGAAATCAAGGAAACCCTGCTTTCCAAAGTTCAGTAGCAGCCGCACCGCGGGCGTGGAGCCTGCATCGCGGCGCCGTGCGATTGTCCCATCGCGCTACTTTGAAAAGGCCCGACACGGTTCACCGTATCGGGCCTTTTCCTTTTCCCCCTGGCAGGGATGTGCGCATCGCGGACGTGCGGCAGCAGATGCGACTTCTTCATGATTCCCCCGAGTCTGAAAGCCCACACGGCTTCCGGAACAGCGGACGAATCCTGATTTTACAATCCATTGTACGCGTCAGGCGCGGCGCCTCCTGACATAAGACAACACCAAAAATATGTTGAGGATGATGGATACTCCCAGGGTCACGCCCATCCAGCGCGGCGCTGCGGCCACCGCCGTCTGTGTGGTGGAGGCGGTCGCCATCTCCGCGCCCGTACCTGCCCCCTTTTCCGCGCCCTGAACCGCTTCAGTCCCAGCCGGGCTTCCGCCCTCCTCCACGTCCACCGTGGTTTCGGCGCGGTGTCCCATGCCGTCGTTCACCACGATACGCCATGCTCCGTGACTATCCGGCAGAAAGGCGAACCGGCCCTGGTTGTCCGCATAGCCGTCCTGGAATGCGACGTCGTCCTTCCCCGGCGCATAGACGGCGACCTCGGCATAGGCCATGGGCTCGCCGGTGGAGTACTTGGCGAACGCCACCACGATATCGTCGCCCATCAGCCGGGTCGTCATGGTCACGCCGTGGGCCTGGGCTCTGCCTGTCGTGCAGAGGACAAGCAGCGCCACGGCAAGGACCAGGCCGGGAGCGCTGCTCGAATCACGCTCCCGGCGTCCGGTCTGTGCGACACCCATCCGGGCCATCTAGCGATCCGCCACCGGGAAGGCGAGCGTGGAGCGCATGATGTGTTTCTCGTAATCCTTGCCCTCCACCGCGACGGCGTACTGCACACGCACCATCCAGAAGCCGGGCGCGCTGACCTTGATCACAGCCTCGCCCTCACCATACGGCTCCGTGTAGTAGGCGTAGGAGTTCTCGGCATCGGAAAAGCCGTCGTAGGTGGCGGTCACGGCGTCCGGCGAAACCGGCTTGCCGTCAAACAGAATCTGCACGCGGAAGGAATCGCCGGGCTTGAGGGTCAGTGGATTGTCCAGAGGCATGATCTCCAACGCGTCGCCCACGGGCTTGTCCCAGCCGTCAGTCTTGCCCTCCACGGGCAGCAGCGTCTTGCTGAACTTCTCGTACATCCGCGCCTCCACCACGTTGTCCAGCTCGCCGCGGCCGCCGCGCTTCATGCCCTTGGTAGTCAGCGACCAGACCTCGCCCTTGCGATGGCCGCGCAGAACGGCCGCAGCGCCGCCTTCCAGAGTCACGGCGCCGTCAAATGTTCCGAACACGTCGTTACCGGTAAGCGGCACGTCCTTGCCAAGATAGCTGGCCGCCACGAGGTCCGGGTTCTCCAGCTCGGCGCTCTTCATGAAGACATGGGAGGAAACAATGCGGAACGGCAGCTTCTGCTCGGCCTTGTAGGCATGCCACTGCTGGGGCACGAGAATGAACTCGTGGGCGGAAGCCGGCACAGCGAACAGGAGTGTGAGCAGGATAAAAGCAAGAATGCAAGACGTGCGTGCGAACATGTATTTTCTCCTATTTGTGTAACGAATGTTTATTTCGTGTTACCATATGCAGAAGAAAAAACGCCACGTCAAGCAATAATGTAACAAAATCGGCTCGTGCGCGACCACGGCTGGATGCACCGGAAGCGTTGGGCGCCACCAGGATCTCAAAAAATAATCTCTAACAAATCAGCGAGAAAAAGCGGACGATGAGACGGAGGACAAAGTGGCCAAGGGCGGGACACAGCGCGTAGGAGCACCCTGCCCTGCACAACACCGTGCTACGACATCAACGATTGAGCAGCGTGTTACTTGCGCCAGAACTCAGGCACAAAGAGGATGATGACCGTGTAGATTTCCAGCCGGCCCAGCAGCATGTCGAAGGCGAGCACCCACTTGCCCATCATGGGGATGTGCGCGTAGTTCTCGGCCGGCCCCACCGTGCCCAGGCCCGGACCGATGTTGCCGATACACGCCGCCACCGAGGCGAAGGACGTGAGCACGTCCATGCCCAGGGCGGCCATCACAAAGGCCGAGAGCACATACAGGAGCAGGTAGAGGATGAAGAATCCCACCACGCCGGAGAGCACATCCGGCGGCACGAGCCTGCCGCCCAGCTTGACGCGTTTCACGGCCCGCGGATGCACCAACTGCAGCAGCTCGTGATAGCCCTGCTTGAGCAGCACCAGCACGCGCATGCACTTCATGCCGCCGCCTGTGGAACCTGCCGACCCGCCCAGGAACATGAGGAAGAACAGGAGCACCTGGGCCAGGGGCAGCCAGACCTCGTAATCCGCCGTGGCATAGCCCGTTGTGGTGCAGATGGAGACCACCTGGAAGGCGGCCATGCGTAGCGATGTCCAGACGGACTCGTAGTTGTTGTCCCAGACGCAGAAAGTAATGATGACGGTGAACAGCAGGATGACGACGGCGTAGAAGCGGAACTCGGAGTCGCGCAAAAGGGACATGACATCGCCGCGCAACAGCCGGAAGTGCAGCGAGAAGTTCATGCCCGCCAGGAACATGAAGAGAATGATGACCCAGTCGATGTAGGCGGAGTCGTACGCCGCGATGGAAGTGTTACGCGTGGAGAAGCCGCCCGTGGCCAGGGTGCCGAAGGTGTGGCAGATGGAGTCGAAGAGGTTCATGCCGCCGAACATCAGCAACACGGCCTGGGCCACGCTGAGCATCACGTAGACCCGCCACAGCATCACGGCCGTGTCCTTGATGCGCGGTTTGAGCTTGTCCGGCGTGGGGCCGGGCACTTCGGCCTTGTAGAGCTGCATGCCCCCCACGCCCAGGAACGGCAAGATGGCCAGGGAGAGCACGATGATGCCCATGCCGCCCAGCCAGTGCGTCAGGCTGCGCCACATCAGCAGACCCTTGGGCACGCTCTCGATGTCCGTCAGGGTGGATGCGCCCGTGGTGGTGAAGCCGGAGATGGACTCGAACACCGCGTCGGTGGGCGTCATCTCCCCGGCCACGATAAACGGCAGCGCACCGAACAGCCCGGCGGCGAGCCAGCCCAGCGCCACAATGGCGATGCCCTCGCGATGGCTCAGCACCGGCGCGGAGTCGTTGCGCAGGGCCAGCATGGCGAACGCGCCCAGGCCCAGAGTGATGCCGATGGAGATGATAAGCGGCACCACCGAGGAATCGCCATAGTAGATGGCGAAGCCCAGGGGGAAGAGCATGGCCAGCCCAAGACAGCATACAAGTGCGCCTATGACGCTGAGAATGTAGGGAATCCGCATCGATCGTGCTCTGGAATTCTGCCTGGGAAGACGGGCTGAAAGGTCCTACACGTACTCCAGCTTCACGGCCAGCGCGTCTTCCACTTTGGACACAGCGTGACGCAATGCCAGGATGATGATGCGGTCTTCGGGAAGGATAACCGTATCGCCCGTGGGGACAATCACGCGGTCGCCGCGCACCAGGCACAGCACGATGGCGCCCTTGGGGAAGTCGATCTCCTTGAGCGGCTTGTTGACTACGCCGGACTTCTCCAGGGCGATGGCCTCCAGCGCCTCGGCCTCCTCCCCCTTGATGGACACCGTGGAGAGCACCGAGCCCTTGCGCACGTAATGAAGGATGGAGTTCACCGCGGAGAGGCGCGGGCTCACGCTGTGCTCGATGCCGATGGCGCGCACAAGCGGCAGGTAGGCTGTCTTGTTCACGCGGGTGATGGTCTTCTTGGCGCCCATGTTCTTGGACAGCAGCGAAGAGAGGATATTGGTCTCCTCGTCACCGGTGAGCGAGACCACCAGGTCCATGGCGGCCACGTTCTCTTCGAGCAGAAAATCCTGGTCCGTACCGTCGCCCTTGAGCACGATGGTCTTGTTCAGCACGCCGGCCAGCCACTGGCAGCGGTCCTCATCCTTGTCCACCAGCTTGACGTGGTAGCCCTTGCGCTCGAAGAGCGTGGCCAGCTTCAAGCCGATGTTGCCACCGCCGATGATCAGCACGTCGCGGATGGCCAGGTGCTCGCAGCCGAAGGCCCGGCATATTTCGGGGATATCGCGGTCCTCGGTGACCACATACAGCAGATCGCCCTGCTCGACAGTATCGCGGCCGGTGGGGATGATGAGTCGTTCGTTACGGAGAATCGCGCCGATGATCAGGCTGACGTCGCCCATCTCCTCGCGCAGCTTTATGAGCGAGAGGCCGGCATAGCGCGGCTCCTTGAGCCGCAGACCGATGAGCTTGACCTTGCCGCCCACGAACTCGCTGTACTCCAGGGCTCCCGGCACGGTGACCATGCGCTCGATGGTCTTGATGATCTCAACCTCCGGGTTGATGAGCATGGAGATGTTGAGCGTCTCGCCGGTCAGGGCATCGCGGTAGAGCGAGTACTCGTCGTTGCGGATTCGCGCCAGCTTCACCGCATCCGGATTGAGGATGTTGGCAAAGAAGCAGGCGATGATGTTGATCTCGTCGCTGTCCGTCACGGCCAGGAAGATGTCGGCGTCTTCCACACCCGCCACGTCCAGTATCTTGGGCGAGGAGGCGGAGCCTTCGATGGTCTGGACATCGAGGGTATCAGCCAGACGCCGGAGCGCTGCCGGGTTCTGGTCCACCACCACGACCTGCTTGTTCTCGCTGGCCAGGCGTTTGGCAATGTGGAAACCGACCTCGCCTGCGCCGGCGATGACAATGGTGCTTTGGGTTGCCTTGGAAGGCTCGCGTCGCCAGAATGATCGCATGGTTTGCCTCTCTAATCGAAAGGGCGGCAGGAATCCACCCCTGCGGCAAGTGGGCGTTTATGCGACAAAAAACCCGCCGTGTTCCTATGCGGGAGGAACACGGCGGGTGGTATCCGAATGGAAATACGAACAGATGAGGCTAGGAAGCCTCGCCGATCTTGTTCACGGCCTGGTGCAGCCGGGAGATGCGGCGGGCCGCGCCACGCCAGTGGTAGACCTTCTTGGTGGCTGCCTTGTCCAGGGCGGAAGTGGCATCCACGAGGGCCTGCTGGGCGGCTTCGCGATCGTTCTGCTCCACGGCGGTGCGTACGCGCTTGATAAGATTGCGCACACGGGTCTTCACGGCGCGGTTGCGGTCGCGGCGCTTGAGGCTCTGACGGTGACGCTTCAAAGCGGACTTGTGGTTGGCCATGTGTCTTTCGCTCCTTATAAATTGCCTGTCGGCTTGTCGAAATCTTCACGTGCATCAGCGGCCGAAATCAATCCCGGCCGGCAAAAAAGGACACATATGTCCTGACCCACTGTTCTGTCAAGACATTTGTTCAAAATAATCACATCTGCAAGGCATTGAAGTCGGCGATCCGGCCCAGCCGGCTCACCAGCGCCTGGAGCAACTCCAGACGGTTCCGCTTCAAGGCTTCATCCTCGCACATAACCATGACGTTGTCGAAAAAGGCGTCCACGGCCGGGCGGATCTCCAGCATCAGCGCCATAAGCCCCTGATAGTCTTCCTTTTCCCACATCACATCGAATTTGGGAGACATCCGGCCCAGGGTCATGGCCAGGTTCTTCTCGGCCTCTTCCTCCAGCTTGTCCGGGTCAAACTTCCCGCTCAGCTCCATGCTCTCGGCCTGCTTGCGGATGATGTTCGCCGCGCGCTTGAAGGTGAGCACCGCGTTCTCGAAGCCGGGCTCGCTGCTGAACTCCTTGAGCGCAGCCAGACGCGCACGGGCCCCGGGCACATCGGTGTAGCCGGCCTGCAGCGCGGCCTCAACCATGAGCGTGGGGAAGTCCTGCGAGGCGAACCAGTTCTTCTCGCGCTCGCGGAAGAACTCCAGCGCCTTGTCCAGCGCTTCCTCGCGCGGCAGCTTCCACGTGATATCGCCGTAACCGTCCAGAGCCTGCGTCAGGAAGTCGCGCAGGTCCACGCGCCAGTCGCGGTCCACCAGGATGCGGCAGATGCCCAGGACGCCGCGGCGCAGCGCAAAGGGATCGTTGGCGCCGGTGGGAATCCTGCCCAGGCCGAAGCAGCCCATTAACGTATCGGCCTTGTCGGCCATGGAGAGGATAGCGCCGCAGGTGGCTTCGGGCAGCGGGGAGTCCGGGCCGGCCGGCAGGTACTGCTCGCCCACGGCCGTGGAGACAATGGCATTCTCACCCTGCTTGTCCGCGTAGATCGCGCCCATCACGCCCTGCAGCTCCGCGAACTCGCCCACCATCTCGGAGACAAGGTCCGTCTTGCAGATGCGCCCGGCGCGGCGGGCGTCATTTTCCTGGGACGGTTCCAGATGCTCGGCCAGCCAGCCGCACAGCGCCTCGATGCGCCGGCTCTTGTCGCCCATGGAGCCCAGCGGGCCAAGGAACACAACGTGCTCCAGCTTGTCCAGCCAGTCCGACTGCTCGGCGGCGAGGTCGGTCTTCCAGAAGAAGCGGGCGTCCTCCAGCCGGGCCTTGAGCACGCGCTCCCAACCCTTTTTCACCAGCTCTTCGTTGGTGGGGTTCAGATTGAGCGTGGCCAGGAAATGGGGCAGCAGCTCGCCGTCGCTGTTCTGGACGCCGAAGCTCTTCTGGTGGCTCTCCATGGAGGTCAGCAGAACCTCCTTGGGCAGCTCCAGGAAGGAAGGATCAAAATCGCCGACAATGGGTACGGGCATCTCAGCAAGACCGCCCACCTCTTCGAGCAGGCTGTGGTTCCAGACCACCTGACCGCCCACGGCCAGGGCCGCGGCCTCGCCGTGCTCCATGATCAGCTCGCGCCGCATGGAGGCGGACAGCGTGACCCGGCACTTCTCGTGGATCAGCTTCTCGTAGTCAAAGGCGCCCTTGAGCTCAAACGGTCCGGGACCGTGCACACGGTGGCCCCAGGTCTTGCGGCCGGACTCGAGCCCGGCGATGCTCAGCGGCACCACGTCCTCGTCGAGCAGCGCCAGCAGCCAGCGCAGAGGCCGGCCGAAAGTAAACTCGCCGGAGCCCCAGTGCATCTTCTTGGGGAAGGTGAGGCCCGTGATGCACGCCTCCAGCACCGGGGGCAAAAGCTCCATGGCAGCCACACCTCCGGTGCGCTTGGTCAGGGCCAGGTACTCGCCCTTGTCCGTGGTCACGGTGGTCAGATCCTCGACCGACATGCCCTGCCCCCTGGCAAAGCCAATGGCCGCCTTGGTGGGCTCGCCGTCCTTGAAGGCAACGGCCGCAGGCGGACCGGTCACCAGCTCCTCGCGCTCCTCCTGCACCGCGTCCAGATCCTCCACGCGGATGGCAAGACGCCGCGGCGTTGCGTCGGCATGCACGGTTCCAAAGCCCAGACCGATCTCGGTCAGCTTGGCCTTCATGATCTCCTTGCCCTCGTGCACGAGGGACGAGAGGAACCGCGCGGGCATCTCCTCGAAACCGATTTCAAATACCAGACGAGACATCAGGCCACCTCCTTCTGCTCGAGCATGGGGTAGCCCAGGTCCTCGCGCTGTTGAGCCCACAGCCGCGCCACGGCGGAAGCGAGCTCGCGCACACGCAGGATGTAGCCCATGCGCTCCGTAATGGAGATGGCGCCGCGCGCCTGGAGAAGGTTGAAGGCGTGGGACGACTTCATGGTGTAGTCATACGCAGGCAGGGCCATTCCAGCCTCGATGCAGCGGTTGGCCTCTTTCTCGTACATGTCGAACAGGCTGAGCAGCATGTCCTTGTCCGAGATCTCGAAGTTGTACGTGGAGTGCTCGATCTCGCCGCGCTGGTGCACCTGGCCGTAGGTCAGGCGATCGTTCCAGGAAAGGTCGTACACCGATTCCTTGCCCTGCAGATACATGCAGAGACGCTCCAGGCCGTAGGTCAGCTCCACGCTCACCGGATGCAGGTCGATGCCGCCCACCTGCTGGAAGTATGTGAACTGCGTGACCTCCATGCCGTTGAGCCAGACCTCCCAGCCCAGGCCCCAGGCACCCAGGGTGGGGGATTCCCAGTCGTCCTCCACAAAGCGGATGTCGTGCTCGGCCGGGTTCACGCCCAGCGCCTGCAGGCTTTCCAGATACAGCTCCTGCACATCCACGGGCGATGGTTTCAGGATGACCTGGAACTGGTAGTAATGCTGCAGCCGGTTGGGGTTCTCGCCGTAGCGGCCGTCGGTCGGCCGCCGCGAGGGTTCCACATATGCCACACTCCAGGGTTCCGGGCCGATGACGCGCAGGAAGGTGGCCGGGTTGAACGTGCCCGCGCCAACTTCCACGTCCACGGGCTGCTGGATGATGCAGCCCTTCTTCGCCCAGAAGTTCTGGAGCGTCAGAATGACGTCTTGAAAGTGCATGTTCGTTGCTCGTTTTTTTTCAATATGAGTGTTCGCTAGACGTGCTTGTATCGTGTATTTTCCCAGGATAGGCCCAGATGGTAGCGCACCAGGGCGTCCACGGCCGCAGCGCATTCGCGACGTGCACGCGGGGAGATCTCCAGCTGGAGCCAGGCGCTCGGTCCGGCGTCCACGACCGGACCCAGGACATACGCGCTCTCAGGGGATAGTGGCAAGGGCCTGCCGGCAGCGAATTTACGCCCGGCGCAGGCGCGGCACAGCACCCTGCCCTCCTCTACAAATAAAAAATGCGTCGTGCCGCCCTGGTCCATATCCTGGACAAGCGGCGCGCCGCATGCGGCGCAGCGTTCGAAATCCGCCCCAAAGCCCTGCTCCCGCGACGCCCTGGCGCGGAACAGGTGGGCGAACAGCGTATCCGGCTCCGGCTCTTCCTCCAGCGCACGCAACAGGTCGCACGCCAGGGAGTACGCCTCGGGAGCGCCTTGCGATCCCGGACAGACGGCCTCCAGAAACTTGATGCAGCGCATGGCCAGGCCAAGACGCTGCCAGTCGGAACGCAACCGTCGCGGCGCGTTCAGCAGTGAGCCTTCCTCCAGGCAGAGATACTCGCCCCTGCCGGTGGAGCGGACCCGGAAATGGACTTCGCAGAGCGCGTCCAGGCAGCCGCAGAAACGTCGTTTGGACTTGGAGCCCCCAAATGCAAAGGCCGTGAGCATGCCACGGCTGGGGGAAAGAAAGCGCACCCACAGATCGGCCTCCCGAAACGCGCCGACCTTGAGCACGAGAGCCTTTTCCGTGAACTCCATTCCGCTCCCTCTACTCGGGGGTCGGGGGGAATCGCAGCTCTTTCACCTCGCCCGAGCGGTACGACGTTGGAAACGGTTCGTCATTGTAGAGGAACCGGACGCCGCCGGCGTTGCCCAGACGCAGGAGCAGCGTCTTGTCAAAACGCAACGAGGCGCGCTGGCCGGCGTACAGGTAAAAGTCCTTGGGCGCGTCCTGATCGATGGTGAAGCCGATCCAGCACGGCTCCATGGCCATGATTTGCACGGACTGGCCGCCGCCGTCGGCAGGCGCGTGTACCACCACAGGCTCCGACCTGAGTGCCTGCTGGTACATGGCGTTCTTCTTCGCATCGGCTGATCCGGCCGTGGCGTTGGCTTCCTGGGATGCAGCCGTGTCGGCGCTTTCGTCTTCTGCCGCGGCCGTGGCGTTGTCGGCTTCGTCCTCCTGGGAGGACTCGATATTCCGCGCGATGTCCGCAACCTCGCTCGCCACCTCTTCACCGGGCTGCGTTGCGTTTACGATGGCGTCAACACTCTCGTCGATTGCGGCCTCGTCGGTGGTTGTTCCAGACGTGGCGTTGATGCCTGCCGGAAGCTGCGGCGCCTGCTGCGCCGTCTTCGGGGCGGGCAGAGCCGCGCCGGCGGCAGGAGCGGCCTGCTCAGCGGCCGGGGCCTCCGTCGCGTTGGATGCACTGGTGGCGTTATCCGCCTCGGGCGGCACAGCGCTTTCCAGCGACCGCCAGATGAAGTACCCGCCGCCTGCTGCCAGCAGGAGCAGCACGAGCAGGATAATGGCCTTGTTGCTGCGGCGTTGCTCGCGCTGCATGGGGTATGGAGTCACCTCGGTCAGCGGCTTGTGCCGTCGGACCTTGCTTCGCGGCGGCTCCACCCCTTCCATGGCGCTCTCCAGGCCCAGCTCCGGGTCCTCGGGATTCAAGCCGAGCACCTTGGCGTACGTCTTGAGAAAGCCTTTGACGTATACAGGATGAGGCAAGGTTTCCAGACGACCTTCCTCGATGGATTCGAGAATGTTCGGCGCTATCTTGCTACGCTGCTGCATGGCCTCCAGCGAGAGGCCCTGCCGTTGGCGTTCTTCACGCAGCTTGTTCCCAATTTCCTTTAGAGACATCAAAGTTCCGTCGTTATCGCAACGCGATTAAAGGTTGACGCGGATGACGGCCTTGTCGCGGAGCTGCTTCATGTAATCGCTGAAGCGCTCCTCAAGCTTTTGCTGCATCAGGCGGTTGCGAAGCTGGTCGATCTCGTCCTGGGAAAGCGAGGAAAGAACGGACTCGGGCGACGGCCCCGCACTCGCCGTGGCGGTCTCATTGTCCTCGGGCTCAGGCTCGGGCTCCTTCTGGGGTGCGGCCTGCGCCGGGCCCTGCTTGCTCTTCAGTTGAATGAAGGCGTACTGGTCGGCCAGCCCGAACACATCGGACACCTTTCCAGGCGATGTCTTGGACACGGCCTGCTGGATGGGAGCGCCGAGCTCCGAAAGAGCGATTGTGCCGAGGGAGCCGCCCTCGGAAGCGCCCGGCCCCTGGGAGTGCTGCTTGGCCGCATCGGCAAAGCTCAGCTTGCCGGAGCTTACCGCGTTGTGCAGATCTTCGGCCTCGTCCTGCGTGCCCACGATAATGATGGAAAGCTCGACCATGGAGGACGGCTCGCTGGCAGCCGACGCATCCGGGGCCGGCGCCTCCATCATCATATCCATCGGCCCCATGCCCATGGGCATGGAGTGCTGCTTCATCATACTGGCGTACTCGGCCAGCTCCTTGTCCGTCACCACCACGCGGTGCTGCACCATGTAGCCGATCAAACGCTGCTTGAGGAGCTGCTTGCGAACGCTTTCCGCGTACTCCTCGCGAGTCATGTTCTTAAGAGCAATCTGGCTGCGGAACTGCTCCACCGTAAGGCCGTTTCCCTCGCGGATCTTGCGGATGGCGTTTTCCAGGTCCGCCTGGGAAACCTCCAGGCCCAGCCGTTCCGCCTCCTGCTGGATGAGGATGTCGTTGATCATAGACTCCAGCATGAGCCGACGTCCCTGCTCGTGGACCTGCTCCTCCGTGTAGCCTTCGGGTATTCCTGTTTGTTTCAAACGCTCATCTATCTGAGCGTCCAGATCGCCTATGGTGATGACCTCGCCATTAACGACGGCGGCGATACCGTCAACAATCTGGGCGGCCTGGACGTGATCCGGCGCCGCCGCAATAAACACAAGCGCCGTAACGATAGCGGAAATGAGAATCTCTCTCACCTGACTCCTCCGAATTCCGTTCCACGGGCCGTTGGTTCCGGGAGATTTACTCCTGCCCGGCAGCCTCGGTCTGGTTGTCTGTCATGTTGGCGTCAATCCCGTCGGGAGTGGCGTTGACGTCGAGCTCGTCGGGAACCAGCTCCTCTTCGGGAACGGCCTGCCCGTCCTCAGTTTCGAGGGATGTTGCGTTCTCTTCCCAGTACGGAGCTTCCACCGTGGCGTTGAGATCGAGCTTGGCCAGCCCCTCCTCGTCCGACTCGCCTGGCAGCAGCAGCCGGCTGACAAGCACAGTGGCGTTGCCCAGCGACTCCTGCAGCCATTCCTCAAAGGCGGTCTGCTCTTTTTTCTCCAGCAGCATGCGCTCCACAATGGGAAAAGCCTGGGCGGCATCCAGGGATTTTGCTGGGATGCGCTCCTCCAGGATCACGGTCTCAAAGCCGGTAGCGCTGGCCGACACAGGGCTCGCCTCGGAAGGTTGCAGTTCGTCCAGTGCCTCCCGCCAGTTGGCCGGAAGCCGGTCCTCGCGTACGGTCATCTCCTGCAGCGTGACCCGGGGAAACGCCTCTTCGAGCTGCCGTTCGTCGCTTCCCTTCAAAAAGAGCGAGGCGGCGTCCCGCACCATACGTCTGCCCGGTCCGGAGACAAGGGCAAAGCGGATGCGGGCCGGCTTGTCAAAGTCCTTCATGTGGGCCTTGTAATACGCTTCGATTTCTTCATAGTCCAGCGAGATGCGAGGGCGCAGCACCTGCTCCATGAAGACCTGCCGGGCTATGTTGGCGCGCAGATGCTCCCGCCATGCCGCAAGGTCGATGTACTCCTCCACCAGGATCTTCTCGAACTCGCCCTTGGGGTAGTCCACGCGCACCTTGGCCTCGGCCTCGTTGACGCGGTCCTCGGGCACAGTGATGTCGCGGGCGGCCAGAGCCTGCTCCACGAGCTTCTGGACCACAAGGGTGGTGAGCACCTTGGCGTACTGGCCCTTGAGCCGGCCCACGGTGAGGTCGCTGTCGGCGGTCCAGCCAAGATGCTGGATGTCATAGGCGTCTTCCAACTCGTGCAGGTAGATGGGGGCGCCGTTCACGCGCGCCACAACGCCCTCTTCGCGCGGTTCTTCGAAGTCGCAACCGAACGCGGCTAGAAGGACGAAGACGAGGACAATGCGGAGCAATGTATGTTTCATGGAATATGGAGTCCGAATAGCGTGTCGCTTGGCGCGGTTTGACCGAAGAACGGACGACGCGCCGATCAGGAGGTTCGGGCGGCTGCTTCACCCGGTTGGAGAGCGGCCAGCTGCGTGCCGGCTTCCTCTAACCGGGCCTTGATATCTCCCTTTTCTTCCAGGCGCAACTCCAAGGTGGCCGGGGGCGAAAGCTTGGCGCGGCCTTCGTGCCGCACAGTCCAGGCCACAAGCTCCTCCGGAGCCACAGGTGAACCTTCTGTAAGAAACGTAAGCCGCACCATGGACTCGAACAGCTCGGCCTTTTCCACGCCCAGGGAGCCGCACAGCGCCTTGATCTCCAGCACGGAAAGGAAGTTGATGAGCGGCGTGGGCAGCGGCCCGTAGCGGTCGCGGATCTCGGCCTGCAAATCGCGCCGCACCTCCGGGTCCCGCGCCGAGGACAGACTCTTGTAATATGTCAGCCGCTCGCCGGCGTCGGCAATGTATTCTTCGGGAATATTGGCCTCGAACCCGATAACGAGCTCTGTCTCCACTTCCTGTTGGATGGGGCCGCCCTTGAGCCGGGCCACCTCCATCTCCAGCATCTCCAGGAAGAGGTCCAGGCCGATCTTGGCGATGTGGCCGGACTGCGACTCGCCCAGGATGTTGCCAGCGCCGCGCAGGCGTAGATCCTCCATGGCCACCTGGAAGCCCGCGCCCAGGTAGTCCAGGTCCATGATCACCCGCAGCCGCTTGCGCACTGTGTCCGAGAGCCGGTCCTGATCCGGCGTGACGAAGTAGGCGTAGGCCTGCCGGTCCGAGCGGCCCACCCGTCCCCGGAGCTGGTAGAGCTGCCCCAGGCCGAACATGTGCGCCTGGTCCACCACCAGGGTGTTGGCGCGGGGGAAATCCAGGCCGGACTCGATGATGGAGGTGCAGACCAGCACATCCAGCTCGCCGTGCCAGAAGGCGTGCATGGTCTCCTCCAAAGTGCGCTCGGCCATCTGGCCGTGGGCCATGCCCACACGCGCGTCCGGCACGAGCTTGACCACGAAGTCGCGCACCTGCTCCAGCCCCTGCACGCGGTTGTGCACCCAGAACACCTGCCCCTTGCGCTCCAGCTCGGTCTTGAGGATGGCCTTGAGCATCATGGGGTCGCGGTTGAGAATCGCCGTCTCCACCGGTTTGCGATCGCGCGGCGGCGTCTCGATAACCGAGAGCGAGCGTACGCCGGAAAGGGAAAGCTGCAGCGTGCGCGGAATGGGAGTGGCTGTCAGGGTCAGCACGTCCACCTGCTTCTTGAGCGACTTGAGCCGCTCCTTGTGCTTCACGCCGAAGCGCTGCTCCTCGTCCAGGACCAGCAGGCCCAGGCCGGGAATCTGCACGTCCTTGGAGAGCATCCTGTGCGTGCCGATGAGGATGTCCACCTGTCCACGCTTGGCTGCCTCCACGATGGTGCGCTGGGACTCCTTGGTGACAAAGCGGCTGAGCATGGCCACGTTGACCGGGAACTCCTTCATGCGGGAGCGGAAATTCTGGTAATGCTGCTCGGCCAGCACCGTTGTGGGGCAGAGCACGGCCACCTGGCGGCCGTCCAGGGCGGCGCGGAAGGCTGCGCGCATGGCCACCTCGGTCTTGCCGAAGCCCACATCGCCGCAGACCAGCCGGTCCATGGGCTCGGGCTTCTCCATGTCCGCGAGCACGTCGTTGATGGCGCGCTCCTGGTCCGGCGTCTCCTCGAAACCGAAGGATGCCTCGAACTCCCGGTACATCTCGTTGGGCGGATCGTAGCTGTAGCCCTTGGCGATCTTGCGGTAGGCGTACATCTCCACCAGATCCTGGGCGATCTTCTCCACGGCCTTGCGCGCTTTCTCACGCGTGCGCACCCAGCCGATGCCGCCCAGGCGGTCCAGCGAGGGGTCGATGCCTTCCGGCCCTTTGTAGCGCTGCACCAGGTTGAGCCGATCCACCGGCAGGTAGAGTTTGTCGTCGCCCTGGTAGTGGAGCAACAGGTAATCGTTGCCCACATCACCCAGGTCGAGCCGGATGAGCCCCTGGAACCGCGCCAGGCCGTACTCGCGATGCACCAGGAGGTCGCCGGCCTTGAGATCGTCGAAGCTCTTGAGACCTACGAAGTCTCGCCGCGAGGGAGCCGGCCGGCCCACGGCCCGCGGCTGGATGACGTCTTCGCCAAGGATAACGGTCTGACGCCACGGCAGGTCGGCGCCGCCGCGGAAGTCCGAGACCAGGGCGTAGAGCCCGCGCTCGTCCTGGGAGTACGCGGTGCGCGGCCGCAGCCCGTCCGCCTCGGCCAGGGAGAGAAACTTTTTGCGGGCCTGCTCCCTGGAAAACGTCAGGATAGTCTGGGCATGGCTGGCGCGAAGCTGATTGATGAGCGCCAGAAGCGCCTGCCAGGGCCGATCGCGCTCGGCGTTGTCGCGCGCTTCCTCCCCGGCGAGCACGGCCATGAGCTCGTTGAAGTTCTCCACGCGCCGCTCGGGCAGATCCACACCTTTGCGGTCGATGCCCATGACGAGCTCTTCAAAGACCACGCTGCCGGCAGCCTCCAGCACGGCGCGCGCCTCGTTGCGGCTGCGTGCAACCACAGGCCGCAATCCACCGGCGGACACGGTCTCGCCTTCCTCGTCCTCTTCTTCGGCAAAGGCGTCGGCTCCGCCCAGGCGCTCGCGGATGGTGAGCTCCCAGCTCCAGAGCGCCTCCTCCAGCACGGTGTCCAGCACCTCGGTGGCTCCGAGCAGGAAGACGCGGTCCCTGGGCAGCCACTCCTCCAGAAAGCAGGCGTCCTCGTAGAACAGTCCGGGGTGGACGGCGCCGGGGTCATCCTCCAGGGCGATGGCAGCGGCCTTTGCCGTTGCTGCATCCAGGACCCCGTCCTTTTCCAGCCGTTCCACGCGCTTTCTGGCGGCGCGGACCATCTCCGGGTCGGCCACGGAGGGCGTCACCGGGATAAGCGTGGCCTCGTGCAGACTCTCTTTGGCGCGCTGGGTGGCGGGATCGAAGAGCCGCATGTCCTCCAGGGTGTCGCCGAAGAACTCCAGCCGCAGGGGAAAGGCGTAGGACGGACAGAAGACGTCGAGGATGTCGCCGCGGCGGGAGAGCTCGCCCGGCCGGGTGACCATGCCCACGCGCTCGTAGCCCCAGGCAATGGCCTGCTCCAGCATGATATCGGTGGAAAGGTCCTCGCCCTTGATCAGATCCAGGGTGTTGGCCTCCAGCACGGACCGCGGCGGCCACTTGGGCAGCAGGTTGTCCACGGTAAGCAGAATGCCGCGCGGCTTGTCCGACTGCGCCATGGCGTAGAGCGCGGCCATGCGCCGAGCCCACAGGGCGCGCTCGCGTCCGCCGCGGCTGTCGTCGGCAAAGGGCGAAATGGCCGCGTATCCGGGCAGCTCGATCCACGCATCCTGCCGGCCGCCGCTCTGCCCTGCCAGGGAGAGCACGGCGCGCACCTGGGCGAGCTGCTCGGTGCCGCGCACCACAACAACAGGGCTGGCGCCGGACTCCAGCAGGTGCTGGGCCACGAACGCACGACCGGCCGCGCCGCTTTTCATTACGCGGATCACGCCGCGCCTGGTGCGGGCGAATTCCTTGAGTTCTGCTGGTAGCATGGGGGTCAATGCTGAGAGTACTGCCACGAACACGGGCCGCCAACCGTCGCAACTGACGGCGGCGGCCCGGTAACCTTACGAGACAAATGGAACGGCTCTGAAAGTACTGCGCCCGTCTACATGGAGACGAGCATATCGCGCTCCTCGCCGGAGAGAAGCCGATCGAGGTCGAGCAGAATCAGCAGGCGGTCTTCGAGCTTGCCCACGCCGCTGATGTACTCGGACTCGAGCCCGGCAACGACAGGCGGCGGCGGCTCCACGGTGCTGGAGGGAATACGCAGGACCTCGGAAACGGAATCGACCACGAATCCGACGATCATGTTGTTGATCTCGATAACGATGATGCGCGTATGCTTGTCGTGATCGCGCGAGGAGAGGCCGAAGCGCTTGCGCAGGTCGATAATCGGGATGACCTTGCCGCGCAGGTTGATGACACCCTCCACGAAGTGGGGCGCGCGCGGAACCTTGGTGATCTCCATGGTCCGGATGATCTCCTGGACCTTGAGAATATCGACGCCAAACTCCTCTTCGCCGATGGAAAAGGTGACGAGCTGCATCAGCTCCGCGTCTTGCCGCTTCTGTGTTTCTTCCGCCATGCATGCACCCCCTTGGAGCCATGTTCTTCGTATTCAGGAGCGCCACGGTCACAACGAAACAATCGCCTCCATAAGGGCGGTTTCGAGTGATCGCTCCAAACCCAACGGGGATGTCCCTTGCGCGACATCCGGTCCGATCGCGCTCAACATAGCCTTTCTCTTCGGCACTGGCAATCTCGTAGTCGGGATTCATTCACAAATTCAAATGGTCACACATACGCCGTAAAAATGCTCGGCTCTTCTGTTGTCATGCGCGCGGCCATCGGGTACCCTGATCCAATACCCACGCAAAGGAGTAACAGCAGCATGGGCACATTCCACCTCGATTCCGAGGACTTATCCATAGCAGATCAGATAAAGTCCCTGTCCGACGACGAGCTTCTCGATTTCTGGGAGGAGACACAGTACCTGGAGCGTTTTCTCGACGAGGAGCTGAGCCCGGAGTCCGTCAACTCTGTGGACTACGAGCGCATCATCCTCCTTGAGCTGCATGTACGCATGTGCATGCGCACGCTCAACTCGTCCCCCCCTTCGGGAAAGTAGTTCCTGTTTCCTTTTTCCGGCCCTTTACGCCGGACGCAAAAAAGCCCCCGGCGACGGGGGCTTTCTCATTTGTCTGAGAGCAACGTGGTTGGCTGCGCCGTGCACGTTACTTGCCGTCGCGACGGCCGATGCAGAAGTAGGCGAACCCGAGCTCGCCCATGATCATGGGGGAGTACAGGTTGCGGCCGTCGAAGAGCAGCGGCGCCTTGAGCATCTTCTTGATGCGGCTGAAGTCCGGGTTGCGGAACTGGTTCCACTCCGTGACCACGGCTAGGGCGTCAGCGCCTTCCAGGGCGGAATACTGCTCGTCCACGATGGTCACGCGGTCGTCGCCCTCGAAAACCTTCTGAACGTTCTCGCCGGCCACGGGGTCGAAAGCGCGGATGCGCATGCCCTGCTCCAGCAAGGTCTCGATGATCTTCAGGGAGGCAGCCTCGCGGATGTCGTCGGTGTTGGCCTTGAAGGCCAGCCCCCACAGGGCCAGGGTCTTGCCCTGTACGCCGCCCTGAGGCTCGAAGTAGTCGATGATCTTCTGCGCAAGCACCTGCTTCTGGCGGTCGTTCACCTCGTCCACGGCAGTGAGGAGCTGGGGCATATACTCATACTCCCGCGCGGTGTTGATCAGCGCCTTGACGTCCTTGGGGAAGCAGGAGCCGCCGTAGCCCACGCCGGGGTAGATGAAGTTGTAGCCGATGCGGTGGTCGGAGCCGATGCCCATGCGCACGTCGCGCACGTCAGCGCCCACGCGCTCGCAGATGTTGGCCACTTCGTTGATGAACGAGATCTTGGTGGCGAGCATGCAGTTGGCGGCGTACTTGGTCATCTCGGCGCTGCGCACACCCATGACGATGAGCTTCTCGCGGCTGCGGGCAAAAGGCGCATAAAGCACCTTGAGCAGCTCGGCCGTGCGCACGTTGTCCGTGCCCACCACCACGCGGTCCGGCTTCATCAGGTCGTTCACCGCGTCGCCTTCCTTGAGGAACTCGGGGTTGGAGACCACGTCGAACTCGATCTCCACGCCGCGCTTTTTCAGCTCTTCGGCAACAATGGCGCGGACCTGGTCCGCAGTGCCCACCGGCACGGTGGACTTGTCCACCACAACCTTGAACTCCTGCATGTACTGGCCCACTTCGCGGGCCACCTGGTGCACGTAGCTCAGATCGCAGGAGCCGTCCGGTCGGGACGGCGTGCCCACGGTGATGAAGACGAACAGGGAATCCTTGAGCCCCTCGGCAAGATCGGTGGTGAAGGTCAACCGGCCTTCGGCGTAGTTGCGCTTCACCAGATCCTCGAGTCCGGGCTCGTAGATATGGACCTTGCCCTGCTTCAAGGTCTCGATAACATCAGGATTAACGTCGACGCAGCTTACGTTATTGCCCATTTCGGCAAAACAGGCCGCGCTTACCAGGCCGACGTATCCGGTACCTACAATACAAACATTCATGAGCTCTTTCTCCAGTCTCACTTATTGCTTTGGGGATACGCTGAGGAGTATGCATCCCAACCTAAACTCCGAGTCTATGCCCTGAAAATTTGCGCAGGGCAAGCATGCGGTCCGGAGGAATGGAACGGACCTTGACATTCTCTGCAGCCGCGGCGAAGACACTAAAAAAACGGATACATTGCATAACCAAGGAGCATCTCTGACATGCCTACCCTCGCAGTCAACATAGACCATGTCGCCACAATTCGCCAAGCAAGGCTGGCAACTTTCCCCGATCCCTTGAAGGCCGCCCTCGTCGCCGAGGAAGCCGGCGCCCACGGCATCATCGCCCATCTGCGTGAAGACCGTCGCCACATCAACGACAATGATGTGGAGAGAATCGCCAAGGAAACCAGCACTCTGTTTCACCTGGAGATGGCCGCTACCGACGAGATGCGCAAGATCGCCCGCCGGGTGAAGCCCTACTCCGTATGCCTGGTGCCCGAAAAGCGCAAGGAGCTGACCACCGAAGGCGGCCTGGCCGTGGCCGGCCGCGTCAAGCATTTCAAGGACTACGTCGGCCCCCTGCAGGACGACGGCATCAAGATCAGCCTGTTCATAGAGGCATCCAGCGAGCAGATCGACGCCGCGGCCGAGATCGGCGTGGAGTATGTGGAGATCCATACCGGCCATTACGCCGACGCCGAGGACTACGAAAGCCGCAAACGCGAGCTGGAGAAGATATTCGTGGGCATCGGCTACGCCCAGGATCTGGGGCTCAAGGTCAACGTGGGCCACGGTCTGGATTACGACAACATCCTGAGCTTCTCCAAGATTCCCGCGATCAACGAGTACTCCATCGGCTTCAGCATCATCGCCGAGGCGGTATTCACCGGCCTGAAGCCGGCAGTGGCCCGCATGGCTGCGCTCGTGGCGGATTTCTCCGCATAACCGTCCGGACAACGCGTGATTCTTGGACTAGGCATCGACGTCGTGGAGCTGGACCGCATCGAGCGTGCGATCTCGCGCCACGGCCGGCGCTTTGCGGAAAAGATGCTCACCCCGTACGAGCTGGAGCATCTGCCTGAGAAGTTAAATCCGCAGATCCTCTACCTTTCTGCGCGGTTCGCCGCCAAAGAAGCCGGCTCCAAGGCGCTGGGCACAGGCTTCCGCCGCGGCGTTTCCCTGCGCACCATCGAGGTGCAGCCCATGCCTTCCGGCAAGCCGGAGCTCGCCTTTCTTGGCCCCGCCCTTGATCTCGCCAACGCCATGGGCGTAAAAAAGGCGTATGTCAGCCTTACCCACGGCCGCGATGTGGCGGCCGCCGTGGTGGTGCTGGAAGGATAGGCGCCGGATATCCGGAACGCCAAGCAGACAAGGGAAACGTGATGGACACGAAGCTCGACCTGATGCGCACGCTGGAACAGCTACGCCTCGATAATCCGCTGCTCACGCCGCAGCAGATGGCCGCCTGGGACCGCTGGACCATCGATGAGTTCGGCCTGCCCGAAGAGTTACTCATGGAGAACGCCAGCCGCGTGGCCCTGGATGTGCTGCGCGAGCGTTTTCCCCGCGTGGGCGCGCCCGGCGCTCCGGACTGCCTGGAAGGCAAGCGCGTGCTGCTGCTGGCCGGTCCGGGCAACAATGGCGGCGACGCCGTGGCCCTGGCCCGGCACCTGCTGGACAACGGTGCCGTGGTTCTGGTGCTCACAACCAAATCGCCCGAGGCGTACAAGGGCACAGCCCAAAAGCATCTGGAGTACGCGCAGAAGGCCGGGGTCCCCTTCGGTTTCATCCAGATAGCGGACTGGCTGCGGCCCATGGATCAGCTTCCCGAGGAGTACGGCGCCGCCGACCGCGAGGGCTTCTGCGACATTATAGTAGACGGCCTGCTGGGCACCGGCTTTTCCGGCGAGCTGCGCGACGACTACAAGACGTGGGTGCAGGCCATCAATAAAATACGCGACCGCGCCTTTGTCCTGGCCATCGACGTGCCCTCCGGCCTGGACGGCACCACTGGCAAGCCAAGCCCCGTGGCCGTGCGCGCCCACGCCACCGTGACCATGGAGGCGGCCAAGACCGGCATCGCCCTGCCCGAGGCCGAGCCTTGGGTGGGCCGGCTGGAAGTACGCCGCATCGCCATTCCCCGCGCCGTTCGTTTTGCACAGCCCGTACAGCGCGCCCTGCTCACGGACGCCGTGGCTTCCCTTGTGGATACGCCGGACCCGGCCATGCACAAGGGCACGGCCGGCCGTGTCTGCATCATCGGCGGCTCCCACGGGCTCACAGGCGCGCCCGTGCTCTCGGCCATCGCGGCCCTGCGCGCCGGCGCCGGGCTCGTGACCATCGCCTGCCCCGGCGGCATCGCCTCGGAGGTGAAGAACGGCCAGCCCGAGTGCATGACCCTACCCCTGGGCGAGGGCACCGTGCTCGTCCCGGAGATGTACAGCGAGCTGGAAGAGCGAATTCCCGGCTTCGACGCCCTGCTGCTGGGCCCGGGCATGGGCCGCGACCCGGAAAGTGCCCGGCTGCTCAAGCGCGTGCTGGCCCAGGAGAACAGGCCCCCGGCCGTAGTGGACGCCGACGGCCTCTTTCATCTTTCCCAGCGCCCTTCCCTGCTGGGCATGCTGACCGACCGCGACGTGCTGACGCCCCATCCCGTGGAGATGGCCCGGCTCGTCGCGGCCGTGGACACCATGGACGAATCGTCGGCCATGGAACGCTACACCGAGAACCGCATCGCACTGGCCGAAGGCTTTGCCGAGCGCTTCGCGCCGTGCCTCGTGCTCAAGGGCGCGGGCACGGTCGTGGCCCAGAAACTGGCGGGAAACGACGACCCCACGAGCTTTTTGTGCCCCATCGCCTGTCCGGAGCTCGCCATCGGCGGCTCCGGCGACGTGCTGGCCGGTCTGATCGCCGCGCTTTTGGGCCGCAACGACCGGAACTCGCCCCCCTTGCCTGCGGCATGCCTCGGGGTGTATTGGCACGCTTCGACCGGTCGCATACTGGGCCGGTCGGTTCCCGGACGCGGAGCCATGGCCCGTGAAATCGCACACGCCCTGCCCCAGGCACTCAAGGAGTTGATACATGCTCACAGCCAAGGACATCATGACCACGGACGTGGTCTCGGTTGAGCCGTCGTCCGATACCGCCGAGGCGGTCCGGCTCATGCTCGACAACCATTACAACGGCCTGCCCGTGATTGATTCAGAGGGCCGCCTCGAAGGCATCATCTGCCAAAGCGACCTCGTGGCCAAGCAGAAGCAGGTCCGCCTGCCTTCGTTTTTTACGATCCTCGATTCCATGATCCCCCTCTCCGACCCCTCCTCCCTGGAGCGCGAGCTGCAGAAGGTGGCGTCGAGTACGGTGGACGGCGTGATGACCAGGAAGGTGGTCACAGTGACGCCGGACACGCCTCTCGACCAGGTCGCCAACCTCATGGTGGACAAGAAGCTGCACACTATCCCGGTGGTGGACGCCGGCAAACTGGTTGGCGTAATCGGCAAGGAAGACGTGCTGCGCACGCTCATGGACCGTATCGATCCGGCGTCCTAGGACGCGCCAATCCACCGGATATTCATGGACTCCGAACCATCATCCCCCGCGTCATCGTTGCGCCTTGTTGACAGCGAGGCCACGATGGCGCTCGGCCTTGCTCTGGGGCGGGCCTGGGTCAAGCTGTGGGAGCGCGGCGCGCCGAAATGCCGCACCCTCCTCTTGACCGGCCCCCTGGGAGCAGGCAAGACCACTCTGGTCAGGGGACTCATCCAGGCGTTGCCGGGCGGCGACGAGGCGGAAGTCTCCAGCCCGAGCTTCACCCTGGCGAACCACTACCCAACCACGCCGGAGGTAGCCCATGCGGATCTCTACCGGCTGGCGGGAACCGCCGCAGACTGGGAGATACTCGACCTTCTGGACGAACACCCCGGTATAGTTGTTGTGGAATGGAGCGAGCTCGTTCCCGAGTCCGAGCTGCCCGAGCATCGCCTGCTCGTGTCGCTTGAACGTGTGGACGGGTCCGGCGATACGGGACGCGTCGCCCGTATCACCGCATCGACGCCGGCATGCGCGCCGCTCTGCGAGGCATGCAAAGAGGCCGTATCGGCGTTCTCACATGGCGCGGACATGCAACAGTAATCCGCGCGAAGAATAATGAAGGAAGGCGCAGCAATGCGAATCCTCGTGCAGAAGTTCGGCGGCACGTCCGTCGCCGATCTCACGTGCATGCGGCAAGTGCAGGCAAAGGTGGAGAAGGCCCTTGCAGACGGCTACAAGGTCGTGTGCGTGCTCTCCGCCATGGCTGGCGAGACCAACCGCCTGCTTACGCTTGCCCGGGAATGGTCCTCGCGGCCGGACCCGAGCGAGCAGGACGTGCTCATCGCCACAGGCGAACAAGTTTCCGTGGCGCTTTTTACCATGCTGCTCAGGGACGCCGGCTGGAAAGCGCGCTCCGTCCTGGGCTTTCAGATGCCCATGCATACGGACAACGATTACGGCAAAGCGCGCATCATGAATATCGATTCCGATCGGCTGAAACAGATGCTGGATGAGCACGAGGTGCTCGTGGCGGCAGGTTTCCAGGGCTGCGACGAATGCCAGCGCATCACCACGCTGGGACGCGGCGGCTCCGACACCTCCGCCGTGGCTCTGGCCGCCGCACTGGAGGCGGAGCGCTGCGAAATTTATACGGATGTGGAAGGCGTGTACACCACGGACCCCAACCTCTGTTCCCGCGCGCGCAAGCTGGACCGCGTCGCCTATGATGAGATGCTGGAGATGGCGAGCATGGGCGCAAAGGTGCTGCAGATCCGTTCCGTCGAATTCGCCAAGAAATACAACGTTCCCGTTCTGGTGCGGTCCACGTTCTCGGACGCCTCGGGAACTCTCGTGACCAAGGAGGATCCGTCCATGGAAGAGGTCAAGGTTTCCGGTATCGCTTACGACAAGGATCAGGCGCGGGTGACCCTGCGCGAGGTGCCGGACCGTCCCGGCGTTGCCGCCGCGATTTTCGGACCTCTGGCCGATGCGGGCATTCTCGTGGACATGATCATCCAGAACGTGAGCCGCGAAGGCAGGACGGACATGACCTTCACGGTGAGCCGCAGCGACCTGGAGCGGGCGCTGGAGATTCTCCAGTCCGTAGCCAAGGAGATCGAGGCCAACGACCTGATCCACGATCTGGGCGTGTGCAAGGTATCGGTCATCGGCGTGGGCATGCGCAACCACTCCGGCGTGGCCGGCACGGCGTTCCGCGCGCTCACGGCGGAGAACATCAACATCATGATGATCTCCACCTCCGAGATCAAGATTTCGTGCGTGATCGAGGAGAAGTACCTGGAGCTGGCCGTGCGCACACTGCACGACGCCTTCGAGCTGGACAAGCAGTCGGCCGAGGACTAGCCCCGGCCGCATCGACATATCCGAACATCAGGTCCGGGGGCATCGCCCTCGGACCTGCATCGCTTCTGCCATAGCCTCCAGAATCTGCTCCCAGTTCATGGGCTTGGAGACGTAGCAGTCCATCCCCACGCTGAGAAAGAGCTCCCGGTCCTCGATGCTGGTGTGCGCCGTCATGGCCACAATAGGTATCTCCGAGTCCAGCACGCATGCCTCGCCGGAGCGGATGCGCTTTGTGGCCTCCACGCCGTCCATGCCCGGCATGCGCACGTCCATGAGCACTACGTCGAAGGTCTGGCGCGACAGGACCTCCAGGGCGTCCTTGCCGTTGCCCACCGTGACGACCTCGTGCCCTTCCCGCCTCAGAATGAGCTGGGCAAAGGCCTGGTTCACGGCATTGTCCTCGGCCAGCAGCACCGTCAACGGCGGCAGCGACGGAGCCGTGGGCTCCTCCTTCGCCTCCGCTTCCTCGGCGGCCGGCTCCTCATTTTCCGGGGCAGGCTTCTCGCGCTCGGCAGCGAGCGCCTTCTTCGCCGCCGCGTCCGCGGCGGTGGACAGCGGCAGCGTGACCGTAAAGACGCTGCCCTCGTCCTGGGTGCTGCGCACTTCGATGACGCCGTCCATCATCTCCACAAGGCTCTTGGCGATGGCCAGGCCGAGGCCGGTTCCCTCGAAGGAGCGGGTGAACGAGCCGTCCACCTGATAGAAGCGTTCGAAAATATTGGCGACAAGGTCATCCGGAATGCCGATGCCGGTGTCACTGACCGTAAAATGCACGAGCTCGCGCGCGCACTTGTTGAGCCGCTCATCACGGCTGACGGATATGGAGACGCTTCCTTGCGGCGTGAACTTGACGGCATTGGAAATGAGGTTGGTCAGCACCTGCTTGATGCGTAACGGATCGCCCACGAACTCGTCGTCCATATCCGGTGCAATGCTCAGGTTGTAATCCAACCCTTTGGCCTGCGTCGCATTCTCGAATGTGAAGAAGCTGTCCTCCACGAGTGCGCGCAGAGAGAACTCCTGCTTTTTCAGCGTCAGCACGCCCATCTCCACCTTGGAAACGTCCAGGATGTCATTGACGATGCTCAGGAGTTCCACGGCAGAGTCCTTGACCATACGCAGGTTGGTCTCCTGCTCCGATTCCAGCTCGGAGTCGATGACCACCTGGGTGAGGCCCAGGATTCCGTTGAGGGGGGTACGCAGCTCGTGGCTCATGCGCGCCATGAACTCGCTCTTGGCCTCGTTGGCTTTTTCCGAGGCGAGCTTGGCCTGGTTCAGCAGCTCTTCGGTGCGCTTGAGGTCGGTGATGTCCTCCACCGCGGAAAGCATGAAGCGGCAGGAGCTGCTCGCGAGCCGCGCCTGCGATGGTCCCGTGACCGAATCCAGACGCTCCGCGCAGTAGGGATCGTCCACCAGCACGGAGTTCATGCGAACGATGCGCTCCTCGCCGTTGCGCAGCCTGAGCGTGAGTAGGCAGGTCTGCTGGACGCCGTCGCGGAACACGCTCTGGCGGTGCGAATAAAACGTCTTCTGCGAGTCGCTGTGCAGATAGGTGATGAACGGCTTGTTCGTCAGGCTGCAACGGTCCATGGCCAGCAGCCCGGCGCCGGCAAGGTTCGATTCGCTGATGAGACCGTCTTCGTCAAAGGTGAAGTAGGCGATGGGCGCGAAGTCATAGAGCCGGATGTACTTGTTGCGCGAGGCTTCCAGGCGCGACTGGGCCGAGACGAGCTCATCGTTCTGCAGCTCCAGCTCGATCTGGAACACGGTGAGCTGGTGGATGAGCTCCTTGACGTCGTCCAGGGAGGCGGACAACTCCTCGGTACTCTTTTCGTCCACCAGGGCTTCGGCCTTCCGGCGCAGCTTCTCGAAACGGCGTTCCTTGTCGCCGGTTTCCTTCTGCCTGCAGCGATCCTGCTTCATGCCCCGTCCCTCCCCGCGACCACGTCCCCACACCGATCCACAACACCGACAGCGTACTGGAATACGCCTTCATCGTCTCGAACCGCAGATACGGAAATCTGAACAACAATCACATCGCCGTCCTTTCGCTCATAATGTTTTTGCATGGAGTACCGCTCCAGCTTGCCTGCCACCAACTCGCGGAAGAGGCGTATGTTCTGGCCGATGTCCTCGGGCACGGTGAGATCATGGAACGTGGCCCTGCCCAGCTCTTCGCGTGTAAACCCGGTCAACTCGCAGAAGCTTTCGTTGACCAGGAGGAAGCGGCCGCCGGAATCAATCTGGACGATGCCGACCGGCGCATGGCGGACCGTATCGCGATATCGTTTCTCGCTGAGTTCCAGAACCTGCCGGGAGTCCTTGGAGCCGGTGATGTCGCGGAAAAAGACGGACAGCCCTTTGGACAAGGCGCCGTCGTCGCCCGCATTCTGGAGATACGAGTGGGAGTGGAAAAACACGTGGAGCTCCAGCCAGCGGTTCCACTCCGGTATGAAGACCTCGAAGCTGTCCTCGCCCCGGGATTCCAGCACATGCTCCATCCTGGTCCGCGCCTCGGTGCCCAGAAGCTCCGGGAACACGCTCCAAAGCTCCCTGCCCAGAAGATCGCGCCGGCTCTTGCCCAGCTTCTGCACGGCCTTTTCGTTGACAAAGGTGAAGCGCCACAGCCGGTCCACCTCGAAAAAGCTGTCCGTGGTGTTCTCCAGGATTTCGAGCAGACGCCGCCTGGAGTACTCCAGCATGTCGTGGGACTTCTTGCGCTCGGTCACATCCTCGGCAATCTTGAGGTAGTGGACCTCGTTGCCGTCATCATCCTGCACCGGGATGATCGTGGCGTGCTCGTAGTAGCGGCGGCCGTCCTTGCGCACGTTGAGGAACAGGCCCTCCCACTTCCTCCCGGCTGCCAGCGTTTGCCACAGGCCGGCGTAGTCCTCGTCGTCCATCTCGCCGGACCGGAGCAGCGTATGCGTCCTGCCGATCACCTCGTCGGCCGGGTAGCCCGTGACCTCCTGGAAGCGGCGGTTCACGTACTCGATGACGCCCTTGCCGTCGGTAATGGAGATGATAGACGGGCTGAGTTCCACAGCCTTGGAAAGCTTGGTCAGCTCCATGGAGTTCTGCTTGAGCGCCGTGATGTCCACAAAGCTCAGGACAACGCCGGAAACAGCCTCGGTCTCGTCGCGATACAGCTGGATGCGCAAGAGGTGCCAGGTCCCGTCCTTGAGCTGCAGCTCCTTGTCCATGGGCTGGCTGGTGGAGAGCACGCGTCGGCAGTCGTCCATGAGGACGTCGTAGGAAAAGTTGTGCGCCAGATGGGACAACGGACGGCCCAGATCGCTTTCGAGCAGATTCATGACGCCGCTGGCGGCCGGAGTGAACCTGCGGATGGTGAGATCCCCGTCGAGAAACACGGTGCCGATGTCCGTGGAGGCGAGCAGGTTGTCCATGTCGTTGTTGAGCACGGTGAGCTCGTGGATCTTGGACTGGTACTCGGAGTTGACGGTGACGAGCTCCTCGTTGACCGATTGCAGCTCCTCGTTGGAGCTCTGCAGCTCCTCGTTGGAGGACAGAAGCTCCTCGTTGGTGGCCTGGAGCTCCTCGTTGGTCGTCTCCAGCTCCTCGATCACGGCCTGCAGGTTCTCCTTGGTGAAGTTCAGCTCGTGCTCAAGGTCCTGCATCCGGCTCGACGAGCAATCCTCCTCATCGTCGGTCGCCTGTACGCTTCCGCCCTTGGATTCAAGGCGCTGGAAAACGACCAGGAACAACAAGGTGCCGGTCCTCTCGTCCGCAAACGGCTTCATACTCACAGTGACCCGGAATTGCTCCTCCCCTTCGCCCAGGGGGATTCGGTCGTAACGCACCATCCTGCGCTCACGCAGCGCCTTGTTGAGCCCGGTCTCCAGCGGAACAGCCAGCTCCTGGCGCACCAGCGTCGTCAGCTTCAGGTTGATGTCGCCCGCCTTGAGCTGAAGATAGTCACTCACATCGCCCGAAAGGTGCACCACCTCCAGGTTCGCATCCACCACACAGCTTGCCGGAACATACTGCTCAAAGAGATAGCTGTGGATGCTGGCCAGGCTTTCCCGCTGGCTCTCCGGCGCATCGGCCACAAAAGCCTCGCACGCGGACACCGGTTTTGGAACCTTGCGCCGCATCGTGGACGCGGCAAAGGTCTCGGATGGCAACGACACCTGCTTGCCTCGCGAGCGGAAGATCTTCCAGCGCGAATCGTACGTATTGAAAAGATTGGTGAACGAGCCAATGGACTCGCTGGCGCCGAGAAAGAGAAAACCGTTTGCGTTCAGGCCGAAGTTGAAGTGCTGGAACACCCGCTTCTGCAAGGGCTCCTGCAGGTAGATGAGCAGGTTGCGGCACGTGATGAGGTCGATCCTGTTGAAGGGCGGATCGCGGAACACGTTGTGCTGCGCAAAGATGACCATCTCTCGGAGGTCGTTGACCACCTGGCAGCGGTCGCCCTTGCGGATGAAGTAGCCTTGGAGCTGGTCGCGGGCGACGTCCTCCAGCACGCTTTCCGGGTACAGAGCCGCGCCGGCGAAATCCAGGGAGTCGGCATCCACATCGGTGGCGAATATCTTCACCTCGTTATGCCTGCTGTGCGTGGTCTTGTACTCCTGGAAAAGCATGGCCAGGGAGTACGCCTCCTCGCCCGTGGCGCAGCCGGCAACCCACACGCGCACCGGCTCCTCCGGTCCCTTGGCGTCGAAAATCTCGGGAATGACACGCTTCCGGATGATCTCATACGCCTCGGGATCACGGAAAAAACGGGTGACGCCGATGAGGAAATCCTTGCTGAGCTGGTCCTGCTCCCCCGTGTTCTGGCTGACGTAGTCCACGTAATCCGCAAGCTTCTCGATCTGCATCACGGCGAGACGCCGTTCGATGCGCCGCATTATGGTGTTCGGCTTGTACTGCGAGAAGTCCACGCCGCTTCGCGTCAGGAGCAGCTGAAAAATCTTGTCGAGCAGGTTGCGGTCAGCCTCGCGCGGCGCGGCGGACTCAGACTGTTTCAGCGAGTGGGGATGGGCGGCGTACCTGGCGAGCTGAGCAGGCATTTCCTCCGGCGGCAGCACGTAGTCCGCAAGGCCGGTGCCCAGGGCGTTGGCCGGCATGGCCTCGAAGTCGGCGCTTTGGACAGCCTGGACCATGACCAGGCCGCCATGCTCCTTGATGGTGCGAATGCCGCGGACACCATCGCTGCCCGTGCCGGAAAGCACGACGGCAACGGCCTTGTGTCCCACGCTCTGGGCCAGGGAGTGGAAGAAGATGTCTATGGGGTAGCTGGGGGGACGTCCCGGGTCCTTGTCGCTCAACGAAAGCCGGCCATTGAATATGGTTAACAGCTTACGCGGCGGAATCAGATAGGCCGTGTCCTGCTGGACCTGGAGGCCGTCCTCTGCCTGGACCACGGGGATGGCTGATTTTTTGGATAGCAGCTCCGCCATCAGGCTGCGATTGTCGCTCGAAAGATGCTGGACAACGACATAGGCCATGCCGCTGTCTTTGGGCACGTTCCTGAAGAACAGCTCCAACGCCTCGAAGCCGCCAGCCGATGCGCCCAACCCTACGACAGGGAAACCGGGCACGTCCGGCGATGCGTCGGGAGGTACGGCTTCGCTCTCCGCGGCGCTCGCCGTGTCATGTGATTCCGTGCCTACGGTGCGCTGCACGCCCACGCCCTCTTCGGTCTGGCTTTCTTGTGGTTCTTCAGCCATGGTGCGAAAAGACTCGTCTGATTCGCCCCTGTGTTACTGGTGTCTCGACCGCGATTTGTTCCTGGTCCCCTATCATAAAGGGGGCGCGAGACAAAGCGATTGATCCTCCGGAAAATTAATTTAGGAGGCAGCAATATGAGACTGGTTATCCTTTCTGAAAATACGCCGTCGCCTGAGGGCCTTGCCGGCGAGCACGGCCTGTCCCTCGCCGTCTACCTGGATGACGGCTCCATGTGGTTGTGGGATGCCGGCGCCAGCGGCCTGGCCGCGCAAAACGCCGCCGCCCTCCATGTGGATCTTGCGCAGGCAGTGGGCCTGGCTCTGAGCCACGGGCACTACGACCACACCGGCGGCATTGCCGCCTTTCTGGAGGCCGGCTTCGACGGCCCGATCTTCGCACATCAGGGCAGCACGACGCCGCGCTGGGCCGTCAAACCGGGAAGCGCGACCCGCCCCATTGGCTGGGAGAAGCCGGAACCGGTCCGCGGGAGGATTCGCCCTGTTGAAGGAACCACGGTTCTTGCCACCGACGGACAGGGCAACCCCGTGCTCACCATGGTCACGGACATCCCCAGGCTGCCGGGCAATGCCGAGCATGTGGACAATTTCTTCCACGACTCGATAGGCGAGCGGCCGGACTGCGTGCTAGACGATGCCTGCCTGGTGCTGCACACGCCCAGGGGCCGCGTGCTCGTGCTGGGCTGCTGCCACAGCGGGCTGGCCAACACCCTGGCGGCCGTAGACGCGGCAACCGCCTATGCAACACATCCGGGCTCTGCTGGCGGTCCGGCTGAAGCATCCGCTGATAACGCGGACAGCACGGCCACACCGGGCTTCGAGTGCGTGTTGGGCGGCCTGCACCTCATGGGCGTCACGGATGCGGACGACCCGGCCATCCTTCAGGCGCTGGACGCGCTGAAACGCTACGGCGTGCGCTCCCTGCGGCCCGGCCACTGCACGGGCTCCCTTGCGGGACGGGTCCTGGCAGAGCGCTTCCCCGGCCCTGTCGAACTGCTGCACGTGGGCGCGGTCATCGAGCTGTAGCCGGCCGCCCCGGGCGTTTTTTCATGCAAAACGCCGCATGCCTGACAGGATAGCCAGGGATGCGGCGTTTGAGCTCTTCATGGGGGACGGCGAATGTGGAATCAGAAGCCGCCTTCGACGTAGAGCCGGACGCGGTTGCGTCCCTGCCGCTTGGCGCTATACATGGCCTTGTCCGCTGCGTCGACAATGCGATCCGTGAAGTTGCCGTTCCACTCCGGCAGCACTTCGGCCACGCCGGCGCTGAGCGTCAACCGGATGCCGCGCTCGATGACCCCGCCGTCGGCGTCTCGGATAACGAAGTTGTAGGCCCGGACCTTTGCCAGAACATCCTCAGCGGCGTCCATGGCGTCGTTCTGCACCACGCCGGGCAGGATGACCGCAAACTCCTCGCCGCCGTAGCGCGCCGGGATGAAGGTGCAATCGTTCTCCTTGGCGAAGCTCTTGCCGGCCTCCCTGAGCAGCGCAGCCACGGTGATCAGGGCCTGGTCGCCGATGCGGTGGCCGTATGTATCGTTGAAGCGCTTGAAGTGGTCGATGTCGAGCATGATCAGCGAGAACGGCGTGCCCTGCTCGGTCCAGGCGCGGGCGGCCTCGGCAAGCACCTCGTCGAAGGCACGGCGGTTGGCGATGTTGGTCAGCGGGTCGGTGCGCGTCATCTCCTGCAGCAGCCGCGCATCCTGGTCCATGGCCTCGACCACTTCGCTGAACGAGTCCCTGATCTTTTCGATGATAGAGGCGGAGTCTCCCCCTTCCGTCTCGATAAGCGTGACGGTCTCATCCCCCAAGCGTTTGACGTCCTTTCTGCGTTGAATCATCAGGTCGCCGAACTCCTGCACGAGGCGCTCTGTTTTCTGCAATGCCGCCTGGAGATACATCCGGTTCGATTGGTTCAGAATGTCATTCTTCTGCTGTATCAGGCTTTCATAGCTTTCATCGGAGTAATCCTTACTCCGAAGCGTATTGATCAGCAGATTTTGAATTCTGGCTTTCTGATCTTCGGCAAGCTGCTCGTACTCCTGCATGCCACGCATATAGAGCACAAGCGTGCGCCATCTCCCGCGTGCAGGCACACCGGCCTTGTCCATCGTCTCACAGATTTTCTCGCCATTGCAGGAGAAGTCGCAATGGGTACGGCTGGGAGGCGTATCATGTCTCATGATGTCCCGTTCCGGGGTTCATGCGTTCGACGATCTGCGCCATGGGGGGAAGCACGGCCGAGGATTGTCGCATCGGCCTATACAATACATGTATTACTATATTGTAGTCAACTAAATAAAAAACGCGGCGCCTGTACTATACGCAGGCGCCGCGTCGGCAACAGACTCCACTACGTGGAGGATCAGCTTTCGTAATAGGAACGCAAGGTCTGGCTACGGACCGGATGGCGCAGCTTGCGAAGCGCCTTGGCCTCGATCTGCCGAATACGCTCGCGGGTGACGTTGAAGAGCTTGCCCACCTCTTCCAGGGTGTGGTCGCTCTTTTCGCCGATGCCGAAGCGCTTGCGCAGCACCTGCTCCTCGCGGGGGGTCAGGTCGGCCAGCACGCTGGCAATCTGCTCGCCCAGCTTGGTGTTGACCACTTCCTCGGCCGGAGCCACGGCCTTCTTGTCCTCGATAAAATCGCCCAGGCTGGAGTCTTCCTCGTCGCCGATGGGCGTTTCCAGGGAGATCGGCTCCTTAGCGATCTTGAGGACCTTCTTGACCTTCTCCAGCGGGTAGTCCATGCGCTCGGCGATCTCCTCCGGCGTTGGATCGCGGCCCAGCTCCTGCACCAGATAGCGCGAGGTGCGGATGAGCTTGTTGATGGTCTCTATCATGTGCACCGGAATGCGGATGGTGCGCGCCTGGTCGGCGATAGCGCGGGTGATGGCCTGGCGAATCCACCACGTGGCGTAGGTGGAGAACTTGTAGCCGCGCTGATACTCGAACTTGTCCACGGCCTTCATCAGGCCGATATTGCCCTCCTGGATCAGATCCAGAAACTGCAGGCCACGGTTCGTGTACTTCTTGGCAATGGAGACCACGAGCCGGAGGTTGGAGCGGATGAGCTCCTGCTTGGCGCGGGACGCCGCCAGGGAGCCGCGGCGGATGCGCCACAGCACCTCTTCCAGGTCGTGCACGTTATGGCAGCACTTGTCCTGCAGACGCGTCAGAATCTCCATCTTGCCGGAGATCATTTCCTTGAAGGAGAAGATCTCTTCCACGGTCATGCCCATCTCGTCGGCCGCGGCCACGGGGTTTATCTCGCGCTCGTCCAGGGCCTTGAACAGCTCGCGGATCTCGGCCTGGGTCTTGCCCACGGAGAGGATATACGCGGACAGGTCGCGCTGGCAGTTGTGCATCTGGCGCACGTAGTCATCCACCGTCTCGATGATGCGGTCGATGAGCGTCTTTTCCAACTTGATGTCGCGCAGCCGGGTAACCACCTCTTCCTTGAAGGTGAGGACTTCCTTCTGCACGCCGTACACGCGGCGGTCCAGCCGGGCGCAGTCATCCAGCTTGAGGTATATCTTCTTCTTTTTCTTGTAGAAGGTCTTGATCTCGTCAAGCAGGAAGATGACGCGGGAACGCTGGTTCATCTCGTCCTCGCTGGGGTCGTCCTCCTCGATGGTCTTGACCACGTCTTTAAGCTTGATTCGGTTGTTCTTGAGGTCCTCGCCCACAGCGATGAGTTCTTCGATGGCGACCGGAACCTCCACCAGGGCGTACAGAACCTCCAGCTCGCCATTCTCGATCTTCTTGGCAATGTGGACCTCGCCCTCGCGATCCAGCAGCGGCACCGCGCCCATCTCACGCAGATACATCCGCACCGGATCGGTCGAGCGCGACGAGTAGTCTACGGCATCATCGTCCTCGGTCAGGTCCAGCTCGTTGGAGCCGCCGTCATCGTCGCTGTCGCGCGTGAGCCCCAGCTTCTTGCCGTCCTTTTCCGAGTCCACGATGGCGATGTCCATCTGCTCGAAAATCCCCATGATCTCTTCGATCTGCTCAGGGGTGTTGATCTCCGAAGGCAAAGCCTTGCTCACCTCATCAAAGGTGAGGAAGCCGTGCTCCTTACCCTTGGTGATCAAGGTTTTGATCTGTTGGATCTCCCTCAGATTATTGGCCATCATTCCTCCCTGTACCTAACGTCTGTTGCAGGGCGCGCAAATCGTCCATGGGATCGTACGCGCCGTGTGCGGCCTGCCCGCGCAGCCGCTTTTGGATTTCCTGGCGTTTGGCCTGCTCGGCCATCTCTTTGAGGCTTTCAAGCACATCCTCAAGGAGTGCCTCTTCCCTCTCCGCCAGGTGTTCCCGAGCCATGCGGCATTCCGTGAAAAAGCGCTTCTCCCCTTCGTCCATGTACGCAGTGGCGCCCTCGGGACCATAGTCGATCACCTTTTCCCAAAGGGCGCGCCCTCTGCTGGTGGCAAAGGCGCGGTCCGCTCCCCGTTCGCACAGCAATGGCACGTGCTGGGGAAAGCAGAGCGCGAAACGGAGCAGGTGCCGTTCACGCATGGCCTGACCGGATATGGCGGCGGGTTCTCCTTTCGTGAGGCGATTTTTCTTGCCTCCCCGCTTCTCGCTGTGCGAGGCGAGGGCAGGCCGCAGTGCCTCCTCGGAGAGTCCGAGGCCGTTCATGATCCGGGGCGCATAAAACGCCGCGAGCTCAGGATCGCTCAGATTATTCACAAACTGTATCGCCCATTGCACGATTTCCTTAGGGGATCGATCGCGCTGAATGGTCTCCATACAAAATTCAAGGCCGTCAGGGGCGCCTTGACGCACCGCCTCGAAGGCCTCTGTACCCTGCGTTTGCAGCAGGCTGTCCACGTCCTCTTTCACCGGAAGGATAAGCACGCGGCACTTCAGCCCTGCCGAAAGCAGCATTTCGGCGCTACGCAACGCGGCCTGCTGGCCGGCGCGATCGCCGTCGAAAATACACTCCACCTCGGAGCAAAAACCGGTGAGCCGGCGGACCTGATCCGCCGTGAGCGCCGTACCCAGCACGCCGCACGCATTCTCGTAGCCATACTGGTGCAGGGTCAGCACATCCATGTACCCTTCCGTAAGCAGCGCCGTGCGCGAGACTGAAATCGCCCGCCGCGCGACGCTGAGGCCAAAGAGGTGCTCGCCCTTCTTGTAGATGGCCGAATCGCTTGAATTGATGTACTTCGGCTCACGATCAGAAGAGATAAGTATTCTGCCGCCAAAGGCAATGACTTTTCCTGATAAATCTTGAATCGGGAACATCAGCCGGCCGCGGAAGCGGTCGTACACCCGGCCGCGGTCGTTCTTTACAAGCAGGCCGCACTCTACGGCGTCGTTGATGTCCACTTTTCTGGACCGCAGAAAGTCGTGCAGATGCTGCCATCCCTCCGGGGCGTAGCCCAGGCCGTAGGCAGTCACCGTCTCCTTGGTCAGGCCCCGACCCTTGAGGTACTCCCGGCCTTCCTCACCGTTGGGGCCGAACAGCGTCTGGCGGTAGAACCCGGCGGCCAGCTCGTAGACGTCCAGCGCCCGGCGGCGGAACTGCCGTTTCTCCTTGGCCTTGGGATCGGCAGTCTGGGGTCCGCGCGAGAGCTCCACGCCGGCTTCCAGGGCGAGCTGCTCCAGCCCTTCCCGGAACTCCAGCCCGTGCACCCGGCAGTAGAAGTCGATCACGTCGCCGGCGGCCTGGCAGCCGAAGCAGTAGTAGAAGCCCTCCTCCTCGTTGATGGAGAAGGACGGTTTGGTCTCCTGATGAAACGGGCACGGCGCCATCCAGCGGTTGCCCACGCGGCGCACGTTGGTAAACCGTTTGACCAGTTCGAGCAGGCTTGTCCGCGCCTTGACTTCGGCAACGTCGTCCTTGCTCATGCTATTTGAGCTCCACCAGCGTCATACCATCGCCGCCGTGCTCCTCATCGGCCAGGTCAAAGGATGCCACGGCCGGCGAGTGTTCCAGAAAGCTGTGCACCTCACGCCGCAATGCGCCGGTGCCCTTGCCGTGCACCACCTCGATCTGGGCCACGTTGCGCATCAGGGCGTTGTCCATCACCTTGCCCAGCTCAGCCACGGCTTCATCGCCGCGCTTGCCGCGAAGGTCCAGGCGCATGGAGCCGGCTCCGGACGCCGCCTTGCCCTGCTGTTTCGCAGATTGCTTTGCGGATTGCTGAATCGGTTGGGGCGCGGGTTGGCCGCCCTGCTCCATGGGCACGGCGTCCTCGGGCTTGGCCCACAGGGAGACGCCGCTGATGTCCACCTTGAGCAGCTTGCGCTTGGAGTCCAGCTCTTCCACCACGGCCTTCTTGGCCCAGGGGAGGTAGCGGATGGCCTGGCCTTTTTCGAAATCCTCGAAGGCCACTGCTCTCTCGGGACCGGCCTGCTCGGCCGCGCCTTCCTTGCTCGTGGTGCGGACCTTGTCCCGCGCCTCGGCAAGCTCGCGCATGGCCTGCTTGTGGCTCACCTTGCGCTCCTGCCACTCGCGCAAAATGCGGCGGGAGGCCGCGCGGACCTCCTCGAAAAGCTTGTCCTTGTCCTTCTCGAAGCGCTCCCGCAGCCGGGCCTCGCGGTCCTTGAGCTTCTTGCGCTCCTGCCTGAGTCCGGAAACCTCGGCCTCACGGTTCACGGCCAGGGCGTTGAGCCGGTCCATGATGCGCGAGGGGTCCACGCCTTCGGGCAGGTTGGGGTTGAGAATGGACTCGGCCCGAGCCAGTACGCTCTCGGGCAGGCCGTGCTCGCGTGCGGCCTCCAGCGCCTGGGACTGCCCCACCTGATCGAATGCCAGCTTGTACAGCGGCTTTTTGGTGGCGGGATCGAACAGCACCGAAGCGGCGCGCACACGATCGTCCGTGAGCGCAAAGACCTTGAGCGCCGGAAAGTGTGTGGCCGCGGCAACTGTAGCGCCGCGCTCCAACAGGTCTTCGATGACCGCCTGGGCCAGAGCGGCGCCCTGGGCCGGGTCGGTGCCGGCGCCAAACTCGTCCAGCAGCACCAGGGTCGTCTCCGTGACCGACGGCAGCAATCCGGAAAGGCGCTCGATCTGCGCAGTAAATGTGGAAACGTGGTCGGCCAGGCTCTGCTCATCGCCCATGAAGACATAGAGCCGCTCCCACAGGGGCAGCGTGGAGCCCTCGGCCGCCGGTACAGGCAGGCCGCTCATGGCCATGAGCGCGGAGAGGCCCAGCGTCTTGAGGCACACGGTCTTGCCGCCGGCGTTGCCGCCGGAGACCACAAGGCCGTGGTGCTGCTGCTCCATCACGATGTCGAGGGACGTGGCCTTGGCCCTGGGATCTGCTGCGAGCAGCGGATGGCGCACCTCGTTGAGCACGATGGGCGCGCCGGGCGCAACCTCCAGAGGCAACGCGTCAAGCTGCGCGCCCAGTCCCACCTTGGAATGGAGCACGTCCAGCCGGATGAGCAGCTCGTAGCAGGCCTTGAGCTGGTCGTACTCGTCGCGGGCAAAGGACGTAAGCAGCCGCAGGACCTCACGCTCGGCGGCGCGCTCCTCTTGGCGAATTTCCTGGGCCTGGTTGTTGATCTCCACCAGGAACAGCGGCTCGAAGTAGCACGTTTCGCCGGTCTGCGAGTAGTCGTGGATGATGCCGGGCAGTTTGGTCTTGTAGCTCGCCTTGAGCGGCAGCACGTAACGGTCCGAGGAGATCGTCACGTAGTCGTCCTGGAGATAGTTGGTCAGGTTGTTGTCCAGGACGTACGCCTTGACCCTCTTGATGCACTGCTTGTGCACCTCGCGGATACCGGCGCGGGCGGCCATCAGCTCCGGGGAGCTCTCGTCCTTGAGATGGCCCTGCTCGCTCAGGCAGCGTCTGAGGCCGGACCAGGTTTTCTCGGGGAAGCGCACGGCCCAGGCCTCGCCGGCGAGCAACGGCCAGCGGAGATCGCGGCCGGTCTGTGCGGCGGCCTCGGGCGTGCCGAACACGTCCAGGCTCCTGCGCGCCTCGGCCAGCGTAGCCTTGAGCCCGCTGAGGTCGTCCAGATCAAGGTGCGAGCGGCCTTCCTCGATAACATCGAAGAGGCCCTCCAGCGGCGGAAAGTCGGTGGGCTTGTGCTCGCTCTCGCCGAACCAGGCAAAGGCCTCGGCCAACACACGGTTCTCGCGCGAGACGGTCTGCACATCGGGGTATGGCCCCAGGGCAAGACACGCTTCGCGACCCGGTTCGGACATGGCGTGCTTTGCAAGCAGGCTCAGGACGCTGGGGAATTCGAGCAGCTTCAGGGTGCGTTCGTTCATGAACGATCAACCGGGGCGCTACTCCCGGGATTTTGAGCGCCTGGAGATATTCAGCCGGCCAGACGGCGGCGAACGATTTCGCTGACGACCTTGCCGTCGATGCGACCCTTGTGGGAGGCCATCACTTCCTGCATCACGCCGCCCATATCCTTCATGGAAGAGGCGCCGGTCTTCTGGATGGCTTCATCCACGGCGGCTTCGGTCTCTTCCGGGGAAAGCTGTTGCGGAAGGTACTCGCTCAGGATTTCGAGCTCCTCGCGCTCCTTGTCGGCAAGATCCTCGCGGTCGCCCTTGGTGAACTGATCCACCGATTCGTGGCGCTGCTTGGCTTCCTTGCCCAGGATAGCGATGACCTCGTCGTCGTTCGGCTCACGGCCGAGCTCGACGTGCTTGTTCTTTGCGGCCGTTTTGAGGGCGCGCAAAACCCGAACACGGACTTCTTCCTTGGCCTTGTAGGCCGTCAGAAAGTCCTGCTCGATACGAGAAAGAAGACTCATGATCCACCCCGCTGTGGAACTGGTGGAAAGGTGTGCGAGGCAGGGCAATGCGCCCCGCCGGAGAGCCGAAATGCGCCCCGGCGGAACGCCCATAGGTACAGTCGGATGCTAGAGGAGGTTCATCTTCCGCATCTTCTTGAGCAGCCGTTTGCGCGCAGCGGCCTTTTTCTTCTTCCGCATGACGCTGGGCTTCTCGTAATGCTGACGCTTCTTGAGCTCGGAAAGCACGCCGGCCTTCTCTACCTGCTTCTTGAAGCGGCGCAGAGCTACATCAAAATGGTCGGAATCGTCCAGAAAGACTCCGGGCAAGGAAATCACCTCCTCAGTCGCGAAATGTCGCAATCATAGAAAGCGACAAAAATACCCGAACTCGCCATGACTGGCAAGGGGTTTTTTGCCGCTTCTAACTTTGTCCGTACCCGCTGCAGCCATGTGCGGGTACGGACCCTAAAATTTCGATCCGGCAGAACCGGAATCGCGCTCACTCTAATGGTGTGCGCCGCCCTTCTTGCAGTACGTTTCCCAAACGGACTTCAGCACCACGATGCCCACGCCGGTTCCGATAAAGAACAGTGCGAGGTACAGGACGCCGAAGAACACGAAATGATCGGGCATCCACCACGGGATATCCCAGGGAAGCGCGCTATGGATCGATTCTCCGTGCTGAACCATTTGAAACATGGTTATGATCCTTTGGGTTTACTTGACGGCGTCCTTGAGGAGCTTGCCGGGCCGGAACTTGACGACCTTGGAAGCGGGGATCGTGATTTCTTGACCGGTGCGCGGGTTGCGGCCCTTGCGCTCCTGACGAGTCTCGACAACAAACGTCCCGAAACCGGTCAGGGTCAGTTTACCTTCCTTCACCAGGGTGGACTCCACAGCCTCGAGAAAAGCGTTCAGGGCGCGCTCTGCGTCGGCCTTGGTCAAGTTCGCTTTCTCCGCCACCTTCACTACGAGGTCAGCCTTGGTCATCCGCCGTCTCCTCCTCTTCGTTCTTCATACATCGAATTGTCTTCCGTACGAACGCACTGTTCGCCGGAAGGTCCTATTTCCTATAGTCCGGGGAGTTGTCTGGTTCTCAACCCGGAAGCAATGACTCCATGAACAGAATTTTCCGGCCGAAGTCAAGGCCGAAAACAGATGATCAGTGCATTGGCAAGGGCTTGGAAGTCCTCGGGGCGCAGATTCTCGGGCCGCATGGTGGGGCTCAGTCCACGCTCCTCGAAAAGCCTGTCCAATTCCTCGCTCCAGTACTGTTTCAATATTGATCCTAACTGCTTGCGCCTCTTCTGAAAGCATGTGGCCAGCACACTTCCCAGGGCCCGAGCATCCACGCCGGGAGCGTTCTTCCTGCTGAACACGACCACTGCCGAATCAATTTTCGGGCGGGGTCGAAAAACTTGCGGGCCTACGGTGAATGCGAGCTTCACGTCCATGTACGACTGTACGAAAACGCCCAGTGCCCCATAGGTTTTGGAACCGGGAGGTGCGGCCAGACGCTGCGCCACCTCCTTTTGCACCATGAAAACGCAACGCGAGGCGGCAAGCGCCCTGTGTGCGATTTCCCACATGATCGGCGAGGCCACGTTGTACGGCAGGTTGCCGATGATCTTCCACGACAGCGCCGGGGCCAGCCGCTCCCAGGCCACGTCCATGGCGTCGATGAGCGCCACGCGCAGGCCGGGATGCCGCGCCTTGAGCACGGGCGCCAGCTCCCGGTCCTTTTCCACGGCGTAGACGGCCGCCGCATCCGACGCCGTCAGAATATCCGTCAACGCGCCGCGGCCCGGGCCGATCTCCACCACATGGTCATCCGGCCCGATATCCAGGGCCTGCACAATACGGCGCGAGGTGTTTGGATCCACAAGAAAGTTCTGGCCCAGGCTGCGCTTTGCCGGTCCGGGCCCATTTGCGACGCTCGATGCGCTCATCCGTCACATCCTGGACGAGTCGTCTTCGGACTCCTCGACCTCGCCCATCTCGAAGAACGCGGCGTAATCCACGCTCTCCTGCGGCGGGAAATCGCCCAACCCGCGCGAGAATCCGGCCTGGAGGAAGGAGTCCAGCCACCAGAAGATATCGTACTTGCGGATGATATCCTGCATTTTGCGCATGCGGAGGCGCTTGTCCTTGTCGTCCATGTAGTAGGCGTGGTGGATGGCCTTGGCCACGCCCTCCACGTCGTACGGGTTCACAAGCAGCGCGCCATTCTGCAGCTGCGCCGCTGCCCCGGCGAACTCCGAGAGAAAAAGCACGCCCTTCCTGTTGATGTTGCAGGCGCAGTACTCCTTGGCCACTAGGTTCATGCCGTCGCGCAGCGGCGTGACCAGGGCCATGTCCGCGGCGCGGTAGTAGGCCACAAGCTCCTCCCGGGAGAGGCTGCGGTACATGTACTGGACGGGTGTGTAGCCGGGCTGGGAGAACTTGCCGTTGATCTCGCCCACAAGGCGCTCGATCTCCTCCTTGAGCGCCACGTACTCCGGCACCTTCTCGCGGCTGGGAACCAGCACCTGGGTGAAGATGATCTTGCCGTGCAGCTCCGGATAGTTCTCGATCGCCGTGCGTACCGCCTCCAGCCGTTGAGGCACGCCTTTGGTGTAGTCCAGGCGGTCCACACCGAGAATGATCATCCGGTCGTCGTCCGCCTCCTTGATGGTCTGGGCCAGCTTCTTTACGGACGGCCGCCGGGCCATGTCGTTGAACTGCTTGTAGTCGATGCCGATGGAGAAGTAGCCGGCGTTGAAGGTGCCGCCGTCGTGGGTGATCCGCACGACGGGGCCGCGGCCCTTGGCCTTCACGTCCGGGAAAAAGAGCTTGAGGCACTGGATGAAGTTCCGGCGGTCGCGGTAGGTCTGGAACCCCACGAGGTCGTACTCCATGAGCGCCTGGAGAATCTTGGTGCGCCACGGCATCTTGAGGAAGATGTCCACGGGCGGGAAAGGGATGTGCAGATAGAAGCCGGTGCGCCGCGTAACGCCCATCTCCTTGAGCCACCAGCCCACGTGCATGAGGTGGTAGTCGTGAATCCAGACATAGTCGTTCTCGCCGCTCCACTTGGCCACGGCTTCGGCGAACTTGCGATTCACGTCCACATAGCGGTGCCAGTAGCGGGGTTTGAAGTTGCAGCGCGACTGGAAATCGTGAAACAGCGGCCAGACCACCTCGTTAGAAAAGCCGAAGTAGAAGTCGTTGACCTCCTCCGCGGTCAGGCCCACCGGCTTCAGCTCGTAACCGGCCTCCTTGGAAAAGGAGGCCAGCAGATCCATGACCTCCGCGCCGCCGGCCGTGCCAGACCAGCCTATCCAGGTGCCGCCGCGGTCCCGAAGCACCGGCGCCATGGCCGTAACCAGGCCGCCTGCGCCCGGCACGACCTTCCAGTCGCCCTGCTCATCCTTTTTCAGGGCGGCCGGCAGCCGGTTGGAGACGACGACGAGACGAGTCAAATCCATGAAAATCCCTCACTTCCAAAGCGTTTGCAATCGCACACGGCCGGCTGCGCCGGACGTAACGGTGTGCTGAATATCTCAAAACACTACCTGATTGACGCCGCCTTGGCAAAGGACTCCAGCTCAAAAGCGGCCGTATGACGGTTGCGCGTCATTTTCCGAACAGCCACTCCACCGAAGAAGTATCGAACTTCGGCGAGCACCACTGGCACAGGCAGACGCCGTACGGCAGCGATTCGATGGCGTCCCGCACGGCATGGTGGTCCAGGTGGGCTATGGTCATGGCCTCTTCCATGGACGGATCGATCTCCACGGACTGGCACCAGGACCAGGGGGTGTCCTCATTTTCGTCTTCAATGGCCGCGCACTCGGCCGTCATCAAACGGCCGTATCCGAACCGCCCCAGAGGCACGAAGAACTCGTCGTATACGTTCATGGGCCCGTGCGCATCAAAGGTGATGGCGCTCTCGCAAAAGATCGCGCCGTCCCTGCCCCGGCGGCACCACATGGAAAACCAGTGCGCTGCGGCCATGGCCGCGACCCTGGTCTGGCCGCCGCGGCTGGAGAAAAGAACCTCGGCGCGCCAGGTTGGCTCGGGGTTCCCGTCTCGCTCATATCCGCGCAGCTTCACGTCCATGACGCCACTGTCCAGATAGCTGATCAGAGCGCGGGTGGCGGCCCAGGGTTCGGGAAACCTTTTCTCAAGCGCATGGATGAACGCCTGCTCGACCGGTTCGGCGTCGATACCGTGCAACTCGTAGACGATTTCGGAGCCGTTCCTGACCTTCGTGAGTCCGCTCGTCGGCGTGCGGCCCAGGACTTTGTCCAGGAGCGATCGTTTGACAGGTCCCGCGCCCAACCTGTCGGGCCGGACCCGAACGGGAACGAATACGCCTGTCCCCCCCATTGCATCCCCCCTGCTGTAGGTTGCTTCCTAAAGAAGATGATGCTGCCGTTTCTTGAGCAGGCGCATGGCCCGACGGCGGCGATACGTAAGCACCGCCCGTAGCGTCAGGAAGTACATGGCGACGGCGCTGGGAATGCCCATCACAAGCCCCCCCGTGGACATCAGCACCGTCAGTCGCCAGCCCTCGGCGATCAACTCCTTGAGCTCCAAATGATGCGGATCAAACTCCACCTGGAACGGCAGCACGTGGCTGCCCACCACATAAAGCATATAGTAAAATGGTATGACATTGAATGCGTTCGAAATCCAGGTGCAACTGAAGGCCGCGATCTTATTGGCGCGAAAGAGCAGCGCCAGGGCGATGACCGTGACACTCTGAAAGGGGATGATTGGCAGAAAGCCTACGAAGATGCCAAGCGCCGCCCCCAAGGCGATGGAATGGGCCGAGGCCTTGAGTCGCAGAATGCGCAGGTAGTTGAGCCGAAGCAGGCGGGAGAAGCTGGTCCACAGACCGCGCGGCGTCCAGTCCTGTTGGACCAGCGCTTTCAGGAAGTCCGGGCGTTTTTTGAACAATTTCATGGCAAAGCGACTGTCATGTCTCATTTATTGGACGACAGAAACACCGTTGCAGTCTCTTCCAGGCAGCGTGGAGAGCAACGGCGCAAGGCATGGTCGCAGCCGGGTTCGGGCATGTAAGAAATCCATGCTGATGTCCAGAATCGTAGACAGGCGGGACAGATTGATCATAGCCCCTGTCCTCACGTAGCAAGCGTGTCGAAGCGTGCGAAGGAGATGGACAATCCGGCGCGCCCCTGGGTTGCGGAACGCAGCGTGGTGGAGAAACCGAAAAGCGCGCGCATGGCTGCCAGGCCGCGCACGACCTTCATGCCTTTGCCGGCGTCGTCTATGTCCTCTACCCGGGCGTTCAGGCTGCCCAACAGGCCCACGGCCTCGCCCACGTACTCTTCCGGCACGGATATCTCCACGCGCATGATGGGCTCAAGCAAGGTGGGGCCGGCGCTGGTCAGCCCTTCTCGCACGGCTTGCGCTGCGGCCATGTGGTAACCGGCCGGGGTGGACTCCCCTTCCTTGCGCTCCATGCCGATGATGGTCACACGCACGTCGTGCACGGCGTACCCTTTGATCACACCACTCTGCAGGGCGTCGGAGACGCCGTCCTCGGCCGCGGCAAGCCATTGTTCCGGCCAGTCCTCGCTACTCACGCCCAGGCGCACCTGGCGGCCGGCCCCGCGCTCCAGCGGTTCCACACGCACCTGCACGCGTCCGAAGTGCATGATCTCGCCGAGCTCACGGTGGAACTCGCCCCAGGCTTCGGCCGTCCGGGTTACGGTCTCCTGATGCACGACCTGCGGCTTGCCCACCCGCGGCTCCACGCCGTACTCGCGGCGCAACCGGTCCAGCACCACCTCCAAGTGAAGCTCGCCCATGCCGGAGAGGATGCGCTGGCCCGTGTCCTCGTCCTGCACCAGGGTAAGAGTCGGGTCCTCGGCCAGGGATTTCTGCAGGACCTCGTCCAGCTTGTCCGCCTCCGAAGAGTTGCGCGGCTCGATAGCCACGGAGATGACCGGCTGATACGCCTCGATGGATTCGAGCACGATCTGCCTGCCCGCGGCGGTGAGCGTATCGCCGGTGCGCGCCAGTTTCATGCCGGCCAGCACCACGATGTCTCCTGCCGCGGCTTTCTCGATCTTCTCGCGGTGGTCGGCGTGCACGCGGAACAATCGCGCCACGCGCTCGTCCTGACCCTGGGTCACGTTGCGCACGATCTCGCCCACGGACAGAGTGCCGGCGTAGATGCGCAAAAAGGTCTGGCGCCGGCCGCCCACCATGGAGACCTTGAACACGAGGGCCACCATGGGATCGTCGAAGTTTGGCTCGATGACCCACTCCCTGCCGGTGTTGGGATCGCGGCCCACCGGCGGCACAGCCTCCATCGGGCTCGGCAGAAAGTCGCACACCCCGTCGAACACGGGCTGCACGCCGATGTTCTTGAGGGCCGAGCCACTATACACGGGCACCAGCTTGAGGCCGAGGGTCGCCCGCCGCACGGCGTGCTTGAGGGTCTCCAAGGGGACGGGGTCCCCGGAGAGGTACGCCTCCATGACGGCCTCGTCCACGTCGGAGAGCGTCTCAAAGAAGCGCTCCCGCCACGGCTCGGCCAGCTCGCGCTCTTCGTCGGTCAGGGGATAGCGCCCCACCTGCTCGCCCATGGACTCCGTGTCGAACGCCAGGCGCTCCATGGTCATCACGTCGATGACGCCTTCGAAGTCCTGGCCGGAGCCGATGGGGATGGTGATGGGCAGGACGGTCGCGCCGAGCTTGGTGTGGATGGCGTCGAGCACGGCCTCGAAATCAGCGCCCAACCGGTCCATCTTGTTCACAAAGGCGAGCTTGGGCACGTGGAACCGCTCCGACTGGCGCCACACGGTTTCCGACTGGGGCTCCACCCCGCCCACGCCGCAGAACACGCCCACGGCGCCGTCCAGCACGCGCAGGGATCGCTCCACCTCGATGGTGAAATCCACGTGGCCGGGCGTGTCGATGAGGTTCAGGGTGTGGTCGTTCCAGAAGCTCGTGGTGCAGGCGGAGCTGATGGTGATGCCCCGCTCCTGCTCCTCGGGCATGAAGTCCATGGTCGCGGTGCCTTCATGCACTTCGCCCATGCGATGTATCTTGTGGGAGTAGAAGAGAAATCGTTCCGTAAGGGTGGTCTTGCCGGCATCGATGTGCGCGATGATGCCGATATTGCGAAGCTTGTCGAGACGGCGTTTGGAGACGGTCGTTGCCATGGAACGGTTTCCTTTCCGAGCAGGTGTCCAGTCGGCGTATGAGAAAGATGGTCCGCAACATCCGGCGCCACGTCCGGCCCAGTGTTCTGCCTGACCTCCCGGTGGTCGGACGTACGCGGATCAGCAGCCGCCCACGCCCTCGGGCCCCAGGGCCACAACGTGATGGAGAAAATAGCTGAGGTTCAGCTCCGGGTAAAGCCAGCTGCCCTCCTCTCCGGGTCCCAGGATGACGTCCACCGCGCCGTGCAGACCGGCCAGGTGATCGACCGGCACCAGCCAGGCGTCGTTGCGCTGCACCACGAACTCGTCCCAGGAGCCGTGCACGCAGTCCCAGCCGGGAGCCTCCACGTCGTCGTCCGTGACCCAACACGTCCGCACCGCGTTGGGATGCGCCCAGGCCGCGGCCTCGTAGTCAAAGGAGTGGTCGAACCAGGCGGCCAGGGAGGACGGCTCGGACAGGAAGCGGAACTCCATGTCGTGGTTGCATTGCGCAGCCAGGGCCGCAATGAGCTTCTGCGACCGCCGTCCGAGCAGCACCAGCCGGCAGGTAACGCCGGAGCCGCTCATGTCTGCGAGCAATGTGTGGAAGCTCTCCATGGTCACATCCACGGCCAGTTCCTGCCCGGCCAGCTCCATGGCGCACAACAGGGAGTCCGGCCACTGTTTGGCCTTCTTGCCCGCGATGCGCACCACCGCAACGTCCGGAACTCCGGCGAGCAAGGCCGGCATGAGCGCGGCGAGCAAGGCGGACGGCGATGCGAAATGCTCATCGATAACGATGAACGCGCAGTGGGCCGGGCGAACATGCCGGCTCAGCGTGAAGCCGTTGCTGTAGCCCTGGCTCTCGCTGCTGAAGGCGATGGCGCTCGTCCCGTACACGGTGGTGAGTCTGGCGATGGCGGTTTTCAGGAGCGCCCGGCGGCTGTCGCCCACGGCGTCGAAGGCTTCGGCAAAGGGCGTGTCCGAAAGCGCGGCGTCCAGAAACCACGACGGAAGAGCGCTCTGGTTCGCGTCGCACCCGCCTTTGGAGCGGTCTTCAGGATCTGAAGGGGCGCTGCTCATTGTGTTCTGAAAATAGGCCCGCCGTGAAGAAAGAACGCCGGACCGCTCGATACAAGGCGGTCCGGCGAAATCGCGTTCACGGTTAGAGCCAGTAGAAGTAGTCGCGCCAGGAGCCTTCCATCTGCCGCATGGCCATCTCTGAGGCCTGCTGCTGGAATCGCAGATAGGAGAGCTCTGCCTGGCGTTTTGCATACTCCTGATACTCAGGGAGATCCCCGAAATTCTCCGCAACGTACGTATAGCGATTCCAGGCGCCGCTGTATCGTTCCCGCTTCCAGTAGAAGTCGGCCACGAAGAGCTCGCGCTTGGCAAGAATCTCACGCGAGAGTTTGATGTACTCGCCGGCCTGCTGCGCGTACACGGACTGGGGATAGGTTTCCTGCAGGCGGCGCAGATACTCGATGCCCTGGGCCACCAGGGGCTGCGGCCTGTCGATGGTTGTGAACGATTTATACCCCGAGACGCCGATCTGGTAGAGAACGTACGGCATTTCCTCGTGCCGTGGATGGAGCATCTCGAACTCGAGGTAGGCGTCCATTGCCTGCTCGTAGTCCCCGTTGAGGTACAGGGCGTCGCCAAGGGCGAGCTCGGCCTGCGCCGTGTAAGGGCTGAAGGGGTACCGGTCCCTGAGCTGGGTGAAGTAGCGCGCCGCCTTGTAGTAGTTGGTGGCGTTCATGTTGTCCACGCCGGCTTCCCACAGCTCCTGGGCGGTGTCTTCCGGAACGGGCAGGTACAGGTAGTCGATGATGCCGCATCCGCCGAGCATCGTGACGAGAAGCAAAAGAATACAGAGTCGCGCTCTAACGTGGTTCATAACTTGTCCAGATAGACGGATGCTGCATGAGCCGCGGTGGCGCCGTCTCCAACAGCCGTAACCACCTGCCGGCACAGCTTGGAGCGAGCGTCGCCCGCTGCATACACGCCCTCGATGTTGGTGTGCATCTCCGTGTCGGTGATGATGTAGCCGGCCTCGTCCGTGCGCAGTGCATCAGGCAGGAAGGTCGCCTGCGGCTTGAACCCGACAAAGACGAACAGGCCGTCCACCGCGATGTCCTGCGATTCGTTGGTACGCACGTTGCGCACGCGCAAGCCGGTGACCTCGTTCTCACCCAGGATCTCATCCACAGTCGATTCGAGCATCATGGATATCTTGGGAGCGGCGAAGCACTTGTCCTGGTAGCACATCATGCCCCGGAACTCCTTGCGCCGATGAATGAGGTAGAGCTTCTTGACAATCTTCGCCAGGTACAAGGACTCTTCCAGGGCGGAGTTGCCACCGCCTACAACGGCCACGACCTTGTCGCGGTAGAAGTTGCCGTCGCACAGCGCGCAGTAGGACACGCCCCGTCCGGTCAGTTCCTCTTCACGCGGCAGGCCGAGATGGCGGTACTCGGAGCCGGTGGCGACGATGACCGTAGTGGCTTCCAGCCAGTCCTCGCCCACCCTGACGCGATGCTTGCCGGGTTCGGGTTCGAAAACCCTGACCTCGTCCATGTACCTGTCGAACTCGTAGCCTTCCAGGTGGGAGGCGAAGAGGTCGGCAAGCTCGTACCCTTGGATGCCCTTGGGGTGGCCCGGGTAGTTGTCAATGGTTTCCGTGAGCAGAGTCTGTCCGCCGGGAGACAGCTTTTCCACCCACGCAATCCGTGCGCCTGCGCGTAAAAGATAGAGGGCGGCCGTCATTCCCGCCGGGCCGCCCCCTATGATAACGCAATCATAACGCTTCATGGCTTACAGAGCTTTGGAGGTGATCATTTCCTTGATCGAGGACTTGGACACCGCTCCGGTGATCTGCTCCACCACCTCGCCGTCCTTGAAGAGGATCAGCGTGGGGATGGCGCGGATGCCGTACTTGCTGGGCGTAGAGGGATTCTCGTCCACATTCATCTTGGAGATCTTTACCTTGCCCTCATACTCGCTCGCCATTTCGTCGATAACCGGACCCATTGCGCGGCAGGGACCGCACCAGGGGGCCCAGAAATCCACGAGGACTGGAACGTCACTTTTCAGGACTTCTTCGTCAAAAGTACCATCGGTTACTTGAAGAGCCATTCGGGATCTCCTTGTTTTGTGATTAGGCGTTGAAACGTCGTATCGGAATCACCCGAAAAACACCAATGCAAATCAGGGTGAAATTCTAGGTGAATACCGCACGTACGACAACTATTACACTTATTGAGGCCCGCAAACCGTGTCAAGGATTATCCGCCGGGAGGCAGTCGCAACGCATCACGCGCATGCGACATAATCACGGGGAACCTTGCGTCCACGAGGCACGGCCTCCAACGTCAGATCGTGGCACAGGCCGGCTTCCGCAAGACGGCTTCCAGCATACGCCACCATCGCAGCATTGTCCGTACATAACATAGGCGACGGCGCGATGAAAGCAAGACCTCGCGCATTCGCCTCTTCCTTGAGCAGCCGGCGCACCGTGGTGTTGGAGGCCACGCCGCCTGCGAGAATGATGGCCTGCGGCCTCTCGCCCATACGCTCCAGAGCGCGCGACGTCTTGATCCGCAGCGTGTCGGCTATGCTCCAGCCGTAGGAGGCGCAGATGTCCGCAATCTCCTGAAAGCTCTCGCCCAGAACGCGACGGGCGCCCTCCTCGCTCTGCAGCTCGGTCGCCTCCACCAGCCGTTCCGTGGCCAGCCCTTCGCGCGCGGCTATGTGCAGGGCAAAGGCGGTCTTCAATCCGCTGAAGCTGAAGTCGAGGTTCTGGTTGTCCAGATACGGGCGGGGGAACATCGCCGTATCCACCTGCCCGTAGGCGGCGAGGCGGTCCATGACCGCGCCTCCCGGATACGGCAGATTCAGCGCCTTGGCGGCCTTGTCAAAAGCCTCGCCTGCAGCGTCGTCCAGCGTTCTGCCCACCAGCTCCAGCTCCAGCTCGGAGCGCATAATGTAGAGGTTGGTATGGCCGCCGGAAATGAGCACGGCTACGGCCGGATACGAAATCTCCGTCTCCAGCGCGGCGGCCAGGACATGGGCGTGCAGATGATCCACCCCGACCAGGCGCGCGCCCGTGCCCAAGGCCAGGCCCTTGGCAAAGGAGACGCCGGTGAGCAGGCTGCCCAAAAGGCCCGGACCGCGGGCCACAGCCACCACGTCCACATCGGATGGGGAAACGCCGGCGTCGGTCAGGCACGCCTGGTACAACGGCGCGAGAAGTCGGTAATGCTCCCGCGAGGCGATTTCCGGCACAACGCCGCCGAACACGGCGTGCAGGTCGGCCTGCGAGGCGGCGCGGTTGGCCAGCAGCCGCCGGCCGTCCACAAGCGCCACGCCGGTATCGTCACAAGAGGTCTCTATACCCAGACAGAGCATGGAACGCCTACGACTGCGAAAAAACGGTTAGGCGCCGTCGTGCTGAAGATAGAGCTCGGTCACCTTGCGCACGTCGTACTCCGAGCCCATGAACAGCGGCACGCGCTGGTGGATCGCCGTGGGCTCGATGTCCAGAATGCGGTTGCGGCCGTCCGTTGCCAGGCCGCCGGCCTGCTCCGCCACGAAAGCCAGCGGGCTGGCCTCGCACATCAGCCGCAGCTTGCCCCTGGGCGCCTTGGGGTCGCGGTAATCCATGGGGTACATGAAGATGCCGCCGTACAGCAGGGTGCGGTGGAAGTCCGCCACAAGGGAACCGATGTAGCGCAGGCTGTGCGGTTTGCCGCGGGGGTTGTCGAAAGACTTGAAGTACCCGATCACGTCGCGCGTAGGGGCGTCCCAGTAAGCGTAGTAGCTCTCGTTCACGGAGTAGATCTTGCCCTGCTCCGGAATGCGTATGTCAGGATGGGAGAGCAGGAACTCGCCCACGCTGGGGTCGAGCGTAAAGCCGTGGACGCCACGGCCCGAGGTGTACACCAGCATGGTGGACGTGCCGTAAAGGAAGTAGCCGGCCGCGATCTGTTTGTAGCCGGGCTGGAGCACATCGGATTCGGTGGGCTCTGCGATGGGCGGGGAGATGCGTTTGTGAATCGAAAAAATGGTGCCCACGTTGACGTTGGCGTCGATGTTCGAGGAACCGTCAAGGGGATCGAAAATCAGAATGTAGTCGCCGCGCTGGAACTTGTCGGAAACAATGACCACATCGGCGTTTTCTTCCGAGACCATGGCGCAGATCGCGCCGGAGCGCTCCATGCGATGGATGATGATGTCGTTGGCGTACTCGTCAAGCTTTTTGACGGCCTCGCCCTGGACATTGATGTCGCCGGTGAACCCCAGGATATCGACAAGCCCGGCCTTGTTCACTTCGCGGGAGACGATCTTGGCGGCCAGAATCAGATCGTTGAGCAGCGAGGTGAATCTGCCCGTGGCTTCGGGAGATTGTTTTTGATGATACAGTAAATGTTCTGTGACCGTTACCTGGCCAGTCGTAGGCATGTGCGCCTCCTCATCGAGTATATTCAAGGCGGACGTCTCTGCGCCATCCGCTTGGTGCGCTATTGTTGCGTGCTGCTCCGTTCTTGTCGTTATTCACTTCTGGGCGCTTCCGGCTCCGTTGCGTTCAACGCCTCCGGCTTTTCCGACGTGGTCAAGACATCGTCCATTTCCTCGGTAGGCACGGCCGTGGCGTAGAGCATGTAGAACTCACCCATGTTCCGTCCCAGCCAGTAGAACTCCTGTCCTGCGGCCGTGGCCACGCCGTACACCCGGTCCTTGAGGATGTCGTTCCAGGGCAGCGAGGCAAGGTCCTGGGCGGCCTGGCCGTATCCGGCGGACCAGATCACGCCCTGGGCCGTAAGGATCATGAGCTGATCCGGCTCCGGGCAGTACTCCAGCAGATTCCGAGGATCAAAGTAGATTGTGGTGATGCCGCGGAAGTTGTTGTCCTCGTAGTACGGCTGCACCAGGTAAATCTCCGGTCCGAGGGTGGAGTTGCCGGCATAGCCGCGCAGGGAGTGGTCGGCCCAGCGCTTGCTTTTCCAGTCGTCCACTTCGAACTTCTCTTCCACCGGGGGAACGACTTCCTCGATCACCCCTTCCTGCTGGTCTTCCGCCACTACGTCTTCTTTTTTCTCGTCCTTCGCATTGTCCGCGTCATCCGTTACAATGGGATCGCCGAGCGCCAGCAGGGCGTCCACATCCACCGACTTGTTGTAGTCCAGGGGATGCTGGAAGCGCGTGTTGCCATCTTCGTCAACGACCATCACGCCGCTGATCCACGAGAAGCGTTCGAAGAGTCGGCGGAACCAGTCCTCGGTCGGCAGCTTGTCCTCGCCGTCCACGAACTTGATGATCTCCCAGACCTTCTCGTCCACGGGCATGAGCAGGTAGGCGAGCTTGCGCTCCTCGGTTTCGCCGAACTCCTTGGGGTCGAGAACCACCTGGGGCTGCGGCTCCATATACTCCTTATACAGACCCTTGATCGCCTTGCCGGTCGAGTCGAGGGTGGCGTCCAGGCTGGTGGAGCCGAAGGTTCCTTCAGAGCAGCCGGTGAGCAGAACGGCGGCTCCCAGGAAAAAGGTCCAGATTATGCGAGAGAAGCTATTCAAGTCACACTCCATGAAATTCGATTTCTGGCAAACGCAAGCGCCCTTCCCGGCCCATGGGACCATGCAGAGGGACGCGCGCCTGCAATGACCGGGCGTAGCCGCCCGAGCCGGAAAAACCTGTACGGCGAAACATCCGCGGGAACGACATCCCGACCTACACCATTTTTTCCGATGCCGCCAGGGTAATTGCCTATGGCGTCACCGAACCGGTTTATTCCACAGCACGCGCTTCCAGCCGCTCGGCAAGGCTTTCCAGAGTGCTGAGCAGCTTGGTGCGGCTCTTCTTGGCCACAGCCGCTTCCTTGCTCTTCTCCGGAGCCTGCGGCTTCGCGCTCTTTTCGCCTTTTTTACGCTGGGTGGATTCAATAAGTCCTTCCAGCTCGTCGCGCATGGGGCCAGACGGCGTGGAGGACAGAAGCTCCCTGTAAATTTCGATGGCGCCGTCAAAGTCGCCCTGCCGGGACAGGAGGTCCGCCATGGTCCGCGTGCGCAGGGAGAAGACCTCGGAGCGCTCGCTCTCCTCGATATAGTCGTACTCCTGCTCCTCCGCCGGTTCCGGAGATGGGCAGCGGGCCGGCTCCGGGGCCTGGACGCCGCGGCGCGGGCGACGCTGCGGCATGGGCTGACGCTTTTTGGCCCCAGCGGCCGGAGCGGTTTCGGCCTCGGCCCTGAGCGCCTTCAGACCGCGGGACAGCACCTCGACCCAGCTCACAGGCTCCTCGGCCAGGCGGGAAGCGACGAACTGCACGGCAAAGGAGAGCTCCATCTGCTCCGGATCGTCCTCCAGCCGGCGCGACCAGCAGCGCCAGAAGGCCGAGGCGTCCGAGAGCACCCGGGCGATAGCCTCGGCGTACTCCATGGCAGTCTCGTCTTCGCCCAGCTCGTCCAGCACCTCGATGAGAAAAAGCCGCGCCTCGAAATGCTCGGGATGGTGCAGGATGCCCTGCTCCAGCACAGTGCGGGCTTCCGTATCCCTGCCCGCCCGATGCAGCAGCTTGGCGAGCGGGAAGAATATCTTGGAGGTCGGGTCCAGCTCGAGGATTTCGCGCAGGGACTCAATTTTGGCTGGCATTGCCGGCTCCTGGTGGCTGTTCGGCTGCGTCAGCCGGGGCTTCGGGCGTTGATTCTTCCGGGAAAACATACAGGATTTCATCGTCTTTGACAAAATTCATTTGCTGCCGGAGGATATTTTCCACGCTGAAGCGGTCCGACTTGAGCAGCCGGATCTCCTGGCTGAGCTCCAGGTTGCGTTGATCGAGCTCGGTGATTCGCTCTTCGAGCGACTCGTAGCGCCCCTTGAGCTCCAGGTAGGCGAAAACCCCCTGGTCGCTGACCAGGAGGCGATACACGAGGAAGCTGTTCAGGAGCAAAAGGACGACAAGCAGGATGCGGTTATAGAGCATGTGATCCTGTGTCACTGCATGATGCGGCCCCGGGGACGGGGGTCGCGTGCGTTGCCAAGAGGGCTCTCCAGCTCTTCGAGAAAGCTCGATGTGGCTTCCTCGATGCGCCGCACCTCGCCTTCTTCGAGATGCACCGAATCCACCCGCTCCAGAAAATCACGCAAGGTGGAGTACTCGTCGCGAAGGATATGCCCCAGTTCGAGGCGCTCCACATCCGGCTCCAGCTCGAGAATGGTCTGAATGCAGTTCTTCAGCCGTTCATGCAGCGTCGTGTCGTTCTGTTCAGTCACGTCCGTCTATCCATTCTGCAGTGGCGCACGCACACTGCGCAAGACAACGTCGATGCCTCCTCATGGAACGAGTCGACAACCGTCGCCGCACACCTCCGGACATCATTGGGAGGGAGACCCATCGGAGTTGCGTTGCGCCTTGAAAAAGCTACGAAAATAGTTCGCACCGGAAATTATCGTCAGCACCAGAGCTATGTAAAGGAAAAACTTGCCCAGCGGTTGCGGGTCCAGCCCGAACCACGGGTAGTGCAGCGTGAGCAGGCTGATGGCGATGATCTGCGAGACCGTCTTGAACTTGCCCCAGCGATCCGCCGCCATCACCACGCCCTGTTCCATGGCCACGGCGCGCAGGCCTGTCACGGCCATCTCCCGGGCGATGATGATGATCACGATCCAGGCCGGAGCCCAGGACGCGCCGTTGATGGTCTGCAACTGAACCAGCATGACCAAAAGCGAGATGACCAGCAGCTTGTCCGCCAGCGGGTCCAGGAACTTGCCCAGCGAGGTGATCATGTTCCGCGAGCGGGCGATGTAGCCATCCAGGAAGTCCGTGAGCGCGCCGGCCAGGAAAAAGCACATGGCCAGCATGCAGCTCAGCTTGTTGGGGAAGTTGAGCAGGATGACGCACACCGGCACGGCGGCGAGGCGAGTCAGAGTGATGCGGTTTGCGAGATTGAGCATGGGGTACTCAGGAGCGCTTGTAGAGCGAAAGGACCTTGCGCACGTAGTTGCGGGTTTCCTTGAACGGCGGGATGCCGCCGTACTTGTCCACGTTGCCGGGGCCGGCGTTGTATGCGGCCAGGGCAAGGTCCACGCGGTTGTACCGGTCGAGCATCATGCGCAGATAGCGCACGCCGCCGGCGATGTTGTCCTCTGGATCGTACGGCTTGGTGACGCCGAGCTCGCGCTGGGTCTCGGGCATGATCTGCATGAGCCCTTCGGCGCCCTTGTTGGAGGTCACCTCGTTGCAGAAGCCGGACTCCACCTCGATGACCGCGGTGACGAGCTTGGGGTCCAGCCCGTATATCTTGGAGTAGCGCCGGGCAATGGCCTCCACCTGGGCCTTCTTCACGTTGGGGAAACGCCGCATGATGTCCCTGAATACCAGGTACACTCGGAATCCGACGGTCTTGCGGTCCGTCAGGCAGAGCACGCCTTCGTCGTCGGTCTTGGAGTAGATGACCTCATCCGACGAGGCGGCCGCTGGAGGCGTCCCACCGATAAACACAAAGCAGGCAAGGAGCACGGAAACGACCGCGGCGGGCAGGAGAGTGCGGGAGCAGGCAGCAGGAGTTTGCATGGGGTCTTCCGTCAGAATTGCGTATTGTGGTGTTGACCGAGAGGATGATGCCGATTCAGCACGCGCAATTGCATATCTATCATACAGAAATTTTTCCCAAAAAGAAAGCCTGGCGGTCTGCGCGGAAGCATGCCGCCCTGCCGTTGCGCCGGTTTGGTGACGCGCCGCCCCTGCTGACCGTTCCAGCCTTTGATAACATATCCTAACACGCTCCCGGCGCAGCTTTTTCCGGAGGTTTGAGCCCCAGACGCACGAAAGGGGCAACGCCCGGCACGGGATGGAATGACCATCCGCACGTGCCTGCCCTGCCCCTCTGCAAGCATTGAGCCGCCGCAAGCGGCTTGGGACCATGCGTCTAGGTGTGGATGGTGGAGGCGATCTCCAGGCTGCTCTCGGCGGCCTGCGCCGTCTTGCGCGCAATCTCCAGAAACGCTTCCTTGGCCGGGAAGTCCTCATCCATCAGCACCACGGGCTTGCCCAGGTCGCCGGCCACCACTGTGGCCGGGTCCAGCGGCACGGCGCCCAGGAAGTTCAGGCCGTACTTCCGGGCCAGATCCTTACCGCCGCCCTTCTTGAACAGGGAGATCTCTTCCTTGCAGTGGGGACAGATAAGGCCGCTCATGTTCTCCACCACGCCGAGCACGTTGGCCTGGGCGTACTGCAGGAAGTTGATGGCCTTGCGTACGTCGGCCAGGGAGACCTCCTGCGGGGTGGTCACGATGACGCACAGCGCTTCCGGGATGGTCTTGAGCACGGTCATGTGCTCGTCGCCGGTTCCGGGAGGGGAATCGATGACCAGGTAGTCGAGCTCGCCCCACATGACGTCGGCGATGAACTGGCGGATAGCCGAGTGCTTCATGGGGCCGCGCCAGAGCACAGCCTGGTCGCGGTCCTTCAGGAGCGTGTCCATGGACACGGCCGAGAGGTTGTCGTTGAACTTCTTGGGCAGGAAGAGCTCGCCCTTGTGGACGTCCAGACCGCCCTCCAGACTCAGCAGATTGGCCACGCTGGGGCCGTGGATGTCCACGTCCATGAGGCCCACCTTCTTGCCGGAAGCGGCCAGGGCCGCAGCCAGGTTCACGGCCACGGAGCTCTTGCCCACGCCGCCTTTGCCGCTCATCACGAAGAGCTTGTAGCGAATTTTCGCCAGCGTGCTCCTGATAAGCTCGTCCTGCATGGAAACGGTGGCGTCCTGGGAGCCTTGCTCCTGGCCGCCGCAACTGCTGCACGAGGTACTCATCGCACTTTCCCCCGGATACGTTTGTATGGTCATGCACGGCACATCCGGCCCACGCCGCAGGCAGCGCCGCGAGCCGGGAGACACTTATCCATTGCGGAAACCAGAATATCGAGCCGGCTGGTCCAGTCAAGCCCGGACATCCGCCCTCTGATCCGCGTTACTTGAAGAATTTTATCGCGACAAACCCCAGCACCACAAGCACCATGAGCGCCGTGACCACGATGTTGAAACGGCGTTCGATGAAGTCGCGGACCTTCTCGCCAAAGAAATACAGCAGCGTGGCGATGCAGAAGAAGCGGAAGCCGCGCGCCAGGGTGGAGGCGATGATGAAGGTCGTGAAGTCGATCTTGAACATGCCCGCCGTAAGCGTGCACACCTTGTACGGAATGGGCGTGAGCCCGGCCACGGCCACGGCCCAGGCGTTGTACTTTTCGTACCACATCGCTATCTGCTGCACTTGGTCCTGGAAGCCGTAGAAGCGCACGATGGGCTCGCCGATGACCTGCATGAAGTAGTAGCCCACGAAATACCCCACCACACCGCCCAGCAGGGAGAAGATGAGACAGGTGAGCGCGTAGCGGAAGGATTTTTCGCGGTTGCCCAGGCACATGGGCATGAGCAGCACGTCCGGCGGGATCGGGAAGAAGATGGACTCCGAGAAGGCCACCAGGGCCAGAACCCTGTGCGCGCCTTTCGTATCGGAAATGCGCCACATCTTCTCGATCCACGATTGCATGAATTTCATAAAGATTGGTCCGGTTCGGGGTGTGTCTGAAAAGTGATGGGGAGAACTGGTGGAGGATGCCGGCGTCTTACCAGCCGTGCTCGCCCACGAGATCGACAAATGCGACGCCGCCGAAACGCTCCTCGGTGACGACGCCGTCCTTCTGGCGAAGCATGACGAGCTCCTGGCTGCGCCTGGACCTGCCCACGGGCATGATCAGGATGCCCGAGTCGGCGAGCTGATCCACCAGAGGCTCGGGCACGCTGGGGCCGCCGGCCGTAACAATGATCCTGTCGAAAGGCGCTTCCTCGGGCCAGCCCATGGTGCCGTCGTCCAGCTTGCAGCGGACCTTGAAGTAACGCATCTCCAGCAGCCGCTCCCGCGCCTTGGAGTACAGCGTACGCTGGCGCTCCACCGTGAAGACCTCGCAGCCCATCTCGGCGAGCACCGCCGCCTGGTAGCCGGAGCCCGTGCCGATCTCCAGGACCGTCATGCCCGGCTCCACCTCCAGAAGCTCGGACATGAGCGCGACGATGTACGGCTGAGAAATGGTCTGGCCGCTGCCGATGGGCAAGGCATCGTCACTGTAGGCGTGGGAGGTCATCGCCTCCTGTACGAAGAGGTGGCGCGGCACCTTGCGCATGGCGGCGAGCACGCGTTGGTCCTGCACGCCGCGCGCTTCTATCTGCTCGCGAACCATGCGTTCGCGCAGGCGTTTGAGGTCTGATCCTGCCATATCTGCAATCCGGGGTCTTGTGCGGCGCATGACGCGCCGCCATCATTGCGTTTGGTACGCCGCCTGGACGACTCGTCTGCTGCGGCTGTTGCAAACCATGTTTCCCATGCTGAGTCAACATGCAGCATGCCGGAAGCCGCCGTGGAGTTCCGGGAAATCCTTGACAGCCGCGCCCTGGTGAACGATTATCTTCTAAACAATTTCTAAATAGCCAGGGGGAGTTCCATGTACCTCGTCAAGGATTTCATGACTCGCGAAGTGTTTACGCTGAAACGCACGGATTCCCTACGCGCAGCCCGCTCCATGATGTCCCTTGCACGGATCCGGCATATCCCCATTGTCAATGATCACCGGCACTTTCTCGGTCTGATCACGCACCGCGACCTTCTGGCTGCGACCATCTCCCGGTTCGCCGAGGTGGACAAGTCCGTACAGGACGAAATCGACTCCGGCATTCCCATCCACGAGATCATGCGCCGCGACGTGACCACCGTCACACCGGAAACCTCCATCCGCGAGACAGCGGAAATGTTGTTGAACCACAAGTACGGCTGCCTGCCCGTCGTTCAGGACGGCATCCTCAAGGGCATTATCACGGAAGCCGACTTCCTCAAACTCACCATCCGGCTCCTGGACTCCCTGGAGGCGCAGGACTCCGATGCGCCCCAGGCAACCCAGCCGGAGTAAACCCATAGCCGAGGTCGTTTCCATGGCATCTTCCGGTCGCATCAGAGCGTTCCCGCTCTTGTTGCTCATTATTCTCATCGCTATCGGCGGCGGCGTGTTCATGCTCTTCCGGGACCGCACCGCCCCTGTTACGGAGCTCTCCCCTCTGACTGTCTACGTCTCCAAGAACATGCAGCTCACCGCGCATGCCGAGGACGCCAAGTCCGGCATCCGCTCCATGGCCGTCCAGGTGACAGCCGGCGACAAGACGTGGGACATCGCCAGCGCGCAGTTCCCGGACAAGCCCGCCTCCGCCAATCTCGCCTTCTCGCTCAAGGATCTACCCCTCAAGGACGGCGACATCGTCATCGACGTCTTTGCCGTGGACGGCTCCTACGCCAAGTTCGGCGGCGGCAACATGGCCCATCTTTCCCGCACCCACACTCTGGATACGCAACCCCCGCGCATCGCCATCACAAGCGGCGTCATCAACATCACTCGCGGCGGCGCCGGAGCCGTGAGCTACTCCGTCGACGAGGAGCTGGCCATGACAGGCGTGCGCGCAGGCGACTACTTCTTCCCGGCCTACAAGCAAGCCAACGGCAACTGGAGCGCGCTCTTCGCCTTCCCGTACACCATGGACGTCCAGGACTACCAGCCGGTGCTCATGGCCACGGACGCCGCCGGCAACGAGGCCGCCGTCAACCTCAGCGTCAACGCCCGGCCCCGCGAGTTCCGCGAGGACACCATCAACCTGCCGCAGTCCTTCCTGGACCGGAAAATGCCCGAGTTCGCCCAGGCCTTCCCGGACAAAAAGAACAACCTGGACATCTTCCTCGCGGTCAACAGCATCATGCGCAAAAACAACCGTCAGGCCCTGCTGGAGATGGGGCAGCACAGCCGCCCCACGCCCCTGTGGCACGGCGCCTTCCTGCGCATGCCCGGCGCGACCATGGCGCAGTTCGCCGACCACCGCAGCTACATCTACAATGGCGAAAAGGTGGATGAACAGACCCACCTGGGCTTTGACCTCGCCTCAACCCAGCGCGCCGATGTTCCGGCCGCCAACGACGGCGTGGTGGCATACACCGGCAACATGGGCATCTACGGCAACTGCGTGGTCATCGACCACGGCATGGGCCTGATGACCCTGTATGCGCACATGTCAGAGATAGCCGTATCCACCGGCGATGAAGTGACCAAGGGCCAGTCCCTAGGCAAGACCGGTTCCACCGGCATGGCCGGCGGCGACCACCTCCACTTCGGCGTGCTTGTGTCGGGCCTGCCTGTCATGCCTGTGGAGTGGTGGGACGCTCACTGGATTCAGGACAACCTCAGCGAGAAGATTCCCGACGTCATGAGCGCCACGGCCAACGGCTCCTGAGCTTTGTTATCCAGATAATTGGACGGACAAAAAAAGCCGGTCTCCCCTTTGCGGAGGCCGGCTTTTTTCGTCAATTAAATGAACAACCAATGCGGCCGCCCCCGTCTCCTACACCCATCCCAAGAAGCTATTAACCAATTTCTCCCACTGCGTGCGGACTGGGAAACATCGTATGAATAAAGTTATGTTATGCACCCATGTACCCCGGAAACACTATGATGAACTGCAGTGGCTATGAATTCGAGGGGCCCTACACAGATATGGGCCAGCTCAAAAACGCTCCTGGCGTCTTTCTTGTTTTGACGGCGGTGAACGGTCTGGGCTGGTCGTTTATCGAAGTTGGGGAATCCGAGAATATCCGCAACGCCGTGGCGCAGGCGGATATACGGAAATGGAACCTGCAGAACCGCGGCATCATAGGCATTGCTGTCCACTACAACGAAGATGGACCGCAATCGAGGCTGTCCATGCTGGAGCATATTTCAGCCAGCATGGACCTGCCCAAAGCCTGAGCAGCGTAGGGTCCCTCTTCTTTTCGAAAGCGCTTCGTTGTGCGTAGCGGAAGTCACTTCCCAGCAATGCCGGTTGTGGATCGCACTCCTGCCACCCGCCCTGCTTCTGTCCAACTTCTTGGACAGGCAGCGGCCGCATCTTACCAGAAGAAATGCTCGCGCTGGATGTTCTCCGCCGGCGCCTTCAGATCGTGGCGCAACGCATAAGCCACGGCCTGCTGGAACGGCTCCGGCCCGCAGAGGTAGAAGCCCTCCTTGCCGCTGAACAGCTCCTGCAGCAGCCCCGGCCCCAGCCGGCCGTAGACGAACCGCGTGGACGGCGACTCCGCCGGCAGGCCCTCGGGCTGCTCCCGCGTGAAGGCGAACACCAGCGAGAGCGGCAGCTCCCTGGTGTAGCCCACCAGCTCCTCCAGAGCGAAGGTGTCGGCCAGCGTCCTGTTGGACCAGACCAGCGTGGTGGGCGGGCAGTCGCCCCGCTGCGCAAAAGCCCGGACAAGGCTGAGGAACGGCGTGATGCCTACGCCGCCGGCAATGAGCCCCACTCGGTCCCAGCGGCCAATGTCGGAGAGGAACACGCCGTACGGCCCTTCCACCAGAATGGGCGCGCCCAGAGGCATTTTGACGAAGGTTGCCGTGAAGTCTCCGGACACCTTGACCGTGAAGCGCAGGCGATCGTCCGCATGGTGTTTGTCCCCCAGCGGCTCGCCGGAAAATGTGAACGGATGCGGCTCGTTGAGATGGGGCACATACGGCGCGCGGATTACGGCGAACTGGCCGGGAAGCCGGCGCGCGAACTCGGCCGAGGCCTCCGGATGCTGCAGCGTGAATGTGGCCGTGTCGCTGGTTTCCTGCACGCGTTCGCTGACGAACCAGACATGGCCCCTGCCCCGTTTGAGTCGGTAGTGCGCCCGTCTGGCCAGGTCCGCGGCGGCGATAATGCCGAGCACAACGCCCGCTTCCCGGAACGGAGTATGCGGCATGTCGTTGCCGTGCGCATAAGCGTGCACCAGCCCCATGAACAGGGCCGGATAAAGCAAGAAGTGCGGCCGCTTCCACACATGGTACTGCAGCACCAGGTACTTTTGCCCCAACAGCGCCAGCACCGTGCCGCCGATCATGATGAGCAGCGCGAGCCGCCCCAGCACCAGGTCCCACTCTGCCAGATCCATGGAGTAGAGAATGGAAAAGTCGTAGCTCACGCCGCGGCGGAGGGAGATGGACCAGGTGCGGAAGATGGCGTGGCCGATGAAGCAGCCCAGGGTGTACACGCCCAGGCGGCGGTGCAGAAGCAGCATCCTGTCCAGACCGAAGGCGCGCTGCACTGTGGGGTTGCGCGAGCCGAGCAGGAGCATGATTACGAAAAAGACCACACCGTTGAAGGCGCAGAGGTTGGCGAAGTCGCCGAAGACGTGCTCCCATGACGGATGCCGGAAATGATCGAGCCTGGAAAAGATCCAACCGAGGTTCATCACCACCTGCATGAATATCCAGGCGGCCCAGAGCTGGTTGCGCAACGTGCGCCGTCTTTCCGGTGATGGCTGCTCACGCGGCGCGGAGTCTGGTCCCGTCAACAGCGGCGTCCTGGGCTCGTCTTCTTTCTGTTCCATTGTCCCCCTGACCTCTTGCTTTGCCCATACGGATGCGCATGGCGCACGGATTGCCCCAAGCGCATATTGTACAGAATTGGCAATGAAAGGGAAGACGGCTTTGAAGGAAATAGATTCCGGCATGGAATCGAGCGACAGCGGCTGGCTTGCGCAAAAGAAAAGCGCCTCCCGGCATGACCGGAAGGCGCTCATTGCGTCGTATTGACTGACCGCGAGGCTTACCAGCTCTTCTTGCGCTGGGCCTCCAGGGCCTCGGTCTGCTCCTCGAAGGATGCGAAACCGGCCTGATGGAGCGCGTCCTCCACGGTCCGTCCCCAATCCCAGTTGGCGTAGATCACGACCTTGTGGAAGTGCTTGCGGAAGGTTTCCATCTCGGAACGGTAGAAGGACTCCTTGCTGGTGTCCAGGTGCTCGCGAAGCTGCTCGTGGAGCCGCGCCAGCTCGCCCTCGTACCACTCCATGAAGTCGGTCGGCGTCTTGTACTTCTTGAGGATGTGCTCGTAGTTGTGCGCCTTGAGCACGTGGGTCAGACGGTCCAGGAAGCGCTCGCCGAGCCACTTGCCCAACCCGGACACGGCGATGTTCTCCTGCTCCACCTCGGCCATGTCGTGCTTGGTCTGCTCGTAGGTGTCCGGCACCACGGATGCGGAGACGATGCCGGCGATGCCCACCAGGCCGCGCAGGATGACGGAGTTGGAGACGCCCTGGCCGCAGAAGCCCACCTTCTTGCCGTACTTCTGGCCGGTGAAGATGGTGACCAGGATGGCCCAGATCACGCCCGGGTCCTCCTCGTCGTAGATGTGGCTGAGACGCGCGTTGTCGCGGTCCGTGGCCAGCACCATCTGGGTCATGTCGTTGGAGCCGATGGAGAAGCCGTCGAACTCCTCGATGAACTGCTTGGCCAGGATGGCGTTGGAGGGGATCTCGCTCATGAGGATGATCTTGAGCCCGTCCTTGCCGCTCTTGAGGTTGTGCACCTGCTCCACGTAGCGCTTCATGGAGCGCGCCTCTTCCAGCGTACGCACGAAGGGGAACATGAGCTGGAGGTTGGTGCCGCCGAACACGCCGCGAGCGAGCTTGAACGCTTCGAGCTCCCAGTCGTGGATGTTGCGGGAGACGCCGCGGTAGCCCAGCATCGGGTTGTCCTCGATCTCCTCGAAGAGCGCGCCGCCGATAAGGTTGCGGTACTCGTTCGATTTGAAGTCCGTGGTGCGGTAGACGATGGGCTTGCCGTAGAAGGCCATGGCGAAGAGCGCCAGTCCCTGGGCCAGGGTCTGGGTGTAGTGCTCGCGGCCGGTGCGGTAACCGCGGGTCATGATGATCTCGCGGATCTTCTGCGGCACGCTGCGCAGCTCGTCCATGGCGCTGAGCAGGCCCACCTTCTGCGCCACTTCGCGGCGCAGGTTCTTAATCTTCTGGATGGTCTCCTGGACCTCGGGCACGTCCTTGATCTTGTCCACCTGCTCGCGAATGGCGGACTCGATCTCCTGACGCCGCTTGAGGGTGTCGGGGTCCTTACCGGTCAGAACGACCAGCTCATCCTTGTAGCCCATGATCAGGGAGACGTGCTCGGCCAGGTCCACGGAGGTCTTGAGCTCATCGATGCGCCGCGTGGCCAGGGAGACGTAGTCGTCCAGCTTGCGGTCCAGCTCGCGCAGCTCGCGATGGATGGCCAGCACCTCGTCCGTGGAGCGGGAAATCTCACGCTCGGTGAGCGCCTCCAGCTCGCGGGTCAGACCCGTGACCAGCCCCACGTAGTGGCGCAGCTTCATGTCCAGGGTCACCACGCCGGCGGCCATCTGCTCGCGGATGATCTTTGTGAGCTGCTGCTCCAGATCGTCCAGCCGCGCCTCCACGGCCTCTTCCAGGCGGCCGTTGTCGTAGGCTTCCAGGGCCAGCGGGTGCACGGCGATGTTGCCGAGCATGAACTCGGCGCGCAGCAGGCCCACCTCGAAGTCCGGCACCTCGCGCAGACGCGAAAGGAACATGGACTGGCCCACGTCGGCCAGGATGAGGCCGACCTTGGTCTTGGTCTTGGGCAGCTCGGCCACGTTGATCTCGCCGCCGACCTCGGCCAGGGGCAGCAGGCCGCGATAGACCTTGCCGCTGGAGCCGTCCACCGTGACCTCCTGGCCGTCCAGGGAGCGCAGAAGCTCCAGCCGGCCGATGCCGATGACGGCGGGGATGCCCAGCTCGCGGGAGGTGATGGCTGCGTGGGAGGTGTCGCCGCCCACGTTGGCCAGAATGGCGGAAGCGATGCGCATGCCGGGGACCATGTCCGGATCGGTGCGGTCCGCGGCAAGGATGTCGCCCTTGTTGATCTTGTTCAGCTCCAGGGCAGAGCGCAGGAACTTGACTTGGCCCTGGCCGGCGCCGCGGGAGGCACCGTTGCCTTCCAGCAGCGACTCGGCCGTCTTGGTGGCCTTTGCCTCCACTTCCAGACGACGCATGAAGATGGTGTCCGGATGGAGCTCGAACTCCTCGTTCCAGCGGGTCTCGGGCCGGGCCTGCACGAACCACAGCCTGTCGGCCGCGTCGATGCAGAACTCGGTGTCCATGATCATGCCGCCATAGGCCTTGGAGATGGCGCGCACGCCCTTGGCAACGTCCTCGGCCTGAGCCAGGGAGAGGGACCAGCGGAACATCTCGTTGTCCGCCACGGCCACGACCTTGGTGCCGCCCTTGGCGTCGTAGACGATCTTCTTGTCCTTGTGGCCCATCTGGCGGATGACGACCTCGGAGCTGTCATCGCGCTGGAACACGTAAAACTTGTCCGGCGTAACCATGCCGCCGACCACAGCCTCGCCCAGGCCGTAGCTCGCATCCATGGACACGAGCTCCTTGCGCGCGGTGCCGCGGCATCCCGTGGCAGTGTCGGCGCTGAATGCCGTGCCCGAGATCAGCGGGTTGATCATGCGCATGATGCAGACCGAGAGCGAGGTGTTCTCGATGGCCCACTCGCGCTTGGCCTTCTCGGCGATGTCCTCCTCGCCGGTGGACTCCGCCGTGGCGATGGCGTCGAGAATGGCCTCGCGGCGGTAGGTCATGGAGCGCAGGTTGTAGGCCGAGGCGCAGTCCCAGTGGTAGGCTTCCACGCAGTGCTGCTCGCCCACGATGTTCAGGTAGGTGTCCTGCAAGCCGGCAAAGGCCTTCTTGCGGCTGTCTTCGCCTGCGGCGGAGGAACGCACGGCCACGGGCTCGTCCTCCAGGCCGGCCTCCTTGCAGATGGAGGCGTAGGCGGAGCGCACGGCCGTGTCCACGTCCTTCGGCACATCAACGGAAAGGATGGCCACCTGCACAAGGACGCTACGCTTGCGGAGCTGGTCTATGCCTTCCGGCGAAGTGGCGAAGCCTTCCACCACATTGTTGATGAAGGTGCGCATCTTGACCTGGGTGGACTCCCCGGCCGAAGAGCTGGTGGTGGAGTTCACTTCGGCGCCCAGACGGCGCACGAACTTTTGCAGGAACTCCGGATCCTTGTTGATCTCGGGGTCCGCCCAGTTGATGCGGTTGTATTCCTTGTTCACCACCTGGCGTATGAGCGTGGCGTTGACCTTGGTTTCGTCCAGGAGCTTATGGAAAGCCTTGGAGGAAATCGCCCGGAACTGCGGAGCGCGAATGCCCTTGACCTGGCTGATGATCGCCGTGTTGTAGTTCTTGCCACCGACAAGAAGCTCGCCCTCTTCCCCAAGGGCTACGATATCAGCACCGTTCAATACGAGTTGGTTCCGGATTGCCTCCAGCTTTGCCTCGTCTTTTCCGGCGGTCTGTTTACTCTCAGATTTATTAGAAGCTTTGGACTTGTCGTCCTTGCTTTTTGCCATGGGCGTCCTCCTCCTTGGGCGCGCTCATCGGAAACGGGAAACTGCCCTTTCCCGCCGCCGAGCATTGCAAAGTGATCGAACGGGATACGGAAGGCCGATCCGGAAAGTCCGGACCGGCCGCTTGAGTTCATGATATATTCATGTAGCTTTTTCGACTCGGGTTCGTCAATTCTCCGTCGAAATCGAATCGTATCACAGAGCCGCTTCCTCGCCCAGTCTCTCGCCACAATGTGGGCAGTATCTGCAGGCCACATCCATCAACGGCTTCTCGCAGGTGGGACACGTCACCGGTGCGGCTTCCAGCTCCACGATGAGCTCGCCGCCCTTCACCGGCACCATCTGCCTGTCCTCCGAGTACTTTGCTGTCTTGAGCACCCGTTTCACGTGCCCGTCCACGGGCGCCAACACGGCCTTCTCCTGCTTCATGATGGAGATATTGAATATCTCTTCGCCCTTCTTCACCATGTCGCCGGGGCTCACGTACATCACCCAGAGATCACCGGTGCCCGGAGAGCCCATGTGGTACGGGTTGTTGGGATCGGCCATCTCCAGGCCGCCCTCGACGTGGGACTCCACCTCGCACACCTTGACCTCGTAGTCCAGGATCTCGCTGTCCAGGATGTAGCGCACGATGCTCATGCCGCGATCGTCCGGGCGCGTGATGCGCAGGACAGTCATGCTGTGCGGCTTGCCGGCCGAGTCGTTGAACTGCACTTCCTTGCTGATCTCGGCGCCCTCGAACCACACGTCCAGAGGCAGACAGTTCGGGTTGCCGAACTCGTTGTGGAAACGAATGGTGTTCAGCGCATCGCCCGGATGGTTCAGGTACATGACGAACTCTTCTTCGCTGGGCTCGCGCTGCAGATGGCCGCGCAATGCCTCGCGCTCCTCCGTGAGGTCCATGTCCTTGAGGAACTCCAGGGGCGAAACCTCGGTACGCTTGGCCAGGGCCTTCTTGTAGTCGCGGCCAAAGGCGCTGCGGTAGACCCAATCCGGCGGGAACCCCAGGGGCAGCCGGCCGTACTTGCCCAGAAGCAGATCGCGGAAGGCGTCGTTGGCGTCCTGGTAGATCATCAGCGCAGGCGCCTTGCCGTCAGGGTCGATCTCCTGGGTCGGATTGTTCACCACGCCGTCCAGCACGTCCAGCAGGGTCAGCACCTCTTCCTCGCCGCCGCGCTGGTATGCGGATGTCACGGCCAGGAAGGCCGTGTTCCAGGTGACCTGGGAGCCGGGCGTTACGTCGTGGTAGCGCACGATCTTCCGCGTACCGGCCAAAAAGCGCAGCATGTACGGCAGCAGGTGGATGTAGCCCTGCTTCATGGCCCCTTCCTGGGACGAGGACGTAGCGCCGCCGGGCATGGCGTGCTCCACCACATCGTAGTCGATGCCCTGGAAGAACGGGGTGCAGTAGCGATCGTAGTACGGCATGATCTGCTTGAGCACGAAGTTGGCCTGGCGAATCATGCCCTTGTCCAGATTGGTCTTCAGGCCGAGCTCATCCTCTATATATGCGGCCGTAGAGAGCACGTCACCCTGGCCGTACCAGCGCACCGTGGAGCCGATGGCCGTGTCCACGATATGCGCGCCGGCCTCTGCCGCGGCGCCCACCGCCGGCACGAACAGGCCGTCCGTGTAGTGGCGATGGTAGTGCAGCACCAGGTCGGGCCACCTCTTGCGCAGAGCCTCCACCAGGGCGCGGATGAACCGCGGCGGGCACATCCCGGCCATGTCTTTGAGGCCCAGGATGATGCGCTTGGACGCCTCGGTGGTGTTCACGCCGGCCACGTCGCCCACCATGCGCAGGATCTCCTCGGTCACGCCGAGGTAGTGGTCCACATCGAAGCCGCGCGACCAGGACATGGAGAGCGCCGGCTCGAAGATGTTTGCCTTGGAGTCCAGCACGACCTCGGCGAATGAGCGCATGTTCTCGATGTGGTTGAGGAAGTCGAAGCAGCGGATGATGTCGTAGTGCTCGTTCACCATCTCGCCGGTCAGCCGCATGATGTTCTTGGGCTGTGGCTTGTAGCCGAGCACGTTGGTGGAGCGAATCAGGATCTGCTTCAGCGTCTTGGGCGCGAACTCGTTCCACTTCTTCCCCTCCGTGAAGGGGTAGGTCATATTCGCGAGCATGGCCACGTGGAAGTGGGCGCCGCCGCCATTCTCCAGAGAGAAGAAGCGGCAGTTGTCCAGGTACGGGCCCATGACCTCGTCTTCGGCCAAGCGGAAGCGGTTGCCGCTGTTGGACTGCGTGATGTCGCGCGCCGTGGTGTCCGTAAAGTGGGTGTAGCCGGAGTCGCGCACGAAATCGAGGATCGCCTTGCGGTCGCCGCGGGGATACGGCGTGGGATGATCCTTCACGTCGAATTTGGGCTGCACGATCTCGTACTTGGGCATGCGCGGCGTATCGCGCGAGCGGTACTCCCCGTACTTGATGTGCGGGTTGTAGCCCTTGGCCGTGATCTCGGCGATGAGGCGCGAGAGGCGCGTGGATTCGGTCTCCACGTCCAGATAGTTGTAAATCTCCGGATGCTCCGCGATGAAGGCGGTGTTGTACTCGCCGGCGCGGAACACGGGATGCTTGATGACCTGGCGATGGAACGGGATCGTGGTCTTGATGCCGCCGATGGTGTACTCGCGCAGGGCGCGGTTCATCACGGCCAGGGTCTTCTCCCACGAGGAGCCCATACTGATGAGCAGCGATCCTGCCGAGTCGTACTGCGAGGGGAACTCGTAGCCGGCGGCGATGCACGAATCGAGGCGCACGCCGGGACCGCCCGCCGAGATATACCGGGTGATCAACCCGGAGTTGGGCGCGAAGTTCTGCTTGGGGTCCTCGCAGTTGATGCGCACCTGCATAGCGTGCAGCAGCGGTTTGGTCTCCTCCTCGTTGAAGCGCAGCTCGCCGTCAAAGGCGATGGCGATCTGCTCTTCCACCAGGTCGATGCCGTAGCGGCTTTCGGTAATACCGTGCTCCACCTGCAGGCGGGTGTTGGCCTCGATGAGGTACGGCTCGCCCGTGGAGTCCACCAGGAACTCCACCGTGGCCAGGGAGTAGTAGTCCACGGCCTTGACCAGCCGGATGGAGTACTCCTTGAGCCGTTCGCGCAGCTCCTGGGTCATTCCCGGCCAGGGCGAAGGCGTGATCTCGATGAGCTTCTGGTGATTGCGCTGCACGGAGCAGTCGCGTTCGTCAAAGGCGAAGACATTGCCGTACTTGTCGGCAATGACCTGAATCTCGATATGCCGGATGTCCGTGAGCATCTTTTCCACGAACAGCCGGGGGTTGCCAAAGGAGGCCTTGGCCATGACCGAGGCTTTCTCGAAGGCGCTCTCAAGCTCTTTCTCGCTGTGCACGGCAAAGATGCCGCGGCCTCCGCCGCCGCCTTCCGCCTTGAGCATGATGGGGAAGCCGATCTCCTGGGCAAGGCGGCGCGCCTCGGGAATGTCCACGGCGCCGTTGGAGCCGGGCACCACAGGAACGCCGAGCTCCTGGGCAAGCTGCCGCAGGGCGACTTTGTTGCCCAGCTTGCGCATGGGCTCGGCCCATGCACCGATAAAGCGGATGCCCGCCTCGTCGCAGAGCTTTGGAAAGGCCTCATCCTCGGAGGCGAAGCCCCAGCCGGGGTGGATGGCCACCACGCCGCGCGCCTTGGCTTTGCGAATGATGAGCTCGATATCCAGATAGGCGCGGGGATCTTTGCCCAGCAGCAAAAGCTCCTGAGCGCCGGAAGTGGAGGGCGAGGTTTTGTCCACCTGGGTGGCGGTCATAATCGGGATGGCGTCGAATCGCTCGTAAATAGAGCGCAGGATGCGGCGTGCCGGGATGCCCCGGTTGGCAACCAGAATGGGCTTGCCCTTGATCTCTTCCTGGACTTTCTGGAAAGACTTGATTGACACTGTCTTCTGTCTCCTTGGCGGGGTATGACATAGCGCTCAATTGGCGCACCTGTCGGGCGGCGCGGTGCGCACCATACGACGGCTCCTTCCCGTGGAGCCGGTCTGTTGGGGTTCTCGTCAGGGGCGCGCTGCACAGGGGTGCGTCAGGATTCGAGGGGGGTCAGCTGCGCCGATGAGAAAGTCTTCTCACCGTCATCAAATGCGATGCGGATAGCCCCGTGAACAGTGAGCCCTACTATTGTTCCTGCACGTTTGTCAAAATCCAAGTGCTCTTTTGGCGATGATTCGTGCCATACGGAAACTGGCCGCCCTTTCCAGGCCAGACGCGCCTCGGCGCGCTCCACCACCTCGGCAGCGCTCCATTTCGCGAGCTCCTCGTAATGCCTGCGCGCCGCCGGAGCCACGGCCTGCCACAGCGCCAGCGGTCCGGCGCGGCGCTTGGTGGGGTCCGGGTCCTGCACCAGACATCCAGCAGGCACGGCGTGGCCGTCCCGCAGCGTCTCGGCCGGGGGTGTCTCGTTCAGATTCACGCCGATACCAGCGATGAGCACGCCACCGCGCTCTTCCAGTAAGATGCCGCCCACCTTGAGGCCCCAGCCCCTTTCGCCCACCGGCCGGCCCTCGCACTGCATGAGCACCAGGTCATTGGGCCACTTGAGCTCCAGCTCGATGCCCAGCTCGGAAAACGCCTCGGCCAGGGCCACGCCCGTGACGATGGATGCCAGCTCATCCCCCGGCCCTGCAGGCGAGGGAATCCGCCACCCCACGTACATGTTGCCCTCCGGCGAATGCCAGCCGCGGCGAAGCTGCCCACGGCCCGCCCACTGGCTGCCTACGATGACGGAGTCCCACTCCTGCAGGCCGCCGGACGCGCCCAGCTCCCGGCCGATATCCAGGGCGGAGGAGGCGGCGGAAAAGAAAAGAATCGCCGGACCGCCGTCGTCCTTGTTCACCTCGCTGACCATGCAGCTACCCGGAACGCCGGGAGGGCACGGCGCGTCGTCCCACATGGCCAGCTCCACCAGATCGTGGCCCCAGCCGTCCGGCGGAGCGGTCCAGTCCAGGGGCTTCGCAATATCCTTGATCGGTCCGGCCGCCTCGGGCGTTTCTGCCTGCCAAATGTATACGGGCATTGTCTCGTCGCTTTACCTTGAATGTTGTCCTGGCCTCCCAAAGGAGGAATTTGGCCCTTCCGGGACCGCCGCGCGCATGCTAGGGGAGCGCATGCGACTCTATCTTGCAGGCGGCGCCGTCCGCGACATGCTCCTGGGCAGACCGGCAGCCGACCGCGATTTCGTCTACTTCGGCGAGGAGGCCGAGCTGCTCCAACGCTTCCCCGACGCCAAGCGCGCCGGCAAATCCTTTTCCATCTTCATCCACCGCGGCATGGAGTTCGCCCCGCCGCGCGGCGCCACCATACACGAGGATCTTCTGCGCCGCGACCTTACCGTGAACGCCCTGGCCATGGACGAAGACGGCAGGCTCTACCTGCATCCCCGCGCCGCCGAGGACCTCGCGAACCAAGTGCTCCGGCCGGCTTCGGACCGCTCCTTCACCGACGATCCCCTGCGCGTGTTCCGCGGCCCACGTTTTCTGGCCAAGCATCCGGACTTCTCGGCCCATCCGGAGCTCGTATCGGCCATGCGCCAGGCGGCGGAGGACGGCCTGCTGGACGGCCTGGACGCCGAGCGCGTGGGCGCCGAGGTCATCAAGACCCTGAACGCACCCAGACCCGGCAACTTCCTGCGGCTGCTGGCAAAGGCGCATTGCCTGGAACCATGGTTCCCGGAGCTTGCCGGCACGGACGACATCCCGGCAGGCCCCCTGCCCTTCCATGACGAGTCGGTGCTGGAGCACACGGCCCAGTGCATGGACCGCGCCGCGTCGCTCTGCGCCTTTTTCCCGCAGGCCGAGGTCCCCACCGCGGTGTGGATGTCGCTCTGCCACGATCTGGGCAAGGCGTCCACCGATCCGGAGCTCTGGCCCAAACACTACGGCCACGAAGGCCGCGGCGAGGAGTCGGCAGCGGCTCTGGCCGACCGTCTGCGCCTCTCCAACCGGCTGCGCAAGGCCGGAACCGTGGCCTCGGCCAGGCACATGACCATGGCCCGCTACGCCTCCCTGCGGCCCGGAACCCGCGTAGACATGCTCGACGCGCTGCACAGGGACCGCCTCGTGGAGGAGATGCTCGTCACCGCCGCGGCCGACGGCGACATTCCGCCGGACGCCGCGCTGTTCACCGCCGTCCGCCAGGACCTTTCGCGAATGCTTGCGGTGCATCTGCCGTCGGAAGATCAGGGTAAGGGCCCGGAGAGCGGAGAAAAGCTGCGGAGCCTGCGCTGCCAGGCGCTGGCGGAGTCGGACTCGTCCCTCTGAAAATAAGCACACCAGGCAATAAATCAACGAGCCCGGCCAGAATTTTCCCTACCGCGGTATGCTTTCCAGAAACCGCTCCACTGCCACGGCGTAGTCATCGCCCATGACCAGAAAGAAATCGTTGTGGCCGCCGGCCAGCTCCAGGAACGTCTTGGGCTCGTGGGCCGCCTCGAACAGGGTCCGCCCCATGTCATAGGGCACGGTTTCGTCGGCCGTGCCATGGGCGATGAGCACGGGCACGCGCACCCGGCGCAGGTGCTCCAGGGTGGCCATCCTGGTCGATGCCAGCAGCCGCACCGGCAGGAAGGGGTACATCCGCTGACCCATGTCCGGGATGGAGGTGAAGGCGGTCTCCAGCACGAGGGCGGCCACGGTCTGCTCGTCGGCCAGGCGCGCGGCCACGGCTCCGCCCAGGGAGCGGCCCCAGGCTACCACCCGATCCGGCTTCGCGCCCTTCTCCAGCGTCAGCCAGCGGTAGGCGGCGCGGGCGTCCATGGCCGTGCCCTCCTCCGTGGGCTTGCCGCCGCTTCTGCCGTAGCCGCGGTAGTCGAAGTAAAGCATGTCGATGCCCAGACCGCGCAGGATCTTCATGGTGTCCAACCGATGGGAGAGGTTGCCGGCGTTGCCGTGGCAGAACACCCCGGAAAGGCCGGCGCCGCCGCCCTCGCCTTCTCCGGGAATGAACCAGGCGTGGATGGACGTGCCATCCTCGGCGGTCAGGGTCAGATCCTCGAAGGGTAAGCCAGCGTCCGTGGGATCGGCTTCGAGCTCGGCATGGGGATGGAACACGAGCCGCGGCTGCATGAAATGGACGAGCACGCAGACAGCGGCGTACAGTCCGATGAGTGCGAGAAGTATCTGCATGGGCATTTGAATGGCGCGACGCTTCATTCCGGGAGGTCGCCTTCCGGGCCAAAAGTATTCACAAGCCGCAAAAAAATCCCTAGGATGCAACTCCGTTCCGAGTTCGGAGCGGCTGGGGGCCTGTACATGAGATAGGGTCCTTGTCTGTAACTGTTCCGTGTACGCTGCTAGAGGAAAAACGCAGGAAAGAAAAGTGCGAAACGGGGCAAACGGCGCCTCGCACATGGGGGAAACCATGCGACTGCTGACCCGCTCAGACTTCGACGGCCTGATCTGCGCCGTGCTTCTTAAGGAAGCAGGCATTATGACGGAATGGAAGTTCGTCCACCCAAAGGACCTTCAGGACGGCGTCATCGAGGTCGGCCCCAACGACGTGCTGGCCAACGTGCCGTACGTGCCAGGCTGCGGTCTGTGGTTCGACCACCACACCAGCGAGCAGGAACGCCTGGACAAGAACATCACCTTCGAAGGCATGGCCGAGCCGCTGCCCTCCTGCGCCCGCGTGATCTGGAACTACTACGGCGGGGAGGAGACCTTTCCCAAGCGTTTCAACGACATGCTCGCCGCGGTGGACAAGTGCGATTCCGGGCAGCTGGACGAGAAAGACATCCTGGACCCCACCGGCTGGGTGCTGCTCAGCTTTGTGATGGACCCCCGCACCGGTCTGGGCCGCTACCGCGACTACACCATCTCCAACTACCAGCTCATGGAGCGGCTCATCGAGCACTGCCGCACCATGGACATCGATGAGATTCTGAGCCTGATGGACGTGAAGGAGCGGCTGGAGCGCTACTTCGCCCACCAGGAGCCGTACAAGAAGATGCTGCGCGACAACGCCCTGGTGCGCGGATCGCTGGTGACCATCGACCTGCGCGAGCAGGAGGAGATATTTGTCGGCAACCGCTTCATGGTCTATGCCCTGTATCCCGAGTGCAACCTCTCCCTGCGTATCATCTGGGGCCTGCGCAAGATGAACACGGTCTTCACCATGGGCCGGTCTATCCTTAACAGAACCGCCACCCTGGACGTGGGCCGGCTGATGCTGCGCTTTGGCGGCGGCGGCCACCGCGCCGTGGGAACCTGCCAGGTGCCCAACGAAGAGGCCAACACCGCCCTGGAAGAAATTCTTAAAGCGGTGGACAAAGAGAACGACTGACGTATATGCGCCCCATGGGGCGACACGTCGTCCGTTTTCCCGTATTGTGATCCGAGCGCGCCACGAGCGCGCTCTCCTTCATTGTCCTCAACCAACGAACACTATATGCGATTCTACAACTCCCTGACCCGGACCAAGGAAGAGTTCAAGCCCATTCACGAAAACCGTGTGAACATGTACGTCTGCGGCATCACGGCCTATGATTACTGCCACATCGGCCACGCCCGCTCGGCCGTGGTCTTCGACGTCATCGTGCGCTACCTGCGCGCCCGCGGCTACGAGGTGGTCTTTGCGCGCAACTTCACGGACGTGGACGACAAGATCATCAACCGGGCCAACGAGGTCGGCGCTTCCAGCCACGACATCGCCGAGAAGTTCATGGCCGCGTTCCACGAGGATATGGACGCGCTGGGCGTGCTGCGCGCCGATCTGGAGCCCAAGGCCACCGACCACATCGGCGACATGATCGAGCTGACTCAGAACCTTATGAACAAGGGCTTTGCCTACACCACCCTGTCCGGCGACGTGTACTACCGCGTGCGCGCCTTCGCCGACTACGGCAAGCTCTCCAACCGCAATCTGGACGACCTGCGCGCCGGAGCGCGCATCGCCCCGGACGAGGGCAAGGAAGATCCCCTGGATTTCGCCCTGTGGAAGGCGGCCAAGCCCGGCGAGCCCTCCTGGGACAGCCCATGGGGCAAGGGCCGGCCCGGCTGGCACACCGAGTGCTCGGCCATGAGCGAGAACCTGCTGGAGCTGCCCCTGGACATCCACGGCGGCGGACAGGACCTCATCTTCCCCCACCACGAGAACGAGATCGCCCAGTCCGAGGCGGCCACGGGCAAGGATTTCGTCCACTTCTGGGTCCACAACGGCTTCGTGCAGATCGACTCCGAGAAGATGTCCAAGTCGCTGGGCAACTTCAAGACCATCCGCGACATCTACGAAAGCTACCTGCCGGAGACCCTGCGCTACTTCCTGCTTACCAAGCACTACCGCAGCCCCATTGACTTCACCTTCGACTCCATGGACGAGGCCGAGAAGAACCTGCGCCGCGTGTACACCGTGCTGGCCGACGTGGAGGAGGAGCTGACCCGCGAGAAGCGCAAGAAATCCCCCCTGCCCGAGGACTTCTCCCGCGAGCTGGAAGAAGCCGTGACCGGCTTTGCCGAGTCCATGGAGGACGACTGCAACACGGCCGGCGCCATCGGCCACGTGTTCGGCGCGGTCAAGGTGGTGGGACGCCTGCTGGACGACGCCAAGCTGCGCAAGACCGAGGACGCCAAAGCGGTGTTCGAGCGGTTCAGCCAGATCATGCAGGAGATGGGCGGCGTGCTCGGCCTCTTCGGCCAGAACCCCCGCACCTTCCTGGAAGACCTCAAGGCCAAGCGGCTGACGCGCCGCAACGTAGACGTGGCCGAGGTGGAAAAGCTCGTGGCCCAGCGCACCGAAGCCAAGAAGTCCAAGGACTTCGAAACCGCGGACTCCATTCGCGACTCCCTCACCCAGATGGGCGTGGAGGTTCGCGACACCCCGCAGGGACCGGTCTGGGACATGCTCTGATCGATCCAGCGTCCGCAAAGGTCGAGAAATACATGCCGTACCCGAGACCATTCGTATCCTGGCGGCGCATCCTTACGCTGACGCTGGCCGTGTTGATGTTCATCCAGCTCACGGCCGGCGCGGCTTTTGCGCAGTTCAATTTTGACTTCACCCTCAAGGACGAGAAGGAGCTTGGCCGTAAGCTGGCCGTGCTCATCAGAACGCGCGTCCCCCTGGTGGAGGACCCCTACATCGTCAATTACTGCCGCAAGGTGGTAAAGCGGTTGGTGGCTGTCATGCCGCCACAGCCGTTCGACATCGACGTCAACGTCATCCGGCACAGCGCGGTAAACGCCTTTGCCGCACCGGCCGGCCACGTCTTCATCCACACGGGCCTCCTCCTCAACTTTGACAGCGAGTCCGAGGTGGCCGGCGTTCTGGCGCACGAGCTGGCCCACGTCTCACAACGGCACATCGCCCACAAGGTCGAGCGTACGCAGACGCTCTCCATCCTCTCGCTGCTGGGCGCCCTGGCCGGTATGTTCGTGGGCGGCGAAGTGGGCGAGGGCATGATCATGGGCTCCCAGGCCGCATCGGCCAGCGCGCAGCTCAAGTACAGCCGCGAAGACGAAACCGAAGCCGACCGCATCGGCATGAACTATCTGATCAGCGCCGGCTACCCGGCGCAGGGGTTGCTCGATTCCTTCAAGAAGATCCAGAAGCTCTCCTGGCTGGGCGGGGGCAACACCATCCCCACCTACCTTTCCACCCACCCGGGCATTGACGTGCGCATCGGCTACATCGACTCCCTGCTGCACCGAATGAACAGGCAAACGCCGGAGAAGCAGGACAACACGGAGTTCTTGCGCGTGCAGGCGCTGCTACGGGCGGAGTACACCGACCCCAAGAGCGCGCTGCAATACTTCTCCCAGCAGAAGTCCGAGTTCCCCTGCCTGGACGCCATGGGCCGGGGCGTCGCCCTCTCGCGCATGAACCGCTTCAAGGAGGCGGAGGTGGCGTTCCGCGAGGCGCTCCAGTGCGGCAGCGACGACAGCCTGGTCTGCCGTGAGGCGGGCCGTTTCTACTTTGCCAAGGGCGATTTCAAGACGGCCGGCTACCTTCTGGACCGCGCCGCCGCCATGGACCCCGACGACCTCATGGCGCTCTTCTTCCTGGCGCGCCTGCAGGGCGAGCAAGGCCACGCCGACACCTCGGCCAGACTCTACGAGCGTATTCTGCGCGCCATTCCGGAGGACCCGGAGGTCCACTTCTACTATGGTCGCATGCTGGGCTCCGCCGGGCACCTCTTCAAAGCCCACCTGCACCTGGCATACAGCGCGCTGTATAAGGAAAAACGCCGCCAGTACGAGATGTACAAGCAGAAGGCGTCCGGCTACCAGCGCACGCCGGAGGAAAAAGCCGAGCTGGAAGAGATGCAAAAGATCTTTGATGAACGTAGCGAGTATTGGCAGTAGTCCAACCATTGATTGAGCCGGACCAGGCCTCGTGCCTGCCGCTCCGGAGACAGCCATGAAGAAATTCTGCTGGAACCTCGAAGGCGGCGCGTTGTGCCTTCTGCAGGGCGACATCACCGCCGCCCGCGTGGACGCCGTGGTCAACGCCGCGAACTCCTCTCTGGCCGGAGGCGGCGGCGTGGACGGCGCCATCCACCGCGCGGCCGGTCCCCAGCTTCTGGAAGCGTGCATGCGGATCGTGGCCGAACAGGGCAGGCTCCCGGCCGGCCAGGCCGTGACCACCCCCGGATTCAACATGCCGGCAAAGTACGTGATCCACACCGTGGGGCCTATCTGGCGCGGTGGCAACGCCGGCGAGCCGGAGACTCTGCGCTCCGCCTGGCTGGAAAGTCTGCGGGAGGCCGAGGCCAACGGCGCGGCCGTTGTGGCCTTCCCGGCCATCAGCACCGGCGTGTACGGCTACCCGGTGGAGCTGGCTGCGCCCCTGGCCCTGAAGACGGCGGCGGAATCGCTGGCGTCCATGCGCGTGGAGGCGGTGCATGTCTACCTCCATGGCGAATCGTCCTGGCAGGCGTGGTCCGTTGCGGCCCGCGACCTGCTGGGTGAACCACACGAGACGGAGCAATAATGAATTCCAACGAGATACAGACGAACCTGCGCGGCACCACCATTCTGGCGGTCAAGACAGCGACGGGCATGGCCATGGCCGGCGACGGCCAGGTGACCCTGGGCCAGTCCATCGCCGTGAAGCATTCCGCGCGCAAGGTGCGGCGCATATACAACGACAGGGTGCTGGCCGGATTCGCCGGCGCCACTGCCGACGCCTTCACCCTCTTCGAGCGGTTCGAGGGCAAGCTGGAGGAGTTCCGGGGCAACCTGGTGCGCTCCGCCGTGGAGCTGGCCAAGGACTGGCGCAAGGACAAGTACCTGCGCCGGCTGGAGGCCATGCTTCTGGTGGCGGACGCGGACTCCATCCTGCTCCTTTCCGGCACAGGCGACGTCATTGAGCCGGACGACGGCATCGCCTCCATCGGCTCTGGCAGCGCCTATGCCCTGGCCGCAGCCCGCGCCCTGGTGCGCAACACGGACCTGGACGCCGAGACCATCGCGCGCAAGTCCATGGAGATCGCGGCGGAGCTCTGCGTCTTCACCAACAACAACGTGGTTCTCGAAACCATCACCAAATAAATACCCGAATGGACACCGCCTCCGACCAGCCTCTGGCCGTTCTCACCCCGGGCTGCAAGGTGAACCTCCACCTGCGCATCGGGCCGAAGCGAGAGGACGGCTACCACGAGCTGGAGACGTTCTTCTACCCGCTGCCCGAGCCGCACGACGTGCTGACCATCCGGACGGGAACGGCTGGCGGAGGCTGCGTTTTTTCATGCGATCCCCTGCTGCCGGGTGACGGCCCCAACCTGGTGGAGCGGGCCTATGCCGAATATGCGAAAGCCTCTGGCTTTGCCCCGGACATCGCCGTGCATCTGGAAAAACGCATTCCAGCTGGAGCCGGCCTGGGCGGCGGCAGCTCGGACGCAGCGGCCATGCTCCGCTGGCTGGAGTATGCGGCCGGGGACAAGGCCCTGGGCGAGACGCACCTGGCGCGCATTGCCGTGGGGCTGGGCGCGGACGTGCCCTTCTTCCTGCTCGGCGAGCCGGCCTGGGCCGGCGGCGTGGGCGACGAGCTCACCCCGGCGCAGATGGACTGGGGCTCCATGACTCTGCTGCTGCTCGATCCGCACGTCCATGTGTCCACCGGGTGGGCGTACGGCGCGTGGGACGGGTACGTGATGGAGAATCCAGCACAGCGTATCCCCTTGACAAGCAAAGCGGCGGAGCATAAGAAGACACTCTTTCCAGCGGGGACGGTCCTGGGCAACGATTTCGAACGTGTTGTCTTTTCAGGTTTTCCCGCGCTCCGGCGACTCAAGGAGTCGCTTTTGGCAGAGGGCGCGTCCGTCGCGCTTCTGAGCGGCAGCGGCGCCTGTCTTTTTGGTTTGTTCCGCAGTCCGGAACAGGCGAAGAAGGCCGGCCAGCGCATCTCGGCGACACCGCCGCCGGGAATAGAACGCCTGGACATCCTCTGCATGTTGGAAGCATGAGCCTGCTGGGGCGTCGCCAAGTCGGTAAGGCAACGGGTTTTGGTCCCGTCATTCGAGGGTTCGAGTCCTTCCGCCCCAGCCACTTTTTTTTGGTAATCACAGTTGAATTCCCCCTGACGCCGGACACGCAGCGCTAACAACCGGCAAACCCGCACATGCGGTCCAAATGCCATGACTCGCGACCTCAAGATAATCACAGGCTCGGCCAACCCCATGCTGGCCCAAGCCATCTGCGACCACCTGGGCTGCCGGTTGACGCCCACTGTTACCGAAACCTTTTCCGACGGTGAGATTCGCATCGAAATCCGCGACAACGTTCGCGGCGACGATGTGTTTATCGTTCAGCCCACCTGCGCGCCGGTCAACTACCACCTCATGCAGCTCTGCCTCATCCTTGACGCGCTCAAGCGCGCCAGCGCAGGCCGCGTGACGGCGGTGGTGCCCTACTACGGCTACGCCCGGCAGGACCGCAAGGTCGTGCCCCGCGCGCCTATCAGCGCCAAGCTTGTGGCGGACTTCCTCACTGTCGCGGGCATGAGCCGGCTCATCACCATCGACCTGCACGCCGGCCAGATCCAGGGCTTCTTCGACCTGCCCGTGGACAACCTCTACGCCCTGCCGGTATTTCTGGAGTACCTCCGGAAGGTGGAAGGCGACCTGGTGATGGTCTCGCCGGACGCCGGCGGCGTGGAACGCGCCCGTGCCTACGCCAAACGCCTGGGCGCCACCCTGGCCATCGTAGACAAACGCCGCGACGAGCCCAACAAGGCCAAGGCCATGCACGTTATCGGCGATGTGAAGGGCAAGATGGCCGTTGTGCTGGACGACATGATCGACACCGCGGGCACCATGGTCTCCGCCGCCGACGTGCTGCTGGAGAACGGCGCCAAGGAAGTGATGGCCTGCGCCACCCACCCGGTGCTCTCCGGCCCGGCTGTGGAGCGGCTCTGCAACTCGCAGTTCTCCAAGGTCATCGTCACCAACACCATTCCGGTGGAGGAGAAGCAGAAGGCCTGCAACAAGCTCGAGGTTCTTTCCGTGGCCGGCTTGCTCGCCAAGTCCATCCACAACATCCATACGGAGTCGTCTGTCTCAGTTCTGTTTGTCTGAGCGTCATTAGAGAGTATTTTGGACGCCCAACGCAGGCGTCTTATCGAAAAGGAGCAATTTCCATGGCCAAGAAGGAATACATCGTTCAGGTCACCGCGCGCGAGGAGCTGGGCAAGGGCTACAACCGCCGGCTGCGCGCCGGGGGCAAGGTCCCGGGCGTCTTCTATAACGGCAAGGGCGAAAACTTCGCCTTCACCATCGACGAAGCCGTTCTGAGCAAAACTCTGCGCGACATGGGCCGCACCCAGGTCTTCTCCCTGAAGGTGGAGTCGGACGGTGAGACCAAGTCCATGCCCGCCATCATCTGGCAGGTGGAGCACCATCCCTACAAGAAAAAGGTCAACCACGTGGACATCTACGGCATCGACCCGCACAAGAAGCTGCGTGTGGACGTGCCGATCGAGCTGCAGGGAACCCCTCCCGGACGCAAGGAAGGCGGCATTCTCGAGATCTTCCACGATTCCGTCACGGTGGAATGCCTGCCCATGGACATCCCGCACACCATTCCGATCGACGTCAGCGGGCTCGAGGTCGGCATGCACGTTCACATGGAGGACCTCGTGTTTCCCGAGAACGTGGAGCCCTTCTACGAGGAAAACTTCACCATCCTTAACATGACCGCCAAGCGCGGCCTTGCCGCCACCGGCGAGACCGGCGGCGAAGAAGGTGAAGAAGCAGAGGCCGCCGAAGGCGAAGCCGCCGAGGCCGAAGCCGAGTAGCCTGTTTTCGCCTCACCGATGCACTTTTCCACGCCCCCCGCGCCGCATCAGGTTCGGGGGGCGTGGCTTTGACCATCCATGTCCTCCTTCTCCATGCTCCTGGCCGGTCTCGGCAACCCCGGCCCCAAATACGCCGCCACCCGCCACAACTTCGGCTTCCTGCTGGTGGACGCCCTGAGGGAAAAGCTCGAAGGCAGAGCATCGGCCGGCCTGGCGCCGGTGAGCGCTGCCAAGGGAAAAGGCGACATGTGGCAGGCCAGACCGGTGGCCAACAAGCCGGCGTGGCTGCTGCTCAAGCCCATGACCTTCATGAACCTGAGCGGCGACGCCGTGGCGCCTGTGCTGCGGTTCTACAAGATGCAGCCCGACCAGCTTTTGGTGATTCACGATGAGCTGGATCTGCCACTGGGACGCATGAAGATGAAGTTCGGCGGCGGCAATGCCGGCCACAACGGCCTCAAGTCCATTGCCGAGCGTTTGGGCACCAACGATTTTCACCGCCTGCGCCTGGGCGTAGGCCGCCCGCTGGTCGGCGAAACGGCCGATTACGTGCTCTCCCCATTCACGGCGGAGGAGCTGCCGACAGTGTCCAAGATTCTGGACGCCGCCCTGAAGGCCCTGGTGACATTTGCGCGTTTCGGATCGGAGCGCGCCACCGAACAGGTAAACTCCTTCCGCATTGCTTCATAAGGGGTCCCGGCCCTGGCCTTCCATGGTGCTGGCATCAACTTTGCGGTGCTATGGACTAATTGAGTGGTTTCGGTTAAGTTAATCGAAATGACACATTCCCGCCGCGTTTAGTTTCTTCGCCAAGGAGCAAATTAGGTGTTCGCACAGGAACAGCTTGTGGTCTATCCTGCCCAAGGAGTAGGCCGGGTTGATCGTATCGAGACTCAGGAAATTGGTGGATGCGAAGCCGAGTATTACATAGTGCGCATCCTTTCCAATAATGTGACGCTCATGGTCCCCGTGGAAAATGCCGACAACGTCGGCCTGCGTCCACTTTGCTCCGGCAACGAGGGTTCAGCCATCATCGAGTCCCTCAAGGACCGTTCCGATTTTACCGGCTACTCTGGACAAAACTGGAATCGCCGTTATCGTGAATACTCAGAGAAGCTCAAGAGCGGCGACCTCACCGATGTCGCCTACGTGCTCAAGGAGCTTATGCTCATCGGCAAGGAAAAAGAGCTGTCGTTCGGCGAACGCCGCCTTCTGGAACAGGCCATGGGATTACTGACCATGGAGCTGGCCCATGCTCTTGATAAAGAGCCGGATGACGTCAAGCATGACATCGAGGATCTCTTTCAGGATGTGCTTCAGACCGAGGAAAAGGACTAGAAAACGCTTGCGCTTCGCTGTTCCTTGGGCTACAGAACCTCCGTCTTCGCCTAGTAATTTCGCCCATATTACCCAATCAGGGCGTACTTGACATAACGCATCCCGCACCTAAGACGAAACAAGTGCACCATCATCGCTCCGCGAATTGATGTTTTGCGCCGCGTTTTGCGACGCTTTTGAATAAAATTCGGCCCTTGTCGTATATCCGGGTTTCATTTTCCCTGTGTCGAATCTTTTGTAGTGAGTCCCACGGGCTCCAACACGCATGTACAACCAAGTCTTTTGACCCAAGGGGCAACGTCGCATCGTCCCTTTGCCGCTCGAACCTCATCCAGCAACAGAATAGACTGTATGAGAAAAAATCGATCTAAAGCTCCCAAGCAGCAAAACACGGAGTCCATCATGAATCTCTCCGAGCTCAAAACCAAAAGCATGTCCGAGCTTATGGCGCTCTCCAAGGAGTTCAACGTCGAGAACGCTAGCTCCATGCGCAAACAAGAGCTCATCTTCGCCCTCCTGCAAAGCTGCGCCTCCAACAACGGCGCCATCTACGGCGAAGGCGTCCTGGAAATACTGCCGGATGGTTTCGGCTTCCTGCGGTCACCCATGTACAGTTACATGCCCGGGCCGGACGACATCTACGTCTCCCCATCGCAGATACGCCGATTCGGTCTACGCAAGGGCGACATCATCTCCGGCCAGATTCGACCGCCCAAGGAAGGCGAACGCTACTTCGCCCTGCTGCGAGTCAGCGAAATCGGCCTCGATACCCCGGAAAAGTCCAAGCAACTCGTTCTTTTCGACAACCTCACCCCCATCTACCCCAATCGCCAGTACTCAATGGAGAGCGGCAAGGACAACTACTCCGGCCGCGTCATCGACCTGCTCTCCCCCATCGGCTGCGGCCAGCGCGGCCTCATCGTCGCCCCGCCCCGCACCGGTAAGACCATGCTCCTCCAGAGCATCGCCAACTCCATCAACGCCAACCATCCCGATGTCTACCTCATCGTCCTGCTCATCGACGAGCGGCCCGAGGAGGTAACCGACATGGAGCGCACCGTGAACGCCGAGGTGGTCAGCTCCACCTTCGACGAGCCGCCACAGCGCCACGTCCAGGTCGTGGAGATGGTCCTCGAAAAGGCCAAACGCCTGGTCGAGCGCAAGCGCGACGTGGTCATCCTGCTCGACTCCATCACCCGTCTCGGCCGCGCCTACAACGCCGTGGCCCCCTCGTCCGGCCGCGTCCTCTCCGGCGGTCTGGACGCCAACGCCCTGCAGCGGCCCAAGCGCTTCTTCGGCGCCGCCCGCAACATCGAGGAAGGCGGCAGCCTGACCATCATCGCCACCGCGCTTATCGATACCGGCTCCCGCATGGACGAGGTCATCTTCGAGGAGTTCAAGGGCACCGGCAACATGGAGATCTATCTCGATCGTCACCTTGCCGAGAAACGCGTCTTCCCGGCCATCGACATCAACCGCTCCGGCACCCGCAAGGAAGAGCTGCTGCTCAAGGAGGACGTGCTCAACCGCGTCTGGATCCTGCGCAAGGTGCTCGCCCCCATGTCGTCCATCGACTCCATGGAGTTCCTCCTGGATAAGATGCGCGGCACCAAGAACAACCGCGAGTTCCTCGACATCATGAATAAGTAGCGTCCGTTCCTATTGGGACGCCATGACGTTTTTGCTTTCGGCGGCGGGGGATTCCTCGCCGCCTTTTTTTGCGCCCGCTTCTCAGGATATCCCCTCCTGCTCCGCGCCCTCCACGTCACTTACAGAACAAATTCATTCGGCCTTCTTCTCCCCGGCTCGGCTATATACAGCACCGATTTTGTCTTCGGCATGGCAAGCGGGTTGTTGATCGATTGAGTGTTACTGAAGTTTTTATTGTATTACGCAACCGCCATACGCCCTGAACGCGATAATCGAGTGGATATAAGTTGTTGTGGCGGTTCGTTTTCGCTTGCTCGAGAATGGGTACATATCGGCCCCAGAAGCCACCGATCCGGTGCAAAATCATGCCCTTCTAAAGAGGGATTCCCTATTGACCTTGTGTTTCTTTCGGCATAGATAGAGCATATAAATAATTGCTGTAATTTTACACAGGGTGTAACACGGGCGCATTGATATCTCGAATGACGCCCAAGTTTGGGAGGATAGGTTACAAGTCTCATCGGACCAGTCGTTCAAGATTTTCCCGGCTCAGCCGGGCGTTCCCTGGCAGGAGCGTGTCCTCTCAGGACGATAACCACTAGCGGACGGAGGTAGCCTGATGAAATTGTACGTTGGTCTCGGACGAGATGGTGCAGAGGAACGCCTCGAGCAAAGAGGTGTCACTCGCCGTGACTTCATGAAGTTCTGCACGGCGGTTGCAGCGGCCATGGGTATGGGCCCCGCCTTTGCGCCCAAGGTCGCCGAAGCCCTTACATCCAAAAAGAGGCCGTCCGTGGTCTACTTGCACAACGCCGAGTGCACCGGTTGTTCGGAAGCCGTTCTCCGGACCACGGATCCGTTTATCGACGAACTGATTCTCGACACCATCTCCATGGACTACCATGAGACTCTCATGGCCGGCGCCGGCGAGGCTGTCGAGGAAGCCCTGCACGAAGCCATCAAGCACGACTTCGTCTGCGTTATCGAGGGCGGTCTCCCCACCGGAGACGGTGGCGTTTACGGCAAGATCGCCGGCAAGACCATGCTGGAGATGTGCTCCGAAATCGCCCCCAAAGCTCAAGCTGTCATCGCCATCGGCAACTGCGCCTGCTTCGGCGGCGTCCAGGCTGCCGCTCCCAACCCGACGGCCGCCAAGGGCGTCATGGACGCTCTCGGACCGCTGGGCGTCACCCCCATCAACATCGCAGGCTGCCCGCCAAACCCCATCAACTTCGTCGGCACCGTGGTTCACTACCTGACCAAGGGCCTGCCCGAGCTCGACGGCTTGAACCGCCCCGTGCTGTTCTACGGCGAGACCGTGCACGACAACTGTCCCCGCATTAAACACTTTGAGGCCGGTGAGTTCGCCCCGTCTTTTGGCTCCGAAGAAGCCAAGAAGGGCTACTGCCTCTATGAACTGGGCTGCAAGGGTCCCATGACCTACAACAACTGCCCCAAGGTCCTCTTCAACCAGACCAACTGGCCCGTGCAAGCAGGCCACCCCTGCATCGGCTGCTCCGAGCCCAACTTCTGGGATCAGAACTCTCCGTTCTACGAAATGTAGTTCCGAGAGCTACTTGATCAGCAACGTGTGACCTTACTCGTTTCATTAGAGCAGACACTAAGGAGAAAGATATATGGCAGCCCCTCAAAGCGATTATAACGGGAAGGTGGTCATTGACCCGATCACCCGAATCGAGGGTCACCTCCGCATCGAAGTGGAGGTTGAGAATGGCAAAGTTAAGGATGCATGGTCCAGCTCCACGCTCTTCCGCGGTCTCGAGATCATCCTCAAAGGCCGTGACCCCCGCGACGCTCAGCACTTCACCCAGCGCTCCTGCGGTGTGTGCACGTACGTGCACGCCCTCGCCTCCACCCGCTGCGTGGACAACGCCATCGGCGTGAAGATCCCTGAGAACGCGACCATCATGCGCAACCTCGTGCTGGCTTCCCAGTTCCTGCACGACCATATCGTCCATTTCTATCACCTCCACGCCCTGGACTGGGTGGATGTCACCAACGCGCTGAACGCCGACCCGAAAAAGGCGGCCGAGATCGCCAACAGCATCTCCCCCCGTCCCACCAAGGCCGAAGACCTCAAGGCCGTTCAGGACAAGCTGAAAGCCTTCGTGGACAGCGGCCAGCTCGGCATCTTCACCAACGCCTACTTCCTGGGCGGACACCCGGCCTACGTTCTGCCGGCGGAAGTTGACCTCATCGCCACGGCCCACTACCTTGAGGCTCTGCGCCTCCAGGTCAAGGCGGCCCGCGCCATGGCCATCTTCGGCGCCAAGAACCCGCACACCCAGTTCACCGTGGCCGGCGGCTGTACCAACTACGATGCCCTGCGCCCCGAGCGCGTGGCCGAGTTCATGTCCCTGTTCAAGGAGACCAAGAAGTTCGTCGACGAGGTCTACATCCCCGACCTGCTCGCCGTGGCTTCCTACTACAAGGACTGGGCCGGCATCGGCGGCACCACCAACTTCATGAGCTTCGGCGAGTTCCCCACCGACGAGTACGACCTCAACAGCCGGTACATCCCGCAGGGCGTCCTCTTCGACCGCGATCTCTCCAAGCCCATGGACTTCAACCCCGATGACATCAAAGAGCACGTCCGCTACAGCTGGTACGAAGGCTCCGAAGCCCGCCATCCCTACAATGGCGTGACCGAGCCCAAGTACACGGACATGCACGGTGACGGCCGCTACTCCTGGATGAAGGCTCCCCGCTACCAGGACAAGTCCATCGAGGTCGGCCCCCTGGCTACCATGCTCGTGGGCTACGCCAAGGGCCAGCCCGAGATCAAGAAGACCGTGGACATGGTCCTCGCCCACCTGAACGTCGGCCCCGAGGCTCTGTTCTCCACCCTGGGCCGCACCGCTGGCCGCGGCATCGAGACCGTGGTCATCGCCAACCAGATCGAGTCCTGGGTCAACAAGCTGCAGGCGAACGTTTCCTCCGGCAACACCGACCTGTACACCGATTGGGAATGGCCCAAGGAGTCCGAGGGCGTGGGCTTTGTCAACGCTCCCCGCGGCGGCCTGAGCCACTGGATCAAGCAGAAGGACGGCGTGATCGAGAACTTCCAGCTCGTGGTGCCCTCCACCTGGAACCTCGGCCCGCGCGATGAAAGCGGCGCCCTCAGCCCGGTTGAGGAAGCCCTTGTCGGCACCCCCATCGCCGATCCTAAGCGCCCTGTGGAAGTGCTCCGCACCGTCCACTCCTACGATCCCTGCATCGCCTGCGGCGTGCACATCATCGACTCCGAGTCCAACGAGACCTACAAGTTCAAGGTCCTGTAGCTCGGCCGGTTCAACCAACATAAAAGCGGGAGCCCGGTCCTCCGGGTTCCCGCTTTTTTACACCACACATATTTTTTATGTTCGACGATACCAACAGCAGCGATACCAAAATTCTCGTTCTCGGCGTGGGCAACATTCTCTACACCGACGAAGGCATCGGCGTGCGGCTCGTCGAAAAGCTCGAAGCCGAGTACCAGCCTTCGCCCAATGTCGAGCTCCTGGACGGCGGCACCCTCGGCACCAAGCTCATGGACTTCATCATGCGCTGCGACCAGCTCATCGTGGTCGACGCCGTTCTGGGCAACGACAAGCCCGGCTCCATCTACCACTTCGACGGCGAAGAGCTGCGCAAATCCCTTGCCTTCAAAAACTCCTTGCACCAGACAGATCTCCTGGATACGCTCGTCATGTGCGACCTTGCCGGCCACCGGCCCAATGCCGTAATCGTCGGCATGGAGCCTGAAGACTACCAGAGCATGGCGGTCGAAATTACCGAGACGTGCAAGGCGCGTCAGGACGCACTGGTCGAGGCTGTCATCAACGAGGTCCAAAAACACGGCGGGACCCTCACCCGCCGGAATGCATAGAGGCGTTTCTTATGTGTCTGGCAATTCCTGCAAAGATCGTGGACATCGAGGAAGGCGTGGCCAACTGCCGCGTCGGCGACAGCGACACCTTTATTAAGGTATCCCTCATGCTTATGGATGGCGCCGTAGAGCCAGGCGAGTACCTCATCGTCCACGCCGGTTTTGCATTGCGAAAGCTCGACGAGAAGGAAGCGCTGGAAACGCTGCAAATCCTGCGCGATATGGCCGAGCTGCAATCCGGCGAGCAGGCCGGGTTCTGACCCTCTGAATATTCCGGCGCCGCAACCGGCGCTTGGTGTTTCGCCATGTCCGACCCCCTGCCGACGACCGGCCCCTTTCTGCGGGTCTTCGTCTACGGGACCCTGAAATGCGGGTATAACAACCACGCCAGCCTTTGTCACGGCTATGCCAGCCGCTCCACGGGAGTTGTGCGCGGACGCGTGTTTGATAGACCCGAAGGCTGCCCCACGCTATTTATCCCCATGGAGGACGTGCTCGCCCCCGGCGGCGCGGACCTCGCAGCCGATTGCCGGCTCCCGGAGAACGCCCTCCCGCCCCTCGACACGAACGCCGCGCTCACGCCCCCGCCCACCCCATGGCGGCACGTGGCCGGCGAGATATTCACCTTTCACGACGGTCCGGACCGTCTGCGCCGCCTGGACATCCTGGAGGATTTCTATCCCGGCGAGCCGTCCGAGTACTGCCGCGTCGTTCTTCCCGTTCGCACCAGCCATGGAAGTGTTCCCTGCTGGGCGTACATTTCACCCCACTCGGCCCGTTTCCAGGCCGAATACTCGGAATCGACATGACTACATCCCACACCACCCCATGGGCAGCGTCCAGGCTCGCCGCCGTGCGGCCTTCCTTTATCCGCGAAATCCTCAAGGTCACGGAAGACCCGACCGTTATTTCCTTTGCCGGCGGCCTGCCCAACCCCGATCTCTTTCCCCTGCAGGCCATTGAGGAAGCCGCTGCCCGCGTACTCCGGGACGAAGGTACGCAGGCCCTCCAGTACTCCACCACCGAGGGCTTTCTGCCCCTGCGCGAATGGATCGCGGCGCGTTACGCCAGGCGCGGCGTCACGGTCCATCCGGACGATATTCTCATCACCACCGGCTCCCAGCAGGGCCTCGACCTCATCGGCAAGTGCTTCATCGACACCGGCGAGGCCGTGATGCTGGAGCGGCCCGGCTACCTCGGCGCCATCCAGGCCTTTGCGTTCATGGAGCCGCGCTTCTGCACCGTGCCGCTGGAGGACGACGGCCCGGATATCGACGCCATGGCTGCGACGCTCGGAAGCGACGCCCCCACGGTGTTCTATGCGGTGCCCAACTTCCAGAACCCCTCGGGCGTAACCTGGTCCGGCGAGAAACGCGCCGCAGCAGCCAAGCTGCTGGAAGGTTCGCAGACCCTGTTTGTGGAGGACGATCCCTACGGCGAGCTCCGCTTCTCCGGCACCTCGCACCCCCCTGTAGGCTCGATGCTCGCCCCGGACCGGCGTATCATGCTCGGCTCGTTCTCCAAGGTCGCCTCGCCCGGCATGCGCGTGGGCTGGCTCGTGGCCGGTCCTGCGCTGCGCGGCCACCTGGTCACGGCCAAGCAGGCCGCGGACCTGCACACCTCCACGCTCACGCAGCGCATCCTGGCCCGGTTCCTGGCGGACAACGACCTGGACTCGCACATCGCCAAAATTCGCGAGGCATACGGCCATCACGCCAAGGTCATGATCCAGGCCATGGAGCAGTACTTTCCGGATGACGTGAAGTTCACCCGGCCCGAAGGTGGCATGTTCCTCTGGGTCACGCTGCCCCAGGGCTGCTCGTCCATGGACCTGTTCGAGAAGGCCATCGAGGCCAAGGTCGCCTTTGTGCCCGGCGCGCCCTTCTACGTGGACGGCAGCGGCGGGAACACCCTGCGCGTCAACTTCTCCAACGCCAACGAGGCCATGATCGAGGAAGGCGTGCGCCGCCTGGCCGGCTGCCTGGAATCGTATCTCGCCGCATGTTGAGTGTGTTCTTGACTTTACGGCGTGCTTGCATAATCTTTTTTGTTTTGTCCCGCTGAAGGGATTTTTCCATCAGTTTCCACCCACGGACCCCCATTCTCCGGGAGCCGAATTTACATGAGCGATTATAAAAAAACACTGCACCTTCCCAAGACAAGCTTCCCCATGAAGGCCAACCTCAAGCAGCGCGAGCCCGAGATGCTCAAGCGCTGGGAGGAGGCGAACGCCTACGAGGCCATGGTTCAGGCCTCCGGCGCAGAAGGCGAATATGTGCTGCACGACGGCCCGCCCTACGCCAACGGCCATATCCACCTCGGCACCGCCCTGAACAAGGTGCTCAAGGACATTATCGTCAAGAGCCGCAACATGATGGGCTATGCCTCGCAGTACGTCCCTGGCTGGGACTGCCACGGCCTGCCCATCGAGCATAAGGTTGCCCTGGAGCTCAAGGAAAAGGGCAAGGTGCTGCCGCCCCTGGCCGTACGCAAGCGCTGCCGCGACTACGCCTCCAAGTTCCTGGACATCCAGCGCAAGGAGTTCAAGCGCCTGGGCGTGATGGGCGTGTGGGACAATCCCTACCAGACCATGAACCCCAGCTACGAGGCCGCCACGGCCGGCGAGTTGGCCAAGTTCATGGGCCAGGGCTCCGTGGCCCGCAACAAGAAGCCCATCCACTGGTGCCTCTCCTGCCAGACCGCCCTGGCCGAAGCCGAGGTGGAGTACGCGCCGCACAAGTCGCCCTCCATCTACGTGGCCTTCCCCATGGATACGGACAGCGAGAACAGCGAAAAGTTCAACGCCCTGTTCCCGGGCGCGGATATCGAGAAAACCTCGGCCGTCATCTGGACCACCACGCCGTGGACCATTCCGGACAACATGGCCGTGGCTGCGCATCCGGAGTTCGAGTACGTCCTGGTATCCGCCGACGGCGCCAACTACATCGTTGCCAAGGAGCTGGTGGAGGACCTGGCCGGCACCTTTGGCTGGAAAGACTGGTCCGTCCAGGCCGAGGCCATCGGCGAGAAGCTGGAAGGTCTGGTGGCGCGCCATCCGTTCTTCGACCGCCTCTCGCCCATCGTCCTGGGCCTGCACGTAACGCTTGAGGCCGGCACCGGCCTGGTTCACACCGCGCCCGGTCACGGCCGCGAAGACTACGACACAGGCCTGGCCTACGGTCTGGAAATCCTTTCGCCCATGGACGACTGCGGCCGCTTCCTGGAAAGCGTGGAGCACTTTGCCGGGCTCAACGTCTGGGAGGCCAACCCCAAGGTCATCGAGCTCTTGGAGTCCAAGGGCCGGCTGCTGGCCCAGTCCAGAGTGGAGCACTCCTACCCCCACTGCTGGCGCTGCAAGGAGCCGGTCATCTTCCGAGCCACCACCCAGTGGTTCATCACCATGGAGACCAACGACCTCAGAAAGAAGGCGCTCAACGCCATCGACAACGATGTGCGCTGGATTCCCTCCTGGGGCCGCGAACGCATCCATAATATGGTCGCCAACCGGCCGGACTGGTGCATCTCCCGCCAGCGCACCTGGGGCGTGCCCATCGTGGCCCTGCTCTGCGAGGCGTGCGACGAGGCGTTCTTCGACCAGGCATGGGTGGAAGCGGTTGTTTCCCACTTCGAAACCCACGAGCGCGGCTGCGACTACTGGTTCGAGGCCGAGATCGAGGAGCTGCTCAAGCTGCCCGGCGCGCCCAAGGCGTGTCCCCACTGCGGCGCATCCAAATGGAAGAAGGAAACCGACATCCTGGACGTCTGGTTCGACTCCGGCACCAGCTTCGCCGCCGTGGTGGAGAAGCGTCCGGAGTGCCGCTACCCGGCCGACCTCTATCTGGAAGGCTCGGACCAACACCGCGGCTGGTTCCACTCCTCGCTGCTGGCCTCCGTGGGCAACCGCGGCCAGGCCCCGTACAAGGCCGTGCTCACTCACGGCTACGTGGTGGACGGCGAAGGCAAGAAGCAGTCCAAGTCCGTGGGCAACGTGGTGGCCCCGCAGGAGATCATCGACCAGTACGGCGCCGAGATCCTGCGCATGTGGGTGGCCAGCGTGGATTACACCGAGGACGTGCGCATCTCCGAGGAGATCATGAGCCGCCTGGTGGACGCCTACCGCCGCATCCGCAACACCACACGCTATCTGCTGGGCAACCTGCAGGACTTCACTCCCGAGGACGCCGTGGCGGACGCAGACCTTCTGCCGCTGGACCGCTACGCCCTGGAGCTGGCGGCCCGCAGCCGCCGCAGGAACCGCGCCGGGTACGAGAACTACGAGTTCCACCGCGTGTTCCACAACATCCACAACGCCTGCGTCACGGACCTCTCGGCCTTCTATCTGGACTGCGTCAAGGATCGCCTCTACGCCTCCAGGGCCGACTCCAAGGAGCGCCGCTCCGCGCAGACCGTGCTCTGGAAGACGCTGCTGTGGCTGCTGGCGGACATGGCTCCCATCCTCAGCTTTACTGCGGAAGAGGCCTTTGGCCATCTGCCGGACGCCTTACGGCCGGATATCTCCACGGTCTTCGCTCTGCAGGCGCCCGAGCTGCCCGAGCCACTGGACGGCCCGGAATTGGAAGCCTTCGAGACCCTGGCCGCCGTGCGCGCCGAGGTGACCAAGGCCATCGAGCCGCACCGCAAGTCCGGCCACATCGGCCATTCTCTCTCCGCCGTGGTCACGCTGTACGCTTCGGACGAGCTGCGCTCGACCCTGGAGTCCACCGGCGCGGACCTGACCGAGGTGTTCATCGTCTCGGGCGCTAAGCTTGCGCCCCTTGCCGATGCGCCCGCTGACGCCACCGAGGCCGAGGATGTGGAAGGGCTGAAGATCGCCGTGGAGCAGGCTTCCGGCGAGAAGTGCGAGCGCTGCTGGAAAACGGCTCCGGACGTTGCAAAGCGCGAGGCCGTGGGCGAAGAGGTGCCGGAAGGCTCCATGTGCTCCCGCTGTGCCACGGCTGTGGGCACGAAGTAGCTGTAATTACGAACCATGAACCGCCGTCTTGCATACGCCGTTCTGCCCGCCGCGGCCGTGGTGCTTGTTGATCAGCTCAGCAAGCAGATCATCGCCGCGACGGTGCAGCCGTATGCGGAGCGAATCGCCGTGATTCCGGGGTTCTTCGATATCGTCCACGTGCACAACACCGGGGCGGCGTTCAGCTTCCTGGCGCAGGGCTCCGGCTGGCAGCGCTGGTTCTTCGTGGCGGCGTCTGTTCTGGCGATAATCATCCTGGCCGGAATGATCGCGCGAACCGCGCTCGGCCAGAAGCTCACCCTGCTCACCCTGGGCCTGATCCTGGGCGGTGCGGCAGGCAACCTCGTGGACCGGCTCTTCATCGGCCACGTCATCGACTTTATCGATGTCTACGTGGGCTCGTACCACTGGCCGGCTTTCAATGTCGCGGACAGCGCCATCTCCGTCGGCGTTTTCGGGCTGCTTCTGCTCATCATCACGGGCAAGGAACGCCGTTTCGCCCCTCCAGAGACCGGACCCAATCTCCGCAAGGAGCGGAATCAATGACGAACAGCTGGATTCTGACGGCCCTTATCCTGGCCCTTCCCATCATTCCGAATCTGTGGTCTATTTGGCACATATTCTACAGGGATTTTCCCTCGCCCACGGAAAAGCTCGCCTGGCTCGGTGTCGCCGTGTTCATTCCCGTTCTCGGCGGCATCATTTACATTCTGGTGGGACGGCGGCGCGCTCGCAAGCCCGCCTGAGCCCCAAAGCAAGGTGCGACAACTTCCGTGCGGCACTGTCTCATTCCGATTGACGCCAATTTCATCGAGAGGACCCTCATGAAACGCATATGCACACGCTTCATTCCCCTCGCTCTTCTCGGCCTTGGGGCGACGGCCTGCGTCTCGCAGCAGAACTTCAGCAATCTGCAGCAGCAGGTGAACTCGAACCAACAGCGCTTAGAGAGCGTTGAACAGATCCGTCCCAACCAGGCGAACCTGAGCGCGGAGCTGGACTCCATCCGCACGCAGATCGCCAGCCTCCGCGGCCGGATGGACGAGCTGGAGCGGCGCTTCATGCGCCCTTCCGCCTCATCCGTCGCGCCCTACTCCGACACCATGTCCCAGCCTGCGCAGCCGGAGCCGCAGCTCCATCCTGCAATGCAGCAATCCCAGCCGCAGCAACAGCAGCAGACGACAGATCAGGCCCTGGCCAGCCTTGGCATGTCCAACTCCCAGGCGGCCGAGCTGGGCGCCGAGGAGACGCAGGCCCAGCCCGCCGATCCGAGCCGTCAGCTCTATGACGAGGCCCTGGCCCAGTTCAAAGCGCGCAACTACGAGACTGCGCAGGTCATGTGGGCGGATTACGTAAAGGAAAATCCCAAGAGCGACCTGGTGCCCAACGCGCTCTTCTGGCAGGGCGAGGCGTACTACCAGATGCGCCAGTATCCGCAGGCCATCCTGTCCTACCAGGAAGTCATCGCCAAGCACGCCAAAAGCAACAAGTACCCGGCCGCGCTGCTCAAGCAGGGCATTTCCTTCATCACCATCGGCAAGGAGAAGGCCGGCAAGCTCCAGCTCAACGAGCTGATCAAGAAGTTCCCGGACTCCCAGGAAGCACAGCGCGCCCGCGACTTCCTGAAGAACCCCGGCTAGGCCGCACCATATCATCCAAACCCGACCGGGGCGGCGTTGCTCGCGCCGCCCCGTTTGCATCTTTATGGACGCTGCATGAACAACATCGCCTCCAAAACCATCGATCCTTCGGCCCCGCGCAAGGCGTACCGCAAGATCATCATGCTGACCTTCCCCTCGGAGGTCTCCGGCTCGCCCATGGTCTGCAACCTCACCCGGCTGTTTGACCTGAGCGTGAACATACTGCGCGCGCAGATCACTCCGCGCCGGGACGGCTTCATGACCGTGGAGCTCTTCGGCGAAGAGGAGATGTTCCACGAGGCCATCTCCTACCTCAAGGGCCTGGGCATCAAGATCAGCACGCCGGAGCAGACCATCTTCCGCGACGAGGATTCGTGTATGCAGTGCGGCGTGTGCGTGGCCATCTGCCATACCGAGGCGCTCAGCTTGGACAAAAATACGCGGCGTGTGGTATTCGACATGGAGCGTTGCGCCACGTGCGGCCAGTGCACCCGGGTCTGTCCGGTCAAGGCCATGCGCATCGAGGTGGATCAGTAACCGCGAGCCATTCATGAAGGAACACGAGGAAGACAGACGTACCTTCTCACGCGTATCGACGCGGATCGACGCGCTCATGCGGCGGATCGAATCCCCGGATGCGCCGCAGCTTTTTCACGAGACGCTGCTCCTGCCCGATGCCCGCAACATCTTCGTGGGCTCCAACGTTCCCAAGGAAATCGGTGAGTTCCTGCTGGCGCTCGACGCCAAGCTCGACACCCTCGTGTCCATGGCCAGCCGCGACCGGCTGGAGCAGGACTTCCCCATTCCCGCGGATGTCTACGAGGTCTCCGGCAACGGCATCCGCTTCCACACCACGCACGACTTCCGCCCCGGCGACCATGTCGAGGTCGTGCTCTTTCTTTCCCGCATGCCCCTGCGCCTGACAAGCGCCGTGGGCGTTGTGCTGGACAAACGCGCCGCCTCCTCCCGCGACGAACTGAGCCCCCAGTGGGCGCTCAAGTTCACCCGCATCCGGGAGCAGGATCTCGAGGCCGTGGTCCAGTTCGTTTTCCAGCAGGAACGCCGCACTATCCGCGAACGCCGTCTCTACCACGAAGAGTAAACCACCAGCAGGAGCACGCGCATGTTTTCTCAGAACACGGTCATGGAGCGTCTCGTGGAGAAAATCTCGTCCCGTGTGGTCGAGAACATCTCCCAGACCATTACGCACACCGTGGAAAGGGAGTTGCAGGAGAGTCTCTCCAGAGCGCTCATCGAAGGCGAGTTCTACCGTGAAATGAACGAGGAAATGCGCAACGGCCTCCAGACCATCTACAAGGAAATCCGCAACGCCTCGCAACCGGACGAGATGCGCAGCTCCGAGCTGTCCACGGAGGAGCTCTTCAGCGAGGCCTCCCAACAGCTCGACGACATCCTCTCCACCACCGAGGAGGCCACGGTCTCCATCATGGATGTGGTGGAAAAGCACCTGGAACTGCAGAACAAGTCAACAGAGCTTCTTGCCGGCCTGCGGCGTACACGCAAATCCAACCTAGCCATCCGCGAGCTCATCGACATCAACGACGAGCTCGGCCAGAACCTCGTGCAGATAATGACCTCGCTCAGCTTTCAGGATCTGACTGGCCAGCGCATCAAGAAGATCATCAATGCGCTCAAAGCCATAGAAACCACGGTGTTCGAGCTCTACCTCTCCACCGGGCTCACCCTGAAGGCGCGCGAAGAAGCCCCGGACAAGGACATCAAGTCCATCCGGGAAGAATCGAAAGCTCGGGTCTCGCAGCTCAAGGGGCCGCAGCGGGAGTCCTCGCAACAAGACGTGGACGACCTGCTCGGCCAGCTGGGACTCGAATAACGGAGATATTCATGGAAACGAAACAGATCACAATTATCGGCGCCGGCCCGGCAGGGCTCTCCGCCGCTATTTACGCCGCCCGCGCCGGCCTTTCCACGCTGGTTCTCGGCTGCCAGCCCAAGATTGCTGGCGACTACGAGATCGACAACTACTTCGGCTTTCCGGAGACCATCTCCGGCAAGGAGCTCATCGAGCGCGGCCGCGCCCAGGCGGAGCGGTTCGGCGCCGAGATCCGTTGCGATCGCGTCCTGTCCATCCACATGGACGAGGATATGCGCTTTACCGTCAAGACCAAGGACACCGAGATAAAGACCTGCGCCGTCATCCTGGCCACGGGCGTCTCCCGTGTGAAGCCGGGCATTGATAACCTGGGTGACTACGAGGGCAAGGGCGTCTCCTACTGCGTGAGCTGTGACGGCTTTTTCTTCCGCGGCAAGAAGGTCGTGGTCATCGGCGAGGCGTTCTTCGCAGCCAACCAGGCCCTGGAGCTGACCAACTACACCCCGGACATCACCATCATCACCCAGGGCAAGGCCCCGACCATGAACGGCGACTACCGCACGATGCTGGACGAGGCGTCCATTCCGGTGCTGGAAAAGAAGGTGACGCGTCTTGAGGGCGAAAACGGCCTGGAGCGCATTGTCTTCGAGGATGGCGAGACCATGGACGCGGACGGCCTGTTCGTGGCCATCGGCGAAGCCTCATCCTCCGACTTCGCCTACACCCTGGGCATCGAGCGCAAGGGCGTTTTCCTGGTGGCGGACGACAAAAAGGCCACCAACATCCCGGGCGTGTTCGCTGCCGGCGACTGCCTGGGCGGTTTCCTGCAGATCAGTGTGGCCGTGGGCGAAGGCGCCGTGGCCGCCAAGTCCGCCATAGGCTACGTCAAGAAGGAATGCGCCGACATGGAGACGACCTGAGCATAAGCTTCGGATTCTATAGAAGGTCTGTTGACAGCCCCGCCGAATTGGGCTATGTATCTCTGCTCTTTTAATGATTAAAAGGGCCTATAGCTCAGTTGGCAGAGCCACCGGCTCATAACCGGCAGGTCCCAGGTTCGAATCCTGGTAGGCCCACCAGAAGGATGAATCATTGCAAGGGTTCGAAAAACCTTCGCTCCAATCCGCCGCCTGGCGGTTAGACTATTGTTGATGCTCCTTGGGAGACTTCCCTGAGGAGCATCTTCTTTTGGGTGCCATGAAACTGAATGAAATTATCCGCGTTATCGAGGAAACTGCGCCACTTTCCGCGCAGGCCCCGTGGGACAAGTCCGGCGTCCAGATCCCCGGCTCGGCCGAACGATCCAGGGACACACGCACCGTGGCCGTCACCCTGGACCCCACGCCGGCTGCCATAGCCCGCTGCATTGATGAAAACGCCGACCTCATTCTCACCCACCACCCCCTGGCCATCGAGCCCAAATTTCTGAGTGAAGCCGGACCGTACCTCGAAACCGTCCGCCTCGTGCTCGGCTCCGGGGCCGCACTCTACGCCTCGCACACCTCCCTGGACGCCAACCTCAACGGCCCGGCCGGATGGCTGGCGCGGGAGCTCTCCCTGCAGAACGTCCAGCCCCTGGAAACCACCCGCCGCGTGCACACCCGCGGGGCAGTCTTTCCGGTCAGCCCGGAGGACGAGCCCAACATGGAGCGCTGGCAGCGCCTGCCCGGCGTGGTAGACGTCCAGTTCCTCGACGACGGTGCCGGTTCCGGCGAGTGCTTCCTGCTGCATGAGGAGGACGCCTGGAACGAGATCCGCGCCGTAGTCGCCGCGGACCTTGCCGACATGTCTGCCTTCAACATGGTGGATACGGCCTTCGAGGACGCCGTCTACGGCATCGGCCAGGTGGGCGACCTGCCCCAGCCCCTGGCCTGGAACGAATTTTCCGAGCGCATCGCCGGCCATGTCGGCAGCGCCGTGATGGTGGGCATGGTTCCACCCCACCATCCTATTCCCGACACGGTGTCCCGGGTGGCCATCTGTCCCGGCTCCGGATCGTCGCTCGCCCAGGCGGCGCGATCCCGCAACGCGGACATTCTGATCACCGGGGATGTCAAATACCACGTGGCCCTGGAAGCCCCCCTGCCCATGGTGGATGTGGGGCACTTCTGTCTGGAGGAGGAGATGATGCGCCGATTCGCCTCCCTTCTGGCGGAAGGCCTGGCCGCTTTGAATCCCAAGGTCCGGGTCGTATTCGTCCCGGGATATGAGCCGCGCACGCTGCTCGGCTCCGCGTCCGGCGCATAACCCGCGCTGGCCGCGCAACCTGGAGCGACCCCGCTCCGGCACTTTTTCGTGTGACCGAGGAGGCAACACAGTGAGTATCTACCTGAAGCAAATTGAACAGCTCGTCGCCCTGCAGCGGGTGGACAGTGAGATCATACTCCTCAAAGAGGAGCTGGAGAGCGCACCCAAGGAAGTGGAGCAGTTGGAGCAGGACTACTCCCAGTTCCGCGAGCGCAAGGAGCAGATCCTCGAGAAGATCGACTACCTGCAGTCGCAGCAGAAGCGGCTCGATGGCGAGATCTCCGACGACGACCTGAAGATCAAGAAGTCCAAGAACAAGCTCATGATGGCGTCCAACACCAAAGAGTACCACGCCATGATGCGCGAGATGGACAACATCGAAAAGCTCAACCGCATGCGCGAAGAAGAGCGCATGGCCCTGGTGGAAGAGCTGGAGCGCCAGCGCGCCGCCCTGGAAGAGGTGGAATCCGAGTCCTCCTCGCTCAAGGAGAATCTGGACGAGAAACAGTCCACCCTGGAGCAGCGCGTGGAAGAGATCGAGGCGCGCCTGGCCGTGCTGGACAAGCAGCGCAAGGCCGCCGGTCAGCACGTGCCCGCGCCGGTCCTGGGCCGCTACGAGTTCATCCGCTCCCGCCTGGCCGCGCCGGTCATTGTCCCGGTCATGGAAGGCGTCTGCTCGGGCTGCAACATCGCCATCCCGCCGCAGAGCTTCATCGAGCTGCAAAAGGGCCAGCAGATCCTCAACTGCCCCAACTGCCAGCGCCTCATCTACTGGTGCGAGCACTTCGAGGAAAGCCACGAGCCTGTTCCCGGCAAGCCCCAGGCCGCGCCAAAGACGCACAAGGAAGCCGCCGAGGAAGCCGAGTAGAGTTTTATAAAAAGATTAACGTCTTGCGAGAGGGACACCCTTTAAAAAGGGTTCTCCCTCTCGCGCTCTCCCTTCCTAAACTTTTTGATGGGCTCTCTGTCAGGTCTTCAATTTCCAATTAAAAATCTTTGGAAATGTAGGGCCAATGTTGCGCATCCCTTTCTTCCAGAAAGGTTTGCCCCAGCCCCATTGTAAAAGTCTTTGACGTGCATTTGATCAGGCCTTATCTGCTTGATCGGGAGTCGGACGGGTCGTCGCTTTGGGCGCTTGCGCCCCGAGAGGAAAGTCCGGGCTCCGCAGGGCAGGACGCTGGGTAACGCCCAGGGGGAGTGATCCCCGGACAGTGCCACAGAAAACAGACCGCCTGGGCGGCACACAGCCGCGCAGGTAAGGGTGAAACGGTGGGGTAAGAGCCCACCAGTTGTCGTGGCGACACGGCAAGCTTGGTAAACCCCGTCCGGAGCAAGACCAAATAGGGGGGCGTTCGAGGTCGGCCCGGCCGAAGCCCCCGGGTAGGTTGCTAGAGACCCGGAGTAATCCGGGCCCCAGAGGAATGGCGGCCACCCGCCCTTGCGGCGGGTACAGAACCCGGCTTACAGTCCGGCTCCCATCTTTTCTTCGAGATCCAAAGCATGACAGCACGAGCGTCCACAACATGGGCCGTGATCCTGGCCGCAGGCAGCGGCACCCGCATGGGTGGCGATCGGCCCAAGCAGTTCCTCACCCTGGACGGCGCGCCCCTGTTCTGGCGCTCTGCCGAGACCTTCTCGCATATCCCGGACCTGGCTGGCATTGTCTTTGTTTTTCCCCCGGCCATGCTGGACGAAAGCGCGCGCATGGTGGAGGAGCTGACGGCGTCGCGTCCCCTGGGCCTGCCGTGGCTGACCACGGCCGGCGGTGAACGCCGCCAGGACTCCGTGGCCAACGGGCTTGCCGCCCTGCCCAAGGAGTGCGGCCGGGTGCTGATCCACGACTCGGCGCGGCCCTTCTTCTCGGCCGGGCTCGCAACGCGGCTCATCGACGCTTTGGATGAGGAAACCCCAGCGGCCATCCCGGCCGTGGCCGTGACCGACACCATCAAGGAATGCGAGTCCGGATGTGTGACGCGCACCCTGGACCGCAGCCGCCTCGTAAGCGTGCAGACGCCGCAGGCCTTTTTGCGCGACGTTCTGGAAGCGGCGCACGCCCTGGCCGTGGAAAAGAGTCTGCAAGCCACGGACGACGCCTCCCTGGTGGAGGCCTTGGGCAGGCCCGTGGCCATCGTGGACGGCGAGCAGGCCAACGTGAAGATCACCAACCCCGAGGACGTGAGGCTCCTGCAAAAGGAGGCGGCCATGATTCCGGTCACCGGATTCGGCTACGATGTGCACAAGTACGGCTCCGGCCGGCCCATGGTGCTGGGCGGCGTGCCCATCCAGGGCGGGCCCGAGGTGGTGGCCCACTCCGACGGCGACGTGGTGCTCCACGCCCTGACCGACGCCCTGCTCGGCTGCATGGGCGGCGGCGACATCGGCCAGCGCTTCCCGGATAACGATCCCCGCTTCGAAGGCATGGAGTCCTCCTTCTTCCTGCGCGAGGTGCTGGAGGACGTCCGCCGCACCGGTATCGAGATTGTCCATGCGGACTTGACGATCATCGCGCAAATCCCCAAAGTGGGACCGCACCGCGAACGAATCGCCAAGAACATTGCCGCACTGCTCGCCCTGCCCCCGGAGCGTGTGGCCGTGAAGGCCACTACGGAGGAGGGCCTCGGCTTCACCGGCCAGAAGCTCGGGATCAAGAGTGTGGCCGTGGTCAGCGCCATACGGCGTAGTTGAGCTCCAGGCGACTCGTCCCCATTACGAGTACGAGGCTACGAGGCTTGCCATGTCCCACTTTTTTTCTTCCCGCCGTACAGTAACCACAACCATTCCCTGCAAGCACTGCGGAACACCGCTGGTGGCGCACCGAGGCTGCCGCGAAGTGACGCTGCGTTGCGAAAAGTGCCGCAAGAGCTATGACATCAAGGAGTACATCCACCTCATGGATGACGCTCTGGAGTCGTTCCTGGACCAGGCTTTCTGCGACCGCATTTGAGCGCATATTTCCGGCGGGCCGTCTTGTCAGGCGCTCCGCCTGGTGCTACCAATATGGAATCAAACCCGATTCCAATGCCCATTGAATAAGGAGCCCAGCGACCATGAAAGTCGAACAGATTTCCATCTTCCTGGAGAACAAAGCGGGCCGTCTGGCCGAGGTCACCCGCATTCTTGCGGAGAACAAGATTAATATCCGCGCACTCTCCCTGGCGGACACCTCTGATTTCGGCATCCTGCGCCTCATTGTTTCCGATACGCAGAAAGCCCGAGAGGCCCTGAAGGAGAACGGCTTCACCGTGGGGCGCACCACCGTGGTCGCCGTGGAAGTGCCCGACCACCCCGGCGGACTCGCTCACATCCTGGAAGTTCTCTCCACCCAGGGCGTCAACGTGGAGTACATGTACGCCTTCGTGAATCAGAGCGGCAAGAACGCCATCCTCATCTTCCGCTTTGATCGCACCGACCAGGCCATCGAGACGCTTGAGCAGAACAACATCAAGGTCGTGCCCGGCGACACCGTGTACAGCCTGTAGCCACGGACCTGACTAACAATGAGAAAGGCCGCTCCCGGATGGGGGCGGCCTTTTTAGTGTGGTATGGATATCGTGGAGTAACAGGCTGGCGCGCCGTCCGCCCTCAGGCCATATTTTGCGACGGCTTCCGCATCCTGGCCGGGTTGCCCATCACCGTGGCGCCGTCCGGCACATCACGTGTGACCACGCTGCCGGCTCCCACAATGGCGTCGTCGCCTATGGTCACGCCGGGCAGAATGATGGCTCCCGATCCGATCCAGACGTTTGCGCCGATGCGCACGGGCCTGCCGCACTCCAGACCCTGCCGGCGCAGCGCCGGGTCGCGCGGGTGGTCCGCCGTGAGCAACTGCACGCATGTACCGATCTGCGCGCCCTGGCCCACCTCGATAGCCGCGACATCCAGAAACACGCAGCCAAAGTTAGCGAACACGCCATCAGCAAGGTGGATGTTATAGCCGTAGTCGCAGTAGAACGGTGGCCGCAGCACCACGTCCTTGCCCACGGAACCGAGCAGATCGGCAAGGATGGCGGCGCGCTGCGCCGCGTCTCCGGCAGCCGTGTCGTTGTATGCGGAGAACAGACGCTCGGCGCGCAAAACATCGGCGGCGATCTCCGGGCCTGATGCGCGGTACAGTTCGCCCGCAAGCATCTTCTCCTTCTCGCTACGGCCGTCATGCTTCTGCATGGGCCCTCTCCTTCCCATCCAGGGCAGCGCTCCGACGGCTGCTCTCCTCGTACACGGCCTACACCAGCATGTCGGCCATGCCGTAAAGCTTGCCTGGAGCCTGGTTCACGATCCACTTAGCGGCGCGAAGCGCACCCTGGGCAAAGGTCTCGCGCGAGTGCGCCTGGTGCGTCACCTCGATGCGCTCGCCGGGTCCAAGAAAGTAGACAGTGTGCACGCCAACGACGTCGCCGCCGCGGATGGTTTGCACACCGATTTCCTTTTCCGGACGCGCGCCGATGATGCCCTCGCGGCAGTACGTTCCCGTATCGGAGAGCTTCCAGCCCCGCGCCTCGGCCAGGCACTCGGCCAGCTTCAGGGCCGTGCCGCTGGGCGCGTCCTTCTTCTTGTTGTGGTGCAGCTCCACCATCTCCATGTCATAGGCCTCGCCCAGCAGCTCCACGAGCTGCGGCAGCACCTTCAGCAGCACGTTCACGCCCACGCTCATGTTCGGAGCCCAGAAGATGGGCGCGGAGGCGGCCGACTCCTCCATGACCTTCTGCTGCTCCACGGTGAGGCCGGTGGTCCCGGCCACCAGCGGATTGCCGTGCGCGGCGCACGCCTTGGCCGAGCGGATGGTGCTCTCAGGCGCCGTGAAGTCGATAACCACCGCACCCGGCAGCTTGGTCAGGACATCGTCCAGATCGGACGACACCAGACAGTCGTAGCCCTGGAGTTCCTCCACGGTGCCCGGCCGTTCCACAACGGCGGCGAGCGTAAGATCCGGATCCTCTTGCACCAGCCCGGCGATGGTCGAGCCCATGCGCCCCTTCGCACCCGTGACGATGATGGTAGCGGACATCTGCGCCTCCCTCGTGTTTGTATGTCTATTCCGTATGTTACTTTCCAATCAGACGCAAAAACTCATCCGCGCTTAGGCGCGGTATCTCCAGCTTTTCCGCCTTGTCCAGCTTGCTTTGGCCGGGCTTCTCGCCCACCACGATCATGTCCAGATTCTTGGACACAGAGGATGCGGCTTCGCCCCCGGCATCAAGCACGGCCTGCTTGGCCTCGTCGCGCGTCAGGCCGGGAACAGCTCCCGTGACCAACACCTTCTTGCCGGCCAGGGGCCCTTCGGAAGGCGCTTGAGAGGGCTCGGGCAGATCGGTCTCCGGCCACAGCCCGACCTCGCGCAGCCGCTCCAGAAGCTCGTGGTTGCTCGTGTTGGTGAAGAACGCCCGTAGCGATGCGGCCACCTCGGGCCCGATGTCCGGCAGCTCCTGCAACGGATCGGCCTCGCCATTGGCCAGCTCGCGCGAGGCCTCGGCCATGAGCGCGTCCATGTTGCGGTAGTACGTGGCCAGAGTCCGCGCCGTCTGTTCACCCACCAGCCGGATGCCCAGCGCGGCGATGAGCCTGCGCATGGGCGCCTCCTTGGAGGCCTCGATGCTGTCGATAATCTTTTCCGCAAGGATCTCGCCCATGCGGTCCATCTTCACGAGCTCGTTCTTTTCCAGCGAGAACAGGTCGGCCGGGGACTTCACCATGCCGGAGTCGACAAACTGCTCCACCCACTTCCTGCCCAGGCCTTCCATGTCCAGCCCGGCCTTGGATACGAAATAAATGAGCCGTTGCTTGCGCACGGCCGGGCAGGCGATGTTGGGGCAGCGCCACGCCGCCTCACCGGGCAGGCGCACGGCCTCGGCCCCGCACTCCGGGCAGTACTTGGGAAAAACAAACTCCTTTTCCGCGCCGGTGCGCTTGTCCTTGAGCGGTCGAACCACCTCGGGGATCACGTCCCCGGCGCGCTGGACCACGACCTGGTCGCCGATCATCAGCTCCTTGGCGCGAATCTCGTCCTCGTTGTGCAGGGTGGCGCGGGAGACCGTGACCCCGGCCAGGGAGACGGGCTCCAGGATGGCCACCGGGGTGAGCGCACCGGTGCGGCCCACCTGCACGCGAATATCCTTGAGCGTAGTCACGCCCTGATACGCCGGAAACTTGAGCGCGAGAGCCCAACGCGGCGCGCGGGCCGTGGCGCCCAGGGCGTCCTGCATGCTGCGGTCGTTCAGCTTGGCCACGGTGCCGTCGATCTCGAAAGGCAGAGACTCCCGCGCCTCGGACAGCTCGGCATAGGCGTCCTCCACCTCTGCCGGAGTGCTGCACAGCCGGCAGCGCGGCGGGATGGTGAAGCCGTACTCGGCCAGGCCGAGCATGAGCTTTTCCTGCGTGGACCAGTCCGGGGCGGTCACGCCTGCAGGCCACTCCACGCGGCCTACGCCATAGGCGATGAACTTGAGGGGACGTTGCGCCGTGATGCGCGAATCGAGTTGGCGCAGGGAGCCGGCCGCGGCGTTGCGCGGGTTGGCGAAGACCTTGCCGCCCTCCTCCAGCTGGCGGGCGTTCATGGCCTCGAACTCCTTGCGGTCCATGAGCATCTCGCCGCGCACATCCAGAACGGTCGGCGCAGGCATATCTTCGCGGAAATGCAATGCCAGCGGCAGGTTGCGCACTGTGCGCACGTTTTCGGTGACATTCTCGCCCACCTCGCCGTCGCCGCGGGTCGCACCAACCGTAAGCTGCCCATTTTCGTAGACGACCTCAGTGGCCAGACCGTCCATCTTGGGGTCCACCCAGAAGGGCAGTGCGCTGGTGTCCACGCCCGGCAGAAGGCGTCCCAGGCGATCGACAAAATTACGGAAATCTTCAACTGAAAAGCCGTTGTCCAGGCTGAACATGGGCAGTGCGTGGGTGTACTGCTCAAAGGAATCCAGCGGCGCGCCGCCCACGCGTTTGGTCGGGGAGTTCGGGTCGTCCAGCTCCGGGTGCTCCGCCTCCAACTGCTTGAGCTCGGCAAACAGCGCGTCGTACTCCGGGTCGGACAGCACTGGTGCGTCCAGCACGTAGTACAGCCGGTCATTTTCAGCTATCTGGCGGCGCAGCTCCTGCACCCGCTCCTGCAAATCATTCGCCGTACGTTCCTCGGTCACTCCCTGCTCCTTACAATCTATCGCGATCCAGTCGTTGCAACTTCCAGTTCGTCAGCTCATCCTGGTAGCGCGGACCCAGGCGCGTGGCAAGATAGTCCGCTTCTACCCGGGCTGCCGTGTCCATAAATCCGTCCACGGTCCTGGCCGTAGAATGGTACGTGTGGCGGATTGTTACCTGATGATCCACCACCAGCCGATAGCCTGCCTCGGCAATACGCCGGCTGAGGATAAGGTCCACACCGTAGCCGTAGGGATTGTCCCCGCAGTCCACGCCCCCGGCCGCACGTAACGCGGCGAGATCGAACATGGGAGCGATGCCGTCGATAAGGGCGACCTCACTCATCTGCAGGCGCGGATCGGCGGTCATCTGCGGGTGGTACGGGCTGCGCAGCACAGCCGGCGCCCAGCACCCCACCGGGGTTCCCGGCCCGCGCGACGATGTCTCCATGCGTTCCAGCCTGGCCAGGGCCTTGCCAATGTACGGCGGATCGGAGGCAAAGAGAATGTCGTTGTTCAGGAACCACAGCTTCTCCACGCCCATGTCGCCGAAGACCTGCACGGCATAGGCCAGGGCTCCGGCCCAGTAGATGTTCTGCGGAAGCCGTCGCCAGGCGCGCTCATAGGGCAACGGGGCCGCGTTGTCGAGCACGAAGATGCGTTCCGCCCACTCCAGATCAGCGGCCAGGAGCTGGTCGTGCACGCGGGCTGTCAGCGCCGGATTGCCGTAGTGCAGGATAACGAGCGCAAATTGCGATGTTTCCATACGTTGCAGGGGTTCCTTGATAAAAACGGTAAACGGCGTACTATAAAATTAGCGGTCGCAGCACGACTCAGCACCTCGAACAGCACCAAAAGACTGGAGCTTTCAACGCCACTGCGGCACAGGCAACACAGGTCTCATACATGGCAGATTCCGAGCATATCCCGGCAGCGGCTCCGCCGCAAACGCCAATCTGGAACCCAGCCCTCGCCTATCCGGACGACATTCCCAACGTACTGCAAGAGATGCTGCTGACCGGCAGTGTCGGCACCCTGCATCGCACGGCCATGGCCGGCGCGGCGCTGGGCTGGCGTTCCGGGGATACCGGCATGCACGGCCCGCTGCTGGCCCTGGACATGCTCTCGGCCGCGTGGGAGTCCGATCCGCTCAACCTGATGGCGGCACATCACGTGGTCAAGCTGGCCACGCACCTGGGGTACGGCAGCTCGACGTTGCCGTGCATGCTTGCAGAGTTCCTTTCCCGCGCCGAGGACGAACAGCCCTTCAGCAGCGCCTTTCTTCGCAAGCCGTCGGACGAGCAGCTGGACATCCTGGTGCAGCGGCTTGCCGACAACATCTTCCTGCCGCGGTCGCTGGACATGGCCATCCGTTTGTCCATCGCCATGGGCCAGAAATCGCGGGTGCTGAACTTGCTGAGCCCGGCGTGGCCGCCCTCGCTGCAACCCATCCGGCTGCTGATCCTGGGCCGGGTGCATCACTTTGCCGGCGACCACGAGACCGCCTCTCAGCACTACCGCGTTGCGGACGAGTACCTGGAGGCAGCCGAGGCGGAAGCAAGCCTGGCCATGTGCCTGTACCAGCTGGACCACAAGGACGAGGCCGTCTCGCGCCTCATCAGCGTGCTGCACCGCCGTCCGTGGCATGTGAACCTGCGGCTGATGCTGTACGACGTGATATTCCGCATCCACACGCGCCGCGCGGCAATTCCCAACCGCGTTGCCGTGCTGCTCTACTCCTTCAACAAGGCCGGGGAGCTGGATGCGACCCTGAAACGGGTGTTCGATTCCGAGCTGGCCGGCGCCAAGGTGCACATACTCAACAACGGTTCCAGCGACAGAACCGCGGACATCTGCGCCGCGTGGCTCCGCCGTGTGGGGCCGGACAAGCTCGCGGTCCATTCCACGCCCACCAACATCGGCGCGCCGGCCGCGCGCAACTGGCTGCTCGCCATGGATGAGGTGCGCGGCTGCGAGTTCGTGGCGTTTCTTGATGACGACGCGCAGCCGCCCAAGGACTGGATGCGGCGGCTGATGGCCGCGCAGGAGCTCTATCCGGAGGCCGGCGCGTGGGGCTGCCGCGTGCACGACGCCGGGATGACGCCGTTCACCCAGTCCGTGGACCTGCAACCACGGCCCACATATGGAGAGCCGACAGAGTACCCCGAGGTTTCCGACCTCCACTTGCAAGGGCTCAACCCCGGCTACTTCCAGTACATCCGGCCGGCGCTGTCTGTTACTGGATGCTGCCACCTGTTCCCGCGCAAATCGTTCGACATCGTAGGCGGGTTCGACCTGCGCTACTCCCCCAGCCAGCTTGACGACTTCGACCTGGACCTGCGCCTGGCCGAGCAGGATACGCCGCCCGTGTACCAGGGCCACCTGGGGGTAGGCCATCTCAAGCGCACCGGCGTGCTCTCGGAGACCGATTCCAAGTCCGCCTCCAACAGCCGCGGCAACGAGAAGAAGCTGCACGGCAAGTACGCCGGCGAGCGCTGGCAGAATATCCGGCGCACAATGATCTCTATCCTGCGCGCAGATCTTGAGGAAAAGTCCGAACGGTTGGCCGACCTGCTGAAATCCTAGCGTCTGCCCTGTTACAGGACCTCCGACACTTGCGTGAGGTTGTCCTGCCCGCCGATGGCAAGCAGCGTGTCGCCCGCTTCGATGACGTACTTCGGGGTGGGATTGAAGTGCATTTTACCATCGCTCTTTTGGATGGCCACGATGATGATATTGTAGTCCTGGCGGATTCGCGACTCGATGAGATCCTTGCCCACCAGCGTGGAGTCCTTGCTGATGTGCAGCTCCTCCATCTGCAGGTCGATCCCCCCGCGCACGGCGATTTCCAGAAACGAAGTAACCGTGGGCCGCAGGGCGCTCTGGGCCATGCGCACGCCGCCGATGGTGTGCGGCAGAACCACGCGGTTGGCCCCTGCGCGCTCCAGCCGGTTGATGTGCTTCTCGTTGTCGGCTCGGGAGATGATGGTGATGGTGGGGTTGAGCTGCCGCGCCGTGAGCACCACGTAGACGTTGGACGCTTCCTGGGTCAGAGCGGTGATGAGGCAGGAGGCGCGCTCCAGCCCGGCGGAGAGCAGCACTTCGTCGGAGGTGGCGTCCCCGGCAACGTGCAGGATGTCCTGCTGCTCCAGCTTGATCAGCGTTTCCGGATCGTTCTCGATAACGACCAGAGGATGCCCATCGCGGGTTATCTCGCGGGACACAATGGCGCCGATGCGGCCGTAGCCGCACACGATGTAATGGCCCGACAGCTTGCCGATGGTCTTGTGCACGCGTCTTCTCCCGAGAATTTCGTTGATCTTTCCCTCCACCAGGAGCTGCGCCACGGAGCCGGCCATGAATGCGAAGCTGCCGACACCGGTGAGGATGAGCGCGGAGGTGAATATCCGCCCAGGCACGGACAGAGGCTGCACCTCCTGGAAGCCCACGGTGGAGAGTGTGATGACGGTCATGTAGAAGCTGTCCCAGAAGGCCCAGCCCTCCACGACCATATAGAAGATGATGGCGAGGATGAAGATGGTGCAGAGCACCATCGATCCGATGATGACCGGCCAGAAGATGCCGAAACGCCCGCGCAACCTGGAGTAGCGCAACGAGGAGTGGCCCAGCTTCATCAATCCTCCTGGGGGGCGAGGAAGGTTTCGCGTATGGCGCGGATGCGGTCGCGCAGCTCGGCTGCGCGCTCGAACTCCAGATCCTTGGCCGCCTCGCGCATGGCGCGCTCCAGCTTCTTGATCTCGCGGCTCGCCGCGGCCGGGTTCATGGAGTAGTCCGCGCCTTCCTCGGCGAGAACGACCTCCCGGCGGCGATCCCGTTTCGTCTTGTCCTTGGAACCGGCGTAGATGCTCTCCAGAATGTTGGAGAGCTCTTTCTTCACCGTCTCCGGGGTAATGCCGTGCTCCTCGTTGTAGGCAAGCTGCTTCTCACGGCGTCGCTCCGTCTCCTCTATGGCGTTCCGCATGGAGGGTGTCATGGCGTCCGCATAGAGGATGACCCGGCCGCCCACGTTGCGCGCAGCGCGGCCGAACGTCTGGATGAGCGATCGCGTGGACCGCAGAAAGCCCTCCTTGTCCGCATCGAGGATGGCTACCAGGGAAACCTCTGGTATGTCGAGCCCTTCCCGCAGCAGGTTGATGCCCACCAGGGCGGTGAACTCGCCGGCGCGCAAGGCCTGGATGATGGCCACGCGCTCCAGGGTGTCGATGTCGGAGTGCAGGTAGCGCGCCGGTACGCCGAGGTTGTTGCAGTACTCGGTCAGGTCCTCGGCCATGCGCTTGGTCAGGGTGGTCACGAGCACGCGCTCGTCACTTTCGGCGCGGGCCTTGATCTCGGCCATGAGGTCGTCCACCTGGCCCTTGGTGGGCCGCACCTCCACCATGGGATCCAGCAGCCCGGTGGGCCGGATAATCTGCTCGACAACGATGCCCTGGGAGCGCTCGATCTCCCAGTTGGCAGGCGTGGCCGAGACATAGATGGTCTGGTTGATGCGCTCCAGGAACTCATCAAAGTGGAGGGGCCGGTTGTCCAGGGCAGACGGCAGGCGGAAGCCGTACTCCACCAGGGTGGACTTGCGGGAGATATCGCCCTTGTACATGGCCCCCACCTGGGAGACGGCGATGTGCGACTCGTCGATGAACAGGAGGAAGTCGTCCGGAAAGTAGTCCAGCAGACACGAGGGCGGCTCGCCCTGCGTGCGGCCGTCCAGATGGCGCGAGTAGTTCTCGATGCCGTTGCAGTAGCCCATCTCCTCAATCATTTCGAGATCGAGCATGGTACGCTGCTCCAGCCGCTGGGCCTCCACCAGTTTGTTCTCTTCCTGGAAGGCGCGCAGGCGCTCCCCCAGCTCCTCGCGGATGTCTTCCATGGCGCGGGTGAGGTTGTCGCGGTCCGATACGTAGTGGCTGGCCGGATAGATAACGGTCTTGGAGACGGACTCGCCCACCTCGCCGGTCAGGGGATCCACCTCGTACATGGCCTCGATCTCGTCGCCGAAGAACTCCAGCCGCAGGGCGCGCTCGTGGTGGTAGGCCGGAATAACCTCCAGCACGTCGCCGCGCACGCGGAAAGTGCCGCGGTGGAAGTCCAGGTCGTTGCGGGTGTACTGCACCTCCACCAGCCGGTTCATCAGCGCCTTCATGGAAAGGGTCTGGCCCACCTCCACCGGGATGACCATCTTGGAGTAGTATTCCGGCGAGCCCAGGCCATAGATGCAGGAGACCGAGGCCACGATGACCACGTCGCGCCGGGTGAGCAGCGCGTGCGTGGCGGCGTGGCGCAGCTTGTCTATCTCATCGTTGATGGACGAGTCTTTCTCGATATAGGTGTCCGACTGGGGAACGTACGCTTCCGGCTGGTAATAGTCGTAGTAGCTGACGAAGTACTCCACCGCGTTCTTGGGGAACAGGGCCCGGAACTCGTTGTAGAGCTGCGCGGCCAAGGTCTTGTTGGGAGCAAGAATCAGCGCGGGCCGGTTCAGGCGTTCGATGACGCTGGCCATGGTGAAGGTCTTGCCCGTGCCCGTGGCGCCCAGGAGCACCTGGTCGCGTACGCCCTGCTCCAGGTTTTCCGCTAGCGCCTCAATGGCCGTGGGCTGGTCTCCCTTGGGAGTGAATTCGCTGACGAGTTTGAAACGATCGCTCATTGATGATACTTTACTTGATTTAGGAAACAGTTAGGGTCTTCACTCCGGCAAGGATATATCATAGAGAAAAGCCTGCTGCGCAGCACCTGCGCCGGAAGCTCCCGGAGACCATACCAACTATCCGGAAACGGTCCGCCCCGTCCAGCTTCCACCGGGTCGACGCATGTTCCGGCCCGCCCAGGCCCAACGCCGCGCGGAAGGAATTCACAAGGAGATATTATGGAAATCAATCTGCACTCGCCCGAGACAGAGCCCCCTGTGGAGCGCGCTCACTTTATTACCATAACCATCAACAGCTTCAAAGGCCGCCGGGACGTGGAGGTGCATCTCTTCCGCCCGGACTACGACGAAGCCGAAATGGCCTCTTACGATTGGAACAAGCTTCTGGGCGATCCCATTCACCCGCAAGTGCCGGCCGATCCCGAGTTCTCCAAGCGCGTGCTCATGGAGGCGTTCACCGCGGACGAGCGCGATCAGGTCATCGACTACATCAAGGAGCATTACGCGGACAGAGTCTCCGTGCTGAACTCCGGACCGGTGGATCTGCCCGTGCCCCTGGGCCTGCCGCCCCTTTCCGAGCTACCCGAGGGCAAGACCATCGGCTTCATCCGTTTCGACCAGATTCCCCACTACTCCCTGCCCTTCAAGCTCAGAGGCATGTACGACCTTGCCCAGCACGAACCGCTGGTGACTGGCGACGAAGGCTAACCATACATACGGTCCGCATTTGATAACACACGCCGCCGTGCCCGTCACGGCGGCGCTATCTTACCCTGCGTATTTCGATGTCGAAGAAGAATTTTCCCATGGCGAACAACGTCGCACTTCAAGATTTTCCCGAACCACCTTCTGTCGGTCGCCACCCCCAACGCATATACTATCTGGATGTGCTGCGAGTCCTCTCCATTTTCGGGGTCATCGCAATGCATGCCGTTGATATATCCCGCACCGATTTATCGGACATGCGCACGTGGTGGATTGGCCATGCACTGATCACATTCTCATACTTTGGCGTACCTGTACTCGTGATGATCTCTGGAGCCATATTGCTCTCTCCAGAAAAACGACTTGACGTCATTCCCTTCTACAAAAAGCGCCTTCCCAAAATAGTCATACCGCTTATTGCATGGTCATTCATATACTATATACGTGACGTACTAGACGGAGTGACGTTCTGGCTGCCTACCTTCTTCAAACGCCTGCTGACTGGAAGTTGGGCCGGGCACCTGTGGTTTCTGTATATGATGATCTGCATATATTTCATGACGCCATTCATTCGAAAGATGTTTGTAGGAGATGGAAAGAATGAGGACATGCGACTGGCTAAGACATTTCTCATTCTCTATTTCTTGTACAATGCTTTTCTTTTCTTTGTTGAAATGGCTTACCAATCCCATCCATCCTATTACATGCGGGAAGCATTATTCTCTTTCTACATGTTTTATTTTGTTCTTGGATATTATATACGCCGCTCAGACATCCCAAAGTCCATTGGGCTCATGCTTTCCCCGCCCTTGTTTTTTATCGGCGGCATTCTCACATTCTGGAGCTACTACCAGTACAGTATTGTGCTAAGAAGCCGCTGGCCTGCGTTTTTTGATTTCGGAACGCCATTCGTCATGTTGATGGCTTTCGCAATCTTTTTATTCTTCAAGTCGCTCACGTACCGTGACAGCCGCTTCATGCGCGCGGTTATCTACGTCTCCAAGATGTCGTACGGCATCTACCTGTGCCACATGCTTGTCTTGGACGTATTCAGCGGGCAGCTCTTGCCTATTTTCGACGGCACGCTGCTACCACCATTCTCGATAAGAAGCTTTGAGCCGCTTCTCAGTGGACCGTTGCTTATCGTCGTGACGTTCGCAATCTCACTGCTGATTACCATGGGCTTACATAGAGTTCGCTGGCTTCGCTGGCTCGTCCCCTGATAGAGCCTCCTGAAACGGCGCAGCCTGATTCCGCATTGCGCGAATCGCCGTGTCTCGAATCGAGTTCCAAAGAAAGCCGGCAAGCTAGAGCCGGGACCAGAGCCGCAGCAGGCCCACGCTGGCCCAGGCAAAGAACGCGCCCGCCACGACAAAGACCACGCCGTACCAAGTGGGATAGAGCATGATCATGCCGGCGGCCACGAAGTTGTGCACGGCGTAGAAGCCGAAGAGCCCGCCCAAAGTAAGCAGCAATGCTCCGGCGCGGGCCGTCCCCTGCCGAAGCAACCGCAACCAGTATATCTCCGCGCCAAGGGAAACTGCCAACGCGCCGGCGGCGTACGGCCGCACGACAGGCTGGTAGTAGTCCAGAACAGGAGCGAGAAGCGCCAGCGTCGCCACGATGTCGCCCCAGAGCACTGCGCGCAGAAAGCCCTGGCCGAACGGCATGGGGACAGGTGCGCCGGACCGGCTCAGGCGGAGTCGCCAACGTTTTCTGCCGCCGGGGTGCGCAGCGTTGCGTGATGAATCCGGGTTGGAGGAGGAGGCGGACGCCCCGCGATGCCCGGCGGCGGATGACCGCCGCTTCTGCTCTTCCGGACGACTCGCTCCAGGCTGATGATCCGATGGCTCCGTGGCCTCGCGGTCGGCGGCGCCCTCCGGCGGAGCATCCTGGTCTGGAAGGCGTGACATGATCGGGACGGGGTTTCGTTTGGATACGGCTCAGGAGCGCGGCGGGTTTTCGGGATCGAGCAGCCAGTGGCTCCAGGAGCCCCGGAGGGTTTCCTCACGCACGGCGGTGCTCAACCTCCGGTTGAACTCGGCACGGGGGATCTCATACGCGCCAAAACGCAGCATATGCGGCGTGGTCTGCTGGCAATCCATCAGGGTGAAGCCGTGCTGCTCCAGCAGCCGGACGAGACAGACCAGCCCGGCCTTGGAGGCGTCGCTGGCTGTGTGGAACATGGACTCGCCGTAGAACACCCGCCCCAGTGAGACGCCGTACAGGCCGCCCACGAGCTTGCCGGAGCCGTTCCACACCTCCACCGAGTGCACGAGTCCGGCGTCGTAGAGTGCGGTGTAGGCGTCCATCATCTCCGAGGTGATCCAGGTGCCGTACTCGCCATGGCGGCAGGTGAAGGCACAGGACTCGATGACGCGGTCGAAGACCCTGTCCAGAGTCACGGCGTAGCCGCGCTGGCGCAGGGTTCTGGCCAGACGCTTGCCCACCACGAGGTTCTCCGGCTCCAGAACGCAGCGCGGGTCCGGCGACCACCAGAGGATGGGGCTGCCCTGGTGGTACCATGGAAAAATCCCCAAGGCGTAGGCCGCGGTGAGCCTGCGGGGGGAGAGGTCTCCCCCCACCGCAAGCAAGCCGTCGGGATCTGCGCCCTGGGGATCGGGAAATCCTACCCCGTCTTTGGGCAAATAGAATATGGCCACGGCAGAAACCGTGTGGCCAGGGCCGTGCGAGGGACCGTTCGGCGGCCCTTAGGACACGGTCTCCTTGGCGCGTTGCTTCTTGGATGTTGTCTTTGTCGGCTTCTTTGTCGCGCAGGAACCCGCGGTGAACTCGAAAGCCAGGTTGTCGTCCTTGGAGCGCTGCTTTTCGGGCTTCATCTTGATACGCGCCGTGCCGCCCTTCTGCAGGCAACCGAACAGAATCTCCTGGGCCAGGCGGTCCTTGATCTCCTCCTGCAGCAGCCGTCCCAGGGGACGTGCGCCAAAGGCGGGATCGAAACCGTTCTCGGCCAGCCAGGTGCGCGCCTGGGGCGTGAGCTCCAGCGTGACCTTCCGCTCCTTCATCTGCTCTTCCAGCTCGGCCACGAACTTGTCCACAATGCGCTCCATGATCTCCTGCGAAAGCGGCGCAAAGGAAACCATGCCGTCGAGGCGATTGCGGAACTCGGGGCTGAAGAGCTTTTCCAAAGCTTCCTTGCCCTTGAAGCTCATGTCCTCGGAGCCCCTGGTGCCGAAGCCCAGGTTGGCGGCGGACATCTCGCGAGCGCCCGCGTTGGTGGTCATCAGCAGAATCACGTGACGGAAGTCGGCCTTGCGACCGCTGTTGTCCGTCAGGGTGGCGTAATCCATGACCTGCAGGAGGATGTTGAAGAGGTCCGGATGGGCCTTCTCGATCTCGTCCAGCAGGAGCACGGTGTACGGGTTCTTGCGGATGGCGTCGGTCAAGAGGCCGCCCTGGTCGAAGCCCACGTAGCCGGGAGGCGCACCGATGAGCCGCGCCACGGCGTGCTTCTCCATGTACTCGCTCATGTCGAAGCGCAGGAACTGCACGCCCAGGGTGGAGGCAAGCTGCTTGGCCAGCTCGGTCTTGCCCACGCCCGTGGGGCCGTACAGCAGGAACGAACCCGTGGGTCGACCGTGCTGCTTGAGGCCCGCGCGGGAGCGCAGGATGGAGCGGCAAATGGTCTCCACGGCGGTGTCCTGGCCATACACGACCTTCTTCAGGTCGCCTTCCAGGTCATGCAGGCGGGTCTTGTCCGAGGCGGTGATGCGCTGGGCCGGGATGCGCGCCATGCGCGCCACGACCTTCTCGATCTCGGCCACGCTCACCGTGCTCTTGGAGCCCGGGTTGAGCTTGTGCAGCGTGCCGGCCTCGTCGATCACGTCGATGGCCTTATCCGGCAGATAGCGATCGTTGATGTGCCTCGACGCAAGCTCCACCGCGGCCTTGATGCCGGGCAGGGTGTAGCGCACGCCGTGGTACTCCTCGTAATAGCCGCGCAGGCCCTTGAGGATGTCCACACACTGGTCAATGGTGGGCTCGCTGATCTCGATTTTCTGGAACCGGCGCGAGAGCGCGCGGTCCTTCTCGAAGTGGTTCTTGTACTCCTCGTACGTGGTGGAGCCGATGCAGCGAATGGAACCGGAGGCCAGGAACGGCTTGAGGATGTTCGAGGCGTCCAGGGTGCCGCCGCTGGTAGCGCCGGCGCCGACGATGGTGTGGATCTCGTCGATGAAGAGAATGGCGCCCGGGGTCTTCTCCAGCTCGGAGATGACGCCCTTCATGCGCACCTCGAAATCGCCGCGGTACTTGGTGCCGGCCAGGAGCGCGCCCATGTCCAGCATGTAGATGACGGCGTCCTGGAACTGCTCCGGCACTTCCTGATTGACGATGCGCAGGGCCAGACCCTCGGCCATGGCGGTCTTGCCCACGCCGGGATCGCCCACGAAAAGCGGGTTGTTCTTGCGCCTGCGCGCAAGCACCTGCACGGTGCGCTCCATCTCGGCGTCGCGACCGATAAGCGGGTCGATGGAACCGGCCTTGGCGCGCTCCACCAGATTGACGGTAAACTGCTCAAGCATGGATCCGTTCTTCTTCTTGGTGCCCGGCCCGGAATCCACCTTGCCTTCCAGAGAGTCGTCGCTCTTCCAGGCGCCGGACTTGGGCGCGTGGTGCGAAATGAACTCCAGAATGTCGAGGCGCGTGGCCCCGTGCGACTTCAGGAAGTAGACGGCAAAGGAGTCGTCCTCGTCGAACAGGGCGGCGAGCACGTCGCCCACCTCGACCTTCTCCTTGCCGGCGGACTGCATCTGCAGAATGGCGCGCTGCAGCACGCGCTGCACGCCAAGAGTCTGAACCACCTCGGTGGACACCTCAGGAATCACTTCCATATGGTCCACAAAGAAGCGCTCCAGCTGGTTCTGCAGGCGCGAAACGTCCACCCCGCAGTTGGAGAGAATCTCCTTGCCCTGCTCCTCCTGAACCAAAGCGTACAGCAGGTGCTCCAGGGTCAGATATTCATGGTTGCGGCGGCGAACCTCGCGCACCGCTACAGTCAGTACGTTCTCAAGTCTTTTGCTCAGCATGAAATCCTCGTGGTGCATCCTTGGCAAAGGCCGCGATCCTTCCTCACACTTCCTCCATGGAAGCCCGCAGAGGAAAACCTTCCCGTCGTGCGCGGGTATGGACCTCGTTTATCTTGGTCTCGGCGACCTCTGCCGGATATATGCCGCATGTGCCGACCCCCTTCTCATGAATGGTCAGCATGATATGCGTTGCTTCTGTTTCCGACTTCCGAAAAACTTCAATAAGCACTTGAACGACGAAGTCCATAGTTGTGTAGTCGTCATTGTGCAGAAGCACTTTGTACTTGCGAGGCTCCCCTACCTCGTCCTCAAGACCAATTTCCGGTTCGAACTCGGGGCGTTTATTGGGAGTGGTCATGAAACATACCTTTTTCAGGCTTACATCGACTATACTGCCACACGGTGGGGATGTCGAGGCCCGGACGTATCATTTACCGGTATCTTTCCCACAATATGCAGGGATCATTGACTTGGCCAGTATTCCAGGCAACTCGTAAAGCGTTCGCCGATTACGTTATACTATACATCGGGCGGGGATTCGAAAACAAAATTTTCATCAGGAGCCAATCCCTCTTCCTCCCGCCATGCCTGGTTGAGTGCATGATATGTAGCCGTGGTTGACGTGTCCAGCGACAGTCCGAGCTCCCTGGCCAGCGCCAGTATGGCCACGCGCTCCCCCTCCAGCTCCACGAACTGGCCGAAAGGCATCTCGTCCAGACAGACGTGGACCTCGCCCGCAGCCCATTCTTCCCGGACTTTCTCGTAACGAAACGCCACGGTGTAGCCGAGCCCCCCCAGGATTGCGCGCATTGCCTCGAAGTCCTGCACTATGGTCTCGTGCTCGTGGAAGACCTTCACGTCCTCCTGCTCCTCTGCCGGCGGCTGCTTCAGCGTGAGCACGGAGTTCCGGTCCTGCCGCAGCCTGAGGAGCACGCCCTTGCGGCGCAGGGAACGGTCCGCGTCGTCGAACACGAGGTTGCGCTCCATCCACCGCCCCTTCCGTTCCGCAGACAAAGCGAGTAGGATCGTGCGGACGCGGTCGAAGTCCGCCCCCTTGAACTTGATCTCCGTCTCCAGCGCCATGCTTTCCTCCCAAGAGAAGCGCGGTCGCGGCGGACCACGCACATTACGTTATCATCATGCAAAAACTATTACTTATCGGCATTGCAGGTGGGCTCGGCAGCCTGTCCCGCTACGGAGTCAGCGGCCTTGTCCATCGCATTATGGGCAGTGAATTTCCCTTCGGCACATTCGCAGCCAACATATTGGGATCGTTCCTTTTCGGCCTTATCTGGGGAATATCCGAAGAGAGCCTGGCCATTACCCCCGAGGCGCGCACCATAATCCTTACCGGGTTCATGGGCGCGTTCACCACCTTCTCCACCTTCGCCTTTGAGAGCACGGGCATGCTGCGGACCGGGCAACTGCTGCCGTTCGCGGCCAATGTCGGCGGCCAGATCGCCATCGGGTTCACCCTGCTCTGGCTGGGCCTGGCCCTGGGCAAGGCAATCTGATGCCGAACGGAGGACCACAATGAAAGAGCCGACTATTCCCTCAGAAGCAAAACGACTGATTTGCTACATTGGCGAGGCGGACCGGCACAAGGGCCGCGCCCTGTACGAGGTAATCGTGGAAGCCGCGCGGCGCGAAGGGCTGGCCGGCGCCACTGTATTCCGCGGTCTGTCCGGTTTCGGCGCACACAGCCTGGTGCACACCGCCAGCATCCTGCGGCTTTCCGAGGACCTGCCCATGCGCATCGAGATTGTGGACGAGGAGTCGAAGATCGAAGCGTTCGTGCCGATACTGCATGAGCTCATGCAAGGCGGCCTGGTAACCATCGACTCTGTGCGGGTTCTCTCCTACCGCCATAAGGACAGCCCGAGCTGAGCCCGGAAGCCATCTCAACAATGCTTCTCAGCTCCGTGGCGGCGTCAGTATCGCCGAGCCCGGAGGTCGAATATCGTGGGGACACGCCCTCCGAGCGATACTCGTCTTTCCTGCCGCCAGTCAGAATATTCATTGCTGAGGTGGCGCTTAGTCGCCAGCTGCCCGGCGCACCACCTCCGCGGCGATGGACGTAAGCGACATCACCTTGTCCACGCCGCCCAGCTTGATGGCTTCCTGCGGCATGCCGAACACGACGCAGCTTGCCTCGTCCTGTGCGATGGTAAAGGCGCCGGCGTCGTGCATCTCCTTCATGCCGTGCGCGCCGTCATCGCCCATGCCGGTCATGATCACGGCCACGGCGTTTTTGCCGGCATAGCGCGAGCCGGAACGGAACAGCACATCCACAGAGGGACGGTGCCGGCTGACCAGCGGCCCGTCCTTGATCTCCACATAGTACCGGGCGCCGCTACGCTTGAGCAGCATGTGCTTGTTGCCCGGCGCGATGAGCGCCTGGCCGCGGAGCATGCTGTCCCCGTCCGCCGCTTCCTTCACCTTCACGCGGCAGATCTTGTCCAACCTGTTGGCAAAGGCCGCTGTGAACTTCTCCGGCATGTGCTGCACAATGGCCACGGGGGGGGAATCCGCCGGCAGTGTCTCCAGAAATATGCGCAGGGCCTCGGTCCCGCCTGTGGACGCGCCCACCAGCACGACCTTCTCCGTGGTCTGGACCATGGCGCGGGAGCGCTTCTCCGGCATGATGGCGTCGGCCGAAAGCTTGGGCTGCGGCGCCCTGGGACGCGCCGTTATCTTCTTCACGCTCACCTTGGAAGCAGCCTTCACCGCGTCGCAGATGCGGATGCGCGACTCCTCCAGAAAACGCTTGGTGTTCAGCTTCGGCTTCTGGATGATGTCCACCGCGCCGAACTCCAGAGCGCGCAGGGTGGTTTCCGCGCCGGACTCCGTAAGCGTTGAGCAAATGACCACCGGGATGGGATGCTGCGACATGATCTTGCGCAGAAAGGTGACGCCATCCATGCGCGGCATCTCCACATCCAGGGTCAGCACATCCGGAATCACTTCCTCCATTTGCTTGGCCGCGGCAAAGGGATCGGCCGCCGAGCCCACGACCTCGATCTCGGGGTCTGAGTTGAGCACGTCCGTAAGTGTCTGACGCACCAGAGCCGAATCGTCGACTATGAGCACTTTGATAGAGTTCTTGTTTCCCATGCATCGTTCCTGAATCAGATACGCTGGTAGATGGTGGGGGCTACCTGCTTCAGCGGCAGGTCCATGCCGGAAAGGCTCTCGGAATGCCCGATGAACAGAAATCCTCCCGCCGCGAGACACCGGCAGAACTTCTGAAACAGAACCTCCTGCGTGGGCCGATCGAAATAGATGATCACGTTGCGGCAGAAAATGATGTCCAGCGGCCTCTTGAAGGTAAAGTCCTCCATAAAGTTGAGCCGCCGGAAACGGATGAGCTTGCGCAGCTCCGGCACGATGCGCACCAGGCGCTTGCTGCGGTCCTTGCTGCGCAGCAGATACTTGGATTTGAGCATGCTGGGCACGGGCAGCACGCGTTCCTCCTCGTAGATGGCCGTCACGGCCTTTTCCAGAGCCTGGGTGGAGATATCCGTGGCCAGGATGGAGAACGTGAAGCTTGTGCGTGTGCCCGCAAACTCGCTGAGCACCATGGCCAGAGTGTACGGCTCCATGCCTGTGGAGCAGCCCGCCGACCACACGGTGAGGGGTCGGGGCCCCAGGCGCGGGGCCAGAAGCGGCAGCACGGTATCCGACAGAAACTCGAAGTGCTTGGGCTCGCGGAAAAAGTCCGTGGTGTTGGTTGTGACAACGTCGATGAGGTGCGGCAGCTCCCGCTGCATGCCCTCCGAGGAGAACAGGAACTCGCAGTACGAGTGGTAGTCTTCGATCTTCAGGTAGCGCAGCCGTTTCTGTAGCCGTGCTTCCAGCATGGTCTTTTTGCTGATGGGCATCTTGATGCCCACTTCGCCATAGATGAATTGACTGAAGCGCTCGAAATCTTTGGCCGACATGCCGCCCGGCCGAAACGATTTCGTTTGGACGTCGGCGGTCTTGCCGCGCTCTCCCCTTGATTTCGACTTCTGCGTGGTCACTAAGGCAGGCTCCCTGTCCCGGCGGCCGTAATCGCTACTGTTCCCTGTTAACGCACTGCACGAGCTTGGGCACATCCAGAATCAACGCCATGGTGCCGTCACCCTTGATCGTCGCGCCGGAGATTCCTTCCACATTCCGGTACAATCTGCCAAGGCTTTTGATGACGGTCTGATGCTCGCCGATGACGGTATCCACCACGATTCCCACGCGGGTTCCATCCACGCCCGCCACCACGATCTGCTCGATGGCCGGCCTGTCCCCCGGCGACTCGAACCACTCGCGCAGCCGGATGTAGGGGACGATCTCCCCGCGCAGATTCACGATGCGCTGCTCGGCCTTGGGCCGCACGGCGAGCTGTTGCTCCGAACCGTTGCCGCTTGCCTGGAGCTTGGCCGCGTCGTCGGCGCGGTTCATCAACTCCACGCACTCTTCCACCATGGTCAGCGGAATGACGAAGTACTCGTCGGCCACGCGGACCTGGAGGCCATCGATGATGGCCAGCGTCAGCGGCAGCCGGACCGTGATGACCGTGCCCTTGCCCGGGGCGGACTCCACATCCACGCTGCCGCGCAGGGACTCGATGGAGCGTTTGACCACGTCCATGCCCACGCCCCGGCCCGAAACGTTGGTGACCTTCTCCGCCGTGGAGAAGCCCGGCTGGAAGATGAGGGAGTAGCACTCCTTATCGGAGAGCTCCGCATCCGCGGAGACGATGCCCCGCTCCACGGCCTTCTGGAAGATGGCCTTGGGCTCCATCCCCTTGCCGTCGTCCTCGATGCGGATATGCACCTCGCCGCCGGAGTGCTGCGCCGAGAGCACGATGGTCCCGGCCTCTTCCTTGCCGGCCGCGGTGCGCTTGTCCGGGGTTTCGATGCCGTGGTCGATGGAGTTGCGCAAGAGATGGACCAGGGGATCGTTGAGCCGCTCGATCACTGTCTTGTCCAGCTCGGTCTCGGCGCCGTGGGTGACGAGCTCGATCTTTTTGCCCAGCTCGTCTGAGAGATCGCGCACCAAGCGGCGAAACTTGGAGAAAGTTGTGCCGATGGGAAGCATGCGGATGTTCAGGGTGGAGTCGCGAAGCTCGTCGGAAAGGCGCTCCAGCTCTTCGGAGAGGGTGGTGAGCAGCGGATCGCGGCGTTCGCTGACCACCTGGCTGATGCGCGCCTGCACGATGACCAGCTCGCCCACCAGGTCCACGAGCTGATCCAGCTTATCGGCGGCCACGCGGATGGAGGAAGCGGCTTCGGTGACCTCCGGCTTGGTCCGGCCCTTGCGGATATCCCGCACGGCCTTCTGCTCGGCCAAGGCCGCTTCGACATTCTGCTTGGAGACCACGCCGGACGAGGTCAGCACCTCGCCGAGTGGCTGGCGCTCCTGAAGCACGCGCTCCAGGTCCGCCGGCGCAAGATCGCCCCGCTCCACGAGAATCTCGCCCAGCAGCTTGTAGTCGGCCCGGTCGTCGAAGTCACCGTCCTGGTCGATTGTCTCGATTTTCAGGTCGCAGTCATCCTCCACGAAGATGAAGACGTCGCGGATGGCGTCAAGACCGTGGGTCGTCGTCAGAATCACGTCCCACCAGGCGTAGCACCGCTCCGGATCGATCTCCTCCAGCTCCGGCACGTTCTCCATGTGCGCATACGTGTGGCATGCCCCGAGCTCGGAAAGCTCCACGATGAGCGACAACGGGTTGGTGCCGCTGTAGAAGATGCTCTCCTCCGGCCTGAAGCGGATGCGGAAGGTGGCCGGCGTACTCTCTTCCACGTCCTGAGGTTCGGCAGCGGCAGTCGCCTCGGCATTGTCCTGAGCGATCGAACCAGGAACCAAGGCCCTCAGGCCGACGGTCACGGCGTTGGTGCGCTCCAGGTCCACGGCGTCCCCTGTGTCGGCGCAGTCCAGCAGGTAGGCGATGGTGTCGCGTGCGGCCAGGGTGAGGTCCAGAAGCTCCTTGGTCACAGCCATCTGGCCGTTGCGCACATGGTCGAAGACAGTCTCCACATCGTGGGTAAAGGCGGCGATGTCGTCGAAGCCGAACATGGCGCCGGAGCCCTTCACGGTGTGCATGGCGCGGAACACCCGATCCACGAGATCATGGTCGTCGGGGTTCTCCTCCAGCTCCAGGAGCGCGGATTCCAGCTCGGTCAGGAGCTCCGTGGCCTCTTCACGGAAGGCTTGTCTGTTGATGTCGTCTTGCGTCATGTTACCCCATTCCCCTTGAAACCGGGAACGGCCGGAGCCGGCCCGACCGGATGTCGGCTATCGCAGCACCTTGTTCACTACAGCCAGCAGTTGATCCGGCTTGAACGGCTTGACGATCCAACCTGTGGCCCCGGCGCTCTTGCCCTCCTGCTTCTTGCCTGCCTGGGATTCCGTGGTCAGCATGATGACAGGAATAAACTTGTACTGCGCCTTGGCTCGAACGTTCTTGATGAGGGTAATGCCATCCATGTTGGGCATGTTCAGATCGGTAATGATCATGTCCACCGGGCCGTTCAGTTTATTCAGCGCATCCTGTCCGTCCTGCGCTTCGATGACGTTGAAACCGGCGTTCTTCAGGGTAAAAGCGACCATCTGTCGCACGCTGGCCGAGTCATCAACGGTCATTATGGTTTTCGCCACATCTATCTCCTTGGTGCATTTTCGCCTTGAATAAAGAGTCCCATCCGAAATTGTTTCCCGTTATTCCGGGACAATGCATCAGAGCTTCCGAGCACTAAAAGAGCTCGACGTCGCCCCATGCCTCCGCGTCATCTGAACATGCGCCTTCCTCGCCGCCGGAACCGTCCGAAGAGCAGGAGCCCTCCTTGTTGAAGGCCTGCTGATGAATCAGCCGTTCCGCCTCCATGGTATACCGGGCGAGCATCTTTTCCAATCGTTCTGGTCGACTTTCGTCCTTGTCCTGAGGCACGATGTCCGTAGCTTCGTCACGCAGGGAGGAAAGCACGACGGCTCCACGCTCCAGGTTCTCGCACACTTCCTTATGAAAAGTCATGGAGCTGTTGAAGGACTCGATGGACGTGCCGAGATCCCTGCCCTGCTGCCTTATATTATCGAACACTGAATCAACCTCGTCGTCAATACGTCTGAGTCCTGCCAATATCTGCTCGATTCTGGTGACAATATCCGTGACCTGGCTCGTATCCATGAACGCTTCGGCGTTGGATTTCAGATGGGTCGAGGCCTCGCCGATACGGCCCAGGATATCCGTGACCGATGCGGTCAGCCCACCGGCCTGCTGGGAAAGCTGCTGGATGGAAGAAGCCAGCACGCCCAGGGCCTTGCCCTTTTCGCCGGTATGCGCTGCCTTGACGCTGGCATTGAGGGAAATGAGTTCGATCTCGGACCCCACTTCCTCGATATCTTCAAGAAAGTGCGTCATTTCCGTCACGGTATCGGCCACTCGCACCATGATCTGGCCGATGGATTCGCCCTGCTCGGCAAAGTCATCCATGGCCTTCATCACGTCCTTGAGCCCGGCCTCGATGGCGTCCAGTGTGGAGACGCCACTCTCCGAGGCCGTGATGCTTGAGGCGTTCTGCTCCAGGCTGAAGACGTTTTCGGCAATGGCGGAAAGATTGTTCTGCAGGGAAACCACCGCCGTGTTGAAGCTCGACGAGGCGTTGATGAGCTGCGAATGCTGCAGGCCGGTAACGTCGCCCACAAACCCCACGAGGTCGCGCACTTCGTCTGTCTTGGCATTGCCATGCCACTCTTTTTCGGAGATCAGATCGCGCAGCTCCTGCAGCGATTCCTCCACGTGCTCCACCTGCTGGCGAGTGATGTCGTGAAACTGCACCGAGGCCACGGCTTCGCCGATGGAGGAGGCAATCTCGCGGGAAAGCGGCTCCAGGTTGCGGGAAACAACGCCGGATTTGTCCGCCATCTGCACCAGGGAGTCGAGATTGGTGCGAATGGTGGTCTCGATGGTCTGGCTGGAGGCTGCCTGGTGCTCCCGCATCTCGCCGGTCTGCGACAGGGTGTCCTCCACCATCTCGGACAGGTCGTTCACCTTCTCCATGATCTGTCCGGAGTACTCCACGATGCGCTTGGCCAGCTTCTCCACATCGTCCGCCAGGGTGGTGAACCCCCGGCCCTCCGTCCCGAGGCGGGCGGACTCGATGCGCGTAGAGATGCCAAGCATGGACAGTGCCCGGACCACCCGGCGGTACTCGTCGATGGTCTTGGTCAGCACGTCCACGGTGTCGTGAATCGTGGTCAGCTCCTGCACATTCTGGTCACTGGCCGCCTTGGACCAGAGTGCAGTCATCTTGTCGAGCTCGACGTGCAGCTCGTCCCGGAAGGAATCCATGGCCTCGGCCGAGGTCAGGTTGATCAGCGAGCCTGTCTCCTCGGCAAGCTGCGAGGCCTGCAGCGAGTATTGCTGCAGCGAGCTGCCTAGCTCTAAAAACTCGGGCTCTCGTTCCTGGATGGTGCGAGCAAGCCGGGCGTCCAGCTTCGGCAGCTCGGATTCACACCGCTCTAAAAACGCCTGCGCGCGTGGAATATCTACTGTAAACGTTTCATTTTCGCTCATGCAGTCTCCAGCCGACTAGAGGAATCGAATCTCCGCCCGAGCCTTTTCCCGGGTGAGGGGCGTAATCTTGACCGAGACGGGCTTGTCGAAGAAGTCCGCAGCGCCCTTGATGATGCCCTCGAAATACTCGAACAGGCCGCGCCCCGATGTGTACTCCATCACCAGTGTATCGCCCTTGTCGTCATAGGTGAAGCGCGGGGGTTGGATGCCGGGATAATCCTTGGTCAGCTGCTCGTGCACCCGATCCATGTCCAGGTACAGCTCCTTCAGGTTCTCATGCTTGAAGTAGCGGCGGTACATTTTCTTGAACTTCGGCACGGTATACTTGCCGAATGCGATGAAGACGTCTTTCGTGCTCGTATTCGTGGCTTGGCCCACTTCGTGCGCCATCTGCTTGAGCACCTGATCCGGATAGTTGACGCCGGGCAGAAACACGGGGTTGCCCAGGGCATTCGAAACCTTTGCCGAAATCTTCTCCCCGTAATGTTCGTGGATAAAGTCCTGCATCATCTTGGGCAGCACGCCGCGCATCTGACCTTCGGACTTCCAGAACTTGGTCTGATCGTCCGCATTGCCGGCCAGGCTGACGGCAAGACCCAGAAGCTCCTGAGCCAGCTTGGTCATGGACTTGGTGGCGTCGGCCGTCTGGAGCGCGCCCTCCTCGGAATCTCGCGCGATGGTGGCGATTTCCTCCACGGACTGGTTGATCTCGTCGGCCGCTGCTGACTGTTGCTCCGCGGCCGTGGCGATCTGCGTGATCCGCTCCACCATGTTCTCGATGGCCCCGAGAATGGTCTCCAGGGCCTGGCCGGCGCGATTGGAGAGCTCCGTGGATTGATGCACCTGCTCCTCGGTGACGCGCATGGATTCCGTGGCCTCGGTGGCCCGCGACTGGATGGTGGATATGGAAGCCTCCACCTCCTTGGTGGCGGCCATGGTCTTCTCGGCAAGCTTGCGCACCTCGTCGGCCACCACGGCAAAGCCTCTGCCCGCCTCTCCGGCGCGCGCGGCCTCGATGGCCGCGTTCAGGGCCAGCAGGTTCGTCTGGTCGGCGATGTCGTTAATCACGCCTATGATCTGGCCGATCTGGCTGGACTGCTCACCGAGCTGGTCGAGCACGGTGGAGAGCTTTTCGGTATGGCTGGAAACGCGGTGGATGCCGTCCACGGCCTGGCCCACGAGCTGGGCGCCCTCACTGGCTGAGCGGCGCGCTCCGTCCGCGGCCTCGGACGTGGCCGATGCGTTTTGCGCAACCTCCAACACAGTGGCTGCCATCTCCTCCATGGCCGTGGCCACAGACTCGGACTGATCCTTCTGCTGCTGAGCCCCTCGCGCCTGCTCATCGGCCGAGGCGTAAAGCTGCTCGCCCGCGGCGGCAACGCGCTGGGCCAGGCCGCTGATCTGTGAGCCGATCTCCAGGAGCCGCGCCTGTTGTCCCTGCAGGTCCTTGCACTCCTGAGCGATGGATTCGGCGTCCGCCAGACTGATGATGAGCATGGGCTCTTGCCCGGTCGTGGGCAGCCAGTCGGCATGGATGATGAGCCGGAGATGCCGGGCCGGAGTCTGCAGGTTCACCTGCAGGCCATGCGTATCGCCGCGGAGAATGTCCGCAGCGTCATCTCCCAGCACCGAGGTGATGAGCTCGCCCTGGATGCGCGAAATCGGCTTGTCCACCAGGTCAGCGAAACCGCGGCTGACCAGACGGATGCCCCCTTCCTGATCTACGATGGCCAGCGGAGTTCCGGAGTCGGTAATGGTCGTCGCCTCCAGGAGAAAACGCTCCTTGCCGGATGCTGTGGCCAGGGAGTTCCGCAGCATCGCCGCCGCGCCATCGAGCGTTTTGGCCGAGGCCGGAACGGCTTCGGGACCGAGCAGGCCCTCGGTTTCGTCCACAAACCGCCCCACGTTTTTTCGAATATAGCCGAAAACGAAAATTGTGCCGATCAGACCGACCGCGGCGGCACCCGCCGCAACCCACCAGCCGCTACTACCGCCTCCTGCGACAACGCCGGCAAACATCAAAGCACACAGTGCAAGACCAAGTACAAGTATGCATGTGCCAATATCTGCGTATCCTGTTTCACGACCATCCATTTCCATCCGCCTTGCTCCTGTTAATTGAGCTCTGGTTCCGCTTTTTGGCTATCCAACGGCGCCTTTCCCGGCCAACATGGCTCTCTATAGGAAACAGCGAAACGATACGGCAATACGTATCTGTTGGCAATTGAGCAAATATTCCAGCCGGCTCATGCGCCGAACAGCCGCTTTTGCAAATCGGCCAAAGTCTCCGGAACAATTACCCCTTGCTCGGACTTTTTGGACATGGGGCAGAAGATCGGCTTCCAGCCCAGACGCCGGGCCTGCTCCAGGCGGATGTCGTGGCCGGAAACCGGACGAATGCGGCCGTTGAGGTCCAGCTCGCCCCAGAACACCGCCGCTGGCGGCAGGGGCCGGTCATAGTAGGATGAGAGCACCGCGGCCACCAGGGCAAGGTCCATGCCGGGGTCCTGCATGCGCATGCCGCCTGCGGTCTTGGCATAGATGTCCCATTGGCCCAGGTTGACGGAAAGGCGCTTCTCCAGCACGGCCAGCAGGAGGTTCAGCCGGTTCACATCCACACCCAGGCCGGTGCGCCGCGGCATGGCCAGGTAGCTCTTGGCAGCCAGGGCCTGCACCTCCACGGCAAAGGGCCGGTTGCCCTCCACGGCCATGGCCAGGGCCGAGCCGGACAGGGAAGGATCGCGGTCCTCCAGGAACAGGGTCGACGGGTCCGTGACCTCGGCCAGCCCCTCGCGCTCCATGGAGAAGACGGCCAGCTCGCGGTCGGAGCCGAAACGGTTCTTAAGCACGCGCAGGATACGGTGGGTGTTCTGCTTGTCCCCCTCCATGGCCAGCACCGTGTCCACCATATGCTCCAGCAGCTTGGGCCCGGCAATGTGGCCCTCCTTGGTCACGTGGCCCACCAGGACGATGGCGAAACCGCGGACCTTGGCCAGCTCCAGGCACTCGGCGGCTACGGCGCGCACCTGCCCCACGCTGCCGGGCAGGCCGTCCGTCCGGGGCGAGGCCACGGTCTGCACGGAGTCGAGGATCACCAGCCGCTGCTCGCCGGACTCCAGCGCAGGCAAGGCGTCCTCCAGCCTGCTTGTGGCCAGCGCCTCCAGACCGGGCGACAAGGCGCCGAGCCGTTCGGCGCGGCCGCGAAGCTGCCCCAGGGACTCCTCGCCGGAGATGTAGAGCACGCCCTTGCCTGCCTTGGCCAGTGCGCCGGCAAGCTGGAGAAGCAAAGTGGATTTACCTACCCCGGGCGGACCACCCAGGAGCACGGCGGAGCCGGGGGCGAGGCCGCCGCCCAAAAGGCGGTCGAGACCTCCCAGGCCGGTGGGTTCCGGTTTGGAGATGTCGGGAGAGAGATCGCCCAGAACGACGGGCGCGCCGGGCAGACCGGAGCCGGGCGGCGGAGCCGGCCTCGGGGGCCTTCCGGAGCCGGAGGAAGTGGTACGAGTTCTGTCGACGGTTTCCGAGAGTGTGTTCCACTCCCGGCATGTGGGGCACTGTCCGCGCCATTGCGGCGTACGCGCGCCGCATGAGCTGCAGACGTACACCGTGCGCTCTTTCGCCAAGGCTTACGCCCCTTTATCTGTTTACTGCGCTTTATCGGCGGGCGGATCCTTGGCCTCGATGATCTTGACTCCGAACTCGGCCACATTCTGCGGCGGGTTGGCGAAGACCACGACAAACGGCACCTCGCCGCCGGAGGGGATATTCGTGTTGGAGGTGACGATACCGACCTTGTCCTGCAGCTCCTTGTCGATCTCTTCCATGGTCAGCATCTGGAGCTGGAACAGGGTGAGGGTGTTGCCGATGAGCTGCTTTTTGGTCACCACGGGGAGGCCATTGGCGTCGAACAGCGAGGCTTCGATCCGGATGAGCTCCTTGGGGGTCTTGAAGTTGTTGACCACGGACCCCTGGACCACGAAGAGCTCGCCAACCTTCTCGTTCTCCACGTAGTTCTGCTGGATGTCCTTGAGGGCGAGATCCTTGATGTCGGCCACGGGTGCGGGAGCCTCTGACGCGGGCTTCTGGCCGGCAGCCGGCTTTGGAGCCTTGGGCTGCGCTGGAGCAGGCGCACCGGGCGTCTCCACCAACGAGCCGATGAAGGGAATGGATTTCAAAAGGTCCGGCGCATAGAGATAGGCGATGACGCCGCCGGCAAAGAGCAGGAGAACGGCGAAAACGATGACGGAAGCAATCGGATTGCTCTTCTTCTTTTCCTTTCCCGGCTTCTCCTTCTTGATCTTCTTCTTGACCTTTTTCTTGGTCAGGGACTCTTTGGCGCGCTTCTCGTTCTGGGCGTCGATGTCGAAGAGGTCCTCGTCCACCCCGATGCGGGAGTCGGCCGCCTCGGCCGCCGCGGCAGCCTCCTCGATCTCACTGGCAGGTTCCTCACCCTCGCCACCATCGAGCTCCACAGCCAGATCCTCGGGCACCTCTTTCTTGCCGAAGATGTCCTCGAAGGAGTCTTCGCCCTCCTCCATGTCCACCTCGGCGGGCCCGAACTCCGTCGGGGCCTCGGCCCCCTCTTCCTCCTCACCTTCGAGGTCGCCGAAATCGATGGTCTCGCCGGCCTCTTCCTCTTCGCCAGCCAGATCGCCGAAGTCGATGGTGTCCTCACCTTCGCCGGCAAGATCGCCAAAGTCGACGGCTCCGCCGGGCTCCGAAGCCACGGAGGTCTCGTCCAGGTCATCCAGCCCCTCGATGCCGAGGTCGCCGAAATCGCCGAAGTCTATCTCCTCCTCGTCATTGAAGGACTGGGAGAAGACCTCCTCGTCGGTCGGAGGAATCTGCGCCTCGGGCTCTGGCTCGGGTTGCGGCTCGGGTTCCGGGACCGGCGGCTCGGCCGGCGCTTCCAGATCGGTGGGGCCGATCAGCGGAAACACGTGCTTGCAGACAGAACAGCGGACCTTGGCGCCTTCCTTGGCCTTATCGTCAGGAAGGTTATACTTGGTGGAGCAACTGGGGCATTGAACGATCATGGCCGGGCCGTCTCCAGGCTCTTGCGGATGCGATCTCGCGGGGTCTTACTCGGAAGGTTCGAGCACGTAGAGCGCATCCAGGTTTCTGTATTGTTCGGCGTAGTCCATACCATACCCTACAAGGAAGCCGCCCGGCAATTGAAAAGCGGCATATTCCACATGGATAGGAACACGGCGCCGTTCGTTCTTATCCACCAGTGCGCAAACCTCAAGGCTCGCCGGCTCCAGACCGGCAATATGGTCGAGCAGCGCGCGCATGGAAAGCCCGGTATCGACGATATCATCCACTATAAGCACATGTTTTCCACAGACCTCATCGCTCAGATCCGCGAGAAACTCTATGTTCCCGGAACTCTCCGTAGTTCCTCCATAGCTTGCAAGACGAATGAAATCAATGGTTGGGGATACAGGCAGCGCGCGCATAAGGTCGGCTGCGAAGATGAAGCCCCCCTTGAGAACGCAGATGATGTGCAGGCATTTGCCCTTGTAACGCTCGCCGATCTCCTGGCCGAGCTCTTCCACGCGCCGCCGGATGGTCTCCCTATCCACGACGGGCTTGAGTTGTGATTCTTTCATGATGGTTCGGGGCAGCCGGGCGAAACGCCGGCCCTTTGACCGCTCCAGCTCCTGCCGGAACGCCTGCGATTACAGTTCGATGAGCAAAGCCGTCTCATCGCAGTCCGGAAACTTCGCGCAATGAATACAGTCGGACCACACCTTCTGTGGCAGCTCGTTCTTGTCCACTTCCGTAAAGCCCAGGCTGTGGAAAAACTCCACCTGGTACGTCAGGGTGAAGACCTTGTAGAAGCCAAGCGTGACCGCCTCGGACAGGCACGCCTCCACGAGACGCTTGCCCCAGCCATGGCCGCGCATGTCCTCATCCACCATCAGGGAGCGGACCTCGGCGAAGTCCTTCCAGCAAAGCGAAAGCGCGCAGCACCCTTTGACCGGACCGTCTCCCTCCCGAGGGGCGATCACATAGTGGTCGCGCATGTGGCTGTAGAGGTCGGTAAACGCCCGCGGCAGCATCAGCCCTTCCTTGGCGCAGGCCATGACGCCCTTGTGGATGACCTCCACGTCCTGCACCCGCGCCTTGCGGATGTAAAACTCTTTGGTCGTCAGGCTCACTTGGGCAGATGCTCCTCAACGAGTTCCCGCACGTATCCGGGCCGGTAGCCCACCTGTGTGGTGATAAGCTTGCCGTCCGGCGCGTAGACCAGCACCATGGGTACGCCTTCCACGTTGAACAGCTTGGCTGCGGAAGATTCCGCCAGGTAGACAGGGTAGTTGAACCCGACCTCGTCGGACATGGCCTGCAGCGCGTCCCTGGTGTCGTCCACTGCCAGGCCCACTACCACGACATCTTCCTTCGGGTACTGCTTGCGCAGCTCGATAAGCTCCGGAATCTCCAGACGGCACGGGCCGCACCAGGATGCGAAGAAGTTGATGACCGTGACCTTGCCCTTGGACTCGCTGATGAGCTGGAGCACGTCCAGGTCGCTCATTTTCTGCAGAGAGGCGTAGGCCGGACGCAACCATATGGCGGCCAGGACAAGGGCGACAACAACGGCAACGCCCAGCCCCTTGAGATACGGGGCCGGGCGTGAAGATACGGATGTACGAAACAAGGTCATGATGGAGCAGCACTCCGCGGCGTTGACGTTTATACCGGCAAATTCAAAACAGCACCCACTACCTAGTGCCGAATACCGCGGAAGGCAAGGGGCTTCATGCCTTCTCGCGCGTTTCGCACAGCTTGCGCGCCTCGCGCACGGCGCCCACGGCGTCGTCGGCATAGCCGTCCGCGCCTATGGAATCCGCGTACTCGCGCGTCACCACTGCGCCGCCCAGCATGACCTTGGCGGACACGCCCTGCTCTTTCACCAGGTCCACGGTGTCCTGCATGCGCACCATGGTGGTGGTCATCAGGGCCGAGAGCCCGATGACGGCCGCGTTGCGCTTCTTGGCTTCGGCAACGATGGTCGCGGCAGGCACGTCCTTGCCCAGATCCACAACCTCGAAGCCGTAGTTGGAGAGCAGCAGGCAGACAATGTTCTTGCCGATGTCGTGGATGTCGCCTTCCACCGTAGCCATGATGATCACGGGCTTGACCTCGGCCTCGGCCTCCTCTTCCAGGAGCGGCTTGACCACGGCGAAGCCGGCCTGCATGGCCTCGGCGGCCAGCAGAAGCTGCGGCAGGAAGTACTCCTTGCGCTCATAGAGATCGCCGACAACGGTGATTCCAGGAATGAGCTTGCCGTTGACGATGTCGAAGGGCTTCTCGCCGTTCTCCAGCGCGGCATTCACCAGCTTGACTACGAGCTCCTTCTCGCCCTGGATGACGGCCATCTCCAGCTCACCCTCGGGCAGGCCCTCCATGGACGGCTTTTTTCTGGCGGGCGCACCCCCAGACGCAACGCCCGGCTTCCAGTCGGAGTAGTTCTCGATAAAGTTGGCTGCCTTGCGGTCGCGTCCCAGCAGCACCTCGGCCGAGGCGATGGCCTCGGAGAAACCGGGAGCGCCGGGATGCGCAATGGCCGAGGAGAGCCCTGCGCTCATGGCCATGGCCAGGAAGGTGGTGTTCACCAGCTCCCGCGCCGGCAGGCCAAAGGAGGTGTTGGAGAGCCCCAGCGTGGTGGGCAGGCCCAGTGTCTGCGTGATGTAGCGGATAGTCTCCAGACACTCGCGCGCGGCGTCCGGCTTGCTGGACACGGCCAGGGCCAGGGCGTCCACCATGATCAGCCGGCGCGGAATGCCGAGCGACTCCGCTTTTTCCAGGAGCTTTTCCAGGATTGCGATGCGATCCGCCGCGGCCACGGGCAGCTTCTTGCCCTGCAGCGGCAGCAGGATGAACGGCGCGCCGTAGCGCTTGCACAGCGGCCCCAGGGCCTCCATGCGGCCTTCCTCGCCGGAGATGGAGTTGATCAGGGCCGAGCCGGGATAGACCGCCAAGCCGGCTTCCAGGGCGTCGGGGTTGGAGGAGTCGAGACACAGGGGGACGGTGTGGCGCTCCACCAGGCGCAGCACCAGATCGGGCAGCAGCCTGGTTTCGTCCACCATGGGCGCGCCCACGTTCACGTCCAGAATCGGCGCACCGGCGTCGAGCTGCTGCTTGGCGTAGGTCATGGCCTGGGAGAACTCGCCGCGCTGCAGCTCCTCGGTGAGCACCTTTTTGCCAGTGGGGTTGATCCGTTCGCCAATGAGCGCGAAGGGGCCGCCCGCGGCAATGGGCACGGATACGGCGCGCGAGGTGAGCACCACGCCGCTCCAGCCGGTGTCCGGCACGGTGGGGGCCATATCCTCCACAGCCTTGACCACGGCGGCGATGTGATCGGGCGACGTGCCGCAGCATCCGCCCAGGAACTTGGCGCCCAGGGCGGGCAGCTTGGCCATCTTCTCGGCGTACTCGGCCGGCCCCATCTTGAAGACTGTCTCGCCGTCCTCCAGCACGGGCAGGCCGGCGTTGGGGCGCAATATAAGTGGCACAGAGAGCCGCGGCGCCATGACCTCGGCCAGCTCGGCAAGCTGGGCCGGTCCGGCGCTGCAGTTGACCATCACGGCGTCCACGCCCAGGTTCTGCGCGGTGTCGACGAATGTGAGCGGCGGCGTTCCGGTAAGGCTCACACCCTGCTCGAAGGTCATGGACAGGCACAGCGGCAGGTCGCAGACGTTGCGCGTGGCCACGGACACGGCGCGGACCTCGGCCAGATCGTAGTGGGTCTCGGCCACGATGAGGTCGGCCCCGCCGTCGGCAATGCCGCGAATCTGCTCTTCATACGCCTGGACCATTTCCAAAAAGTCCAGCTCTCCCAACGGCTTGACAAACTTGCCGGTGGGTCCCACGCTGCCCATCACCATGACGGGCCGGCCGGCCTTGTCCGCCACCTGGCGCGCCACCTGCACTTGGCTGAAGTTCACGGCGTGCACGTCGGCGTCGGCAGGCAGCTTGAAGCGCGTACCGCCGAAGGTGTTCGTGGTCAGGCCGCACGCGCCGGCGTCGACATAGGCCTGATGGATTGAGGCGGTGATGTCGGGCCGTTCCTGCCCGAAAAGCTCGGGGGAAACGCCAGAGGGCAGGCCGCGGGCCTGAAACATGGTGCCCATGGCTCCATCCAACACCACAACGCCTTGCGAATCTCGAAAGGTCGTAAATAGAGACACGAATTCTCCAAAGTTTGAGTATTCAAGAATACGGACCGTCTCAAGCGGCCTTCCGTCGGGGCTGGGGACCCCGTCGGGACATACCGGGGAAGAATTGACCTGAAAAAATGTACATGTACTGAAAATCGTTGAAAAGGACAAACAAAAACTATACCCTTTATTGTAGTGAGTATGATCTCAAGATATGGTAAGGACTTAACGCCGCTTCACCAGGAAGCGCGCATCCTTATAAGGACGCCATGACTGCCAAGACCAAGAAAAAGAACGCGAAGAAATCCGCCAAGGACGGCGCCGCGCAGGCCGAGGAGCAGGCACGGCAACAGGCCAAGGTGGAAGACGACGCGGAAATCGACGATGCCGAACCCGAGGATGTGGAGCTTGTCGACGACGAGCTGGACGATTCGGATATGGACGACGGCGAGCTGGACGACGATGAGGAAGAGAACCCCATCGCCAACCTGCCTTCGCTGGCCGACCTGAAGGACACCCGGCCCGTCACGCAGGACGCCCTGCGACTCTATCTGCGCGAGATAAGCCGCTTCCCCATGCTGGAGCCCGAGGAGGAGTTCGAGCTCGCCCGACGCGTGCGCGACGACAACGACACCCAGGCCGCCTTCCGGCTCGTCTCCTCGCACCTCCGCCTCGTGGTCAAGATCGCCATGGACTTCCAGCGTCGCTGGATGCAGAATGTGCTGGATCTTGTCCAGGAAGGCAACGTGGGCCTCATGCGCGCCGTACAGAAATTCGATCCCGAAAAAGGCATCAAGTTTTCCTACTACGCCGCCTTCTGGATCAAGGCGTACATTCTCAAATTCATCATGGACAACTGGAGGATGGTCAAGATAGGGACCACCCAGGCGCAGCGCAAGCTCTTCTACAATCTGAACAAGGAGCGCCGCCGGCTGCAGACCATGGGCTATGATCCGGACGCCGCCACGCTGTCCAAGAATCTCAACGTCACCGAGGAACAGGTGCAGGAGATGGAGCAGCGTCTGGGCTCCAACGACATGTCCCTGGACGTGACCCTGGGCGACGACTCCACGACAACGCGGCTCGACATCCTCCCGGCCATCGGCCCCACCATCGAGGACCGGCTGGCCACGGACGAGATTTCGAACGCGTTGCAGGAGCAGATCAGGTCCATCCTTCCACAGCTCAACGAGAAGGAACGCGACATTCTGGAGAAGCGGCTGCTGGCCGATCCACCGGTCACTTTGCGAGAGATCGGCGAGAAGTACGGCATCACGCGGGAACGCGTCCGGCAGCTGGAATCCCGCCTGTTGGAAAAGCTGCGCAACCACCTGACGCAGGAAATCGATGACTTTTCATCGGACTGGATCATACGCAACGACTAACCGCCGGCGCACTTCGGTCCTTTCCGGCCGCCCGGCTCAGATACATTGCCAATGACAAAATCCGCTCACCAGGGACGCCGCCCCAACGTCCCCCTTGTCCTCGCGCTTTCCCTTGTGCTCGCATCCGTGTGTCTCGCCGCCTGCCAGTCCAAGGGCAACGGCATGCGGGCCGACGACTGGGACCTCTCGCCGGAGGCCACGACCACGTACAACTACCTGCTGCTGCAGGATGCGAAACGTTCCCAGAACGCCACCCTGGGCCAATACGCCATCGACGAGCTGCTCACCCTGGACCCTTCGCCGGAAATCATCGCCGAGGCGGCTGATTTTTTCTGGAAATCCGGCAACTCCGAGGACACGCAGAAGATTCTCAGGCTCGGCATCCAGGAGTATCCCAAGAACATCGAGCTCCAGCTCATGCTCGCCCAGGTCTACCTTGCCGAGCAGCACTACGACGAGGCGCTCAAGACCTTGGAGGGGTATCTGGCCCAGAACCCCAAGGATGTGGAGATACGCCGCCAGCTTGCCGACCTGATGATGCGCAGCGGCCGCAATCTCGAGGCCATGGAGCTGCTGGAGACCATTCCCGCGGACAAGATGGACCCCGAGCTGAACTACCTCAAGGCGCGCACTCTGGGCGGCCTGAAGCGGTACAGCGAAGCCATCGGCATGCTCAAGAAGCTCGTTCAGGACGACCCCGAGTTCGTGGAGGCGTTGGCCGAGCTCGCCTACCTCTATGAGGAAACCGAAAACTACGAGCAGGCCGAGGAAGCGTACGCCAGGCTCAGCACCATGGGCGAGCCCTCGCGCGACCTCATCCTGCGGCTCGTGGAGATGAATCTCAAGCTGGAGCGCGTCAAACGCGCCAAGAAGTACGTGCTCGACGGCCCGCAGGAGCTCGGCTTCTACATTCCGGCCATCACCCAGTTCGTGGAGGCCAAGCAGTACGAGGCCGCGCGCGATCTGGCCAACGAGGTCCTGCGCAAGCACCCGGAGATGACCGAGGTGTACTTCACCCTCGCGCTCATCGAGTATGAAGGCTTCAAGGACATGGCGGCCACGGAAAAAGCGCTCACGAGCATCGGCAAAGACAACCGGTTCTATGAGCGCGCGCAGCGCTTCCGCATCCACCTGCTCAACGAGAGCGGGGACCTGGAAGGCGCCCTGAGGCTGGCTCGCGAGATGCGCGCCGAAAAGCCGGAAGCCACTGACTTCTGGCTCATGGAGGCCCGGCTGTTGGAGTCCATGGACCGCCTCGACGAGGCCCTGGCCCTGACCAGGCAGGCCGCCGAGAAGTGGCCCGATGACACGCAGGTGCTCTTCACCCTCGGTAGTCTGATGGACTCGGCCGGAGAAAAGGACGGCGCCATCGAGGTCATGGAAAAGATCATCGCCGTCGACCCGGAGCACGCCGACGCCCTGAACTACATCGGCTACACCCTGGCCGACCAGAACCGCGAGCTGGACCGCGCCTACGACCTGATCACCCAGGCCGCCGGCCTCAAGCCGGACAACGGCTACATCATCGACTCCCTGGCCTGGGTCTACTACCGCATGGGCAAGGTCGACAAAGCGTGGGAGCTGATCCAGGAAGCCATCTCCCTGGCCGGCGACGACGCCGTGATCTGGGAGCACTACGGCGACATCGCCCAGGCCAAGGGCAATCTGGACCAGGCCCGTGATGCGTACCGCAAGTCCCTGAACCTCCAGAAGAAGGACGCGGACAAGGAACGGCTCCGCGACAAGCTCTCCGACCTCTGATCACTTTGCAGCACCTGACGAGGCTCCATGCACACACGCATCATCCGTCCCAACCGCACCGTCTGCATGGCGCTTGTGCTCATGCTGGTGGCGGCGATATCGGCCTGCGCGCCCCAGAAGGGTCCGGCGCCTGAAGAAGGCGTCTCGCCCCAGATCCAGTTCTTCCGCCTGGCCCAGGCACGCTGGAAAGCATTCCAGACCGCCATCGAATCGCATCAGGAAGGCCCGGTCGACTTTAAGGCCACGGCCTCGCTCAACTACGCCTCCCCTTCCTCCAGCCACCGCGTGGTCATAGACTTCTACGGCTCCACGGCCCTGCCCCTGCGTCTGGACATGTCCGCCGGCATCGGCGCGTCCATCGCCCACTGGCGCGAGGATGCGCACGGCTTTGTCGCCTACGTGCCCAAGGAAGAGACTGCATACATCTTCCCGGACAGCAAGGAAGGCATGGCCGCCTTCGGCCTGCCCCTGCCCTACGGCCTGCAGGAGTTGGCCCAGCTCCTCACCGGCCGCTGGTCCGTGCTGGTGCCCGCGGAGTACGCCTCCGCCGTGGCCGAGGACAAGAACAAGCCGGAAGGCCCCATCCGCTATACCCTCAAAGGTCCTGAGGGCAGCTTTCAACTGACTCTGGACGAAGAGGCCCTTCCCACGGCATACACAGGGCCGGGGGCCGAGTCATGGGAGCTCACCTTTTCCAATGTGGAGAAGGGGCCGGCCGGTCTGACGCCCGGGCGCATCCGCATGGTCCGTTCGCCGCAGGAGAAAGCCGTGCTTTTCCTCAAGGATCTCACCCTGCTCGACGAACCGTGGCCGGAAAATGCCCTGGATCTGGAGCTGCCGCCCGGCACGCAGACCAGACGATTTGCCGCAGCACCCTAGGCTTCCCCCGCTGGCTGTTACTCTGCCGCGCATGCATGCGCGGGCTGACATAATTTGACCACGAACCTGACCAAGGAGCGGCAATGGACTACGTCTGTCTGGCCAACATCGTCTACCTGGGATCGGACCACGCCGGGTATTCTCTGAAGAAGGAAATCATCGACAACCTCGACGCTCTCAAAGTGAAGTACGAGGACCTGGGCACCCACACCACTGAAAGCTGCGACTACCCGGACTTTGCCGCAGCCGTGAGCAAGGCAGTGAACGGCAAGGACGACGCCCTCGGCATCCTCATCTGCGGCACCGGCCAGGGCATGGCCATGACGGCCAACCGCATGCCCGGCACCCGCGCGGCCGTGTGCACCAACGAGTTCGCCGCCCGCATGGCCCGCGCCCACAACGACGCGAACATCCTCTGCATGGGCGAGCGCATCGTGGGTCCCGGCCTGGCCGGCTCCATTGTCCAGGCCTTCCTTTCCACGGCTTTTGAAGGTGGCCGGCACCTCCGCCGCATCCAACGCATCGACGCCCTCGCGGCGAACGAGTCCTAGGGGGCCTGCCATGATAATGGAGGCTCCGGACCGCAACCTCGCTCTCGATCTCGTCCGCGTCACCGAAGCGGCCGCCCTGGCCTCTGCCCGCTGGTTGGGCCGAGGCGACAAGAACTCCGGCGACCAGGCCGCCGTGGACGCCATGCGCGTCTCCTTCGACTCGCTCCACATCAAGGGCTCCATCGTTATCGGCGAAGGTGAAAAGGATGAGGCGCCCATGCTCTTCAACGGCGAGTCCGTGGGCACGGGCGAAGGCCCCATGGTGGACGTGGCCGTGGACCCCGTGGAGGGCACGCGCCTGCTGGCCTATGGCCGGCCCAACGCCATCTGCGTGGTGGGCCTGGCCCCGCGCGGCACCATGTACGTGCCGCCGGAGAGCTACTACATGCAAAAGCTCGTGCTCCCGGCCGAAGCGGCCGAGGCCGCCGACCTGGACGCACCCATCGGCGAGACCCTGAGGAAAGCGGCCAAGTGCCTGGGCAAGGACGTGGACGACCTCGTGGTCTTTGTGCTGGACAAGCCACGCCACGAGGATATCGTCAAGGAAATCCGCGCGGCCGGCGCGCGCATCCAGCTCCATACCGACGGCGACGTCATGGGCTCGCTCATGGCTGTGGACCCCCGCTCCGAGGTGGACGTCATGATCGGCACCGGCGGCACGCCCGAAGGTGTGCTCTCGGCCTGCGCCATCCGCGGCACCGGCGGTCGCATGCTTTGCCGGCTCGATCCCCAGTCCGACGCCGAAAAGCAAAGGCTGCTCGACGCCGGCGTGGATCTTTCCGAAATCCTTACTGAAAAAACCCTGGTCCGCGACGAGAACGTCTTCTTCGCCTGCACCGGCATCTCCAGCGGAACATTCATCAAGGGCGTTCGCTACCAGGGACGCGGCGCCACCACGCAGTCCCTGGTCATTCGAGGCAAGACAGGCACGGTCCGCTACATCGAATCCCTGCACAACTGGGACAAACTCATGCGCATCAGCGCGGTGAAATACGACTAGCACCATGCACGAAGCAGTCATCCAAGCCTTCCGGTCATACCTGGACACCCCGGCCACGGAGCACGCCCTGCTCCTGACCGGTCGCTGGGGCAGTGGCAAGACGTTCCTCTGGCGGAACCATCTGGAACCCGCCGCCAGGGACGCCGGCCGGCCCGCAGCCTACGTCTCCCTGTACTCCTGCAACAGCCTGGAGGACATCACCGTCCAGCTCTACCTGGGGCTTGTGGAGGCCCCGGCCGAGGACTCGGTGCCGGGATTCCTGCGCGCCGTGTCCGGCACGGCCTCCTTTGCCCTCGCCTTCTTCCGCGAGGAGTACGGCCCGGTGCTGCCCGAAGCCTCCAAGGCAAAAGCCCGCGAGACCACGGTCAAGAACCTGGTGATCTGCTTCGATGATCTGGAACGCTCCACCATCCCCGTGGAGAAGCTCCTGGGCTACGTGAACGAGCTCACGGAGCGCCATCACTGCAAGGCGATTATCCTCTGCAATGAAGAGGAGATGCGCGAAAAGGACAGTTACGAGAAGTTCAAGGAGAAGACCGTTGGCCGGGCCATCGCCGTACAGGTGGACTACCCGGAGGTCGTGGCCAGCATCATCGGCCAGTTTGCGGAGTCCCAGGCCTACCACAAGTTCCTGCAGGACCACACCGAGACCATCGCGCAGATCTTCGAGCACTCCGGTACGCGCAACATCCGCCTCGCCCGGCTCGGCCTCTCCTGGATGCACATCATCTACGCCGAGCTCAAGGCCCTCGGCACCTTCCACACCATCATCTACGGTGCCAAGCTGCTCAAGATCGTCATGGCCTGCTGCTTCGAGCAGATGTCCCACCTCGTGGCGCGCGACGACGTGCTCGGCGACATCTTTGCCGACCGCGGCCACATCGCCTCCCTGGAGCACGACGCCAACCTCTCCGGCCCCAACGCCTACATCGCGGAGTTCCTGCGGCGCTACTACGGCGGCGACGGTTCGGACTTCTTCGCCCCGCCCTTCCTGCTGGAGTTCATGCACGACGGCACGCTGGACCGCGAACGCATGCGCGAGGAGCTGCCACTGCCCAAGGTCACCGACCCCATCCAGGAGTCCGTGAACCTCTTCCTCTCGCAGGACTACCTGGGCCTGGACGACGAAACCTTCGAGAAGCACCTCTCCAACGTGCGCCTGGCCCTGGAGCGCGGCCGCATCGGCTCCCTGCGGGAGTACGCGCGGCTCTTCGTGGTCTTCTTCTACTGCCGGGAGGACTTCAAGCTGGTGGACAACCTGGTGGCCGCCTTCCAGGACTCCATGAAGCTCGCCGTGGAGAACGGCTCCCTGCGCTTCGAACCCACGCGCGTCACCCTGCCTATCATCGTAGACGGCCGGCTGCCCGTGGACCTGGAGCGGTTCAAAGAAAGCATGGACGAGGTAGAGAAGGCCCTGGCCAAACGCCACCACGACGAAATGGCTGCCGAGTTCTACGAGTTGCTCAGTACCGAGCCCGATGCCATCGGTGCGTTCATCGACAAATGCGCGGTCGAGGACAGGCGCCTTGCCGCCGAGTTCTTCGCCCACCTGGACGCGTCCAGGACGGCGGCGGCCATGCGGGATCTCTCCAACGAGCAGCTCTACGGGCTGAAAACCTTCCTGCGCAAACGCTACGCCGCGGCCGACTCGGTCATCAGGAAACGCCACGAGACCGAGGCGCACTTCTTCGGCGCGCTGCTGGAGCAGCTCTCCCAGGAAGTGGGCAGCGCCAAACCCTCACTGCGCCGCCACCTGCTGCGGCAGGTGATGGTGGAGGTGAAACAGGTCAGGGCGAAGATGGGGTAGGAAGGAAGAATACACTATAGTTCATCTTTACAGCGGCTTATTACTGGATACTCGAATGGACAACAAAGCTCGCGCATTCTCAATCAAAATATTTCTCCCTCAAGGTGATCCTGAAGGCTTACGAATCATCGAAAAATCAAACTGGACAGGACTCGGATTCGCCTTCAACCGCGCCACATTTGAGATTGCTCGACAGCGACAAGAGATGGCGAAGACCGGCGTTTACGTACTTGTAGGCAGCGGAGAAAGCAGCAGCCTGCCTGTTATATACGTGGGCGAGGGAGATCCTATCAAGCCGCGCCTTGAAAGCCATTACGCACAAAAGGATTTCTGGAACTGGGCTGTATTTTTCGTCTCTAAGGACGGGAGTCTGAACAAAGCCCATGTAAAATATCTCGAACACCGACTCGTCGACTTGGCCAGTAAGGCCAAGCAGGTCAGTTTGGATAATGGGAACTCACCCCAGGCGCCCACTCTCTCGGAGGCTGAATTAGCCGACTGCGAAAGTTTTTTAGAGGACATGCGTTCCATTTTTCCACTCCTAGGCCTCTCAGCCTTTGAACTGCCACAAGTAAAACCCAAGTCCCGACACCTTCTCTCAATTAACTCCAAGGGCGTACACGCAGAGGGCTTCGAAGCCAGCCAGGGGTTTGTAGTGCGCAAGGGCTCTCATGCCGTTGTTGAAGAGGTCCCTTCTATACATCAATATGGAACATCGTTGCGCTCGGATCTGGTGGAAAAGGAAGTATTATCGCTAGAAGGGAATCACTATACATTTACCCAAGATTACACCTTCAAGTCTCCGAGCACAGCAGCTATAGTTGTATTAGGACGTAGCGCCAACGGTCGCACTGAATGGAGAGACAAAAATGGGAAAACATTAAAGGAAATCCAAGAGGAAACAACGAGGAATTAATTCTCACCCATTACAGTATAGAAGTGCATAATTAGATACCAATTCTGTGCAACAACAAATCATGTAAACAGCAGAACGCGGGCATATATCCGCCGTCGCATCATCTTTTAACACCGTCCCTTTCTCCCTACGCCAGCCGTCCCTACCCTCGGGCAACTATACTTTAAAAACCGGGTATTTTTCCGCCACTCCATAGAACATACCCAAAAAGCAGGCTATATTTTCCCGCGTACGGAGGGGAATGCGGCCGCGGTGCGTGCCGCTTGCTCAAGCCCCATCCGTGCACTCGGCGTATCCCCACGCCGATAGCTGCAGCGATGTGACTCAGCATGACGCAGGCCGATTCGTACACAGGGTCGAGGTGCCACGTGAGTACAAACCGCGAGCTGACGTCGTATCTCAAGGGGATTGCCATTCTCTGCGTTGTGAGCGGACATTTCTCGCAACGTTTTATGCCCGCGGAGCTGCCCACCTACGGCAATCATCTCATCGCCGTCTTCTTTCTCTTGAGCGGCTTCGGCCTGTACCACTCGCTCAAGAAAAGCGACGCATCATGCGAACCACTGTTCCAGTTCTACCTGAAGCGATTCCTGCGGATCTTCCCACTCTACTGGGTCAGCTTTTTCATCGATCTGGGATTCGACAGCTCTGCGACGTTCAGCCGCGACATGGTCTATGACTTTTTCCTGATCAACTTTACAGACCCGCCGCGCGTCTGGTTTCTCCACGCGCTGATACCCTGCTACGTCTTTGCGCCGGCTGTCTATAATCTGATTCGGAAGTACGGGCTCAGGTCACTCTACATCTTCATCGGTGTATTCACGGCGCTCAACATCATCATGCCGGCCATGGATGCGCCCGACGTCCGCTGCTGGATCTACAGAGACATCTACTTCTCGGAGTACTTCCTGTTCTGCGTGGGCATGCTCTTTCCTTTGCTGAAAGAAGCCGTCATGCCTTCGCAGAACCGCATCTATCTGGCGCTGCTCTTTATCGTCATGATGATATCCGCAGCACTGACCACAGAGATCAATTACTTTCCAGACGTACAGCTCGACATAAAAACCGCGATCTCGATCATCTTCATCTTCACGACCACAGCCTTTGTCTACCTCTTCATCTTCAACAGCACGCTTACGCTGCCGTTCAAGAAAACTCTCTGTAGAATTGGCGCCTACACCTACTCGATCTATCTGTTTGAAGGCATGTTTGCGACCGCGCTCTACGATTTCAACATCATCTCCGGGAAATACTTAGTCAACGGCCTGATCTTCGCCGTATTCTTCCCGCTGTTCTTCATGTTCTGCGTCTTTATCGAGAACCTCTCTTCCAATGGCTACATCCTTGCCAGAAGAGTTTTCATAAGCCGGCCCGCAGTCAGCATCCAGAAGTAGCATCGCCCTCTAGCATCTTCCGCGGCGGATATGCATCACACCAGCAATGCTCTCCGCCGCGAATTGCATGATTCCCGGCGCTACGCCGTCAGAGACCGCGCCAGCTCCTTTGCTTTTTCCTCGACATCCGCCGGCACCCGGGAGGGGTGGCTCTGGCACTGCGCGTACAGCTCCCCGGCCTTCTCCACCATCAGGAAGCCGGCAAGCCGGTCAAAGGTCGTGAACATGGCCTCGGCGTTGTCCTCATAGGTGCTGCCGCCTGTGGCGATGAGGCCGATGCGCTTGTCCTGCATCAGCGAAATCTGATTGGGCTGCAGGTAGTTGGCCACCAGGGCGTACGTACGGTCGATCAGCAGTTTCATCTGCGCCGTGAACGACCAGAAATACAGCGGCGACGCGAACAGCACTGCGTCGGCGGCGATCATCTTCCCCAGAATGACGTTCGCATCATCATTCTGCACGCAGGCGATCTCATCCGGATGCTTGCGGCATTTGGCGCAGCCCATACATCCGCTGATGTTCGCGTTGGCCAACTCCACCCGCTCCACTTCGTGCCCCAGGGCCCGCAACTCGTCTTCCGTCCAGCCCAACACCGTTGCCGTGTTGCCCTTCTTCTTGGCGCTCCCCAGGAGCGTGACAATCTTCATATCTAAATCTCCTTTATTGATATAATTGAAAATTTATATCCGAGGGCTCTGCCCTCGGGCACCCGCAAGGGACCACTGGCCCCTTGACCCCGTTCTGGTGGGAGCGTGAGAGCGAAGCCCTCGCAAAGATCATGTTTTTACATGCTCTCGACGAACATGCGTACGCCGTCTTCGAGCATCTGCACAGACAGGAGGATGAGGATCAGGCCCATGAGCCGTTCGGCGGCGCGCATGCCGCGTTTACCGAGCAGGCGCGAGAGCTGCGGCATGAGCAGCATGATCGCGGCTGTACCGAGCCAGGCAAGGCCCAGCCCGCCCAGTGCGGTCCAGACCCCATCGTCCCGGTGCGCGTACAGCATGACGGCGGCAAGCAGCGAGGGTCCGGCGATGAACGGCACGGCGATGGGCACAATGAAGGGATCGCTTGCCGCGGGGTCCAGCGCTTCCTCGCCTTCGTTCGGCGGCGGGAAGACCATCCGCAGGGAGATGATGAACAGAATGACGCCACCGGCCACACGCAGCGTGGAGGGATCAATATTCAAGAAGCCCAGCAGCTTGTCGCCAAGAAAAGCGAAGAAAACCGCGATGAGCAGCGCAAAGACCAGCTCGCGCAGGATGATCTTCTGCTGGGTCTTGGGCGGAAACCGCTTGAGCAGCGCCAGAGCCATGGGCCCGTTGCCGATGGGGTCCATGATGAGGAACAGCGGGGCCGCGATCTCAAAAATGGAAACGCCGCTCATGCGCGCGCCCCGGCTGCGTGTCGAACGTCCTGGGTCATCTATAATCCTGAGTAATGCTCAAATGTTGGTGCAATACGACGAGTCCATTGGCCGAGCACGGGGACTGGTGGGGCGAACCTGGAGACAGAAGTGCAGTGCAAAGGTCTGACATAAGGCCAATGCCGTCGCGCCCCAAGTACGCGTGGTCCGGGAACTGCCGCCCCGGCGCTACTCCGAGCTCTGGCCGCCCAGATCCTGGGGCGAGCACACGGCCTGCTCCTCCGGGGTGGCCGCCTCATCGCAGGAGAAGGGCTGGCGGACCACGATCTGCTCACCCCGCAAGGGGCACCAGCTGGGCCGGGCCTTCATCACATCCGCGGGGATGGGCCGGAAATCGATAACGGAGACGGAACAGAACCCCTGCTTTTCCTGATACGAGCAAAAGGGACACTCAGTGCACGACTTGATGATGCGTATCATGAGCCAATTCCTTGTACGCGTTGGCAAGATTGTGACGACATCGACCTTGTCTATCATGGGGCCACAGCCAAGACAAAAGGGAAAAATCGCGCTCCGACCGGGCCGCTTCTCTGCAAAACCCCTTTGAATTTGCCCGGCCAAGCTTGTATGAATGGTTACGTTATTCCCACTCACACTCAAGGAGCTGTCATGGACAATTACGATACCCACTACTGGGGCCTGCGCCTGGACGACTGCGAAAAGGCGCTGACCAAGAACAACTTCGAGGTCTTTCGCGCCGACAACGCAGCCGACGCCGGCCGCCTCGTGCTCGAAACGATTCTGCCCGCCACCGGCGCCAAGACCCTTTCCTGGGGCGGCTCCGTTACCCTGGGCGCTCTGGGCATCCCCGATGCGGTGAAGAACGATTCGCAGTATGAGGCGCTCGACCCGTATCCCAAAAACGCTTCGCCTGAAGAAATGATCGCCATCCGCCGCCAGGCTTTGCAGGTGGACTGCTACATGCTGAGCGCCAACGCCGTGACCCTCACCGGCAAGCTCGTGAACCTGGATATGGTCGGCAACCGCGTGGGCGCGCTCACCTTCGGCCCCAAGAACGTCATCGTCATCGCCGGCCGCAACAAGCTCGTGGCCGACATCGAAGACGCCCTCTTCCGCGTGAAGGACCGCGCCGCCCCGCCCAACGCCATGCGCCTGGACAAGAAGACGCCCTGCACCAAGACCGGCTTCTGCGAGGACTGTAGCAGCCCGGACCGCATCTGTAACACCTGGACGATCACCGAAAAGTCCTTCCCGAAAAAGCGCATCAAAGTCGTTCTGGTCAACGAGGACCTGGGGCTGTAGCCATGACCGACGTTCGCTCACAATGCAGCGAGCCCGCGCCGGAGCTCCTCACCCGGGCCGTGGCGCACTTCAACAACCGCGAGTTCTTTGCCACCCACGACGTGCTGGAAACCCTGTGGCTGCTGGAAAAAGGTCCGGTGCGCAACCTGTACAAAGGCATCATCATGATCGCCGGCGGCATGCACCACAACCAGCGCGGCAAGCGTACCGGCTGCCTTTCCCTGCTGCAGAAAGGCGCCGATTACGTGGCCCCCTACCTGCCCTCGTGCATGGGGCTCGACCTGGAACGCCTCGTTGCCGACGCCCGCGCCGCCCTCGCCTGGGTTACCGAACGCCAAGGCTGCGCCCCCGTGCCCGACGAGCTCATCCCGGTCATCCACCCTGTGTAGAAAAAAAGAAGGCGAGAGGGACACCTTTTGAAAAAAGGGTTTCCCTCTCGCGCTCTCCCTTCCTAAATTTTTTGGCTGAGATTTTGTTCCATCCCTCTTTCTAAGACCTTCAGTTCCCAGCTAAAAGTCTTTGGAAAGGGGGCGCGGGGCCAAAGTTGCGCACCCCTTTCTCCAGAAAGGTTTGCCCCCGCTCACTGAACTTATTCTTCCTAGAACCCGAACTGCGTGTACTCTTTATCCCGTCTGTTGATGGCCTGGACAATGCGGTAGCTGCCTTTGGTGTGGCCTTCCTCGATGGCGCGGCGTCCCAGGCCCACACATTTGTCGCAGGCGTCCAGGGGGATGTCGACGCACAGGGACAGGGGGTTGGACGTGGACCAGACCTCGGTCTTCACGGTGCCGGAGCAGTCCGGGCAGATGACCGCGCTTTCGATCTGGCTTTCGCGGATGCCGTCCGTATCGTAGAACACGTCCTTCATGCGGGTGAACCACTGACCGGTCACGTCGCCGTCGCGTGGTGTGGACGGCGGGTTGAAGTAGCGATCGCGGACGTCGTCGCAGATGCGTTTGATGGAGTCCATGGAGCGCACGTCCTGGCGCAGCTTTTCCGGGTGGTACTCCGGCTCGGAGACCTTGGAGTAGTCCACCCCGGCCATGGCCAGGCAGATGCCCAAGTTGACGTAGGGCAGCGCGCCCTGGATGGCGTAGCCGCCTTCGAGCACGGCGATGTCCGGCTTGAGCCGCTCGTTGAGGTGGGCGTAGCCCTGGGCCGAGAAGTTCATGTTGGTGATGGGATCGGTGAAGTGGTTGTCCTGGCCGGCGGAGTTGATGATGATGTCCGGCTTGAAGTCGTCCAGGATGGGCAGCACGAGCTCGTCGATCACGTAAAGGAAGCCTTCATCCGCGGTGCGCGGCGGCAGCGGCACGTTCAGGGTCTTGCCCAGGGCATTGGGGCCGCCCAGCTCGTCCGGGAAGCCGGAGCCGGGGTACAGGGTGCGGCCGTCCTGGTGCAGGGAGATGAACAGCGTGTTGCGGTCGTGCCAGTAGATGTCCTGGGTGCCGTCGCCGTGGTGGCAGTCGGTATCCACAATGGCCACGCGCTTCTGGCCGTAGTTCTCGCGAATCCACTCGATCATCACGGCTTCGATGTTGATGTTGCAGAACCCACGGTTGCCCTCCACGATCTTCATGGCGTGGTGTCCGGGCGGCCGCACCAGGGCGAAGGCGCGGTCGGCCTCCTTTTCCATGATGAGCCGTCCGGCGCGGATGGCGCCGCCGGCCGAGATCATGTGCGACTTGGTGGCCACGGTCTCCACGCTGGGCAGGCAGAAGTGCACGCGCTCCACGTCCCGCCGCGTGGCGACCTCGGGCTTGTACTCGGTGATTCCCTCGATGTCGAAAATGCCCTCTTCGCTGAGCTGGTCCTGCGTGTAGAGGAGCCGTTCCTCCCGCTCCGGGTGCGTGGGCTCAATGGCCCAGTCGAACGCCGGGAAGAAGATGACGCCGAGCTTGTTCTTGGCTTCGAGCATGGTATGTCCTTCTATAGAATCCGGCCGTGGCCGGATGATCAGTCCAGAATGCCGGGCCGGAGCTGCGCCTTGACCCGGATGTTGCGGAACGCCCCACCGAAGAGATCCACCATATTGAAGGCGTTCGATTCCACAATCTCCACATCGTCCTTGAGCTCCCGCGTTCCGGGCAGGCCCATCTCGTCCAGATACGCCACCATCAGCCGCTTGAGGTCCGTCTCGGCGGCCTGCTGGTTGTAGTTTCTGGGAATGGGGTGCTCGATGGAGAGCGAGGGCACGTGCAGGAGCTCCTTCTGCGTATCGGCGAAGAGCTCCAGCTCGGCCGTAGTCCGTGTGAGCGCGGCACCGATGGCGTTGGCCACCTGGAAGTTCGGCGGCGTCTCCACGCGCATCTTCAGGGCCTCCTTGAGCAGCGGCTGGAACGCCGCGGCAGGGCCGCCCATGACGAACGCCTTCCTGGGCTCGATCTGCGGTCCCTGGAGCAGCTCGTAGATGGTGTACACGGGCCGCTCGTTGAGCATGTTCACCATATCGCGGCTTTCTTCCACAATGGTGTTCACGGCGAAGTCCACGGCCTGGCGGGCCAGCTTGTCCGGGTACATGTCCCAGAGCCGGGCGAGCCGTTCGATGCCCCGCTCCGAGGCGTGGCGGTCGCGGAAGTCGGCCAGCTTGAGGTAGTTCATGGCGTCGATGAGCGTGGGGCTCTCGCCGCCCTGGGCCATGCTCGGGCCTTCGCGCTCCGGTCCCACGCGGACCATGCCGCTACGCGTGATGATGATCTTGGAGTCGCCGCCGATGCCGATGGAACGTGTCTTGAGCGCGCGCACCAGCGTCGGGTAGGAGCCTACCTCAATGCCGCGTGGTTCCAGCACCGGAGCGCCGCCGGCGAACACTGCGATGTCTGTGGTGGTGCCGCCGATGTCCAGGATCAGCGCGTCCTCGTGGATGTCGCACAGCGCCACGATGCCCATGACGCTGGCCGCCGGGCCGGAGAGGATGGACTCCACCGGGAACTGGCGGGAACGCGCCAACGGCATGGTGCCGCCGTCAGCCTTGAGCACGTGGATGGAGGCCTCCAGGCCGTACTCGTCCACGGTCTGGGCAATAGCGTCGGCAAAGGTGTTGTAGAGCCGCCAGACAGCAGCGTTGTAGTACGCCGTGGCGATGCGGCGGGGGAAGTTGAGCATGCCGGAGACGCGGTGGCCCATGGTCACGTGGTCCGAGTCCGTCTCCACGGCCTTGAGCATGGCGATTTCGTGGGCCGGGTTGCGCACCGAGAACTTGCTGACCACGGCGTGCACGCGCATGCCCAGCTCGCGGAACATCTGCACCGCGTCGCTCATTTCCTTGTCGTTCAACGGCTTGACTTCGAAGCCGCGGTGGTCCAGCGAGCCGTCGATGACCACATAGCCGCGGCCGATGTGGTAGTTTTCCGGATCGATGCCCGGGCCGGCGGAGACGAGCACGCCGGTCTCTTCGGTTTTGTTCTCCACAATGGCGTTGGTGGAGAGCGTGGTGGACAGGGCAATGCGCTCGATGCGGTCTTTCTTCACCTGGGAGAGGACGTCCTCCATGGCCGCTCGCACGGAAACCAGCAGGTTGTCGTGGTCTGTGACGACCTTGGCGAAGGCGCGCACGTTGCGGCGGTCCAGAACCACCGCGTCCGTATGCGTTCCGCCTACGTCTATTCCGAGGTACATGGCGTATTCCTTTGCGAAATCAAAGTGGAAGCAAGAGATATGGCGGCCTCAAGGCTGCCGGTGGAGGCCGTGTGCTTGCCCACCAGGTCGTACCCGGTGCCGTGGTCCACGGAGGTGCGCACAAAGGGCAGCCCCAGGGTCACGTTCACGGCCTCGTGGAAGTGCATCAGCTTGAGCGGTCCCAGACCCTGGTCGTGATACATGGCGACCACGGCCGCGAACTCGCCATGTAGGGCGCGATGGAAAACTGTATCCGCAGGGTACGGACCAAAGGCGTCGATGCCGCGGGCCTGGGCCTCGGCAATGGCCGGGGCGATGATCTCGATCTCCTCCGTGCCGATGGAGCCGGACTCCCCGGCGTGGGGGTTGAGCCCGCAGACGGCGATGTCGCGGCTGCCCTCCTCCAGGCCCAAAGCCCGGAGAAAGCCGTCGGTGTGCGTCAGGCAGCGCAGCACACGTTCAAACGTCACCAGCCGGGGCACGTCGGCCAGACGCGGATGCGTGGTCACAAGGCTCACACGCAGCTTGTCACCGCACAGATGCATGGTTACTTCATCCGGTTTGAGGCCGGCTGCCTGGGCCAGGAACTCCGTATGGCCGGGAAAATCGAACCCGGCGGCCTGGAGCATGGCCTTGTTCAGAGGCAGCGTGACCACGGCGCCGGCCTTGCCGGAAAGCAGGGGGTCGCACGCGGCGGCCAAGCTCACGCCAGCTGCGCGTCCGCCCTCGGGCGAGGCAACACCGGGTTCCGGGCTGAACCCACGCAGCGGCTCCGGTTCAAACAAATAGACGCCGGGACCGAGGGTGTCGATGTGGTCGAGGGAACCGATAGGCGCCCAGAACGGTTTGCGGTTGCCCAGGTGCGATTCCAGCGATGACGCCGGTCCGACCAGCACCCAGGAGACATTATCTATGCCGGGCGCGGCGGCTCCCGCGTCCGGATCCAGCAGACGGCATACCAGCTCGGGCCCCAGGCCGTTGGGGTCGCCAAGCGTTATGCACAATGGTTGTTGCATATCCTCTATCCTTCAGGCGGCGCGCTCCGATGCGACACGCAACGGATAATAGCCACCGTACATTGGGATATCAGAGGCATAGGGACTCTGCAATGATGAGGAGGACAATTGCTATGAATCCAAACGGACGGCTCAGGAAACGAGCCTGAAACGCACATGGTTGGATTGGCCTCGGCGCATATCGCCGAAACCGAATCCCGGAAGAGGCTTGGCACGTGGGTGATTCTGACTGCGGCGCTACGCCGCCCGGCCGATTTTCACCTTGTGCAGCAGGCGCGAGCACAACCACCAGCCGAAAGCCACGCCCGAGGCGTTGGCCAACATGTCGAACACGGAGAACGATCGCTGCGGCACCAGCATCTGACAGAACTCGAGCGCAATGCCCAGGCCCAGCGCAATCCACGCCCGAGTCCAGGCGCGGTTTCTGGGCCAGGCCATATAGGCCAGCCCGCTCAGCCAGGAGTAGGCGATGAAGTGGGCGATCTTGTCGCTGTCCGGGATGGAGGACGGCGGCGAGGCATTGGGCAGCAGGGACAGCGCCACGACCAGACCCACCGAGAGAAGCCAGCCGATGCGCAGTATTTGTGATTGGAGCATGGTTGGGGGCTACCGCGTTCCGCCGGCCATGTCGAGAGGGGGAGCTTGCAAAATGTCACTAAAACAGGCAAGTATTCGGTCCTTCATGATGTTCGTGGATCATTCAATATGACTATAGACAATGCCGCCATTCAAATCTTGACCAAGGACGAGGTCAACGCCCTGCCGTTGCGCCGTTACGAAGGACCTGTGGAGTTAGTCCACACGGCCAGACAGCTGGACGCCGCCCTTTCGGAGCTGGAGTCCGAAGGACTTCTCGGTTTCGACACGGAAAAACGCCCCTGCTTCAAAAAAGGCCACGTGGAACCGACCGCCCTGCTCCAGCTGGCTACAGCCGAGAAGGTCTACATCTTCCAGCTCCTGAGCCTGGACCTGACCGCCGAGCTGGCTGCGGTCCTGGCCGATCCGCAGATCACCAAGACCGGGATAGCCGTGCGCGACGACGTGCGCGACCTCAAGGCCAGGCGCGAGTTCGAGGACGCCGGATTCATAGACCTGGCGGATGTAGCGCGCCGCCACGAGATGGAAACCCTGGGCCTGCGCAACCTTGTGGCCGCCTTCCTGGGCTTCCGGCTCTCCAAAAAGGAGCGCTGCTCCAACTGGGCGCGCCAGACCCTCACCCCGCAGCAGATCGCCTACGCCGCCACGGACGCCTGGGCCAGCCGGGAGCTCTACCTGGCCATGGAGCGCGCCGGGCTCGATCCTGCCGTCAACACTCTCTGACGCGGCCGCTCCACCCCTCGCCCGGCGTAGCGCCCTTTTGGATGACACACATGACCCGTTCGTTCCAACGCCTCGCCGCCCTGGCGCTTATTACCGCATCTATCCTTGTATGCGCGCACGGCACGGCCGTTGCGCAGAGCTTTCGCGTGCTCGTCTCCACCGACCACCGCCAGCTCCGCTCCATGATGCTGGACGTCACGGGCTACTCGACATCCCCAAGAGGCAGCGAGGAGACGTTGCGGCAGGAGGCACTGGACGACGCCTGCCGCCGCGCTCTGGAGATCGCCCGCAAGGATTTGCAGGGCAAGATCGACTCGCGCCATCTCAAGATGCACCTCGCCTTTCTCGGCGAACCGGAGGTCGCCCCTATGCAGGGGCCGAGCGCCGGGAACAAAGCGCCTTCAGCCGGGCAGATCGCCCGCACCGCTGTCTTCATCCACAGCGCAGAGAAAATGGAGATTCCCCGCCACACCGGCGGCGACGCCGTGCCTGCCTACGCCCTCTCCGTAACGGCGGAGGTGGTTTACGTGCTGCAGCCCACGGACGCGGATGAAAACCATCTGCAGAAGCCGCCGCCCCTGCCCATGGCCCAGCCGGGCCAGTCACCCTCGCGCCTGAAGGGCGAGGCCGGGCAGAAGATACGCGAGGAGGCCGAGGAGAGCATGGCCAAGCAGCTCCTGGAGGCGATCACCAGCGGCGGCGCGGATGAATCCGGCATTGACGGCTCGGATATGGCCCTACCGGGATACGGCGGAAGAGGACAGAATGGTTCCGGAAATGCGCCATGATACCTTATTTTTCCCGCCGTACGCTCTCGACGCGCAAGACAGCAGAGTGATATTCCACACCATGACCGCGGAGGACAGGAACCACCCGGATATCCCGGGCAACACACCCGCCGCGCGCAGGATGAACCGCTCATGAAAATCGCACTCCTCCAGATGGATCTCGTTGTCGGCGACCTTGCCGGCAACCGGCAGAAGATAACCAATCGCGTTCTCGAGGCCGCCGACAACGGCGCCGACCTCTGCGTCACATCGGAGCTGGCCATCTGCGGCTACCCGCCGCGCGACCTGCTGCTTCAGGAAGGATTCGTGGAGCGCTGCCTGGAAACAGTGCAGTCCCTCGCGGCCGAGCTGGCCGGTGCGCCGCCTGTTCTGGTGGGCTGTCCCTCTGTGCGGGAAGCGCATACCGGCAAGCCCCTGTCCAACTCCGCGGCCCTGTGCCGCGGCGGGACGATCGAGGCCATGTTCCACAAGAGCCTGCTGCCCACCTACGATGTTTTTGACGAGCGCCGCTACTTCGAGTCCTCGCCCCAGGCGGACCGCTTTCAGTGCAACGGCCGCACCGTGGGCGTGACCATCTGCGAGGATATCTGGAACGACCCGGACTTCTGGCCGCACCCCCTGTACGCCGAGGACCCCATCAAGGCATTCGAGGCCAAGAGCGCCGACTACCTGGTAAACCTCTCCGCTTCGCCGTTCTCCATAGGCAAGCAGGTCTTCCGGCAAAAGATGGTCGCCTGCCTGGCGCGCAAGTACGACACGCCCATCATTTTCTCCAACCAGGTGGGCGGCAACGACGACCTCGTCTTCGATGGCCGCAGCTTTGCCGTGGCCGCAGACGGCGGCCTCCTCGCCCGGGCCCCCGGCTTCCGGGAGGCCATCCTCTATGTGGACCCGGACGCCGCGGCCTCCCCGGATATCCCGGAAGCCGACATGTGCCGCGAGGCCGAGGTGTGGGAAGCGCTACGCCTGGGCCTGGTTGACTACACGGCCAAGTGCGGCTTCTCCTCCGTGCTGCTGGGCCTGTCCGGCGGTATCGACTCCTCCGTGACCGCGGCCGTAGCCGTGGACGCCCTGGGCCCTGAAAACGTGTTCGGCGTGCTCATGCCCTCGCCCTACACCAGCCGCGCCAGCATCGAAGACGCCGAGCTCCTGGCCGAAAGCCTGGGCATCGAAACCGCAACCCTGCCCATCGAGCCGCTTATGCAGGCATTCGACTCTTCCCTGACCCCGGCCCTGGGCGAGGAAAAGGGCAAGCTTACCAGAGAGAACATCCAGGCGCGCATCCGCGGCAACCTGCTCATGGCCGTGTCCAACGAGCGCCGCGCCATGCTCATGTCCACGGGCAACAAGTCCGAGCTCTCCGTGGGCTATTGCACCATCTACGGCGACATGAACGGTGGCCTCAACGTGCTTTCCGACGTGCCCAAGACCCTGGTCTTCAGCCTGGCCCGCTGGCTCAACCAGACCCGCGGCAAGGAGGTCATCCCGGAGCGGGTGATTACCAAGCCGCCGTCGGCCGAGCTCTCGCCCAACCAGAAGGATCAGGACTCCCTGCCGCCGTACGACCAGCTCGACCGGATACTGGAGCGCTACGTGGAGCTGCGCCAGTCCGTGGAGACCATCGCGTCCCATGGCAAGGAGGAAGGGTACGACCTGGAGACCGTGGAACGGGTGGCCCGGCTGGTGAAGATCGCGGAGTTCAAACGCCGGCAGGCTGCGCCCGGCATCAAGATTACGGACCGCGCATTCGGCACGGGCTGGCGCATGCCGCTGGCCGCCAAATGGTAGACGATCTGGCGGCGCTGACTGCGGAAGGGATCTTCCATCCATAGACCGCGGCCCCGACTTCTGCCATCAGCAGGCAGTACGCCGGAGCCGCGGGTTCGGACCTTGTTGTATCCTTCCTGCCCCGCTGTCACCGCCGCTTTCTGGTCCATTGAATGTACCCGAAAATGGTCGCCAGGACGACGGCCCCTCCCAGCAGCGTGGCTGACGTCGGTGCTTCCCGGAAAATAATGAACGCCCATATCGGGGCGAATATCGTACTGCTCAACGTGATCAATGCCGCTTCCGCAGCAGGAATGTAGCGGACCGAGACACCGTTCAGTACGCGACCGATCGGCGCCGAGAGCAGCCCCATAGCCCCCATGATCAGCCAGGTCGACAGGGTGTAGCTGGAGGGCTGCGCCGGGAAGAACATGATCAAGGCCATGAAGAAACCTGCAAGGCCGACGACTGCCATCCGGCTGACCTCCGGGTAGCGTCGCAGAAGGGCTCCGTTCAGTCCGAGAAAGATCACGGTGAGGAGCGCGAGAGCGTCTCCCAGAAGGTGCGGCGACTCTAGGGAACCGGACACGACGATGCCCATGCCGATGATCACGCCCACAATTGCCGCCAGCAGCGCCGGGGACGTCTTCTCCCTGAGGTAAAGCCATGAGAACGCAGCGGTGGTCACGGGCCTTCCGCTCATGATGATCATGGTATTGCTGACATCCGTGTGCTTGACGCTGAGGACGAATGTCGATGCGCTGCCGACAATGAGCAGGCTGGAGATGATGAGCGGCCAGCCGCTCTGCTTCATAACGCGTATGAGCCCTCGTTGATCCGTGACCTGGATAACCGAGGACATGGAAATGGCTGTGAACAGACCAAACAGGAACGCCGTATCAAACCCGCCTGTCCCTGAAAAACGAATGAATACCGGGTCGAAGCTGATGAGCAGGCTGCCCACCAGCGCCGCCAACACCCCTTTCTCTATCGAACTTTTTGGCATCAAAGCGCCAAGCTGTGCTACTGTCATGTCGATCTCCTTGTTACTGAATCATACTCTGAAGTATGATCTAAGGAGGCGCGTGTTCTTGTCAAGATAAAAAATACCGACTAGTATGATTATTGAATCAACCAGGGAGGCCCAGACAATGAAAATGGATAAGAAACGGGAGCTTAAGCGAGCCACCATACTCCAGGCCGCTTTGGAAACATTTTTGCACGATGGATATCTTGGGGCAGGAATGGACACGATCGCCAACAGGGCCGGTGTCACCAAGCAGACGGTATACCGCTACTTCGAGTCCAAGGAGGTCTTGTTCCAGGCGGCGTTGGAGGCCCAGCGCGAGGCGTCGGGCCGTCTCTTTCTAGATGAGCTGCAAGGAGAGGATACCCGTGAAGCCTTGCGGCGTTTCGCCATCGGCTTTCTGGAAGTCCATATGTCGGAAGAGCATCTGGCTGGCGTTCGCCTCCTGCTTGCAGAAGGGCCGAGCGCGCCGGAGATAACCCGCGTTCATTTTGCCCTGGGCCCGGCAAGAACCGCTACCGCACTTGCCGAGTTTCTGAAGGAGCGCTTCCATGTCGACGATCCGGAGTACGCGGTCAAGATGCTGCTGAGCACGTTGCTGTCCATGCGCATGAGCGTGCTAGTTGGGCTGCAGCCGACTCCGACGCATGGGGAGATAGTCAGCCATGCGGAAAGAACCGTTGATCTTTACATGCGCCTGATGCGTTGACACACGCTCAAGCCGCAAAGCATTCCGCCAGCTTTCACACCTCCGCCACCTCGGCCACCAGGGGCAGGTGATCCGAGGCTTTCCTGGCCAGCGCAGAGCGGTGCGCATGCGCGTTCCGCAGCCGCAGGTCCGGGGTCGCGCCCATACGGTCCAGCGGCAGCAGCGGAAACCTCGCCGGAAAGGTCCTGCCGCTCTTCGGCGCGCCCAGATCGCGCGCCATCCGCCTGGCCGTGCGGCTCAGCGGGTTCCACTCGTTGAAGTCGCCCAGCACCACTGTGCGCTCGCTTCCCCACTTTTCCACCAGCTCCACTAGCCGCCGCACCTGCCCTTCCCGCTCGGCAAAGCCCAGACCGACATGCACCGTGGCCACGCGCAGCCAGTGCTCTTCCGTTCCCAACACGGCGCTCACCACCTCCCGCGGCTCGCGTCCGGGCAACGAGAGGTCCTGCGCCGTCACGTCGCGCGGCAGCTCCCGCATCAGCAGAGCGTTGCAGCACGGGCTCCTGCCCGTGGCCATGTTGATGCCGGTTATGGCGTGATGCCCGGTGAGAGCGGCGAGATCGGCCAGCACCGAACGCGGGTCGCCGAACTGTGCATTCAGCGGGCAGTCGCGCAGGCAGATAACCTCCTGCAGGCCCACCACATGGGCGTCGAGCTCGCGGATGACTGCAGCTGTGCGCTCCAGGTTCCATGCACCGCTCGCATCGCGAAAGCCGTGGACGTTGTAGCTGGCCACGCGCATGGGAAAGACAACGTCCTGATGCCCGCCATCGTGTTCCCCGGAGATCACCGGCCCTGCTCTTCGCGCCTTGCGCCATGGGCTCTGGCGGATTCTTCACCACTATCGCCGTTGCTGTAGCGATTGCGCAGATAGCGCACGAACAGGATGAATGCGCCGATCACGGCCAACGGAATGAGGATGCGCCACCAAGTGGGATTCATGAAGGCCCGGACGATGCTGCCGGAAAAGACGGTGAGCGCGATGACGCCGGGCAGCATGCCCAGGCAGGTGCCCACCATGTAGTCCCAAAAACCGATGTGCGAGGCCCCGGCCACCATGTTCACCACGCTGTACGGCGCCAGGGGCAGGTTGCGCACCACGGCCATGGTCAGGATGCCGCTCCGGGCCAGCCGCCGGCTCAGCTCGTTGATGCTGCGGCCGGCGAACTTGCGGACGAAGTTCCTGCCCAGGGCCTGGCCGATGCCGTACGTGATCGCCGCGTTGGCCAGGCATCCGGCCAGGGAGTATATGGCCGCCAGATACGGTGGAAAGACGAGCCCGGTGGCGACCACGAGCACCGTGACCGGCGCGATGACGACCCCGGCCGCGCTGTAGACCGCCACAATAACCGGCAGCGCCCATATTTTGCCGCTGAGCTGCGCGCCCCACTGCGCCAGGGCGTCTGGAGAAAAGTCCTGGCCCAGGCCGGTGAACTTCCAGAGTACGACGCCGCCCACGATCAGCAGCGCCAAGGCGATGGCCTTGAAGATCAGCCCCTTGAACTTCTTGGTATCGCTGGTGCGCTGTTCCGCCAGGAAGATTTCGAAGAGCCGGCCGAGGTCCACCGGCTGCTCCGGGTCGACCAGCCGCTCCTCGCCGTTCAGGAGCTCCATGGACCGGAGCTCATCCTCGTCGATCACCACGGGCTCCAGGCTGTAGCCGTTGTCGCCCAGGTTTTCCACCAGCGCCGTGAAGGACGGGTTTTCGGACCAAAAGGCCTGCACGGCCTCCACGGACATGCCCAGATACTCGCGCAGCAGCGAGGCGCGGAACTCGGCGATGCACTGGCGCACGTCGTCTTTGTTGTGCGCTTCGACCGCGTCGATAGCCAGATTGAGCTCCGTATCCATGCCCATGGAGCGGTTCGCGAGGTTGGCCGACCCCATGGTCACCAGCTCGTCGTCCGCAATCATCAGCTTGGCGTGGATATAGGTGCGCAGCCCTTTCGGGCACGCCGGGTAGCGGATCAGCAGCTTGCTGTCCACATCCGCCTCCCGCAGATCCTGCAGTATCTTGGCGCGCAGGGCGTCCATGGAATTGCGCGCAAGCCAGCTGCCGGACTTCTCCGGCATCACGATCAGTATCTCCGGGCACTCCTTCTCCTGCAACCGCTCCGCCAGCGCCTTTTTCACGATGTGGGAGCTGAGGTACTGGTTCTCGATGTACAGATGGCGCTTTGCGCGACGGATGGTTTCCAGAATCATGGACTCCACCTCGCGCACCTCGGGCAACTCTTTGTGCCTGGGCTCGGTTCGGGCAAGGTGCACATTCACGTCACGGCAGAGGGGTGTCACACTCCGCGGCCAGGGATCGTACGCCGATTCGCGCACCTCGTCCGGAACCTGCTCCAGCTCAACACCTGTTGCCCGGAGCCAGCGCGTGCGGAAGTAGCCGCCCAACGCCTTTCCGGCCCCGCCGTCCAGCACGGAGTGCACGTCGTGATAGGGGTTGAAGGGCTCGCCCTGCGGGTCCACCCGTTCCGGATCTTCGGGATTGTGCTGCGGCCGGTCCCAACGCCGTACGGCCAGGTCCATGCCGCCCAGAAAGGCCAGCTTGTCGTCGACGACCACGAACTTCTGGTGGTGCGAGGCACCAAAGGGGTGATCCCCGTCGGCGTGGTAGTGCACGCGCTCATGCCGCTTCCAGCCCAGGGAGATGATCGGGGCTGGCTCCCGCTCAGCGGCGAAGAGCAGGGAAAAGTTCCAGACCAGCAGGTAGATGTTCAGTCCGGGATGGCTCATGGCCACCTCGTCCAGAAACGTGCCCAGACGCAGGGGCTGGTCCGTGTCCCTGCCTATGAGCGCCACGCGGCTGTCCACGTCCCAGCCGGCGATATAGACCGAGTGACGCGCCTGGCGCACAGCCTCCACAAACGCAGGGAAGTATTGGGCGCCGTCCTGCAGAAACGAAAGCCGCCCGCATTGTACCGTGGTCCAGTACGAATCCGGGTTCATTCCTTCACGCCCTGATGAGAGTCAGCCTTGAGCTCCCGCACGCTTTCCCGATACCCTTCCTTCACATCCAGCGCGCCTTGTTTGGCAACGCGTTCGGTGACGCCGGCGGCCCTGGCCGACTGGTAGTGCCCGGAGACGCCGGTGGCGAAAAGCAGCAGAAGACAACAGACAAAGATGCGAAGCTTCATGAACAATCCTTATGGTGATATTGACGCGCCGAATAAACACGGCGGATGTGTGAACGGTCCATCAGACAATTATATACGGAACTCGCGCGCCGGAGGCAAGTTCGCCTCCCGATGTCCCGCCTTCCGGCCCTTCAAATGCTGCGTCACGGGTTCAATGACGATTTGGCAACGCAACCGCTAGCCTCTTCCTAATTCTCTGCACAACGTTTACAGTTCCACCCCATGCGCGCTCAACAATTCCATCGTCTCGCACTGCTCCTCGCGCTCGTATGGCTGGCCGGAGCATCCGGCTGCGCACTGCTCACACCGCTGCCGGCGTCATCGACCACGGATGAACGCATCGCCGCCTTTCCCACGGACAACCTGCCGCTGGAGAAGCCGGCCACGATTCGCTGGAACGCCTATCAGATACCGTATGTGGAAGCGGCCACGGACGACGACGCCGCGTTCCTGCTGGGCATGGTGCACGCTCACCTGCGGCTGGCCCAGCTTGAGATCGGTAAGCGGCTTTCCCAGGGCCGCATGTCCGAGCTGGGCGGCCCATCCCTGGATGGCCTGGACCGGGCGCTGCGGACCATCGACTATGGCTACGCCGCACGCGACATGTACGACGCCATGCCCCCGGAAACCAAGCGCTGGCTGTCCAGATTTGTGGACGGCATCAACTATTACAAGAAGCGGTTGAACCCACACGAGTACCCGCACGAGCTGAGCCTGCTGGCCATGAAAACCGAGCCCTGGACCGTGCTCGACGTGCTCACCCTGGGCCGCCTTGCTTCCACGGACGTGAACTGGATATCCTACTACTCGCTGCTCGCCATTCCGGACAAGGCGGAGCGCGACAAGGTCCGGCAGTATCTCGTGGATGTGGGCTTGGCCGGGGCCGTGAGCTTCGCCGCAGACGACGACGGCGTGGAAGCCACGGAGGTCATTCTCTCCAACGCCAAGCCCGGCTCCAACTCCGTGGCCGTAAGCGGCAAGCACACCAAGACCGGCGCTGCGCTCATGGCCAATGATCCCCACCTGGGCCTGCTGCTGCCCAACTTCTGGCTCATTGCCGGGCTGGACTGCCCGTCCCTGCACGCCGTGGGGCTCATGCCGCCGGGGCTGCCTGTTTTCGCCATCGGCCGCAACGAGCACATTGCCTGGGGCGGCACCAACATGCGCGCCCTGTCCAGCGACCTGGTGGACGTTGGCTCCCTGCCGGATGCGGTGTTTGTGAAGGAGCGCAGCACGCTGGGCACGCGCTTCTGGGTGGACGACGAGTTCACCATCCGCCGCTCCCCTTACGGCCCGGTGATCACCGATGTGGACGAGGTGCCGTCTGCCGGCGGGCGGACGCTGGCCCTGCGCTGGATGGGTCACCGCCCCAGCGACGAGGTGACCGCCTTTCTGGATGTGGCACGCGCGTCGAATTGGGAGGAGTTCCACGACGCCTTCAAAACATTCGCTGTGCCGGCGCAGAACATGCTCTACGCCGACGACGCCGGGAACATCGGCTTGGTGCTGGCAGCGCATCTGCCCGAACGGCCGGCGTGGCACGCCTCCAAGCTCATCCTCACGCCGGACGAGGCCGACGAGGCGTGGTCCACGATTTTAGACTCCTCGGAGCTGCCCACATCCTACAATCCGGACGAGGGGTTCCTGGCCTCGGCCAACAACCGGCCCACGCAGACAAGCTATCAGATCGGCTACTTTTTCCCGCCGGACCTGCGCATCCGTCGGCTCAAGGAGCTGCTCTCGGCGCGCGAGACACACGACGTGGAAAGCATGGTCGCCTTGCAGCGTGACGTCTACTCCATCGAGTCGCACACGCTCGCGCAACGCCTTGCGCAGATCAACGAGGAGGCGGACTTTTCCGCTGCGCCGCGCTCCGGCGCGCTCTGGGACGCCATCACCCATTGGAACGGCCGCTACGATGCCGACTCCACCGCCGCCTTTGTCTTCGAATCGTTCCTGGTGGAGTTCGCGCCGCGGCTCTCCCAGGCCGCCGGCGAGGCCGACGTCTTCGAAGAAATCAAGGGCTCCGCCCATCTGCGCGGCTTTCTGCTCAAGCTTCTGGAGCGCACCGACCCGGCCACGGTACGCGCCCTCATTGCCGAATCCCTTGAAGCCGTCGCAGCCACCGGCACGGACGGCACGGCCTGGGGCGACGTCCACCGCATCGAGGCGCGGCACATGCTCGCCAGCGTGCCCGTCATCGGCTCGCGCTACGTGTTCGGCGACTACCCGGCCGGCGGCTCCCAGGAAACCGTGATGAAACGCGCCCACCCGCTGACCGTGGAACGCCACCGCACCACCTACGGCTCCCAGGCGCGGCACATCTCCGACCTCTCCGACCCGGACGCCAACTACTTCGTGCTCTTCGGCGGCGAGGACGGCTGGATCAACAGCGCCAACTTCACCGACCAGATCCCACTCTGGCGCAGCAGCACCTACATCCGCATGTCGCTCAGCAAAAAAGGACGCACCACCGAGTTCCCCCTGGCGATTTCCCTGCAACCCGGCGGATAACTATTCCAAGGGGCGCTGCCCCTTGAACCCCGCAAGGGAGCTAAGCTCCCTTGACCCATAGTTGGGGTTCGGGAACAGTGTTCCCCTTGCATGCCAGCATGCTCAGCATGAAAAAGGATGGATGGCTACTGGCCGGGCATTTCCAGCCCGTTGGCGACGGGGAATGTGATGACGAAGCAGGCGCCCTCCCCGTCCATGCGCACGGCCTGGATGGAGCCGCCGTAGTCTTTGACGATGCCGTAGGAGATGGAGAGGCCGAGGCCGGTGCCCTTGCCCACGTCCTTGGTGGTGAAGAACGGCTCGAAGAGCTTGGCGCGAATGGCGTCCGGGATGCCACTGCCCGTATCGCACAACTTGATGACCACCTCCTTGTCCGTGGACGCAGTGGTGATGGTGATGCGCTTTTCCAGGTTCTCGGGCTTTTCCTTTTTCCAGCGATCCTCGATGGCGTCGCGCGCATTGATGAGCAGATTGATGATGACCTGCTCCAGCCGGTTGGAGTCCGCCATGATGAACGGCAGGGGTTCCTGCAACTGCCACTCCACGGCGATGTTGCGCACGTTGAGCTGCTGGCTGAAGAAGTCGAAGGCGCGCTGGAGCACGCTGTTGATGTTGACCGGCATGGTTTTGAGGTCGGACTTGCGGCCGAACTCGCGCATGTGGTCGATGATCTTGCTGGCGCGGTCCACATGGGTGCTCACACCCTCGGCGATCTCCTCCAGCATTGTTTCATCCATCTCCTGATGGCGGCTGACGCGGCGCGAGAGCAGGTTGCTGATGGTCTTGAGAATCGCCAGGGGCTGGTTGAGCTCATGGGCCACGCCGGTGGCCATCTCGCCCAGGGTGGTCATCTTGCTGGCCTGGATGAGCTGCTGCTCGGCCTCCAGCTTCTTGGTGATGTCCGCGCAGGAGGCGATGAGCACCTTCTGGTCCAGGAACTCGGCCGGCGAGATGCGGATGGTGACGTAGATGGCGCGGCCGCTTTTGGTGATGTGCGAGCATTGGTCGATCTCGCGTTTCACCTTGAGTATCTCGCGCCAGTCGTCGCGCTCCTCCTTGCGGAAGAACATGAGGAACGACCTGCCGATGAACTCCTCGTTGGCGTAGCCGTAGCTCGTGGTGGCGGAATCGTTGCAATCCAGGATGTCCAGGGTGTCGGCGTCCAGCACGAACAGCGCGTTGGGCGTGGACTCGAAGATGGCCTGGTAGCGCTCCTCGGACGCGGCCAGCTTTTCCTCCAGCTCCTTGCGGCGGGTGATGTCTATCATCATCTCCATGGCCGCGACCACCTCGCCTTCCTTGTTGCGAATGGGCGAGGTGTAGACGATCCAGTGGATGGGATGGCCATCCTTGGACACGCCGCTCTCCTCGCTGGCGTGGGGCAGGCCGTCCTGGAAGGTCCTGTCTACGGGGCAGACGGGGCAACGCTCCATGCGGCCCTTGTTCATCAGGAAGCAGTGCTTGCCGCGGGAGCGGCCAAAGTGCTCGCGGTAGGCGCGGTTGTGGCGAATGACGCGGAAGTCGCGGTCCACCACGCTGACCAGGCACGGCACGTTCTGGAAGAGGTCGCGATACTCCTCGCGCTGATCCACCAGGGCGCGGTGCTTCTCGCTCACCGTGCGGCCCATCATGTTGAAGGAGTCGGCCAGCACGCCTATCTCGTCCACCTGCTTCATGTTTATTTCATTGAAGAAGTTCCCGACTCCCACGTTTCTGGTGGCGCGGATGAGCTTGCGGATAGGCATGAAAATGGCGCGGTAGGAGTAGACGAACAGCGCGGCAAAGGTGGCGATGAAAACGATGATGGAGATGATCAGGTTGTTGCGCTCGAAGTCCACAACCATGGCGCTCTTGGACTTGGTGCTGACCTCTATGTCTAGCAGGCCCAGCAGGCGTTCATCCTCGGAGTGTACATGGCACGGGCCGCCGATGCAGCCCGGCGTGTTGGGGATGGGCGTCATGATGCCCACGATCTCGGTGCCGTTGACCTCGCGGATGCGGCTGCGTTCGTCCAGGCCCATGGTTGCCGGCGGCGGGTCGTACTGGTGGCAGGTCCAGCAGGACGGGGAGTGCATGTCCACCACGTTGTCCACCTCGGCCTTGTTGTTGGAGAAGACGATGCGGCCCTGCTTGTTGTAGATGCGTATGCCCTTGATCTCCTCCTGCTTGCCGATGTTGTGGATGATCTCCTTGATGTCGTTCTCGGAGTCCAGCATCATGGCGTAGTGGAGCCCCAGCAGGATAGTATCCGAGAGCATGGCAATGTCCGACTTGACGTTCTTGAGGACGTTCGCCTTGAAGAACAGGACGTTGAAGCCAATCCAGAGGACGACGCAGAGGAGCAGCACCAGGCCGCCGGAGAAGAGCATCTTGAGGGTGAGGCTGCGCCTGATCATGTTGATGAGGGGCATGACCTCACTCCAGGGTACGGACGATTGGGCACGGAAGTGCGAAGGGGTACGGACCGGGATGCGGCGAAAAGGCCGCGCGGGATCATTCTTTCTCGGTCGGAGCCGGGCACAGACGCGCGTCCTTCACGAGATCGGCCAGGGTGTACGAGTCCAGCATCCTGTACATGGCCTGATGGGCGTCGTCCCAGATGGACCGCCGCAGACAGACTGCCGCGCGGTTGCAGGTGGCCGGATCGCCGCTGCAGTCGAGCACGCGGTCTTCCTCGCCTTCCAGAATCCGCGCCACGGCGCCGATGGAAATCTCCTCCGGCGTCTTGGTCAGGATATTGCCGCCGTTGGGACCGCGCTTGCCCTTGAGGTACCCGGCCTCGTTCAGAGTCTTGATCATCTTTTCGAGGTACTTGAGGGAGATGCCCTCGCGCCGGGCCGTATCCTTGCTGGGGACGGGGCCCGTGTCCGAGTGCAGGGCGATATCCAGCAGCAAGCGCGTGCCGTATCTGCTTCGTGTGGTCAGCTTCATGAACCGTGCTCTTTGAAGAAAAAATCCATGCGGTGTCGGCCGGGCGTAAAACCCGCCGGTGAGTCGTGTGTAGTCCGTATGCAATGGCGATGCAAGTGGTCAACATTACGCGATTATGTGGACCATATAGGTCTGAAATACACGATTACTCACACTCACCCGGCTGCGACGGCGCTTGCCTGGCCGAATCCGGGAGACGCCTGGGCATGGTTATGATGAAGCTGGTTCCCTTGTCCGGCTCGGAATCCACGTTGATGGAGCCGCCATGGTGCTCGATGGTCTGGTTGGAGATAAACAGGCCCAGGCCGGTGCCCTTCCTGCCCTTGGACGAGAAGAACAGGGTGAATATCTTCTCCCGGGTCTCGCGGTCCATGCCCATGCCGTTGTCTTCCACGACAATCTCCACGGCCGGGCCTTTGGATGCGGCGCGCAGAGCCACGCGCGGGGAACCGTTACGACGCGCCGCGCAGGCGTCCACGGCGTTCTCCAGAAAGTTGACCAGGGCGGCGGAGAAGGCGCTGCTGTCCACCTCCATGGTCTCCAGGCCGTCCCCGAACACGCACTCGTAGGCAATGCCGGCGCCCTCGGCCCGGTCGCGAACGATGTCGGCCACGCCGGTCAGGAACTCCTTCACGTCCACCACCTCGGCCTCCAGGGCGCGGCTTTTGGCGTAGTACAGGATGTCCAGGATCATCTTCTTGATCCGGACGATCATGGTCTTCACCGTTTCCATGGCCTGGGCGATCTTCTCCGGGTCCTCCTTGCGCATGCCGGACTCCAGACGGTAGATGCCGCCGTCCAGGGCGGTAAGCATGCCCTTGACGCCGTGGGACATGGAGCCGAGCATGATGCCCAGGGAGGTAAGGTGGTCCTGCAGCCGGCGAATCTCGGTGATGTCCGTGGACATCTCCATGACTTGGGTGATGGCGCCAAAGGCGTTGCGGATGGGCGCGGACCAGACGAGAATATTCTTGTTTTCGCCGGCGGCCGTGGTCACCACGGTTTCCATCTGGTGGCTCTCGCCGTCCTCCAGAGTCTTGGTAACCAGGCACTCGTGGCACGGCGCACCGCAGTACTGGTGCACTTCATCGCAGTGGCGGCCCTCGGCGTCGGGAAAGTCCTCTTTGAAGCGGCGATTGACCTCGGCGATGGTCAGGTCCGGGTTCTGCACGGAGATATAGCACGGCGCCTCGTCAAAGAGCCGCTGGAACTTGAGCTGGGTTGTGAGCAGCTCTTCCTTGAGCCGCGCCAGCTCGGTCATGTCCACGGAGATTTCGAGCACGAGGTCGAGCTCGCCCTCGGTGTTGTGGATGGGCGCCGTGTAGACGGACACGGGAATGCGCTCGCCGATCTCGCTGACCAGGATCTCCTTGCTGCGCTGGCCCTTGCCCGTGGCAAAGGTCTTGCGCACCGGGCAGTCCACGCACTCGGCGCCGCGGCCCTCGAAGATGGAGTAGCTCTTCTCGCCGATGAAGTGACCGAGCCGCTCCTTGAACAGGGCGTTGGCGGCCACGATCTCCTGATTCCTGTTGTGAACCGAGACAAGGCAGGGAAGCTCGTTGAACAGACCGGACTCGCTCTCCACCTCGTTGGCCACGTTGGTCAGGGCGGAGCTCAGCCCTTCCATCACGCGCGACGCGGCCGTCTGCCGCTCCAGGTCTACGATGCGCTGGGTTTTCTCCTCCACCAGCCGTTCGAGGTTCTCGGTGTACTCGCGAAGCTGTTGCTTCATGCCAATCTTCTCGATCAGCCGCTCCAGCGAAATTTCCAGAACGTCGTTATTGATGGGCTTGGTGATGAAGTCCGCGGCGTCGTGCTTGAGCGCCTCGATGGCCAGCTCCAGATCGCCGTGGCCGGAGATGATGACGACCTCCGTGTCCGGAGAGATTGTCTTGACCTGCTGCAACAGCTCAATGCCGTCCATGACCGGCATCTTGATGTCCGTGAGAATGATTGACGGCCTGAACGAATCGAAGAGCTCGAGCGCTTCCCGGCCGTTGGCCGCCGTGGCGACCTCATAGCCCATGTCTTCGAGCGACAATCCCAGAAAACGACGGATTCCCTCTTCATCGTCAACGAGCATCAGCTTTTTGACGTCCATGCTTCCTCTCAGATCCGGGGCCGTAGTGCGGCTCCCGTCGTCTCTATGGCGCGTTGCTGCTCATCGTCTCCAGCCCACGCCGGGTACGGCTGGGCGCGGTCTGGTTCATTCGCCTATGGTGTCACGCACAATCTGTATGACTTCCGCCGGGTCGAACGGTTTCTTAATGGTGGCCACGGCCCGCTTGATGGCCAGGTGGATGCCGGAAAGCCCGCTGATGACGATAACCGGGAGGCTCTCGAACTCCTCGGTTTGCGTCAGCTTTCTGTAGAACCGCGGGCCCCACTCGTTGGGCATCTCCAGGTCCAACGTGATGAGGTCCGGCTTTTCGGCCAGGGCCACATCGTAGGCCGTGACGCCGTCCGAAGCGCGGCAGGTGCAGTATCCGTGGTCTTCAAAGACGTTGACGAGGTAATCCACGATTGCTTCGTCGTCATCGACCACCATGATCTTCTTGGGCATGCGCCCTCCCCTTTGCATTAGAGTTCAGATGGCTCAACGCAAACCATGCAAAGAGCGTGTACTGTACCTGTGCGCTTTTTCAAGTTCCAAATGTGGGTAATCCGCGCCGCCGGCGTCGACGGCGCGGACACACAACCCTGCAAATCGTTCGTTACCCTATGGTATCCTTGACGATCTTCATCAGCTCAGCCGGATCGAAGGGCTTGGACAAGCTTGCAACCGCTTTGGGAATAGCGTATTTGTTCGCGCTGAGCCCGCTGATGACGATCACCGGAATCCTTTTAAGGTCCTGGTTTTGTGACAGTTTCCGGTAAAAGCGGGGGCCCCATTCCTCTGGCATTTCCAAATCCAGAGTAATGAGGTCCGGGTTCTCCTTGACAACCACATCATCCGCAACGGCGCCATCGTCCGCAGTGACGACCTCGTACCCGTTGTCGGTGAAGAGTTCAGTCAGATAGGAGCGGATTTCCTGGTCATCATCAATGATCAGAATCTTTTTGGACATTGTGCCCTCCTATTTCGTGACTAGGATTCAACCCTAGTCCCTTGACGTTGCCGCAATCAGCCGCCGCCACGGCTGATTGCGGTATTTTTTTGCTACTTCCGTATATTTCCGCAAACCAGATGCAAGGAAGCATTCGCCAGGAAGCGAGCTATGCTACCTTGTCCGGCTTGTTCACGCTGACCACGGGACAGCTGGCGCGCAGGATGACCTGCTCCACGGTGGAGCCCAGGCGGGCGTCGTCCGTGGAGATCTCGCGCGTGTGGTGCGCCATGACTATGAGATCGGCCATGCGCTCGCGTGCGAGCTTGACGATCTCCATGTAGGGCACGCCTTCCCACGCCTCGATGTCGATCTTGCCGAAGTCGCCGGCCTGGGCGGCGTACAGTCCGCGCATGCGGTTGCGCGCCTCGATGAGCCGGTCCTCGATCTCGTTCTGGGCCAGCACCTTGCCGCCCACGTCCAGGGCGTGGAACAGCGTAAGATCGCAGTCGCACTCCTTGGCCATGTTCAGCGCGTAGTTGAAGGCGTGCATGGCCTGCTTGGAGAAGTCCGTGCAGAACAGGATGTTGCTGAAGCCGCCGCGGTAGGCTGCGGTCTCGCGGTGCACGGTCATCACCGGGCACTTGGCGGACTTGGCCACCTTCTGCAGGGTGCTGCCGGTGTAGCCCTTGTAGTCGATGTGGTCCGCGCTGCCGGAGCTTGCACCCATGATGATCAGGTCCACATCCTCGCTACGCGCGGCGCGCAGAATCTCGCGCTGCGGCACGCCGGTGGTGAGGATGAAACGGACCTTGCCGGCGTCCGCATCCTCGATCTGCTTGGCGTAGGTGTTCTTCAGCTCGTCCTCCACCCAGCTCATGTAGTCTTCGTCCACCTGGACCTCGTCGCCGGTGCGGACATCCTTCACAATCTGGGAGTACGCCTTGGTCGGCAGGCCGACCACGTGGAAGACGATGATCTCGGCGCCGTACCGTTTGGCCATCTGGAAGGCCACGCGGGCGGCTCCGAAGCTCGCCGGCGAGCCCGTGGTGGCCAGCAGAATTTTCTTGGACATGTAGTACCTCGCAAATGCTGAGGGTTCTTGCGTCTGGTTCGGCTTGCGCCCTACTCTTCCGGCTTCAGATGATCCGGCACCACCATCATCTCGATGATCAGCGGCTTGAGGAAGCTCCAACGGATGCCGATCTTGTACTCTTCCTCCAGGTCGCGGATGGCGTCCCAGCAGTTGTGGCACGGCGCGATGACCAGCTTGGCGCCGGTGGCCTTGATCTGCTGCAGCTTCTTGAGCAGAGCCACGTTGCGCTGGGGCCGGTACTTGCCGATGCCGTTGAACCCGCCACCGCCGCCGCAGCAGTAGTTGTACTCCTTGTTGGGAGCCATCTCGCGGAAGTAGCCGGGCTCGACGATGTACTCAATGATCTTGCGAGTGACGTTCTTGAGCCCCTGGTTGCGCACGTAGTTGCAGGAGTCCTGCAGGGTGACGGGCTCCTTGATGCGCTTCTCCGGGTCGATCTTGATCTTGCCGGTCTCCAGGGCTTCCAGCAGCCACTCCACGTAGTGCATGTAGGGCACCGGGGGTTGGCCGTCCTCGCGACCCACCCAGTACGGTCCTTCGATGACCGTGGCGCGGTGGGCGTGACCGCATTCCGTGCCGATGGCGCGCTTGGGCTTCAGGCGCTCCAGGGCGGCGTAGACGTTGGCCACGTTGTCCTTGCAGCATTCCCAGTCGCCGGCGAACATGGACAGGGAGGTCTGCTCCCAGCCCTCGGAGGGCACAGTCCAGTTCTCACCGGCCACATGGAAGAGGATCGCGGCCTCGGCGATATCTTCCGGGTAGTGCTTGGGCTCGCGGGCGTTGCAGGTGTACATGATGTCCGCGCCTTCCTTGTCGATGGGAATCTCCAGGCCCGGCCATTCCTCTTCGTTCTCCTCGGCCATCCACTCGCAGGTCTCGGTCCAGTCCTCGGTGGTCACATCCATCTGCGCGCGGTACACGCGGTGCATGCCGGAGCCGATCTTCAGCTCCCACGGCACGAAGCCCTGCGAGTACAAGAGGCCGCGCAGGTAGGAGAACATCACGCCCATGTCGATGCCGTGGGGGCAGAACTGGCCGCAGCGGTTGCAGCAGGTGCACCAGCTCCAGGCCACGTCCATGCAGTGGCGCATGAACTCGTTGCTGACCTTGCCCTTCTTCTTGATGATCTCGCCCAGGGTGGACTGGATCTTGTAGGAAGGTACCTGCTCCGGCTTGCGGCCGTTGACCTGGTACAGAAAGCAGCTCTCGGCGCAGAGGCCGCAATGAGCGCAGATGTCCAGCCAGGTTTTGGTGCGCGATTTCAGGGTCTTCTGGATGGCGCCCCAGAGCTTGTCCGAGTCCACCTCCAGCTCTTCCATCTCCGCATAGTATTGCTTGCCGCCCTTATCGTTGAGGACCAGCTTGAGCTGCTCCTCCGTGGTGATGGGCTGCCTATTGCAAAGCGTTCCTTCAGGCATTGTGCTTCTCCATATCTTTGAAGCTGTAGAATCGTAATATGCGGCCCGCCGCTACCACGACATGCTCGTGCCCTTCATGCCGCCGCGCTTGATGCCATAGTCCATGCCCAGCTGCATGCGGGACATGAAGAAGAGCACCACGTGGGAGAGCTTGGTGAAAGGCAGCGCCAGCAGCCAGATCTCACCGGTGAGGATGTGCAGGCAGAGCCAGAAGTCGTAGCTGCCCAACTCGTAGCGGGCGATGAGGCCCGTTACGAACGGCGCCACCGAGATGACGATGAGCAGGTAGTCGTAGGCCGTGGTCAGGATGCGCACCTCGGGGAAGGCGATGCGCCTGAGGGCCATGAACACGCCGCCCACGACCACAGTCCAGGCCAGCACGTCGGCCACGACGGCCGGCAGGCCCGGCAGACGAATGCCCAGGCTCTGCTCCAGCATCGCGTTATGCGCTTCCAGGAAGATCGGCGTGACCAGCAGGCCGATGTGGAAGGCGAAGAACAGAATGGTGAACAGGGGCCGCGACCGCCAGCTGTGGGCTTTGAACGGAATCAGGAAGGCCACAATGGAACGGACGCCGTGCTTCAGGCCATGGCCCAGGAAGGGGCGGTAGGCCACGCGGTCCAGCTTCCAGTCCAGGCCTCGGATGTACATCACCACCCGCACGGCAAGACCGACAAAGGTGACGATGAAGACCACCCAAAGCAGGGGACCTGTCAGAAGATCATACATGGTGCATCTCCTCGTGCGGGCTTAATCGTGTTTGTGCTTGTACTGCTCGAATTCGTCCTCGGTGTTGTCCTTGCCACCCATGAGGAACTGCCAGAAGAGCGCCGCCGCGATGAGGATACCCCCCATGATCAGGTAGACGTTGCCCTTGGTATACGTCAGGAAGTCTTGTAATGTATGGAATTCCATATCGAAAAGCTCCTTGGCTTAGTGCTCGGCCTTGTACATGGGGTGCTCGCGGAACACGGGCATCCGCTTGGAGATGAACCGGAAGACGACCACGCCGAGAGTGACGATGAAGATCGAGATGGCGATCTCCATCCAGCTCGGGAAGTACCGCTCCGCAGAGGGCAGCTGGTAGTTGAAGGCGATGATCGAGACGTTGAACCGGTTGAACACGATGCCCAGAACTGTCCAGGCGGCGGTCCACTTGATGAGCTTGGCGTTCTTGTCGCGAGCGCCCACTGCGTACAGGAAACACGGCAGGGCCACGAAGCCGAGCATCTCCACGAGGAACAGCGCGCCGTAGCCCGTGGACAGATAGTGCCAGGCGTCGCCGTAGGCCACGCCGATGAGCTTGATCATGAAGTAGCCGAAGAGCACGAAGGAGCAGCCGCGGGCAAAGCCGAAGACCACGGTGTCATGATGCTTCAGATACTCCTCATCCATGGCGTGGTGCATGAACTTGTGCGAGAGCGTGCCCTCGAAGATGACCATGGACAGGCCGGCCGCGATGCTGGATACGAAGAAGAACACCGGCAGGTACGGCGAGTACCACAAGGGGTGCACCTTGGACGGCACGATGGTGAACAGCGCGCCCAGGGAGGACTGGTGCAGCGTGGAGAGCACCACGCCCATGATGGTCAGCGCCAGGGTTATCTTGACCAGGAAGTTGCGGATCTTGGTCTTCTTCAACCACTCGAACGGCACGGGCAGGAACTCCAGGAACAGGACCGTGAGGTACAGGAACACGCACAGGCCCACTTCGAAGAGCAGCGACGTGGTACCCTGCTGCACAAAGATGGGGTACGGCAGGCGCCAGGGCCGGCCAACGTCGTAGTGCAGGGCGAAGACCACCAGGGCGTAGCCCAGGAAGGCTGTCAGGATGGCCGGCCGCACTGCCGCGTGGTAGCGCTTCAGGCCGAAGATGTAGCACGCGGCCGAGGTGGTGTAGCCGCCGGCGGCCAGCGCGACGCCGCAGAGCAGGTCGAAGCCGATCCAGATGCCCCACGGGTTGTTGTCGTCAAGGTTGGTGACAGCGCCGAGCCCGCCGGTGAAGCGCAGGACCGTGATCCCCAACCCCACCAGAATGATGACGCCGGCGACGATGTTGAACGTATTGAATACCGACTTGGAGCCGGCGGTGTGTGCTTCGGTGGACATCAGGCGCCCTCCTCATCGGTTTTGCCGTCTTCAGCCTGAGACTGGGCCTCTTCTTCCTTGGCCTTGAGCGCCTCGTCCACGGCCTTCTTGACCTCGTTGTCTATGCGGCGCTGGGTGGACGCTTCGGCCTTGGCCAGCGCGTCCGCCATTTCCTGCTGCGCCTTCTCCTGCGTCTCGGACACAGCGCTGTTCACCGCCGCCTTCTGCTCCTCGGCGGCGATCTTCTCCTTGCGCTTGTTCACGGCCCAGATGCCGCCCAGGACCACGGGCCACAGGCCCACGACCATGGGCACGGCGGCCAGGGCGCCGGTGGTGAGGTGCGGGGCCGAGGTGGTGCCCAGGTCCTCACGCATGCCGATCTTCTTGAACGGAACGCCGGAAAGGTAGAGCCAGCTCGTGCCGCCCATTTCCTTCTCGCCGTAGACGTGGTCGAGGTAGCGGCCCGGATAGTTACGGATGCGCGCCCGGGCGACCTTGAGGATCTCGTCGCGCGTGCCGAAGGTCAGCGCCTCCTTGGGGCACGCCTCCACACAGCCGGGCAGCTTTCCTTCCAGCTGGCGCTCGTGGCACATGTGGCACTTGCGCACGCGGGGCGTCAGGACCTCGTTGTACTCGTAGGTGGGCACCTCGAAGGGACAGGCCACCATGCAGTAGCGGCAGCCCACGCACACCGAGGCGTCGTAGGTCACTGCGCCGGTGGGTTGCTTCTTAAACGCCTTCACGAAGCAGGCCGAGGCGCAGGCGGGCTCCAGGCAGTGGTTGCACTGGAACTTGCGGAACACGGGCGCCTGCTGGCCCACGTCGTACTTGTTGACCACTGTGAAGTTCTCCGCGTGGGTGCGGCGCTTCTGGTCCAGAACACTCAGGTCGTCGAACGGCTTCTCAGGCATGGGAAGGTCGTTGACCTTCTGGCACCCGGCTTCGCATTTCCGGCAACCGATGCAGCGGGTTGCGTCGAAAAGCACGGCGTGGCTCCCGGGATAGCCTGAAAACTCCTTGCTCGCGGCTTTCGCCTTGCCGGACGCGGCGAGGCTCACTCCGGCAGCGCCCACCAATCCGAGGAATCGTCTGCGTTGCATCTATCTCATCTCCTTCGGCTATCCGTTTAGTCTTTCTTCTCGTGACACGCCGTGCAGTTGGTGCTCACCGGCTTCTCCAGCTGCATCTGCTTGTGGCAGTCCATGCACTGGGCGTGGAACGCAGCCTTCAGACCTGGGCGGCCGGGCTGCTGCTCCATGAACGGCTTGCCGTGGCAGCTCTCGCAACGGGGCGGCTTCATGGAGGCGGGGCTGTTGTGGTGGCAGCCCTGGCACATGGTCAGCTCGGTGGTGTGGAACGCAGCCGCGAGCTTGTCGTTGTCCATGTCCTCCATCAGCTTCTTCACGATCTTGCGGTGCGGCATCTCGCTGGGCTTGTACTCGTCGGACAGCACGCCGATGGTCACGGTCTCCGGGACGTCATTGATATCGATGTTCCTGGGCGTGTCCGGACGGCGCTCGATAATGCGCTTGGCAAGGGCCTCGCGGGCGTCCTTGTCCTCGGGCAGCGGCGTGGTCACGCTCTCGGAGGCATTCATCATGCTGGACATGTCGTCCTGGTTCATCTGCATCATGCCCATGCCCTCACCGGCGGACTGCAGCGGCTCGTGGCAGGTGGCGCAGGAGTCCGAAGCAGGCTGGGCCTTCTTCTCCATGGCCGCGTGGCAGCCGGCGCACTCGGGCTTCTTCTGCTCCTGCTGGTGGCAGCCGACGCAGCTGCGCATGCTGTCGGCCTGGTGCATGGACTGGGCAAGGGAGACGAACTCGCCGTCCGCATCGCCCCGCGGCGTGTGGCACATATCGCAGGACTGCACGCTCTTGTGGTGGCAGGCGGCGCAGGAGTCGGTGTTCTGCTCGTGGAACTTGTGGTTGAAGGCCACGGGCATGGCATGCTCTTCAACCTTTTCCTTCTCCTGCATGGTGGCGTCCTCGGCCACGGGCGGGGTCATCAGCACGGCGTCGGGCTGCTGCCTGGGCAGGCGGGGGAGCACGCCGCCGAGCTTCTGGAGCATCTCTTCCTTGGACTGCTTGAGCTCCTCCTGGGCCTTCTCGCTGTGGCAGCCGGCGCACTCGACAGGACCGTAGTTCTCGGCCTTGTTCTCGGCCAGGGTCTGGTGGCAGACCACGCACTGCTCGTGGAAGGCGAGGCGCTCGGGAGTCTTCACCGGCTCCTTGGGAGCCTCGGTGTGGCAGTAGCTGCAGCTCTCTTCCTCGAACTTCTTGTAGACCAGCTTCTGGGTCTGCTCGTCCCACTGGTGGTGGCAGCTGCCGCAGTTGGTCTCTTCGCCGGCGTCCTTGGAGATCTGCTTGGAGCCCCAGTGGATGTAGTGAAGCGCGTTGTCCATCTCGACGTCTTCGCGCTCCGCCGTGTACTCGGGCTTGTCGACGTGGCAGCTGCGGCATTCGCCGGACTGCGGGCCGTACTTCTCGGCGCCGTCGGCCTTGTCCTTGGCGTGACAGGAAATACAGCCGTCGTGGTAGATCTTCTTGAGCTCGTCCGCGCTGCCGTCCTCTTCCCGCATGAACTTGAGGGACATGACCTTCTTGCCCTCTTCATTCGTGGTGGTCTTGTGGCAGGTGGAACAATCCTTATCCTGCTCCTTCAGGGCAGCAGTGTGCTTGTCATGCATGAACTGGGAGGCAGGCATCTCCAGTTCTCGCTGCTGGGCGATCGTATCGATCATGATCAGGTCGGCCCTGGCTGTGGAGTTCTCCGCGGCAACCAGTGGCTTGCTCATGACGTCCACGCCGAGCCCAAGCACGGCTGCCAGGGCGATCAGGAAGCCTGATAACCCTGCGACTACTTTCCTGTGTGCCATGATGAATGCTCCCTCTTTACTCATATGTGTTGAAATCCCTGCTGCGATAACTTTCATGCGAAGCAAATTTCCTTCGCGATCCAATGCCTTGCCAGGGTCTGGAACCACCCGCCGGAACCACCAAGACATTGGCATGACAACTATTATATAGACGTTGAGGTCTGCGGCTCCGAGCAATTCTCCCCTAAAAGAGTTGGTTGAATTACCCCCTCATTACGTTCGTATTAATACCCACTCGACGGGTAGATTATATTTCCTGCCTGTGTCAAGGGTTTTTGCCGCCTTTCCTAAAAACTTTTTCATGCGTCACACTCATTCATGTAACTACCTGCACACATTGAATTTTCATCCGCATTTCAAGACAAATTTTTCATACTGAATTCATCCGAATTATCGTCGCATCCGCCCTTTTGAGCCCCTTCTCGACGCTCTTTTTCCCACCACCACACTCGCAGGCCTGACGACATGGCCTTGTCGGCCCCTGCGTGCTACAACCGATCCGGCGTTATCCAACCCGCTGCCGGCGCGCCGCCGCATATGCCGCGCCCTTCGGAGACACCATGCGTACACGCTTTGCCGCCACCATCGTGCTTGCCGCCCTGCTCGTCCTCTGCCTTGTGCTGCCGGCGCGAGATTCAGGCCGCGCACCGCTCCTCGGCGCTGTGGAGAACGCCACGGCCGCACATCTGGACGCCTCGCTGACCAACACCCTGGTGGCATACGGCGTTGCCCGCGCCCTGAACGCCGGCATATCGGTGGTGCAGGAGAGCGAGCTGGACATATCCCCGGCCGGCCTGGGCGTGACCCTGGCCGCCGGCCAGGTGCTGGACCCGCTCAACGACATTATCGAGCGCTTCTCCTGGCTGCTGCTCGTGTGCGCCGCCTCCCTGGGGGTGCAGCGCGTTTTGTTGACCATGGGATTGCAGGTGGGCTCCGGCGTGCTGCTGCCCATCGCGCTGGCCCTGACCCTCGCTGCGACCTGGGCCCCGCGCGTGGGGCGGATATCCCTGAGCCGCATAGCCACCACCGCAGTGGCCGCGAGCCTCATCGTGATGTTCGCCGTGCCCCTGGCCACGTTGGCCAACCGCTGGACATACAACGCCTTTCTCGCGCAGACCTATGAATCGTCCATGGATGTGGTGCGCGCCTCCGAGGAGGAGATCGCGCCGAAGGTGCTGACGCCGTCGGAAGCGCAGCCACAGGCTGTCCCACAAAACGGACCACCCGCCGCTACTGCGGGAAACAGCACGACCAATGGAGTCGAGTCGGAAACAGACGCCCTAATAATGGATACGCCCGGCCCCATGCCCGCGCGGCCTCGGGTGCAGGGTCAGGCACAGGCCGAAGACGGCCGTTCCTTGCTGGAATCATTGCGAGATGCGTTTTCCGGAGCGGACGAGGCCATGGATCTGCGCGGCCGCATCGACGCCTTGCGCGCCATGCTCGACAATGCCATGGACAGCATCATCAACCTCATCGTGGTCTTTGTGCTGAACTCGGTGCTCTTCCCGCTGCTGTTCCTCTGGGCCCTGGTGGCGATGACGAAACGGCTGGGGCGGATTGTGACGACGGGGATGCATGTTGAAGAACGCGAATAATTATAATAGGCAATACCAATAGCTAACAACAAAAAGACACGTCATGAAATATTACATCCTCCTCGCCCTCTTTCTTATGCTCACCGTTCCAGCGCACGCCGACGACTTATTCAACGGTATGGATTGCAACGGGACTACCCCCATTCCGGAAGAGTATGAAATGGCGTACTTCAAATTGGTTCCGAAAACTGAAACATACTACCTACCCGGTGAGACCATCACGCTTGGCAACGCCACATCGCCATATGTCAATTACGTCTATCGCGACAAAAAATTCAAGAACAAGGACATACCGCTCTTTGGAAATGAAAACATCACGAACACACTTCGCTACTTACAAAATACATACGGCCAGCCACATTATGCCAAAGATCATGCGTATTGCTGGCCCACAGAGGATTACGCCATCTGCCTGAAGCGTTTTGAATTCCATCTGGCAAAAATTGGTGTTTTCTGTAGGGATCAGATATTCAAGCACAAGGAATCACCTGGGAAAAATAGTGAAAGATCACATCAATAATGATGTATGCCGCATCATTTTGATATATACTCTCCATGAACGCTTCTTTTTTCCGCAACCCTACGCTATTCGCGCCTCGACCCGTGTTGTGGAGCTACATTGCCCTAGAAATATTCAAGGCAATCTATGCGCTGACACCGCCAATTTCTGAATATCCCATTCCTCTTGTGGCGTGCATTGCTGTTGTTTTTTATTCTGTCCCTGTATACTTCATCCTTATCAAACATATTACATTCATCCGAATCATCTACACCTCTTTGATACTGCTCTTGAGTGCAGTGAACGCAGTCGCATCCATGACAGCAATATTCGTCAGTGAGGTGTGGGGCTTCGCTCTGTTTTCCGCGGTAATCAACACGTACTTTCTCATCGGCGGCATTAATCTGCTATTCGCCCGCAAGTGGCACCCGGGCCGGCTGGGCGTCAGCTCCTAATCGCCCCGATGCGTCCCCATCCTCCCCAGCCTCCCCAAACACGGTCCCAATCTTACCCCTTCCATCCCTACGTCGGTCCTGCTACAAGTCGCACCTTGGCCAGGCCGACACCGGACCTTCCGATGACATTCCGCTCCGCTTTGCATACGCTGTTGTCTTTTTTCTCATGAATCCAGCAAGATATGCATGCGGCATCCGCATCCGGCATGCTCTGGAGCAAGCTCGTTGAGCTAGCCACAACCGGAACGATGTGCGGAAGACGCGGGCAGCAGATGGTGATGGCGGCGTCCGGGCTCGGAAGCATGCCGAAATCCTGTGGACGAATACCGCCCCCACCGGATATACCGCGCAATGCGGCCGCTCTCGAACGGAACGTGGGCGTCTGCGACTCGGAGGACCAGGGGCGCGAATTGTCGGGAGGCACGGCGATCCGGAAAAGCTCGCCGTGGTGCCCGCCAACACCACCGCGCCGCGCACCTTGGCCCAGTACGACGGCGATGCGTTCGCCATGAATGTGGCCACGCTGCTGGCCGGTGCAAACGCCGCACACCATGGCCGGGGAGTGTGGCTGCGCGGAGTCCGGCCCGTGCGAGTCGATTCGTTGCGGCTCGACATGGCCGACGGCAAGGGCGGCGTGTTCCAGCGAACCGTAACCGCCCGGACCCACACGCCGTCACAGGATTGCCCCCGCATCGCCATGCGGTTCGGGCATGATGCACAACGCGAGGCCCGTTCAACACGCGTTTATGAGGATTGATTACAATGCCTTGTCCTTTGGATGATCTGCTGCGCTACGAGGCGAACGAGCTGTCCGACGACGAACGGCAGAAGCTCGAAGCGCATATCGCGGAGTGCAAGTACTGCCGCGAAACTTTGAACACGCTGCGCACTGTTTCAGATTCTGGCTACGGCGAGCTGCCGCCGCCCTCGCTCCGACGCCGCCGGCTCCGCACGACCACGACTTTCACTAAGCGGCTCATCAAGCGCATTATCCGCATCTGGCGCCCCCTGGACGGTGTGGATTCCTGATACCGCAGCCGCAATGCCCAACCGAACGAGCGAGAATACACCGCCGTCTCGAAAAACCACGCAAACAAGCGCCTTCGGCTGTCGTATCGGCTCGATGGCGCTTTTTCTTTGGGAATTGGAAAAGGGAGTGGCGCGAATGCGCCCTACTCGCTGGCGTTGATTGGCGGAGCGGATTTGTAGAAGCAGTACGGATCGCGTGTGGTAAAGGGGTCGAGCCCCAGTCCGGCCACCACGGCCATGCACCCGCCGCACACGGGCCGGATGTTGCACCCGGCGCATGCCGCGCTGCCCCGGCGATACGCTGCAGCCTGCCCGCCGTCGTACACCTCGGCCAGGCTCTGGCTCGCCACGCTGCCCACAGGTGAGTGCATCTTGCGGCAGGCATGGACAGCGCCGTCGCTGAGCACGGCCAGGAAGTTGAACGCGGCGCCGCAACCGAACCCGGTACAGCCGCCGGACAGGGAAGCGCCCAGCTCGCTGCGCAATGCGTTGAAATGGTTGTCTTTGAAACTGAGGTGGCCGAGACGGCCGGCTTCCTCCAGATACTCTCGCAGGAATGAGGCGTACCCGGCCGTGTCCGCGCAAGCCAGGGCAGCGCCCTCGCCCACCGGCGCCAGCCGGTTGAAGGTGAAGGTATCCGCCAGGCCGTGCAGTGCCCGCGCCAGAGGAATGACCTGATCCTTGTTACCGCGCGTGAGCGTGAGCATGACCTGGGACGGCACGCCGCGCTCGCCCAGCAGCTCCAGGAATGCAAGGGTCCGGCGGAAGTGGCCCGGCCCGCGGATGGCGTCGTTGTGCTCCTCCAGCCCTTCGAGGCTGACCTGGAAGTACGCCGGCATGGCGATGTCGAGCATGGCGTCCAGCTGTTTTTCGCCGCAAGGATTGGCCAGCAGCGCCACGGCCAGACCGCGCTCCACGGCTGCGGCGTAGAAATCGAGAAAATGCGGATGGAGCAAGGGGTTGCCCCCGGTGAAGGTGGCCTGGCCCAGCACGTGGCGGTCCTCGCAGAAGCCGGCCAGGTCGTCGAGCAGGCGCAGCCCGTCGTCCAGTGAGACGTCGCCGCGCTCAGAGCGGTCGTAGCAGTGCTTGCAGTGCAGGTCGCAGCGCTGGGTGATGTGCCATTGCAGCACAAAGCTTTGGCTGACGAATGCGTCCACCGGGATGGCGGGAACGGACTCCTCGCGATCCGCATGGGGCCGGGGATGGCTGGCCGGATCGCGCACGATCCGCGACGCCGGCGCCAGCAGCAGGCCCTTGTCCACGACGCGCCGCAGCAACGCCTTCACGGCCGCCGCTGGGGCCAGGGCTTCCCTGGCCACCTCCTCCAGGGGGATGTCCTCGGCCACCACCTTGAGGGCGAGCAGATCCTCGCTCGTCGCCTCCTCGCACCGAATCAGGACATTGTGCGCGTCCTCGGCCGGCGAAGCCCAGACCAGGACGAACGCCTCGCCCGGCTGTGGCTCGGCATCCCCGCCGCGGACCATATCGGGCAGCCCGCGCCAGGACACGGGCAAGAGCTGCAACGCCGGGTTCACGGCCATGGCCTCCACAACCGGGAAGCCTGAGTCAGCCCGACGGCGAACCTGCGCGCAGGCCCGCTCCACGGCGGCGAGCTCCGCCACCCAGGCCGGGGCTTCTGGCGCGTGCTCGGCAATCAGTTCAGGCAATGCCTGCCAGTTTCCGGCAGCAGCAAGACGCTCCCAGGCCGCCTGGCCAAGTGCTCGGCGGGTAGCCTGAAACTGCTGCTCGATGTTCGGGGGCATGTCAGTCATGGACGCACAATACAATAGAAACGCGCCGACTGCGAGGCCGGCGCGTTTTCGAACGGATTGCCCACCAGATCAGCAAGTCCGGAAACACCCCATGCGCGCGCCCTTGCGATAGGACGCGGCCGGACGCTTGCCGGACAGCTCGCACAGCCGTCAACCACAGGAGCTCTTGGCCTTCGAGTCGTGCTTCTGCATGCCCGAGGAGTCCATGGTGGCGTTGTCGCCCTTGGTGGATTCGGTCTTGTTGGCATTGCAGCTGCTGCAGCTGCTGGCCGCCTGGGCCAGGGTCAGGCTGGAGCCCGTCAGCAACCCGGCAATGCACAATCCGGCCAGCGCTTTTTTCACATCATTCTTGTCCACGACTGATTCCTCCGAATGTTGTGTGCGTTCCTGGCTGCTCCCCCAGACGCCAATCCCGTCGGCGGTCGTTTCCATGCCGGCATGTCTCCGCCGGCTCATGATTCTCCGCCCGCCTTTGCCACTGCCGCCGGAACGCCCGGTTGGCTCTGCGCCCCACCCTGTAAATGGATCGCATCGGCATAGTGTATAGCGGGCCTTCCAAAAGCACACTGTAGATTTTTCGGGCAAAAGGACTCCCCGCCAAACAGAAACGCGCCGAAGGAGCCTCCCCCGGCGCGTCTCGATCGAAGCGGCGCACACGGCGCCGCGAATACTCTAGCCTCAGCTGCTCGTGGCAGGCTTCTTCTGGCCTGCGGAATCCTGGGGCTGTCCAGTCGAGTTGGTGGCGTTGGTGTCGCCCTGATCAGAGGTGCCGACCGCACCTCCGCTGCTGCCTCAACCGCTGGCTGCGCCGGCTGTCTTTGCCAGAGCCACACCGGAGCCCGCGAGCAGGCCCACGATGCACAGCCCGGCAAGGGTCTTCTTCAAGTCGTTTCTGTCCACGTTGTACTCCTTTTTGCTGCGGTCCTTCGATCATGCATTTTAAAACTCTATCCTTTGATAGCATATGTATTGTATTTATCAATTGCAGGACTGTGACATGGCAACTTTTCGCCGAAGAATACCCAAAAAAAGCGCCTGCCCCGGTTCTCGGGACAGGCGCTTCGGCATTTGTGTATTGCCGCAGAATCAGGAGGCGGCGCGGACAGCGTCGAGCACGGCCTTGTAGTCCGGCTCGTCGGTCATCTCCTTGACGATGGACTCGAAGCAGACCTCGCCCTTGGTGTTGATAACGAACACGGCGCGGGCCAGCAGGCGCAGCTCCTTGATCAGCACGCCGTAGGCATTGCCAAAGGAAGCGTCGCGGTGATCGGAGATCATGGTCACCTCTCTGGCCTTGTATTCCTCGGCCCAGCGCGCCTGGGCAAAGGGCAGGTCCATGGAGATAACCACCAGCTCCACATCGTCGCCCAGATTCTTGGCCTCGTCGTTGAAGCGCTTGGTCTCGATGGAGCAGACAGAGGTATCCAGCGAGGGCACGCTGGCAATGATGAGCTTCTTGCCGGCATAGTCGGCAAGGGTGACCGGAGAGAGATCGGGCTTCAGCGCGGTGAAGTCCGGAGCCTTCTGGTTGAGGCTCACTGCATTGCCTACAAGAGTCAGGGGGTTGCCCTGGAAGGTCACGAGACCTGTACGTTCGGACATGGGAATCCTCCATGGCGCACGCGGCGCCGTTTTAACAATGGTTGGTCAGTAAAAAAGCGGATGCGCCGCCGGGGCGACTCCACAATGCTGGGAACGTACCATGAAAATCCCCGGTGCGCATCGTCTTGTTCGAACTTTTCTGCTCCGTCACGCGCGTTCCGGCGGCGCCATGAACTCCGGGCCCACCGGATCGGTGATGGTCTCGTCCAGAATGCGGTCCACCTCGGCCATGGTCTGCGTGTCGATGCTCCAGCCGAGTATGTCCGGAATGGGGTCCATCTGGTCCGGCCGGCGGCCGCCCCACAGGGCCACGCCGCCCGTCCTGTCCAGAACCCAGCGCACGGCAAATGGCAGGATGTCCTTGCCGCAGCGCTCCCTGGCCAGCGTCTTCAGCTTGTCCACGGCGGCGAGGTACTGGGCGTAGCGCGGCTCCTGGAACTTGGGGTCGGCCTTGCGCAGGTCGTCGCCCTGGAACTCCCGGTCCTTGCGCATCTTGCCGGAGAGCAGGCCGCGGCACAGCGCACCATAGGTAACCAGGACAATGCCCTTGTCCTTGCAGTACGGCAGAATATCCTCGTCGATGGCCCGCTCGAACAGGTTGTACGGCGGCTGGCACGCCTGGAGGGAGCAGGCTGCGCCAAAGGCGTCCATCTGCGACGGCGAGTAGTTGGAGACCGCCACGGCGCGTATCTTGCCCTGCTCCTTGAGCTTGCACATGGTCGCGGCCGTGTCCTCGAACGGCGTCTTGGTGTCCGGCCAGTGGATGAAGTAGACGTCGATGACGTCCACGCCAAGACGGCGTAGCGAGTCCTCCACCTCCTTCTGGATGCGCTCCGGAGTGGAGTTGCGGAAGACCTTGCCCTCCCCGGTCCAATCCAGGGCCACCTTGGTGGAAATGCGTATCTTGTCCTTGTCCGGATACTGCTTGATGGCCTTGCCCACGATCTCCTCGGATCGGCCGAAGCCATAGACCGGCGCGGTATCCAGAGTGGTGACGCCCTTGTCCAGGGCGGCATGAATGGTCTTTATGGACTCCTGCTCGTCACTGCCGCCCCACATCCAGCCGCCGATGGCCCAGGTGCCCAGGGCGATGCGCGAAAGCTCGACATCCGTACCTGGCAAGGTAACGAATTCCATATTGTTTTTCCTCCTTGCGTTTGTTTCGAAAAATAACGCGAATCGTACAGACTCTACTCCGATTCCCGCGTCGTGCAAGGGGAGGGTTCGTGTAGAAGGGCTGGTTCGCACGCCGGAGCGCGTGACCAGAGGCCGAACGCTGCGAGCAGATCACAACGCCGGATACGGTGTATGGAGGAACGACATCAGCGGCCGGCGACTGTTGTCCAGCTCCGGATGGTCTCGTAGTGGTTATCGTGGTTGCGGATGGTCCACCAGATGGGCTCCTGATTACGGATCTGGAACCCGTCGCCGGCGAGCAGCCGTTCCAGATTGTCCCGGGCCCGGCCGGCGAACTCGCCCTTTTCTGTTCCGCCCAGCCAATCCTCGGGCGGGCATATCTCCTCGGCCCAGGAGAATGGATCGGCGATGAGCAGCGTGCTGCCGGATTCCACGGCCACGCGGAAAAGCTCGTGCACATGATCCAGGGGACGGCAGATCTTGTCCAGCAGGTTCAGGGAGCTCAGGGTCTTGAACGCGCCGGCCGGGAACGGCAGGGCCATGGCGTCCGCCACGATGAACTCGGCCACGCCCTGGCGCAGCCTGTCCGGCAGCTCTACGGAGAACTCCCGGGTCAACCGTCCTTCAGTCACGATCCGGCTGTCGATCCGGCCATTTTTCCAAAGCTCGCGCGACGTGCGCACGAACGAACGCGAAAAGTCCACGCCAACGGCAAAGCCGCATCGGGCAGCCAGCTCCATGGTGATTCGGCCCATGGCGCTGCCCGCGTCCAGGGCCGGCGCCTCGCCGTCCTGCAGCATTCCGGCCCAGGAGGCGTAAGCATCGCAGGCATGATCCTCCGCCGTGATGTCGCCGAAGTGGGTCCACAGATAGCTGCCCAGCGCGGCCGCTGTCTCGTAGCGAAGCTGCGCCGCCGAGGTCACACTGTTCTGGGGCAGAACAACGGCCGTGCCGTCCGTGATGTTGTGCGTGTGGGAGCACCTGGGACATTCGAGATGACCGGACAGGATATCGTCGTCCTCGCGCACGGCGCCGCCCTGCAGGCGCAAGGGAACTTCACCGGGCAGACAATCCGGGCACATCAGGAAATCAAGAAGTCGCGCATGCATGATCAATCACCTTCCAAGACTATTTATCAAATAATTACAGGTCAATATAAGTTAGTGAACCATTTTTCTCAAGCGCATCGTACATGAATATTCCGTGTTGTCACAAGGGGCATGAATTTTCGAAGCGACTTAATAAATTTCACAGACGATTGACCCGGCGCTCGTGCATCGTCTACGAAAGTATATTGGACATGATTCCGTCCCTATTTGCGCAGAGGAGAGCAAGACATGGCCCAGGAGCAGCACGGATATCCCCCCATCGACGAGCACGGCGTGATTGGCGACCTGAAGACCGTGGCCCTCGTGAACCTGGACGGCGCCATCGACTACATGTGCCATCCCAACTTCGACTCCCCCACTGTCTTCGCCTCCCTGCTCGACGCGAAAAACGGCGGCGCCTTCAGCATCACGCCTCAGCTTTCCGGGCTGCGCCGGCGGCAGATGTATCTGCCGGATACGAACATCCTCATCTCCCGCTTCCTGGCCCCGGAGGGCGTGGCCGAGATCTCCGACTTCATGCCTGTGGACAGATCCGGCCGGGTCATCCGCCGGGCCAAGGCCGTGCAGGGCGACATCCGCTTCTCCCTCTCCTGCACACCGCGGCCGCACTACGGGCGCTCCGTGCCGCAGGTGACCATCTACCACGACTGCGCCTACTTCGAAACGCACGGCGAGGGCGATGACGAGTACGCTGTCTTCCGGATCAACACACCGGTGGAGCTGACTGAGATCCAAGGCGGCGTGACAGCCGAGTTCACCCTGAAGGCCGGCGACACGGCCTTCTTCATCTTCGAGCGCGTGGAGGTGAGCGGCCACGGCCCGGAGTACGACGAGAACTACGTGGTCCAGGCGTTCAAGGACACGTCGAACTTCTGGCGCGACTGGCTGGCCCGGTCCACCTACCGCGGCCGCTGGCGCGAGATGGTCCACCGCTCCGCCCTGGTGCTCAAGCTGTTGACTTCGTACGAGTACGGCTCCATCGTGGCCGCGGCCACCTTTGGCCTGCCCGAGGAGCTGGGCGGTATACGCAACTGGGATTACCGCTACACCTGGGTGCGCGACGCGGCCTTCTGCCTCTACGCCCTGCTACGGCTCGGCTTCAAGGACGAGGCCATGGACTTCTTCCACTGGCTCCACCGCCGCACCGCCGCCTGCCACCAAGACGGCTCCATGCAGGTCATGTACGCCATCGACGGGTCCAACGACCTTGCCGAGAGCTCGCTGGAGCACATGGCCGGCTACCAGAGCTCCCGGCCCGTGCGCATCGGCAACGGCGCCTACGATCAGCTCCAGCTCGACATTTACGGTGACCTGTTGGACGCGGTCTATCTTGCCTCCAAGCGCAACGGCAGCCTGCACCACGCGTTCTGGCTGCGGCTGGTGCAGACCGTGGAGTTCGTTTGCGAGCACTGGCAGGAGCCGGACGAGGGCATCTGGGAGGTCCGCGGCGGCCGCAAGGAGTTCCTTTCCTCCCGATTCATGTGCTGGGTGGCCGTGGACCGCGCCATGCGCATGGCCGCCAAGTTCTCCCTGCCCGCCCCGCTGGAGCGCTGGCGGATGGTGCGCGACGAGATCAAGCGCGATGTCTTTGCCAACTTCTGGGACGAGGATGCCGGAACATTCGTGCAGTACAAGGGCTCCAGGGCTGTGGACGCCTCCACCCTGCTCATGCCGCTGGTCAAGTTCATCAGCCCCACCGATCCCTACTGGCTGTCCACCATGCGCGCGATCAAGAAGCGGCTGCTCTCGGACTGCCTGGTGAAGCGCTACGACAACGCGGATGCGCCTGTCGACGGTCTGACCGGCTCCGAGGGAGCCTTCACCACCTGCTCGTTCTGGTATGTGGAGTGCCTGGCCCGGTCCGGCGACGTGAAGATGGCGCGCCTTTTGTTCGAGAAGATGCTCTCCTACTCCAACCACCTGGGCCTCTACAGCGAGGAGCTTTCCACCAGCGGCGAGCACCTGGGCAACTTCCCCCAGGCCCTGACCCACCTTGCGCTCATCAGCGCGGCCTATGCCCTGAACGAAAGTCTCGAAGGCGAGAACATCGCCGAAAGCACGCATCGCGGCGAGGAACCGGCTGCCCGCACATGACCTCCTCGGCCGTGGCTTTTTCCGGCCCTGAACACGACAAAACGCCCGCCCGCGAAACATTGCGGACGGGCGTTGCGTACTTGTCCAGAAATATACGCGGCTACCTGGCTAGCTTGGTGGCTATCTCCAGCAGATGCTTTGTCTGGAACGTCACGCCGGCCATCTCGTTCTGTGAGGGCATGCGCGAGCCGTCCGGCCCGGCGATGGTGGATGCCCCGTAGGGCGAGCAGCCCGTAATCTCGGTTACACCTTGCTGCCCGGCAAAGGAGTATGGCAGGCCCACAATCACCATGCCCAGGTGGAGCAGCGGCACATGGAAAGTGAGGATGGTGGACTCCTGCCCGCCGTGCTGCGTGTTGGAGGAGGCGAACACCGTGACCGGTTTGCCCACCAGCGCATGCCTGGTCCACAGCCCGCTGAGGTGGTCGATAAAGGCCTTCATCTGCGCGGGCATGTTGCCGAACCGCGTGGGCGTGCCGAAGATGATGGCGTCCGCGTCCTCCAGATCTTCCGGCCGGGCCGTGACCACATCGGCCATCAGCTTCTTGGCCTCCAAAGCGCCCATCTTTTCCAGCACTTCATCCGGCAGAGTTTCGGGGACGCGCCGCAGCTCCGCGGTCCAGCCGTCCATTTCCCGAACGGCGGCCGCGGCTGTGTTGGCCATGGCGTGGATGTGTCCATACATGGAGTAGTAGACAATATACGCTTTCATTGCAGTTCTCCTTGAATGCAAAGACGTTGGTATGCAATGCCGCCCGTGGTTTCGGTAGCGACACTGGATTTCAATCTCCAGCTATACACCACATACCAGGTCCCGGCTACCACATCCGGCGATTCATCAACCTGCATCCTCCATGACTAGGTCAGGAGCCATTCAGATTGGGCAGCAGGAGCTCCGCGGCAAAGCGTTTGGCAACCTTGGCGTTGTTGTCTGCCAGCTTCCGGTGCAGCTCGTCCAGGGTCGGCGCAGTCTCATTGGTGTAGATGCTGGCCGAGACACGCAGATAGACGTCTCCCGCCAGAAGATGCAGAACGCCGTCCGAGGACTGGACAAATGCGTCGTCTCCCAGGTCCGGGACTTCTTCGATCTCGGCGCCGGCATTGTTCAGCGCTTTCTTGTGCCTGTTGAAGGCCTCGGCCGCCGTGTCCAGGCCCGGAAAGCCGGCCTCGGCCAGAGTCAGCGGCTCCACCACGGAAACGGCCAGCGTATCCGGAGATCGCCCGGCGCGTTCCTCTTCCGGAAGCTCGACAGCATACTCGCACCGCGTGTAGGGAGGGATGCCGTACACGAAGGAGAACTTCGTGGTGAACGGCTTGCCCAGGAAGGTTTCAACCTCCTCCGCCGACGCGATGGCGCAGGGATCGATCGTGTAGTGGTAGACGTCGCCGGAGACCGTGACCTCCTTGGCGTCCTTGGGCAGCGGCGTATTCTTGGAAGACGCCGCCTCCTCCGCCGGCTTCTCCTGCGACTCACCCTGCTGCGCAGGGGCCTTGTTCTCGCTTGTATCCGTCGGCGTATCGCCGCCGCATCCCACCGCAGCCACAAGAAAAACAAACACAACGACCCAGACGACGCTACGTACCATTTTCATGACCACCTCCCTGGATTGTCATATCGTGCCGAGCACGCATTCCGGTTATGTGCTCACTTGCTCCGTTCCTTGATGACCACGCCCGGGCAGCGGAACGATATGCCCTGAGACGAACGCGTGGAGATCATCACCGACTCCAGATGCGCCGCAGGAACTGGCCTCTGGGCCTCCCAGGCCACCACGAAGTTCGCGCCGGAGCCGCCCGTATCGTCGCTCTCCGCCACGAGGTACTCCTTCGTGGCCATGGGCGGCACCACCACCGGCAGCTCATCCATGGCTCGCACCAGGTCACCGGAATCGTCATAGTACTCCACGCTGGTGATGATTATGGGCTCGATGGGCGAGACATTGCGGATGGACAGAAGCACCGTGAGGTTGAACGGGCGGTTCAGGGAGCCCTGGTAGATATGCGAGTACGCCGGTACATAGACGGTCTGGCCGCTCGAAAGGCTGCGCTCCTCGGCCATGCTACCAACCGCGGTGAGCACGAGAAACGCCGCGGCAGCCGCCAATGTTATGAGACAATAGAACGCCGGATGATTGCGATGGAAGCTCATGGTTTTGCTCCAGGATATCGGAAAGTTGCGGGACCGCCACACCCTACCTTGATTAAACGCCGACGGCCAGTATCCAGCGGAAGTCGGAGCAGCGTCTCCGCGTCCGCCGGGAGCCCTGATTTGCGAAATATTCTTCACATTTTGTCAAAGCCGACGGCCAATATTAACAAATTCGTTATAAAATTTGACCAACCTCAACCGCGAAACCCGCGACAATGACGAGAATGGTAACTTTGGAACGAAATTCGCTCTGCAAACACATTCCCGGCTACATGGTGCGCCGGTCCGGCGCCGCCGTCCGCGCCGTCTCGACCGCAGCCGGGAATACAACCTGGGAGAACAGCTCATGAGCTTCGACTGCGTCATACGCAGCGGCACCTGCATCACAGCCTCCGATACCTTCCGCGCCGATGTCGGCATTCGGAATGGGAAAATCGCGGCTATCGGCACGGACCTTTCCGGCACGCGCGTCATCGACGCCGCCGGAAAGTACGTCATGCCCGGCGCCGTGGATACCCACACCCACCTCGACATGCCTTTTGGCGGCACTGTCGCCAAGGACGACTTCGAAACCGGCACCATCGCCGCCGCATTTGGCGGCACCACCGCCGTCGTGGACTTCTGCATCCAGTCCAGGGGCCAGTCCCTGCAGCAGGCGGCCGATACCTGGCACGCCAAGGCCGAGGGCAAGGCCGTGGTGGACTACGGCTTCCACATCGCCATCACGGACATGACCGACGCCGTGCTCGCCGAGATGAAGACCATGATCCACGCCGGATACCCGAGCTTCAAGGTCTTCATGGTCTACGACTTCCGCGTCTCCGACACCGTGCTCATGCAGGCCCTGACCCAGGCCGGGGAGCACGGCGGTCTGGTGTGCGTGCACGCCGAGAACAACGATGTCGTAACCTCCCTTATCCATAAACATCTTTCAGAAGGCAAGACCGCGCCGCGTTATCATGCCCTGTCCAGACCGCCGCTGGCAGAAGCCGAGGCCACGGGACGGGCGTGCAAGCTGGCGCAGATCACCGGCGGCCCGCTCTTTGTGGTCCATCTGACCTGCAAGGCTGCGCTCCAGGAGGTAAAGCGCGCCCGCCGCGCCGGCGCATCCGTCATGGCCGAGACCTGCCCGCAGTACCTGCTGCTCTCGCAGGACAACTACGAGGAGCCTGGCTTTGATGGCGCGAAATACGTGATGAGCCCGCCGCTGCGGCCAAAGGAGAACCAGGCTCCTCTGTGGCAGGGCCTTGCCAGCGGCGATCTGGTCAGCGTTGCCACAGACCACTGCCCCTTCGACTTCCACGGGCAGAAGGACATGGGCGCGGACGATTTCTCCAGAATTCCCAATGGTGCGCCAGGCATCGAGCCGCGTCTGGCCCTGATGCACGAGTTCGGCGTCAACGCCGGCCGGTTCGCCCTGAACAAGCTCGTGGCGCTCTGCTCCACCAACCCGGCCAAGGCCTTCGGGCTCTACCCGCACAAGGGCTCCCTGGCCATCGGCGCGGACGCGGACATCGTGGTGTTCGATCCCGACAAAAATGTAACCCTCTCCACTTCCGTGCTCCATGAGAACGTGGACTACACCCCGTACGAGGGCGTACAGGTCACGGGCTGGCCTGTAGCCACCCTCTCCCGCGGGGAGGTGGTCTGCATGGACGGCAGGCTGGAGGCGAAACCAGGGCGCGGCCAGTTCATCAGACGCGGCGCGCCCAGTTTTCTATAACACGGGAACATTTCTAGGGATCTGCATATACAAGGAACGACATCATGTACGATATTCTGAACACCATGGCCCACGACGTGCGCGACGATGTGATCCGATTCGCGCAGCAGCTCGTCCAGACCCCTTCCATCTCCGGACAGGAGGAGGCGCTGGCCCAGCTCACCGTAAAGACCATGAACGAGCTCGGCTACGATGAAGTATTCGTGGACGACATGGGCAACGTGGTCGGCATTGTGAAAGGCGAGGGCTCCGGCCCCAACGTGATGTACAACTCCCACATGGACCACGTCTCTCCGGGCGAGGAGTCCAACTGGGAGTACCCGCCCTACGGCGGTGTGGTGGATGGCGGCTATATCCACGGCCGCGCGGCCAGCGACGTGAAGTGCGGCATGGCCTCGCAGATTTACGCCGGCCACCTGATCAAGAAGTCCGGCATCAAGCTCCAGGGCGACTTCATCTACACAGGCGTGGTGCAGGAAGAGCCGGCCGAGATGTTCGGCATGCGCTGGCTCATGGACAGAACCTTCAAGGAGCGCGGCATCACCTTCGATGTGATGATCTCCTCCGAGGCCACGTCCATGGACCTCTACCTGGGCCACCGCGGACGCGCCGAGCTGGAGGTGACCACCTACGGCCGCACCAGCCACGGCTCCGCTCCCTGGCTGGGCGTCAACGCCGTGTACAAGATGATGCCCGTCATCGAGGCAGTGCAGAAGATCGCCGAAACCCTGCCCGAGGACGACTTCCTGGGCCGAGCCACCATCGCCCTCACCATCATAGGCTGCTCGCCGGGCGCGCTCTCCATCATTCCGGACAAGTGCATGGTCAGCCTGGACCGCCGGCTGGTGCGCGGGGAGGAGCGCGAGGACTTCATCGGCCCCATCCAGGAGATCATTGACGACCTCGCCGCCAATGACCCGGACTTCAAGGCCGAGGTGGCCCTGCGCACCGTGGAGGAGACCTCCTACCGCGGCGTTTCCGACATGTGCGAGAAGTACATGCACGCCTGGGCCATCGAGAAGGACCACCCCATGGTGGAGAAATGCGTACTCGCGCTCAACGCCATCGGACAGAAACCGGGCTTCGGGCGCTGGGATTTCGGCACGGACGCCAGCTACGTCACCGGCGTGCTGGGCATTCCTTCCATCGGCTACTCGCCCATGGAAGAGCACTACGCGCATACGCCCAAGGACCGCTGCTCCATCGAGAACATCATCAAGGCGACAGCCGGCAACGCAGCCATCGCCTACGCCATTGCTGGCTAAGGGATCAAAATCATGGACCAAACTATGCAGGAAGCATACGACCTGGACCGACAATACGTGCTCCACTCCTGGTCCGTACAGGGCAAGCTCTCGCCCAAGGTTATCAGCAAAGGCGAGGGCATCTACTTCTGGGACGGCGAGGGCAACCGCTACGCCGACTTCGCCTCCCAGCTCGTAAACCTGAACCTGGGACACAACCACCCCAAGGTCGTCGAGGCCATCAAGAAACAGGCCGACGACATGTGCTTCATCGGGCCGCAGTTCGTGGCCCCGTCGCGCTCCAGGCTAGCCAAGAAAATCATCGACCTTCTGCCCGACTCCTTCGGCAAGTGTTTCTTCACCGTGGGCGGCGCCGATGCCAACGAAAACGCCATGAAGATCGCCCGCGCCTGCACCGGCAAGCAGAAGATCATAACCCGCTACCGCTCCTATCACGGCGCAACCTACGGCGCGATCTCCCTGACCGGCGATCCCCGCCGGCCTCCGGTGGAGCCAGGCGTGCCGGGCATTGTCCGCGTGTTCGATCCCTACTGCTACCGCTGCTCCTTTGGTCTCACGTATCCGGAGTGCGGCCTGCGCTGCGCAGAGAGCGTACGCGAGGTCATCATGTACGAGAACCCGGACACCGTGGCCGCCGTGTTCTTCGAGTCCGTCACCGGCTCCAACGGCATCTTCGTGCCGCCGGCCGGCTACATGGAGCGCATCGAGGCCATCTGCCGCGAGCTGGGCATCCTGCTGGTCTGCGACGAGGTGATGACCGGCTTCGGCCGCACGGGCACGATGTTCGGATTCCAGAACTTCGACATCACGCCGGACATCGTCACCATGGCCAAGGGCGTGAACTCCGGCTACATCCCGCTGGGCGTGGTCGCCGTGTCCAGCAAGCTCGCGAAGTACTTTGACGAGAACATGCTCTACTGCGGGCTCACCTACTCCGGCCACCCCATTGCCTGCGCCGCGGCCCTGGGCAACCTGGAGGCCATGGAAGAGGACAAGCTCGTGGACAACTCCTCGGCCATGGGCGCGCTCTTCAAGGCCGAGCTGGAGAAGCTCGCCAAGAAGCACGCGTACATCGGCGATGTCCGCGGCATCGGCCTGTTCACCTGTCTGGAGATGGTCAAGGACCGCGAGAGCCGCGAGCCTCTGACGCCGTGGAACGGTCCGGCCGGCCCCATGGCCCACGTCTCCAAGGCCCTGCTGGACAACGGCATCGCCGCCTATATCCGCTGGAACTACATTTTCCTCACGCCCCCCATCATCATTAATGAAACCGAGCTGATGGACGCCGTGGCGCGCATCGACGCGGCCCTTACCCAGGCCGAGCCCGCCATCGCCCAGGAGGTTCCATGATGTCCGGATTCATCTTCCAGATTCCGCCGCGCATCGTCTTTGGCCCCGGCTATGTGCAGAAAGTAGGCGAAGAGGCCAAGCGCTTCGGCTCCACGGCCATGGTCGTCACTGGCCGCACCGCCACCACCCGCTCCGGCGCGCTGGACGCCGTGGTCGCCTCGCTGGAGGCCGCCGGCCTGGCCGTGGTGAAGTTCGCCGAGGTGGAGTCCGACCCCAGTGTGGCCATTGTGGAGAAGGGCGCGGCTCTGGCCAGGGAAAAAGGCGTGGACGTGCTCGTGGCCCTGGGCGGCGGCAGCCCCATGGACGCGGCCAAGGGCATGGCCATCCTCATGACCAACGAAGGGTCGATTGCAAAGTACGAAAAGGAGCAGCCCGCCAACGCCGGCGCGCCCATCATCGCCGTGCCCACCACGGCCGGCACGGCCAGCGAAATTACCCGCTTCACGGTCATCACCGACCCCGAGGCCAGGATCAAGATGCTCATCACCTTTCCGGGCATCATCCCCAGGGTGGCGGTGCTCGATCCGGAGCTCACCGTCTCCATGCCGCCGGCCATCACTGCGGCCACTGGCATGGACGCCCTGACCCACGCCATGGAGGCCTACATCTCCCTCCGGGGCAACGCGCTTACCGCCGTGCAGGCCCTGGAGGCCATCGAGCTCATCGGCGACAACCTGGTGCGCGCCGTGATGAACGGCGCCGACATGGAGGCGCGCCAGAACATGCTGCTGGGCCAGATGCTCGCCGGCTTCGCCTTCAGCAACGCGTCCGTGGCCCTGGTCCACTCCATGAGCCGGCCCCTGGGCGCGCATTTCGGCATCCCCCACGGCACGGCCAACGCCATGCTGCTGCCCCCGGTCATGGCCTTCAACAGGCCGGCCTGCACGGACAAGATGGCCCGCGTGGCCATGGCCCTGGGCGAACCGGTGGAGGGCCTCTCCCTGCGGGAGGCCAGCCTCGTCGCCGTGGAGGCGCTGGACGCGCTGTTCATGGAGACCGGGCTGCCGCGGCGGCTCTCCAAGTTCGGCGTTACGGAATCGTCCATCCCTGCCCTGGCCAAGGACGCCCTGGCCAGCGGCTCCACAGCCAACAACCCGCGCGTGCCCACGCAGGACGAGATCGAGGGCATCTACGCCTCGATCCTTTAGGACCAGATTCGCATGGCAGATCTCCACGTCCAGTTCCTCGGGCACACGGTCCCCAGCCCGTTCCTGCTCGCCTCCGCGCCGCCCACGGCGTTCGGAGAGAATATCATGCGCGCTTTCGATGCGGGTTGGGGCGGCGCCGTGCTCAAAACGCTCAAGCCGGACGGCATGCTCATCGAGGATGCGCGGCCGCGATTCGCCGCGCTGCGCGACTCCCGCAACTCGGTGTATGGTTTCGAGAACTTCGAGCTCCTCAGCAAGCGCAGCCTTTCCGAGTGGGCGGCCGACATCGCCGAGATCAAGAAGCGCTATCCGGACAATCTGCTTATCGCCTCCATCATGGGCGACTCCATACGCTCCTGGCAGGAGATGGCCCGCCGCGTGCAGGACGCCGGCTGCGACATGATCGAGTGCAACTTCTCCTGCCCCCACGGCATGCCGGAGATAGGCGCAGGCATGGCCGTGGGTCAGGTGCCGGAGATCGCCGGCGAGATCACCGCAACAGTTCACGACATCTGCCGGGTGCCCCTCCTGGTCAAGCTTACGCCCAACGTGGCCGATCCGCGCCTGGTCTGCCAGGCCGTACTGGACGCCGGCGCCGACGGCGTAACCGCCATCAACACGGTGCAGTGCCTCATCGGCGTGGATCTCGACACCTTCCGGCCGCAGCCCGCCGTGGACGGTCTCTCCACCTACGGCGGCTACTCCGGCAAGGCGGTCAAGCCCATTGGCCTGCGCGTGGTCTCCCAGGCCGCCGCGACCATGCAGGAACGTAGCATGCGCCCGGCCGTCTCTGGCGTTGGCGGCATCTCCACCTGGCAGGACGCGGCCGAGTACATGCTTGTGGGCTCCACCACTGTGCAGCTCTGCACCGAGGTCATGCTCAAAGGCTTCGGCATCATCGACCGTCTGGCATCTGGGCTGTCTCAATATTTGGACGCCAAGGGCTTTGCATCCCCCATGGATCTTGTGGGCAAGTCCCTGCCCTGGCTCACCAGCCACGAAGCGCTGGCAAAGCACGCTCCCGTGACCGCTACCGTGGACCGCGACCGGTGCACGGCCTGCGGCGCGTGCGCCACCGCCTGCGCCGACTCCGCCTATGGCGCCCTGGCCATGAACATGGATGGGGACGCGCCCCGTCTCGAAATCAACAGAAAACGCTGCGACGGCTGCGGGCTCTGCACTGTAGTCTGCAAAACCGGCGCTCTCACAGTCTGAACCGGATATCCGGGCCGAGAACAAGGAGACGTTATGGATCTGGTCATCAAAAATGCACGACTGCCAGGCGCCGGCACGCTTGTGGATATCGGCGTCACCGCCGGCATCATACAGAAAATCGCCGCGCCCGAGAGCCTGCAGGCACCGCGGGTGATTCACGCCAAGGGCGGACTCGTCTCACCGCCCTTTGTCGATCCGCACGTGCACCTGGACGCCGCGCTTACCGCCGGGAACCCGCGCTATAACGAATCGGGCACGCTGCTGGAAGGCATCCGCATCTGGGGCGAGCGCAAACAGCGGCTGGACTACCACGACATCAAGAGCCGGGCCTACCGCGCCGTCTCCTGGATGGTGGCCCAGGGCGTGCTCTTCATCCGCACCCACGCCGACGTGAGCGAACCGTCCCTGACCACGGTCCAGGCCCTTACCGACCTGCGCGACGAGCTGCGTGGCATGGTGGACATCCAAGTGGTCGCCTTCCCCCAGGACGGCATCTACACCCACGATGACGGCGAGCGGCTCATGGAAGAGGCCATCGAGCTCGGCGTGGACGTGCTGGGTTGCATCCCCCACAACGAGCTCACCCGCGAGGACGGCGTTGCCTCGGTGGAGTACGTCATGGGCCTGGCCTCCGAGACCGGCATGCTCGTGGATATCCACTGTGACGAGACCGACGACGACCAGTCGCGCTTCGTCGAGACCGTGGCCGCCCAGACCATCAAGCGCGGCCTGCAGGGACAGGTGACGGCCAGCCACGCCACGGCCATGCACTCCTACAACAACGCCTACGCCGCCAAACTCATCGGCCTGCTCGCCCGGGCCGGTGTGGGCGTCATCACCAACCCCTTTGACAACTCCATTCTCCAGGCCCGGGGCGACTCCTACCCCAAGCGCCGGGGCATCACCCGTGTAGACGAGCTCCTCGCCGCCGGCGTCACCGTGGGCATCGGCCACGACTCCATCATGGACCCATGGTACCCCCTGGGCCGCGGCTCCATGCTCCAGGCTGCCTCCTTGCTCCTGCACCTGGCCCAGCTTTCCGGCCATGAGCAAATATTTGACGTGTTCCGGATGATTACTGACAACTCAGCAAAAATACTGAACATCAAAGAGCAGTACGGCATTGAGGAAGGAAAACCCGCTACCTTTATCGTGCTCAACGCGGACAACGAGCACGAGGCCATCCGGCTGACGCCCGAGTGTCTCTACGTGGTGCGCGACGGCCGCGTGCTCGCGCAGACCGAGCCGGCCCTCTCCACGGTGCAGCTCACGGCCGGCAAGCAGCTTGTGGACTTCAGCGCGCCGGCTCCCTCGGGGGCCGGGCCCGAAGCCGCGGCGGAACCGGACACAAGCGGAGAGTGATACGCCTTTGTCCAGAAAATTGGACGGCCACCATGTACGCAGCATACTGCCACCCGAAGATCGCATACAATGCAAAAAAAGCCGCTGCCGGAGCTTCCGGCAGCGGCTTTCCTTTTGAAAGAAGCTTGGTTGTTGCGCCCTAAGATTTTGGACGCTTGCAGAAGCCCATGGCCTGCGCGTGGGCGATCACCTCGCCCTCTTCGTTGCGCACCTCCACCTCGTAGGAGGCCAACGGTCCGCCCGATGCCGAGCGCCGCGCCGTGGCCGTCAGCACGCCTTCCACGCCCGGCCGCAGATAGGAGATAGCCAGGTTCACAGCCACACCTTGACCACCCGGCGCCAACTCGGCATTGATAGCCATGCCGAAAGCAGTCTCCGCCAGCATGAACACGGCACCGGCGCTGGCCGTGCCAAAGGGGTTGCGATGGCGGTCCTCCAGCGTCATCCGCGTCACGGCGTGGCCCGGTCTGGCCTCCACCACCTCGATGCCGCAGAGCTGCGCGAACGCATTGGCCCGGGCAAACGCCTCCAGATCGTCTCGCATGGTAATATCCTCCTGATACGGCGGGAGCATACGTCAACCGGACATAAACGAAAAGCCCGGCCAAAGCCGGGCTCCCCAAAAAACAAACGTTGTCTGGTGCTACTCGTCAACGATCATCATGACGTTGGACGCCTTGAAGAAGGCGCTGGCCTTCTTGCCCGGAGCCAGGCCCAGACGGTCCACAGAGTTGGTGGTGATCATCGATACAATCTCGTGGCCGCCGGCGATCTCCAGGACAACCTCGGAGTTCACAGGGCCGCGGGTGATTTCCTTCACCGTTCCGGGAATCGTGTTTCGAGCGCTCATTTTCATGGCACAATCTCCATTCGATAAGGGTTGTATAGAAAACTGGTATGTTATGCTTAGCATATCCCACGGCTATGTCCACTTTTTCCCGCGGATTTTCATACCCTCCCGCTGCATTGTGCGCCGCCGCCAACCACGCTATGGTCCGTGGACAAACGAACACGATCAGGGAGAGCTTCGACAATGATGGACAATGCCGAACAGAACATCGTCTTGGAAACACAGGCGCTGGAGCATCAGGGCACGCGCGTTCTCACATGCCTTCTTGCTGACGACGGCGTGTTCCCCAACAACGCGCTCCTGCCTCTTATCGTGTACAAACACGTCCTGGAGGACGTCGGCGACAGGGCCATCGAGTTCGCGCGGAGATTTGCGGAGCGAGGATGGTCGGACCGCTGGCGCGATGGCCTCTACCCTGTCCACCATTACCACTCCACCGCGCATGAGGTGTGGGGCTTCGCCTCCGGCATGGCCCGGATTCAGTTCGGCGGACCGAGGGGCGTTTTTCTGGAGCTGGAAGCAGGCGACGCCGTGATCATCCCGGCGGGCGTCTCGCACATGAACGAGACCAACTCCTCGGACCTGCTCGTGGTCGGCGCCTACCCGGACGGCTGCTTTCCGGACATCCTCTCTCCGGAGGAAGGCGACTTCGACGGAAACGACAGCGAAGACGACGACCGCATCGCCTCCATCGAGCGCATCGCGGCCCTGGAAGTCCCGGAGAAAGATCCGCTGTTCGGCTCCCGCGGCCTCATGAGGCAGCTCTGGAAAAAAGCCCGCTGACACGCCCGGGGTTGACGCTGCATCAATAGACCTCTATCGCTGGATCATGACAATATATAACAGGATACGATACCTGCTCTTCGCTGCCGCCGTCCTTCTTTTGGCGGCGGGTCCGTCCGCGGCCCAGACCACGGTCGATCGCGACACCCTGTACCAAGTCTCCACCATCGACGCGCTCATGGCCGGCGTGTACGACGGCTCCTTTACCTGCGGGGACATCCGCCGCCACGGCAACTATGGCATCGGTACGTTCCAGGCCCTGGACGGCGAGATGGTCGTGGTGGACGGCCATGTCTACCAGGTGGCCTATGACGGCAGCGTGCACGAGATGGACGACGCGGTGCGCACGCCTTTTGCCGCGGTCACGTGGTTCGAGCCGGACATCTCCTTTACGCTGCGGAACGTGGCCAGCATCAAAGAGCTGGAGCAGGCCATCGACGACCGCCTGCCCAAGAAGAACATGTTCTACACCGTGCGCGTGCAGGGCCGGTTCGAGTCGGTCACGGCGCGTAGCGTGCCGGCGCAGGAAAAGCCCTACCCGCCCCTGGCCGTGGCTGCCAAGAAGCAGAATGTTTTCCACCTCGGCCCGGCCGTGGGCGAGCTCGTGGGCTTCCGCTGCCCGGCCTTTGCCGAAAAGGTCAACGTGGTGGGCTACCACCTGCACTACATCGCCGCGGACAGACAAAGCGGCGGCCACCTGCTGGACCTCGCCGGCGGGCCCTTCACCGTGCTCGTGGATGAGACGCCGTCCTTTCACCTCGACGTGCCGACCAGCGGGCCTTTCCAGGAGATCGACCTCTCCGGCGACCGCACCAAGGCGCTGGAGGAGGTGGAGCAGTAGGTATATTTTCATTAACATGTTGCGCCCTTAGGACGAGCTCTCTGTTGGAGGATGATCCCGAAGCGCCAAGAGAAAACATCCGGCCACGTGAACGACCGGCCATGCTGCTGCCGCGTGTAATTGCAAAAAATTTTCACAGATTACAGTTGACATCCACCCCCATTACCCCTATCTACCTCAATGCGGATGCCATTGCGTCCGCCCTACTCCCTGGCGCGCGGTCTCCGCTGCAATTCCGTTTCGAATCCTGCCAGGCTTACCCAACCGATTCACTTAAGACCGATCTAGCGCGTCCTGAATTGGGCCGCAGCACCCCTTCCGACTTCCGCTGATCACCCCCGCCGTCCGGCGAGGCGCTTTTCGAGCGTCCGTGCGGTATTGTCGCGTGGGGTCTTGCAACTATTTGAGGTTATTCATTTGAGTTTCCAGAATTTTGATCTTGGCTCGATTATCGAGGCCAACATCCGCGACATGGGCTACACCGAGCCCACCCCCATCCAGACCCAGGCCATTCCCGCCGTCCTGGACGGCAAGGACGTCATGGGCCTGGCCCAGACCGGCACTGGCAAGACCGCGGCCTTTGTGCTGCCCATCCTCAAGCGCTTCTCGGCCAAGCCGGCCAAGGCGCAGCGCGGCGTGCGGCACCTGGTGCTCGCCCCCACGCGCGAGCTGGCCGAGCAGATCCACGAAAACGCCATCGCCCTGGGCCGCAACACCGGCATGCGCAGCGTCTCCGTGTACGGCGGCGTGGGCATGCAGCCGCAGATCAACAAGCTCCGCGCCGGCTACCAGTTCGTGGCAGCCTGCCCGGGCCGGCTGCTGGACCACATCCAGCGTGGCAACATCGACCTCTCCAAGCTCGAAACACTCGTGCTGGACGAGGCCGACCACATGTTCGACATGGGCTTCCTGCCCACCATCCGCAAGATCCTGGATCACCTGCCCAAAAACCGGCAGAACCTGCTCTTCTCCGCCACCATGCCCAAGGAGATCGAGGGCCTGGCGCGGGACATCCTCAACGATCCCGTCACGGTGCGCATCGGCCAGCTGGCCCCGGCTGAGACTGTGAGCCACGATGGGTACCTTGTGGACGACCACCTGAAGACCAAGCTGCTCATGGACCTGCTGCCGCGTCTGTCCGATGGCTCCGTGCTCGTGTTCACGCGGACCAAGCACCGCGCCAAGCAGCTGGCCCTGAAACTGGAAAAGTCCGGCCTTCGCTCCACCTCCCTGCAGGGCAACCTCTCGCAGAACCGCCGCAAGCAGGCCATCGACGGCTTCCGCGACGGCCGCTTCAGCGTGCTCGTGGCCACGGACATCGCGGCCCGCGGCATCGACGTCAGCCGCGTGTCCCACGTCATCAACTTCGACGTGCCAGACACGCCGGAGACATACACGCACCGCATCGGCCGCACCGGCCGCGCCACCCGCTCCGGCTGCGCGCACACGCTGATCACCCGCAACGACCGCTCCATGATCCGCGCCATCGAGCGCCTTCTGGGCGCGCCCATCAAGCGCTGCGAGCTGGGCGGCTTCGACTACTCGGAGCGCCGGCCTGCGCAGGGCAATGAAGGCGCCGATCGTCCCGGCCGTAGCAACGGCCCCCGCGGCGGGTTCCGTCAGTCCCGCGGCAACGGCGAGCGTACCCAGCAAGGCCGTCCGCGCCGCCAGGGCAACGACGCCGAAGCCCGTGAGGGAGCCGGCCGCAACCGCCGGCAAACGAGCGACGACAACCGTCAGGAAGGCCGCCCGAACAGGCAGAGCCGCAGCGACGAAAAACGCGAGAACGTAGGTCGCGCTGCACGCTCCGGCCAGCGTCCGCACGGCAAGTCGAACGCGGGTAAATCCAACGAGGACCGGCCTTACGGCAGGGCCGCCAAGTCCAACGGCGACCACCCGTACGGCAAGGCCGTAGGCGGCAAGTCCAACGGCGACCGGAGCTTCAACAAGCACTCCGGCGGCGACGCCAACAAGAACCGTTCGCGCTCCCGCAACCGCCGCGGCCAGTCCGCCTCGGCGCAGTAGCATCGCGAACCACTCCGCCCGGGAGCGCTGCTCCCGGCTGAGAACCTGACGCCTGATCGCGTCGGGAACTGCACCCATCCAAGGGGCTGCGGCACTGCCGTGGCCCCTTTTTTCGTGCCCCTTCCGCTTCCTCGGGCCGTCACCCGGTCCGCTCCAAAAACAATGTGGCGAACCCACGACTGCCCTGGTTCGCGCCTGCCTCCATCCCCAATGTGAACGCCTCTTCGTTACACAACCGCCCTTTTTGCGTAACGCGTCCGCAACACCCCGGGCGCATAAGTGATCGGATTCAGGGCTGTGCATCGCGCAGCCGCAATCCAGCTACTCAAGAACGGTGGGAAACGTGGGTTCAGTCCGCTTCGAGCAAGTCACCAAACGATTCGGTTCGGTCGAGGTCATCCGCAACATGGAGCTGTCCATCGAGGACGGCGAACTCGTGGTCTTCGTGGGGCCGTCCGGCTGTGGCAAGTCCACCATGCTCCGCCTGCTGGCCGGTCTGGAGTCCGTCTCCGAGGGCCGGGTGTACATCGGCGGGCGCGACGTGCACATGCTGGAGCCCAAGGAGCGCGACATCGCCATGGTCTTCCAGAACTACGCGCTCTACCCGCACATGACCGTACGGCAGAACATCGCCTTTGGCCTGAAGCTTTCCGGGCTATCCAAACCGGACATCGAACGCGCCGTGGCCGAGGCCTCCAGCCTGCTGGGCCTGAAGGAGCTCCTGGACCGCAAACCGCGCGAGCTCTCCGGCGGTCAGCGCCAACGCGTGGCCATGGGCCGGGCCATCGTGCGCAAGCCGCAGGTCTTTCTGATGGACGAGCCCCTCTCCAACCTGGACGCCAAGCTGCGCAACCACATGCGCGTGGAGATCCGGAAGCTGCAGCAGAGGCTCTCCACCACCATGATCTACGTTACCCACGACCAGGTGGAGGCCATGACCATGGCCGACCGCATCGCCATCATCGACGGCGGCGAGGTGCAGCAATTCGGCACGCCCCAGGAGGTCTACCACCGGCCGGCCAACATCTTCGTGGCCGACTTCATCGGCTCGCCAGCCATGAACTTCGTGCCCGCCAGCCGCACGGACGAACGCACTTTGACCATGCCCGGCGGGCTGTCTGTGGAGATACCGGCAGAACGCGCCGCGCAGATCGACGACGCCGACGAGGTTTTGCTGGGCATCCGGCCGGAGCACTTCCAGATCGCCAACGGCGCATCCGACGACCTGATTACCTGGAGCGCGCCGCTGGAGATGTGCGAGCCCCTGGGCGGCGAGCACCTGATCCACGCCGGCATGGGCGATTCCAAGGTGGTCGTGCGCGCCCCCGGCGTGTGGTCCGGCTGTGAGAGCGGCATGGTCCCCCTCGCTTTCGATCCCGAGCTTGCGCACATTTTCGATCCGGCCGGTCCCTGTCTCAGCCACGGCCGCGCCGCATAACGAGGAATCGGGGCGGCTCTCCCATGCGCACCCTACTTTTCGCAACAACCACGAACAGAACGAAAGAAAGGAGATGGAGATGATTCGCACGACAATCCGCATCGCGCTTGCCGGGCTCCTGGTGCTTGCCGCCGCCGGCCTGGCTTTTGCACAGGAGAAAACCCAGGTGACGTTCTGGCACGCCATGGGCGGAGCCCGCACGGCCTTTATCCAGCGCATGGTGGACGACTTCAACTACACCCATCCCACCATCGAGGTGAAGGCGGAGTACAAGGGCAGTTACCGCGACACACTGAACGCCGCCATCCTGGCCGCCAAGCAAGGCAATCCTGCGCAGATCGTGCAGATCTTCGAGGTCGGCTCCCAGCTCGCCCTGGACTCCAGCATCTTCATGCCCTTCGAGGACACCATCAAGCCCGACGACTACGCCATGCTCGACGACTTCGTGCCCGGCGTGGCCAACTACTACAAGTTCGACGGCAAGTTCTACTCCGTGCCTTTCAACTCTTCCAATGCCATCCTCTATTACAACAAGGACGTCTTCACGAAGGCCGGCCTGGACCCCGAGAATCCGCCCAAGACCTTTGACGAGGTGACCGCGGCCTGCAAGAAGATCGTGGAGTCCGGCGCCGCGCCGTACGGCATCTCCTTCCCCCTGCACTGCTGGCTGGCCGAGGAGTGGATGGCCAACCAGGGCGCTCTGCTGGCCAACAACGAGAACGGCCGCGCCGGACGCGCTACGGACATTCTGCTGGACTCCGAGCCCATGAAGAAGATCATGAGCTGGTGGAAAGAGCTCTACGACAACAAGTACTACGCCTACTCCGGCAAGCCCGAGGACTGGGACGGCGCCAACAATCTGTTCATCTCCGGCCAGGCCGCAATGGAAGTGACCTCCACCTCTGACGTGGCTATCATGCAGAACGCCGCGGCCGAGAACGGCTTCACCCTGGGCACCGGCAAGCTGCCTTCCCTCACCGACGACCCTGAAGGCGCTGTCGTGGGCGGTGCTTCCCTGTGGATGACCAAGGGCAACAGCCAGGAGGTGCAGGACGCCGCCAAGACCTTCCTCATCTGGTTCACCAACACCGAGAACGAGGTGCGCTGGCACAAGGGCACCGGCTACTTCCCGGTGCGCGTGTCCGCCGTGGACGTGCTGAAAGAGCAGAAGTGGTTCGAGCGCAACCCCGCCTTCAGCGCCGCTTTTGACCAGCTTCTGGACACCAAGCCCACCCGCGCCACCCAGGGCGCCCTGCTGCCTATCTTCCCCCAGCTCCGCACCATCGTGGAAGAAGCTGCCCAGAAGATCTTTGACGGCACTCCTGTGGACGAGGCCATGGCCGAAGCCGACAAGCGCGCCGACGACGCTCTGACCAAGTTCAACCGCGGCGTGCAATAACCACAACGACGCCAACAATACGAACAGGATAGGGGCGGTTCGCCGCCCCTGTTCCCAAGCAATATCCCCATGGAACACGCACCTGTATTCCCACGCCCCAAGCTCGCGCTTCTTCTGCTGTTCCCGACGTTCGTCATCCTGACGCTCTTCCTCTACTACCCCACCATCAAGACGTTCATCCTGTCCTTCTATCAGGTGCAATTCCTGGGGCTATCCAAATTTTTCGTGGGGCTGGAGAACTACCAAACCCTGTTCACCGATTCCGAGTACCTGCGCATTTTCCGCAACACGGCGGTGTTCGTGACGGCCACGGTCTTCCTGTCCATGTCCGCCGGGCTGGCGCTCTCCATGCTGGCCAATACCAAAGTTCGCGGCTGGCGCATCTACCGCCTGCTGCTCATCTGGCCGTACGCCCTGCCACCTGCTGTGGCCGGCGTCATCTTCCTGTTCATGTTTTCGGCGCAGGTGGGCATCGTCAACTACTTCACGGACATGCTTTTCGGCATCAAGCCAGACTGGCTCTCCACCCCGGCCCTGGCCATGAGCGTTGTGGTGCTGGCCGCCTCGTGGAAGGCTCTGGGCTACAATGTAGTGTTCTACCTGGCCGCGCTGCAGAACCTGCCCGGCGACGTGCTGGAGGCCGCGACCATCGACGGGGCCTCAGCCTGGCAGCGATTCTGGAAGATCACATTCCCCATGCTCTCGCCCATGACGCTGTTCCTCCTGATCATGAACACCATCAGCGCGTTCTTCGATTCCTTCGCATTCGTGGACCTGCTCACCAAGGGCGGGCCGGCCGGCTCCACCACGGTGCTCATCTACTCCATCTACCGGGACGGCTTCGAGTACTTCAAGACAGGCTTTGCCGCGGCGCAGTCGGTCTTCCTCTTTGCCATCGTGGTCATCCTCACCGTGCTGCAGTTCCGCATCTCGAAAAAGAAGGTGCACTATGCCCGCTAGCCTGCGCAGCTCGTCCTTCAAGTCCGCGGCCACGCATACTACGCTGATTATCGCGGTGGTCGTCATCGCCGCGCCTGTGCTCATGGCCCTGCTTTTTTCCACGCAGACCCCGGCGCAGATTTTCAGCTGGCCACCCAAGTTCATGCCCGGCTCGGCCATGGCCAAGAACTACCTGACGGCGTGGCACGACTACGGCCTGGGCCGCTACATGCTCAACTCCTTCTACATTTCCATCGCCGTAATGGCCGGCAAGACAGTGATCAGCTTCACCGCGGCCATGGCCCTGGTCTACTTCCGTATCCCGTTCAAAAGCTGGATATTCGCCTTTATCCTGCTCACGCTGATGATGCCCACGGAAATCATGATCGTGGCCCTGTTCGAGCTCGTGGCCGGCATCGGCTGGGCCGACAGCTACGCCGCGCTCGTCGTACCCTTCCTCGCCTCGGCCACGGGCACCTTCCTTTTCCGCCAGCACTTCATGCAGATTCCCACCTCTCTGCTGGACGCGGCGCGCATCGACGGCGTAGGCCCCTTCCGCTTTGCCTGGTCCATTCTGCTGCCCATGTCCTCCAACGTCATCGCTGCCCTCGCGGTTATCGAGTGGGTCTACATGTGGAACCAGTACCTCTGGCCGCTCATCATCATCCGCGAGAACACGCGCCAGGTGGTGCAAGTGGGCCTGCGGATGATGACCGCTGGGCAGGACGCCACCAACTGGGGCATCGTCATGGCCGGGGCCATCGTCACCCTGGTGCCGGCGCTGCTGGTGTTCATGCTGCTGCAGGAGCAGTTCAGCCGCGGCTTCGCCCTGTCGCAGGAAAAATAGTCTCTGGGACACGCCGCCGGGTTGTGGTATGAAGTTTCGATGCATCTGCGGAACTCCATCACGATAGGCCTGCTCCCATGAACGTTGTCCGGGTTGAGAACGCGGTGAAGCGTTTCGGCGATTTCGAGGCCGTGCGCTCACTCTCCTTTACCGTGCGGCAACGGGACTTCTTCGCCCTGCTCGGCCCCAACGGCGCGGGCAAAACCTCCATCATCCGCATGATGTATGGCTTCTCGCCCATCACGGCTGGCGAGGTCTCCGTATTCGGGCTGGATGTGCGCACCCATTGGCGCGAGATTCGTGGCCGCCTTGGCGTATGCCAGCAGGAGAACACCCTGGACCCGGACCTCACCGTGGAGCAGAACCTGCGGCTTTTCGCCAACTACTTTTCTATTCCGCGCAGCACGGCCCGCGCCCGCAGCGAGGAGCTGCTGGACTTCTTCGCCCTGGCCCACAAGCGCGACGCCAAGGTGATGGAGCTCTCCGGCGGCATGGCCCGGCGGCTCATGTTGGCCCGGGCGCTCATCTCCAAGCCGGAGCTGCTGATCCTGGACGAGCCCACCACCGGGCTCGACCCGCAATCACGTCACCAGGTCTGGGAGCGGCTGCGCCACCTCAAGGCCGAGGGACTCACCCTGCTGCTGACCACGCATTACATGGAAGAAGCCGAGTTCCTCTGCGACCAGCTGATCATCATGGACCACGGGCAGGTGCTTGTGGAAGGCTCGCCCAAGGAGCTCATTGCCGAGCACGTGGGCGGCTCCGTGGTGGAGATCGACGACCCGGACGAAGATGTGATGGCCTTTTTGCGCGATTCCGACCTCTCCTTCGACGCCCTGGAGCGGCGGGTGCTCATCTACGCCAATAGCCCGGACCTGGAGCACACCGTACGCGAGCGTTTCTGCACCCATGCCTGCACGTTCCGCCCGGCCACGCTGGAAGACGTATTCCTGCGGCTCACGGGCAGGGAGCTTCGCGAATGACCAACGTCCGATTAAGCGCCCTTTCCTGGCGCTTCCTCTATGTCTGGCGACGCAATCTGGTGACGTACCGCCGCATCTGGCGGGTGAACTTCCTGGTGCCGCTGCTGGAGCCGGGGTTCTACATCCTCGCCTTCGGGCTCGGTTTCTCCGGCCTGGTGGGCGGCGTGGACTACGCCGGCGCGCACCTGAGCTACGTTGATTTCATGGCACCGGCCCTGGTGGCCACGGCCGTAATGTGGAACGCCTTCTTCGAAACGACGTACGCCTCGTTCGTGCGCATGTACTACCAGAAGACCTTCGATGCGATCCTGGCCACGCCCGTCTCCCTGGAGGAGGTCGTGGTGGCGGAGATAGCCTGGGCCGCCACAAAAGCCGCCGGCGCCGTCACCGTGATGCTCGCGGTGCTCATGCCGCTGGGCTTCGTGCAGTTCCCCTCCGGACTGTGGTGCATTCCCCTGGCCTTTGTGGCCGGCCTGGGCTTCGGCGCCGTGGGCATGTTCTTCACTGGCGTCATCCCCACTATCGACATGTTCAACCTGCCGATATTCCTCTTCATCACTCCGATGTTTCTGTTCTCGGGCACCTTCTTCCCGGTCTCGGGCATCGGCCACTGGGCCGGGCTTGTCTCTCTGCTCTTCCCGCTCTTCCATCTGGTGGAGCTCACCCGCCTGGCCGCCTTGGGGCTCACGGAGTCCTACCCCCTGCTGAACATCGCCTATCTTCTCGTGTTCACCATGCTCTTCGGCTGGCTCGCGCTCTGGGCCATGAAACGCCGGCTCGTGGTATAGATCTCCGCTGACACAAAACGCATTGGCCGACGGCTCCGGCAATTGATGCTGCCGGCCTTCCGACATTCGCATGACATTCCAGTGCATGCGGAATGCAATGATTGCAGTCCGTGACGGATTGAGGCATAAGTTCTCCCAAGGATTGCATTTATTACTCGTGCGACCATTGCCCGACCGTACCTCTCCCGAGTAATGGACGCTGCCGTGCCGCAGGCGGTAAATGCAACAGGAGCGCATCAACATGCACAGTGCGCTCCGATTGACAGCGGCACACACGTCATCGGGGTGTCCGTTCCATAAAAGACTCCACGCCGCCTCGAACCGAGAGGATCGTTTCCATGCGCAAAGCCCAGGCCATCACTCCACTTCTTCTGATCCTCGTCTTGGCGCTCTCGCTTGGCGTTCGTCTGAGCTATTACTCGCTCTGGGACAAGAATCCGGACAGGAACACCTTCAGCGACGACATTCCGTTGCTGATCAATATGGACGGCTATTTCTACCTGCGCATGGCCGAACAGATCCAGCAGGGGACCTACGATACTTTGGATGAAAAGAGCGTCTACCCCCAAGGCGCTTCCAGACGCAGTGTTCCGCCGTTGCTTTCTTCCATCACGGCGTGGACTTCCAGCACGTTTTCCATGCGCCTGGAAGACGCTGCATTGCTCATCCCGGCTATCATCGGCAGCCTGCTCGTCTTTCCCATGTTCTTTGTCGGACGCTTCTACGGCGGCAATCTCGCAGGCATCTGCGCGGCCTTGTTCGCGGCTGTCGGCCCCGGCTTTGTTGAACGCTCCTCTGTGGGCTTCTTCGATACAGACGGCGGCAACATCTTCTTCGCGGCCACGTGCGCGGCCATGTTCATGCAGTTCGGAGCTCGCAAGAGCTGGAAGCGATATCTCTGGCTCGCCGGCGGTTTCGTGTCTTATGGATTGTTTCTGCTCTGGTGGGACCAGACACTGGAGGCTGTGTCCGCTGTGGCGTTGCTGCCACTGGTCGGCGCGTTGATTGTGGACTACCGCCCCCGCCGTCGGGAGGCGGCCATCTTCTTCGCTGCCCTCGCTGTTGTCGGCCTCGCCTTCATCTTTCTTCAAGGTTCTGGATTCATAGGAGCATCCATTGAACGCGCAACGCGAACCTTAGCGTACGTCAAGAAAGAAACCACGGCTTTTCCCAATCCGGCCATGTTCGTCGGCGAGCAGCAACGCCTGCAGCTCAGTCTCATCTCCGAGCGCACTATGGGCTCCATGATCGGGATGATTCTTGGCTTTGCCGGGTTGACCCTTCTTGTCTGGAAACAACGACTGCGCTGCCACTATCTCTCTGGATTCATTATCACTGGTGTCATGTCCTTTCTTGCAGCGCGATTTGTCATATTCCTCATTCCGCTGCTTGCGCTCGGGATTGCGTACCTGATTACATGGTTGTGGTCGCGCGACAATGAGCAATCTATTTGGCGACTTGCAGCCATTGGGTGTTTTGCTCTTGCTCTATTGTTGCAGATGATGACTATATACGGCTTCCGACAGGTGAGCGTCGCATCCAGCCATCCGGAAGTAACGGAAGTCATGCTCAAGCTGAAGGATTTGACGCCTGATAATTCAGTGCTCTGGGCCAACTGGGATATTGCATATCCTTTGATGCTCTACTCTGATCGTGCAACGATTGTAGACGGACAATCACGAACTGCAGAGCGATTCTGGATCAATTGCGTTCCCTTTGCCTGCGCCACGCAGCGACAGGCTGCCAACTGGATGCAGTTCTACGTTGCGCATGGCGAGGAGGGGTTGCAGAAAGCGAAAAACGACTTGGGCGGCACATGGGCCGCGGCGCTGCCCCGGCTCCTGGATCTGCTGGCCATGGGGCCGGACGCAGCCGGCGAATCCCTGCGGCAAGAGTTCAATTCACCGGAGGAGCGAGGCGCCATGCTGGCGTTCCTCTTCCCGCAGGATACACCGCCGATCTATCTTTTCCTGGACCACCGCTCCATGCACACCCCCTGGTATACGGTGGGACGATGGGATTTCGCCAATAAACAAGGATTCATGCCTACTATCAATTTATTCATTTCCGCGATGGTTGATGAACACAATCTTAAGGCTCTCGCTTTTCGGTTCGGCTACCTCATTACAGCCAACTTGGACACAGGCATCGCCATGGTAGGCGGACGAAGGCACGAGCTTTCCAAGTTCATCACACTTGAATCCCCCGACAATACGATCCGTACGTATCGTGACGAGGGCAATGTCATTGGTTACAATCCAATGGCCAGAGGTGGTGCATTTTCGTCCCCACAAGTTGTGGACACCGTGATTTACCAACTTCTTGTAGGGGACAAGAACGACAGTTCCTACTTCAGCAATGTCTACGATCAGCCGATACTGGTGCAATGCTGGCAGGTGTCTGGCGACCACTACTCACAGCAGGCTAACTAGTTTTTGTTGGACTACATGCACTATCGCGTTATATTTCTTTTCATAACAAGGATCACGAATGGACATCAGCATTGTCATGCCCGCGCATAACGAGGCCGAGAGCATCACAGCCGTTCTCGAACGCATCCAGCGCACGATGGATGCCATTGGCCGACGCTATGAAATAGTACTGGTGGATGACGGCTCCACGGACGAGACAGCCGCTCTTGCAGAACAATCCGGCGCCCGTGTCGTTTCAAACCCGATGAATATGGGTAACGGCGCCGCGGTCAAGGCCGGCCTGCGCAACGCACAAGGCGAGATCATCGTGCTGCTGGACGCCGACGGGCAGCACCCGCCCGAGTGTATTCCCGACCTTCTCGCAGCCCTCGAGCGTGCGGACATGGTTGTGGGCGCCCGCAGCAAGGACTCGGACACCAAGTGGCACCGCGACCTGGCCAACACGGTGTACAACAGGTTCGCCAGCTATATCACCGGAGTGGATATCAAGGACCTGACATCCGGCTTCCGCGCCCTGCGCGCCGAGGTAGGCCGGGAGTTCATCTACCTCTTGCCCAACACGTTCTCGTACCCGACCACCCTGACCATGGCTGTGCTCCGCTCCGGCCTGCGGCTCATCTACGTGCCTATCCAGGGGGCCAAACGTCGCGGGAAAAGCAAGATCAAGCTGATGAAGGACGGCCCGCGCTTCCTGCTCATCATCATGCGCATTGCTACGCTGTTCTCGCCGATGAAAATATTCTTCCCGGTGAGCCTTGGCATGTTCGCAGCCGGCCTGGGCTGGGGCCTGTTCAAGATACTCTTCCTCGGCATGCGCTACGGCCCCACATCCGCCATGCTCATGACCGTGGCCGTGCTGACGTTCCTTGTGGGCCTGGTTTCCGAGCAGGTGACCACGCTGCTCTACGCGAGCTCTGCACGTGCGGCAGAAGCGGCGCAGGCCGAGATCGAAAAAGAGGTACGGGAGAAGGCTGCCGAGGAGTGCCGGGAGTGAAGAAGCCCAATCTGTTTTTGGTCGGAGAGCAGAAGGCCGGGACCACGACGCTCCATCAAATGCTGTCTGCACATCCCGACGTCTTCATGACTCCTCTAAAAGAGCCAGGCTTTTTCTGCACGGACCTTCATAGCGAATCTGATTCACATCACAAGAAACGTAAATTTTACAGCTACCGCAGTTGGGAAGAGTACATCAAACTCTATTCAAATTGGAGATCAGAACAATACGGGGGAGAATCATCGAGCCTCTACTTTTTTTCGAAAGAAGCCATACGTAATATTCACTCTTGCAACCCGGAATCCAAAATCATTATCCTCTTAAGGGATCCACTCACATACATCCCGTCACTCCATGCACAGTACCTGAAAGAGCAAAATGAAGATATCAGCGACCTAAACGCCGCCTTGAACGCTGAGCCCAAACGTCGACAAGGTTTGCTCATCCCTACCAGAGTTCCGGCACCCTCTTTGCTCTATTATTCAAAAAGAGTACAATACGGCAGGCATCTGGAGAGAGTGTATAAATACTTTGACAAAAAGAATGTATATGTTGAATTTTTTGATAATTTAATTTCCAATAACTCATCTTCATTCGCAAAAATTTTGCATTTTTTGAACGTAAGCCAGCACGTCACGATCCGTAATATTCAAGCCAATCCGAGAAAAAAACGACGTTTCAACATATTGTATACGCTAATCAACAATCCACAACTCAAATGGATCATTTTGCGTTCATCCCCGCTAGATTTACAACTAAAAATAAAACGCCTGTTAGATGCCATATTTCTGGGCCCAGGAAAACGTCCCTCCCTCACGGAGGATCTCCGCTGCCGTTTGATCGAAATGAGCAGGGCAGAAGTATTGCACCTGGAGCAGGTGCTCGGTCGTCCTACGCCATGGAAGTGGGTGCATGAAGATTGACAAAAGCAATTTACGCTCGACCGGAAAGATTTTTCTCATGCTGTCCTTACTGATATGGGCAGCTATCTGGGCATGGCTCAACAAAGATAGATTGGCACTGGCCTTCCAATTTAACTTTGGCAGTTTTTTATTTCTAGTGCTGCTGGCAATTACTTCGTTTATTTGTATTGGGTATACAAACCAAATATTCTTTACATACCTCGGTACACCATTGCAATTCAAGCAATGGGCCGCTCTCTCTTTTGCAAGCTCATTGACTAACTTGATATTTCCGCTACGTGCCGGTGCATATTTTCGCGCTCGATATCTCAAAAAAAAATTCACATTACCTTACTCAATGTTCCTGAGTACCCAGGCAGTATTCATCACAATGAATATTCTGGTAAACTGTCTAATTGGCATCGCTTCGTACGCATGGCTGCATCATATAGAATACAACGCCCCTCGCTCTCTGGTGATAGCCTTTGCAGCTGTATTCGTGTTTTGCCTTGGCCTTTTGTTATTTGTTCCACCAGCTCAAAATAAACACAATAATACTGGAAAAATATATACGTTTATCTTGCAAATTCATGACGGCTGGCATCAACTGCGTTCGAGCCGCAGCCTGATGCTCAAGATCATTCTTCTGACTCTGATTTTGAGCTCCATTTCGATCACCCGCCTCTATATTGCATTTATTAGTGTAGGCCATCCCATGATACCGGCCGGTTGCGCTTTGGCCGCCTCACTTGCCGGAATCGGAACAATTCTATCACTTACACCGTCCGGTCTGGGCATCAAGGAAGCCGTCATAGTCTTCATTGGCGTCAGCCTGAAGATCCCGGCAGAGATCGTTGTCCTGGCTGCCGTCATGGATCGGGCTGTTGGAATACTTGTCCTGGTGACGCTTGGATCTGCAGGCGGATTATACATCATGCACGAATCAACCACCTCAATGCATTCAACAGATGGCAATAGTCCCTCGTGACGCAATAGGAATATAGATCTCCATGAGACGTATACTTGTGATTACTTCCACATATCCTCGTTGGGGGGGGGATGTGACTCCTGATTTTGTCCACGAGTTATGCAAACATGTCTCACGACATAATGATATTACAGTCGTTGCACCATATACTCCAGGCTCAAAAACACGCGCGATCATGGACGGCATTCCAGTCTATCGCTTCAAGTATTGGCTCAATACAGATAAAATATTAACAAATGGCCAGGCAATTCTTCCAAATCTCCGAAAAAAAACATGGTACTGGATTCAAGTTCCAGCGTTAATACTATCCGAGATAATTTACGCAGCATACCTGCTACGTAAATTTAAGCCACAGATTATTCATGCACACTGGATTGTGCCACAAGGACTCTGCGCCTTTTTCGCTCGCCTGATCTCCATGCATCCATGCTCGGTCATATGCACAGTGCATGGCACAGATATCTGGGGATTGGGCCGGCTCAATCCTCTGAAAAAGTACATTTGGAACCATATCGACGGCCTCACGATGGTGAGCAACTCGCTTGTCCAGGAAGTAAAACGCATTGGAATCGCCCCAAAAATTCGTACGGCGGTCATTCCCATGGGAATAGATACAGAGCAGTTCAATCCCAAGCGCCGCGATCCGATTCTTCGGCAACAGCACCGTATATCTGGCCCGTTTCTTCTCTTTGTCGGACGTCTCAGCAAGCCGAAGGGAGTCACCGATCTCATTCAGGCCATGCCCGAGATCATACATGCATTTCCAGATGCCAAGCTGCTCATCATCGGTTCCGGGGAAGAGTATGACGCTCTCGTCAATAGCCGTAATAATCTCAATCTCACCAGTGATCAGGTCTCCTTCCTCGGCTCACTGCCGAAACATGCCCTCCCTCCCTATTATGCTACGGCTGATATATTCATTGGACCTTCCGTGAGAACACCACACGGTGATCAGGAAGGATTCGGTCTTACATTCATTGAGGCAATGGCGAGCGGGACCCATGTTGTCGCTACGGATCTGCCCAATTTCGACGACTATATTGAAGACGGCGCGACCGGCTACAGGATCAGGCAGCAGGACCCGCAGTCCATCTCGCAGAAGGTCATCAACATTTTGAGTGATCCCCAGCCAACCATACCAAAGAACGCGAGAAAATTTGTGGTGGAGCGTTTTGATTGGAAGGCCATAGGTGAGGCTTACAACGCTTTTCTGTGGGACGAGAATACGCCCCACGATTGTGTTGATGAGGCCACCAATCGCACAGACTGACTGGAGTTGCCCTCGCAAAACCGGACACCCCTGTTAGTGCCCTGCCTCCGGTCCGCCGCCTCTGACGAGCTCTTGTCGGGCCCATTCTCGGCGGCGTCCCTCCGGCTCTTCATTCCCCGACACTGAGGGCTTCAGCGATCTGATGTATTCCCGTGGGGACATCATCTTCATCCCTTTGAGCGGATGGTGTTCGTTGTAGTCCTCAAACCACGCGCCAAGCGAGGCCAGTACACTGCGGGCGTCGGGGTGCTCCTTGACCCTCACGTAGTCCCTGCGGAAGGTCTTCACGAATGACTCGGCCATGCCGTTGCTCTCAGGACTTCTGACGGGCGTAAATTTCGACACCAGACCGACCTCGGCCGCAAACGCCACCGTTTCCCTTGCCGTATAGCAGGAACCGTTGTCTGAAAGCCATTCCACCCGATGCGATGCGGGGACGCTGCCGAAGCGTTTTTCCACGCATTCAAGCATCAGATCGCGGATCATTTCTCCGGAAACGCCACCGGTTGTGGCAACGTGTCCGACAACTTCACGGTCGCGACAATCAAGGGCGAAGGCAACCCGAACCGATTCGCCATTGTCGCAGCCGATCTCGAATACGTCCGAACTCCAACGCACATTGCGTTTCAGCACGATGACCTTGCCGTCGTGGGGCCTGTCAGAGCGTTTGCCAGTGTGTCGGGTGAGCAGCAAGCCATGAAGCTTCATGATGCGGTAAATCCGCTTGTGGTTCCCCGGCGTCAGGCCGCGTTGTCGAAGCCGCCTGTTGAGCACCGCACAGACGCGGCGGTAGCCGTATGTCAGGCGCTCATCGATGATATCCCGGATCTTGGACAGCAACCTTTCGTCCTCTGCCTTCGAGTACCTCGGAGGGCGCACGCGAGGCCGATCTGCCAGGCGCTCGTTCAGCCTCGAGCGTGAGATGTCGAGCGCTTCTGCTATGCGCTTCACGGCGTGTCGTCCTTGAAGGACAACTGTGTACGCGAGATCAGTTTTTTTTCGCGAGCAACCTCCAGGGCGTCCTTGAGAATCTCGACCTCCATGGTCTTGCGGCCGAGCAAGCGTTCCAGCTCACGAATCCGTTTCTTCATGTCTCTGGCTTCAGCTGCGCTGATGACCGAATCGTCGGATTTCACGGCAACCATGCCCCCTTCACTCATGAGCTTGCGCCATCGATACAGCAGGCTCGGCGCAACACCGTTCTTGCGGGCTGGTGTTGCCCCCGCTAAATCGGACACTCGGCTGTTGCCATAGAGCGGATGAACTCGCGAGGAGATTTCATCCGCAACCCCTTGTGGGGATGCCTCTCGTTGTAATCTTCGATCCAGTCCGCCAGCTGTCCGAACACCGTCACGGCATCCGGCCTGTCGCTTATGCGCACGTAATCACGCTTGAACGTGTTCACGAACGCTTCGGCAATGCCGTTGCTCTCCGGGCTCCTGACGGGCGTGAACCGGCTCTCCAGGCCCAGCCACGAGGCGAACTCCACCGTGTCTTTCGCCGTGTAGCATGAGCCGTTGTCCGAAAGCCATTGCACCGGGCGGGGAGTTCGATTTGTCCCGAACCGCTTCTCGACGCACTCCAGCATCAGGTCCTGGATCATCGAGCTGGAAATGCCCCGGCTCGACGCCATATGGCCGATGACTTCCCTGTCGCAGCAATCAATGGCGAACGCCACCCTGACCGCCTCGCCATTGGCGCAGGACACTTCGAAGACGTCGGAACTCCAGCGCAGGTTGCTGCGCAGCGTAATTACCTTGCCGTCATGGGCGCGCGTCGGCCGCTTGCCGGAATGCCGCGTCAGCAGAAGTCCATGAAGGCGCATGATGCGGTAAACGCGTTTGTGATTCACGCGAGGCTGGCCCAACTCAACCAGGCGTCGATTGAGCACGGCGCAAACCCGCCTGTAGCCGTACGTGAGACGATCGTCGATGATGTCGCGAATGAGCGGCAGCAGCGCTTCATCTTCTGCCTTGGAATAGCGAGGCGGCCTCACCTTTGGCTGGGCGCCGACGCGCTCCACAAGCCTGGACCGGGAAACGCCCATGGCGTCTGCAACGCGCGTCATGGGGTATCGTCCTCGAAGGGCAATGGCGTGCGCGAGATCAGTTTTTTTTCGCGCGCAATCTCGATGGCCTCCTTGAGGATCTCCACTTCCATCGTCTTCTTGCCCAGAAGGCGCTCGAGATCGCGGATGCGCTTCTTCATGGCCCGCGCTTCGGCTGCCGAAACAACCGTGTCGTTGGCCTCGATGGCTTTCCTGCCGCCCTCGCTCATGAGCTTCCTCCAGCGGAAAAGGAGATTGGGGGCGATGCCGTGCTTGCGGGCCACGTAGGAGACGCTCATGCCTGGCTGCGACGACTCCTCGACGATCCGCAACTTCTCGGTCAGTGCCCAGCGCCGGCGCTGGACACTGTGCACCACCTCTACCGTCGGATACTCGTTAGCACTATGTCTAGACATGCCTCCAGACCTACCTCTTCGGTATGCCGAGGTGTCCGGTCGAAACGGGGGCTACTCCACGGGCCACATAGGAGACCGACAGCCCGGGATGAAAAGACTCCTCGACGATGCGCATCTTCTCCTGGGTGCTCCAGCGCCGGCGCCGGACCTCCGTGACAACCTCTACCGTGTACCTCTCGTTAGCATCAGGTCTGGTCATAGTGCTAGACCCATCTCCTAAGCGTTTGTGAGGTGTCCGGTCGAAACGGGGGCTACTTCACTGACGGCCTGAACAGATGGTTCCGTCACAAGACAACCGTTCACCTGCTTGGTCTAACCCTGCATAAGCACACTACGATCGTACTCCCCCCCCGCCCCCCCCCCGAACGCAGAAAGGCCCGAGTTGGAAATCCAACTCGGGCCTTTCTGTAAGGATGTGCCCTGGCAGCGACCTACTTTCCCACGAACTCCTCCGCAGTATCATCGGCGATGGAGGGCTTAACTTCCGTGTTCGGAATGGGAACGGGTGTGGCCCCTCCTCCCTGGCCGCCAGGACAAATTTGGCGAAATATAAGGAAAAATAGGGATGGATGAGAATGATGAGTAAAAAAGACGAACGGACTATTAGTACCGGTTTGCTGAACACATCGCTGTGCTTACACACCCGGCCTATCAACCATGTAGTCTACATGGGTCCTTCGGGGAGACCTTATCTTGAGGCAGGCTTCCCGCTTAGATGCCTTCAGCGGTTATCCTTTCCGATCATGGCTACCCTGCTGTGCCGTTGGCACGACAACAGGTCCACCAGCGGATCGTTCACCCCGGTCCTCTCGTACTAGGGGCAACCCCTCTCAAGTCTCCTGCGCCCACGGAAGATAGGGACCAAACTGTCTCACGACGTTTTAAACCCAGCTCGCGTACCACTTTAATCGGCGAACAGCCGAACCCTTGGGACCTGCTTCAGCCCCAGGATGTGATGAGCCGACATCGAGGTGCCAAACCGCGTCGTCGATGTGAACTCTTGGACGCGATCAGCCTGTTATCCCCGGCGTACCTTTTATCCAATGAGCGATGGCCCTTCCATGCGGGACCACCGGATCACTAAGGCCAACTTTCGTTCCTGCTCGAGATGTCTCTCTTACAGTCAAGCTCCCTTATGCCTTTGCACTCAACGGCTGGTTTCCAATCAGCCTGAGGGAACCTTTGCATGCCTCCGTTACTTTTTGGGAGGCGACCGCCCCAGTCAAACTACCCGCCAGACACTGTTTCCGAACCGGATAACGGTATCGGATTAGAGCCTTAGACTAGCAAGGGTGGTATTTCAAGGGTGACTCCACGAACACTGGCGTGCCCGATTCACAGTCTCCCACCTATCCTACACATGCTAGCCCAAAACCCAATGTCAAGCTGCAGTAAAGGTGCACAGGGTCTTTCCGTCTTTCCGCGGGTAGACGGCATTTTCACCGCCAATTCAATTTCACTGAGTCTCTAGCTGAGACAGCGCGGAGATCGTTACGCCATTCGTGCAGGTCGGAACTTACCCGACAAGGAATTTCGCTACCTTAGGACCGTTATAGTTACGGCCGCCGTTTACCGGGGCTTCGGTTTAGAGCTTCGCTTACGCTAACCCCACCCCTTAACCTTCCGGCACCGGGCAGGCGTCAGACCCTATACGTCGTCTTGCGACTTAGCAGAGTCCTATGTTTTTAGTAAACAGTCGCCACCGCCATTTCTCTGCGGCTTCCGACAGCTGAAGAAGTAAATTCTCTCACCATCAGAAGCACCCCTTATCCCGAAGTTACGGGGTCATTTTGCCGAGTTCCTTAGCTAGAGTTCTCTCAAGCGCCTTGGGATGCTCTCCCCGCCCACCTGAGTTGGTTTGCGGTACGGTCACGCACAACTATACTTAGAGGCTTTTCTTGGCAGCATGGGCTTAACCACTTCAGACGTTAAGTCACGGCATCGCGTCTCGGCCGTCCAGAGGGCGGATTTGCCTACCCTCAAGCCTACACGCTTACACCATCTATTCCAACAGATGGATGGTCTACCCTTCTGCGTCCCCTCATCGCGCGTTATGCGTGGTACGGAAATATTAATCCGTTTTCCATCGGCTACGCCTTTCGGCCTCGCCTTAGGGACCGACTAACCCTGGGAAGATTACCTTTACCCAGGAAACCTTGGGCTTACGGCGAACAGGTTTCTCACCTGTTTTATCGTTACTCATGTCAGCATAATCACTTCCCATCAGTCCAGCAAACCTTACGATTCACCTTCGTCCCGATGGGAACGCTCCCCTACCGCGCGAACAAAGTTCGCGCCCGAAGCTTCGGTACCATGCTTAGCCCCGTTACATTTTCGGCGCAGGAGCATTAGACCAGTGAGCTATTACGCTTTCTTTAAAGGATGGCTGCTTCTAAGCCAACCTCCTGGCTGTCTATACGCTCCCACTTCCTTTCCCACTGAGCATGGATTTTGGGACCTTAGCTGTCGGTCTGGGCTGTTTCCCTTTCGACCCTGGACCTTCGCACCCAGAGTCTGACTCCCAGGCTGGAAACTGACGGCATTCGGAGTTTGATAGGGTTTGGTAACCTGGTGGGGCCCCTAGCCCTTTCAGTGCTCTACCTCCGTCAGTCATCACCTGAGGCTATACCTCAATATATTTCGGGGAGAACCAGCTATCACCCGGTTTGATTGGCCTTTCACCCCTATCCACAGGTCATCCGAGAAGTTTTCAACCTTCAACGGTTCGGTCCTCCACTCGGTTTTACCCGAGCTTCAACCTGCCCATGGATAGATCACCGGGTTTCGGGTCTACTCCCTCGTACTGATCGCCCTATTCAGACTCGCTTTCGCTTCGGCTCCGCTCACGCTTAACCTTGCACGAGAGAGTAACTCGCTGACTCATTATGCAAAAGGCACGCTCTCACACCATAAAGATGCTCGAACTGCTTGTAGGCAAACGGTTTCAGGTTCTATTTCACTCCCCTATCAGGGGTTCTTTTCACCTTTCCCTCACGGTACTGGTGCACTATCGGTCGCCGGCGAGTATTTAGCCTTGGATGATGGTCCACCCAGATTCCCACGGGGTTTCACGTGCCCCGCGGTACTCAGGAGCCTCCTGAGCCGCGTACGATTTCATGTACGAGGCTATCACTCTCTATGGCACAGCTTCCCAGCTGCTTCCATTATCGCATACGGATCTCGTATGGAGGTCCTACAACCCCGCCTGCTCGAAAGCCGACGGTTTGGGCTAATCCCCGTTCGCTCGCCGCTACTGAGGGAATCTCGCTTGATTTCTTCTCCTCCAGGTACTGAGATGTTTCACTTCCCTGGGTTCGCTTCCTAAGGCCTATGCATTCAGCCAAAGGATAACCGGATAACTCCGGCTGGGTTGCCCCATTCGGAAATCCTCGGTTCAAAGCCTGCTTGGCGGCTCCCCGAGGCTTATCGCAGCCTACCACGTCCTTCATCGCCTGCCGGCGCCAAGGCATCCACCGTTTGCCCTTTCTATCTTTTCTACCCGTTCTCATCCATTCCCTATTTACCTGTCAAAGAGCGTTGGTCCGGGTGTCGCCACCCGGCGTCGGACAACCTTCCAGTAGAAGATTTCCCGGCGCAGTCGGAAGACGACTGTTGAACCAATCTGAGGAAAAACCGTATCCGTCGTGACCACCCGAATCAAATGGTGGAGGTGAACGGATTCGAACCGATGACCCCCTGCTTGCAAGGCAGGTGCTCTCCCAGCTGAGCTACACCCCCACGATTTCGTCTCGTGGACCCCGATCCGGGGCGTACGTGGTGGGCCTAGGTAGACTTGAACTACCGACCTCACGCTTATCAGGCGTGCGCTCTAGCCAGCTGAGCTATAGGCCCACGATGCGTTTCGCTTGTCGCGACCCGGCCGTGCGGCCCGAGGGTCCGGTGGGCCTTCAAAGGGCTTCGCGGTTTTCCTCTCGCTTGTGAAAGAACACTTCGAGCATCGAAGCTGCTCCTTGCAAGTGAACAGCGAGTCGGGCTTTTTTCTTAAAGGAGGTGATCCAGCCGCAGGTTCCCCTACGGCTACCTTGTTACGACTTCACCCCAATCACCAGCCCTACCGTCGGCGCCTGCCTCCCGAGGGTTAGCTCGGCGACTTCGGGTAGAACCAGCTTTCGTGGTGTGACGGGCGGTGTGTACAAGGCCCGGGAACGTATTCACCCCGGCATGCTGATCCGGGATTACTAGCGATTCCGACTTCATACAGTCGAGTTGCAGACTGCAATCCGGACTGGGACGGATTTTTTGGGATTGGCGTGACCTCGCGGTTTAGCAACCCTTTGTATCCGCCATTGTAGTACGTGTGTAGCCCTGGGCGTAAGGGCCATGATGACTTGACGTCATCCCCACCTTCCTCCCCGTTGACCGAGGCAGTCTCCTTAGAGTGCCCGACTTTAATCGCTGGCAACTAAGAATAGGGGTTGCGCTCGTTGCGGGACTTAACCCAACACCTCACGGCACGAGCTGACGACAGCCATGCAGCACCTGTCACCGCGCTCCCCGAAGGGCACCCCTCCGTTTCGGGAGGGTTCGCGGGATGTCAAGCCCAGGTAAGGTTCTTCGCGTTGCATCGAATTAAACCACATACTCCACCGCTTGTGCGGGCCCCCGTCAATTTCTTTGAGTTTCAGCCTTGCGACCGTACTCCCCAGGCGGGACGTTTAACGCGTTAGCTGCGGCACCGAGGGTCAAGCCCCCGACACCTAACGTCCATCGTTTACAGCGTGGACTACCAGGGTATCTAATCCTGTTTGCTCCCCACGCTTTCGTACCTCAGCGTCAGTATCGGTCCAGGTAGCCGCCTTCGCCACTGGTGTTCCTCCCGATATCTACGGATTTCACTCCTACACCGGGAATTCCGCTACCCTCTCCCGAACTCAGAGCCTTGCAGTTTCAAACGCAATTCCTCGGTTGAGCCGAGGGCTTTCACGTCTGACTTGCAAAGCCGCCTACGTACGCTTTACGCCCAGTGATTCCGATTAACGCTTGCACCCTCCGTATTACCGCGGCTGCTGGCACGGAGTTAGCCGGTGCTTCCTCTGGAGGTACCGTCAGCCGAAGACACTATTCGCATCCTCGGGGTTCTTCCCTCCTGACAGAGGTTTACGACCCGAAGGCCTTCTTCCCTCACGCGGCGTCGCTGCGTCAGGCTTTCGCCCATTGCGCAATATTCCCCACTGCTGCCTCCCGTAGGAGTCTGGGCCGTGTTCCAGTCCCAGTGTGGCCGGCCACCCTCTCAGGCCGGCTACTCATCGTAGCCACGGTGGGCCGTTACCCCACCGTCTAGCTAATGAGACGCGGACTCATCCCCAAGTGGTAGCTTCACTGAGAGGCCACCTTTCCCTTACGATAAACGTAAAGCGTATCCGGTATTAGCAGCGGTTTCCCACTGTTATCCCGATCTTGAGGGCAGATCATCCACGCGTTACTCACCCGTGCGCCGCTGTACTCATCCACCGAAGCGGACTTTCTCGCTCGACTTGCATGTGTTAAGCACGCCGCCAGCGTTCAATCTGAGCCAGAATCAAACTCTCCAGTTAAAAGAGTCGATAAAGCTGAATTAGAATCTGAACGGAGCACCCACCCAAACAACAAGTATTAACCTGCTGCATTAGGCAAATGCTTCCTTGCCCGACTCGCTATTCACTTGTCAAAGAGCAACCAAGCGCGTTGCTCGTGGGAGTGTCAAAACCTCGTTTTGGCTGCTCCCGGCTTCCCCTCAGCGGGGAAGAAAGAACCTATGTGTTTTGCTTCGTGGCGTCAACTGCTTTTTTCAACTTTTTTCAAAAAATCTCTCAAAAGCTTTTTGCCGCCGTCTCGCGCTTCGGCAGTGCCGCCGTGCGAGACGTGCGTTTCATCAAAAATCGGGGGTACCGTCAAGCGGTTTCTTCAAGAAAATTCCAAAAGGTTCAAACAAACTTCTGGCAACAGCCCTGAAAATGGCACTTAACATCTTGGCAACACAGGAATAATACTCTACCGTGTTTTTCGTCTCGCGAACAAGAAATTTGCCCTCTGGATACCCCAACTATGATCTACTCTTCCAGTTCACACACTCCCGCACAACGCCTGATCCTTATAAGCCTTGCTTTGGTGTTGCTCGCAATTGCTGCACATGGAGGGTGTATCTTTAATGATTTCATTGGTTACGATGACGGGCTCTACGTAACCGACAATGTCCAGGTACGCGGCGGCTTGTCTGCTCCCGGTGTTGCCTGGGCTTTCTCCACATCCAAAGGCGGCAACTGGAACCCTGTCACGTGGCTATCGCACATGGCCGTTGTGGAGCTGGCTGGCCTTGCTCCCCTGCCCCATCACCTCGCAAACCTGGCGCTGCACTGCGGCAACGCGATTCTGCTCTTTCTCGCCCTTGCCGGGCTAACCGGCGCCACCTGGCGTAGCGCCATGGCTGCCGCAATCTTCGCGGTGCATCCCATCCATGTTGAGTCCGTGGCCTGGGTCGCCGAGCGCAAGGATGTCCTGAGCATGACCTTTGCCCTCGCGGCCATTATCGCGCATACGTGCTCGATCACGAAGCCGGATCATTCAAGGCGCAATCGCATTTGGGCGTTGATCTTCCTGGCGCTGGGGCTGATGGCCAAGCCCATGCTCGTCACCCTCCCCGTCCTCCTGCTGCTCTTTGACTACTGGCCGTTCAGACGCACGACCGCCGTGAAGAGTCTATCAGGCTCCTGGAAAGGGAATGCGCATCTACTCTATGAGAAACTGCCAATGTTCGTTGTCGTCGGCGTCTTCTGTGTCATCGCGCTTTCTTCACAGAGCAAGGCGCTTGCTCCACTTGATGAATGGAGCGTCTGGCAACGCGTCGGAAATGTCCTGACCTCATATGTCGCGTACCTTGGGAAGCTTGTCTGGCCACATCCACTCACCCCGCTCTATCCGCTCCGGAAATCGATCGCTCTTTGGAAGGTCGTATCGTCCGGGCTGATTCTCTTGCTGGCGACCTGGCTCATTTATCGCGCCCGTCGCGTTGCTCCATACCTTCTTATGGGATGGCTCTGGTACCTTGCCGCCATGCTTCCAGTGGTCGGCATCGTCCAGATAGGCGTGCAATACATGGCGGATCGTTATGCCTACCTGCCGTTCATCGGTCTCTACATCGCTGCCGTATGGGGCGTACACCAGCTGCTGTTCAGAAGCTGCGCATCCATATGGTGTCAGGTACTGGCAGGCGTGCTCTGCCTCTCCATTCTCTCTGCATGCGTCTTCCTAAGCAGATTGCAGACCACATTGTGGCACGACACGGAAACATTATTTGCATACACGGTTGAGAAGACTCGAAACAATTACACCGCACATAGAATTCTCGGGAAGTATTATTTGGAGCACGGGGACACGCACCAAGCGCTTCTCCACTATCAGAAACAGCTCGACATCAGGCCAAACGATCCGGAAAGCTACTGGTACGTCGCTTCTGCCTACCTGGCCAGGGACGACTTCCAGCTCGCTGCCCAGGTTTTGCGCGATGGGCTGTCAAAGCATGAGGATTCTGCCCTGCTCCACAAGTATCTGGCGTTCTCACTCTACAAGTTGGGAATAATCGACGAGGCCCTCCAAGAGTTTGAGGCGGCGCATGCTCTTGCCCTTGATGACCGTGAAACAATCAATAATATCCAGCAGCTCAAGAAAATATTATCAAACTCTACCAATGGAACAGGCCGAGACGGTAATTCAACCGATCAAAATGGAGGCCCATGAATATCTCGAGGATCCGGACATCACTGCTGCTTTGCGCAGCGTTCATTGTCTGCATGGCGCCTTTTCTCGGGAAGGCTGCTCACATTGACGATCCGCTCTTTCTCTGGAGCGCTGAACACATTCTGCAGAATCCACTGGATTTCTACGGGTTCTGCGTGAACTGGTATGGCTGGGATATGCCCATGTGGGAGGTGATGAAGAATCCTCCTCTGACATCGTATTACCTGGCTGCGCTCTTTGCACTCGGAGGCCGATCCCTGCTCTGGCTACACGCCGGCATGCTGCTGCCTTCGGCCCTGGCCGTGTTGGGAACCTATAGGCTTGCGGGCCGGCTGTGCTGCAACGCATGGCTGGCAACACTCCTGACCATATTCTCAGCGCCATTTTTCCTGGCGTCCGGCAGCTTCATGGCGGAACCGTTGCTCATGGCTCTATGGGTATGGGCCGTGTATCTCTGGGTGCGGGGGGAACAGGAGGACCACGCGATCCTCCTGGCGCTTGGAGCCGTTATCGCCGGTCTTGCCATACTTGCCAAGTACAACGCCCTGGCGCTTCTCCCCTTGCTGCTGGCCTTTTCCCTCGTCCACTCGCGGCGGGTCCGTATGCGCACGTGCTGGCTTCTGGTTCCGGTGCTCATGGCGCTGCTGTACGAATGGTCGACAGCGGCCATCTACGGTCATGGCTTGTTATCCAGCGCCATGGGGTACTCGCTGCTTCACGGAAGCATGGCGTCCAGGGGGATTGCATCTCTGCCGCGCTCCATCCTCACCGGTCTGGCGTTCCTAGGAGGAGGCCTCCTCGGCTGCAACCTGCTCGCACCGGCGGCGTGGGGACGCCGCTGGATTTGGCTCATACTCCTGGCAGCATCGGTTCTGCTCGTATCTATTGCTGTCGGCGGATATTGCGGTGTGGATTACGCCACCATTGGCAACCTGCGCTGGTTCATCGCGATCCAGGCCGGCATCCTTATCGCCGGCGGGGTATCCCTTCTGGGCGCGCCACTCTACGAAAGCATCCGCACGCCTGACGCCGAAACATTACTGCTCAGCCTGTGGATCTGGGGACAGTTCATCTTCGCCGCGTGCATCAACTGGACGATCAACAGCCGCTCCATCCTGCCTCTCATTCCTGCCGCAGCCATACTGGTTGTCCGGATGCTGGAGCGCCGTATGCCTACCAATGGCCGAGGCGTCACCCGGCAATGGTCGCCTGCCTGGATTATCCCTGTGCTTGTGGCTGGTGGATTGACCATCGCTCTAGCCTGGTGCGACATGCGCTGGGCCAACGCGGGGCGCGACTTTGCCGAAAACCTAGACCAATATCTGGAAACGAAAGCTCCTGATTTTTCAGGTTCAGTATTCTTCGCTGGGCATTGGGGGTTCCAGTACGCGATGCAGGACCAGGGGTTCAAGCCGCTGGACCATCATTGCTCCACTGTCCGTCAGGGCGATATCCTCATTCTGCCGCTGGGCATGCTACAAAAACCCATCCCACTCCAATACTTTGGGAAAAAGGGAGTGATCGATTACCCGGGTTGCAGCTGGCTCGCACTCCAACATACAGATAGATTGTCCGGATTCTACTCCAGCGTCTTCGGGCCCCTGCCTTTTGTCCTGGCGCCCACGGGGCCGCATCGCTTCCGGATACACCAGGCGCGGAATACTCTGAACTTCTCGCCGTGCACTCCGTGTGAAGCCGGGCCGATACATCCGCATCGGGAATCTCCCCGGCAATGATTCTCCACATTGGACGCTTGCAAGCCATCTGAAAAACCACGCGCCCTATCCTTATATAAGTCGAACGAAGGCTGCCTCCATCACAGCACATCGGCGGCAGCCATGAACACCGTTCTTCGCAGCTTCCCTCCGGCGTCTCCTGCGTCCCAAACTCCCGCCGCCCTTCTCCTCCCGATCGCCTTCCCATGCGCGGCGAGATGCAGTACAAGACCCCACTTCGACTTCAAGGAGTAATAATTATGCCTATCGTATCTGCCAGCGTCAGCCTGACGCGCTACAGAATCGTCGAGGACGTGCCGAACTCCATCTGGCCGGAGATCGTCACCCTGCTCAAGCGGTTTTCCTTCAAGGAGATCGAACAGACGTCGGACGAGCGCTCCTACGGCTGGGTGAGCCTTGAGAACTTCCTGGACGCCGGATTTCGCACGGCGCCGCCGGAAAAGGGCGAGTACCTCGCCTTTGCCCTGCGCCTGGACACCCGCCGCGTCTCGCCTGCCGTGATCAAGAAACACACGCTGCTGGCCATGGAAGAGGCCGAGAAGCAGGCCAAGGAAGAGGGCCGCAAGTACCTGAGCCGGGAGCGCAAGAAGGAGATCAAGGAGCAGGTCCGGATCAAGCTCATGGCGCGCGCCATGCCGATTCCCGCGGTCTTTGACGTGGTCTGGAACACGAGCACGCGCGTCGTCTATCTCGCGTCCACCAACAACAAGGTCCGCGAGCTCTTCAACAACCACTTCACCGACACTTTCGAGCTCCACCTCGAACCGATGACGCCCTACTTCCAGGCGCTCAACGCCCTGGGCGAGGATGCGCAACCGGCCATCGATGCAGTGGAATCGACTTCGTTCATGTAGGAGACGGTCATGGATCTCTATCTCGGACAGATGAAAGACATCATCCTCGGCCAGGATTTTCTCACCTGGCTATGGTACAAGAGCGACGTGACCGGCGGCCTCTTTGAGGACAAGGGCGAGACGTTCGAGCTGCACATGGAACAGCGCGTCTCCGTGCAGGGCGGCGAGGGCGACACCCTGGAGACCGCCACTGTGTCCGGCGCCACCAGCGAGCTGCGTGAGGCGCGCCTGGGCCTGCGCACCGGCAAGAAGGTGAACCGCGCCCAGATCCGCATCGAGAAGGACGCCGAGGCCTGGAGCTTCACCCTCAAGGCCGAGGACTTCAGCATCGGCAGCCTGCGCACCCCCACGGTGGAAACCAAGCTGGAGGAAGGCGACGACCCGGACGCGCCATTCCTCGAAAAGATGTTCCTGCTGGAGAAATGCCTGTCCCACCTCGATGCAGTCTATGCGAAGTTCCTGGATCTCCGCTTCGGCACCGGTTGGGGCGAGGAAGTGCAGGCCTTCCGCACGTGGCTGAGCAAGAACGAGTAGGCGCGAATCCCACGGAATCCATTGGATTCACAGGAGAACTCGCATGAATATCGTGAGCATTCTGGGCAGCCCGCGGCCCAAAGGCAACAGCGCGGCCATGGAACGCCGGCTGCTCGATGCGGCCGAGGCCCGCGGTCACGAGGTGCAACGATTCGAGCTGGGAAAACTCCAGTATACCGGCTGCATCGCCTGCTTCGGCTGCAAGAAAAAGGCGGACCACTGCATCGTCAAGGACGATCTGGCCCCGGTCCTGGCCGCAGTGCGCGAGTGCGACGTGCTTGTCGTGGCCACGCCGGTCTACTTCGGCGAGGTCTCAGCCCAGTTCAAGGGCTTTATCGACCGCTGCTTTTCCTTCCTGGTGCCGGACTACGCCCAAACCACGGAAAAAAGCCGGCTGGCGCCGGGCAAGCAGATGGTCTGGCTCATCGCCCAGGGCCACCCAAAAACCGACCTCTTCGCGGACATCTACCCGCGCTACGAGTACTTCTTCGACCGCTATATCAACTTCGATCGCTGCCACCTGGTCCGCGCCTGCGGCGTGTACAACGCCGGCGACGTGGACACCCGCGACGACGTGCGCGAGCAGATCGATACGTTGGCTGAGAAGCTGTTTGGGTGAAGCTCCGAGGGCCTTGCCCTCGGGCTCCCACCAGGGAGCTTAGCTCCCTGGACCCTTCTCTGGGGTCCAGAATTTTCTCAGGTAAAAAAATTGCTCCCTTATTCTGGGGTCCAGGGGAATTCAATTCCCCTGGCCGCCGGAGGCATGCCTTTCTCTTTCCTTATTCCAAGTGCCCGGCATTAAAAAGCTCCTGCTTCTCGGCCGGGGGCGGGGTCCACTGGTACAGCCAAGTCTCGGTGAGCGGCTTGCCGTTGGACTCCAGATAGAGCCGGATGTTGATAGGGTCCTGGCTGCCTTCCGGCGGCACCAGGTCGAACATGGCCCGGTAGCCCTGGATGGCGTGCTGGGGCCGGGCCGAGGTGATTTCCACCCGCCCTGCTGAGGTGGTGATGATCGGTTTGACCTCGGCGTCCTTATCGAACTTGGCAAGCTCGCCGCCGGCAAAATCCACGACAAACCGCTTGCTGTAGTACTTGCGCTTCTGGCCGATCACCCCGCCGAGGCCGGTAAAGGTATCAACGGTGTGCGCCAGATGCGGCGGCGCGGGCGGGTTCGTGCCCCAGTACAAGGTGTAGCTGTAGAGCAGCTCCTGCCCGGGCTCGATTTTCTGCGCCGGGTTCCAGAAGGCCACGATGTTGTCGAAGGTCTCGTCCAGGGTCGGAATTTCGGTGAGTTGCACCGAGCCCTCGCCCCAGTCGCCGGCCGGCTCCACCCACACGCTGGGGCGCTTGTCGTAGAACACACCGTCGTCCTGGTAGTGGTCGAAGTTCTGGTCGCGCTGGAACAGCCCGAAGCCTTTGGGATTCTCGTCCATGTAGGCGTTGAAGCGCAGCGTGCGCGGGTTGCCCAGCGGCCGCCAGATCCACTCCCCGGAGCCGGTGTGCATGGCCAGGCCGTCGGTGTCGTGAATCTCCTGCCGCCAGTCGTAATCCATGCGGCGGTCGTTCTCCCCGACCATATACATACTGGTGAGCGGTGCGATGCCCAGGCGTTCTATGGGCTTGCGCGGGTACACCGAGGCGTCGACCTTCATGGCCAGCGTATCGCCGGGCGTGATGTCAAAGCGGTAGGCGCCGGTGGCGCTGGGCGAATCCAGGAGCGCGTAGATGGTCACGGTGTTGCTGTTCGGCTCCGGCTTTTGCAGCCAGAAGCTGGTGAACATGGGAAACTCTTCCGGTCGCGGCAACGCGGTGTCGATGGCCAGACCGCGCGCGGACATGCCGTACTGCATGGCCGAGCCCACGGCGCGGAAGTAGCTCGCCCCCAGGAACGCGGCCACGTCACGCTCCCAATCCGTATGGAACTGCAGGCGGAAGCCGGCAAAGCCGAGATCCTTGGGCATATCATCGCCATCCAGCCCGGACTTGCCATAGTGGAACATTGCGGGATCGTACTCGATTCTGCGGGCAACGCCGTTATCGAGCGAGTAGATGGCGACCGGTGTCTGGAAGAACAGCCCCAGGTGGAAGAGCTCGGCGTGGAACCGGGAGTCGTTGTTCTGCCAGAGCGCATGGTCGTGGTCGAACTGGAGTTGCTGGTACTGATCCCACGTCAGGTTTTTCACCGATTTCGGCAGCTCACCCGTATGGCTCACGTACAGATCGTTGGCCATGGCGCGGGCCTTGCCCTTGAGCCAGGCGTAGTCGAACGGGCCGGGCATTGTTGTTTCCGAAGTGGCCCCGGCCACGCGGGCGCATGAGGAGGCACAAAGGAGAAGGATGATGCAAAGGCCGAGGCGCAAGATGGCCGGAACGGAAAAAGCACGTGTCATGATGCGTTCCTGTCTGATCTGGATTGATCCGCCGAAGTTGATACAAAACACCTGCAGCCTGGTCGCAGGCGCACGCAACCTCCGGGGAATGTTTTTAAAAATTGCCAGAAGCTTGAAATATACCGGGCGGAGCATGAAATGCAATTCGAAATTGCCTCATGCCCCGCCCGTCTGCGTGGCCCTGATTCAACGGGATATCCGAGCGATGCGTCAGCGCCCCTGTACGGCATCGCGCAGCATTTGTTGTGCTTCCGGAGAAAGTCCTAATGACGGCAGCTCGTTATTGAGATTATCGCTGCTGCCGTATCCACCGAGATAGCCGTTGACCCGCGCCACGGCCGTGGAGTCCCGGAACTCCGCTGCATCCGGATAAATGGCGTAATATTCCGAGGCGATGGGACCGAACCGCCGCAGCATGTACTTCTGATGATAATCCTCTGCCGGCCAGAACACCGGAGCAGGCAATATTTCCGTATACACGGTCTTGCCCGACTGCGCCTCGCGCCTGGCCTTGCCCTGCTCGGCCGCTTCCCGCTGCGCCTCGGAGTGGTAGAAGATCACCGATTTGTACTGTTGGGAGAACGCAGGCGTAGTCGGGTTGTGGTCGCGCCAGAATTCGTCCAGCAGCTCGTCGTATGATATTATCTCAGGATCAAAAACAATCTCTAACGTTTCGGTATGATTGCCGAGCTGGTGGTACGTAGGGTTCTGCAACTTACCACCGGCATAGCCCACGCGGGTGCGCACAACGCCGTCAAGACGCCCGAACCGAGCGTCAGGTCCCCAGAATCAACCCAGGCCAAAGGTGGCGACTTCTGTACGGGGGTGCTTTTGGGCGTCGATAGTTGGTTTGGACAGTGTCGAAGTTACGTGCATGGAAGGATACTCCAGTACGTTTTGGGGCACGGGGCACGTTGTGCCCGATGCGAATGCCGGCGTGGCGAGGCCGAAAACTTCTCCGATGACAAACAATGATAGAACGAACGCCATCAGAATCGCGTGCATTGCCACCTCTCTTTTTCCCTACTGATTTTATCTGGTTACTGGACAAGGTAACCACTCCGAAATCAAAGACAAGCATGGTGAAATTATTATGGATAAATCGTCATCTGCTGGTATGGATGGGATGTGCTCTTGTGGGAGCCCTGCGCTATTGATAAGAACGGAGTCAGCATCGGCGGTCATGCGCTCCTTATGACGGGTCGACCGGACCGACATGCTGAAAACATCCTATGATACAAAGCAGATGGCATAGCACAAGCGCAATGCGACTTGTTAGCGCGCACGCCGCTGCCGGAAATCGCCACGTTTTGTAGCCGACAGAACGGCACAATGAACTGACATGTTGGAATACTTGCGCATTCGCAATCTGGCCCTTATCGACGACCTCGAGTTGGATTTCGCCTCGGGCCTTAACGCCCTGACCGGCGAAACCGGCGCGGGTAAAAGCTTTATCCTCAAGGCGCTCGGCTTTCTCACAGGCGACAAGCTTGAGACGTCCATGGTCCGCCCGGGCGCCGAGAAGGCCACGGTTGAAGCGATTTTTGTCCTGGACGGCGAGCAGCTCGTCATTTCCCGGGAGCTTTCTGCGGATTCGGGCCGAAGCCGCGTCAGCCTCAACGATTCTTTGAGCTCGCAGGACCGGATCAAGGCCATGCGCCCCCAGCTCCTCATCCACGCCAGCCAACACGGCCAGCAACGGTTGTTGCAGCCATCCTTCCAGGCGCAGATCATTGATTCCAAGCTGCCGGATCGTTCTCTGCTCGACACAAAGGATGCGCTTGTGCGCGAGATACGATCCATTGCATCGCAGCGTGAAGAAATGGAGGACAAGTGCCGCGAGCTGGAAACCAGACGCGAGTTTCTGGAGTTCCAGCAAAAAGAGATAGATAAGGTTGCGCCGGAGGCTGGTGAAGAAGAAGCGCTCGAAACCAGGCGGCGGGCTGTGCGCGACATGGCATTTGCCCGTGAGGCTGTCGATAATGGTCTGGAGTTGCTGCGCAACCCGGAAACAGGTGGCATCATCGATGGTGTGGACAAGCTGGGCTCGGTTCTCGCCACACTCGAAAAAGCCAACCCGGCCTATGCCACGGAATCCGAACGGCTTACCGAGGTCCGGGAGTTTTTCATCGACCTGGAGGCAAAGCTTCGCCGCGAGAGCCGTGAGGAATCTGCCGACTCTGATATCGAGGCAATTGAATCGCGGCTCTTTGAGCTGGCTCAGCTCAAACGTAAGCTGAAGCGATCGCTGGAAGAAATTGTGGATCTTGGTCGCGAGATCCAGGAAAATCTCTCCTTTCTCGATGCATGCGGCCTGGACCGGCAGCGTTTGGCCAAGGAGGAGAAAGCGGCGGCGGCCAAGTTGCAGGCCGTGCTGCAACAATTAAATGACGCACGCTCCTCAGCGGCCGAGGGCCTTTGCCGCGCTCTGGAAAAAGAGCTGGCCGGCCTCGGGTTTTCCGAGCATGTCGCCGTTTCTGTGGAGTTCACGCCGCACCCTCTATTTCCCGACTCATCCGACGACGAGGGAAACGCGCACCTTGCGTCGCTCGTGGAGCAGCGGGCACGATTTCTCTGGCAGCCGAACCCTGGCCAACCCGCACAACCGCTGGATCAGATTGCATCCGGTGGCGAACTCTCGCGATTCCTGCTCGCGCTGGTCACTCTCTCCGCCCGTGGCGAGGACGCTGCGCTCATCTTTGACGAGGTGGACGCCGGCGTCGGCGGGCGAACGTTGAATCGCCTGGCCGACAGAATTCGGAATCTGGCGTCCCAGCAGCAAGTTCTACTCATCACCCACTGGCCGCAGCTTGCAGCAACAGCGGACCGTCATTTCCTTGTCGAGAAGCATGTCGAAAACGGCCAGACGTATACTCGATGCCGGCGGCTCAATACGAAAGAGGTCAAAGCCGAACTGGATCGAATGGCTGGCGGCGAAGCAGGTGGGGACCCTGCGCCCCTTCTCCGGCCCATGTAGCGGCAGAGGGCTCAGGCGCTGGCACCCGATCTGCAACGATACCTCAAAATGCTCGCAGGAAGAGCTTCTTGTGGGGGCTTCCGCAGCACAGCGTTTTATATAATTATTTAAACGGAATATGTTGAGTTTCGTCCCTGGTTGTCGGTAATATTTTTTAGCAGCAACCAAACCAATAGTCGTAGAACTGACCCTCAGTCTGCGGTTCAACTCATGGCTGTCGTCGTGCGTTGACACCTGCTCGATTACCAGATTGGCGCTTTTGGTTGAAATAACAGGTCAATGCCCCTGGACCTGAGTCCATCAAGTACAACCGGGAGCACAGTTCCCCCTGGCTTCATATACGCTGTTTCACCTTCTCTACCTGGACGTTAACACAAGATATTCTTTTTAAGTCCTCTTTCTAGAAGCTTAGGGCACGACTTATCAAGGAGAGGTAAGCACCTCCACATTTCGGAGTTCAGGAAACCAGAATTTCGTCAACAAGCCGACTTAGCAAATCTTTTTTGAGGCTCGCCCCCAACGCTCTTGAGGCCTAAACAGTAAACAGCTGAATTTACACAACCTATTCGGTGCGTTCAAAACGCAAAATGCTTATCCGACAAAAAATGATGGCAAGATATACGCTCTTCTACTCCATCATTTTTTGTTGTTTAACCGTAACGCCCTATATTGTTAAAACAAATATTTGCGCCATGCCTGCACCCCTGTATTGAAGTCCTTGCGACCAAAAGCTTCGAATAATCGAGGATGATTTTTCGCAGAATAGCTACATTTTTTGGAGTTTAAACTCTGTTTTCTGAAGAATGAGCTTCAGCCACCAGGATCTCGACACTCTTGTTACATTTTTTTGCCTTGCTATTTCAGTATGTTCAGAGTATTTTGCCGCTTGGCAACGTTTTGGAACAGTCGTTGCTATAGTTTTGGCAGTAGCTCGATGGGAACCTTCAACCACATGGTTTATTAGGTCGCACCGAAAGGAACCAACACACCCCTTTTACTGGAGGAGCAATCCGAATGAAGAAGCAGCAAGGTTTCACCCTTATCGAAATCATCGCGGTTCTGGTCATCCTCGGCATCCTCGCCGCCGTGGCCATCCCCAAGTACAACAGCCTGCAGCAGCAGGCCCGCATCCGCGGCGCCCAGGGCATTATTGCTGGTGCCATGTCCCAGCTTTCCCTGACCTACTCCGAGCAACTGCTGAATGCCGGCACCCAGACTGGCGGTGATGGTGGTGACACGATTTGTGATGATGTAGCGGTCACTGGTGACTATACCCTGGAGTGTTCTACTGACACTCTGGATCAGAACATTACGATTACGGTTTCCGGCGGCGGCCTTGATGAAAACCAGACCGAACTCTGGAGAAGCCCGGACCAATAAGCTCTTGGAGCTCGCAACAAAAAAGCCGTGGTTTTTTGACCACGGCTTTTCTTATGTGATCCCTTGTCAAGCCCTCGCCCTCTTCGACATCGGCCGTATGGTTTCTCGTTGTCACGGTGTGTGCACGCGGCAGCCTGTTGCATGCCGCGCTGCACGCGCCGTGACAACACCTTGAATTTCCTTTTCTTATTCGCGCTCACGCTTTTCGCGCCGCGCCAAGTACCGATCCGGTACCAACGTGAGAATCGCCATTTTTATTTCGCACCAACGTGGCAAAAAGCCCGTCGCGACTTCTCTATGGCTGCGCGGCCAGCGGGCGATACGGCCGCTGCTCCACGCTCAGCCTCCACAAAATCACCACCAGCCGCCGCGCCTTGGCCCCGGCATCCCGCTGAACCCAGATCCACGCCGCCTCCACGAGCAGACTTCGCAGCCGCCGTTGCCCGACCGGCATGATCCGGCCGCGCCCTTGTCGTTCGCCGCTCTGGCGCACCGTCGGCGCAAGCCCCACGTAGCTCGCCACCTGTCCGGCGTGGGCGAAGCGCTCCGGACGGAAGAGTTCCAGGCGGAACGTTTCCGCCACGATGAGGCCGATCCCCGGCGCGGTGCGCAGACAGCGCGTCGTCTCGGCGTGGCGCGCGTCGCGGAGGAGCTCGGCCAGCTTTGCTTCGACACGGCGTAGCTCGCCGGTCTGAAAATCCAGCTCGCGCAGATGACTGCCGAGGGTATCGCGAACCGCTGGCTTCAAGTCCAGCGATTCGAGCGCGGCCACGGCGCTACGGCTCCAGTTGGCAAGGCCAGGCGGCTCGGCCGCGCCGTGCAAAAGGAGCAGGCCCTTGATCCGTTGCTTGACCCGGCGCACCGCGTCCACGAGCTGGTGGCGTCGCCGCAGCAGGCCGCGTTCGGCTTCTTCACGCGGCGTGGGCACGGCGATCGGCTGGAGCAGGCCTTTGGCCGCGAACTGTGCGAGCTTCAGGCAGTCGAGCCGATCGGTCTTTGTGCTGGCCACCACTGGCCGCGGGGTGCGGCTCGGGCGGCGACGATGACGGCAATACCGGCCGCCTCGCAGGCGCGGGCCAGGCCGAATCCCGTGGGGCCGGCCTCGTGGGCGAGGACGCGGATGCGTAAGCCCGCCTCGATCAGGCGACGGATGAAACCTTCCGGGTTGGCGGGGGCCACGAACGTGGTCCGGCGGCAGTCTGCGCAGAGCAGCGCCGCATGATAGCTGCGTTTGTGGACATCCACACCGACGACGATGGATTCGCCGCGAACCTACTCGGCAAAACGGACGAACTGTGCTTCAGATATACGTGCCCCATGCTGCCCTCCTGGCCTTGGTTTACCTGGACTATGCTCCAGAGGAAGGGGGGAGGTCAGCATGGTATTCTTATTGGGTCTATCAAGCGTCAATGTCCCTTTCTTGGCCCACCCCTTTTAGCCATGCATCTTCAGTGACTTGACATCTATCTCGTACTTCCGGATGCGATGCCACAAAGAACGCTCCTTAATTCCCAATATCTCGGCAGCGCGGACCTGAACCCCACCGGTCTTGGTCAACGCTGCAATGATAATTGAGCGTTCCACTCCCTCAAGCTTGTCATCCAGATTCACGCCTTCATCGAGCGCCAGCTCATCATCGTGCTCGCTCTCGCCAATCGCCAATCCGGTCAGATGCTTGGGCAAGATAGTGCCATCTTCCGCCAGCACAGCCGCGCGCTCCATAATATTCCGCAGCTCACGGATATTGCCAGGCCATGGGCTGACCAGAAGTACCTGAATCGCTTCGGGCGAAAGGTGGATATCCTTCTCGTGCTTTTCCAAAAAATACTCAGCCAGGATCGGGATATCCTCCCGGCGGTGCCGTAATGGCGGGAGATGAATCGGAAAAACATTGAGCCGATGGAAGAGATCCTCGCGAAACTGCCCGTTTTTGATGAGCTCCACAAAATCCTTGTTCGTGGCTGCGATCACTCGGACGTCGAATGATATACTTTGCGTCCCCCCCACGCGCTCACATGTGCCATTTTCAAGAGCACGGAGAATTTTTGCCTGTGTTTCCAGTGGCATATCGCCGATTTCATCAAGAAACAACGTCCCCTTGTCGGCCAATTCGAACTTGCCCTTCTTCTGCGAGACAGCGCCGGTAAACGCGCCCTTCTCGTGGCCGAACAACTCGCTCTCCAGCAGCCCCTGGGGGATGGCCGCGCAGTTTACCGCGATATAGGGACCTTCACGCCGCTTGGAATGCTTCAGAATCGCCTGGGCAACCAGCTCCTTGCCGGTGCCGGATTCGCCTGTAATGAGGACAGTGACGTCCGTAGGGGCTACCTTAATTATCTGACTGAGAACACTGCGAATTACCTTGCTCTGTCCAACGATCTCCGGGAAGAGTTCCCGTGCATCCATCTTGCTCAAAAAATCAGTGATCTGAGTAAATACTTGCGTATAGCGGGAAAGCTCGTCCTTGGTGTTGAACTCTGGCGCAGACTGCTGCATCGCCGGCAGCTTCTCTGCTTCACGCACAAACGCTTCAACTGGCTTGAGAATGGTGCGTGAAATGAGCCAGCCGGCAATAAATGTAAAGAGAACCACCGCGATGCCCCAAGCAGCGAGGTAGCTAATGGTATCACCATGTGTATCAATACTATAGAGGGTAAGACGATACGTAACAACAAGCGTAAGAATAGCAAGACATGAGAATATAATAGGAACAATTATATTAAGACGTATAAAATACTGTCTGCTTTTCTTCATGTCGCAACCAAGGGGATCGCTCTCGCGATCCGGCGATCTACAACGCTCCCGATCCTTGTCAGTCTCGGGACGTATCTATTTGACCATCTTGGTCAGGTCGAAGATGGGGAAGAGAATTGCAGCCGCGAAGAAGCCAACAACTCCAGCGAGACAGACTATAAGAATCGGTCCAATAAGCTCGGACATTCGACCAACCTGGTACTCAACCTCGTAGTCGTAATGCTTGGCAACCTCTCGCATCATCAAGTCCAATTCACCAGTTTCTTCGCCGATGGCAATCATGTTGATGATCATCGGCGTGAATGTTCTTGAATTACGGAGAGGACCGGATATTCCACGACCTTCCTGCAGCTTGTCACGAAGGTTGTCGAACTCGAGCGAGATTGCAGCGTTGCCGATGGTATTGGAAACGATGCCAACAGATTCGAGAACAGAGACGCCGGAGGCTTGCAGCAGGGAAAAGATTGAAGCAAAACGAGCCATTGCGCCCTTCTGGAAAACAGGCCCGACAATCGGCATCCTGAGTATGAATCTATCCTTGATCAGTTTGCCGCTGTCCGTACGTAAGTACAACCAAATGAGGGCTATCAGCCCTATAACGACACCTATAAGATATACCCAATATGCATCGAGAAACTCGTAGAGGAAGATGCAAACCTTTGTTGGCAAAGGCAGCTCAATGCCGGCCTTTTTAAATGTCTTGACGAATTGCGGGATAACGAATGTTAACAAAAATATGAACGCGCCAATGAGGAGAACAATGACAATTTGCGGATAGAGTAGAGCAGACTTGATCTGCTTTTTAACCTTATATTCATGCTCAATAATGTAGATAAGGCGATCCAAAACATCTGGTAACGTACCGGAAATCTCCCCAGCGCGGAGCATACTGCAGTATAAAGGAGAAAAGATGTTTTCATGCTTGCTGAATGCATTGAACAGTGACGATCCCTGCTTGATATCTTGCCCTATCTCAACAACAGCAGATTTCAATTTCGGATTTTCGCACTGTTGCTCAAGCACATCGAGCAAAGCAATAATGGAAAGACCAGCATTGAACATAGTCCTGAACTGTTTTGTGAAGAGAATCAGATCCGGTACAGAAACTGTGCTCAACTTGTCATTCAGAGTTTTTATTAAATTCGACCCTGGTTCGTTGCGAACGACGCGGGAAGGAATCAACCCCCGTGCCGCAAGGATCTGGCGAGCATCATCAGTAGAGTCAGCTTCAAGAGTGCCGGACACCTCGGTGCCGGTCTCAGTCACAGCCTGATATGAATAATTCGGCATGCCAAACTCCTTGCTCCAAAAGGAGCATCGTTCAACAGCGTGTCAACGAAATCAATAAGACAAAGCGCGGTTTCCCGCACTGCGACTTACATCCAAACAAGCATTTCCTTGCGCATCCTGGCTTGAGCTGGGCCAAAAACGCGCCACACAAATTCGATCCGCCAGACAGGCCTCAAGCCTGCGCCCAAACACCGGGCATCTATGCTGCGCCCCCTTATGTCCGGGTCAACAATCTTCTCATTCGAATATACTTCGCGGCGGAAAGAGATCGCCGCTTGTCGACGGCTCCACGGGAGCCGCAGCAGGCTGCCATGCAGCAACATCCGTCAGCAGTTCGGCGTCGCCCCACGCGGCCACAATCTCCGGCGTCTGCTCCACGGGCTGCTTGTGCTCGCGGATAGCGTGCAGCGCTTCCCCTTCGTCCTCGTACGCCTTGGCGTAGACCAGGGAGAACACCAGCCCATTCTCGACGCTCCACTGCGGCACAATGGCGACACCGGGCTCCTCTGCACTGTTGGAGCGCAAGGAGCTACACGCGGTGTACGCCTTCTCCAGGGACGTATAGCGGCCAACCTGGACCACAAAGCCGTTTGTCTTGGGCTCATCTGCCGTGTTGACCTTGCGCACGACCGGGAAAGTCAACGTTGTGCCGGCCGGAACCTCTCCGGTAACTGGCAGAGACGCATTGCCCGCGAGCACCTGACTGACGATCTCATCGGAAAAATGGCCATACACGCGATTGATGATCGTCTTGAGATCCGTCGCCTCTGCCAAGGTGATCGTGCCGAGCTCTTCCGGAATCTGGCGGACGCGGGCCGCGGCCTTTCCGGCAGGCTCATCATCGCCAGGCAGCGTCCTGGCAATCATTTTCGCGCGATAGCTCAGCGCGTCTGCGACCTGCGCCGTCTTGGTCGGGAGGGATGCTTCCTGGGCTTCAAAGACATCCTGGGTTTCCGTCAGATCCTGAGTCTCAGCCACATCCACAGGCTCTGCCTTTACCTCCGCAACTTCCTCTACATCGGCATGGAGGTCGGGCTCTGACATGTCCGCAACGTGTCGGGTCGGCTGCGTCAGCTCCGGCGCATTCCCCAGCGATAGGGAAGACTCTGTCGGTGTTTCGGCCCGTACGGCAATAAGGAGGCACAGCAGCACGACAACAGCGCCCGCGAGCCACGCATACCGCGAGCCTTCGATATCATCGGCCAGGGCATCCGGCTGGGAAGAGCGCGGGCTGGCGAAAAGCGACTTGCTGGCGCCGATCTCGGTCCTGGTCGACGGGAACTTGGTGCTCTCGGCGAGATAGTTTTCCTTGGAAACAGTTCGCACCAGCGACCAGTTGGCGCGGTGATCGTTATTCAAGATCAGTGTCAGAAAGATCTTATGCGCCAGCTTGACAATCTTGCGCGGGTACCCGCCGGTGGCCCGGTACATGGCGTAGTAGCCGCCCCAGGTGAACAGGGGCGTGCGCGACATGTGCACCCTGGCTAAATTGATGCGATAGTCGATGAGCTCTTTGGTGTGGCGGAAGTTCAGCGGACCAAGGCGGATAAGGTCGTTGATGCGATCCGCAAAGTTGGGGAAACGCTTGATGACCGGCTCAAACTCAAGCTGTGCAAAGATCACGATCTGGAGCAGCTTGGAATTGTTGGTCTCGTAGTTCAGCAGCTCGCGCAGGAGCTCCATGCAGCGGTCGTGAATCTTCTGTCCTTCATCGATGATGAGGACAATGGTCTTATTGTCGTCAATACCGCGCTGGAACAGACAATTCTTGACCCGTTCCTTGAGCGACCATTCCGTGAGGCCGGCTTCCGGAGCCGTGCCTTCCAGCATCTCGCACAGTACCAGCAGGAGGTCGCGCGGGTTGTCGAAATCCGGGTCGAGAAGGAGGTAGGCTTTTACGGTGTCGTCGTCCGCAAGAACACGGAGGAGCCGGCGGCAGAGCGTGGTCTTGCCGGTGCCCACGTCTCCCAGAACGACATTGAGGCCACGCTTGAGGCGTAAGGCGATTTCCAGACGGTTGAGGCAGTCCAGGTGCCCAGGCGACTCATAGAAGAAATCCGGGTCAGGAGAGTTGGAAAACGGCTCGTCCTGAAAGTTCAGGATTTCGAAATACTTCATGATATCGCCCAGGCACCCTTTATTGCTCCGTCAGGAGATGGCTACTGCATCGGCTCGTATTTACCGAGCCCTTCCTTATCGAACGACTCCTGTTCCTTGTCCTGCTGCTCCTGCAGCTTCTTGGCCTGCACTTCCTCCTCGATCTGTTCGAGGGTCTTCTGCACTTCGCCAGGAGCCCACTGGGCCAGTATGGTCGGCGTAATGAAGATGAGGATGTCGTCCTTTTCGTCGGACTTGTTCTGGCTCTTCACCAGCCAGCCGAGCACAGGGATGTCCTTGGCGCCGGGAATGCCGGCCTCGCCTTCGGACAGATGGCTGCGGGTCAGGCCCGAGATGACGATAGTCTCGTTGTCGCGTGTGATCAGGGTCGTCTTGGAGTGGCGCTTGATGATCGTCGGGTAGCCATCCACTGTACGCGACGGGGTGAAGTCGACCTCGTCCTTCTGGATGAGGATGGCAAGCCGCATGAACTCCTCGTCGATAACGTGCGGCGTGATCTCCAGCTTCAGCACCGCGTCCTCGAACTGCACTTCAGTCTGGCCGTCTTCGTTGATGGTCACGTAGGGAACGCGGGTACCGTTCTCCGTGACGGCAGCCTGGTTGTCGAGGGTGGTGATCGACGGGCTGGAGAGGATTTCGAGCTGGCCTTCGCTGGCCAGGGCGTTGAGCTGGACTTCAAGGATATTGCTGCCGACCTGGCCGAACAGCAGCCCAAGGGACCCACCAGTCAGGTTGGTGCCGGGGAAGTTCTCCGGAATGAAGTTCAAGGCCAGACCGCTCGGGTTGATGCCGGTGCCCACGCGGGGAACATCCGTCCACTCGCCGGTATCAGGATCAATATCGCCTTCGGTGGCGCCAGGAGTAAGGTAGAAGCTGTCACCGTTGGCGTTGGCAGCACTCTTGAAGAATCCGCCCCACTGGATGCCAAGGCTGCGGGCCACGTTGCTCGAAGTCTCCACGATATGCGCCTTGATCCGGATTTGCTTGCGCGGCTTATCCAGCTTGTCCACCAGGTCGTAGATCTTCTTGAGGTCCTGGTAGGCAGCCTCAAGCACCAGGGAGTTGGTGGAGTTGTCCACCGTGACATAGCCGTGCATCTCATTCTTGTTGTCGCCGCCGGCGTTGGTTCCGGTGCGGTCGCGGACCACGAGTATCTTCTCGATGGTTTCCTTGAGGTTGTCCGCATCGGCGTAGCGAATTGGGATGACGTCACTGATGAGCGGCTCGTCACCCTTGGACTTCAGCTTCTGCGCTTTCTGCCGCGCTTCCACCTCGGCTATGCGCAGGTCGTTCTCCAGATCGTCCAGGGTGAGCACGCGGATGATATCGCCTTCCCAGCGGTAGGTGAGACCGTTGGTGCGCAGGATGCCCTTGAAAACCTGGTCCCAGGGCTTTTTGACGATGTTCACGGTCACCTCACCGCCAATCTCCGGGCTCAACATAACGCTTTGGTTGGCCGCGCGGGAAAGCGCCTGGATAACGGCGGCCAGGCTGGCGCGGTGCATGCGCAGCGTGATAAGCCGCTTGGGCAGGGGCCGATCCGGCGGCTCCGGCGGCTCGATCACCCGTTGCCGCGCATCCAGCTGGCGCGGCGTGTAGCTGGGCGAATGGCCCTGCGCGTTTTCTGCAAGTACGTGCCACTTTTCGATAAAGGAGTCGTTTTGGCTTTGCTCCTTTTTGCAGCCGTATGCAGAGGCAAGGACCAAGGAGAGGGCCAATGCAGCGAGGATGAGTAAGGTTCGCGTATTCATGGCGGCACCGTCGCTAATTATAAAGGTTCAGTGGATCCTCGGTAATCGGGATCACACGTTCTTCAACTATCTCTTCGGTGGCGTTCTTTTGTCCGATGATCACGTTTTCCTTCGTGATGGTGGACACAAAGTACCCCTCGGCCGTGACGATTTCTTCGCCCCGTTCATATTCGAAGCCATTGATGATCGCGAGCTCGCGATCGCCCATGACCACGTATCCGGTGTAGGCCAGGTTGAGCCCCTCGGCAGACTGGAGCTCGGCCTTTTCCTGGCGCTGGTCTTGACGGGCGAACTTTTCACGATCGTAGAAGGGGTTGCTGGGCCACTTGGTCTCGGCCAGCTCCAGCTTGTACCGCTCCACTTCCGTGAACTCATCCTTGTTCGCCAAGCCCTTGACCATATCTACCGTGCTGTTGAGCTCTTGGTAGTTCACCTTGGCGTCGGTCCCGATGTCCTGCTGATTCGCGAACAAGTAATAGTATGCCCCGATCAAGAGGCCCACACCCATAACAATCAGGAGAATCGATTCTCGCTTGGACATCTTGCATCAACCTCGACCCTGTACAGGGCTTTGCGTTTCAGCCGTACGGCTGCCATGCGGCATCGGACGGCCCGCTACGCCTCTTCCGTCACGACGGACAATCTCACCTTCATCTTGACTACAAGACCATTGAGTGCTTCCTGCATCTCCAGAGTCTCGATGTGGCGCACATATGGAATACCGCCAAGGTTCTTCAGCAAATCACGGACATTAAAGAACGGACCGAAGAACTCGCAGTTCACGATGACCTGGCCGCTGTTCTCGGAAAGGGTCGCAGGGTCAGGAATGACTTCCTGCGGCTCCATCTTCGAGGCCACGGCGGCCTCCTCGATCTGCCTCGTCACCGCGTCGACCTCTTCCTGGGTCATGGCCTTGTTGGTGACCAGGGCGAGCTCCTTGAGCACCTCGGCCTCATACTGTCGCTTCAGGTCGAGGTACACGGGGTACAGGATCTCCTGCCGCTTGATCTCGGACTTCAGTGCCACGATGTCGCCGTTGAGCCGGGAGACTTTGTTCTTGCTCTGAATATTGAAGAAGAAAGCAAAGAGAATGATGATCGCGAGGCACACCAGTATCTTGATCAGGCTTTGCTTCGGAAGTGGAATTGCGTTGGCCATGGTTCGGTCCTCACATCAGATTGATGTGGATTACGAAGTGCAGCACTTCGCCGGAGGTGGAGAAATCTTCGACCACCCGCTTGTGGATGACCGGGGCATCGAACAATCGGGAGTTTTCAAGCTTGATCAGGTAGCTGGTGAGCGTCGTATCGAACTGTTCCGGATCCCCAAGGACCACGGCGTCCAGAATAAGAAGCTGTTCGCTATCGTCCTGCCTGGCACTGCGGCCACGGCGGCGGCCCTGCTTCTGCTCCTGCTGTTCCGGCTGCTCTCCGGGTCCCAGGTTCAGCTGCATATCCGTGACCTTGATGGACGGCGGCGTGAGCCGCGACAGCTCACTGACCACGGACATGCCTTCGTACATCTGGCTCGCCCGCTTGAGATCGATATTCTTCTGGTTGAGCTTTCTGGCCCACTGGATCAACAGGTTGCGGTTGACCTGCGGCTGATACTGATTGAGCTGCGCCTGCAACGTGGCTATCTCGGTCTGCTTTGCGCCTATGACGGTCTGCTGCCATAAATAGATGCCGAAGAGTATGACGACGATCAGGCCGGCCATGGCCATGATGGCGTTGTCCATCCTTCGGACCTGCCGTTCGCGCTCCTTGGCCCTGTAGGTAAAGAGCAGGTTCGGCGTAATGGTGTTGTCCGAAAGCGCAAGCGCAAGCACCAGGTTGTACTCCAACCGCTCGGACTCCGTGACCGGCCCGACGGCGCCGGGGCCGACGTACTCCGGAGACAGTGGGTCCAAAAGCTGGGAGTTGATGCCGAGCTGCGTGTGGATGAACTCCATGAGCATGCGGTTCGTGGTGATCTCTCCGGAGAAGAAGATCTTTTCCACACGATCCTTGCCCATGGTGGTGGTGTAGTACTCGAATGTGCGCTCCACCTGACGGACCAGCCGTTCCACGGCAGGGCGGATCATGCGCAGCACGTCTTCCTGGCCGAGCTCGGCGCCTGGCTGCGCATTGGACATGTCATAGCCCAGCAGCTTGCTGCGCAGCACGTGCTTGGCTTGGTCCTGCGTCAGGGCCTGCGTACTGGACAGCTGCGGCATCTCGTCTTCCATACTCAGGGAGATGGTAGCCTCGCCGGTGCCGCCCAGGGAGCTGTAGTTCTCCACCAGCGCCTCGACCATGCTGTTGGTGCCGGCCTTGATGCCGCGGCTGAGAACGATGTTGTTGTTTGTGAAGATGTCGATGCGCGACCAGTTGCGGCCGACATAAAGATGCGCATACGTGCGCGCGTCGCTTCCCACCCAGCGGGAGCGGTACAGCGTCTGGATTGCGATGGGCGAGATAGTCGCGCCCGCGAGCTTGACCCCGGCCTTGTGGAACAGGTTTTTGAGGCTCTCTACCTGCTTGCGCGGCGTCAGGTAGACCATGATGGAGAGCTTGGGCTGCCCTTTCTCCACCACCTCTTCCTGCACCTCGAAGTCCAGGATGAACTCGCGGTCGTCAAACTGCTTTTCCTTCTTTACCGTCCAGTAGACGGCATCGGGAATCTGACGACGGGGAACCTTGGGGATCTGAATGTGCCAGAGCTCGGACTTGGCCGAGGAGACCAGAGACCACGCTTCGTACCCCTTGGGCGAACCGCACGTCTCGGAGAGCTTGGCTTTGAGAAATTGGGGGAAATCCGGCCGGTCTGGTGCATCCGGCGTTTCGTAGGGAATACGATGAAAACCGAGAAGCTTCGGCCTTCCGCCGGAATGGCTGACGCGAGCGACACGCAGGCTGTCCGGGCCGATATCGACGCCAACGACAACCTTGCTGCTGCTCTTGCGGGCCACCTTGGCCCCGCGCGGCGCGCGAGCCGACCCAGCGCCCTTGCCCCGGCCCTTCTTACCTTTACCCTGCCCCGCACCGCCTCCGGCAGACGACCCAGCGGAGGCGTCGCCCTTACCACGGATCACGTTGAGAAGCTTGTCAGTGGACGTATCCTTTCCACCTTTGGCCATGCCGTATCTCCTCGCACCATCCCTGTCGGCCGTCTATGCAGTTGCTCACAGGAACAACTGCCCTCTCGACTCGAACTACTGCTGAGCCGGTTGATCTACACATGCCTCCAAGAGGGCTATGCAATTCACTCCGCAACAAAGTCTGCTGGTTCGCAGACTTCTCCTGTTATTGCTCTTTAATTGTAACCGCAATCAAAGTCAATAACTTTTTAGTCAGTGCAATATACATTCGCGGTGTTTCCACCGCTGGGACCCGATCAGGGCAACCCACCGACATCATTGCCTGTGCGATTCAGCACACCCAGGTGACGTCAAAAGTAACAGCGGACATCGCCATGTGCCTTGCCCAAAATTGCGTATTCCACCTTCATTCGTGACGCAATTTTTGGTGTGCAGCCACACCTTTCGTACGCGCACTGCACAATGGCTAACAGAACCGTTGGCCTTCTTGCCTGATGTTCGGAGGAAAGCCCCACCGAATACAACCAACACGCTTCGTGCACCTATTCTTTCTCGCGCCCACAAACAGGCACTAACCCCTTCCCAGTGACGCATCAACCCCCATCTGCAATTGCAAAACGACTACTGCAGTACGAAAACGCAGTCCTATCGCAACAGAAACGCCACCAATATGACGCACCGACCAAATTCGGCAACATGCCTCACTGCGAATATAAATATCAAGAATGGAATAAATTGGAATTACGAATAGCAAGGGACGATGCTTGGTAGTTTTCGGGTAAATTCTACCCGCAACCATCCGCAACCGCATTCCGAGGGCACTTCGTGACGCACGGTAGCACGAGCAACCGCGTGTCAATGATGGAAAAACGTGCCATTCCAGTCACGTTTTCACGACAATACTATGAGGAATACACAGACCGTGCGCAGACGCACACTTAGGAGGAAGGCTTACACAGCGCCCCGTACAGATCAGGGCGGCGATCTCCGAACAAACTCCACTCATTGCGGAGCTTACGAACCGCATTGAGGTCGATTGCGGCGGTTAAAATCGTTTCTTCTTCTTCGTCCGCCTCTGCCACGATTTCGGCAAGGGGGCTGGCGATGAATGAAGAGCCGTAGAAGGTGATTTCACAGCATACGCCCTGCTCCCTGCCCACCCTGTTGGCGGCCATGACAGGCAGCAGGTTCGCGCCGGCATGGCCCACCATGACGGCGCGCCAATGGTTGCGCGTGGAGTAGCCGGGCAGCTCCGGCTCGGAGCCGATTGCCGTGGGGTAGAGCAGCATGTCCGCGCCCATCAGGGCCATGCTGCGCGCGCACTCCGGAAACCACTGGTCCCAGCAGATGCCTACGCCCACACGGCCGTAGCGGCTCTCGAAGACCTTGAAGCCGGTGTCGCCGGGACGGAAGTAGTACTTCTCCTCGTAGCCCGGACCATGGGGAATGTGCGACTTGCGGTACAGCCCCAGGCAGGAGCCGTCCGCATCGTAGACCATACAGCTGTTGTAAAAGGCGTCCCCATCGCGTTCGAAGAAGCTTACAGGCAGCACGACCTCGTACTCCCGGGCCAGGGCGGACATCCGCGAGAGCATGGGGTGGCCTTCCGCAGGCTGGGCCAGCGCAAAGTGCTCGTCCAGCATGTCCTTGCAGAAATACTCGCTCGCAAAAAGCTCGGGGAGCAGTACGACCTGCCCCCCGGCCATGGCCGCCAGGCGCACGAAGTCGCACGCCCGGGCCACGTTGTCCTCGGTGTTCGCGCTCATCGCCATCTGCACGGCGGCGAGCGTCACACAGGAATCTGACATTGTATGGAGGTCCTGCTCTATTTTTTGGAGCGTCCGCTCGATGAGAACTTCTTCGCGTCCAGCCCGTACTTCTTCACTTTGTAGTTCACGATGCGGTAGCTCACCCGCAGATCGCGCGCTGCCTGGAGCATGTTGCCCTTGGCCTTTTTCAGCGCGTCGACGAGCAGCTCCTGCTCGAACTTGGCCACGGCATCACAAAATGAGAGGTTCGTGTCGGTTGCCGAGCTCTCCGCCGTCTGCAGCGTAGGCGGCAGGTGGTAGGTGCGGATCACGGACTCGTCACAGAGCAGCACGGCGCGCTCCAGACAGTTCTTCAGCTCGCGCACGTTACCCGGCCAGTCGTACTGGTTGAGCAGCTCGATGGCGGGTGTGGAGACGCGCTTGATGTCCTTGCTGTACTCCTTGGCGTACACCTTCAGGAAGTGCTCGGCCATGGGCAGGATATCCTCGCGGCGTTCACGCAACGGCGGAATGAAGATCGGGAAGACGTTGATGCGGTAGTAGAGATCCTCGCGGAACTGGCCGTTCTCCACCTGTTCTTCGAGGTTCTGGTGCGTTGCGCAGATTACGCGGACGTCCACGTTGATGGTCTGCTCACTGCCCAGGCGCTGGATCTCCTGCTCCTGGATGGCGCGCAGCACCTTGGCCTGGGCCGAAAGAGACAGCTCGCCGATCTCGTCCAGGAACAGCGTGCCCTGGTGCGCCAGCTCGAACAGGCCCTTCTTGTTCTGCACCGCGCCGGTGAAAGCGCCTTTCTGGTGGCCGAAGAGCTCGCTCTCCACCAGCTCGGACGGCAGGGCTGCGCAGTTCAGTTTGACCAGGGGCATCTCGGCTCGCGGGCTGGCCTGGTGGATGGCCTCTGCAAAGAGCTCCTTGCCCGTGCCGGACTCGCCGCGCAGCAGCACCGTGGCGCGGGACGGCCCCACCTGCCGGACCTGGTTGAGCACCAGGCGCATGGGCTTGGAGGAGGCCACGATGTTGGGCGCCTCGGAGTCCATGTCCGAGCTGCCGGCCATGAGCCCCTGCGCGATGAGGTGCTTCTGCCGGGCGATCTCTTCCTGCAGATACGCCGCCTGGTTGGCAATCATGCCGGCCACCACTTCGAGGAAGCGGCAATGCGCTTCAAGCATGTCTACGGGCTCGCGCGGGATATCCACCGACATGGTGCCGATGACTTCCTGGGCGCCTTCGGAGTCCTTGTTCGGGCTGAGCACCGGCACGCAGACAAAGGCGAGCTTTCCCAGCTCCTCTTCCGTCCGACCGAAGGCCTTGTTCAGAAACGCAGGATGCTCTTTCATCACAGGCACCACCACAGGCTGCCCGGTGGTGAACACCTGACCGGTGATGCCCTGCCCGGGTTCGTACGTGGCCTGGGCATTCTTCATCTGCGCATGCGTGAGCGATACCTTGAGGTGCTTCGTCTCTGGATCAAAGATCGAGATGTGCGGACGAAGCATGCCGTGATCTTCCGCAAGAGTCTTGAGCAAGGTCTTCAGGCTCGACTGAAACGAGCTTTGCGGGCCCATGACCGAGAGTATCTTGCGCAAGGTGTGCAGATACGGTCCGATCTCCTGGGCGCAGGTCGCGACATCATCCATACTATCTTTCCTGGCAGGAGGTTACGCGTTCGAGGCAAGGGCTGCTTCCGCGCCCAGGTTGGCTGCCTCGAGGTTTACTCCCACGATTTTCGGGTTCAGGTTGCGTTCGATGGTCGCCTTCAATGCGTCCACGCCGAACGGCAGGACATCGGTCGCCAGCATGGCGGCCAGAAGCGCAATGTTGCCGCTCTGTATCGCGCCGGCCTTTTTGCCTAGGCTGCGCGCCGGCATCAGGATGGCCCTGGAGGCCACCTTACGCACCGCATGCTCAATGATGGTGATGTCCGGGTACTCCGCCTTTCCCAGGGATACGGCCACCGGCGCTACGGACTCCGTGGAGGAGACCACCACGCCGTTGGGCACGAGATACGGCAGGCCGCGATACGTCTCCAGCGGCTCGAAGCCGATGAGGATATCCGCTTCGCCCGGGCCGATCTTGGGGCTTTTCAGCCCGCCCAGCAGAATGGTGGAAACCACCACGCCGCCGCGCTGGGCCATGCCGTGAATCTCGCCCGAGGTTACATAGATGCCCTGCTCCAGCGCGGTCTGCGCCAGCAGGTTCGTTGCCGTCAAAGTTCCCTGGCCGCCAACGCCCGTCAAAAAGATGCGCGCTTTTTCCATGAGGCTATCCTCTCTTGCGCGCCTTGATGGCGCCGCTCTCTTCGCTTTCTTTGGTGACTTGCGCGCAAACCATGCAACCGGAGCACTGGACCGGATCCACGGCCACTTCCGAGTCCTCGCGGTAGAACGCCGGGCAGGCCAGAGACTCCAGGCAGGCGTCCACGGCCGGGCCCTGCTCGGCAACGTCCGCGATCACGGTGGGCTTGCGGCCCATGGAGCGGCGCGCGAACAGCACGCAGGGCTCTTCGGCAATAAGCACCTTGACGCCGGGCAGCTCGGCCAGCTCGCTCAGCGCAGCCAGTGACGCATTGAGTTTGTTCGGGTTCACCTTGCGCACGTGCTCCACGCCAACAGCGCGGCACACGGCCTCGATATCCACCTTCACCTCGTTCTCGCCGGCCAGCGTGGCGTCCACGCCGGGGTTCGGCTGGTGGCCGGTCATGGCCGTGGTGCGGTTGTCCAGCACCACCAACAGCACATTGTGCTTGTTGAACACGGCGTTGACCAGACCGGTAATGCCGGAGTGGAAGAAGGTGGAGTCGCCGATGAAGGCGAGCACGGGGCGCTTGTCGAACCGGGCCATGCCGGAGCCGCCGGAGATGGACGAGCCCATGCAGAACAGGAAGTCCGCACAGGAGAGCGGCGGCAGGATGCCCAGGGTGTAACAGCCGATGTCCGAGGAGTAGACGGCGTTGTCGCCGAACTGCTGGCGCACGGCATAGTACAGCGCACGGTGCGAGCAGCCGGCGCAGAGGTTCGGGGGACGCGTGGGCAGCCCTTCCACCGGCTCGGCGGCCGTGGCCGGCGCTTCCGGCGTAAAGGACGGGTCCACGAGCTTTTGCAGGGCGTTGGCCGCCACGCGGGTCTCGTACTCGCCATAGCGCGGCAGACCGATGCCGCCTTCATGCTCGAAGTCGTGGCCCACGCCGCTCATCTTGCCCAGCACCTCGGTGTCCAGGCCGGCGCGCTTGGCCAGCTCGCGAATCTCGCGCTCCAGCACAGGCTCACCCTCTTCGAGCACGAGCAGCTTCTTCACCTCGCCCAGCAGCGAGGCAAGGCGCTTCTCCGGCAGCGGGTAGGTGAGTCCCAGCTCCAGCACGCGGATTGTGTCGCCCAGACCGGTCATCTCCAGCGCGTCATTCATATAGGCGCGGCTGATGCCGGTGGCGACCACAGCCACGTCGCCTTTGCCGCGCTCAGTCATCCAGGGGCTCTGCTCCGCCTCGGCGGAAACCGCGGCGAGGTGGTCCAGCAGGGCCAGGCGCATGGAGCGGGCGAACGCCGGGATGGGCACGTACTTGGAAGGATTCTTGACGAACGGCTTGGGGTCGGCCTTGCGGGCGGGCTCCGACACATCGCCGAACACGACCGGTCCGCGGATGTGGTTGACGCGCGTGGTGGTGCGCAGCAGCACGGGACGGCCGGTGCGGCGCGAGAAGAGCAGCGCCTCCTTGGCCATGTCCTTGCACTCCTGGGCCGTGGCCGGCTCGAACACCGGCAGACCGGCAAGGCGACCATAAATACGGTTGTCCTGCTCGTTCTGGCTGGAGTGGCAGCCCGGGTCATCCGCGGACAGCAGCACCAGGCCGCCGGGCGAGCCCACATAGGCGATGGTGCACAGCGGATCGGCCGCCACGTTCACGCCCACATGCTTCATGGTCACCAGGGTCATGGCGCCGGCAAGCGAAGCGCCGCCGCCCACTTCCAGGGCGACCTTCTCGTTGGGCGAGTACTCGAAATGATAATCCGCGTTTTCCGCCGCGGCGTGCTTCACGCGGTAAAACGTATCCGGGACTTCGGAGGACGGCGTACCCGGGTAGCAGGTAACGCAGTCAATGCCGGCTTCTATGGCGCCGCGCACAATGGCTTCGTTGCCAAGAAGGAGCCGCGTTTCTCCCGGCTTGGTATCCATCAGAGGATGGGGCATCCAAAAAGCTCCTAGCTTTCTTTGTTCATTTGCGCTTCCAGTCGCGCAATCTTGTCCTTCAGATACATCTGTGGCCGGGACTCGTCGCTCGCCGCGATCTTCTTCAGCGCGTCAACGGCGCGGGCGTAGTTGCCCGACTCCTCGGCAGCGTTGGCGATCATGCGATTGAGCGGCACATAGAAGCTCTCGCCGGCCATGGCCAGCGCGTCTTCCAGCACCTGCAGCGCTTCCTTGCTCTTGTCGTCCTGCATGAGCGACTGGGCGCGGCCGATGGAGCTGATGACCTGGAAGGTCTGCCCCTGATCCTTGCCCACGGTCTGCCAAGCCTCGGCGGCGCGTTCGTACTGGCCGGCGTCGGCCAGCTCGGAAGCAAGCTCCAGACGCACGCCTTCCTTCAGCTCGCCAGGCGCGCTTTTGAGAAACTGCTCCAGCGCGGCGATGCGTTCCTCGCCAGCAGGTTGGGCAAGGATGGTGCCCAGCTCGTTGCTGGCCTTGGTCATGGCCTGCCCCTGGGTGTACTCCCAGATGCCGTAGCCGGCGATAACGAGCAGGAAGACCACCAGCCCTGCGGCCAGCGGCTTGATGTGGTCGACGATGAACTGCAGCAGCGGGTGCAGATCGTCAGATACTTCGAGGTCCTCAAGAGCCCCTGCGATGCCGGAGTGATGCTGCGCCGGAGCGCCGTTCGGTTCGCCCTTCGAAGACTTGGTATTGTTGCGTGCGGCCATGGAAGAGATTCCTCCTCTCTACGCATTCAAAACGACGTGTTCACCACGATGCAATCACGGAACCGGACTGGCGAAAAAACCGCCAGCCCGCCAACCTGCGATCGCTTTGGTTTTGCGGACGGACTGTGCTAGTAACAGTCGAAGCCGTTGCCGGGAACCCCTCCCGGCGAGAAGGCTTGTAAGTCTTCTCTTACAGGATTGTCAAAAAGATTGTCGCGACTTTTTTCTGTTTTTTAAACAAACCTGCCGACATCATTACTGATTTTCAATTTTGACAAAATGGATAATCGACTCGCTTCAATACCGTACATATGGAGAAGGAGCAAAACACATGTCTGAACAGTCCATTCCTGAGCTCATGCAGACCATAGGCCGCCGCGCCAAGGCGGCTTCCCGTATCCTGGCCGCGGCCAGCCCGGCCGCCAAGAACCAGGCGCTGGAGGCGCTGGCCTCCCTCATCGAGCAGCGCGGCCCGGAGATTACCGCAGCCAACGAGAAGGACCTTGCCGCCGCCAAAGAGCGCGGCATGGACGCCGCCCGGCTGGACCGCCTCGGCCTGACGCCCCGCGTGCAGGCGGAGATGGCCCAAGCCTGTCGCGACGTTGCGGCCCAGGACGATCCCGTGGGCGCCATGGAGACCATGTGGCAGCGGCCCAACGGCCTCCAGGTGGGCAAGATGCGCATCCCCCTCGGCGTCATCGCCATGATCTACGAGTCCCGCCCCAATGTGACCGTGGACTCCGGCATTCTCTGTCTCAAGGCCGGCAACGCCATCATCCTGCGTGGCGGCTCCGAGGCCATCCACTCCAACCTCTACCTTGCCTCCCTGGTGCACGAAGCCCTGGAGAGCGCCGGTCTGCCGGCCAACGCCGTGCAGGTGGTGCCTATCACGGACCGCGCCGCCGTCCAGGAGCTCCTGACTCTGGAAGACTACGTGGACGTGGTCATTCCCCGTGGCGGCGAGACGCTTATCCGCGCCGTTGTGGAAGGCGCGCGCATGCCCGTGCTCAAGCACTACAAGGGCGTGTGCCACGTGTACGTGGATGCGGATGCGGATCTGGAGGAGGCCGTGGCCATCGCAGAGAACGGCAAGTGCCAGCGGCCCGGCGTGTGCAACGCCCTGGAGGCCCTGCTGGTGCACCAGGATGTCGCCGAGCAGTTCCTGCCCATGGTGGCGGACAAGCTCGCTGCCGCCGGCGTGGAGCTGCGGGCCTGCCCCCGCTCTCTGCCCCTGATGGGCGACAAGGCCGTGCCCGCCACGGACGACGACTGGGGCAAGGAGTTCCACGAGCTGATCCTGGCCGTGAAGACCGTCTCCTCCATGCAGGAGGCCCAGGACCATATCGCCGAGCACGGCTCCAACCACACGGAGGTCATCTGCACCCGCAACTACGAGCGCGCCCTGCGCTTCCTGCGCGAGGTGGATGCTTCCATGGTCGGGGTCAACGCCTCCACCCGCTTCAACGACGGCGGACAACTCGGCCTGGGCGCGGAGATCGGCATCTCCACCTCCAAGCTCCACTCCTACGGCGTCATGGGGGTAAAGGAGCTGACCACCACCAAGTTCGTCGTTTTGGGCAATGGCCAGGTCCGCGCCTAGGACGCACCGGCCCATGAGCAATTCTACGGAAGAGCGTCTCGGCGGTCCGGGTTCGGTGTGCATCTATGGGGGATCGTTCAACCCCATGCACTCCGCGCACATCCGCGTCGCCGTGGCGCTCCATGAAGCCGCCGGCATGGAGCGCGTGGACATCATGCCGGCAGCAACGCCGCCGCACAAGCCGAACTGCCGTCTGCTGCCCATGTCCCTGCGCATGGCGATGGCCCGCGCCGTGGAAGCGCGACTCAACACCGGCGGCTCAGCCTCTCCCACGCACTACCGCGTCTCCGACCTGGAGGCGCGCCGCACGGGACCGTCCTACACCGTGGATACGCTACGCGAGTACCGCCGCACCGAGCCGGATGCGCGGCTCTTCTTCTGCCTCGGCGCCACGGACATGATCGTCCTGGATACCTGGCACGCATGGCGGGAGCTGTTCGAGCTCGCCACTTTCGTCGTCGTTACCCGCGGTGCGAATGACGTGCAGGACGTGCTCGAATTCATGGGCCGCTACCCGGACCTCTTCCCGGACGCTTCTTCGGAAATACGCGCCCTCTCCGCCGGCTTCGGCGGCGAGTATCCCCACAGCGGCCCGGAGTACGCACACATCCACTGGCGCGGCGGCTGGGCTCCGTTCATGACCATGCCCCGGCAGGATGTCAGCGGCTCCATGATCCGCACCCTGTGGCGCGCGGACCGGTCGCTCCTGGGCCTCATGCCCGAATGCGTGGAAGACGTGCTGCTGGCGAATGCTCCGGCCGTGGATGCGGCCTGGGGCGCACGGGACTCAGCACAGGGATAGCAGATGATTCTATCTGGATGATCCGAGGGCGTTGCCCTCGGGCTCCCACCAGGGAGCACTGCTCCCTGGACCCAGATCTGGGGTCCAGGGGGCGTGGGGGACGGCGTCCCCCGCACTGACCGCCAACTCTATTTCTTGTCTTCGGGGCGGCGCAGGATGCCTTTGCGGATAAAAACAGTTTCGCCGGGGCGCATGTACATGGAGTCGTTCCGCTTGGGCAGGGCGATGGTGCAGGGGCTCTCGCGCAGCTCCACCTCCTGGCCCGGTTCGATGATGCCCTTGAGTGGGGCTTCCATGTCGTCCCAGAACACCTGGTAGTCGTAGGGAACAGAGTCCTTGTTCTGCAGCAGACCGGCCAGGGCCGGAGCGGCAAACAACAGGACGCCGGCGATGGCGAGAAACACGGCCCGGCGCGCCTTCTTTCCAAGCAAATCAGAGTGATGCATCGTTGGTACGACCCGTTGCATAAGGTTGCGGCCGTCCTGGCCCGTAATTCGTCGTATTAAGTAGGATGCACGGTGGCGGTGCGTGTGACCGAGGCAGGTCACAGTCCGGTCCACGCGTCCATCACCCTCGCCCGCTCTGCTCGTCCGCCTGTTCTTCTGCCGGATGTCCGAGAGCATCGCCTGGACACGCCATGATTTCCGCGGCCCGGATTGGCGCCAGAAGCCGACAGTGCAATCAGCTTCCGGGGGTCAGCGCTGCGGGCTGGATGACCGGCTTGAGCGTGGCCTGCTCGAACACACCGTCGCCGTCGCCGTCAAAGAAGCCGTGGACCTCGCCGCTCACCGTATCCTCCACCACATAGCCGTAGACGCGGCGGTGGTGCTTCTGGCCGGGAGCATTGAAGGCGAACAGCTTGATGCGCACGCCCGACTTGCCTTTTTCCTTGAACACCCGGCCCACGGTGTCGTCGCCGGGGATGTCCGGAAAGGCGTCGAAGGGCGAGATGTCGCCGAGCACGCGGCCGTCTTCCGCCGCCTCGTCCGAGGCAAGCAGCAGGTCATCCACCGTGGGGTACGGGCCTTCGCCCTGCAGCACGATGGCGGGCTCCACCGAACGAATGCCGCCAAAGCCGTTCTTCTGCGCGGAGTCCGTCGCCAGGGCACCCTTTTCGCCACCGATGACGTATCCCTGGGCAGTCTCGCCCGGGCCCATCTCTTTTGTGCTGTCGGCAGCGGGCTTGTCCTCTGCCTTGGTCTTTTTCGTGGTCTGCTTCTTTTCCACGGGTTTCGTTTCTTTCTTGGGCTCCGGCGTCTGCTTCGTTGCCGGCTGGGCGATGGTTTCCTGATCCTGCGGCGGCGGGCTCTTGAAGAGCGCGCAACCATGCGCAGTCAGCAGCGTGCCTACGGCCACGGCTGCGAGCGCTATCTTTCTGAATTGCGTATGTCGTGTATTCATATGGTGATTCCTCTTAACGCCTCCAAGCGCATGCATCTGGTAGCACCTCCTGCCCCCTGATGCAAAAAATAATCGCGCCCCCTAAAGATGGGCATGCCCTGCGTCCGAAAAGACAGACGAGTGAGGAGAAGTCTATCTCCCATCCACCCTGGACGGGTGGGGTGTACTTCCGGCCGTATGCCGGTGCAGGACGGGCGGCGCAACAACGCCCCTCGATTTTTGGCAAGGACGCCAAGAAAAACATTCACGGAGGAATAGCTATGTCACTGGTTATCAATCACAACATGATGGCCGCCAACGCAGCGCGCAACCTGAGCACCTCGTACAGCGATCTCGGCACCTCTGTCCGCCGACTCTCCTCGGGCCTCCGGGTGGGCACTGCGGCTGACGACGCCGCCGGCCTCGCCATTCGCGAGCTCATGCGCTCGGACATCGCCGCCCTGAACCAGGGTGTGCGCAACGCCAACGACGCGATCTCCATGATCCAGACGGCGGACGGCGCCCTGGGCGTCATCGACGAAAAGCTGATCCGGATGAAGGAGCTTGCCGAGCAGGCCGCCACCGGCACCTACAGCTCGGACCAGCGTCTGATCATCGACTCCGAGTACCAGGCCATGGCCTCGGAGATCACCCGTATTGCCAACGCCACGGACTTCAACGGTGTGTACCTGCTCAACGGCAACCTGTCGTCGGACACGCACAGCGGTTCCGGGCTGCAGGCCACTGGCAAGATGAAGATCCACTTCGGCACGGCCAACGACTCGTCCGAGGACTACTACTACATCAAGATCAACAGCGCGACTGCGTCGAGCCTTGGTGTGGGCAACCAATCCGCAAGCGGCGACGGCTTCTCCATCTCCACGCAGGAAGGCGCCCAGAAGGCCCTGTCCGCATTGGAAGACGCCATCGTCTCCAAGGACAAGATTCGCGCAAACCTGGGCGCTCTGCAGAACCGTCTGCAGAACACCATCACCAACCTGGAAATCCAGTCTGAGAACCTGCAGGCTGCCGAGTCCCGCATCTCCGACGTGGACGTCTCCCAGGAGATGACCTCGTTCGTGCGCAACCAGATCCTGACCCAGTCCGCGGTGGCCATGCTCTCGCAGGCCAACTCCCTGCCGCGGATGGCCCTCACGCTCGTGGGCGGCTAACCCACAAGGGAATCTGACTCACAACCATCGCGAAATCAACCAATCGCGGCACACGAGGGACGCCTGCACACTCCCGATCCGCGACATCTCCCACTCGCCAGACGCGCCAGAAAGAGGGCCCCGAAAGGGGCCTTCTTTGTTTTACGAGCATTGATCAAAATACTCATCCATGCTGGTGGCCGCCCTCGCCGCGCACAGGCGCGGTCACGCGGATGGCCTCCAGCACGTCGTCCAGGGCTGAGAGCTTGTCCAACACCACATAGAGCATGGCCGCTTCGCGCACCTGCACGGTAAAGACGATCTCGGTGTTGCCGTCCACCGTGGAGTGGAAGTGGCCGGCATCGATATTCACGCCCTCCTGCGCCAGCAGGGTGGAGACGCGGCTGAGCACGCCGCTGCGGTTGCGGGAGATGATACGGATCTTGGCCGGGTACGGCGTCTCCATGTCCCCGCCCCAAGAAACAGGGATGATGCGTTCGGGCTCCACGTTCTGCACGTTGGGGCAGTCGGCCGTGTGCACGGTGACGCCGCGGCCGCGGCTGATGTAGCCCACGATGGTGTCGCCGGGTAGCGGGTTGCAGCAGCCGGCGAAGCGCACGAGCACGTCGTCCACGCCCTTGATGGAAACGCTGTCCATGGACTGGGCGCGCTTGGTCTCCTCCGGCGTCATGTCGGCCTTGGAGGTCTCTGCCGGGGCTCTGCCCTTCTCCTTGTCCCGCTCCTTCTCCTCAGGCTTGGGCCTGGTGGGCTGGAGCTTGTTCAGCACCTTGCGCGGCGTGATGCGCGCGTAGCCCACGGCGGAGAGCAGATCGTCCTGCTCCTTGAAGGAGAACTCGCCGGCCAGCTCGTCGAACACGCCGTCCTTGAGCGCCTTGGCCACGTTGATGCCCATCTTGCGGCCTTCTTTCTCCAGCAGCTCCTTGGCAAGGGCTATGGCGCGGGCGCGTTCCTCGGTTCGCAGGTAATGGTGGATGCGCGTGCGAGCCTTGGCCGTGTTCACGAACTTCAGCCAGTCCCGGCTGGGGTGGCGCTGCTTATCCGTGATGATCTCCACGGTATCGCCGTTCTTCAGCGGCGTAGAAAGCGGCACGAGCTTTCCGTTGACCTTTCCGCCGGCGCAGTGGTCGCCGATGTCCGTGTGGATGAGGTAGGCGAAGTCCACCGGAGTGGCGCCTTCGGGCAGCTCCTTCACGTCGCCCTGGGGCGTGAAGACGTAGACCTCATCCTTGAAGAGGTCGAAGCGCAGGGAGCGCATGAACTCGCGCGAGTCGCTCTCCTGTTTCTGCCAGTCCAGAATCTGCCGGAGCCAGGAGAACTGCTCGGCCTCCTTGGTGCGGACCTTGCCGTGGTCCTTGTAGCGCCAGTGCGCGGCCACGCCGTACTCGGCGAGCTGGTTCATCTCCTCGGTGCGGATCTGTATCTCGATGCGCTCACCGTCCGGCCCGATGACCGTGGTGTGCAGGCTCTGATACATGTTCGCCTTGGGCATGGAGATGTAGTCCTTGAACCTGCCGGGCACGGGACGCCAGGCGGCGTGCACCAGGCCGAGCGTGGCGTAGCAGTCCTTGATGGACTTGAGGATCACGCGGAAGGCAATGATATCGTAGACCTGGTCCAGCGTGAGGTTCTGCTGCACCATCTTGTGGTAGATGGAGTAGATATGCTTGGTGCGACCGGAGACGCGGCCCGGGATGTCGTTCTCCTGGAGCATCTCTTCGAGCAGGACGATGACCTTCTCGATGTACTCCTTGCCGCGCACCTGGTAGCGCTCCACGCCGGAGCAGAGCTGGTTGTACATGTCCGGCTTGAGGTAGCGCAGGGAGAGGTCTTCCAGCTCCAGCTTGAGCCTGTGCAGACCGAGGCGGTTGGCCAGGGGCGCATAGATGTCCATGGTCTCCTGGCTGATGATCTTCTGCTTCTCAGCCGGCATGAACTCCAGGGTGCGCATGTTGTGCAGCCTGTCCGCAAGCTTGACTATGAGCACGCGGATGTTCTCGGCCATGGAGAGGATCATCTTGCGGATGTTCTCGGCCTGGGCCTGCTCCTTGGTCTCAAAGGGCATCTGGCTGATCTTGGTGACGCCCTCGACGATGTCGCCGACCTCTTCGCCGAACTCCTCGTCGATCTCCTCGATGGAGACCTTGGTGTCCTCCACCGTGTCGTGCAGCAGGCCGGAGGCGATGGTGGCCTCGTCCAGCCGCATGTCGGCCAGGGTGTTGGCTACTTCCAGGGGGTGGGAAAGATAGGGTTCGCCGGATCGGCGCACCTGACCGGCATGGGCGGCTGCGGAAAAGACGTATGCCTTTTGGATAAGGTCCACGCCGGAATCCGGCATGTAGGCGCGTACCTTTTCGAGTATTTCGCCGATGCGTACAATGGGCCTGCTTGCGGGCTTTGGCGCATCCGTCGGCTCGCAGCTGGCTTGATTTTGCTGAGTGGAAATATCGTGAACCATGCTTTCCTGATACTCGCAAAGCCCTACTTTCTTCAAGTCATGTAAGGGGGTTTACATACAGTTCCCCTCCTTTTGCGACCCCCCATACGGAATTGTTGCCAATTTGCAAAATTAAGGTAGAATGAGCGACTGCAACGCGCCTGGGGTATTTTGCCAAGTAAAACACCGTGCACAATCACCCACCCGCGGTGCCAAATGTTTTTCTATCCAATTCGTAGATTTATGGTCGAACGGTTTGCCCAATGCCCGTGAAGGCAGTCCATCGAAACGCCGGCCCCAGACGCACCCTGGCATTGCGCTCGCGTATCGTGAAAGGTCACGCCGTATGTTACGATGCGCACGTCAGGAAGGAGCTGTACATTGTCCATGGATAAAGGCGAAGAGAGCCTGGTCAAAGGCCTGCTCAACGAATTCGTCACCGATTCTATACCCGAATACCTGCTCGAAGGATCCCAGCAGATTGTCGCCAATGGCGGTGTACAGAAGCTCTCGCTCAAAAAGGGCGAGACCTTCTGGGAGATCAACGGGAACATCCAAGGCGAGGACTTTCAGGTCTACTCTCCCGAGCTTTCTGTCAATCTCAAAGAAAATCGCATCAGCTACTACTGCAACTGCCCGGACTCATTCTCCGGCGTCTGCAGACACATTGGGGCCACGGCCCTCAAGTTTCTGAGCTCCATGGAGTCGCGCGACGAAGACGCCGCGCCCGCCAAACCACGTACCGAATGGCGCCAGGTCTTCCGCTCCTTCTTCTCCACAGAGCCGGAGCCCGAAGCCGGACGCCACTACCTCATATACCGTTTTTATCCGGAACCCGGCCGCCTGCAGGTGGCCTTCTTCCGGGCTCGGCAGAACAAGTCCGGCCTCTCCACGGTGCAGAACGAGGTCACCCTGGAGCAGATCATCAACAATCCGGACTGGAGCGAGAACGCTCCCCTGCTGCCCAAGGTGGCCCAGCAGATCGGCGGCTACATCGACTACTTCGGCCATCGAGTGGATATTCCCGACGGCCTGCTGGCTTGGTTCTTCCGCGCCCTGCGCCGGGAGTTCTATCTGTTCTGGCGGGATACGGAGCAGCCCTGCCGTGTGGAGCGCAAGACCATGCGGCTCATGCTCACGCCTCATCTGGAGGACGAGGGCCTGCGCCTGGAAGTCATGCTGGGCCGCGAAGGCAAGCCACCCTTCCCCATCGTGGGACAGGAGGCCTACTTCTACGGCCAGATGCCCATCTGGGTCTGCTGGAACAAGGCGTTCTACCCGGTGCAGACCGGGCTGGAGCCCCAGCTCATCCAGGAGATCGTGGCCGAGCAACCCATCATTTCGCACACGGACATCTCCGAGTTCCTGGACCGCGTCTGGACGCGCCTGCCTGCTTCCGAGCTGCACGGACAGGAAGAGTTCCTGGAGCAGATGAAGCCCATCTTCGTCCCGGCCACGTACAATCCCAAGCTCTTCCTGGACGAGGAAGGCAGCCTGCTCACCCTGCAGATAGAAAATGTGTACGAGACCGAGCACGGCGAGGTGTCCCTGCCCGGCCCAAATCCGGATCTGCAGACCGGCAGCTACCAGAGCGAGGCCAAGGCGTACCTCATCCGCCGTAATCAGGAGGCCGAGGCCGCACTGACCCAGAAGCTGCAGGACATGAACTTCCAGCCGCGCTCCAACTCCATCTGGTTCCTGGAGCCGGAGGAGGCCATCGCCTTCCTGCTGGACGCCTACCCCGCCCTGGTGCAGGAGTACCGCGTCTACGGCGAGAAGAACCTGACCCGCTACAAGGTCCGTCTCTCGCAGCCTGTCATCACGGCCGAGGTGGAGTCCAACGAGGACGAGAAGTGGTTCGAGCTGGATCTGGCCGTGGAGTACGACGACCAGCGCGTGCCCATCGACAAGATCTGGGAAGCCTGGACCCAGGGCAAGCGCTACGTCCAGCTCAAGGACGGCTCCTATACCTCCCTGCCGGAAAGCTGGCTGGAGAAGCTGGGCCACAAGCTGCGCAGCCTGGGTCTGGATCCGGACAAGCCGCCGCAGAAGAAGTTCAAGCAGTTCGAGGCGCCGGTGCTGGATAAGATTCTGGACGACGTGCCCCACGCCGTGACCGACTCGTTCTGGGAAAAGCTGCGCACCAAGATCCACTCCTTCAGAGAGATCCGGCAGCTGGCCACACCGGAGGGCCTCAATGCCGAGCTGCGTCCCTACCAGGGGCAGGGCCTCTCCTTCCTCAACTTCCTCAAGGAGTACGGCTTCGGCGGCATCCTGGCGGACGAAATGGGCCTGGGCAAGACCGTGCAGACACTCGCCTTCCTGCTCTATCTGCACAACAAGGGCATCACCGGCCCCAACCTCATCGTCGTGCCCACCTCGGTTCTGCCCAACTGGGAGCGCGAGGCCGAGAAGTTCGCCCCGCTTCTCACGCGGCTGATCATCTACGGCACCCGCCGCGAGAGCCTGTTCAAGAAGATCAAGAAGTCCAATGTGGTCATCACCACCTACGCCCTGCTGCGGCGCGATCTGGAAGAGCTGCAGAAGTACGAGTTCTCCACGATCATCCTGGACGAGGCGCAGAACATCAAGAACCCGAACACCATTACGGCGCGTAGCGTGCGCAAGCTTTCGGCCAAGCAGCGCATCTGCCTTTCGGGTACGCCCATCGAGAACAACCTTTTCGAGCTCTGGTCGCTCTTCGAGTTCCTCATGCCGGGCTTCCTCGGCTCGCAGCACTCCTTCCAGCGCGGTATCGTCAAGCCCATCAAGGACGGCGACGCCGAGACTCTGGACTACCTGCGCCAGCGCGTGAAGCCGTTCATCCTGCGCCGCACCAAGAGCGAGGTGGCCAAGGACCTGCCGCCCAAGATCGAGAACGTTTACTACTGCGCCCTGGCCGACGAGCAGCTGGAGCTCTACGCATCCCTGGCCAAAAAGCTCAAGGAGCAGGTGCTGCAGGACGTGGACGAGAAGGGTATCGCCAAGAGCCAGATGTCCATTCTCGATGCGCTGCTCAAGCTGCGCCAGATCTGCTGCCATCCCAGACTGCTCAAGCTGGACATGCCCGGCGTCTCCACCAACCTGCCCTCTGGCAAGTTCGACGCCTTCAAGGACATGGTTACGGACATCATCGAGGAAGGCCACAAGGTGCTGGTCTTCTCCCAGTTCGTGCAGATGCTGCATATCATCCGCAGCTGGCTGCAGATCAGCCAGACGCCCTTCGCCTATCTGGACGGCGCCTCCAAGGACCGCTTCGACCAGGTGGACCGCTTCAACAACACGCCGGAGATTCCCATCTTCCTTATCTCCCTGAAGGCGGGCGGCACCGGCCTGAACCTCACGAGCGCGGACTATGTCATCCACTACGATCCGTGGTGGAACCCGGCCGTGGAGAGCCAGGCCACGGACCGCACCCACCGCATCGGCCAGACGCGGCAGGTGTTCTCCTACAAGATGATCTGCCAGAATACGGTGGAGGAGAAGATACTCAAGCTGCAGGACCAGAAGCGCGACGTGGCCGAGGCCATCATCCCCGGCCAGGACGCCTGGAAGAGCCTGACGCGCAACGATCTCGAAATGCTTTTCGAGGTTTAGCCGCGACAGCGAGCTCGATATGCCCGACCGATCGGGGACAGAAAAGCTCCCCCGCCATCTGCTCATCGCTTTGGGCGTGCTCTGGCTGCTTATGTTCACCATACGCAGCCAGTTCATCGCCATCCTGCCCCTGTTGCCGGCTATCGGCCAGGAGACCGGCGCCTCCACGGCGTCGCTGGGCTGGCTCGTCTCGGGCTACGCCCTGGCCATCGGCGTCACCACCCTGTTCTGGGGACCGGTCTCCGACCGCATCGGCCGCCGCAAGATCCTGATCATCGGCTCAGCGTCCGTGGCCGTGGCCCTGGTGCTGCACGGCTTCATGCACAGCTACGCCGGTTTTCTCATCGCCCGCGTGGTCACCGGCATGGTGGCCGGCATGTGCACCTCCGGCATTCTGGCCTACATGGGCGACGCCTTTCCCGCCAACCGCCGCGGCTGGGCCATGGGCGTGGTCATCAGCGGTTTTGCCTTCGGCCAGGTGGCCGGACTGCCGCTGGCCACGTGGATGGCGGGGATCCACGGCTATCGCACGCCGTTCGTGGCTTTTGGCGGGCTCATGGTCCTGTGCGCCGTGGGCATCTGGTTCTTCGTCCCCCAGCCGGAGAATGTGGTCCCGAGGCGGCGGCCCCTGTCCGAACTCATGGCCGACTACCGCCATATCCTGGCCTCGCGCGAGCTGGGCACGGCCATGGTGGTCGGCATCCTCATCCTCTCCGGCATGTCCGTGTACATCACCTACCTGCCCATCTGGATGAACGAAGTCCTGCACATGACGCCGCAGCAGACGGCCTGGACCTTCTCTTTCGCCGCCGTGGCCATTCTGGTGGCTGCGCCGCGCGCCGGCAGGCTCTCGGACCGCATCGGCCGGCGTTGGGTCATTGCCGGCGGCACTGCGGCCGTGGGCGTCCTCGTGCTGCTCACTCCCCTTGCCGGCCTGTTCCCCTACGGCATCACCGTTCTGTACTTCGTGATGATGGGCTTTGGCTCGTCCCGCGCCTCCGGCTTTCGCACGCTGCAGACCGAGCTCGTGCCGGACGCATTTCGCGGCCAGTACCTCTCCCTGGGCAACGCCTTCGAGCAGCTCGGCTTCGGACTGGGCAGCGCTCTGGCCGGCCTGCTCTACGGTTCCTTCGGCTTTTTTGCCAACTGCGTCTCAGTCTCCATCTTCTCCGCAATCGTCGTAGTCTTCGTGTTCCTGCGGCTGCCCGAGACGCGCAGCGCTTCGGCGTAATTCACAACTTCGCCGGCGCCTGCCTGGGCGGCTTGATCTACGCCGCCTCGGCTCTACGACGACCTCCATCGCCTCTGCCGCCGTCACTGGCGTCATCCTCGTTCTGCCCCGCCGCTCTGTGTAGAATGCGGCGCGCACCCAATAATAGGAAAAGGCCCCCGCGCAGCAACCTGCATGGGGGCCTTTTCCAAAGACACTGATCACAACGGAAATGCCGCTACGGCGTGAAGCCCGGCGGGTGGTCCTGCCAGGCGGCACCGGCCAGGGAACGCTCCCGGCCCAGATCGAAGAGCGTATTCATCACGCCGGGATCGAAGATCTTGGTGGTCGCCGGCACGAAGCTGTCCGGAATGAAGGTGAGGTTGTAGTCGAAGCCGTCGCGGTTGGCGAGCAGGTAGAGCCGGTCCAGAGCGCCGATGCCCTGGTTGCGGATCAGGCTGGATACCGCTGTGCCGGCAATGTCGGCAAGCTTGCGCTTGACCGGGTCGTACGTGCCCGCGACCTTGTTGTTCATGATGATGTACATGTTCTTCTCACGGTCGTGGAAGTTGGCCCCCTGCGCGGCAGCCGCGCTTGTGGGGTCTATAAATGGCCCGTAGAGGAAGACCTGCGTAACCACGCCGCCGTCCACATGCATCTCGTCATACTTGTGCCCCGCGGCCTTCACTTCAATATACTGCGGCGGAAAGACAGCCGGAATGGACGACGAGGCGAGCAGGACCTCGCGGAAAAGATCGAGCCGGCCAGCCTTGGCGATGCGCCCCATGTCCCAGATCATGGACCGCTGCGCATCCAGGTTGGTGGTGGCGATGAACAGCCGGCGGCCCTTGTCGTGCTCAGCTGCGATGGCCTTGAGCATCTTCGCGTCGATGTACTTGGCGGCGAGCTCGGCCAGTGGTTTGGTGTCGGCTATGGAGTCGCCGCCGATGATCTGGAAGATGCGCTTGAGGATAAACACCTTCTTGGCGTCGATGGTGGTGTACACCTTGCGCAGCTGATCGTCGTACTTCGGCCCCAGGAAGGCGAAGGGCGCGATGAGCGAGCCGGTGGACACGCCGGTGACGAGGTCGAACTCTGGCCGGTCGCCTGCCTGTGTCCAGCCGAAGAGAACGCCCGCACCGTAGGCACCGTAATCACCGCCTCCGGAGATGGCCAGGAAGTTGAGCGGATCGGCTGTCGGCCAGGGCAGTCCCCTGGATTCGTAGTACGCCTGCCGCTGTTTGACTGATTCCACGAGCGTGTGCTGGAAGGCCGGGTTGAACTCATCCGCCCACGTGCGCACGCTCTGCAGGCCGTCTACCTGGGCCATGTCCTCATACTTCTCGGGCAGGGCCCTGCGCGGCAGCGCAGCGCAGGAGGTGAGCAGGATCGCTGCGGCGGCCAGCACCAGCAGCGTTTTCAGACAGGCGTAGCCCGGATGGGTGAATCGGGTCATGGAATCCTCATGGCACTGTTTGGGAAGGGCAAAAATATCACGCCTCTGCCAAGCTTAGTATGTGTATCAGATAAAGTGATCGAATCAAAATCATCGATTCGGCGCTTCGGCGCGGCATATTCCGGGTATCCGACCATGCACGAGAGGAGATTCCGCCGCACCGTTGGAGCCCCGCGCAGTCGGAAGCCTCCGCCCGGCAAGAGTTCGCGGCGGCATCGCGCTGCCTGGGCGAGCGCTTCTTCAGCAGGTGAGAAGGTTTTGACCACTGTTGACTCCACACGCCAAAAGGAGTCCAAAGATACAATGTCCCTGTATCCCGCCCTGCTCTATGGAGAACTCAATGACCGAGACATCGAAGACGCCTGATTCCCAAGCCCCCGTCACCACACTGTTCTGCGACGTCGGCGGCGTGCTGCTCACCAACGGCTGGGACCGCAACGCCCGCAGCCTGGCCGCCGAGACCTTCCAGCTCGACGCCGAGGACATGAACGAGCGACACCACCTCACCTTCGATACCTACGAGGAAGGAGAGCTCAGCCTGGACGAGTACCTCGACCGGCTGGTGTTCTTCAAACCTCGATCTTTTACTCGGGAAACGTTCAGGAAGTTCATGTTCGACCAGTCCAAGCCCTATCCGGAGATGATCGAGCTGGTACGCCGGATGAAGGCGGAGCACGGCCTCAAGATCGTGGTGGTCAGCAACGAGGGCCGGGAGCTCACCGAGCACCGCATCCGCACCTTTGCCCTGGACTGCTTTGTGGATGTCTTCGTGTCTTCGAGCTTCGTGCACTTCCGCAAGCCCGACAAGAAGATCTTCCGCCTCGCCCTGGACATCGGCCAGGCAAAGCCGGATGAGGTGGTCTACATCGACGACCGCTCCCTGTTCGTGGAGGTGGCCTCCTCGATAGGCATCCGCGGCATCGTGCACAAAGACCTCGCGAGCACACGGCAGCAGCTTGAAGCCATGACCTACAGCACGTCGCCCTGCCCGATTTGATCTTCTCGCAGCATGCACGGACGTTTTTCGGGGAAAACGAGCCGCCAGCTGCGACCACCTGAAGCCGCTCGGTCTCGCCCCGGCCAATCCCGGCCCGGGCCAGACGTGTTGTGCCATTCCATGGGGAAAAACGAAATCTTTTGCCCCGTCCCGCAGACTGTGCTCTAACAGTACATGGTGGAATCCTTTCGAAACGCCCGGAGAATGCACTCGGCAACAAAACGACAGGCAACCCGCCTTGCTGCCTGGAGGAGGTAGGCCATGCGCAAGATTCTGATCATCGGCTCCGGCGCCGGCGGCACCATTGTCGCCAACCAGCTCCGCAAGGAGCTTTCGGACTCGGACTGGTCCATCACCATCATCGATCGCAGCGACAGGCACCACTACCAGGCCGGCTGGCTCTTCATCCCCTTCGGCATCTACTCGCTGGAGGAGTGCATCAAGCCCAAGCGGGAGTTCATTCCCAAGGGAGTGGATTTCGTTCTCGACGAGGTGACGCGCGTGGATGTCGAGAACCGGAAGGTGGAAACGCGGCTGGCCTCCTATGACTACGACTATCTGGTCATCGCCACGGGCTGCCGGGTCAAGCCGGACGAGGTGGAGGGCATGGAGGAAGGCTGGGGCACGGACATCCACACCTTCTACACGCCGGACGGCGCCGAGGCCCTGCGCAAGCCGCTGAAGTACTTCACCTGCGGCAAGCTCGTGGTGAACATTGCCGAGCTGCCGTACAAGTGCCCCATCGCGCCGCTGGAGTTCGTGTTCATGGCGGACTGGTACTTCACCGCCACAGGCGTGCGCGACGCCGTGGAGATCGAGCTGGTCACGCCCCTGGACGGCGTGTTCACCAAGCCCGTGGCGTCCAAGGCCCTGGGCGTGATCGCCGAGAAAAAGAAGATTCTGGTCACGCCAAACTATCAGGTGGCCAAGGTGGATGTGAAGAACAAGACCCTGGAGTCGCACGACGGCCGGGAGGTGGGCTATGACCTGCTGGTCTCCATCCCGCCCAACTTCGGCGCCGACGCGCTCATCGAATCCGAGCTCACCGACCCCATGGGTTACGTGCCCACGGACAAGCACACGCTCAAGGCACAGGGGCTGGATCGGGTCTACGTCCTGGGCGACGCCACCAACGTGCCCACATCCAAGGCCGGCTCCGTGGCCCATTACCAGTCGTACACCCTGGTCGAGAACCTGCTGCGCGAGATCGACGGCCACGAACCGCTGCCCACCTTTGACGGCCACGCCACCTGCTTTCTGGACTCCGGCTTCGAGAAAGCCATCCTGCTGGACTTCAACTACGACGTGGAGCCGCTGCCCGGAAAGTTCCCCTTCCCCGGTCTGGGACCGTTCAGCCTGTTGCAGGAGACCCTCTCCAACCACTGGGGCAAGATGATGTTCCGCTGGGTGTACTGGAATCTGATGATGAAGGGGCTGGACTTGCCGCTGGAAAGCCAGATGACCCTGGCCGGCAAGGTGCGCAAGGGCGCCGAGTGCACAATCTAGGGGAGGTGCGACATGGCACACAACGATGAGGTGCTGGAGCGGTTGAGCGCCCTCGAGTCGCAGGTCGCCCTTCTGGTGGAACGCATCGAGCCCGTTACGCGCTCTGCCCGATCCGTAGAGGAGCTCAAGAACGAGCTGGCCCCGCGGGTGGAGGAGGCCGTGCGCGCCCTCATCGTGGAGCTCTCGGACGTGGAGGCCGACTTCCTGCTCGAAGACATGCTCTTCCTGCTCAAGAAGAGCCTGCGCAACGTGCGCAACCTCACCTTCATGATGGAGTCCATGAGCAACCTCATCGACTTTGCCGCCACGGCCGAGCCGCTGCTGAAGACGACCATCCACCAATGGATTCAGGAGCTGGACGAGCTGGACAAACGCGGGGTGTTCTCGTTGCTCAGAAAACAGCTTGAGCTTTTGGAGCGCATCGCGGACGAGTTCGACGAGGACGACCTGAACGCCATGAACGACAGTCTGGTCGGCCTGCTGGGCCTGGCGCGAGGGCTTGGAGACAAGAACGCCGTGGCCGTGCTGGAACGGCTGGCCGCCGCACCGGCCAAGGTGGATCTGGACACGGTCCAACCCGTGGGCCTGCGGGGCATGGTGCGCGCGGCCCGCGATCCGGAGGTGCGCCGCGGCATTGGCGTGATGCTCGAGCTGCTCAAAGCCGTGGGCAGCAACGGTCAGTGAGTTGCGAGGGCTCCGCCCTCACGCTCCTGCCAGGGACTGACGTCCCTGGACCCGTTTCTGCGGTCCAGAGGAACTGAATTCCCCTGGCAGGGGTATGGGGACGGCGTCCCCATCGAAAGGGAAAGGGAGAGCCTTCCAGCGGAAAGCTCTCCCTTGGCAATGTTTGAAGCAGCGAAGAATCAAGAAACAGGAAGAGGAGCCTCTCAACAATAGAAAGTTTGTTCTGTGGCAAGAAAGGCGAGTTTCGCGCGAAGGAAGTATATGCGAAAATATTCGACCTTCGGGCGGAACGAGCCTGACGCCGCCACAGGGCAAAAGATCACTGTTGGGTGGCTTCTAAAACGGAACGTCGTCCATGCCGCTGGCCTCGGACGGGAAGGCCGGTCCCATGTCCTCGTCCGGGTAGTCCGGCGGTCCCTGCTCGCGGGGGCCCTGCTGGCGTCCCTGCTGGCCTTGCTGCTGCCGCTGCTGCGGACGGCCACCCTGCTGCGGGCGCTGGCCCTGAAAATCGCCCTCGCCGTCGCGCTGGCTGTCCAGGAACTGGACGTTGAAGGCCTTGATCTCGGTGGTGTAGCGGTCCTGGCCCTGCTGGTCCTGCCACTTGCGGGTCTGCAGGCTGCCCTCCACGTAGGCCAGGCGGCCCTTGCGCAGATAGTTGGCCACGGTCTCGGCCTGGCGGCCCCAGACCACGACCCGGTGCCACTCGGTCTGGTCCACCTTGTTGCCGTCGCGATCCTTGTAGGACTCGTCGGTGGCAAGGGTGAGGTTGCAGACAGGTGAGCCGCCCTGGGTGTAACGAAGCTCGGGATCACGCCCCAAGCGCCCGATAATCATAACTTTATTCAGGCTTCCGGCCATGCGTTGCCTCCATAAAATATCGTTTGATGCGAGCTCCCAGACTGACACGGGAGGACGCACCGGTCAATTCGAATCAATCTTCAGCCTTGGGCGCCATCTTCTCCAGCTTGGCCAGAGCATCCTCGATCTCGTAGGAAAGCGTGTCGGCGGTGTGCGGGTCCCAGTCCGAGAGCGCGCGCTCCAGCTTGGACTTGCGGTCCTGCGCCGTGGCCAGGACAGGCTCCATGTCAGCCACAAGCTCCTTGGACCAGTCGCCGAAGCGGGCCTGGTCGGCCAGGGCGTCCACCATCTCCAGCAGGCCGATCGTGGGCTCGGGGCCCGGAGCGCCGGAGCCTCGCGCAGGCCACGCCAGGGCCGTGAGGCGCGGATAACGCTCCTCCACGTCCTCGGGCCGGTAGGTGTAGGCGCTCACGCGAATCTGCAGAATCTTGCCCATCCGGCACCTCCTCGCTTCTGACCTGCCGCCGCAGGCTGTTGTCCTGGCCGCACTATATGCGGCGGTCTGGTTCCCGGACGACTCATGGCCCGGCGCGGTATGCCGAACGCCGGACGACGACTGCCCGGTCCACGCGCAGACGCGGCCGCAGGCGGTGCTACTGCCGCTCCACCCACTCGGTCTGCACGCGCACCACCACGTCCTCGATCTGCGAGAGCTGGTCCGGCGGGCAGACGCCGATGAGCGGCGCGCCCATGTCCACGTTCTCGTTGGGCTGGAAGTACACAGCATAGATGACCCCTTCCGGTCCCTCGTAGAACACCGGGGACTCCCGCTTCATGCGCGACATAATGAGCAGCTCCATGCCGGGCCGCACCGTGATGGAGCTGGCGCCCGAGGACTTGACCTTCTGGTCGATGTCCGGCGTGAAGTAGTACTTGGCGCGCTCCGGCGCGGGGAAGAGGTACAAGGTTTGTTTGAGGATGATGGAGATGACCTCGTCCTTGGAGAGATAGTGGCGCAGCGTGGCTATCTGCTGGCCGGCCTCCACGAACTGCCCTCCCAGCTCCTTGTTCAGCGAGACGACCTCGCCGGACTCGGTGGCGTTGATGGGCTTCTTGTTGCGCTCGCGCTCGATGTGGGCGAGCACGGTGCCGGGCTTCTCCTTGTAGGTTCCCGTAACGCCGGCAACGGTATCGCCAGGCTTCAGTTCCGGGAATGTAAGCACGCCGGTATGCGGCGTGTAGACATTCTGTTCCTCGTACGGGGAGGCTTTGAGCTCTTCGAGGAGCTTCGTGATGTCGAGCACTCGATCCTCCCGTGCTTAACGGTAGTAGAGGTTGCGGCCGCCCATGGTGAGCAGGGCCTGTTGGAGATTGCCGCGCACCTCGCGGCGGTCCCAGATGCCTTGGATGTGCCCGCGGGACAGGGCCCGGTACGCCTTGTGGTAGTCCGGGGGAATGTCCATGCCCGTGGTCTCCTTGATGACGCCCGGACCGGCAAAGCCGATGTTGGCCGAACGGATGGAGAACTGGTACGGCGAGCAGCCCAGAAACGACGCCACAGGGCCGGCGTAGGAGTTCGTGTCGTAGAGCACGAGGTAGAGCCCGCCGGCGTCGATGTAGCGGCGTATGGCCATGGTGCAGCGCGGCATCTGGATGACGCCGTTGACGCCTTCCTGGATGCGGATGCCGGCCGTGCCGTGCACATAGGCCAGGAAGGGAAAGTGCTTCTTGCGGGCGCGTTCGGCCGCACGATAGAACTTCTCGCCCTCGGCCGCGCCCACGGAGCCGCCGCGGAAGTCGGCTGTAAGCATGGCCACGATGAGCTGGATGCCGTCGATGCGGGCCTCGAAGGTCTTGCAGGCGCTTTTCAGACCGGTCTTCTTCTTGGCCTGCTCCAGCTTCTGGGCAAATCCTTCGTAGTCCAGCGGGTTCTGCGACTCGATCTCTTCATTGAACTCATAGATCGAGTTGGCATCGAAGACGTTGTAAAGATACCAGTGGTACTCCATGCGGAAGTGGTGGCCGCAGTAGCTGCACACGCCGGCGAAGTCGCCGTACAGGTCCGGCGCCCAGAGATCCAGGCAGCCGTGGGTGGCGGCGTTGGGGCAGCTTATGGCGCGGTCCTCGCGGGCTTTGGGGCTCACGTACTTCCAGGCGCCGCTCTGCGAGCCGTTCTCCTCTTCCCAATAGGAAAGCTGGGTGAGCTGCTGCTCCTTTTCCGGCGGCAGCGCCTTGGGCTTGGAGAGCACGTTCCTGAGCTTGTTCACCGGCGTCAGCACCCGGTCCCACACGTACGAAACTTCCGCGCCGACCTCTTCCACGGTGCGCCGCACTTTTTTGGAGTGCTTGCGGAACATGTCGTACTTGAAGAAGGAGTACACGGACCAGAGCATCTCGTACGCCGAGGAGTGCGCCCGTTTCCACGTGGGCCGCGGATCGAGGAAGGCCTTGCGGCTCATGTTGCCGAAGCGCTTGTAGCGGCGGACCAGCAGGTCCTCGCGCGCATTGGCCGACAGGCCCCAGCGTACGTACAGGCTCTCGGCGTCGGTGCGTGTGGTCTGCATGCGCTTGCGCCGACGCAGGGCCCAGGCGCGGAAGAGCTTGATGCCGCGGACCTTGAGCACGACTTCGTCCGTGGCGCTGATGACCTCCTGCCGCAGCAGCTTGAAGAAGTCGTAGTGCTCGGGACGCGCGCCCAACGGAGGCTCGGGCACGATGCGGTCGATGTAGCCCATGCGCTTGTTGTCTTCGGCAGTGATCTTCAGATTCCTGGCCGCGTTCTCGATGAACTCCACGGGAGCGCGCTGGCCCTGGCGGATGCCGGACTCGATGGCCGCGGCGCCCTCGGGCGAAATGACCGAGTAATAGCCGTGGGAGAGCATCAGCCTTTTGTCGGCCAGGCCGATGGCCTCCGCGCCGCCGGAGCCGCCCTCAGAGAAGACAGCGATGACGGGCACCTTGAGCGAGGCCATCTCGTAGAGGTTCTTGGCGATCTGCTGCGCCGCGCCGGGGTAGTCCTCGATGGGATAGGAGCCGGGCGTGAAGACGTAGGTGTGGATCGGAATGTTCTCGGTCTCGGCGACCTTCATGTAGTGCAGCGCCTTGGCGTTGCCCCAGGGCTTGACCGATCCGCCGTTGCGGAACTCCTGGCCGTGGCCCTTTTCCTGGCCGATGACCATGACAGGCTGGTGCTGCACGCGGCCGCGCATGCGCCGGGTGATGTAGGCCCGGGCGATGAGCATGGAGGGGTCGATGGAGTACTCGTCCTGACCGCCGATCTCGGTGTAGTTGTCGTAGACGTTTTCCAGGATGTCCTTGAGACAGATGCGCTGGGGATGGCGGACGATGCGCACCTTGTCCATGGGGGTGAGCTCGCGTTCGAGCCTGTTCTCCTGGAAGGTAAAGAGGTCTTCGAGGGACGCGAGCTCGCGCACCTTGTCCGGGAACGCCAGGGTAGGCTCGCGCTTCAGGAACTCGTCGAGCTTGGTCTTGAGGAGCTCGATATGCTCGTTGGTCCTGTTCCCGAAGATATCCTGGATGTATCTGAGTCGCTCGCCGAGGAGCTGGAGTTTCTTATCGGTATCCATGGTGAATCGTATTGGTACGGAAGCGCTAGAATTCCAGCAGCTCGTCCGTTTTTTCCTTGAGGAAGGCGAGGTTGGATTTCAGGGGCCGGCCTTGCGCGTCCTTGCCTTCGAGGACGAATGCGTCGATGAGCTGCTTGCCGCGGGCCTTGGCCTGTTCGAGATCCTTGCCCCAGACAATGGCCAGCGCCAGGTTGGGGTCGTACTCCGTGGGGATCTCGTAGGGGTCGTCCGTGGGGACCTGGGTGTAGACCTGGAGCCAGTCGTGCTCGGGCCAGCCGTACTTCTCGATGCGGCCGATCCACGGCGCGAACTTGTTGGCCGGGTCCTCGGCGATGATCCGGTACTCGATGCCCACGCCCTCGAATGTGATGTCGGACTGAGTATAGCCCATCTCGTCGCCCAGACCCAGACGAATCTGCTCGGCAATGAGGTCCACGTTCGGGTCGCCCTTGATCCGGGAGATCATGGCGGAAACGCCGTTCTCCACCTGGATGCGGGTGTTGACCTCCATGAGGAAGGGCTTGCCCACGGGAGTGACGATCCACTCCCACGTGCCCACAGAGTCGTAACCCACCTTGGAAGCCATCTTCAGGGAGTGGTCCACGATGTCGTTGAGCACCTTGTTGCCGTTGAAGCGGTAGGAGATGGAGTCCGGCGCGAACCCGGGGGCGACCTCCACGCGCTTCTGCCGGCCCGTGGACTGGATGGTGCAGTTGCGGGTGCCGAAGTGGACCGGCGGCTCGCCGGTTCTGCTGGCCAGCACCTGCACTTCGAGGTGGTTGAACTCGTGGACGCGTTGCTCGATGAGCACGCCCTCGTCGTTGAACTGCCGCATAGCGTAGTTGCGGATGCGTCGGTACACAGAGCGGAACATGTCCGGGTCGTGCACCTCTTCGATGCCCATGCCGCCGCCTCCGGCCGAGGCCTTGACCAGGACCAGGGGCTTGTCGATGCCCTGCTCGGCCTGGAAGGCGAAGAGGCTTTCGGCGATCTCCTCGGCTTCAAGCTCATCGTAGATGGGCTTGTCCGAGCCTGGGACCGTGGGCACCTCCAGGGTGCGCGCCAGGCGCTTCGTATTGATCTTGTCTCCCAGGTCGCGGATGACGCGCCAGGACGGTCCGATGAATATGAGCTTGCGGTTGCGCTCCGTCACCCGGCGGGCGAATCGGAAGTCCTCTGCAAAGAAACCGTAGCCGGGATGCACTGCGGTCGCGCCGCTGGCGTCGGCCACAGCCATGATCTCGTTGGCGTCGTGGTAGGAGGCCACCCGGTAGAGGCTCTTTTCGCCGCCCTTCTCGCGCGCAAGGCGCACGTGGCCGGACTGTGCATCCGCCTCGGTGTACAGGGCCACGAAATCGTGTCCGAGCTTCATGCAGGCGCGCATGATGCGCACCGCTATCTCGCCCCGGTTGGCCACCAGGACCTTATGTCGTGAAACACTCACAAATCGTATCCTTACAAGAATTGGGTCAGTCGTTGTCGGGATCCTGGCTGGATTCCCGAGCGCGCTTCTGATTGATCATCCGCTTCTGCGTCTCGAGAACGAGCTTGTCCAGCCTGGCTTCGTTGCGCGGGTCGAGCTCCTCGAAGCTCACGCCCACCTGCCCGTCTGGCAGTAAACGCTGCACCTTGGCGTACAATCCGGAAACATAGGACTGGTCCTCCATGAACACTTCGCATTCAAAGACCTCGCCCCACTGAAAGCTGCCCTCGGACGCCATAATGCACATGCCGACGGCGCTCAGGTCCCGTGCTGGATAGCTCTCCTCGCGTTCGGGGATATACACCCGAAGCCCGTGCACATTCACGCGATATGCGCGACGCTTGTTGTCGCGATCCGGAACGTTGAATTTAAACTTGTCCACGCGGACCTCTGCCGGGAAATAGAGCCGTCACGTCCGGCGTCAAGGGTTACCCACCCGTTTTTCGAGCACAAACTCCACCCGCCGGTTCTTGGCGCGGTTGTCCGGCGAGGTGTTGGGATAGATCGGGTCCATGTCCGCCAGACCGGTCGCCGTCATCCTGCTTGCTTCCACGCCGTCCTCCAGCAAAAGGCGCAGCACATTGACCGCGCGCATTGCGGAGAGCTCCCAGTTGTCCTTGAATCGGCTGTCCTCCGGGGGCGGCGTGTTATCGGTAAATCCGCGGATGTCGATATGCTGATCGTTCCGCTGGATGAACAAATCCTTGAGCTGCGACAGCACCTTGCGGCCTTCGGGCGTAATCTCGGCCTTTCCCGGAGCAAAAAGCACCCCGGAGGGCAGGCGCAGGGTAATGACGCCTTCGTCGAAGACCGCTCCGATGACGCCTTCGAGCCCCTTGCGGTTCATGAAGGTGCGCATCTCGGTGTAGACCTTGCGCTGGTCGGCCAAAAGCTGGCGCTGGAGCAGCACGGACTCCATGATCGCGCCCTCTTCCTGCTCCACCCGCATGTGGGTGGCGGTCATGCCTTCCCTGCCCAAGGCCTGGCGCACCGCAGTAAATGAGTCGGTGAAGCGCGTCAAGTCTATTGTGGACATGGAGTACAGCAGCACGAAGAACACGAGCAGGAGCATGCACACGTCGGCGAAGGTGACGATCCACTCATCTGGCCCGTCATTGTCTTCGTCGATCCCCACTCCTACCGGGAATTCATTGTCTGCCACCGGAACGACGCTCCTTGGGTGAAATGAACGAGGACAACTTCTCGTAGACCAGGCGCGGGTTGTTATTTTCCAGAATCGACTTCGCGCCCTCGAAGATGATGTTCAGCTGCACCTCTTCCTGCAAGGTCCTGGCCTTGAGCTTGCCCGCGATGGGAATGAACAGCAGGTTGGCCATGAGCGCGCCGTAGAACGTTGTCAGGATGGCCACGGCCATGGCCGGCCCAATGGACTTTGGATCATCGAGCTGGGAGAGCATCTGCACCAAGCCGATGAGCGTTCCGATCATTCCAAAGGCCGGCGCGTACATGCCCAGGCGCTTGAACACGGCGATGGACACGTTGTGGCGCCGCTTCATGGTCGCGATCTCGATCATCACCGTGTCGCGGATGAGCATGGGGTCGGCGTTGTCGGCGATGAGCTGGCACGCCTTCTTGAGCAGCGCGTTCTCGGTCTTGATCTTCTCCAGGGCCACCAGGCCTTCCCGGCGGCTGATCTCGGCGATGCGCACCATGGTCGAGACCACTTCCTGCGGCTTGACCTTTTTAATTCCAAAGGCGCGTGCGCCGCCGCCGAACGCCTGGAGCACTTCTTCCAGGGGAAATGTCACACAGGTAGCCGCGAACGTTCCGCCGATGACGATCATCAAGCCTGGAATGTTCACGAATATGGAGATGGACCCACCGAGGAAGATGGCGCCGAGCACCAGTGCGAATCCTACGATGATTCCAAATAGCGTTGCAATATCCATTGTCCGTGCCTAAGCTTGCTCCGCCTGCTGCGGAGGAGTTATGCCGAAGCCCGGGTATGTCCGCAGCTTCAACGACCTGTGCATCCTCTTCAAGTCCTTCCCAAAATCGCCCACTGCGATGGGAAGAACCTTTAACTTCCGGGGTGGATTGTATGCAAAAACCTGAAAAAGTCCAGGAAGCCGTAGAGGTTATTCGCGCCATGCCCCAGGTGCGCCAAATGCCGCGCCTGGGTCTTGTTCTCGGCACGGGTCTGGGCGGAGCAGCCTCTGCTCTGAAAACAGATTATTCCGTGCCATATGAGGACATTGCAGGCTTCCCTACCTCCACCGTGCATAGCCATTCCGGCCGTCTTGCCTTCGGCTCCCTGGCCGGCGTGCCCGTTGCCGCGCTCATGGGCCGCTTCCATCTGTACGAAGGGTATACCCCCGAAGAGGTCGCCTTCGGCGTGCGCGTCCTGGCCGGCCTCGGCATCCACACCCTGGTGGTCACCAACGCGGCCGGAGCCCTGAACCCGCTATTCGACGCCGGCTCCCTGATGGCGGTTACCGACCACATCAACCTGACCGGGACAAGCCCCCTGACCGGCCCGAACCACGACGCCTGGGGGCCGCGCTTTCCGGATATGAGCCGCGCCTACGATCCGTTCCTGGTCCAGGCCGCCATGGACGCCGCCATGCGCATAGGCATCCGTCTGGAAAAAGGCGTCTACATTGGCGTTCGCGGTCCGCAGCTGGAAACGCCGGCCGAGACGCGCATGCTGCGCGCCCTGGGCGCGGACGCCGTGGGCATGTCCACGGTGATGGAGGTGCTGGCGGCCCGGCACATGGGCCTGCGGGTGCTGACAATCTCGTCCCTGACCAACAAAAACCTGCCCGACTGCATGGCCGAGACCAGCCTGGAGCAGGTCGTCGCCGCGGCGGAAGCATCCTCCCAAAATCTGGGCAGGCTGCTCGCGGAGCTGGCGCCGGCCCTGGACACCCCGAGTCGCGGCAACGATGCTGCTTAGCACATTTTAACCTCGACCCCAAACTCCCAGCGCAAACAATTTGCTATTGTCTTAAATGCTTGCATACGCGCATCCTAACCTTTCTTAAGGTTGTGCCATGCGCTAGAACTTCGACTCCGGAATCTTGAGGATCACCAGGTCCGTGAGCCCGAAGCGCTTCTTGAGCTCTTCCTTGATGTCCTTGGTTTCCTGCAGCTTCTTGCGCGGCCCGATCATCACCCGGTACCACAGCCCCTTGTTCTTGACCTGCGAGGGCACCACATGGGCGCGGATGCCGCGCTTCTTGAGATCAGCCACGCGGTTCACGGCGCGGTACTCCTCGCGCCAGGAGCTCTCCAGCACGGCGTAGACCATACCCGGCTCGGCAATACTCGCGACCCTGGGCCTGGTCGCATTGTGCTGCTGCGATTCCGCTTCGGCTGTGCCTGCCTGGGTCGCATTGTCCGCGGCCGGTTTGGGAGCTGCCGGTTTGGGCGCGCTCATGGCCGTGGCGACCTGCGTCGCGTTGTGGGGCGCATTACGAGGCGCAGTCGCATTCGCTCCAGCCGCCGTGGGGACGACCGGCTTGGGCTCAGCCTTCTCTGGCTCGGCCTTCTTGCGTTCGGCGATTTTAGGCTCAACCACCTGAGGCACTGCTGACCGGTTGGCGGAGATGGCGCTCTGAGCGGCCCGCTCCGCCGTGGCGTTTTTCGCGGCTGCTGCGACGGTGGAAACTTGCGCGGCCGCACTTTCGCCGGCCTGCCGCGAGGGTGCAGGGGAAGGCGCCGCTGTCGTATTGGCGGGGCTCACCTTCGAGGCGCTTGCGCTCAAAGATGTCGCATTGGCGGAAGTCGCGTTGGCCCTGTGCCCGGCCAGGCTGGCGTTGCCCGCTGCCAACGTGCCGTTCATGTCCTCAAAGCCGGGCGACTCGATGACCGTCACAGAGCCTTCGTGGCTCATGTTCAGACCGGACTCTTTGGTGGGGCCGGCAGTCTTGTTGCCGCCTTCGACCTCCAAGGCCTCTCTGGTCGCATTGGCCTCCGCCTGCTGTGATTTTTCTGTCTGCGCCGCGGCGGCCTCGTCGGCTCGGACGGCCGTGGCTGCGCGTGCGGCCCGCGTGGCATTGACGCTCCTGGTGCCGTTCGTGCCCAGGATGTATCCGGGAATCCGCCGTTCCTCCACCACCTCCCAGCCGTCACCGGTTTTCTCCGGAGCCTGTCCCGCGCTCTCCTGGTTGGCGCTCTCCTGGCCGGGTTGGCTCGTGTCCGGAGCGAGCGACTCCAACCGCCCCAACGGTCCTGCTTCGGCATCGGGAGCGGCCACGGAGGTCTGGGGCTCGTCCTTACGCTGCTCTTTCAACAAGGCGGCGCGGAGAAAGGCGCGCTTCATGGTGGCGTCGGCCAGGACCCTGTTGTCCCCGGCCAGCTCATAGGCGGTCTCGCTCTCGGCCTTGGCCTGTTCCAGCTGCCCTTCCAGCTTGTAGATGACAGCGAGAAAGGCGTGGGGCACCCAGTTCTTTCCGTACAGCTCGGTGGATCGCTCGAAATAGACGCGGGCATTGTGGAACTCGCCCAGCTCGAAAGCGGCGAAGCCGGCCCCTTCCTGGGCAAGCTCCCAGTCCGGGCTCTCATCGATGGCTAATTTGAAATGCCGGAACGCCGGCTTCCACTTCTTGGCGGAGAAGTAGGCGTCGCCCTTGCGCCAGTTGATGACCGCCGGCGAAGCGCCCTGGGCCAGCGCAATATCATACTGCTCCAGCGCGCCGTTGAGCGAGCCGGCCTTGAGATACGCCAGCCCCCTGCGCTCGGCGGCCGTGGTCGGTTCCGGCGGTGCGAGGGTGTTGGAAGCGGATCTGGCTCCCTGGCACGCAGTCAGGCCGAAGGCGGCAATGGCGAGATACAGCAGCAACGCCGCACCGCGGCGGCCAAGGAACGTGGTCATGCTCGCACTCTCCACACAATATCCACGCTACTCTGCAGTAGTGGGCCGGAGCTTGCTCAAGACATCGCGCAGTTGCTGGAGCGTCTGGGCGTCTGCATTATCGCCGAGCTTGTCGGCAAGCGCCCCGGCGCGGCTGGCCAGATCGTCCACCATGTCTTGCAGCATCATCTCGCGTACGTCTCCGGGCAGCGAAGCCAGCTTGTCCAGCTGGGCCTGCATGTCGTCCACCCGCCCTTCCAGGGCCTGGTTCGCGTCATTGCTGGCAGTCACAGCGCTCTGCACCTGGGCGGCCATGTCCTTCTGGCTGGAGGACAGCGTATAGTACACACCGCCCATGCCCAGGATGGCGATAAACGACACGATGAGCGCGAGCCATCCGATGTCGCGACGTGCCTTGATGCTGCCCGCCGACTCCGCCCTGGGGATGACACCTCCGGCGCTGCCGGGCTCCTTTTTCAACGGGACCACTTTCTCTTTCGCGGAATCCATGGCGTACCCTCTGTAAACGCTGCGTAAAAAGATATTGGAATGTATGGCAATGCAACAGCATTCCACAGTAGACCGTTGTGCAAGATACTCAAATCTCAAATTATTCTCAAGTATTTCTTGAAATCACGGCAAACTGCGGCCAATTCCCCATCGTTATTTATCCATTTGATCTTTATCCTTTTTTTGTATACAATAAATTCATGGGAGAAATATATGACCATCACACCATGCGCCGAAGCAGTGTGCGAAGCTGCGCACTTTCGCCCTGCCGAGGGCCTGTCCGTTACCAGGTCTCTCAACGTCCTCACGGGTCAGACTCGATGCATGGATACCGCTCGGCCCGGCGTAACCGGGTAGATTCACAGGACGCATGCTTGAAACAAACAGCTACAACGTCCCGTGTGACGGGCGCATGACTTCCGGAGGTCCTCGCTGTGGGACGCACCATTATCCATATTGATTCAGACAACGAACAAGCTGCGCGTAAAATTGCCGCCGAACGATTCAGGCTCTCGCCGGACTCAATCCACATCGAACCTGCCGGGCAAGACGTGTTCGCCGCCTCGGTGAAGCTTCCCGGCCCGTTGACCGTGCGCATGGACAAGGACCTGCTCGAAGCGCGGGTGGACGCATCCCCCCCGGAGCCGGGCATGCGCGCCCCTTCTCGCGCCGAGATCATGAACATACTCGCTGCCGCGGGCATCAAGATCCCGCCTAAGCAGGTTTCGCTGGAAACTCTCATGCAGCGCCTTGCCCAGGGCGAGGCCGTGCAGAACCTGCTCATCGCCGAGGGCAGGCCGCCTCAGCGCTCCCGTGACGGCAACATAACGCCGCAGGGGGACTGGAGCTTCCCTGTGGTGCCGGGCGACGACATCGGCGTGATCGTGCCCGCAGAGGATGCGCAGCCCGGCATGCTCGTAACCGGCACAGCCATGCCTCCCCAGGGCCCGGCCATGGGCGAGCCTCTGGAGTTCACGGAAAAGCCCTTCTGCCGTATCGACAAGAACTCCTACACCGTGCGCAGCGAAACTTACGGCATGGTGCAGTTCGTCAAGAACTTGCTGAGCATCAAGCCGGCCTTCACCGTGCAGGAGAACGGCCTGGCCCTGGTGGCGGACATCTTCGCCCAGGACAACGAGGGCCGGCCGTTCACGGCCGCGCGCTACCGGGACATATTCGCCATGCTCGACTTCGTGGAGGGCTTTGACGAGCACGCCGTGGACCAGGCCATCGCCAGCGCCAAGGAAACCGGCGCGGCCCAGCGCATGAGCACCGTATGCCGCGGCCGCAAACCCGTGCATGGCATCGACGGCTGGTTCGAGATGCTCTACCAGGACGAGCGCAGCGCCGTGGGCTCCCAGTCCAAGGACGGCTCCATCGACTTCCGGGAGCGCGGCGTGGTCCGCTCCGTCAAACAGAACGAGCTCATCGGCATACTGCATCCGCCCGTGCCCGGCACGCCCGGCCGGGATATCTTCGGCCGCATCGTCCCGGCCTCGGACGGCCGCCCCTTCGACCTTGTCTGCGAGGAAAACGTGGCCGTGCTGGAGGACGGCAAGACCTATTACGCCACGCTGGAGGGCATGGTCTTTCTGCACGGCAACCAGCTCAACGTAACCGACGTGTACAAGACCAAGGGCGACGTGAACCTGACCACGGGCAACCTCTCCCTCGAAAAAGGCTCCCTCTACGTCTCAGGCTCCATCCTCACCGGGTTCAATGTCTACTCCCCGGCCAACGTCTATGTGGAGGAGGTGGTGGAGAGCGCCAACGTCAAGGCGGAAGGCTCCGTGGAGGTCAAAGGCGGCATCATCATGGACGGCGGAGGCCAGGTGCGTGCAGGACAGAACATCTCGGCCCTGTTCATGAAGAACGCCAACGTCGTTGCGGACGGCAACGTGATCGTGAAGCACGAGATCTCCACCTCCGAGGCGCGCGCAGACGGCAAGGTCATCGCCATGGCCGGGCGCGGCAAGGTGTTTGGATCGCAAATCCATTGCGGCGAAGGAATGGAGGTGCAGGAGTTGGGCAACGAAGCCGGCGTGGAGACCATTGTCCATCTGGGCCGGCAGCTGCAGCTCGACCCGGCCCTGATTGCACGGAAAAAGGAGCTTACTTCCCTGCTGGACAAGATTTACGACAAGCTCGGCTCTGATTCGCCCAAGGCCATTATGCAGCGGACCAGACCTGATCTGCGCGAGTCCGTCAAAAAAATTCTGCAGACGCGCATTCAGGCAGCGAAGGAGCTTGCGGAAATCACCAACGCCATCCGCGAGGAACGCGCCAGGCAGCGCCGGGACACCCAGGCGCAGATCAAGGTCCACAAGCTCGCCTACCCGGGCGTGATTATCCACGGCTACGGCTCGCGGCTCGACATCACCGAAGCGACGGCCGCCTGCCGCATCTACTTCGACCAGTCCGAAAACATGCTCGTCATCGGCACCTTATGATTTTTCCTGGCAGAACCCCGCCGGTTTGACCTCCTGCGTTGAATGCAGTATGAGCGCCTGTCTGCTTCAGTCATCGAATCGAATCGATTCAACTTGATTCAACAACGCAACCACACCTCCATTAAGAGAGCGTTCCACTATGTTCAACGATAAGAAAGTTGTCGTGGTCATGCCGGCCTACAACGCCGAACTGACCATCGAAAAGACCCACGCCGAATGTATGGCGCAAGGCGTTGTCGACCAGGTCATCGTGGTCGACGACTGCAGCAAGGACGCCACCGTCTCCGTTGCCAACAACCTCAAGGACACGCTGGTCCACAAGCACGAAACCAACAAGGGCTACGGCGGCAACCAGAAATCCTGCTACCGCCTGGCGCTGGAGCATGACGCGGACATCGTGATCATGGTCCACCCGGACTACCAGTACACGCCCAAGCTCATCCCGGCCATGACCACGCTCATCGGCAACGATCTCTACGATTGCGTGCTCGCCTCCCGCATCCTGGGCGGCTACGCCCTGCGCGGCGGCATGCCCATGTACAAGTACGTGGCCAACCGCGCCCTGACCTTCATGGAGAACGTGCTCGTGGGCGCCAAGCTCTCCGAGTACCACACGGGCTACCGCGCCTTCTCCCGCCACCTGCTGGAGACCCTGGACCTCTCCCCCACGTCCAACGACTTCGTCTTCGACAACCAGATGCTGGCGCAGGTTATCTACGCCGGTTTCGAGGTCGCCGAGGTGAGCTGCCCCACCCGCTACGAGCCCGACTCCTCGTCCATCAACTTCAAGCGCAGCTGCATCTACGGTCTCGGCTGCCTGCGCACCGGCCTGGACTTCCGGCTCTGCAAGCTCGGCTTCAAGGAGCACCCGCTCTTCCCGCCGGATCTCAAGAAGAGGAAGAATCCCAGCTGCAAGGCGTAAGAGAACGTAATGCTCACCCTGCTGCGCGCTCTGTGGACTCTGATCCGATGGGTCTTACTCACCGTTCTGCTGGTTGAGCTCTGCTCCTTCGCCGTCATCACCGTTTCCAACCTCGTGATCTACGGCAATCTGCGCGAAGGGAGCCGCGTCTACTACGATCCCTATACCCTCTTCCTCAACCTGGAGGGTCCGAAAAAGACTGTTCCGCAGCCGGAGTCGCCGAAGTCCATCATCTGGTGCTTTGGCGGCTCCACCATGCGCGGGCAGACGGACAACCCTGCAGCAACCATCCCCAGCTTTCTCGCCAGAAAGCTGAGCGCCGACGGACATGACGGCGTGCTCGTCCGCAACTGGGGCGAGGACTCCTTCAACAGCCTGCTGGAAGCCAACTACCTGCAGAAGCTCTCCATCGAGCAGAATGAAACGCCCGACCTGATCGTATTCTACGACGGCGCCAACGAAAGCGTGTACTTCTCGCAGTACCGCACGCCATACGCACACCACGGCTACCGCCGTCTCAGGGCGCTCATAGAGAGCTATCACCGGAGCGCGTTCGGGCTGCTCAAGCCGATCAACGCCGCGGTCCAGGCTTCGTTCACCAAGGAGCTTGTAGACAAGTTCAAGCAGGTGGCAGTGCCCGTCGACAAGGACGACCCTGCTTTCATCATGTTCGCGAATCTGGTGGAGCAGCGCTACGCCCGTCTTGCACAGGAAGCGCAGTATCGCGGCGCCCAGTTCGCCGTGGTCTGGCAACCAGCCATGTGGGCGGAACATGGAGATGTCGCACCGGCGGTCAAGGCGCTGGAGCAGGACCATTTCATCAATACCGAGCGGTTCGGCACAATGCGGTCCAACTTCCAGACCGTATACAACACGCTGCGCTCCCGGCTGGGCAAACACGACTTCTTTGTCGATTTCTCCAACGCCCTTGTCGACAGAACCGAGGCGGCGTACCAGCCCGATGGCGTGCATCTGACGGATGCAGGCCGGGAGATGGTCGCAACGAAGCTCGCACCGGTGGCGCTGGAGTACATGTCGCGCTCAACGCGCTACAGAAAGCGCCTGCAGGCGACCGCGAATCCTGCGGGGCAACAGGCACCCTTGCAGTCTCCCGGATCGGATCGGCCAGACGCTCCTGCCCCTACCGCTCCTCCGGCGGAGACGGCCCCGGCTGCGCAGTAAGCCACCTGGCTGCCGCCCTCCTCTACTCTTCATGGCCGCGGGCAACGCCCGCACCTCTTCCAAACGGCCCAAGCGGGATTTCAGATCGGCCATTGCCGGATGCGCACGCCGGGAACCTTCCTCAGCAAAAGGAAACGGCGCCTTGCGGCGCCGTGTGGTGGCCTTACTTGGCGGCTGCCTCGCGCCGTCTGGTGGCGCACAGCGGCAGCTCCTGTCCGCCGGACAGGAGCACCACCCCGTCGATGCGGTTGCCGTTGTCGCTGATGGTACCCTTGAAGGAGTGGCCGCTGCCGTGAATGCCGGTGATGGTGTTGCCGTGAATCAGCCCGGCGATATGATAGGTGGTTTTACTGCCCAAGGGGCTGATGCTGTAGACCACGCCGAAGATGCGGTTGGCGAGCCCTTCGTGCACGGCCTCCGTGCCCTGCTCCAGATGCGCCTCCAGCCTGACGGCCAGGAACTGGCCCTCCCAGACTCCGGTCACGTTCCAGGGCGTGGGCGGGGCCTGCGTGTTCTTGGCTGCCTGCAAGGGTGTGCCTGTCGCGCCAAGGATGACGCACAGTGCCAGTATGGCTATGGCCAGAAATCGAAAAGAAAGAGATGGGCGTTTCATTTCGTCTCCTTTGAACGCCCGGCGCGTTGCGCCGCCGAACGGATGTCGATGAGTCTTTGATGCGGTCCTATCCGCTCTCCGGGAAAACGCTCCTCGTCGAGAAGCGCAAACTGCCCATGCGCCTGTTGCACCACATCGACTATGTATTCGTCAAATGGGGCGAAGAACGGCACGCCGCCGCGGTAGGTGTCGGAGCGGTGCGGTGGTTTGGGCGCCGTCTTGGGCGCGCCTAGCGATTCCGCTACGCTGGCGATGGGTTCCGCAGCCCAGGAGGCCCACCCCGGTAGACCGAGCGCTTGGGACAGGGGCATGTACTCCTTGGCCGGATGCAGGAACTCCGGGCTGTAGTTGCGGTCGTCCACGACCAGGTAGTCGATGCCCTCTTCCTGGCACATGCGAATGATGGCCTCGGCGTCGTCCGAGTAGTAGGCGCCGAAAATCTTGTACAGCCGGGGCTCTACCTTGTCCCACAACCCCACGCACCACGGCTGGGACGTCTCGAACGTGGCGTAGACCCGGCGGCGGCCAAAGGTCAGCACATCATCCATAAGCGCGGGATGGCCGGCAATCACGGCATCCTTGTCCGTGCGGCGCACGGCCTCGTACAGCGGCGCGTACTCCTCGTAATGGTAGAGCCCTTCCCCCTGCAAGCGCGCGCCTGCGAGCATTGCCAGGGCGAGGACCAGGACTGCGCCCGCCACGCGCCAGTTGCGTCCTGTGGCTAACCGGGCCGTGGCTGCTCCCAGGGGGATGCCCAGTGCGAGGCACCAGAGTATATGCACGCTGTACTCGATGTACCGCTCCGGCAAGAACAGCTTGAGCAGCACAAGGCTCGACACCCAGTACAGCAGCAGCGAGGCGGCAATGATGGCCGCAATGGACGCCGAGTTGCGCGCCGCCGTGCGCCACGGCGCCTTACGCACAGTCATGAGCAGTAGTATGCCAAAGCAGACAGCGGCCACACCGCCCAGAGCCGGCCCCCAGACCTGGAAAGGCATGAGCTTTTCCAGCGGGCTGAGCAGCGCCAGCTTGAAAAGCGAAGGCGTGGGGAAGATGTCCAGCCGACCTGCGTCCGTAAAAATGACGCGGCCGACCATGTTCGCCTTGCTTATCAGCGGGCCGAACCCTGCCGCAGTGAGAGCGAGATTGAACGCCAGGGTGACGGCCCCGCCCACGGCAAAGGCCGCAGCGATGGTGATGGTGCTCGCGCCGGCCGGCAGCGCCTTCTGCTTGCCATGGGTCATGTCCCACAGCCAGGCCAGGCCGAACGCCCCGGCGCACAGGGCGAAGATGTATGGAATGAACAGCGCCTCCAGCACGAGGCAGAGCAGCGCCAGCCGGCCGCGATCCGCCGTCCACGCCCAGAGCAGGCAGACCAGCAACGGGCCTGCAAATGCGCGGGCCAGGCCGCCGGAAATGTTGTGCAGAAAGTATGGGTGGAGCCAGAACACGGCCAGCGCGGCGAACCCAATGTAGCGGCCCAGACTGCCGCCGCCGACGATGCGTCGGGCCAGGCCGAAAACCGCCCCGCCCATGAGCGTGTACAACGCGCCGGCCACGAACTTGGAGACGATGAGAGGATCGCCCCCGAAGAGTGCAAACAAGCGGTACAACCCGCGCACGCCCCACGAGACGTACTGCGCCGAAAACTGGGTCAGGATATCGCGGGGGGAGTAGAGCTGCGGATCGATCCAGGAGCGCATCCAGAAAAGCTGCTGGCGCACGTCGTCGTTGACGACAAAGGGATCGAACAAAAATCGCCCGTGGGCGATGAGAAAGATGAACGCCGTAATCGCAAACGCCGCCGGGAGGTCCCGGCGGCATGTGTCAAATGTCGTTGTCTGTTCTGCCTTAGGAGTTCCGAGCATGTATGGCCATGGAATCCCGGCTCGCACCGTCTGCGGAAAGTGCCGGCAGCCCGGGCCGTCATGCGGCGGCGGACTGCAATGGCCGCTGGACGGCGGCTACTTCTTGATGACGACCTCGACCTTGAACCCTTCGCGCAGCAGCAGGTCGGGGTTCGGCGCGGTCAGCTCCACTTCATAGTAGGAGGGCTGGTCCAGGCCGGGCGAAATGGGGGTGAGGGCGATGTAGCTGACCTCGGCCGGGAACTTGCGGTCCGGATAGCTGCCGAGAGTGAAGAAGCACTTCTCGCCGGGCACGATGCGGCTGGCTTCGAGCTCGAAAAGATGTGCGCGTATGACCATGGGATCGAGCACGCCCACGATGGCCACATTCACATTCTTGGGAACTTCCTGGCCAACATAGAGGTCAGGGTTCAGGCGGAGCACGTGCCCGTCAAACGGCGCAATCGCAGACACGACCTTGGGCACGTGATCGAAGTCGACCTCGTCGCTGAGAACATCCTTCAGGTTCTCCACCCGGTCCTCAATGGCGGACCTGGTGTTGTCGTACGTACGCGCAATGGATTCACGCTTGCGCTGGAGCAGATCGAGTTTGGTGCGCTGCTGCTTGACCGTAGCTGGAGCGGCAAAGTCGTTGTCCGCAAGCACCTGAATCTCATTCATATCCTGCCGCGCCTGCTGGATTTGCGCATCGATTTCGGCAAGCTGGGTCTTGATGTCGAGAAGCGGCTCGGTGGAGACGCTATCCAAAAACTGCTTATACGCTACATCCAGCAGTTCGACGGTCACCAAAGGCTGATCCTCCTTCACCGGGTCACCGACCTTGACCAGGATGTCCTTGATCTTGCCGGCGCCGGTGGTGGCGACATCCTGCTTGCGCGAGCTGTAAACCTTGCCCTGGAAAATGATGTCGTCAGGATTGAGCCCATCCTTATCCGTGGGGGTCAGCTGCTGTTGCGTATCCGTGGTCATGGCAGTGCCGTTATCCGTCAGCTGCGTCATGGCCGAGTGCTCCGAGGCGTTCTGCTCCGTTGCATTGCCGGTGGAAGCAGTCTGGTTCTGAGCGAACGCAGGAACGCACAGCACGGCAACCACCACAGCGGCGGCAACCATTACCCTGAGATTAATGAGAATATTGTGCAGCATCGACATAGGATGTATAGAGATGTCCGGTGAACTTCCGGAATTCGAACAGCTTGAGGTCATATTCAAACTCCTTGGAAAGAAGAACCGTGCGCGCGCTGAGGCTATCTTGAAGCGCACCGATGTACTCGGGGAACGGCAATGATCCCGATTTGAATTGGATTTCCGCCTTCTGCTTTTTCAGCGCGTCTATCTCCGCTTCGTTGTGAGCGAGCTTCAAGTTTGTGGCCAGCTTGAGGGCGTCGTTGCGCATATCAAGGAAATCAGACCGAAACTCCAGCGTCTTGGTGCGGTATTCCGCGCGGACTTTCCGGATGCCCCTCTTTTCGCGGACAACGTTGCGGTAGCGCTCTCCCCAGTCCCAGAGTGGAACGACGAACCCGATGGTCGCCATGTAGACGTCATTGTTCGAGCGCGATGAGTACTCCCTGTTTATTCCGAAGGAGTACTGGGGAAAATACTTGGCATATGCAAGCGTGAGCTTGTCTTTCTGCAACAAGACATCGATGCGCCTTTGCTTGAGCTCGATGGAGTTCTCAATGGCGTACTCCAGCGAGACATTACGAAAGTCGAAGTCTCGAAGCAGCTGTTTTCTGGCATCCTTGAGATCGAGGGTCACCGCCTGCTCGGGCATGAGCCCCAGAAAACCTTTGAGCCTGTCCAGCGCCACCAGTCTGTCGGAGTCGGCCTGGTCGCGTTTCTGCTGCGCTTCCTTGAGCGCCTTGTCCGCAATAAGCACGTCCAGGGCGAGGCCCCAGCCCTCGTTGTAGCGTTTGGTTGCGAAGGCCTTGTTCTGGTTGGCCAGCTCCACGCCCTTGACGTAGTTTTGCTTGAGCTTGTCCAGAAAATTCAGTGTCATGTAGACCTTGCCGATGCTTCCGAAAACATCGTCGATCACTGACAGATGCTCAAGCACGGCATAGTCGGTCAGGAGCTGCTTGGACTCGATGGAAAAATATGCGCGGATAGGATCGTAACTGCCAAAAGAAAAATTGAACGAGAACGGCTTACTGGTACGATCGTCCGGGTTGTTCAAACGGATGTTGGACGTCAGGTAGAAGTCCGGCAGCAGATCGGCGCGCGTATCCCAGACATCGAGCCGCTTGACCTTGATCTCCACGGCACTGGAGACGAGCTGCGGCGATTGCTGCAGGGTAAGGCGCAACGCATCGTCGAATTTCAGGGGCTCTGTAGGAACGATGGGCGCCACGTCCTCCTCGTTTTCGTCGGCAGCCAGACCGGGCGAAGCGAGGACGCACAACAACACCAGTACGAGTGGAACCAACCGTACGAGTATGTACGCGAGGTTTCGAAGCAAGCGGGGAATAAGCGTCACGAGGATGTCCTGATCAGCCTTCAATGAGATTGCCATCGCGCAGGACACATTGCCTCGTGCACTGCTCGGCGACGTCGGGATCGTGAGTTACAACCACCATTGCCGTCTGGCTATCCTTCACGAATTCGCGGAAATAGCTCATTACCAGATCGCTATGTTTGAGGTCAAGCTGACCTGTCGGTTCATCGGCGAAGATAATCTGCGGCCTGTTGACCAGCGATCTGGCGATGGATACGCGCTGCTGCTCACCACCGGAGAGCCTGTTGGCTGGATGGTGGATGCGGTGCGTCAAGTTCACGCGTTCCAGGGCCTCTTCGATCATCTCTTTACGTTTGCGGCGGGGAACGCCGCCGTACATCAACGGGAACTCCAGGTTCTCATACACGGTAGTGTGTTCGAACAGGTTACAGCTCTGGAAAACAAAGCCGGCAAACTTGCGCCTGAACTGCGCCTGCTGGCTTCTGGTCAGCCGGGCCACCTCTTCGCCCAGGGCCATGTAGCTGCCGGAGCTTGCCGAGAGCAGAAGGCCGAGGATGAAAAGAAAGGTGGACTTGCCCATGCCGGAAGGTCCCATGATGGAGACCATCTCTCCAGGAAAGACGTCGAGATCCACGCCCTTGAGTATCTCAATGCTCTCGGAGCCTGTCTCGTAGCTCTTTCGTAGATCGCGGACCTTGATCAGCGGTTCCATGGTGATGCGTTCCGTATCGTTTCCCAAACGAGGCTATTCGTATCGGATGGCGGCGACTACGTCCATACGCGCAGCGGACAGTGAAGGATAGAAGCCCGCGCCGATGCCGATAAAGAGAGCAAAGGCGATGCTGGCTGCGCCATAGACGTAGAACTGGTCGAGCGGCGGCGAGGAGTGCAGAATATGCGCGGCCGCCAGAACGCCGGCGTACCCCAGCCCCACGCCGAGTATGCCGGCGGTCAGACTGAGGCAGGTCGATTCGGAAAGGAACTGGATCATGATGTCCCAATCCTCGGCGCCCATTGCCTTTTTCAGGCCGATTTCACGCGTTCTGGACTTCACCGCGGTCATCATGCCGTTCCAGATACCGAAGCCGCCCAGACCCAGGGTGGCCACGATGGAGAAGTAGACGAACATCTCCACCCACCAGACGATGCGCTTGATATGCTTGAGCGGCTCCCAGGCCACCTCCACCGTGAGGGTATTGGCATTCTGGTGCTGCTTGATGACCTGGGGCAGGGCCGCCGCCACCAGGGGCACGTCGTCCCAGGTGTTGCAGCGGATGTAGAGCCGCCGCGGCAACAGGTTGAACATACGTGCGCGCAGGGTGTTCAGCGGTACATAGGCCCATTTGGCGCGGTCGATCTGGTTGCCGGGGTCCAGCGTGCCGACGATATGGTAGAGGGCCGAGTTGATCATGACCCGCTCACCCACCACATCGGTACGGCCGAAAATCTTTTCCGCGGCCAGCTCGCCCAGCACGACGACGCGGTGGCGCTTCTCCTGGGCCTCTGCCCCGAAGAGCTCGCCCTGTGTGGCTTTTATGCCCATCACCGTCCAAAAGTTCTCATCCACGCCGAACATGGGGATGTTCACTTCGCGGTCGTCCTGGGTGGTCTGCCCGGCCGCCAGGGTCAGCAGGGTCGTACCGTTCACGCCGGGAATCTGGTCTACGGCATCCACTGTAACGTCATGGAACCACTCGGGACGGGCCATCTGGGACTCGCTGGTGGAGCCCTGCTCGAAGAATGCCTTGATGATGGTCGCGCCGCCCAGGAGGTCCAGGTCCTTGTTCAGGTTGGACTTGACCTCCTCGCCCATGGTCAGAATGACGATGAAGCCGGCCGTGCCAAGGGCAATAGACAGCAGAACGCCCAGGTAGCGCTTGTGCTGTCTTATGACTTGGCGGAAGCTTACGCGTAAGAGGTCGCTGGTTTGCAGCATGTCTGGCGACAAATCCGTATAGAACGGCTCGTATTCATTCGTTACCGGTAACAGTAATTACCGTACGGGAAGACCGCCCGGGGGCGCCTTCCTCAAGAAAAGCATGCCATCGCAGGAGAGTTCGTTGTCGGCGCGGCCGCTATGGAGCGGTCGGGGGGGTGTCGCCGGGCTGTTCCGGCGACGTCATGGCGCCCTCGGAGTCGACATCCTGCTTGCAGATACCGTACTTGTGCGCGACATCGGACAGGGCATCGAGCACCTTCTCAATATGCTTGTCCTCGTGCGTGCTCATGAAAGCAGTACGGATAAGTGCATGGTTCCAGGGAACCGCCGGGTACACGGCCGGCAGCGCAAAAACGCCGCGCGCGAACAGCTCCCGCGAAATCTTCATCGCCTTGAGTTCGGACCCGACATGAATAGGGATGATAGGCGAATCATTGTCGTCCACGCACAGGCCGATCTCCTTGAGTCCCTTGCGGACCTTGCGGTTGACCTCCCACAGGCGTTCCACACGCTCGGGCTCCTTCTCCAGAATGTCGATACACTGGATCACAGCGGCTGCGCTTGCCGCGGGCAGCGCGGCGGAGAAAATAAGGGTCTTGGAATCGTTCCTCAGGAAGGCGAGCACGTCCTCGTTGTCGGAGGCAATGAAGCCGCCAATGGAGGCCATGGCCTTGCTGAAGGTGCCCATGATGAAGTCGACCTTGTCGGTTACGCCGAAATGGTTGGCCGTGCCGCGGCCGTGGCTGCCCATGACGCCCAGCCCGTGCGCGTCGTCCAGATAGACGATGAGCTCGGGGAAGTCCTCCTTGAGCTTGACCAGCTGGTCGAGCACGGCGACGTCGCCGGACATGCTGAACACGCCTTCTGTAATAAGGAAGGCAGAGGCCTCCGGGTACTTCTCCATGGCGCTTGCCAGACGGCGGTGCGCTTCGGCAGCGTCGTTATGGGCGAAGTAGGTGATGCGGGCGCGCGAGGCCTTGCACCCTTCCATGATCGAGGCGTGATTTTCCTTGTCGAAGAGAATCAGGTCGTCAGGCTGCATCAGGCTCTTGATGGAGCCCAGATTGGTAAGGAAGCCCGTGGTGTGGACCACGGCCTTCTTCTTGCCCACGAACGCGGCGAGCCGCTCTTCCAACTCGTCATGGAGCGTCATGTTTCCGGAAAGGAAGCGGGAGCCGCCAGGGCCTGTGCCCCAACGGTCGATGGCGTCCTTGGCTCGCTCCACAACGCGCGGATCATGCGTCAGACCGAGGTAGTCGTTGGAGCCTGCCATGACAAGCTCTTTACCATCCACCTCCACCACAGGTCCCATGGAACGGGAGACTGGCTGGAAGTAGGCGTACAGTCCGGTCTGTTGTACGCCCTCGACCTGCTTCATGTATGGCGCTATGCGTTCTGCTATTTTCATGCTGGCAATTGTGTCCTGATGTGGGAGTTCTATCTCGCGGCGCCGGGGCCACGCGCGGGGTTCGGGGCCTCTCGCAGCGGCAGGTTCCTTGCGGAGCGTCGTTTACCGTAACGTCAAAAGATTCCGCTCTGCTATGGAATGTCGTTTACGCGGAGCGGTGCGTCTGTCCGATGCGGGAACTGCAGCTCCCGGAAAAACAACACGGCGCTTGCGCGTACTGGTTGACGATGCCTGCCCGTTACGTCGCGAACGAATGTGGGTTTCTACACGGCCCCACTTCGCCTTGTCAACAACGCGCACGCCTCTTCCAAACCATTTGCGATTCCATGTAATTCATTGCTCTTACCCTGTTCCAACGCTCCACGCAAGGAAACTTGAACCCAGCGAAATCTCGAATTTTATCCATTTTTGCAGCATGCCAGCCTCATATTCTTCGCCAACTATTTCAGACAGTGCTTGCGCTCCACGGCCCTCTGTCTGTAAGAACACCCTCGACGACCACTTGCCCCCGGCGCAAAGGTAGTATACTGCGCCTTTTTCCATTGCAGGGCACATCCAACGTCAGGCTTTTCATGACAGATACGCAATCTTCTGCAGGCGCATCCCACCGGATATTCCGGAAGTTCGCCTATCTCTTCAGCGCGCACGGGATACGTCAGGCTCTCGAGACCGTATTCCTCATATATCTGGCGCGGCACTCCTCGGAGACCTACGGCCAGTTCATGCTTGCCATCTCCGTGGGACAGATCATGCTTTTTGTGGCCGAGTTCGGCCTCAACCAGCACCTTGCCACCCTGCTCGCCCGCAAGAAGCATTACCCTTCTGTCATCCTCATGCAGGTGACGCTGGTGAAAAGCATCCTGCTTGGCCTCTCATGGCTGGGCATGCTCATCTTCATCTTCTGGCAGGGCTACACACCGGAGATGAAGATGCTGGTGATCATCATCTCCACGGGCATCGGCCTGGAAGCGCTGGCCAGCTCCTTCTACGTGGCCTGCCAGGTGCTCGACCGCCAGGATGTGGAAGGCCGCTGGCGCTCCATAGCCGCCTTTGCCGGATACGGCTTCGGCATCGCCACCCTGGTCGGCGGCATGAACTCCGTTGTCGTTGCTTTTTATATGATGATCGAGACCACCATCGCCATCTCGGGCGCGGGCATGTCCATCCTGCGGCGCGCCAGGGCGCGCATCAAACCGGAGCAGATCAAGCTCATCTGGAAGACGTGGCGCGGCGGGCTGGTCTACACCCTCATGGCCATCGCCGCCATCTTCTACAACAAGCTCAATCTCTTCTTTCTCCAGAAATACGGCGGCGCCGTGGGCGTGGCCCAGTACAGCGTTACCTGGCAGCTTGTGGACGGCCTCTCCGTCATGGTCTCGGGCATGCTGCTGCGGCGGGTGCTCTTCCCGCTGTTCGTCAAGCTCTGGGTCTCCAACCGCCAGGAATTCTTCGACCTGGCGCGCAACACCTCGCGCTGGCTCATCGCCACAGCCCTGCCGGTCATGTTCATCCTGGCCGTGGAGAGCGACCGCATGATCCCCCTCATCTTCGGGGACGGCTACTCCGACGCGATCTGGATGCAGCGCTACCTGGTGGGCTGCATCTTCTTCGCCTTCATCCACAACCTGGCGCACTACCTGATGATCAGCATCCAGCGCGAACGGCTCCTGCTGATTTTCTACCTGCTGGGTCTGGCCTTCAATCTCGTCTGCTGCATCGTGCTCATTCCCAAGTACCCGCTCCTGGGCACGGCCCTCTCCATCGTCATGACCAAGGGCTTCGTGGCGCTGATGACCGTCACCTTCTGCCAGTTCCGTCTGCGCATGATCCCCCTGGCAGGAGTATTCCACATCGTCCTGGCCGTGGCGGCCGGCGCCCTGCTCTATGTGGTCGGAATCAAGTACCTGTTCCGCGAGGCCGGCGAGCTGCTCGCCCTGGCGCCCATGCTTTTCCTGGCCTGGCAGTGGCGGCGTTCCCTCACGCAGAGAACGCAGAGCATCATCTAAAAGCCGTTGCGACAATGCCCCGCCCACCCCGTGGCGGTGTAGGCATGTAGGGTTAGCGCCAGGAAGCCCGGCGGCATAGACGGTTTCGACCGTTCCACCGGTGCATTGCAGCGATAGTTTGAGGGAAGACTGCGCCAGCCGCCCTGTTCGACCTGTACGGATACTTAAAAGGACGAGCGCGTCACGCACCCTTGAACAAAACGTGCAGAGTGCTGTTCTGTGAGCCGCCTGAACGGCGGAGGTGGGAAAGCCTAGGGAATCAGCGACTCGATGCGGTCGGCAATGGCGTCGTTGCCAAAGAACTGATGGGTCGCGATGTTGGCGCGCATGACGTCCTGACGGGCCTCGAACTCCGGAATCCTGGCCGCCGCGTCCTCCATCCGCACGCTGTACATACCGATGCCCATGCGCTCCAGATACACGGCGTTTATGAACTGCTCGTAGAAGAAGCCGGTGGGGATGGCGTACACGGGCTTGCCCAGATAGAGCGATTCGCTGATGAGGTTGTGCCCGCCGTTGGAGATGACGTAGGCCGCGGTGCGCAGATCTTCCAGAAAGCCTGAGCGCGAGGTCTTGCGAAACACCACGTTGCCGCGCGAGGGCTGCTCCTCGAACCCGTACACGAACACCTTGCGCTGCACGGCATCCAGCACCGGAGTGAGCCTCTCCAGGGAGCCGCCCCGGACATAGACCAACACGTGATCGCCCAGCTCCGGAGCGTCCAACGCACGCACCGGCTTGTTCAGGATGGGCGGGTAAACCTCCGTGATTTCGGAGTCGAGTGCTTCCGGCCTGTAGAACGACGAGACAATGAAACGCTCCGCCGCGCTGTACAGGAAGCGGATAACGGAGTCGGAGCTGATGCGGTTCAGCCGCTGCTCCTTGGGCACTATGCACTGTGTGTGGGTCAGCACGTGCTGATGGTCCAGGCTGATGGCCGGGATACCAATCTTCTTTGCAGCGCGCGGCGTAAAGTACTCATAGTCCGTGATCGCGATGTCCGCCTTGAACTCCTCCATGATCTTCATCAGCCGGGCAACGTGTTCGCCTCGACGCAGAAGGATGGACATGGCGTTGCTCAGGGTGGCCCAACCGGCCACACGTCCGTCGCGCAGCACGGTTTCCAGCATGGGGAACTGCTCGTAGCGGAAACCCATGTCCGCGAAATCGCGCACAGTGCCGCCGCCCACAAAGCAGAGCTCGTGGTCCGGATTGCGCTCCAGCAGAGTCTGCATCACGGCCAGGGAACGGTTCACATGGCCGCGGGCGTCGCCCATGACGCCGTAGATTATCCGAGCCATGTGGACTCCCCGGGCGGTCCTTCGGCCAGCGCATTCTGGTAGACCAGCGATTCCACAAGAGTCGAGAACCGCTCCACCATCGCGCGCCAGGAAAATGCGTATTCGGCGCGTTTCCGGCCGCGCCGACCCATGGCGCGGCGCAGCTCGACCTCGGTCAGCAGCCGGCCAATGGCGTCGCCAAGAGCTTCCGGGTTGCGCGCCGGAACGAGCAGCCCTGTCTCGCCCTCGGCCACCATCTCGGGCAGTCCGCCCACCTGCGTCGCCACTACAGGCAGCCCGCAGGCCATGGCTTCCAGCACTACGTTGGGCATGGCCTCGCGTATGGACGGCAGCACCAGCATGCTGGCGCGGGCGTAAATGTCACGCAGATCGAGCTGCCCCGGTACGAAGCGGACGCGGTCCTGCGAAGCGCCTGCCGCATCCAGCAGCTTCCCGACGCGTTTGCGCAGATTGGCCTCCAGCGGACCGTCGCCCACCAGCCACAGCTGGGCATCCGGATGGTCCGCCGCAATGCGCGCGTACCCTGTCAGCAGGCTCGCGTGGTCCTTGTCTTCCACGAGACGCGCCACGCACAGCACCACCGGGCCGTCCTCGGCCTCCACGCGCTCCCGCTCTCCTTCCGGCGGCGGCGAAAAATAGCTCACATCCACGCCGTTGTGGATCACGCTGATATGCGCTTCCGGCACGCCGCACTCGGCAATGAGCCGCCGTTTGAGCTGCACGGTGTTCGTCATGTGGTGGTCCGCAAACCGCCAGAGCCATTTCTCGTGCTGGCGCTTGGGCGCGCCGCCACCGCGGCAGCTTCCCAGGATGAGCGGCGCTCCGACCAACCGACCCAGCAGCCGGCCCCAGATATTGGGCACGGCCGTCAGGGTGGTGAGGCAATGGGGCGGCCTTTGCCGCAATGTGGAGTAGAGACGATGCAGACTGCCGGGCGAGACGTACGAGGCGTCGCCCAGACGCACGACCGGAATGCCGTACTCACGGGCGATCGGGGCAAGATCCTCGCCCTTCTTGAGCACCCACAGCTCAGGGGCGAAACGCTCCCGGTCCAGACGGTGAGCGAGCTCAACGGTCTGGCGCTGGGTCCCGCCGAAATCGAGATCCTGGAGCAACAGGGCAAGGGAGAGCGGTCCGCCCTCCGGTGTCCCTCTCCGACGAACTACCATATGGTATGAGCCTTTAGTACCCCATAAGTCCGCAGCAGCGGCTGCACACGGGCATCAGGCCGTCCTGGGAGATGGACTTGCGGAACTGCTTGAAGCGGTCCGAGTTCCAGATCTCCGTGATGGTCTGATCCTTGACGTTGCCGACCACGTAGTCGTGGTAATCGCGGCACGGCGAGATGTCGCCGTTGGAGTCGATCTCGATAACCTGGAAGATAGAGATGCACTCGTCATAGCCGAAGCGCTCGGAGTGATCCGTGTAGTACTTCTCCAGATCCTCCTCGCCATCCAGATTGGGGATGAAAATGACAGGCGGGTTCTTGTAGCCCTTGGAGCGTGCGCGCAGCTCTTGGAACTGCTCGTTGAGCGCCTTGTAGTCCTGCGGCGTCCAACCGCCGATCCAGCCGCGGTGGAGCTGGGGCTCGAAGCCGAAGCGGCGCTCGAAGTCCTTGGTGTGCGCGTCGGCGCGCTCCTCGCTGATCCACCACGCCGGGTAGAATACGCAGAGGTCCACCTTGTCCTTGAACGCCTCGTAGATGTCCACGAGGTTGTTCGCGTTGTCGCGGGACACCGTGGTCAGGGAGGCGATGAGCGGCAGCTTCTTGTTGGCGCGGGCGCGAGCTTCCTGCAGGGCGTCGATGCCCTCGTTGATGGACTTGAAGCTGTTGATGCCCTGCGCACGACGGATGGAGTTGTGCAGCTCCTCGTTGTGGCCGTCGATGGAGATCTGGCAAAGATACATGGAGGAGTCGATGATGCGGTCGGCATACTGCGCCAGCTTGGTGCCATTGGTCACGATGGACGAGGGCATCTTCAGCTCCTTGGCCGTCTCCAGGAGATCCAGCCAGCCGTTGTACATGGTGGGCTCGCCGCCCCAGAGGTACAGGATGGGCCGGTGGCCGTGGGCCGCCAGATCGCGCAGCAGCTCCTGGTAGCGCTCCACAGGGACCTCGCACTTCTTGAGCTCCTTGAGGTTCTTCCCATGCAGGAAGCCGTGCTCGCCCCACTGGCCGCACATGATGCAGCGCAGGTTGCACAGATCGGTGATGCGGATGCTGACTTGGCGGATCTTGTTGGCGTCGCCTTCTCCGCCCTTGGGGCCGATCTGATTGAAGAAGGTCTTTTCGAGCTGGAGACCGGCGAGGGAGGAGTAGATCCAGGGGTATTTGTACAGACGGGATGCGAGTCGGAGAATCGAACCGCAACCGATAGTGCTGCGTTTTGACATGGGTCTATCTATATCCTTCGGAGATTGGAGGCGCCCTGCCGTTCAGCATCGGAGCGAGCCGGCAAGGTGGAGGGAACATCGGGGGCGCGCCCCGGCTTCCTCACTGTTGTATCGAAACGGACGGCGCCGGGTGACAAACAAACATACGAACGGACGGCCGTCCGGTGTACGACATCCAGACGGCGAAAGGTCATGTAACGCGCCCCGGGCCTCGCGTCAATTGATGTAATAATTCTTCTGCGCAACTCGCCGCAGCGCTCCGGTGCCCGCTGTTGGTACTTGTCTTGCGCGGCGCACATGCGTTACCGTAACAGATTAAAGACACCGGAATTCTCCCGGAATACCGCCATGCATGCACTTATCTACCGAAAATCCGTCCCTCGCTACCTGGCCTCGGCAGGAGCTGCGCGCCTGATGCGGCGCCGCTTTGTGCCCGCCCTGGCGCCCGTGGCTCTCATGGACATTCCCTTTGATCGCGAATCCCTTGCCGGGCGCGGCATTGGTCCGGAGTGGCTCATCCTTAAAGTGCGCATGTGCGGCATTTGCGGTTCCGACCTCAACCTGTTGCGCGGGGCCGAGTCCTATCTGATGGAGCCGTACGGCTCCTTCCCCATCGGCATGGGCCACGAGATCGTGGCCGAGGTGGCCGACGCCCCGGCCGGCTCCGGCTTTTCCGAGGGCGACCGCGTTGTGGTGGAGCCCACGCTCCACTGCGCCGTGCGCGGACTTCCGCCCTGCCGCTACTGCGCCCGGGGCGACTGGAACCTGTGCGAAAATTTCACCCACGAGGGGCTGGCGGCCGGGCCCGGCATCGGCTTCAACTCCGCCACCGGCGGTGGCATGGCCGAGCTGGTGGCCGCCCACCCGCTGCAATGTTTACGCGTGCCGGACTCCATGCCCGACGAGTTGGCCGTGCTGGCCGATCCTTTGGCCTCCGCCCTGCAGCCTGTGCTGGAGAACCGCCCGTCCGATGAGGATACTGTGGTGGTCTACGGCATGGGCGTGATCGGGCAGTTCCTGGTGCGCGCCTTGCGCGCCGTGGGCTCTTCCGCACGGGTCATCGCCGTGGCACGGCATCGCTTCCAGGCCGAGCTGGCCACGGCAGGCGGCGCGGATGAGGTGCTCATGAGCCCCTCGCGCAAGGACCTGGGCGCGGCCGTGAACGCCCGGTATCTGCCCACCACACTGGGCGGCGGCAATCTTGAAGGCGGAGCCGATGTGTTCTATGACTGCGTGGGCAGCCCGCGTTCTCTGGAAGAGGGACTCGTAAGCCTGCGTGGTCGCGGCAAATATGTGATGGTCGGTACGGCCGACAGCGCCGGCGGCGCGGATATCTCCAGCCTCTGGTTCCGCGCGCTGACCATGACCGGCACCGTGTACTACGGCCATGGAGAGTATGGCGGCGAACGCCGCCGCACCTACGATCTGGCCCTCGAATTTCTGGGCGACCCCGCGTTTGCTTCGCGTGGCCTGCTCACCCATACCTACCCCTTGCACGAATGGCGCAAGGCCTTTCAGTCCGTCTTCGACAAACGCGGATCGAACAGCATGAAGGTCGCTTTCGACATGCGCGGCTGACCCATGAACGGCCAAGCCGAGATTAATATAAGGATATCTACGTGAAACTCGTCATCAGCATAGACGTTGAAGAAGAAGGCTTGTTTTCCGGCAAGTACTCCCGAACTCCCCCCGGGGTGCGCAACGTATCGCACCTCGACGCGCTCAACTTCGTCTACGACGAGTTCGGATTCCCTCTCACCCTGCTTACCAGCTACCAGGTGGCCCAGGACGACGCGGCCAGCAACATGCTCATGCGCCTGCGCGATGAACGCGGCGCCGAGATAGGCGCGCACCTGCATCCCTGGAACACACCACCCATCGAGGATCTCGGGCCCGAGCCCGTTCGCAGCGACGACATGCCCATGGAACTGCTGCGCGGCAAGATGGCGACCCTGTTCGAGGCGTTGGAGCAACGCTTCGGCAAGCCTGCCACCTCCTTCCGCATGGGCCGCTGGGACTTCGGCAAGCAGATCGAAACCCTGCTGCCCGAGTTCGGCGTGCTGGTGGACGCCAGCCACGCCCCCCTGCGCTACGTGCGCCGCGGGCCGGACCGCTTCCTGACCCCGTCCTACGACCCGTATCTGCTGCCCGCCGTGGGCGATCTTCCCCGCGTGACCGAGGCGCCGCTGACCATGCTGCCGGTCTTCGCACCTTCGGCGCGATTCACCCACGCCCTGGCCAAGCTCATGCCCACGGGCATCAAGGAATCCATCCTGGCCAACTACAGCGCCATCGCCGCGGCCGGCATCCAGCCCGTCTGGTACCCCTCGCCCTCCATGCGCTGGGCCGCCAGGTTGCACCGCATGCGCGGGGGCAACGTGCTCATCATGTTCCTCCACTCCTCGGAGCTCATGCCCGGCCACAGCCCTAACTTCACCAACCAGGAGGCCGTGGAACGGCTCATCGAGAAGATCCGCCACTTCCTGAGCTGGTTGACCCAGTCCGGCCCCATCCAGGGCGTCACCCTGAGCGAGCTGTACAAGCGCGCCGACTAACCCAGAACACCCCACCGAGGCATATCATGGCTGAAAATATCGACGATATTACAATTGATTACGAGGAAGACGGCATCCTTGTCGTCAAGGAGCTGGACAAGGAAATTCTGACCCGCGGCGGCTGGACCACCATCCTCTTCCGCTATCAGGAATGGGATCGCAAAAAGGAAGACTACGGCCCGGAGAAGTACGCCATCCGCCGCTACCGCAAGATGCACGGCGAGTTCCGCCAGCAGTCCAAGTTCGTCATTTCCAACCAGGACCAGGCGCGCAAGATCATCGACGCCCTGACCACGTGGCTGGACCAGGCCGGGCAGGAGGAGTAGCCCGCCCGGCGTTCCGCTGCCGCATCAACGCCCGGCAGAAGCCTGAATCAATACATCCCGTGGCCGCTCTGGAGCATCCCCTCCGTGCGGCCCTGCCAGCCTGTGCCCTCCCCCACCCTGCCCTCTCGAAGAGTCGGGCGTCGTGTACAGGCTGGCGCAGTCTCACTCTTTACTCCCGACCATAGACCTGGCGCGGGGCCAGGTGCTCCGGAAAGCTGTCGAGCAGCGCACGCCGGGCAAGGAAGCAGCAGTGGCACTCGTCCACACAGCCATCGAGCTCCACTCCGTACCTTTCCGCCAGCAGCGCCGGGCCTCCTTCAACCAGCGGCCCGCAGATGGGATGCGCGCCAGCCTCGTACTCCGCGACCAGATCCGAAAGCGGTCGCTCCCACATGTTGCCCATGCTCACGCCCTGGCAGATGTGGACGTGGCCGAACGGATCCACATGCAGCCGCTTCGGCTTCACCAGCTCCTCGTGGGTGCACGCCGTGAACTCCTGATACGGTCGTCTCGGCAGATCTTCTGTCAGCGTGTCCGCGGCCCGGCCCTTGAACATGGCGCCACCGCCGATGACCGGCGCTCCCTTGTCCTGTCCCTGTCCGGGCGCGGCTTCCACGAACGGCTTCTCAATGGCGATCGTCGAGACCGGAATCCCGAGCCGTTGCGCCGCTTCCAGCGCCCGTCTGGCCGGGCTGCGCTCTTCCCCGTAATGAAAGGCGTCGTCGCTGAGGCTGAGGCTTGATACGCCGAGCTCGGCCAACGGCTTCAGCCACAGCTCCGCATCTTCATCGGAGACCGCGCCAAAGGCGTTGGAAACGATTCCGACCTGGAACCCCCGATTCCGCGCCTGCCGGACGCCTTCGAGCAGCAACGGGTAGTACAGGGAGGGCTCGCCGCCCTCGAAGAAGATCCACTCCACCGTGCCGATCTTCTCGGCCTCGTCCAGCACGGCGCGGACCTGCGCCGCGGTCATCACACCCTTTGCCCGTGGGCTGCAGTACAGAAAGCAATGGTCGCACTCGTGGGTGCACGCATAGGTCAGTAGAATATGGATGCCTGTTACCACGAATCTCCTCCTTGCCTGCGCCGTGACCTTGCACGCTGTTGGTCCCCTCATTTTAGATACCCTGGAAACAACACAACATCATCTTCTGCCTGCTGTTGCCCGTATTCCACTCCTGGTGTAGATGGTTTTTTCCTACAACTTCTTTCCTTGATCAGGAACCCGCCATGATCCCCAATCAGCGTGCACTCTTCGACATCCCGGACGACATCGCCTACCTGAACTGCGCCTTCACCTCACCGTTGCTCAAGTCTGCGCGCGTCGCGGCCGACGCCGCCCTGGACCGCAAGGCCCATCCCTGGCAGCTGTCGGCGCCGGACTTCATCGCCTCCATGGAGACCAGCCGCGCGCTGTTCGCGCAGCTCGCCAACTGCACGTCTGACGACGTGGCCATCGTGCCGGCCGCCTCCTACGGCGTTGCCACGGCCGCGCGGAACCTGTCGCCGCTGCCCGGCGAGCGCATCCTCGTGCTGGCCGAGCAGTTCCCGTCCCACGTCTACTCCTGGCGCAATCTCGCCGCCCGCACCGGCGCCGTGGTCGAGACCATCCCTCGCCAGGAGGACCAGGACTGGACCCGCGCCATCCTGGAGGCCTTCGAGGACGGGCCGCGTGCGGCCATCGCCGCCCTGCCGCCGTCCCACTGGACCGACGGCACCCGCGTGGACCTCGTCACCATTGGCCAGCGCTGCCGCGAGTCCGGCACGGCCCTGGTCGTCGACGCCACCCAGGCCATGGGCGCCTCCATCGTGGATCTCGCCGCCATTCAGCCGGACTTCCTGGTCACGGCATCGCACAAGTGGCTGCTCGGCGCCTACGGCTACGGCTTCCTCTACGTCGCGCCGCACCGCCAGGAAGGCGAACCTCTCGAAGAGAACTACCTCTCCCGCGCCGGCAGCGAGGACTTCTCCCGGCTCGTGGACTACCAGGACGCCTACCAGCCCGGCGCCCGCCGCTTCGACATGGGCGAGGCCTCCATGTTCCAGCTCGCCCCGGTGGCCGCCGCCGGCATCACCCAGATCCTCGACTGGACCCTGCCGGCCGTTGTCGACACCCTCGCCGCCTTGACCGACCGTATCGCCGACCGCGCCCAATCCCTGGGCCTCGCCGTTGCGCCCAAAAGCGCACGCGCGCCCCACATGCTCGGCCTTGGCCTGCCCGCCGGCAAGGACACCCCCGCCCTGCTCTCCGCCCTGGCCGCCCACAAGGTTTCCGTCTCCATCCGCGGCGCCAGCGTGCGCGTAGCACCGCACCTCTACACAACAGACCAGGATATCGAGACATTCTTCGGCGTGTTGGAACGCTTTCTCGGATGAGTGCGGGGACGCTGTCCCCCACTGCCCCTGCCAGGGGAAGAGTGTTCCCCTGGACCCCTGTACTGGGTCCAGGGAGCATTGCTCCCTGGTGGGAGTTTGAGGGCAAAGCCCTCAATGGACAAAGAGCCAACCGCGCGTTGGCCCGCGCCCCTCGACGCGACGAAGGCCCGGCTTCTCTAGAGAAGCCGGGCCTTCGTGCATTCCAGATATAATGTCGACTATCAGTACCGCACTTCCTGTTCCTCACCGGGGGTGAGAATGAGCTCGGTATCCACGATGCGGACCGGGATGGAGCGGTGGCCTTTGCCTTCCACGCGCACGGCCACGCGGTCCTGGGTGATGCGGAAGCCGTACCAGGTGCTTTTCCAGAGGAGCTTGAAGGCGAGCTTGGTCCAGTGCTCCGGCAGGCTGGGGTGGATACAGATGACGTCACCGGAGAGGTCCACGCCGGCGAAGTAGCGGGTAACGGCCTCGATGGTGCCGGCCATGACGCCGCTGTGGATGCCCTCGGTGGTGGTGCCGCCCTGGGTGTCGTAGATGTCGGATTCCATGGCCTCCTTGAACCACTGCCAGGCCTGGTGGCAGCCGTGCACGTAACAGGCGATGACGGTGTGGACGATCTTGGAGAGCGTGGAGCCGTGGGAGGTGCGGGCCACGTAGTACTCGTAGTTTTTGGTGAGCAGCTCGATGGGGTCGCCGGTCGCATAGCCGAGCTGGTTGAGGATGCGGGAGACCTCATCGGGTTCCAGAAGGTAGTAGGTCATGAGCACGTCGGCCTGCTTGGCGACCTTGTAGTGGTCCGGGGAGTCCCCTTCGGCTTTGAGGATGCGGTCCATGCGGCCCACGGAGTAATAGCGCTTGCGGTAGTCGTCCCAGTCGAGCTCGTCCAGGTCCATGTAGCCCTCGAACTGGCTGATGATGCCGTCGTCGGTGATGATGACGTTCATCTTCGTGGTCATGTCGCGCCACTTGGCCACGTCCTTGTCGCTGAAGCCGGATTCTTCGAGCTTGGACATGATCTCGGGCGAGAGGATGCCGGTATCGAGCAGGGAAAGCGCCTTTTCCAGCAGCCAGACCACCATGATGTTCGTGTAGGCGTTGTCCTTGAGGCCCAGGGTGTCCGAGCCGGGGAGCTTTTCATGGAACTCGTCCGGCCCCATGATACCTTCGATGTGGTAGCGGCCCGTGTCCTTGTCGAAGTAGGCGATGGAGCCCCAAAAGCGGGCGATCTGGAGCATGACCTCGGCGCCGTACTCGGCCAGAAACTGGTTGTCGCCGCTGGAGGCGGCGTAGCGCCAGATGTTGAAGAACACGGCGATGGAGACGTGGCGCTGGCGTCTGGAGAGGTCCGGCCCCCAGTCGTCGCTCTGCGGATTGTAGTGCAGCTCCTGGGTTTCCTCGTAGCCGTCGTCGGCCGTCTGCCAGGGGTACATGGCACCTTCGTAGCCGTTCTGGCGGGCGTACTCCATGGCCGGGCCCAGACGATTGAAGCGATACATGAGCAGGGCCTGGGCGATCTCGGGGTAGTGGAGATCGTAGAACGGCATGATGTAGATCTCGTCCCAGAAGATATGGCCGCGGTAGGACTCGCCGTGCAGGCCGCGCGCCGGCATGCCAGCGTCGAGCATCTTGTTGTGGGGCGAGGCCGTGACCAGCAGGTGGTACATGTGCAGCCGGGCGACCTTCTGAGAGAAGCGATCCCCGCGGATCTGGACGTCGCACTTGTCCCAGAGCGCTTCCCAGGCGCGGGTGTGCGGCCCCAGGGCGTTGTGGAAGGAGTGGGCCTTGTCCATCCAGCGGGCGGCTTCGTCGCGCAGGGAGGAGACGCCTTCCATGATCTCGTGCAGGCTGGTGGCCAGCCCCACGAGCTTTTCCACGCGGTAGGTGCGATTTTCCTTTGCCTGGATGACCATCTCCTCGCCGATGCGCGCCATGTCCGTGACGAGCTTCTTGTCCAGCTCCAGCCGGTCGCGCTCCTCGTAGACCTGCGTCTTGGCCTGCAAAACGATCTCGTAGTTCGAGACGTTGGTGCGCATGTGCAGATAAATGGACTCGCCGTCCTCGGCAGGACCGGAGTTGACGAACTCCAGGTGGCGGGAGGCAAGCTGTCTGTAGCGGGCGACGTTGTCGTTGATGATGTTGCCGTCCAGGGAGGAACGCACGGTGATGGGCGCGTTGTAGTTGATGGGCGTGATGTCGTAATGCAGGCAGAGAAGCCCCGGCTCGGCCATGGAGGCAAGGCGACCGGTGTGGATGCGGGTGATGCGTCCCAGCTTGTCCTTGCAGACGATGGTCCGCTCCAGCACGGCGCGGCGCAGGTCCAGATTCTGGTGATAGCTCAGTATCTCCAGGGACATGGGGCTGACGTAGTCGCTGTTGCCGATCTTGAACTCGACGAGCAGCCAGTTGGGGCAGTTGACGAAGTCGTTGTTATAGATGGTGCGGCCGTGGACCTCGCTGGGCAGCTTGTTGAAGACGCCGGCGATGTACGTGCCGGGGTAGTAGTGGAAGCCGGCGGACTCGCCCTCAAAGGCGCCGCGCGTGCCCACCACGCCGTTGCCCACGGTGGTCAGGGTTTCGCGGAGCTTTTCGTCACCAGGGTCGAACCCTTCGTAGTGGAGGTTCCAGCCGTCCTCCTGCAGACCAGTGCGAAACCACTCCCGGACGTCGGCAAGGGTGATCTCGCCCAGGTCGCGCACCACGATATCCGCGCCGAACCGCTCCAGCAGCGTGCCTTCCACGCCGCGGGCCACGCCCAGCACCAGGCCGAAGTTCCCGGCCTTGCCGGCCTGCACGCCGCTGATGGCGTCTTCCACCACCACGCACTGGGCCGAGCGCAGCCCCATGTTGTGCGCCGCGGTGACGAAGATGTCTGGATTGGGCTTGCCCTGAAGCTTCAGCTCGGCCGAGACCTCGCCGTCCACGCGGGTGTCGAACATGTCCATGAGGCCGGCCTGCTCCAGGATGAGCCGGCAGTTGCGGCTGGAGGAGGCCACGCCCACGCGGATGCCCTCTTCCTTGAGCGCCTTGATGAACTGCACCGAAGTCTCGAAGACCTCAGGACCCTGCTCCTTGACGATCTCGCGGAAGAAGTCGTTCTTACGATTCCCGAGACCGCAGATGGTTTCCTTGTCGCTGGGGTCTTCGGGTGAGCCAAAGGAAAGGTCTATGCCACGCGATTGCAGAAAGCTCTTCACGCCCTGGTAGCGCGGCTTGCCGTCCACATATTTGAGGTAGTCGTCCTTGGGATCGAACGGCAGGAAGGGCTTGTCTTCTCGTTCTGCATACCTGCTCAGGAACTCGTTGAACATCTTCTCCCACGACTGTGCGTGGACCTTTGCGGTTCCAGTGATGACTCCGTCCAGGTCGAAGATGACTCCCTTGCATACTTCAGCGGTCATAAGCGCTCTTCCTCGTTTCAGCTTTCGTTATGTAGATCGAGTAATGTTCCTGTATGGTTCAGGCCAACCGACCGAGCATCGTCACAAGGATGTCGGGTTCCGGCACGACGACGCTGCGCGGGCAGATTTCCCGCACGCGCTCCGCAAGCTCCGGTTTTTTGGTGACGAACACGCCGTACGTCTCGTCCGGGTTCTTCTCCATGGCCGCCTGGAGCATGGGCAGGTCGGAAGGGGTGTCGCCGCAGACGAGGTGCGGCCCCTGCTCCATGCCGATTCCCAAGGTTTCGTCGAGGTAGCGGACCGAGTCGCCCTTGTCGAAGTCCTTGACCATGCCGCCGGCCGTCTCAAAGGTCAGGATGACCTCCACGTCCAGGCCGGTGTCCTCGATGCGCAGGTCCGCGCCTTCGGGATCGACCTTGCGGACCATGTCCTCGATCTGGTCGAGCAGAGTCTGGGACTCCTGTTCTGTGACGGAGCGGGAGATGTCCTGCCGGGCGATGGTGGTCTGGCCGAACTTGAACTGCAGGCCCGAGCCGATGAGTGTGAACTTGTTCTTCTCGGGCTTTTCCAGCAGCGCGGATATCTTTTCGTTAAAGGCGTCGAGCACGGCCTGCTTGGCGTCCTCGATGTGATAGGCGTGGCGCTTGCCGTCCAGGCCCAGGTACTCCCGGCCCTTGGATGCGGCCAGGATCATCGCGCCGGTGGGCATCACGCTCACGTCCACCACGCCGGGCGAAGCCAGCGGCGCCGAGGTGAGCAGGATCGGAAACTCGCAGGCATTCCTGGCGAAACGCGCCAGAAACACGGCATTGTACAACGATTGGATGGAGGAGCGATAGCGACCGCAGTAGTTGTTCACCGTGCCGTCGCGGTCGGTGATGAAGGCGCGGAAGCGTTTGCCCTGGAGCAGGCAGACGCCCTCCTGGACGTAGCGCTCGAAGTCGGGGTGGATAGTGCCGAGGAAGCGGACGAATGATGCCTCGTCGAGGTCGATGAACTGCAGGTCCTTGAGCAGCTCGGTCTTTTCGTAGGCCAGGTCCACGGCCACGCCCTTGCCGTCCAGGGCGAGAACCTGCCGGAGCCTGAGGGGATCGAAGCCGTCCCGGGGCATGGCCAGCAGCGTGTCCAGGGCGTTGTTCAGATCCTGGCGTCCGTTCTCCATGCCGGGCCTGCCGGCGAATATGTCCTCGGCCATGGCCTTCTTGACCTTGCGGGTCCTGGCCATGAGATCGTAAAACTCAAGCAGCGTGTAGATGGTTTCCTTGCGTATCGGTAAGCGTTCCATGCGGGTTCCTGCGTGCGTTCCCATGTGCATTGCTGGTTGCGTTTTCGAAGATTTCTTCGTCCGTCATCCAGTAGAATCCCCCCTGGGGGGAGGAGTACCGCGAGCCTACCACAATTTTGACCGCCTGTAGAGCAGGAATGCCGGAAATCCATGACGCCGGCCGTCTTCCGTTGGATTCGCAGGCCCGGAAGCCGGGAAAAAGCCGCACGGCAGCACCTCTGCTCAGTCCCTGGCCTCCCTTTCCCCGCGCGGGCGGGGCTTGAGGAACGCGGCCTCCACCAGCTCCCGCGTGTAGTCGGTCTGCGGATTGTCGAAGAGCGCCCGGGTGGGGCCGTGCTCCACGACCTGTCCGGCGCGCATGACCACCACTTCGTGACACAGCGCCTGCACCAGCTTGAGGTCGTGGGTGATGAACAGATAGGCCAACCCGCGCTCTGCCTGCAGCCGCCTGAGCAGCTCCAGCACCTGGAACTGCACCGAGCGGTCCAGCGACGAGGTAGGCTCATCCAGCACGAGCACCTCGGGGTCGAGCACCAGCCCGCGGGCGATGGCGATGCGCTGGCGCTGGCCGCCGGAGAACTCGTGGGGGTAGCGATGGCGGTCCTCGGCGTTCATGCCCACCTCCTCCAGCACCTTGACCACGCGCGCCTCCAGCTGCTCCTGGGGAACGCCCTGCACCTTCATGCCCTCCTCCACAATGGCCTCCACGGTGAGCCGCGGGGAGAGCGAGCCAAAGGGGTCCTGAAAGACCACCTGCAGCTTCCTGCGGAAGGGCCGCATCTCCTTCTGGGAGAGGCTGTCGAGCCGGGTATTGTGGAAGAGGATGGGACCGTCCGAGCTGTTGAGCCGCAGCAGGGCCTGGCCCAGGGTTGTCTTGCCGGAGCCGGATTCGCCCACCAGGCCCAGGGAAAGCCCCTTCTTCACGTCAATGCTCACGCCGTCCACGGCCTTGATGTTGCCCACGGTCTTCTTGAGCACGCCCTTCTTGATGGGGAACCAGACCTTGAGATCGTCGCAGGAGAGCACGGTCTCCACGTGTCCCTGCGGCGGCTCGGGCGGCTCCCCGGTCTCCGTGGACATGAGCATTCTAGTGTACTCGCGTTCCGGGTGCTCGAAGATCTGCTCCCTGCTCCCGTGCTCCACGATCTCGCCGTGGCGCATCACGCTGACCCGCTCGGCCCAGCGCCGGACAATGGACAGGTCGTGGGTGATGAGCAGCATGGTCATGCCCATTTCGCGACGCAGCCGCTCCAAAAGCTCCATGACCTTGCGCTGCACCGTGACGTCCAGGGCCGTGGTCGGCTCGTCGGCGATGAGCAGCTCCGGCTCGTTGGCCACGGCCATGGCGATCATCACGCGCTGGCGCTGGCCGCCGGAGAGCTGGTGGGGATAAGAGGAAAGGCGCTCCTCGGGCTCGCGGATGCCCACGTGGTCCAGCAGCTCGATGATCCGCTTGCGCGCCGCATTGCCGGACATGCCGTTGTGCAGCTTGAGCACCTCGCCTATCTGGCGCTCCACGGTGTGCAGCGGGTTGAGCGAGCTCATGGGCTCCTGAAAGACCACGCCCACCTTGTTGCCGCGGATGTGCCGCAGTGTCGCGTCGGACGCGGTGAGCATCTCCTGGTCCTCGAAAAGGATGCGGCCCGTGGGATAGCGCACGCTGCGCGGGTTCAGAAGCCGGAGGATGGACAGCGCGGTAACGGACTTGCCCGAGCCGGACTCGCCGACCAGGGCGTGGGTTGTGCCCCGCTCCACCTCGATGGACACGCCCTTCACCGCCTCCACGGTGCTCTGACCGCTGATGAAGGAGACCTTGAGGTCCTCTATGGTCACGATGGGCGCCATCAATCAGCCTCCCATGGCCTCGTGTCTGGGGTCCAGGGCGTCGCGAAGCCCCTCGCCGATGAACACGAGCAGCGAGAGCATCACAGCCAAAGTCATAAAAGCGGTGATGCCGATCCACGGCGCCTGCAGGTTCGCCTTGCCCTGGGAGAGCAGCTCGCCCAGGCTCGGCGAGCCGATGGGCAGGCCAAAGCCCAGAAAGTCCAGCGAGGTCAGCGCGGTGATGGCGCCGCTGAGGATGAACGGCAGGAACGTCACGGTGGAGACCATGGCGTTGGGCAGGATGTGCTTGAACATGATCGCCCTGTCCGAAAGCCCCAAGGCCCGCGCCGCCACGACATACTCCAGGTTGCGGCCGCGCAGGAACTCGGCGCGCACCAGGTCCACCAGCGTCATCCAGCTGAACAGCAGCATGATGCCCAGGAGCCACCAGAAGTTGGGCTGCACGAAGCTGGAGAGGATGATGAGCAGGAAGAGCACGGGCAGGCCCTGCCATATCTCCATGAAGCGCTGGCCCAGGATGTCCACCCATCCGCCGTAGTAGCCCTGCAACGCGCCCACGATGACGCCCACGATAGAGCTGAAGAAGGTGAGCACCAGGCCGAAGAGCACGGAAATGCGGAAGCCGTAGATAACCCGCGCCAGGATGTCCCGGCCCTGGTCGTCCGTGCCCAGAAGGTTCTCACTGGAGGGCGGGCTGGGCGCCGGCTGCGGCAGGTCGTAGTTGATTGTCTTGTAGTTGTACGGAATCAGCGGCCAGACCATCCAGCCGTCCGCCTCGATGAGCTCCTGCACGTAGGGGTCGCGGTAGTCGGCCTCGGTGGGGAACGTGCCGCCGAATTCCGTCTCCGGGTAGGTCTGAAGGATGGGCGCGTAGAACTCACCCTTGAAGCGTATGAGCAAAGGCTTGTCGTTGGCCACGAACTCCGCGCAGAGGCTTATGATGAACAGCGCCAGAAACAGCCACAGGCAGATGTAGCCCCGGCGATTGGCCTTGAATATCCGCCAGCGCCTGAGGTTGATGGGAGAAAGAATGGCCACGCCCTACTTCCCCCTGGCCTCGAAGTCGATCCGCGGGTCCACGAGCGTGTACGTAAGATCGCTGATGAGCTTGATGACCAGCCCGATGAGGCTGAAGATGTAAAGCGAGCCGAAGAGTACGGGATAGTCGCGCTGCAGCGTGGACTCGAAGCCCAGCAGTCCCAGGCCGTTCAGCGAGAAGATGACCTCGATGATCAGCGAGCCCGCGAAGAAGAGCGAGATGAACGCCGCCGGGAAGCCGGCGATGATGATCAGCATGGCGTTGCGGAACACGTGGCCGTACAGGATCTTGCGCTCCGTGAGCCCCTTGGCCCGCGCCGTGACCACATAGAGCTTGTTGATCTCGTCCAGGAACGAATTCTTGGTGAGCATGGTCAGGGTGGCGAAGCCGCCGATGGACAACGCCGTGACCGGCAGCACCATGTGCCACAAATAGTCCAGCACCTGCCACACCAGGGAGAGGTCATCCCAGTTGGTGGAAACCAGCCCCCGCAGCGGAAATATCTTGAAGTAGCTGCCGCCGGCAAAGAGCACCACGAGCAGGATGGCGAAGAGGAATCCCGGAATGGCGTAGCCCACCACCACGGCGAAGCTCGTCCAGATGTCGAACTTGGAGCCGTGGCGCACGGCCTTGGATATGCCCAGTGGTATGGAGATGAGATAGATGATCAGCGTGGACCAGAGCCCCAGGGAGATGGACACCGGCAATCGCTCGATGATCAGCTGGGTCACGGGTCGGCCGCGGAAGAAGCTCTCCCCGAAATCGAACCGCGCGTAGTTGCCCAGCATCATCAGGTAGCGCTTCCACAGCGGCTTGTCGAAGCCGTAGAGCTTCTTGATGTCTTTGATCAGCTCCGGGTCGAGCCCCTGGGCACCGCGGTAGGTGGAGTCGCCAGAGGATGGGGCGCTCACCTCGCCTCCGCCGGACCCTGCCCCCACGCGGGAGAGCGCGCCGACCTCGGTCTTTTCCAGCCGGGTGATCATCTGTTCCACCGGCCCGCCCGGCGCGGCCTGGATGATGAGGAAGTTCACGGTCATGATCCCGATAAGCGTGGGAATCATGAACAGAAGGCGGCGTATGATGTAAGAAGTCATGGCAAAGGCGTGTGGTGGTTCCGGCTACTTGCCCCTGGCCGCGCGGATGGTCTCGGCGCGTTCCGGATCGATCCACCACGCCCACAGATCAAGACCATACGGCGGGATGGTCTCCGGCCTGGTCAGGAGGTCCCAGTACGCCAGGCGGTAGTAGCCCGTGTGCCATTGCGGCACCACGTAGTGACCCCACAGCAGCACCCGGTCCATGGCTCGGCACGCGGTAATCAGCTCCCCGCGGCTCTTGGAGTTGATAATCGTGTCGATGAGCGAGTCCACGGCCTCGCTCTTCACGCCCATGAAGTTGTATGTGCCCGGCGTATCCGCCGCTTCCGAAGAAAAGTAGTAGCGTTGCTCGTTGCCCGGCGAGTTGGACTGTCCCAGGGGAAAGGTGATCATGTCGAAATCAAAGGCGGTGATCCGGTTGATGTACTGCGAATCGTCCACCAGCCGCGGCGTGACCTTCACCCCGATGCGCTCCAGGTTGCGGATGTAGGGAAGGACAATACGCTCGAAGGCCGGGTCGCGGATCATCAGCTCGAAGGCCAGGGGCTTGCCGTCCTTGGTCTGCACGCCGTTCTGCAGGGTGTATCCGGCCTCAGCCAACAGCTCCAGCGCCTTGCGCAGATTCGCGCGGTTGTTGCCGCTGCCATCGGTTTTGGGCGCCTGGTACTCCGTGGTGAAGACTTCGGGCGGCACCTGGTCGCGAAATGGCTCCAGCAGCTTCAGCTCGTCCTCGGACGGCAGGCCGAAGGATGCCAGCTCCGAGTTGGAGAAATAGCTCTCGGTGCGCACGTACTGGCCGTAAAAGAGATTCTTGTTGGTCCACTCGAAGTCGAAGGCGAAATCCATGGCGTAGCGCACCCGCGGGTCCTTGAACATGTCGCGCCGCGTGTTCATGATAAAGGCCTGCATGCCGCCCGGGATGGAGTTCTGAATCTCCTCCAGCTGGATGAAGCCCTTGTCGAAAGGCGGGCCGTTGTACGCCGTGGCCCACTCCTTGGCGATGCGCTCCTGCCGGTAGTCGAACTCCCCGGCCTTGAACGCCTCGATGGCCACGGTGTCGTCGCGGTAGTAGTCGTAGCGCACCGTGCCGAAGTTGTTCCGGCCCTTGTTCACGGGCAGGTCCTTGCCCCAGTAGTCGTCCCGCAGCGTATAGGCGACGTAGCTTCCGGTCTTGTATTCGGAGAGCTTGTATGGCCCGCTGCCGATGGGCACGTCCAGGTTCACGGCGCTGAAGTCCTTGCCCTCCCAATAGTGCTTGGGCAGCACGGGAAGCTCGCTCACGATGAGCGGCAGCTCCGGGTTCTGGCCGTTGACGAAGTCGAAGCGCACGGTGTGCTGATCCACGGCCGTCACGGCCTTCACGTCGGCGTAATACCGTTTGTAGAGCGGGCTGCCCTTTTCCGTCAGTGCGTGGAAGGTGAAGACCACGTCGTCGGCCGTCACGGGCTCGCCGTCGGAGAACGTTGCCTCGGGGTGCAGATAGAAGGTGATGGCGGTGTTGTCCGGCGCGATCTCCGCGGATTCGGCAAGCAATCCGTATGCGGTGAAGGGCTCGTCGTTCGATTTGGTCATCAGCGTATCGTAGATCAGGCCTGCGCCGCTGGCCGGGATGCCCTTGAGGATGAACGGATTGAAGTTGTCGTAGGAGCCGATGGCGCCGAAGCGGGCCAGACCGCCCTTGGGCGCATCAGGGTTCACATAGTCGAAGTGCGTAAAGTCCGGGCCGTACTTGGGCGTATCGTGTAATGCCAGGGCGTGGACGCGCTCGGCATGCGCAGGGCCGGAGGCCGAGAGGGAGAGAACGAGGACAAGCGCCGGTATGATGCACCTGAATGCGAACTTCATGGAGCTTCCTTGCTGAGAGGTGACGGGTACCCGGGGCCACGCATCTCAAAAAGCGCATAGCCCTGCCGTTTTCAATGCAAAATCAACAAATTCTGTTTGTAGCCGAATATGGCGCCCGCAGGCAAGACGAACTGCTCGCGACCGCCTCTCCTTCGGGTATTTATTCCTGCTCTGTTCGTTTCTGCTTTACTAAAAGATTACATTTTGTTAGGAAATCTATACTGGCTATCAGACCATCGTTCCGCATAGACGAGGACCGTGGTGCATCCCAACCAGGAGGACGACATGATTGCGACCCGGTGGCTCCAATCGACAGCGGTCATCCTCGCGCCGGTCTTTCTCGTGGCGCTTCTCGCCTCTCTGCCTGCTCTCGCCGTGAGCCTGGAAACCAGCGTACAGGGCAGCGCGCCTTACGTCACCGGTGGCTTTGGCAAGGACGAACGCATGGCCATGACCCGCACCCTGCCGGACTACAACCTGAAGCTCGAGTTCGCCGAGGGCGGCCGCGCCTACGTGGCCGGCGCCGTGGTGCACATCGAGGGCCAGGGCGTGGTCATCGACACCCCGGTGAACGGCCCCTGGCTTCTGGCCAAGCTGCCAGCCGGTTCCTATGCGGTCACGGCATCCCTCAACGGGATACAGAAAAGCCAGACCTTCCGTGTGGACGGCGGCGTGACACGCGCCGTCTTCCGCTGGTAACGCCGCATCTTTGGGCATGGTCCGATTCCCCGCGCATTGCGCCGGGGCCTCTTGGAGTCCGTCCGTAATCCTCGCTTTTCTGCGTCCGTTCTTCCGGCCGCCCGGTATATCCCCTATGCCGGCGTAGCGTAACCGCATCACTCGGCCCAACCCGCTTCCTTGCCCACCACGTCTAAAAACGCGTGCAGCGCGGCGGCGTCGTCCGTCTTGCGCCACACGGCCCATATCTCCATAAGCGGCAGCGGCCCCTCCACGCTCCGCGTCACCAGCTCCGGCCGCATCTGGGCCGTGCCGTGCGGCAGCAGTGAGATGCCCATGCCGGCCGCCACCAGCGCCGCCGTGGTCATCTTGCCCAGGGTTTCTTGAACAATACGCGGGGTGAAGCCCACCTTGCGGCAGGCGTCCATGATCGAGTCATAGAGCTTGGGCCCGGACTCCCGCGGAAAGATGATCCACGGCTCGTCTGCCAGCTCGGCCAGATGGACCGGCCCGGCTCCCGTGGCCAGACGGTGCGAACGCGGCAGCGCCAGCACATACTCCTCTTGCAGAAAAAGCCGGCGCTCCAAGGCCAGCGGCTTCTCGTCAAAAAGCCGAACAAAGCCCACATCGAGCCGGCCGTCCTGAACCTCCTCCAGCTGGCTGATGGTGCTGAGCTGGCGCAGGGTGAGCTCCACGTCCGGGTTGGACTCCCGGTAGGCGCGCACCGCATCCGGCAGGCGGCTGTCCATGGCCGGGCCCACAAAGCCCACGCCCAGCGTGCCGCGCCGGCCCGAGGCCATGGCCTTGAGATGCTCCTCTGCCGCGGCGACCCGAGCGAGAATGTCCGTGGCGCGCTCGTACAGTGCCTCCCCGGCCCGCGTCAGCGAGACCTTGCGGCTGGTACGGTCGAACAACCGCACCCCAAGCTCGTCCTCCAGCTTCCGGATCTGCTGGCTCAAGGGTGGCTGGGCGATGTGCACGCGGTCTGCAGCGCGGCCGAAGTGCCCTTCCTCGGCAACGGCCACAAAGTAGGTGAGCTGGCGAACATCCATAGGGTTGATACCTACAAGATATCAATCGCCGTGTAAATATATATTGGACATATGGAGTACCCGGTTCCATTCTCCAGTTGTGGAGAAATGCAACCTTTTGCCATGGAGGAACGCCATGAACCGTAATCCCGACACAACACCCGTACCTCGCGCCAACGGCCACAAAGGGCCTGAAAACCCGTCCGAACGGTACACCCGCGGGCTCGAAAACCTGGGCCGCGTCGACGGCCACGGCGGCGGGGACGTGCTTGCCGCGGTGGAGGCCATCAGCCCGGACCTGGCCCAGTATCTCGTGGAGTTTCCGTTCGGCGACGTGTACGCCCGCCCCGGTCTGGGCCTGCGCGAACGAGAGGTTTCCGCCATCACCGCGCTGGCCACCCAGTCCGCCTGGCCGCAGTTCAAGGTCCATGTCCGCGCCGGCCTGCGCGCCGGGCTCACGCGCAACGAGATCCTTGAGATCGTCATCCAGACCGCCGTCTACTGCGGCTTCCCCACGGCCCTCAACGCCCTGTTCGCAACCGGCGAGGTCTTCGCCGATATGGAAGACGGAGAGTAACGCCATGCTGCAGCTCTTTACAGAACGACAACGAAGTCCCCGCGTGCGGCGTCCGGGACTCGCGACCATCACGGCCGTGGTCCTCGTGCTCGCACTGTTCAGCGCCGCCTGGAGCGCCGAACCGGCAGACGCCGCCGGCGCTTCTCCGGCTTCCGGATCACAACCGGCCATGCGCACCCTGGCCAGCGGCCTGAACACTCCCGGCTCCATTGTCCAGGGACCGCGCGGCAACCGCTACGTGGCCGTGCACGGGGCCATCCTCATGCTCACGCCGGACGGCAACACCGTGGAAATAGCTCGCGGCCTGCCCTCCCCCCTCGTGCTTTCCCACGCCCCGGACAACAGCCTCTACGCCGCCTCGCCCACCACCGGCGCCGTCTACCGCTTTGCTCCCAATGGCGCCTGGTCTGTCGTGGCCCGCAACCTCGATACCCCCGCAGGCATCGCCGTGGACCGCGACGGCAACTGCACCATCAGCCTCGCCGGCAGCGGCGAGGTGGTCACGCTGATGCGATGCGAGAGGGAAGAATAGCTTGCTCCGAGGGCTTTGCCCTCGGGCTCCCACCAGGGAGCTAAGCTCCCTGGACCCATATCTGGGGTCCGGGAGTCATTTATACCTGTTCTGACGGGGCCAATGGCCCATTGATCCATTTGGTAACGATTTTGAGTATTATCTGGTCGCCTGAGCCTTTCACTGCAAGGTCGCTCGTATGAGCTTACTTAAGGAGCATTGCCATGAACGATCTGTTGCCGAAGATGATCACAGGGTTGCCGGAGATCGACATGCCGGTCGATTCCATCACAGGGCATTTGATCCAGGGAGAAACGACCCAGTCCATATTCTTCCTGGTCAAGGCTGGTACGCACCTGCCGGAGCACTCCCATGAAGCGCAGTGGGGTATTGTTATTGAAGGAACATTTGAGATCACCCTCGGTGACGAAAAAACAGTCTACACCAAGGGGCAGACCTATTTCGTGCCGGCGGGAACTCTCCACGCAGGCTACTACGTGACCGACGTCATTTCCTTCGATGTCTTCGACACCCCGGATAAGTTCGAAATGAAGTCTACGAAGAAGACCGCGTAATCGGATCAATTGCCCTCGGGCTGGGCGAGGCACAGTCCGAGGCTGAAAAGGCTACTGCGGGGCGCTGCCCCTCAGGCCCCCCGCCAGGGAGCTAAGCTCCCTGGACCCATATCTGGGGGCCAGGGGAACAATGTTCCCCTGGCCGCCGGAGGCTTTGCTTTTCCTACCCCAGCGATCCGCCCAGGCTTGTAATGAGCTCATAATCGGTGAAGTCGAAGCGCAGGGGCGTGAGAGTGACGTGTCCGGCCGTGAGCAGAGCGCGGTCGGTATCGGCCGAGACCTTTTCCGGCGGAATGACGCCGGTGAGCCAGTAGTACGGCCGGCCGCGGGGGTCCTTGCGCTCGTCGTACCAGTCTTCCCACATGGCGCTGGTGTGGCGGCAAATCCTGAGCTCCTTGCACTCGGCCATGGGCCTGGGCGGGAAGTTCAGATTGAGCACGCACTTGTGGGGCAGATCGCCCAGGGGCAGGCGCTCGGCCATGTCGACCACGTAGCGGCCGTGTTCGTCGGTGAGGCCGGCGTGGTTGAAATCGTCGTAGGAGACGGCCAGGGCCGGGAAGCCCATGAAGGCGCCTTCGGTGGCGGCGGAGACCGTGCCCGAGTACAAGAGGTCCACGCCCACGTTGGCCCCGGCGTTGATGCCGGAGACAACGAGGTCCGGCTTGTCGGGCAACAGGGCCGAGAGCGCGAGCTTCACGCAGTCCACGGGCGTGCCATACACACCGTGGCCGCGGAAGCCGTTTTCCTTGAACTCCTTGACGCGCAGGGGCATGGCGATGGTCACGGCGTGTCCCACGGCGGATTGCTCCGTCACCGGGGCCACGCAGTGGACCTCATGGCCGGCCTCCTTGAAGACCTTGAAAAGAACGCGCAGACCGTGCGCCTGAATGCCGTCGTCGTTGGTGAGCAGAATACGCATGCGTGTATGCTCCGAAGTAAGGCTGTGGATTGACAGAACGGGTCCGATAGGTTCACCTTGTCAGCTCTCGGACCGCGGAAATCCCATACGAGCGGGAACGGTATACGATCCACCCGCCTCGGGCAAGATTCCGCCTGTAACATACATCCCATTCTGTTGCATCGGAGTGACGCGCCGACTCATGGAAGCTTCTCGGAAGGTGGAGCCAATTCCCCAGCATATCAAACGGCAGTTCGTCCGCGACTTGCAGTCCGGCGACGCCGTTTCGGATATTTTCGCCATCGCCTCGGCCCGTAGCGGCACGGCGAAGAACGGACCGTTCTGGACTCTACAGCTCATGGACGCCACAGGCACGGTGGAGACCAAGATCTGGAGCCCGCTCAGCCAGCAGTTCCCGGCCATCGAGTGCGGCCGCCTCGTCTTTGTGGAGGCACGGGCCAGCATGTACCGGGACTCGATACAGCTCACCCTGGACCGCCTCGCTTATGTCCACCCGGTGGTGGACGACGAGGACGAGCCCGTGGACGTGGAAAACGGGGACCTCGCCCTGCGCGTGGATCTCTCGGAGTACATGCCCTCGGCGCCGCAGAAGCCCGAGGACATGATGCACAGGCTGGAAGAGCTCTGCCGCCAGAACCTGCACTACCCGCCGTGGCGGCGGCTGATGAAGCGGATTCTGGGCGACCCGGAGATCCGCACCCGCTTCATGTACTCGCCCGGCGCCAAGGCCATGCACCACGCCTACCTGGGCGGCCTGATGGAGCACACGCTCTCGGTCTGCGGGCTGTGCGTGAAGTTCGCGGAGCAATACCCGCACCTGGACCGCGAGATACTCTTTGCCGCGGCCACCCTGCACGACCTGGGCAAGGCCTGGGAGCTGTCCGGCGGATTCGCCAACGACTACACCGACGCCGGCCGGCTCATGGGCCATATCCAGATCGGCCTGGAGAGAATCGCGCCGTTCCTGGAGGACTCCGGCCTGCCGGACCATCTCGTTCTTCACCTCAAGCACATCATACTGTCGCACCACGGCGAGTATGAGTACGGTTCGCCCAAGCGGCCCAAGACCGCCGAGGCCTTTGCCCTGCACTACGCCGACAACCTGGACGCCAAGATGAACCAGGTGGCGAACGCCCTCGCCCCTGTGGAGGACGAAGCCATGGCCGCCCAGGAAAACGGCGGCGACCCCATCGAGGCAACCGGCTGGTCCGCGTTCCAGCGCGGGCTGGACCGTTTCCTCTTCAAGCCCCGGTCCACGCCGGGCGCCTCCATCTCCGGGAACCGGGAGAAGGCGAACAAGGAAAATCAATGTTCATTACCTTTGAAGGGATAGAAGGCTCGGGCAAGTCGTCGGTCATCGTGCATCTGGCCGAGGTGCTGATGGAAAAAGGGTATGGCGTGACCACCACGCGCGAACCGGGCGGCTCCCGCCTGGGCCGGACCCTGCGCAAGATTCTGCTGGATATCTCCTCCACGGACCTGACCAGCGAGGCCGAGCTGTTCCTCTACCTGGCCGACCGCGCCCAGCACATCCACCACGTGATCCGCCCGGCCCTGCAGGACGACCTCGTAGTGCTCTGCGACCGCTTTGCCGACTCCACCGTGGTCTATCAGGGTTACGGACGGGGGCTGGACCCCAAGAAGCTGCACGAGTTCAACGACGTGGCCGTGCAGGGGCTCTGGCCGGACCTGACCCTGCTCTTCGACCTGGAACCCGAGGTGGGGCTGAAGCGCGCCTTCACCCGCAACGTGGCCGAGAAAAAGACCGCGACCGAGGGCCGGTTCGAGGCCGAGTCCCTGGAGTTCCACAAGCGCGTGCGCGAGGGCTATCTGACCTGGGCGGCCATCAACAAGGACCGCTACCGCACCGTCAATGCCATGCTCCCCCTGCCCGAGGTGTGCAAGGAGGCCGAGCGCATCGTGCTGGAAGAGTTGGAAAAGCGGAAGAAGTAAGACTTGCGGGGGGCGCGGCCCCTCGAACTCCCCGTCAGGGAACTAAGTTCCCTGAACCCTAGAATTTTGGGTCCACAATTCTCCAGGATAGGAGAATTGGGCCGGTGAACAACGCGAACCGATCGCGAAGCGACGAGCCCCAGGACGGGGCGAGTCAGGGGAGCAATGTTCCCCTGGCCGCCGGAGGCATGGCCGTTTGCTGTGCCTTTTACACATCCTCCGGCTTCTTCACCGGCCTCCGCACCACCACGTCGTCCTGGCCGGTCTCGCCCTGTTCGTCGAAAATCTTCGTAAGCGCCTTGGAAAGCTTGTTGCGACTCCTGGCCCTGGCCTTGTCCTGGGGGCGCACGCCCTGGCGCCGCGCCGTTCTGTTGCGCGCCTTGATCGCATCGGCCAGGCCGGCGATGGCCTGCCCATATTCGAACGCGTTGTCTTCGGGACGAGCGAAGCCGCCGGTCCTTGACGCTGAGCTTTCGGACTGTTCCTCACACTGCATTGTTGCAGAACAATTTCCTTTGCCCTCGGCTTCGGACTGCGGGTCATATGCAAGAAGATCAGTGGGACGTTTCATGACTTTTATCTCTAACACCGAGGGTTTTCCGCGGAAAGGTGTAAAATTACGAAAAATGTATACTGGCCTTTCGGCGTCATACGCGATATTGGCCCCCAAAAGCCTGAGGGAGCCTATACATTATGGCAAGCAAATCGACGTACGAGTTTTATAAGGACGATCTGAAGAGCATCCCCCCGACTCGCGCCATGGCGGAAACGCTGGCCTGCGATCCACGCGTGCGCACCGTGTCCGCCGCCGACGCCTACGAGCTGGCCAGACGCCAGAAGGACGTCATCGAGACGGACATGCCCATCTACCCGCCGGCGGCAAAGCGGCTCGGCCTGCCCGGCGGCGCCACCGTGCTGAACAACGTGCACGGCCGCATCGTGGGCCGCACGGCCCAGGCCCGGCGGTTCTTCAACCGCATGCCCGGCTCAGAGAAGCGCAAGGTGCTGGGCGACGTGCGCGAGGCTCTGGTGGGTCTGCGCGAACGCCCCTGCATCAAGGCCCACGCCATTGTCGGACTCGATTCCGAGATGATGATCAAGGCCACCATCGTGGCCTCCGAGGACGACGCCATCAACGTCTTCAACTGGCTGGTCAACTTCACCCCGTACGAGGAGCTGGCACAGGAGTACGAGGCGAGCGCGGTCCTGCCGGTGCCGGACATCATCGTGGTGGGCGACAACCGCTGGACCATCCGCGATCCCTACTACCACGATGAAGGCGGCGCCCAGCTTGCGCTGGTGGATGAAGAAGCCAACGTCATGTTCAACTTCGGCATGCGATACTTTGGCGAGCGCAAGAAGGGCACGCTCACCCTGGCCTGGACCTCGGGCATGCGCCTGGGCTGGGCCGCCTGCCACGGCGGCATCAAGGAGTTCGACTTCTCCGGCTGCGCCAACCAGCACAAGTCCATCGGCAAGCGTTCCATCGCCTTCTTCGGCCTGTCCGGCACAGGCAAGAGCTCCCACACCAACGCCGCGGACAACGACGGCACCCTGCCCGAGGGCGTGAACAAGGTGGTGCTGCACGACGACGCCTTCCAGATCGACCGCGAGGCCAGGGTCTGCCGCGTCTGGGAGCCCACGCTGTTCGACAAGACCGACTCCCGGCCCCTGGGCCACCCGGACTGGGAGTACTGCATCTCGGTGATGAACCACGGCGTCATCAACGTGGAGGGCAAGGTGCTGCCCCTGGGGCAGGACCTGCGCAACCCTAACGGCCGCGCCCTGTTCGACCGCGACCTGCTGGGCAAGTACGTGAACCGCTGCCGCTTCCCGGACCTGGTCTGCTGGCTGACCAAGGACACCACCCTGCCGCCCATCCTGCGCTTCGACAACCACGAGCTGGCCGTGGCCATGGGCGCCAGCCTGATGACCCGCCGCAACCACGCCGAGAACGTCTCCGAGGAGGAGCTCAAGAAGCTCGTCTTCATCCCCTTTGCCAACCCCTTCCGCGTCTACCCCCTGTGGAAGGACGTGGCCGCGTTCCTGGATGTGATGGAGCACGGCGCGCAATGCTTCTGCTTCAACTCCGTGGGCTTCTGGAAGCACTCGGACTCCGACCTGGCCCCCATCCCGCTGAAAACGTCGCTCACCCTGCAGTCCGCAATCCTTTTGAACCAGCTTGAGTGGCGCGACTGGGACCTGCTGTCCGGTGCGCAGATTCCCACGGCCGAGTCGGTGGACGCCCTGCTGCCCGGCTTTGCCGAGATGTACAATCCGGACTCCGTGGAGGCGCGCGAGTCGTACATCAGCACGCTGACGGACCGCTTTGCCCAACGCCGGCGGTACCTGGAGCTGTCGGACCTCAACGAGTCCCCGGAGCTGCTCGTGCGGCTGGTGAAGGCACTGAAGATTACGGCCTAGGCATTGTCAAATTCTCCAGAGGCGGGGATTTATTGACATCTGCCCGAACTCTACCCTAAACAGGGACAGTCGATTGTGCGCCCGTGCTCTCGCGCTTTTTGGGGTGCGCGGCGAAGCTGTCTCACTGTGAACATACGAAATGACAGATCCACGCACCCTACTCGCCGCGATTCTTCAGGACGCCTACACCGCGGGCTACGCCGCCCCGGCTTTCGCAATCCGCAACACAGAGGACGGCCTCGCGGCCATCCAGGCAGCCGTGGCCGATGGCGCGCCCCTGGCCCTGGTGCTCAACATCGCCGACTTCCCGGCCGAACGCTGGAGCGACGTCTGCGCACAGCTCAATGAGTCCGCCCACGCCGCCTACGGCCAGGACTTCGCTCTGGTCCTGGTGCTGGAGGGTCTGGCCGACCCGGCACAGGCAAAACAGGCTGCCGAGGCCGGCTTCGCCATGTGCTTTGCCACCGCATCCGGCGATACGTCCGCCGCGATCGTCGAGGCCGGCATGATGGCCCTGCGTGAGCTTCCGCTGGGGGCCGCGGACAGGAGCCTGCCCGCGCCCAACGAGGTGCTGGCCGTCGATACCGGCTCCATGCCCGAGCTGCACGACCTGGTGCGCGTCACCTCGGTGCTGCCCGGCGTCTTCCTCACCCTGCGGCCCGGACAGAGTCTGCTGGAGCAGGCCGAGGAGCCCGCGGACGCTACCTTTTTCCCCGGCAGGGAGCATCCCCTGCGCGCCGCCGTGCGCACCGGGGTATGTCTCGTACTATTCGATACGGACGGCGGCCCGACCCCTGCGCAGGTGGAGGAGGCCGTGCGCCTCACTGCCTCCCAGGGCGCCGCCCGCTTCATGGAACATTCCTCTTAATCCCAAGGGAGTCATGCAATGAGCGTAAAACTCGGAATGAACGGCTTCGGACGCATCGGCCGCTACCTTACCCGTCTGCTTGCGGATGAGCCGGAAATCGAGCTGGCCGTCATCAACGCCCGCGCCGACAACGCGAGCCTGGCCCATCTTCTGGCGTACGACTCCTGCCATGGCCGCTTCCCCGGCGTTTCGCACAACGAAAACGGCCTGATCGTGAACGGCAAGGAAATCGCCGTGAGCCGCCAGCCCCTGGGCCAGCACGACTGGACCCCGTGGGACGTGGACGTCGTCGTGGAGACCACCGGCAGGATCAAGGACCGCGCCGGCCTGGCCAAGCACCTGGGCGCCGGAGCCAAGAAGTCCGTTATCAGCGCGCCGTGCAAGGATGCGGACATCACCGTGGTCATGGGCGTGAACCATCAGGACTACGACCCGGCCAAACACGATGTCATCTCCAACGCCTCCTGCACCACCAACTGCCTGGCTCCCGCGGCCAAGGTGCTCAACGACGAGTTCGGCATCGTCCACGGCCAGATGACCACGGTGCACTCCTACACCATGAGCCAGCGCATCCTGGACGGCTCGCACTCGGATCTGCGCCGCGGCCGCGCCGCCGCCGTGTCCATGATCCCGACCACTACGGGCGCGGCCAAGGCCCTGTCCCTGGTCATCCCGGAGCTGGAAGGCAAGCTCAACGGCATGGCCATCCGCGTGCCCACGCCTAACGTCTCCCTGGTGGACCTCACCTGCGAGCTGGCCAAGGACTGCACGGCCGAAGAGGTCAACGCCGCGCTCAAGGCGGCCAGCGAAGGCCCCATGCAGGGCAACATGGGCTACTCCGAGGAACCGCTGGTCAGCGTGGACTACATGGGCTCGATCTACGGCGGCGTGGTGGACGCGCTCACCACCAACGTCATCGACAAGCGGCTCTGCAAACTGATCATCTGGTACGACAACGAGGCCGGCTTCACCAACCAGCTGCTGCGCCTGATCAAGATGGTGGGCAAGGACCTGTAGGGATTTCGTCCAGAAATCTGGACACTCAAAGTCCATCTATTGGGATATTGAAAAGCCGGCCTTCCGCGATGGAGGGCCGGCTTTTTTGTTTCTTGGCTCTCGTGGCGGCGGGGGCAAGCCTTTCTGAAGAAAGGTTCTTCCCCCGCACCCCTTTCCAAAGATTTTTCTCTGTTTTTTATCAAGTTGGACTGCTCAACCAGATAAAAAGTTTCGGAAGGGAGAGCGCGAGAGGGAAACCCCTTTTAAAGGGTGTCCCTCTCGCTAACAGCCTGTGCAAACAGCTTACGCCTTTGCCCTAGTCCAGCTCGGCCAGGGTTTCTTCCAGCCGCAGCAGGAGCTCGTCCACGTCCTGCTCTTCCGTGAATATGCCCCAGGAGAAGCGCACGGCCCCGGCCGCGTATTGCTCCGGCGCGTTCATGGCCAGCAGCGTGGTGGAGATACTCACCTGCCCGGCATGGCAGGCGGCGCCGCCGGACACGGCCACCTCCCGCGCCACCAGGCCGGAGAGGATGGACCCGGCCGTGACGTTTGCAAAACCGACGTTGGCGGTCTGTGGCAGACGGGCGTCTTCGGTGAACGGTTTTCCAAAGAGCCGGAACGGCCGGCCCAGATCATCGAGCCCGGCCATGAACCGGTTGCCCAGCGCCCGCTGTCGCGGCTCCTCATCAGCCACCTTGCGGCAGACGATCTCCAGCGCCGCGCCCAAGGCCACAATGTACGGCACGTTCTCCGTGCCGGGCCGCAGACCGCCCTCCTGCCCGCCGCCAAAGGTGACCGGCGCGATGCGCTTTCTGGCTTCCTCGCTGGCGATCACCAGGGCCCCGACGCCCTTGGGCGCGTAGCACTTGTGGCCGGCCACGGTCAGGAAGTCCACGCCCAGCTCGGCCACGTCCACTGGAATCTTGCCCACGGCCTGGGCCGCATCGCAGTGGACCAGCCAGCCGTGCTCCTTGGCAATCTTCGCCGCCTCCCGCACCGGGTTCAGCGTGCCGGTCTCGTTGTTGGCCAGCATCACGGCCAGAAGGCCCGGCCCGCCCGAAGAACAGACCTGCTCCAGAGAGTCGAGATCCATGGCCCCCTGACTGTCCACGGGAATGACATACATCCTGGACCCGCGGCGCTCCAGGGCCCGCGCTGGAGCGAATACGGCCGGATGCTCCACCGCGCTCACAGCGATGCGTTCCGGCCTGCCCTCGGGCGCAAAGGGCCCTGCCGTGCCGAGAACGGCCAGGTTGTTCGCCTCAGTAGCGCCGGAGGTGAAGACGATGGAGGAGGCCGAAACGCCCAGGGCGGCGGCCGCGTTCTCCCGCGCCTGGTCCACGGCGTCTTTGGCGGACATGCCCGGCAGATGGGCGCAGCCGGGGTTGCCGAAGCTCTCGCTGAGGAATGGAATCAGCCTGTCGCGTACTTCCGGATGGACTGGCGTAGTGGCATTGTAGTCGAAGTAGAGTGGTCTCATGGGCTGCCTTTTCGCGTTTGTGCGGGGTGTTTGATGCTTTTTTATTCCACGGGTGCGCCAAGCATGCAAGAAAACCTGGCCGCGGGTTGCCCTCAGGATTGATTTTTGCGCACCATCTCCGTTATGGTGCGGCCATGGACGACAAGGAACCCGACCGACGGAACTTCTTCACCGCCGGCCCCCGCCTGCCCTGCCGCAAATACGGATAGCCATGTTCGCGCTCATTCTTTCCGCCGGGCTGGCGATCATCATCTCCGCGATGTGTTCCATCATGGAGGCCGCGCTGTACTCCGTCTCCGTGAGTCATGTGGAGTACCTGCGCTCCATGGGCCGCACCTCCGGGCGTATCCTGCAGAACCTGCGCAGTGATATCGAAAAGCCCATCTCCGCCATTCTCATCGTCAACACGGTGGCGAACACGGCCGGCGCATCCATAGCCGGCGCCGCGGCGGTGAACTACTTCGGCGACGCTTACACGGGCATCTTCGCCGCCGTCTTCACGCTGGCCATCCTCATCCTCTCGGAGATTCTGCCCAAGACGGTGGGCGTGGCCTACGCCAAGCAGATTGCGCCGTTTATGGCGCTGCCACTCAAGTACCTGGTGCTCTCGCTGCTGCCCATCATCTGGGTAACCGGCGCCATTACCAGGCTGGTGCGCAAGCCCAGCGCATCCCAGACGGCGACTACGGAAAACGACATCATGGCCATCGTCAGCCTGACGCGAAAGGCTGGCATCCTCAAGGCGTTCGAAGAGTCCACCATCCGCAACATCCTCAGCCTGGACACCAAGGTCGTGGCCGACATCATGACTCCGCGCACCGTGGTCTTCTCCCTGCCAGCGCACATTTCGGCGGTCGAGGCGCGCGGCACGGCCAAGTTCTGGAACCACAGCCGCATCCCGGTGTATGAGAACGACGACCCGGAAGAGGTCGTGGGCATCGTCTACCGCCGCTCCGTGCTCAACGCCCTGGCCAACCAGCAGGACGAGATCACCCTGGACAAGCTCATGCGGCCGGTGCGGTTCGTGCTGGGAACCCTCACCCTGGACAAGCTGCTGCTGCGCTTTCTGGAGTCGCGGCTACACCTCTTCGTGGTGCTGGACGAGTACGGCGGCGTGGACGGCGTGGTCACGCTGGAGGACGTGCTCGAAGAGATGCTGGGCAAGGAAATCGTGGACGAGACGGACCAGGTGGAGGACCTGCGAGAGCTGGCCCGGCTGCAACGCCAGCAGCTGACCACGGAGGCGGCGTCCCTGGCCGACGCCGCGCAGGAGCAGACCGGGCCCGAATCTCCGGATGGCAACGCGCGCGATAAAGGTTGACGTGATGGGGGCGATTATTACAATATTTCTGATCCACCGCGTTGCGGTAGGGATTCATCACGAGACCCAATGCACGAGGCGTACATGAGCGCAAAGAAATCGAATACCCCGGTCTACCTCGCCCTGGCCCTGCTTCTGCTCGGCGGCGTAGGCTTTCTCGTCTTCACCGGACTGTCCGAGGACAGCTCCTACTTCCTCAACGTTTCCGAGGCGCTGGCCATGGAGCCGACCAAGCTCGACCAGGCGCGGCTCTTCGGCACGGTCCATGCCCGGGACATCCGCATGTCCCAGGATGCGCCCGGCGTGGCCTTTATCCTGGAAGACAAGGACGACACGGCCAAGACCATCCACGTAACCTACCACGGCGCAGTGCCGGACACCTTCAAGGCGGGCGCGGAGGTCATCGTCGAGGGCGGCTTGGATCCCTCCAGCCACGTCTTCGGCGCCACCACGCTGATGACCAAGTGCCCGTCCAAGTACCAGAAACAGAACCGCGACACATAGCCGCGGCCCGAACATTTGGCGGGCGACAGCCTGCACCATCGTCATTCTGACGGCGGCGCCTGCATGGAGTGCGCATCCCCCGGAGCAGGGGCCTTTTCTTTGCGCGCCAATCGTTCTATAGTCCGCGGCTCCTACAAGACCGGAGCCATCCATTATGTATCTGTTCGCATACGCCTGTCTGCTCGCGGCCATGTTTGCCGCGCTCATCTGTGGAGTCTACTCGGCATGGTCCGCCTGGCAGGGCCGCACCATCAAAATAGCCTGGCCGGAGCGGGCGCAGATCGCGCTCACGGCTCTCGTCACCATCGCCTCGGTCATTCTGCTTCTCGCCTTTATCCGCAAGGACTACACCCTGGTCTATGTGGCGGATTATTCTGACAACTTTTTGCCGCTTTTCTACAGGATAACGGCATTCTGGGCCGGACAGGCCGGCTCCCTGCTCTTCTGGGCCTGGGCCACGGCCGTGTTCTGCGCAGCCTTCATGCTCTCCCCCGGGTACAGGCGCCTTGCCGCGCCCACCCGACAGTGGTTCTGGACCCTCTTCCTGCTCATGGAAGGGTTCTTCATGCTGCTGCTCACCTGCTGGTCCAACCCGTTCATCGCCATGTCGCCCTCGCCCATGGACGGCCGGGGCCTCAACCCCCTGCTGCAGAACCCGGGCATGATCTTCCATCCGCCGCTGCTTTTTCTGGGCTACGCCGGATTCTGCATTCCCGGTTGCCTGGGCCTGGCGCAACGCATCGCGGGCAAGCAGTCCGGTGAGCTCGGCTGGGTCGCGGCATCGCGCAACGCCTCCCTGCTGGCCTGGCTGTTCCTCACCGCCGGAATCATCCTGGGCGGTTGGTGGTCGTACATGGAGCTGGGCTGGGGTGGCTACTGGGCCTGGGACCCGGTCGAGAACGCCTCGCTCATTCCCTGGTTCGTGGGCACGGCCTTTCTGCACACCGCCGTGCTGGAACGCCGCCGCGGCGCATTGACCCGGACCAACGCCTTTCTCGCCTCCATGGCGCTGGGCACCAGCTTCTTCGCCACCTACCTGGTGCGCAGCGGCGTGGTGGACTCCCTGCACGCCTTTGGCAGTGGCGGCGTGGCCCTTCCCCTGCTGATCTTCATCCTTGCCTGGCTCGTACTCACCATCATTGCGGTGTACTTCGCCCCGCAGCATGCCTCCAAGCCGCTGGCCGGACCGCTGAGCCGCGAGGGCTTCCTGTTCATGGCCGTCTGGCTGCTGGTGCTGCTCGGCGTGGTCATCATCCTGGGCACGCTCTGGCCGCTCATCTCCAGCCTGTGGAGCAACACGCCGGTGGGTCTGGAAAAAGGGTTTTACAACCGCGTCTGCCTGCCGTTCTTCGCCCTGCTCACGGTGCTGCTGGCCGTCTGCCCGTTCCTGGGCTGGAACAAGGGCATCGTGCGCAGCACCCTGTTCTTCGCCGTCGTCGGCGTGTTCGCAGGCGTGGGCGTAATGCTCGGCATGGGCGGCATGACCATCCCGCTGGCGCTCATCGCCGCAGCCGCCGCCCTGGCCGTGGCCGTGGGCAGCATTTCCTCCGTGCTCGCCGACAGCACCCTGCGCCGGCGGCGCACCGCCTGGGCCGCATACGGCGTGCACCTCGGCCTGGCCCTCGTGGTGTTGGGCGTAGCCTTCTCCGGACCATACAAGGTGGAGAAGGACTTCATGCTCGACAAGGGCGAGATCGTGATCATGGACAACTACACCTTCACGCTCAAGGATATCGTACAGGGCGAAAAGCCCGACATGATCTACCTGGAGGCGCAGATAGAGGTGAGCAAGGACGGCAAGGCGGTAGGCATGCTCGCGCCGCAGCGCCGCGTGTACCGCAAGTTCGAGCAGCCCTTTGCCGAGGCGTCCACCATCCCCGGCCTGGGGGACGAGCTTTACGGTACGCTCCTGGGCCTGACCCAGCAGGGCAAGGCTTCGCTCAAGCTGTCCGTTCACCCGCTCATCAACTGGATCTGGATCGGCGGCACGCTCATGTGCCTGCTGCCCTTCCTCGGCCTGACCCGCCCCAAGGACACGGCCGAAGAAGCCAAAAAGAAAAAGTCCGGAGGCGCCGCGCGTGGCTGATGCGGCTGGGGAAAAGCGGCTGCTCCAGGCCGCCGGCCTTGCCAAGTTCTACGGGCCGCGTCTCGTGTTCAAGAACGTGAGCCTCTTTGTGGATGCCGGCGAGGCCCTCCTGGTGGTGGGCCCCAACGGCGCGGGCAAATCCACCCTGTTGCGCATCCTGGCCGGAGCCGGCCACGCTGACGCCGGCACCGTGCAGCGCCATGTGGAGCCCGAGCGCATCGGCTTTCTGGGCCATCGCCCTTTCCTCTACCCGCAGCTCACGGCCATGGAGAACCTGCGCTTCTGGGCCGGGATGTTCGGCGCGCCCAACGACGACGCCTCGCTGACTGCGATGCTGGAGCGCGTGGAACTCGCCGCCGTGGCCAACGAGCGCGCTGGCCACTTCTCCCGCGGCATGGCCCAGCGGCTCAACCTCGCGCGCCTGTTCCTGGCCGAACCCGAGCTCCTGTTCCTGGACGAGCCGGGCACCGGCCTGGACCGCCGCTCCGCCGTGATCCTGCACGAGGAGATCACCCGCGCCAAGGAGCGCGGGGCCGGTATCGTCTGGATCAGCCACCACGTGGAGCACGACCTGCCCCTGGCCGACCGCGTCATCGGCATTGCCCGGCGCAAGACCGTGTTCATCGGCCCGGCCGAGGACTACGAGCCGGAGGCCGTATGCTGAAGCCCACGCTGCTCATGGCCCTCAAGGACCTGCGCCTCACGCTCACGCGCGGGGCCGGGCTTGTGCAGGCGCTGCTCCTGGGCCTCGTGCTCGTCTTCGTCTTCAGCCTGTCCCGCCGGGCAGGCGACCTCGTCCCGGCGCAGACCGCCGCTACCATCTTCTGGCTCGCCTCGCTCTTCTCCCTGGTGCTCATGTCCAACGCGCTGTTCAGCCTGGAGGAAGAGAGCAACGCCCGGCACGGGCTCATACTCTCGCCGGCGCCGCTGGCCGCGGTGTGGGCGGGCAAGGCCATGGCCTCCGGCCTGCTTGTCGCAGCCTCGCAGCTTGCGTTCATGCCCGCGACCATCATTTTTCTGGGCGTCGAGCCCTCCGGCCCGGTTGAAAGCTGGCTCGTCGGCATTGCCGGCATACTGATCGTGGACTGGGGCCTGGTCGCCGTGGGTACGTTGCTGGGTGCGCTGGCCCAGGGCCAGGCCGGCCGGGAGTCGCTGCTTTCGCTGGTGCTTTTTCCCCTGGTCATACCGGTGCTGCTGGCCGGCATCCGGCTGACCACAGGCTTTCTGGAAGGCGCCTCGCCCCTGGGCGCCGGCTCCTGGATGGGGCTTGCCCTCGGATTCGGCGCGCTGTACTCCTCGGTCGGACTGCTGCTGTTCCCCATCCTGTACCGCGCTGGAGATTAGAGCATGTTAACAGCGCCTGGGGGACTATGCTTTTTTGAAGAGCCGATGGGCTCTGCCCCTCGGGCTCCCCGCAAGGGGCCAGTGGCGCCTTGACCCCGATCTGGGGGTCCGGGGAACAGTGTTCCCCCGGCCGCCGGAGGCATACGGGGGATTAAACATTGTACAACCATTCCAGGCACGTTGCGACAATATCCAAAAGGCACTAACACCGGATGCCACAGCGTAAGATAAAGAGATTCGATCAATGAACATCCGATCCCTGCTCGCACTCGTCGCCGGCGTCGCGGTTTTCTGCAGCCAGCTGCTGGTCTGGCTTTACGCGCCCGTGGAAGCCACCCTGGGGCCCATCCAGAAGATTTTCTATATCCACATGCCCTGCGCCGTCTGGTCACTACTCAGCTTTTTCGTGGTCTTCGTGGCGTCCGTGGCCTACCTGCTGCGACGCAGCTTTTTCTGGGACCGTGTGGCCGGCGCCGCGGCGGAGCTGGGCGTGGTGCTCGCCCTGCTGGCCCTGGTTTCCGGCTCCATTTGGGCGCGGGTGTCCTGGAACGTCTGGTGGACGTGGGACCCGCGGCTGACCACCACCCTGGTCATGTGGTTCATCTACGCCGGCTACCTGCTCATCCGCTCGCTTTCCATGCAGCCGGGCAGACGCGCCGTGGTCAGCGCCGTGCTGGGCATCGTGGCCTTTCTGGACGTTCCCCTGGTCTTCTACTCCGCGCGTCTCTGGCGCTCCATCCATCCCGCGGTGTTCGGCTCTTCCGGCGGCGGACTGGAGCCTGAAATGAAGCTCACCCTGTTCGTCAGCCTCGGCGCGTTCGGCCTGCTCTGGGCCGCCATCGTGCTGGCGCGGCTGTGGCAGATGGAAACGGCGGACCGCATCGAAGCACGCATCATCTGGAAGGAGCATTGATATGGATCACACCACATTTCTTATAGCCGGCAATGCTGTGGTCTGGCTCGGAATAGGCGCCTACATGGCGTTCCTGGCCGTGAACCAGAAACGGCTGGGCGACCGCCTGGCGCAACTCGAACGCCTCACCCACGACGAGGACGAAGAAAAGAAGGTCCGGTAGCACATGGCGAAAAAGAAGAAGCAGCCCAGAAAGCCCGCCCCGCAGACAGCGAGCAAGAAGCAGCAGGACCCGGGCGCCGGCGCCATGACCAAAGGCCCCCGCCGCGTCATCCTGGCCATTGTGCTGGGGGGATTCGCGCTCATCTTCGCGGCTTCATTTATCTACCGCATGAACCATACCCTGGTACGCAAGATGGTTCCCAACCCGGCGCACGAGCACGGTGACGAGCAGGCGCAGCAGAGCATGCCGCCCGGCTCCATGCCCCCGGGAATGCCGGGTTCCGGCTCCATGGGTGGTCAGACCATGCCTCCGGCCATGCCCGGCTCCGGCATGGGCCAGAACGGCGAAGGCATGGGCCAGATTCGCGAGCTGATGCAGAAGATGAAGGAGAGCCCCAACGACCCGGACGTGCTCATCGGCATCTCCAAGCAGTTCCTGGCCATGGGCGACGCCGACTCGGCCGGCAACTTCCTGCAGCGCGCGCTGGTGGCCGATCCCTCCAATGTGGAGGCCATGACCCTCCTGAGCATGGTCCGCTTCGACAATCAGGAGTACGAGGAGTCCGCACGGCTGCTGGAACGGCTGGTCACGCTTGATCCGAACAACGCGACCCATTTTTACAATCTTGGCATGGTCGAAAAACATTTTTTGGACAATCCCGAGAAGGGCCACCAGGACCTGGAGACGGCGCTGCGCCTGGCCGGCGAGGGTACAGACATGTCGCAACGTATTGCAAAAGAACTGGAAACACCTGCTCACGATCATGACCGGAGCGGGACCGGAGCCCCCGCGCAGACTGGTAATCAGACCTCCGGAAACCAGACCGGAAGTTGACGACAGCTGGAGTTTAGTGGCAAAGAACCCTATTCCATGCGCACGTAGTCGTATATAGCGCAGATTGCATACATCGGGCCGGCTTTTACGCCTCTCCCATGCAATGCAAAATGCGCTCGTCGCGCTCCATTTTTCCAGCTTGGAGGACTGAACATGAACAAAATAGTACAGATTCTCGTAGCAGCGGCAGTGGCCCTCCTTCTTGCGGGACCGGCCATGGCCGAGGAGCCCATCAAAATCGCAGTGCCCTCGCCTTTCTCCGGCGGCGCAGCGGCCTATGGGGACAACGTCAAGGCCGGCGTGGAGATGAAGGTAGCGGAAGTCAACGAAGCCGGCGGCATCGACGGCCGTCAGATCGAGGCTGTCTATCTGGACGAGATGTGCGAGCCCAAGGAAGCCGCCACCGTGGCCACCAAGGTCGCCCAGGACGAGGACATCGTCGGCGGCGTCGGCCATCTCTGCTCCTCCGCCCATCTGGCTGCTCTGCCCACCTACGTGCGCAAGGGCGTTCCCATGATCTCCCCCACCGCCACCAACGTGACCATCAGCGAAAAGAACGCCGACCGCGACGGCAAGGTCTGGTCCTTCCGCGATGTGTACCGTGACGATTACCAGGGCAAGTTCCTGGCCGACTACGTCTCCCAGGTGCTGGGCCTCAAGAAGATCGCCATCTTCTACGAGAACAACGACTACGGCATCGGCCTGAAGGACGCCTTCACCGCTGAGGCCAAGACCATCGGCCTCGAGGTTGTCGGCGCCGAGGGCTACGTGAAGGGCACCACCGACTTCACCCCGCAGCTCACCGCCCTGAAGTCCAAGAACCCTGACGGCCTGTTCATCAGCGGCTACTACAACGAGGGCGCCCTCATCGCCAGCCAGGCCAAGAAGCTCGGCATGGACGTGATCAAGTTCGGCGCCGACGGTCTGGACAACGTCGACTACATCAACCTTGCCAAGGACGCCGCCGACGGCACCTACATGACCGTGCCCTTCCTGGCCGCCGCCGCTGGTCCCGATGCACAGGCCTTCATCGCCAAGTTCAAGGAAGAGAACGGCCGCGACGTGGACTGGATGAGCGCCAACGCCTATGACGCCGCCGGCATGCTGCTGGCCGCCGTGAAGGCCGTGGGCCCCGACCGCGCCAAGATCCAGGAGTACCTGGCCGCCATGGACACCCCGGAGAAAGGCTACAAGGGCGTAACCGGCCTGACCTACTTCGACGAGCACGGCGACGCCCAGAAGGCAGCCTACGTCAAGATGGTCAAAGACGGCGAGTTCGTCCCGGCACCCCAACAGCTCAACTAACCACGCGATACGGTTTCGAGAGATAACATCAGGCTGGGTCTTCGGACCCAGCCTGTTTTCTTCACCGCCTACCGCTACAAAACCCACAAGATACCAGTGCTCGAACAGCAGCTCGTAAACGGACTCACCCTGGGCGTCATCTACGCGCTCATCGCTGTCGGCTATACCATGGTCTACGGTGTCATTGAGCTCATCAACTTTGCCCATGGCGAAATATACATGCTCGGCGCGTTCTTCTGCGCCACGTTCATCACCGCCCTCGGCCTGCCCCTGTGGCTGGCCATTCCCCTCGCCATGCTCTGCTGCTCGTTGCTCGGCATCATGATCGACGTCGTTGCGTATCGACCGTTACGTAACGCGCATCGATTGGCGGCGCTCATAACGGCCATCGGCATGTCAATATTTCTGCAGAACCTGGCCATGGTTATCTGGGGCAGCCGCCCCCGCGCTTTCCCGCAGGACGCCGTACCGGCCGTCCTGGCGGAGCAAGCCTTCAGCTTCGGCGAAGTCACCATCACCTGGCTCCACCTCTTCATTTTCGGCATCACGTTCTCCATGATGATCGGCCTCTACCTGATCATCGCCAAGACGCGCATCGGCACGGCCATGCGCGCTCTGGCCCAGAACCGGACGTGCTGCCAGCTCCAGGGCATCAACGTGAACCGGGTCATCTCGTTCACCTTCGCCCTGGGCTCGGCCATGGGCGCCATGGCGGGCATCCTGGTGGCCATGTTCTACAACACGCTCTACCCCACCATGGGCTATGTGGCGGGCGTCAAGGCCTTTGCCGCGGCCGTGCTGGGCGGCATCGGCTCCGTTCCCGGAGCCATGTTCGGAGGCATTGTGCTCGGTATTGCCGAGGCCCTCGGCGCCGGCTATGTCTCATCCCTGTACCGCGACGGCGTGGCCTACGCCGTGATGATCGCCGTGATCATCTTCCGGCCGTCCGGCATTCTGGGCAAAGCCCTGGTGGACAAGGCTTAGGGGGTCGGCATGAACAAGAAAATCGCACTTCCCCTGCTCGCCGTAGCCTGCATCCTTCCCTTCATGCCCTTCACCTCGGAGTACATGCTGCATGTGTTCACCCTGGTGATGGTCTACATGGTCCTGGCCATGGGCCTGAACATCGTGCCCGGCTTCTGCGGCCTGCTGGACCTGGGATTCGTCGGCTTCTACGGCATCGGCGCGTACACAGCCGGCCTGCTCACCATCAACTACGGCTTGTCCTTCTGGGTTATCGTGCCCTTTGCCGCACTCAACGGCGCGCTCTGGGGCATACTGCTCGGCGCACCGACATTGCGGCTCACGGGCGACTACTTCGCCATCGTCACATTCGGCTTCTCAGAGCTGGTGGTGCTGTTCCTGACCAACGAGATCTGGCTGACCCGCGGCCCCCTGGGCCTGCCCGGCATCGACCCCGTCTCCATCGACCTCTCGTTCATCTCCAAGGCGCTCAACCCCGCCTGGGACTGGTACTACGAGTTCGACGGCGAGCTGCCGTACTTCTTCCTCGCCCTGGTCATGGTTCTGGTCATCTACGGAGTCATGCGCCGGCTGGAAGACTCCCGTCTGGGGCGCGCCTGGTACGCCATCCGCGAGGACCCGCTGGCGGCATCGAGCTGCGGCGTCAACATCCTCAACTACAAGGTCATCGCCTTTGCCATCTCCGCCGGCATCGGCGCCGTGGGCGGCTGCTTCTTCGCACGCTGGACCCTCTTCCTCTCCCCCGACATGTTCAAGTTCTGGGAATCCTTCCTGGTGCTCTGTATGGTCGTGCTGGGCGGGCTGGGCAACATCAACGGCGCGCTCATCGGCGCGGCCGTGCTGGTGGCCCTGGGCGAGGTGCTCCGCGTCGTGCTGCCGGAGCTGGGGCTCCCCGTGGAAACCCGCTTCCTCTTCTATGGACTCATCATGATTCTCATCATGCGCTTCAAGCCGTCCGGGTTCCTGCCGCGAATCGCCGCCACCGGCATGCAGAACCCGATTATCCAGGACCTCAAAAAGCGGCTCGACCGTGAACGGGCCGCGGCCTGATCGATAGATATTCCGTCATGCAACCGATCCTCGAAATCACGAACATGTCCAAGCGGTTCGGCGGCCTCATGGCCCTGAACGACGTGAGCTTCACCATCGAACCGCGTACCATCAAGGGACTCATCGGCCCCAACGGCGCCGGCAAGACCACGTGCTTCAACTGCATCACCGGCGTGTACAAGCCCACATCGGGCGACATCATGCTCTCCTCGCCCCGGCGCAACATGGAGGCCATGCGCATCAACGGCAAGAAGCCGGAGAAGGTGACGGAGTTCGGCATTGCCCGGACATTCCAGAACATCCGGCTCTTCTCCGAGCTCACCGTGCTCGACAACGTGCGCATCGGACGCCATCCACGCACCAAGTCCAACTTCCTGGGCGCCGTGCTGCGCACACCGGCGCACAAGCGCGAGGAACGCGAGATCGTGGAAGCTTCCATGCACTGGCTGGACTTCGTGGGCCTCAGCCGCCACGCCCTGGAGCGCGCACACTCGCTCTCCTACGGCGACCAGCGCCGCCTGGAGATCGCCCGCGCCCTGTCCACGGAGCCGTCCCTCATCCTGCTGGACGAGCCGGCCGCCGGCATGAACCCCCGCGAAACCGCGGAGCTCAAGCAGCTCATCTTTTCCATTCTCGAACAGGACGTCACGGTGCTGCTCATCGAACACGATATGAAGCTGGTCATGTCCATCTGCTCCTCCATCGTCGTGCTGGACCACGGCGAGAAGATCGCAGACGGCCCGCCGCAGTCCATCAAGGACGACCCCAGGGTCATCGAAGCCTATCTGGGCAGGGGGGCGGCCGATGCTTGAGATTCATGACATCCACACGTATTATGGCTCCATCCACGCCCTGAAAGGCGTCTCGCTGAAGATCAACGAGAAGGAGATCGTCTGTCTCATCGGCGCCAACGGCGCCGGCAAGACGACCACCCTGATGTCCCTCTCCGGCGTGTACAGACCGCGCCGGGGTTCCATCACCTTTCTGGGCGAGGACATCACCAAGTTGGCCTCGGAAAAGATCGTTGCCCGCGGCATTACTCAGGTGCCCGAAGGCCGGATGATCTTCCCCCGCCTTACGGTGCGTGAGAACTTGATGATGGGAGCCTACCTGCGCAACGACTCTGAAGGCATAGAAGCGGACGAGGAGCGCGCCTACGAGCTCTTCCCCATTCTTGCCGAACGACGCAGGCAGCCCGGAGGCACGCTCTCCGGCGGCGAGCAGCAGATGCTCGCCATAGGGCGGGCGCTCATGGCCCGGCCCAAGCTGTTGCTTTTGGACGAACCGTCGCTGGGCCTCGCGCCCATCGTGGTGGAAAATATCTTCGAGGTCATCCAGTCCATCAACCAGGAAGGAACGACCGTGCTGCTTGTGGAGCAGAACGCCCAGATGGCGCTGCAGATAGCCCACAGGGGCTACGTGCTCGCCACGGGCTCGGTCCAGCTGGAAGGCACCTCGGCCGACCTTACGGCGAACCCGCAAGTACGAGCCGCCTATCTGGGCCTCGACTAGCCCGGAAGAAAGGCGCTTACAAGGAACACGACTCATGGAAAAGGTTCTCGGCAAAGGCTACACATTCGACGACGTGCTGCTCCAACCCGCGTACTCGGAGGTCCTTCCGGACACCGTGGACGTCTCCACCCGGCTCACTCACGAAATCGCCCTGACTGTGCCGCTGCTCTCCGCCGCCATGGACACCGTTACGGAGTCCAAGCTGGCCATCTCTCTCTCCCGCGCGGGCGGTGTCGGCGTAATCCACAAGAACATGTCCGTCGACCAGCAGCGCATCGAGGTCGAGAAGGTCAAGAAGTCCGAGTCCGGGATGATCGTTGACCCCGTGACCATCGAGCCCGAATTCACCGTGGGCCAGGCGCTGCAGATCATGTCCGAGTATCGCATCTCGGGCCTGCCCGTGGTCAAGGGCGGTCAGCTCGTGGGCATTCTCACCAACCGCGACGTGCGCTTCGTCTCCGACATGGACCTCAAGGTGGCCGACGTGATGACCGCTGACAAGCTGGTCACCGTGCCCGTGGGCACCACCCTGGAGCAAGCCAAGGCGCACCTGCACGAAAACCGCATCGAGAAGCTCCTGGTGGTGGATGAAGGCGGCAAGCTCACCGGCCTCATCACCATCAAGGACATCGAGAAGATCAAGAAGTACCCACACTCCTGCAAGGACGCCCAGGGCCGCCTGCGCGTGGGCGCGGCCATCGGCGTGGGACCCGAGGGCGAAGCCCGGGCCGACGCGCTGCTCAAGGCCGGCGTCGACTTCATCGTGGTGGACTCGGCCCACGGCCACTCCAAAAACATTCTGCGCGCCATCGAGTCCGTGCGCTCCGCCTTCCCCAACTGCCAGCTCGTTGCCGGCAACGTGGGCACCTATGAAGGCGCACGCGCCATCCTCAAGGCCGGCGCGGACACGGTCAAGGTGGGCATCGGCCCCGGCTCCATCTGCACCACACGCATCGTGGCCGGCGTGGGCGTGCCGCAGGTCACCGCGATCATGGAAGCCACACGCGCCGCACGCGAGATGGACAAGCACATCATCGCCGACGGCGGCATCAAGTTCTCCGGCGACGTGGTCAAGGCCATCGCGGCCGGCGCGGACTGTGTGATGATCGGCTCCCTCTTTGCCGGCACGGACGAGAGCCCGGGCGAGACCATCCTCTACCAGGGCCGCCGCTACAAGATCTACCGCGGCATGGGCTCCATCGACGCCATGAAGGACGGCTCCAAAGACCGCTACTTCCAGGAAAAGGTGGAGGAAGGCGGCGGCAAGCTCGTGCCCGAGGGCATCGTGGGCCGCGTGCCCTACAAGGGACCGGTCACCGACTCCCTGTATCAGCTCGTGGGCGGACTGCGCTCCGGCATGGGCTACACCGGCTGCCCCACCATCCAGTCCCTGCAGGAAGACGCCAAGTTCGTGGAGATCTCCCCCGCTGGCCTGCGCGAAAGCCACGTCCACGACGTCATCATCACCAAGGAAGCGCCCAACTACCGGGTCGAGAACTTCTAGCGGAGCGGAAATGGACGTTCAGGAAAAAGTCATCATCATCGATTACGGGTCGCAGGTGACCCAGCTCATTGCGCGCCGCGTGCGCGAGGCCGGGGTCTACTCCGAGATCCAGCCCTGCACCATCCCGCTCGACGAGCTCAAGGCCATGCAGCCCTCTGCCGTGATCCTCTCCGGCGGCCCCTCCTCGGTTTCCGACGAAGGCGCTCCCCAGCTCGATCCCGGCATCCTGGAGCTCGGCGTGCCCGTGCTCGGCATCTGTTACGGCATGCAGCTCATTGCCAACGAGCTTGGCGGCAAGCTGGCCCGGAGCAGCGACCGCGAGTACGGCCGCGCAGACCTCACTCTGATGGAAGACTGCCCCCTGTGGGCCGGTCTGTCCGACGCGGACACGCACAAGATCTGGATGTCGCACGGCGACAAGGTCCTGGCGCCGCCGCCCGGCTTCTCCGTCATCGGCCGCACCAAGAATGTGGACGTGGCGGCCATAGCCGACCAGAAGCGCCGCTTCTACGCCGTGCAGTTCCATCCGGAGGTCCACCACACCGAGGATGGCGCGCGGATGCTGCGCAACTTCCTCTTCAAGATCGCCGGCCTCAAGGGCGACTGGTCCATGTCCTCCTTTGCCGACCGGGTCATCGAGGAGATGCGCGAGAAGATCGGCGACAGGAAGGTCGTCTGCGGCCTCTCCGGCGGCATCGACTCCACCGTGGTGGCCGTGCTGCTCTCCAAGGCCATCGGCGACAACCTGCATTGCATCTTCGTGGACAACGGCCTGCTGCGCGCCGGCGAGGGCACCGAGGTTGTCGGCTACCTGGACGAGCACTTCCAGCTCCAGCTCCACTACGTCGAGGCCCAGGAGGATTTCCTCTCCAAGCTGACGGGCGTGGACGATCCGGAAGAGAAGCGCAAGATCATCGGCCGCACCTTCATTGAGGTCTTCGAGCGCGAAGCCAAGGCCATCAAGGACGTGAGCTACCTGGCCCAGGGCACGCTCTACCCGGACGTCATCGAGTCCGTCTCCTTCAAGGGCCCTTCCGCGGTCATCAAGAGCCATCACAATGTGGGCGGCCTGCCCGACATCATGGAGCTCGACCTGGTGGAGCCCCTGCGCGAGCTCTTCAAGGACGAGGTGCGTAAGGTGGCCATGGAGCTCGGCCTGCCCGACTTCGTCATCTGGCGCCACCCCTTCCCCGGTCCGGGCCTTGCCATCCGCATCCTGGGCAAGATCACGCCGGAGCGGCTCGAAATCCTCCGCCAGGCGGACAGCATCGTCCAGGACGAGCTCCACGCCTCGGATTGGTATCGCAAAGTCTGGCAGGGCTTCGCCGTGCTGCTGCCCCTGAAAACAGTCGGCGTGATGGGCGACGACCGCACATACGAACACGTCATCGCGCTGCGCGTCGTGGACAGCGTGGACGCCATGACTGCTGACTGGACACGCCTCCCGGCTGACGTGCTGGCGCGCATCTCCAGCCGCGTCATCAACGAGGTGAAGGGCGTCAACCGAGTGGTTTACGACATCTCGTCCAAGCCGCCCTCCACCATCGAGTGGGAGTAAACCTCCCGGAGATTCACCATGTTCGGCATCGGTTCCACAGAATTACTGGTTATTCTCGCCGTGGCGCTCATCATTCTGGGCCCCAAGAAGCTTCCGCAGATCGCGCGCGCCCTGGGCAAGGGCGTGGCCGAGTTCAAGAAGGTTTCGACCGACTTGCAGCGCACCATCAACGTTGAGATGGAGCGTGAGGAGCGCGAGCAGAAGCGCAAAGAAGACGATAAGGTCAAGCAGGCGGAGAAGGCCAAGGCGGCGCAGTCCAAGCACAAGGGCGAGTCCGAGGAGGCCGCCCAGGCCAGACGTGAAGCCGAGGAGGCTTCCAAGAAGGCCCTTGCCTCCGCGGACAAGGCCAACCGCTCCGAGCCGTTCAAGGATCCTTACGAGCCCGAGACCGCCGAGGCGACCAAGCCTGAAGAAGGCCAGGTCATCGACGTGGCCGCCTCCAACGCCGGCGAGACAGCGCAGAACACCGAGAGCTCCGTTGCCTCCGAGCAGGAGTCCAAGGCGTGAGCGACGAAACCAAGAAGCCCCTCGACGAGGACGCATCGGCAGAGCAGGAAGGCGTGACGGAGGAAACGCAGGCTGAAGAGCCTTCCGCCGACACGCCTGATTCGGACGCTGAATCCGGCGAGACGCCGGTACAGGCCGAGCTCTCCGACGATCCCTCGGCTCTGGGGCATGAGGACAAGGAAGCCGCTTCCGACGACGGCGTCGAGGACCCCGAGGTCGCTGCGCTGCACGAAGACGCGGCCAACGATCCCTCGACCGGCTCTCCTGATGTCTCCGGAGACGGTTCCGGAGACGGCGGCGGCGAACCTCCCGTGCCCGCGGACATGGCCGGGGACTTCGACGACGACGGAGACGAGGGTGAGGACGAGGATGAAGACGAAGAAGACGGTGAAGAAGGCTCCATGTCCTTCACCGAGCATCTGCAGGAGCTCCGCCAGCGCCTGACGCGTTGCTTCATCGCCCTGGTGGTTGGTTTCCTGGCGTGCTACGGCTTCTCCAAGGATCTCTTCGACATCCTCATGCGGCCGCTGGTCACGGTCTTCCCTCCGGGCTCGCACCTCATCTTCACGGCGCTGCCCGAGGCGTTCTTCACGTACATCAAGGTTGCTCTGGTGGCGGGCTTCTTCCTCACGAGCCCCTACATCTTCTACCAGCTCTGGTTGTTCATCTCGCCCGGGCTTTACAAGGAAGAGCGTAAGTACCTCATTCCCATCGGCTTTTGCTCGGCGCTCTTCTTCGTGGTGGGCGCAAGCTTCGGCTACTTCGTCGTGTTCCCCTTTGCTTTCAAGTTCTTCATGGGATTCACCACGGAGTTCATCAAGCCATTCCCCAAGCTCAACGAGTACCTTGGCTTTTCGCTCAAGCTGCTCTTCGCCTTCGGCGTTATCTTCGAGCTCCCGCTCGTCATCTTCTTCCTGGCGCGGCTCGGTCTGGTCACCTCCACCATGCTGCGCAAGTCCCGCAAGTTCGCATTCCTGGGCTGCTTCGTCATTTCGGCGGTCCTCACTCCGCCGGATGTGGTTTCGCAGCTCCTCATGGCTGGACCGCTCATGCTCCTCTACGAGATTTCGATCTACGTCGCCCAGTTGTTCGGCCGGCGCGAAAAGCGGCACATGAAGGATGAAGACGAGGAAGAGACAGAGGAAGAAAATCCCGAGGAATCGGCCGAGGAAGAGTCCGCATAGCCGGGCACACGCCTGATCCCAAGCCATCATACACACCGGGGGCCGCGCTTTGCGGCTCCCGGTTTTTTTTATGCAATGTGCCGGCTACTTCGTCGTCATCCCGCCCTGAAATCAATCCGGCACCAAAATGCCACGTTCCGTATCCTGGCATTGCAGGGTGTGGTATGCTATGAATCTTCGTTGAGACTCCAGACTGTCTCTCTTCTGCGAACTCTCCAACTCGAAAGGATTTGAGCATGAGCAATAGCCGTGTAAAACGCGCTCTGGACGTGGAAACCGGGGTCGCCACACTCGGTAAGGCCAAGATCCCTTCGAAGCTCTCCGTCTGCCACTTCACCGACGACGACGCCAAGGTTCTCATCCAGGTGACTGAAGAGCAGGTGCGCGACTTGGGCGACGAGCCGTTATATCAAGACTTCGAGCTCGCCGGCCCACGCCATCACCTGTACTTCGACCCAACCAAGACCAAGTGCGCCATCGTCACATGCGGCGGCCTCTGCCCGGGTGTCAATGACGTCATCCGCGCCATCGTTATGGAGGCGCATCACAGCTACAACGTCGCCTCCGTGTTGGGCATCCGCTTTGGCCTGGAGGGCTTCATTCCCAGCTACGGCCACGATGTCGTGGAGCTCACGCCGCAGCACGTGGCCAGCAGCCACCAGTTCGGCGGCACCATCCTCGGCTCCTCCCGCGGCCCCCAGCCTGCCGAGGACATCGTGGACGCCCTGGAGCGCATGAACGTCAATTGCCTCTTCCTTATCGGCGGCGACGGCACCATGCGTGCGGCCGGGAAAATCGCCGACGAGATTGCCTCGCGCAAGCTCAAGATCGCCATTATCGGCATCCCCAAGACCATTGACAACGACATCAACTTCATCACCAAGTCATTCGGCTTCGACACGGCCGTGGAAAAGGCCACCGAGGCTATCCAATGCGCGCATACCGAAGCCATCTGCGCCGTCAACGGCATCGGCATGGTCAAGCTGATGGGCCGCGAGTCTGGCTTTATCGCCGCCCAGGCCACCCTGGCCCTCAAAGAGGTCAACTTCGTGCTCGTGCCCGAGACCCCCTTTGAACTGGACGGCAAGGACGGCATACTCAACGAGCTGGAAGCCCGTCTTGCAGCGCGCAAGCACGCGGTCATCGTCGTGGCCGAAGGCGCTGGCCAGCATCTTCTCGAAATCAGCGGCGATACGGACGCTTCGGGCAACCCGGTGCTGGGCGACATCTCCTCCCTGCTCATCAGCCGCATTAAGAAGCACTTCGCGGGCAAGAACATACCCATCACGCTGAAGTTCATCGACCCGAGCTACATCATCCGCTCGGTGCCGGCCAACGCCAACGACCGCGTCTACTGCGGCTTCCTGGGCCAGCACGCGGTCCACGCAGCCATGGCCGGCAAGACAGGCATGGTCATCTCCAAACTGCAGGACCGCTACGTGTACCTGCCGCTTCCGCTGGTCACCAAGGACCGCCGCAAGCTGAACATCAACTCGGATTACTGGCGCGCCGTCATGGAATCCACAGGCCAGAACCCCATCCCCGGCATCTTCGGCCCGGGCACCTACTGCCCCACGCCCGAAGACTAGCCGCCCACAGCACGCATCAAGAAGCGCTCTTTTCATGCGGAGGGAGCGCTTTTTTTGCGTCGGCAGTCCGCCGTGAACGCTCATTGCGCGCAGTCCACCGCCGCATCCCGCCAGCTCCGGCCTCCCACGGTCCTGGTGCACGAATTCCGGCTGTGGTATCACCGCCAAAACCGGAGCACCCCGAGAAACGCCAATGTTTTCCATACGCAAGGCATCCGCAGGCAGCGGCAAGACCTACGCCCTCACGGCCCAGTTCCTCCAATTGCTGGAGCGCGCCAGCAGCGCCCACGCCCCGGCTTCCTGCGGCGGCGCCACAGCCGGCTACGGCTGGAGCGAGATCGTGGCCGCCACCTTTACCCACGCCGCGGCCCAGGAGATGAAGCACCGCGTCCTCAGCTCGCTGAAGGAACGCGCCCTGGACCTGGAAAAAAGCCGCGCGAGCCACCACCCGGCCGCGCAGTTCAGTCCCCAGGCCGCCGCGGACCGCCTCGCCGTCATCCTCCGCGAGCTGGGCCTGCTCAACATCCGCACCATCGACAGCCTGCTTTTCACCCTGCTGCGGCTCTCGGCCCTGGAGCTGGGCCTGCCACCAGGATTCGAACCCGTCTTCGACCCGGCCGAGCTCTTCGAGCCGCTCTACGACGCTATCGTCACCCGCGCCCAGAACGGCGACCCAGGTGCCGAGGAGCTCATCGCCGCAGCGTGCCGCGGCGTGCTCAGCTACGACGACCCCGGCGGCTTCATGCCCAGCGCCAAGCTCCAGGACCGCCTGCTGGGCGTGTTCGGCTTCCGCGCCGGGGAGTCCGAGCCCTTTGCCGTGGACACCCAGGCGCTGCAGGCATTCCTGGAACGCGAGCACGCCGCCTATGTGGATGCCTGCGGACAGTTGGCCGACGCCATCGAGGAGCTGGGGCTGAAATGCCACAGTAACTTTCTCAAGTTTCTCGACCACCAGCGGAGCATCGAGCTACCGGAAGAACCCAAGACCACGGCGTATCTGGAAAAATCCTGCCTGGATGAGGTGCTGAACAAGGCGTCCAAGGGCAAGGCCACGCCAGAGACCGAGGCGGTATACGCCGAGATCGCCCTGCGCAACCAGCGACTGCGCGACTGCATGACCGCGATTCTGAGCTGCATGGCCCACGCGCCGCTGGCCATGCTGGCCGAGGAGATCGTCCGCTCCCTGGACGAGGTCCAGCGCCAGCGCGGTTTGCTCCTGGCCGACCGCGGTCCGGCCCTGGTTCGCGCCCTGCTGGAGGAGACAGGCGGCATTGCCGAGGCGTACTGCCGTCTCGGGCTGCGGCTGCGCCACCTGCTCATCGATGAGTTCCAGGACACCAGCCGCGCGCAGTGGGCTGCCCTGGCCCCGCTGGTTTCCGAGTCCTTGTCCACGGGCGGCGAGTTTCTCTACGTAGGCGACGTCAAGCAGGCCATCTACGGCTGGCGCGGCGGGGATGCGCGGCTCTTCGACGAGGTCGTGCACGATCCGCAGATCGCGCCCTTTGCCGGCGAGGTCCGCTACGATCCCCTGCCGTGCAACTGGCGCAGCTCGGCCGACGTGGTGCGGTTCAACAACGAGTTCTTCACCCGCCTGGGCCAGCCGGACACGGCAAAACGCGTTGCCGAGGCCATGCTGCCCAAGGCGGACGAGCCCCTGCGCGAGGAGTTCGCGGCCGGCGTGGCTCGCACCTTCCACGACGCGGCGCAACAAATTCCCGACTCGCGCGCCGAATCGCACGGCCTGGTGCGGCTCTACCGTCTGCCTGGCGCAAAGGTCGCCGAGTATCAGGAAGCGGTAAAGGAGCGGCTCCACGACCTGCTCTTCAACGAGTTCCTGCCCGTGCGCCGGCCCGGCGAGGTCGCCGTGCTGGTGCGCAAGAACGAGCAGGCCCGCATCGTGGCCTCGTGGTGCATCGAGTGGGGACTGCCCGTGGTCACGGAGTCCAGCCTGCGCATCGCCGAGCACCCGGTCATTCGCCAACTCGCGTCGTTCCTCGCGTTCATAGACTACCCCCTCGACGACCTCGCCTTTTGGGAGGTGGCCACGGCCGAGTGGCTCTGGGAAAATCATGAGGACGCGACAGCGCTCCACTCTTGGATCGCGGCCAAACGCCGGCCCGGCAACCGCGGCGAACCGCTCCATCGCGCATTCGCCCGCGACTTCCCCCATATCCACGCCGCATACTTCCAGCCGTTTCTTTCCCAGGCGGGGCTGATGAGCCCGTACGACATCCTGCGCGAAGCAGTGGCCCGCTTCGGCCTGCTGGAAAAGCTGCCCCAGGACGAGCTCTTTTTGCGGCGCTTTCTGGAGATCGCCCACGCCGCGGACGAGCAGGGCCGCCACTCCATCTCCACCTTCCTGGAGCACTGGCGCAGCCAGGGCCTGGAGGAAAAGGCCCCCCTGCCCGAGTCCATGGACGCGGTGCACGTGACCACGATCCACAAATCCAAGGGCCTGGAGTATCCCGTGGTCGTTGTCCCATTCCACGACTTCAGCGCCATGTCGCGCGGCGGCCTGACCCTCTGGCAACCGCCGGACGCGGACCCGGCTGAGGCCCCGGCCTATCTGGCAACGGAACAGGCCGCGGCAGGACCGGAGCGGGAGTCCCGCCTGGCCGCCACCCTGGCCGAGCAGCTGCACCTGTTGTACGTGGCCTGGACCCGGCCAGTGGAGGAGCTGCACGCCTTCTTCTCCCTGGACCTGCGCGCCACCGGCAACAAGCAGCTTCTCGACGGCCTCGGCGTAATGCTGGAGCCGTACGAGCTGCTCGCCCCCGGCGACGTCTGGGAAACCGGCCAGCGCAGGGACATGCCGCAACGCGAGCCCGAGCCGAAAGCGCCGCCGCTGGAATGCGCGCCCATACCGGTGCCGGACGCCGAAGCCCCCTACCGCCCCATGTCCTGGCTGCCGGAGCTGAAGATCTACCGCTCCGCCCTGGAGGAGGAACGGTTCGAGGAACGCCGCCGCGGCACGCTGGTCCACCGCTGCCTGGAGCACCTTGTGCCCAGAAATGTGGACGGTCCGTTTGATGAGGATGTGGAACGAGCCCTGCGCGCCGGCCTGCGCGGGCTGGCCGATCCGCACGACCCGGCCGCATTCGCCGTGGACCGCGAAGAAATCGCCGAGGAGATCGCCGCCATGTGCCGCTGGCTCCTGTCCCAGCCGCGCTTTCCCCTGTACCTGCAGAACGGCCGCGCCGAGGCGCAGATACTGGACGAGACCGGCGGCGTGCACCGACCGGACTTCCTCGTCTCATTGCCCGGCGAAGTTGTCGTGCTCGAGTACAAAACCGGCCATGCCTCGCCGGACCACGCCACCCAGGCGCGGCGCTATCTGAAGCTTTTGGCCAGGATGGAACCGCCGGAAACAAAGCTCGTCGCGCAGATCGTCTACCTGGACCTGCAGCGGGTGGAGGAGGTGCGCCATGGTTGAGCGGCGCTTCGACCTCGTCTCCTGGCGCGCGGATCTGGTGGATGCGGTGCGCGACATCCTGCTGGAGGAGTCCGGCGGCGACCGCGACCTCAGCCGCTTCCTGATCGTGTTCCCGCACAAGCGGCCCGGCCGCTACCTGCGCGACGTCCTGCTCCATGACGACCGGCTGCCCAAGCCGTGCTTTTTGCCGGAAACCATCTCGGCTGGCGAGCTCATCGCGCGGCTCGGCAACGGCCTGGCGCACGAGAGCCAGCAGGACGCAGTTTCCGTACCGCCGCTGGACCGCGCCGCCCTGCTGGAAGCCGTTGTCCGGCGGCTGGCCGAAGAAGGCGGCGGCCCACTCGATCCGCTGGCCCGGCTCAGCTCCGAGGAGTTCTTCCCCTGGGCCATGCGGCTGGCCACACTCATGGAGGAGTTCTACGCGCACGGGCTGGAGCCCGCCGACATCCCCTATCCGGAGGAGGACGTCGCGCCGTTTGCCGCGGCGTTGCTGGAGCAGCTCGGCGACATCGACCACGCCTACCGCGAAGCCCTGGCCACGGAGGGGCTGACAACGCCTGGCCTGGACGCCCGCCGCGTGGGCGAGAACCTGGACGCCGTAGCGGATATGCTGGCCGGCAAGCGGCTCATCGTGGCCGGATTCCCCGGCTTTACCGGCGTTGCGGAGAACATCTTCCACATGCTCTGGGAGGCCGGCGCGGCGCGCATCATTCTGCATGGCGACCCGCTCCTGGCCGATCGTCTCGGCTCGGCCCACTGGTCGTGCGGTCCTCTGGCTAGACAGATACGGCAGTGGCGGCCACGGGAGGTCGTGCTGCTCGAAGCGGATGCAACCAGCCCCGAGGACACGGAGCTGGAACTCGTGGAAGGATTCGACCTGCACTCCCAGCTCGCGGCCCTGCACGACCGCCTCTGCGCCGGGGGCTCCGGCGAGGGCGCAGCCGTGATCCTGCCGGACTCCTCCATGCTCATGCCGGTGCTGCACCACCTGCCCGACCCGGCCGTGAACGTGAGCATGGGCTATCCGCTGGAGCGCACCGGACTGGCCCGGCTGCTGGAAACGTGCATGCGCCTGCAAGAAGGCTCGCCCGGCCAGGCCCGCTATCACTGGCGAGAGATCATCGACCTCTTCCGCCATCCCTACCTCAAGATGCTCAACCCCGAGGGCGCAGAAGAAACCGACAGCACCGCCGGCCTACGGCCCCTGTTCCACGCCGTGGAACGCATGGTGCGCCTGGGCGAGCGCCACACCTGCCCGGCCGACTGGCCCCCTGCCGAGGAGATCATGGCCGCCCAGGCCAAGGGAGAAGGACGCGAGCTGGACTATACCGAATCGCCGCAGACAGCCGCGGCAGCCGCGCTAATGCACACAGTAATCCAGCGATTCATCGACGCCTGGGAGTCCGTCTCCACCCTGGCCCAGCTCGCCGACGTGCTGGAAGGCTGCTGCGACCTGCTTATCACCCACGGCCGCACCCTGTGGCGGCGCTTCCCGCTGGACGCCGAATGCCTGCACCGGCTCTTCTACTCGGTCATTCCGCAGCTTCGCGACAGCCGGCTGTCGCAGTCCGAGTTCTCGCAGGAGCTCGTGTTCACCATCCTGCGACAGACCCTTGCGGCCGAGCGCGCACCCTTCGAGGCGGAGCCGCTCACAGGCCTGCAGGTGCTGGGCGTGCTGGAGGCCAGATGTCTAAAATTTGAGACAGTATACGTACTGGACGCCACAGAGGACAGACTGCCAGGACCGCCGGCTGTGGACCCGCTCTTCCCGGACTCGCTGCGCCGGCTGGTCAAGCTGCCCACCGGGCTGGACAAGGACATGGTCACCGCCCACCACTTCTTCCGCCTCGTGCGTGGTGCGAATCGCGCCGTGCTACTGTACCAGGCCGGGGTCAGCGGCGGGGCCGACGAGAAAAAGCCAACACGCAGCCGCTTTGCCGAAGAGCTCCTCTGGGAACGCGAGCAGCGCGATGGCGCCATTGCCGAGCCGGGCACCGGTCCCCTGTCCACGGTTTCTTTTCCAGTTGCCCCCATCCCCTCCTCACCGCTGGCCATAGAACGTACGCCGGCAATCGACGCGGCCATGCAGGCATTACTGGCCCAGCCCCTCTCGCCTACGCGGCTCGACGCCTACCTCGCCTGCCCGGCCCGGTTTCTGTACGAGCATCTGGCCGGCCTGCGGCAGGTGGAGGAAGTGGCTGAGGAAGGCGACCCAGCGACCATCGGATCGCTGGTGCACGGTGTATTGCGGGACTACCTGGCGCCGTTCGTGGGCCAGCGTATCGGCCCTGGCGGCGATGCCGCGGCGGACGCCCTGGCCGAGATGTACGAGGATGTGCTGCGAAAAGACCGCTTCTTCCGGCAGCTCTCGTGGGATCGGCAGCTCATGGCCATCCTGGCCGGCAGGCAGCGGTTGCGGCGGTATGTGCGCGCCATCCCGGAAGGCCGGCTCGTGGCGCTGGAGACGGCGCTTTCCTGCGAGCTGTCCGACGCCGGCGGAACGCTGCGCCTGCATGGCCGGCTGGATCGCCTGGACGAGCGCGACGGAAAATTCATCGTGCTGGACTACAAAACCGGCTCCGTGCAGACGCCGGCGCAGAAGCTCTGGACCGACGACGAGCTCTGGTTCCGTCTAGAAAGTTGGACACCTGACTCCGAAGATGACCCGCTGGAGGAGCTTGCCGCGGCGCTGCACTCCGTGCAGCTACCGGCCTACATCCACCTTGCCAGAACAGGACGCGACGAGAACGGGCAGGAGGGTCCGCTGGCCCACGCCGCCGGCGAGGACTGCAACGCCGCCCTGGTGGAGTTGAAAAAAAGCGGCGCCGAGGAGGCGATTTTCGGAAAGAAGATGGACGCGGGCGTCCAGCGCTGCGCCGTGGAGCAGCAGATGCCAGAGCTGTTCGGCTTTTTGCGTAAACACATGGTCGGCGCGCGGGTGCTCACCCCCAGGCCGGACCGGCACTGCGACTGGTGCAGCTACAGCGGGCTGTGTCGGCGCGGGAGCGTGTTGCCCGACGGGTCGAGCTAGTCGCTCACCGGCTGCATGCCCAGCCGGAACAGGGAAAAACGCAGCCTGTCCTTGTCCGGAAAGAAGAGCGAGGCCGCGAGGTTACTCGCACCGTGGGCCAGAGTGAGCAAAAAGTTCGTATTGGAGAGCCGGCCCAGGTCCTCGTCGAGCTGTGCCGCGGCACGGCGCACCAGCGCGGCGTAGTCCCACTCCTCCTCGCTGTTCTCGTCCCAGACGATCTCCACGAGGCGCGGGTCCATGCCCTTGGCCATGGAGTCCAGCTCCTCGATGCGCCGACGCAGATCCTGCGCCTTCTCGTGTTCCAAATCCGTTTCCCAGGCGTCCAGATACGCCTCCAGGGTCCGGGTCATGGATTCATAATGACCGGCCACGACATTGAGCTCTCGTTCGCTGAAACGACGCATACTTCCTTTTCCTCCCATTCTGGAAGCATACCGAGAATCATTGCAGGGGGCAATGGCTTGTCTCGACAGACCTCAACGTAGTCCGAGAGCGGCCGTCAGCACGCGGGCTATGGTCTGCGCCACACTCCCGTCCCAGTCGAATGTCGGATTGAAGATGGTGACATCGAGCCCGGCAAGGCGCTCCGTGGCTGCGCATCGGCGAATCACGCCGTACAACTCCCCCCAGCGCAATCCGTCCGCCATGGGATAATCCACGGCCGGCATTTCCCAGGGATTCAGAACATCGAGGTCCACATGCAGCCAGAATGGATCCGATTCCCCCAAAAAGGCCAACGCACCGCAGACGGCGTTGGAAAAGCCGCCGAGCCGGATGTCCGAGAGGCTCGCGCAGTGCATGGCCGAGTCGCGCACATTCGTCCCTCCGATTGCCTCCACAATAGCCTCGTCGCGGAACCCGAATACCGCCGTATCGTTCTCGGAAACCAGCGGCCCTCCCAGGCCGTACTCCGTGAGCACCTCCGGCCCCCTGCCCACCGCCAGGCCCAGCTCCATATCCGCCGTTTCTCCGGTCGGCGACTGCTCCGGCGCATAGAAATCCATGTGTCCATCCAGAAAGAACAGCCTGGCGCTCCTCGTCCGGCGCATGCCCAACAAACAACCGAGCAGGATGGTGCAATCTCCGCCCAATACTATGGGAACCCTGCCGGACCGCATGACCTCGTGCACGGTATCTGCGAGATTCAGCGTGTACTCGCGCACCTGGAGAGGATTGAGTACCCCGTCTGTAGACCGCTCGGGACGCCAGTCTGCCGGCGGCAGCGAGACAGTGTCCCTGCCCGCGGGCGTCTTGGCCAGCCCGGCCCGCAGCATAGCCTGGGGAGCCATGTCGATTCCGGACCAGTTGCTCTCCACACAGAGGGGCGCTTCGATAATCCGGTACGCCTCAGGTTCGATGGAAAGCGTGCTCCATTCCTGATAACTGCCTGCCATGCGCTGACACTCCCTGCTATACGAAACGGCGCCGCTTCCGGAGCCATCACCGCCATGTACAGGCGGATCAGACCCGAAAACGGCGCCTTTCAAGACTCGACCCAGGGGTCGATCCTAGAACATGAATCGCAGCGAAGCGTGTCCGCCCCAGGCGTCCACACCATCTTCGGTGAAGCCGATGCGCTGGTAGCGGCCGCCCACGTCGAGGCCGATGTTCTTGTTGAAGTTGAGGGTCATGCCCACATCCACAGGCAGGGTAAGCGCGCTGCTCTCCCCGTCATACGTCAGGTCCTCATCCATGAAGAGGCCGCCGAGGCCGGTGCCTACGTAGAGCCGGAACGGATCTTCATTGAGCAGATAGAACCGGACGAGGGCGTTGAAGCCGAAGCCGTTGGCCGAGTTGCCGCGGGGGTCGTAGTAGCCACGGTTGTCCAGGTCCGCATAATAGCCATTGGCCTCCACGCCCAGGGAGAGGTTGTCCAGGACAAAATAACCAGCCGAGGCGCCGTAGGTTATGATGCTGTTCACATCCTTCTGGCTGGTCCCATACACACCGAACTCCGGAGAAATATAGAACTTCTCCGAAGCCATGTCTTGAGCGCTCGCCATTCCGGCGATCATGAGAACCATGACCATGGCAAGCATGACACTGATCGAACGTTTCATTTGGTACGCCTCCTTGATTCGCATTAGTAGTGACTCGTGTTGAACGAACTTCGCAGTTGAGTCCACTTTATCACGACGGTTTCGGCGGTCAACACGCTTTTGCAATTTTCATATTTCTTTAGCAAAACCGCTTGCCCAGAGTCGTGCATGGTCTATACTCCGTTGTAATCCCCATGGGGAATCGCACCGGAACAAGGCGATGTTGTGGAATTTTCCACAACCGCCGCGCACAATTGCGGAGGACACGCATGGGACTCATCTGGTTTCTGCTCATCGGCCTGGTCGCCGGGTTTCTCGCCGGCACAATCATGAAGGGACGGGGATTCGGCCTGCTCGGCAACATCCTCGTGGGCATCGTGGGCGCCGTGCTGGGCGGCTTCGTCTTCCGCATCCTGGGCCTGCACAGCACCGGGCTCATCGGCTCCCTGGTCACAGCCACCGTGGGAGCCATCCTGTTGTTGTTCTTCGTCGGTCTGATCAGAGGAAAGCGCTGACAAAATAATGTGTTAGATCCGAACCCCGTTCGTTTTTTCCGGATCATCCGCGGGCTGCGATGCGCCTGACGTCTTTTCTTGTATCGCACTTTGGAGTACTTACTCCTCATGCTGACATCACAAGGATCCATCGGACGCGTTTTCGTCATCCGGCTTGAGGACGGCGATGCGCTCCCCACGTGTTTGGAGGAATTCGCACGGGAGAACAACGTCACCCGCGCCCTCTGCGCCCTCGTGGGCGGCATCGGCAGCGGGCGGTTGGTCGTCGGCCCCCGGGACGGCGACGCCGAGCGCATCGTGCCCATGGTCAACCCCATAGGGGCCGTGCACGAGGCGGCGGCCATCGGCACCATCTTTCCGGGCGAGGACGGCCAGCCAAAGCTGCACATGCATGCGGCGCTGGGCCGCGGCGAGAGCGCTACGACCGGCTGCATCCGCCAGGGTGTGGATATCTGGAAGCTCGCCGAGGTGGTGGTTCTGGAGATCGAGGGCTCGGACATGCTGCGCGCCGTGGACCCGGCCTTCGGCTTCGAGGTGCTCACCCGGAAGGATTCCGGAGACGCGTAGAGTGAGCGTCTGCACGCCGCCACGCAATCCTGACGCCGAACCGCTACAGCTGCCGCAGCTGGCCCTGGTGCGCCAGCGTTTCGACCGCTCCGCCATTGTCGATCCGGCAGCGGCCACCCATGCGGAGCTCGACCGCGTCATCCCCTCCGACCTCCCTCTACAGGGAAAGCGCGTGGCCATCACCGCCGGCAGCCGGGGCATCGCCGCCCTGGGCGAGGTGTTGGCGGCCACCGCCGCATTCTTCAAGTCCCATGGTGCGGAGCCCTTCATCTTCCCGGCCATGGGCAGCCACGGTGGCGCCACGGCCCAGGGCCAACGCGAATACCTGGAACATCTCGGCCTGACCGAAGCGCACCTCGACGCGCCCATTGTTTCCTCCATGGAAGTGCGCCAGATAGGCGAAACGCACCACGGCGTGCCCGTATATCTGGACGCCACCGCCCTGGCCGCCGACCACATCGTGCTCGTGAACCGCGTGAAGACACACACGAAGTTCTCCGGCCGGCTGGAGAGCGGGCTCTTCAAGATGCTGGCCGTGGGCGCGGCAAAGCACCTCGGCGCGGCCACGGTGCACCGCGAGTCCGTACGCGTCGGCCTGGCCGAAGTCATCCTGAGCAATGCGCGCCTGGCCCTGAAGCGCGCACCGGTCCTCGCCGGCATCGCCCTGGTGGAGAACGCCGCCGGCGCACTGCACACCCTGTGCGCCTGCCCTCCCGCCACCATGGAGGACAAGGAATCTGGGCTGCTCACCCTCTCCAAGACGCTCATGCCGCGACTGCCCGTGCAGGACATCGACCTGCTCGTGGTCGACGAGATCGGCAAGAACATCAGCGGCACCGGCATGGACACCAAGGTCACGGGCCGCAACCGCGACATCCTGAGCGAGTTCGACGAGCCGGACCCCACCCTGCCGCGCGTCAAGCGCATCGCCATCCGCGACCTGCACCCGGATTCCCAGGGCAACGCCCTGGGCATCGGCTTTGCCGACTTCACCACGGATCGCCTGGTGGCGGCCATGGACTACGGCAAGACCGTGACCAACGCGCTCACCGGCATCAGCCCGGAAAAAGCCGCCGTGCCCATCCATTTTCCCACGGACCGCGCCATGATCGACGCCGCCCTGGGCTCGCTGGGCGCATGGCAGCCAAATACCGTGCGCCTCATCCGCATCCGGGATACCAAGCACCTGGACGTTGTGGCCGTCTCTCCGGCCCTGCTGCCAGACCTGCCCGGCCACTGCGAGGTGGTTCATACGCCGCAGGACATGACCTTCGACGCTGCTGGCAATCTTACACCGCTCGAATTGAATTTGTCCTGACGCGATCATGCCGAGGGCTTCGCCCTCGGGCTCCCGGGCCTATAAATGGGGTCCGGGGACCAGTGCCCCGGCAGAGGGTACTGGGGGACAGCGTCACCCGACCTGATCAATCCTGTTTCTTCTTCTTGGAATTGGCCTGCGCCTTGGGGTGGCTCTTGTCGTAGGCTTCCACCACCTTGGCGAGGGTCAGGTGGGTGTAGCGCTGGGTGGTGGCCAGGCGGGAGTGGCCCAGGAGCTCCTGCACGCCGCGCAGGTCGGCGCCGTTCTCCAGCAGGTGGGTGGCGAAGCTGTGCCGCAGGCCATGGGGAGAGATGGATTGGGGCAGCCCGGCCTGGGCCGCGAGCTTTTCCAGAATGCGGTTGGCCTGTCGCCGTTGGAGCCTGCCGCCGCGGGCGCCGAGGAAGAGCGCATCCTCTTTGCCGACCGGGTCCAGCTCGCCGCGGATATCCAGATACGCCTGCAGCACCTGCACGGAGGTAGCCGACAGCGGCGCCAGCCGTACTTTGCTCCCCTTACCCAGCACGCGGATCACGCCGGATGCCGGGTCGCAGTCTTTCACGTCCAGGGCCAGGGCCTCGCTAATGCGCAGGCCCGAGCCGTAGAGCAGCTCGGCCAGGGCGATGTCGCGCTGGTGCTCGGCCAGGCTTTGGCCTTTGTCCGGCCCCTTGTCCTTGAGCAGGGCAAAGGCCTGGTCCACGTTGAGGCTTTTGGGGTGGCGGGATTCCTGCTTGGGGTTGGAAACCTGCGCCGCCGGGTTGGCCAGGACGATCTTCTTGGCCGCGAGATACTTGAACAAGGAGCGCAGGGCCGAGAGCTTGCGCGCCATGGTGGACTTGGCCGTGCGCAGGCGGTGGAGCTCCGCCAGGTAGCCGCGGACGTGCATCTTGGTGACGGAGGCCGGATCGTCCAGACTGCCACGGCCGCCGTCCTTGAGAAAAGTATGAAACTGGAGGAGATCACGGCGGTACGCCGCGAGCGTGTGCTCGGAAAAGCCCTTCTCCGCCTCCAGATGCTTCAGGAAGCGCTCGACTGGCTCGGGCAGGCCGTCAGGTTCAGGTGGAGCGCTGGTCGATGACATACACGCTGCCGTCCTTTTCTTTGGCGATCTTTTTCAGTTGGCTGGCCACATACGCGGCGGCGCCGTAGTGTTTGATCTTGCCCCCATGGTTCATGACCACGGCGATGGACATGGTCATGAGCGGAAAGCGCTGCATCTCGCCCTGCCTGTTGGCGGAGACGATGCAGCCCTGCTCCCTGTCTTCAATGTCGTAGAAGTTTGGCAGGATGGGATCGAAGTTGGCGATGATCCGGCGGCAGGTTTCCTCGGCCCGGACCATGGGCACGATGCAGACGAAGTCGTCGCCGCCCACGTGGCCCACAAAGGAGTACTCGAGCCCCATGGAGCGGACGGTGTTAACGATGACGCGCGAGGTCATCATCAGAACCTCGTCACCGCGGATGAAGCCGTACTTGTCGTTGTAGGATTTGAAGTAATCCAGATCGCAGTACAGCAGGGCGAACTCCCGGCCGCGCGACACGAGATCCTGGATGTTCTGAATGATGGAGGTGTTGCCCGGCAGGTTGCTCAGGGGGTTGGCGTCCATGGAGCGCATGGAGCGGTTCAGGGTGATGGCGATGCGCGATGCCGTCACCTGGGGATCGAGCGGCTTCAGCAGGAAGTCGTCCGCCTCGATCTTGTTCCACAGGAGCCCGCCTTGCAGGGCGTTTCGCTCCAGGCAGAGCACCACAGGCAGCTTGCGGTAGACGTTCTCGCTCTTGATGATGTTGACGAAGCGCGCGCCAGTATCCTCCTCCAGGGTGTCGTCCACCACCAGAATGTCAGGTGGATCGGCAAACAGGTGCTCCATGGCGCTGATGGTGGAGGTATGCTGCTCCCAGGCCATGCGCTCCGGCGGCGCAATGCCGGAGAGAACCTCGACCACGCTGTTGTCCCGCGTGAGGAGCATGCCCCGGGCGAACGGGGTGAAGAGGCACCGGTCGCCATGGGCAGGCGAGTTTTCAAGCAAAAGAGACTGCTGCGACATCGATGAACTTCTCGCTAAGGGCGTCCATGGTGCGTTCGAGTTCTTTTTTGCCGAACTTGAGCAGCTTGAGCGCCTTGGGTTCCAGAGCAAGCACGGTGTCGTCGCCGCCGGAACCGTACTCGTACAGTCGCACCAGGAAATCGCCTATATGCACGACACACGCGGCGGCCGGATAATGCTGCGCTCGCAACGGCACATGGTGGCGGCTCATGCCGTCCTTGATCATGGGCGGCAGGTGCCAGTAATCGGCCAGCCAGGCGTTGATGCGCTCGTGGTCAAAGCCCAGAACGAGCTGCTCGGCCTCGCGGTAGGTCATGTCCTCATCGGCCACGTGCGCATCGATCTCCACTTTGAGCTCCGGCAGCTGCACAGCCAGGACCACCTTGCCGAGATCGTGCAGCAGCCCACAGACAGAGTACTCCTCCGGGTCCTTCAGGCCTACGACGCGCGCCACCTCCGCGCTGGCCAGGGCGCAGCCAACCGAGTGCTCCCAGAGTCCGGCCATTGAGGTGTTCATGGTATCGAACACGGAGGTGGAGATGATCACGCCCTTGATGACGTTGAAACCGAGTAGGACCAGGGCGTGGGAGATGGAGCCGATGCGGCCCGGAAAGCCGTAGATGGGGGAGTTGACCATCTTCAGAATCTTGGCCGAAAGGACCTGGTCGTGGGAGATGACCCGGGCGATCTGCTCCGTGGAGGAGTTGGGGTCCTCCACGAGGCGGCTGACCTCGGCCAGCGCATCGGGCAGCGTGGGCAGATCGTCGACCTGGAGAATCTTGTTCTTGTGGATGGTGCGGAGATCGTTCATGACGGCAGCTCCCCGCTTTCGCCGTCGGCGTCTTCGCCCTGTGAGGCGTTCGCCGCCTGCCGCACCTGGAAGTACTCGTCGAGATAGGACTTGAGCTTCATCATGAAGTCGTTGTCGGTGAGCTTCCGGAAGAGGCGGTCCAGATCCTCGGGCGAGCGGTTGAACTCGCTCAGAGTGCCATCCAGATCGACTGGATTGCCCTCCACAACGATGTGCTCGATCTTCATGGACTGGAGCCGCGTAATGAGAGAGGAGGTCAGCTCGGTGCCTTCGGCAAGCAGCACCATGCCGTCATCGCGTTGCACAGGCTTTGCCAGCACCATGGCCGGTGCGGCGTAACTCAATGGAATTCTTTGCATCTACGTCACCCGGGACATGTCATGTCCCTTTGCTATAGCGCATGCCGGGCCATTGCTTCACAAGGCCTTCCATTTCAAGAAGAAGCAGCACGCGACTCACCCGGCTGACGTCCCATTCCAGACGCTCAGCCAGTTCGTCTACGTGAACAACTGCTCCATCTTCCATTGTCGATAAAAGTGAAAGGCCGTCATCGCCCACAGATGCGGGCAGCGTCAAGGCTCTACTTAAGGTCTGCTTCAGATTCTCGCTCGATGAGTCTGGCGAAATAGTTTTCCTACCGTCTTGGTAGTACTTATCGGACGTTTTCTGTAAACCATTAGTGTCCGGAGGTCCACTTCTCCCTAAAGTCGGCTTCCCGCGCGCCTTGGCGCCGGTTTTCCGCGATTTTCCCTGCAGTCCTGCCTCCAGCAGCGGGCCCAGCTCGGCCACTATATCCCTGGCGCTGCGCACCGGAATGGCGCCGTCATCGATGAGCTCTGCACAGCCCTCGAAGCCCACAGCGTTTTCCGGCGGCGTCACGGCAAAGACCTCCCTGCCCTGCTCCAGCGCCTGCCGCGCCGTGATCAGCGCTCCGCTCTTCCGGCGCGCCTCCACCACGACAACGCCCAGGCCGAGCGCGCTGATGATGCGGTTGCGCACGGGAAAGTTCCCGGCCGCCGGGGCCACGCCCGGCGAAAACTCGGTGATCACCAGCCCGCCATGGGTCAGAGTATGGAACACGTCGCGGTTCGAGGGTGGATAGATGCGATCCGGACCGGTGCCGAGCACGGCGATGGAGGCTCCGATTCCGGTCATGGCGCCCAGGTGGGCGTGGCGGTCCACTCCCTTGGCCATGCCCGAGACAACGGTGACGCCTGCATTGGAAAGGTCGCGCCCCAGGTCATAGGCCATGGCCCTGCCCCAGTCCGAAACCTGACGGGAGCCGACTACGGCCACACATGGTCCCTGGAGCAGCCGGGGGTTGCCGAGGCGGTAGAGATACAGGGGCGGCCCGGCAATCTCCTTGAGATATTGCGGGTACTCGGGATCTGTCCAGAGCACCAGGGCGAAGCCGCGGTCCCGGACGGCGTCCCACTCCTGCCGCGCGGTCTCGCGCCACGAGTCGCTCAGAAACTCACGCGCCACCTTCTCGGAAACAACGCCGTCCACAACCCAGCGTCTGGCCGCCAGAACCGCGCCCATGGGGTCGCCGTAGCGGTCCGCCAGCCTGCGCCATGTGCGCACGCCCAGGCCGGCCGTATGCCGCAGGGCGAAGCTGGCCCACATCTGGCGGAGCTCTTCGGGAGTCCGTGTAGGCCAAGCGTGCTCTTCGGCAAGCGCCCACGGGAAAAAAGCGCTGCCCTCAGAAGAGTCCGGATAGGTGTCAAACGAGCCTTGGCCCCTAATATCCTTCATCGAGCGCCTTGCGGGCGAGCTTCGCTGGTTCGGACTTGGGATAATCCTCGAGCAGGGCGTTCAGATAAAACCGCGCGTTGTTCTTGTCGCCGAGCATCTCATAGGAGTACCCTATCTTCAGCAGCGAGGCCGCGGCCTTCGGATCCTTGGGGAACCGCGAGGTGACTTCCTTGAATGTGAGAATCGCCTGGGCGTACCGCTTGTCGTGGTAGTACGTCTCCCCCAGCCAGTAGTAGGCGTTGGGCACCAGAGGGCTGTCGGGGTTCTCCATGATGAACGCCCGCAGCATCTGGCGGCCCTTTTCTGTATTGCCGGAGCGAGTCAGCCGCACGGCCTCGGTGTAGGCGTACGGCAGCTCGTTGTCGGAAGGTTTGTGCACCGTGGCTGCGGCATTGGATTGCGGCGCACTGTAGACCGCTGGGGTCGGCTCGGCATAGGGCGTCTCGGGTCCGGGACCGGAGTCCACGGCCGGCTCGGTGTTTCTGGCCGTGGCCGGAGAGACAGGATGGAGACGCGGCTCCGTTTCCACGGACTCCACGACGATCTCCTCCTGCTCGACTGTCTCGGTGACGGTCTCGGTCGCCGGATGCAAGGGGAGCATGGGCTGCGCCTCGGCGGCGTAGGCACTGCTGCGGGCGGCGGCTATGGCCGCGCGGATGCGGTCCTTTTCCACGCCTTCGGCAACGGCGTAACGTTCCAGCCGATCCATCCGGGCTTCGAGCTCGGAGGCTTGGCGGCGGTTCTGTTCTTCCAGATCCATAACCCGCGATTCGAGGTTAGCCATGCGAAAATCTATACTCGCCTGCGGCGCGCAGCCGACCAGACACGTGAGAACGAGGAGCGCTGCGGCAGGAGCGAAAACGCCGCGAATGTCCCGCAGAGACGTCTCCCGGACCGTACTGCAGTATGCGATACTTCGGACATGGATTTGTGCCACGTAAACTCCTTTTATCAGAACTCGCCTCCGCGGCGGGCATTACCGCCCGGGGCGCACCCTTCCGCCACGGCCGGGACCGGAACCGTCTAATTCGTTGGAACCATACGGGAGAGAAGTTCCTTTATCAAGGCAGCGCGGCCTGTTGGATGGCATGAGGTTGCCAGCATTGAAAAAATAAGGCAGTGACTTTTACCGATTGCCTTTCACCCATATCGAGTTGAACCGCTACCAGGCGGCCCCTACCGAGGAGCATTTTACATGCCCGAGATACCTGCTAATCTACTCCAATACGCATTATACCTGCGTACCATCCTGCTCAGCCTGATGGGCCTTGTCCTGCTGGCGGCCCTCGGCGGACCCTTTATCGCCCTTGTCAGCGAGATCGCCGGCCGAGCCCAGAAGAAGGTGTTCCACGACAAGTTCGGCAAACAGATGGCGACCATGTCCGTGGTCTTCTCCCTCTGCGCCCTGCCCTTCTGCCTGGGCGGCTGGGCCGTGCTCGCATTCCGGCACCCGGCCTACGTGCTCGAAGGCGTGCTCTCCCCACTGCTGGGGCAGGCGTCCATCTTTGTGCTCGGCGTGCTGGCCGTGGCCCTGCTGCTTATGTTGCAGTACCAAACCACATGGGCAAGGCTTAAGGATATCAAGGTATTCCACATCACTCTCGGCGTGCTCGCGGTCATCGTCAGCATCGCCGGCGTCTATATGCTCCTCGCGCTCAAGCGTGTGATGATCCAGTATCCGGAAGCGTTCGCCGTAGATCCCTCGCTCCAGTCCTTCGTATCCGTAGCGCGCAGCATCCCCCTGGCCTCCACCTTCTGGCCCTTCTTCGCCGCAGTTGTGCTGGCCGCGCCGGCCGCCGCGGGCGGCCTGGGTCTGCTCTGGCTGCTGATGCGGCGCAACAAGGAGGACTACGGCCGCGACTACTACGCCTATGCCTTCAAGCGTTCAGCCAAGTTCGCCCTCGCCTTCGGCGTTCTGGCCGCCTGCGCCGTGGCCTGGCATGCCGTCTGGCTGGCGCCGCGGATCAGCGAACTGGGCCTCGCCTCCATTGACCTGATGAAGCCGGAGTGGATGGGCCTCGCCGTTTCCATTTTGGCCATGTTTACGGCCTGCATTCTGTGGGGAGTGATTGCAGCGAGCAAGACGCCGCTGCGGCAGAAGCCCACTGCCTGGCTGGCGGCAATGCTGTTCTTCGTGTCCGTACTGGGCGAGGGGCTCGTGCTCAGCCGGCTCTACACGCTGTTCTAGCGCGCTTGAATCACAGACAAGCTATTTTGCTGAACTCGTAGAATATTCCAGCAAGATAGTTGGAGACCATCTAAAGCCCGCTTCCGAGAGAATCGCCCGAAATGCTGTAGCGTCGCTCGGCGGCCTTGCGCATGGCCTCGTTCACCAGGGCGTCGTCCTGGTAGGCGATGGCCAGCACATAGATGCTGCCCTGCACGCTCACGCTTACGTGGATCGAGCGTTCCTTGTTGTGGAAGGTGTGGACGAGATCTTCGAACACGCCGTGGCCGTACTTCTTGCGCAGTACATCCAGCAGCGAGGCAAGAGCCTCCTCCGCCGATTCCCGCGTGGGGTACGGCGCCGTGGCCGTGATCTGCACGATTCGCTGGGTATCCGGCTCCAGCCAGAGGGCATGGTAGCGGAAGAATCCCGTGTGGATACGCGCCTCCACCTCCACGCGCACCAGACCGCCCTTGTCCTGGGTCATGTCCGTGGCCGAGTCCGGCACGTAGACGTCCCCGAGGGTGAAGCCGAAAGCCCCGTCAATGGGCTCCGTGCCTATGGGCTGGGCGGCTGCCGCCCCGGCGAGAAGCAGAAGCGCCGCGGCGGCAGCCGCCGCAACGAGCATTCGAAGCCGCATGCCGTCCCGCGCCGCTAGATGGCCTTGGACGTGGCCATGAGGTAGATTTCGTGCGGGTCCAGAATGAGGACCACCGAGCCGTCGCCCATGATGGTCGCGCCGGAGATGCCCTTCTGGTCGCCCAGGTAGGCGCCCAGCGGCTTGATGACGATCTCCTGGCGTTCCAGCAGCCTGTCCACCACAAGGCCCAGGCGGCGGTCGCCGTCCTGGATGACCACCACAGAGAGGATGTCCGGCTCTTTCTCCGGCGGCGGCAGCTCCAGCATTTCGCACAGGGAGATGATGCCCAGCACCTGGCCGCGCAGGGTGACGGCCTTGCGGTTGTTGACCTCGGTGAGCCGCTTTGTCTCGATTTTGGTGGTCTCGGACACGGCGTCCAGGGGAATGGCGTAGGTGTCGCCGCCAACCTTGACCATGAGCGCGTCAATGATGGCCAGGGTAAGCGGCAGGATGAGCGTGAACCGCGTGAACTTGCCGGTCTCGGAGGTGATGGAAACCGAGCCCTTGAGGTTCTTGATGTTCGTGCGCACCACGTCCATGCCCACGCCGCGGCCGGAGATGTCGGTGATCTTCTCAGCCGAGGAGAAGCCGGGGGCAAAGATGAGCTCGCGCGCCTCGCGGTCGTCCAGGTTCTTGGCCTCGTCGGCCGAGATGATGCCCTTCTTGACGGCCACCTCGCGCATCTTTTCCGGATCGATGCCCTTGCCGTCGTCCTCGATCTCGATGGCCACGGAGTTGCCGCGGTAGTAGGCGCGCAGCCAGACCGTGCCCTTGGCCGGCTTGTTGGCCTTGATGCGCTGCTCCTCGGGCTCGATGCCGTGGTCCACGGAGTTGCGGATGAGGTGAACCAGGGGGTCGCCGATGACCTCGACCACGGACTTGTCCAGCTCAGTCTCCTCGCCTTCCATGATCAGCTCGACCTGCTTGCCGGACTTGCGGGAGAGGTCGCGCACCAGGCGCGGGAAACGGGAGAAAACGGTCTGCACCGGCACCATGCGCACCTTCATGATGGTGTCCTGCAGATCGTCGGAAATACGCGCCATGGCGAAGGTGGTCTCCACCAGGTTCTGCGCGGTCTCGGCCACGTCTATCTGCTCCCCGTGCTCCTCCAGGTTGCGGGCGATCATGGTGAACCGGTTGCGGTTGATGATCAGCTCGCCGATGAGGTTCATGAGGTGGTCGAGCTTCTCGTGGTCCACGCGGATGGTGGAGGAAACTTTGGGCTTCTGCTGCGACTGCACCGCGGCCTGGCTTGCCGCGGTAGCCGTGGCGGCCTTTTTCTCGTCCCCTGCAGGCTTGGGCTCGGCTTTGGGCTCTGGCTTCGGGGCAGCCTTTGCCTCAGGCGCCGGCGTCTCCTTGGGTTCCGCTTTCGGCGCAGGCTTGGGCGCGGGTTCCGGCTTTGCTGCGGGCTCGGCCTTCTGCTCAGGCTTGGGCGCCGCGGCCGGTTGCTCGGGCTCTGGTTTTGGAGCAGGAGCTTCCGGCGCTTTTTCCGGAGCCGGAGCCTTGGCCGCCGGAGCCGGCGGTTCCGCCGTGGGGCCTGTCGCCTGGCCGCCCTGGGACTTGATCTGCTGAATTTCCTTCTCAACCATGTCGGCGATGATGGAGGTCTCCTGCCGCATGATGTCCAGCAGAGCATCAAACCCGATGCCGGCCGAGCGCGCCTGGTCCACCAGGGCGGCCGTGCGCTGGGCGTAGGTCTGGACCTCCTCGATGCCCATGTAGCCGCTGGAGTTCTGGATGGTGACAAGGGCGCGGTACAGCGCGTCTACATACTCGCTCTGGTCCGGGTTGCCGGTCAGCTTGTCCAGGGCGACGCGGACTGTGCCGAGCTGCTGCTTCACTGCGGACTCGAAGATGGCCACGTCGTCGGGGTCGAATCCCTCGCCAGCGGACTCCTCCGCGGCAGGTTCGGCAGGCGCGGCAGGTTCCTCGGAAGGTGCGGGCTCCTCGCTCTCGGCTTCGGCCGGGGACTCGATGGTGCCGGACTCCACAGCCCTGCGCAGGCGGGTCTTGACGCCGGCCGTGGACACGGGGGTCACGGTGCCGGACTGCGTATCAACGCCGGCCACCAGGCTTTCAATGGTGTCCACCACCAGAAGCAGCAGATCCACCAGCCCCTGCGCCGAGGCGTCCATCTCGCCCTTGCGCACGCGATTGAGCAGCGTTTCAGCCTCGTGGGTCAGGCCGTTGAGCTCCTTGAAGCCGATGATGCCGGAGTTGCCCTTGAGGTTGTGGAAGTAACGGAAGAGATCGTTAGTGGTGTCGGCCCACGCCTCGGGCTCCTTTTCCAGGGAGACCAACCCGGCGTTGAGATTTTCCACGATATCCTGCGCTTCTTCGAGAAAATCATTGAGGTGGCTTTCGCCGAACGCAGTAAGCGTATACGGATCGAGGTTCTCGTCCTCGAACTCGGGGTGGATATCGCCGTCATAGGGCTCGGGTGCGGACTGCTCGGCCGGAGCTTCCGGCGCCGGGGCCGGTTCGGGCTCGGCAGGCGCCTCCGCCGTTGGTTCGGGCTCCGGAGCGGCCTCAGGTGCGGGCTGCGGAGCCGGTTCCGGTTCAGGCTGGGGAGCGGCAGAAGCTGCCGGAGCTGCGCCGCCCGTCATGATGCGGTCGATGACGGCGATGAGCTCGTCCACCTCCACATTGCCTTCCGAGCCTTCCATCTCCAGGTTGTCGACCATCTGCCGCAGGGCGTCCGTCACGGAGAGGATGACATCCATGATCTCCGAGGTGACGCCCATCTCGCCCTTGCGCAGCTCATCCAGAATGTTCTCGGCGCGGTGAGCCAGCCGGTTCATGGTGTTCAGACCGAGGAAACCGGACGCCCCCTTGAGGGAGTGCATGGGCCGGAATATCTCGTTGAGCAGCGCCAAATTCTCCGGAGACTTCTCAAGCTCCAGCAGGTTGGGCTCGATGGTCTCCAGATGTTCCTTGGCCTCGAGGATAAAATCGGTGATAATTTCCGGATCGAGAAAATCCTGGCTCATGGTCGTATCAATCCTTACCCGGCTGTCCGCTGGGCCTTAGCCCAGAAGCATTTTCACATTTTTGACGAGCATTTCCGGCTGCGCCGGCTTAACGAGATAGAGATTCGCCCCAAGGCTGATGCCTGCATCGATGTCTTCTTCACGGCCTTCCGTGGAAAGGACCACGATGGGCACGTCGCGGTACAGCTCCTGCTCCCGCACGGACTTGATGAAGGTGAAGCCGTCCATCTTGGGCATGTTGATGTCGCTTATGATGAGGTCAACATCCGGACTCGTATAGAGCTTTTCCAGCCCGTCCAAACCATTTTCCGCCGTCGTCACCTTGAAGCCTTCTTTCTTCATAATGAAGGCCACCAAGTTCCGCACAGTCTTGGAATCGTCCACAATGAGAATATGTTTAGACATTCAGGCCTCCTTGCAAGCCCACTTTATCGAGCAAGCGCTCCATCGAGACAACGCCGATAAGGTCGTCCCCGGAACGCAGGAGTCCGCGGACTATGTCCACGTCCGCGCCCATTTTCTGTTCGATATTCCATTCGATCGCGGACTGGGGGACACGATACATGGTATGCACCCGCTCCACCAGCAGCGCTACCTGCAGGTCGCCCTTGCGGCAGACCACGAAAAAGCGTTTCGCTCGGGCCTCTTCGTCCAGGGATTCCTCTTCCTCGGCCGGCGGCTCTTCCTTGCCCAGGATGACGCCCAGACGCAGCACAGGCGTTACCCGGCCACGCAGGTTGACGATGCCCGCCAGGTAGCCGTGCGACTCCGGCACGGCCGTGGGCTCCATGTAGCGCACCACTTCCTGCACCGCGTTGATCGGAATGGTGAACTCCTGATCCGCCAGAAAGAAGCTGACAAGCTGGATCTCGGACTGGGCGCGTATCTCGTCGTCCAGAGACGGCTCGGCCTCGATCTCCGGCTCAACGGCCGGCTCCACGGCCTCTTCTTCATAGACGATGGCCTCGGGTTCCGGAACAAACTCCTCGGCCGTCTCCGGGACTTCCTCATGGACGGCCTGAACCTCGGGAGCCGGCTCCGGCTCGCGAAGCTCTTCCGCCACCGGCGGCTCGGCCTCCTCTGCCGGAGCGGTCTGCTCCAGAGGCGGCGGGGGTTCCACCTCGGCCAGGTCCACGGCCTGGGGCTCGGCCTCCTCGATGCCGAGACGGTCGAGAATGTCCCGTTCGAGTCCGAGATACTTTTCGAGGAACGCGCGCTCCGTATCGGAGAAGGCCATCTCTTCGGCGTGTTCCTCCGGAGAAAGTTCCTCATCCAGGAAATATTCTTCAGGGCTTTTACTCATAGGGCTTCAATCTCCGCAGCAAGCTGCACATACTCCAGCGCACTACGCGAGTCTGGATACAGGTCGTAGATCACGGCTCCCTTGCCACTGGCTTCCCGCAGTTTGGTGTCGTGATGAATGATGGTTTTGAACAGTTTGTCGCCCAGCTTCTCCCGCAGCAGCTCCAGCACGCGCTTGCACGCCCCGGCCCGCGAATCGAACATGGTCGCAAGGGCGCGGTAGCCCACAGGCTCGCGCCGGACGCGGTTCAGAGTGCGCATGGTGGAGAATATGAGCTTGAGACCATTGAGTGCGAGATACTCCGTCTGGATTGGAATTATTACGAGGTTCGCAGCCATGATGGCATTGGCGAGCAATACCCCCAGATAGGGCGGACAGTCCAGAATGACGTAATCGTACTCCTGAGGTACGTTCATCAGAGCCCGCACCAGCAGGCTGCCCTTGCTCTTGATCCCGGCGAGGTCCACATCCAGGTCCGAGAGCTTGGGATGGGCTGGAACAAAATCGAACACACCGCCGGCCGCCGGGTACGTCACCTTGTTCCATACCGTCTGCCACCGCTCGCCGCGGGGCTTCTTGAACAGATCGTAGGCCGTGTGCCTCAGCTTCTCCGGGTAGAAGCGCATATGGATGGACGCGCTCACGTGCGGGTCCAGATCCATGACCAGCACGTTGCGCCCTTCTTTGGCAAATGCTGCGGCCAGCGTCAAAGCCGTGGTTGTCTTGCCCACGCCGCCTTTCTGGTTGGCCACAGCGAGCACTCGCGCAATCACGTGTTCGACCTCTCAAAAAACATGCCTCCCCGTCTCGGAATATCTTACGGGTCTCATACCTTGCGGTAGACTATGGCGCCCGGGTGGTGCTCCGGCTTGAATGCGCGCGAGATGTTGTGCAACGACTCGCTGTGGCCGATCAACAGGAACCCGCCGGGTTGAAGGTTATCGTAGAAAGCGGAGATGACCCGCTTTTTCATGTCGTCGTCAAAGTAGATGATGACGTTGCGGCAGAACACGATCTGGGAGCGTTCGACCCGCTTCACCGCCATCCGATCGTTCAGGTTGATGGGGCCGAAGCTGACCAGTCTGCGGACCTCCGGCTTCACCCTGTACTTGTCGCCCTCCTGATCGAAGAACTTGGCGATCTTCTCCTTGGGCGTGGTTCGCAACGCATAATCCGTGTACAGCGCCTCCTTGGCCGAGTCGAGCACGGCCTCGGACAGGTCGTTGGCCGTTATGCGCACGGACCACGAGCGTATCTCGCTGCCCAGCACGTCGTGGAGAATCATGGACAGGGTGTACGGCTCCTCGCCCGTGGAGCATCCGGCTGACCAGATGTGCAGCCGCTTCTGGTTCTTCTTGCGCTGCTCCTCAATGGCCTCGGCGAGCACCTTTTCCTGAAAGACCTTGAGCTGAGGCGGGTTGCGGTAGAAGCTGGTCTCGTTGGTGGTGACCACCTCGAACAGCCGCGAGAGCTCGTCCCTGCGTTTGGAGTCGTAGCGCAGGTAATAGTAGTACTCGCCGAAGTCTTTCAGGTTAAGCGCCTTGAGCCGACCGCCCAGCCGGTTCTCCAGAAGATATTTGCGGTTGTCCGCGATGTAAATTCCGCTGTTCGAATAGATAAAATCGCGCAGCTGGACGAACTCGGAGTCCGAAATCTTGAGGTCTTTACGACCCAGCGATGTCTTTGCAAACAGAGAACTCACTGGCTACTCCCGAACGGCCTTGAGGCGAGCCAGCGCCTCTTCGGCGGCGGCCTGGACCTCGGTATTCTCATGGTCCAATATCGTGAAAAGCGAGCGGAAGGCGCTCTCGCCACCAATCTCGCCGAGCGCTTCGATCACCTTGAGCAATATGAGCGTGTTGTCGCTGTCCAACAGAGGGACGATCTTGGAGATGGACTGTGCGGAATGACGCTGGCCCAGCGCTTCCAGAGCGCGGATGCGTACCCAGTCGTCCTCGTCCTTCAGTGCTTTTTCCAGGTGCGGCAGCACGGCCTCCTCATGACATTTGCCCAGTATCTCGACCACGGCGAGGCGCACCTCCCTGTCCTCGTCGGAGAGACTCGGCAGGGCCAGGGGCAGCAGGCGGTCTATCTCGAAGCACCGCCCATCCAGCGACTCCAGCGCCACTTTGCGAATCTCCGGCACCGGATCTTCCAGGGCGCGCTGCAGGTCGTGCAGATCCTCGTCGTGTCCGAGGCGGCCCAGAACGTAGGTGGCCATGAGCCTGTCCACGGGCTCCTCGCTCACGGACTTCTCCTTGAAGTGCTCCCGCACTTCCGGACCGTCGATGGAGACTATGGCTTCGAGCACCGAGTCCTTCACATCGTCGTACGGATGGTCCAGGAGGTTGAAGAGAGCTGGCAACGCGCTCTGCTCGTGCATCTGTGGCCCAAGGAACTCTGCGGCTTCCTTGAGTATGGTCCCGTCCTGATGGGTCTCCAGCAGGTTGAGGAAGAACTCCGTGGATTCCGGATTGGCCAGCTCCCGCAGGACGATGGCGATGGCCCGCTGCATGTCCAGGTCCTTGTCCATGAAGACGTCCTGAAGCTTCTTCGCATGGATCGGCTCCCCGATGAGGCGGTAGGCCTCGAGAATGGTCATGCCCTTCTTCCACTCACCGTTGACCAGGCCGTCCTCCATCGCATTCGTGTTGCCGATAGCGGCAAGCGCTTGGGCCATATGCTCTATGCGGTCCTGGTTGCTCACTGGGTCCAGACGGGTGGCCAGCTCCAGAATCGCGGCTGATGCGTCCTCGCCGCCAACATAGGCCAGACCTTGCACGGCGGCGTCCTGGATCTCTTCATCCTCGTCCTCAAGAGCCACCAGGGCGTACTCGCGCAGGTTCTCGCGCTCACCCTGGGACAACAGGGAGAGGGACTTGCCGCCGAGTATCTTGACCACGGCTTTGACGATCTTGTTGCGCAGGGCCGTGGGCGAGGCCTCCAGCCGCTTGAGCAACAAGCCGACAGCCTTGATGTTGCCCATCTCGCCCAGAGCATCCACGATCATGGAAGCCACGAGGTCCGTGGAGCGGCTCATGGCCTTGGCCAGGGCGTTGATGGACGATTCTTCTCGAATTTTTGTCAATGCTTCGATAACGGCAAACTGTACCCACTCCTCGTCCTCCAGGGCCTTGTTCAGGCACCCGGCGGCCTCCGGAGAGGCGATTGTTCCCAGACTCACGGCGGCCTGATAGCGCACGTTGACTTCCGGGTCCCTGAGCAGCGCTCTGCACAGCGGCGCCACTACCAGGGCGTTGCCGGTTTCACCCAGGATATCCGACACAAAGATGCGCATGTCCGGATCCTCGTCGTGCAGAAGCTCGGCCAGCGTTTCTACATCCTGAGCGCCGATCTCCCGCAGAATGTCCATGGACAGGTTGCGCACCGGCGCATCGTCGGACCGGAGCAGCGGAGTCAGCGCCTGAACGGTCGCGGCTCCGCCTATATGGCGGAGTGCGGCGTCCGCCGCCTCCTGGACACCGAGGTTCCCGCTTTGCAGGTGACGCACCAGCGGCTCCACCGCTTCGCCAATCCGTTCCTCACCCGCACGGAAAGCACCTTCGCGAATATCCTGGGAATCTTCGCTGTTCAAAAGTTCCAGGATCTCTTCTTTCGACACCATCGTTTCAACTCCTCCGATGCCTACTTGCCGTTAGCGCTCGGTAGCGGGCGAATCCGCACCGCCTGGTTCCTGCCAATAAGCCTTGGTTCATTGAGCATATAGGCAGGCCCCTTCCGAAGCAAGGCAAGAAATACCTAATGCGTATAGATATTCTTCATCACCGCCTGCGCCATATCATCTATATCCACGACCTCATCGGCCAGGTTTGCATCTACAATAGCCTTGGGCATGCCGAAAACCACACAGGAGGCGTCATTCTGCGCGATGGCGCGGCCGCCGCGGCTTTTCAGGGCGCGCACCCCTTCCAGACCGTCGTTGCCCATGCCGGTCAGGATAACACCCAACGTGCGGCGCCCGAAATACTCGGCCGTGGAGCCTATAAGCACATTGGCCGACGGCTTGTACAACGCATTTGCCGGCTCTTCCACCACCTGGACCTCCATGCGCGAGCCTTTCTGCGCCAGCACCAGGTGCTTGCCGCCCGGCGCTATGTATACCGTCCCCGGCTTGAAGGCCTCCACCCCCTCGGCCTCCTTCACCCGTATCTGGCTCACGGAGTCGAGCCGCTTTGCAAAGGGGCCGGTAAAAGCCGCAGGCATGTGCTGCGCGATGAGTATACCGGCGGGAAAATCCGCCGGCAGCGCGGAGAGCATCTTCTGCACGGCAGGTGGTCCTCCCGTGGACACGCCCACGGCCACCACGTCGCGAATGAGCCGGCCGGACGGTCTGGCCGCCGGCTGCGGGGCTCTTGCGGCTGCCTGCTTTGCCGTTGCCGGTCGCAGCGCCCGTGGAGCCCGGAACTTTCGCCGCGCAACCTCCTTGACCTTTGCCCGCAGGCTCTCCTCGATCCGCACGATGTCGAGGCTGACTTTGGAAAGCTGCTTCGGAATGAAATCGACGGCGCCCAGCTCCATGGCTTTCAGCGTGGACTCCGCGCCCTCCGTGGTCAGAGAGCTGACCATCAGCACGGGCCTGGGCATTTCCATCATTATATGGCGCAACGCCGTGAGCCCATCCATCTTGGGCATCTCTATATCCAGCGTTACGACATCCGGCTGATGCGTGCGTATAAGCTCCAGTCCTTCTTCGCCATTGCGGGCCGTGGCCACCACTTTGATCTCGGGGTCCTTCTCGAGCATCGTGCTCAAGGCCTTGCGCATGAAAGCGGAATCATCAACGACGACGACTTTGATGCTCACAATCTCATTCTCCATCCATATCGGACTAAAACAGTCTTGTTCATTGAGGTTTGAAATCGTTCGAGATTATGCTCGAACATGACATGATGCATCGCATACAACACACGCTTTGTCCACGCCATGATTGATATTCTCTATGACTCAGAAGGGCGGCCTGCGTGACATTTACCGCTTACCGCCCCTTATATTTCAATAAATTAGGTAGATACTGCGGCGTGGATGGGCAGATTTTGTCCGCTTGGAAAAGAAAATTTGTCAAATGTATGCCAAGTCTCTTGCCAACGCGTGCCAATGCGTCTATACGAATTGTTTCCAACGACGGGATGTGGCTCAGTTTGGCTAGAGCGCTGCGTTCGGGACGCAGAGACCGCGTGTTCGAATCACGCCATCCCGACCAGAAATTCAAGGGGTTACGCCAACCAGCGCAACCCCTTTTTTCTTTGGCGCTCCGCGCCCTTCTCAGCCTTCGGACGCGCCGTCGCGTCACAATCACCGCCCCACAGAGTACTCCGCAAAGCCGTTCTCGCACGGCGCACCGGCGGCCACATACATTGTCCGCTCCTCCGGAACCATAACCACCGAGGCGGCGGAGATGGCGGAAAGGGCGTACGGGATGTCCGCGTCCAGATGCCGGCAGATTGAGTACGGATACCCTTCGTGGTCGGCCAGCAGCTGCATCATCAGCTCCGGAGTGAGCTCGCCGTAGTGCTCCCGGATCAGCTCCCGCAACCTGTCCGCGCGTTTGAACGAGTCCGGCATATACATCTGCGCCACGTCGTCCTTGGTGTATGCTTCGGTCTCATAATGGTTGGCGTGGACCAGCACGCCCTGCTGCGGTTCGAGAACGGTGCACCCGTCGTACACGCTCTCGACCCCGGCCATGCGGCCATCCCCAGAGGCCACATGAAAATACTCCACGCCCCGCGAATGCTTTTTCAGAATCTCCAGCGCCTTGTCTGTCGTGGGCTGGCGCATTGCCTCGGCCAGATAATACGCAAACGGCGTATGGTCCGTCACCGGCCCCATGGGCGCGATGGTCAGGTTGGCGGAGTTGGCCAGTCCGTGCGACGTAAGAATGATGCTCGACGCGCAGAAGAAGGTCAGCGCAAGATGCCCGCTGCCATCGGGATAGGTGACGCGCATGAGATCAAGGGGCGTCTCCTGGTGCCAGTCCACGTTCTGTCCGATGATGGTCTGCCCGTCTTTCGTGGCCGGACCGGTCACGGCAAAGGACGTGCACATGGGCGCCAGGTACGGATAGACCCCCACCAGCTCCGTGAAGCAGCTCACGGCAAAGCACTCCTCAAAGGACAGGCCGGAACCTTCGGCCATGCCCCGAATGCGCTCAACTCCCTCGGGAAAACATTGTTCGACATTGGGAAGATACTTCCCAGCCGCCGCGCACACGGTCTCGCGGTCCACACGGCATTGATACGGCGCGTGCTCCAGCCAGGACATGAGCATGTCCAGACCCTTGCGGATATCCTCGCGCGCCGCCTCGCCATACTGCCGGCCGATCTCGGCGGGCGTACCGCTGCATTCCAGAAGCCGTAACCGTTTCATCGTCATTGTATTGCTCCTCGCTGCTGAATTGATCCGGTGTTTCGCTCCGATCTGTTCCCAAGCGGAACATGCAGGGATGCTAGCGCACCGGTGCGAGGAGATATTGGAAAAATGCGACACATTCAGAGCCGGCCGGGAGAAGCGCCGGCAAAGAAGGAGAACTCCTTGATGAAATGGGACTGATCCGAGTAGCCGCAGCGAAGCGCCAGGTCGGCCAGTGTTCCGACACGGCCGCAACGCAGCCCGGCCAGGGCCGCCCGGTAGCGGAAGTAGCGGATGACCATCTTGGCCGCCACCCCTACTTCCTCCATAAAGACCCGCTCCAGCGTCCGCACGCTCATGCTGTTTTGCCGGGCCAACTCCGAAACGGTAATGCGGCCGGCGCAGGACTCGATCATGGCCAGGCAGGGACGACTCCTTGCCGTAGCCATCTGTTCGGCCAAGCCGGCTGTGTGGAAGAGCCCTTCGAGAAACGCTTTCCTGGAGTCAATGCCCGAGAGCGCCTTGAGCCGTTCCCCGAGCTGATCCGAGTCCATGCCCAGGATTCGTTTTAAAAAGACGCCGCCGTTGACAAGCTCGGATGGTTTGACGTCGGCCAGTCGCGGGAACATGCCTGGCCGGAAGCGCACGCAGACAAGCTCCCAGGAATCTTCCAGCGGCAGCGAGACCTTGCGGGTGTACGGCCCGGACAACAGGGCCGAGCAGCTGGCCTCGCCCAGCAGAAACACGAGATCGAAGTGGGAATCGGGAAGGATGTCGAACACGCTCTGGCCCGAGTCGTAACCGGGCAGGCTCCAGAGCAGCTCGATCAGCCCGGTCAAGGCGGCGGACGGCCGCGCGCCCTGGATGGCGAGGTGCCGGTTGCCCAGCAGCGGCTGCACATCGGCCGGAGCTATCATGTCCCGGTACTGTGCAGGGCGTGGCGCGGGGCATTCATCCTGTCGGAAGCACATGAGGAACGAGCCTCCTTCGAGCCCTCATTGCCGGCCCGCCAGGAACACGGGGCAGGCGAGCCTCCGGATGGAGGCGACACAGCTGGATGGGGCCTTTTCAAAGCGTATACACCATGGCAGCCCGCTGGTCATGCGAGCTGCCTGACGCATAGTGTGCGGCGATTATTTGGGCGCGACGGTATGAAGCCGCGCGGTTGACCGAAATAAATCCCGGCGTCTCTCTGCTACTGCCCGGCGTCCTTGCGCAGCTGGGCGATAAGCTCCTGCAGGGACCGGGTCTGGTCGGTGAGATCGTTGACCGCGTTGACGGACAGCTGCAAGGCTTGCGAGGTCTCGGAGGAAATGCGGTCGATCTCCTCGATGCTGCGGTTGATCTCGTCGCTGGCCGCCGACTGCTGCTCCGACGCCGTGGCGATGGAACGCACCTGATCCGCAGCCATATCCACCAGTTGCACAATGCTGCGCAGGGAATCGCCCGACTGCCCGGCCAAAGTGGTGGCCTCGCTGATTGTCTCGGAGGAACGGTCCACATTGGTGATGTTCTTGCGGGCGCCGTGCTGGATGCCGTTGATGGCCTGGCCTACCTCGCTGGTAGCGCGCATGGTCTTTTCCGCAAGCTTGCGCACCTCGCCGGCGACCACGGCAAAGCCGCGCCCGGCCTCGCCAGCCCTGGCGGCCTCGATAGCGGCGTTGAGCGCCAGGAGATTGGTCTGGTCGGCGATATCCGTAATAACCGACAGAATCTGGCCGATGTCTTCCGCCTGCTTGCCCAGCGTGGACATATCCTCCTTGAGCTCCTGAGACTGGGACTGCACCATGGCGATGCCATCCACCACCTTGTTCACTATGCGGGAGCCCTCCTCGGCGTTCTGCTTGGCCTCCTCCGATGTTTCCGCGGTCCGGGTGGCGTTCCTGGCAACCTCCAGCACCGTGGCGTTCATTTCCTCCATGGCCGTGGCCGTCTCGCTCACGCGCCTGGCCTGCTCTTCCGATCCCCTGCTCGACTCATCGATCTGCACCTGAATCTCCCTGGAGGCGGACAGCACCACGTCCACGATGCCCTGGAGCCTGTCGGCTGCGGCCAGCACGCCTTCCTTGCGCGCGCTTTCCGCCTTGTGCTGGGCCTCCTCGGCCACAGCCAGCGCCTCGGCGGCCTGGTTCGCCTTGTCCTCGGCCAGCTCGGTCTGTCGGCCGACCTCCTCCATGTTCACCTTGAGCTGCGAGACCATCTCCCGGAAGGCATCGGCAAGGACGCCCACCTCGTCCTTCTGGTGCACATCCAGCCTGGAGTCGTAGTCCCTGGCGCCCACCTTGCGGGCAAACGCCATCATCCGGCGCAGAGGCACCGTGATATTCCTGGAAATGAGAAACGTGACCAGACTACCGAGGAGAATGCTGCCCACCGTAAGGGCGGTGAGGATGATCATGGAGTTGTGGAAGGAGCGCTGCGAGCTTGTCTCCTTTTCCGCGGCCATGCTTTGCACAATGCCGGTCAGCTTATCGAGGTTGTCGCGCATCTTGTCGAACTGCTGCTTGCCTTCCCCATGGGAGATTTTCAAGGCAGCCTCTTCGTTGCCCGCGTCAATCTCGGCGAAAATACGATCCGCCACCATGTCCCAGTCCTTGCGGTCGGCAAAGTAGCCGTCCACCAGCGCCTTGGTTTCCGGTGTGTTGATATCGGCAAAGAACTTATTGACGCGCGTGTCGGCCTGCCCACGGTTGTCGGTGTAATCCTTCATCTGCTCGGTGTATTGCTCGCCCCCCTTTTCAAGGGTGCACATGGCGCGCAGGGCAATGAGCATCTGGTGCAGGTCGCGGTCCGCCTCCAGAAGAAACATCGCGCCCTTGAAGTCCTTGTCGAGCACGCTGGAGAGCTGCGCCTGAATGTTGCTGGAGCCAAAGTACGCCGTGATACCCATGGCTACGATCAGGATAAAGTTTGTGAAGAAGACAATAGCCAACTTGGTGGAGATCTTGATCCTGTTCAGTAGACTCATTGTGCCAGCTCCTTGGGCTAACAATGGGGGAAATAAGTTTAGGTTGTGGGTCAATGGTGCAAATATCATACTTTTCATACAGATGCCACTACGTAGCCGCATATAGGGCCAAACGCCGCACGAAAAACTCCTTCTTTTTAATCGGATATTTGTCGATATTCCCAAGCAGTAAATAATACAAGTGGTTTCCCCTGAATAAAAAAAGGCGGCTGCGCATGAACGCAGCCGCCTCCTTACCACCGGGCCAAGGGGGGGATTGGCGCCGTTGGAAATTTGTCGGGATCAGGCCATAGCCGGTTCCATATCGAAACCCGCGAACTCTTCCTCCGTAACCACGCGACGGCGCGCCATGCTCGCCTCCGGCCTGACGGCGGGCAGTCCGTTATCCATGCACGCCGGCGAAAGCATAGCCCGGAGCTGGCGATCATCATGCGCGGCGATCTGCACGAGCTTCATGGGCGGCTCGGCGCAGTGGTGGTCGCCTTCCCACAAATATTTGATCAGGTTCTGGGCGGAATCGAAGGTCGTGGCGCTTGCCAGGGACAACCTCGCAGGCACCGCGATTTCCAGCTGGGAAGCAAGTACATACCCTCCGTCCGCATTGGAGTAGAGATTCAGCTTCCAGGAAAAGACTCCAAGGGGAAGCCCTTTGGAGGGAGTGTATTCGGCAAGGTGGTAGCCATCGAACTGCAGGGGTTGCTTACCATTCTGAGTCAGGGATATGCGGTCCATCGAGTCACCTCCGGGGGTTGTTGGCTGCTTCTGGAAAGTTCTACGACCATATCCCGTATAGCTCTCTGCAACACGGCCCGATATCAGCAACTCGGCATTTCCCGCGTAGGAATCGAACACACACGGCGCGTAGGACATGAGCCTACGAATGTCACTGTCGACACCATTTCGTCATACCGGTCTCCCCCCCTTCCCTCACAATAGCCGCTCTGGTATAGGGACATTTCATGGGAATGGCCCAGTAAGAGTACGCCGCCGCAACGTGACGCGCACGGCCGGTTCACGGTGACTGCGCGCGCATCGCCTGCGGAGGTTTCTCATTCCCTCTTTCCTCGGCGTACGGGGCCCCTTTCCGGGGCCCCGTGCTGCACTTTCGCCTCTGCTTCCCGGTTTTCCCGGGTGACCACTCCCCGGCTCGGCACCACAGCAGACGGACCGGTGGTCCGGGATGCGCTTGAGGAGGCCGGCCGCTTCGAACCGGCCGGGCGGGCCCAGTCGCACGAGTCGGCCGTATCGGACCAGTTGCACGATTAGGGAGGTCCAGTGACACGGAGCACTTCGGCATCGACGCCCTTCGTCATCTGCGACATCGTGCAGTCCTACAGCCCCATCTCCGGCGGGGTGAAGCGCTATCTCCAGGACAAGGCCAGGTACATGGCCGCCCATCCGGAGTACCGGCACGTGCTGGTGGTTCCCGGCGACGCAGACGACTTCCATATGGACCGCAACACGTCGGTCTACGTCATCGACTCCCCATCCTTCATGCTCACCAAGAGCTACCGGCTGCTGGTGAACCGCACACGCATCCTGGAGATTATCGCCTCGGAAAAGCCCGACGTCATCGAGGTGGACAACGCCTACATCCCGGCGTGGATAACCCTGGAGGCCCACGAGGAGTTCGACGTGCCCCTGGTGGGATTCTACCACTCGGACTACCCGCGGGCTTTGGGGGTAGAGCTGGGCAACGTGACCCGCTCCGGAGCCGTGAGCATGGTGCTGACCAAGGCTATCGAGTACTACCTGGCCGAGCTCTACAACCGCATGACCTGCACCGTGACCTCCACCCGGCAGTTCGAGCGCCAGCTCAAGGCCATGGGCGTCAGGCGCGTGGAGCGCATCCCCCTGTGCACGGACGTGGACGTGTTCCGGCCGCGGGATTCGCGCGCCGCGGTCCTGCGCGAGCTGGAGCTGCCCGATGATGTGTGCCTGCTCCTCTTTGTGGGCCGTCTGGCCGAGATGAAGAACCTGCCAGAAACCTTTGCCATGCTGGACGCCCTGGGCGACGAGGCCCGCAGCGTGCATCTGCTGGTGGTGGGGGACGGCGAGGAGCGCGAGCTGGTGGAGAAAGAGACGGCGGCGCGGTGCAACACCACCTGGATGCGCTACGTGGATGACGCCGACCGTCTGGCCGAGCTCTACTCGGCGGCGGATATCTTCATCAACGCCGGCACGCACGAGACGTTCGGCCTGGTCTCGCTGGAGGCGCAGGCGTGCGGAACGCGCGTGCTGGGGGTTCGCGGCGGCGGGATGGATGAAACGCTGGAAGGCGAGGAGCCGCTGGTCATCGCGGAGTCGAAGGATCCCCGCGAGCTGGCCGACGCCGTGCGGCGCATACGCCTGCTACATGAGGATACCGGCGCACGAGAACGAAGGCGAGAGCGTATCGCGGCGCGCTTTTCCATCCACGCAACCTTCGACGCCATGACGCGCCTGTATCGCAAGCTGGCCTCGGAAAATATACGGCAGAAGGACTAGCCCTTCACGAGGCGGCCGTCGAAGCTGACGCCGCGGCTATTCCACGGAACGGCTGAACAAGCCGGGCTGCGGAAATCTGAACACGAAAATGCGCTAGCTGCGCACCACGAGCACGGGGCGATCCGTCGCCTCCAGCACACGCTGGGCCACGCTGCCAAGCAGCAGGCGCATCAGCCCGGTGCGGCCGTGGGAGCCCATGACGATGAGCCCCGCGTCCAGCTTTCTGGCCGTTTCCACAATGCGCTTGTAGGCCGGCCCTTTGGCTGAGTGGGGATGGGCCTCGATGCCTTCCTCTCTGGCGCGGTTGGCCTCGACATTGGCATGCGCCGCAGAGTCTGCCACGGATTCCTCCAACCCTTCCTCACCGGACAGGTTGGTGATGTGAGCGTCCCTGGCGGACATAACGCAGAGGGTGTGCAGCACGCCGCCGGCAGACCTGGCCAGCGCGCGGGCCTTCTCCGCCGCCATTCTGGAGTAGGCCGAGCCGTCCACAGCCACGAGGATGCGGCTCAGGTCCAGCTCGCAGCCGAAGGGGATGGCCAGCACATCACACTTGCAGAAACCGATGAGCCGCGCTGGCGTGCGACCCAGCATCCTGGTGTCGCGGCCTTCCTTGTTGGGCAGGCCCACTACGGTAACGTCGGCGTCTATCTCCTCGGCCGACTCCACAAGACGTTGGTACACCGTGCCGTACAAGAGCCGGGTATCGAACTCGGCGTCGGAGCAGCGCGTGTTCGCTTCCTGCTGGAACTTGGCGAGCGCTTCCCTGTACAGGTTGCTCAGATACTTCGCTGTTTCGGATTCGCCCAGGGAGACGGGGCCCTCGCCCGGATTTTGCGGCGCGGCGTCGTCGCTTTGCGGGCCAGGGACAACGGACACGGCGCGGATACGTTTGGCGTCACGCATTGCGCACAACGCCTCCACGGCCACTTCGAGACTCTCGGCCCCCAGATCCACACCCACGATGATATTCTGCCAAGGATGCATGCGGTCACCTCCATCTGACTGCATCACCGGGGGCAGCGTCGCGAAGGGCCGCGAACGGCATGCTCAGTCGGTTCCGATGTCCAGTAACGCGCCTATGAGCTTGCCGAGGTGGAAATCGATTTCCTCGAAGCCGTCTTGCGCCTGCTCCCAGTCGCCCCGAAGGAGAGCTGATTCTATATGAATACAGCGTCTCGACAATGTGGACAAGCCAAAAGGAGAAACCGAGCTGGCAAGATTGTGAACGCGCTTGGCGCATCCATCCTTATCGGATCTGGAGGCAATCTGCTCTGCTATGGTCTTGCGCTCCTCTCCGACAACGTCGATGAACAACGAAACCACGTCCTTCATGGTGGTTTCGTCGCCACCGAATCGCTCCAGCAAGACATCCTTACCGATGGCCGATGCAATCTCGACGCTCACAGATTCACTGGTTCCGTTTCCGGGCACCTCTTGCATACAGCCCATCCTGATGTGTCATGTACGCTTCATCAGCGCGATTTTATGGCGAAAACTGACGGCAGGCAGGATGACAATGCCCAGGAGAACAGAATGCGTCTATAAGGAATGTCGACAAAACCCTGTCAGACAAAAGACTACAGATGCCGCAGAAGAAGCAATGCGGTGCACCCGGCTTGAGCTGTGCTCAAGGGATCTACGGAATGAGCTCGTACTGGATCGCGTACTGGGTCAGGTCCGAGTTGGACTCCAGATGCATCTTGGACAAAATGCGCGACCGGTACGTGGATATCGTCTTGGGACTGAGGTTCAGCTCTTCGGCTATCCTGGTCACTGTCTTACCCAGGCTCAACAGCCGCATGACCTCGAACTCCCTGTCGGAAAGGCTCTCATGCGGCGGCTTGTCGAAATCCCCGCCCACCTCCGAGGCCAGAAGCTCGGCGACCTTGGGACTCAGATGCTTGCCGCCCTCGTACACGCGCTGCACGGCTTCGAGCATCTCGTGCGGCCCGGCGTTCTTGGTCATGTAGCCGGAGGCCCCGGCGCGGATGACCCGGACGGCGTACTGCTCCTCCGGGTAGACGCTGAGCACAAGCACCTTGGTTCTGGGATACTCCCGACGAATGCGCTTGAGCACTTCAAGGCCATCCATGCCCGGCATGTTCAGGTCCAACAACACAACGTCGGCGTTGTGCTCGCCGAGCATGTCCAGCGCGGCCGATCCGCCGGAAGCTTCCCCAACCAGAACAAATGATGAAGAACCTTCGAATATCTGCCGGAGCCCTTGCCTGACTATTGGATGGTCGTCAGCAATAAGTACTTTTATCATGGTCCCTTTCGTCGACACACGGTTTGAGTTGATCTGCAATCAAAAGCCGTGCGAATACGAGTCGGTTTCTTATTATCAAATTTCGATCAATCGTAAAGCCATTTTTTCATCAACTTAGCTGCCAACAGGCTCCGGTTCCATGGAGTTTTCTCCCGGCATTGTGCCAAACGATGATTCTTGTGTATCCTGGACGGAATTTCGCAGTGCATCGCAGATCCGACAATCCGGAGCAGAGAAACCATATGGTTGACCCCGCCACAAAACCAGATATCCCCGCAAAGCCTTGGGCCGCGCCATACGAGGACGTTGCGCGCGACCTGGACACCAATATCCATAGCGGCTTGACCGACGACGAGGCGCGCCGCCGGCTGGAACAATACGGCCCCAACGCCCTGGAGACCAGGAGCCGCACCTCGGCGTGGGCCATTCTCTACGCGCAGTTCAAGAACCTCATCGTCCTGCTGCTCGCCGCCGCGGCCGCCCTGTCCTTCGCCTTCGGGCAGTGGCTGGAAGGATTCTCCATCTGTATCGCCCTGGCTATCAACGTGGTCATCGGCTTTGTCACGGAGCTCAAGGCCGTGCGCTCCATGGAGTCCTTGCAGGAGCTGAGCAAGACCACGGCGCGCGTCCTGCGCGGTGGAGTCACCAAAGAGATATCGGCGGCCGACGTGGTTCCGGGCGATATCGTTGTGCTGGAAAGCGGCGACCTGATGGCGGCGGACATGCGCATCGTGGAGGCGTCGCGCCTGCGCGCCAACGAGTCCGCCCTCACCGGCGAGTCCATGCCCGTGCACAAGCACGCCGATCCCGTGGAAACAGACGCGCCCCTGGCCGAACGCTTCGGCATGCTCTACAAGGGCACGGCTCTCACCCTGGGCTCTGGTCGGGCCATTGCCGTGGCCACCGGCATGGACACCGAGATAGGCCGCATCTCCGAGCTGGCCGAGCAGGCCGAGAGCGAGCAGCCGCCCCTGGAGAAGCGCCTCGACAGCCTGGGCAACCGGCTCTTCTGGATCGTCCTGGTCATCGCCGCCGTGATCGCCGGCGTGGGCTACTTCGCGCGCATGGATCCCCTGCTCATCATAGAGACGGCCATCGCCCTGGCCGTGGCCGCCATCCCGGAAGGCCTGCCCATCGTGGCGACCATCGCCCTGGCCCGCGGCATGTGGCGCATGGCCAAGCGCAACGCGCTCATCAACCGCCTCTCGGCCGTGGAGACCCTGGGCACCGTCACCGTGCTCTTCTCGGACAAAACCGGCACGCTCACCGAAAACCGCATGCGGCTCACCACCCTCAGCGTGGCAGGCCGTGAGGACATAGCGTCCATCAAGGCCGATAACGACGGCGTGTTCCGGCCGGACGCCGAGGCTCTGGAAAACACCGTGCGCCAGGCAGTGCTCGTGGGCGTGCTCTGCAACAACGCCAGCCTGGGCGACGGTGAGGGCGAGGTGACGGGCGACCCCATGGAGGTCGCGCTGCTGGAGGCCGGACGCGACGCCGGCATCCGGCGGCCCGAGCTGCTGCAATCCATGGAGGAGCACAAGGAGGAGGCCTTTGACCCGGAGCTCAAGATGATGGCCACCTTCCATACCAGGGAAGATGGCCAGGGGCTGGTTGTGGCCGTGAAAGGCGCGCCCGAGTCGGTCCTGGAACGAGTCGCCTCGGTGCTGGGTCCGGATGGTCCGCGCGCGCTGGCCGAGGATGACCGAGACGCCTGGCGCAATCGCAACAACGAGCTCGCCGCCGGCGGCCTGCGCGTGCTCGCCCTGGCCATCCGCAACGTAGACAGCGTCGACGCCGATCCATACGAGGACATGACCCTCGTCGGCCTGGCCGGGCTCATGGATCCCCCACGCGACGACGTGCGCCACGCCGTACGCGAGCTTCAGGAGGACGGCATCGACATCATCATGGTCACTGGTGACCAGCCCGAAACGGCCCGCACCGTGGCCGTGTCCCTGGGGCTCATTCCCGAGGACGCCGGGCCCGAGTATCTGATGCGCTCACAGGATCTCAAATCACCGGATGAGCTGAGCGACCAAGAGCGCGAGCGCGTGCTCAAGGCCGAAATATTCTCCCGCGTCTCCCCGGAGCAGAAGCTGGACCTGGTGGGCGCCTACCAGAAGCGCGGCAGAATAACAGCCATGACCGGCGACGGCGTGAACGACGCCCCGGCCCTGCGCAAGGCGGACATCGGCATAGCCATGGGCCGGCGCGGCACCCAGGTGGCCAAGGAGGCGGCCGACGTGGTGCTCAAGGACGACGCCCTCTCCACCATCGCCATGGCCGTGAAGCAGGGGCGGATCATCTTCGAGAACATCCGCAAGTTCATCATCTACCTGCTCTCGGGCAACATTGGCGGTATCGCCATCGTGGCCACGGCCATCCTGGCCCAGGCGCCGCTCCCGCTGCTGCCGTTGCAGATCCTCTACCTGAACATGATCCACGACATCTTCCCGGCCCTGGCCCTGGGCATGGGCGGCAGCGGCGACGCGGACAAGATCAGAAAGCCGCGCGGGGCCGAGGAGCCCATCGTGCGGCGCGACCACTGGGCCGCGATCTTCGTCTACGGCCTGCTCATTGCCGCGGCCGTGCTCACCGCGTTCTTCGTGAGCCTGCGCAGCATGCAGGTGGACGACACGACCGCAGCCACCATCGCCTTCCTCACCCTGGCCTTTGCGCGCACTTGGCACGTCTTCAACATGCGCGACACGGGCTCGCGCTTCTTCGTCAACGGCGTGACCCAAAACCCATACATCTGGGGCGCCATTGTCATCGTGCTCACCATGCTCTCGGCCGCCATCTTCCTGCCTGGCCTGTCCACGGCGCTACACACCGTGGTCCCAACGCTGGCCCAGTGGCAGCTCATTCTGGGGTGTAGCTTGATCCCGTTCGTGGTGGTGCAAATGTGGAAGGTGGGGAAGAAGCAAACAAGATCAGCATAACCATTTGGGATGTGTCATCTCAAGAACCAGACCGAGGATCATATGCAATTCGTCGATTTTCTGAACACGTATGGGGAAGCAGCCAAAACATCTGCAGGATTTTTCTGGAAATCCGGCTGGGCATTTGTGCTCGGGTACTTCGTCAGCGCCATGATCCAGGCATTCGTACCCAAGGGACGCCTCACGCCATACCTCGGCAGTGCGGACACCAAGAGCGTCGGTCTGGCCACCCTGTTCGGAACGATCAGCTCCTCCTGTTCCTTCGCCGCCTTGGCGACAGCCCGCGCCCTTGTCATGAAAGGGGCGCATTTCGTGGCCGCCGTCGCATTCATGTTCGCATCCACCAACCTTGTCATCGAGCTCGGCATTCTCATCTTCATCTTTCTCGGATGGCAGTTCCTGGCGGCGGAGATCGTCGGCGGGCTCCTGCTCATACTCATCAGCCGCTCTCTTATGCTCTGGACCTACCCAAAAAGCTGGCTGCAGCAGGCCCGGGACAAAGTGAACGAGGAGGCCGACGACGAGGAACAGGATTTCGACTGGCGCGAGCGCATGTTCAGCGCCGACGGCTGGCGGCTGGTGGGCAAGAAGTTTGTGAGCGAATGGGCCATGGTCTGGCACGAGATCGCCATCGGCTTTACCGTAGCCGGCTTTGTCGCCGTTTTTGTTCCCGCGTCTTTTTGGAAAGCGATTTTCTTTGCAGATCAGGCGGCCCAGAGCCCCCTGTATTTCCCCATGGTGCTGGAGAACGCCCTGCTCGCTCCGTTTGTGGCGGCCGCCACATTCATCGGGTCCATGGGCAACATCCCCCTTGCCACGGTGCTGAACTCCAGCGGTGTGCTTTTCGCTGGCATCATGGGCTTTATATACTCCGACCTCATGGTGCCACCACTCGTGGAAATCAATGCCCGCTACTACGGCGCCAAGACAGCGTTGTACATTGCCGGAATCATGTATGTGAGCATCGTGTGCACAGCCATAGTTCTCCACTATGCCTTTGCACTGCTGGGCATGACGCCGGAAAGCTCACACGCCGTGAAGGAAGTGACCCAGTTCAAGATCGATTACACATTCTGGATGAACATAGCGGCCGTCCTTCTTGTGGGGTGGCTCTCCTGGCTGAACCATGCCTGGCACACACGGAACGAGGAGATGGCCATGGACATGGGAGGCAGCGGGAAGATCAAGCGCACCATCGCCTGGACAGCGCTGGCCATCATCGCTATCGGCATCATCGTGCACCTAATCCTCGCACTCTAACCGACGAAGTAGCGACGTGCATGCAGAATGCCGGCGTATTCAGGGGCATGCACCGGTCGCCAGGGCCTGCGCCTTTGGCTACTCTCGCGGTGCTCTATCACAGCCTTCCAGCTCCAGGCACAACCCCGTGATATATCATCAAGAACGGAGAAGACATGTTCATAGTCTCGTTGCAGTACATACGCCCCATCGAGGAGATCGACGCGAATCTCGAAGCCCACGTCGCCTACCTGAAGGAGGAGTACGCCAAGGGCAGCTTCATCGCTTCCGGCCGCAAGACCCCCAGGACTGGCGGCGTCATCCTCTCCACCATCGGCAGCAGGGACGAGCTTGAAGCGATCCTGGCCCGGGACCCGTTCAACAAGGCCGGCGTTGCTGAATATGAGATCATCGAGTTCACGCCGACCATGGTGGCCGAAGGGTTTGAAAATCTGAGGGAGTAGGACGCGATCGAATTGCCCAAAAATCGCAGAATTGATAAGCGTATCCGGGAAGTCTTTCTGAAACGTGACGAATTGATCAGAGGCACCCTGAATGGATCAAGAAATATACAAGCCCTGGCGCCCCTTGGATGATATCCCTGCGGAGTTGATGGTGTACGCGCTTTACGATGATTGCGAGGGGGTTCGAGTTCTGCTTGCCGATGTACAAACCGGACTGGGTCCTCCACATCTGCTAATCAATTTCGACGAATCTGAAGCCTACCGAAATTTGGACGAGTGCCGGAGACTTAAGACTTTTGGTGAAGCGCAGGGCTTTCCTTGCTCATGCTCATTGTTCACCGTCGAAAACTCTCGCTGGCTGCAATGGTTCAATGATGAAAACCTTGGCATCCCCTTTGATGAACGTATCGAATACAAGCACTATTCAATCATTACACAAGCAGATTTTATTGACGTCATCAGTGGATTCGAGCCCATCGTAGAATGGCTTCGCTAACTCTTACGCACTTACTATCTATATGCAAAACGGCACAGACAAGCTTACTCCGTGGAAACCGTCGCGTAATGTTTCCAGACAAATATCTCTCATCGCTGTAAAAGATGACAGTGAAGGATTACGATTCATTTTTTCCCTAGGGAAGTTACATCCGTTTCTTATCGTCAAATTCGATTCGCATCTCGCCTACTGCAAGTCCAACGAAACACATACAAAAGCCCAAGGGCATGCCGGAACACAAGAGGCTCATTTTTTCATAGTCGAAGATTCATCCTGGATCCAGCGCCTTGCCCGCGATAACTCAATAGACAGCGACGCGTTCACCCACTTCGTAATCCTGGCCAAAGCCGCTCGGATAGATGTCATTGCCGCAAATCCACCGACCATGCGCTGGCACAACGAGGATTAGCGCCGATCTCCGCCACAAAACAAAAGCCGACGCCTCTCCAGGAGACGCCGGCTTTCCACCCTTCTACTATATAAATCTGTCCGCCCTACCGCGGCTTGTTCACGAACGCCTTCCACTCTTCGGGGGTGACGCGGCCGTCGTTCTGGGTATCGGCCCCGTCATAGGCGTCTTTGGAGAGCTCGGGGTAGTAGGCGTGGAACTCGTCCCAGGTCAGCACGCCGTCCTTGTTGGTGTCCATCTCCGAAAAATCGGCCGGGTAGCGGTCCGTACTTGCGTAGGACAGGGATGACATGACCGACAGGGGCGACACGGCGACTATTGCCGCAATCACGATATATTTCAGCATGATGCCCTCCAGACATATACTCTGATGTGTAGCCTCTTGGATGACAGGCTTGTAGGATAATGACTGATAACTCACCCTAGCCTGCCGCCATGGCGTGTACTAGGTAGTCTCCACCAACCCCGAAGGAGGATCCCCCCAGTGATTGCACACGCAGTATTGGCAACAACCGAGTATGATTATTCCATGACAGCCCACGACCGCATGGAGGATCTGGGCTTTTTTCGCTACGACACCAACCGCGGCAGAAGCGCATATGTGAAGATGCTCGGCAAGGACGAGCCCGGCCGTTTCGTCGTGGTTGCGGACTCCACCGGACGCAACGCGCCGTCCGAAGACTCCACCCCGGTGCTCGTGGCCACGTACGGCGACGAGTTCACCGCCACGTCCGTGTCCGAATACCCTTCGCTGGAGGCGTTCCTGCGCAGGCTCGAGAACTGATTCGTCCCCGGCCTGCGCCAGGCGCACTCTGCCCGAGCCTGTCAGGCCCTGCGGCTACCCCTCGGCCTCAAAGGAATCGAGGGAATCGAACGATCCGCCGGGAGGCGGCAGGGTCGCCCGTGACTGCAGGTACATGCACAGCGAGACCTTCCGGCCCTTCAGCTTCAGCTTGCGCCGGATGTTCTTGCGGTGCGTCTGGATGGTCTCGAAGGCCGAGTGCATCATCTCGGCGATTTCCTTGGTGCCCTGCCCGGCCTGGATGTAGCGGCATATCTCCAGCTCGGTGGGCGTCAGCTTCATGAGCATGGGGTCGGGCTCGGCGTGCGCGCCGCCCGTGATGCGCCGCAGCTGGCGCTTGATGACCTCGGCGTAGCTCTTGCGGATGTCGCCGGCGCCCTCGTGGGACATCTTCTCCAGCATGGGAAAAAGCTCGACCTCTATCTGCCGCGCCATCTCGCTCTTGAGCTGGCGCTTGTCGCGCGTCACGGTTTCCATCACGTTTTTCAGGGTGATGGTCATCTCGTCCAGCTCCCGGCGTTTGCGCGCGAGCTGCTGCTCCAGCGATCCGGTGTCGTGCTGGGCGTCCACAAAAACCTGGTAGCAGGTGGAACCGGACAACTTGGCCGGCGTCAGGCGCAGGTTGGCCTTCACGTCGTTGCCGTCGGCGTCGTTGCAGGAAACGGCCTCCAGACTCTTCGGCACCTCGTCGCCGGCTTGGATCTCGCTCATGAACCGGCGGCCGCCGTCGCCGCGGAAGAGCGAGGTGGCCTCGCGGCCGGTCATCTCGCCGTCGCCGCCAAACAGGTCGCGAGCGCTGGGGTTGGCCGCAATCACGCGGCCCTTGCCGTCGAAGAGCAGCAGTGGCTTCTCCACCGTGGCGAACAGCGTGGAGAAGAGCGCTTTGGTGTCTTCAGGCGCTGCGCCGTACTCATACGAGTCTTCGGCCTTGCCGAAGCCGGCGTCGAATACTCGTTTCAGATCGTGTTTCCTGGTTTCCATCAATACCTCCTTGAGACAAACGTATGGCGGGCGTCCGGGTCCCCGAACGCAGCTGCTGCCACAGATACTCATGTGGGGATGACACTAGTCTCCCTTAAGTATCGCAACGTGCAGAAGCCTCACATCAGCGTGGGGCTCCTTTTCATGTCAGAAGGAGTGTACGAAAGGTGTAGGACTAACGCCTACAAATCGGAGATAATCGAGAAACCACGGGCTTTTCCTACAGGGTAGCCTCAGCTCTCGTCGGTCATCCGCTGTAGGAACTCGCGGGCAAGGGCGCACTCTTCTTCAAGCTGGACCAGACAGGCGCGGATCATGGCCTGCTGCCCCTGGCGGATGGTTCGCTCAAGCTGCAGGGCTGCTTCCTGCACGCCGCGCAGGCCGAATGTAGAACCACTGCCCGCCAGACCGTGGGCGCGGGAGGCCATATCCTTGGCCAATGCATCGGAGCCGGTCAGGCCGCCCCGCTCGATGGCCGCGGTCAGGACCTGCATCTCGCCGTCCATGTAGGATACAAAGGTTCCGGCCAGCTCCAGGTATCCGTCGCCGCCCATCTCGTAACGCTCGTGGAACAGCGCAGTATCGAAGCGTCCGTCATTGTCTGTCGTCGCAGCCATGCTCTCATCCCCCTTTCCATTCACTGCTGCGCAAAGGCGCACGATACCCATCCGGCGTAACCGTACTACCGATAACGATCCGCGTCGATCTCGTGCCGCTTGATTATCTTCTGCAGGGAGACGCGCTCCAGCCCGGAGAGCCGCGCCGCCTCGGACACGTTGCCCTGAGTGCGCTGGAGCAGGTCCGTCACGTAGGCGCGGGTGAACGCCTCCACAACCTGGGCCTTGGCGTCCTTGTAGGACTCGGCCGTGTCTCCGTTTTCGCAGCGCTCGCCCTCGGCGCTGAGCGCCAGGTAGACCTGGGCCATGTCCACCTCTTCCCCGTGGCAGAACACGCAGAGCCGGCGCATGAAGTTCTGCAGCTCGCGCACGTTGCCGGGCCAGCGACGCGCGGCCAGAAATCCCGGCACCTCCGGAGCCATGCGCTTGGCCGGCAGGCCCATCTCCCGGCAGCTTTCGGAGAGGAAGTAGTTGGCCAGAAGGGGCACGTCCTCGCACCGCCTGGCCAGAGCCGGGGCCTGCACGGTGAGCACGTTGAGCCGGTAGAAAAGATCCTCGCGGAAGGTGCCCTCGCGAATCTTCTCCTGCAGGTCGCGGTTGGTGGAGGCCAGGATGCGCACGTCCACCGGCACGCTGCGGCTGGAGCCCACGGGCCGTACCTCCCGTTCCTGCAGCACGCGTAGGAGCTTGGTCTGGATGTTCATGGAGATGTCACCGATCTCGTCGAGGAGCAGCGTCCCCCCCGGACGCTTCCACAAAGATGCCCTTGCGAGTGCGGTCCGCTCCGGTAAAGGCGCCCTTCTCGTGGCCGAAGAGCTCGCTCTCCAGAAGCTGGTCCGGGATGGCCGGGCAGTTCACGGTGAGCAGCGGCTTGTCCCGCCTGGAAGAAAGCTTGTGGATGGCGCGGGAGATGCGCTCCTTGCCCGTGCCGGACTCGCCGGTAATAAGCACGGTGTAGTCGCTCTGGGCCACGGCGCGTATCTGCTCCTTGAGCCGGCGCATGGCCACGCTCTCGCCCACCAGCTCGTCGTCCAGCTCCCGCGAGGCCACCCAGGAGCGCAGGCAAAAGTTCTCTTCGAGCAGCCGGCTGCGCTCCAGCGCCTTGTCCAGGGTGCGCAGCAGCACGTCCTTGTCCACGGGCTTGGTCAGGAAGTCGTACGCCCCGGCCTTGAGCGCCTCCACGGCCGTCTCGATGGAGCCGAAGCCCGTGAGCACGATGACCGAGAGCGCCGGCTCCACGGCCAGGGCCTCACGCAGCAGCTCCAGCCCGTCCATGCCCGGCATGCGCAGATCCGTCAGCATCAGCGATACGGTCTCGCTCCCCAACGCCTCCAGCGCCTGGGCCGCGTTGGCCGCACGGAGGCAGCGGTACTCCGGGTGCTCGCCTTCCACAAGACGCGCCAGCCCCCGCGTGTACTCTTGCTGGTCGTCCACCAGCAGCAACGTCGGCGGTGTTGTATGCTCTGTCATAACACTGTCTCTTCAGCCTCCACCAGCAGCGAGGCCGGCAGCAGCAGGGTAAACACGGCGCCGGGGCCGTTTTTCGGCGCGTCCACACGCACCTCGCCGCCCAGCTCCTGGGCCAGGCCATAGACCACGGCCAGGCCAAGGCCGGTGCCCTTGCCCACCTCCTTGGTGGTGAAGAAGGGATCGAAAATGCGGTCCATGATCTCGCTCGAAACGCCGGGGCCGTTGTCCGCCACGCGCAGATAGACGCCCCCGCCGTTGATGCCCGCGCTCACGGTAATCTCGCCCGGCCGCTCCACGCTGGAGACGGCGTCCAGGGCGTTGAGTATGAGGTTGGAAAAAATCTGCTCCAGGGCCTGGGGGTCCACCCGCAAGGACGGCATGTCCGGCTCCACGGCCGTGATCAGCCGCGTTCCGGCCTTTTCCGCCTGCACCGAGAAGACCTCGGCCGACTCCTGCGCAATGCTCCCGGGACGGCACGGTCCCTGGCCCGGCTTGCGCGAACGGGCGAAGTTGAGCAGGTCCTGCAGCACCTTCTGCGCCTTGTGCGTCTGCTCCAGAATAATCTGGGCGTCGGCCTGCTGCTGGTCGTCGCCCGCCGCGGCAAGAAGCAGCTCGGCGTAGCAATGGATGATTCCCAGGGGATTGTTGATCTCGTGCGCCAGTCCGGCGGCCAGACGGCCCACGGTGATGAGCTTCTCGTGTTGCTGCAGGCTGGCGAGCATTCGGCGCTCGGCCGTGTTTTCCCGTGCATAGACGACCACCCGGCTGGCGGGCGCCTCGCTCAGCTCCGGCAAGGGATAAAGGCTGACGGCGAATGAGCGGCCATCCGGCAGGGAGAGCTCGTAGCTGGACGGCGCGCCGCGTTGCAGCGTCTCGTGCAGGGCAGTGCCCTCCGCCATGGGGGTGCCGTCCGGATAGCGCATCTCGCCGCCCAGGATGTGCCGGAGACATGGCCCGGCGTCTGACACCAGACCGGTGCGGTCCTGGGTGAGGACACGAGCGGCCTGGTTGGCCAGCACCACGTTGCAGCGGCCGTCCATCAGCAGCAGCGGGTCGGTAATGCCCTCGATGATGGCCTGGAGCAGCTCGTTCTGCCGCAGCAGGCTGTCCAGGGCGTTGAGGTTCTCCATGGACACGCCGAGCTGTCGGCCGATGGCGCCGAGCACGTTCATGGACTTCTCCGGGTCGAACTCGGCGTCATCCCAGAAGAGGCAGAGCACACCCTCCAGGGCGTCCACAGACGACTGGACCGGCACGATGGCGCGGTGGGTCTGGTAGATCCCCTCGCCTGTATCCACAATATACCGCCATTCCTCGGACAGGGTGTCCTGGGTCTCAAGCTCCACGTCGGGCCAGTGGAGCTCCATGCGTGAGGCAATGGCGCACATGAACACGGCGCGGTCGGCATGGAATCTCTTGGCCACCTCAGGCAGCGTGTAGCGGATGAGCTCGCGCCTGGTGCGGCTCTCGTTGAGCCGCTCCAGCAGCTTGACGAACAGGGCCACGTCCGCCCGGCGCTCGCCGGCTTCCAGGGACAGGGCCTCGGTGCGTTCGCCCACCATGCGCTCCAGGCCGGTGGCGTACTGGGTCAGCTCCTTGCGCGCCTCGGCCAGGTGCTGGCCAGGCTCTCCATGGCGTCCAGCGCCTCCTCGATCTCGTCGCCAGGCTCGCTCCATGCGGGCAGCTTGGTGCGCGTCAGGTTCTTCGCCTCCTCATCGTCCGGGAAGTAGCGCGGAAAAATATCGGCCGCGCGGCGCAGACTGTGCACCACCAGTCTGTTGAAAAAAAGGTTGGCCACGGCGAAGTAGAAGACCGCGCCGCCGACGGCCAGGGAGACAAAGGTGATCGCTGCGCCGCGGATGCTGGCCACGGACCGCGCCACAGGCAGAGCCAGAGCCGTGACCCCGGCGATCTGCCCGGCCACGTGGCCGAAGCCGCGATCCGAGCCGTAGCGCTCGATGAGCTCGTGCGGGGAGTTTTCCGGGCTGCCGTGGCAGCGCAGGCACGATTGTTTGAAGACCACCGGATGCGCCGTGAGGTAGTGCTCCACGCCGTCGATGACCTTGTACCCGGACCAGCTTTCCGCCCCGGGCGTGTTGCGGAAGTACTTGATGAGCTCGAGGTCCAGCGCGGACGACTCGAACTTGGGATTGCGGGCGTTGATGGCGGTCCTGCGGTAGAGGAAGCCGTCGCCGCGGCCCTCGCCCACGTTCTCCATCACCCGCCGGGAGATGTACGAGGTGGACATGGCCTCGATGAGGAACTTCTCGTGCCCCAGTGTCTTGTACATGGCCGGCCGCAGGGTTGTGCGCACGTAGTTCTGCACGGCTTCGGCCTGGGCCAGCACGAGCTCGCCCTTGGCCGAGACCTCCCGCTCCAGAAGGTCCTGCAGGGTATAGTACGTTGCTCCCGCAAAAATGAGCCCGCCCACAAGGATGATCGCCGCAAGGCCGAAGAGGAACTTGGCCTGGAGGCTCATGTGTTTGAACGGTGTGAAGCCCTTCATGACGCGAGTAGCCCCCAAGGAATGGACCGCCGGACCGGAAGACGCCGTAACGGCCGCAGAGGTGGTATATCCTGCTTACCCTCCGCAGCCAGGAGACTCAAGTGGGTGCGTCCTTGCGGCAACACCCTGCCAACTTTGGGCGACATGTCGGGTATAGAGCATCCATCTATGTGAAAAATTGAAATAAATTCGTAGTTCCTTTGCTGAAAGCCACAGTCCGGCGTTTCCCGCCATGCACAGCCCAACTGCACAAATCATAATTTTCTCCTGTTTTTTCATTGTGTTGCATTGATAGTTTTCTGGCATGCATCTTGCCCTACCCATAAAGATACTTGCGTGTTCCGGCTGGCCATGGGGAAAGCCCAGCCGAACCAATGCCGAACCAGCGGACTATTAACACCCAGCAAAGGAGGGAGCCGTGGCGGAAGACGAAGTCAAAGCAACGGTAGGTCAGGCCGGTGTTGAAGAGAGCGTTGTTGTCGACAAAGGATCTTCCAAAATCTCAGACCTTTGGAAAATGGAAGACTACTGGGCGATCTGGCTCGGCTTCGCCTTGTTGATTGTGGGCATGATCCTGTATCTGCCCAACCCGCCCGAGGGCATGCAGCAAAAGATCGACGAATCGAACGCCATCATGCAGGCCGAGTCGCAGCGCGCGCCGTTCAAGACCATCGAGTATATCAACGCCGCAAGCGCGAAGAAAATGAAGGCGACCAGCCAGGGCTTCGCGAAGGAAATCAAATCGTTCACCTCGCATCCTCATGGCTGGAGCAGCAACCCGATCACCGCCTTCATCTTTAGTAAGGAAGCGGCCCAGGCCAAGGCGGAGAAGGCCGTGCCCAAGTATGAGGCAGCCCAGGCCGAAGCCGACGCCGCCCTGGCAGAGGCGCAGGCCGCACAGGACGCCGCCGCTGCCGCGAACTTCCAGAACCCTGAGCTGAACGAGACGGCCAAGGCCGCCATCGTCGGCTGGCAGGAGGCCAAGAGCAAGGCTTCCAAGGCCAAGGGCAAGACCAAGGCCTCCAGCTACAACCAGATCTTCAAGCTGATCGGCCTCGGCCTGCTGATGGGCGCGTTTTTCGCCATCGGCATGATCTTCATGGGCCACAACCCGGCCAAGTTCTTCATCGGCTTCCTGTTCGTCTTTGCAGTGGCGGTGCTGGCCTACGTCGGTTCGAGCCAGGCGACAATGAAGGCCTACGGCATCGGCTACGCAGCCTGGGCCATCGCCATCGGCCTGCTGATCTCCAACACCGTGGGCACGCCCAAATGGGTCATGCCCGCCGTGCAGACCGAGTACTATATCAAGACCGGTCTCGTGCTGCTCGGCGCCGAAATCCTCTTCGGCAAGATCCTGGCCATCGGCCTGCCCGGCATCTTCGTGGCCTGGGTGGTTACGCCCATCGTGCTCATCACCACCTTTATCGTGGGCCAGAAGATCATCAAGATACCGTCCAAGACCCTGAACATCGTGGTCTCGGCCGACATGTCCGTCTGCGGCGTGTCCGCGGCCATTGCCACGGCAGCCGCCTGCCGCGCCAAGAAGGAGGAGCTCACCCTCTCCGTGGGCATGTCCCTGGTCTTCACCTCCATCATGATGATTCTCATGCCGGCCTTCATCAAGGCCGTGGGCATGCCTGAGGTTCTGGGCGGCGCCTGGATGGGCGGCACCATCGACGCCACCGGCGCCGTGGCCGCAGCCGGCGCGTTCCTGGGCGAATCGGCCCTGTACACCGCCCGCGACCATCAAGATGATCCAGAACGTGCTCATCGGCGTCATCGCCTTCTTCGTAGCCGTCTACTGGGTGCGCCAAGGTGGACTGCATTCCGGGCCAGCGCGTCTCCATCTGGGAGATCTGGTACCGCTTCCCGAAGTTCGTCATCGGCTTCATCTTTGCGTCCATCGTGTTCTCGCTGATCTACCAGAGCCTCGGGCCGGACGCCGGCTACGCCCTGGTGGACCACGGCGTGCTGCGCGGCTGGTCACGCATCTTCCGCGGCTGGTTCTTCTGCCTGGCCTTTGTCTCCATCGGCCTGGCGACCAACTTCCGCGAGCTTGCGCACTACTTCAAGGGAGGCAAGCCGCTCATCCTCTACGTGTTCGGCCAGTCCTTCAACCTCTGTCTGACCCTGCTCATGGCCTACATCATGTTCTACCTGGTCTTCCCGGACATCACGGCGAACATATAACGGCATGAAAAGGTAGGCATATGACGCAAAAACAGAAACAAACCATCCGCGGCTGGGCCGGCCTCATCGCCGGCTCCGCCGTGCTCTTCACCTTCATGTTCGTGGTCGGGCCGTACTTCGAACGTTTTGAATCGGTCCGGACCTTCACCTCCTACGTCAAGGAGAACAACATCAACGCCGGCGGCATCTGGTGGACTGATACGGAACTCACGAGCGAAGCCGAGATGGGCGCCCGCTCCACCATGCGCTTCCTGCCGACAGGGACCGAGCATCGTTCCGCATTCAACGAGATCGGCACCCTTGGGTTCATGCAGTAAAGTGTACACTGCATCGCACGAAAATCCCGGGCTGCTTCGGCGGTCCGGGATTCTTTTTTCCCTCCGGAAGAGGGGAAGAAAAAAGTCCAAGCTCGTTGACACTAGTATCATCACAAGATAAAGATATCCTTAACGGAATTACTTCTTTCGTCGAATTGCCCCTTCTTGGGGACTGCAAACCAGGAGACCGACATGCGTATCGTCTGCGTGACCTTCGTGGCCGCCATGCTTCTCGCCATTGCCGTTCAGCCGGCTTCGGCCCTGCGCCAGTACCCGGACAAGCAGTGGCTTTTCCGCAAAGGCTGCTACATGGAAGACTCCAGGCTTTCCTCGGAAGACAGCACCCAAGTGTGCGGCTACTGCCGGAACACCGGCTACCGCGTCTGCTGCAACGCCTTCTCGGAAACCAACTCCTACTCCTGCGGCGTGGCCGAGGTGATGGAAGGCAGCGGTTCCGGAAGGTCCATCAGCGCGGCTGCGGCCCGAGCCTGCGGCTGCTACTAGTGGCTTAGAGATTCCGGCAGCGCGCCGGCCCCGACCTCCGGCGTGCTGCCTCACCATAACCTCCAGTCAGTCTAGACTTTTTCAAGACTTTTCGGCTTCCCGCCCTTTGCCAGACCACGCGCCTCATGGCGCATCCATAATATAGAGAGAGATTGCGCGTTCGCGGTGTGCTGTTCCCGCACTGCAACCAAAGCCGCGTTATATCCGCTGTTGCTCATAAAGCCGATGCGATGCTTCAGGCGTTGCTCTATTCTCAATCCCGAACCATGAAAAACGCTTTGCAGCGCATCCGACAATCGGTACACTCCGTCGCTTTCCATAACAACGACGAACTCCCGCACCATGACAAATACAGCAACTTCCCCCTCTTTTCTGCGCGCCGCTCTGAACGCGATCGGCGGGCTCCTGCGCGACACCGTGAAGGTGGTTCTTGACCTCTATAAGGTGATGATCCCCATCATCATCCTCGTTAAAATCCTTTCCGAGCTCAACGTGCTGGGCTACCTGGCCTGGCCGCTCACGCCGGTGATGAAGCTCGTAGGGCTGCCTGCGGAAACAGGGCTCGTCTGGGTCACGGCCATGTTCGTGAACCTCTACAGCGCCATGGCCGTCTACGTTTCGCTGGGCGCGCTGTCGCTCAACGTTGCGCAGATCACGGTTCTGGCCACCATGATGCTTGTGGCGCACAACCTGCTCCTGGAGACGCGCATCGCCCAGCAATGCGGCGTGAGCGCCAAAAGCCAGATCATAGTCCGCGTTGGCTGCGCCATCCTCCTGGGCTTCATCCTGCACCTGGTATTCTCCGGCTTCGGCGTATTCCAGGAGCCCAGCCGCCTGCTCTGGGACCCGCCGGCCGAAGCGCCCACCCTCCTTCTCTGGGCCTGGGGCCAGGCCAAGGGACTCATCAGCCTCTTCTTCATCATCTTCGGCCTCATGGTCCTTATGCAGGTGCTCAAGGCGCTGCGCATCACCGATCTTTTCAATTTTGTGCTGCGCCCCTTCCTCAAGATCATGGGCATCAGCAGCAATGCGGCCACCATCACCGTCATTGGCCTCACCCTGGGCATCACTTACGGCGGCGGGCTCATCATCCACGAAAGTCGCTCCGGCACGGTAAGCCGTATGGACCTGTTCAGCGCCATGACGCTGATGGCGCTCTCCCACGCACTCATCGAGGATACGCTCGTGATGAGCCTGTTGGGCGCGCACATGGCCGGAACCTTCTGGGGCAGGCTGATATTCTCGCTGGTGGTCGTGGCCATCCTCTCCAGACTGCTGCGCAAAAAGCTCGCGCCCGTGGAAGCGTAACCGGGCTGCCGGCCATGCCCCGGTTGCAGGAATCGGGTTGAAATGGCTAGAGTATCCACGCAGTTTGCCGATAAATGACGCATGGACACTCGTATGCATACACGCCCAACCTTCCTGGCCGCGGCCCTCTTCTGCTTGGCGTTGCTCTGCGCCTGGGCAATGCCCGTTCGCGCACAGAACGCCTCGGGACTCCTGCCGTCTTCCGCAGCAGAAGCGGAAAAGGCCGGCCCGGATGACGCCTACTTCGAGGAGCTGCGCAACAGTATCTTTGAAACCGGCCTTGGCCGAAACAACATCCCGCCCATCAACAGACCGCAGTACATCTCAGTGCAGGACGCCGCCCTGGCCATGGACGACGGCGAGAGCGTCTTCGTACTGGACTACGGCAACCCGGACGGCCAGCCCCGCATCTACCCGCGGCGCGTCCTGGTCTGGCACGTGGTGGTCAACGAGGTGCTGGGCTCGGGCAAGAACGCCCGCCGGCGATCCATCACCTACTCTCCCATCACGGGCTGCGTACGCGGCTACTCGGGCGAGGTGGCCGGGTTCAGCACGCCTTTCGGCTCCATGGGCACGCTGCTCAACGCCAACAGCATACTCTTCGACTACTCCACCAACAGCATGTGGTCGCAGCTTCTGGGCATGGCCTTCGACGGGCCGCTCAAGGGCACGACCCTGGAATCCTTCCCCCTGGTCTGGACCACCTGGGGCCGCGCCAGAAAACGCTACCCAGACGCCAAGGTCCTTTCCCGCGCCACCGGCTACAGGCGCTCCTACGGCACGGACCCCTACGGCTCCTACCGCCGGGACGATTCATACTACCAGGACCAGCGGATACTGCACCCGCTACTGCACCAGGACGACAGGCTGGAGCCCAAGGCGCGCGTCCTGGGCCTGCACCTGGACGACCTGAGCGTGGCCATTGTCCGGCAATCGCTCAAACAGCCCAAGGCCGCCAACTTCGACGCCGGCGTCACCCCCATAGTCTCTCTCTGGGATGAGGATCTCGATGCCCCGCGTCTGTTCGACCGCCGGGTGGGCAACTACCAGCTCCATTTTGTCTATCGCGACGGCAGCTACTTTGATGTGGAGACCGGCACACGCTGGCAGCCGGACGGCCTGGCCGTGGAGGGCCGGCTGGAAAACAACCGCCTCGCCCTGATCGACGGCTTCGACGTCATGTGGTTCGCCTGGTCGGCGTTCTACCCTTCCACCACCATCTTCAGCTGGCAGGATGCCGTGACGGCGCAGAAGACGGAGGAGGAGACCTTTTCCGCCGTGGAACAGGTGGAACCGCCGGAACCCACTTTCGACAAACCGGGGACCGAAACCCTGCCCACGCTGCCCAATGTGACGCCGCCCGCGCTGCCCAAGGACATTCCGCCCACGGTGATCACGCCGGACATGAAGATAAACCCGGAAGAAGGCCTGTAGGCCGGCCCGGTTCCTCCCTGCTCCCATGCACTACGAACCCACGCCCCTCCTGAAGCCCCATGCGGTCCTGAGCGGTCTGGAGGCCGTGGTCTTTGATTTCGACGGCACGCTGGCCGAGCTGATTCTGGACTTTGCCGAGATGCGGCGACTGGTGGCGCGCACGGCGGCGCCCTTTCTGTCTGCGGAACCCGCGCCGGGCAGTACGCCCGTGCTGGAATGGCTCGCAACGCTGGCTGCGGAGGCCGAGACCCTGGCGGTCGGCTCCGGCGCGGCGCTTACGGAAAGCGCCCTCGCCGCCATCGAGACCATGGAGGTGGAAAGCGCGGCCCGGGGCATCCTCTTCCCCTTCACCCGGCCGCTGCTGGACGATCTCAGAAAACGTGGCCTTGCCTGCGGCATCATTACCCGCAACTGCAGCAAGGCTGTGCGCACGGTTTTTCCGGACGTGGACGAGCACCTGGAGGTGGTGCTCACGCGGGACGACGTGCCGCGGCCCAAGCCCCACCCGGCCCATCTGCTGGACGCGATTCGGCGCATGGGCGTGGACTCGCGGGCAACGCTCATGGTCGGCGACCACCCCATGGACATGGAGACGGCCAGAGCGGCGGGCACGCGATCCGGCGGCGTGGCCAGCGGACGCAGCACCCTCGATGCGCTCAGCGCCAGCGGCGCGGACATCGTTGCGCCGGACTGCGCCGCATTGTTCAAGCCGCTGCTGGCTCCGCGCTAGAAGCTATCCCATTCATTCGATCTTTTTGAGATCGTTCTGGGCTGTGGCCAGGAAGGCGAGTTTCGCCCGGAGGGGGTACCCAGGATAGGCTACCTTCGGGTGAGGCGAGGCTGAAACCGTCAGGGGGCGGAAGAGCATTCTCGAGAAAGACGAACCGCCGCCCGCAAAGACAACTGCAGGGCAGCGGCACGTCGCAATACGGCTCTACTTGGCGGGACGACCTTTGGCGAGCTCACCTTCGCGGCGGGGAAACGGCTCCGAGCGCTGGACTTCGAGCTCTTCGATGTGCTGGGCCAGAGCGCTTTCGGCCAGGCTGGACAGGGTCATGCCCGGAGTCCAGTAGGCAGCGTTCTTGGCTTTCTCAATGGTGTCCATCGACATATAGAACGTAATTCGTGTCTTGCTCATCACTTCTTTGCTCCTTTTGTTCCAAAGACATACACACCATAATTGCCATAATACCCTGGCAGTGTGTAAATCGTGTGACAACTACGTGATTCTTACGTAAATAAACAAAATTGGCACTACGTATTTACAAAAATGAAATTCAACACACGGCCTATTTTTTACCCCACTCGCGCATTGTCGTAAAGTGTTTCATTCTATTTTCCGGGGTTTACGCCCATTCTTCCATTGAAAAACGCCGACTCTGCGCGAATGATTTTCCAGAGATACTTCATAGACCGTGCCAATTCTCGCGCAACTGCCCATCACCATTCCGTCTCCGGTGCTGGCGCCGGGCGTATGAAAACAGCGCGCCGGCCGTGCCCAGCCCATGGAGGCTGTCCGGTCATCCGCCGAACATATACATAAATACTGTATAAAATGCGGCGCAATGGTGGGCTTTCGGTGACAATGGCTTGTCAATCGCCGTGGCTGCAGCCAGGACAGGACGCACACACCGAGGAGACGCGCCTGACGGCGCATTCATAATGAAACTGATTGGGAAGGATCGCAGCGTTCGGAGCTTTGATAAACGCTGCGTCAGGACGGGAAAAGGGTCAGCCCCTGTCCGCGGTCCGCGCGCCTTTGCGGCGGCGCTCCGGGAGGACCAGGGCGCACATGCCCGCGCCCAGCAGGCAGACCTCCTTGTGAAGCACGGCAAAGCCTGCTGTCCGCAGCAACTCTTCCAGCGCGCCATGGGCGATGAAGTGGCGGAAGGCGGCATAGTGCCGCGATCCGGCCATGCGCTCCGGAACGTGCGCCAGCACGCCCAATGCGCCGCGAGTGTGGGAGTAGTCCACTACTACCAGGGTCTTGGCCACCCGCGCCGCCTCGGCCAGCAGCGCGGAGCGGTCCTCCGGCGCGTTCTCGTGCAGGCACAGGCTGAGCACGCCGGCGTCGTAGGCGCCGTCTTCAAAGGGCAATTGCCGCGCATCCGCGCGAAAGTAGCGAATATCCCGTGAACGCTTCGCCCGCCGTGCGGCCTCGCCCAGCATGGCGTCCGAGTAGTCCACGCCGGTGACCTCATAACCTTCGGCTGCCAGATCGCGGCACAACGCCCCGGTACCGCAGCAGATGTCCACCACGCTTGCCGCTTTCACCCGGTCCAGCGCCTCGCGCGCAGTCCGTCGGGTCCGGCTCAGCACCGGATCGAGAAAGGAGGCGTACAATCGCGCCACGCCGGCATACTCGTCGCTCATGGTCAGCCCATTCTGGTTTTCAGGTAGCGCTCCACGCGGTCCAGCCCGCGTTCGATGTTCTCCAGGGAGTTGGCATAGGAGAAACGGATGAACCCTTCGCCGCCCTGGCCAAAGTCCGTGCCCGGGGTAACGCCCACATGCGCATGCTCCAGAATGTCGAAGGCCAGGGCATAGGAGTCGCTGCCGAACTTCTTGGCGTTTGCAAAAACGTAAAACGCGCCGAACGGCTCCACGGCAATGCCGAGGCCGATGTCGCGCAGCCGCGCCACCATGTATTGCCGGCGTTCGTCGTAGATGGCCTTCATCTGCTCCACATCCTCCTCGCATTGGGTGAGCGCGGCGATGCCCGCCCACTGGGACACGGAGTTCGGCGAGATGAACATGTTCTGGCAAAGCTTCTGGAGGTCGCGGGTGTGCACCTCCGGCGCGATGAGGTAGCCGAGCCGCAGACCGGTCATGGCGTAGAGCTTGGAAAAGCCGTTGAGCACGAAGCAATTTTTCGTGAACTCCAGCACCGTGTGGTCGCGCTGCCCGCCGTAGACCAGGCCGTGGTAGATCTCGTCCGAGACCACGGGCAGGCCGATGTCGGCCACGTTTTTCATCCGCTCCGGCGGCAGCAGCGTGCCCACCGGGTTGGACGGCGAGTTGAGGAACACGGCGCGGGTCTTCTCGGTCACGGCCTTGCGGATGGCCGCCGCCCGGAACTGGAAGCCGTCCTCCTCCAGCGTGGGCACCAGCCGCGGCTCGCCCCCGGCCAGACGGATGAAGTTGGGGTAGCAGGCGTAGTGCGGATCGGAGACGATGACCTCGTCCCCCTTCTCCAGCAGCGCGGCAAAGGTGAGAAAGATGGCCGGCGAGGTGCCATTGGTCACCACAATATGCTCCGGATCAACGGTGACGCCGTAGCGTTTCGCATAGTCGGCGGCTATGGCCTCGCGCAGCTCGATCATGCCCAGAGAGTGGGTGTAGTGCGTATGGCCCTCGTTCAGGGCTTTGATGGCCGCCTGCCTCACCGGCTCCGGCATGTCGAAGTCCGGCTCCCCCACCTCCAGGTGCACCACGTCCATGCCGTCGCGCTCCATGGCCTTGGCGCGTTCCAGAACATCCATCACATAAAACGGCTTGATCTCGTCCAGCAGTGCTCGTTCCATTATAAATCCCATAAAGGCGGCTTGACCAATGGGTATCCGCCACGTATCTTTCAACTAGCTATGTCTGTATAGGTACGTCGTCTCACCAAACGCGCGTATGCGCACGGAGTCTGCCATGTCTTTCTCGATGCAATCAGCTTGGGACATCATCCTCTCCGCGGAACGTTTCTCGAACACCGACATCTCCAAAACCGTCCGCGCGCAGTACGCCTCCTGGAAATCCACTCAGCATATGGGGCGGGCACTGCCCTTTGCGGTGCATCCGGGAGAAAGAACCATCGAGCCGTTCATCTTTGAAACGGCCGCGGACGCGCTGGAACAGCTCAGCGGCAAGCTTATCAGCGAACGCGCCTGAGCGGCGCCGGCATTCTCTCCCCATATTCGCACGGTGCGCAAAGCCCGCGCACCTTCCGGCATATTCACGGCCGCCCTCTGGGCGGCCTTTTTTTGCGCCACCATCCGAACCAAAGCGACAAACCGGCTACTCCGGAACGCTCTCCCCGGCGGCCGGCGTTTCCGGAGCCAACGCCGTGTCGATGATGCCGTCCAGCCTGCGCATCTTCGGCGTGTCCGGCAGATTCTCCAGCAGACGCCGCGCCAGGCTCCGCTCACGCACCATGTCCAGACTGGCCCGGAAGTTGAGCTGGAATATCCAGCCCAGGATGAGCAGCTTGAAATCGTTGGTCCAGCGCATGTCCGTGTAGTCGCCCGAGCTCCCGGCCAGCACCGCCTCGTACAGCTCCGGCGTGTAGTTGGTGGGATGCTCCTTCACATGCAGGGTCACCACGGGATCGGCCGGATCCGGCGCCGTGAAGTGGTCCACCATCACCCGCATGATATCCACCTTGTCAGCGTCTCGCACCACGCGAGTCACGTAGCCCACATCCGCGGCAATGCCCCGGGGCAGAAAGCGCCGGTTGTGGAGCATCACCGCTGTCTGCACGAAGCGCCGAGCCTCGTCCTCCAGGCCGTCCAGCAGATCGCTCTGTCGTAGCGCCCGCACGCCGAGCCGGGCGTGGTTCTCGGACTTCTTGTCGTGAAACGTGTTGTAGCGGCGGTACTGCTCAAACCGGCCCACGTCGTGGTACAGCGCGGCAAGCCGCGCCAGCTGTGGATAGCCCAGGCCGCCGACGCCGCCTTGCGGGATGTCGCCCCAGGCGTCCAGCGGGGAAGGCGCGTCCAGAATGCGCGAGGCGTTGCCCAGCACCTGCAGGGTGTGCTCGATCTTCAGGGCGATGGGCCGATGATCCTGCACGTCGGGGTCGGCCAGATAGCGTTCCGTGTATGCCCGGAACCGCGATTTGTGCTCGGCCAGCAAGCCACCGGAAGCCGCGTTCTGAGGCGCCGGATGTGTATTGAAGCTCACGATGCGCCCGAAGAGTTGTCGTCCGATTTGTCCGAGCCCTCGCTCTCTTTCCTGCGGCGCGCATCGGCCTCCTCGATCGTCTCCCAGTCGTCGCCGCGCAAAGGCCCGCCCGGTTTGAACAGATAGCGCAGGAGATAGCATATGCCCAGGAAGATAGCCCCTACGAACAGGATCTTGGTCAACACCCCCCAGAAACCCAACGTGCCGAAGCCGGAGAACGGCCACGCCTCCCATCCGGTGCGGGTGTTCGCCTGGACGTGCGCCATGGATGGCAGGATGCTCGACAACAAATCGAATTGATTCAACATGGTGGTCATATTGGTAGATGGTTACGGCCGCCGAAACGTGATGGCGAACAAGCGATCTTTTTTAGCCGATCAGTCCATACCTATGCAAGGAGAACCCCGGCCGACTTTGCGCTTTATCGGACAATTATGCAGAGTATTCCGAATTACTTGAGGATCGCAGAATTGACCTTTCTCCGATTCCGGGGTTAGTATCGCCTCGCTCACAAACAGGGGATCCTGTTCCCCATTTGCGGAGGAATCAATGAAATTTCTCATCGTTGACGATGATTTTGACAGCCGCAAGCTGTTGCAGAAAATATTGCACAAGTATGGGTATTGCGACATCGCCGTGGACGGCGAGGAAGGTGTGGACGCATTCCGCACCGCACTGAAGGAAGGCGCCGGTTACGACCTGGTCTGCCTTGACATTCTCATGCCCAACATGGATGGTCAGCAGGCCCTGCGCGAGATCCGCGAGATCGAAAAAGAGTTCGACGTGAAGGCTGGCGAGGAAGCCAAGATCATCATGATCACCGGCCTCGACGACTCCAAGGAAGTGCACGATGCGTTCTTCCTGGGCGACGCCACGTCGTATATCGTTAAACCGCTGCGCAAGCAGCTCTTGCTCGATGAGATCGAATCCTTGGGCCTGACGCTCGAGGAACGCGCGTAGACAGACACAGATACCGGACACGGGTGGGCCTTGCCTCAGCCGTTCCGTTATTTCCCTGGGCCGGTACCATGCGGTTCGGGGTTTTGAACATTTGAACATGCCGGCATAGGTTGGCCGGAATGTTCGAACCATATTCCTGAAACGCTTCACCAAGGAACAAGAGGACCAGATGATTCCCGACGATCTGCTGTATACCCGCACTCATGAATGGCTGAAGCAGGAAGGCGAAACCGCCCTCATCGGCATCACCCATTTCGCGCAGGAACAGCTTGGCGACCTGACCTTTATCGAGCTGCCTGCACCTGGCGACACCATCGAGGCCGGCGAGGAGATGGGCACCATCGAATCCGTCAAGGCCGCCAGCGAAATCTACGCGCCGGTGGACGGCGACGTCCTCGAGATCAACGAGGATCTCGAAAGCTCTCCCGAACTCGTCAACGAGGATCCCTACGGCGAAGGATGGCTCATCCGCATCCGTCCGTCGGGCGACCTCGACGACCTCCTCTCCCCTTCCGAATACGCCGACCTCGTTGAGTCGGAAACCGAGTAGCCTTCCGGCTGCCCGGACCCATACCGCTCTTTTCCAAATCGCCCCGGCACTGCCGTACAGGCGGGCCGGGGCGAAAACTTATCACCCCCAAGTGCGCCATGCCCTACATTCCGCATACCACCGACCAGGTCCGCCGCATGCTCGACGTCGTGGGCGTCGACTCCATGGAGGCGCTCTTCGAGAACATCCCCGCCTCCATGCGGCCCAAGAGCTTCGATCTCCCGGAGGGCCTCTCCGAGGACGCCGTCCTGAATAAGCTCTCCGCCATCGCGGATATGAACGAGACCGGCAAGGCCTCCTTCCTGGGCGCCGGCTTCTACGACCATTTCCAGCCGCGCGCCGTCCGCGCCCTCGTCTCCCGCAGCGAGTTCTACACCGCCTACACGCCGTACCAGGCCGAGGCATCGCAGGGCACGCTCCAGGCCATCTTCGAGTTCCAGACAGCCATCTGCCGGCTCTTTGAAATGGATTGCGCCAACGCTTCGGCATACGACGGCGGCACCGCCATCTTCGAGGCGTGCATGATGGCCATCCGCAAGACCAAACGCTCGAAGATCATCATCGACGAGGCTCTGAGTCCCATCTACCGCCGCATGCTGGACACCATGACCTCCAGCCTGGACATCGAGGCCGTCATTGTGCCCCACGCCAACGGGACCTCGGACAAGGCCGCCCTGGCCGCGGCCATAGACAAGGACACCGCCGCCGTGGTGGTGCAGAACCCCAACTTCTTCGGCGTGGTGGAGGATTTCTCCGACCTGGCCGCCGTGGCCAGGGAAAACAAGGCCCTGACCATCATGTCGGTCTACCCGGTGCTGGCCTCGGTGCTCAAGACGCCGGGCTCCATGGGCGCGGACATCGTGGTGGGCGAGGGCCAGTCCCTGGGCCTGCCGCTCTCCTTCGGCGGTCCCTACCTGGGCCTGATGACCTGCACCAAGGCTCTGGTGCGCCAGCTGCCGGGCCGCATCGCCGGCCGCACCGAGGACAAGCAGGGCCGCACCGGCTATGTGCTCACCCTGCAGGCGCGGGAGCAGCACATCCGCCGCGCCAAGGCCACATCCAACATCTGCTCCAACCAGGCGCTCTGCGCGCTCATGGCCCACGTCCAGATGTGCATGCTGGGGCCGGTGGGGCTGCGCCGCCAGGCGGTACTCTCCATGGAGCTTGCGCGCTACGCCCAGGCGCGGCTCACCGCCGTCCACGGCGTGGAGATGTTGAACGACGCGCCATACGGCAACGAGTTCGCCATCACCCTGCCGCTGCCTGCCGACAAGGTCGTGGCCGCCCTGGCCCAGCAAGGCGTGGCCGCCGGATTCCCGCTGGGCCGCTACTACAAGGGACTGGAAAACGCCCTCCTCGTTGCGACCACGGACAAGAACACCGCCGAGCAGATCGACCGTCTCGCCGCCGGCCTCAAGGAAGCTCTGTAAAGGAAGCGATATGAAGACAGTTTTCGAAAAATCCGTTCCCGGCCGCACCGGCTGCCTGCCCAGGCGTCCCGTGGAAACCGCCGACAGGATGCTGCCCGAGGCGCTGCTGCGCCCCGAGGCGCCCGGCCTGCCCGAGCTCTCCGAGCTCGACGTGGTCCGCCACTTCACCGAGCTTTCCGGCCGCAACTTCGGGGTGGACTCCAACTTCTACCCCCTGGGATCGTGCACCATGAAGTACAATCCCAAGTTCACCGAGGAAGTGGCCGCCATGGCGGGCTTTGCCGGCCTCCATCCGATCCTGGCCCAGCTCGAGGGCACGCGGGAGTGGGTCCAGGGCTCGCTCAAGGTCATGCACGAGACCGAAGCCCTGCTCTGCGAGATCACCGGCATGTCCGCCTACACCCTGCACCCCATGGCCGGCGCGCACGGCGAGCTCACCGGCGCGCTGCTCATCGCCGCCTACCATAAGAAGCAGGGCAACAAGAAGACCAAGGTCATCTGTCCGGACTCCGCACACGGCACCAACCCGGCCTCGGCCGCTCTGGCCGGCTACAAGGTCGTCAACGTCGAGTCCAAGGACGGCGTCATCTCTCCCGAGGCCCTGGCCGAGGTGCTGGACGACGAGGTCGCGGCCCTGATGATGACCTGCCCCAACACCCTGGGCCTGTTCGAGCCGCACCTGGAGGAGATCGTCAAGCTCCTGCGCGAGAAGGACGCCCTGCTCTACTACGACGGCGCCAACCTCAACGCTATCCTCGGCAAGCTGCGCGTGGGCGATGTGGGCTTCGACGTGGTCCACCTCAACCTGCACAAGACCTTCGGCACGCCCCACGGCGGCGGCGGTCCCGGCTCCGGCCCGGTCGGCGTTTCCGAACGTCTCGTGGACCTGTTGCCCATCTCCCGCGTGGTCAAAGAGGACGACGGCTATCACCTGCGCTACGACTACCCCGACTCCATCGGCTACATCGCGCCGCTGTACGGCAACTTCGGCGTGGTGCTCAAGGCATACGCCTACATGCTGCGCCTGGGCCGCGAAGGGCTGGAGCGCGTGTCCGAGTACGCCGTGCTCAACGCCAACTACCTGCGCAAGCGGTTGGAAGGTGTTCTGGAAATTCCTTTTGATCGCATCTGCATGCACGAGTTCGTGGCCTCGGCCGCCAGTCAGGCCAAGAACGGCGTCCACGCCCTGGACATCGCCAAGGCGCTGCTGGACAAGGGCCACCACGCCCCCACGGTCTACTTCCCGCTCATCGTCAAGGAATGCATCATGGTGGAGCCCACCGAGACCGAGAGCATGGAGACCCTGGACGCCTTTGCCGACGACCTCATCGAGATCCTCACGCGGGCCGAGTCCGATCCCGACTCTGTGACCGCTGCGCCGGTGCTTCTGCCTGTGGAGCGGCTGGACGAGACCAAGGCCGCGCGCGGCATGGTGCTCACGGAAGATCTCGCCGGGAAGGCGTAGCCATGTCCGACGCCATAGACTGCGCACTTGTCGTGGTGGGCGCAGGTCCGGGCGGGTTCGACGCCGCCCTGGAGGCCGCTGCCCTGGGTATCGAGACCGTGCTCGTGGAGCGCGAGAACCTGGGCGGAACCTGCCTCAACTGGGGCTGCATTCCCACCAAGCTTTTCCTCGGAGCCAGCGCACCGCTGGCTTCGCTGGCGGACCACGCCAAGCTCAAGCTCATCGAGTACGATCCGGAATCCGTGCGCGTCTCCCTGCCTGCGCTGCAGAACCGCAAACGCAAGCTCATTGCCGGCACGCACAAGGCCATGACCCAGCGGCTGAAGAAGGCGGGCGTCACCCTGGTGCAGGGCTCCGGCCGCTTTACCGCGCCGGGTGTTCTGGAGGTTGAAGACGCCGAGGGTGGCGTGACCTCCATACAATATAAAGACGCCATCGTGGCCACCGGCGCCGGATCGGCCAGCTTTCCGGCCATTGCGCCGGACGGCGATGCCGTGCTCGACCCGCAGCAGATCCTCGATCTGGAGACGCCGCCGGAGAGCCTGGTCATCGTGGGCGGCGGCGCCATCGGTATTGAGATGGGCGAGGTCTTCTCCCGTCTGGGCGCGTCCATCACCCTGGTGGAGGCCATGGACCACCTGCTGCCTTACGAGGACACGGAGATCGGCGGCGGGCTGGCCAAGCTGCTGAAACGGGACAAATGGGCGCTGCGCATCGGTGAACGCGTGGCCTCGCTGAAGACCATGGACGGCCGCGCCGTACTGACCATGGAGTCCGGCGAGACCATCGAGGCGGACAAGGCCCTGGTGGCCGTGGGCCGCAAGCCCAACTCCGCCGGCATCGGCCTGGAGGCCGTGGGATGCGAGCTCGATTCCCGCGGTTTCGTGAAAACCGACGAGAACCTGAACGCCGCGAAGAACATCTACGCCGTGGGCGACGTCAACGGCATCGCCCTGCTGGCCCACGCGGCTACGCATCAGGGCCACTACGTGGTGCGGCGCATCGCCGGCCGTGAAGAGCAGCCCTACGCCGGTGGCGTCATCCCGGCCTGCGTGTACGGCAGCCACGAGGTGATGCGCGCCGGGCTTACCGAGGCCATGGCCGTGGAGGCCGGCGGCACGGTGGAGGTCTCGCGCTTCCAGCTGGCGGCCAACCCGTACGCCCAGGCGCAGTCCGCAGGCTACGGCTTTGTGAAGGCAATCTGGATCAACGGAACGCTCGCCGGGATCTCGGCCCTGGGCCACGGCGTTTCCCATCTGGTCACCCTGGCCGAGGTCCTGGTGCGGGAGAAGATCACCGTGGACCGCCTGGACCGCTACGTTTTCGCCCACCCCACCCTGGACGAGGGCCTTGCCGAGGCGCTCCGGGCGCCGCGCGAAGCCGTGTCGTAAGAAATCACTGACGCCGGGTCGGAATATTACCTACCCGGTATGAAAAGCCCCGTTGCGCTGCGCCGCTGGCCTGCCGCATCGGGGCTTTTTTCTTTGCACCCGCTGGTAATACGCTCCGCGATCCGCACCAGGATTGCATCGTATCGCTACTCGCGTCCCAAGACGGCGCCAAAGCTCCGTATCTCTCTGCCGGTCCGGTTGTCCTTTCCACGGCGTTGCATCCAATTTTCGGAGTGAAAACGGTGAAAGATATGTGAAAGTGAACGACAAAAACCGAAGACCCCCTTGCGCCAAAACTTCTAAGAGGGTAAGAGTAAGAGTTTCTGCAATGATCGAAACAAAATAAGTGCCAATTTTTTTATTTTTCAGTTTACAAAAAATTAATCAATGTTGTAGAAAAGACGTACACGCAGTGGGCGCGTGCTGTCTCCTTCGCCACCAGACGTTCGGGGCGGAGGTGGGGACTGATCCAGAAACCGTTGATATCTTCGGAGGTTAAGGAATGATTAAGAAATCGTTTGTCCGTATCATGCTTCTGCTCCTGGCCGTGACCTTCATGGCCGTGCCGGCTGAAGCAAAGTGGAAAAAGGTTCCCAAGGTCGACAACTTCATCCTGTTCCAGGACTACTCTGGTTCCATGGCCATGCATCACGAAGCTTACAAGCAAGTGAAGATCGCCATGTCCAAGAAGGTTCTGGCGCGCATCAATGAGATGACTCCCGAGCTCGGCTACAACGCTTCTCTGCATACGTTCGCTCCGTTTGCCGAGATGCTGGCCATGGGCCCCTATGACAAGTCGGCCATGAGCTCCGCCATCGAGAAAATCCAGACCGACTACCCGATCTTCGGCCGCCTGACCCCCATGGGCCCCGGCATCTCCGAACTTCGCCCCGTTCTGGACAACCTCTCCGGCAAGACCGCCATCATCATGCTTTCCGACGGTCGCCACAACAAGGGCGTTGATCCTGTCGCCGAAGCCACCGCCATCTACAACAGCTACCCCAACGTGTGCTTCCACGTGATTTCCTTTGCCGAGGACGACTACGGCAAGGAGATCCTGGAGTCCATCGCTGCCCTGAACGACTGCTCCTGCGGCGTTGTGGACGGCTTCAAGCTGATGGAAGACGACGTGGCCCTCGAGGACTTCCTCAAGTGCGCCCTGTACGACCTCGTGAACGTGTGTGACAGCGAAGTCATCATGTTCCGCTCCATCCAGTTCGACTTTGACCGTTCCTTCATCCGCGATGACATGAAGCCCATCCTCGACGAGGCTGCTCAGATCATCAAGGAGAACGACTGCAACTACGAGCTGGCTGGTCACACCTGTAACATCGGTACCGAGCAGTACAACCAGGGCCTGTCCGAGCGCCGCGCGGCGTCCGTTAAGGAATACCTGGTTGGCCAGGGTGTCGATCCCATGAAGCTCACCACCGTTGGTTATGGCGAGCTGCAGCCCAAGTACGACAACTCCACTCGCGAAGGCCGTCGCCTGAACCGCCGCGTGGAGATCCGCGTGCTTCCCTAGCTGAGTAAAACAGCGTAACATCCCAGCGGCGCCCAAGTTGCGCCGCTGGGATTCTTTTTTGGAAGAGGTTGGAGACGTTCATGACCCGGACCCTATGCCTTACCCGCTGTTTACTTTTCATCGCCCTTTTGCTCGCCCCCTGCGGGGTTCGCGCTCAGGACTCTCCAGCCCCCTCTTCCTCTTCGAGCTTTTCCGGGGGAAAGCCTGTCGGCGGCGCCAAAGCCGGTATTGCCTTGGCTGCACCAGACAAGGCCACAACCACTCCCTCCCCCCTTGCCGTGTACGAACACGCTAGGGCCGTGCCCGAGGTCAAGGCCGACCGGGCCGTCGCCCCTTTCGCATCCGGCGCGACCGCCTCGGCGGATGAGTACCAATCCATCGTTCCCTTTGAATCCGAGCTTTTCCAGGAGCCCAATCCCTACCAGGTGGACACGTCCCTGGAAGAACTGCTTTCTCCCAAATCCCTGGCCGCCCTTCCGCCAGATCTCGTACGCGAGCCCGGGGCCGCCATCGAGGGGTGGCCTTACAGCATAGATACGGCTCCGTTCGACGAGGAAGCCGTGGACGACCTTGCGACACGGGTCGCCGCCGCCAAGGAAGCGCGGCGCATAGCCCGGGAACGCAAGGCCATGCAGGAGCGCGAGCGCAAGGCGGCGGAAGCCAAACGCCTGGCCGAGCAGAAGCGCAAGGAAGAAGAGGCCAAGCGTCTGGCCGAGGAAAAGCGTAAGGAAGAGGAAGCCGCGGCCCAACGCATTGCCGAGCAGCAGCGCAAGGCCGAGGAGCTCAAGAAGAAGGCGGAGGCCCAGCGTCTGGAGGCGTTACGCCGCAAGGAGCTCGCCGAAGCCAAACCCCAGGCGCAGCCCAAGCCGGTGGAGAAGGCGCCCGAAGTGGTGAAGAAGCCGGTCACCAAGCAACCTGAGGTCGCGCAAAAGCCCGCCCCAGCCGAGCAGAAGCAGGTGGCCATGGCGCCACAGCCCAAGCCGGCTACCAAGAAACCTTCCGCCGCGTACGCCCGTCCAGGCGGCCGGCTGGAGACCGACCCCACCGTGCTTGCCAACCCCAAGGCCGCCAAGGCCCTGGAGCAGTTCAAACATTTCGCGCTGGAATGGCTGGCCAAGAACAACCGGAGCTATGTGAAAGGCACCCGGGAGCACGTCAAGGTCACCCAGGAAGGCAACCTCTACGTCGCCCAGTACATGCAGTCTGAGCCCAGCTCCCTGGAAACCCTGGTCAAACCCTCGGAGTACGAGCACACACCCTTCATCGGCGTGATGCGCTACGAGGAGAAGCTGTTCCGCTCCGAAGGGTCCACGGCCGAGGCGGCCAAGAGCGGCACGTTCCAGGAAGTGGACTCCACACGCATCACGGAAATCTTCCGCTACGCCAAAAACAAGTGGCAGTATTGAGCAGCCTCGATCGCATATCCTTCCACCAATGGGACGGATAGTATCGTTGTGTGAGGGGCAACTCGTCTCTCTCTGCCGCTTCAGTCACATCCACACTGGCGTATCGAGTACGATTCAGTAGTCGTCTCCATCCCGCAATTCGCTGTATTCCCAGTCGAAGCAGGAGAACAGCTCCTCTTCTTCGCGGTCCTGTGATTGTTCATGACGAACCCGTCCCAGAAACAACAAGCTCGTGTGGCCTTTGCTTTTCCGCATCGCATTGGGTGCTACGTGTTGGCAAAACGGTTGTCGCGGCCAGAGTCGCCCGCTCAAAGTAATCGGTGTAAATGAGCATACCGTCTTGACGCAGTGGCACCACTGCGGTAGTCCTATACGATAGTCCTTGTGCCTTGAACTGTAAGGCACTCTTTTTGTTATCTATTGTAGCTATCTATAGGAGATTGACTTATGAGCTGTGACACTGGATACCACCACGATCATCCGCATTTTCATCCTGTTGAACACGCCGTCATCGGCAAGCCAGTCAAAGACTTCACCATGGAAGTCTTCGATCCCGAGGAAGGCGGCTTTGGCGAAGTATCCCTGGAAGCCCTCAAGGACCAGAAAAAGTGGGTCATCCTCTTTTTCTATCCGGCGGACTTCACCTTTGTTTGCCCCACAGAGCTGGCCGACCTGGCCGCAAAGCACTCCGAGCTCAAGGCCAAGAACTGCGAGGTGCTCTCCGTCTCCACGGACACCAAGTTCACCCATCTGGCCTGGAAGAACGACGAGGTGCTGCTGAAGGACGTGAAGTACAAAATGGCCGCCGACCACACCGGCGTGGTCTCCCGCTACTTCGGCGTGTACGATTGCGAAAGCGGCGTGGCCCAGCGCGGCACGTTCATCATCAACCCCGAGGGCATCCTCGTGGGCACCGAGATCACCTTCCAGAACGTGGGCCGCAACGCCGACGAGCTGGTGCGCAAGCTGGATGCCAGCATCTATCTGCAGGACCACCCGGCCGAGGCCTGCCCGGCCAAATGGACCCCGGGCGAGAAGACCCTCACCCCTTCCGAAAAGCTTGTCGGCAAGGTGGGTGAGGAGCTCAAGTAGCCCCAGTCCTGTCCACAATGAAAAAAGCCGCGGCTCCCAGACTTTTCGGGACCGCGGCTTTTATAGTTCAAGGGCACAAGGGGCCGGGCGCTACTCCTCCTCCATGTCCTCCATCTCGATACAGTCCTCGGGACAGTAGGCGCAGAGCTCGCGCACGACATCCTCGTCCGCGCATTCCTTCTTGAGAAACGGCATGCCAGTATTCTCGTCGATCTCGAAACAGTCCGGCGCGATGGACACGCAGGCCTCACATTGCTTGCAACCGCCAAGACTGAAGTTGATACGCTTCTTGCTCACGTGGCTCTCCCTGTAGTAAAGCCGATTTCGTTCACTGCAATTCGCCGATATCCCAGGGCCTCCTGCCGTGGGCCCTATCTAAGGTAATACACGACAACACGGATGGAAGGGTATGGACACACCAAAAAAAGAGACGCCGACTCCCGGGCAGGACGCAAACAACAGCAGCAATAGTCTGGGAAACTTCTTTGCCCGGGGAACACGGCCGTTCCTGCTCGTCATTCTCGTCTTCGCGCTGTATCTTGCTTTCACCATCCTCCGGCCGTTCCTGTCCACCATCATTTTCGCCACCATCCTGGCCGCGCTGTCCCAATCCGTGCACACGTGGCTGCTGCGCAAGCTGAACGGCCGCAAAAACGTGGCCGCCCTGGCCACGGTCGTGCTGCTTTCCCTGGTCATCATCCTGCCCCTGTTCCTGGTGGGCACGGCCATGGTCAGCCAGGGGCTCGACTTCGCCTCCACCATGCGCACATGGATCGACAGCGGCGACGTGGACAAGCTCCTGGACCGCTCCATCATCGACAGAGCGCTCGGCTGGGTGGACATCCACGTATCCTTCCTGGATCTGCGCTCCATAGATTTCCAGAGCGGGCTGCTTTCGCTGACCCAGCGCATCTCCGAGCAATTCCTCAAGCAGGGCTACGAGGTCGTGGGCAACTTCGCCAGCCTCGTGGTGCGGTTCATGATCATGATCTTCGTCGCGTTCTACCTGGTGCGCGACGGCGAGAGCATCGTCAAGGCCATCAAGCACCTCTCCCCCCTGCGCGAGGACCAGGAGGACCGCATCTTCACCAAGATCCGCGCCGTGGCGCGGTCCGTGCTCATGGGCTCCCTGGTCACGGCCCTGCTGCAGGGCATCGCCGCCGGCATCGGGCTGGTCTTCGTGGGGGTTCCGGCCGTGTTCTGGGGCACCATGATCGCCTTCAGCTCGCTCATCCCCGTGGTCGGCACAGCGCTTATCTGGGTGCCCATCACAATCTACCTGCTGCTTATCGGCCATCTCCAGTCCGCGTTGTTCTTCGCCATCTGGTGCGCCGTGGTGGTCGGCTCCATCGACAACTTCATCCGGCCCTACCTCATGCGCGGCGAGGGCGGCCTGTCGCCCTTCTACATCTTCCTCGCCATCATCGGCGGCATCCAGGTGTTCGGCCTTGCCGGCCTGCTGTACGGCCCGCTCATCATCGGCTTCGCCATGGTCATGCTGCTCATCTACGAGGAAGAGTTCCGCGCCATCCTTCTGGAAAACGAGCCGGCCATTCCTGACGGACCGGAGATTGTCCGCGCCATCACCTCCTTCGAAGGGGACGGCGAGGATGCTTCCGAGGAAGAACACGCAACGGGCGGTTCTTCAGAGCAACGCACCGGGGATGGATCTGCACCGCAAGAAGACGCCACAGAGGACGATTCCGCAGAAAAATAAACGCCATCCCGCCGATTATTTTTTATGTAGTACACCGCTGCAATCCGAAATACTGTTCTCCTTGCGCATTGTGGAACATTTGTTTCTTCATGCCCGTGTTTTCACGAGGCTGTAAACATGTTGCCACATGTTCGACACGGCCTTCCTGCACTCAACACGAAAGGAAGACCGAATTGTGATCATGCCATGATCGCAACATGTTTGTACAACTCGCCAAACAGCACGGAGGAAAGAGGGATGCGCACCATTCGTTGTAAAACCATGAAGAGCGCGGCGCTTTTTGTCGCGTTCGTTCTGCTTACCGCAGCGCCGGCCCTGGCCAAGACCGGTCTCTACGACGGTAAGCCGGCCAAGTATGTGTTCCTGTTCATCGGCGACGGCATGGGCCTGCCCCAAAAGGCCGCCACCGCCCAGTTCGCCGGCAAGACCCTGGTGATGGACGAGTTCCCGGCCCAGGGAATCACCACCACCTACGCCGCTGACCGCTTCATCACCGACTCCGCCGCCGCCGGCACGGCCATCGCTTCCGGCGTGAAGACAAACTGCGGCATGATCGGCATGACTCCCGACCAGCAGAACGTGAAGACCATTGCCGAGATCGCCAAGGAAAACGGCATGAAGGTCGGCATCATTTCCAGCGTCTCCATCGACCACGCTACCCCGGCTTCCTTCTACTCCCACGTGAAGAGCCGCTCCATGTATCACAACATCGACCACGCCCTGGTCGAGAGCGACTTCGACTTTTTCGGTGGCGGCGGCCTCAAGGACCCCGCAGGCAAGCGTGTGCTCAAGAAGGACCCCAACGCCAAGACCCTGGGCGACGCTATTGCCAAAGCCAAGGACAACGGCTTCACCGTGGTGACCGCCAAGAAGGACTTCATGGGCCTCAAGCCCGGCTCCGGCAAGGTCCTGGCCTACAATGACTGGCTGCAGGACTCCGGCGCCCTGCCCTACGACATGGACAACCGCGCCGAGGACATCACCCTGCCCGAGTTCACCGAGAAGGCCATCGAGCTCCTGGACAACGACAAGGGCTTCTTCATCATGATTGAGGGCGGCAAGATCGACTGGGCCTGCCACGCCAACGACGCTGTGGCCGCCATCAAGGACACCGTGGCCTTTGACGAGGCCGTGCAGAAGGCCGTGGCCTTTGCCGAGAAGCACCCCGGCGAGGTCCTCATCGTGACCACCGGCGACCACGAGTGTGGCGGTCTGACCGTCGGCTTTGCCGGCACCAAGTACGACTCCGACTTCCAGGTGCTCGGCAACCAGAAGATCTCCTTCACCAAGTTCGATCAGGACGTGATGGAGAGCTACAAGGGCGACTTCGACGGCATCAAGCCCGTCATCACCGAGAACTTCGGCCTCAAGTTCGAGGGCAACCCCAAGTCTGACCCCATGGTCCTGACCGACTACCAGAAAGTGCAGCTTCAGGACGCCTTCAAGCAGGCCATGCTGGGCGACAAGGAACGCGCTGCAGACGACACCACGTACCTCCTGTACGGCGGGTACAACCCCCTCACCGTGCAGATCACGCACATCCTGAACAACAAGGCCGGCCTTGCCTGGACCTCCTACTCCCACACCGCCGTGCCGATCGGCACCTCCGCCATGGGCGTGGGCGAGGACAGCTTCAACGGCTACTACGACAACACTGACGTGGCCAAGAAGCTCATGGCCGTCATGGGCGTGGACTCCAAGGTCCACATGGCCCAGAACTAGCTCGTACGTATCGCGGCTGAATGGGGGCGGGGCACATGTCCCGTCCCCTTTTTCTTCAACCTTCCCACGAGCCTTGCGAGAACACCACTGTGCGCCACACCCGTTACGACACCATCCTGGTCATCGTCTTCACCATCCTCTCCGCCATTCTGTACTGCATCCCTACCGGCTTCGAGGGCGCTCAGCCCACCAACGCCGTCCGGGTACGCGGCAAGATCGTCCAGGTAAACAACGACGACGTCCAACAGCTCGGCATGCTCAAGAAAGGGCACCAGGAGGTCGTGGTCCAGATTCTGGAAGGGCAGCACAAGGGTGAGACGCACTCCTCCACCAACCAGCTTCTGGGACGCCTGGACCTGGACAAGATTTACACGGTGGGCGACACGGCCCTGGTCGTACTCACGGAAGACCAGAACGGCGCGATCATATTCGTCAACGCGCAGGACCACTACCGCCTGGGACTGGAGCTCCTGTTGCTGGGGCTTTTCGCCGTGCTGCTCATCGCCTTTGCCGGATGGACAGGTCTGAAGGCGCTGCTCTCCTTCGTCTTTGCCGCGCTGCTGCTGTGGAAAGGGCTGGTGCCGTGCATGCTCAACGGCTACGACCCCATCTGGCTCTCGCTGGGCGTCATCGCCCTGCTCACGGCCGTGGTCATCTTTCTCGTGGCCGGTGTCACGCGCAAAGGCGTGGCCGCCTTTGCCGGCGCCTTTCTCGGCGTGCTCACTAGCTGTTTGATGGCCTGGTACTTCACCTACAAGTTCCATGTACACGGCGCCGTGATGCCCTTTGCGGAAACCCTGCTCTACTCCGGCTTCGGCCACCTGGACCTGGCGAAGATCTACATCGCCGCGGTCTTCATCGCGGCCTCCGGCGCGGTGATGGACCTGGCCATGGACGTGGCCGCCTCCATGCACGAGGTTGTGGAAAAGAAGCCGGACATCTCCCGCTACGAGGCGCTGAAGTCCGGCATACGCGTAGGCCGCGCCGTGGTCGGCACCATGACCACCACCCTGCTCCTCGCCTACTCCGGCGGCTTCATCACTCTGCTGATGGCCTTCATGGCCCAGGGCATCCCGCTGGCCAACATGTTCAACCTCATCTACGTGGCCGCCGAGGTGCTCAAGACTATCGTGGGCAGCTTCGGCCTGGTCACCGTAGCGCCGTTCACGGCCGTCGTGGGCGCATTCCTGTTCGTGCGGAAGTAGCCCCACTCGGCCAGCGCACCCACCTGCACCACTTGCCGGTTCCATGCCCGGCAACATCGGTACCCCTCGCCGGCGGCAGGGACGGGCCGTGCCGGTCCGATTCCAGGACAAAGCGTTCCATCGCCGAAATCGCTTTTCTTTTGGCGGTGGTGCGGCTACAAATGCGTCCATCCTGCCAGCAACAAACCACCGACCATGGTTGCCCAAGCCCCCTACGATTTCCGCCGCGCCCTGCCGTGGCTTGCCTTTATCACCGCGCTGTTTTTCATCAATTTCCTCACGCGAGTCATCTTCTCGCCGCTCATGCTGAGCATAGAAAGCGAGCTGGGCATCCACCACGGCCATGCCGGCAGGCTCTACCTGGCGTTCTCCATAGGCTACGCCGCCAGTCTGTTCGCCTCGGGCTTCATCTCCACGCGAATCCGCCACCGCACCATCATCACCATCTCCGCCCTGGGCGTCGGCGCCGCGTTCATCGCCGTCGCCTTTACCCGCACCTACCTGGAGCTCGCCCTGGGCCTTTGCGCCTTTGGCGTGACCAGTGGCCTCTACCTGCCCTCGGGCGTTGCCGCGCTCACCTCGCTGGTGCGGGAAAAAGACTACGGAAAGGCGTTCTCCGTGCACGAGCTGGCGCCGAACTTCAGCCTGTTCATCGCCCCCCTGCTCGCCGTCCTGCTGCTGGATTCCATGGACTGGCGGGAGGTGCTGCTCTTGCTGGGCTCCGCCAGCATTGCGGGCGGCGTTCTCTTTCACTTCAGGGGCCACGGCGGCGACGTCACGGGCCGGCCGCCGGATCTCGCACTTATCCGTTCCATTGTCCGCGCACGACAATTCTGGGGCTTGCTCCTGCTCTTCTGCATGGCTGTTGGCGCGAGCTTCGCGCCGTACTCCGTGATGCCGCTCTACCTGGTGGACGAACGCGGCCTGAGCGAGAGCTGGGCCAACGAGCTGCTCGCCATATCCCGCATCGCCGGCCCGGCGGGCGCGGTTCTGGCCGGCTGGATATCCGATCGCATCGGCCCCAAGCCGACCATAACCCTGTCCCTGGCCGCGTGCAGCGCCGCCACGTTCTCCCTGGGCGCGGCAGAGGGCGGCTTCCTGGTGGCGGCCGTCATTCTCCAGGCGTTTTTCTCGGTGATGTACTTCCCGGCAGGTTTTTCGCTACTGTCCCAGGTTTTTCCCTCGGATATCCGCAGCATGGCCATCTCGTGCCTCATCCCGGTGGCTATCCTGACCGGCAACGGCCTCATCCCGTCTTTGCTGGGCTGGGCCGGCCACCACGGCGAGTTCGATATGGGCTTCATCTGCCAGGGCGTGCTCATGCTTGCCTCACTTGCGGTCATTCCCTTGTTGCGGGAACGGCTCAATACGGTGTAAACAAACCCATATTTTTTACTTTGGTGTCATTTTGAGCAACATACATGACCCGGGGGGCGTCATGGGGTGGGATAAAATGGATTTGCCCATTGGGCACGAGATGCTTGTCCAGTTCGAGGGCGAGAAGGCGCGTTTCAAGAGCGCATATTACGGACAAAAGCCGGAGGAGTTCCTGATCATCCAGATGCCCGGCATTCCGGGTATCCGCGAAAAGCTCATGAACGGCGGCAGGCTTGTCATCCGCTATCTCGTGGGAGGACGGGTCTTTGGTTTCAAGGCATACGCTGTGGGTCAGGTCGTCCGGCCGTGCCCGCTGATCTTTCTTTCTTATCCGCACTCCGTGGAGTCCCTGAACCTGCGCCAGAGCGAACGCGTGAACACGTTCCTCGATGCCAAGGGCACAATAGACGACGTGTCAGTGGACGGCGTTATCCTCGACCTGAGCTCCGGCGGATGCATGCTCATGGTCAGCCGCAGCACCGGAGTGACCTGGCCTTCTGTCGAGCCTGGGCAGATACTCCATCTGGAGTTCGCCCTGAGCAAGGACGAAACGCCGTTGACCCTGCTCAGCCAGATCATCAGCGCCCGGAAGGACCTTGACCGCATCCGGTTGGGGATCAAGTTTCTACTCGATCCCGAACGGGACGATCCGACCATCAGGATGCTGGTAACCTACATCGATAACATTTCGAACTTCTTACGTGGAGAAATCTGACCGCTTGCCCCCAGCGATCATCGACGTGATACGTTGCTTGAGTCCGACCTCACGACGACGGCCCGAATTGTGCGGAGATTCGAGCCCGGCCCACGCCGCCGTCGGCATATCCGCTCTCCTGGAGGCTAGCCATACGTAAACACGAAACATATCAGCCCATATTCGTGGCCCGGCAGCCAATCTGCGATGATTCACGCCAGCCATGGGGGTACAAGCTGTACTTCCGCAACAGCCAGGACGCGCAGAGCGCCGAAATTGAAGACCCCAACAAGGCGACGGCGAATCTCATCGCCGATGGATACGCCTTGGCCCATCAGGGCATCGACCCCACGAAAAAGGTAGTCCTCAGCGTCCCGCTGAGCATGGTGCGTAAGTCCATGGTGGAGGCTTTTCCGCCGGAACGCGTTATTCCGCAGCTGGAGCGCCTGGGCACGCCGAATCATACCACCGTGGCCGCGGTCCAGGAGCTCAAGAAAGCCGGGTACGACGTTGCCGTGTCGCTGCCATGCTACGACTCCCTGCTCCAGATAGCGGATATCATCATCCTGGACATCCTGGGCCACCAGAAGACTCAGATAGCCGCCCTGGTGCAGAAGCTCTCCCGCTACCCCGGGAGGCTGCTCGCCCTCAAGGTGGAGGATCAGCCGCAGTTCGAGATGGCCAGGTCGTTGGGGTTCGAGCTGTTCCAGGGCAACTTCTTCTCCAAACCCGTGCTCTTCCCCGGCCGCAAGATATCCCTGGCCGCCTCGGCCAAGCTCAAGCTCATCCAGGAGCTCTCCAAGGAGGACTTCGAGGTGGCTGCGCTGGCGCGCACCGTGTCCAGCGACCCCTCGCTCAGCTACCGGTTGCTCAAGTTCATCAACTCCGTGGCCTTCTCGCTGCCCCACAAGATCCAGTCCATCCAGCAGGCCATCACCCTGCTCGGGCAGAAGCAGTTGCGCCAATGGCTCATGGCTGTTTCCCTGTCCGACCTTGACACCAGCTTCGCCAGTGAAGAACATTACTTCACGTCGATACAGCGCGCGCGTTTCCTGGAGCTGCTGGCCGAGGCCATGCCCAAGCCGCCGCTCCCCAAGGAGACCATGTCGCTCATCGGGCTGTTCTCCATGCTCGACGTGCTCCTGGGCCAGACCATGAGCGAAATCATGGAGCAGTTCCCGCTGGACGAGCACGTGGCCGGAGCGCTCACCGGAGAAGACCCGTCCACCTCGCAGTGGATCAGGCTCACCCGGGCAGTGGAAAACGGCGAATGGGCCAAGGTCGGGACGTTCCTGGAAAAGCACGGCCTCGGCCTGACCCAGGCGGCGGTGAGCTACAACATGGCCACCCTGTGGGCCAGCGAAATACTGGAAAGCGCCGAATAGCAAAGACATTGCCGCGCCTGTTTTGCACAACGCCGGCTTGAACCCAGCGCAGGCGTCGTCTGCCTTGTCGTCTCTTTTTTATCCGCGAGTCGCACTATGCCTAAAAATAAGCTCAACCATTTCAGCGAGCTGGACAAGTCCAGGTTCCCCAAGGGGTCCAAAAAAAACAAACCGAAAAAACCGGCGCTTCACCAGCGGCAGGAAGACTCCGCCCCGCAGGAAGAGCCGGATGACATGGCCATGTTCTGCAACGCCATGCAGGACGTCACCCCCCTTGGCGACGAGCGCAAGAGCCGGACCGCGCCCATATGCGACACCCCGGCCGACACGCCGCAGCTGCAGCTGCAGCTGCAGGATCCTCGCGACGAGGACCATGAAGTCAAGAAGCGGCTCATGGATCTGGTGACTGGCAAGCTCGAGTTTTCGCTGGAGTACTCGGACGAGTTCATCCAGGGCCATGTGAAAGGGCTGGACCTGAAGCTCCTGGGAAAGCTGAAGGCGGGAACGTACAGCCCGGAGGCCCACCTGGACATGCATGGCATGACCCTGGAGCAGGCCTACGACAACATGGTGGACTTCATCCGCTACCACTACCTGGAGGGCAAGCGCACCGTGCTGCTCATCCCGGGCCGCGGCCGCAACTCCCCGGACGGCCAATCCATCCTGCGCCGGGCCGTGCAGACATGGCTGACCCGCGACCCTTTCAAGCGCGTGGTCCTCGCTTTTTGCACGGCGCGTCCGCAGCACGGCGGAGCCGGAGCCCTCTACGTGCTCCTGCGCAAGCATCGCAAAGCCGCCGGAAAGATCGTCTGGGACCGCGTGCCCACGGACATCGAAAGCTTCGAGTAGCCGCGCCTGGTCCAACATCTTGGACGACTATCGTCCATGATCCTGGACAGGAAAGGTCCCTGCGGCATGGAGCCGGACTCGCCTGCTCTGTCATACACGCAGCTCTGCTGCGGGACGTGCACGCCTATTGCCGAGCGGCAAAAGAAAAGGCCCGCCAGATCGTGACCAGACGGGCCTGAATATTCGAGAGTGAGCCGTGTGGCAGGGCTCATACAGCCGGAATGTTATTCGCCGAGCTCCTTGCTGCGGCGGCAGGCCGCGTCGATGGCGTCCACAAAGGCGGCGCGCACAGCGTACTTGTCCAGCACGTTGGTGGCCTCCACGGTGGTGCCTGCGGGCGACGTGACCATCTCACGCAGCTCGCACAGGTGGCGGCCGGTCTGCTCGGCCAGCTTGCTGGAGCCGGTGAACAGCCCCCGAACCATGTCCAGCGCCATGGGCCGCGGAATGCCCAGGGTGACGCCCGCCTCCACCATCGCGTCCATTATGTAGAACACGTACGCCGGGCCGGAGCCGGCCACGGCCGTGAAGGCGTCGAAGTACGCCTCTTCGAGTACAAAAGTCTTGCCCAGGGTGGAGAACATCTCCAGCACGGTCTGCTTCTGGGATTCGACGAGGTCGGGATCGTCCAGGCAGATGGCGAACATGCCCGCCTGCACCATGGCCGGCGTGTTGGGCATGATGCGCACCACCGGGCAGCTCCCACTGGAGTACTCCTTGAGCTGCCTGAGCGTCAGGCCTGCGGCGATGGAGATAAGCGTCTGGCCGGGACGCAGCCGCGGCGCAAGATCCTTCAGCAGCGTCTGGACCTGGTGGGGTTTGATCGCCAGGAGAATGTAGTCCACGTTGCGGACCATTTCCCGCGCGGATTCCGATGGCTGCGCGTTGCACTCTTCGCACACGATCTTCAGCCGATGCGCATCCATATCCACACCATGCAGAGAGACACCCTCCAGGCTCGAAAGCCCGCGGAGGATCGCCGCCCCCATGTTACCGCAGCCAACACAGCCCAGGCTCGTTTCCATGGTTACCCTACCATCTCCAAACGGTTGAAAAAGTACGAGATCTCGACAGCAGCAGTCTCGACGCCGTCGGAACCGTGTACGGAGTTCTTTTCCACATCCAGGGCGAACTGCTTGCGGATGGTGCCCTCGTCCGCATTCTCCGGGTTGGTGGCGCCCATGAGCTTGCGGTAGCGGGCGATGGCGCCGTCACCTTCAAGCACGGAGACCACTACCGGGCCGGAGCACATGAAGTCGGTCAGGCTGTCGAAGAACGGCCGCTCGCGGTGCACGGCGTAGAAGCCCTGCGCCTGCTCCTTGGTCATGTGGATCATCTTCATGGCCACAACCTTCAAGCCTTCATCCTGTATCATTTTCAGGATGGCGCCGGTGACGTTGCGCTCCACGGCGTCAGGCTTGATGATGGACAGAGTGCGTTCGGACATGGTCGTTTCACCTCGTATGTGATCGTTGAAAAGAAAAGGAATTCGCTCCGGTAACTACCGGGTTTTTGGACTTTTTTCAACGCGCGCGTGCGTCGCCGCTCCAGGGGCGATCAGCGTGGCGAGATTGACCGGCGTTATGGACGCGTCGCGTGTCCGCACCCATTGGCGCAGACCGGCCAGCGTTTCCGGAAACGGATGGCCGATGGCTATGGCGCTGCCCTTTTTCTCCGCAATGCGCTCCGCCTTGATGAGCTGGTGCAGCACGGAGCGTTCGCTGCGCACCACGTCCAGGAACACGTCGCGGGTGCCGCCGGGCACGCCCATGGAATTCGCAACGCGGCCGAACACGGACTTCGGGTGGGTCAGGCTGTCCAGCACCATGAACCGGCGCGCCTTGAGCACGCGCAGCACCGCTGCGACGCCTTCCGCGTCCTGGGTGAAGCGGGAGCCCATATGGTTGTTCAGTCCCACGGCTCCGGGCACGAGCTCCAGATTCTTCGCCACCGTGGCGCTGACCTCGTCCGGCGTCATGCGCACATACACGGCGCCTGGGCCGGGCTTGGTCTTCGGGTAGGAGATCGGCTCCATAGGCTGGTGGAGAATGATCTCCAAGCCGGCGTCCTGGGCGATCTTGGCGACCTCGCGAGTGTGGCTGGCACGCGGCCAGATGGCAAAGGTGACGGGAAAGCCGAGGTTGGCCAGGTCGCGCGCAAAGGCCACGTTCTCGCCCAGGTCATCGATGACAATGACGATCTTCGGGCCGTTCACCGAGGGTGTCGGTTTGGGACCGGGCACGAGATCCTGCCGCCGGAGAAAGTCGAGCTGGTGCGTGGGCCGGCCCAGGACGGCAATGCGCCACGTGGTGGCGTTGACCTGGTCCAGGGAGGCTTCGTCCGCCCAGAAATCGATCAGCGGCTTGAGATTTTCGACAAAGGCCGCTGGCGACTCGTCCAGAACGAAGTTGATCTGCTGGAAGTGGTAGTCCGAACCGGAGACGGTGCGCGTCTCCACGTGGTCCAGCTGCATGCGGTCCGACTCGTAGCCGAGCTGCAGCAGGTTCTGGATGAGCGCGTAGTCCACGCGCTTGATGGACTCTTCGAGCGGTCCGCCCAGCGCTTCCTCGTACGGCATGGCTGTGGCGTTGGCCGTCTGCAGGGTGGGCCGTTTGACCACGCTGCGCATGACAGTGCCGTTCTCCACAGGCGGTGCTTCCGGACGCCGACCGCTGCCGTCGGCCACGCCTGTGAGCCTGAACAGCAGCAGCCCAGTGGCAAGCGCCGCCAGGCAGATGCCCCAGAGAATGAGTGATTTGCTGCTGAGAAGGATGCCGCCCGCCTCGCCCAGCCGGTTTTCTGCGATTACGGTCAGGGGGCCTTCGCCTGCCGGCGTGTGTTCGGAAGGATGGTGCGGCATATCAGGTGCGATGGTTCCGCTGCGTTGCGGGATCATGACACTTCCGGGAGCCGCGCGAACCACGGCCCCCGGAAGTGCAGGCAGGCTATCAATAGAACGCCTTCATGGCGTCGAGGTTCTTCACGAACTTCAGCGAGATGCGCAGCTGGTTGTCGTTCTCCAGGAGCTTGCGCGCCTCTTCGCTGTGCTTGCTGTCCTTCTTCTTGGAGTTGCCGTTTTCCAGGTGCCGGCTGAGGTCGCTCTCGTGCAGAGTGACCAAGCTGTCCCACTCGTTCTCGGCGCTCATGGGGATGAGCAGGTCCGGCTTGATGCCCTGGGCCTGGATGGAGCGGCCGTTGGGCGTGTAGTACAGCGCAGTGGTCAGCTTCATGCCGCCGCCGTCGGACAAGGGAATGATGGTCTGCACCGAGCCTTTGCCGAAGGTGGGCTCGCCGATGAGCAGCGCGCGCTCATGATCCTGCAGAGCACCGGCCACGATCTCGGACGCAGAGGCCGACCCGGCGTTGATCAGCACCACGATGTTGGTGTCCAGATCCGTGGACTGGTCGTGGGCCATGAAATCCTTGCGGGAAGCCTCGCTGCGGCCCTGGATGTAGACGATCTTGCCGTCGCGCAGGAAGGCGTCGGCAACGTCCACGGCTTGGTCCAGCAGCCCGCCGGGGTTGTCGCGCAGGTCCAGGATGATGCCTTCCAGCGGCCCCTTCTTCTTGGCCGCGGCAATGGCGTCCTGCATCTCGCTGGAGGTGTGCTCGTTGAACTTGGTGAGGCGCAGGTACAGGTAGCCGGGCTCCAGCTCCATGGACTTCACGCTGTCGATGGCGATGGTGTCGCGCGTAATCACGACGCGCTCGGGCGTCTTGATGTTCTTGTGCAGGATGGTCAGGGTGACGTCGCTTCCCCGGGGGCCGCGGATCATCTTCACGGCGTCCATCAGGGAGATGTCCTGCGTGGAGGTGTTGTCGATCTCCAGGATAATGTCGCCACTCTTGAGACCGGCGCGGTAGGCCGGGGAGTCCTCGATGGGCGAGACCACCACGAGACGTCCGTTCTTCATGCTGATCTCGATGCCGATGCCCGAAAATTCACCGGTGGTGTGCACCTGCATTTCGGAGAACTCTTCCTTGTCCATGTAGGCGGAGTGCGGATCGAGCTCTTGCAGCATGCCGCGGACGGCGCCGTCCACCAGCTCTTTGCGGTCAACCTCGCGGACATAGTAGGTTTCCACCATATCCATGACCTGGCTGAACCGCTTGAGCGGATCGTACCGGTTGCCCTCATCCTGGGCCGCGGCCGGAACCGCCATACACAGAACGAAAAGTAAAGTGACGATGATAAAATGCCGTCGCATGGGAGAAGCCTCCGAATTACCCGAAGCTTGGATTCCGAGCATGAGAATGTGCCGGTGACCCGTTTGGCGCGGGGCCGGCACCTGTGATGGTCATCATTTTAAGGATGCAAGCCAAGCTTTTGGATTAATAGCTTTTTGGTGAAAACGCAATTCAAAATACAGGCCCGGCCCTTTCAGCTCCGGGAAATACCCCGCCGTACCGATCTCCTGACCTGCTTCGACCTCCTCGCCGAGATCAACCTTCGTCTCTGCGAGATACGCATACAAACTATAGTATTCTTCACCATGCACAAGAACAACCACTTTGCCGTACCCGCGCATGGTATCCGTATGAACAACCTTGCCGAAGGCCACCGCGCGGACCGGCTCGCCCTCGTGCACGGCCAGACCCACCCCACGATGCGGCGGGTTGGCGCTGGCCTTGAAGCCTATGCGCACGTTGCCTCGCTCCACAGGCCAGGGCATGCGGCCCTTCAGACCGCCCACGGCCTTCTTGGGCGGCACGGACGGCATGGGCATGAGCGTGAACTTTGCCCGCGCCTGCTCCACCTTGGCCGTCTTCTTTTCGGCCAGACGCTCGGCCTCGGCCTTCTTGCGCGCTTCTTCGGCCTTGCGCGCAATTTCGGCCTTGCGGGCCTCCTCGGCTTCCTTCTTTTGCCGTGCTTCCTCTGCCTTGCGCTCGGCCTCTCGCCGTAACTTGTACTCCATTTTCTGGATGGCGGCGAGAACCTGGTCCAGCTCCTCTTCCTTGGAGAGCTTTTCCTTGCGCACCTCGGCAATGCGGCGGTTGAAGTCAAGCTTGTGTTCCAGCAGCCTGTCCTTGTCCTGGTTGACGGCGGCCAGCTCTGCCCGGGCCTGGTCTGCGGCCTTTTTCTGCTCCTGCATGGTCGCTTCCAGCGCCGCGTTCTGCTCCCGGATGTCCTCCATCTTCACGCCCACCCGCTTATAGATCGCGGCGAGCCAGGTGAACTCGCGGTCTGCCTGGTCCCAGGACTCCATGGCCCGGCCGCGCTGCGTCTTATTGAGCACATGGATGGGCCAGAGCTTCCGCAGCAGCACGGTCAGCTCCTTGGCGGTCTCCTTGCGCCTGGCCTCCAGAGCGTCGCGCTTTTCGCCGATGGCCGCCTCCTCTTTCTCCAGGCCGGCCAGCTTCTTCTCCTGCCCTGCGATCTTCTTTTCCAGGGCGTCCATGTCGTCCTCTATGCCGGCGAGATCCTTGTGCAGCGTGCGCTCCTGCTCCGTGAGCCGCTTGACGTCGGCCTTGGTGGAGCTGGCCTGCTGCTTGAGATCCTTCTTGGCGAACACCACGGGCGCACCCACGGCCGGGACGACGATGCAGCAGATAAGGAGCGCGAGGACGAGGCGGAGAGGGATCGAGCGCATAGGGACCATCGTTCAGGGAAGGAACGGCTCCAGGGGGCAGCCCTCGCCGCAGCGGGGCGCTTTTTTCTTGCACCAGCCATTGCCCACGTGCACGAGCTGGGCATGGAACTCGTTGTACAGCTCCGGATCGGGTGCGAGGCGATCCATAAAATATTCGCGCAGTTCGTCGTACGAGACGTCCTCGGGCAACAGGCCATGGCGATTGGCTATCCGCGCGGTATAGGCGTCCACCACAAAGGTGGGCATGCCCGCGGCGTAGCAGAGGATGGAGTCCGCCGTTTCCGGCCCCACGCCGCGCACGGTCAGCAATTTTTCCCGCGCCTCGTCCAGCCCCATGTCGGCCAGGGCCAGAACGTCCATGTCGCACTCCTCGGCGATGAAGGCCACGAGGTTCTTGAGGCGGCCCGCCTTGAGGCGGAAGTACCCGGCCGGACGAATCAGCTCGGCCAGGCGCTCGGCATCCATGGCGTGCAAGGCTGCTGCGTCCAGGGCCTCGGCGTCCTTGAGGTTGTCGATGGCGCGCTTGACGTTGGTCCAGTTCGTGTTCTGGGTCAGGATGGCGCCCACCGCCACTTCGAAGGGGGTATCGGCCGGCCACCAGCGCATGGGGCCGAGGGCGTCGGCCATGGCGTCGTGCCAGGCTGCGAGACCGTCGGAGGAATGTGTGCGTGTCCGTGTCACCATGGATTCCCGGGACATCCGCGAAGCTGTGGCCAAAGCCGCCGCAGACGTTGAGGAATCAAATAACCCGTCACCGGCACGCTGGCAACCGGCGGCCGGGATAATAAATGAATCGTAAGAGGAACGACGTTATTCGGGCAGCTGCCAGTACAGCGCCACCCACTCCCCGCTCACCTGCTCGTTGCACGGGCCGAGCAGCGGTTCGTAGGCTGCGCGGACCTGCTCGGCCTGGGTGGTGAGCAGACCCGAGAGGATGAGCGCGCCGCCCGGGGCCACGCGCGCGGCGATGCGGTCGGCCAGGGCCACCAGCGGTCCGGCCAGGATGTTGGCGAATACCATGTCGAAGCGCTCCTCGCCCACCAGCTCGGACACGGCGTCGCGCGCCACGAAGGTCTCTGCCGTGTGCGCGAACCCGGCCGCGTTCTCCGGCCGCTCCTCAAAGGCCCACTCCCCGGAGGGATCGGCCGTGCGCAAGGCCGAGAGCGAGCCCTCGGCGAGCTGGAACACGTCGGCCACCTCATTCAGCGCGGCGTTCTCGTTCGCGTTCTCGATGGCCAGGGGGTCGATGTCCACGCCCACGCCGGTAAGGCCCAGCTTGGCCGCGCCGATGCCCAGGATGCCGGAGCCCGTGCCCACGTCCAGAAAGCGCTGCCCCCTTGTCACGGCGCCCTGCCGGTGCAGATTGGAGAGCACCTCCAGACAGAGAGCGGTTGTGGGATGGTGTCCGGTGCCGAAAGCCGTCTTGGGCTCGATGATGATCGGGATGCGGCCGACCACCCTGCCCTGCTCGGCTTCCTCGGCCATCCACGGGGCCACAATGATGAAGTCCTCGCCGCAGGTGACTGCGTTGAAGTACTCACGCCAGGCCAGGGCCCAGTCGCGGCGCGGCACAGCCTCCACAGCCACGGACACGTTGGTCCAAAGCGCGCGGAGGTGGTTGGCCACGCGGTTGGCGTGCTCCTCTTTCTCGAAGTGGAGCCGGAAACGCTTGAAGCCGTCGGCCAGGTCGGTCTCTTCCCAGCCGAATGGTGCCTCGTCAAAGAGCTCGGCCGTAACGAGGTCGTCCATGTCCATGGGCGCGACGATGTCGACGCGCTGGATGTACTGCTGATCCGAAGCTGTCATGGGAGCTGTCATGGGGGGGTGCATCCTACAGGCCTGATGCCTGTGTAACCAGAAGTGGGCTCAAAAATAGAGATTTTGTTCTGTGGCAAGGAAGGCGAGTTCCGCGTGGAGGGAGCATATAGCTGAATATTCGACCTTCGGGCGGGCGAGCCTGACGCCGCCACAGGGCTAAAGATCATTTTTGACAGACTGCTAGCGGCCGCGCGCCTGATACCGGGAGAGCTGCTTCTCCAGCCGCCGGCTGGCCGATGTGAGGGCGTAGCAGATAACGAAGTACATGACCGCGATGGTGGCGAATATTTCCGTGGGCGCGATCAGGGTGCGGTTGTTGATCTGCGTGGCGGCGCGGGTGAGCTCGAGCACGCCGATGATGTAGGCCAGGGAGGTGTCCTTGGTCAGGCTGACGAACTGGTTGACGAAGGACGGGATCATATTGCGCAACGCCTGTGGCAGGATGACGTAGCGCATGGCCTGGAGATGCGTCAGGCCAGAGCCGCGGGCGGCCTCGGTCTGTCCTTTGGGCAGGGCCGTCACGCCGGCGCGCACGATCTCGGCGATGTAGGCCGAGGTGAAGATGATGAAAGCGACGAGCGCGGACCAGAACTCCGGCAGGCTACGGCCCAGAACGACCGGCGCCAGGAAGTAGAACCAGAAGATCATCATCAGGATCGGTATGCCGCGGATGATCTCGATGTAGACCATGGCCGCCCAGCGCGCCAATCTGTTGCGGGAGATGCGCAGCAGGCCGACGACGAGGCCCAGCCAGAACGCACCGAAGATGCCGCCGATGGCGAGAACGATGGAGAGTGCGAGACCACCCAGAGGCCCCTGGGGGAACGGGCCCCAGAGGAGGTAGTCGAAGTTGTTCACGACAACATCCCAACGCATGATGTATCTGCTCTCCCTACCCTCTTACCAACTGTACTGCTTGAGGAAATATTTATTGTACTGGTTCACCGCAAAGCTCACGATCAGGGAAATGAACAGGTAGATGAGCGTGGCCACGGTAAACGCCTCGAAGCCGTGGAACGTATAGGACTCGATCTGCCGCGCCATGTAGGTGAGCTCCATGACGCCGATGGTCATGCAGAGCGACGAGTTCTTGATGAGGTTCAGGAACTGCGAGATGAGCGGCGGTATGATGATCCGGAACGCCTGCGGCAGAATGACGTAGCGCATGGCCTGGATGAACGAAAGGCCTGTTGCGCGGGAGCTCTCCAGCTGCGTCTTGGGGATGGAGAAGATGCCGGAGCGGATCTCCTCGGCGATAAAGGCCGAGGTGTAGACCGTGAGCGCGATGACGCCGGCGGCGAACTCGAAGTTCTGCTTGTACAGCCATTGGTTCACGGCCTTGGGCAGCACGGCGTCCGACCCGAAGTACCAGAAGAAAATCTGAACGAGCAGCGGCGTGTTCCGGAAAAACTCGGTAAAGGCGATGCTGAACCATTCCAGCGGCTTGATCTGGGACAGGCGGAAGACCGCGATGATCGTCCCCAGCAGCATGGAGAAAACGATGGAGATTGCGGATATCTGCAGGGTGGTGATCACACCCTGGACAATCCACTGCCCATACTCGCCGGAAAGGACGAGGCCCCAGTTAAAATCGTAATTCATGGTCTCTCGGCTTAGAAGGAAGGGGGCGCCCGAAAGCGCCCCCCGGAATCACATTGGTGCTACAGACTTACGGCCACAGCTCCATCTTCCAGTCGAGCGGCAGGTAGTACTTGCTGTCCTTGCCGAACCACTTGTTGTAGATCTTCTCGTAGTCGCCGCTCTTCCACATCTTGTTGAGGGCGAGGTTCACTTCGTCGCGGAAGTTGGACTCGTTCTCGGGCAGGCCGATGCCGTAGGGCTCGGCGGAGATGAAGTCGCCGGCGATGACCCAGTTGTCGGGGTTCTCGTCGGAGTTCTTGAGGCCGAGCAGAATGGTGGAGTCGGTGGTCACGGCCGCGACCTTGCCCTGCTTGAGGGCCAGGAAGGCCTGCGGGTAGCCTTCAAAGGAGATCACGGTGCAGTCGGGCTGGGCGTCCTTGATGTTCTTCTCGGAGGTGGAGCCCTTGGCGGTGCCGACCTTCTTGCCGGCGAGATCGGCCACGGACTTGACGTCGCCGTCCTTGGCCACGAGGATCTTCTGGCCATCCATGAAGTAGGTGATGGAGAAGTCGATGACGTCGTCACGCTCGAACTTGTGGGTCATGGTCGCAATGGCCAAGTCGATAGAGCCCTGGGAGACCATGGGGATGCGAGTGGCGGAGGTGACGGGCTTGAGCTCGGGCTTCACGCCGATGTCCTTGGCGATGTAGTCGCACATGTCCACATCGAAGCCGACGATCTGATTGGTCTTCTCGTCCACGAAACCAAAGGGGACGACAGCGTCCTTGACGCCGCAGATGAGCGTGCCGCGCTCCTTGATCTCCTCGAGCCTGTCGGCGGAGGCCACAGCCGCGAGACCGATAACAAAGCTCACGACGACCATCATGCAGATAAGACGTTTCAACATTCCAATACCTCCCTGGTTTAGTAGGACACATCCAGTCGTGGACGCACAGATGCGCCCGTGACTACAATATTTCTTTAAGGAATGCCTTGGTACGCTCGTGCCTGGGATTGGAGAAGAACTCGTTGGGCGGGCCCTGCTCCACAATCTGGCCGCCGTCCATGAAGATGACCTTGTCGGCGACCTCGCGCGCGAAGCCCATCTCGTGGGTCACGCAGAGCATGGTCATGCCGTCACGGGCCAGGTCCTTCATGACGTTGAGCACCTCGTTGATCATCTCCGGGTCCAGGGCCGATGTGGGCTCGTCAAAAAGCATGACCTTGGGCCGCATGGCCAGGGCGCGGGCAATGGCCACGCGCTGCTGCTGGCCGCCGGAGAGCTCGGCCGGGTATTTATTGGCCTGCTCCACAATACCCACGCGCTCCAGAAGCTCCATGGCCTGGGTCACGGCGGACTTTCTGTCGCGGCCGCGCACCTTGACGGGTGCCAGCGTTATATTCTTGAGGACCGTGAGATGCGGATAGAGGTTGAACTGCTGGAAAACGATGCCGATTTCGGCGCGCAGCTCGTTGATGTTGAAGTCTTTGGAATGGATATCCTTTTCTTCCAGAAGGATATGGCCCTTCTGGAACTCCTCGAGTCGATTTATGCACCGGATGAATGTGGACTTTCCGGAGCCGGACGGGCCACAGATGACGAGCACTTCGCCGCGCTCCACGGATTGTGAAATCCCCTGAAGCACGTGAAAGTCCCCGAACCATTTATGCACGTCTTGGCAGTCGATCATGGCCATGACGGACGGCATCCTCCTGAGAAAACCCGGCCGCGGTGAGGCCCGCGAAAGACGTCCAGTCCGGGTGGCGTCGATTCAAAATAATATGCAGCGCCACATCAGGGCTGCGCCCCATTTACAAGGATAGACCCCTCTAGTCTCTCAAGCGGCACCCTGTCAAGGTTGGACTTTTTTACAAAATTGGGAAGACAGATTGACGATAGGAATAACACCCGTTGCGAGGGCTTGTTGCGGCGTCCGCCAGCCTGTTCCGCCGTTGCTGCGTACAGTGTGCGAGTGGAAAACCGTACGGGGAGCACACCGCGCCGGCTCAGACGATGCCGTCCAGCAGCGAGCCGCAGTGGGAGTATGGGCTTACGTAGCACCGGGAGGGGGAGAGCTGGAAATCCGTACCGCTGTCCGCACCGATGTAGGCGGAGTTGTTCAGATCCTCCACCGGCACCATGGCGACCCAGACGTATTGGGCGTCCAGGACTTCAGCATTGCCGTGCACGGCGCCGCCGAACAGCTTTTTCCGCCGCGATCTGGGTGCGGCCCTGCGGCCGCCGACGTCGACATGCCCGCCGGATCTGGAGGATGCGCTACCGCTCATGCCGGGGCTCCGGCGGCGGAAAACCCGGCCGCCGCTGCGGTTGACGGATGAATCACGGGGGCTTGGCGTCAGCCGCGCCCCTCCCCTGGCGCAATAAAAAAGGCCGACCCGTACAGGGATCAGCCCGCCTCCATAAGGCCCGGTGAGAGGGAGTAGATCTGGTCGATGACGAGCAGATCTTCGAAGACCATGAGCACGTGCGCCTTCACCGTGACCGGCTCGTTCCTCTGCATGGCGCCGAGAAACTGGTCGCGCACCGCAGCAATGGTCTCCTCGTTGCGGATGTAATAGGTTTCGGAACCCCCTTGGATGGCATAAGGGAACTCGTACTCGCCGTGGACCTTTTCGGTCACCGTGAACGGCACGCCGTCCAACGTGAGATCGAACTCGCCCAGCGGCGCCAGTGCATGCGCCACCACCGCGCCGAACAGCAACGCGATGGTGGCGGCTACGATGCAATGAAAACGAACGAAACGCATGACCGCCTCCTGGATGTAAGGGTTGCATTTTATGCATGCCACACCCATGCGGCCGAATAAACAGGGATATCCCGGTAGGACTTCTCCCCTACGCGCTCCCCGTTATGCGCTCAGGATCTCGCGCAGCGCCTCAACGGCGGCGTCCAGATCGGCCCGTGGGGTGGACAGCGGGGGCAGGAAGCGCAGCACCCGCTCCTGGGTGCAGTTGAGCACAAAGCCCTTGGCGAGCATGGCCTGCCACGCCCAGGCCGCCGGCTCCTTGAACACGAGGCCGCAGATGAGGCCCACGCCGCGCGCTTCCTCCAGCTGGTCCGGGAACTCGTCCACCAGGTCGTGCAGCCGGCCCAGGAAGTGCTGGCCTTCGGTGCGCGCCCGGTTCACCAGGTCCTCGTCCTTCATGATCCGCAGCACCTCCAGCGCCACGGCGGTGATGACGCCGCCGCCGCCAAAGGTGGTGGCGTGCGCCCCCGGTGCAAAGCCGGCGGCCGCGTCGTCCGTTGCCACCACCGCGCCCATGGGCAGGCCGTTGGCCAGGCCCTTGGCCAGGGTGACCACGTCCGGAGAGAGGCCATAGTGCTGGTAGGCCATGAAGTTGCCGGTCCGGCCCATGCCGGTCTGAATCTCATCCACCATGAGCAGCACGTCCTTGTCCCGGCAGATGCGCTCCACGGCCACGGCGTACTCGGTGGACATGGGCCGCACGCCGCCCTCGCCCTGGATGAGCTCCACAAGCACGGCCGCGGTTTTGTCGGTGATGGCCTTGTCCAGCGCGGCCGGATCGTTCCACGGCACGGTGACGAAACCTTCCGGCAGCGGCCCGAAGTACTCCTTGACCTTGGGCTGGCCCGTGGCCGTGAGTGTGGCCAAGGTGCGGCCGTGGAAGGAGCCGTCCAGGGTCACGATCTCGTAAGCGTCGCGCTTCTTGATGGTCCGCATGTACCGCCGGGCCAGCTTGATGGCGCCCTCGTTGGCCTCGGCTCCGGAGTTGCAGAAGAACGCCTTGCCCAGGCCCATCCATTTGGTGAGTTCCTCGGCATAGGCCACCTGCTCCTCCTGGTAGAACAGGTTGGAGACGTGGACGAGCTTCTGCGCCTGCTCGGCCATGACGCGTGCGATCTCCGGCCGGCTGTGGCCCAGGTTGCACACGGCGATGCCGGCGAGCAGGTCTACATACTCCCTGCCGTCCAGGTCGGTAAGCCTGGAGCCGACGGCCTTGGTGATGCCCATGGGATACCGGCCGTACGTGTTGCACAGCACGCTCTCGGTCCGCGCCTTGAGTGTATTGAACTTGTCGCTCATGAGATTCATCCTCATTGATGATTGATGTCCGCACAGAATGGAAGAAAGCCGTTGCCGCCGGGCGAGACCGCCAGGGCGAATCCGGGGACGCGGGCGAAAAGAATCAGGCGCCCGTGTGCCCGAAACCGCCCGCTCCTCGGTCTGTATCGGAGAGGGTCTCGCTGGGCACGATGCGGGCCGCGAAGTACGGAAGGAACAGGAGCTGGGCGATGCGGTCGCCGTGACTGATGGTGCGGGACTCGCCCGAGGTGTTCAGGAGCGAAACGATGATTTCGCCGCGGTAGTCGGGGTCGATGACGCCGACGCCCTGGCTGACGGTGAGCCCTTTCTTGGTGCCCAGGCCGGAGCGGGAGAAGACGAAGCCGGCCACGCCGGGCATGCCAATCTCGATGGCAATGCCAGTGGGCACGGGGAAGCGGCCACCCGGCTCGATGGTGATTGCCTGGCCCGGCTGGTCGGCCAGGCAGGCCTTGAGGTCCACCCCGGCCGAGGCGGCCGTGGCGTGGTTCAGGTCGTAGTTGCCGTCGCCCTGGGCGTATGGGCAGCCCCCGTCGCGCAGGAAGCGGACTCTGACCTCTATCTCGTTCTGTACCGGTTGCATGCTCTCGCGTTCTCCCTTCCGGGGTTTCACATAGCCGCCTGAAGGCGCGAACGCAAGTAATTGATCAAACAATGGAGAGCAGATGGGCGAGAACCTTGTTCGAATCGAGGTACGGCGGGTTCTCGTCGTCCACCAGATCAGCGTCGATGACCTCGATGCCAAAGCGCTGGATTTTGGCCAGATCAAGGGGCATGGGGTACTGCCCACGCCTGGTGTCCACCAGCATGAAGTTGAGGAGCTGGTCCCGGGCGCATTCGTGCTCGCAGCTTCGGCTCAGCGTATCCAGCAGCACGCGCACGCATCCCGACAAGGACATGCCCTTCTGCTCCGGGTCCGGCGCCGAGTTGGGAATGTAGATCTTGGGGCACTCGTTGCGGCTGACGCACTCGCCCACGCCCTTGGGCAGGAGGTTGGCGATGAGGCTCGTGTAGAAGCTGCCTATGGGGTAGCAGATGATCTCCGCCTTGCTGATGAGATCGCTGACTTTCTGGCGGATGTGGACCTCGCTCGGCTCCGGCGCTCCTTCCGGATGCATGTCCCGGGTCAGGAACATGCGCTTGATGGGCGAGGCGATGGGTGCGGTCTCCTTGCCGGTGAGCATGTGCTGGCCCACGACGTACGAGCCGTCCTCCAGCTCGGCGGCGAGGTGCAGATTGGCCGAGCTGACCGGCCGCACCGTGCCCTTCACGTCCACGAGCTTGGAGAAGAGGTAGATGACTGGGTCGATGTGCCGGCCGTAGTTGAAGTAGCCGCCGGCCAGGATGAGATTGCCGATGGAGGCGCCGCGCAGGTCGAAGTCGTCCTTCATGCACTCCGTGAAGAAGCGCAGGTGGTTGCGGATGAGCTTGCGCATGGGGTCATCCACCGCGGCGATGCGGGGGTCCCTGCCGTCGCGCAGTGCAAGAAGCCGTTTGTGCAGCTCTTCCTGGGGCTCATCCTTGGGCAGGCGGTAGGCGAAGAGGTCGAAGATGGCGGAGTCCGCGCCGGGCAGGCGCTCGGAAAGCGCCATCAGCCGGTTGCGCACGTCGCCCACGGCGATCATGTTGAAGGCGCGCCGCAGCTCGGCCGAGCTGCCGCCGGAGTCGAACGGCGTGATGATGTGGATGGAGTTGTGCGTATAGCGCACTAGCCGGCGGGAGAACTCCTTGAGCGCCGTGCCGCCGGAGAAAAAGAGCAACCGCGGCCCCAGTTCCGGCGAGCGCTCGTAGCGAGCCAGCCGCACCGGGTCGGGCAGCGCCACGGTATGGCAGACCTTGATCCGTTCGGACATGGGTCCCTTACCCTTCCAGAATGGCGACGCACTTCTTGGCGGCGCGCTCGAAATCCACACCGCCGGAGAGCTCGTACACCGGACATCTGTCGAGCAGCTCCCGGTAGGCCTGCTCCGAGAAATCGAGCTGCGCATCGTCGCCAGGCCGGTAGAACAAACCCGGAGACTTCATGAACGCCGGCATGAGGTCTTCCCGCCGGGAAAGATCGACGCGACTGACGATGAGCTCGCCGCCGTCGCGCTGCCAGTTGAGCAGCACAAGACAGGACATGGGCGCGGCCAGGCGGAAGCGGCCCTCGCCAAAGCACTCGTCGATAAAGGCGTCGTACTTGTGCTCCAGGGTCCAGAGCTCGCTCTGGGGCATGGCGGCGAAGCGGTCGCGCTCCTCGTCGTCCATCACCGGCGTCAGGCTGGGGTTGTGCAGCACGGTGCCGGGGTTGATGCGCGGCATCTTGGCAACGCCGTACATGACGAGCCCGGTCCCGGCGTCCCCTTGGGCGTCGCGCTGGACCATGAGCCGATCGTTGGACACGAAATCCGTCTGCAGCCGCATCACGTGCAAGGCCAGAGTGGACTTGCCCATGCCGGAGAAGCCGGCAAAGGCCATGCCGCGACCGTTCTTGGCAACGCCGGCGGCGTGGAACAGCAAGCTGCCGCGGTCCAGAGTCCACTCGATGAAGCGGTTGTTGACGAAGTTGACCACCTGGTTGTCGTTCTCAAGGCACGGCCCCAGGGCGACATTCACGCCGCCGCCGAAGACGAAGAGCATGCCGGTGAGCCGCTTGCGCACGGCCCGGCCGTCCGGAAGCTCAGCGTACTCTTCCTTGATCTTGGTCTTGCCGGGATCGGGCTGCTTTTCGGTGAACTCCACGCCCAGGTCCGAAGGTTCCGGCGCGGCGTCCTCCAACGCGTGGATCACGGTGTGCGCGTTCTCTGCACCATCGGAGAGAAAGTCACGAAAGTAGTCGCCCAGGGCGTCCAGCAGCTCCTGGGAGTTGGAGCTCACCTCGGTGCGGTAGCCGTCGAAATCGAGATGCAGGGCGCCTGCGATCTCCAGGCCGGTCAGCGTGTCGGCCAGAAACGATTTGGCGGTGGTCAGGCGCGTCATCTACCGATCCTCCCCAGCACATAGTCCACATAGAGCTTGGCCGCGTCGATGCCGTTGGCGTCGCGCAGGCCGCGGAATCCTCCAAAAGCCGAGACCTCAAAGACCTTGGGGCCGTCGGGCGTCTCCACCACGTCCACGGAGGTGAAATCGAGGCCGAACAGGGCCTGGGCTTCATGGGCCAGCTCGATGATCTCCTCGCCGGGCTCGTACGGCTCGTACTTGCCGCCGGAGCGTGTGGTGGTGTTCCAGGAGTCCTTGTTGCCGGCGCGGGCATAGGTGGCCAGGTACTCGCCGCCCAGAAAGGCCACGCCCAGATCCTTGCCCGGATGTTTGACCATCTGCTGCAGATACATGAACGGGTTGTGCTCCTGGAAAGCCTCGACGCGGGCGCGGGCGTCGGGCCCGTTCTCCACCACCAGCATACCGCGCGCCTTGGTGGAGTAGATGGGCTTGAACACGGCGCGGCCGTAGCGCTCCAGAAAGTCCAGGGCCTCGTCCACACTCTCGGTCAGGGCCGTGGGCGGCATGGGCACGCCGCCGGCGGCCAGGGTCACGGTGCAGCTGGAGCGGTCCAGCACGCGGAGGATGATCTCGGGATCGGAAAAAATCGGAATGCCGCGGCGTTGCTTGAGATAGCGCAGGATCTCCAGCCGGTCCAACAGCAGCGGCGAGTAGAACGGCCCGGCCTTCTTCACGATGATCGCATCCAGCTCGTGCAGGGGCTGGCCGTGGGCCCAGACCTCCTCACGCTCCAGGTCCAGGGCCACGGTCTCGGGGTCCACAAGGCAGCGGAACCCGGTCTCGGCCTTCACGGTGTCGGCAAGCAGCTCGGAGGACCAGCCTCCAGGCACGCCGTATACGGCTATCTTTTTCATGATCGCTTCGCGTATGTATGAGGGTTATCTAGTAAACGAGCGCGTCTTCGGACAGGACGAACTCGTCCCAGGGCCGGCCTTTGTGATCCAGCAGCTTTTCCAGGAAGTAGACGCCGCGCAGGAACATATCCTTGGCAAAGTGCATGTTGAGCTCGAACCGGGTGGAGGTGATGAAGCTGCGCGCCAGGCCCAGAGCGAGCCGCGCGTCAAAGGTGGTGTCGCCGTGCTCCACTCCGAAGTCCTTGGAGAAGTGGTAGATGCGCTTGGCCACACGGTTCAGCCGCGCCCGACTGTAGAGATCGAAGATGGGCAGGCGGTAGTTGGAAACCACAAACACGGATATGTCCTGCAGCGGATCGGCCAGCTTGGAGCGGTGCAGGTCGATAAAGTGGATGCGCTGGGCCTCGTGGTCGTAGACGATGTTGTTGATGTTGAAGTCGCCGTGGATGAAGACCGAGTACGGAGACTCCAGCTCGTTCTCGATATCCCTGGCCTGCTTCAGCATGTCATCGAAGGAGACGATCTTCATGGAGCCGATGGTCTTCGTCGCCCACTCGAAGTTGGGGTAGAGCCGCAGCACGTCATCCAGCCGGGACTCCATCTGCTTGATGAAGCCGGCTTTTATGGGTGCCATGGTGATGGTGTGCTCCCAGACGGAGAGCAGGGTCTGCTCCAGCAGGAAGAGTGCATTCTCGATGATTTCGGCCTCGGCCGTGAGCACCACGTCCTGGAAGGTGCAGCCGCTGAGGTACTCGATGAGCATGGAGGCCTGGGAGCCGTCCTCCTGGTGGGCTAGCACCTTGGGCGGCAGGCCCGGCAGAATGGACTCCCAACGGTTGATGTTCTCCATCTCCTGCAGGAGCTTCTTGCGGTTGCCCTCCTTGAAGAGCACGCCGGAGGCCTTTTCCACGCGTTCGCCTCCGCCTTCCACGTCGCACCCGGTGTCCTCTTTCTGGCTACGAGAGCGGTCCGTGACCAGGCCGATGCGGCAGCCGGAGCGCGTGCCCCAGATGGAGTGGAACTCCACCTCGGAGATGGGCACCTCCACCCCGCTCTTGGCCAGGGTCTCGCGCAGGGCCTCGTACTGGCGGATCTTGAACTTCTCCCCCAGGGCGGCGAAGATGATGGCCTCGCCGATGTTCAGCAGGGAGTCGCCCATGCGCTCCAGGTAGCGCAGGATGAGGTGGCTCGTGATGAGGTTTTCGGTCTCCTTGCCGGAGCGCAGCTCGTTGAGAATGCGGTCGAACTGTATCTTGTAGAGGAAGTCCAGGGTGAACTCGCTGCGGCAGATCTTGAACGCCTGGGACATGTCCTGCCGGATCATGGCCGTAAAGACCTGGTTGAGGGCCGTGAGCACGGCGTCGAAGAACTTGGGCAGGTCGAAGCGCTGAATGAAGTCCTTGTCCTTCAGATACTCGGACTGGCCCACGATGTTCACGGCGAAGTCGCCGATGCGCTCGAGGTTGGTGGAAACCGTGATAGACGCGCGCAGAATATCCACAGAGCGGGGATTGCGCGGCCCGGAGCGGTTGATCGCGGAGTAGCACTTGTTCTCGATCACGCTCTTGAGATTGTCGATGTAGTCGTCACGCGCGGTGACGGACTCGATGATCTTGGGGTCCATGGTTTCGAGCACCTTGCGGGTGTTCTCCACCTGCTTGACCACCTCGATCACCATGAAGCGCAAATTTTCAGCAATGCCTTCCTTCTGAAGGACGTTTTCCAGGGGTCCCATGTAGCGTCCTTACGAAGGTTGGACGATGAGAGGTTCATCGCCGGCGGCCGGGTCTTCTTCGTCCTTCCAGCTGAACTTGAGCGAAAACTTGCGGAAGTCGCCCTTACGCTTGGCCTCCACATCGAACTTGACCAGCCCGCGCGGCTCCAGCAGCAGCTCCTTGTTCTTGGTGGAAAGGCGTATCTTGCCTGTCTCCAGGCCTTCCGTAATGGCCTTGAGGTACTTGAGCAGAGAGTCGATGTCCTGCAGGCTCTCATGCTTGAAATTGATGTCCGATCCCATGAATGCCCCGTCCTAGTTGAGCCTGTCTTTGTACTCGTTGATGATCCGCACGCGATTCATGCCCGATACGACGAGCTGCTTGCGGATGGCCATATCGTCCCATGCGGGCTGCAGACCGACCTGCCGGCCGACTTTTTCCGGGTCCTGATGCTCCGGCTCCTTCACCTTCTCGCTCATGTGGCAGTCGTCGCCCATGAACACGAGCAGCGGTCTGGAGCTCCGCACCCGGCTGTGGTTCTGCTTGTTGACCACGGTGATGAGAAACTCCGTGTACTCGCGCGACTGCGGGTTCCAGACCTCGTAACCGTCCACGTCGTAGTCGGCCAGCAGGATGGGCCAGAACTGCTCCGGGTGGGGAATGACCACGCCGGCGCCCAGGGAGCGCGCCTCCTCGATAACCTCCGAGGCGCGGTAGAAGTACTTGAGGGAGAAGGTGCTCTTGACCTGCTTCTTGATCTGCTTGAGGTAGAGCTGGGTGCGCTCGATGACGTGGTCGCCGTAATCGCCGCGCAACTGGTCGAACCAGTTGCGGATGAGCTTGTTCTTGACCATCTCGCGGGGGGTCTCCCGCCAGTTCTCTTCCAGCAACGTCTTGAGCTTGCCGGTGAGGATGGCCGCGAACTGCACGATGTCCTCGCCAGCACCTGTCTTGCCCGCCGCCTTCTGGCGCTGCTCCTCCCGATAGCCCGAGGTGCTCAGCACCGCGTCCATGAACTCGAAAAGCTGGCTGCCGCGGTAGGTGAAGGTGTGCGAGAGCATGGCCTTGAGCACGTCGGCGCCCTTGTCCAGGCTCTCCTCCTTGAAATGCAGCAAGAGCTGCACCTTGCGGTTGAAGCCGTGGGAGTAGCAGTCCACCTCCACGCCGGAGTAGCCGTTCAGCGACATGAGCACGTTGTGCTGCGTGGGGATGACGAGCTTTTCCTGCGCCTCCGGGAACATGGAGTTCACCCGCTGGACAATGAGGTCCATGGGCACGAACTCCGGGTGCCAGTGCACGGCCAGAACCTCCGCCTGCATGGGGTAGACATGGTCCGGCGTGACAACGCTCTGGCGCTGCTCCTCGGTCAGCGATGTATCGATGATCCGCAGATACCGCTTGCGGTCCTCGTCTGTTATCTCCCGCTCCACCTTGCTCACATCCACATGCAGGCACTGCGGCGAGGCGTCAGGTCTTACCAGTTCCATTTTCGTGGCCATCAGATTCTCCTGTGCGCCCGGCGCGGAAGCTCCGGCGCCGAGCTTCCCGGCTGCTACTTGTACTCGTCGTGGCAGTCTTGCATTCTCTGGTAGAGATCGTTCTGCCGCGCCGTAGCCGCCTGCAGATCGCCCTGCTCCACGGCCACTGCAAAGGCGTCCACGGCTTCCAGATACTGGGGGTAGTACTCGTCGCCCTTGCCCGGGTAGGTGCACATCACCCTGCTGTCTTCGATGAACCGCGCCATGACATCCCCGCCGGGCAGGGCGCCGTTGCGCAACGCCTGGTGGATGGCCTTGAAATCGCTCTTCATCCGCTTCTTGAGGGAGCCGTACTTGGGCTTGCCCTCCTTGCCGATGCCATACTCCTGCGCGGCCTTGCATGCCGGGCACTCGCAGTCCGGCGCGTGGTCTGGCTGCGCGTACTTCAGCTTCACCTTGGCCTTGTAGCCGCCGACGCTTTCCTTGAAGGAGAGGGATAAGCTCTTGAAGCCGTCGAAGACCAGCTCCACGTCGCCGATAGAGAGGCAGCCCTGGCGCATGCCATCCGCGATCTTGGCCAAAAAGTCGGGCGCTTCCTCGGCGCCGACCATAAACTCGTACTTGCGCTTGGATTCACTGGACATGAGATGCTCCTTCCCTTTGCGTGTGATTAGGGTACTTCAATCCGCCTAATTCTACCACTATACGCGCGGTAAAGGAAAACTCAAGCCGCGCCGGCCACAACCATTGAAACGTACCGGCTAAAACCGGTGGCAACGGTGCTTCACGTCCACACCCTGGACGATAAAGATCACGCACTCCGCAATGTTCGTGGACAGATCACCCACACGCTCCAGCGATCTGGACGCGAGGATGGTGTGCACGGAACGCTCGATGGCCGGGGTCTGCTCCACCATGTAGTCGATGAGGTTGCGCAGCACGGTCAGGTCCAGCTCGTTGGCGTGCTCGTCCGAGTTGCAGACCTGGTCGGCCAGCTCGGGGTCGTCGTCCTTGAACGCCTTGATGGCCGTGCGCAGCATCTCCAGACACGCATTGGCGAGCTGCTCCAGCGGCTTGCTGAACGGCAGAGGCGGACGGTGCGCAAGCAGCATGGAACGCTCCGCGATGTTCACGGACTCGTCGCCGATGCGCTCCAGGTTCACGATGATGCGCATGCAACCGACGATGAAGCGCAGGTCGCGCGCCACGGGCTGGGCCAGTGCAAGCAGACGGAGCGCGAACTCGTCGATCTCGCACTCCAGCTGGTTGATCTCGTAATCCTTGTCTATGACCTCCTGCGCCAGCTCGGAGTTGCGCTCCATGAGCGCCCGCAGGGACTTGTCCAGAGCTTTCTCGGCATAAGCCGCCATCTCGAGCACTTTGATGCGCAGGCTGGAAATTTCCTGCTCCAGGTGGGTCTGCACGTTCGTCGGCATATCGCGATCTCCTTAACCGAAGCGTCCGGTGATATAGTCTTCGGTCTGTTTTTTGTCAGGCCTGGTGAACATCTTTTCCGTGGGGCCGATCTCCACGAGCTTGCCCATGTAGAAAAAGGCCGTGGTGTCGGAAACGCGGGCGGCCTGCTGCATGCTGTGGGTCACGATGATGATCGTGTAGTTCTCCTTGAGCTCGTGGATGAGCTCCTCCACCTTCTGCGTGGCAATGGGGTCCAGGGCCGAGGCCGGCTCGTCCATAAGCAGAACCTCCGGGTCCACGGCGATGGCCCGCGCAATGCACAGCCGCTGCTGCTGGCCGCCGGAAAGCCCCAGGGCGGACGAGTGCACGCGGTCCGAGACCTCGTCCCACAGGGCGGCCCGGCGCAGGCTGTTTTCCACCTTGTTCCGGATGAACTGCTCGTCGCGAACGCCGTTGACCCGCAGCCCGTAGGCTACGTTGTCGTAGATGGATTTTGGGAACGGGTTGGGCTTCTGAAAAACCATGCCCACCCGCCTCCTGAGCTCTACAACGTCCAGCTTCGGGCTGTAGATGTCCTCATTGTCGATGCGGATCTCACCTTGAACCCGGGAGATTGGGATGAGGTCGTTCATCCTGTTCAGGCAGCGCAGAAACGTGGACTTGCCGCAACCGGACGGGCCTATGAGGGCCGTCACCTGGCGTTCGGTGAACTCCAGGTTCACGTCGTGCAGCGCCTTGAAATCCCCGTAGTAAAAATCGAGGTTCGATGCGTACATCTTCACCGTGCTCATGTGCTAACTCGTCTGCTCGAGGTCCGTGTGTTCTGGAAACCCCGGGCCGGATTCCGGACGGCTTTCCACCGTCTCAGTGTCGGAAAAGGCGGGGGCCTTGGGCACGGTGAACATGAAACACGTGCCCGCACCGGTCGCGGTCGGGCTTTCCGCCCAGAGCCGTCCGCCGAGTTTTTCCACGATATGCTTGCAAATGGCCAACCCCAGTCCGGATGAACCAGCTCCTTTGGTGCGGTGCTTATCCACCCGGTAAAAACGCTCGAAGATGCGCTCCATGTCCCCGGCTGGAATGCCCGGACCCTGGTCCTCCACCCCGAAGATGACCATACCGTCGTCGTCGCGGCTCCAGATTCGCGCAGCTAGGCAGACTCCGTCGTGGGAGCCGCCGCATTGGTCCGGCTTGACGCCGTACTTCACAGCATTTTCTATAAGGTTGCGGAACACCTGCACAAGCCTGTCAAAGTCCGCGTTCACCATCTGCGTATCCGGCAGATCCAGCTCGACGTGCACGCTTTTTCCCTCGACCAGGTGCTCGCACTCGCGCAGGGCCTGGGCCGCGGCCTTGGCGCCGTCCACCGGCTTGACGTCGAATGGCTTCTTGCCGCTCTCCAGCCGCGTCAGGCTGAGCAGATCGTTGACTGTCTTGGCCATGTGGTTGGCGTGCTTGATAATAATTTCCAGAAAGCTCTTCTGCCCTTCCGGCTTGGACGTGCCCTGCTCTACGCCCAGGAGCAGCGTCTCGGCGTAGCCCTTCACCGAGGTGAGGGGCGTACGCAGCTCGTGCGAAACATTGGCCACAAAGTCTCGGCGGATGCGCTCCAGGCGCGAGAGCTCGCTGATGTCGTGGAACACCACCACAAGGCCCCCTTCCGCGTCCTGGTACTCCTGCCGGCGCATGGGGACGATGGTCACATCGTAAACCGTATCGCGCACAGGCTCTATCTGCATGCGTATGGCATCGGACTTTTCGGGCCCGGATTTGGCCTCCACGGCCAGGGCCTGGTCGCAGGCGCGTTGCAGCTCCGGGGACAGCACCACTTCCAGAGGCTTCTTGCCCACACACTCCTCTGTCACGTTGAGTATGCCGCCCAGGGCGCGGTTCACGCTGCGAATGCGGCCCCGGTTGTCTATGACCATGACCCCTTCGCGCATGGAGTCCAGCACGGCCTGGATCTGCGATTTCTGCTCGGTTATCGTGCGGATGTGGTGCTCGATGGACTGCGCCATGGAGTTGATGGACCGGGCCAGGGCGTCAAACTCCTTGCTCTTGAAGAAGCCCAGCCGTTTCATGTAGTTGCCGGACCCGATAGCCTCGGCCACGGCGATGGTCTCGCCCATACAGCCCCACAGCCAGCGCACCAGAAACAGACTGAACAACGCAGCGAGCACCAGCGCGGCGGCCACGGAGATGTACATCCCGCTTTCGATGTTCTGCAGCCAGCCGCCGGACTCGTAGTGCGGCATGCCGAGCAGCAGCCGGCCCCGGGGCAGCTCGCCCGCGCCAGGCCACGCGCCAGAGGCGAACACGGCGTCGCCCTGGAAGTAGACAGATGTGCTGCGGTCTTTTACGCCCAGGTTCAGAGCATCCGGCGGTGTGTGCGACGTCCCGGCCGAGGGCAAGGTTGCGGGTTTGGGAAATTGCGTCAGCGAGGTAGTGTCCGCAACGCTGTCGCCGGACGAGGCGAAGATAAGCCCGCCCGTATCGTCGTACAGCGCCAGACGCACCCGGAGCGTGCGCGCGACGTTCTCCATCCAGCCAAAGACGCGTGTCGCCTCGTTGCCTGCGGCGTTCTCGCCCAGACCATCGCGCACCAGAAAGAACAGCCGGCGTATCTCCAGGTCTGCGTTGTCCTTCAGCCCTTCCACGAACACACGGTGCGTATACCACGACGGCACCAGCACACCGAGGAACACCACAAGCAGAAAGGACGCGAGAACTCGCGAACGAAACGAAAACCCGCCGCGCATTGACGACTACTCCTTGAACCTGTAGCCCACGCCGCGCACGGTTTCCACATAGGACGCGTAGGGACCGAGCTTCTGCCGCAACCGCCGCACGTGCGTATCCACAGTGCGCGCGTACCCTTCAAACTCGTAGCCCCACACGGTGTTGAGCAGCTGGTCCCTGGTCTGGACGCGGCCCTGGCGCTTCAACAGCTCGGCCAGCAGCTTGAACTCGGTCGCCGTCAGCGGGACCTCCTCGTCGTCCACCTCCACGCGGTGCGCGTCGAGATCCACGGACAAGCCGTCCTTCTGCCACTTGGAACGCTGTGCATCGCCCGGCTGGATGCGCTTCATGATCGCCTTGACCCGGAGCAACAGCTCCCGCGGGCTGAACGGCTTGATCACGTAGTCGTCCGCGCCGAGCTCCAGGCCGACAATCCTGTCCACCTCTTCGCCGCGCGCCGTGAGCATGATCACGGGTATGGATGCGGTCTCCTGCTTGCGCTTAAGCTCTTTGCAGATCTCGAACCCGTCCATCGAGGGCAGCATGATGTCCAGGATTATGAGACCGGGCTGTCTGCGCCGGGCTTCCACGAGCCCCTCGTAGCCGTCCATGGCCGAGGAAACCTCGTACCCCGCGCTCTCCAGGTTGAAGGTGAGCAGCTGCAGGATATCTTCGTCGTCTTCGATAACTAGCACTTCATCATTGGACATGTGTTTTCTCCCGACAATCCGTGAGTGTATGCACGTCAAATAATGACAACATCATGGTTCTCGTGTGACAAATGTGTGACGACATCTCGAAAAAGTTGATGTTTCCTTATCTTACAGCCTTCCTTCGTACGATTGTTTCCGTTCCGCATGTACATCAGGGGTACGGCAGAGAGCTGCTCACGCGCAATGCCTCATAGAGCAGAATACCTGCGGCCGTGGACATGTTCAGGCTGCGTACGGCATCCGTTACCGGAATTCGCACCGTGGGCCTGTCTGCATACAGCTCCGGCGGCAGGCCCCGCGTCTCCGGCCCCAATACCACGAAGTCATTCTTTTCAAAGGGAAAATCGCAGTAGTTCACGCCGCTGTGGCTTGTGCTGAACACGAACCGCCCGCCTTCGTCCTGCACATGCTTTTCCATGGTGAGCCAGTCCGGCCACACCGTGAGCCGCACCCGCGGCCAGTAGTCCAGTCCGGCCCGTTTCAGATACTTGTCCTCCAGGCTGAACCCCAACGGCTCCACAAGATGGAGGTCCACTCCGGCCCCTGCCGTGAGCCGGGCCACGTTGCCCGTGTTGGGCGGTATTTCCGGCTGGTAGAGCACCAGTGACGGCTTATGCGCCATTTTCTAGCCCTCTGCCGTGAGGCTTGCGAACTGCGCAGCATCCTTGGCCGGTCCGGCCAGGGCTTTCCGCCAAAATCCTTCCTGCGAAAGATCCTCGCCCAGGGCAAGGCGCACCGCGTCCTCGCTGGTGGCGCTGCCGGTAAGGGTCAGGAAATGCTCGTAGGTATCCGTGAACCCGCCCTTCTCGGTCGAGGCGCGCTCGGCCAGGCCCAGGCTCAGCAAGTAGCCGAAAGTATATGGGAAGTTGTAGAACGAGACCCCTGTGATGTAGAAGTGCAGCTTAGAGGCCCAGAACATGGGGTCGAGCTCGTCCGGGTCAAGGAGGTCCGCAAACGCCGTGCGCTGCGCATCGAGCATGAGCTCCTTGCAGCGCGCCGCCGAGACCTCGCCGCTCGAACGCTCGGTGTAGAAAGCGACTTCGAACAGGAAGCGCATGCGGATGTCGCAGCAGAAGACCGCGGCGTCGTCCAGCCGGGCGCGCAGCACCTGGCGTTTCACCGCGTCGGACACGGCCGGGTCGGCCAGCAGCGCGTTCTGCACCAGCCGCTCAGCGAACGTGGACGCCGTTTCGGCCAGGGTCATGGGATAGAGCGCGGCCAAGGGCCGCTTGTCCGCAAGGATACGCGAGTGGAAAGCATGGCCCAGCTCGTGCGCCAGAGTCTGCACGTCGCCCAGGGTGCCGCCGAAGGTCATGAACACGCGGGACTCGCGCGATTTGAGCGAGGTAGTGCAGAAGGCGCCGGGCCGTTTGCCCGCCCGCTTCTCCGCCTCCACGTGGCGCGTATCCAGCGCTTCCTGCGCAAAGTCCGCCAGCTTGGGGTAGGCGGCGCCAAAGGAGCTGATGACCAGGTCCGTGGCCTGCTCCCAGGTGTAGCTCGGCTGCTCCCCGCCGGGCAGCGGCGCGGAAAGGTCCTGGAATCCGAGGCGCTCGCGCCCCAGCAGCGTGGCCTTGCGGCGCAGGTAGTCCAGCACCGGCCCCCGCTCAGAATCCACGGCCCGCCACATGGCGTCCAGCGTCTTCCGTGTGGTGGCCGCACCGAACAGCGGCTCCACCAGAAAGTCCTCCACCCCGCGGTGACGGTTCAGTGTCAGCCGCGTGCCGGCAATGGCGTTGAGCGCCGCGGCGGTCGCGTATGCCACGTCTTCCCATGCGGCGTTGGAGTTCACCAGGGCCTGTCGCCGGACTTCGGGATCGGAATGCTGCAGCAGCTCGCGCTTTTGGGCCATGGGCACCTCGCGCTCGCCCTCCTCCCCGGCGGTCATGTGGAAGGAAAGACGGCCCGAGAGCGTGTCGTAGAGACGGCCCCAGGCCGAGATGCCGTCCACGCCCAAATCCGAGGCCAGACGCTCCCGCGCCGTGTCCATACGGCGGGAGGCCTCCTCCTTGAGCCGGGTCAGGAAGTACTCGCAATCCTTCAGCTCTTCGCGCGCGGCCAAAGCCTGCACCGCGGCCTCGTCGGCCTCGCGGAACACGGCCATGACCGGGGCAAAGGCGTTGCGGTAGCGCGCCCCCATCTGGGAGACGCGGCCACTCTCCTGCTGAAAGCGCTCGTTCTGCGCGTCCGTGGCCGCCAGGCAGCCCACGTAGGACGACCAGTGGGAGAAGTCGGACAGGATGGACTCGTCGATCAGGAAGAGCTCCACCCACGCTTCGAGCGTGCCCTCGTCCAGGGTGGGCAATGAATCGGCGAGGCTCTCCAGCCGTGCGATATCAAACTCAAGCTGCGCGATGTGCTCGCGATATGCATCGCCATCGAACTCGGGAAAGTAGGACGTCAGGTCCCACACAGGGGCGTTGGCCATATATTTCCTCCTGATTTTTTAAGCAGATATAATCCGGACATTCCGAAACAACTTTCCCTGAAGTCCAGATGAAAGTCTTTGGAAAGGGGGCCGGGGGAAAAGCCTTTCTTCAGAAAGGTCTTCCCCCGAAAAAACACTCTCATTCCTAGAGCATATCCAAGGGATCGAGGTCCAGGGAGATCTTTACGCCCCCCATGGCCTTGGCCTGGTCCTGGAACACGGCGTAGAGCCGGCGCACGGTGGGCCAGTCCGCGGCCTTGATGAGGCACTGAAAGCGGCGCTTGCCGCGCAGTCTGGGGATGGGGGCAGGGACAGGGCCGAGGAACTGTGCGCCCAGGGACCGGGCCAGCTCCCGCGCCGGCTGGGCCAGTGCGCCGCCGAGCACGACACCGTCGCCCACTGTGGGCGGCAGCTCCATGCGCACCAGGCCGAGCTTGACGAACGGCGGGTACTTGCGTTTGCGCCGCCGCTCCAGCTCCTGGGCGAAGAAGCCCTCGTAGTCGTTCTGCTGCACGTACTGCCAGCAGTAGTGGTCCGGGTTGCGCGTCTGGATGAGCACACAGCCAGGCCGATCGCCACGGCCGGCGCGTCCGGCCACCTGCACGAGGAGCTGGAAGGATCGCTCGGCCGCGCGGTAGTCCGGCAGGTTGAGCCCCATGTCCGCGTCGGCAGCCACAACCAGGGTGACGTCCGGGAAGTGGTGGCCCTTGGAGAGCATCTGCGTGCCCACGAGGACCTGCGCCTCCTTACGCGCAAAGGCGTTGAGGATGGCCTCCATGCGTCCGGGCCGGCGGGTGGAGTCGCGGTCCAGCCGCAGCACCTCGCATCCCCTGGGCAGCGCGGCGGACAGGGTTTCCTCCAGCCGCTCCGTGCCCTCGCCCATGGGCAGGTAGTCGGCTGCGCCGCACGTGGGGCAGAGCAAGGGGTACGGCAGGCTGTCGCCGCAGTAATGGCAGACGAGCCGCTCCCGGCCCTTGTGGTAGGTCAGGCCGATGTCGCAGTGCTCGCACCGGGCCACCTGCCCGCACTCCTTGCAGTACATCAGCGGGGCGTAGCCGCGGCGGTTGAGCATGATGATGGCCTGGTCGCCGGCGTCCACCACCTGGCGCAGGCGCAATGCGCTTTGCGGGGCGAGCAAGGAGTCCGTGGGGCCAATGCGGCGGATGTCCACCAGCTCCACGCAGGGCATGGCGGCGTTGCCGAAACGCTCCGAAAGAACATGCTGCGGCAGCAGGCCGGACTGCGCGGCGTGGAAGGTCTTCACGTCCGGCGTGGCCGAGCCCAGGATGCAGACCCCGGAGTGCTGCGCGGCCAGGAAGTGGGCCACCTCCTTGGCCTGGTAGCCCATGCGCTCGTCCTGCTTGAAGGAGGCGTCGTGCTCCTCGTCCAGGACCACGGCCCCCAGTTCTCGCAGGGGCAGGAACAGGGCCGAGCGCGTGCCCACCACGATGTGCGGGCCGTCCTCGGTGGCGGCGCGCACAAAGTTGCGCTCGCGCTCCTTGGGCGGCTGATAGCCGTGGTGGAAGATGACGTTGCGGTCCGGGAACACGGCGCACACGGCTCGGCGCAGGTTTATGGCCAGAGCCACCTCCGGCGCGAGCAGCACCACGCTGCGGCCACGAGCCAGACAGGCGCGGGCCAGCTCCAGGTAGACCGCGGTCTTGCCGCTGCCGGTAACGCCGAAAAGCAGATGGGAGACGGCGGCTGCGCCGGCGCCGTTGGCCTCGCCGTCCAGAGAAGCCTCGAAGGCGGCCAGGGCCGCGGCCTGGCCTTCTGAAAGCTGGTAGCACACGCCGGAGTCCGCATCGCAGGCCGACTCATCCACGGCCGCGCAGAACGCCGGTTGCGGACCGATGGTAACAAGGCCGCGATCCGCCAGGGTCTTGAGCACGGTCGACGTCTCCGGCCCCAGCTCCTTGGTCAGGATAGCGCGCGCCGTGGGCCCGCGGTCCCACAGAAACTCCAGGAGCGCGATCTGCCGCTTGGCCGAGGGCCGCACCGACCACGGCGGGTCCTTGACCACGCTGGCGTACTCCACGGCCGCCGCGGGCTCCACGCTCTTGGCCTCCATGTTGCCGGAGAGCCAGAGCCGCGCCAGCTCCTTCTTGCCGGACTCGTCCAGCTTGGATAGCTCCGAGCTCTTGAGCCGGCGGGGAGCGCCGCCTTCGTAGACTGTATAGATGATGCGCGCGGTCTTGAGGCCGGCCGGCAGAATCTGGCCGAGGATGCGCCCTTCCGACTCCATCTGCCGGAGGGCGAGGTTGCGGATCATGTCCAGGTAGGCTTCGGAGAAGAGCGGCGTGCGCTCCACGGGCCAGAGCACAGGCTTGAGCTGATAGTCGGCGCCCTCCGCAGGCATCTCACCCTCGCCGGACAGCACGACTCCCAGTCGCATGCCGTTGCCAAGGGGAACGAGCACCCGCGTTCCAGGCCGCATGGCTTCGGACGGCAGCCAGGCGGGCTCTTCGTAGGTGAGGTTGGCGAATGGAGGGCTTGCGAGGGCGATGCGGACGGCGCGCTTCATGCTCCGCGGGGGCCGCCGGTAGAGGCGGCACGGGCCGCGGCGGAACCAATGGGGCTCCGCCGCAGCTCATGTATGGTTACTTGCAGGAAAGCAACTCTTGCAGACGATGCACCAGATCGTCCCGCAGGGTTTCGTCCTGCAGCGCAAAGTAGATGTTGGCTGTGAGATACTCGGCCCAGTCGCCGGCGTCAAACCGCTGGCCGCGCATGCGCACGGCAAGCAGGCGGGAATCCTTGGCCAGGGACTTGAGCGCGTCGGTAAGCTGGATCTCGCCGCCATGGCCGGGCTCCACGTTCTCCAGATGCTCGAAGATCTCGGGCATGAGCACATAGCGGCCCACGATGGCCAGGCGGGACGGAGCCTCGCTCAGCTTGGGCTTTTCCACGAGATCGCGCACGCGGTACAGACCCGGCGCGAACTCCTCGCCCTGAATGATGCCGTAGCGGTTGACCTTGTCCGGTGGTACTTCCATGACGCCGATCACGGGCAGCTTCTCGTCCATGGCCACGTCGATGAGCTGTTTGATGCCGGGCTCCATGCCGAACATCAGGTCGTCGCCCACCATGATGGCAAAGGGATCGTTCTTGACCACTTCCTTGGCGCAGAGCACGGCGTGGCCCAGGCCAAGCTGCTTTTTCTGGCGCACGGAGATGATGTTGACCATCTCGGCGACTTCGCGCACGGCCTTGAGGATATCCGTCTTGCCGGCTTTTTCGAGCACAGACTCCAGGGACAGGTTGTAGTCGAAATGGTCCTCGATGATCTTCTTATTCTGGTTGTTGATGAAAATAACGTCCGTCAGGCCAGAGTTCATGGCCTCTTCCACAACATATTGCACCACCGGCTTGTTGTAGACCGGCAGCATCTCTTTGGGAATGTTCTTTGTTGCGGGCAGCGACCGAGTGCCCCAGCCTGCTACCGGTACGACCACCTTCTTAATCTGCATTCTCCGCGCTCCTCGAGGGTCTCGTGTTTCTGCACGCGGCGGTTGACCCGCACCCCGCCAAAAGGCTGCCCGGCAGCATTACTGCCGAAGCCTTCATCATTGTCGCACTCGAACCGCTTGGCCTTTCCCCATGATCGACCATAAAACCAGGGTGATCATACAAGCGAAGGCCCTAAATTCTAGGGTACCATTTTCCGCTTGAATGGCAAGCGTCCATTGCGTGAAGATGTCGTGCCGGATTGTCCGGACAACGCGCAGGCCGCTATTTCAGATTGGCCCGGAGCGTCTCGGCAAGGTATTGGGCGAGCTCTTCCACCAGATCGCGGTTCTCGCCTTCCACCATGACGCGCGCCACGGACTCCGTGCCGGAGTAGCGCAGGAGCACGCGGCCCCTGCCGTCGAGCTTGGCCTCGGCGGTCTTCTTGGCCTGGATCACGGCGTCCACGTCATCGAAGGGAATCTTGCGCTCCACGTGCACGTTGAGCAGCACCTGGGGGAGGAGGTCCATGAGCGCGGCCAGCTCGGACAGCCGCTTCTCCTTCAGCGTCATCAGCCGCATGAGCTGCAGCGCTGCGAGAATGCCGTCGCCCGTGGTGGCGTAGCGGTAGAAGATGAGATGGCCGGACTGCTCGCCGCCGAACACGGCGCCTTCGCGCCGCATGGCCTCCACCACGTGGCGGTCGCCCACGGGCGTACGCAGCAGCGTGCCGCCGTGGTCCTTCATGAACAGCTCCAGGGCCATGTTGCTCATCACAGTGGCCACGAGCCTCTTGCCGGGCAGTTCGTTCCGCTCCATCATGTCCAGGGCGCACATGGCCATGATCTGGTCGCCGTCCAGGACGCGGCCGGTCTCGTCCACCACGATGAGGCGGTCGGCGTCGCCGTCCAGGGCCAGACCGAGGTCCGCGCCGTGCTCGCGCACATGGTGCGCCACCACCTCCGGATACAGCGAGCCGCACTTGTCGTTGATGTTCAGGCCGTTAGGGTCGGTGCCTATCTTGATGACCTCGGCGCCCAGCTCCTCGAAGATGGGCGGAGCCACGCGATAGGCCGCGCCGTGGGCGCAGTCCAGCACCACCTTCATGCCGTCGAAGGTCATATGCTCGGGCAGGCTGTTCTTGAGAAAGACGATGTAGCGGCCCGGGCTGTCGGCGATCTTTCTGGCGCGGCCCACCTCCTCGGAAGGCGGGTAGTTCCACTCCATGTCCGGGTCGAGCACCATCTGCGTGATGGCTTCCTCGGCCTCGTTGGGCAGCTTGAAGCCGTCGTTGTCAAAAAACTTTATACCGTTGTCCATAAAAGGGTTATGCGAGGCGGAGATGACCACGCCGAGGTCGGCGCGCATGTTCCGCGTAAGAAACGAGATAGCCGGCGTGGGCATGGGCCCCACCAGGAAGACGTCCATGCCGGCGGCGCACAGCCCGGAGGTGAGCGCCGTCTCGAAGACGTAGCCGGAGAGGCGCGTATCCTTGCCGATGACCACGCGGTGCCGCTTGTGGCCGTTGCGGAAGTAGGTGCCGGCCGCCAGGCCGAGCCGTAGCGCGATCTCCGGGACCATGGGGTAGATATTCACCTGGCCGCGCAGTCCGTCTGTTCCGAATAGCTTCTGGGTCATTGTGTTCCTGTCTATTCTGTCGAAGCGTTCGTGTTGTCCGAACGCGTTGCATTATGTGTGCCTGCCGATTCCTGCTGCGACTTTGGCACAAGGGTGACCGTCACGGTCTTGGGCTCGCTGACCTTCACCGTGGTCCGGGGCGGCAGCTTCGGCACATAGGTCAGCTCGTGTTTGCCCGGCTCCAGGTTCTCGCTCACCACCACGTTGACCGACACCTTGTCGTCCAGGGAGCCCTCTTTGAGCAGCGGCACAGGAGCGCGCACCGTGAGGTCCACGTGGTCGGGTGAGACCTTGGCGTCGTACGACGAGAAGTTCTCAAGCCGCACGGGAGCATTCACCTCCACGTCCTTTTTGTCCACATCGAAGACGAGACGCACCTGCACCACGTCCGGCACGGCCGTGATCTCGTCCGGCAGAGCCAGCGGCGTCTTGTCCTCCACCACGGTGGTAGGCGCGCCTGTTTCCACATCCACGGCCTGGGTGGGAATGGAGTCGATGCGGTCCACAAACTCCTTGGGCCCGCGAATCTTGGTCACCGCCGGAATGGTCTCGTTGCCGCGCAGGTAGTAGTGGTCGTCCAGCTCGCCGCGCCACTGCGGCTTCACCGCCACCACCTTCTCCTCCACGCGGTCGGCCACAACCTGGAATCGCGGCGGATCTATCTCCACCACCTCGATGCTGCCTGGCAGGGGCAGGCTCGATGGGTCGAGGTTCACGGTGTTCATGCCCGGCTTGATGCCGTTCAGGTCCAGCGAGTAGGCCACGTTGCGGGTGTCCAGATTGCGCACCAGGCCTTGCGGCCCGCGCACCCGGACCTCGACCCTGTTGCGCAGGCCACGGCGGATGACGATGTCCTTCTGAACGCCGGTGAACTCCACGGGCAGCTCGACCCACGCATCCACGCGCTCGCGGCCGGACACGAAGAACCAGGCCGTGGCGGCCAGCAGGAAGGCCAGGATGAGAAATTGCCAGTTGCCTTTCACGTCAGTTTACTTCCATGGTCGCACCGGTATCAGCGGGCGAGCTTCTCCAGCAAAATTTCGCGAAGCCGTGCCTCGTCCGGACAGACGTTCAGCGCGCCTTCGTGGGCCACGGAGATGCGGCCCCGCTCCTCGGAGACCACCACAACCACGGCGTCGGTCTCCTCGCTCATGCCCAGCGCGGCGCGGTGGCGCGTGCCCAGGTCGCTGCTGTGGCCGGCGCCGGCGGACGAGAGCGGCAGAATACACGCCGCGGCCACGATCTTCGAGCCCTTCATGATCACGGCGCCGTCGTGCAGCGGCGTGTTCGGATAAAAAATCGTCACGAGCAGGTCCTTGCTCACCCTGGAGTCCAGGCGCACACCCTTCTCCACCACATCGCCCAGGGGCACGGATTTTTCCAGCACCACCAGCGCGCCGATGCGGCTGGCGGCCAGGGAGATGAGCGCCTGGATCAGCTCGTTGAGCGCCGGCTCGCCGATCTGATGGTTCCCGCTGCGGAACATCCTGCCCGCGCCCACCTCCGAGAGCGCCTTCCGGATGTCCTGCTGGAAGATGATGACCACCACCAGGAACAACGACCCGAGGAAGTTCGCCAGGAGCCAGTTGAGCGTGTAGAGCCCGAACTCCTCCGAGACGAAGTAGACGAGGATGATGAGCACCAGCCCGTACACGACGGAAACGGCTCGCGTGCCTTTGACGAAAAGGATGAGCCTGTACACCAGAAAGGTGACCAGGGCGATATCGAGGATGTCGCGCCATCCTATCTGGATCTGGCTCATGTTGAACATGGCGTTCATGGGCTCCTACCCGCGCGTGCGGGCGTGGTCCAGCGCGTGTGCCACGCGCAATGACTGTACGGTCCGCTCCACATCGTGGACGCGGTGGATGGGACACAGTGGCGACCAGGAAAGGGCCGTGGCGGCCTGGGTCGCGTTCTCGCGATCCTGCGGCCCGAGGCCCAGCAACTTTTCCCACACGCTCTTGTTGGAAAGGGCCATGAGCAGCGGCCGACCGAGGACGGCGAACCGCTCCACATTGGCGATGAGCGCGAGGTTATGCTCCAGAGTCTTGCCGAAGCCGATGCCAGGGTCGAGCACGACGCGGTCCTCGGGCAAGCCGGCCCGTACCAGTGCGCCGAGCTCCTGCTCGAAGAAGCGGAACACATCCTCCACCACGTCGTCGTACTGCGGCGCGTTCTGCATGGTGCCCGGCTTGCCCAGGCTGTGCATGAGCACGTAGCCGGGCCTTTTCTGCACGAGCACGTCCCGGAGCGCAGGATCGAACCGGCACGCGGAAACGTCGTTGATGATGACGGCGCCGGCGTCCAACGCCTGCGCAGCCACCTCGGCCTTGTACGTATCCACTGAAATAACAGAAAAATCTGTCGGCGAACTCGCCGCAGAAGAATCAGAAGCCGCGCCCTGCCCCGCCGCCGTTCCGGCGTGCTGCGAGCCGAGGGCGTCTATCAGACCCCGCACCACCGGGATCACGCGCTCCAGCTCCTCGGCCTCGGAAACCTCGTCGGCGTAGGGTCGTGTGGACTCGCCGCCAACGTCCAGGATGTGCGCGCCGGATGCGGCCAGGGACAGGCCGTGCGCGACTGCCGTCTCGGTGCTGGCGTGGCGTCCGCCGTCATAGAAGGAGTCCGGCGTGACGTTGACAATGCCCATTACGCAAAAGGGGGCAATCGCGATGGATCCCCCCCCATATATAGTCCAGGTTGTGTACGGCACGGTCATCTATGTGTTGGTAGACTATGCCCCGGGGCCTCCCCCGGATTCGGGCCCATTGCCGGAAGGATCCTTGTCACCGGAATCCGACCCTGCGCCGCCTTCACCAGCGGACTCGGGCTCCAGAGTGAACTCCTCGCCGCCGGGCTCGCCGGCCGGGCGGGAGGTCCAGCTCTGCGTCGGAGCTGCGGGAGTCCTGGGAGCTGTGGTGGGCGGCGTTCCGTTGGGGCCGTTCTGCGGCGGCAGATCCTTGCCTTCAATCAGCTTGTTGAGATCGTCACCGCTGATGGTCTCGCGCTCCAGAAGCGCCGTCGCAATGGCGTGGAGGATCTCGAGATTCTCCTCCAGCAGCTTCTGGGCCTTGCGGTGCGCGTCGGCAACGATGCGCTTGATCTCGGAGTCGATGAGCCGCGCGGTGTCCTCGGAGAAGTCGCGATAGTGGCCCAGGTCGCGGCCGATGAAGACCTCGTCCTGCTTCTCGCCGTAGGCCAGCGGTCCGAGCGCGTCGCTCATGCCGTAGTTGCAGACCATCTTGCGCGCCATCTTGGTGGCGTTCTCGATGTCGTTGCCCGCGCCGGTGGTGATCTCGCCCAGAATCAGCTCTTCGGCGGCGCGTCCGCCCAGAAGCATGGCCAGGCGGTTTTCCAGATAGGTGCGGGAGTAGGAGTGACGGTCCTCGGGCAGGTACTGCGTCACGCCCAGGGCGCGGCCTCGGGGGATAATGGTCACCTTGTGCAGGGTGTCCGTGCCGGGCAGCAGACGGCCCACCAGGGCGTGACCGCCCTCGTGGTAGGCGGTGATGCGCTTCTCCTCGTCGGACATGATCAGGCTGCGGCGCTCCTTGCCCATCAGGACCTTGTCCTTGGCTTCCTCGAAGTCGGACATGTCCACCTGATTCTTATTCTGCTTGGCGGCGTGCAGCGCGGCCTCGTTGACGAGGTTTTCCAGGTCGGCGCCGGAGAAGCCGGGCGTTCCCTTGGCGATGACCTCCATGTCCACGCCGTCGGCGATGGGGGTCTTGCCTGCGTGCACCTCAAGGATGCGCTTGCGGCCGCGGACGTCCGGCGTAGGCACCACGACCTGGCGGTCGAAGCGGCCGGGACGCAGCAGTGCGGGGTCCAGCACGTCGGGCCGGTTGGTGGCGGCGATAAGGATGACGCCCTCGTTGGACTCGAAGCCGTCCATCTCCACGAGGAGCTGGTTCAGGGTCTGCTCGCGCTCGTCGTGGCCACCGCCCAGGCCGGCGCCGCGCTGACGGCCCACGGCGTCGATCTCGTCGATGAAGATGAGGCACGGGGCGTTTTTCTTGCCCTGAATGAACAGGTCGCGCACACGGGCCGCGCCCACACCCACGAACATCTCCACAAAGTCGGAACCGGAGATGGAGAAGAACGGCACGCCCGCCTCGCCGGCAACGGCGCGGGAGAGCAGCGTTTTACCCGTTCCGGGAGGGCCCACCAGGAGCACGCCCTTGGGGATGCGGCCGCCCAGGCGGGTAAACTTCTTGGGTTCGCGAAGGAAATCGACAACTTCGGTCAGCTCTTCCTTGGCTTCGTCCACGCCGGCCACGTCCTCGAACGTGACCTTGGCCGACTCCTGCGTCACGAGCCGGGCCTTGGAGCGGCCGAAGCTCAGGGCCTTGCCACCCCCTCCCTGCATCTGTCGCATGAAGAAGATCCACACGCCGATGAGCAGGAGCATGGGGAACCAGGAAATGAGCAGCGTCATGTACCAGCTCTGGTCGTCCGGCGGCTTGGCCGTGACGCGGACGTTCTTGCTCATGAGCGTTTCCACGAGCTTGGGGTCGTCCGGCGCGTAGGTGGCGAAGCCCTCTCCGGAGGCAAGCTGCCCGGTGATGCGCTTGCCCTGGATGGTCACCTGGCTGACCTCGCCCGTGTCCACCCGCTGAATGAACTCGCTGTACGTGAGCTCGGACGAGCGGCCCTGGGGCTGCTGGAACATGTTGAAGAGGACCACCATGACCAAGAAAATGGTGGCCCACAGGATAAGATTCTTCGTAAACGTATTCAAAAGGGCGCTCCTTGGCTCCTTGCCGCCGTCTTCAATTCCGGGGCCGATATATGCCGGAAGAAGGTTGCGGCGACCAGGGTCTTCGGGCTAAGATCGATTTTTTCGCGCGGAAGCGTTTCGTCACCGGTGTGGCGCCTGGTCTTCAAAACCAGTGGCGGGCTAATCCCCCGCGGTAGGTTCGACTCCTATACGCTTCCGCCATTCTCTATTGCATTGCAGCGGAAAACAAGCAAACACAGGCGGTACGCAGTTCTTTCAGGCCGTCTGGCCCGCCGGCGTTTTCCGTCTTCCTTTTCATCGTAAGCGAATTACCTTACTGGCGGTAGTGCCTTGCGTCAATTCGGCGCAAGTCGCTTAACCGAGATGTAATGTTAAGCACGCTGGCCGCGTTGTCCATCAACGCCGCCACTTTTAGACGCGCTCCTTCAGCCAGCCGTGCACGGCCTCCAGCTGCCGCGCCACGGACTCCGGCCCGGTGCCGCCAGGAGCCTTGCGCCGCGCCACGCAGTTTGCGTAGTCCAGCACGTCGTACACGTCCTGCTCCAGCTCCGGGGCGATGGCCTTGAGCTCCTCCAGGGAGAGTCCCTCCAGCCCGCAGCCCTTGGACTCGGCCAGAGCGACTGCCCGTCCCGAGGCATGGTGCGCCTCCCGGAACGGCACGCCTTTGGTCACCAGGTAGTCGGCCAGCTCCGTGGCGTTGACGAATCCCTTGTCCAGCGCCCTGGTCATGGCCTCTGCCTGGAACGTGAGCTCGGAGACAAGGCCGGCCATGATGCCCAGCGCGCCGACCACGGTGCGGTCCGCGTCGAAGAACGGCTCCTTGTCCTCCTGCAGGTCCCGGTTGTACGTCATGGGCAGGCCCTTGACCACCGTGAGCAGCGTCATGAGCGAGCCGTAGACGCGCCCGGTCTTGCCGCGCACCAGCTCGGCCGAGTCCGGATTCTTCTTCTGCGGCATGATGGACGAGCCGGTGGAGAAGGCGTCCGGCAGCTTGACGAAGCCGAAGTTGGGGTTGGCCCAGATGATGATCTCCTCGGCCATGCGCGAAAGGTGCGCCATGGTCAGGCTGGCGCAGAACACGGCCTCCACGGCGAAGTCGCGGTCCGAGACCGCGTCCATGGAGTTGGCGAAGGTCTCGGGCAGGCCCAGCTCGCTGGCGCTGCGCTCCGGATCGATGGGATAGGTCGTGCCGGCCAGGGCCGCCGCTCCCAACGGGGAGACGCGCACCCGCTTGAGGCAGTCCGTGATGCGCTCCTCGTCGCGCATGAGCATGGTTGCATAGGCCAGCAGGTGATGCGCCAGTGCCACGGGTTGCGCCGGCTGGTAGTGGGTGCAGCCGGGCAGAATGGTCTCCTGGTGCGCCTCGGCCTGGGTGACCAGCACCGAGACCAGCGCGGCGATGCCCTTTTTCCAGCCTTCCAGGCGGTCCGCCACGTAGAGCCGAAAGTCCAGGGCCACCTGGTCGTTGCGGCTGCGGCCGGTGTGCAGCCTCTTGCCCGCCTCGCCGATGATCTCAGTGAGCCGGGACTCGATGTTCATGTGCACATCTTCGAGCTCGGTCTTCCAGACCAGCTCGCCGGTCTCGATCTCCCGCTTCACCTGCTCCAGGCCCGTGCAGATGGCCTCGGCGTCCTCCTGTGGGATGACGCCCCGGGCGGCCAGCATGCGCGCATGGGCCATGGAGCCGCGGATGTCCTGCTCGTAAAGGGCGCTGTCGTACGAGACCGACTCGGAGAACTCCTCCATGAGCTTGTGCGTGGTCTCGCGGAACCTGCCGCCCCACAGCTTGTCCACATTCTTGGACATGAGCGTTTCCCGTCCCCTACTTTCCGGCGTGCTTCATGTGTGCGCGAAGGCGCAGGCTCTGCAGCTTGATGAAGCCGGCCGCGTCCTTCTGGTTATAGACCTCGTCCTCCTCGAAGGTGGCGAGATCCGGATCGTACAGCGAGAACGGCGATGTGCGCTCGATGGGGTAGACGCCGCCCTTGAACAGCTTGACCCGCACCGTGCCGGTGACGTGCTTCTGCGCCGTGTCCGTGAAGGCCTGCAGGGCCTCGCGTTCCGGCGAGTACCAGAAGCCGTTGTACACGCAGTCGGCGTAGCGCGGCACCAGGGAGTCGCGCAGGTGCATGACCTCGCGATCCAGGCAGAGGCCTTCCAGGTCGCGCTTGGCGTGGTACAGCAGGGTTCCGCCCGGAGTCTCGTACACGCCGCGGGACTTCATGCCCACAAAGCGGTTCTCCACCATGTCGATGCGGCCCACGCCGTGGCGTCCGGCGATCACGTTGGCCTTTTCCAGCAGCGCGGCCGGGCTGAGAGCCACGCCGTCGATGGACACGGGGTTGCCGGCCTCGAAGCCGATGGTCACGTACTCGGGCTCGTTCGGCGTCTTGTCCAGGGGCGTAGTCACGCAATGTGACATGGGACCGGGCTCCTCGCCCGGGTTCTCCAGCTCGCCGCCCTCAAAGGAGCAGTGGAGCATGTTGCGGTCCATGGAGTAGACGTTCCGCTTGGACATGGGAATCGGGATGCCGTGCTTCTGGGCGAAGTTGTGCAGGTCCGTGCGGGACTTAAGGTCCCACTCGCGCCAGGGGGCGATGACTTTGAGCTCTGGAGCCAGGGCCGCGGCGGTCAGCTCGAAGCGGACCTGGTCGTTGCCCTTGCCGGTGGCGCCGTGGGCGATGGCCTGGGCGCCCTCTGCGCGGGCGATCTCCACGAGGCGCTTGGTGATCAGCGGCCGTGCGATGGACGTGCCCAGCAGGTAGCGGCCCTCGTAGATGGCGGCGGCGCGCATCATGGGGAAGACGAAGTCCCCGACGAACTCTTCCTTGAGGTCTTCGATGTAGGCCTTGGAGGCGCCGGTGGCCTTGGCCTTTTCATCGAGACCGTCCAGCTCCTCCTGCTGGCCCAGATCGGCCGTGAGGGTGATGACCTCGCAGTTGTACTGGAGCTGGATCCATTTCAAAATGATGGAGGTGTCCAGGCCTCCGGAGTAGGCCAGGACGACTTTCTTGATGGCAGACATTGGTGGTTTCTCCTGACAGGTGCGGACCGCCCCATGCGGTCCTTTCGAAAAATATAGTGCGGCTGCTTTCCTTACAACAGATCCATTCCGTACGCTATCGGCTCCGGCTACACGCTGAAGATATACTCAAGCAGGGCCTTCTGGGCGTGCAGACGGTTCTCCGCCTCGTCCCATACGGCCGACGCCGGTGATTCGAAGACCGACTCGGTGACCTCCTCCCCGCGGTGGGCGGGCAGGCAGTGCATGAAGATGGCGTCGGAAGCGGCTGCGGCCATCATCGCATCGTTCACCTGGAACGGTTCGAAAACGGATTGCATGCGGGAGTCGTCGCCCTCCTGGCCCATGGACACCCAGACGTCGGTATTGATGGCCTTGGCGCCGGCGGCGGCTTGCATGGGATCGCGCGTGAGCATGAAGTTGGCGCCGCCATCGCGCGCGGCGTCCACGACCAAGGGATCGGGCTCGAAGCCTTCCGGGCAGGCCATGCGCAGCTCGATGGGCAGGATCGTGGCGGCCTCCAGCCAGGAGTTGGCCATGTTGTTGCCGTCGCCGATCCAGGCCACCGGAATGTTTTCCAGCGTGCCGAAGCGTTCCTTGACGGTCATCAGGTCGGCCATGAGCTGGCACGGATGGAGCTTGTCGGAGAGCGCGTTGACCACGGGGATGCTTCCCCAGGCCACAAGCTCTTCAAGCACTTCCTGGCCAAAGGTCCGCACCACCAGGCCGTCCACATACCTGGACATCACGCGGGCCGTGTCCTTGAGCGGCTCGTTGCGTCCAAGCTGCGTCTCTCGCGGCGTCATGAACAGCGTTTCGCCGCCGAGGTGGCGGATCGCCGTCTCAAAGGAGACGCGCGTTCTGGTGGAGGCTTTCTCGAAGATAAGCGCAATGATGCGCCCTTCGAGGAGCTTGCTGCGGAACCGCTCCCGCTTCATCTGGATGGCGCGGTCCAGCAATGCAGAGGCCGTGTCCCGATCGAAGTCGAGCAGAGTAAGGAAGTGTCTGGTCATATCGGAGGCGCTTCGGAAAAAGAGTGGCGGGGAATGCCTGCCGGACGCCCGTCGCCCGATCTGCATTCTCGCCGGCGTGAAAGAATGCCGCTCCCGCGTGGGAAAGAGCGAATATATACGGAGAAAGCGCGCTTCTTGTAAAGCCGATTTCAGCAAGGAGATACAACAGCAGGCGCCGCGCCGTGGCGGACGGCTGGACGCACTGCCCCACTCCACCTTCATCCCCCGGCCGTAAACGCGGGCTGCAGCGGCGCTTCAGAAAAAGCGCCCTACCCGGTCTGCTTCAGAAAATCATCAAGCAGGCCGCGCAGCTGCGCCTCTCCCAGCAGCCCCACCAGGCGTTGCACAATGCCGCCGTTCTTGACCAGAATGAGCTGTGGCACGGCGTTCACCTCCAGATCCTCCATGGCCGACTCCCCGACCCAGTAGAACGGAAAGCTCACCGGCACCTCTCGCAACATCTTTTCCATGGGCTCCTGCGCCATATCCAGGCTGATGCCGACAAACTCGACGCCTTGGGCTCGGTAGTCGGAGTAGAGCAAGTCGAGCATGGGCAGCTCCTCGCGGCACGGCCCGCACCACGACGTCATCAACGAGATCACCAGCGGCGTGTCGGACTGGAGCAGCGTATGCACCTCGTCCAGGGTGATGGGAGTGATGACATCGTCCTCCGCCGCCATGGCCGGCGCGGAGCACAGGATGAGGGAAAACAACGCCGTGACGATGACGAAGAGCGTGCGCGTATGGTGTTGCATGGTGGGCTGATGTTCCTTTGCTGGAGGTTCCGGCGCCTCGCCTTCTGGCAGAAAAGCGCTCCCAGTCATATTCTACCACGGCCGGAAGATTGCGCAAGAATTGCCGGGCCTGCGCCGGAATTTTACCGGAAGTTTTTGAAATTATTTTCCGTCGTAACACTTTCTCAATATTCACACCATACTGTAGCCGCTCCCGGGCGCTATACAATGCCGGGAATGCGCCGGCGGGCGTGCCTGTATCGCCCGGTCAGCGCGATTCGTACCCCATATTTTCGCTCCGGCCGGCTTCCTGCCCCAGCGATGCACGTTCCGGAAGAACTCCGGCGCGGGTATCCCATTACGCGGTTTTCGCAGGACGGAAGAGCAAGGATTGGCGCATATGACGGCGTTACAAAACCGGGACTGAACCACGACCGCACGGATGAACCGAGCACGATGAGCACCATACCGCCCCCCACAACCGGCGCCTCGCCCATACCCGTCAGCGACCTGGTGGAGCCGGCCTACGCCGTCTCGCCGGACACCGTCATCCGCGACATCAAGCCCGCTCTGGAAGGCGACGACCCGGTGAGCTGTCTCGTGGTGGTCAAGGACAAGCGCCCCCTGGGCCTAGTCATGTCCATCCACCTGGACCGCGCCCTGAGCCAGCAGTACGGCGTGGCGCTCTTCTACAAAAAGCCCATCTCCCAGATCATGGACACCACCCCCCTCGTGGTGCCCATGGACGCGCCTGTGGAGTCTGTCGCCTCCCAGGCCATGAGCCGCTCAGCCCACAACATCTACGACCACCTCATCGTGGTCAACGAGGCCGGCGTCTACCAGGGCATCGTCTCGGTCCAGGAGATGCTCATCACCCTCTCCTCCATGCAGCAACGGCGCACCCTGCAGATGATGGAGGTGCTGGAGAAACTGCGCGGCGAGGTGGCCGAGAGAAAACGCGCCCAGCAGGATCTGCTCAAGTCCAAGAAGACCACGGAGTACATGAACCGCAAGCTCCGGCTGGCCTACGAGCGACTGCAGGAAGTGGACAAGATGAAGACCGACTTCCTCTCCACCGTGTCGCACGAGCTGCGCACCCCGCTCACCTCGGTGCTGGGCTTTGCGGAGATGGTCCACCAGAAGCTGCGGGAAACAGTCTTCCCCCTGGTGCCGGAGGACAACGCCAAGGGCATGCGCGCGGTCAAGTCCATCGACCGCAACGTGGGCATCATCTATACAGAAAGCCAGCGGCTCACCGAGCTCATCAACGACGTGCTCGACATCGCCAAGATGGAGGCCGGCAAGATCGAGTGGAAGAACGAGCCCGTGCACATCGCCGAGGTGGCGCGCCAGGCCGCCGACGCCACGAACTCGTTGTTCAGCAAAGGCAACCTGTCTCTGGAGCTGGACATCGAGGACAACCTGCCGGAGCTCATCGGCGATCCCCACCGCCTCGTGCAGGTGGTCATCAACCTCCTCTCCAATGCCGTGAAGTTCACCAAGGAAGGCGGCGTCACCTGCCGTGTCCGCCAGGAGGAGAAGACCGTCCGCGTGGATGTGCGCGACACCGGCGTGGGCATTGCCCCGGACGACCTGGAAAAGGTCTTCGACAAGTTCAAGCAGGTGGGCGACACGCTCACCGACAAACCCACAGGCACCGGCCTCGGCCTGTCCATCTGCCGGCAGATCGTGGAGCGCCACGGCGGCTCCATCTGGGTCGAGTCCGTGCCCGGCCAGGGCTCCACATTTTCCTTCACCCTGCCCATCGCTCCGCCCATTGAACGCAAACGCGCCCTGAACCTCGCCCCCCTGCTCCAGCGCATCAAGGCCCACAGCGAGCTTTCCGAGACGGCCGGCTCCGTGGAGCGGCCCACGGTGCTCGTGGTGGACGATGACGACTCCATTCGCGAGTACCTTTCCCAGCTGCTGCAAGACAAGGGCTACGAGGTGGACACGGCCGTGGACGGCATGGATGCGCTTAAGCGCGTCTCGGCCAAACCGCCGGACCTCATCGTCCTGGACATCATGATGCCTGTGATGGACGGCATGGAAACCGCGCGGCAGCTCAAGTCCAACCCTGAGACCTCGGCCATTCCCATCATCATCCTGACCATCGAGGGCGACCCGGAAGAAGGCTTCCGCCTGGGCGTGGACCGCTTCTTCACCAAGCCGCTCGTGCGCAAGGAGTTCCTGGCCGATCTCGCCATGCTCACGCGCAAGGACGGCTCCAAGACCGTGCTCATCGTGGAGACCACACCGGCGCGCGCCTCCGCCCTGAGCGAGGTCATCGCCCAGCACGGCTACGACGTGCACGAGGCGTACTCCGCCGAAGACGCCGTGATGAAGGCCGAGACGCTGCAACCCGGTGTCGTGGTGGCCAACGCAACTCTTGCCCGCAAGAACGATTTGCCCAGGCGCATCCGCTACGACCTGGGCCTGGAGACCTCCTACATCGTCCTGGTGGGCGAGAAGAAAAAGCAACAGGAGCCGGCAACCACATGAGCGTTATCCTGGAAAAAATGCTGCGCCGCGACGAGCTGGCCCGGCTGTTTCGCGAGACGGCCGAGAGCATGGGCCAGGACGCCGCCGTGCTGGACGCCGAGAACCGCCCCATTTTCGGAGCGGTCGCATTCCTGGACGAAAAGAACGGTTCGCATCCCGTAAAGCTGGACGGCGAGGTGATCGGCACCGTTGTGGCCGGAGCCAGCTCCAAACCCCTGGCCGACATCCTTGCCTATGCCGCCCGGCGCGAGCAGGAACGCAAGTCCGTCTCGCAGGACTGCCTGAGCCGCATGAACGAGACCACCCTGTTCCACGACCTTACAGGCAGGCTGTGCCACGCCGGCGACGCCAAGGAGCTGAGCCGGCTGGTCATGGAGGCAGCCCGGCGGCTCATCGGTGCGGACCACGTGGCCGTGTACCTGCGCGACAACGGCGCCGGCTACATTACCTTCGCCACCAACAGCGACGTTTCCCGCAAGCTGCAGGCCGGGCTCGCGCCCATCGTGGACAAGGTCACGTCGTCGGCAACAGCCGAGATCATCGACAATCTCGCCGCCGACCCGCGCTTCAACGAGAACTCAGCCGGCGCACTGGCCTGCGCGCCCCTTGCCTGCCACGGCACCGCGCACGGGGCCCTGGTGCTGCTCAACGCCCAGGCGCGGGAGTACGCCTCGCACGATCTCGCTCATCTCGCCACCCTGGCCGGCCTCGCCGCCCTCTCGCTGGACGGGGTGCAGGCGCGTCAACGCCTCTGCGCCATGGGGCCGAACCTCAAACAGGCAGCGGCCGCGCTCCAACGTCTGGCCGCGGATATCCCTGTCGGCCAGTAGAACGGCCGAATCCGGAGTGCTTATGCAGGCGAAGCAGGTTCTGCTCATAGAAAAGGATCGCATCCAGCAAAAGGTCATCGCCAACCTCCTCTCGGTTGTCGGCCATGACGCCGTGATCCTCAATGGCGACCGGGACCGGCTGCACGGCATCATCGCCCACGAGCGTATCGACGTGGTCCTGGCGGACTGGGACCTCCTGAGCGACGGGGAGCAGGCGTTGCTCCACGATCTCAAGGGCCTCGGGGTAAGCAGCCGCATCCCCCTGGTGACCATGCTGCCGGAACGGCCCAGCAACGAGGTGGACAACGCCCGCGAGGTCGGGCTGGAGCACTTCGTCAAACGGCCATTCGGCAGCGAGGCCCTGGACGAGGCCATCCGCACCGTGCTGCCGGACTCCAACGACGAAACACCGGAACCATCACAGGAGCCCCTGCGCAACACTGACTACCCCAAGTCCATGCAGGAGTTCCTGCGCTCCAAGGCGCCCCTTCCGCAGAAGCGCTCCGCCGACCAGATGGCGCGTTCGCTCTTCCTTGAAGGCAAGGCCGCACTCGAAGCCAAAAGCTACGCACGCGCCGCCTCGCAGTTCACCGCCGCCATCAAGGTCCGCCCGCTCTTCCCGGATGCCTTCAAGGGCCTGGCCATGGCCGCCCAGGGCGCGCGGGACATGAACCGCTTCCGCCAGTACCTGCTGAAAACCGTGGAAGCCCACCTCCGGCTGCGGCAGCTGGACAAGGCCTCGGCATTCTTCCAGGTCATCCGCCGCCACTACCCGGCTGCGCCGAACATCTTCAAGATCTACGGCGACGCCCTCTTGCGCAGTGGCAAGGTCGAGGACGCCGTCGCTGTCTACCAGACCGCGGAAACCCTCTTCCCGGCCGACCCGGACGTGCCCCTGGCCCTGGCCATGATCTACCAGCAGAGCGGCCGCAACGAAGAAGCCGTGGAGCACGTGACCAGAGTGCTGGAGCAGGACGCGGCCGATCCCCGCGCCGGCGAGATGTACATGACCCTTACCGGACGGCAGTGGCGGAATGCATCCATCGACGACATCATGGACGAAGCCGACGAGGATGTGGAGGTGGTGGGATTCGACAGCCTGGACCAGCCGTCCGTGCAGGACGGCGCCGTGTTCGAGGAAGCCGAGGTCGTGGAAATAGCCATGCTGGAGGACACCTACAGCGGGCCGGTGCGCACCCTGGCGAACCCCACCCTGCTCATCGTGGACGACGAGCCGCATATCCGCATGCTGCTGGAAGAAGCGCTCGAAGAGCTGGAGGACGAAGGCGTGCGCATCCTCATGGCCGAGGACGGCGCCCAGGGCCTGGAGACCATCTCCCGCGAAAAGCCGGACCTCGTGTTCCTCGACGTGATGATGCCCAAGATGAACGGCTTCGACGTCTGCACCGCCGTGAAAAAACAGCTCGCCCTCGATAACGTCTTCATCGTCATGCTCACGGCCAAAGGCCAGGAGTTCGACAAGGTCAAAGGCCGTGAGTCCGGCACCGACATCTACATGACCAAGCCCTTCAGCCCCATGGACGTGCTCTCCCTGGCGCGCAAAATCCTCGGATTGAACTAAGTGGCGAGGGACTCTGTCCCTCGGACTCCCTGCAAGGGACCATTGGCCCCTTGACCCCTTTCTGGGGCTCCCTGGTGGGGTGTTCGAGGGGCAGCGCCCCTCGGTTGCTGAAAGCTGATTCGTTGGCGAGGCTAAGGCGCGAGCTCGTCCAGAAGGGATTCGGTAAGGCCGTCCATGACCGGGCCGTGGTCGTAGCCGGCCAGGTGGAGCAGCCCGTGGCACAGAAGCCGGGCGAACGTGCGGCAAAAGCCTTCGCCGTAGAGGAAGCCTTCGCGGGCCACGGCGTCCATGGAGATGGCAAGCTCGCCCAGATACGGCGGAGCGTCTTCGTCCGGACTGTCGGGGGTGCCGGCCTCCCAGGTCAGACCATCGGGCTCTGCGTCCGGAAAAAAGGCCTGCCCGTTGAGGGCGTCATCAGGAAGATCGGACGAATCCAAGTCGGCCGGCTGGTCGTAGAACTCCAGGCCCTCGGGCAGGCCGGCATACTCAGCGCCATCCACAGACAGGAACGGCTCGTCCTCTTCCGCGCCCGACGCCGCGGAATCCGCGTCGCCAAAAACCGTCGCATGTTCTTCGGCCGGAAAGCTGAGCACGTTGGTGGGACCGGAGAGGCCGAGGTGGAGGCGGTTGAGCCGGGCAATCTCGCTGTCGCCGGCCAGAAGGATATGCGCACCTGCGCCGGCAAGGCCGATGCGGTCGAGCATGGCCTCGGCCAGTGCGGAGGTTTCCCGGCTGGAGACACCGGCGCAGCGGGCAACGCCGGGCAGACGCCGAACCTCGATCATGTATGCGATCCGTAGCGCCTGGGCACCACGGCAAGTCCTGTGGAGGTGGCCTTGTCCAGGCCGTTCTTGCCTGCGCCGTTCCGTTGCTCCGCGCCGTTGCGGGACTCGCTCTTGTTCTGGCCGGGGTACTCGATGCGCTGGTGGAAGATGCCGGTGAGGATGCGGCTGAAGGTTTCGCTGAGCTGGTTGAGGTCCTTGAGGGTGAGCTCGGACTGGTCCAGCTGGCCATCATTGAAGATGGCGCGCATGATGGTGGTCACGTGGTTCTTGATGCGGCTGGGTGTGGGGTCCAGGAGCGCCCGGCTGGAGGCCTCCACGACGTCGGCCAGCATCACGATGCCCGCCTCGCGCGTTTGCGGTTTGGGGCCGGGATAGCGGTAGTCCTCCTGCTGCACCGGGTCGGCGCCCTTGGAGTCTGCCTGTTCCATGGCTTTGTTGTAGAAGTAGGAAATAAGGGCCGTGCCGTGGTGCTGGCGGATAATCTCCACAATCTCCGTGGAGAGCTTGTTCTGCTTGGCCAGCTCCACGCCCTTCTTCACGTGGGCGATGAGAATGAGCGCGCTCATGGACGGCGCGAGCTTGTCGTGCCGGTTGCGGGTGCCCATCTGATTTTCGATGAAATAGTCCGGGTTCTTGAGTTTGCCGATGTCGTGGTACAGGGCGGCGACCTTGCAGAGCAGCGCATTGGCGCCGATGGCCCTGGCGCCGGCCTCCACCATGTTCGCCACGATGAGCGAGTGGTGGTAGGTGCCGGGCGCGACCACCATGAGCTCCTGCAGCAGAGGCTGCTCCAGGCTCATCTGCTCCATGAGCCGGAAGCGGGAGGTGTAGCCGAAGACGGTTTCCGCAACCGGGCTGAACGACGTGGTGAGGATGAGCGAGATGAAGCCGGACATGGCTACGAAGGTAAGTTCTGTGGCAAGATCCGAGAACAATCGCGTATCCAGAAGGCGCATGCCGGCCCAGGCCAGGAACAACCCGGCCAGCAACGGCAGCACGCTCTTGAGCACGTCGGTGCGCGTCTGCGCGCGTTTTATCACCACGCTGTAGAGCACCGCGCCCAGGAAGTAGTAGGCGAACATCCCCAAACCCTCGCCCAGCAGCTGGCAGCTCACGAAAGAAAAGAGCGTGCTGACCAGGATGCAGGTGGTCATGGAGAAGAACAGCGCAATGACGCCGGCGGCGCCGGCCACCGGCAGCAGGAGCGGCATGGCGCTCTCGCTGAGGAAGGTGATCCTGTCCGCCAGGGGGACCTCGATGACGCCGATGAGCTTGGCGCCGGCGCCCACCAGCAGCAGGATAAACGAAACGAGCAGCGCGTCGCGATTGGTGGGAAGATTGACGATGGAGCCTCGTGGCGTCAGCGCCAGGAACACGGCGAACAGGATGCCTAGCAGGAAGATGCCCATGGGCCGCAGGTACTCGAAGTGCTGCGGTACCTGGCTGAACAGGGCCTGGAGCTTGAGCTGCGTGGCCGGGGTCACGCGCTCGCCCTTGCGCACGATCACCTCGCCCTTCTTGATGTGGTAGTACACCGGCTCCACCGAGGAAATAACCTCGCTCACGCGCTCCTGGCTGGCTTCCGGGTCCATGGCCAGGGTCGGCGTGATGAGCGGCCGGAACAACTCCAGGAGCGCCTTGCGCTGGCGGAGGGAGAGGTCCAGCCGGATATGGAGGAATCGCTCCAGATCACGGCCCAGGGTGTCCACGTCGTCGATCTGGGAGAGGTCGAGACGCAGGGTGTCCTGCTGCGCGGCCTTGTCCTGAACGATGATGCCGTTCTTGAACGAGTCCAGGAGCCGGTCGTCGAAAACCACGCCCTGGGCCAGACGCTCCTCCAGCCAGGGCAGCACCCGGATAAAGGCCAGGTTCTCCATCTCATTGTTGCGCAGCACCTCGATGCTCCGCAGACTGATTTCCCGGTTGAGTATCTCGGAGACCTGCCAGCGCGCCTCTTCCAGCGTGTCCGGCGTGGACTCGTGGATAACGCCGTAGATCTCGGACAGGCGGGACTCGGTACGCTGTGCGGAGTCCAGGGACAGGTTGAAGACCGGCGGCTGCGACTCGGAAATGTGCTGGATCTTCTCCAGGGTGGATTGCCGCTCCTCCACGAGCAAATCCTGCATCGCGGTCACGTCCTGGTCGGCTATCTCCCCGGCGGCAAAGATTTTCACGCCAGGATTGATGCGCACGCCCCCCATGAGCGCAAGCGCTGAGAGCACGATCAGGAAGCCGATCGTTCCTGCGCGGCGTCTGTCGAGAAATGAAACATCCTCCCTGGGCTTGAGACGCGGCGTCATGGGCTGCGTTTTGGCCTTGGAGGATTTCTTCTCAGTTTTTTTCGCGTTGCTCATAGGCTCGTACAATTCGCGCCACGAGGTCGTGGCGGATTACGTCTCCCTCTTCGAATCGAATGAATCCGACCCCGTGCACCCCTTCCAGGATGCGCGAGGCCTGCACCAGTCCGGAACGTTCCGCGCCAGGGCGGGAAGTGCGCTCCGGCAGGTCTATCTGCGTCACGTCGCCCGTGACCACGGCCCTGGAGCCGAAGCCCATGCGCGTGAGGAACATTTTCATCTGCTCGGGCGTCGTGTTCTGCGCTTCGTCCAGAATGATGAAGGCGTCGTTCAGGGTGCGGCCGCGCATGAAGGCGAGCGGCGCCACCTCGATGATGCCGGTTTCCAGCATTTCCTGCACCCGACGGAAGTCCAGCATGTCGTGCAGGGCGTCGTACAGCGGCCTGAGATACGGGTTCACCTTCTCGGCCAGATCGCCCGGCAGGTAGCCCAGCTTCTCGCCGGCCTCCACGGCCGGTCTAGTGAGCACCAGCCGTTTCACCCGGCGGTCCATGAGCTGCTTCACGGCCATGGCCACGGCCAGGTACGTCTTGCCCGTGCCGGCCGGACCGATGGCGAAGACAAGATCGTTGTTCTGCACGGCGTGCACGTAGGCGCGCTGTGTCAGTGTCTTGGGCGCAACGGTCTTCTTGGGAGAAGACAGGTACACGGAGTCCTTGAACATCTGCATGAGGTTCAAGGAGGGGTCGCGTATCAGGGACTCCAGGGCAAAGGCGAGGTCACGGCCCAGTACGGGGCGGCCTTCCTTGAGCAGCCCGTACACCTGCGTCAGCAGGTTGGCCACAATATCCACACGCTGCGGATCATCTCCGTGGATGGTCACACGGCTGCCAAGGCTCGATACGTCCACGCCGCTCTTGCGGGCGACGAGGGAAAGATTGTCGTTGCCGGGGCCGAACAGCTCCCGCGCCAGCGACGGGTCGTCGAACTCCAGGCTGCGTTGATGCTTTTCTTTGACGTCCATAAGCTCCCGGTCACCTGTGCCGCGTCCGGCTTCAGGAACCTGTTCGTGCCTCCCGAAATATACCCAAAATACCCCTTGGTTCTCGTAGCGCCGCCGTGGTGCTGCCGTAGCGTAGTTGCTTCCGATCGGGTCTACCGTATTTCAAGCGGCCCTTGCCGTGCATGACACGGCGCGCCGAATATATTGTATGTATTTATATGGGGTTCGGGAGTGCCGGTTGTATCGGGAACCGCAGCAGCGCGTCCGCAGGGAAATGAAGTATTGCGGATTTCACCGGCAACCATTTTGGGAACACTGACTACATGAGTCACATGGATGATACTGTCAATAGCTCACGGGGATTCTTCCGCCATTGGCGACCGAATGTTGCCCGATGCAACAGTGCACTATCAGTCCATGGCAAGACGAGCTTCGAGAGTGGCGTCGAGATCCACAAGCAGGCTTCGCTCCACCTGCTCCACGGTCACCTGTCCCGGGCTCCCGCCCTTGACCGGGCTCACATGCTTGCACAGCGCGCACATTATCCGCGCCTTGTCCGAGCCTTCCTGCCAGCTCTTGAGTCCGGCCAGCACGGCGGCCTGCTCCAGACTCCGCTCCGGCACCTCCTGCCCGGCGTGGTCGCGCTTGAGCACCACATGCGCGCCGGGGCCGTCCTCGGCGTGGAACCAGTAGTCGAAGGGGCTGGCGTGCCGCGTGGCAAGGCTGTGGTTGGCGCGGGCGTTCTTGCCGCGCAGCGCCAGAAAACCGTCATCCGTGCGAAACCGCGCAATACCCTGCAGCTTGCCGCTCTGGCCGACGGACTTGTCGGGCTTGCGCTGGTTCTGCCTGGCCGGAGCCGGCAGCCTGCCGGCCTGCAACAGCTCCTCCTGCCTGGACAGCTCCTCCTGCCGGGCCTGGAGCATGGAGATTCCCCGATCGCCCTTGGCCGCGCGCCGAAAGAGCCGGTCCATGTTCTCGGCCACAGTGCGCGAAGGGTCAAGGGGAATGGTCACCGGCCCCTCGGGCCCGTCCACCGTGACCTCGGCCAGCTTCTCGCGCCTGGGCAGCGTGTGCATGGCGGCTTTAAGGAGCTGGGCGATCTCGCGCTCCTCGCGCATGGTCTCCAACCGCTTCTCCTCGGCGGCCATGGCCTTGCGCGCACGGGAAAACTTCTTGCGCTGCGACTTCTGCGCCTTGCTCTCCTCACGGCCTGCCACCCACTCCAGATGAGGATCGAGCCGCATGCCGGCAAGCTCGGCCGCTGCGTCCAGGGCATCGTCAAATGGCGCGGCCTCTTCCTCCAGGCCATACGGCCGCCAGACCACGGCCTCGCCGCTCCGGATGAAAAACGAATCGCATCGCGGCATGGCCAGCTCGTCCAGCAGCCCGGCGGCTGCCTCGCGCGAGTCCTCCAGCCGGCGGACAAGCTCCCGCCTGAGCGCCGGAGTCAGGCCTTCCTCGGCCAGACCGGATGCAGGATCGTCCAGCACGGCCGGATTCGGCGCCCACGGCGCCTCGGCCCCGTCGGTCTCCCAGGCGGCGCCGACAGGTCCCGGCGCAGGCAGCGAATCCACAACGTCGCAGCCCTCGCGCAGGTCGATCAACAAAAATTGATGTTCAGGTTCGGCAGAATCAGGAGAGACGGGTGACAACCGCCACGCCAGCCGGCGACCCTGCCAATCCCAGTAGGGCTCCAGCAGACGACGGTTGCGCAGGCGTTTGCGCAGCCACATGGCCCGCGCCGGGGCGTTTTGGGGGTTGGGCGGCTTCTCCGCGGACAGGGCAAGACTCGGCTGCTGGCGATGCGCACGCAGCACTAGAAACTTGCGGTCTCTGATCGCAGGATGCCCGAGTACGAGGGTGGTCACCTCGGAGTTGGGCGCGTAGATATTGTCCAGACGCGCGCCGGAGCACAGAGTCCCAAGACGCCGCGCAAGACAGCGGAAAAAATGTGAATCCACAGGGTATGCACCACCAGTGCGCCGCCGGAACGACAGGCGCACCTGGACGGGGTTGCAGGTTCGATCCAAGCTCCTTGGGACGACGACTCGGCCCTAGTCGCCGCGGACGCTCTCCTCTTCTTCCTGCTTGCTCTTGCAGTCGATGCAAAGCTTGGTGACGGGCCTGGCCTTGAGCCTGGCAATGGAGATGTCCTCGCCGCACTCGTCGCAGATGCCGAAGCTGCCGTCCTCGATGCGGTCGATGGCGCTTTGGATCTTCTTGATGAGCATGCGCTCGCGGTCGCGCAGACGCAGGGTGAACGCTCGGTCGGATTCCATGGTTGCGCGGTCTGCCGGATCGGCATACACCTCCATGGCGTCGTTCATGTCCTCAAGGGTGGCTTCGCCCTTCTGCAGGGCCTCGCCCAACATATTGTCGAGGAGTTCTCGGAAGTAATCGAGGTCTTTCTGGTCCATAGATGCTCCTTGTCGGCTCCGGCTTGTGCGTGCGTCCGAGATGAACGGTTCGCCTACCGGAAGCACACCGGGCCATACCCGATCCGATGTAAATAAATTTCGCTTGCTAGCATATGGTTTCTGCCACGTAAAGTTTTTCTTTTTCTGAATTTGAGGGTAATTATGCTATTTCCTTGCCAGGAATCGGCCGACCCAGTAGATTGATTGACGAAATTAAAAAAGCGATTTTCGCACATCCTGTCACAACGGGTTTGTCATGCAATCCATTGACCAACATACGATATTGCAGGCCATCGTCAACGATATTCATTCCCTGACGCCCTCTGCCACTCTTCCCGCCGATGACTCGCGCGTCGCATCGGGCAGCCACCTGGTCGCCGTGCACGTCGACTCCCACCTCGGCCTGGCCTCCCGGCTGCGCGGCGTTGCCGAGCCCACGCCTCTGCTCAGCGCGACAAACGCACCGACCGAGGAACGCACGCTGCCGCCGCTGACCGAGCTGGCCGCGTCTTTGCCGGGCTATGCTGCACAAGACACGCCCACGCTGGCACCGAGCTTGGCCCTGGCCGCCGTCAATGCGCTGCTGCCCGTGCCGGACGCCGCGGCCGACCTCAAAGGGCAGGATCTCTTGCTGGAGTACGGCGCCGGCAAGGACGCCGTGGTCATCGGACATTTCCCGTTCGTGAACAAGATTGCCAAGGAGTTCCGCTCGTTCCACGTGCTGGAGAAAGAGCCGCGGCCCGGCGATCTGCACGCCGACGAGGCCGCCACCGTACTGCCTAGCGCCGGAGTGGTGGCCGTCACCGGCACCACCCTGCTCAACGGCACCCTTGCCGGAATTTTGGCGCTCTGCCCGGACGCCTTCGTGCTGCTCATGGGACCGTCCGCGCCCTTCGCGCCCAGCCTGTTCCAGGCCGGCGTCAACGCCATTGCCGGCAACGCCATTGCAGACCCAGACGCTGTGCTCACCGGGGTCGCCGCCGGCCTGCCCTACCGCCGGCTCGACGGCGTCAGCTCGCTCACCTGGCTTGCCACGGACGTGGACTAACGACAGAAAAAAGAGATTGAGGGACGCTGTCCCTCAATCTCCCTGCAAGGAGCCAATGGCCCCTTGACCCCTTTCTGGGGACCAGGAGAACAGTGTTTCCGGCTGCCAGAGGTATAATCCTTATTGCTTCTGCTCCGCGCTCCTAATTCACTAACCTGGAGATTGTGATGGCTATCGATGAAGAAACCAGAAACACAATCATCTCGCTCATGCAGAACGGACTCGATGATCACGAAATTGGCAATCAACTCGACATTTCTCCTTATACAGTCCGTGCAGTCCGTGCACATATCACAATGGGAACTTATGGATCTTCTCCAACAAAAAGTGAAGAGTATATTGAAGCGGAAGAAATTCGCTTTGGTTTAGAGAAAGATTTACAGCAAGCTCTGCGTAGAAATATCAAGCAGCTCGAACCCGGCCTATCTATCATTGACAATGGCAAAGAGCACAATACTGATGCAGGATTTATTGATATCTTATGCAAGGATGATGCTGATACCACTGTGGTTATTGAGCTCAAAGCCGGCCAAGCCAATGACACCGGAATTGCTCAAACATTAGGATATATGGGAGCTCTTAAGGAAGAAGGCATCGAAAAAGTCCGGGGCATCATTGTCGCAGCAGACTTTTCGCGTCGCTCGAAGTTTGCAGTAAAAGCACTCCCCAATCTAAAACTTGTCCGATATGGGTTCAGCTTCGTCTTTGAAGATGCGACCCTCTGACTCGTTGCTGACAACTATCTAAAAAGCCTGCGGACCGATTCGGTTCACAGGCTCTTTTTAGTTCTGGGGTCCAGGGGAATGGTATTCCCCTGGCAGGGGGCGCGGGGGACAGCGTCCCCCGACCTCCGAAAGCATCATTCTTTTCTTTCTATTTACCAAACGGACATTTAGGGAACGTGCACGATTTGCACGTGAGGCAGAAGCCGCCTGATGCGAGGCGGGCGAGGTCCTTGCGGGTGATGGGCACGTCGGCCAGCACCTGCGGCAGGATTACGTCCAGGCTGGTGGTTTTGTAGAAAAGGGCGCAGGCCGGCACGCCCACCACGGGCACGCCATGGAGCTTGCCGAGCATGAGCATGGTGCCGGGCAGCATGGGCGCGCCGAACAGGGTGTCGGTGAGGCCGGCGTCCTCCATGCCTTTGCGGGTCACGTCGTCCGGGTCCACGGAGAGCCCGGCCGTGGTGAGAATGAGGTTGGCCCCTTCGTCCTCCAGCAGCTCGCGGGCTGCCTGCGCAATGGCCTGGCGGTCGTCCGGGGCGATGCGCACCCCAGCCACGCTGCTGCCCAGGGCTTTGAGCTTGCCGGTGAGGATGGGCGCAAAGCGGTCCTCGATGAGCCCCTGGAAAACCTCGGTGCCGGTGACCAGGATGCCGGCGCGGCGCGGTTTGAGTGGTTTGATGGAAAACACGGGCTCGTCGCCGATCACGGCCAGGGCGCGGTCCAGATACTCTTTGCGCAGGAAGAGCGGGATGGCGCGCAGACCGCCAAAGGGCTTGCCGCCTTCGATGAGCAGCCCGTTCTGGCGCGAGGCGCACATCACGTCCGGCACGCAGTTGAAGGCTTCCAGGCGGTCGCGATCAAAGACCAGGACCCCGTCCATCACCGCGCGCATCGTGACCTTGCCCTCGTGCGGCCCCTCGTCATACGCCACGTTCTCGCCGGCCAGGGCGCGAGCCATGGCCAGAGCAGCCTCGTTCTCGTGCACCTGATCAGCAGATGCCAGGGCGGCGTCGCGTTCCGGATCGCCGGTCACGTAAACCCGGTTGCGGCCCATCTGCTGCAGTCGGCAGACATCGCCGGCCGTGATGGTCTGCCCGGCAGCGATCTCCACGCCCTTGGACACGCCGGGGACCACGCGGGTCATGTCGTGCAGGGCGGTGCGGCCGATGGCCTCGGTCACAGGCACGGCCACTGGAGAGGCATAGTCGTCGCCCGCATCGTCCAAATTTTTAGACGCGCCGGCCCCTTGGTCCATGCGCTTTGTCACCGGGTCCTCGCCCTGGCAGCCGCGGCAAAGCGGACCGTCCGAGGTGGGGTACGCCTCGCCGCAAGCCGGGCACACGCCGATGGCGCCCATGGAGCCCTTGCCCAAGAAGCGCTCGTTCACCCGCACGGGTGCGGCGCCCAGAATGGCGTCGCCGGCTTCCTCAATCTCGGCAAAGAGCTTGTCCGTATCCTGCTGCGCTTTGGGCGTGCGCTTGAGGTACCACCCGGCGATCTCGGGCCAGTCGGCCAGCTTGGCCGGGTCGATCCACACGCGCCAGCCCTCGCCGGTGTACTTGTCGAACAGCGTGACTGCGTAGCGGCCGAGGTTGAGCAGTTTGATCCAGCCGTTGCCCATGGAACACAGCGTGAGCAGCTGCACGGCGTCCGGCAGGCACTTGGGCGACTCTACGAGCGCCTCGAACAACGTGCCCTCGGGCAGACGGGATTTGGCAAGCTCGACCATGTAGCCGCCCACGAGCAGCCCCGGCGCGGGGTAGCCGTGGAAGGCCTTGGCCATGTCCTTGAACTCCTGGAACGTATAGGAACCGATATTCATAACCAGTCTAGTCTACTATCTGGAAGGTGGATTTGACAAACAAAGAATCGGGGCTCTGCCCCGACCCCCGGCAGGGACCATGGGCCCCTGCACCCCATATTAATTTGATCGCTGCGCCAGCCGCGTCTCGCGGTTGGCGCAGCGATCAAAAAAGGATCAAGGGAGCCGTGCTCCCTTGCGGGGCCTGGGGCAGCGCCCCAGTCAGCTACGCAGCCGTCTTGCGCACTTCGATGAAGTGCTCCTGCATGGCGATGGCGCCGCCGGCCTTGTCGTAGTTGTCGATGCCCTTGGGCATGAGCATATTGTCCGCGGCGCCCTTGCCAAAGGCCCGGCTCTCGGCCGGCAGGTCATGGCCAAAGCCATGGACCATGAACACGGCCTCCGGGTGGATGAACTGCGTGATGTAGGCGCGAATCCGGCCGGTGTAGCCGTTGTTGCCCACCTCCACATACTCGCCGCTTTCGATGCCCAGCTTCTGAGCCGCTTCCGGGTGCATCCAGAGGATGTTCTCGGGCATGCGTTCAAAGAGCAGCGGGTTGTTCACGGTGTGGCCCTGGGTGTGCAGGCCGCAGCGGCCAAAGGTGATGCGGTAGCGGCCCGCCGGCGGATGCGCCGGGGCCTTGTACGCCGGGAGTGACTCCAGCCCGCTCTTCTCCAGCGCGGCCGAGATGACCTCCACCTTGCCGGACGGCGTCTTGAAGGTCTTCTCGTTCACTTCCTTATACACGGCCGAGTCCGTGAGCTTGGCCGTGCCCGTGGCCTCGAAGTCCTCCAGGGTCACGCCGGTTTCCTGGAGCTGGAAGTTCCAGAGATCCTCGATGGTGTCGAAGACCATCTCGTCCAGGCCGAAGCGCTTGGCCAGCTCGGAGTAGATCTCCCACTCGGCCTTGGTGTCGTAGCGCGGTTTCATGGCCTGGTTGCGCTTGAAGAAGTGCGGGGACAGGCCGTTCTTGGTAGCGATGATGGAGTCGCGCTCCAGGTACGGCGAGAGCGGCAACACCACGTCAGCGTTCCAGGCCGTGTCGGACCAGCTGAAGGTCACGGAGACGAGCAGCTCCAGGTTCTTCCAGGACTCCAGCACGTCGCGCTTGTCCGGGAAGGCCATGAGCGGATCATGGCGGTGGGCGATGTACGCCGTGATGGGATACGGTTTGCCGGTCTCGATGGCCTTGTAGGCCAGGTTCACCAGGCCGGGGCCGGGGTCGAGATGGGTCATGCCCTGCTCCCAGCCCACGCCGTCCACGCGCTTGGCCTCGGGCTTGGGATAGAGGTTCATGAAGGACTTGAGCCCCTTCGCGCCAACGTCGCCGGGCTTGGAGACCAGGGGCAGACCGCCCTTGGCGCCCACGCAACCCAGCAGCGCGCTGATGAGATACGCCGTGCGCGAGACGTAGAAGGAGTCGGAGTAGCGCGCGGTCATCCAGCCTGGATGCCAGATCACAGACGGCGCCGCTTCCCAAATCTGCTTGACAAAGTCCTCAATGGCCGCGGCCGGCGCGCCGGTCTCTTTCTCGGCCCACTCGGGCGTGTAGGGCCTCACGAACTCTTCCAGGGCCGGCAGGTCCTGAATCCACTTGTCGGCGAACTCCTTGTCGTAGAGCCCGTCGCGGAGCATCACGTGGAGCACGGCTAGGTTGAAGCCGTAGTCGCTGCCGGGGCGGATGATGAAGACGTTGTCCGCCTTGGAGGCCGGGATGTTGGCGCGCACGTCGATGACCGTGAGCTTGCAGCCATTGTCCATGGCGTCGAGCAGGTCGTTGACCTCCTTGACGTTGATGGCCTCGAAGATGTTGCGGGTCTGCAGGACCACGTGCTTGGCGTTCTTGAGGTCGTAGCTCACGGTCTTGCGGCCGAAGCCGTAGACGCTCATGGCGCCATGCTGGACGTTGCGGGCGCAGGCCGAGTCGTGGTTGCAGTAGTTGGGCGTGCCGATGCCGCGGAGGAAGGCGCGGTAGTGGTCGCGGAAGGGGCCGCCGCGGTCGGAGAAGAGGACGGTCTCCTTGCCGTGCTTGGCCTGGAGTTCCTTGATTTTGTCGGCCACGTAGTCGAGCGCTTCATCCCAGGACACGCTGCGCCACTTACCCTCGCCGCGCTCGCCTTCGCGGATGAGCGGGGTCTGCGGCCGCTCGTCGTCCATGGTCAGAGCTACGCCGGCGGCGCCGCGCGCGCAGAGCGAGCCCTTGATGCCACCCGCATGGGGGTTGCCCCGGACAAAAGAGACCTCGCCGTCCTTGACAAAGGCCTGGGCCGGGCAGCGCACGGTGCACATACCGCAAATGGTGTAGACAGTTTTGAAATCGCTCATTGTGGTGTATTCTCCTTTCCGGGCATCGGAATCATGGACGTGGACTCCAGGACGTTATTGCGTGCAATTCTATCTGTGCCTAGCAAGGGCCCTGTACCGGAGCAAGTTGCCCTGGAGATCGTGAAAATTAGAACAAGCCACAGGTGGCCGGATATGGGCCAAAAACGTGACAAGTAGGGCGACTTTGAGAAAAAAATCACAACCGCAGCCCGGCTTTGACACGGCGGCGTCCCCTGGTCCATCGATAGATAGCGTTCGATGACTACGTCGATTCATATCCATCCCGGCAACCCACGCAACCACCGTCCGGAGCGCGGCCTAGCGCGCTGCTCCTTACAAGAGGCGACATGAGTCAATACAAGATCAAGTTCAACAGGAAACGGTGCATCGCCTGCGAGGCGTGTCTTGTCCACTGCAAGGCCAAGAACAAGGTCCCTGCCGGACTATCCTACAACAAACTCACGGTTGGCGACTACGAGGAAAAAGACGGCAAGCCGGTTCTGAAGCTGAACTACCGCGCCTGCTACCACTGCCCGGACCCGGCCTGCGTGCCGGCCTGCCCCACCGAGGCCATCCACATCCGCGAAGAGGACGGCATCGTCTGGATCGACCAGGACGCGTGCATCGGCTGCCAGCAGTGCATCGAGGCGTGCCCGTGGGACGTGCCGGTGTACGACCCGGAGCAGAACCTGACCTTCAAGTGCGACTACTGCCGCGATCTGGTGGACCAGGGAATGGACCCGGCGTGCGTGGCCGGCTGTACGGCCAAGGCCCTGAGCTTCGTGAAGAAGTAAGGCGAAACCTTTCCGTTTTTTTACGAAAAAGGACTACCCCTTGCTGTCATCCTATAGTATATAGATTGGAACCGTATTCCGCCGAGGAGCTGTACCCCTCTTGAAGGAGCCCGCCATTGTGGCGGGCTCTTTCTTTTTTGGGGCGATATTTTTTGGTGTGACAGTTGACCCCTTTGACTATTTGGAGCATTTATATCGACAGCAGTATAACGCACCAACAATGTGCTTAAACATGCACAGGGGGTGGGGATGACACCTGCTAAATTCTCTAACCAAGACAGGCAGTTTGTAATAAAAGGAATTGAGCGTTGCTATAATATTGATTTGCGGCCTGTTGGGAGACGATCAAAGTGGCTCAAGGATTCCACAGGAAAAAATTATTTTATCTTAGGCGGAATAGGTAAATGGCATGGAATACCAGAAGAAATGATGGACGCTGAAGTCAATTCACCATCCACAGGAATACTTGCAATTGCAATATTATTCACCAAAGCAATAGCCGTATACGCTTCTGATATGTCCGCATTAATTAAAAGTCGAGATCAATTATATAGAGCCAGCAAGACCACTGGAGATTACCAGTTCACATACAAGTTTCAACTTGCAACTTTGGAATTGAACCCTGCTCCAGAAGTCAAGCTAAGCCTGCTCAACGTAATCGACTATGATAAGCCTCAAATTGAACGGCAAAAAGCCATAAAATCACTGCACCAAATGATATCTCGATTAACACCTGAACAATGTGAAGAATTGCTAAAGAGACTTGGTTCCCATATTAAACCTAGCTAGCTCACCATCTCAGTTAAGCGCTACGACCCATCAATTCCTCTCCTGAATCTTCCAAAATAGCAGCTACCACATCCATCCCCCCTCCTGCTACCAAATATCCAGACGAACTCACTCGTCGCCTCCAACAACGCCCTTCAGCGACGAGCGCCCCCGCCACGGCTCTGCCTATTCCCCCTATCCCGAGTCGCGCACGCGTCTATATTCAGACGTGAACACATTTTCTCTTTCGAGGCGTCACGCGGATGGGATGTTGTATCGAGATGTTACAGCACTTGCCAGCGTACCTGGTTTGCTATAGTACTGGCCCCCGCCTCCACAACTCTGAATACGCATGCAACATCGACTCTATTCCGCTCAGCTGGACGGCCTGCGATTTTTCGCCTTTCTGCTGGTCTTCATCCACCACCACCCTTCGTGCAAGGGCGTGCCGGTCGTGTGCGTTCTCCACAACTACGGCTGGGTCGGGGTCGATCTCTTTTTCGCGCTCTCCGCGTTCCTGTTTACTTTCCTGCTGAATGCCGAGATGGCGAAGACCGGCACCCTGGACCTCAAAAAGTTCTATATCCGCCGGGTGCTCAGGGTCTGCCCGCTGTACTATCTGTTCATCGTCTTCTCCATGCTGGTCTACCTCTTCTGGTACGGCGCGCCGTGGACCGGGACATTCCTGCTCCGCGTCCTGGGCCTCTTCTCCTTTACGGACAACATCCTGTCGGGCTTTATGGGGTACAACCTGCTGCCCTTTGCGCCGCACCTCTGGACGATTTCCTACGAGGTCCAGTTCTACATCATCATCCCGGCGGCGATTCTGATATTCTCCCGGATGCCCGTGCGCAGGGTTCTGCTGGTACTTGCCGCCATTTTCGCAACCTTGTTCACCTTCAGGCTGCTGCTGATCCGGGCCGACGTGCCACACCCGGCGATCTGGGTCCTTCCGGCCACGCACTTCGAGTCCATGGTGCTCGGCATGGTGATCGGCTACGGCGGGTTCAACTTCCTGCTGAAAGCGGCCAGGCCCATCTACTGGTTCATCCTGGGCATCGTCCTGACCTCCGGGATTTTCCTGTTCCCGAACGTGGACACGATCTCGCCCCTGTTGATGGCGACATACGCTCTGGCCGGGATTGGCCCCGCACTGATCCTGTTCGCCGCCCTCCACGGCAGAGGGCTCAGGCGACTACTCTCGTGGGCGCCGTTCGTGTACCTCGGCAAACGCTCCTACGGCCTGTATGTCTACCATTTCCTGGGGATTCATCTCACCGACGTCCTGACCGGGTATGCAGGCGGGCTTCCTTCCGGAAAGGCGGCGACGTTCGTGTACGCGCTGGCTATCACCACCGGCATCTCCGCGCTGTCGTACCGTTTTGTCGAAGCGCCGTTCCTCCGGCGCAAGATGAAGTTCGAGCTGGTCGCCTCGCGTCCTGTCTGACGGGCGAACGCCACCAGGCGTCACCCAACGGGGCATATTTCGGCCGTAGCTCGCGCCGCCCAACGCCCCTGGGACACCATCCCTTTCTAACGAAAAAACGCCCCCCACACCTTCCGGCGCAGGGGGCGTTTCTCATTCGGGCGCGGGTCAACCGGTTGCGGAGTAATCAGACGAACGAGTTCACCACCGAGCCCAGGCCCGCGTAGGAGCCCAGGACCTGCGAGTTGAAATCGTACGACTGGGAGACGGGGTCCACGAGACCGCTCGGCGAGCCGTAGTTCATGGTGTTCAGCGTCTGCGACACCACGGACGCGCCCACGGTCCCCTTGTCCACAGGCGCCATGGCGCCCTGGAACTGATTTTGGCTGGCGTTGTTCATCGTGTTCATGGTCTCTGTGACCACGGCCGCACCAAAGGTTTGACGATCGAAGGGGCTCGTCATGCCCCCTATTCCGCTTATGGGCATGGCTCCCTCCTTGTGTTCGGTTGCACTCGCCCTGTTCATGGGATCGGCTGGCGTCTTGATAATCTTTAGATCCCTGCGAAACTTTTTCGACAAATTTACCTTCTCCAGTTTTCGAGGGTTGACAGATCGAAGGCACGGCGATAAACACTCTTCTCTCTTGCTGAGCGGGAGTAACTCAGTGGTAGAGTGCAACCTTGCCAAGGTTGAAGTCGCGGGTTCAAATCCCGTCTCCCGCTCCATACAAGGGCACCGTTTTCGGCGGCATAGCCAAGTGGTAAGGCAGAGGTCTGCAAAACCTCCATTCTCCGGTTCAAATCCGGATGCCGCCTCCATGCGGGAGTAACTCAGTGGTAGAGTGCAACCTTGCCAAGGTTGAAGTCGCGGGTTCAAATCCCGTCTCCCGCTCCAAATGAGCAAAAGCCGGCCCTGCGCCGGCTTTTTTTATTGTATCGGCGCCGCTTCTCCCCCGCGGCGCCACTGCCACCCTTGATGGAGTCGCACGCATGCCCCAAGTTTCCACCCCCGCCACTGCGCAGGAAATCAACGAAGCCAGCCTGGACGAGCTGCTGGACGCGGCCCGCGCCAAGTTCGAGGTCCATTTCGAGCCCGTGACCGTAGACGGGCAGCCGTTTCAGGTTCTTCAGATAAGCGACATGGAGCGCTACGTGGACCAGCTGGCCGACCAGGCCGGCGACGGCCCGCTGGAGCTGCCCTTCTGGGCCAAGCTGTGGCCCGCCTCCGTGCTGCTGGCCTACTACGCCAAACGTTTCCAGCCCAAGCCCGGCCAGCGCGCCCTGGAGATGGGCGCCGGCGTGGGCCTGACCGGCCTGGTGGCCGCCTCCAAGGGCTATGACACCGTGATATCGGACATCGAGACCGACGCGCTTATCTTCTCGCGCGCCAACATCCTCAAGAACGGCCTGGAGAACAAAGCCAGCGTCGCCCGGGTAGATTTCGGCGCGGACAAGGAGCGGGATACGCTGACCGATCGCTTCGACCTCATCCTCGGCGCCGAGGTTCTGTATATAGAGGATACATACCGCCCTCTGACCAAGTTCATCGGCCGGCACCTCGCGACCGGAGCGGATGCCGAGTGCGTGCTCTCCATGAGCTACACGCGCAAGGCCCACGGCTTTTTCCAGCGCGCCGAGAAAGAGTTCAACATCCAGCAGCAGGTCATGGGCTTCAAGGCCAACGAGAGCGAGGACGGCGACGATCCCGAGCGATTCCTCTGCGCGCTCTACCGCCTCACGCAGCGCAAGGCAGGGAGCGCCGCATGATCCGCGTCGAGCCGTGCCCCAAGGGCTACACCCGCGACCAGGACAAGACCACCCCGCCCTCGGAGACCGTTGCCCGCGTCAAGCAGGCGCTGTCGGCCAAGGGCCGCGACATCCTGGCCGAGACCAAGCGCATCGACACCGGCCGGCTGGACATCCCTGTATTCCTTTCCGTGTGCGGCGAGGCAGCCAAGCGCGTGATGCCCACCCGCAAACAGATGGGCAAGGGCGCTTCCCCGGAGCAGGCCGAGGCATCTGCGCTCATGGAGCTGGTGGAGCGCTTCTCCTTCTTCAGCTTCTGGGAGGACGCCGAGTTCGCCCTGATGACGTACTCCGAAGCGCTGGCCCAGGCCGAATCGCTGGGGCTGCCGCCGGTCATGCCCGTGTCCGAGATCCTCGCTTCCGTGAATGAGGAGCTGCCCGAGGCGGACGCGCTGCGCGTTCTGGACACCATGCGCTGGCTCTTCCACCCGGTCACGGCCCTGGGCGAGGAGCGCGAGGCTTTAACGCCCCTGGACTGGTTCAAGATCCTCGGCGAGTTCAACGGCACCTGCGCCGGTAATGCCCCGGCCGAGTCCCTGCTGCAGGGCGGGTGCGAGCTGGTGGAACGCCACGTCTGCGCCCTCTGGGACCGCGAACGCATGGAAACGCCCACCATCCGCCACGAGTCCATCGACGACCCGGTGCTGCTGGAGCTGCTCCGAAAGTTCACCGATCGCAACATCCGGGTGGTGCTCAAGGACTTCTCCATGTCCATGCCCGCGCCCACCGTGGCCGCTGCGGCGTATGATCCCAACACCTGGCCCGACCGCTCCGAGATCGTCTTCACGGCCGGCACGGCCGCGTCCCCGGTCAAGGCCGCCATCCGCGCCCTTACGGAAGTCGCGCAGTTGGGCGGCGACTTCGAGACTGGCTCTGTCTACGAGGCGTCCGGCCTGCCCAAGCTGGAGGGGCCTGATGATTTCGAGGCTCTGGCGGAAGGCCCAAGGGTGGACCTGAACGCCCTGCCCTCCATCGAAGCGGACGACATCGCCAAGGAGCTTGCCGCGCTGTGCGCCGGGCTCCGGGAGAAGGAGCTGACCTACTACGCCGTGGATCTGACCCGGCCCGACCTTTTGTTGCCTGCGCATTACGGTTTTGTGCCCGGCCTCCAGTTCCGGGAGCGCGACACCCGCCCCAGCCTCGGCCTGTTCGTGGGCCGGATGCTGGCCGAAGGCGCCGACCCGGAAGAGGCGGAGCGCGGCCTGGCCGTCATCGCCGATGTGTATGGGGACGACGCGTTCTTCCTGCCCTTTTTCCGCGGCATGCTGGCCCTGCGGCAGGAGCAGCTGCTGGCCGCCGAGGAGTGGTTCCAGGAGGCCGAGCCGCTGCAACCGGATGACGACAAGAAGGCGCTGGCAGCCTTCTACATCGCCTATGTGAAGACGCTGATGCAGGACTGGCAGGGCTCCATCCCCTGCCTGGATCGCGCCATCAGGTTGTCACAGGACGTGAAGGAGTACTTCAACCTTCGCGGCGTGGCCAAGTTCAAGCAGGCCATGTACGAGGAGGCGGCGTGCGACTTCGAGGCAGCGCTGGGCCTGGACAAGGGTTCGGCCATGGACATCGCCAACCTGGGCGTATGCAACCGACACATGGGCAATGACGACAAGGCCGTCGAGCTGCTCAGCGCCGCCCTGGAGCTGGACCCCAGCCTGGAGTTTGCACGTAACCACCTGAATGATTTGAATTCAGGCGTGTAGACATTTCAATTTTGCAATATCACCTACCTGTCACGGATAAAAAGGATTTGACAAAGGAAGGCCGGAGAATTTAGGTAACTCCAATCTCGACGGTATTGTTTCGTATGCGACACAAATCAGGACGTAGTGCCGTCGATTGGATCGTGTGTACGGTTCGCTTGTGTGCGGGCCATCAATAGGGATTTCCGGGGGCGGATCGCCCTCGAACCCGTAAAAACATGCACTTGTCAAGGAGGATGTCACATGGCAACGGTTGAATACGCCGGCAAGAGCTTTGAGGTTGATGAGGACGGTTTCCTGCAACGCTTCGAAGACTGGTGCCCCGAGTGGGTTGACTACGTGAAAGAGTCCGAGGGCATCAAAGAGCTCACGGAAGGCCACCAGAAGGTCATCGATTTCCTGCAGGACTACTACAAGAAGAACGGCATCGCCCCCATGGTCCGCATCCTGTCCAAGGTGACCGGCTACAAGCTGAAGCAGATCTACGAGCTGTTCCCCTCGGGCCCCGGCAAGGGAGCCTGTAAGATGGCCGGTCTGCCCAAGCCCACCGGCTGCGTCTAAGTCGCACCCGACGCACAAAGCATCTCGATGTTCAGAGGACGGGGTTCGCCCCGTCCTCTTTTTTTGCGCTTTCGGCGCCGGGTATGCGTTTCTCCGCTGCCCGCTCCCCTCATGCCTCCACTCTGGCGTACTCGTAAAAGCCCCTGCCGCTCTGCACGCCGAGCCTGCCCTCCTCCACGTACTGCGCCAAGTAATCCACGATGCGCTGCAGGCCGTTATCCTGCAACTGTTCCGCGCCGAGTCTGGCAATGCGCAACGCCGTGTCCAGGCCCACCATGTCCAGAATCCCGAAGGGTCCGACAGGCATGTGCATGACGCGCTTCCAGGCCATGTCCACGGTCTCGGGCGAAGCAACGTCGTCCACTGCCAGCTCCAGTGCCGCCCGGGTCAGAGCGTTGAGGAGGTTGTTGAACACATAGCCGGGATGCTCCCGCTTGAGCACGATGGGCGCCTGCCCCAACTCGCCCGCCAGCTCCTGGAGCAGCACCAGCACCGCGGGGCTGGTGCCGGGGTGGCCCATGATGTCCACCACGTCGCCGCCGCGCATGGGCGAGTGGAAATGAAACGCGGCGAACAGCTCGGGTCTGCCTGTGGCGTCCGCCAGCATGGAAGGCACAAGGTCCGAGGTGTTCGTGGTAAACACGGTGTCCGGGTCGCAGACCTCGTTCAGTTGCGCAAAGACCGCGCGTTTGAGCGCGATGTCCTCGGGCACGGACTCGCTCACCAGATCCACGCCGACAGCGGCGCGCCCCAGGTCCTCTTCCTGATGCAGCCGCTCCAGACCGGCGGCGGCCGCCTCAGCATCGATATGGCCGCCCGCCGCAAGCTCGTTGTACATGCCGGCTATCGCGCCGGCCGCATGCTCCAGCCGTTCCTTCGAGACATCGTGCATAACCGTGTCGAACCCGCGCAGGGCGAACAGGGCGGCCACCTGGGTCCCGATGGTTCCGGAACCGACAATCAGCACGCGTTTCACTGTCGTCTCCATCTCGCACCTCACTTTCTTATGTAATTTCCGGCCATTCCAGGCCGGGGATCATTCATTACCACTGTCCGGGCTTCCGATGCCGTGCACAAAACGGTGCGCTGCGCCCCTGGCGGCGCCTTCATCCAGCCCCACATGCCCCAGCAGGAACAGGGTGATGTAGTTATGCAGCGCGCCCTGGAACGTGGCGGCAAGCAACGCCGCGTCGTCCTCCACGGTTCCAGCCTCCACCGCGCGTACGAAAATCCGCTCTATGGCCCGGAACTGTCGCTCCGCATGGACCGCTGCGATCTCGTGTTGCGGCGACTCGGGCGAGGCGAACATGAGCGCGAGAAAGAGCCGGTACATCTCCGGGTTGCTCGCGGCATAGGCAAAGAGTGTTGCGGCGCACCGCGTCAGGTCCGGCTCGATGTCTCCGCTGGGCTCCTGCTCTTCCAGGTGGACCAGAACCGGGGACAGACGCTCGTCCAGCAAGGTGGACAACAGCCCCTGCTTGCTCTTGAAGTGGTAGTACAGCGTGGGCTTGGTCACTCCGGTCGCAGCCACAATCTCCTGCACGCCGACGCCTTCGTACCCCCGCTTTGCAAAGAGCAGGAGCGCCTGATCCAGCATGGTCTTCCGAGTATCGATGTTCATGGAACGAGTCTTATACCTACCGGTAGGTATAGTCAACATCCAGAAACAACATGACCGCGCGCCGCCGTTTTTCCACCAGCGGCACGCGGTCATATCATCCAGAATTTCAGAGAGATGTGTGCTAGCTTTGCTGTATTTTCCGGAACAGCTTGTCCTTGCGCGACTCGAAGATAAGCGCCGTGCGCAGGGCCGAGATGCCCAGCGCCAGGAGGGAGAAAAGCACGATGATGTTCGTCTGGATTGCGAACTTCTCGCGCAGTGGCATCTCCCCTGTAAAATCTATCCCCAGCGCCGGCCCCCAGTAGGACGCCAGCGGCAGGAAGGCGAAGGAAAGCACCAGGCAGGCCAGCTCCAGCCACATGAAGGTCTTGCCCATGATCATCACGAACAGCGTGGAGTCGCGCACGATCTTCAGGGTGCGCAGCCGACTCTCCAGCTTTTCCAGTTTGGCCTGCACCTTCTCTTCCATGTCGCTGGCCTTGCGGAAGTTGTCCGCCACCTGCAGATGCTGCGACATGACCCAGTTGAGGTGCTTGGCCACGTAGTTGAAGTCCTTGTTGAAATCCACGAGTATCCGCGGAAACGGGAACCAGGAGGACTCCTGCCGGATGACCTTGAGCCGCTCCATGTAGTTGGCGTACTTTTTCTTGAGCTTGCGGCCCTCCTCCTCCACACGCTTTTGGAGGTCGCGCGCCAGGGCCAGGCGCTCCTGCGCCAGCTTGATGAAGGCCACGTAGTTCTTGATCTCGGACATCCGCTGCACCATGGCGATGCGGTTCTCCATCTCCTCGTAGAAGGGATGGTCGGTGGGGAACCAGCGTCCCACCTCCTTCTTCAGCTCCTCGAAGCTCTTGAGCTCGTCCTCGGCGCGGCTCTTGGCGTCGCTCCAAAGGCGGTGCAGGGAGGAAAGAAGCTGCACGTGGCCGCGCTCCATCTCCGGGTCGAACAGGGCGCGGTTGAACATGTGCGGGTCCTTGGCGAAGAGCTCCTCGAAAAATCCCATGGCCTGCTCGGCAAAGCCCATCTTCACCTGGCACACGCCCTGGCGATAGGCGGCGTCCAGCCATGTGGGCGAAATCTTGAGCACGCTCTTGTACAGCTCCATGGCTGTCTCGTGCTTGCCCATCATCTCCTGCGCGCGCCCCTGCAGGAACAGCAGGTAGGCCTGCTGCAACGGCGTGGAGGCGTGCCGCTCGGCCTCGCCCCACAGGGAAAGCGCCCGCGGCTCCTCCCCCCGTTCCAGCATAGAGAACCCGCGCAGGGCCAGGGGCTGATAGTTGCGCGGCGCCTTGAAAATTTCCTTGGAGACGATACGCTCCACGCTGACCGACTCGCCCTCCAGAAGCAGTGCAAGCGCCTCCCAGACAGGGTCGCCGCTCGGCTCGGCAAGCTGCGTCAATGCCTTGGGGTACTCGCGCCCCTGGCTGCGCCACACGGTGCGGAGCATGCGCAGCTGGGACGGTGCGTTGATCTCGTAGATCGCCCGCATCAGCAGGCTTTCCGTGGTGCCTTGGCCATGCAACAGATCGCCGATGGCCTCGGTCACCTCGCCCTTCAGTGTCGAGTCGATCCCTTCCAGGGCGCGGCGCATCTCGTCGATGTCCACGGCGGCCACGCGTTCCCAGATGTCCTGCTCCAGCTCTTCCATGTGCCGGCTGGGGCACTCCGTGACCTTGTGCGTGCGCTGGCCGCAGTAGAAGCAGGACGGGTTCTGCCCGGCCACCAGCCGTTTGGGCAGCTCCACCTGGAGCATGTCCTCCATCACGGCCAGCTCGTCCTTAAGGCTCACATTGCACCAGTCGTCCATGGAGCTCTGGTCCACGGAGAAGCGCACATCCTTGATCTTGAATCCATCGCCCATGAGAAATGCCGTGCGGTAGCTCATGTGCGGGAAGTCCGGCGAGAGCTGGTCCCAGTCCAGGGCGATCTTCTTGTACATCTCCGGGTTCAGGTTCAGGCCCTTCCTGTCCACGATGGCCTGGACGCACGGCCAGTACTTCTCCGGGGCCGATTCCCGCAGCCGGGAGACCATGCCGAGATACTCCTGGCACCACGTGCGCAGCTCACGCAGGGTGTCCAGCGGCAGCATCAGAAAGTTGTTGCTGAGGATATACTTGGTTTTGAGCCGCTTGAGTATCTGCTCGATCTCGGAGAAGAACTCCCGCCATCCGTGCTGGAACGATTTGTCCAGCGGGTTGCCCACCGGCTTGAGCACTAGATACCAGCCCATGGACGACTGGTACGGCAGCCGCGGATCGGCGTGCAGCGTCTTCCATTCCACCTTGGCCATGCCGGTTTTACGCGGCGCTGGCTTGAGCTCGATTCCCGGAGAACCCTTCAACGTATCGGCCAACTTGGGATGCACCCAGGCCTGGAAATCTTCCGGAATCGGCGCCTCCTGGCTGGCCAGATCGCGGTCCAGAGACATGGAGAGCTGCAGCTTCATGTCCACCAGCAGCTTGGCCGGAGCCGCCTGTACAAACGCCTTCAGGGGGTTGAGGCGCGACCAGACCTCCAGCTTGGCCAGCGCCATGAAGACATCTTTGGTGAAGAAGAACCACAGAGCCTGCCGCCGCTCCGAGGCCATCTGCATGCCGCCATAGTCGGCCAGGGTCTTTGCCACCGCAGGGTTCAGGTCCGCGGACCAGGAGACCCACGCCGCAAAACCCGTGGCGACCATCCGCGATTCCTTGAACTGGGGCAGCTTTTTGACGAGCGAGCTCAGCGTTATCTTGTCCATCCCTTCTCCTTGACGTGGGGCATGGAACAGGGAACTATGCCCGTATGAAACCAATGAGCGCAGACGCCGCCATCGCGGCCATAAAACAGGAACCCGGCTTTGCCGAGAACGTCGGCATGATTCTCGTCCACAACGGCGTGGTGCGCGCCACCTCCCGCAAGGACAAGCGCGCGGTCACCGCCGTGGACGTCACCCCCGACCAGGATCGCATCGAAGCGTTGCGGCAGGAGTTCGAGAGCTATCCCGGTATCTTCCGCGTGTATGCCGAAGCCCGCGGCGGCCATCTCGTTCCTGGCGACGACGTGCTCCTGCTCGTCGTAGCCGGCGACATTCGCGAGAATGTGAAGGCCGCCCTGGCCGAGTTCCTCGACCGGGTCAAGAGCGAGGCCGTCAGCAAAGTCGAGCACATGGCCGAGTAGCTGCGGCGCGCCGGCGGCGGTTTTTTGGCGTCCGGCGCACCACGTCCTGTCCGCGTTGAGTTCGCCCCGTCCCGTTGCGGGATGCGTTTGGCGTGTCTCTATGGTTTCATCCTGAAGCATTCTTCAGATTTATCCTTGAATATTCGTCTGTTACAATAGCTGCACAAAGGTTTCGTCATTGGGCTGTCCGGACGCGCTGTGTATGCGCTTCCCCTGATGGCGGCTCGATCATTGCCTTTTCAGGGACATGGATGCAATAGACGTGCTAGGTTGCGCCGCCTTCCGTAGCGGACAACACCCGCTCCAGGGCGGAGTACGCCGCATCCACCTCCAACGCTTCCATGCAGAGCGGCTCGCCGCAGTCCCCTTTCGATCCGGCCACGGCGCACGGCGCACAGGAAAGCGGCGACATTGCCGCCTCGTGCGGTTCGCCGCCCCATACGCTCCAGGGATACGTCCACGAGACTTCATCGGTCGGCCCCATCACCGTGAGGCTCGGCGTGCTCACGGCCACGGCCAGATGCCGCGGCAAAGAGCAGTTGCCCACGTGCAGCACCGCGGCTTCGATGCACGCCGCGGCTGTGCGCAACGGAAGCGGCTGCGCCGCATACCTGATGGAGCCGGCCGGAACGCCCTGCTCCACGGCGGCGCGATGCACAGTCTGGACGACCTCTTCTTCGCCCGGTCCGTGCAGCAGCAGATAAACCAGCTTGGGATGCGCCCGCCAGACCATGGCCAAAAGCCGGGCGAAACGCTCCTCCGGCCAGCGCCGACACGGCCGCGCCTGCGTGGGGTCCACGCTTACCAGCCGGCCGCGCCATGCGCCGCGGCGGGACCCGGCTGCCGATCCGTGTTCCTCATCCTGGCCTACCACCGCCCCACCGGCCTCTGCATTCTGTTCCGCAACCGGGATCTCGCCCCCGCGGCTCGCCTCCCCGGAAAACAATGCATCGAGCTCCGTAAGCGCCTCGGCGCGGTCGCCCTCGTCCAGGTAGATGCGCGGCCGCTCGCCCTGCCACTCGATGCCTAGCGGAGCCAGCAGGTCCACCTTGCTCCTGGCGGCGTAGCCCGGCCGGCGCGTGACCATGTGCGTGTAGAACGGCCGCAGGTGGAGACCGCTCGTATCGGCAATTCGCACCTGCGCGCCGGAGAGCATCGCCACTATCCGCGTAAGCACGGTGCGCTGATAATCCACCACGAGGTCGAAACGCATGCTCCGTGTCATCCGCAAGGCAATACGCAGCGCGCGGACAATCCCGGTGGTGTCCGCCGCATTCACCGCATGGATTCGCGTAATATGCGGATTGTTCTCCAGCAGCAGCGCGGCGCGCGTGTCCGTCAGCACATGGATCTCGGCCCCGGGGTAGGCCCGCGCCAGGCACTCGATGGCCGGCGTGGCTAGGAGCACATCGCCCAGAAGCGAGAGCTGGCAGACAAGAATACAAGAAAAATCAATCGGCGCGGAGCGCATGGGGTTCTCCGAAGCCGCCAGTGCATCGGCGGCAGTCGTATGGTGCAGCTTACGAAACCTATCATTCTGGTCAAGCTTTTATTCGACTGATAACATTATGCTTTACTCTCGCCGCTCCTTGCATCGCCCCTGTCGCTCTGGACAACGCACCCCATTCCATGCTCTTTTTTATATATCGGGATGTGTGTAGGTTACATTATGAGCTTTCGCTGGAAAATATTCTTCATCGTCCTGGCGTTCAGCCTGGTGCCCGTGGGCGTCGTGTCCCTCGTCAACCACTCCATTACGGAGAGCGCAGGCGAGCTCATATCCACAGGCGCGGCCAACGCCATGGAAGACGTGGTGCGCAACGACCTCATCCAGATGGTCTCCAACCTCGCCACGGGTATTAACAAGCAGAAGCAGACGCTGCTCTTCACCGTGGGCGTGCTTGCCGACGAGACACAGCGCGCCCTGACCGAACCGCCGGCCCGAGTCCTCGAACCGATCTATTCCACCCAGGAGTTCGGAAACCCCGGCGCGGCACCGGATGACGCCACCGAGGACCCCGTCTACTCACCGCCTCAACAAGAAACCACCGCCGTCAGCCGGCAACACCCGGTCATGTTTTATGCCGACAAGCGCCCCATGAAGCAGGCCGACGGCTCCTACCCGGCGGACGTGCGCGGCCTTTCCGCCACGGCATCCCTCATGCGCCGCATCCTGAAGACCTTTCCCCACACCGTGTTCCGGGTCTACATCACGCTGGAGAACGGTCTGCACTGCTCCCTGCCGGGCCACGCCGCCTATCCCGAGGGCTATGACCCGCGCGAGCGACCGTGGTACCGCCGCGCCGTGACCACCGGCACCTTGGTATGGACGCTGCCGCTGCAGGATGTGGCCACGAACCGGATGATCGTCACGGCTTCGGCCCCCATCCGCGACGTCTCCGGCCGCATCATCGGCGTGGCCGCCCTCGATGTGCTCGACACCGTGGCCATGGGCGGCCGGGAGATCACCGACCGTTGGGGCAGCTCGGCCCGCGCCTTTCTCGTTTACCCCATGCAGAACCCCGTCACCGGGGCCATGGACCTGCAGGTGGCGGCCAGCCAGCCGCCGATGAAACGCGACAGCGTCTTCCAGGATGACGCCTCCCAGGAAGACAACGGCGTGCTGCATCCCTGGCTCCCGGGCCTGAAGCCGGACGACAAGGCCCGCCTGCTGGACCGCCTGGACGACGACAGGCCAGGCGCCATGGAGGTCCTCTACGACAGCGACGAAAATCTGCTCGCCTACGCCTCCTCCGACTCGATCAGCTTCCTGCTCCTCGTCCCCCAGTCCGTGTACATGTCGCTGCCCAACGAGGTGCACGAGGCCGTGACCGACGTCACACGGCTCAACATCCTGGTCTCCGGCGCGGCAATGGCCCTCATCCTCATCGCGGTGCTCCTGCTCGTCTACTTCGGCGCACGCCGTTACACCGTCCATTTCCTGCAGATTGCGGACGCCGCGCGCCGCCTGGGTGAAGGCGATTTTTCTGTCCGGCTCAACATGCACCTCAAGGACGAGCGCGACCTGATCGTCGGGGCGCTCAACGAAATGGGCCCCAAGCTGCAGGACCACATGCATCTGCGCCATACGCTGGCCGTGGCCGAGGAGGTGCAACGGAACCTCCTGCCCGGCACGCCGCCCCGGCTGGAGCACTTCGACATCCAGGGGGCCTCCCTCTACTGCGACGAAACCGGCGGCGACTACTACGATTTCGTGCCTGTCACCCACGACGGCCTCTCCACCATGGCCGTCATCGTGGGCGACGTGTCCGGCCACGGCGTGCCCTCGGCCCTGCTCATGGCCACGGCGCGCGCCCTGTTGCGCTGCCTGTGCGCCGTGCCCTGCCAGGATATGTCCATGGCCCAGCGCGTGGGCCTGGCCAACCGCCTGCTCTGCGACGACGTCGCCGGCACCGGCCGCTTTATGACGCTCTTCCTGCTGGAACTCGACGATGCCAACAACACCATGCGCTGGGTCCGCGGCGGCCATGATCCCGCCCTGCTCTATCACCCGGCCAGCGAAACGCTGGAGTACCTCTACGGCGACGGCGTCGTGCTCGGCGTGATCTCGGATTTCCAGTATACCGAGCACGAAGCCCGGCTGGATGAACCCGGCGACCTGCTCGTCCTGGGCACCGACGGCATCTGGGAAGCGCGTAACGCCAACGGCGACATGTACGGCAAGGACCGCTTCGAGGCGACCGTCCGCGCCAACGCCCACCTCGACGCCAACGGCATCTTCGACGCCGTCATCACCGATCTGGAAACATTCGCAGCCGGCACTCCCTTTGAAGACGACGTCACCCTGGTCGTCATCAAACGGCGGTAGTCATCGGCAGGATTCCGATGGCTCTGCCCTCGGGCACCCGCCAGGGAGCGCGGCTCCCTGGACCTATATGGACCCAGAAACCCCAGATTTGGGGTCCAGGGGAACAGTGTTCCCCTGGCCGCCGGAGGCAAAAACATACTAATTCTCCGGGAGGAGTTCCCGGACTGAGAAGCGCCAGGACAGAGCGGTCGGGGCGTCGTCGGGCGTGCATTCCACGCGCAGCATGCGTTGGGCACGGGGTTCGCGGCTGGAGTCGCGCTGGTCGTGGCCGGTGTTGCGCAGGATGGCTTCGGCCAGGCGGGGCAGCACCTCGACGCGCAGCACGTTGTCCACACCGCGCGCGCCGCTGCCGCTGATAGCAGCCATGTGGGCCACAGCGTGCACCACGTCCGGCGAGAACTCCAGGAGCATGCGCTTGCCTTCTTCGGCCTGGATGGCGAGGCGGGTGAGCTTGAGGGAGACGATGTCCTGGAGCGCGTCCGGGGAAAGGGGCAGAAACGGTACGATAGTGGTGCGCGCCAGCAGGGCCTGGGGGAAGAACTCGGCGAGCTGCGGCTGCAGACGCTCAATGAGGGCGCGGCGCTCCGTGTCCTCGGAAGCTGCGCTGTCGGGCGACTGGCGCTCTGGCTCGGCATCGGCGCCGTTGTCCAGCGCGTCGGCGTCCGGGTCGGGCTGGTCCGATACCGTGGTGGTCAGGAAGAAGAGCGAGTGCCGGCAGTCCACAGCGCGGCCCTCGGCGTCGCTCACCCGACCCTTGTCGAAAATCTGGTGGAAGATGCTGAGTATCTCGGGGTGGGCCTTTTCCGCCTCGTCCAGCAGCACCACGGAGTACGGCCGCCGGCGTAGCGCGTCGGTGAGCACACCGCCCTCGCCAAAGCCCACGTAGCCGGGCGGCGAGCCGATGAGCCGCGAGACGGAGTGGCGCTCCTGGTACTCGCTCATGGACAGGGCCAGCAGCGAGGCTTCCTCACCGAAAAGTATTTCGGAGACGGCGCGGGCCGTCTCGGTCTTGCCCACGCCGGAGGGCCCGGCGAGCAGGAACACGCCGAGCGGCGCGTCCGGCTCCTTGAGGCCGGACTTGGAGGCGCGGATGGCGCGGGTGAGGATTTCCAGGGCGGTATCCTGGCCGCGGATGCGCTCACGCAGGGCGAACTTGAGGCCCAGCACCGAGGCGGCCTCGTCCCGCCGGACCTTGCCCAGGGGGATGCCGGTCCACTGCGAGACTACACGGGCCACGGTGTCCGGGTCCACCTCGTGCCGCACCAACGGCGAGTCGCCCTGCACGCGATCCAGCTCGACCAGACATTCGGCCAGTTCGGCGCGCACATCCTCGGGGTCGGTCTCCCGCAGCAAGCCGGGAGCCCTGGCCACGCGGGACATGACCCCGCGCAGAGTGACGAGGCGCTCCACCAGCAGCTTCTCCCTGCGCCAGCGTTCACGCAGGGTACGGGCCTCCTGCTTCATGGCGTCGAGCCGCGCCCAGGCGGAGTGCAGAGCCTTCTCGTCCACGGGCAACCCGCCCCGACGGTCGCGCATGAGTCCTTCTATCTCGCGGCGCATGTCCTCGATGTCCCGCTCCTCCTTGTCCAGAAGCTCGGGCCGACCCGAGAGGCTGAGCTGCACGCGCGCCGCCGCGGTGTCCAGCAGATCCACGGCCTTGTCCGGCAGGAAGCGGCCGGTGATGTAGCGCGCGGCGAGCTGGGCCGCTGCCTCCACGGCGTCCTCGCGGATGGTCACGCCATGGTCCTCCTCGTAGCGGGGCTTGAGCCCTCGGAGGATCTGGGCCGTGGCATGCACCGATGGCTCGTCCAAAACCACTGGCTGGAAGCGGCGCGACAAGGCGGCGTCGCGCTCGAAGTAGCGTTTGTACTCGCGCCAGGTGGTGGCGGCGATGGTGCGTATCTCGCCACGGGCCAGCACCGGCTTGAGCAGGTTGGCAGCGTCGCTGCCGCCGGGCCGTCCGCCGGCCCCGATAAGGGTGTGGGCCTCGTCGATGAAAAGGATGATGGGCGTGGGTGAGGCCTGGATATCGGCGAGCACGCGCTGAAGCCGGTCCTCGAACTCGCCCTTGAGCCCGGCGCCGGCCTCCAGCAGGCCCACGTCCAGGGCCACCAGAGTGACGTCCCAAAGCATGGAGGGCAGCCGCCGCTCGGCCGGGGGCTGGTTCTCGTCCTCCACCATGCGCAGGGCCAGCCCTTCCACCACCGCGGTTTTGCCCACGCCGGCGTCGCCCACGAGGATGGGGTTGTTCTTGCGGCGGCGGGCCAGAATATCGATGAGCCGGCGCAACTCCTCCTCCCGGCCGAACACCGGGTCGATGGAGCCTTCGCGGGCCTTCTCGCACAGATCAACAGTGTAGCGGCGCAGGTACTCGCCGGTGGGGCTGGGGCCGGGAATGACGCCGGGAGCGCCGGCCGGCGCCGGAGCATCGCGCAACCGCTCTGCCGCGGCGCTCTCCACGGAAAGGGAGACGAGATCCTCGAACCGCGCGGCGAGCTGCTCCCTGCTGACGCGGCGCAGGTACTCCACGGCCGGTGACGAGCTGTCCACGGACTGGCTGCCGAGCAGGGCCAGGAGGATTGCGCCGGAGCGGAGGGCCGACTCGCCGAGCTCGATGGAGGCGACGAGCCATGCCTCCTGCAAGAGGTCGATGAGCAGCGGGGACATGACCGGACGGCCGGTGGAGCCGCCGGGCAGCGCGGAAAGGGTCGATTCGAGAAGCGGCGCAAGCTCGCGTCCGTCCAGCCCGAAACCGGCCAGGATCAACCCGAAGTCGTTGGCCGCATCCTCGGCGAGCACGAGAAGCACATGCTCGATGCGAACCTCGTAGTGGCCGCGGGCGGATGTGCTGGTGGCCGCCGTCTGCATGACGTCCATGCAGTACGGGTTGAGCCGCTCCAGAAGGCGTTTGAGGTCCACTTTGAGCATCGCGCTCCACTTTACCCGGTCTTGGACGGAAGGCAAAGGGCCCTACAACGACGGCCGGTACCTGTCTCCCTGGGACTCGTACAGGAACAGCCGGGAGGGATCGTTCACCTCGGCGGCGAACTTCTTCAGCTCGTCCAGACGGCCAAAGGCGTGCATGGGCACCAGGACGCATGGACGCACGGCGCGGTCGAAGTCGATGCCACCTGCCCAGTGCGGCAGCCTGGGGTCGGCGGTCACAAAGGCGACGTCCAGCCGGGTGGTGGCGGCCTTGAGGGAATCCAGGGTCTTTGCGAAGTGGGAGTCCGCAAAGGCGCGCGAGGCCTCGTCCTGCTCCTCCCAGCTCCAGCGGGCCACATCGCCGGAGAACCAGATGGTGGTCCCGGTGAGCTTGATGAGGAAGCCCACGCCAAGGTCTGTGGACTCGTAGCCGGTAATGGCCAGCTCATCCACGTGGATGGTCTCGTCCGGCTCCACCACGCTCACGTCGTCATGGAGTTCGGGATCAAAAAGCTCGGACATGGAGGCCACGTCGTCGGAGACCACATAGTTGACCGATTCGGCTCCGGCCAGGAGCTCGCGCACCTCCGGGCTGAAGTGGTCGGCGTGGCTGTGGGAGAAGAAGCAGAAAACGCGGCGCCCGGCCAGCTGATCGCGCACATAGCCTGCCGCGGATTCCGGGCGGTGCGCCGCATCCGGAAAATCGAACAGGAACGCGGTGTTCAGTGCGTCCTCAAGAAAAATGATAAAGCAATCGTGGTGGACGTAGGCGATTTCCATGGCTGGTTCTCCGGGCTGTCTGGCGTGGCGATGCGTAGCGGCGTGGGATCGGAATCGGCGGGCCTGCGCAAAGGTGTTACAATAGCCCGCATCGAAAGTATGTAGAAAATGAAACAAGCACTCCATACAGACCACCGCACTGCGCCGGAACTGAAATCGGCGTCTATACGGCAGCCTCGAATACACTGGGATGTCAGGGAAAAATCAGGCCATTGAACCCGCAGGCGCTAACTGAAGACCTCCTGGACCTGCGCAAACCAGCGGTAGTAGACGCCGTACCCCTTGATCACGTTGTCCATGAGCGTTTCGGCGCGTCCGGCATCGTTGATGTTGAGGTAGGAGTTGATGGCCTTGCGGAACGCTATCTGCGGATCGAGGCTGGCCGCCTCGTCGCCAATCAGGATGAAGTTGAGGCTGCGCCGCCGCAGGCCTGTCCAGGTACCTATCTCCTCGATCACGACCTGGTTCGCCGGAGTGTCCTCGACCATCACCAGGTCGTACTCGTTGAGCCGGAGCTTGAGCACGGCTTCTTCCGGTCCACGCGCCTGGCTGATGTAGTACTCGGCCTGCTTGAGGCCGTTCTGCGCCGCCTCGGACCAGCGCTTGTCGCTGATGAGCAGAAACGCCACGCTGGCGCCGGGAGGAAAGACCTCGGGCTCGATGGTGGAGTACGGCACGGAACCGGACTTGCCCATGGCTTCGCCGCCCAGGTCCTGGCCCTTTTCCGCGCGGTTGACCACGATCTCCTTGCGGCAGTGGGGGCATTTGACCTTGAACTTCGGCGCGTCGGGCAGCTTCGAGTCCGGAATATTCAGATCGCGCTGACAGCTGTTGCACTTGAAGCGCATGGCGGTGCGGCTCCTGGAAAAAAGGTTGATCTAGTCATTGTCCTCGACATCGAACACGCTCGCCAGCCCGGTGTCCTGCTCCTCAGGCCACGTCCGCCGCAGGCCGGTGCGCACCTTGACGGTCATGCGCTCCAGCGCGGCGAGAATGTCGTCCAGCTCGGAAGAGCCGAGCGCGGCATCGGCCTTCATGGCGGCATAGGCCGTGGCGCCGGTGGCAAAGGTTCGGCCGTGTTGCGGGTCCACCAGGAGCGGCGTGCCGCAGCGCGGGCAGACCATGGGAAAGGTGCTCTCCCCGGCGGGCATCTTTTCCGGAGCGATAAAAAGGCGCTTGAGGCACGCCGTACAGATGACATGCATGATCAGTCTCCCCCTACTCTATCTCGACGCCGTAGTCGTCATCGATGACGAGGCCCACGATGTCCGTGACCTTCTCGCCGCGCGAGGACTTCAGCTTGTCGATCATCTTGCCGAGCACGGAGCGGTCACTGGCGGTGAGCATGGCCGTCTCCTCGGTGATGAGCCCCTGCTTGTAGAGATTGAAGATGAACTGGTCGAAGGTGACCATGCCGTATGTGCCGCTGGAAGCGAGCACGCGGTAGAAGTTCTTTTCCTCGTCCTCGCCGTTGACGATGAGATCGGTGATACGCAGGTTCTTGCGCAGGATCTCGAAGGCGGCCACGCGGCCGCCGCCCACCTTGGAGAGCAGCCGCTGGGAGATGACGTACTTGAGACTCTCGGCCAGGCGCGTGCGGATCAGGCGTTCCTCGGAGAGCTCGAACATACCGATGATGCGGTTCACGGTCTGGCCGGCGTCAGCCGTGTGCAACGTGCCCAACACGAGGTGGCCGGTTTCGGCCGCGGACAGGGCGATCTCGATGGTTTCGCGGTCGCGGATTTCGCCGACCAGGATGACCTTGGGCGCCTGGCGCAGGGCGGCGCGCAGTCCGGAGGCGAACTCGTCGAAGTCCATACCCAGCTCGCGCTGGTTGATGGTAGCCTTCTTGTGCTCGTGCATGAACTCCACCGGGTCCTCAAGCGTCACGATGTGCACCGGCCTGTGCAGGTTGATCTCATCGATGAGCGAGGCCAGCGAAGTTGATTTACCGGAGCCCGTGGCGCCCGTGACCAGGACGAGGCCGAACTTCTCCTTGGCCATCTCATAGAAGATGTCCGGCAGGTTCATCTCCGCAATGGTGGGCACCTTATACGGCAGCTGGCGCATGACGATGGAGAGCGAGCCGGTGCGCGAGAAGACGTTGACGCGGAAGCGGGCCCGGCCGGTCAGGGAGTAGGCGAGGTCGCAGGAGCCCTGCTCGATGAGGTCGCGGTAGAGCCGAAGGTTCTGGCCCATCATGACCATGGCCACGGCTTCTGTCTGGAACGGCAGCAGCGGCCCCAGGTTGGGCCGCAGGGGCACGTCCTTGAGCTCGCCGTGCACCTCGGCCTGCAGCGGCTTGTACGCTGCAAAATGGATATCCGAGGTCTCGGGTTCGAAGTCCAGCACCTGGGAAATGATGTGGTCGAGCTGCGCCCTAAGCATTCTGGTATTGCTCCGTGAAGTCCTCCGGCGGCCTCGTCAGGAAGTCGCGGAACTTCTTCTTTTCCACGGCCTTGTTGTACGCGTCGTTGGGATCGATGATGCCCTTCTTCAACAAGCGCATGATCTCGTCGTCGAGGGTCTGCATGCCGTAGTTCCTGCCGGTCTCGATGACGGAGTTGATCTGGTAGGACTTGTTGTCGCGGATCAGGTTGCGCACCGCAGGCACGCAGATGAGTATCTCCAGGGCGGCGACGCGGCCGGGGCGGTCGATGCGCTTGAACAGCGTCTGGGAGATGACCGCGCGCAACGACTCGGACAGGGCGGAGCGGATCTGCCCCTGCTGGTCGCCCGGAAAAACCTCGATGATGCGGTCGATGGTCTTGGCCGCGGAAATGGTGTGGAGCGTGGAGAAGACGAGGTGGCCGGTTTCGGCCGCTTCCAGAGCCAGCTTGATGGTTTCCAGGTCGCGCATCTCGCCGACCAGGACGATGTCCGGGTCCTCGCGGAGTGCGCCGCGCAGCGCGGCGGAGAAGGTCTTGGTGTCGCGGCCCACCTCGCGCTGGTTGATGAGGCAGTTCTTGGGCTGGTGCACGAACTCGATGGGGTCCTCGATGGAGAGGATGTGGTCCTTACGCACCTTGTTGGCGTAGTCCATGATCGCCGCGAGCGTGGTGGACTTACCCGAGCCTGTGGGACCCGTGACCAGCACCAGGCCCTTGGGCAGCATGGCCAGTTGCGCCAGAAGCTGCGGCAGCTCCAGCTGCTCGATGGTCAGAATCTCCTCGGGAATTTCACGAAAGGCGGCGGCGATGCCCCGGCTCTGCAGATAGAAGTTCACGCGGTAGCGCGCCAGGTTGGGCACCTCGTAGGAAAAGTCGATGTCGCCGCTTTCCTCGAACTCCTTGATTTTGTTCTCGGGCGTGATCTCGTAGAGCAGGCGTTTGAGCTCCTCGTGCTCCAGCATCTTGAACTTGACGCGCTGGAGCTCGCCCTGGAGCCGGATGATGGGCTGCGAACCGCTGGAGAGGTGGAGGTCGGAACCGCCGTGCTCGTGGAGCATCTTGAAGAAGGCGTCTATCTGGGCCATGCGCTGTGCAACTCCTTGCCTGATGCCATCGCGATCATGCGATGCAAATTCGAACCGGACCGGCGGCCCGGACCGCTCCGCTTGAATCGGTACTGCACGGGAATATCACATCCACTGTTACAAACCGCATACCCAATGCGGCTGAACGCGCCGTACAGGAACCTGGCACCGATCTTGGCCGGTTTTGCCGGTGTAACCGCTGAGGGTTCTTCACAATTCCCGGTCATGGTATACGTCGTTCATACAGTCCCGTCAATTCAAAATGCCCCTGTTGTTCAAACGGGCCGCCATCTCGACTTTTTGCAACCGCTCCTGCATACTTTCTTGATTGTACAAATTACATGCACACGCGTCCGCAACACTGCGGGCGCTGCATCAAGGAGGCTTGTATGAGCGCTATATTGAATCTCTCCATATTCCCGCTGGACCAGGGCGAAGAGCTGGGCGTGTACGTCGCTCGCGCCATGGACGTGATCGAGGCCAGCGGCCTGCCGTATGTCATGGGCCCCATGGGCACTGCCGTGGAGGCCGACACCGTGAAGGAGGTCCTGGACGTGGCGCACAAATGCTTTGAAGCGTTGGAGCCCGACTGCCACCGCGTGTATATGATGATGAACGTGGACCACCGCAAGGACCGCACCAACGGCCTGCGCATCAAGGTGGATTCCGTGAAGGCCAAAATGGGCGGAGGCAAGGCGTAAATGACTATCTCTCCCAAGGCCGCATGGCAGGACGTCGAGGCCATCCGCGCGCAGAAACCGCTCGTCGTCAACGTGACCAACTACGTGGTGATGAACACCACGGCCAACGCCCTGCTCGCCATCGGCGCTTCCCCGGCCATGACCAACGCTGTGGCCGAGATGGACGACATCGTGGGCATCTGCCAGGCCCTGGTGTTGAACATCGGCACCCCCACGCCGGGTAACATGGAGGCCATGTCCGTAGGCCTCAACGCCGCGAGCAGGCTCGGCACCCCCGTGGTGATGGACCCCGTGGCCGTGGGCGCCACGCGCCTGCGCCGCGAGTTCGTCGCCTCGCTGCTCAAGGACCGCGCCCCCAGCATCATCCGCGGCAACGCCAGCGAGATATTGGCCATCGCCGGCTCGACCGCGCCCTCCAAGGGTGCGGACACGGCCCACGGCGTGCACGAAGCGGCACCCGCGGCAGAAGAGCTGGCCCGCCGCCACAAATGCACCGTCTGCGTCAGCGGCGAGATCGACCTCGTCACCGACGGCGACGCCACCTGGGTGCTCACCGGCGGCGACTCCATGATGCCCCGGGTCACCGGCCTGGGCTGCACGGCCAGCGCCCTGTGCGGGGCATTCGCAGCGGTCAACCCGAGCCCCCTGGCCGCCACTGTCCACGCCATGGCCGTGATGTCCGCGGTGGGCGAGATAGCGGCCGCGCGCTCCGAGGGGCCCGGCTCCTTGCAGATGCATTTCTACGACGTGCTCTACACGCTCACGGAAACCGAGCTCACCGAGCGCATGCGCCTGGAGCAGCAATGAACAAGAAACGCGACTACTCCGTCTATCTGGTCACGGACCGGCCGTTGTGCGCCGGCCGTGACCTTCTGCAGATCATCGAGGAAGCCGTGGCCGGCGGCGCCACCATCGTGCAGATCCGCGAAAAGGACGCCACGGCCCGAGAGTTCTATGAGCTGGCCTGCGCGGCCAAGGACCTGCTCGACAGGCTCGGCATCCCCCTCATCATCAACGACCGCGTGGACGTGGCCCTGGCCGTGGACGCCGACGGCGTGCACGTGGGCCAGAAGGACCTGCCCTACGCCGAGGTGCGCAAGATGGTGGGACCGCACAAGATCGTGGGCCTGAGCGTGGACACCATGGAGCAGGCCCTGTCCGTGCCCGACCTGGAGGTGGTGCTCGGCGACGGGGGGTTCGGCCCGGATTACCTGGGCGTGGGTCCCATCTTTCCCACCAATACCAAAAAGGACACGTCCGAAGAATGGGGGCTGGAGAACCTGGCCAGTCTGCGCGCCCAGACCCACCAGCGGCTCGTGGGCATCGGCGGGGTGAATCTGTCCAATGCGCGCGACGTGATCCGCTCCGGCGCCGACGGCATCGCCGTTGTCAGCGCCATCTGCGCCGCCGAATCACCCAAAAAGGCGACAGAAGAGCTGCTTGCGGAAGTGATGCTGGGGCGTGGGCTGGAGTGAGAGTCTTTTGAAAGGCTTTTATACTAGGATTGCGTCAGACAGGTATGCCTGAAGGGAAGCCAGGGGATCATCGATCCCCTGGACCCTGAACTGCTTGAGCCAAGGTTAATTTTCCAGAAAAGAAGACAAGGCCGGCGGGTGAATCCGCCTGCCGGGGGTCAGACAACCCTACCCCACCACCACGCCATCGATGTAGTCGATGAACTCTTCGGCAAAGGCGTACAGGTCCAAGGTGTCGTCGCGGTCGTAGTGCTTTTCCGTGTGCAGCTCCATGTCCCGGCAGCGGTCCACCAGGTCGGCGTAGCTGGAGGCCAGCACCGGCGGTATCATCGCCTTTTCCAGCAGATGCCACGCCTGCTGGCCGCCGATGGGCAGGCCCTTGGGGTTGCGCAAACCGCGGTGCAGAAGCACCGCATCCATGGCAAAAGTGCAGGCGTCGCACAGCCTGCTGACGCAACCGTCCCAGCGGAACGCCAGGGCAAGGACACGGGCGTCTTCAAAGGTCTCGCGGGCGCGAGCCATTCGGCCTTGAACGGCATCGGAATTGTTGTCCAGCATTGACGTCATCCTGAAACTCTCCTCACGGATTTCGGTTTCCGTATGCAGTGCAATTACTACCCGTTATGCGCCGAAAAGGGAAGCAATGAACGCGGGAAAATGGCTTCCTACCCGGAATTGCACACAAAAAAGGCCGGACCTTTCGGCCCGACCTTTTTTTGATTCACGTATTCGTCAAAGCAGCTACGCCTCGGCCGACTCCTCCTCGGTCCTGGTGCGGGGGCCGGTGGTGTAGCCCAGGTCCCCGTCCAGCACGTCAAAGGTCACGGCCTCGCCGTCGTGCAGCTTGCCGCCGATAAGCGCCTTGGCCAGCGGCGTTTCCAGATGGGCCGCCAGGTAGCGCTTAAGCGGCCGCGCGCCGTAGACCGGGTCGTAGGCCGAGCGCACGATGAGCTCCTTGGCCGCATCGGTGAGATTGAGCTCGATCTTGCGGTCTTCCAGACGCTCGCGCAGGTTGGCCAGCTGCAGCTCCACAATCTGCTTGAGCTGGTCCATGAGCAGCGGCTTGAAGAGCACGGTCTCGTCCACGCGGTTCAGGAACTCGGGCCGGAAATGCCGGCGCAGCTCGCCCATCACGGCGTCGCGCACGCCCTCCCGGAAGTCGCCCTGCTCCGTAATGCCTTCGAGCATGGTTGTGGAGCCGATGTTCGAGGTCATGATCAGGATCGTGTTCTTGAAGTCCACGGTGCGGCCGTGGCTGTCCGTAAGCCTGCCGTCGTCCAGGATTTGCAGGAGCACGTTGAACACGTCGTGGTGCGCCTTCTCGATCTCGTCCAGCAGGATGACGGAATACGGCTTGCGCCGCACGGTCTCGGTAAGCTGGCCGCCCTCCTCGTACCCAACGTATCCGGGAGGCGCGCCGATGAGCCGGGCCACGGTGTGCTTCTCCATGTACTCGCTCATGTCCAGGCGGACCATGTTGTCCTCGGAGTCGAACAGGGCCTGGGCCAGGGTCTTGCACAGCTCGGTCTTGCCCACGCCGGTAGGGCCGAGGAAGATGAACGAGCCAATGGGCCGGCGGGGGTCCTTGAGCCCGGCGCGGGCGCGGATCACGGCGTCGGCCACGGCGTTCACGGCCTCTTCCTGGCCGATCACGCGCTCGTGCAGCAGCTCGGGCAGGCGCATCAGTTTCTCGCGCTCGCCCTCCATCAGCCTGGAGACCGGGATGCCGGTCCAGCGGGCCACGATGGCGGCCACGTCCTCCGGCGTGACTTCCTCGCGCAGCAGGCGGGTGGTCTCGGACTTCTCCTCGCCCTCGGCCGTTTCCGTGCCTTCGAGCTGGGCCAGCGTCTTCTCAAGCTGAGTGAGCGTGCCGAAACGCAGCTCAGCCGCGCGGTTGAGGTCGTACTTGCGCTCGGCCTCCTCGATCTCGCGGCGGGTGCGCTCGATATCCTCCTTGACCTTGCGGACCTCGTCGATGGAGCCCTTCTCCTTCTCCCAGCGGGCCATGAGCTCGCCCTGGTCCTCCTTGAGGTCGGCCAGCTCCTTCTCCAGCTTTCCGAGCCGCTCGCGGGAGGCCTCGTCCTTCTCGCGGCGCAGGGCCTCGCGCTCGATCTCCAGCTGCATGATCTTGCGGTTGATGACGTCCAGCTCCGTGGGCAGGGAGTCGATCTCCGTACGGATCAGCGCGCCGGCCTCGTCGATGAGATCGATGGCCTTGTCCGGCAGGTTGCGGTCCGTGATGTAGCGGTGCGAAAGCACGGCCGCCTCCACCAGGGCGGCGTCCGCGATGCGCACGCCGTGGTGCACCTCGAACCGTTCGCTCAGGCCGCGTAGGATGGAGATGGTGTCCTCCACCGAGGGCTCGTTGACCACCACGGGCTGGAAGCGTCGCTCCAGGGCCGGGTCCTTCTCGATGTTCTTGCGGTACTCGTCCAGCGTGGTGGCGCCGATGCAATGGAGCTCGCCACGCGCCAGCATGGGCTTGAGCAGGTTGCCGGCGTCCATGGAGCCCTCGGTCTTGCCCGCGCCCACGATGGTGTGGATCTCGTCGATGAACATGATGATCTTGCCCTCGGACTTCTCCACTTCCTTGAGCACAGCCTTGAGCCGCTCCTCGAACTCGCCGCGGTACTTGGCCCCGGCGATGAGCGCGCCCATGTCCAGGGCGTAGATCATCTTGTCCTTCAGGCTCTCGGGCACGTCGCCCTTGAGCACGCGATGGGCCAGGCCCTCCACGATGGCGGTCTTGCCCACACCGGCCTCGCCGATGAGCACCGGGTTGTTCTTGGTGCGGCGCGAGAGGATGCGCACACAACGGCGTATCTCCTCGTCGCGTCCAATGACCGGGTCGAGCTTGCCCTTGCGCGCCTCTTCCACGAGATCGCGGCCGTACTTGCCCAGGGCCTCGTAGGTGGCCTCCGGGTTGTCGGAGGTCACGCGCTGGCTGCCGCGCACCTCGGTCAGGGTCTCCAGCACCTTCTCGGGCGTCAGGCCGAACTGCTTGTTCACCCGGCCCACGCCGGTCTTCTCCGGCTCCTCGGCCAGGGTGAGGAAGAGGTGCTCCACGCTCACGTACTCGTCGTTGAGCCGCTTTGCGTGGTCCATGGCCTTGACCAGGATCTGCGACAACCGCTGGGTGACGGTGATCTGGCCGGGCTGGGCGCCTGGTCCGGAGACCGAGGGCATCTTGGCCAGCTCCTCTTCCACGGCCTTGGCATAGGCCCCGGCGTCGTAGCCGGCCTTTTCCAGAATGCGCGGCACCAGGCCGTTTTCCTGGGTGGCGAGGGCCAGGAGCAGATGCTCGGCATCCACGCTCTGGTGGCCCATGCGCACCGCAGTCTCCTGGGCCACGCCCAGGGCTTCCTGCGATTTCTGAGTCAGCTTGCTGAGATCCATATAATCAACTCCTTGCGAAGAATAATAGGTACTGCGCGCTTACGGCCGGCCGCTAGCGCCTTCCGAGGCGTCCCAGAGCAACCGCTCCATCTGGCGGACCTGGCGCTCCAACCCCTGTACGCGGTCGAGCAGGTCCATGATGATGGTGCCGGCGATACTGGAAATCTCGAAATCACGGCAGATGCGCTCCAGCTTGTTGGCGCGGACAACATCCAATACGCGAAAGAGGTAGTCCCCCTGCTCCGTGGTGCGGGGCTCTATCCAGCCGAGCTCGATGAGCTCGCCGATGCGCGCGGCAGACACACCGCTGCGCTCGATGAACTCGGCCCAGAGGATGAACTCCGTGCGTTCGGGGAGATGTTCGGTATCATGATTGCTCATATGCTTTCGTCCTCACGGGGTCTCGTTGGTCATCCTCGCGGTGCAAAATCCGAGGCTTCGGCCAGCTTTTCCCACAGCTCGCGCTGCTCGTCGGTAAGCTCCTTGGGCGACTTGATCATTACGCGCACCAGGAGATCGCCCTTGTTCGCGCCCTGGCCCAGACCGCGGCCGCGGATGCGCATCTTGCGGCCGGAGTCCACGCCGGCGGGAATCTTCATCTCCACCTCGCCGTCCATGGTGGGCACGCGCACGCTGCCGCCCAGGGCGGCTTCCCACGGGGTCACGCCCAGGTCGGTAACGATGTTGTTGCCGTCCAGGTAGTACTGGCCATGCGGCAGGATGCGCACGCGGAGGAAGAGGTCGCCTGCCGGGCCGCCGGACATGCCGGGGTTGCCCTGCCCTGCCAGACGGATGCGCGCCCCGTCCTTGACGCCGGCCGGAATGTTCACGTTCAGCGTCTTGGTACGCGGCCGACCGCCCGGCTCGTGCTCGGTCAGGGATATGGTCTTGGAGCCGCCGCGGTAGGCTTCCTCCAGAGACAGGTCGAGGCTCGCCTCGGCGTCCGAACCACGGCGCGGACGGCTGGAAAAGCCGCCCCGGCCAAAGGGGTCGCCGCCGGCGCCGCTGCGGAACGAGGCACCGCCCATTCCTCCACCCATTCCTCCGCCCATGCCTCCGAAAATCGTCTCGAAGAAGTCGGAGAAGCCGGACGCATCAAAACCCTGCGCGCCGCCACCGCCGCCGAACCCGCCGAAGTGGACGTTCTCGTACCCGGGCGGGGGCCGGAAGTCCTGACCATGCTGCCAGTTGGGGCCAAGCTGGTCGTAGAGCTTGCGCTTCTCCTCGTCCTTGAGGACCTCGTACGCTTCGTTGATTTCCTTGAACTTGTCCTCGGCGGTCTTGTCGTCGGGGTTGAGATCGGGATGATACTTGCGGGCGAGCTTTTTGAAAGCCCGCGAGATCTCCTCCTTGGACGACTTCTTGTCCACGCCGAGAATTTTGTAATAATCCTTGTATTCCATCGTGATCGAGTTCCCCTTACGAAACCTTCGCGCCATGGCCGCGCAGAATTCCGGCCGGCGCACGACGCGGTGTTGTCAGGATTCGAATTGTCGTTTTCCCAGAACCCGTAGCTAATTCCCAGGAACGATCTGTCAAGTATCTGACAGCAAAAAACCGCGCAATTTCATCCGGTTCAGCGCGCAAGGCCGCCACCCAGCCCAAACAGGACAGGCGGTTTATGCAGAGTGTATCACGACGGGATGGGAAGTGGGAGAGGGAAAGGCGGCAGGCGTTTTCTTTTCCAAAAAAGAAGCCGGCCCAATCGGACCGGCTTCTTTTTGCGCATGTTGATAGACGGTTAGTACTGAATGTAGCTCACGTGGGTCTGGAGATACTCGTACAGGCCGTGCTTGCCGTCCGCGCCGCCGATGCCGGACTTGCGCCAGCCGGCGTGGAAGCCCTGGATGGCTTCGAAGTGCTCGCGGTTGACGTAGGTTTCACCGAACTTCAGCTCGTTGATGGCGCGCATCATCTTGGTGATGTTGTTGGTAAAAATGGAGGACGTGAGGCCGTACTCGCAGTCGTTGGCAAAGTCCAGCGCCTCGTCGAAGTCGGCGGCTTTGACCACGGGCAGCACCGGTCCGAAGATCTCCTTGCGGATAATCTCCATGTCCTGGGTGCATCCGGCCAGGAGCGTGGGCTTGTAGAAATGGCCGGAAGGGGTGTCGTCCGCCTTGGAACCACCCACCAGGACATCCACGCCGTCGGCCTTGGCCTGCTGCACCATGGCGTCGATCTTGTCCAGCTGGGCGGCGTTGATCTGCGAGCTCATGCTCGGGGCGGGCTCGGCAAACGGGTCGCCATAGGTCACGGCGGCCATGCCCTTGGTCAGCTTGTCCATGAACTCATCGTAGATGGGCGCTTCCACGTAAACGCGTTCGGCGCAGTTGCACACCTGGCCGGAGAAGATGATGCGGGAGTCGATGATGGCCTTGACGGCGAGGTCGACGTCGGCGTCGCTGCACACGATGGCCGGGGCCTTGCCGCCCAGCTCCAGCGAGGTCTTGGTGATGTTCTCGGCCGTGGCGGTGATGATGCGCTGGCCGGTCTCCACACTGCCGGTCAGGGTGACCAGGCCCACCAGGGGGCTGCGGACCAGGCGGTCGCCCAGGGTGCTGCCGCCGCCGGCCACGAAGTTCAGCACGCCCTTGGGCAGGCCGATGCCGGCCACCAGCTTGGCGAACTCGAAGGTTGTGTTGGGGGTCTCGCTGCTGGGCTTCAGAATGATGGTGCACCCGGTCAGTATGGCCGGAGCGACCTTCCGGGCCATGACGAAGAACGGAAAGTTCCAGGGGCAGATACCCACCACCACGCCGATGGGCTGGCGGTGGAGGAGGATGTTTTCAGTGGGCCGGTCGCTGGAGATGACCTCGCCTTCGTACTTGCGGGCCCAACCGGCATAGTAATCGAAGTACTCAGCTGTGGCGTCGATCTCGGCCTGGGCCAGGGGAATGACCTTGGCCTGCTCTTCAGCCAGTGTGCGAACCAGCATGTCCCGATTCTGCCGGATGAGCTCCGCCATCTTCTTGAGGTAGACGGCGCGTTCGGCGCAAGGTTTCGCAGCCCATGCCTTCTGGGAGGCATAGGCGGCGTCCAGAGCGGCCTGCGCGTCTTCCACACCGCCCTTGGGAGCCATTGCTATCACTTGCTCGGTATACGGGTTGTACACCTCGAACTGCTCTTTGGACAATGCATCACAAAATTCGCCGTCGATGTACTGCTGATAGACTTTCATTCTTTTCCTCCGAACACTATAGTATCCTTGTAAAAGCTACATCCATCAACCAGCAGCATAATCCTCGCACGGGCTAAAATCCATATAAAAAACAAAAAGTCCGTATACTGAACCAACCGTGCTTCCATTTCGTGTTCATAATCTTGAACAAACATACAAAAGCCACGCATCCGCTCTATCTTACGCATGCATGAGCATTTTTCTGCAGTCTATTGTTTCCGACTCAAGTCCAAGGAATTGAATCCGCAGTTCCCTTACTGGTCGTCGAGGAAGCGTCCGATTCAAAGGCGGCGTGAAGGATGTGGAAGGATGGCCGATACCGGCACGAGGTGGGGCCGGACGGCATCGAGAACGGAGGAGAAAAGAAGGAGGGATGAGCGGAGAGGGTGCGGGGTCGTCACCCTGTCAGTGTCAGGGGGAGGGAGGCACAGGTGGAGATCATCTCTGTACACATTAGGAATAATAAGCTCGCCCATATCTGCGGGGTGCCACAGGACCGGCCCATTTATCCCGACATTTCCTCCAATTCTGACTGAACTCCTTAAAAGGTCCTTTCCAAATTAAATATGCTGCATTACCCCCCTCTAATATAAAAATTCTATGCTCATGATATTGGCCATCCCTCCACAAAGAGCCGCCGATCAATTCTTGGGTGCCATTAATTATCGTATGATCTCTTCCCGTAGAGAGCAATCCTCTTATTATCAATTGCTTAGCATTCCTATACTCCGGTATCGTTGTGTTTTCACTTTTACCATCAAGAAGCTGCTCGAATTCTTTCTCATCCATGGTCACTTCCATTTCATGTAACAAGAAAATCTCAGCATCGTTTTTGCTGCACATAGCCCCCCCTAAAAATCAAAAAGCCGAACCATCTATAGATGGCTCGGCTTATAACATCCCACAACAAATAGCGTCAATCTAGAACGCGAGCTTCTCCGGCGGTCTGCGCTCCGGCACGTACTCGTGCTCTTCCTCCGGGGCCGCGTTCCATTCTTCCGTCACGTACAGGCCGCAGAAGCACGCGCCGTACTCCTTCATGTCCGGCTCGCGATACGCGCAGGGGCAGATGATGTCCCGGTCCTGCTCGTACTCACCGGAAGCGATGCGGCAGGGGCAGACCATGTAGCCGTAGGTCTTCTTGTTCTCCAAGAGGCCCTCCAGCAGCGGCATGGTCATGTTCTCGAGATCTTTGTTGAAGTAGTTGCCCTTGGGCTCCTGGATCTTCTTCAGCGTCTCATAGAGCTTTTCCGCGGTCATCTCTTGTGGACTCATAAGCCAAGCGCCTCCTCCAGTTCGCTTTTACGGAAGCCGACCACCACGCGGTCGCCGCCGTTGAGGACGATGGTGGGAAAAGAACACGCCGGATTGTACTTTTTGACCTCCTCCACAAGCTGCTTGCGCTCGTCGCCCTGGGCCTGGTCCAGGTGCACGGCTTCGTAAGGGACGTTATGCTCGTCGAGGAATTTTTTGGCGTTCTTGCAATGGATACAGGTCGAGAGGGCATAGACTTTGACGTTCACGGGAGCTCCTTGTGCGAGAATAGGCATCCGGCCTGTTGCCGGGTTGTTGACGATTCCGGTTCCACCAGTCCGGCGGATACCATCCGTATTGGTTTATCCGGATGCCGCACGCTGTCAAGGCCGGTGGCCAAAACAGAAACGGCGCATACGACAGTATTCCTATCGTACGCGCCGCCGGAAAAAATAGTCAACCGTCAAGACGACTGTGGCGTCAGGTTGTGCGCAGCTCTTCTTCGTTGATCACCTGGAACGCCTTGTTGCCCTTCACCATTCCCGTGATGCCGTGGTACTTGAGCACGCCTTCGATCTCGGCCTCGAAAAGGTCGTCGGTGTCGGTGTCCAGCAGGATGATGTCGCCCTCCTCCAGGTTCAGGAGCTGCCGGCCGGTGATCTTGGAGCGGCCGAAGCGCACCAGCATCTCCACCGGTGTTTCCAGCAGCCGTTCCTTGAGCCGGGAGACCCAGGCGTGGTCCACCTCCAGCCGTTCGGTCTGGAAGCTGGCGTGCAGCTTGGAGCGGATGGGCTCGATGGTGGCGTACGGCAGGCACAGCACCAGGGAGCCAATGGAGTTCTCCAGCTCCACCTCGAAGGTGATGACCACCACCACGTCCGAGGGCGGCACGATGGCCGCGAACTGCGGGTTGATCTCGGAGCGCACCAGCTCCAGGTTCACGTCATGCACCGGTCGCCAGGACTCCTCCATGTTGTCCAGGGCGATCTTGATGACGCGGTCCACGATGGCCTGCTCGATGCTGGTGAACTCCCGGCCCTCGATCTTGGGCTGGGAGCCGGTGCCGCCGAAGAAGTTTTCCACCAGGGCGAAGACCAGGCGCGAGTCCACCACCATGATGGCGTTGCCGCGCAACGGGTCCATCTTGAAAATGTTGATGGAGGTGGGCACGGGCAGCGAACGCATGAAATCGCCGAACTTGGTCATGTCGATGGAGATCGGGTTGAGCTCCACGCGCTTGCGCACGGCGTTGGAGAGCGCGTTGGTGCACAACCGGGCGAAGCGGTCGTTGACGATCTCCAGAACCGGCATGCGCCCGCGGATGATGCGGTCCTGGTTGGCGAGGTCAAAGGGCACGATGCCGGAGTCGTCCTCCGAGACATCGGACTCGACCTCGATCTCGCCGCCGGAAAGGCCGCGCAGCAGAATATCGACTTCGTCCTGTGCGAGAATCTTGCTCATAAGTTATACCCCGCTCCGGGGTAATGGTGTTGGAGCTCCCGGAGCTGTTGCAGCATACGGTGGGCGGTCTGGACGGTCAAGAATTCCCGGCCTGGGAAAAAAAGACCGCGCCCCACACACAATGTGCAGGGCGCGTGCCAGGAAAAATATGCCGAGCGTCGGGTTTTCAAAAAGTCGACAGTGGTCCTGCTAGCCCATGAAAAACGGGACGAGCTTGTTGCAAATGTATGAGCACAGCCCGGCTATGGCCATCAGCTGGATGACGTCAAAGGGATGCACCCAGATGCGGCGCACGGTCACTCTGGTGAAGAGGCCGTGGTCCACGTGGACGACCCGGTAGTACAGCCGGCTCTCACCCTTGCGGCGGGCAGAGAGCAGGTTGCCGGTCCAGAGCTCCTTCTCCTTGACGTTGTTGAACAACTCACTGAGATCGTGACCCCTTGTGTCACAAAACTCGGGCTGTCCTCCACACGCGCCAGGGAGCCCATGCAGCAGGATTTCGACTTCATCCTTGGCGAGAATCGCATTCATAAAAACACCCCCGTTACAAAGTAAGGGTGGCAAAATGTTGTATGCTTATGGTGATATACACACCGAGAGAGGCGGTCAAGCCCTTCCCGGCGGTTTTCACCTTCGCTTTACATTTGAGGATTACCCAACACATTCTATGCAGATCACATGCCAGAACCCAGGTCAGTCGAGGAAAAACGGAACCAGCATGTCAAAAAGGAACCAGCAGAGCCCGGCTATAATGGCAAGCTGGATGATGTCGCGCGGGTGCAGCAGGACGCGGCGCACGAACACCCTGGTGTGGAACCCGGGCTCCACCCGCACTATCCGATAATAGCGCCGGTTCTGGCCGCGGCGCCGCACCGAGATGGAGTTGCCCTTACGCAGCTCGTACAACTCCACATCTTCGAAGATGTGGCTCAGGTCCTCGCCGGTCTTGTCGTCGTAGAATATGGTAAACCCGCCGTGCGGTGGGTGCATGGTACTCTCCCGTGGTACGGATTTCTGGAAGATACCATACTATAATGCTGGCTGAACGTCAGGCAAATGAGAAGTCCGCTCAAAAGAGGAATTTGACTGTGGGGCAAGAAAGGCGAAGGCCGTCGGGAAAGAGCTTACCCAGCAATATTCGGCCTTCGAATAGAGCAACCCCGATGCGCCCACGGCGTGTCAGAACACTTCAGAGAGGCTTCTACAAAAACGCCAGGACCCAGCTCCACACGACCACGAGCAATGCGCCCAAGGCGACCAGGCGGTCCCACAGACCGGGCAGCACCCGGCCCGTCTGGGAGAGCCAGCCGGCGATCATGCCGGGGACGATGCCGCACACAAAGCCGAAGAAGTGCGCGCCGAGGTCGATGTTGCCCTCCCCCGCGCCCAGAAAAGCCAGCAGCGCCACGCCCATGGCCAAAGGCAGCAGCACGCCGCGCCACGCCCGTTTCCAGAAGCTCTCATGCGGACCGGACACCAGGAGCACGCCGATGCCCGCCTCGGCCGCGCCGATGCCGGCAAGCACGCCCACAGCGCCGAGCACGGCCGTGGAGGCGCCCAGGCTCACGTGGTCGTAGCCGGAAACCCGGCAGTTGATGAGGTTGCCGACCACGCCGGTAAAGAGGATGGACCACCAGCCCAGGGCCGCGCCCACTCGCCGGGTGACCAGATAGAAGAAAACTCCGCCGAACAAGGCGTTGGTCAGCAGATGCCCGGCGTCGGCGTGAAGTGTCAAAGCTGTGACAGCCCGCCACCATTCGCCCATCACCTGAATGCGCATGCAGTCGGCCACGCCGGCCTCGCGCCAGGCCAGGGCAAAGCCCTGCGCGCCCTGCCCCAGCTGATCCAGCGTCAGCGGCCCGGGGCTGCTGGTGCGTGTAACAAGGGCGTGGAAGCACGCAAGCAAGGCGAGCACGAGAAAGGTCTGGCCCAAACCGGCCCTTGCCGGTGGCGCCGGCATGGGTGCACGCCCTCTATTGCCTGCGTTCTCAACCACATACTGTTCAATCTCGTCCAGGGCGCGCTCCACATGGCGCTCCGGCACATACAAGGCTGGACCGGTGGCCTGCGCGGCCCCTTCCGGCCTTCCCAACCAGGATGTTCTGCGAGACGGGTATAATTCAGGGTGGTTAGGCACGCTGCGCGAGTCGAGCACGAGCGTCCATAATCTGACAATGCGACGGTTTGCCGACATCCCGAACCGCTCCTCCAGCTCGGGAACGATGTCCAGCCAGCCTGCGTCCGGGGGAGCCGTGCGCAGCAGACGCGCGGGGGAGTGGCGGCGATCCATGGAGTATTCAGCAATATTCCTGGGTTGATACGGACGGCAGAACCCTGCCGCCGAAAGCTTAAGGCGCGCCTAGAAGCGGTGGATCTCGATGTGGCCCTGACGGATCCATGTGTCAAATTTGCGACGAAGCAAGCGCTTGAAAGCGTTCCGCGCCGGCGGAATGAGCAGCGTGAGGCCGCACACGTCGGTAATCAGACCAGGGGTGAGCAGCAGCAGACCGGCCACCAAAATGAGTGCGGCGTCGATCATCTCCTCGGCGGGCATCTGGCCGCTGTTCAGCCGTTCCCGGATCGTGAGCATGGTGCTGACGCCCTGCATCCGCGCCAGCCAGGCGCCCACGGCGCCGGTCAGTATGACTATAAGGATAGTGGCGGCGGCGCCGATGTACGAGCCCACCGTGATGAGCAGATAGAGCTCCAGGAGCGGAATGAGCGTGAAGCCCAGAAAAAGCTTGAGCAGCATGTCGGGTTCCTTACAGGGGCGTTTTGGGGAGCTCCATCCCTAGCGCATTTCAGCGGGGGGTGCAAAAGAATACGCCGCCGCGCGGCGTTGCTGCGCCGGCGTTGCGGAGCGTCCGGCGCATGGCCGGCCTGTCGCATGCAGTGGTGAAATGGCGGAGCTCCCCGGCCGGGATTGCCGGTGGAGCATGTACGCGGATGGAGCTGAAGACGGAAGCGGACTGTTTCGTCTGCTCCGCAAAAAGAAAAGTCGAGCGCCGCATCCCGATGGTACAGGGCGCGGCGCTCGAAAAAAAGAATGGCCGCAGGCGGATCAATCGACCTGGCGGGCCGGGGGCTTGGCGATCTCGCCGGAGCGCAGGCAGCGGGTGCAGACCTGGATGCGCTTTACCTCGCCGGAGGGAAGCAGAGCACGTACCTGCTGCAGGTTGGGCATGAAGCGGCGCTTGGTCTTGTTGTGCGCGTGACTCACATTGTTGCCAACCTGGGGGCGTTTACCACAGATTTCGCAGACCTTGGACATGACATATCTCCTTGCGCATCATCCTCCGCTTGGCACTTGCATGGCGGCGGAGACGGATTATACTCTGACTCGGACCTGCCCGGACGCGTTGCGACGCCGTCTTTTACGGACCGCGTGGCGGTACTGCGACGGGGGGGCCGCTGTCGGGAAGCACACTTCGTATCTTCCCTTGCTGGATAATGCAAGGCTTTTTTCTTGACAAGCAAAACTCCATCCATGTAATGACGTGGGTCTTTGCGAGGTGACAGATGTCACAGATTTGGGTGCCATTGCACGACATCCCGGCCGAAGGCCGGGAATTTTCTTTTTCCGACCCGGGCTTGTGGACCGAACCCTGGAAAGAGTTCGGTCTGCAGTACGAAATGATTGACCCGCTCTCCGCCTCCCTTTATGTCTCTCCGCAAAAGGAAGGCTACCTGATCTCCGGCACGCTCACAGGAAAGGTTTCCGTGCCGTGCGACCGTTGCGCGGAGCCGGCTGTTGTCGAAGTGGACTCGCAGTTCCAGGAGTTCGAATCGACCACCGGCACGATCGACGAGGACGAGGGAGACGAGGCGGAGGACGAGAAGAGCGACCTGCTTCGCCTGACCGGTCAGGGATGGGAGCTTGACGCCGCCGGCCTGCTGTGGGAGCAGTTCCAGCTTGCCGTGCCGGTCAAGCCGCTGTGCCGCCCGGACTGCAAGGGGCTGTGCCCCGTGTGCGGCGCCGATCTGAATACGGCGCCATGCGAGTGCGAGCAAGACCAGGGCGATCCCCGTCTGGCCGTACTTCGGGGCTTGAAGATAAGCTCCTCCTGATTGTACTAGTATGTAGGATACGTAAACGATACCCACTACGAGGTGAGACCATGGCTGTTCCCCAAAAAAGACAATCCAAATCCAGAAGCCGGATGCGCCGCGCCCATGACAAGGTCGCAGTGCCCAACGTGATCTACTGCGAATGCGGCGAGCCCACCCTGCCCCACCGCGTCTGCCCCAGCTGCGGCATGTACAAGGGCCGCCAGTACCTCAGGAACGAGGATGCCTAGCGAGGAGAACGGCGCCGCCACTCCCGAGACCACGGCGCCCCCTTCTTCTTCCGAGACGCAGCCGGTTATCGCGGTTGACGCCATGGGCGGCGACCACGGTCCTTCCGTGGTCATCCCCGGCGCCATCCGCGCCGCGCGCGAAGGCGACTTCAAGATCATCCTTCTGGGTGACGAGAAGCGCATCCGCCACGAGCTCGACAAGCTGGGTCCCTGCCCCGAGGCGGAGATCCTGCACACGAGCCAGGTTGCCGCCATGGGTGAGAAGCCTTCCGACGTTCTGCGCCGGAAAAAGGACTCGTCCATCCAGCAGGCCTTTGCCATCGTCAAGGAAGGCCGCGCCCACGGCGTGGTCAGCGCGGGCAACTCCGGCGCCACAGTGGCGTGCGGCATGTTCATTCTCGGCCGCATAGACGGGGTCGAGCGCCCGGCGCTCGCCTCCATCATGCAGACCGAGCATGCGCCCATGGTGCTGGTGGACGTCGGCGCCAACGTGGACTGCAAGCCCTACCACCTCTTCCAGTTCGGCATCATGGCCGACGTGCTGGCGCGCGACGTGCTGGGCATAGAGCGTCCCCGCGTGGGCCTCTTGTCCATCGGCGAGGAGGAAGGCAAGGGCAACCTCCAGGTGAAGGAGGCCTTCGAGCTCTTCAAGATGACCGCGATGAACTTCGTGGGCAACGTGGAGGGCCGGGACATCTTTACCGGCGATGTGGACGTTGTGGTCTGCGACGGCTTTGTGGGCAACGTGGCCCTCAAGCTCTCGGAAGGTCTGTGCACCTCGCTTTCGCGCATGCTCAAACGCGAGCTCATGCGCTCTCTGCCGGCGCGGCTCGGCGCAAGCCTGGTCGCAGGCGCGCTCAAGCGCTTCGCACGGCTCGTGGACTACGCCGAGTACGGCGGAGCCCCGGTGCTTGGCCTGCAGGGCATCGCCATCGTCTGCCACGGCGCGTCCAACGAGAAGGCCATCAAGAGCGCCTGTTCCATGGCTGCCACATACGTTCGCAAGGAGACGAACGACCATCTCATGGCCGAGCTTTCGGCCAACGAGGAACTCTCCCGGTTCGGCAAAGCCGCCATGAAACTGTAGTGAGGCATCGTTCTCACCTTCCTTATCGAACCATCTCCCGTACCCAATCTATATACCCATGAGCGCCACGAGCTATATCAATGGCCTGGGCCGCTACGTGCCACCGCGCGCAGTGTCCAACGCCGACCTCGAGAAGCTTGTCGATACGAGCGATGAGTGGATCACCGCACGCACCGGCATCAAGGTTCGCCACATTGCGGAAAAAGGTCAGCCGTCTTCGGACCTGGCATATGAAGCCTCCAAGAGGGCCCTGGAACATGCCGGCATCGAGCCCGGCGAGCTGACCCATGTGCTGGTGGCTACCTGCACTCCGGACTCGTACTGCCCCAACACCGCGTCGATGCTGGCCCATCGCCTGGGCGTAGGCACACCCATGGCCATGGATATCAACGCAGCGTGCACCGGATTCCTCTACTCCCTGGAAATTGCCCGGTCGCTGCTGTGCACATACCCGGACGCCAAGGTGCTGGTCACCGCGTCCGAAGTGCTCAGCTCCAGAACCAACTGGGCCGACCGCTCCACCTGCGTACTCTTCGGCGACGGCGCCGGCGCGGCTGTATTGACCAACAAGCCCACCGGCGAGCTGCCCTTCAGCGTGGGCCCCATGCAGCTTCGCTCCGATGGCCAGTACGCCGATCTTCTGACCATCAAGGGCGGCGGCTCCGCCACGCCCTACACCCTGGGCGAAACGGTCCGCGAGGACTTTTTCATTACGATGGAAGGCCGCGAGGTCTTCAAGCAGGCCGTGCGCAACATGGCCTCGCTGTGCAAGGAGCTGCTCGAAAAAGCGGGCATGGACATCAACGATGTCGATCTGCTCGTGCCGCACCAGGCCAACCTGCGCATCATCGAGGCCCTGGGCAACCGGCTCAAGATCGACCGCAACAAGGTCTTTTCCAACGTGCAGAAATACGGCAATACGTCGGCCGCCTCCATCCCTATTGCGCTGACAGAGGGCATCGAGCAGGGTATACTCGCCAAAGGCGACTCCGTGCTCGTCACATCCTTTGGCGCGGGCCTGACCTGGGGGGCCGGCTTGCTGCAGGCCTGAGGTCCGCCGGGTATCCGCCACGGCATCAGGCATAATTTGCGGAATTGATGTCCTGCTCCTTTTAGTATAGGAGCATGCCCTACGGCATCGCCCTCGTCGAACATACAACACCCCCATCGACATCATGAGTGAACTTCCCAAGACAGCGTTGGTCACCGGCGGGTCCCGCGGCATCGGCCGCGCCATTGCCAAGCGCCTCGCCCGTGAAGGTCAGCAGGTCTATCTCACGTACGTCTCCAAGCCCGAGCTTGCCGAGGAGGTCGTGGCGGACATCGCCAAGGCCGGCGGCACGGCCGTCGCGTTCAAGGTGGACGTCGCCGATCCGGAGTCCGTACGCGCGTTCTTCGCTGCCGAGATCAAGGACAAGGTCCAGCTTTCCGTGCTGGTGAACAACGCCGGCATCACCAAGGACGGCCTGATCCTGCGCATGAAGGAAGACGACTTCGACCGCGTGATCAACGTGAACCTGAAAGGCGCCTTTGTCTGCCTGCAGGAAGCGGCCAAGATCATGGCCAAGCAGCGCGTCGGCCGTATCGTGAATATCAGCTCCGTCGTGGCCCAGATGGGCAACGCCGGGCAGGCCAACTATGTTTCTTCCAAATCCGGGCTCATCGGCCTCACCAAGACCGCGGCGCAGGAGCTTGCCTCCCGCAACGTGACGGTGAACGCTGTGACCCCGGGTTTCATCGAGTCCGACATGACCGACGTTTTGCCGGAAAAGGTGCGCGACGCGTACCTCGAACGCATTCCTCTGAAACGCCTTGGCACGGCCGACGATATCGCCGCCGCCGTCGCCTTCCTCGTTTCCGAGGATGCCGGTTACATCACCGGCCAGGTTCTCTCGGTCAATGGCGGCATGTATATGTAGCATCCGGCGATTTGTGCCGGAACGGAAAACGCCCCCGGGCGTGCAACCGAGCAGCCACTTCAACCGACAACGACACAAACCACTCTGGAGCAAGAACATGTCCGTTCAAGAGAAAGTGACCAAGATCATCATCGACCAGCTGGGCGTCTCCGCCGACGAAGTCAAGCCCGAGGCCTCTTTCGTTGACGACCTCAACGCCGATTCCCTCGACATCACCGAGCTCATCATGGCAATGGAAGAGGAATTCGGCCTCGAGATCGACGACGATGACGCCCAGTCTATGCTGACGGTGAAAGACGCCATCAGCTATATCGAAAGCAAGCAGTAGCATTCCCGGCGCAATCGCGCCGCCATCGTTCGTCTAACAATCGGGCCCGGGCTGTCTTCCGCCCGAACCCCGAGCGTCGTCCATCTCGAAACGGAGGGAGATCGAGCGCGTGCCGCCAGCCGGCAACCGCCTTCGTCTCTCTCCGTATCGCCGTTGGCGATGCTCCAATCCCTTTTTGTCTGTACGAGGTTTCCATGCGTAAAAGGGTAGTCGTCACAGGACTTTCCGCGATCACTCCCGTTGGCAACGATGCGGAGACCAGCTGGCGCAATCTTGTCGCCGGCGTCTCCGGAATCGGGCCCATCACCCGGTTCGACACCGCAGACCACGCCACCAAGATTGCCGGCGAGGTCAAGGATTTCGATCCGGAACCGTTCGTGAACAAGAAGCTCGCACGCCGGCTGGAGCGCTTCACCCTCTACGCCATGGCCTGCGCGCAGATGGTGATAAAGGACTCCGGCTTCACGATCACCGATGAGAACGCCCCGCGCGTCGGCACACTGCTTGGCTGCGGCCTGGGCGGCCTGGAGACCATCGAGGAGAGCCACGCCAAGCTCGTCTCCGACGGTCCCCGCCGCATCTCCCCGTTCTTCATCCCCGTGCTCATCTCCAACATGGCCCCCGGCATGGTCTCCATCGACCTCAAGACCCGCGGCCCCAACTACGTGACCACCTCGGCCTGCGCCTCCGGCCTGCACGGCATCGGCACCGCCTTCTCCGAGATCCTGCTCGGTCGCGCCGACGCCATGGTTACCGGCGGCACCGAGTCCGTCATCACGCCGCTCGCCATCGCCGGCTTCAACGCCTGCAAGGCGCTCTCCACCCGCAACGACGATCCCGCCAAGGCCTCCCGCCCCTTCGAGAAGGACCGCGACGGCTTTGTCATGGGCGAGGGTTGCGGCATCCTCCTGCTGGAGGAGCTGGAGCACGCCAAGGCCCGCGGCGCAAAGATATACTGCGAGCTCGTCGGCTTCGGCGCATCCTCCGACGCGTTCCACATGACCGCTCCGCCGGATGACGGCGCCGGCATGGCCCTGTCCATGGAAAACGCCATGCAGGACGCCGGCGTGGAAAAAGAGGAGATCGACTCCATCAACGCCCACGCCACCTCCACCCCGCTCAACGACAAGGCCGAGACCACCGCCCTCAAGCGCGTTTTCGGCGACCACGTCAAGAACCTGCACATCACGGCGAACAAGTCCATGACCGGTCACCTCCTCGGAGCGGCCGGCGGCGCCGAGGCGGTGTTCAGCGCCCTCACGCTGTTCGACGGCGTTGTTCCGCCCACCATCAACCTCGATACGCCTTCCGAGGATTGCGACCTTGACTATACTCCGCACAAGGCTCTGGAAAAGCAGATGAACTACGTGCTCTGCAACTCCTTCGGCTTTGGCGGCACCAACGCCTCTCTGCTCTTCAAGCGATACGCGGAGTAGGTTTTTCCAACCGCAACAGCCCTCAAGGACAGATCAATGGAAGAGCTTTTCCTTGCAGATGCCCAGGTAGCCCATGCCGTCCAGCAGGAGATCGAGCGCCAGGTCGGCAATCTCGAGCTCATCGCCTCGGAGAACTTCACCTCCGCCGCGGTACGCCAGACCATGGGAAGCTGTCTGACCCACAAGTACGCCGAAGGCTACCCCGGAAAGCGTTACTACGGCGGCTGCGAGTACGTTGACGTGGCCGAGGACATCGCCCGCGACCGCGTACGCGAGCTGTTTGGCGCGGAGTACGCCAACGTCCAGCCCCACTCCGGTTCCCAAGCCAACATGGCCTGCTACTTCGCCGCGCTCGAGCCCGGCGACACCGTCCTGGGCATGGACCTTTCCCACGGCGGCCACCTCACCCACGGCAGCCCCGTGAACTTCTCCGGCAAGCTCTTCAAGATCGCCTTCTACGGCGTGGACCGCGAGACCAGGCAGATCGACTACGACCAGGTCCGCTCCCTGGCGCAGGAGCACAAGCCCAAGATGATCATCGCGGGCGCCAGCGCTTATCCCCGGACCATCGATTTCGCCAGGTTCCGCGAGATCGCCGACGAGGTGGGCGCAAAGCTCATGGTGGACATGGCGCACATCGCCGGCCTCATCGCCGCCGACCTGCACCCCACGCCCATCGGCCATGCGCACTTCACTACCTCCACCACGCACAAGACCCTGCGCGGTCCGCGCGGCGGCATGATCCTGTCCTCCGAGGAGTTCGGCAAGACTCTGAACTCGCAGATATTCCCCGGCATCCAGGGCGGCCCGCTCATGCACGTCATCGCGGCCAAGGCCGTGGCCTTTGGCGAGGCGCTCAAGCCCTGCTTCAAGGTGTACCAGCAGCAGGTGCTCAAGAACGCCCAGGTCCTGGCCCAGACCCTTATGGACGCGGGCTACGACCTGGTCTCCGGCGGCACGGACAACCACCTGATGCTCGTGGACCTGACCAACAAGGACATCACCGGCAAGGACGCCGAGATTGCCCTGGACAAGGCCGCCATCACCGTGAACAAGAACACCGTGCCCTTCGAGACGCGTAAGCCCTTCATCACCTCGGGCGTGCGCCTTGGCACCCCGGCCCTCACCACCCGCGGCATGAAGGAAGACGACATGTCCAAGGTGGGCGGCTGGATTGTGGACGTCCTCAACAACACCGGCAACGAGACCCGGCTCTGCGAGATCCGCAAGGACGTCCAGTCCTTTGCGCGGCAGTTCCCGCTCTTTGCCTGGTAGGCCGCCAAGGTCAAAACAATGAATGAACGCGACGCCATCGTCCCCCCCATGAAAGCAGTGGGCCGCCTGCCCTGGCCGCAGTACTTTCTGCGCATCTGCTTCCTCGTCTCGGAGCGCTCCACCTGCCTGCGGCGCAAGGTGGGGGCGGTGGCCGTCCGCGATAAGCGCATCCTCGCCACCGGCTACAACGGTGCTCCTTCCAACGTGGCCCACTGCCTGGACATCGGCTGCCTTCGCGCCCAGCTGGGCGTGCCCTCGGGCCAGCGCCACGAGATCTGCCGCGGCCTGCACGCGGAGCAGAACGTCATCATCCAGGCTGCCGTGCACGGCGTGTCCATCAAGGATGCGGACATCTACTGCACCACGCAGCCGTGCCTCATCTGCTCCAAGATGCTCGCCAACTGCGGCGTGAAGAACATCTACTACGCGGAGTCCTACCCGGACGAGATGGCCGAGGACATGCTCCGCGAAGCCGGCATCAACTTCAAACGCTTGCCGCTCGAGCCCCTCGCCGATACCGACGAGAACGACGCCCGATAGCCCGTGCAAAGGCCCCCGGCCATGGATCAGCGTCTCCACTTCCCTGCGCTCGGAGCGCTTTACCCGCCGGACCCGGCCCTGCCCGCCGGCGAACGCGCCTGCTTTGCCGCTGCCCTGACCGAGGCGGAGCGCGGCCGTTTCGCCACCGCGCCCAACCCCTGTGTTGGCGCCGTGCTGGCCACGCGCGACGGCATCCTGGCCCGCGGCTATCACGCCGCGCCGGGCCAGCCCCACGCCGAGGTCATGTGCCTGCGCGATGCCCGCGACAAGGGCGTCGATCCTGCCAGCGCCACCCTGTTCGTCACCCTGGAGCCCTGCAACCACACGGGCCGCACCCCGCCCTGCACCCGCGCCATCCTGGACGCCGGCGTGCGCAGCGTAGTGGTGGGCCATCCGGACCCCAACCCCCTGGTAGCCGGCGGCGGCCTGGCCTTTCTGCGAGAGAATGGCGTGAACGCCCGCTACAGCCAGGACCCGGACGTGCGTCAGGCCTGCGCCGACAGCCTGGCCGACTTCCTGGTCTGGGTGGGCGGCGACCTGCCGTACGTCATTCTCAAGCTTGCGACCACGCTGGACGGCCGCATCGCCACACGCACCGGCCACTCGCAGTGGATCACCGGCCCGGATGCCCGGCGCGAGGTGCACCAGCTGCGCCGCGGCGTGGGCGCCGTTCTGGTGGGCGGCAACACCTTCCGCGAGGACGATCCGCAGCTCACCCACCGCCTGGCCGAAGGTGGCGCACCCCTTGACGAAACGGCCGACGATGCACATCCATTGAAGCAGCCCCTGGCCGTTGTCGCCACGTCCCGGCTTCCGGAACCGGGCGCGGTGTGCCGGTTGCTGTCCGAGCGCCCGCACCAGACCGTGTTCATCGCGCCGCCTGCCGCTGCGGAGTCCGATCAGGCAAAGGCCCTTGTGCAGTGTGGGGCCCGGATCATTGCGGCGAAGGACATGGCCGAAGGATTGAAGGCGTTGCGCCGCGAGCTGGGCGTGCACCATGTGCTCTGCGAAGGCGGCGGCGGGCTCGGGCTCTCCCTGCTGGAAGCCGGTCTGGTCCACGAGCTTCGGCTGCACATGGCGCCCAAGCTGCTGGGCGACGCCGAGGCACGGCCCCTGTTTGCCGGACGCGCGCCCGAGCGCATGGACGAGGCCCTGGGCATGCGGCTCACCGAGGCCAGAACCGCCGGCCAGGACCTGTTGCTCACCTTCCGGCCACAAGACTCTTAGGATATATAGACAATGTTCACCGGACTCGTACAAGGCACCGGCCGCATCACCCGCCTGGACAACATCGGCGGCCAGACCCGCCTCACCGTGGAGCCGCAGTTCGCCCTGCAGGATATCGTTCTCGGCGAGTCCATTGCGGTCAACGGCGCCTGCCTCACCGTGGAGCGCGCCGAAAATACCCCGACCGGGCGCGGCGCGCGATTTTCCGCCTACGCCTCGGCCGAGACCTTGTCCGCCACGGCGCTTGGCTCGCTCAAGCCCGGCTCCATCGTGAACCTGGAGCGCGCCCTTGCCATGGGCGACCGCCTGGGCGGCCACATGGTAAGCGGTCACGTGGACTGCATCGCCACCGTGGCCTCGGTGGATAAGGTCGGCGAATCTACGGTATACCGGCTGGAGTTCCCGGCCGCCTTCGGCTCCCAGGTGGTGGCCAAGGGTTCCGTGGCATTGGACGGCGTCAGCCTCACCGTGAACCGGTGCGGCGAGAACTTTCTGATGGTGAACATCATCCCGTCCACCATGGCTGAAACCACCATATCCCAGTGGCGCACAGGCACGGAAGTGAACATGGAGACAGACCTTATCGGAAAGTACGTGGAGCGCATGCTCAAGGCGTGGTCCGGCGGTTCTTCCGATGAAGATAACGCCAACGATTCCGGCGGCATATCCATGGATTTTCTGCGCAAACACGGGTTTTGATACTCCAGCGGGACTGTGATAGGAACTAACCCCTTCCCGCAGCGGCAAGGCCGCGCCATTTTTCGATGCGCCCGCCCCGCCGGGCGCACCACAGAACCTCCCTTCCGCTGCATGCCTGAGACCGGAAGAGACGAACATAAGGGAACGCACATGCCGATCATCAGCGCCGAAGAGGCGGTAGAAGAAATCAGACAGGGGCGCATGATCATCCTCGTGGACGACGAAGACCGCGAGAATGAAGGCGACCTGACCGTGGCCGCGGAAAAGGTCACCCCCGAGATCATCAACTTCATGGCCACCCACGGCCGGGGCCTGATCTGCCTGGCCATGGCGCCGTTCCTGGTGGATCGGCTCGAACTGCCCATGATGTCCTCGGACAACACGTCCAAGTTCGGGACGCCGTTCACCGTGTCCATCGAGGCGCGCACCGGCGTGACCACCGGCATCTCGGCCTATGACCGCGCCACCACCATCCTCACGGCCGTGGCGGACAACGCCAAATCGGACGATCTGGTCACCCCCGGTCACATCTTCCCCCTGCGTGCGCGCAAGGACGGCGTGCTGGTGCGCGCCGGCCAGACCGAGGGCAGCGTGGATCTGGCCCGCATGGCCGGGCTCAAGCCGGCCGGCGTGATCTGCGAGATCATGCGCGAGGATGGCAACATGGCGCGCATGCCCGACCTGGTCGAGTTCGCCAAGGAGCACGACCTGAAGATCGCGACCATCCGCGACCTCATCCGCCTGCGCATGCGCACCGGCCATACCTCGGTAAAGCGCATCGACGAGGCGTGCCTGCCCACGTGCTACGGCGAGTTCAAGGCCATCGCCTTTGATAGCGAGATCGACAACCAGACCCATCTGGCCATCGTCAAGGGAGAGATCGACCCGAGCAAGCCGGTGCTGGTGCGTGTGCACAGCGAGTGCCTGACCGGCGATGTGCTGGGCTCCATGCGTTGCGACTGCGGCGGCCAGCTCCAGACTGCGTTGCGGATGATCGAGGCCGAGGGCTCCGGCATCCTTTTGTACATGCGCCAGGAAGGCCGCGGCATAGGCCTGGCCAACAAGATCCGCGCCTACCACCTGCAGGACCAAGGCTACGACACCGTGGAAGCCAACGAGAAGCTGGGCTTCAAGGCCGACCTGCGCGACTACGGCATCGGCGCTCAGATTCTGGTGAGCCTCGGCGTGCGCAAGATGCGCATGATGACCAACAACCCCAAGAAAATCGTGGGCCTGGAAGGGTACGGCATCGAAGTTGTAGAACGCGTACCCGTCGAGATGAGCCCCTGCGACGCCAACATAAAGTACCTGCAGACCAAGCAGAGCAAGCTCGGCCACATGCTGCACGTCAACAATTGCCAAGCCGGAGGCGACGCCTCCGCTGACGAGTAAGGACCATACCATGCCCCATCTGCAAACCATCGAAGGCAAGCTGGACGCTTCGGGCCTGAAGTTCGCCCTGGTCGCCACCCGCTTCAACGATTTCATCGTAGACAAGCTCGTGGGCGGCGCGGTGGACTACCTTGTCCGCCACGGCGCCAGCCGCGAGGACATCACCCTGGTGCGCCTGCCCGGCGCGTTCGAGATGCCCGTGGTGGCCAAGAAGCTCGCCAAGAAAGGCGAGTTCGACGCCATCATCTGCCTCGGCGCGGTGATCCGCGGCGCGACCCCGCACTTCGACTTCGTGGCCAGTGAGGCCACCAAGGGCATCGCCCAGGTCGCGCTGGAGTTCGGTGTTCCCATCGGCTTCGGCCTGCTGACCACCGACACGCTGGAGCAAGCCATCGAGCGCGCCGGCTCCAAAGCCGGGAACAAGGGCGTAGAGGCTGCCTCCGCCGCTCTGGAAAGTGTGCGAGTCCTGGAGCAGCTGTAAACATGACGGACACAGGTCGCTCCCGTCATGGCGCTCGGGAGACTGCTTTTCAGGTGCTGTACGGCCTGAGCTATTCCGGCGCGCCCACAGAGCGTGATCTGGAAAAGGCTTTCGCCAAGGCCCCTGTCGCGCCCAAAGGCAAAGAGGTGGAGCTCGTCTCCGACGTTCCCTATCCGGAGCAGCCGACCCAGGGTTTTGCCTGGGAGCTGACTCACGGCGTGTGGGAGAAGCGGGATGAGCTCGATGAGATAATCAACAAGTTCTCGCAGCATTGGCGGGTCACGCGGATCGCCAAAATTGAGTTGACGATACTCAGGCTCGCCGTCTTCGAGATGCTCTACCGTGACGACGTCCCCACCAAGGTAGCCATCAACGAGGCGGTGGAGTTGTCCAAGCAGTATGGCGACGAAAATTCCAAGGGTTTCGTAAACGGCATCCTGGATGCTGCGGCAAAGGCGCTCGAGCATGGTGAAATTGGGGTTCATCAAGGACGCTGACCAGAGTCCTCCGGAGTTCGCCCGCGTCTACATAGCGGCCACAGAGGACGGCAAGGCGCCGTCTGCCGAGGTCCGCTCCTGGCCCAACCGCGACGGCGAGCAGCTCTTCGAGGTTGTCTTCCTCGTACCGCGCGGCGAAAAGAACATGGGCTCCTGGATCGGCTACATGGCGGACACCCTGATGCGCATGGGCTGGGACCACTGGTGGATCGACACCCTCTCCGTCTCGCAGGTGCTCGACCGCTACATCGTGGACGCCGTGGCAAGCTGGGGCGACGCCTTCTGGCCGCTGTTCAGTAACGAGGCCGTGGTCCTGATCCAGGTGGGCCTGCAGCGCGAAGACTTCCAGCGGTGCGCGGAAAGGTGGGCCAAGAAGTTCCCCCACCTCCAGGTGGATGACGAGCACGACTACGAGCGCATTGCCCTGGAGCTGGAAGCGCAGGCCCAGGCGGAACGCGAAAAGCGCCCCACCTATCGCCTCTTGCGTCTGCTCCAGTCCAGGAACCGTTCGCACTGATTTTCGGGTTGCGTTCCGCATACACATAATTTCAACGAAGCATAGAAAGGACGAGACACCATGGAGCCGTACGACTTCCAGGCCGTGGAAGAAAAATGGCAAAAGCGCTGGAACGAAGCCCGCGCCTTTGAATGCGAGAGCACCTCGGACAAACCGAAGTACTACGTTCTCGAAATGTTCCCCTACCCTTCGGGCCGCATCCACATCGGCCACGTGCGGGTCTACTCCATTGGTGACGTCCTGGCCCGGTTCAAGCGCATGCAGGGCTTCTCGGTACTCCACCCCATGGGCTGGGACGCCTTCGGCATGCCGGCGGAAAACGCCGCCATCAAGCACAACACCCACCCGGCCAAGTGGACCTACGAGAACATCGCCACCATGAAAGCCCAGCTCATGCGCATGGGCTACTCTCTGGACTGGCGCCGCGAGGTGACCACCTGCGATCCCGAGTACTACAAGTGGGAGCAGCTCTTCTTCATCAAGATGTGGGAGAAGGGGCTGGTCTACCGCCGCAAGGCCCCGGTCAACTGGTGCGAGAAGTGCCACACCGTGCTGGCCAACGAGCAGGTCATTGACGGCCAGTGCTGGCGCTGCGACTCCATGGTGGAGCACAGGGAGCTCTCCCAGTGGTTCCTGCGCATCACGGCCTATGCCGAGGAGCTGCTGGACGACCTGGACAAGTCCCTGGTCCAGGGCTGGCCGGAGCGCGTGGTGGCCATGCAGCGCAACTGGATCGGCAAGTCCGTGGGCGCGGAGCTGGAGTTCCAGATCGAGAGCTCCGACGAGCGCATCCGCGTCTTCACCACCCGGCCGGACACCCTGTACGGCGCGACCTTCATGAGCTTGGCGGCCGAGCATCCGCTCATCGAGCAGCTCGTGGCCGGCACGGAGCGCGAGGACGAGGTCAAGGCCTTCTGCAAGAAGGTCCGGGACATGGACCGCATCGCCCGGACAGCCGATGACATGGAGAAGGAAGGCGTCTTCACCGGCGCGTACTGCGTCAACCCGGTCAACGGCCGGCGTATGCCCATCTGGGTGGGCAACTTCGTGCTCATGGAGTACGGCACCGGCGCGGTCATGGCTGTGCCCGCGCACGACCAGCGCGACTTCGAGTTTGCCCGCAAGTACGACCTGCCCATCGAGGTGGTCATCACCCCGGAAGGCGAGACCCTGGACCCCGCGACCATGGAGGCCGCCTACTCCGATCCCGGCGTGCTGGTGAACTCCGGCGAGTTCGACGGCACTCCCAACGAGGAGGCCAAGCTCAAGATCGTGGATGCCCTGCAGCAGCGCGGCATGGGCGAGAAAGCCATCAACTACCGTCTGCGCGACTGGAACATCTCCCGCCAGCGGTACTGGGGCGCGCCCATCCCCGTGGTTTACTGCGAGGAGTGCGGTTACCAGCCCGAGAAGGAAGAGAACCTGCCGGTGGTCCTGCCCCTGGAGGTGAAGACCAAGGAGGACGGCCGCTCTCCCCTGCCCGAGGACGAAACCTTCACCACCGCCGTCTGCCCGGTCTGCGGCGGCAAGGCCCGGCGCGAGACCGACACCATGGACACCTTCGTGGAGTCCTCCTGGTACTTCCTGCGCTACGCCGACGCCCGCAACGACACGAAGCCCTTTGACAAGGACATCGTCTCCCAGTGGCTGCCGGTGGATCAATACATCGGCGGCATCGAGCACGCCATCCTCCACCTGCTCTACTCGCGCTTCTTTGTGAAGGTTCTGCGCGACCTGGGCTACCTGGACTTTGACGAGCCCTTCGCCAACCTGCTCACCCAGGGCATGGTGCTCAAGGAAGGGGCCAAGATGTCCAAGTCCAAGGGCAACGTGGTCTCCCCGGATGACATGACCGCCAAGTACGGCGCCGACACCGTGCGGCTCTTCTGCCTCTTTGCCGCGCCGCCGGAGCGTGATCTCGATTGGTCCGACCAGGGCATCGAGGGCGCCTACCGCTTTGCCAACCGGCTCTGGCGCCTGGTGCTGGACGCCCAGGAATCCCTGATGACCATGGCCCCCTGCTCGGCCACGGCGGCGGACTGCGAGACCGCGGGCAACGCCGCCGACACGGCCAAGGAGCTGCGCCAGAAGGAGCACGCCACGGTCAAGAAGGTGGGCGAGGACCTCTCGGACAAATTCCAGTTCAATACGGCCATCGCCGCGGTCATGGAGCTGGTCAACCTCATGTACACCAGCCGGGACGCGCTGCTGGAATCTGAAGGCGGCCGCAAGGTCTTTTCCTCGGCCGTTGCCTCCACCGTGCTCGTGCTCTCGCCCATCGTGCCCCACATCTGCGAGGAGCTCTGGGAGCGCATGGGCCACGCCACTCTGCTGGCCGAGTCCGGCTGGCCGCAGTACGACCCCGACGCCCTGGTGCTCGATACCGTGACCGTGGTCGTCCAGGTGAACGGCAAGCTGCGCGGCCGCATCGACGTGCCGGCCGACGCCACCAAGGACGCCATCGAGGAGCAGGCCCTGAACGAGAACAACGTGCAGAAACACCTCGAAGGCAAGACCGTGCGCAAGGTCGTGGTCATCCCCGGCAAGCTGGTCAACGTGGTCGCCACGTAGTTCACCAATGCAGATGCACATGCGAAAGGGGAACCCCTTTGAATAAGGACTTCAGCCCTTAGGCGCGGTTGTTAGCGCTCTTAGGGATGAAGATAGCAGAGCTGTTCTCCCCTCTCGCGCTCTCCCTTTCCCAAACCTTTCATCAGGCTGCTTTTGTTCACGAACAAGAGCAGCCTGTTTTTTGAGGAAAACTAGATAAAAGTCTTTGGAAAGGGGGGCTGGGGGAAAACCTTTCTTCCAGAAAGGTTTTCCCCCAGAGCATTTGTTAAAAACGGGCTTTTATAATTCCAGGGAGGCGCTTGTCAGCGGCAGGGTTCCCGCCGTATGCTGCCGCTCCATGAGCCCTATGACAGCCCCGCCTTCCGGTAACGCATCCCGCCCCGGCGCCGACCGGCCCGGTTTTTTCTTCCTCGCCTGCCCGGACTCCAAGATCATTCAGGGAAAAGTCCAGGAGCTGATGAAGCAGTACGCCCCGGCTGAGGCCGGCGGCGGCCTGTTGGGTGCTTCTGCGACCGGGTTCGACCGCCGTTCCTACTGGGCCGAGGAAGGGCTGCCCCCGCAATTCTGGGAAGACCTCACGCTGCAATCGCTCACCGGCCGCGCCAAGTGCATCGTGGTGCGGCATGCCGAAAAGCTCCTGGCTGCGGACTGGAAGGCCCTGGTCCCGGCCCTGGCCGGGTTCAAGGAGCACGCCTTTCCCATCTTCTGTCTGGAGTCTGCCTGGCAGCGAAACCAGCCCAAGCCCCCGGCGCAGCTGACCAAGCAGAAGTTCTGGACGCTGGCGCAGGACCGCGGCTGGTACTGGCAGTCCCCGGGCATCACCCGCAACAAGATGGCCGCCGTGCTGGAGCGCGAGGCCCGCAGGCGCTCCGTTGCCTTTGCGCCCGGCGCGTTGCAGTTTCTGGCGGAATCCCTGCCCCTGGACGCCGCGGCGATCACCGCCGAGATGGACAAGCTGGCTGTGGCGGCCCAGGCCGTGGAAGGGGACGGACAAGGCGTCATCGACACGGCCCTGGCCAGGGAGACGGCCTATGCTCCGGACATCGACATCTTCGGCTTTATCCAGGCGCTGCAAAAGGGCACGGCGTCCGTGGCGGTATGGAGACAGGTCTTTGCCGACCGCCTTGGCGGCGAGGGCATGCTCTTTCCGCTGCTCTCCCTGCTCACGCGGGAGGCGCGCCTGCTCTGGCAGATAGATGCCGGCGAGACCCAGGGCATACGCCTGCCCATGTCCGTGATGCGCGCCAAGGAGAGCCTGGCCCGCCGGCTGGGCCGCACGCGCATCGCCGTGCTCTTCGACCTTGCCATGGAGGCGGAGTACGGCGTGAAGTCCGGCGAACGCAAGCCGGAGCAGGCTCTGGAGCGCCTCGTGGCCGGCATGGCCGCGCTCTTTGCCGACGACACCGCGACCGGCCGCGGACCGACGGGTCCTGCGCAGCCACGCCGCGGCGGCCCGCCGAGGCAGCGACCGTAATGGCGGACAAGCCCCATTACCACGGCCACCGGCAGCGACTCAAAGAGCGCCTGACCCAGGACTCGTCGCAGCTTGCCGACTACGAGCTGCTGGAGCTCTTGCTCGCCCACGTCATTCCCCGCCGGGACACCAAGCCCCTGGCCAAGGAGCTGCTCAGCCGTTACGAGACCCTGCGCGGCGTGCTCCTGGCCCGGCCGGAGGAGCTCTCCGACGTCAAGGGCCTGGGCCCGTCCGCTGAAATTTTCTTCACGCTGTTCAAGGAGATACGCGCCCGCGTGGAAGAGGAACCGGCCAGGAAGCGCGAGATCCTGTCCCATCCGTCCAAGGCCGCGCACATGGCCATGAGCCGCCTGGGCCACCTCTCCACCGAGGAGTTCTGGGTGGTGCTGGTGGATGCCAAAAACCGGCTCATCGGCTGGGAGCGCATCACCTCCGGCACGGTGAACGAGACGGCCGTGTACCCACGGGAGCTTATCGCCAAGGCCCTGCAGCGCAAGGCCGCAAGCTGCATCATGGTGCACAACCACCCGGGCGGCGACCCCCGCCCCTCGCGCATGGACGACGAGCTCACCGAGCGGATGCAGCGCGCCTGCCATGAAGTGGGCGTGCGCCTGCTGGACCACATCATCGTCACGGACGACGACTACTACAGCTATCAGATGCAGGGGCAGCTCTGACCCTGGCGGCTTTTTCGCTCCCGAGCTCGGGACAAAGCCTTGAGTCGCCCCCCGTAGCGCCTTTTTATCCGCCTCCCCAATTCTCCACCTTCATTTCCTCGCATAGCTCCTGTATCGTATCTGGGTACGCGCTCAACCAGGAGGATAGATGGTCAAAACGCTCCACTGCATTGTTTCCGGCCGCGTCCAGGGAGTCTGGTTTCGCGGCTACACCCGGGAAACCGCGCGTTCCCTGGGTGTGTCCGGCTGGGTGCGCAATCTGCGCGACGGCCGGGTGGAAGCCATGGCGCAGGGGGACGACGAGGCCCTGAAACTGTTTCGCGAACGGTTCGGCCAGGGGCCGCCCTACTCGCACGTAGACGCCCTGGAATGCACTGAAATCGAGGAGGAAGTCATTTCCGGCTTCTTCATAGCCCGCTGAGAACGTGCTTTTGTCCCGAAATGGGGTAGACATTCACGATTATGGCCTTATTTATCCCTACTTGTGGGATTATGCTCAGTTTCCGACACGCACGCGGCGGCCGTTGACGCCGCTGCAGGAGATTACAGCATGATTCTTCCGAATACAGGGAGGTTATTACACTGATGAGCGACGAAAGCCTCACCACGCAGGAAATCCTTTTGGACAACGAGGAAGACGCGCGCAAGGTGGAGGAAGCCTTGAACGAATCCGGCGAGACCACCATGGAGATTCCGGCCGAGATGCCGGTGCTTCCGGTGCGCGATATCGTGGTGTTCAACTACATGATTCTCCCTCTCTTCGTGGGACGGGAGAAGTCCGTTGCCGCGGTGGACGCGGCGCTGAACTCCAACCGGTTCATCACCATCCTCACCCAGCGTGACGAAAACGTGGACGAGCCCGGTCCCGACGATCTGTACGACGTCGGCACCGTGGCCATGATCATGCGCATGCTCAAGATGCCCGACGGCCGGCTCAAGGTTCTGGTCCAGGGCGTCTCTCGGGCAAAGGTCCTCGAGTTCACTTCCACGGAGCCGCATATCCAGGCCCGTGTGGAGACCCTTCCCGAACCTGAGATCGAAGACCTCTCCCTGGAGCAGATTGCGCTCATGCGCGCCGCCAAGGAGCAGAGCGAGAAGATTCTTTCCCTGCGGGGAATCTCGCCCTCCGACATCATGGCTGTGCTGAACAACGTAAACGATCCCGGTCGCCTGGCCGACCTCATCGCCTCCAACCTGCGGCTCTCCCAGCAGGACGCCCAGGCCATTCTGGAGGAGCGCGACCCCATGCGCCGGCTCTCGCTGGTGAACGACCAGCTTGTGCGCGAGCTGGAGCTGGCCACCATGCAGGCCAAGATCCAGTCCTCGGCCAAGGAGGGCATGGACAAGGCGCAGAAGGACTTCTTCCTGCGCGAGCAGATGAAGGCCATCCGCAAGGAGCTGGGCGAGGAAGGCGAGGAGTCCGAGGAGTTCGAGCAGCTCCAGGAAGCTCTGGACAAGGCCGGTCTGCCCAAGGACGTGAAAAAGGAGGCCGACAAGCAGCTCAAGCGGCTCACCTCCATGCACCCGGACTCCTCCGAGGCCACGGTGGTGCGCACGTACCTGGACTGGCTCATCGAGCTGCCGTGGAAGAAGACCTCGCGCGACAGGCTGGACATCAAGAAGGCGCACACGATTCTGGACGAGGACCACTACGACCTGCAGAAGGTCAAGGACCGCATCCTGGAGTACCTCTCGGTGCGCAAGCTGAACCCAAAGATGAAGGGCCCGATCCTCTGCTTTGTGGGTCCTCCCGGCGTGGGCAAGACCTCGCTCGGACGCTCCATCGCACGCGCCCTGAACCGCAAGTTCGTGCGCATGTCCCTGGGCGGCATGCGGGATGAGGCCGAGATCCGCGGCCACCGCCGCACCTACATCGGCTCCATGCCCGGCCGGATCATCCAGTCCATCAAGCAGGCCGGAACGCGCAACCCGGTCATCATGCTGGACGAGATCGACAAGATCGGCACGGACTTCCGCGGCGATCCCTCCTCCGCGCTTCTGGAGGTGCTGGACCCGGAGCAGAACCACTCCTTCTCCGACCACTACCTCAACGTGCCGTTCGACCTCTCCAAGGTGATGTTCGTCTGCACGGCCAACGTGCTGGACACCATCCCCTCGGCTCTGCTGGACCGCATGGAGACCATCCAGATCCCCGGCTACACCGAGCAGGAGAAGATCAAGATCGCCAAGCGCTACATCCTGCCGCGGCAGGCCGAGACCAACGGCCTCAAGCCCGAGGATGTGGACATCTCCGAGTCCGCGCTCTCCAGGCTGGTGCGCGAGTACACCCGCGAGGCAGGACTGCGAAATCTGGAACGCCAGGTAGGTTCCGTATTCCGCAAGCTGGCGCGGCGCAAGGCAGAGGGCGAGAAGGGACCGTTCAAGGTCACGCCCACCTCGCTGCACAAGCTGCTCGGCGCGCCCACGTTCCTGGACGAGGAGCGCGAGAAGGAGCTGCCCCCCGGCGTGGCCGTGGGCTTGGCATGGACTCCGTACGGCGGCGAGATTCTGCACATCGAGGCGTCCACCATGCCCGGCAAGGGCCACCTGACGCTGACCGGCAAGCTCGGCGACGTGATGAAGGAGTCGGCCCAGGCCGCCATGACCTACGCCAGAGCCCGCGCCGAGACCCTGGATATCGATCCGCAGTTCTTCGAGAAGCGCGACATCCATATCCACGTGCCGGCCGGCGCTACGCCCAAGGACGGCCCCTCGGCCGGCATCGCCCTGGTCACGGCCCTGGTCTCCGCCCTCTCGGGCAAGCCCATCTACTCGGAGCTTGCCATGACCGGCGAGATCACCCTGCGCGGGCGCGTCCTCCCCGTGGGCGGCATCAAGGAGAAGATCCTGGCCGCCGTTGCCCACGGCATGAAGGAGGTCGCCATTCCCAAGCAGAACAAGAAGGACCTCGAAGACGTGCCGGCGGAGCTCAGGCGCAAGCTGAAGATCCGCTACATCGAGCACATCGACGAGATCTGGCCGGCCGCCTGGCACATGGAGGTGAAGAAGTAGATGGCCGTTATCCGTACCCTGCTCTCGGCCGGGAAGTTTGCGGCCAGGGGCGTTGCCGAGGTGGCGCTCTCCCGCTCCCACGCCGGCCGCACGGCATTGGCCGTGGCCGCGCTCATGGGCCGAGCCACACCGCTGGGACGCGCCTTCCTGCTCTACGAGGTGGGCCGGGCCGCCTATGACTGGCGCCGGGAGTACAAGAAAGCCAAGGCGTTGCAGAAGAGCCTGCGCGCCGAGAAGGCCGGCGCGGACGCCGCAGTCCAGTTCGAGGTGGTCGCACCGGCGCAGACCGGCTAGCCCCCTCCTCGCACACCACGATGCACACGCCCCCGGCTCCATGGTTTCATGGCCGGGGGCGTTTTTTTATACGAGACGGCGGAGGCTTCGCACGTGCTCTGCGCGGCCGTCTTTACCACATCCCCCATCTCATGCATGATGTGGAACCACCGTTTTTAACCCAGGGTTCCCGCACGCGCCATCCCTGTGCGAACCCGGCGCGCGCCGCCATAAACGCAATACGGACTCACCCCGTGACAGCACTCTACACGCCTGAAGCTAGGCAACTCATGGCAATACATCCGTTGTTCAAGCGCCTTTCCGGCCAGGTCATCTGGGCCCTGCTGGAAGAGGCCGGGCTCGATCCCGACGCCATCGACGCCTTCATGGACCGCTTCGAGAAGCTCAGGGCCGAGACCCTGTCCCTGCTCGACGAGCTGGACAACGAAGGCGGTGCCCTGGAGATCGTCGCACGCAACGCAACCTGCCCCGCGTGCGAGTCCTGCGCCAGCCTCGTTGGCCGCTGCATCCCCGGCGATGTCCCGGCCCCCTACAGCCTCATGCCGCCGTACGGCCTGGGCTGCCGGCTGACGGCGCGCCACCTGCCGCCGGCCACGCTCATGACCAACACCGATGCGCGGCTGCTCATAGACCCGGAGGACCTGCCCGTCGGCGGCCCGATGTGCAGTTGCGCCATGGAGCAGGACGACCTGGCGCGCTGGCTGCTGCCTGACCAGGAGAAGTAGCCCGGCACCGTCATCAGAGCCGGTGACAGTGTATTGCGTCGGATCATGCGGCGAGAGGCCGCTGGCTACTTCGCATGAAGAAGCAACCGGGTGAATGATTTTCTGGATATGGCTGCGCTGCTGATGTATCGTGGATTGCATCAGCGAATGTCCACAATTTTAGAGCATATTAACCTTGAAAAGGTTTAGATGCTCTTATGCATTTACCTGAAACAATAGTAATTTGTTTCAGATGGGAGTCTTGTTGAAAGACGAAAATGCTCTAGACACCAGGGAGTATCGTATGGAACGTTTCGCGCGCATCGCGCTTCGCATGGCCCTGCTTGTTCTGCTGGCCGGCGCCCTGCTGGCCGCCGCATGCTCCGGCGAGCACCCCGCCGAAACCAACGCGACCAATCAGACTGGCCAGACCGGGGCGATGGACGAAGCCCCCACGGGCGTTCCCGGCATGCCGGACAACATCAACCTTGTCTGCGGCGACAACATGCCGGTCACAGCCGAGCCCACCATGCTGCCGCTCCAGCTGCACGTAGGCGAGGACGCCTACGACGTCAGCGCGGAGCAGACGCCGCTGGGCATGGATTTCGTGGGCAAGGACATTGTGCTCTCCATGAAGGAAAAGGAGATCACCCTGCTGCTGGGTGAGAGGACCTACAACTGCCGGCAGGTTGAAGAGTAGAAGCCATCGCAAAAATGTTCTTTGGCCCCGTGGCTGCGTCAGGCTCGCTCCGCCCGAAGGTCCAAATATTATTGGACATACTCCCTCGGGGCAGAACTCGACGTCCTTGCCATAGAACGAAATATCTGCTTTTGAGATGACTTTTAGTCTGAATTTCTACGAGACTGATGGGTTATGCCATGAAACGAATTGCCACGGCCTGCCTCCTGCTCGCGCTGCTTCTGCCCCTGGGCGGCTGCGGCGACTCCCCCGAAGACACCTCTTCGCAGTCGGCCATCGAAGACTCCCGCGTGGTGGACGAGGACAACCAGACCTCGCCGGATCTGCCCGACGAGGTCGCCTACATCTGCGAGAACAAGGACGGCGAAGAGGTCATCGAGCTGCTGGCGGATTTCTCGGCCGAGCCGCTGCTCCTGCGCATCGAGGATTCGACGTTCAAACTCGACCGCGTCGAGTCGGCCTCCGGTTCCAGATACGAGACCGATGGCATAGTCTTCTGGATCAAGGGCAGCGAGGCCATGCTCACCATGCGCGGCAGTGATTTCCACTGCAGCACGGCCACGGACTGAGCCGAGGGGCGCCGCCCTCCCGAGAAGACACGGCGGCCGGGCCCGATGCTCCGGTTCAGGCTTGCGCGCGCTCGGCAGCCCGGCGCACGGACTCCACGAACTCCTTGATCTTGAAGGGCTTGGGGAAGAAGTCGAAGACCTCGCCGCGTAGCGCCTCGATGGCGGTGTTCAGATGGGCGAACGCCGTGATCATTATGACCTGGCTTTTGGGCGCAAGACTCTTGATCGTCTTGAGCACCTCCATGCCGTCGATGCCCTTCATCTTCAGGTCCGTCACGACCACCTCGAAGCTCTTTTCCCGGAAACGATCCAGGGCCTTGGCAGGATCGACGAACGTCTCCACCTCGAAACCGGCCGCTTCCAGATGATACTTCGACATGTCGCCAACAACCTTCTCGTCGTCAATGATCATAACCGCCGGCTTACTCATCCGTGTCCTCCATCTGCGGTGTCGCGGGCAGGTGGATCTCAAAAGTCGTCCCTTTGTCCACCTCGCTGCTCGCGGTAATGGTTCCCGAGTGGTTCTTTACTATTCCGTAGCTTACTGAAAGGCCCAGGCCCGTGCCGTCCACCCCCTTGGTGGAGAAGAACGGGTCGAAAATGTGGCTGAGCGTCTCCGGGGACATGCCCTTCCCGGTGTCCTCGATAACGATATGCACCTCGTCGCGCTTCTCCGTGGTCGTGGTTCGTATCGTCAGGTCCTGCCCCGGCTTCATGGCCTGGATGGCGTTGGTGATGATGTTCACGAAGACCTGGTTGATCTGGTGCTTGTCCATGTTCACGGTGGGGATGCCGGAGTCGAGGTCGAGGTGCACCTCGATGTCCGAGACGTCGAGCATGTTCTGGACCAGGCCGAGGGTGCGATTGATGACTTCATTGATGTCGCCCGGGCTGAAGGAGGCCACCTTGGGCTTGGCGAAGTCGAGCAGGTTGACCACGATGGCGCGGATGCGCTCGCACTCGCCCAGAACCTGATCCATGAACTCGATGCGCTTCTCCCGCGGCAGCATGTCGTACATCTCCTGGTAGGTCTGGGCGATCATGGAGATGTTGTTCAGCGGGTTGGTTATCTCGTGCGCCACGCCGGCCGTGAGCACGCCCAGGGAGCCCAGCTTTTTCGACTGCACCAGCTCGTCCTCGCGCAGGCGCAGCTCCTGGGACATGCTGTTCATGGCTGTGATCACCGTGCCCATCTCGTCGTCCGGTACCTTGCCGTCGATGATCCGGAAGCGCCCCTTGGAGATGTCCCTGGCCAGCATGGTCACCTTCTTCATGGAAGAGAAGATGCGGCGGTAGATAAGCGGCGTGAGGAATACGGCAAGCACCAGGAATATCAGGAAGGACGCCAGCATGCCGCGCTTTGCCTTGGTGATGATCTTGTCGATCTTGGCCCGCTCCTCCCGCGTCAACCGGGTCGAAAGCTCCAGAAGCCGTCTGCCGAACTCCCGCAGGGTGGTTTCGGCCACGACATCCCGCGTGCCGGACTCGGCAATGAGCTGGGCTTCGTGCTCGTATTGGCTCAGGGAGTTTCGCAGCGCCTGATACTTGGCCTCGCCGATGGCCGGAATCATCGCGTCGCTGAAACTGTCCAGGGTTTTGCCGGCGGCCTTGATTATGGAGAGTATGTCCCGCATGGCCTGGTCGTCCTTGAACAGGAAATAGTTCTTCTCGTACAGGCGCATTTGCAGGAACGAGGCGTTGAGCCCCTCCTGAATCTCCATGTACCGGCTCGATGTGGTGAGCGTGCCGACATCGTGCACGGCGAACATGCCCATGAGAGCAAGCAGGCCGATGATGATCACGCCGTGGAGGATGAGGGTGCGTTTAATCGTCATAGTCTTCGTACCGGAGGCACCGCGGCGTTTCGGAGTACTCCCTGCGCACCGGCCAGTACCAGATGGCGCCGTCGATGAGCATGCCCAGGCCCGCGAGGATGAGCAATCCATCCAGAAGACTCAGCGGACTGAGGCCGAAGTATGTTAGCAAACCAAGACCGAACGTGAAAACGGCGGCGCCTGTGCGGAAAAAGGCCAAGCCGGTCCGCGCTCTTGCGGCCAGGGTCCGGTAGCAGGCCAGGATGGTCCGTTGCGCGGCCAGGACATTGCGCTCCCGAGCCAGGGTGATGCGCTCCCTGTAGCCGCCGCGTGGTTCGACAACCGTGGAGTACAGGCCCAGGGAGTCGCCTAGCCGGCCGAGCATCGTGCGCTTCATGGGCCGGCCGTTGGCCGGGTCGTGCAGCTCGATGAAGTGGAACTCCTCCAAAAAGTACACCACGGCCGAGGTGGCCTCCACCAGGTTCTGATCCGAGATGTGCCGCCACGACCGGCGCAGGCGGGTGTACGAGAAGATGGCCACGGTGGCCAGCGTGGCTCCGGCCACCACAAGGAGCCAAAGCGCCGGCTTGGGGATGATCGGATTGTCCAGACGCAGCAGGCTGTTGCCCATACCGATGAGACCCAGCCCCCACCGCAGGCTGTTGAGCCAGGTCCGGCCGCAGGCGAGATTGGTGCGCTGGCAGGCCAGCTTGGTCCGCCACAGGGCCATGGTGTTGCGCCAGTAGGCCATGGTCGTGCGCTGGATGCCCACCGGGCCGTTGGTGTCGCGCATGGCAAAGTCCTGCGCGTACCAGCCAATCTCCTCCCGCAGGCAGGCCAGGAACCGTTTGGGCCGGCCCGGGAAGAGCTCTTCGATCTCGGCCTTGGCAGCGCCGTCGTCGAACTCGCTGATGGCGAAGGTCAGGACATCGTGCACGCGGCAGACAGGAAACCACAGCCCGCGGGCCGGTCCTTCCGCCTGAAAGGCCAAACGGGCCAGATCGTCCGGCACGGGCGGACGCTCGTCGTACGTCAGCGTGTCCAGGCCGCTGTACGTTGCCAGAGCGCCGCGCAGGGTGGACCGGGCAAGGCCGAGCTTCTGCCGGAAGTAGACCTCGGGATGGATGCCGTCGACGCGCCAGGCTGCATCGGCGGCTGCGAGGTCGCCCCGGCTGATGACGCCATCCTCGGCCAGCGAGGCATACGGCGCCGCGGCGGAAGAAAGCGTTGCGTCAGGGTTGTCCATGTTCCAGCTCGAAAGTGGTCCATTGTCCGGGCGGCTTGGTGTAGTCGGGGATGTCGATCTCCATGCCCGGTTCGCAGTAGGAAAGCTGCCAGCGGTTGCGACGCGCCGTGCGGTGCCAGAGGAAACCGTCGGCGAGCAGCAGCAGGCCGATGCAGAGAATGGTGGAGTCGAAAATAATCCAGCCGGGGGTGTGGTGGGGGCTGGTCAGCAGCAGGCCCAGACCCACGGCCACGAAGTTCACACCGGTGCGGATGTAGGCGAACCCGGTTCTGGAGCAGGCAAGGCTCGTGCGGAAACGGGACATCACGTTGCGGCGTTCTGCCAGCAGCGTGCGTTCCAGAGCCAGACCCGTGGAGCCCCAGATGCCTTCGCTGCACCCGGGCGAGATCAGAGGAATGGAGCGGCTGCGCAGGCTGTTTTCCTCCAGCACCGGCGGCGTGAGCATGCTCCAGGCGCTGGTCTTCTCGCCTGCGCGGTGCGCTTCGGTCAGGCTGGTGCGGCCGGCGCCGTGGCCGGAAAGGTACCAGCTCAGCCCTTCCAGAATGAGAATGACGCCCACCACGAGCAGGCCGATATCCACCACGTCCATGGGATGGGCGTGGATTCTGCGCATCAGGGCCGTGCCAAGACCGGTAAGGGCGATGCCTGTCCGCACCAGGGCCATGCCCGTGCGGGACTTGGCCATGACGGTCCGGAAATGGGCCTGCCGGGTGCGCTCCATGGCCAGCTCGGTGCGCTCCAGCGCCAGAAAACGGCGGCGCATGACCGGCGAGTGGCGCTCGACCTCCTCCATCCACTGCGCCGCGCCAGGAACAGGACCGCTACGGCTGATGCGGATGCGTCCCTGGTCGAAAACCGCCACGGGCACTGTCACGTCCGGTCCGGGAGGCTCCGGAGGAGCCAGCCTCTTGCGCGCCAGCTTCCTGGCCGGGAGGTACCAGGTGAGCCCCTCCGAGGCGAGCACCACGCCGCAGATCGCCAGAACTGCCTCCGGCACGATGATCCAGCCGGCTCCGAAGACCTTGAGCAGCATCATAGCAATGGCGATAAGCGCCAGGCCGGTGCGCAGCATGGCCAGGCCGGTACGGCCCTTGGCAAGAAGGGTGCGGTAGCTGGAAAGCTGCGAGCGGTGCGCGGCGAGAAAGGTGCGCGTCCGCGCCAGGAAGGTGCGCGCCGCCACCACAGGAAAGCCGGGGTTGAGATCCTCGGCATGGTCGATGAAACGCTGGATCGCCTCTGCGCCGGCAGCCGAGATGGAGACGTCCGCAACGCCGCACATCTCTTGCGCCTCGCGGCGTACGGCCTCCTGGTTCTGCCGGCACGTCGCAACCCAGGCCCAGTCGCCGTCCCTTTTGAGCGGCACCCAGCCCTTGTCGCGCAGCGTTTCGAAATCGAGCGCCTCGGCCAGGGATTCCGGCGGGGCTATCGCCTCGTCGAAGTACACTGTGGCCGGGACCGCGCGCTGGTTTGTAACTTGATCCACGTGTTCCTCGATGGGAATGAAAACAGGCTCGAGTCCACGGAGTCCCCAAGGGCAAGGCAGGCGTCGAACCAGGACGCGGACCGTACGAATGGGGATATACGGCCCGCGCCGCCGCCATACGGCGGGCTGGGCAGGTTTTGTTGTCTAGACCAAGGCCTGTTGTGCGTCAACGGCGTGACAGGATCTTGCTCGTACTCTCTATGGGACGGTTCCTCCACCGGCTCCATGCTCAGCTTAAAAGTATCACTATTCCGACAAGATATATAGATGTATACAATTTGTTAATGAAATCTGCGAACCGAATACAGGCTGCACAGAACCGCCACCTAACGAAACCGCCGCCAAAGGCAGTGACGCTGCCCGGCTCGGGAGACGCAATTCCGATCAAAGTAATGGAGGAATCGACTTGAGCTTCCTGGTCGCACAGGATACATGGGGATTTTGCGGAATGGCCAATCCACGTCCGTACGGCGCATTTGAAAGCTCTCCCCGGCACTGAAACTCCATGTTGCCGCACCCCATACCGGGCTTGCCTTGAAGGAAACGTGGATCGGGGTGGCCTGAAAATCCTGCAGCGGCTTCAGGTTCCGGTCCGGAAAGTGTGGCAGGCCGACGCCATGCACTCATGGCAACAGGAAGAGAGACTGCAGAGCATGATCGACGCTGCACATCTACAACGTCGTATCTTCACCATCTCCATTCTGGCGCTGCTGGTTACGGGCGTCTGTATCGCCATTCTGACGCTGGTTCCGTTTTACCGCCACCTGGGCCAACGCGCCGAGGACACCCTCTTCTACACCATGCGCTCCAACCTCGTGGGCGTGGAGGAGTACGTCCAGCGCGCACTCGACGTTACCTCGCAAATAGGCAGCCGGACCCAAATCCGTGTCAAGCTGGAGCAGTACAACGCCGGGCTCATCAGCCTGGAGGAGCTACGCTCGTTCAGCGCGCCCAAGCTGCTGGACGCCCTGCGCGTCTCTCCCGAGGCCGTGGGCATGGTCCGTTTCGACGTCTCGGGGAACGTGGTCGTGCAGGCCGGAAACGATATTCCAAAAAGCATTGGAACAAGCCACATCCCCATCCTCAGTGGCCCCACCGTGATGGGCCTGGCCCAAAACGGCGGGGAGCCGACCCTGGTCGTCTCGGCGGCCATACACGGAGCAGACAGGATCCAGGGCACGGACCTTGTTCTATTCAAGGCAAAGCCGCTGCATAACATAGTGACCGCAGCCACGGATGCCGGCACCGCAGGCTTTCTCGCCATTGTCCGCCGTGAAGGCAAGCGGCTCGTTCCCCTCTTCCCCAGGTCGGAGCTCAGCGAGACGGCCAGGAACCAGGTACCGGACCAGGAAAGCATCCGCGCCCTGTTCGCCAACGCCGTGGGAGGGAAGAGCGGCGTCTGGTCCGGGAAATGGCCGTCACTGGGCCAATCCGTGGTCGCCTATGCCCCGGTTCGGGGCACGTCCTGGGCCGTGTTCCAGGTCATGTCCAGATCCGAGCTCTACCACCACGTCTACCGGACCATCCGCAACGTCATCTTCGGCTTCCTGGTCGTCATGATCCTGAGCATCCTGGCCCTGGCCAAGACGCTCCGCCCGTTGTCCGGCCGAATCATCATCTACAACCGCGAGCTGAAGGAGCAGGTTCTGGAGCAGACCGCGCGGCTCAAGGCCGAGCTTGCCGAGCGCGAGGCGGCGGAGAAGCGCGCCGAGGCGGCGAATCAGGCCAAATCCGCCTTCCTGGCCAGCATGAGCCACGAGATCAGAACGCCGATGAACGGCATCATGGGCATGGCCGAGCTCGCCCTGATGAGCAATCCCGGCGACGAAGTACGCGAGTACCTGGAGCTGCTGCGCGGCTCCGGCAAGCATCTGCTGGAGCTCATCAACGACGTCCTCGACCTCTCCAAGATCGAGGCCGGCAAGGTGGAGCTGGCGCACAGGCCCATGGATCTTGGGGACGAGATGGAGAAGGTGCTGGCCCCGCTACGCAGAACGGCCAAAGACCAGGGACTGAGCCTGAACCTCTCCATCGCGCCCGAGGTGCCCGAGCAGTTGATGGGCGATGCCGGACGGCTCCGCCAGGTGCTGGTGAACCTCATCAGCAACGCCATCAAGTTCACCCACGAAGGCCTCGTGGAGGTTCGGATATCAGCCGAAGAGATTGACGGGAACCGGGCCCTGTTGCGGTTCGAGGTCCAGGACACCGGCGTGGGCATCCCGGAGGAGAACCTGCAGCACATCTTCGAGAGCTTTGCCCAGGGCTGGGCCTCGGCGCATCCCGAGTATGGCGGGACTGGCCTGGGCCTGAGCATCTCACGCGAGCTGGTCGAGCTCATGGGCGGCGCAATCAGCGTGGAAAGCGAGCTGGGCAAAGGCAGCTCCTTCGCCTTCACGGCGGAGTTCGCCCTGGGCGACAGCGCCGCTCCCGACCGCGAGGCCTGCACGCCCCAGCCGCCGATCGCCGACCGCTCCCTACACATCCTGGTGGCCGAGGACAACCAGGTGAATCAGCTCGTCATGCTGGCCATGCTTAAACGCGCAGGCCACCAGCCCGACCTGGCCGTCAACGGACACGAGGTTCTGAAGCGCCTGGCAGACGACTATTTCGATCTCGTGCTCATGGACATCCAGATGCCGGGGATGAAGGGCGACGAGGCCGTGCGCCGCATCCGCGCCGGCGAGGTGGACGGCGTGCGATGCGACATCCCCATCATCGCCTTGACGGCCTATGCTATGGAGGGCGACCAGGAACGCTTCCTGAACGCCGGGATGAACGGATATCTCGCAAAGCCAATCGATTTCGAAGGGTTGTGCGCGGCCCTCGATTCTGTCCTCCGCTGAATCAGCGGCTGCCGGACACAGCCGGCCTCCGCCCTGCCCCCGGCCGGGTTGGGCCGGGAGCTCGGACGAAGATTCTGCGCGGCCGGATCGAGACCTCCGCCCCGATCCGCCACATCGCTTCTGAAACTATTGTTCCTCGGACAACTTTCTGTCGATCTCCTCGGCCACGTGCTCGCCGGATAGGAGCATGCCGCCGAACACAGGGCCCATGCGGTAGGAGCCATACGTGGCGTTGGCCGCCATGCCCGCCACGAACACGCCCGAGAAGACCTCCTGCGTATTGTGCACGGTGTTGGCCTCGGCGCGCTCGGCCCACAGCGATTTCTCGCCCTCGATCTTGCCGGAAGACGTGTTCAGCACCACGTCGTTCTTGGCCACCAGCCGCTTGAGCACCTCGGTGTCGTGCCCGGTGCACTCGATGACGTAGCGCGTGGCGATGGTCACCGGGTCCACATGCAGGCCGGCGATCTCCACCGGAGAGGAGTTGATGACCAGGCCGGTGACGCGCGTCTGCCCGTTCTCCTCGCGCAGCACCACGTCCTCCACGGACATGCAGTTGAAGACTTGCGCGCCGGCGATGCAGGCGGTGGAGGCCAGTGTGGTGGTGGCGGCCACGGCGTCCGCCGTCCAGTAGCCGGGCTTGAACTCCTTGACCGGGATGCCCACCTCTTCCAGCAGGTGCTTGGATTCCTCCTGCACCACCAGGATGTTCCAGGTCATGCCACCGCCCCACATGCCACCGCCCAGGGAGAGCTTACGCTCGAACAGGGCTACGGAACGTCCCTTTTCCGCAAGCTTGCGCGCAGCTGTCAGTCCGGAAGGGCCGCCGCCCACAATGGCCACGTCCACGCTCAGGCAGTTGCGGAACTTGTTGAAGTATTCCGTCGCGATGGCTTCGGTAATTATGATTTCGTCGAGCTCCTGCGCCATATCGATTCTCCTAAAGGTGATGAGAGGTTACGCACCCATCATGCAGGAGGGATAATTGCGCGGCGCTCGATGGACCGGCCGAACGGCCGACATACAGGCGTGGTAAGGCGCATCCGATTCCCTCCGGCAGGATGAGCTGCATCAGGTTCCATGGGTATGATCTCAGCTCCGCGCCGCCTTGGACACGGAACACCCCAATCGGATAATGACTGCATACGGAAAGCGCCTTGCTTTGGCAAGACACCCCCTTCCCCTCCACCCTTCGCTGGCTTACTATCAGCCGCAACAGAGGAGTGACCATGACCTACGACACCCCAGCCCAGGTGCGGGCGGCCTGCCGCGACGGCAGACACGCCAGCCCCACGCCGGGCTTTTGCGACGGCTTTGCCCAGGCCAACGTGGTGGTTCTGCCCAAGCGCTACGCCTGGGATTTCCTGCTGCTGTGCCAGCGCAATCCCACGCCCCTGCCCCTACTGGAGGTCTACGATGCCGGCGATCCCATCTCCCGGAGCATGGCGCCCGGCTCGGATATCCGCACGGACTGCCCGCGCTATATAGTTCTGGAAAAGGGAAAAACGCGTGAGGTGACCGACATCTCGGACATCTGGCAGGACGATCTCGTCACCTTCCTGCTCGGCTGCTCCTTCACCTTCGAGTCCGGCTTGATGGAGGCGGGCGTACCTGTCCGCCACATCGAGGAGAACAGGAACGTGCCCATGTACCGCTCCAACATTCAGCTTACGCCGGCCGGCGTCTTCTCCGGCCCCATGGTCGTGTCCATGCGGCCTGTGCCGGCCAGGCTGGTGCCGGCAGCCGTGCTCTCCACGGCGCGCTTCCCGGCCGTGCATGGCGCACCAGTGTGGGTAGGCGATCCGCACGGTCTCGGCATCGAGGATCTGGACCGGCCGGACTTCGGCGACGCCGTAACCATGCGCGACGGCGAGCTGCCGGTCTTCTGGGCGTGCGGTGTGTCCGGCCTCTCGGCGGTCACCACCGCCGGCATGGACTTCGCCATCACCCATGCGCCCGGCCACATGCTGATGCTGGATGTGCGGGATTCGGAGCTTGGCGCGAACATCTCTATCTAAAATAATGGACTATATCCGTCCATTTTTTTAGACATCAAATGTTGTCTACCCGTGCTTTTGGCGGCGCCAGTCCCCGCGGAAGTCCGTACCCCGATGGATCATGCCGCGCAGCGTGGTGAGCAGCCCTTCCCACTCCTCGGCCGGTATGCCGTCCACGGCAGGCACCGGGGAGACATGTACGCCGTCCACGGCTCCGGAGTTGGCGCACAGCTCAATGGCCCGGCGCTCGCGGTCCGGGTAGTGCAGCACGTCGCTGTTGTGAGTCAGCACGGCCAGCCCGGCGATGATGCCGTCCGCGCCCCAGTTGGAGACACTGGCCACCACCAGGTAATCCGCGGCAAACACGGCGGCCGTGCCCTGGCCGCACGGGCATCCGCACGAGGTGGCCTGGGGCAGGAACTTGCCCAGATCCTCGCGAATCACGCCCATGCCCAGCTCGTTGCCCCCGTCGCCAATGCCCAGGATGGGAATGCCCCTGTCGCGGCCCATCTCGAAGAGCGGCTCGATATCCGCCACAAATCCTGCCAGGGGACGGCCGTTCATGCCGTGGTACACGCCGGCGGTGTTCTTGCCGGGCCGCTCCACGGCCACGAGCAGGTCGGGCTCCATGTTGGCGAGCACCTGCTCGCAACGGGTGCGGCACGCCGCCTCCTCCCGCGGGAAGGGCAGGATGTAGACCGGGTTCAGGTAGCTGATGGACTCCAGGCCCTCGGGATCGGCAATGCGCGGCGACAGGCCGGCGCCGATGCAGGCGGCCTTCACGGCGTCCACGAAATCCTCGTCCGTCACAATGAGCGAACGCGCGCCGCGTGCGACTCGAAGCGCCCGGGCCAGCATGGCCGCGCCCACAGGGCCGTCCGTCTCCGGTACGCCGCCGCCCATGGGAAAGCCGGTAGCGATGACGGCCAGGCCGCCCTCTTCGGGCAGGGCGTTGAGCACGAACCGCGCCGCACCCATGCACATGTCGCCAGGCTGTTTGCGTTGCAGCGCTTCATAGAGATGTCCGGCCACGCCGAGGCACGCCAGATCGAGAACGGCAATATTGTCGAGTGCTTTGGCAAGGGCTTCCTGCCGGGTCTGTTCTGCGCGATCCATTGTTACATCCATGGGTTAAAGTGACGGACAAGCTCCGTTGCATACCGCCGCGGCCATGCCAGCGTCAACCCGGCGCATGTTTCCACAATCTCCGCGGCGTGATACGGTGCGGCATGGATATCGTTGCGCTTGAAACTCTGGCCCGCGGCATCCGGCGCTGCCATTCCTGCCGACTGCATGAGAACCGCACGCACGCCGTGCCGGGCAATGGCGACTACCGCCGCCGCGTCGTGCTTCTGGGTGAGGCCCCTGGAGAGAGGGAGGACGAGCTCGGCCTGTCCTTCATGGGCCGCACCGGGCAGTTCCTGGACGGCTTCCTCGCCCAGAACGGCTTTGACCGGGACGACTTCTTCATCACCCCGGCAGTCAAGTGCCGGCCGCCCAACAACCGCGACCCCAGGCGGGACGAGCTGGAAACCTGCCGCGACAAGTGGCTGCTTCCGCAACTGGACGCCCTTGCGCCGGCAATCATCCTGCTGGCCGGCAAAGCGGCTGTGCGCCAGACCCTCGGCAGTAACGAGCCGCTCTCCGGACTGCACGGCCGGATGCTTGAGTACTGCGGCGTGCCTGCGCTCGTCACCTACCACCCCACGGCCATGATGCGATTTCCCAAGATACGCAACGCAGCGGCAGAAGATCTGGCAGCACTGAACAAGGCACTCAAAATCACATAAGGAGACAACCACATCATGACGCGCTTTTCAGCCTCACGCCCATTGCCCGGCAACTGGATGTGCGGGCCGCTGATTCTGGCAGCAATCTCCGTCTGCCGGCAAGGTATTGAAAAAATACAGAACGCGTTGTATGATACACAACAGTCGTTGCGTTACTCCATCATGTTGAGCACACCATCCTGACGCTGAAACATGTTCCGCCACAGAGCCGCAGACATGCAACAGAACGGCTGCTACAACGCGCCCACAGGCTTTCCGGCAAGGCCGCAGTACCCCTTGTCGGTGTCGTCCCGTTTTTCAGTTTCCAGGTACCGCCACATCATGCAGCCACTGCCAAGACAAAAGCGGAACTTGTCGTCCTTGGTGGTCAGCAACGGACAATTTTTAAACTTGGCTTCCTTTTCAGGCATCAACATGCAGCCACCTCCTGGGGTTCTTGTATGAGTGAAACGACTTTTTCAGGAATCGCACGCCGTGGCAAGCAGGCTGGCACAAATGCTGCTTCCATATTCTTTACGATGACTCTGGTCCTGAACAACCACACCGCCATCCACGGGAGAGTCGCATGAATTCCGTGCGCTTACTCATCATTGCCGCAATCATTCTGTGCCTGCCTGGCATTGCCCACGCCCGTCAATGGGGCGTCCATCTCGCATCGTACAAGATGGAAGCAAACGCCCGCAACGGGTGGGCCGAGCTGACGCAAGCCACCCCCGGCCTGCTCGCAGGCCTTGTCCCATACTACTCCGTCGTGGACATCCCCGGAAAGGGGCGCTTCATCCGCCTCATCGCCGGTCCCCTGCCCAGCCAGCAGGCGGCGGATGCACTGCGTCGAGAATTTGAACGCCACGGCGTGTACGCCGCCGCCAGGGTTCTGCCCGCCCTGCGCACACCGCCGCATCTTCAGACAGCCTCTCTCGCACCGGCCCAAGCCCGTCCGATAGCGCGCAAGCCGGCCGCGGCCCCACCTGCCCCAGCCAAATACGTTCCGACCCAATATACTCCGGCCAAGTCGCCGACTCCGAAAAAGCAGCTCGCCAGACAGGTGCGTCCGGCCATCGATCCCCTGCCCTTTGCCGGCGAAAACCTGCAGGTGCGCATCCGGCCCGTGAGCCGCACCGATCTCGCAGGCATGCAGGCCAATCCGGTATGCGTGAGCAGTCCGGAGCAGAGCTGCCCCGTTACCTCCGAAGAGCTGGCCGCGATGGCCAGGCCGCGTACCTCCGGGAGCGGCCTCTCCTCCGGAGCCTATGGAGCGTATGACGACGCATATCCGCAGCCGGCTGCCTCAATCAGCCTGCACTCCGATTCCCTGGCCAAAAACAGCCGGAACAACTCCGAGCTCGGCCCCGGTGGCGAGGACACCTCTCCGGAGTTCGCCGGAGTCGCCATCGGCACCAATCGCGTCACCATCACGCCGGGAGTATGCCGCCAGGGCGACGATTTGGGCCCCTACGCCGGCATTGGCGTCTCCTTCTGATTTTTTTCAAAAAAAATTGCGTCCGGACCTAAAGGTCCACCCCTGTGCTGCCGATCAATATCCATGACGAGCCTGAAAAGTATCCAAAGGATAAGGAGGCGTCATGGACGGTATTTCGGCAGCAGGCGGCATGGGCGGCCTTGCCAATGCCCTGGAAAGCCAAAGGATGGCGACGGAGCTGATGCAACGGACCCTGAACTCCGGGAATTCGAGCCAGGACGGTCTCGCGAATGCCCAGCTTCGGGTGCAGAACAACCAGAAACCAGCCGCGCCGTTGGCCACGGGCCATGCCGTACCCGGCGTGGGGGAACATATCAACATCACTGTTTAGATCGTTCTCAACCAGAGACAGGCTGCTCCTTTTTGCCGCGAGTGGCCGCCGGAAGCCGAAAGGTTTCCTCCTTGAAGGGTCCCGAAAGTCGTCCGTCTGGGGAGAGTCGGACGAGTGACGGGGCCCTCTTCTATTGTCCGGCGCCCGCGTTCCATATTAGATAGCCGCATGCTTACCGCCGATTCCTGCCGCCCGCAGGTGGCTGTTCTCCCGGCCGCCGGCCTGGGCACGCGCATGCGCGGCGTCGATCCCCTGCTGCCGCCGAACCTGCCCAAGGAGCTCTATCCCGTGGCCGGGCTGCCGGCCATCCACCATGCCCTGATGCTCGCCATTGATGCTGGCATTCCGCACGCCGTGGTTGTCGTGCGGGAGGATAAGCACGCCCTGCGCCGCGTGCTGGCCGATCCTTGGACAGCCATGGCCGCCTATCCGCAAAGCGCCGAGGTCTCAGCAGCCATCGCACGCCAGCTCACGGTGCATGTCTGCTTCCAGGACTCGCCGCGGGGCGAGTGCGACGCCCTGGCCGCTGCGTGGCCCGTGACAAAGGGGCTGGCGCAGGAGCAACCTGTCACCGTGGTCTACCCGGACAATCTCGTCTTTCCCGGACCACATCGGAATGTCCCGCTGTTGTTGCGCCTTGCTGCCGCCGTGCAACAGACCGGACGCGAGACCGTAGCGCTTATGCCCACGGGCGCAGAGCCTCGCGACGATATCTCGGACTCGGGCCGGGTGAACCTCGCGCCCTGGGTGGATGATGATCCTGAGCATTCCATGGATGAGGCCCTGTCGGGCCTGCACAGCATCACAGGCTTTCTGCCCAAAGGTCCCGGCATGTTCACACCGCGGTTCCCGGACGAGCTGCGCACCTGCGGCATCTACGCCGCCACAGCGCGGTGGTTCGAGGCTATTGAAAGCGCCCTGTCCGATGGATTGCCTGCGGCAGGAACCGAGCTGACCGACGGCGTGGTGCGCAGGCGGATGCTGGATGCCGGCGCGGTGTTCGCCGGGCTGGAGACAGGGGCCGATGTGCTCGACATCGGCAACCCGGCTGGCTACCGCCGTGCAGTCTCCCTGCTGGGGCGGGGGGAGTGCCGGCCCGAACGGCTCACAGCGGCCGGCGCTTAATTGGCGCGTATTATTTGGTAAGGACGCCGCAGCGGACCGGAGCGATCACTTGCCCATGGCCTTGGGGGACCAGTCCCGGCCGTGCTGTTGCAGATGCGCAAGGACATCCGTCGCCGGCAGAGGCTTAGCGTAGTAGTAGCCCTGGGCGAAGTGGCAGCCCATCTTGGAGAGTATCCGAGCCTGCTTGATGTTCTCTATGCCCTCGGCGACCACGCTCAGACCGAGGCTCTTGCCCATGGCCAGAATCGCATCCACCATGCTCTTGGCGCGCATATCCACCGATCCGTTGGAGGACAGCCGGCTGACAAAGGCGCGGTCGATCTTGATGACGTCCATGGGGAAGCGGTGCAGGTGCGCCAGTGACGAGTAGCCCGTACCGAAGTCGTCCAGACAGAGATCGATGCCCAGGGCCTTGATGCCGGAGAGGATGACGCCCACGGTGGTCATGTCCTCCATGAGCACGCTCTCCGTGACCTCCAGCTTGAGGTTGGTGGGCTTGAGGCCGGATGTGGACAGGGCGCCGCTCACCTCGCCCGGAAACAGGGTGCGCATGGCCTGCTTGCCGGAGATGTTCACGCTGACGAAAATGTCCCGCTCTTCCGGTGCGTCCTGGCAGCAGCCCAGATCGATCCACCCGGCAAGGTCGCGCAGGGACTGGTGCAGGATGAACCGGCCAAGATCGTGGATGGTGCCGGTCTCCTCGGCCATCGCGATGAACACGTCCGGGCCGATAAAGCCGCTCTCCTTATGAATCCACCGCGCCAGGGCCTCGAAGCCGGTGAGCAGGCCGTCGGAGATGCGAACAATGGGCTGGTAGTAGACGGTAAAGCCCATCTCGCGGGCATTCTTCTCTGTGGTCAGCGCCCTGCGCATCTCCGTTTCCAGGGTGAGCACCTGCCGGGCCTCGTTGTGCATGGCCTGGTCGTACACGCGGACGTGCCCGTGCGAATCGTGCTTGGCGCGATACATGGCGATGTCCGCATCGCGCATGATGTCCTCGGCCGATGCATACTCCGCCGTGGCGGCCACAATGCCCACGCTGGCGTTCAGGTAGTACTCGTGCTCTTCAAGGCGGAAGGGCTCGCGGAACTCCCGCAGCAGGCGCCTGGCCACGCGCAGGCCGTCCCGCGCCGATGCTTCTTCGTCGCGCGTCTTCTCCACGAGAATCGCGAACTCGTCGCCGCCGAACCGCGCCAGGGACTCGCTGGAGCGTACGCACCCATGCAGCCGCTCCGCAATCTGCTTCAGGAGCTGGTCGCCCACGTAATGGCCCTGGCTGTCTACGACCACCTTGAAGCGGTCTATGTCCAGAAAGAGCACGGAGAAGGAGTAGCCTTCTTCGCGATGCATCTTCTTGCATGCCGCTTCCAGGCGGTTCATGAACAAGGCGCGGTTGGCCAGGCCGGTCAGCGGGTCTTCGAAGGCCTGCTTCTCCAGCAGCCGCTCGGCGCGTTTCTGCTCGGTCATGTCGAAAAGCACACCCACGGCGCCCTGTATCACGCCCTGCGCATCTTGAAACGGCCCCAGGGTGACATGCAGGTCCATGGACTCGTCATCACCTCGTTGCACATTGATGTCGTAGCTGCAGCGGCCCTCGGTGCCGTTGCCGATCCCCGCTCCTTCTTGCTCGTCGTAGCGGCGCACTATGGACAACAGCTCCCTGGGCATCAGCTCCTCGGACTTCATGCCCACGATGTCCTTGTCGCCAAGGCCGGCGAACTCCCGAAAGCGCTGGTTGCAGCCCAGGAAGCTGCCCTCGCGATCGCGGTAGTAGACCGGCGTGGGCAGCGAATCGAGCAGCGTCTCCAGAAATGCGGTGTGGTCCTTCAGGCGCGCGTGGACCTCCTCCAGCTCGACGGTGCGCTCTTCCACAAGCCGCTCCAGCTCTTCGCGGTACAGCTTGTTCTCGCGCCTGAGCCGCGCTCCTTCCAGGGCATGGTCCACGCAATGGCCCAGAAGCGAAAGGTCGATGATTGGCTTGGTGACGAAGTCGCTGGCGCCCAGGCGCAACGCGCTGATGGCGTCCTGCATGACACCCGTGCCGGAGACGATGATCACGGGGATGGCCGGGTTCATCTCCCGGAACATGGAAAGGAGCTGCAGCCCACCCATCTCCGGCATGCGTAGGTCCAGCAACACGATGTCCGGCTCGCTCTCCTGAAAAAGCTTCAGCCCTTGCTTGCCGTTCTCAGCCTCCAGGACCTCATGCTCCATGTCCTCGAAGTATGCACGCATGGAACGGCGGACGTGTACGTCGTCATCAATAAGAAGCAGCGTGGCCGGCTCAGTGCTCATAGGGGATCTCTCTGCACCGGTAGCGGAGTGTAGGTTATGCAAAACTGGCAGATGTGCGCCGACTGTATCTTATTAATAACCGTACATGGCCTGTGGCGCAAAGGGGTTATTGAGGCTTTTGCAACGCCAAACCAATATGCATAACACCGGCGGCATGTTGCGAAAAATGCGTGTCTGGCCAAGCCGAAACCGAGAGGCGGCCGCGCAGGATGGCGGAAACGCAGGCATGGCTTTTTGCGGCGAGCCCATCCGCATCGCCAGACTCCGCCTGTGGACAACGCCGGCGCGGCGCGGGCACACAATGCTCCGGCCCGCAAGGCAACGATGCCCGCGGCCAGCACCCACGAACGTTCTGTGCACGGCTCCATGTTGCCGGAGCGCGTGCATCAGACGCCAGCACATGTTTCGTGTGTAAGAAAACAGAGGGACCGGGTCAACTCCGGAAGGCGGAGTTCACCCCCGCAAACCATTGGCCCGCGCCGATTTGCGGTGGTCGGGAAGGAAAACGCTACTGCGCCGGACCGGAGCTGTCGTCGTCGAACAGGTACGGCGAGCCCTCGCCCTCCTGCTCCAGAATCTGCATCTTGTCTTCGAGCCACTCCGTGAGCGCCCGGGCCGTGTGGTAGCTGATGATGACTTTGGTGCGGATCACGCGCTCCACGGCGCGGGTTTCCTCTTCGAGGTCCGGAATTTCCGGCCCCACGCTGCCGTCCGGATGGACCATCTGCTCGGACTCGGTGGGCAGCTCGTCGCTCTCGGTGTAGAGGTTCAGCTCTATCTCGCCGTGCGCGTTGATCCCGCCCCAGACGCCATGCGCAAGGAAGGTGTTGCAATCGTTGGAAAGCTTGTACTTGTATCGAATCTTGTCCGGGTACTTATAGTCCTGGCCCATGGGCGCAGCTCCTTGGCTGCGCGGCCGCCATTGCGCCGCGCTCCATTGTTCGTGCGAGTTTCTGTACGACGGGTGTGTGTACGCAGGAAGGGCCGATCCTGCAAGTGGGCTACGCCACCCTGCTGAGAACCGATCCCGTGGCCTGCTCCGGGGGGCGGGCGTGCGCCCCGGATGCGCCTGTTTTGAAACCGGCCAGTACGCGTTCGGCAAAGCCGGCCTTCCATTCGGCGTCGCCCTTTTCGGCAATGGCGCGGGAGATGGCGTCGGAGTCGTCCATCATGGACGTGTACCGCTCCGGCAGATACGGCAAATCCTTGAACGAGAGAAAAGGCGGATCACGGTACTGATCCATGAAGTTCTCGATGCCCAGCGCGTAGCTGCTCGTCTCGAATGTGGCGGCGATTATACCCATGTGCGCGCTCCCGGGCGAACCCGCGTTTCGCATGTTCCGGCGTAGCTCCATTGGTACGCCGCTCACGGCGGGAAGTAAAGCCGCCCCAGCCGCGCAATTCGCGCCATTTGAGCTCGCGCCGCTTTTGCAGTATGCAAGACCGCCTTATCGCATCACGACCAGCACAACCAGGAGCACCCCATGGCCTCTCCGCGGAAGAAAGCAGCCAAGCCTCGCCACACCATAGAAGTCCTTGAGGCGACCCCCTACCTCGATATGGAGCAGTTCATGCTCCTCAGCCAGTCCAGGCGGCTGGAGACCAAGGACCTGGAGCTTGCCGACCGCATGCTCGTCCGTTGGGCCGACTACCTCCACGCCCGGCGCATCAACGCCGCCGGAGAATCGTACCTCCTGATCTGGCTGGACAAGTTCGTGGAGGACGAGGTCAACGCCACCTGGGAGAGCTCCCCGTCCCAGGCGTTCACCATGAACTCCCTGGCCCAGGCCATACTCATGGCCGCCGTGCGCGAGCACCTGCCCCACGTGGCCACGGACGGTTGCGCGCCGGTTCCCCGTCCTTCCCGAGCCCTGCGCGAGGCCCTGGACGAGGTGGGCATCCGCTGGGAGGAGCACGCCACCCTTTCCCGCCAGTACGCCATGCTCACCCCCATGGGCGGCGTCACCGGTTGCGGCGCCTGCTACCTCAAAAAAGAGTGCCCCAGGATGACACTGGGCGAAATTTTTTCTGAGGACCCCGCAGAGGGCGGTGCAGAAGAGTAGCCCTGACAAGGGTTTTTTCGTTTTATTCTGACATTTTTCCCATTTTGACCCCCTCCTTGCATAGGGGTATTTGGGATGTATTGGAATAGTTGGGTCGTCTGGCAGCGGCTCAACCGGCAGCGTCACGTTTGTGGTCTGAACGACAATGTTGCGTAGCTGCACAAGCTACCGCCCAATATGTCCCTACATGTAAGGAGGAGGCAATGGACAAGATTCTTCGCATCGACGTCGGTGCTCCCGGCGGTCCGAAAGCCACCGTGGAGGCCCTTGGCGAGTACGCCGGTCTCGGCGGCCGCGCCATGACCAGCATCGTGGTTTCCAAGGAAGTTCCGGCCGACTGTCACCCGCTCGGCCCCGAGAACAAGCTCGTCATCGCTCCCGGCATCGCCACCGGCTCTGCCGCGGCGTCGTCCGGCCGGCTTTCCATCGGCTGCAAGAGCCCGCTCACCGGCGGCATCAAGGAATCCAACGCCGGCGGCCAGCCCGGCATGTATCTCGCCCGCCTGGGTTACGCCGCCATCATCATCGAGGGCGAGCACGACCGTAACGGCGGCTTCTACAAGGTTGTCATCAATGAAAGCGGCGTGACCTTCGAGGACGCCGGCGACCTGGTGGGCCTGCGCAACTACGCCATGGCCGAGAAGATCAAGGAGCAGTACGGCGACAAGGTCGGCCTCATCTCCATCGGCACGGCCGGCGAGATGCGCATGCTTGCCGCGTCCATCGCCTGCACCGATCCCGAGTTCCGCCCCACCCGCCACGCGGGCCGCGGCGGTGTCGGCGCTGTCATGGGCTCCAAGGGCATCAAGTGCATCGTGGTGGATTCCGGCGGCGCCAAGATGCGCCAGCCTGTCGATGCCGAGGCATTCAAGGCCGGCAACCGCAAGTTCGTGGAAGGCCTGCGCGGCCACGCCGTGACCGGCGAGGGCCTGCCCGCCTACGGCACCAACATCCTTACCAACATCCTCTGCGAAGCAGGCGGCTATCCGACCTACAACTTCAAGGAAGGCGTGTACAAGGGCGCGGAGAAGATCTCCGGCGAGACCATGGCCGAGACCGAGAAGGTGCGCGGCGGCAACCCCACCCACGGCTGCCACCGCGGCTGTGTTATCCAGTGCTCCGGCGTGTTCGTGGACAAAGACGGCAACTACGTCACCAAGCAGCCCGAGTACGAGACCGTCTGGGCCCACGGCGGCAACTGCGGCATTGACGACCTGGACACCATCGCCAAGCTCGACTTCATGGATGACGACATCGGTCTGGACACCATCGAGATGGGCGTGACCATCGGCATCGCCATGGACGCCGGCGTCATCCCCTTTGGTGACGCCGAAGGCGCCGTGAAGCTGCTGGAGGAAGTGGGCCAGGGCACGCCGCTGGGCCGCATCCTGGGCGCCGGCGCCGGCATCACGGCCAAGTGCTTCGGTCTGGAGCGCGCCCCAGTGGTCAAGAACCAGGCCATGCCTGCCTACGATCCCCGCGCGGTCAAGGGCGTGGGCGTTACCTACGCCACCACCACCATGGGCGCGGACCACACCGCCGGTTACGCCGTGGCCACCAACATCCTCAAGGTCGGCGGCGACGTCGATCCCCTGAGCTCCACCGGCCAGGCCGATCTCTCCCGCAACCTGCAGATCGCCACGGCCGCTCTGGACGCCACCGGCTTCTGCCTGTTCATAGCCTTCGCCATTCTCGACCAGCCCGAGACCTTCCAGGCCATGCTCGACACGCTGAACGGCCTGAACGGCTCGAACCTCACGGCCGACGATGTGGTTGAGCTGGGCAAGACCATCCTCCGGGCCGAGCGCGAGTTCAACAAGGAAGCCGGCTTCACCAACGTGCACGACCGCCTGCCGCGCTACTTCCGCCGCGAAAAGCTGCCGCCGCACGACGTGGTTTTCGATGTGACCGACCAAGAGCTGGACTCCGTCTTCAACTTCTAGAGCATGGTAAGCTTGAAAAGGTTTAGAGGCTCTTATGCATTTATCTGAAACAACAGCAACTTGTTTCAGATGGGAGTCCTGCTTCAAGACGAAAATGCGCTAGTCACGCACAACCACAAAGGGGGACCGTTTCCGGCCCCCCTTTGTTCATCCACGCCATGAACACGACCGCCTCCCAACCCGATCTGAGCGCCGCCATCCAATGCGCGGCCGGCCCCGAGATCGTCCCCGCAGTCCTGCCCCTGCTCCAGGGCGGCGTGCTGCTGGACTTCATGCCCGGCTGCACCGTGGAGTCCCTGATGGTGGAGCGCCTCGGCATTGATCCCGAGTACGCCTTCGGCCGTGTGCAGACCATATTTCTGGACGGCCACCCCGTGGACAGGCTCGAAGACACGGTCCACGACGGCGCTGTCATTGCCCTGTCGGCCGCCTTGCCCGGCCTCATCGGCGCCACCATGCGCAAGATGGGCGTGCTCTCCTCGTTCCGCTCCGGTATCAGCCACCGCAACGACGCCTCCATCACCACGGGCGGCGACGGCGTTTTCACCCTCAAGCTCTTCAACGTGGTGCTGCCGGAGCTCGGCCCGGAAATCCTCACGCGCGGCGTCTTTCTCACCGCACAACGGTTTGCCAGCCGCCTGGCCATGCTGCCCACCGCATTCTTCCAGGACCAACCGTCCATTATTCTGGACGGCCGCGAGGTCCGGCTCACCCCGGATATGACCGCCCTGCCCGGCATTGACCCGGCGCAGCTCCTGCGGCTCACCATCCGGCCCTGATGCCCTTGTCCTCAACGCCACGACACGATACCCTGCCTTTTCATGGAGGATTCCGCGGCATGGCTCTGACTATCAAATGCTTTGCAACGCTCTCGTCCTACCAGCCCGAGGACAACGAGAACTACCCCCACCAGGCGGGCGACACCGTTGCCTCGGTCATGGCGCGCCTTGGCCTGCCGGACGACGAGGTCCACATCATCTTCATCAACGGCCGGCATACGAACCGCGAGGCCCCGGTGTCCGACGGCGACCGCCTCGGCTTCTTCCCTGCCGTGGGCGGCGGCTAGAAACAACGTTCGACCAAAGACAAATACGCCTCCGGCGGGCTGGGTGACGCTGTCCCCCAGCACTCCCTGCCGGGGATCACTGGTCCCCGGACCCCATTTATAGGTCCAGGGAGCTTAGCTCCCTGGTGGGAGCCCGAGGGCAAAGCCCCCGAATCGCACATGCGAGCGCTACAACCGAAGAAAGGAACAGCCGGCAATGACCGATCCGTCTCCGGACACGATAGCCCGCGCCGCCCTGGAGCCCTTTGCCGGCGGCAATCCGCTGCTTCCGGCGGACGAGCACGCCATTGCCGCACAGTCCGGTCTCGGCCTGCGGCAGGTGGAGCGCATCGCGTTGTCCATGGGTGTGCTGCCGGAGCGCTACCGCCGGAACACGAGCTCCATCAGCGTGCATGAGCAGGCGCGGCTGCTAGGCTCCTGCGTGGCCATGGTCGGCCTGGGCGGATTGGGCGGGTATGTGCTGGAGAACCTTGCCCGTCTCGGCGTGGGATGCATCCGCGCGGCCGAGGGCGACGTGTTCGAGGCATCGAACCTGAACCGCCAGCTTTTGGCCGAGGAGCGTTGGCTGGGCGAGCCCAAAACCGACTCGGCACGGGAGCGCGCGGAGCGCATCAACCCGGCTGTGGAGCTGGAGGTGGTGGACGCCTTCCTGGACGAGACCACGGTGGCGGATTTTCTGAAGGGTGCGGATCTGGCTGTGGACTGCCTGGGCGGTCTGGACTTCCGCGCGACATTGCAGCACGCCGCGACGGCGGCCGGCATTCCTATGGTGACGGCGGCTGTGGCCGGTTGGTGCGGCTATGTGGGGTGCGTCGCGCCCGGAGCGCCCGGCCCGGCCGACCTGCTGCCCCACGCCGGCGGCGTGGAAGATACGCTGGGCACGCCTGCGCCCACGGTGATGCTCGCCGCCTCGCTCCAGGCGCGGGAATGCGTGCGACTCCTTCTGGGCGGCACGGCCGAGCCCACGGTGCTGCTCTTCGACCTGAGCGACGGCACGTTCGAGACAATCCGCTTCTAGACACGCCGCTCCTCGCCGCAAATCACACAACTGAAGGCTCCCATCCTTTGAATGGGCTAGCGATGATGCGGCCCGGAAGACGGCCTTCGCGGCTGGGAGTGGCCGGAATACTACTCGCTACGGCTCTTGTAGAAGAACTGGTAGAGCTCGAAGCTCTCGATGGCGTTGGCGCAGTTCTTGAGCACGATGGAGAGGAGCGCCAGGAGGATGGAGGAGATGCTGCGCTCCGTGCGGGTGGTCAGGCCGATGAACATGCCGCGCACGCGGGAGCTGGTGGCCAGCACGTGGAGCACGAGCCGATGGTTGCCGTCCTGGGAGTACACGGTGATGGGCCGGTTCTCGCGGATGGCCATGGCAAAGATGCCGGTATCGATGAGGTGGGAGACCTCGCGCCGGATGATCTCCTCATGGATGGAGGGCTCGCACGAGGCGAGGACAAAATCGTTGTTGTCCTCGTCCACCAGGTAGAAGGCCGTGGCGTGGAAGCTCACGAAACGCGAGATGCGCTCGGCGGTTTCCGCAAGAATCTGGTTCGGTTCGTGGAGCTTGTTGATGGATGTCTGAAAGTCCCCCAGAGACGACGCCATCTCCAGGATATCCAGAGTCAGCCGGGCTTGCTCCTCGAGGGTCCGTATGCGGTCTTCGAGTTCCCTGCGGCTCGCGGAGGATTTTGTGTGCTCAGGCATCACTCAAAAAGAACCTCAGAATCTGGTCCGCTTGATGGTGCATTTGCTTCGCAATCTCAGAAAGAGAGGAGAGCGGTATATCAAGCCGTTCCCAGGCGCTTTCGGGATACCGGGGCATGTAGCGTTCTCCACTGGTACCGAGTTCCATTCCATGGGCAAGCCAGTCCGCGGTGAGCAGGATGGACGCCTCCTGCGGGTTGGCAGAGCGTTCGATGTTGTGGTGACAACCCACGTTACGTTCCAACGATACCGGTAGACGCCATTCCTTGAACAGTGCCGCAGCCAGCTGTGGATGGCCGAAACCAAGCAGCTCCTTTTCGGCATCTATCAACAGACGACCCGCCTGGTCAGCCCAGTCCAGAGCATCGTGCATGGGTCCTGGGAGGTGCTTGTACATCAGGAGCCGGCCAACGTCATGCAACAATCCGGCTACGAAAAAGCGCTCCGTATTCGGCGTCTTGTGGTAACTGGCCAACAGACGCGCGCCGATTCCCACGGCGATGCTGTGCCGCCAGAACCCCTCCATGCTGATGTGACGGCTGGAAATTCCGCGGAAATGCGTCACCACGGAAATGCCCATGGCCAGGGCCACCAGCTGGTTGGAGCCCAGGATGGCCACAGCGCGGGAGACCGTATCGATGGGCACGGAGAGGCCGTAGAACGGGCTGTTGACCACCTTGAGCACGCGCATTGCCAGATCCGGATCATTGGAGATGATCTCGGCGACGTCCGAGGCAGAGCTGCGCGAGTCGTTCACCACGTCCACCAGCTTGTGGAAGACCACCGGCAGCGAGCCGAGCTTCACATCCTCAAGTATCAGCTCCGCCGGCGAGAGTCTGAGCGGCGGCACGTGCGGCGGCGTCTTCTCCTTCGGAGGAGTCGGAGGCATGCTGGCAAGCAGGTCCTCCGGGGTATAGCCGCGCGTCTCCGCATCCCGCGCCTTGCGCAGCAGCAGAAAGTTCAGGAACTCTTTCACCGGACGCAGGGTGACGTCATCAAACACGAAGCGCGCCAACAGGTACTGCCTGGCGGCTTTCACGAGCTTGGAGTCAATTTGCGAAAGGTCTTTGATATTTTCCTGTTCCTGACTGACCCCTTTGACGTCCGCCTCGGTCACGCCCCATATCTTCAATATACGCAAATGCTTTTCATTAATAACCGTTCCGCAGCCAATAATCTTGCGGCCGTTGCCGTCAAGAATATCAGAAGCGAGCTCCATGCCGCTGCGGAGGGCTGTTATGCTGACGATACCCATGTATTGCTTCTTGGAAGGAAGTGTGGCCCGGAAAAGAAGTACCTCAACCAATATCTCTTCTCCAGCAAACACTTGTACTCTTAGAAGGAAGCTAGGGCAAGCAGGATCAGGCATCGCCTAGAGGTACCACCGCCAGCTCCGACCGGCCAGATAGAGGTCGTGCAGGGTGTGGATGCCTCCCTGCCGAAGCTTCCGCACCAGGAAGAGGAACAGATACGCCGTCTGCAACGCGTCCTGCAGGGCGTCGTGCCGGCCAAAGGCCGGCAGCCCGTAGCGCGTGGTCAGGTCGTTGAGATGATACGAGATGTTCAGGTCGTAGCGGTCGTAGTACGACTCCCAGAGCTCGGCCTCGTACACCTGGGCCAGACGCATGGTGTCCACGCCCGGATTCTTCAGCGCCGCCCCCAACGCCTTGCGGCAGGCGCGGTTCAGAAAGCGCATGTCCAGGCCCACGTGGTGGCCCACCATAAAGCTCGTCCCCAGCCATACCACGAAATCCGGCAGCACATCCTCCAGCAGCGGCCGGTCCCGGACCTGCTGTGGCGTGATGCGGTGGATCAGTGTGGACGTCTTGGGCAGATCGCCGTGCGGCCGCACGATGGCGCTGAATGTGTCGGAGGGATCGAGCTCCATGCTACGGATGCGCACCCCCCCGATGGAGACGATCTCGTCGCGTCTGACGTCCAGGCCGGTCAGCTCCGTGTCCACCACGGCGAACTCGTACTCCTCCAGAGGCTTGTGCTGATCAATCTCCCGAAAGCACTCGTGGTTCCTCGCCAGCAATTGATTCGACGGCGACGGCGCGAGCAGCCCGCCCATGAACTTTGCAAAGCGCTCGGGCAATGTCTGATTGCGAATCATGACCACCTCAAGCGATGTTCAGTTTGTACAGATCCTTGAGAAACGACTGGATACGTCCGATGACGTGGAACGCCTCCTTGAGCGTGCGCTTCTCCAGCTCGGAGAGGATGTCCGGAGCCACGTGGTTGTGCGGTTCCTCGCCCCGCTCCCACTGGGCCAGCTGATGTACCAGCCGCAGCTGCATGAGGAATTCGTACGCCTCGCGGACCTCGGAGACGAGATCGCGCGAGACAATGCCGTCCTCGCCCACGGCCTCCAGCCGCGCCAGGGTGTTGGTCTCGGCAATGCCCAGCCGCAGGGCCAGAACCCGCGCAAAGTCCGCAATGGGGGCGATGCCGCGCTCCTTGAGGTCCAGCTTGTTCTTGTGCTCGCCGTTCTTCTCCACGATGAAGCCGCGGAAAAAGGAGAGCGGCGGACGCGCCTGCAGGCAGTTGGCCGCCAGATAGCGCTGGAAGACCTCCTGGCGCTGGATGAGCGGCAGAAGGTGCCGCTTCAGCTCCTCGGCAAAGGCGCTCTGCCCCGGACCGGCCCGGAAGTCGAAAAAGATGGCCGCATGCATGACCTCCTCGGGCTCGGGCTTGAGTATCCAGCGCTCGAAGGTCTCCTTCCACTGGGACAGAGTAAGCCGCCACTTGGGATTGCTGGCCATGATCCCGCCAGGACACGACGGGAACCCCGCCTTCACGAGGTGCTCGATGACGCGGGTGGTGAACGCCTCGAAGTAGACAGCCGCGGCCCTGGCGATGACCGGATCCTCCACGTCCCGGATGATGATGGCGTTGTCCTGGTCGGTCTTGAAGGTCTGCTCGCGGCGGCCCTCGCTGCCCATCATCATCCAGCAGAACTCCACCGGCGGCGGCCCCAGCGACTTGAGCAGCAGCTTGATCACCTGGCCCAGCAGACAGTCATTGATCACGGTGATCATGCTCGTGATGTGGCCGGCCTTGGCGCCCTCCTCCACCAGCGCGCGGATGACCTGCGGCGTCCTGTGGGAGTGGTCGTAGAGCCCCTCTATCTCGCGCTGGGCCATGATCTCCCGGAACAGCGCCATGGGCGACTTGCCCTGCATGACCACGATGTCGTGCGCCGTGATCATGCCGGCCACGCGGCCGTCCCGCGTCACGGCCAGGTGGTGGAGCTCCCTGTTCATCATGGTCATCAGCGCGTCGAAGCAGGTGACGCGCTCGTCCACCGTGGCCAGGGGCGAGGACATGATGATCTCCACTGGCGCTTCGGGCGGCATGCCCACGGCTATGGTCTTGCGCAGATCCTTGTCCGTGACGATGCCCAGGTGCTCGCCGGAGGGGTCGGCCACCAGCACCGAACCCACGCGGTTGCGCTCCATGAGCTGCGCCGCCTGCTGGATGGTCGCCCCCATGGGGATGTCCACCGGCGGCCCGTGCATGATCTGCCCCACGCGGGAGCCCATGAGGTAGAGCGCCCCAGGCTCCGGCAATGCGCCGCTGCGCTCCTTCAGCTCCTCAAAGGCCAGGGCCGTATACTCGTCGGCAAACGCCTTGGCATAGAATCGCGCCACCTGGGGATGCTTCTCCACGATGGAGAGGAAGGTCTCCTTGGGTACCTTGATGAAGAAGGTGTCCTCCACGGTCTCGGCGCTCAGGCGCGCCCGGCCGCCCTGAACCAGGGCCATGCCGCCCACGGCCCCGCCTTCCCCGCGGAAGTCCACCAGCGTCTCCCGGCCAGTCTCGTCCTTTGCATAGAGGCGCACGCCGCCCTTCTGCACCAGATACAGCGCCTCCACCTCGCTCTCGCCCTGGATCAGGAACCGTGAGCCGGACGGCAGGAAGTCAATGCGCGCATGGGAGGCCAGCATCTCCAGACTGCGCGACTCCAAACCGCTGAACGGCAGCGTCCGCCTGAAGAAGGACAACACCATCTCCGGCTGCGCGCCGGGATCGCTTCTGTTGCCGTCACGGATTCCCATGGATTCAGTGTACCTTGCTCTGCCCTTTCCCTACACAAGTTATTTCACTTGCACCGGCCGTGATCCGAGGGCCTTGCCCTCGGACTCCCACCAGGGAGTACGGCTCCCTGGACCCATTTCTGGGGTTCAGGGGAACCATGTTCCCCTGGCAGGGGGCGTGGGGGACAGCGTCCCCCACACCGGCCTGCCGGAGGCGTATCAATGATCCACGGCCGCACCAGCCCCACGGGGGATGCGCACGGAGTCGACGAGCTCCTGGATGTCGTCCGGCGGCGGCGCGGTGAGCTTGGAGACCACGATGGTCACGATGAAGTTGATGACCATGCCGACAGCGCCGATGCCTTCCGGGCTGATGCTGAAGAACCAGGGCTTCACGCCGAGGAACTTGGTCTGGATGATATACAGCATGGTGAAGCCGATGCCGCAGATCATGCCGGCGATGGCGCCTTCGCGGTTTGCCCGCTTCCAGAACACGCCCAGCACAAGAATGGGGAAGAAGCTGGACGCGCCCAGTCCGAAGGCCAGCGCAACGACCTGGGCCACGAACCCCGGCGGATTGATGCCGAAGTAGCCGGCGATGACAACGGCCACGCCGATCATGATCCGGCCCAGCAGCAGGCGCTGCTTTTCCGAGGCCTGGCGGTTGATGACGCGGTAGTAGAGGTCGTGCGAGATGGACGAGGCAATGACCAGCAGCAATCCGGACGCCGTGGAGAGCGCCGCGGCCAGGCCGCCGGCAGCGACCAGGGCGATGACCCAGGCGGGCAGCTTGGCGATCTCCGGGTTGGCCAGAACCATGATGTCGCGATCCACATACAGCTCGTTGGGGCTGTCCGTGGGCGCGTTGGCGAGCTCCAGCTGGCCCATGGCACCCTTCGCGCCCGTAAACTCCGGCTTGCCCTGGAAGGCGGCGCCGGCCCGGTACTCGATGATGCCGTCGCCGTTCTTGTCCATCCAGGCGACCAGCCCGGTCTCCTCCCAGTTCTTGAACCACGAGGGCGCCTCGGCGTACGGCACGTTGTTCACGGTCTTGATCATGTTATACCGCGCGAACCCGGCCACGGCAGGCGCCGTGGTGTACAGAATCGCGATGAACAGCAGCGCATAGCCGGCCGAGAGGCGCGCGGCCCGGACGCTGGGGACCGTGTAGAAGCGGATGATGACGTGTGGCAGACCAGCCGTGCCGACCATCAGCGCAAAGGTCATGGCAAAGACGTCGAGCATGGACTTCTGCCCGGCTCCGAAGGCCGAGGTGTACTCCGCAAACCCCAGGTCCGTACTTATCTTGTTCAGTGTCTCCATGAGGTACTGGCCGGCGTCCTGGCCCTGGGCGATGGTCCCGCCGAAACCGAGCTGCGGAATGGGGTTGCCCGTGACCTTCATGCTGATGGCCACGGCCGGGATGAGGAAGGCGATGATCAGCGTGATGTACTGCGCCACCTGCGTCCAGGTGATGCCCTTCATCCCGCCCAGGCCGGCGTAGAAGAACACAATGAACATGCCGATGACCACGCCGGTGGTCACGTCCACGCCCAGGAACCGGCTGAAGACGATGCCCACGCCGCGCATCTGGCCGGCAACATAGGTGAGCGAGACAAAAATGGCGCAGACCAGAGCCACGATGCGCGCGGCCGTGGAGTAGTAGCGGTCGCCCACAAAGTCCGGCACGGTGAACTTGCCGAACTTGCGCAGGTATGGAGCCAACAGCAATGCCAGCAGCACGTAGCCGCCAGTCCAGCCCATGAGGTAGACGCAGCCCTGGTAGCCCATGAAGGAGATGAGGCCGGCCATGGAGATGAACGAGGCCGCGCTCATCCAGTCCGCGGCCGTGGCCAGACCGTTGGCAATGGGCGGCACGCCGCCGCCGGCCACGTAGAACCCGCGTGTGTCTTTCACTCGCGAGCTCCACGCGATGAATATGTAGATGCCGAAGGTGAGACCCACCATGATGTAGGTCCAGACTTGTATGGACATGGTCGATGCTCCTTCAAAAGGATAAATATGACTTTTGGCGTCTTCGAAGCAGCTAGACTTGTTGCTCGTGCGTTCGAGGGCTTTGCCCTCGAGCTCCCACCAGGGAACAATGTTCCCTGGACCCTATTCTGGGGTCCGGGGACCAGTGATCCCCGGCAGGGGCTTGGGGGACGGCGTCCCCCAAAAACCACCGCTACCTCGATGTTGCGCTGCGCTTACTCGTGAACGTCGAACTCCCTGTCCAGCCGGGACATGAGGAAGAAGTAGACGAAGATGAGCGCCACGAAGACGTAGATGGCTCCCTGTTGGGCGAACCAGAACCCGAGGGGGAAGCCGGCGATGTGGATTGTGTTGAGCGGTTCCACGAGCAGGATTCCGCATACGTACGAGACCAGGAACCATATCGAGAGCAGCACGATCATGTAGCGCACGTTGCGCCGCCAGTAGGCTTTGAGATCCTTGGCCATGGGCGTCCTCCTTGGGGTTTGGGGTGATCGCGTATCCCTTTGTACGGCGGCTGCAATCCACAATGCATGCGCTTTCCGGTGGATGGCGGGAAACCCCGCCATGAACGGGGAGAACTGGCAGGGCCTGCCGTTCACCGCGCACCAGCGACCGTTCGTCCCGGACCGGCCTCGATCCGGACGCGCCGCCCGCATTGTTCGGCGCATGGGCTCGCGTTCCGAAAACGCATCCGCCGTCCGCAGCACGGTACAAACCGTTTACCGGCCGAAACGCGACATCACCTTTCAGGATTCCGGGCACTTCCCCTTACCCGATACTTTTGGTACCCCTGTCTCCATTGCTGCGTCTGACTCTTCAACCTCCCTCGGGGACGCCCTGGCATGAACATGCTCGACATCATTTTTGTGGTCGTACTGGCTTACACCGCCATCCGGGGGCTGTTCCGGGGCCTCATTCTCGAAGTCGCCTCTCTGGGCGGCGTCGTTCTCGGCATCTACCTGGCCATGCACTACCACGAGGAGCTCGGCGAACCCCTCTCCCACGTGATCTCCAATCCGGACTGGGTCGTCATCGCCTCCTATCTGATCATCTTCATCGCCACGATCCTGCTCGTCTCCTTCGCGGCCGGGCTCACCCGCGCCATCGTCAAGAAGACCGTGGCCGCATGGCTGGACTATCTGGGCGGCTTCGCCTTCGGCATCCTCAAGGGCGGGCTGGTCTGCGCCATTGTTTTCTGGCTGTTCGTCTCGGTCATGCCGAACTCGTCCATGGCCGAGAACTCTCGCGCCGCGCCGTACATCATGGAGTACAGCCGCATCCTGTCGCGCTACGTGCCCGACTCCGTGCGGTCCATGATCCCCGGCCACAACTCCGGCGACGTGCACCCGGGGCCCCAAGGCTCCGGCGACAAGCCCCGGCAACCCGGCTACGAGCCCTACGGCCCCACCGGGCCTTCCGACGGCAGCACGTCCGACATCTGATCCTTTGCAACCGACAACTTTTGAGGCCGTATTCCCATGAGTCGATCCTTCGACAAGCTGCTTGACGTCATCGATGCCCTGCTCGGACCCGAGGGCTGCCCCTGGGACAGGGAGCAGACCCCGCACACACTGTGCGACTACGTGATCGAGGAAGCCTTCGAGATGGTGGAAGCCATCCGCGCCGGGGACCCGGTGGAGGCGGCCGAAGAAATGGGCGACCTCCTCTTCCTGCTCTGCTTCATCAACCGCTGCTACCTGAAGCAAGGCTCCGACATATCCATGGACGACACCCTGGACATGATCCGGCGCAAGATGATCCGCCGCCATCCCCACGTTTTTGGCGAGGAATCCGTCAACGGCGCCGGCGATGTGATCACCAACTGGGAGAAGATCAAACGCGAGGAAAAGGCCGAAGCCGCCAATGGCGACGAGCCGCCCAAGGGCGTGTTCTCATCCCTGCCCAAAGGCCTGCCGCCGCTCCTGCGCGCCTACCGCATCCACTCCAAAGCGGCGCGCAACGGCTTTACCTGGGCAACGGACGCCGACCTCGAAGGCCAGCTCGCATCGGAATGGAAAGAATGGCAGGAGGCCGCCGCCTCCGGCGACCAGCAGCGCAAAGAAGAAGAGTTCGGCGACTACCTCTTCACCCTCGTGGAGCTGGGCCGGCGTCACTCCATCAAGGCCAACTCGGCCCTGCACGACGCCAACACCAAGTTCCTCACACGCTTCGACCGCATGGAACACGCCGTCCAGACCCAGGGCAAGGACGTGGCCGATGTGGACCTGGATACGCTGAATTCGTTGTGGGATACGGCGAAGAAAGAAGAGTAACGGCTATTGAACGTGATCCGAGGGCTTTGCCCTCGAACTCCCACCAGGGAGCTAAGCTCCCTGGACCCATAAATGGGGTCCGGGGACTAGTGGTCCCCGGCAGGGGGCTTGGGGGACGGCGTCCCCCAGCCGCCGGAGGCATAAAAAATCAGCCCGCAGCCTTGATTTCCTGCATCAGGCGTTTGAAAACGCCATCCACATCAAGTTTTCCAGTATCAATAAGGATAGCGTCCTCGGCTGGTTTGAGGGGCGCTTCTTTGCGGGTGCGGTCCTGGTGATCGCGGGCCGCGATCTGCGCGGCGAGGTCGTCGAGGCTGGGCAGGTCGGAAGCGCCCATTTCCTTGAGCTGATCGAGCCGGCGTTGCGCGCGGATCTCCGGGGCGGCTTCGAGGAAGAACTTGTACGCGGCCCTGGGGAAGACCACGGTGCCCATGTCCCGGCCTTCGGCCACCAGGGGCGTTGCCACCCCGAGCCCCTGCTGCGCCTCGCGGCAGTAGGCGCGGACTGACGGCAGCGTGCCCACGGTGGACGCGAGCATGCCCACGCGCTCCGTGCGAATCTCGTCGCCCATGGGAACATCGTCCACCAGGAGGCGGGTGCCCTCGCCGGAGCCGTCCAGGGAGAAGTGGATGGCGCGGAGCGTTTGCAGAATATCCGCCTCGGACATTGCCGTGGCTTCTTCGCCCAGGCGCATGCCGCAGACGCGGTACATGGCGCCGGTATCCATGTAGGGAATGCGCAACGCGCCGGCCAGCCGCTTGGCCATGGTAGTTTTGCCCACGCCGGCCGGGCCGTCCAGAGTCACGATATGGCGGAAGGGGTCTGCCATTACGCCAGCACCTCTTTCAGGTTGTCGATGAAGGCCTGGTTCTCGCGCTCCGCGCCGATGGAGACGCGCAGGCTGTCCGGCAGGCCGTAGCTGCCCAGCGGCCGGATGATGATGCCGCGCTCCAGCAGCTTCTCGAAGACATCCTTGGCCGACAAGGGGCAGCCTTCGGGCAGGGCAAAGAGAATGAAGTTGGCCTGGGTGGGCTTGGGCGTACAGCCCAGGGCCGAGAGCTGCGCCGCGAGCCATTCCCGGCCGGTGTGCACGGCCTTCAGCGTGGCCTCATAGAAGCAGGTGTCCTCGATGGCCGCGATGCCGGCCTCCTCGGCCATCAGGTTCACGCTGAACGGCAGGCGCACCCGCCAGAGGTAGTCGGCCAGAGCCGGGTGCATCATGCCGTAGCCGAGCCGCAAGCCGGCCAGGCCGTAAACCTTGGAGAAGGTCCGCAGGATCACCAGGTTGTCCAGCTCGCCCAGCAGGTTGCGGATGGAGTACTCCTCTTCCGGCACGGCAAAGTCCATGTACGCCTCGTCCACCACCAGAATGCACGTCTCCGGCAGGGAGCGCGCGAACTTTTCCAGCAGGGACGCCTTGGGCGCGTAGCCCGAGGGGTTGTCCGGCGAGGTGACGAAGACCAGGGCCGTGTGTTCGTCCACGGCCGCGGCGAGCTTGTCGAGGTCATAGGTAAAGTCCGCCTCCACCGGCACCTGTCGGAACTCCACGCCCAGGAACTTGGACTGGAGCTTGTACATGGAGAAGCACGGCTTGAAGGCCAGCACATTGTCCCGGCCCGGCACGGCGCGTACGCGGATGAGGATGTCGATGATCTCGTCGGAGCCGTTGCCTACCACCACGCGGGAGGGGTCCACGCCCATGCGGTGGGCAATGGCCTTGCACAGCCGCGGCGTGTCCGGCTTGGGATAGCGGAAGGCGAATCCCACCGACGCCTTGAGGCGCTTCTGCACCAGGGGCGGCACCCCCAGCGGGTTCTCGTTGCTCGCGAGCTTGATGACGCATTCGAGGCCGTAGCGCTCGCGGATTTCCTCGATGGAGAGCCCGGCCGCGTAGGGCTCGAAATCGAGCACCTCGGGCCGCAGGGCCTGGACTAAAGCGGGGAGTTTCTGTTGGTCTGCCATTGTCTTTTCGAGAGTGTTCGTGTGGAGGTCGGGGCCATGCCCCGCCATCTGCAAATGCAAGAAAAAAGGCCCGACCGGGTGAGCGGCCGGGCCGTCAATGCATACTTCCGAACGGCGTGGGAATCAACCTGGCGGTACTACTTGCCGGGCCGGACCGTGAGCACGGGGATGGGAGAGCTCTTGACGACCTTCTCGGCCACGGAACCGAAAAGGATGAGGTCGATGCCGGTGCGGCCATGAGTGCCCATGACGATCATGTCGGCCTTCTCGTCCTTGGCGACCTTGAGGATCTCCTCGGCGGCGTAGCCGGTGGCGACCTTGCCGGTGGCCTTGACGCCTTCGAAGTGCTCGGACAGGAAGTTGTCCATGCTCTTTTCCGCGCCGGTCACGATCTCGCCCACAAAGTTCTCGATGGACGTGGGCGGCACGTGGAAACCGACATACTGGGACAGCGAGGGCGCCGCATAGAGCACCACGATCTCGGCGCCGAATGCGTTGGCCATGGTCTTGGCCGTTTCGGCGACGGACGGGCTGAACTCGGAAAAGTCGACGGCGCAAAGAATTTTTTGGACCTGTTTCATCACAATCCCCTTTTGATACGCTGGAGCGGCGGTGTCGGGGCCGCTTGTTCATTATAAAGTCATTACTTCATCTTGTGCCAGATGCGGGTATGATAGACAAGGCATTTCTTCTGTTTTACAGAGGCAGTACGGTCGGAACACGGCGCAAAGAAACGTTTTTTGGCTTGATCGTTCCCGGCCGGACACCGGAGCAGATCCTTTGGCCGCCATACGGCAAAAAGTTCCGGGCCTCCAGGAAATTTATTCTACCATTTCATAATGTTGCAAATATCACACGATTGGCAAGCTTATTGCTTCGTCCTGATGCAAACCAGTAGGGGGAGCCTATGAAGATCAGACCGGAACAACTCGAATCACTGAGGCGAGAGGAAGAGCTCCGGTCCCGCTCCCAGCCCGACAAGACAGGGAAGTTCGGGGACATGCTCGCACAGGAAGTGCGGAAGGGTAAATCCCCCGAGGCTGCGGAAGGGGCCACGCCCCCCGGACGCACCGAGGCCGCGCAAGCAGCCGAGGACGTCCAGAATGTGGACCGGGCCGAGGCAGTGCAACCGCCTACCACAGAGCGTGAGGTAATGGAAACACTAGACCACGTCTTCAACAAATGGGAGCAGTACGCCGACAGCCTGAGCAGCAACCAGGAAGAAGGCGACCTGCGTCACGCGTACGGGGTCCTGGAGGACATTTCGAGCGATGTGGAGGGACTCAAGGCCGCCGCCGGCGGTCTGGAGGAGCAAAACCCCTCCCTGCAATCCATGGTGGATTCTCTTGAGATCCTCACCGTTACCGAACGGTTCAAGTTCAATCGCGGAGACTACCTCTAGGGGCAACCGGCAGGGACCTTGTTCCACCGTGCCGGCGGCTCCTGCAGTTACCACAACCTTTGTCCGATACGGCGGGTCGCACACTCCCCCGGCCCGCCGTGTGGGGCATCGCCCCACGCACCGAATCCAATCGTCCGGCGCTTTTTTCCGCGCCAACTCGTTTCTCGTTACCGAATACAACGCCTGACCGCGCTGTCGCCTCTTGCATTCCACTGCTAACCATTGCTGGACTCGCTCGTCGCTCCAAAGCTCGCCAAGGGCTCGTAGCGCGGACCGGCCTCGCTCAGGTGGCTGCGCCAGAGGATGAACGAATCCATGGTGACGGGCGGCCACTCCACGCGGCCCAGGCCGGCAATGCATTCCTGCCAGGCGTTGGCGTCCGGGATTTTCTGGAACGATTCGTCCCCTGCTCCGCGCTTCGCACCGGTGTGCTTGTGGCGTTTGGATTTGCCGCGCTTGGCCCGCGCCAGGGTCAGATGGGTGGTGAATGGCCGGTCGTCCGACTCGAAGCCAAGCGGAATGAGCGACTGCTGCACTTCGCTTGCCAGGGCGGCAACTGCCTGCTCGCCGTACAGCGCGCCCACCCACAGCACCTTGGGCCTGCCCTGGGGCGGAAAGACCCCAGCCCCGCCAGCCTGGAAGGTGAACGGCGCAAAGGCCACGGCCGACAGCGCTTGCTCCAGGTCCGGCTGTTGGGATTCCTCCACCTCGCCCAGAAACGCCAGAGTGATGTGCCAGTTGCCGGGTCGCGTCCAGGTAAGCGGCGGCGCAAAGCGTGGCCCCCATTGCCTGCGCACGCGTTCCAGCCCGTCCTGATAGCTCTCGGGCAGCGGCAGTCCGACAAAGCAGCGCATGAAGGCCCCTCCTTGCGAGTCTACCCGTGATTTAGGGTGTTTGCCCCCGGACCATTCTGAGCATGCCGCGCAGGGCCCGGCGCACCGAGGCCAGGCGCACGGCCTCGCGGTCGCCCTCCAGATGCTCGGTGCACGCCGTAGTCTCGCCGTTCAGATGCCAGCCAAAGCAGACCATGCCCACGGGCTTGTCCGGCGTGCCGCCGGTGGGGCCGGCAACGCCGGATATGGAAAGAGCGGCCTGTGTTTTCAAGAGCTGTGCCGCACCGTAGGCCATGGCCAGCACGGTCTCCTCGCTCACGGCGCCTTTGGTGTTCAGGATGGCGGCATCGACGCCCAGCAGTTGCTCCTTCACCTCGTTGTGGTAGGCGATGACGCCGCCCATGAACCAGTCCGAGCTGCCGGAAATGGCCGTGAGCGCGCCGCCCACGAGCCCGCCGGTGCAGGACTCGGCCACGGCAAGGGTCAGGCTCTGCGCCAGGAGCGCCTCGCCGAGCTCTCGGGAAAGCTTCTCGATATCATCAATCATAGTGTGGTATGTGATTGTTATTGGTTGGCGCGGGAATGCATCGAACGCGCGGGGTAACGTTCACTATACCGCTTCGCCCTGTGCACGCAAACCCTCGCCAGTACGCATCGCACCTTGATTTCCCTTTCGGAAGGCGGCACAATCCGAAACGTTAAGGAATAGCCCATGACCGTTCTTGAAGAATTTTCCAAAGGACTCGCCGACGAGGTACTGGCCGAAGCTGCGGACAGCTTCTTCAGTGCGCGTGTACGCATCGACCGGGAAGAGGAACTGCTGCGCGAGCGGGCCGCCGCGCTCAACCGCAAGGTGGAACACGTGCTGGACGCCGTGGCCCTGCTGCACGCCATGCTGCTGGACAAATCCACGGTCCTCTCCTTTTACAAGGCCGTGGGCCTGGATCCGTACGCCGGCGAGGAGCTGTGCAATCACGCCTGCGGACGGACGCCGGTGCTCTCCCTGGGCCGGCCCTTCGGCCTGACCGCTGCCTCCCGTTTCTCCAGGCTCATGAAGCTGGCGTATGAACGCGCCCAGCGCGAGCTCAACGCGTATATCAACGGCAGCTACGCCAAGGACCAGGAAGGCCGGCAGCGGTTGTCCGTGAACTATGTTTCCGTGATGAACCAGTGCGAGGAGCTCAACGAGGCCATCCGCAAGGTGAACAAGAACCACGCCCCGTCGTGCGTCATGAACTTCTGCAAGTGCCTGGACCCGGACACCATGCAGAAAGAGCGCGTGACCGGAGCCGTCGAGGGCGGCTCCCTCTGCGACCTGGACCACGACCTGATGATGTTGCCCGTGGACTGCTCCACCCTGCACCTGACGCCGCTCCCGGAGCTGCCGCCGCTGGCGGCGGTCGCCGACGCCGTCACGCGGTTCGCCAAAGAGCTGTATGCAAAGCGCGGCGAAGAAATCAGCCGGGCGCTTGAATCACTGCCACATCCATCCTGAACGAACACCCCTAGCGAATAACCGACACAAGGAATCCACCCATGCTCCGCGCCTTTCCCCCCCGCGTTCTCCTGCTCCTGTTCATAAGCATGGCGTTGTTCCCGGTTGCAGCCGCGGCGCAACCCGGGAGTCTGCCCCCAATCCAGGCCGTATACGGCTTCGACCGCGAGTTCCCGCCTTTTTCCTACGAGATAGACGGAAAACCGGCCGGCTTCGAGGTAGAGCTGCTGAACGCCGCCCTGGAGGGCCGCAACGTCCAGCTCAAGATGGTTCCCATGGACTGGCAGCGAGTCCAGCTCGACCTCTCCGGCGGCTCCATCCAGATAACATCCGGCATGGCCAGAACGCCCCAGCGCGAGCTCCTGTTCGACTTCAGCCAGCTCCCCACGGCCCCGCTCAAGGTGCGGCTCTACACCCGCAACGAGAACCGCGTGGGCAACGTGATCCAGCTGCGTGGCAAGGCCGTGTCCGTGCAGGAAGGGTCGCTCTACGAGCGTATCCTCCAGGACTTCGGTGGCCTGAACATCAAGGGTTACAAGAGTGAGCACGAGGCCCTGCGCGCCCTGGCCAACGGCCAGGTGGACGCCTTTGGCGGCGCGGACAAGACCGCGGCCTACTACGTGCAGAAGCTCGGCCTGGCCAACGTGACGCCCGTGGGCACGCCGCTGGAGGTTACGCGGATCTACTACGCTATTTCCAAGGAAACACCCGAGCTGAAGAAACGGCTCGACCAGGGGTTGTGGGAGCTCATGGAGAACGGCGGCTATGTGGACTTGTTCCGCAAGTGGTTCGTGCGCGACCTGACGCAGGAGCAGATCGACCGGATGGTCCAGTCGGCCTCATCCTCGCTGGTCAACGCCTATGCGCCCTATTCCCAGGACCCGCAGGGCGCGGCCGTGCTCGGCGCGTCCGGCACCATCTACACCGGCGTGAACGTGGAGAACCGCCAGCCGGCCCTCACCGGCTCGGCCCTGCGCGTGGCCATCTACAACGCCATTGCCAACGGCGAGACGGTCCTGCGCGGCGTGGTCATGATGGACGCCAAGGGCAACATCATCACTCCCGCGGGTGACGACCTCCAGGTGCTCTACGAGTTCGGCCAGGAAGTGCTCATCGTCACGCGCCCTGCTCCGGACCGCATGCGCATCGCCTCCATCCTGGAGATGATGCCCTACCCCTACGGCTCCACGCCGCCGCCCTTGCCCCTCGACGAGTAGAGGAACCAGCCATGCCCCATCGCCGCCGCAGCCGTGTTGAAGCACACTTCCGCGCCCTGGTTACCTGCCGGGGTCAGGAGTTCGAGGTCTGGATGCACAACCTCAGCCTGACCGGCATGAAGTTCCGCCAGCCGGATGAAACGATCCTGAGCGCCGGCGATGTCTGCAAGGTGCGCATTCCCCTGGCCGATGACGTGGTGGTCAGGGCGGAGGCTACTGTGGCACGCACGGACGAGCATCTGGCGGCGCTGGACTTCACGGCCATCGACCCGGACAGCTACCCCCACCTGCTGAACATGGTGCGGTATGCATCCGAGAACCCGGACGCCATCGAGAAAGAGCAGCTTCACATCCCCTTTGACGAGTCGGCGTCCAAGGACATCTGATCCGGCCTGAATGACCCGGCCGGCGCGGTATCTGACGAGTACTACCGGACGCGCCTAGCCGCACTCCCGGGCAAGGGCGTCGTAGCCCTTGTCGGTGAGCACGAGGCCCTTGACCTTGCCCTCGCCCGTCTCCAGGCTGACGAAGGCCACGTAGCCCAGGCTGAAGGCCTGATCCACCACATCGCTCGCCTGCTTGCCCATGTGCTTGGGCAGCAAGCCGCCGTTGGTGCGGCTCAGGGCATAGGTGCGGGCTGTGGAGAGCAGCGACAGAACCGGGTTTTCCGAATCGAGGTCCAGCTCGTCCTGCCAGACCGGCGCGTCCCCTGATTGCTCCTCCTCGGGCTGTTCCTCGCCTGCCTGCTCACGGGACTCCATCATTTCCTCGCGTTCTTCCATATCGTGCGGATCCACAGCGCTTGCTCCTTGTCGTTCGATTCATGGTTCGTTCGGTTCGCGGGGTGGCGCGCAACAAGACGCGCAGCCTATAAGGTACCACAGCCGCGCGGCCGCTGTCAGGGAAATGGCCGGGCAGAGCCGAATTGTCACATGCGCGAAGGATTGTGAAAACAGCGCGTCAGCCAGCAGAGCATTTCGAGGAGAAAAAACGCGCATTGGCGAAACAGCCCATGTGTAATCATACCGGGGAAGCGCACACGCCCTGCCATGAAAAAAGGCGGACGCCCCGCGCGAACCGACACATGGCCGGCCAGCGGAGCGTCCGCCTGACATCCGGAAGCCGCGAAGCCTCCGTCACAGTATTTTTCGCTACTGCACGGTAAGCCGCAGAAAGCGCCGCTTGCCCAGCTTCACTGTGTACTCGCCGGGCTGCAGCACGTACTCGCCGTCGCTGTACTTCTCGCCGTCAATGGAGAGCGCGCCCTGCTTGATCAGGCGCTTGGCCTCGCCGCGGGATTCCGTGAGGCCGGAGTCGGCCAGGAAGGCGATGGGCCGGCTGTTCTCGCCGGTCTCCACGGTGTACGCGGGCATGTCGTCGGGGTTCTCGCCCTTGGCAAATACCTGGCGGAAGTTCTCCTCGGCGTGCTTGGCCGCACTCTCGGAGTGGAACCGCGCGGTGATCTCCCAGGCCAGCAGCTCCTTGGCCTTCTTAGGGTGCAGCGTGCAGCAGTCCACGTCCTTCTTCAGCGTCTCGATCTCGCTCAGGCTCCTGTCCGAAAGGAGCTCGTAGTAGCGCCACATCAGCTCGTCCGAGATGGACATGATCTTGCCGTACATATTGGTGGGATCTTCCTCGATGCCCACGTAGTTGTTCAGCGATTTGGACATCTTCTTCACGCCGTCCAGCCCTTCGAGGATAGGCACCGTGAGGATGATCTGCGGCTCCTGGCCGTACTGCTGCTGCAGGTGGCGACCCATAAGCAGATTGAACTTCTGGTCCGTGCCGCCCAGCTCCACGTCGGCCTTCAGGGCCACGGAGTCGTACCCCTGCACCAGGGGGTAGAGGAACTCGTGGATGGCGATGGAACGGTTCTCGGCATAACGGTTGTGGAAGTCGTCACGCTCCAGCATGCGCGCCACGGTGTAGCGTGAGCACAGGGACACGAAGTCCGCGGATGTGAAGGCGTCCATCCAGGTGGAGTTGAAGGCGATCTCGGTGCGCTCCTCGTCGAGGATCTTGAAGATCTGGCGCTTGTACGTCTCCGCGTTCTCCATGACCTGCTCGCGCGTGAGCGGCGGCCGGGTCTCGGACTTGCCGCTGGGGTCGCCGATCATCCCGGTGAAGTCGCCGATCAGGAAGATGACCTGGTGGCCGAGGTCCTGAAAGTGCTTCAGCTTCTGGATAAGCACCGTGTGGCCGAGGTGCAGGTCCGGCGCGGTGGGGTCGAACCCGGCCTTGATGCGCAGAGGTCTGCCCTTGGCGAGTTTTTTCTGCAACTCCTCGGTATTGATGATCTCGACAGCGCCACGTTCGATCTGGGCCATGTCTTGGCTCACGGGAAATACTCCTCTCTGGTCGTCAATATGAAATGAATCCTTGGAATATGCTGCATCACGAGACAAGGCCCACGTCCAGGGCCCTGCCAGTCTCTGGGTCCACGTCCACCCAGACGCCGGAAACCAGCTCCTCGCCGCTTGCTACGGTGAATCGCTTGGGCAGCCCGGTAATGAACCGCTCGATGATGGCCCGCGGGTCCATGCCCAGGGCCGAGTCGCGCACGCCGCACATGCCGGCGTCGGTCAGCGCGGCCGTTCCGCCGGGCAGGATGCGCGCATCGTTTGTCTGGACGTGGGTGTGCGTCCCGAGCACTGCGCTTACCCGACCGGCAAGGTGGTAGGCAAGGGCTATCTTCTCCGATGTGGCCTCGGCATGGATATCCACCAGCCTCACAGGCACAGGCGTATCCCGTGCATCCAGCCTGTCCAGCAGCGCATCTACAGTGCGGAACGGGCAGTCGATGTCGTCCATGAAGGTGCGGCCCATGAGGTTGATGACCGCCACCTCAACGCCGCCGGCGGCGTACACGCCCATGCCGCGGCCGGGCGCGCCGGGCGGGTAGTTGGCCGGCCGCAGGATGCGCGGCTCCGTGTCCAGGGTGGGGTAGAAATCCTTGATCTTCCAGACGTGGTTGCCCGAGGTAAGCACCTGGACGCCGGCATCGAAGAGTTGGCGCGCGGTCTTGAAGTCCATGCCCAGGCCGCCTGCGGCGTTCTCGCCGTTGGCCACCACCAGGGCCGGGTCGTGCTCCCGAATCAGCGCCGGCAGGAGCGCTGCAACAGCGCGGCGGCCGGGGCGACCGACAACGTCGCCCAGGAAGAGAATTCTCACGAAAGGCCCTCCGGCTCCTCCCCCGGATGCCACAGGGGGCAGACCGCGACCTTGCGGCCCTCGTACAGCCCCTCGTCCCCGGCCGGGATGCGCACTAGGCCGTCGGCCTCCACCAGGGTGCGCAGCAGTCCCGATGGTCCGAGCACCGGCTGCGCCACCGGAAGCTCCTGCTTGGATGAACGCTCCAGCCGGATGCGCACGTAGTCCTCGCGGCCCTGCCTGGAGGCTACGTTGCGGCCCATCACCGCCGGCACGAATGCACGACGGCTCCAGGAGAAGGACGCCGTGTCGCCCATGAGGCCGCGCAAAAACGGCAGGCCGAGCACGTGCATGACCACCTGGGCCGAGGTCACCTGGCCGGGCAGGCCGAATATTGCCTTGGCCGAGCCGCCCTGCTCCACCCGCGCCAGCACCAGGGGCTTGCCGGGCCGCATGGCCACGCCGTGCGCCAGGATCTCCGCCCCGGGCAGCCGGGAAACCACAGCAAGGGTCAGGTCGCGTACGCCGATGGAGCTGCCGCCGGAAAGAAAGAGCGCGTCGCACTGCTCCAGCCCCTCGCGCAGGGCCTTTTCCAATGCAGCTTCCTGGTCCGGCACCAGGCCCAGAGAAATGGGCGTTGCTCCGGCGCGGGCGATCATCGCGGCCAGAGCCGGGCTGTTCACGTCACGCACCTGGCCGGGCCGCGGCTTCTGATCGATGGGGATGACCTCGTCGCCCGTGGAGAGCACGGCCGCGCGGGGCAGACGCCCCACCGGGACCTCGGTCTTGCCCAGCGCGGCAAGCAGGCCGATCTCCTGCGGCCGCAGCCGGATTCCTGCGGAAAGCGCCTCGCTGCCGGACTCGGCGTCCTCGCCGCGGAGCATCACGTGCTCGCCAGGAGCCACGGCGCGGCGCACCTCGATAGTGCCGGTTACGACGCCGCCGGACTCGTCGCCCTCCAGGGCCGAGGTGTGCTCCACCATGACCACGGCGTCCGCGCCCTCTGGCAGAATGCCGCCGGTAACGATGGAGGCGCACTCACCGGGTCCGATGGCGCGCTCGGTGGGCTTGTCCACGGACACCTGGGCCACGCACTCGATATACGCCGGGGAAAGCTCGCCCGCACCGAAGAGGTCCTCGGCGCGCACGGCATAGCCGTCCATGGAGGAACGCGCGGCCAGGGGCAAATCCTCGTCGGCCGTTACGCCGGCGGCGAGAACCCGGCCCAGCGCATCGCTGAGGGGCACGGTTTCAACGGGCAGCGGCGGGAAGGAAGTGAGCTTCAGAACAACTTCCGCAACAGAGAGGACCTGGAAGAATGAACGCATGAGCAATCAGTCAAGTTTGATAGTGACAGGGCCTGGAGTGTAGCCCTTGAGCTCGGAAAGCAGGCCGCGGATGGTGGAGCCCACGATGCCGGCCACGAACGGCCCCAGCGGCAGCACCTTGCCGTCGCACTCTACGCGAAGATTCTCGGGGAAGGCGCGGCAGTCGCCGGGTTCGGCGTCGCCCGCCACGATCTCGGCCGCCATGTCGTGGCAGCTCTCCCTGCCGCAGGCCTCGCAGTTCAGCCCGGGCAGTAAAAAACCCTTGTCGAGAACCGCATCGGCCACCGCGTCCACATCGGCAAGCTGCCCCAGCCCGGAAGCCGTGACAGCGCCATACGCGCCAAGGGCCAGCTCCGGCTTCAGTGTTTCCGCCTCGGCCGGCTCGCGCAGCACCAGCACCCGTGGCAGCACGTCCAGGCTCTTGCCCCCTTCCACCAGCAGGAAGTCAGCGCGCATCAGCGGCAGCAAGTCTTCCAACCGCCGGCGGCCCGGCCAGATGAGCATGGAGGTCTCGTCCGACAAGCCGGCAACGGCCGTGCAGTACTTGCCCAGGCGGTCCGTGTCCCGGCCGGCCACGTCCAGCCCATGATGGGCGAACTTCACGGCGGCCACGGAGAGCCCCCGCGCCTGCAGCGTCCTGGCCAGCTCCACTGTAAGCGTGGTCTTGCCCGAGTTCTTGTACCCTACGATGGCTGCGGCTTTCATTGCCCGTCCTTTCCTGCCGTCGCATCCTGCTCCGTTTTGGGAGCGCGCCTGGCAAGGGGGTCATTCATGATGTCGATGCGCGTGAGCAGATCGTAGCCGGAGCGTTGTACAAGCTCCAGCTCCATGCCCGGGCTCGTGGTAGTGATGGCGGCGCGGCCGATGATCTTGCGGCCTTCGGCACCCTCCTCGCTCTTGGTGCGCAGGCCCCACACGGCGTGCAGCACGATGGGCTCGCCCTCGCGCTCGCCCAGATAGAGCATGATGTGGCCGGGCATGTGCAGCAGCGAGCGAAACGGCAAGCCCTCTGCGATGATGCGCTCTTTCTTGGCCTCGCGGTCCAGGTCTTTGAGCTCGGTCGCCACGCCCACCTTGGACTGCTGCCTGGAGTTGCGCGGCAGCCACACGCCGAAGGGGGTGAACAGATCCTTGAGCAGCGAGGAGCAGTCGCGGTCTTCATACAGCCCGCCCCAGCCATACTCCCGGCCCACCATGACCCTGGCGACCTCGGCCATGTTGCGGCTGGTAAAGGTCAGCGGCATGACCACGGCGTCCGTGGGCTTCAGCCGGGCCATTTTGATGACGGCATTGCCCTCGGTGTCGGCCACGGGCACCATCACGTCATACCCGCCAGCAGACGCGGCGTCCTCATGGCCGAAACGCGGGAACACCGCCCCCACATGCGCCGTGAACACATAGCGTCCGCCCGGATCGGTCACGGGCACGTCGTCCTCCACCAGGGCCGCATAGTCGCCGGTCTGGTACTCGTCCACAAAGGAGTCGCTCACAAAGGCCACGTCCTCGGCCGGAACCCAGCCCGAGGCAAAGGCCGTTTCCGCATAGAGCCACGCCTTGGAGGCCGAAACGTGCGAGATGAACACGGGCGTGCCGACCCAGACCGCCGTGTTCTGGAAGTAATCGAAGGGGAAGCCCTCGCCGGCTTTGTCGAAGTCCTCGAAGTACGGGCGATTGGTGGGCAGCACCCGCATGCTGGTGTTGCGCAGGGTAATGGCCCGCCGGGCCTCGCTGGGGAATGCCTCGGGCCGGCTCTCCCGGCGCAGCTCGTCCATGAACTCCGGGCCGCGGCGCAGGGTGTTCTCGCCGTAGCCGGGCTGACTGCCGTAGCGTTCCAGCCCCCAGAGCGCCTCCCGCGCGGTGTGGGCGGATTTGGTCATGCGCCAGGGGCCGAAGAATCGCGTCAGGTACTTTTCATAAAGCTCGTGCTGGCGTTCCGATCCCAGGGACGTGGAGGCGTCGTTGGATACGTAGTCGCGCGGGTCCTGGGAGAGCTCCAGCAGATCGGCAACAGGCGCACCGGCGATGCGCTGGCCCGGGAGCGGCCCCTTCGGCGCGCAACCGGCGGCCAGAATCAGGAGCATCGCAGCCATGCAGACGAGAAAACGCGTGGCAAAGGTTCTGGAAGAGCTTTTTTCGGATGTCATGATCTCACTCTGCAAAAGGGGTGAGAGGTTTGGGAGACGCGGCGGCCGGATCGTTCGTCACGCCTTGCGCCCGCGTCTGGCCAGGGCGTTGCGCATCGCCTCCGTAAGACGCTTCGACTCTACAGGCTTGGTCACATACTCGTCCACATCGGCGGCCAGGATGCGCTCGCGGGCGTCGTTGTGCGCAAAGACGGTGAGCGCCACCACCGGGATCGCGGGATCGCGAACCTCGTACCCTTCCCGAACGCCGCGGATGTGCTCCACGGCAGTGACGCCGTCCATCTTCGGCATCTGGATGTCGGTAATCACCAGGTCGAAATCCTCTGCGCCAAGACGCTGCAACGCCGCAACGCCATTCTCCGCCATGACCACGATGTGGCCCATCTTGTCCAACATGAGGCGCGCATACATCCGGCTCACCTCCTCATCTTCCACCAGCAGAATCTTGAGCGGGCCCAAAGTGGGGGGCTCAACGCGCCGCATCGCGCTGCGATCGGTCCAAAGTCCGTTCGCAGGCGCCGCCATCAGCTCGGCCACGAACAGGCTGCCCCGACGTTTATTGGATTCCAGTCGCACGCCGCCGCCCATGGACATGGCGATATGCCTGGCGATGGGCAGGCCCAGACCCGCACCGGCGTGCTTCTTGGTCATCAGCTCCTCGCCCAGGAAAAAGCTTTCGAAGATGTGCTCCTGCGCTTCTGCCTCGATGCCCGGCCCGGTATCCGAAACCTCGATGCGCAGGGGAATCCTGCCGCTTGCGGACGAAGTGCCCAGACGAATGCTGAGCGAAACGCCGCCCGACTGGGTGAACTTCACGGCGTTGTCCAGCAGGTTGAAGACGAGCTGCTTGAGCCGGTCCGGATCGGCATTGATTTCTTCAGGAATGTCCGCTTCGATGATCGAGGAGAAGGAAAGGCCCTTGGTCAGCGCACGGCGGCGGAACAAGGTGATGACCTGCTCCAGGCTGCTGCGCAGTGCGAAGTTGCGCGGCCGCAGCACCAGCCGTCCGGCTTCGGCCTTGGATACGTCCAGAAGGTTGCTGACGATGCGCAGCATCTCATGGCCGGCCTGGCGGATGGCGCTCAGGCAGATGCGCTGCTCCTCGTCCAGCGCCGTGTCGCGAAGGATCTCCGACATGCCCAGGATGCCGTTGAGCGGCGTGCGCAGCTCGTGGCTCATGTTCGCCAGGAAATCCCGCTTGGCGTTGTTGGCGGCCACCAGATCGCGCGTGCGCTCGTGCACCATGCGCTCCAGCTTTTTGTGGGAGCGCTGCAGATCCTTCACCACATTGCGTCGTTCCGTGATATCGGCGAAGCCCACGACGATGCGACCGTCCTGCAGACGGCAGGAGCGGAAATCGACGCTGCGCACGCCGTCCTGCGTGTGCAACTCCATGACACCGGTGGAGCGCTCGGTCTGCTGACCATCCTCGAAGCGCACGAGATCCGCCAGCGTCTCCCCGGTCTCGGCGGCCATGGCCCTGCCTACCCCGGCCCAATCCTCGGGGACTCCGTTGCCCTCGTCCAGCAGCGCGGCGGCCACCACGTTCATATAGAGGATGCTCAGATCCGGTGCGAGCAGCATGACGCCGAAGGGCGCGTTGGACAGCACCAACCGCAGCGACGCCTCATGCGAGGCCTGGTCCCTGCCCTGCCTCTGCTCTCCGTCCACCTGTGCGACGCGTTCCGAGAAGCCGGACAGCATCTCGTAAGGCGTCATTGATTTCTTGGATGTGCGATCAGCCATTGTCGGCTCCCTTGGCCAGGCGCTGGGCAAGGCGGGTATGCCGGCGGCGGATGGCATTATTGCGCACGGCTATGGCCAGGGCCTTCTTGGAGCCCACGACCACGACGAGACGGCGACCGCGCGTGACGGCAGTATACAGCAGGTTGCGTTGCAGCAGAACGTAATGTTCCAGCAGCACGGGCACAACAACGGCCGGGTACTCCGAGCCTTGGGACTTGTGCACGGACACGGCGTACGCCGTGACCACGTCCTCCAGGTCGGCGTCGTCCAGCTCCACATCGCGGTCGTCAAAACGCACCGTAAGGGCGGTGTGCTCCTGGTCCAGCTTTACGATGCGGCCAATATCGCCGTTGAAGACGTCTTTTTCATAGTTATTGCGAACCTGCATGACCTTGTCCCCGAGCCGGAAGATCCGCTTGCCGCGTTTGAGCGTGGCGGTCTCCCGATTAAGCGCGTCCTGCAGGCGTTCGTTGAGCCGCGCCGCGCCGCAGGCGCCCTTGTGCATGGGCGAGAGCACCTGCACGTCCTCCACGGGGTCGAGGTTGAAGCGCTGGGGAATGCGCTCGCGCACCAGCTCCACCACCATGTCGGCGGCCATCTCCGGGTCCTCCTGCCGCACGAAGTAGAAGTCGGACAAGGAACCGTCAGCCGGAGGCTCCATATTGGGCAGCCGCCCCTCGTTGATGGCGTGGGCGCTCATGACGATCTCGCTGCGCTGAGCCTGGCGGAAGATCTCGTCCAGCTCCACCACGGGCACGGCGTTCGACTCGATGATGTCCGAGAGCACGTTGCCCGGCCCCACCGAGGGCAGCTGGTTGCCGTCGCCCACCAGGACCACGGTGGCGCCCAGGGGAATGGCCATGAGCAGGTGGTGCATCAGCGAGATGTCCACCATGGAGGCCTCGTCCACAATGATGAGCTGGCAGGACAAGGGGTTGGCCTCGTTGCGGTGGAAGCCGTTGTTCTGCGGACCGTACTCCAGCAGGCGGTGGATGGTCTTGGCCTCGTGGCGGCAGGTCTCTGCCATGCGCTTGGCCGCCCGGCCCGTGGGCGCGGCCAGCAGCGCCTTGGCGCCCATGGCCGAGAATATGCGCAGGATGGCGCGGATGATGGTGGTCTTGCCTGTGCCGGGTCCGCCCGTGACCACGAGCACCTTCTCCCGCGCGGCCATGCGGATGGCGTCGGCCTGCTTGGGGGCCAGGGTGATGCGCTGCTTCTCCTGCACCCAGGCGATGGCCTTTTCCGCATCCACGGCCCGCAGCGACTTGGGCGCGGCGCACAGCGCCAGCAGCCGGTGGGCCACGATCTTCTCCGCGGTGTGCAGCCGCGGCAGGTAGATGGCGGGCTCCTCCTCGCCGCGGAAGTACTCGGCCGTGAGCCGGTCCTGCTGGCACAGGGAGCGCAGGGGCTCCTCCAGCGCCTCGAACTCGGCCTGCAATATCTCGGATGCGCGCTTCAGCAGCTCGTGCGACGGCATGTAGACGTGGCCCTGGTTGACGGACTCCGACATGACGTAGTGCAGGCCGGCCTCCAGGCGCAGGGGCGAGTCTTTCGGAAAGCCCAGCTTTTCGGCAATGGCGTCCGCCGTGAGAAAGCCGATGCCGCTGATCTCCTCGGCCAGGCGGTACGGATTCTCCCGCACCAGGTCGAGGGCGGCGCGGCCGTAGGCGCGAAAGATGCGCACAGACAGGCCTGGCCCAACACCGTGGGATTGCAGGAAAAGCATCAGGTCGCGGGACTCGCGCTGCTCCTGCCAGCCCTCCACGATCTTCTTCAGCCGGCCGGCGCCGATGCCGTCCACGGAGAGCAGCTTCTTGGGCTCGTGTTCGATGACGTCCAGGGTCTTGGCCCCGAAGGCGTCCACAATGCGTTGGGCGTAGGTGGGGCCGATGCCCTTGATCTGGCCGGAGCCGAGGTAGAGCCGGATGCCCGTAATGCTGGTGGGCAGTGCGGCGGACGAGGACTCCACACGGAACTGCTCGCCGTAGCGCTTGTCCACAACCCAGCGGCCGGCCATGGTCACTGCCTGGCCGGGCATGGGCTGGGCCATGGGCCCCACGGCGGTAACCAAGCCGCGCTGGCCCTGCACCCGGACCTTGGCCACGGTAAAGCCGTCGTCCTCGCTGGTGAAGGTGATGGACTCGATGTGGCCGGTAAGCTCTTCCCTATCCGGGTCCACGCTCGGTTTTTCCACACCATCCAGCAACAGCGGTTCGCCCTGCTGCTGCCCCATATATCTGTCTGCGCTCATCAGCGCGCTCTCCCGGACATGACGGCCGCAACCTCATCGTGCAAGAGCTGGGCGACCACTGGCTTGGTGATGATGGCGGTGACGCCGCACTCCACGCACTCAGCGTACACGTCCGCCTTGTCGTGCCCTGTGAGCACGATGGCCGGAATATCCGCATCGATGTCCCGCACGCCGCGGCGGATGGCCCGCAGCATCTCGATACCACCCATGATGGGCATGGAGAGATCGACCACCAGCAGGTCAGGTTGTTCGCGTTCCGCCATTCCCAACGCCATATCCCCGTCCTCTGCAAGCAGGACTGTGTGACCGCGCTTCTCCAGGATGCGCTGGAGCAGCGAGCGGTTCACCACATCGTCGTCGGCCACCAGGATGTGGAATGGACCGTTGGTTCCTTGGAGTTCCTCAGCAGACGCGGCCATCATGATGATCGTCGTATAGAGTAACGTGAGAAAATTGGCGAGTGGAGAAGCGCATGTGCGTCTCAAAGTTTGTCAAACAGTATTCCCACGTACGCGATGGACATCAAGGTCTTTCTTTCTCGTCGTTATGGCCGGCCGCCCATGCGCCGCTGCAGGAGCACGAAATCCGCCGTCACCAGGGAGGCCATGGCCTCCAGCACGGGCACAATGCGCGGTATGGCCGAAACGTCGTGCCGGCCGCCCATGGAGATGGTCGTGGCTTCACCGCTGCTATTCACTGTGCGCTGCTCCTTGAAGATGGACGGAATGGGCTTGACCGCCACCCGTGCCACCACGGGCCGTCCATCCGAGATACCGCCCAGGATGCCGCCAGCGTTGTTGCTCGACTGCTCCATGCCTATGGGGACAAGGGGATCGTTGTTGACGCTGCCCAGGGACCGCGCCGCCGCAAACCCGGAGCCAATCTCCACGCCCTTCACCGCGCCCACGCCCATCAAGGCGTAGGCAAGACGGGCGTCCAGCTTGTCGAAAACAGGCTCGCCCAGGCCGGTAGGCATGCCGTGGATCTCCACCTGCACGACGCCGCCGATGGAGTCGCCGTCCTTTTTCACCTCGGCCACGCGCTCCTTCCACGCTTCCACGGCGTCCGGATGCGGCGCAAAGAACGGCCGTTCCTGCGCGCTGGCCAGGTCCGCCTCGCTGAAAGCCGGCGCGGCCACGCCGCCCAGCTCCACCGGAAAGACCCGAAAGGAGACACCCAACCCGGCCAGAAACGCCTGGGCCACGGCGCCGCCAACTACGCGGCTCACGGTCTCCCGCGCCGAGGAGCGGCCGCCGCCGCGGTAGTCGCGCACGCCGTACTTGGCGTCGTAGGTGATGTCCGCATGGCCGGGCCGGTAGACGTCCTTGACCTTGGAGTAATCGCGGGAGCGCTGGTCCTGGTTCTCAATGAGGAAGCCGATGGCCGTGCCTGTGGTCGCGCCTTCCAACACACCGGAGTAAAGCTGCACGCGGTCCGGTTCCTTGCGCGTTGTGGAGGCGCCGCCGGGCTGGCCGGGCTTGCGCTTGTCGAGTTTTTCTTGGATGGCCTCTTCGGAAAGGGGCACGCCGGCCGGACAGCCTTCCACCACACCGCCCAGGCCGCGGCCATGGGATTCGCCGAATGTTGTGAGACGAAAGAGACGGCCAAAGCTATCGCCGCTCATGAATCCACTCCTTCTTGTTGCGGGTCCGCCTCCAGTCTGGCGGCAAGGTCGGCCGCCAGCTGATCCAGCGGCATTTCTCCGTTCACAACGATATGCGCCGTGTCTTTGTACAGTGATTCGCGTTCCGCCAGCACCTGGGCCACCTCTTCCACCGGCGAACAGCCTGTGAGCGACGGCCGCTGCCCGGGCTGCAGGTCTGAGCAAAGCCTGTCCGCCAGCACCTCTGCCGAGGCTTCTATGTAGACCACGATACCGGCCTCGCGCATCCTTTCGCGGTTTGCCGGGTCCAGCACCACGCCGCCGCCGGTGGCGATGACGAGGGGGCCGGGACGCGTGGCGATCTCGTCCAGAATTGTGGTCTCCAACTCACGAAATGCGGGCCATCCTTCGCGCTCCACCAAATCCGATATCGGACAACTAAGACAGTCCACGGCCACCACGTCGGCATCCACGAACGCCGCGCTCATGTGCTCTGCCAGCAGTTTACCTAGGCTTGATTTGCCGGACGCTCGCAGGCCGATGAGAAAGACGCGCTCATGAAGCATTGTTCTTGCTATCCCCAGTAAAAGAAACGCCCCACATCGCCGCAAGGCGAGTGGAGCGTGTTGCGATATTTCGAGGTTCATTCACCATGCGTTCGATGTCTTATGCGATAGCTTCGGTCGCTTCCGCAACAAGGAAACTGCCTGTTACGGAATCCGGGTCGTTCATGATCTCCTCGGGCGTTCCCTTGGAGACGATGCAGCCGCCGGCCTCGCCGCCGCCGGGCCCCAGGTCGATCACGTGGTCGGCCGCGCGGATAACGTCGATGTTGTGCTCGATGACCACAACGCTGGCGCCGCGGTCCACCAGCTTGTGCAGCACCTGGATGAGCTTGCCCACCTCGTGCATGTGCAGGCCGGTGGTGGGCTCGTCCAGAATATACAGCGCTCCGGGCAGGCTGCGCTTGCCCAGCTCCCTGGATATCTTGATGCGCTGGGCCTCGCCGCCGGAAAGCGTGGTGGCAGGCTGGCCCAGGGCCAGATACTCCAACCCCACCTCCTTGAGCACGGTGAGCCGTCGTTCAAGCGCCGGATAATTTTCGAAGAAAGCTAGCGCCTCGCGTACGGTCATGTCCAGTACATCAGCGATGTTTTTACCTTTATACGTGACTTCCAGGGTCTCGCGGTTGTAGCGCTTCCCCTTGCACACGTCGCAGGTCACGTAGATATCCGGCAGAAAATGCATCTCCACGCGGATCTGGCCGTCGCCCTGGCAATTCTCGCAGCGGCCGCCCTTGACGTTGAAGCTGAAGCGGCCGGGTTTGTAGCCCCTGGCCTTGGCCTCCGGCGTCTGGGCGAAGATGTTGCGTATCTCGTCGAAAATCTTGGTGTACGTGGCCGGATTGGAGCGCGGGGTGCGGCCGATGGGCGTCTGGTCGATCTCGATGATCTTCTCCACCTGCTCCGCGCCTTCGATGCCGCGGATGAGACCGGGATTGTCCACCTTGATGCCCCGCGCCAGGGCCAGGTGCTTATATAAGGTATCCACCACCAGGGACGACTTGCCCGAGCCGGACACGCCGGTGACGCAGACAAGGTTGCCCAGGGGGATCTCGCAGTTCACGTTCTTGAGATTGTTGGTCTGCGCGCCCATGAGCTTAAGCGCGCCTTTAGACTCGCGCCTGGTTGTGGGCGGAATGATCGCCAGGTCGCCGCGCAGGTACTTGGCCGTGAGCGAGTCCGGGTTGGTCAGCAGCCCTCCTTCACCGCGCACTGGTCCGGTATGTACCAGCTCGCCGCCCAGGCGGCCGGAGCCGGGACCAAGCTCCAGCACATGGTCGGCGCTGCGAATCGTTGCCTCGTCGTGCTCCACCACCAGCACCGTGTTGCCGCGGCTCTGCAGGTTGCGCAGGGTGTCCAGCAAGCGCTGGTTATCCCGCGGATGCAGGCCGATGGAGGGCTCGTCCAGCACGTAGGTCACGCCCACCAGGCCGGAGCCCAGCTGCCCGGCCAGCCGGATGCGTTGCGCCTCGCCGCCCGAGAGCGTGGACATGTTCCGCGCCAGGCTCAGGTAGTCCAGCCCCACGTTGGCCAGGAACGAGAGCCTGTGGATGAGTTCCTTGAGCAGAGGCTCGGCAATGAAGCTCTTGTGGCCGGAGAACTCCTGCGTTTCCAGCCAGGTGAGCGCCCGCGATATGGGCAGGGAGCAGAACTGGTAGATATTCAGGTCGCCCACGCGCACTGCCAGGGCCGCCGGCTTGAGCCGCGCCCCGTCGCACTCCGGGCAGGGCCGGCTCTGCCGGTAGCGGGAAAGCTCGTCCCGCCAGACACTGCCAAAGCCCATGCCCATCTCCAGAACGTTCACCACCCCTTCCCAGCCAGCGCCGGCGTCGCCAAAGAACAGCGCTTCCCACGCTTCCTGCGAATAATCCTCGAACGGCGTCTTCAGCGTAAACTTGTGGCGCTTGCCCAGCTTCTTCAACCGCTCCTCGTACCGGCCGAACACGGACTCCCGCCGCCACGGCAGCAGCCCGCCTCCTTCCAGGGAAAGGCCCTTGTTGGGCGCCAGCAGGTTGGGCTCGAAGTACTCCACGCTGCCGATGCCGGAGCAACGCGGGCACGCGCCCTGCGGCGAGTTGAAGGAGAAAAGCTGCGGCGTGAGCTCCGGCAGGCTGATCTTGCACGTGGGGCAGACAGACTGCGTGGAAAAGACGCGGTCTTTGTCCTCGCCCACGACCTGCACCTGCAACCGGCCGCCACCGTAGGAGAGCGCGAGCTCCACGGAGTCCGCCAGCCGGGTGCGCAGCCCGTCCTTGCTCACCAGCCGGTCCACCACTAGGTCGATGGTGTGCTTCTTGTTCTTCTCCAACTGCGGCAACGGCTCCAGCGGCGTGACCTCGCCGTTGATGCGCACGCGGGCAAAGCCCTGGGCCTTCAGCTTCTTGAGCCGGTCCAGGTGCGTGCCCTTCTGATGGTCCACCAGCGGGGCCATGAGAATGAACTTGGTGCCCTCGGGCAGATCGAGAATCTGGTCGATGATCTGGTCCGAGGTCTGGGCCTCGATGGGCCGGCCGCACTCCGGGCAGTAGAACGTGCCCAGCCGGGCGAAAAAGACGCGCAAAAAGTCGTAGACCTCGGTGACCGTTCCGACCGTGGACCGCGGGTTGCGCGAGGCAGTCTGCTGCTCCAGGCTGATGGCCGGAGACAGGCCCTCGATCTTGTCCACCTGGGGCTTGTCCATCTGCGGCAGGAACTGCCGCGCGTAGGCCGAGAGGGACTCCACGTAGCGGCGCTGGCCCTCGGCATACACGATGTCGAACGCCAGGGTGGACTTGCCGGAACCGGAGGGCCCGCAGATGACCACGAGCTGGTCGCGGGGGATCTCCAGGGTGAGATCTTTGAGGTTGTGCTGCTTTGCGCCTTCTATGCGTATAACCTGATGTTTCACAAGAACTCCAACATATTCGGGGGAATGGATAGCTGTTTGGGATGCGGGCCGTACATGCCAGCATAACCAGTCAAGTTAGCCATCCCCGGCGAAAAAACAAGACCGTTTCGGCCTAAAATTCGAAAAGTGTCAGGCTCCCAGCGCCATGGTGATGAGGACGACGATGACCAAGGCAGGCAGGAGATTGGACAGGCGGATACGCGCCAGCTCCAGCAGGTTGATGCCAATGCCCAGGATAAGCGTGCCGCCCGTGGCCGTGAGCGCGGTGATCACGGGATCGGAAAATATCGTCTGCAGACTGGAGGCGAAGAACGTGAGCCCGAACTGGTAGATGGCCAGCGGGATGATGGAAAACAGGACGCCCACGCCGTAGGTGGAGGCCAGGGCGATGGAGGCGAAGCCGTCCAGCATGGACTTGGTGAGCAAAAGCGCCGGGTCGCCGCGCAGGCCCTCGTCGAATGCGCCCAGGATGGTCAACGGCCCAACGCAGAAGATGAGGAAGGCGGTGATCATGCCGTCGGTGAAGTGATCGGACTTGGAGCCCACTTTTTTCTTGAGCTTTTCCGCCAGCGCCATGAAGCGATCTTCGAGGTTCAACAGCTCGCCGGCGATGGCGCCCAGCACAACGCTGAAGATGAGCACAAGTGGGTTGGGCACCTTGAACGCCATCTGCATGCCGATGACAAGGGTGCACAGGCCGAGGCCCTGGAACACGATGGTGCGCACGCGGTCGGGCATGCGGCCGTGGGCTACGAGGCCGATTGATCCGCCGGCGATGACAGCGGCTATATTGACGATGGTGCCGATGGGAAGCATGGAAATCTAGGCGGCGCCGGCCAGAGGCGTCGGTTTCAGGGAGCTCGAACAGATGGCTCCCCGCAGCCGGAGACGTGGATTCCTCTACCGCAAAGGCGCGATAAGGGGAAGAGCGAAGGACGGCGACTGACTGCGGATCGAAATCCCCCTGCTGTCCGCTTTGGCGTCGATCTGCAGCGGGCTCTCCAGCATGGGCTTCGGTATTGCACATTCGGCGCGGCCCGGACATTGACCGGGAATTGAGGCACGACAACTATTGACACGTCCCGCCGGTCCTCGTAGATATCTCTTCTTCCCCTGCCGGGGTGGTGAAATTGGTAGACGCGACGGACTCAAAATCCGTTACTGGCAACAGTGTGCGGGTTCGACTCCCGCCCCCGGCACCAAGAATTTCAGCAACTTAGCAAGTCGTTTTCCCAACGACTCCTCGCTGACTTGCCATTTTGCTCCACTTTCGCTCCAGGGTTGCCCTGGAGCGAGAGGGAGCCATGGCGTCGCTCCGAACGCGTGGTTCCCTGTTCCTGCAAGACATTTGAAACCAAGGTGTGCGCCGAGGGATGGCTCGGGAGATCGAGTCCGAATGGATGCGAGCAGCTTTGTTTCGCGCAAGGGAGCCGAGTCCACGCCCCTCGCAACACCGATCGTTTCTTTCGAGTACGTCCCAGTACCCTAATCCTACTGCCGCAGAGAACGGCGCCCTTTGTATAGATGAGGGGTCAACGTCCGGCATGCTCCAATGTCTTTCCTGCCACATGCCGGACTCTTTTCAGCGTGTTTTCAATGGAGCTGCTCCCACGCCATCACGCTTTTACAAGTCATGGACGTGCTTCAGCTGCAGGGTGACATCGCCCTTGAACCCCGGCGAGGTGAACCCTGCCAGGAAATCGCTTTGGTCCAGTTCCGGCACATAGGCCGGGCCGCTGTCTTTCAGGGTGACCGTGGCGACTCCCGCCGAGACGACCACATCCATTTTTTTCAACGCTTCGGGCGTGTGCTGGGATTTGAGCAGCGTCTTGAGCGTCAACAGACACAAGTGCTCCAGGTTGTGCTTTTCGCGCATCATGTTGAAGATCAGCCGATGCTCTTCAAATCTGGTGCGTACGTCGAAGAGAGCCACATGCAAGAACTTGTCGTATAGAAGGTACCCCCAGACCTGCACCTGGGTTTTCTTCTTGGGTGCAATAAGAGCCGTATACCCTTTCTTGCTTTGCAAGGCGTCGCGCACCAGCTCCTGGGCAACCAGGTCCACTTCGTGATGGCCGAATTCCACCTCGTCGGCGATGTCTTTCATGGTTTCGGTCACCGCGCCGAGGCGGGTGGTGGAGCGCCAGATATCGCCGACTTCCAGAACCAGAGATTCAAACCAGTTGTCCATGCTTCGCACCTTTTGTTTGTTCGAGGCCAGACGGCCGGCTCTAGTTGATGACTGCCAGTGCTTTCACCGCGGTATCTGCTTTGCCACGCTCGACAATGGTTCCCTGCTCCACATCCACTTCGAGGATGTCGCCGGAATCGTCTCCCACGAACACGAATTTTCCATCGGCGGTAAACTCCACGGAGTTCATGGACACGGAGTCGGGATTTTCGACATGGCGCAGCTCCTTGCCTGTGGCGGCGTCCCAGATGCGGATTGTCTTGTCCGCGCCCGCCGTTACCAACAGGCTTCCATCCGGGCTGAAGTCGAGGCAGTAGACGCCGTTGTCATGAGCCAGCACCTCCCATTTTTCCGAGAGGTCGGGCACATTCCAGACTTTAAGGAATTTATCTGCACTGGCGGTGGCCAGGGTTTTCCCGTCCGGAGAAAAACGCACCGCGTAGATGGCGTTGTAGTGCGCGTCTATGGATTTGGACTCTTCCCAGGTCTTGGTGTCCCAAAGCACGAGCTTGTTGTCGGAGCCCACTGAAGCCAGCAGGGTGCTGTCCGGACTGAAATCCGTGCCGTATACGTAGCTGTCGTGGCCTTCGAGAGTCTGCGTATGCTTGAGCCCGTTGGTTTCCCAGATAAACACCGTACGGTCCTTGCTCGCCGTTGCGAAGAGCGAACCGTCCGGACTGAAGGCGATGGACCGTACGGCTCCGCGGTGGGAATCCTCGAGGATTTCGCCATCCTTCTTTTTGAGATTCCATGCGGCCAACCGTCCTTTCTTGTCACCGGTCAGAAGCAAGCCGTCGCGGTATGCCGACGCATAGACTGTTTTTGAGTGCACTTTATCCAGCTTGCTGAAATCCAAGCTGTGGCCTTTTGAAACTTCGAACACATATCCGAAACTGCCTCCAGCGACAGCCAGGGGTTCGGCGGCCATGGCGGTGGTGCCGGCCGCTTGCATGGCAGCAAGAAGTGTAATGACAAGAAAGAGTTTCGTGTATCCGGCTAATCGCATGATGGGTACCTCTCTGAAAAAATTCTTGGAGTCCGTCATTTCGTACGATCGTCTCGTACGGCAGCTCCATGCCCAAGAAGCCGTGCCAGAACGTTCACGGTTTCCACCATGGCGGCGCCATGTTTTGCGGGCAGTTTTACGGCGTACTTCATGGGCGGCATGAGCATCCAGACAAACGAGCCGCCAACAGGAGCAAGGCGCATGCGGACAGTTCCGTCCTTGTCTCCCGGTTCCAACGTCATTTTCTCGATGTCCTGCAGAAACAGCAGATCGACGAGTCCCTTGTTCTGGTTCAACAGGTCGGCGAGCACATCGTGTGCCCCTTCTGCCGCTTCCTGCTTCTTGTTTTTAAATTCGGGCGCACCCTTGAAAAGCGCACCGCCATAATGCAGCACAAGGGGGGCTCGCACAGGCACATCCGAATCGAACTCCGCTTCCAAGACCGTGCGATAAACCCCGCCCATAAATTTCTTTTTCTGCTCCCAGGTCAGGCGCAAGCTGCGTGCGCCGCCCCGCCCCGGCGCAAACTCGAAATTTTCTCCTGTCTCCTCGAAGGGGCCTAACCCGGCCCCTTCGAGTGCACCGGCCGTACGGCGGAGGGCATCCAAAGCCGCGCCGTGAACGCGAGGTGCGTACCTTTTGCCGAAACCGAACATCGGCTACTCCGCCGCATCCAGGCTGATAGGCTTGAACAGGGGTTTCTTCATGACGAGCTTGATCCAGAGCAGGGCGTAGATTATGGCGATGCCCACCATCAAACCGCCGAACTTGTAGATCTCAGCGGCTGTAATAGGATCAGGGAAGATGTTTATGATCAGAAAGATCATGCCCCCAATGCCGATAATCTGCGGGAGGGGATACAACGGCGCCTTGTACGGGCGGGCGATATTTTTGTAGCGCGTACGCAGGATGATCACGTCCACGTGCGCGATGATGTAGGCGATGAGCCAAGACAGCGCTGCAGCCATGATGAAGATGACGATTGCCTCGATACCCGCCACGCCGGAGACCAGCACGGCCGCCATGCCGACGCCCATGAGCACAATGCCGACCCAGGGGGTCCGGAAACGCGGATGGATCATGCCGAAGATCGAAGGGATCTCGCCATCATGCGCCATGCCGTACAGCATACGGGGGATGACGCCCACCAGGGTATTGACCGAGCTGGCCGTGGCCGCCAGGGAGACAATACCGATCCAAATTTCTCCGGTTCTGCCAAGGATGGCCGAGGCTACGTCAACGTGCGGACTGGCTGATTCCGCCAGTCTGTCCAGGGGAATGTATTTGATGGACGCGTATCCATAGAGCAGGTTCACGATGAAAATGATTCCAAGCCCCAAGAACATGGACTTGGGAATGTTTTTCTCCGGATCGATGGTTTCCTCTGCCATGGGGCAGACGAATTCGATGCCGATATACAGCCAGATGGCCAGAGCGATCAGCGAAAAAACCTCCATGCCCATCGGGTTGAAAGGCATGGGAGGCATACTCGGTGCGGGTGCGCCCAGCCCCAGCAGGCCCACGGCGCCCAGGGCGGACATCGAGAGGATCATTATGCCGGTAAAGAGAATCTGCGATTTGGCGAAGATATCCACGCCCACCACATTCAGAATCACCAACAATGCCAGCAGAAAAAGTGAAAAAACCATGGGCGGGAGCGACGGCATGAACACGCCGTTGACCACGAACCCGGAAACGGCCAGCTCGGCGGGACCGGCCAGCATGCTCACAACAACGTAGCCGCAGATAGTGGCCACAATGGCCGGAAGCGAGCCCATGGCCACCCGGGTGTAGGTGCTGATGCCGCCCGCCTGCGGCATGATGCAGGCGAGCTCGGCGAAGCTCATGGCCGTAAAATATTGCAGCAGCCAGGCGGCGATCATGGCGAAAAGAAATCCGCCGCCTGCTATTCCCATGCCCTGCCCCAGGGAAACCAGCGTGGTGGAAGCCACCACAAGCCCGACGCCCACAGCCAGGCAGGACCAGAAGCCCAACGTCCGTTTCAGTTGATTATCAGAAGCCATTTCAATTCTCCTCTGCCACCGGAACGCCCTATACTCAGCAACGATTCAGGGTCTTCCTGTGCTGTTGAAAAAGGAACATCAGGTGCTCGAACCTATGACGGCGTCCACCTCGATCTCCACGATCTGCTCGGGCCGGAACAGGCCCTTGATTTCGCACATGGTTGTGATCGGTTTGATTTTTTTGAAATATTCCGAATAGGCGCGAATGCAGTCCCCGGCTTTGCTTATGTCCGTGATGTAGGTGCGCACACGCACGACGTCCGAATAGCGGGAGCCGGCCAGCTCCAGGGCGTCGCCGATTTTTTCAAAAATGTTTTTGGCCTGGCCGTAAGCATCGCCGGGACAGGCAACATTGCCTTCGGAATCCGTAGCCGTGGTGCCGCCCACATAGACAAAAGGACCGACCCGGACCGCCCGGCTGTATCCGACCTTTTCCTCAAGGGGGGCGCCGGAAGCGATCATTTGACGCGTAAGCTCCATAGCTCTCTCCTCATTGTTGTTCAGTTGACGGGACGAAATCTGTCCGAGACAAAGGCCGAGATATCCACATCGGGCGTCTCTCCCAGAGCAGCCTGACTGATGACCCGCCCCACGGCAGGGGAAATGCCGAATCCATGACCGGAAAAACCCGTGGCCGAGACATAGCCCGGCACGTCGCTCACAGGACCCAGAACCGGGACCTTGTCCGCCACCTGGGCGATAAGGCCGCTCCAGACCCGCGTGACGTTCACATCCTGCAGGAAAGGGAAAAAGCGCAGAACTGCCCGGCAGATCGCCGGAGCGACCTCGGGATAATTGGGGCGGCGCTCCGACTTGCCCCGGTCATCGTACAAGAAGGTGTCGTAGCCGATGAAACCGCCCCAGACGAACGAGCCGTGCTCGGTCTGGTGGCCGTAGAAGTCCGATGCCGCGGTGCCGATCATCTGCGGAAAAAGTGGTTCCCGTGCTTCCGTGACCAGAATTTCCGTGAACACCGGCGTCATGGGGAAATCCAGACCAACCATGTTGGCCACTTTACGTCCGCCAATCCCCGCCGCATTGACCACGATCTTGGAGGAGTACGTATCCTTGTCCGTCACCACGCCGCTGACATGCCGCTTGGACAGCCGGATTTCCCGGACCGTTTCTCCGGTGCGCAACTCCGCGCCCAGGCTGCGGGCCTTGCGCAGAAAAGCGTAGGTCACCAGCATGGGGTTGGCGTGGCCGTCCGTGGGGCAGTAGCTGGCGCCCAGAACAATATCCGACACATACGGATTGATCTCGCGAACGGCCTCGTTGTCCAGATACTCCACAGGCAGGCCAAAAGCCTGGCTCTGCTTGTCCACGGCCGCGCGCATGCTTTCTTCCTGCGCCGGCGTTACGCACAGACGCAGGTTACCGCCCTGTTTGTACTCCACGTTAAGGCCCAGCTCTTCCGCAAGATTTTCAAAGAGCTTCACGCTGTACATGGCTAACGGCATCTCGCGCGGATCACGGGCGGATTGGCGTACCCCCCCGCCGTTCTGTCCGGAAGCCTGGCTACAGACCTCGCCCTTGTCCAAAATCAACGTTTTCAGGCCGCGCCGGGCCAGGTTGTAGGCAATGGAGCAACCATTGACTCCGGCGCCGATGACTATGGCGTCATAGGTCTTGGCCATACTACCTCTCCTCCTCCCCGCCCTGGCTGTCGTTGGCGAGAACGCCCATGGGCGTGGGCCTGACAGGCGGACGCGCGGTCACGGGCTCCATCGTTGCCGGGTCCACGGGGCCGTCGGCCTCTCTGGCCACCATTCCGGCGACCAGCCGCCCGCAGGTCTGCCCCTGGCAAAGCCCCATCCCGGCCCGAGTGGCCCGCTTCACCCCGCTGACGGTGGTTATTCCGGCCGCCAGTGCATCCCGGATTTCCCCCTTTGTGACCTCTTCACACCGGCACAACACTAAATCGTCGTCTGCGTGAGCCTTGCGGCCCTGGCAGTTGCATCCTTCAGAGTGCATCTACGCCTCCTTTCGCTTGAAAAAACGCGCCTGCATGGACCATTCGAGAGGGACGGCCATGGTGACCTGCGCGGTCCGGTCCATGGAGTCCAAAAGCCTGCTTCGCACGATTCTGGCTTCACCAAGCACGGAACCCGAACGGTCCAGCGCCAGGACGATCTCGCCTTTGTCCGGCAGGGGTAAAAACTCGTACGGCAGGGTCACATAGGCCTCATCGCCCTTGCTCTCGTCCACGATGAACACGGCCTGTCCCGGACAGGCGGAAACGCATTTGCCGCATCCGGAACAGTTCTCGGCATTCAGTTCAGGACGGTCCGTGATCTTGCTGCCAACGCGCACCGCGTCTTTGTCGCAGGCCTGCTCGCACGGATTGCAGGGAATTTCCTGAATACATTCGAATATGGCCACGGGGCCCTGTTTACGGCGCTCGGCAGAAGGAACGCCCGGGGCGTTCGCAAGGTCTTCCATCAGAAGGTAGCCGTTGGTTTTTAAGCAGTCTGACATGCCGCCTCCTTCTCCAAAGCCTTGTGCATCAGCTCTTCGGCCGCACGGATGCGCTCGCCGAAAGGACCACCCCGCAACCGGTCCAGGGATTCGTGCAACTCCTGCCCGCGCGATTCAGCCGCTTGCGAATCCGCAAAACCCTGGCGCCGGGCAGCCGCCAGGCCGGCAAGCCGCCCGCGGATCATGGCCGAGCTGGCTTCTTCGATGCCGCCGGCGTCGCCCGCCACATACAGCCCAGGAACAGACGTCGCTCCATTCTGGGCCGTTGCCGGGACCAGTCCGCCCAAGCCGGGCAGGTTAACCATTGTGCAACCCGCCATGCGGGAAAGCTGGGTAGCCGGGGTCAGGCCCACGGCAAGACAGATCGTGTCCACCGCAAACGTTTTTTCCGTTCCGGGAACCGGCTGCCAACGTTCGTCCACCTGGGCGATAGTCGCGGATTCGACCTTGCCGTCGCCTTCTGCCTGCAGAATGGTATGTCCGAGAAAAAAGGGAACGCCGGTCCGGGCCACCTTTGCCGCGTGCACGCCGTAGCCGCCGATGGCCCTGCTCGCATCGATCATGGCCTGAACACGGCAGCCCGCCTGCAGCATCTGGTAGGCAACAACCACGCCCACATTGCCGCAGCCGACCATCAGCAGATCGTTGCCAGGGCGTACGCCGTGCAGATTGGCCATGGTCTGGGCCGCGCCCGCGCCGATGACGCCCGGCAGAGTCCAGCCGGGAAAGGGAACCATGTTTTCCGAAGCGCCCGTGGCAATGACCACGGCATTGGCGCGGACCCGTTCGATGCGGTCGCCGCGTACGACCTGGACGATCAGGCCGTCGTACAGGCCGATGACCTGCGCCCCCAGCACCACTTCCACGCCCGCACGTCCGGCTTCTTCCAACAGCTGCTGCCCGATCCGGAACCCACGCTCCCGGGCCCGGTGTTCCTTGGAGCCAAAGAACTTATGGATCTGCTTGAACAATTGTCCGCCCGGCAGGGCGTTTTCGTCGTAAACCACAACGTCCAGACCGTACTGTGCAGCCTCGATGGCCGCCGAAAGTCCTGCCGGCCCAGCGCCGATGATGATCAGGTCGCGCCGTTTCATGGCCGCTCCTCTTTTTCCGCAACAGCTCCGTTGCCAAGTCCATGTTGGGTTCGGATCGCCATGCCCTCGCACAAAGGTTCGACGCACGTACGCACGTTGGGTTTGCCGTTGACCACCATGACGCAGTCCGTACAGCGCCCGATGGCGCAAAATACGCCGCGCGGCTCCTTGTTTTTGGCCGTATACCGGTGCGTCAGCACTCCCGCGGCGCGCAACGCCGCCGCGATGGGCTCGCCCTCAAACCCTTCCATGGGCTCGCCGTCAAAAGTGAACGTGACCCTGCGGCCGCGCTCATAGGTGCCAAGCACCGGATGTTCTGCTAATCTGTTCATTGTCAGCGACCTTGTATGTAGAGCAGATAATTAAGTAACTCTCCGCCAGGGGCCCCCTGCCCCCTCACATATGGGGATGTTGTTTTATGACTTGCTCACTGGCCACGTGTTGAAAAAGCCGTCCTGAGTTCTTTCAGGCCGGATCAGCGAAAACGCTGTTTCGCCAACCCGCACGAGTCATTCACTCCACGTTGCTCCGTTCAGGCCTCGGCGCGCCATGCCAGCCGCAAGGCGTGCGCAGGCTGTTTTCAATGGCCTGTCAGGCACCTCGCCTAGAAAAACCCGAACGGTTCGGTGAAGGTGAAGTCCGTACCCATCAGGGGCACGCCGGTAACGGCGCAGGACTCCAGGGTCAGGGAGCGCAGGTCTTCGCGCTCCAGGTTGCGGAGCTTGGTCTTGCCCGCGGCTTTGGCCAGAATAATAGCCTCATGGGTCATGGCCTTGATGTAATTAGCTACGCGCTGGGCTGCTTCATCCACGTCCAGGCGTGCGCGCAGCTCCGGGTCCTGGGTGCCGATACCAAAGGCGCACCGACCGCTCTGGCAGCGCTGGCACACGGTACAACCCATGGCCACCATGACGGACTGGCCCAGAGCCACGGCGTCCGCACCCAGCGCCAGGGCTTTGGCCACGTCGGCGCCGCTTTTTATGCCGCCGGAAACGATCAGGGAGACTTCATCCTTCACCCCCATTTCCTCCAGCGCGCGTGCGGCCTGCACCAGGGCCGGCAGCGTGGGGATGCCCATGTTGTCCGCAGCCACCACGGGCGCCGCGCCTGTGCCGCCTTGCGCGCCGTCCACCACCACGCCGTCCACACCGGCCTTGACCGCTATCTTGACGTCTTCGCGGACGCGTCCGGCCGCCAGCTTGAGGAAAATCGGGATGCGGTTGTCCGTGACTTCCCGGAGCTGCTCCATCTTGATGACCAGATCATCGGCTCCGAAAATATCGCCGTGGCGCGGATGGCTGTGCAGATCTATGCCTTCGGGAATTTGCCGGAATGCCGCCACTTCCTTGCTGATCTTGGAGCCCATCAGGTGTCCGGAAAGACCCGGCTTGGCGCCGATGCCGATGATGATCTCCAGCGCATCGGCCACCTCGATGGAGCGCAGGGAAAAGCCCATGCGGCTGGGCAGAATCTGCACTACCTGTTTGTAGGATTCGGCGCGCTCTTCGGGGAGCAGTCCGCCCTCGCCGTTGTTGATGGACGTGCCCACAAGTTGTGTGGCTTTGGCCAGGGCGATCTTGGCCTCCTTGGAAAGCGCGCCGTAGCTCATTCCGGAAATCAGAATGGGGGTTTCCACCACCAGCGGCTCGGAACAGTAGCGACCTCCCAGCGTGGTGCGCGTCTCGCAAGGTTCGCGGTAGGTATCCACGGACATGCGGGTCAGCTGCGAAGGCAGCACGGTTATGTCGTCGAAGGTGGGAAAAGGCCGCGGGGTTCCACAGCCGCGGATGCGGTGCGTACCATTCTCCGCCTTCCAGCGGATGTCCGAAAGCACCTCTTTGCTCCAGGTGGAATGGGGCCTTTCTTTAACCACTGCGGGTTTGTTTTTTGCTTGCTCTGTCATCAGGCTTCCGCCTTTTCAATCTTGGGGTTGAACAAGGTATAGTGGTGCCGCCCGCTGGTCATGGGCCGTAGGGACATGAACTCCGAAGCGTCGGCATCGATGGCGTATTTCTCAAAGAGCATGTTCAGGCTCTCGGCCTCCTGCTCTGATATGGGATGGAACTCCACGTTGCCGCCCAGTTTTTCTTCGGCCTGCGGGTCGCGCACGTGGATCAGACCGCGGTACATGGACTCGCCGAGCCCCTGCCCGACCTCGCCCAGCACCACAATGCGCCCGCCCATGGTCATCTGGCCGCACCAGCGTCCGGTGGAACCGCAAATGACCAGGTCGCCGCCCTTCATGCCCAGGCCGGCGCGCCCGCCCGTGTTCCCGCGGACTACGATGGTTCCGCCAATGGTGGAAGGCGCACAGTTGCTGCCGGCGTTCTTCTCCACGATGATCTCGCCACAGAGCATGTTGTCGCCGGTGTACCAACCCGTGTTGCCTTTGATGACCAGGCGCGGCCCTTCCAGAAAACCGCCGGTATAAAATCCAGTGGAGCCGTCCACCGTAATGGTGGCCTCGCCTTTCAAGGCGGTACCCAGGTTGTGGACCGAGCCCGGATGCTCCACCAGAATCTCGGCTTCTCCCGAGGCCATGCACGACTTGATCTTTTTATTGAGCTCGCGTTTCGCCAACGCGGAGGCGTCTAGAGTGACCATACGTTCACCGTCCCTGGATCCATTTCGTCTGCAAAGACGTCGTCGAAAATGGGCGTGAGGCTGATCTGCTCGGAACCGAAAAGCGTGACGCCATCCTGCTCGAAAAGAAGCAGGGGCTTGATGGCCAGCCTGTCTTTGACAAAACCCAGCTCCGTAGGCGTGGAGGCCAGGATGGTGAAAATGCCGTCCAGATCTTCCAATGACGCGGCAAGCGCATCCTGCAGGCTCAGGCCCTGGGACCCCATCTGCCAGCCGATGTAGTGCGCGGCCATCTCGGAGTCATTGCGGGTCTTGAACTGCGTGCCCTTGGACTCGAGAAACCGGCGCATGTTGAAGTAATTGGTAAACTGCCCATTATGAACAATGGCCAGCTCCGGATAGTGAGGCGTAACGAAGGGATGGGCCGCGTTGATGTCCTCTGCGCTTTCCGTGGCCAGCCGGACGTGGCCGATGCCGTGTGTGCCGGCTGTGGGGCGAATCTCATGGCGCGCCCTGATGTCCACTGCGTGGCCCTGGTCCTTGTACACGGCAATGCTCTTGCCTATGGAATGGACACACAGCTTCGGATGGGCATTCACGACTGTGTGCAGCAGCGGTATCTCGGCAGCGTCTATGTCCAGGCTTGCTTCATAGAAGGTAAAAATACCCTGGCCCTGGTACACCTTATGTTCGATTTCCCGTGCATGCTGGCTGACGAGATCGCGTAAAATTCCCACGAACTCGGGACTGGGCATGGCGACGCGCAGCTTCACATGGTCGCGTTTTTCGTAAATGGCCACGCCTGTGGCATCCAGGCCCCGGTGCTGCACCAACTGCAGCATGTCCAGTAAATCCGTTCCCAATGTCTGGGAACCTGCGGCTATAATGCCGGCAACTCCGCACATGTTTTTCTCCTTGGGTGGCTGAGACGCTTCTGCGCAGACTGTTTTTTGGCAAAAAGAGTCTGCCCCACTCTTCTGTTGGTCGTTATCCGGTGCGCGAGATCTATGATTCCCTTGCACTGGATTATATGGAAGGCCGCGCTGTAGCCGAAGCAAAGTGAGTACCTTCCATCCAACAAGAGCGTCTTCTACACAGTTGCTGCTTTTGCTGTGGCACAGGACATCCGTTGCATCAGGATGATCCGGTGCACCCGCTTAATTAGAGATGGTACGAGTAATGTTCGAATTCCCAATCCGAGACCCAGCTCCGGTAGAGTTCGATCTCCGCCTCTTTCATGGCCATGAAGTTCTGAACAATCTTCTTCCCCATGGCGTCGCAGAAGTCGGTGTCTCCTTCGAGCTCGCGGAGCGAACGGAAAAGGGAAAGAGGCATGGTCTCAAACCGGTCCGGACTCTCCCGGTACATGTCGCCCTCGAAAGGCTCGCCCGGATCGATCGCGTTGTTGATGCCTTCCAATCCCGCGGCAAGGACGGCCGAGATGGCCAGATACGGATTGGCGGAAGCGCAGCCTGCGCGTACTTCCACGCGCGTTGCCGGGCCGCGTTCGGACGGAACGCGCAGATAGACCGTGCGGTTGTCCAGGCCCCATCCGATGTAGTAGGGAGCAAAACTGTCCAGCTGGAAGCGTTTGTAGGAATTGACGGTGGGGGCAAGAAAAGCAGTGCTTGCCTTGGCATGCTCCATAATACCGCCGATGAAATGGCGCATGGTCTCGGCCATGCCCATGTTGCCGGACGGATCATCGAAGATATTTTTTCCATCGGCGTCGTTCATGGAGAAATGCATGTGGAAGCCACTGCCGCCGGCATCGTTGCGCGGCCGCCCCATGAAGGTGATCAGCAAATTCTCAAGGTGTGCAAGCTCTTTGCAGACATTCTTGAAGGTGAATGTCTGGTCGGCCATCTTCAATGCATCGGAATGCTTCCAGTTGAACTCGTACTGTCCCTGGAAGAACTCATGATTGTAGTAGAGGATATCGTAGCCCATTTCGGAAAGGATCTGCTGCAGCTTGTGCATGATGTTCTGAGGGTCCACACGCGGACTCATTGTGTAGACGTTGGATGGCTTGTCGCAGTAGAAATCGCAGGTTCCTGCCCCATTTGTCTTGAAGACATAGAACTCAAGCTCACTGGCCACAATGGGACGCAGGTTGAGCTGGGCGTACTTGGCGAGAATATGTTTCAACTGGTTGCGCGGCGAGAAAGGCCAGGGCTGGTCGTCAACCACGGGGTCCCCGATAAAACGGATGGTCTTGTCGAGATACGGGACCGTGGAGAAGGTCGTAATGTCAGGAACTATTTTCATGTCCCCGTAGCTTATTTCATCGGCAACGCCGGAGCCCGGGGCAATGTCGTTATTGAGCATAACGGCTGAGACCGCCTGCGCGCAGGTGATTCCCTCCTCGACGATCTCTTCGAATCGATAGGCAGGTACGATCTTTCCGCGGTTCACCCCGTGAATGTCCGAAAAATCAACCCGTATGGAGTCGATGCCGTTGTCTTGAATATAGTCTTTGATTTCTGTGACCTGCATGGAAACACCTCGCTGCATGTTCGCGTTTGCCTCTTCTGCCCTGTCGGCTTGGGAGAAGCCCTTGGAAGAGACGACTTTGATTTTACTTTTTTGTGCACCATCCATACCATCAAGAAAATCCTCTTAAATTATCGCTAGATATTAAAGTGAATGTTCAGCAACAAAAAAGAAATGCGCCGTGCAAAATGCACAGCGCATTTGATGTGCCTGTTCCATAACAGACTAATATTAAATCGTTTAACTAAACAATAGGCTTCTAGGGGTGCGATTGAGCAGCTAAAACAAAATGGCTAAAATTTACAAATTCGCACAAAGAGGTTTCAGAAGATGCCGCGCGGACCTGATCCAAAATTCAACTTTGTGGACCGTAGATCGGACCGGCCCTTTCCAGGACAATACCCAGGATGATGGCATCGCTCTCGTGGATGGTCGGTGTATCTTCCCGGTCCGTAACAAAGATGCCGCCTTCTGCAGATACTTCGAACCGCCGGATGACCAGGCGTCCGCCAACGGCGATCATGTAAAACCTTGAGGCGACGGGCTCAGTCTGGCTGGTATCCACGAGCAGCCAGTCTCCGGGCAGAATGGGCCCGAGGCTTTCTCCCGCCCGAAAGCAGACCATAGAGAGCCAGTCCCCCAGGCTATCCGCGGCAACTCTGCGCATAACATAAGGCACGGAGCCCAGATCCGGCACCATCTCGCCGTACTCGTTCAGCCAGGGGCGAACCACTGGGCGGCAGACATACTCCCGCAGCTTCATGGTGCCGCTTTCCGAATACACAATGCCGATGAGCTGCTGATCCGCCGGCAACGTGATGCGCACCGACACCGCCGCTCCGGTGATGTCGAGCACCGTGATGCCGGGCTCGTCCGGACGCTGCTCCTGTTTCCCGGGAGTTTCCCCGGTGGTAAGCCATTCCGGAGCTACCTTGAACAGATGGGATGCCCGGTAGACCCACTCCATGGGAACTGCCCCGCGCGCCTTCCAGGCACTGATGGTCGAAGGGATTGTCTCCAGTGCAACCGCGAGCTCTTTCTGCGTATTCTTTCCCGACGCCTCCATCATACGCCCGATGATCGCAGCAGCGCCTGTTTCAGCGTCATATGGAGTTTGCATCTGTTGTCTCCCTGTGAATCTTCAGAAGATTCGATTCATTTTTTCGAATTTTCCGTGGATCAATTTTTATATTCGTCAACAAAGATCAACACGAGTCATTTTTTGCAATATTGTAAAAAAATGGCAACTCTTTTTTTGCAGACACCTGCAGCTTCTTGGCAAAAAACTTCAATAAATTTGGCACTTAGTTCCGAATCAAAAAGTACCGAAAAGAACAGAGCAAGATTTTACGCTACCCGCGTTCATGACATCTGTCAGCAGAGAGCGGCACACGACCGTAAGAAAAGAATCGAAGCGGTAACCCTGGAAAAAACGACACGACGGGCAGTTCTTCAAACAGCCAGGAGAACTTCTTATCGGAGTTCTTCCTTATCGAAGTCCTCCAAAGAATAACCAGAAAGATCAGCCCGTTGGCAGCGTCTGCTCGCGACAGAGCATTGACACATTTGTCAGGCCTCGATTGCGTGTGTGATGGGATTGATTCGCTGCATCGTGCTTTTTATGAGGAAACATCTCTCCACGACGCCCTGCCCAGCATGAATCAGGGACGCTCGGTATCTGAAGCAGTCCCCCACCGTCTTCACATAGGCAGTGGCGAGTGCCCCGGACGGGCCCCTGCTACTCCGCTTCGCCGACGTGCAGGGTGAGGGTCCCGCTGCCGATCTGCGCCGCCTTGACGCCGCCGCAGCTTGATTTGGCGATGAGATTAATGCGCACCTCCACACGGTACTCGCCGGCGATTGAGGGCGTCAGGGCGATGTCCGGAAAGCCGGGCAGCACATCGAGCCCTGCACCCTCAGGCGCGTCAAGCACATCCACCAGCGTGGTGACATAGAAGCCCATGGGCGGCGTCGCCGGGTCAAGCGTCATGTGGGCGCGCACCTTGTGCCCAGCCACCGCGTCCAGCTCCTCGGCGGCCAGCGCTGCCGTGTACGCGGGCGTGGTCAACGGGCAGGCTGCAATCGGCTTATCGTCTGATTGATTTCCGGAACCCGCCCCCTGGGCGTGGGCATTGAGCACCATCCACAGCATCAGGACACCGCACAGCACCAGACAGGCGAGGAGCCGTATAGAAATTGGTGCCATGCAGTGTGTCCTGGTCATTTTTTTTGATGCCTCCGGCGGCCAGGGAGCAATGCTCCCTGGCGGGGTGCCCGAGGGGCAGCGCCCCTCGGAACACCTCGTTCATCACATCAATATATACCACCCAGGTTCGACGCCGTGTGGATGGAGTACATGAAGAAAAGCAGCCGGCCGGCCAGCTCCCCGGCCACCAGCAGCACGGGCAGCCAGACCGGTATGCTCTTCATCCGCACCATCACGGCCAGCGGCAGGGCCAGGCCCAGCACGATACGCGCCCAGTAGAGCGGCGAGGCCACGAAGGCCATGCCGGTCTCACGCATCACGGTGCCGCCGGAGAGCCAGATGCACGGGGCCAGCAGGTGGACCACCAGGCCCACAAGGAGCGCGCCGGTGAGCCAGCGTGCGAGCATGGCCTGCTTCTCCTGCGAGGCGAAGTAGCTGGCCAGGGCCGGCCCCAGGATGGCGGCCGTGAGCAGGAAGAAGGCGAAGGGCAACACGTTGTTGTACGCCGGAAAGCTGGGCGGCGAGTAGGTCATGCCCATGAAGTAGACCACGAGCAGGCCGAGCACGGCGGCGATTATGCCGAGGGCCTTGTTGACCCCGCCCTTGATGGTGAAGGCGGCCACGGCCACCACGGCCAGCAGGACGCCAGCGCCCACGGCCTCTGCCGAGAGCCACGCCGTGCCCAGGTGGTTGAGGACTGTGGGAGCGCCCAGGGGATGGCCCAGGTGAAAGAGCGAGGCGAGGAGGCCGATGGCCAGGACCGCGGCTGCGAACAGCCACTCCTGCCGTATCTTCCCAAGGGGGCCATGGCCTGCGAACTGCCGCACCGTGGAGATGGCGACCAGACCGATGGCGGCCTGGGCGGACACGGTGAAGACGACGAGGGGAAGCTCCATGCTCATACGTCGCTCCTTGTGACCATACGGGGCTGCTCCGGAAGGATGAAGCGCACCGAGGGGTTGAGCTTGGTGAAACGGGGGAACCCGGCCGGGTACTGCACGGCGTTGGGGTTGTCGAACTCGGCGAGGTCCACGATCTGCAGAGCCTCCACCGGGCAGCTCTGCACGCAGGCCGGCTTCAGGCCGGCGTCCAGGCGCTGGTAGCAGAAGCTGCACTTCTCGGCCTTCTTGAGCACCGGGTTGTAGCGCGGCGCGCCGTACGGGCAGGAGCGGATGCAGTTGCCGCAGCCGATGCACTTGTCCTGCTCGTGCACCACCACGCCGTCCTCTTCCCGTTTGTAGTAGGCCTTCACCGGGCAGACGTTGGCGCAGGTGGGGTTCTCGCAGTGGTTGCAGGCCAGGGAGTAGAAGGCGCGCTCGCGGTGGGGGTAGATCTCCTCGTTGAGGGGATAGACCTGCCGCCAGTGCACGCCTGGCTCCTGGTGATACTGGTTCTTGCACGCCATGGCGCAGGTGAAGCACCCGATGCAACGCTTGGCGTCCACAAAAAAGGCGTATTGTTTCGTCATGGGTTTCACTCCCCTGAACATTCCATTGGATGATTACGGTCCGGCATGATTCCTCCGGATCAGACCCTGGCTACGTCGGCGAACTGGTCATGGATGGCCACGCCGGGCTGGCCGGTCTTGTAGCTGCCCATGTCCGCCGCCGTGTCGTCCACCAGGTTCTGGCAGTTGTACGGGTTGGCGTGGAACCACGCCTCGTACATCATGATGGTGTCGGCTGGCAGGATGGAGGTCAGCTTGGCCTGGATGGTCACCTCGCCCAGATCGTTGAACACGCGCACCGTGTCGCCGTCGTCGATGCCGCGTTCCGAGGCGGTCTGGGGGTTCAGGTAGACGTACGGCCTGGGGTTGAACTCCTGCATCCAGTCGATGTTGTTGAACTGCGAGTGGATGGCGAACTTGGTGTGCGGGGTGAGCAGGCGTAGCTTGGCGTTGGGTTCGCGCGGCTCCTTCCACTCCGGCAGGGCCTTGTGGCCGTGCTCGGCGCAGAGCTCGCTCTTGAACTCGTACTTCTTGGAGGGCGTGCCGAACTCCAGCGTGCTCCAAGAAGCCGAGGACGCCAGCTTCATCTTGCGCGGTCCCTCGCGCAGGTCCTCCCAGGATTCCAGGCCGAACTGGTCGTAGATGTTCTGGTTGAACTCCTTGACCATCCACTCCTTGGTGTCCACCTCGGTGGGGAAGGTGCAGGAGCCAGGGCTGAGCTCGTTCATCTTCTTGGACAGGGCGGCCGCGATCTCGATGTTCGACTTGGCCTCGTACATGGGCTTGATGGCCTGCTCGTTGATGGACAGCCAGTAGTGCCAGTACGAGGCATTGATGGTCCATTCCTCGAAGAGCGTGGTCACGGGCAGCACGATGTCCGACTGCTCCACGGTCTGGTTGAAGAAGTTGTCCACGGTGACGACCATCTCCAGCTTGTCAAAGGCCTTCTGCATCTTGTTGCGGTCGAAGTCCTGGCTGAAGGGGTTCTTGCAGGAGACCCAGAGCATGCGCACGGGCGGGTCCTGCGCGTCCAGGATTTCCTGGGCCGTCTTGTTGATGTTCAGGATGCGGTCCGAGTAGGAAACCTCGCCCTGGTCGCCGGTGAAGTGGAAGTCGCCCTTGACTTCGGTCTTGCCGGGCACGCCCTTGGCGCCTTCGGGCTGCTTCTGGAGCATGGCGTGGTAGTTGAAGCCCCAGGTCTGTAAATGGCCGTAGCGGGCGCCGCCGCCGACCTTGCCCACGTTGCCGGTCATGGCCACCAGGGCGTCAACGGCGCGGACAGTCGCCCCGCCGTTGACGTGGCGCTGCATGCCGTAGCCGATCCAGATGGTGGCGGGCTTTGCCGTGGCGAACTCCTCGGCCACGGCCTTGATGCGCTCGGCCGGAACGCCGGAGAGCTCGGCGGCCCAGTCCACAGTGACGTTATTGCGCAGGTAGCTGGCGAATTCCTCAAAACCCACAGAGTTGTTGTCCACCCAGTCCCTGTCCACAAGGCCCTGATCCAGAATATGCCGGGCCATGCCAAGGGCCAGGGCGCCGTCCGCGGAGGTCTTGACCTGCCAGTACTCGTCGGCCTTGGCCGCGGTCTGGGTCATCACCGGGTCGATGGCCACGATCTTGGCCCCGCGGTCACGGGCGGCATAGATGTACTTCATGGAGTGGACCGAGCACCACGCCGGGTTCACGCCCCAGAGGATCACATAGCGGGCGTCGGGAAAGTCCTCGGGGTCGTTGCACCACATGTTGCCCAGGTCGTAGTTCTGGGCATCGATGCCCGCCGGCCAGCACGGCGTGCCGGTAAAGCGGGTGGTGTAGCCCAGGGAGGACATCATGCCCTCGACCACGTAGTTGGTGATGCCGAAGTTGCCCGAGTACTTGGTCATGCCCAGGCCCAGCAGGTTGCCGTCCTTCTCCTGCATCTCCAGTACCTTGCGGGCTATCTTGTCCATGGCCTCGTCCCAGGAGAGGCGCTTCCAGTTGCCACTGCCCCTGCCCTGCTGCTCCATGGGATACTTCACGCGGGTGGGCTCGTATGGCCGACGCGTGTAGGCGTACCCTTTCACACACAGGCCGCCGCGCGTGTAGGTGGACTCCTGCGCGCCTTCGATGAACTGGAGCACGCCGTCCTTGACGTAGCTCTTGATGGAGCAGGTGTCGTAGCAGTTTCTGGGGCAGGCGTTGCGGAAGGTCTGGTAGTCGCCCTCGTAGACGATGCCCGCCTCGGCCGTAAGCGGCCGAAGCAAGGCTCCCGGCAGGCACGCCAGCGCGCCGCTGGCCGCCATGGCCTTGAGAAAGCGCCGCCTGGAAAAGGCGTTGGACAGCGCCTGGCCGACGCATTCCTTCGTGTGCGTCTTCATGATGCATTATCCTCCACGGTTGCGGTTCGCGCAGTGAATTGATGTTCCCGGGGTGAACACCCGGTCGTGTCGGCGAGATCCAAAAGGAACCGCACGAGCAGCATGGCGGCGTAAATGATGGCCGGGTGCGTTGCCTCCTGCGCGTACACGCCGTCGCAGAACTCCGGTATCCAAGCCAGCATGTGTTGTTCCAGGAAGTAGTTCCGCATGGAGGCCAGCTCCGGGCGACCGCCCCATTCCAAGGACGCATCCATGGCCAGCAGAGCGTCGAGCTCCAGGCTCACGTGGTCGTCGGGAAAGCTCCCTTCCAATGGGGATTGAAGACCGAGGAGGCGATAGATATTGCGCACTTCCATGGTGCTCGGCCCCATGACATAGGGCTCCGAGTCCAGGTAGATCGAGGAAAACGGCGGCGCCAGCGGCGGTTGCGGTCCGACAAAGAGCCTGTTGAACGAAAACTCGACCGCTTCCCAGTCGGGAATCGCCGGCGGCGTCGGCAGGTAGAGCGTCCGCTCATCCTGGCGCGTCAGCTTTATCCAGGCGTCGGCGAGGTCGTCTGCGTCCCTCGCCATGAAGAAATCTCTGAGGGCTTCCAATCGTCGCGCTGTTGCAGCGCGCTCATTGTGACAAGTCATGGCATCCTCCGGAAAGAATTATGAGGATGTCAGAATACGTAACGTGTGGTTGCGGCGGCTAGGAGAGGAAATAGGGTATTAGTGGGGAGCCGATTCTACCCACTATACATGACTGTTCGAGCTGTGCGTTTTACTGAGGAAGGTCCGCAGGTTGACGTCCTTGTTCTGGAGCTTCAGTTTTCGGCGGATATTCTTGCGATGGCTCTGCACCGTACCCACGGCCAGATTCAACGCCTCGGCGATATCCTTGGTGGAGGCCCCGGCCTCGATGAACTGGCAGACCTTCATCTCCGTGGGCGTCAGCCTGAGCAAAGCCGGGTGCTGATCCGGCCTGGCCCCTGCCGAGAGCTTGAGCAGCTGGTCCTCAAGCACGTCGAGATACGCCTTGCGCACCATGGGGCTGTCCGCGCGGCGCAGCTTGTCCAGGGCGGGCAACAGCTCCTCGGCCATCCGCCCCACAGTCTGTTTGTGGTCGTCCAGCTCGTTGTCCACGCTGCGCATGACGTTGCGCAGGGTTATGTTCATCTCGGCCAGCTGCTGCTTGTCCTGCTCCAGCGCCTCGGTGCGTTCTCGCACCGTATCTTCCAGAATGTCCCGGTGGGTAACGTGGACGGTGATGTCCTTGAGCACCACAAGGTACGCCGGCGAGGCCAGACTGACACGCTCCAGAGGGATGATCCGCATCTCGAAAAAAGAGCTGCCGTCCGGCGCGGCCAGCTCTTGCGCCGTGTCCTGGGGGTAGTACTTGAGCATGTCCTCCATGCTGCGCGCCTCCAGGTCGAGCAGAGACCAGACAGGCAGGCCCATGGTGGCGGCGGCGAAGAACTCGCTGGCGGCCTGGTTGAGCTCCAGCAGCTTGCCGTTCTCGTCGACAATAAGGACCATGTCCGAGATGACGGCCAGGATGTTCTCGTACTTGTTCTTCTCCAGCGTCAGCAGCCGGGCGGACTCGTCGAGCCTGCCGGCGACCTCCTCGCTGGAGAGCTCGCCCCATCTGGCAAGCAGGAGCGTGGTGAAGGCATCGGCGTAGAGGCGGACGATGTCCGCCGCCTCCACCTTGGCGGCCAGGGGCGCCTCGGTCTCGTCGATCATCTCCTCGATGGAGTGGATCATCGTGAAGAAGCAGCCCACGAACATGTTGCTGTTCACGCCGCGGAAACGGTGGCGCTCCGAGGAGGCGAGCAACGCCTCGGCCCAGTTCGCCTGGCCTGCGATGAGCTCGCCGAAAGCAGGCGCCCCGCCGCATTGGTCGAGGTGCTCCAGCACGGGATCGAGGAACCAGTTGAAGGCGTCGAGGCAGTCCTCGCGCTTTGCCGTGGTGTGGTCCAGGTAGCCGGCCTCTCCCATGGTGCGGACCCACTTCTTCAGGAAGTCTTCCTTGCGGAGGGTGAGGTGTCGAAGGAGCTCGGGAGTTGACATGTATTTCCTCTGGCCGCGGGTGGGCATGCAGGCTGGACCACGGGCCGACATGGCTTCGCCTGCGTTCCTGTCGCCGTGAAGCCGATATACTATACCAATAGTATGGTGCTATTGCCTTCAGGGTCAATTCCTTCTGCAAGCATGCCACAAGCATACGTGGATCGCCATCAATAAATTATTACATATCTGCAAATATACTTATCCATATTCCAGAAAAGGCTCCCAAATGGACCTGCACGGGCGCAGGCCCGCGCCCAGCGCATCTTTTTGACTCGGCTGGATGAATTAATAATTCATGTCTACGATGACGATTTGAACAAATTCTTCAGCACGGTTCCGCCGTCTCAACCATCATTTTCTTTTATTATAGCTGGATACACGAGCAAGGCCACACCCGGCTACGAGGCCCCTACTCCCCAACTATGCGCATCCGACTCTGACACGCCCTGCGCGCCAGACAGCTACGCCCCGATATCAAACAACAAACTATATTCTGAAAAATTATCGCACTGTTGCGCACATCTGAAATGGAATTGCGATTTGCACACAAATTCTTTAGTTCTATAATAGATTTGCCAGCATTGTCCGACAAGGTTTCCTGGACAGTTGAACTTCGCTTGTGTCGGGAGGGTTCATGCGCTCACACGGTTCCGGATTCTGGCGGCCATTTTTTCTGCGGTTCTTGCCCGTTACCACGTTGCTGCTGCTGTTTCTGTCGACGCTGATCTACCAGGGGCTCGAGCACAGAAGGCAGCTCTACCTCGACACGGAGCAGATGAAGCTCGATTACGTCACGGAATCGATCTCGATTGATATGGAACGGGTGTTCCATGATCTCTTCGACCTGATGCACCGCCGTTCCGTGACACACTACCTCGCCGACCCGAATCCGGAGAACCTGCACGAGGTCGAGCAGTCCTATCTGCTGTTCAGCCTCGACAATCCCCAATACGACCAGCTCCGCCTGATCGATCCCTCGGGCCAGGAGATCGTGCGCGTCAACGCCAAGGACGGCCGGTCCTGGCTCGTTGCCAAGAAAGATCTCCAGAACAAAGCGGACCGCTACTACTTCAAGGATGCGGTGACCTTGCCTCAGGGCGAGCTCTATACCTCCCCGCTCGACCTCAACATCGAGCACAAGCAGATAGAGCTGCCACACAAGCCCATGCTGCGGATAGCGGCCCCGCTCTATGACACCTACGGTAAGGTCAAAGCCGTGCTGGTGCTCAACTACCTCGGCCAGGTTCTGCTGGACAACATGCAGGGTCACCTGGAGTACAGCGGCCAGACCATCATGCTTATCAACCAGGACGGCTACTGGCTCCACGGCGGCGGCGAGGAGGCGAACTGGGCCTTCATGTTCCCCGACCGTACGGACCGTACGTTCGCCGCGGCCCACCCGAAGATATGGAAGGCCATGCAGGAAACCGAATCCGGGCAGCTGGAGGGGCCGGGCGGCATATACACCTATGATACGCTGAAGCTTTCGCCCAAGTCGGCCCTGCATGAACATCACAGGAACGCCACTGTCGCTCCAGAGTTCGTTCAGACCTGGAAGGTGGTGTCCTTCACGCCGATCACGCTCATGTCGGCGATGCTCTGGCAAGACTGGCCGCAGTATCTGGCCGCCGCGTTGCTGGTCATCATCCTCAGCGGCCTGGGCGCGTACCTGCACACCAGCCGGATGCTGGAGCGCCAAGCGGCGCAGCAGGCTGAGCGCCGGAGCGAAGCCCGCTTCCGCGACCTGGTGGAGACATCGCCGGACCTTATCTGGGAGACGGACAGCAAGGGCAACTTCGTGTACGTCAGCCCCCGCTCTGCTGATCTTTTTGGCCTGGAGCCAGAGGAGCTGGTGGGCAAACCGCTCTGCGGCATTCTATCCACGGAGTGGGATGAGCAGCACTTTGAAGAGTCCGCGGGCAAGGCGCCTGCCTGCTGGGAGATGACGTGCTACGATACGCAAGGCGAGCGCAAGATTCTGGAGGTCCGCTATCTGCCAGTCCTGGACGACCACAACAACGCCATAGGCAGACGCGGCGTCGCCCGGGACATCACCCAGGCCAAGAAGGCCCAGCAGCTTATCGAAGAGTCGCGGCAGGAGGCCGAGAGAGCCAACCAGGCCAAGGGCGAGTTCCTGGCGCGCATGAGCCACGAGATCCGCACGCCTCTCAACGCGGTCATCGGCATGAGCCATTTGATGCTCCGGACCGAGTTGAGCCAGAAACAACGGGATTACCTCAACAAGATACGCCTTTCCTCCGACGCCCTGCTGGGCGTAATCAACGACATCCTGGACTACTCCAAGATAGAGGTCGGCAAGATCGCCATCGAGCACGTGGAGTTCGACCTGGACACCGTGCTCGGCAACGTGGTGGACATCAACAGCCTGAATGCGGAGGAGAAGCGCCTGGAGTTTCTGCTCTCCGTGGAGGACGGCGTTCCCAGCAACCTGATCGGCGATCCGCTACGGCTGGGCCAGGTGCTCATGAACCTCCTGAGCAACGCCCTCAAGTTCACCGATGAGGGCGAGGTCCTGCTCAGGGTCTCCACCGTAGAAAAGGATGAGGAAACCGCCACTCTGCGTTTCAGCGTGCGGGACACCGGCATCGGCCTCTCCCAGGAGCACTTGGAGAACCTCTTCAAACCGTTCTCGCAGGCCGATGGCTCCATCAGCCGGCGCTTCGGCGGCACGGGCCTGGGGCTGAGCATCTGCAGCCACCTGGTGCAGCTCATGGGCGGCGCGCTGGAGGTGGACAGCACCCAGGGCCAGGGCAGCGACTTCCATTTCACGCTGACCTTCCCCATCGGCGCCGCCACCACGCGCCTCAGCTTCGCGGACGCCGAAGGGCTGAGCGGGTCTGCTGTTCTGGTGGTGGACGACAACGCCACCTCGCGCCAGATCCTCAAGGATATTCTGACCTCCCTGCGCTTCTCCGTCACCCTGGCGGAGTCCGCCGAAGAGGCGCTACGCCTGATCGAACGCGGCGAAGAGACCTACAACGTGATTCTGCTGGATTGGAAGATGCAGGGCATGGACGGCCTGTCGTGCGCCAAAAGGATTCGGGCCATGCCGCTGGAGACGCAACCCGCCCTGATCATGATCACCGCATACAGCCGGGAGGAGGTGCGCCGAGAGTCCGAGAACATCGGCATCGACGGTTTCCTGCTCAAGCCGGTCTCGCGCTCGGTGCTCTTCAACACCATTGCCGAGGCCCTTGGCAGCGCGATCAGCTCGGGCTCCAGCGCTGGCGCCGGCGGTTTTCCCTACGAGGCCGGAGCCGAAGGCATCCGTGGGGCTCACATCCTGTTGGTGGAGGACAACGAGATCAACCAGCAGGTGGCCAGCGAACTGCTGGAGGCCGTCGGCCTTAGGGTGACCGTGGCCGGCGACGGAGAGACGGCCCTGGAACTGCTGGCCAGAGATACCTTCCAGGCCGTGCTCATGGACATCCAGATGCCCGGCATCACCGGCCTGGAGGCGACGCGCCGCGTGCGCAACGAGCTTGGGCTCAAGGAGCTGCCAGTCATTGCCATGACCGCGCACGCCATGTCCGACGACCGGAAGGAGAGCCTGGCCGCCGGCATGAACGACCACGTGAACAAGCCCTTCGACCCCAGGGAACTTATCGAAACGCTTCGCCGGTGGATTTCCGATCAGGGCTGGGAACCGGACGAAAGCGCGCCGCCGGAGCAGAGCACGCCCATTGAGGATGCCCCCGCACAGAACCAGAACGCGACGCTGGACCACGAGCTCGGGCTGTACCGTGTCCGCGGCAACGCCGTGCTGTACAGAAAGCTGCTGGCCGATTTCGCCCGGAAGTATGAATCGATCGCCGAATCCTTCAAGGAAAAGATGGCGGCCAGCGAGAAAAAGGAGGCCCGGCGCATGGCCCATACGCTCAAAGGGGTCGCCGGCAACATCGGTGCGCTCCGGCTGTTCAACACCGCCAGCGAGATGGAGTCGTGCATCAACACCGGGCTCAAGCCATGCACCACCATGCTCGGGCAGCTCGAAAGCGACATGGCCGCCACCATGCAGGCCGTCCAGGAGTATCTGGATACCCACCATCCGAAAAGTACCGCCCAAAATGCGGGCCCCATGCTCGAAAAGCAGGAGCTCATTACGGCCCTGGCGAACCTGGCCCGGCTACTCGAAGAGCACGACACCAGGGCGCTGGACGAGTTCAAGTCTCTGGAGCCGACCCTGGCTGCAATGGACGAGGCGACAACGAACGATCTCGCCCTGGCCTTGAGAAGCCTTCAGTTCAAGAAGGCGCTACCCCTTACCCAGAAGCTGTGCGAACAGGTTGGAACCCTCGGAGCAGAGGCATGACCCCAAAGCAGAAACGCATCCTGGTGGTAGACGACACCATAGACAACATCCTGGTTCTGCGTGAGATTCTTTTGGACGAGTACACGGTGATCGCCGCTTCCAATGGATCCGAAGCCCTGGACATCGCATCGAGCGATCCCAAACCGGACTGCATCCTCCTGGACGTTCTCATGCCCGGCATGGACGGGTATGAAGTCTGCCGGCGTCTCAAGGCCAACGACGAGACACGCAACATCCCGGTTCTGTTCGTCACCACCCTCAGCGACGAGGAAGACGAGTCGCGCGGCCTGGAGCTTGGGGCCGTGGACTACATTACCAAGCCCATCCGCCCCGCCGTCGTGTTGTCACGCATACGCAACCACCTCAATCTCAAGGAGTATCAGGACCATCTCATGGACGAGGTGGAGAAGCGCACCAAAGAGATCGTCAAGATGCAGGACGTGACGATTTACAGTCTGGCGGCCTTGGCCGAGACGAGGGACAACGAGTTGAGCGGGCATTTTCGACGGACACAGCATGTCTCCGAAATCCTGGCCCATGACATGACGAAGCACCCGTTCTACCTTGATTTTTTCCGAAAAACCTCCATCGATATCCTGTGCAAATCCATCCCATTGCACGATGTGGGAAAGGTGGGCACGCCTGACCATATCCTATTCAAGCCGGGCCGGCTCACGCCGGAAGAGTTCGAGGTGATGAAGCTGCACACCGTGCACGGCCGGGACATCCTGCAACGGGCCGAGGATGTCCTGAACCACGACAGCTTCCTCAGCCTTGCCAGCGACATCGCCTACACCCATCATGAAAAATGGGACGGCAGCGGATACCCCCAAGGCCTGAGTGGCGAGAGCATTCCCGTCTCGGGCAGGATCATGGCTGTGGTGGATGTGTACGACGCCCTGATCAGCAACCGGGTCTACAAGCAGCCCATGCCGCACAGCAAGGCCGTAGAGATAATATTTGAGGGCCGCGGCGCGCATTTTGATCCGACCATCGTGGACATATTCATGGCGCACAAGGAAGAGATACGGAAAATCTCTCTTGAGTTCGCCGATTGCGATTCGGAGCGGGAAGCGCTCCAGGCCTGATCCGGCCCAGACCTCCGAGGATGGAACATGTCCGAGAACACGCTACGGGTTCTTGTCGTCGATGATGAAGAGCAAAACCTGATCGTACTCAACGAAATCCTGCACGGCGAGTACGCCGTGAGTGTGGCGTCGAGCGGCTCGGATGCCCTGGAGCTGCTGACCTCGTCCCTGGAGGTCGACATCGTGCTGCTGGATATCATGATGCCGGGCATGGACGGGTATGAGCTCTGCCGCCGCATCAAGGAGAACCCGAAGATCCGCCACATCCCGATTCTTTTCGTCACCGCCATGTCCGGCGTGGAGGACGAGGAAAAGGGCTTCCGCCTGGGTGCCGTGGACTTCATCACCAAGCCCTTCAGGCCCTCGATCGTACTGGCGCGGGTCAAGACCCATCTCACCCTGCACAGGCAAAAGAGGGTGCTGGAGCAGATGGTCCAGGAGCGCACGGCCGACCTGATCAGGGCCAAGGAGGAGGCCGAGGCCGCCAACCAGGCGAAATCCAAGCTCCTGGCCAACATGAGCCACGAGCTGCGGACGCCCCTCAACGGTATCCAGGGGATTCTCCAGCTGCTCAACGGCACCCCCATGGACAAGGAGCAGCTGGAGCTGCTCTCCTACCTCAAGACGGCGGCCAACCGTCTGCAGCCGATTCTCACCTCGCTGTTGGAGCTGGCCAAGCTCGACGCCGGCAGTCTGCTGCTCACGCCCAGGCCTTTTACTCTGACCGAGCCCATCAAACTTATCGAAAGCGTATTTTCGAAAAAGGCCCGGGAAAAAGGGCTTGCGTTCTCCGTACACATGGATCGGGAGCTGCCGCAAACGGTGATCGGCGACCGCGCCGCCCTGCTCCAGATTCTCGTCAACCTCATCGAAAACGCCATCTCCTTCACCCAGTCCGGCGAAATATCCCTGGGAGTAGAGCCCATTTCCGCCAGCCGCGACAAGCATGCAGCCAACGCCGGGCACGCCGCTCCTTCTGAAGACGCGTTGGTCTGGATTCGGTTCTCGGTGCGTGATACGGGCGACGGCATCGAGCCGGACAAGCTGGCCGACATCTTCCGCAGCTTCATCATTGCGGAGAATTTCCTGAGAAAGGAGCACGGAGGCGCCGGCCTGGGGTTGAGTATCGCCAAGCGGCTGGCCAACCTGGCCGGGGGCAACATCACTGCCCAGAGCGACCTGGGTCAGGGAAGCCTGTTCAGCCTGGAGCTCCCTTTCGAGCAACGCACGGCGTGGTAGCCGCCGGAGCCAGAACCTTTCCCATGGCCCGGCGAGAGCCCACAGCACCTCGCCGTCATCCTGCTCCCACAGCATGACGGCCGCGCCGGGATCATGACCTGACGCGTTGGCGCCCTCGCTCCGCAATCAACATTTCAGATTGTTACCGTATGCCCGCCCCTTGGCAGGGAGGCCGGGAGTGGTGCCTTTGCCCCTCTCCCGGGGATGCGCTCACGCCCCGCGCGCGGAGATGCCCAGCCGGCCCATGCGGTGCTGCAACGTTGACCGCGGTATGCCCAGTATTTTGGCAGCACCGTTGGGACCGGATACCACGCCGCCGCACCGCTTCAGAGCCTCGGTAATATGGCGCCGCTCCATCTCCTCCAGGCTCATGTCGGGCCCGCTCGGCGACGGCACCTCCTCCACCCGGGGCGCAACAGAAATTTCAGGAGCATCTTCACGGGCATGTCCGTTGGACAGCGCCTCTTCCACGTCGAGAAGAGCGACGTCGCCGGTCATGCAGTAGCTGAGCAGCAGCGTATTGATAACGTTGCGGAGCTCACGGATATTTCCCGGCCATGTGTGCTGCTTCAGACGGGACATGATGCTTTCCTTAAACTTGATGCGTTGCATGCCGTATGTGGAGGAAAGCTGTTTGACGAAAAATCGCGCCAGCACCGGGATGTCCTCCACACGCTTTCGCAACGGCGGGAGCTCCAGGGTACAGACAGAGAGCCTGTGGTAGAAATCGCTGCGCAACTGTCTGTTGGCCATGGCTTCCTGCACGTTCACGTTGGTTGCGGTGATGAGTCTGATATCCACACCCAAAGATACGCTTTCCCCCACGCGCTCGAAGTGCCTGTCTTCGATCACGTGCAGCAGCTTGCTCTGCATATCGCTGTTCAGCTCCGCGATTTCATCCAGGAACAAGGTGCCCTCGTTGGCCAGCTCGAACCGGCCCATCCGTTTGTTGGCGGCACCGGTAAAGGCACCTTTGGCGTGGCCGAAGAGTTCGCTTTCGATAAGCGTGGGTGAAAGAGCCGGGCAGTTGACCTTCACGAAGTTCTGCTTGCTCCGCTTGCTATGGCAATGGATGTAGCGCGCCAGATGGGTTTTGCCGGTTCCTGTCTCCCCCAGCAGCAAGACAGGCACGTCCAGCCTCGCCACGGTGTTCACCCGGTACATGAAATGGCGCATCGTCTCATCCACAAAGATGAAGTCGTCGCAGTCCACGGGCGGCACAGCGGGCTCAAACGGGTTCGATGCCCCGTCCTGCCCATGGCCCTCCACGGACAGCACGGCACCCAGGCAGACGGCCACGCTGGGACACAGCTCCAGAAAGAGCTTCATGATGCTGTAGAGGTCCTCCGGCTGACGGACAAAGGAGCAATGGAGCGTGCCCAGTATATTATCGTTGAGCACCAGGGGGAACGCCATGGTGGTGGTCAGGCCGGCTTCGGCCATGGGGTGCAGCATAGACTCGGTGAAATGCTGGGCGATGTCGGTGATGACGACAGGCTTTCGCGAAGCGATGACGTGGCCGGCCACGGTATCCTTCTCCGCCTTGCGCACGGGAGAAAGCGAGTTGACCACGGTGCCCGCGGCTGCGGAGAAGTAGCTGAGCAGGTCGCTGTGAGGGTCGTACAGGTTGATGCAAAGCCTGTCGTACTCGAAGAACTGCCGTAACTGCCCGGCAAGGGCCTGGAAAAAGGCCGGGCGCGTCGAATCCTTTTCCAGCTCCTTGTGAAGCTCTTGAGCAATACTGCGCGCGATGGCCCGAATTTCGTTTTTTGCGACTGGGACTCCCATAGGTTTTTCCTTCATTTCAAACTCCCACTTTATACCAGAACTGCTGCCTATTGACTGCCTGCCAACTACCTGTGCCAACCTGTATGTGGGCATCCTGCTCGCATATGGGCAGACAGGTCAAGGTCAAAATTATTTCAATTTCCGCAAAACCGTGTGTTTCCAAGAGGTACAAGGCGCCATGAATGTGTCGATTTGGTGGCATGCTCCTTGCTCAATTCGACGGAATTATATCAACCGACGTCTCGGGAACTATGGGAAGGAGGTTGTTTGGGCAACATCCTTATCGTCATCAGCTCCCGATCAACATGAAAAAGGAGGCGTCTATGCAGATTGGATTCATCGGAGCAGGCCTCATGGGCGGGCCGCTGGCCCGCAACCTGATCCGGGCCGGCAAGAGCGTGCTCGTGTTCGACCTGAGCCAGGAGGCTATTGCCAGAACCCTGGAAGTCGGCACCAGCGGCAAGGCCGCGGCTTCTATCAAGGATCTCAAGGATTGTGACGTTGTCTTCACCAGCCTTCCCCTACCCCAACACATCAAAGGCGTGTGCCTGGACGATGGAGGCCTCTACTCGGTGTTGAAGGAAGGCGCTCTGCACATCGAGCTCTCCACCATCGATCCCGGCACTGCCAACGAGCTGGCAGCGGCCGCCAAGGCCAAGGGAATCGACTATCTGCAGTGCACCCTGGGCAAGACTCCGGCCCACGCCGAAAAGGCCGAGGAGCCCATGTTCATAGGCGGCGAACAGGTCCTGTTCGATCGCAACTCCGAGCTTTTCAAGATCATCGGTATCCCCGAGTACGTCGGCGGCATCGACGCGTCCTGCGCCGTGAAACTGATCTCGAACATGGTGGGCATGACCAACTTGGCCGTCCTGGCCGAGGGCATCAAGGTCGGCGATGCGGCCGGTATGGACCGCAACCTGCTTCTGGAGCTTCTGAGCGACACCGGCGCACGCAGCTTCCAGATGGATGTTCGCGGCCCCTGGCTCGCGGCGGACGACTATGCCCCCCGTTTTGGTCTGGACCTCGCGCTCAAGGACGTGCGGCTTGGTCTGGAAATGGCCCGGGCGTGGGATCTGAACCTCAAGTCCATGGAAGCAGCTCTCGAATACTACAAACAAGCCAGCCAGGACGGTTTTGGCAAGGAGGATTGCAACGCGGTAGCGAAAGTCGTGGGTAAATAAAAGAACATGCAGCGCTGCGAGAGGTGCTGGACGGCCTCTTGGAGTTCAATGCAGGCGTCGAATGCTGCGCTGGTGGAGCGTGTCCCCGATAGCAGCAGGCGACGTTCAAGCCTGGAGCACAAGGAGAGAGTGAATATGAAACGACTTCTTATCCTCATCACGGTTATGGCGTTTGTTTTTGGCGCTGTACAGGTTCAGGCGGCGGACTACCAGAAAATGACCATCCGGGCGGCTACGGCCAACCCGACAGGCAGCTTGCACACCACGGCTATCGAGAAGTTCAAGGAAATTGTAGAAAAGGAATCCGGCGGTAATATCAAGGTGCAGACCTTCTTCGGCGGCTCCATGGGCGACGAGCAGTCCAACGTCCGTCAGCTCCGCAGCAAGGAGATCCACCTGGCCGTGCTGGCCGTGGGCAACCTGACGCCTTTCGCACCCCAGGCCAACATTTTCTACCTTCCGTACATGTTCCCCACCATCGAAGGCGCCTACCAGCTGCTTGGCGACGAGGCCTTCGTGAAAAAGACCTCGGACATCATCGCCAAGGAAAGCGGCACGCGTCCTCTGGCTTGGCTGGTCGGCGGCTACCGCCATCTGACCAACTCCGTGCGCCCTGTGAAGAACATTGATGACCTGCAAGGTCTCAAGATTCGCGTTCCCCCTGTCGAGATTCAGCTCGAATCCTTCAAATCCTGGGGCGTTGAGCCGCATCCCCTGGCCTGGTCCGAGACCTTCAACGCTCTGCAGCAGGGTGTTGTGGACGGTCAGGAAAACCCGCACACCGTGAACCGCGACCAGAAGTTCTGGGAAGTGCAGAAGTACATCACCGAGCTCCACTACCTGCTGTGGGTTGGTCCCATGCTGGTGAGCGAGTCCTGGTTCCAGAAGCTTGATTCCGACACCCAGGCGCTGATCCAACGCGCCGCAACCGAAGCTGCCGCCTACGAATGGAAATGGGCTGCCGAGCAGGACCAGATCGCCCTGCAGCAGTGCCTGGACCATGGCATGGAGATTACCACCCTCGAAGATGAGCCTGTCTGGCAGGAAAAGGCTCGTTCCTTGTGGCCCAAGTTCTACGACCAGGTTGGGGGCAAGGAAATGATCGACGAAGCAGTGGCCATCATCTCCAACTAGTATCCTGATTTGATCAGCTAGAAAGGGACAGGCAGCCATGTTTCAACAACTGACACGATTGTTACGCTTGTTTTACAATAACTTCGAGGAGGTCTTCAGCGCGCTCTGTGTAGGCGCAATGGTTGCCTGTCTCATGATCCAGGTTGGGGCACGCTGGATTACGGGCGCCGGCGTGCCATGGACCGAGGAATTGAGTCGCTACACATTTTTATGGTCTGTATTCGTGGCCGCCGCACTGGTGGCAAAGCAAGGAACGCACGTACGCATCTCCGCACAGTATCTGCTCATGCCTCCCAAGGCGCGGCTCGTCTTCCGCATGTTCGTTGACGCCCTCTGGGTCTGCATGAACCTGTACATCGCATCACTGAGCTGGAACGTCATCCAAAGCGGGCTTGAGTTCCCGGAACTCTCCCCCACACTGAACATCGTCCGTGGCTATGTCGAAATGATCATCCCCTTCGGATTCGCTCTCATGAGTTGGCGCATAGTGGAAGGCTACATCATCCACTGGCGCAAGGGCACGTTGCTTAACATTGTGACTGAACCTCACGAGTACGAAGGGAGCTAGGCGATGGAACTTTCAGTAATGACAATGGTGCTGATTTCCCTCGGCGCCCTATTCATCCTGGGCATGCCAGTCTTCATGAGCCTGGCCGTAGCCTCCATCGTAGCGCTGTCGTACGGCGGCTATCTGCCCATGTCGGTGGTTCACAACTCCATCTTCGATGGTCTGAACATCTTCCCGCTGCTGGCGATTCCATGCTTCGTCATTGCCGGCACGCTCATGGAGCACGGCAACATCACCAGCCAGATAGTCGGGGTGGTGAAACAGCTCGTTGGCCGAATGCACGGCGGTCTGGGTATCACGACCATTCTGGCGTGCACCTTCTTCGCCGCCATCTCGGGCTCCGGGCCGGGCACCGTGGCCGCTGTGGGCACCATTCTCGTACCGGCCATGCTGCGCAGTGGCTACAGCAAGGAATACGCCGCGGCCACGTCCTCGTCGGGCGGCACCATCGGCCTGCTCATTCCGCCCAGCAACCCCATGATCATCTACGCGATCCTGGGCAACGTTTCGGTCACGGCCATGTTCACGGCCGGCTTCATCCCCGGCTTCGTGGTCGGCGTCAGCATGTGCACCACGGCCTGGTTCGTAGCGCGCAAGAAGGGCTTCGGCGCCGATCCGGATACGCCGCCGTTCAACCTGACGATGTTCCTCAAGAGTTGCTGGAGCAGCTTCTTCTCCCTGGCCACGCCTTTCGTCATCCTGGGCTCGATCTACACCGGGCTGTGCACGCCGGTTGAGGCTGCTGTCCTGGCAATCGGCTACGCTCTGTTCGTCGGCTTCTTGGTCAATCGTTCGTTGAACCTGAAAAAGGTCTACTGGTCTCTTCTGGAAGGCGCGCAGATCTGCGGCGCTGTGCTGCTCATCGTGGGCACCTCCACCCTGTTCGGCAAGATCCTGACCTTCGAGGAAGCACCGCAGCGCCTGGCCGAGGCCGTGCTCAACATCTCCAACGACCCGAACATGGTGATGCTGATGATCATCGGCGTGCTCATCGTGCTCGGCATGTTCATGGAAACCCTTTCCACCATCATCATCCTTGTGCCGGTGCTCATGCCCATGCTGAACATGCTGGGCATCGATCCCATCCACTTCGGCGTGATTCTGGTTGTGACCAACGAGATGGCGCTGCTTACTCCGCCTCTCGGTGTAAACCTCTTCGTGGCCTCACGCATCGCCAATGTCTCTGTTGAGCGAATATCCGTGGGCGTCCTGCCGTATCTGGCGACGTTGATACTCTGCATTCTGCTCTTCACTTTCGTACCGGATATCGTCACCTGGCTCCCCCGCGTGACGGGATACGGGAACTAAAAACTGAAACGCAATCCTGCGTAAACCATATACATGTGAGTGATGCAATGAGCCTAACAGAAACAATGTTGTCCCGAACTGCATGTGCAGTAAACGGTGAATGGATTCAGGCCGATTCCGGCAAAACCATTGACGTCCGCAACCCTGCAAACGGCGACGTTATCGGCAGTGTGCCCCTTTGCGGCAAGGAAGAGACCGCCCGCGCCATCGCCGCTGCCGAAGCGGCCTGGCCCGCATGGCGCGCCATGACCGCCATGGAACGTGGCGACATCATCATGCGCCTCCATAACCTCATGATCGAGGAGCGCGAGGAACTGGCCCGTCTGATGACTCTGGAACAGGGCAAGCCCCTGGCCGAAGCCCGCGGCGAAATCGGCTTCGGTTGCAGCTTCCTGCGCTGGTTCGCCGAGGAAGGCCGCCGTGCCTACGGCAGCGTCATCCCCGCCCCCTGGCGCAACAAGAAGATGATCGTGACCCGGGAGCCCGTTGGCGTTGTCGGCATCATTACGCCCTGGAACTTCCCCACGGCCATGATCTGCCGGAAGATCGGTCCGGCCCTGGCCGTTGGCTGCCCGGTAGTCATCAAGCCTGCCAGCCAGACCCCCTTCTCCGCCCTGGCCGTTGCCGAGCTCGCCAAGCGCGCCGGCGTGCCCGACGGAGTGATCAACGTAATCACCGGCTCCTCCAAGGAGATCGGCGGCGAGATCACCAGCAACCCCACGGTGCGCAAGGTCAGCTTCACCGGCTCCACCACCGTCGGCAAGATGCTCCTGGAGCAATGCGCCAGCACGGTGAAGAAGATGTCTCTGGAGCTGGGCGGCAACGCTCCGTTCCTGGTCTTTGACGATGCGGACCTCGATCTGGCCATTCCCGGCGCCATGAACAGCAAGTACCGCAACACGGGCCAGACATGCATTTGCACCAACCGCTTCCTGGTGCAGGACGGCATCTACGAGGAGTTCCTGGAACGCCTGGGCAAGGCCGTCAACGACCTCAAGGTGGGTAACGGCATGGAAGACGGCGTCACCCAGGGCCCGCTGATCGACGAAAGCGCCGTCATCCGCATGGAAGAGCAGGTAGCGGACGCCAAGAAGCAAGGCGGCCGCATCGTGATGGGCGGCAAGCGCCACGCCCTCGGCGGCACCTACTACGAGCCCACCATCATCGCCGACGCCACGGAAGAGATGCTTTTCGCCAAGGAAGAGACCTTCGGCCCGGTTGCTCCGGTCTTCCGCTTCCAGACCGAAGAGCAGGCCGTCAAGCTGGCCAACAGCACCGAGTTCGGCCTGGCCGGATACGTCTACACCCAGGACCTGGGCCGCGCTTTCCGCGTTTCCGAGGCGCTGGAGTACGGCCTGGTCGGCGTGAACGAGAGCCTCATCTCCACCTGCGAAGCGCCCTTCGGCGGCGTCAAGGAAAGCGGTTTTGGTCGCGAAGGCTCGCAGTACGGCCTCGATGACTACACCGTGCTCAAGTACACCTGCATGGCCGGGCTGGGTGCATAGCTGGGCCCCAGCAACAAAAACCATTAACGTAGACGCATAGCTGCCAGAAAACTTGGAGATTGTTCCGATGCCGTCCGGATACACAGAAACAATGCTGCACGGGGACCTAGCCACACGCCGGATCGATGTGGATGAGGCCACCGGGCAATGGTCCCGCACCTGTGTGGGGGGCTCCGTCTTTGCCCCCTCCCCTCTGCGCAGGGTGCCGGCCCAGAATGTGAATTCGCTCGAATCCGACAATATCCTTAAACTGGCGGCAAGCGTCATCAGCGGCGCCCCCGTCTCAGGGGCCAACCGCATTATTGCTGCATCCAAGTCGCCGCATATCGACCGCTTCGGCGAGTCCGAAACCGGCGGCTGCGTCGGTCCTGAGCTCAAGTCCACCGGCTTCGACGCTATGGCTGAGAAGCCGGTGGGCCTGAGCATCATCAACGGCGTCTTTGGTCAGCACGAGGAGCTGAACTGGATGGACTGCGCCCGAAGCTCCAGCGGCGCGGGCTATGCGGAACAGCCCCTGAACAGGCAATTTTTTGGGCCAGGGCAATGATGTCTGGGCCTGCAAATTTCGTAGGCGCGCCGGGCTTGGTCCCGGATTGCTGCCACGACCGCCGGATGCGCTGTGTAGCAACCGGCAACACAAGACAGGAACTGCGGGTTGTCTGCGGTTCTCAATAGTCACCCCAACTACGTAAGGAGACCAACATGGCTATCGATTTTTTGGTGCATGAAGCCGCAGACGGCGTGGGCGTCGTCGTGGTGGAAGGGCTCAAAGCCAATCAAGAAATCAGCGGCTGGGTTATGAAGGAAGACCAGACGATTACGGTCAAAATCCTCAACGACATTCCGATCGGTCACAAAGTGGCGCTGAAAGACTTCAACGTCGGCGACACCGTGATCAAATACAACACTGATATCGGCAAAGTCGTGGCGCCCATCAAGAAAGGCGAGCACCTCCACGTCCACAACGTCAAAACCAAAAGGTGGTAAACAATGGAAACCAAGTTTTTAGGATACCGTCGTGAGAACGGCCGTGTCGGGGTGCGCAACCACGTAGTCATTCTGCCCCTGGACGACCTGTCCAACGCAGCCTCCGAGGCCGTCGCCAACAACGTCAAGGGCACCCTGGCCCTGCCCCACGCCTACGGCCGCCTGCAGTTCGGCGAGGACCTGGAGCTCTACTTCCGCACCGTCATCGGCATGGGCTGCAACCCCAACGTTGCCGCTGTCATCGTCATCGGCATCGAGCCCCAGTGGACCAACCGCATCGTTGAGGGCATCGCCAAGACCGGCAAGCCCGTTGCCGGCTTCTCCATCGAGCAGAACGGCGACTTCAACACCATCTGCGCCGCTTCCAAGAAGGCCAAGGAGTTCATGCACTTCGCCAGCGAGCAGCAGCGTGTCGAGTGCGATGTGAAGGAACTCTGGATCTCCACCAAATGCGGTGAGTCCGACACCACCTCCGGCATCGCCACCAACCCCACCGTTGGTAACGCCTATGACAAGCTCTACCCGCTGGGCAACACCCTGCTCTTCGGTGAGACCACCGAGCTCACCGGCGGCGAGCACCTGGTAGCCGAGCGTTGCGTCAACGACGAAGTGCGCGAGAAGTTCCAGTTCTTCTTCGATCGCTACGCCAAGGTTGTCGACGACCACAAGACCAGCGACCTTTCCGACTCCCAGCCCACCAAGGGCAACATCGAGGGTGGCCTGACCACCATCGAGGAAAAGGCCCTGGGCAACATCCAGAAGATCGGCCACAAGGCCCCTGTCGTTGGCTGCCTGGATAAGGCCGAGGCTCCTACCGGTCCTGGCCTGTGGTTCATGGACTCCTCCTCCGCCGCTGCAGAGATGGTCACCCTGGCCGCCGCTGCCGGCTTTGTCATTCATTTCTTCCCCACGGGTCAGGGCAACATCATCGGCAACCCGATCCTGCCCGTGGTCAAGCTTTGCTCCAACCCGCGCACCCTGCGCACCATGAGCGAGCACTTCGACGTGGACGTTTCCGGCCTGCTGCGCCGTGAGATGACCCCGGACGAAGCCGGCGATTCTCTGCTGGAGATGATGCTCCGCACTGCCAATGGCCGCCTCACCTCTGCCGAGGTTATGGGCCATCGCGAGTTCATCATCACCCGCCTGTACGAAAGCGCCTAGCCTTTCATCAGTCCCCGAATATCGATTCGGGGGGATTGCAGCCCCCGAGGTATGGTCTTACATACCTCGGGGGTACTTGTTAGAAGGCGAGTAGCTCGGTAGAGTTGGCAATGAAATACAGCAACCCTTCAACTCGTGAACCCTGGTGGTTCTCACTCCCCACCTCCCCTTGGCCTCACCGTACGGCTCACCCCTTCCTGGGATACGCACCATCAAGCAAGCCACGCACCAAGGAAAGTTTATGGAAGTCATCAACATCACGAAATCCTACGACCCGGATTTTGTTGCAGAGGTAGAAGCCGAGAGCGAGCAGAACGTTCGGCTTTGCTACCAGTGCGGCAACTGCACGGCGGGTTGTCCGTACACGTTTGCGTACGACATCCCGGTGAGCCAGATCATGCGTCTGGTTCAGGCGGGTCAGAAGGAGAAAGTTCTCAGCTGCCGGTCGATCTGGATCTGCGCGACGTGCGAGTCGTGCACGACGCGCTGCCCGAACGACATCGACGTAGCCCGGCTCATGGACGTGCTGCGGCACATGGCCCGGCGGTACAACTACAACGCCGTGCCCACGGTCCGCACCTTTGTGGACAGCTTTCTCAACTCGGTGGAGAAGCATGGCCGCGTCTTTGAGATGGGTCTGATGGCCGCCTACATGACCAAGACGGGCCGTTTCTGGACGGACACCGATCTGAGCCCGAAGGTCCTTCCCAAGGGCAAGCTTTCCTTCAAGCCGCATCGCATCCAGGGCAGGGACGAAGTGGCCAAGATTTTCGAGCGTTACAAGGAGCAGCAACGATGAGCGAGGCGCGCACCTACGGTTACTATCCGGGCTGCTCCGGCATGGGCACGTCCATGGAGTACGAGCGCTCGACCCGCGCGGTCTGCGAGGCGCTGGGCATCAAGCTTGTGGAGCTGGAGGACTGGAGCTGCTGCGGTTCCACGCCTGCGCACACGGTGGACCACGTGCTGTCGGCCGCCTTGTCCGGCCGCAACCTGTCCATCGCGGAGTCCATGGGTCTGGACACGGTGATCACGCCCTGCCCGAGCTGCCTGACCAATCTGAAGACCGCGACGCACCGCATGGAGAACCCGGAGTTCAGGTCCAAGGTGGACAAGCTTCTGGACAAGCCCGCGCCCGGCGGCGTGGCGGTCAAGTCGGTCCTGCAGGTCATTTTCGAGGACGTGGGCCCGGATGCCATCCGCGAGAAGGTGGTCCGGCCGCTGGATGGACTGGCGCTGGCGCCGTACTACGGCTGCCTGATGAACCGCCCGCCCGAGGTGATGCAGTTCGACGATCCGGAGAACCCGACGTCCATGGACGAGATCCTGAAGGCCCTGGGCGCGGACGTGGTGCCGTACGGTCTGAAGGTGGAGTGCTGCGGCGCATCGCACGGCATTGCCCAGAAGGACGTGGTGACCACGCTTTCGGGCCGTCTGCTCGACCTGGCCTACGCGGAGCACGCCGTCGCCATGGTCACGGCCTGCCCCTTGTGCCAGATGAACCTGGATTTACGCCAAGGCCAGATCAACTCGGCGAACAAGACCAATTACAAGATGCCCATTTTCTACTACACCCAACTTCTCGGCATCGCCCTGGGCCTGCCCGAGAAGGAGCTGGGATTCGATAAACTGGCGGTGAACCCGGCCCCGGTCCTGAAAGCCATCCAGGAGCCCTCGCATGCCGCGAGCTAAACAGCCTGGCCGCACCTCCGGCTGTTTTTCCACGCGCATCCCCTACCCGGTCACAGCACCTGCCAAGGAGTAGTATTTTATGAAAATCGGAGTCTTCGTTTGCCACTGCGGCTCGAACATCGCCGGCACCGTGGATACCGAAAAGGTCGCAGCCGCGGCGCGCAAGCTGCCCGGCGTGGCCTTTGCCACCGACACCATGTACGCCTGTTCGGAGCCCGGTCAGGAAGGCATTGTCGAGGCCGTCAAGGAGCACGGTCTGGACGGCGTCGTGGTGGCGAGCTGCACCCCCCGCATGCACGAGGCCACCTTCCGCCGCACGGTGGAGCGCGCCGGCCTGAACCGCTACATGTTTGAGATGGCCAACATCCGCGAGCACGTCTCCTGGATTGGCAAGGACATGGACGCGAACACGAACAAAGCCGCCGAGCTGGTAGCCATGGCCGTTGCCAAGCTGCGCGAGGACCGGCTCCTGTTCCCCAAAAAGTTCGACATCAACAAGCGCGTGATGGTCCTGGGCGGCGGCGTGGCCGGCATCCAGGCCGCGCTGGACTGCGCTGACGGCGGTCTCGACGTCGTGCTCGTGGAAAAGACCACGACCATCGGCGGCAAGATGGCCAAGCTGGACAAGACCTTCCCCACAGTGGACTGCTCCAGCTGTATTCTGGGCCCCAAGATGGTGGACATCGCCCAGCACCCCAACATCACGCTCTACGCCGCGTCCGAAGTGGACGACGTTTCCGGCTACGTGGGCAACTTCAAGGTCGCCATCCGCAAAAAGCAGACGTACGTGGACTGGGACCTCTGCACGGGCTGCGGCCAGTGCATGGAGAAGTGTCCCAGCAAGAAGACGCCGGACGCGTTCAACGAGTTCATCGGCCCGACCACGGCCATCAACATCCCGTTCCCGCAGGCCATTCCCAAGAAGGCGTCCATCAACGCCGAGGCGTGCATCATGCTCACCAAGGGCAAGTGCGGAGCCTGCGCCAAGGTCTGTCCGGTGGAAGCCATCCGCTTCGACCAGCAGGAAGAGATCGTGCACGAGGAAGTGGGCGCCATTGTCGCGGCCACGGGTTACGACCTCTTTGACCACAGCAAGTACCCCGAGTACGGCGGCGGCCGCATCCCGGACGTGATCACCTCGATGCAGTACGAGCGGATGCTCTCGGCCTCCGGCCCCACGGGCGGCCACATCAAGCGGCCCTCCAACGGCGAGGAGCCCAAGAACGTAGTCTTCATCCAGTGCGTGGGCTCGCGCGACAAGTCCGTGGACCGGCCCTACTGCTCTGGCTTCTGCTGCATGTACACGGCCAAGCAGACCATCCTGACCAAGGACCACATCCCGGACTCCCAGTCCTACGTCTTTTATATGGACATCCGCTCGCCGGGCAAGAACTACGACGAGTTCACCCGCCGGGCCATGGAGCAGTACGGGGCGCGGTACATCCGCGGCCGCGTGGCCCAGGTGTACGAGAAGGGCGACACCCTCATCGTGCGCGGCGCCGACACCCTGACCGGCACCTCCATCGAGGTGGAGGCGGACCTGGTGGTCCTGGCCGTGGGCGCGGAGTCCGCCAAGGGCGCGGCCCAGCTGGCCGAGAAGCTGCGCATCTCCTACGACACCTACGGCTTCTACATGGAGAGCCACCCCAAGCTGAAGCCGGTGGAGACCAACACGGCCGGCGTGTTCCTGGCTGGCTGTTGCCAGGGTCCCAAGGACATCCCGTCCTCGGTGGGCCAGGGCAGCGCCGCGGCGGCCAAGGTTCTGGCCATGTTCTCCAAGGATCAGCTGGAGAGCGATCCCCAGATCTCCCAGGTGGATATCAAGCGCTGCATCGGCTGCGGCAAGTGCATGAGCACCTGCCCCTTTGGCGCGATCAAGGAAATCGATTTCCGCGGCCAGAAAAAGGCCGAGGTCATCGAGACCGTGTGCCAGGGCTGCGGCCTGTGTACGGCCACGTGCCCGCAAGGCGCCATCCAGCTGCAGCACTTCACCGATAACCAGATTCTCGCAGAGGTTACTTCGCTATGCCCCCCCTTGCTGGAAAAGAGCTTCGAATAGTCGGCTTCCTGTGCAACTGGTGCTCGTACGGCGGCGCGGACACGGCAGGCGTGGGCCGGTTTTCCCAGCCCACGGACCTGCGCATCATCCGGGTCCCCTGCTCCGGCCGTATCGATCCGCTGTTCATCCTGCGGACGTTCATGAACGGGGCCGACGGCGTACTGGTCTCGGGCTGCCACCCGCGTGACTGCCATTACTCCGAGGGCAACCTCTATGCCCGCCGCCGGCTGGAAATCCTCCAGCGGCTGATGCCCTTCATCGGCATCGAGCCGGAGCGGTTCTCCTACACCTGGGTCTCGGCCTCGGAAGGCCAGCGCTGGCAGAAGGTTGTCGGCACCTTCACCGACGAGATCCACGCCATCGGACCGGCCAAGCCCTTCGGCGTCTCCATGGAGCAGCTGGAGAAGCAGATGGCCGGCGTGCTGGCCAGCCCCGAGAACGCAGGCGCAGAGAAGCAGGAGGTGGAACGTGCCGCATCTTGATGAACTCAAATCCGCCATCAAAGAGCGCCTGCCGGAGCTGGACTTCGTTATCGGCTGGGGCCGCGGGTTCGATCCCATCCACGCCACCCCGCTGTTCATGCGGACAGAGGCCGACGTGGACAAGCTGGAGTGGGGTCCCCTGAACGTGCACAACACCGCCACCTACCTGCCCAGCCTGCGCGGCAAGAAGGTGGGCGTGGTGGTCAAGGGCTGCGACAGCCGCTCCGTGGTCCAGCTGATGCAGGAAAACCTCATCGATCGCGAGGACCTCGTGATCTTCGGCATGCCCTGCACCGGCGTGGTCGATCTCACCAAAATCAAGAACGCCGTGGGCGACCTCGGCATGGTCCGCGACGTGCAGATCTCCGGCGACACCATCACGGTGACGGCCGGCGGGAAGGAGCACGCCCTGGCCCTGGCCGACGTGCTCAACAACAAGTGCACGGTCTGCCAGTACCACAACGCCGTGCTCTCCGACGTCTTTGTGGGCGAGCCCATCGAGCCCAGCGTGCCCGAGGACCAGGTCTACGCCGACATCCTGGAGTTCGAAGAGCAGACCCCGGCCGAGCGCATGGCCTTCTGGGAATCGCAGATGAATCGCTGCATCCGCTGCTACGCCTGCCGCAACGCCTGCCCCATGTGCGTGTGCCGCGACCACTGTGTGGCCCAGAGCCGCGATCCCAACTGGCTCTCCCAACGCCACGACGTGGGCGAGAAGATGATGTTCCAGCTCATCCACGCCATGCACCTGGCCGGCCGCTGCACCGAGTGCGGCGAGTGCGAACGCGCCTGCCCGGTGGACATCCCCCTCGTGCGCCTGAAAAAGAAGATCAACAAGGAAATCAAGGAGCTCTTCGACTATCAGGCCGGCATCGACCCCGAAGCCACGCCGCCGCTGCTCGCCTTCAAGGTGGAGGAGCAGAACATCCGAGAGAGGGAGTGGTAATTCCATGAATTCCAAATACATTCCCGCAGACAAGCTCACCGCCTGGCTCGACGGGCTCGCCGCGGACAACCGCGTGCTGGTTCCGGTGGTGGAGAACGGCTCCATCGTCTTCCGCCCGCGCGAGGCCGGCTCCGATACGCCGCTGGAGCTCGAAAAGCAGGCCACGGTGCCGCCCAAGAACGCGGTCTTCCCGGCCAGCGAGCCCCTGCTTACCTTCAGCTACCAGAAGCACGAGGACGAGCCCGAGAAGGTGGACGTGAGCGTGCAGCCCACCATCAACGCCCAGCCCACCGTGGTCTTTGGCTGCCGCCCCTGCGACGCACGCGGCTTCACCATCTTCGACAACGTCTACGGCGCCGACATCTATTACGAATCCCGGCGCGAGAAGACGGCCTTCATCTCCCAGGTCTGCAAGGAAACCGCCAACACCTGCTTCTGCCACTGGACAGGCGAAGGCCCGGCGGATTCCCGCGGCAGCGACGTGCTCGCCGTGCCCGTGGACGCGGGCTATGTGCTCGAACCCGTTACGGAAAAGGGCGAAGGCCTGCTGACCTCCTCCCTGCTCGCCGACGCATCCAAAGAGCAGCAGGACGCCGCGGCCCAGATGAAGAAGGACGCCCGCGAACAGCTCGGCGAGGCCGTGGACGTGAGCGAGGCCCGCGGAGCCCTGCTGGCGCTCTTCGACAACATGGAGTTCTGGGAGGACGTCTCGGCCAAGTGCATCAGCTGCGGGGCCTGCACCTACCTCTGCCCCACCTGCTACTGCTTCAACATCACGGACGAGACCTGCGGCTCGCAGGGCCACCGCGTGCGCTCCTGGGACAACTGCATGTCCTACCTCTTCACGCTGGAGGGCAGCGGCCACAACCCCAGGCCCACCAAGGCCCACCGCCTGAAGAACCGCGTCGGTCACAAGTTCAGCTACTACCCCGGCCTGCATGACGGGCTCATCGCCTGTTGCGGCTGCGGCCGGTGCATCAAGAGCTGTCCGGTCAGCGTGGACATCCGCGAGATCGTCCAGCGCGCCATCGAGACCGCTGCCGCAGAAACCAAGGCCAGTTAGAGGACGCCACCGATGATGACGAACATGCCTGAGAAAAACCTGTATCTCCCGGAGATCGCCACCATTCAGGAGGTCATCCAGGAGACCCCGAATATCAAAACCTTCCGCGTGATCCTCGACGACGAGGAAAAAATGCGGGAGTTCACCTACGAGCCCGGACAGGTCGGACAGCTCTCCGTCTTCGGCGTGGGCGAGTCCACCTTTGTCATCAACTCGCCGCCAACCCGCAAAGAGTACCTCCAGTTCAGCGTCATGCGCGTGGGCGAGCTCACCAGCAAGCTCCACCAGCTCTCGGCCGGCGACAAGATCGGCGTGCGCGCCCCCCTGGGCAACTACTTCCCCTACGAGTCCATGAAAGGGAAGAACATCGTCTTCATCGGCGGCGGCATCGGCATGGCCCCCTTGCGCACCCTCATGCTCTTCATGCTCGACAACCGCGCCGACTACGGCGACATCTCCCTGCTCTACGGCGCGCGCAGCCCGCAGGACATGGCCTTCCAGTACGAGCTGCCCGAATGGCTGGAGCGCAAGGACCTCAATACCGTGCTCACCATTGACAACCCGTCCGAAGGCTGGGAGCACACCGTGGGACTCATCCCCAACGTGCTCCTGGAAATGGAGCCCAGCGCCGAGAACACCGTGGCCGTCACCTGCGGCCCGCCCATCATGATCAAGTTCACCATGCAGGCGCTCAAAAAGCTCAAGTTCGAGGACACCCAGATCATCACCACCCTGGAAAAACGCATGAAATGCGGCGTGGGCATCTGTGGCCGCTGCAACATCGGCGACAAGTATGTCTGTGTGGACGGCCCTGTCTTCACCGCGGCCGAGCTGGGCGAACTTCCCAACGAGCTGTAAGCCAGCGCGAGAAAAGGAACGCACATGAAGTTCTTCAAAGCCAACGAGGTGGCCCAGGCCGCCGTGGAAATAGAACGAAAAGGCCAGGCCTTCTACCGCAACGTGGCCAATGCCGCCTCGGCACAGGCCGCCCGTGATCTCTTCACCTTCATGGCCGGCGAAGAGGCCAAGCACGAGGCGATCTTCCAGGCCCTCAAAAACCGCCTCGGCGAAATCGAAATGCCGGCCTACTCCAATGCCAATGAGTACCAGGAGTACCTCGAAGCGCTCATCGACTCACACGCCCTGTTCAGCGGCGGCATCGCAGAACGCCTGGCCTCCGAAGCCAGCGACATGGTCACCGCCGTGAACATCGCCCTCGCCTTCGAAAAAGATACACTGCTCTTCTTCCTGGAAATGAAGGAACTCGTCCCGGACTCAGAAAAACCCATGGTCCAGAAATGCATCGAGGAAGAACGCTCCCACATGCGCATGCTCCACGGGCTTTTGAAGGACTAGGCGCACGCGGCACGTTGTAGTTTCCGATTTGTCGCAGAGGCGCTGAGCAGGCAGCCAACCGGCACAGCCCTCATCCTCCACGCGCGGGAAAGGGGCCTTCGGGCCCCTCCTCCCAAATCCTCAACGCCTGCCGGACGACAAATCACCGGGAGATGGTCGTACATCTGCGTGCTTCCGCTCGAATGAGCTTTCGAAGCATCTCGGCGCACGGCCCATCACATGAGGACAAAGCCATGTTGAATACGCCGCTGCACTACCATGATCCTGAGGATTTCGCGGCTTTCGATCCCTTCGCGTCCGTGAACACGGACCTCTTCGGATCGCCCGGGTCATCCTTCAATGTGCAGAAACCGATCCGCTACTTTGTCTCCAGCCTGTTCGCGGCATGTACGAAGCAGCGCGATCGCGTGCGCGACGCCCCTTTCATCGGTCTGTCCAGGAACAAGCGCTATACGTACAGCGGCGAACCGCTGGACCAGTTCGACCTCGACGTCCTGCTGCACTGCACGGCCGCTGCCGGCTCGTCGCGTCGCCGCGGCACATGGATCGAACACGCGACCCTCATCAAGTCTCTGGGCAAACGCAACGAAGCGAGCACGCGCCAGCGCATATGCGACAGCCTGGCCCGGCTGCAGGAATGCACCATCGGCATCGAGGGCCACGGCTACCGCTACATGACCCGGCTGGTGAATCGCGCTTTGCTGGACGAAGATGCCTGCGCTAGTCTGGTGGAGATCAACAGCGATTTTGCCGGAGCTATCCGCCTGAGGCGCGGCCTCGATCTGATGCTCAACGAGCGCCGCAGCCTGGGCGCCGATGGGCTTTCCAAATGGCTGCACGGCGTGCTCTGGATCTTACCCGCCGGTTTCTCTTCGGACTTCGCCACCCTCTGCGAACTGAGCGGCATGAGCCACATGAATGCCTGCGATTTTGAAAAGCAATGTCGTGAAGCACTCGATCTGCTCGCCGAGAACAGTATGATCACGCAATATGACGTGCGACAAGGCGGCCGGCTCCTGGTGGAGGGGCGGGGCAACACCGCGCATGCCAAAGTCTGCGGCTTCCTGTCTCTCGTCCACGACTCCGACCGTGAAAAGCGGACAGCAGAGTGCGACTGATACAGGGGCCGGAGCACCACCAATGAGCAAACCTATTTTGTACGCCAGGAGCTTCTGCGTGCGCTCGGCCCATATCCAGCATCCAGCAGCAACTCGCCATGCTGGGCATGGACTTTGAGACGGTCAACATCGATTACATGGGGCAGGCCGCCCAGAGGGCGTTGCTGCAAAAGCTGGAGCAGCGCGTATCGCCGGTCGCCTTTCCCCTCATGATTCTGAACCCCGGAGACGACATGACGCGCCCCAAGCTCTTCGCACTCAGCACTTGCATGCACTGCGCCAGGGTCAAGGCGCTGCTCATCTCTCTGCATGTCGATTTCGACACGCTGTATGTGGATCGCCTGGCCGGCGAGGAACGCAGCCACTGCATGGGCGAGCTCGAAAACTATACTCCAGAGCTTTCCTTCCCAACCCTTGTGGTTGGCGACGATGTGGTCATCGGCGCCAGAGAGCAGCGCATCCGCGAGATTCTGCTCGGATAGTGAAGTAACGACACAGAGAAGTACGAGCCGCCTCGTAACTCTGTGCCGGACAACGAAGATTCACATCGCCAGCCGAGGTACTCGAGCTGGGAAGTGAAACGGCGCCGCCGTGGACCAGGACCATGCCTCCGGATCCGAAAACCACGGCGGCGTCTCATTTTTTACCGCCAATACGCGGCTGTAATTATCCCTTATATCCTTGCCGGGTCCGGCTCTCGTGGTCGGAATCCCTATGCCTCTGGGGTTGCCGCCACAGCCCCTTTCCCGGGCAGGGACTGCCGTTTGACCACGGCGAACGCCGCCCCCCAGGATGACGATGAGCGACACGGCCCCGAAAAAAGGCAGCACAGGCATCAGGATTCCCAGGGGCACCAGCTTCAGCACCGGCCCGGCCACCACGCCGGCCAGCACCAACCAGGCCATGTCCGGAACGCCGGTCCTGGTAAAAATGAACTCACCCGCCCGCCCCAACAGCAACAACACCGCGATGATCACCATGGTCTTGGTGACGGGATCAACAACGAGCATACGAAGGTCCTTGTTGAAGAGTTCGCATGGTTATCCCGGCCTGCAAGCCGTCTGAGCCCCCCGCTGCACCAGCGGCCAAACGCGGCGCTGCTATTGCCCCAGATGCTGCAGGAACTGCCGCGCGCCTTGGTGCTCCGGATGTTCGCGGAGCAGCTCCTCGGCCATTGCGCGCGCCTTGTCCACCTGCCGCGTGCGCAGATAGAGGTCCGCCAGCGCCAGAAAGACGTCCTGATCCTGCGGGTCCAGGGACAGCGCCTTGTGGAACGCCTGCTCCGCCTGCTCCGGCCGGCGCAGGGCCACCAGTATCTGCCCCTGGTTGTAGTAGGCGCGGGCGTAGTGCATGCCGGCCGCGGCCCTGCCCACGTAGTACGCCGCATCCTCGTACTGCTTCATCTCCGCCAGCAGCAGGCCCAGGGAGTACGACACCTCGTACAGCTCCGGCTCCTGGGCCACCACCTCACGCAGCAGCTTCTCGGCCAGGCGGTTCTTGCCCTGGCGGTTGTAGAGCATGGCCAGGTTCACCTTGGCCGGGTAGAACCGGTCGTCGATTGCAATGGCCTTTTCATAGTCCGCTTGCGCGCCCTGCTCGTCCCCCAGATTGACGGCCAGGTTGCCCAGATTGTAGCGCTGCGGCGCCAGGTCCGCGTTGTAGAGCATGGCCTTGCGGTACTCGTTCAGCGCCTCGTGGAAAGCGTCCCGGTCGTCCCGACGCAGGCGCTCCTCCGGCAGCATGGAGAGCATCATCGCCGCCTCCATGCGCACCGCCTCGACCGGGTCGTACAGCTTGGGTGCGATCCGCTTCAGCCGCGTCTCGGCGTCGAAGTACTCCAGGCTGCGGATGGCGGTGTAGCGGATCACGGCGTCGTCGTCCTCCAGCGCCCTGGCCAGGGTGGCCTGGCTGGCCTCTCCGGGATAGGCACGCAGCAGGCTCAAGGCAGTAGCCCGGACAATGGCCGGCAGCAGCGCATCCTCGGCCAGGCGGATCAGTTCGATATCCGCGCCGTCCGTATGCTCCCTGCCGGCTTTGATGACGGCTCCGTAGTGCGGCCTGCGGGTCTCGCCGTACCATTTCGTGTAGTTCTCGATGTTCCAGGCCAGGGTCTTGTCCGCGTGGCAACCTTCTGCCGAGCAGGCGTCGGGCGTGCCGAGCACCGCGCTCAGATCGGGCCGGGGAATGCGCAGGCTGTGGTCCGGCCGGTAGTCGATGCCCATGTAGTAGCGACCGGGCATGTGGCACCTGACGCAGAGATGGCCCTCGCTCGGTTTGCCTTCGTGCTCTTTCTTGTGGAAGTGGTGCGCCTTGGAGTCGTAGATCTCCGCACGATGACACTGGGTGCAGAGCTCGTTCTTCTCCTTGTGCGTCTTGAGGCTGTGCACGTCATGGCAGTCGTTGCAACGCACGCCGCGCTGGTACATCTTGCTCTGCACGAACGATCCGTACACGTAGACCTCGTCGAGGATCTGGCCGTCCGGGTAGTAGAGGCCCTCATTCAAAAGCTGTGGAACCATCAGATCAAGCAGATCGCCCTCCTGGTGATGATTGTCGCCCAGCTGGAACCGCCGGGAGTGGCACGGCGCGCAGATTCGGATCAGCTCGCCGGTGTCGAGGTCCCCGGTGCGCACCGCCAGCCCGTAATTCTCGATCTTCGCACGCGCCAGCGGCGGCTTTCCCGCCCACTCCATATGCTTTGAGCCGGGGCCGTGGCACGCCTCGCAGCCCACGTCGATCTCGAACCACGTGGTGCTGTAGGTATCCGTGGCCGGGTCGTACCCCTTGTTTACGTTGGTGGAATGGCACTCGGCGCACATTACGTTCCAGGTCTGCCCGCCCTTGGTCCAGTGCAGCCAGTTGTCCGGCGTGATGCGCTCCAACGGCGGCAGGCGATACCACTGCTTCCTGTCCACATCCCAGGCGATGTTCAGGCACTGCAAACGGCCGCCGGGGAATGGGACGAGGTACTGCTGCAACGGGTAGACGCCAAAGGTGTAGGCGATCTCGAACTCGCCGCGCTCGCCGCCCGGCCCCTCGGTCTCCACAAAGAACTTCTCGCCCTTGCGGAAGAAGCGGGAGGTGACGTTGTTGTACGCGTCGAAAAAGGTGCCGTTTCCGAAATCCCCGAGCACCGTGGCCTCGGTGGCGACGTCCATGGCCCGGTCGTGGTCCGAGCCGCGCCACTTGTCGTAGGCGGCCTCGTGGCACGACTTGCACTTCTCGCTGCCCACGAACTGCGCCGGAGCTTCCGGTGGCGGCGGTGCAAGGGAGCGCGACCTGAGCAGGTAGATCCCCGGCGACAGCAGGATGACGACCGCGGCGATAAGCGCGAGCCGTTCCCAGCGAGTGATGTCGGCGGCGTGTCTGCTCATGGATCGAGTTCGCTTTGCTGCCTTTCGGCGCTACACCCGTGTGACCTGGCCGGGCTCGAAGCACTGCCGTTTCTGCGGCGCGGCGATGTCCACCTTTACGATGCCGTTCTCGATGCGCACCGGGTAGCAGTCCAGCGGTCTTGGAGCCGGCGCCGTGAGCACCTCGCCGGCGGCGTTGTAGGAGGAGCCGTGGCAGGGGCAGATGAACTTGCCCTGCTCCTCGTCCCAACGCAGCGAGCAGCCCAGGTGGGTGCACGTGCGCGAGAGGGCGAGGAAGCCGCCGTCCTCCAGACGCGCCAGGTAGAGCTGCCCCTGGGGGATGGCGGTCACGGTGGCCGGCTCGAACATATCCACAGGCCCGGCCGTGATGATGCTCTTCGCCCTGGCCGGCGTGCTGCGGTCCTTGCGGAAGTTGAGGAACGATACGCCCAGCCAGCCGAGCTCCGTCACGGCGGCCAGGCCGAAGAAGGCCCAGGCCCAGTTGAGAAACCGCCGCCGAGTGGGCGCAGACGTGGGCGTTGCCGTTTCCGTGGAGCTGTTTTCCTTCATCGCATGGCCTCGTGTTGTTGGCGCTACATCGCGCCCTGCGCCCAGGGCATGACCAGGTGCATGCCCTGACCGCGGAACCAGACCCCGACCACCGTGCACATGGACAGGACCACCACTGCGAGCAGCAGCCCGGCCATGACAGCCTCGGCGCGGGTATACCGAAGCTTCCGGACCATCAGCGCGTATAGGGCGACCGCAAGCACGATGAGCACCGCCGTGGGCGCAAGGCCGCGCGTGATCAGCGTGTTCGCGGCCACGGCGTCCGAGCTCAGGACCAAAGTATCAAGGAGAATCACGCCAAAGGTAGCGGCTATCCCGGCAACGGCTGTCCAGATGGCTGCAACACGGCCGCGTTCCGATCCGAACCAGACGCCGGACGGCAGCGAACTTCCGCGCCAGAACGGGATTGCCAGCAGGATCACCCCACCCAGCAGCGGCCAGACAAAGACCGCGTACACCGGGTGGATGTGCAGCAGCAGCTCCTGGAAGCCCTGGAAGTACCACGGCGCCTTGGTCGGGTTCGGGCTCATGCCCGGGTTGGCCTGCTCCTGCAACGGCGCGTTCCAGACCATGGCCAGAAGCAGCACCAGAGCTACCAGCGTGAGCCCCACGGCGGCTTCGCGCATGACCAGGTCGGGCACGGTGGGCGAGCGTTCCGCCCTGCCCTGCTCCGCCTGCACCAGACCGCCGGCGCGGCGCACCAGCCAGAAGTGCCAGAGCATCAGGATGAACAGGGAGCCGGGAATGAACGCCACGTGCAGCACAAAGAAGTTGGCCAGAGTGGACGGGCCTATCTCGGACCCGCCGCGGAACAGCGCCTGCAACCACTCGCCGCACAGAGGTATGTAGCCCAGCATGCTGGTGCAGATGGTCACTGCCCAGTAGGCGAGCTGGTCCCAGGGCAGCAGATAGCCTGTGAAGTTGGCGGCCAGGAGCAGCACAAGCAGGGCCAGGCCGATGATCCAGTTGAGCCGCCGTCCTGGTCCGAAGGCTCCGGTCAGAATCACCCGCAGAAGATGCAGCAAGGCGACCGCGACCAGCAGGTTGGCGCTCCAGTAGTGGATGTTGCGCACCCAGAGGCCGAAGGGGACCTCGCGCGTCAGGGTGAGCACGGAGCTGTAGGCGGAATCTGTGGAGGGCTGGTAGACCAGCAAAAGCAGGATGCCGGTGAGGAACAACAGGCCGGTCAGCGTGACCGCCATGCCCCCCAGTCCCCAGCTCAGGGTGAACCTGAGCGTGCTGAACGACACGCTGCGCGGATGCAGGTGGAGGATCAGGTCGGTGATGGATCTTCTGGAAGACCGCATTCAGTTGTCCCGCGCGCTGCAATTGGAGATGGAGGAGCGTCTTCCTGTTACCATGACGGGGAGCGAAATCGAAGCAATTTCGCTCCCCGAGGTGTACTAGTTACCGGGTTGCCCGTTTTGCATCTTCTTCTGCACCTCTTTGATCTTCGCTTTCACCTGCTCCAGGTTGAAGGATGCCGGATCCTGCTGCGGCGGGAAGTCGATAAAGGTCCTGGCGAGCTTCGCCACCTCCTTCTGCACAAAGGTGAAGCGCCAGAACTCATGCGCAAAGAAGTCCATCATGGCGCTCGGGCACTCTGCAAAGCTTTTGCACCGCTCGAAAGGATCAGTGCGAAGATTCGTCAGAATCGGCCAATTCACGGACTGCTTGGGTCCGAACCAGCCGTCGGGCTGATCCAGGAAGGTGAACTTGTAATCATCGATGCGCGCCGCGCCGATGTTCGCCTCGGCGAAGTACCAGACTTCATGACGCTTGGACTCTCCCGCGTCGGTCAACAGGTCCATCTGGTTGTAGCCGTCCAAGTGCACCTTGTACTCCGTACCGTCCAGTGTAAGGCCCTTCTGAAGCTGGTCGCCGATATCGGCCGGACCGCCAGCAGCGGCCACGAAGGTCGGGAACCAGTCGAGACCGGACACGATACCGTTGATCACGGCGCCTGGCTTGATCTTGCCAGGCCAACGCATAACCATGGGTGAGCGGAAACCACCTTCCGTAACCATGCCCTTGGTTCCGGCAAAGGGCGTAATGCCGCCGTCGGGCCAGCTGAAATACTCGGCGCCGTTGTCGGTGGTCACGGCGATGATGGTGTTGTCCGAGATGCCGAGCTCGTCCAGCTTGGCCATCACGGTACCGATCACGTCGTCGAACTGGGCCATGCCGGCTTCGGAAATTGTCCAGTTGTTCTCGGGCGTGATCTTGTTCATGTACTCCTCGGACAGGTGCGTAAAGACGTGCATCCGGGAGGGGTTGAGCCACAGAAAGAACGGCTTGCCGGCCTTGTGGCTGCGCTCGATGAAGTCGACCGACCGGCGCGCCACTTCCTCGTCGATGGTCTCCATGTTGTACTTGATGCCCTTTGTAGGATGCGGCGGCAGCGGGCCTTCGTCGGTGATCTTCTGCTTGCCGACCTTGCCCCAGCGCGGGTCTTCCGTAGGATCATCCTTGTCCGTGGCCACGCTGGACACCAGGTTGCGCGGGCCGACGCTTGCCTTCAGGTTCTCAGGATACGTCTTGTTGAACGGGTCCTGCATGGCGTCCAGGTGGTAGAGCCAGCCGAAGTACTCGTCGAAGCCGTGCATGGTGGGCAGGTACTTGTTCAGATCGCCCAGGTGGTTCTTGCCGAACTGGGCCGTGGCGTAGCCCTGCTCTTTCAGTGCGGTGGCGATGGTCGGCGACTCGCTCGGCATACCGATGTCCTGTCCGGCCTGGCCGACTGTGGTGAGCCCCGTACGGATGGGCAGCTGGCCGGTGATGAAGTTGGCCCGGCCGGCCGTGCAGCTCGCCTCGGTGTAGTAATCAGTGAAAAGCGCCCCTTCGGCGGCGAGCTTGTCGATGTTGGGCGTTTTGCTTGCCATGATGCCGCGGTGATAGACGCCGATGTTGTACCAGCCGATGTCGTCGCCCATGATGTAGACGATGTTGGGTTTGGATTGCCCAAGGGCAAGCCCCGGAGCAACCGCCACTAGGAGCGCACCCAACACAGCCGCAACAAACCATTTTCGTTCTCTCATACATCACCTCCAGAGGAACTAAGGTTACATCATGCCAACAATATTCAGCCTGCGCGGTACCCTGCCGGCGCTCACTCGATGAAAAAGCACCGGGAAAACCGGAAGGTATCGCTACAGGCTGCGTTATCTGATGCGTCCACCCCTCCTCACTGCCCATCCGGCGGGTAGACTGCGTTCCAGTCATCCTTCATGTCCACAACGGTCCAGCCATTGGCTGCCGCTTCCTTGAGAGCGTTTTCCGCGCCCTTGTCGTAGGCGAACTCCCGCTCGGCGTCTGTGTGGTGCACCAGCAGGGCGAACCGTGCGCCGGGGCCTGCCATGGTCCATTGGAGCATCTGCAGGTCGCCGTCGGAGTTGCCGAAGGCGGCGATGGGTCGCCGGCCTATATGGGAGTTGATGCCCACGGGCTTGCCGGTCTTGTCGTCGACAAAGTTCATGTCCGGCAGCCGGATGAGCACCGGGCCGTCCGGACGCATCTCGAACCTGGTCTTGATGCTGCTACCCACCACCTGCTCCGGCGGGATGCCGTAGACGTTATCGGTCCAGGGGCGCATGAACTCGATGCCGCCGCCCGAGACGATGAAGGTCTTGAAGCCGTTGTCGCGCAGGTAGTCGAGCAGTTCGAGCATGGGCTGGTAGACCATCTGCGTGTAGAGGCGGTGGGTTTCCGGATGTTTCGCCGTGGCGATCCACATGGTCACGATGTTCTCGAACTCCGCGGTGGTCATGCCCGTGTGGGTGGCCATGACTATTTCGAGAGCCGCCTTCTGCCCGCCTTCCAGGGCCTTTTTCGTATCGCCCTTGAGCAGCGAGGCGAATGGCTCCTGGGTCTGCCATTCCGGATGCTCGGGCGCGAGCGCCTTGACGCGGTCCAGCGCGAAGAAGAGCTGGAAGTACAAAGGCTTCTCCGCCCACAGCGTACCGTCGTTGTCAAAGGTGGCGATGCGCTCCTCCACAGGCACAAAGTCCGCCGTGCCGTCCGCGGTCACCTTCTCCACAAAATCAATGATCGCCGTCTTGGCCGGTCCGTCGTTCCAGGACAGCAGCGGATCGTCGGCCCGGGCCGTCTGGCAGAACACCAGGATAAAGGCCAGTACGACTGCGGCGCGAAGTACTTGTTTCATACGGTTGCACATGAGTGTTTTCTCCTTCATTGCCCGCGGCGTTGCGAATCGTCCCAGACAGCACCGGCCCCCAGGTGCGTTTACCCGAGGGCCGGTCGTCTCAAGGCTGCGGTGCAATTACGTCCACGGGGGACAGCTAGTTGCCGGAAGGCAGCGGAATGTGGATGCCTTCATTCTGGAGCCTTTCCCGAACGTATTGGAGACGCTGATATTGGGAAATGGTCACAGGACCGGTGTAGACCTCGCTCTGGAGCTTGCGCGGCGGGTCCTTCACGTAGGTCTTCATCAACTCGCTGACGGCTTGGTTGAAGGTCACCAGCGTCCAGGTCCGCTCCGTATAGTTGTTCATGAAGATGTCGTAGCGCTCCTGCGGGTCCTGCCAGAGATCGAAGATCTGCGGCGCGGTGGCCACGTACTTCTCGGGGCCCTTCCAGCCCAGGTTGCTGTCCACGGCCAGGGCGCCGGTGGCCTGTCCGTCGTCGCCGCGCAGGTTGAACACTGCCTTGTAGTTGCCGGCGCGGACGGCGCCGGGGGTCAGCTCGTTCTCGGTGAAGTAGAACCAGTTGGTGCGCTCGCACTTGCCGGTGCCGAACAGCACGGGGGACATGTCGTAGCTGTCGAAGACGATCGGCTTGTCCTCACGGTCCTTCTCCGGAAGCTTGATTCCGGCCACGGAGGCGAAGGTGGCCATCAGGTCCAGACCGCCGAGGATGTCGTTATTCCGGACGCCGGCCTTGATCTTTCCAGGCATCCAGGCAATGGCCGGAACACGGTTGCCGCCTTCGCGGACCGTGCCCTTGGTGCCGCGGAACGGCGTGTAGCCGGCGTCGGGATACACGTCCTGCCAGGCGCCGTTGTCCGTGGTCCAGAAGACCAGGGTGTTCTTGTCGAGACCGAGCTCGCGGAGCTTGTTCATGATGTTGCCGACCCTGGTGTCGAGCTCCACGATGGAGTCGGCGTACTTGGTCTTGGACAGGGACTTGTGCTCGAACTCGGGCGCCGGCAGGTTGGGCTGGTGCACCTTCATGAAGTTCGCGTTGATGAAGAACGGCTTGTCGGACTTGGCCGCTTCGTCAAGAAACTCCAGGGTGGCTTTTTCCACATACTGGTCCAGGAAAGGAACGCCGACCACGCCCTTGTCCGGGGTGTCCACATACTCGCCGTTAACCTTGAAGTCTTCTTTGGCCTGCTCGCCAGCCTTGCCGGAGAGCGAGCCCTTGGTCACCTTCTGGAACATGTCGCGCAGCTTGGGGTCCATGTCCGGGAACCACTTCGGATCGCCGTAGGTATAGGCGTTGAGGTGGTACAGGAAGGCGTACTTCATCTCGTCGTAGCCCTGGGCGTTGGGCAGGGCGTAGTCGGCCTCGCCCAGGTGCCATTTGCCGGTAAAGTAGGTCTGGTAGCCGGCCTGCTTGAGCACCGAGGCCAGGGTCCACTCGGCCGCCGGCAACCCACCGCCCTGGCCCTGGAATGCCACGGTGGTCATGCCGCTGCGGTTGGGGATGCGGCCGGTCTGCATGGCGGCGCGGCCCGGGGTGCAGCTCGGCTGGGCGTAGAACGAGAACATCGCCATGCCCTCGTCGGCTAGGCGGTCGAAGTTGGGCGTGGGCATGCCGCGGCCTTCGCCGCCGCCGTACACGCCGAGATCGCCGTAGCCGGTGTCGTCGGAAACAATCAACAGGATGTTCGGTTTATCGGCCGCTTGTGCAAACGCGGCAAGACAGAAGACACTCAAGAAAACAAAAGCAATCAGCAACGCTCTTTTTTTCATCATCGTTCTCCTATCACCGGTGATATGTTCCATATGAATGCCAAAGGGTTCGCCTGGTTTTCAGACGACATTGGCCGTCAAAGACTCCGTTCCTGCGTCAAAGCCCCCTGTGGGGGATCGGCCCGGACAACTTCCTGTAATCGCCCCTCCTTTCTGAACGCCCGGGGCGACATGCCTGTCAGGGTGCGGAAGAAATGCGTGAAACACGTAGGATCTGCGTAGCCTACGTCGTGCGCTATGTCCGCTACTGGCAAATCTGTTTCCAGAAGCAGCGTCCGGCTCACCTCGAAACGCGCCTGGTTGTAGAGGCGCTTGAAGTTCGTCTCCCTCGCGGCAAGCTTGCGTTGCAACGTCCTGACGCTCATGAAGGAGTGCTCCGCAGCCATCCCGACGGTGAAGATGTTCATCCCCACGTAGGACTTCATGAGCTGCCTTAAGGAATCGACAAACTCCCGGCTCGGGCACTCTTCCCCATTATAAATGATTTCATGCGGCTTTCCGTTGGCCGGTCGAGACCCGAGCAACGGCAACGGTACTTCAAAGCCTGTAAACTTTGCGTCATAGTAAACCTGCCCATCTTCAAAATTAACGTTGATAACGTCCTTGCCTACGTGATTTTCCTGAAGATAGACCCGTGCAGGTTTAAACGGCCAACCAAGATATTCCCGAACAGCCCCAAGAAGTATTCCCAACGTGTACAATTCCGTCTGCGGGATACGCGACTGGCTGCTGTCTGATATGACAAGAACAATATTGACCTTACCGTCAAGACTGTTCTCATATCGCATCGACACCTGGACATAGGAGCTTTCTTTTACCATGTTGCTACACAGCGAATGAAGATACTCTTTCAGTGTCGTGTAACTTCCTACTGAATTAATTTCCTTGGCGTAAAATCCATATGTACGACCATGAAGCCCAGCCTTGAGCATGCAATCATATATTCCTGTCTGGTATGTTGCGTCTTTTATAAATCGTGCAGCAGAAAATGACGTGACAAATCCTCCTTGCCTTCTCTCGCATCTTTGCGGAATGCAGTGACGGTCCATCAAAGATGTTGCAGAAAAGCCGACTTGTTGTAGATAGTCAGCAATTCTGAAGACGTGTGAAAGCCGGGCTAATGGGATGTGCTGAGTCATTGCCCCAACCTTTGGGAAAACGATTTTTCAATGTCTCATTGAAAAACAAAAGCGTGTGTAGAAGTCAACGGTTCGCGCAGCACGGACATCGTTCTCCATCCTCCATCGCTACCGCTGCCATTTTCTGCCTGGCCCCGTCGGCAATGGCTTCAGACGTCCTCACGCACCCGCCGATATCATCACTTTCCGCCCAAGCTCTCCCATTAAATGGCGCTTATTATCAGGTTTTTCGCTTCAACACGTGTCAAGTTATGCAGCAATCTACATTCTGATGCTTTTGTGGCGGCTCTCAGTCATCTATCGGGGGGAAATCCACATGCCGGCACTGCAACGCCTCAATCTGTATTGCTTTTTGCTTGCAGCTCTATGGGTCATTCTCCCAGTCGGGGCATCACCCGGCGCCATACAAGAAGCCCTGGCGTCCAGCGACCAGAAGCTTTGCTACGACCTCAAGGGCACATCGAATCAGCTAGTTTTCGGTAAACAGGCCGCAGTCAACAGCGAGGGTCTTGCGGCGGACGAGTCCCAGGGAGCCGACCTGGCCCAGGAGTCCAGCAACCCTGTCGGATCACTGACGATGTTCAACATCAAGACGAGCCTGGCCCTGGTCGACTCCAGGGAGGGCCCCTACTCCGACAGAACCGATACCTCGCTGATCATCAATGTCCAGCCGGTCATTCCCATCACCTTGTCCGAGGACTGGCGGCTGCTGATGCGGCCTGTCATTCCGCTTATCAGCCAGCCGTACCGGACCTTCGCCACTGCGGGCAGCCGCCGTCACAAGACGCTTGTGGACACGGGCACCGACTACACGTTCGGCCTTGGCGATATTGTCTTTGCCGCTATGTTTTCTCCGGTTTCCAAGGAGGCCGAGGGATTCATCGGGGGCCTCGGGCCGACATTCATGTTTCCCACGGCCACGGACAAGATCCTGGGCCGCGGCAAGTGGTCCATCGGCTCGGCCGGGTTCCTCGGATACTCGGGCAAAGGCTGGATAGCCGGCATCTTTCCGCAGCACTGGTGGTCCGTGGGCGGCGATCCCGACCGCAACGACGTCAGCCTGACCCAGGCGCAGTACTTTGCCATGCTCGGCCTGGGGAATGGTTGGCAGATAGGCATGGCCCCGACCATCACCATAGACTGGCTGCAAAAGGACCCGGACAACAGGTGGACCGTTCCCGTTGGCCTGATGCTGGCCAAGATCGTCCATGTGGGCAAAGTACCGGTGAAGATTGCCGCATCCGCCGAGTACTCGGTGTTCAGGCCGCGCACCATACCGAGCGCAGAGTGGGACTTCTGGCTGCAGCTCACCCCGATCCTGTCCTTCTGACGGGTTGGGCAGAGGCACGAGCTCACAGGGCGTACGCAAAATGCTGCGCGCGCAGGCTTTTAGGATACGATCAACAGACTCCGGCGCTTGCCATGCTCGAAGACGCCGGGAGGAAGCGCCGAAACCATGGACGCCGTGCCCCCACGGCTGGCGAGAACACCTGGACAGCGAGTGGAGGATTCCATGACACGTTTTCTGAAGGCTGCACTGATCCTCTTTGTCGTTCTCTGCCTTCCCGTTGCGGGAGTCGCGGCCGAGGAACCGCAGGACAATGCGGAGACGCGCGAGCTCAAGTACTACATCAACGCGTATGTGTGGATGCCAAGCATAACCGGCACAACCAAGGTGCTTGGTAAGACCAAAACCGTGGATGCCGGATTTTTTGACGAGGTCCTGCCGGAGCTGCGATTCGGCGCCATGCTGCACGGCGAGGTGCTGTACGGGAATCTGGTCGGGCTCTCCGCCGACATGGTCTTCGCCAGCCTCCACTCCGAGGTGGGGTCCAGCTCGGACGTCTACCTGGACATGCTCATCGTAGACCTGCTGGCCTACTACCGATTCGGCACCTACGCCTTTGGCAGCGAGGGCCAGAACACAATCTCCGTGGACCTTCTCGGTGGGCCAAGAATCTGGGGGCTGTGGCTGAACATCGACGCTGACCTGGAGCGCGGTTCAAAATCCATCAGCAGAAGCAACACCTGGGTCGATCCAGTTATCGCCGCGCGGTCGATCTTCCACTTCGGCGACAACTGGGTCTGCTCCCTGCGCGGCGGCGTAGGCGGATTCGGCTTCGGCTCCCAGTTCACCTGGGACGCCGTGGGCATGGTCGGCTACGAGGTGACGGATGTCTTCTCCATCACCGTGGGCTACAAAGCCATCGGCCTGGACTATTTTACGCAGAAGAGGCCCAAGATCCACATGGATCTCGTGCTCCACGGCCCCTTCATCGGCTTCGGATTCATGTTCTGAGCTCGGCGCAGAACAATCCGACCGGTCCGCACAAACCATCAGTCAGGAAGGTTTGCATCATGAAACAGATACTCTTGCATTCCATCACCGTACTGCTGGCGGCGTTCATCCTGGCCGTCCAACCCGCTTCGGCCGCAGAGAGCGTTACACTCAGCGACGATCAGGTCGCGGACATTGTACAGCGCTCCTATCAGTATGTCGCGATGTATAACGTCAACAACAAGTTCGCCATCACCCAGGGCGGCTGGAACACCGTCGTTGCCGATACCACGCTCAAAGACCACACCCAGACGGACATCCCCCGGCCAAACAACGACACGTTGTACATTGGCTGTTTGCTGGACCTGCGCGAAGACGCCATGATCCTGGACATCCCGACGTTCGATTCGAAATACGTCTCCCTTATGGTCACGGCCTATGACCACTACGTGGCCGTGCCCATGTCCACACGGCGGGGCGATTTTGCACAGCCCGAGCGGGTTCTGTTCTACTCTGAAAACACCAGAGGCTACGACGGCGAGCCCGTGGAGGGCGTGGACAGGACGATCAAGACCACGGGCGACTTCGTCTCCGCCGTCTTCCGGGTCATGCCCCACTTCAACGAGGCTAATCGTTCCCGAAAAATCATGGGCGCAATGCAGGAAGTAACGCTCACGTCGCTCTCGGAGTTCCAGGGAGGCGAGGCCAGACCGGCGAGCGATCCAGGTTTCCCTGCCATCGGCGCAACCGATCTGGACACGTACGAGAACAACCTGCTCGAAGTGATGCAGTTCGTCTTCAACCATGTGAAGTTCGACCCAAACAACCCTCTGGACCAGGCCGTGCTGGCGGATTACGCCCAGTTGGGTGTCGTCCCCGGCAAGGAGTACGACCCGTCCGCAGTCGCCCAAATCGATGGTGCGCGCTTTCGCAAAGCCGCCGACGGGTTCCGCCAATATGCGCTGGCCGCAATGCTTGATCCCGAAGTAACCGCGAGGATCACCCCGTTGATGTTCCAGCCCAAGGGACAAACAAGCCTGGAGGCGATCTCCATTCTTTCCGTTGTCGGCCCTCTCGGCATACCTGTTCAGGAGGCGGCCTACCCGGCGTTGAGCACGGCCGACGGCCAGACCATGAACGCGCTCAATGACTACGTCATCCGCATGAGCAAGGACGAGTTGCCTCCGGCCACAGCCTTCTGGTCCATGACCCTGTATGATACGGATAACGGGTTCTTCATTCCCAATGACCGCAAAAAATACAGCGTGGGCGAGAACGCGGGCATGGAGCTGAACAAGGACGGCGGCATCGAGGTCCACATCGCGGCCGAGAAGCCCGAGGGCGTGCCCGAAGCGAACTGGCTGCCTATCAACCGCAAGGACCAGAACCTGGACATCATCATGCGCATCTATGTGCCGGACCTGGAAAAGCTGAAGACCTGGAAGGCGCCGAAAATCGAAAAAGCGTCTTAGCAAAAGCAACAGGGCCGCTTCCGCCACGCCATGCGCCAGGGTGATCATGGGCAGGCGGTCGCGGCATTTGCCGAACCCCACGGGCCCCGTCGCGACACGGCACCAAGGCGTCTACCCTCGGGGGTCAGTTCCCCAGCTGCGCCGTCTCCAGCTGCGCCATCTGATGCAGCCGCTTGATGTCGCGCAGAGGCGGCGCGCCGAACAGCCGGCTGTACTCGCGGCTGAACTGCGACGCGCTCTCGTATCCCACCTGCAGCGCCGCGCTCGTGGCGTCCAGGTGATCCATGAGCATCAGCCGCCGCGCCTCGTGCAGCCGAATCCACTTCTGAAACTGCAAAGGGCTCATGGCCGTCAGCGCGCGGAAATGGTGGTGGAAGGACGACGTGCTCATCCCGGTGTGCGCGGCGAGATCGTCCACGCGCAGCTGTTGGGTGTAGTTCAGTTTCAGCCAGTCGATAGCCCGCGCGATCTGATGGCTGTGGCTCCCTGCCGCGGCGATCTGCCGCAGCCGTGGCCCCTGACTCCCCACCAGCAGGCGGTAGGCGATCTCCCGCTGCACCAGAGGCGCAAGTATCGGTATGTCCTGCGGCGTATCGAGCAGATCGAGCAACCGCAGGAACGCGCCGAGCAACGGCAGCGACACCTCGCTGACAGCTATGCCGCGTTGTGCCTGCTGCGCCCGGGCCACGGGCAGGTTGCTGTCCACCATCAGCTGCGCGACCATCCGTAAATCGAGCTTCAACTTCAGCCCGAGGTACGGCGTCTCCTCGGTCGCCTCGGTCACCTGGGACACCACGGGCAACCCCACGGACGTAATCAGAGAATGGTGGGCGTCGTACCTGTACTCGTCTTCGCCCAGGAGCACGCGCTTGGCTCCCTGGGCCACCAGACAGATGCTCGGCTCGTGCATGTAGCTGGCCGGCTCCGTGGGCGCTGTGCATTTGTTAAGCCACAACCCGGGAACCGGCGTTTCCAGATGGCACTCTTTCCCTGTCAGCCGGCCCAGCTTTTCGGCCAGCGCACTGCGCGCGCCATTCAGGCCGTGGCCTTCCGGATATGGTATATACGACTCGTGCATGCAAACTCTCCTTGCCCCTGTCCTTATATAAGCCTGCTCCCTTTGGGCAATACACTCACCGTGGATTTTGGGCTATCAGGCAAGAATTCGGCAGAATCAATCTATCATTTGTCGTCATGCCGGCATTAAAAAGCAACACGTACGAAAGTGCTCGGTGTTTTTCGGAATTGACTGCCCGCCCCCAGGCTGTAGGTTACGGGCTCGGCAAGAATGCGCCTTGAATCCGGCACACGATCACCACGATTACAGTCCACCATACGTAATGCGCAACGCACATGCGGACGCCGCGCTGTCCGGACCATTGGAGCAGGTGCGCCTGGCGTTGTGTTTTGTTGAGTACGAAGTCTTCAAAACGAGTATACTCTTTCGGCATGCCTCGTTTTTTTGCACACCTTGGCATACAGGCGAAGGGCGTTCGCCATGCGCCGGCAGCAAGACGTCGTGAACACGGCCCTGCCCCGCTTCGCCTTACAGGATATTGATTATGTCTGCGGAAGAAATCCAGACGTCCAACAACAGCCGTTGGAGCCTGCCGGCGCTTCTGCCGCTCATGGGTGTTGTTTTCGCCTCCTTTCTGGTCATCGGCATGGCCATACCCGTGGTCCCGCTCTATGTATCGCACGGGCTCGGCCTCGGCACGTTCATGGTCGGCCTAGCTGTCAGCTGCGAGTTCGCCACGGCGCTGTTCTCGCGGATCTGGGCCGGACACCACGCCGACACCCGGGGGGCCAAGCGTACGGTGATCATAGGCTTGATAATGGGCGCCATCGCCGGCCTTCTCTACGTCGCCTCCTTGTCGCTGCTGTCCATGCAAGGCCTTTCGATCCTGGTCCTGCTCCTGGGCAGGGGGCTGCTCGGCGCAGCGGAAAGCTTCGTCATCACCGGCGCACTGAGTTGGGGCCTGGCAACCGCAGGCGTACAGAACGCCGGCAAGGTCATTGCCTGGCTCGGGACGGCTCTGTGGGCCGGCTTTGCGGCGGGCGCTCCGGCAGGCACAGCCCTTTACGACGACTATGGGTTCATTTCCATCGCCCTGGGCACGATCATCCTGCCGCTGCTGACCCTGCTCTTTGTCGTGCCGCTCACCGCAAAACAGGCCACGAATCGATCATCCAGCGCCCTGAAGGCGATGACCCAGGTCCTTGGCGTTGTCTGGCTTCCGGGCATCGGGTTGGCCCTGACTGCGGTGGGGTTCGGCGCCATCACCACGTTCGGCGCCCTGCTCTTTGCACATCGGGACTGGAGCTCAGCCTGGCTCGTTTTCACGTCGCTCAGCGTGGCCTTCATTCTTGGACGGATCCTGTTCGGCCATCTGCCGGACAAGCTCGGCGGCGCCCGCGTGGCTCTGGTCAGCGTTTTGGTCGAGGCCTTCGGCGTACTGCTGATCTGGCTTGCGCCGTCACCAACGCTGGTGTTCATCGGAGCAGCCTTCACTGGCCTGGGCTACTCCCTGGTCTACCCCGGCTTCGGCCTCGTGGCGGTTCATCTTGCATCGCCGGAAAACTACGGGTTGGCCATGGGAACCTACACGGCGTTTCTCGATCTGTCCCTGGGGCTTGCGGGTCCGTCGCTTGGGCTCGTCGCGGCCCACACCGGACTGGGCTCGGTGTTCCTTGTCAGCGCAGTGGTCGTACTCTGCGCAACCCCCATCGCACTATATCTTCTGAAAACCAGGGCCGCAGTGCGTGCAACCAGCCAGGAAGAACGCCTTGACAATGCCTGACACTCAATAAAAAACGCCTGAAGCGGCCGCGCCGAGCAGGAGAGGCTTCTTGAAAACCCGGCCATGGCCCTCCCAGACGTTCTGAAACAACGCGTCCCACATATCGCGAGACTCTGGAGGACAACCGACATGGAAGTTATAAAGAACGGCTCGCAGGCCTCGATCGAGGGGCCGTCCGAATGGTTCACCGGCACGGTGCGCATCGACCCGCTGTTCATGAAGGCGGATGAGCCCTCGCGCGTGACCGGCGCCGCCGTCACCTTCGAGCCCGGCGCGCGCACGGCCTGGCACACCCATCCCCTGGGCCAGACTCTGATCGTCACGGCCGGAGCAGGGCTGGTGCAGCTTGACGGCGGCCCTATCGAGAACATCCGCCCTGGCGACGTGGTCCGCATCGCCCCGCATGAAAAGCACTGGCACGGCGCCGCCCCGGCCACGGCCATGACGCACATCGCCATCCAGGAGGAGCTCAACGGCTCCACCGGCGAGTGGCTGGAGAAGGTGAGCGACGAGCAGTACCCGTCCGCTCTTGACCTCAGATAGGCTGCGGCCGAGCAAGTCGCGCACAGGCCGTCGGTATAACCGTGCCGACGGTGTCGATTACGCCGCATCCGACATTTTTCTGTGACGTTGTGGAGAATCGGGCAAAAATCAAGCAGGAATATGCGTTCCCTGCTCCTGTCGCTTCGAGTATCAATCAAGGCTGCTGTGATGGACCAGCCGCCTGACGTATCAAGCCCTCTGCACAACGAAGGAGAAGTACAATGCTTTACAGAACCATGCCCAAAAACGGAGACCAGCTCTCTATTCTCGGATTCGGATGCATGCGCCTGCCCGTGGCGGATGGCGCCATCGATGAACCGCGGGCCATCGCCCAGATCCGCAGCGCCATAGACAGCGGCGTCAACTATCTGGACACGGCCTGGCCCTACCACGACGGCGAAAGCGAGCCCCTGCTCGGCAAGGCGCTGAAAGACGGCTATCGCGAGAAGGTCAAGATCGCCACGAAGCTGCCAACGTGGCTGGTCAAGACCCGCGACGATATGGATAAGCTCCTGAACGCCCAGCTGAAAAAACTGGGAGTCGACCAGATCGACTACTACCTGATCCACGCCTTGCACGGCGCCTCGTGGGACTCCATGAATGCGCTCGGCGTCCGCGACTTCCTGGACAAGGCCCAACAAGACGGCCGCATCGTCAACGCCGGCTTCTCCTTCCATGGATTGGCCGAGGACTTTGTGCGCATCATCGACGCCTACGACTGGACATTCTGCCAGATCCAGTACAACTACCTGGACGAGGAGTTCCAGGCAGGCACCAAAGGGCTGCAGTATGCCGCATCCAAGGGTATAGGCGTGATCATCATGGAACCTCTGCGCGGCGGCAACCTGGGTCTTCCCACACCGCCCCCGGCTGTTGCTGAGATCTGGGACGAGGCCGCAACAAAACGTACACCTGTGGAGTGGGCCCTTCGCTGGGTCTGGAACCACCCGGAAGTCACGGTGGTGCTCTCGGGCATGAACGAGGAAGCACACATCGAGCAGAACCTGGCTATTGCCGACAAGGCTGAAGCGAACTCCCTCACCCGGGAGGAGCTGAACCTAGTGGACCGCGCCAGGAAAAAGTACCAGGAGCTGATGCAGGTTGGCTGCACCGGCTGCGCCTACTGTCTGCCCTGCCCTATGGGCGTCCAGATTCCCAAGTGCTTCGACTTCTACAACCGGATGCACATGTTTGGGGACGAGAACCGGGCGAAGTACATGTACGTCGCCTTTGTAAGCGGCCTGACCAGCAACGAGGACCCCGGTTTTGCCTCCCAGTGCGTTGCCTGCGGCGAGTGCCTGGAGAAGTGTCCGCAGGGAATTCAAGTTCCAGATATGCTTGAAAAAGTTGCCGCGGAAATGGAAGGACCGGACATCCAGGAGCGCCTCGCCATGGTTGAAGCGCATTTGAGAGCCAACCCCTAGCCGCTGTTTTGGATTAGACGACGCGTATACGGGCGCGTCGTCTAATCCTGACGATTCCAAGCCCGAGCTTTTTTCCGTGATATGGCCCCACTCCCAAAAAACCAACCGCACCCCATTTCTTCCATGAAAATACTGTACTACGACTGCTTCGCCGGCATCAGCGGCGACATGAATCTGGCTGCGATGATCGACCTGGGCGTGGAGCCCGAGTATCTGCGGTCCGCGCTCTCCAAGCTCGGGCTGGACCACGAGTTCGAGCTCAAGGTATCCGCCGACTCCCGCCACGGCATCTGTGGCACGCGCGTGGACGTGGAGCTGAAAAACCAGGACAGCGCACATGATCACAATCATCATGGGCACGAGCACGGCCACGGGGATGCGCATGAGCACGGGCATCATGACCACGATCACAACCACGGTCATGAGTACGGTCACGAACATCACGGCCACTCCCATGGACATGGCCACGAGCACGCGGCGCATGCGCCGGACCATCCGCACAGCCATGCAGATCATGACCATGTCCAACATTCTGGACACGAGCACGGACATGACCATGTCCATGATTCTGGACACACGCACGGCCATGCGCATTGTCATCATGGGCATGCGGCCCATCGCAACCTCGCGGATATCGAGGCGATCATCATGGCCAGCACACTCGCCGATGCGATCAAGGAGACCAGCCTGGCCATCTTCCGCAAGGTAGCGCAGGCCGAGTCGAAGGTGCACGGCAAGCCCATCGACGAGGTTCATTTTCACGAGGTCGGCGCCACGGACTCCATCGTGGACATCGTGGGCGCGGCCATCTGCCTGCACCGGCTGGGCGTGGACGCGGTGTGGGCCTCCCCGGTGGAGCTGGGCGGCGGTTTTGTCCGCTGCGCGCACGGGCTGATCCCGGTGCCTGCGCCGGCAACCATTGAGATCCTTCATGGAGTTCCGACCACCCGCGGCAAGGTGCAACAGGAAACCACCACGCCCACGGGCGCGGCCATCCTCGCCGCTCTGGTGGAGAAGTTCATTGATTCTCCTGAAATGATTACGGAAAAAACAGCCTATGGCATCGGCCACCGGGAATCCGAGATTCCCAACGCCCTGCGCGTCCACCTGGCCGAGGCTGCTCTCCCCGAAACTTCCGAATCCGGGGCCAACGCGCGTCTTCTGCAGTGCAATATCGACGACATGACGGCCGAGATGCTGGGCGCGGCCATGGACTTGCTGATGGAGAAAGGCGCCAGGGACGTACACTTCACGGCCATCCAGATGAAGAAGAACCGGCCGGGCACCTGCCTCTCGCTGCTCTGCGATGAGGCGGACGAGGCGCGCTTCAAGGAGCTGCTCTTCCGCCACACGACCACCCTGGGAATCAAGAGCATCCGTCTGCACAAGACCGCGCTGGATATCTCCTTCGAGCAGCTGGACACGCCGCTGGGCAGCGTGACCATGAAGAACGCCATCCTGGACGGGCGGATCATCCGATCCAAACCGGAGCTGGAGGAGTGCCGGGATATCGCCCGGCGCAACGACATGCCCCTGTCCGAGGTCTACGCCGTCATCGAGAAGTCCAGGAAGTAGCCGCTATTATGTCGCAATCCGATCACAATCCGGACGCCAGGTACAAGAGCCTGCTCCAATCATTGCGCGAGATGGACGCCGCCGTGGTCGCCTTCTCGGGCGGGCTGGACAGCACGTTCCTGCTCCACGCCGCGCGCCAGGCCCTGCAGGACAATGTCCTGGCCGTGACGCTCGCCACACCGTACATGTCAAAAGCCGAGATCGAAGAAGCAAAGTGCGCGGCCCGTGCGATGGGCGCGCGCCACGAGATAATCGAGCTGCCCTTCCCGGAGTCCATCCGCACCAACCCGGCGGACCGCTGCTACCTCTGCAAGCACAGCCTGTTCTCGCATCTCATGGAAATGGCACGCAAAAAAGGCATCGGACACGTGCTGGACGGCACCAACCTCGATGACCTGGGCGACTACCGGCCCGGCCTCAAGGCATTGCGCGAGCTCGGCGTGGAAAGCCCGCTCCTCGCCGCCGGGCTGAGCAAGCAGGACCTGCGGACTCTGGCCCGGGCCCATGGCCTGGACGTCTGGGACAAGCCGGCTGCAGCGTGCCTGCTCACGCGCATCCCGCACGACACGCGCGTGGACGAGGACGAGCTCAGACGCATCGAGCAGGCCGAGCTCTTCCTCAAGGATATCGGCTTTTCAGCAGTGCGGCTGCGCAGCCACGATGATATCGCGCGCATCGAGGTGCCGCCCGAACAGGTGGCCGAGGTGGTACGGGCCAACGCGGAGCACGGCATTGACAAACGGCTCAAGGAGCTGGGCTATCGCCACGTCACCGTGGACCTGGCCGGCTACCGCATGGGCAGCCTGAACAAAAACGGGACGTAACCTTTCTATGTTTTTCCATTTATCCGCATCGTTTGTCGCTCCCCGCATCTGTCCCAGGCCTTTTCGATTCCGCGCTCATAAGCCCGTTAAAAAGTTCTGGAAGGGGGAGCGCGAGGGGGAAAGCTTCTTTCAAGAAGTTTCCCCCTCGCATACCTTTTTCAACCTCAAGTAAAACAAGCTGTTTAAACAATGGACGCACACGATACTTTGCGGCGGCTGCTGACGGAAATCCGCGACGGCAACCTGGACGTGGACAAGGGAATGGAGCAGCTGCGCGACTTCCCGGTGATGGACATCGGTCACACTAAGATCGATCTGCACCGGGCCTTGCGCAACGGCTTTCCCGAGGTGATTTACGGTGAAGGCAAGACGCCCGAGCAGATCGGCGAGATTTTCGAGCGCATGGGCGAGCACGCCAACGTCCTGGGCACGCGCGTTTCGCCCGAGGCCGCGGCGCATGTGCAGTCCATCTGCCCGGATGTTCTGTACAACGCCCTGGCGCGGACCCTGACCTGTGCGCGGCATGAGATCGACTACCGCGAGGGCGAGGTCGTCATCGTCACGGCCGGGACCTCGGACCTGCCTGTGGCCGAGGAGGCGCGCGTTACCTGCGAGATGCTCGGCAGCCATGCGCGGGTGATTTCCGACGTGGGCGTGGCTGGCATCCACCGGCTCCTGGACCGGCTGGACGACATCCGCCCTGCGCAGGTAATCATCGTGGTGGCGGGCATGGAAGGCGCGCTGGCCAGCGTCATCGGCGGGCTCGTCTCCCAACCCATCGTGGCCGTGCCCACCTCGGTCGGCTACGGCGCCTCGCTCTCCGGCTTCACCGCGCTCATGGGCATGCTCACCTCCTGCGCCAGCGGCGTCACCGTGGTGAACATCGACAACGGCTTCGGCGCGGCCTGCGCGGCCTGCAAGATCACCAAGCTCGTTGCCTCCCTGTCTGACGGCAAGAGCCAGGCATAAAAAATGGGACGGTGGCCGCTTCCATGCTGCTTGGACAGGATGGAGAAGCGGCGGCCGTCCCGTTATCCGCCGTGTCGGGGCTTTGTTACCGGAGAACGGTAAATATCGAGGCTGCGACCACGTTGACCATGCCCACCAAGATCATGAGCAGCCCGGCTATAGTGCCTTCTTCCGCGCCCACCTCGTGCGCCTTGGCTGTTCCGGCGGCGTGCGCGGCAACCCCCATCATGGCGCCGCGCGCAAGGGCCGACCGCAGAGGCAGCCGGCGCATCATGAACTCGCCGAGGAGCGAGCCGAGTAGTCCCGTGATGATCACGAAGATGGCCGTCAGGTCCGATATCCCACCGATATCCTTGGACACGTTCATGGCAAAGGGCGTGCTCATGGAGCGCGGCAGCAGGCTCAGGCGCAGGGAGCCGTCAATGCCGAGAAGCGTGGAGAACGCCCAGCCCGTAAGCACTGCCGTGGCGCTGCCGGCGACCATGCCTATGATAAGGAGCGGCCAGAAGCGGCGGATGAGGGCGCGGTGCTCGTAGATGGGCACGGCAAAGGCCACGGTTGCCGGACCGAGCAGAGCCACGAGCCAGCTCGTGGCCTGGTAGTAATCCCGGTAGGATACCTGGAAGTAAAGCACCACGGCGATGAGCAGCGCCGGCGCCATGGCCAGCGGCATCTGCCACCATTGATGCCAGCGGCGGTAGATGCGTTTGGCGGCCAGGTAGAGCCCGATTGTCAGCACGGACCAGCAGCACGCCTGGACCAGCGGGTCATTCCAATGAATCGGCAACGTCATGTCCGCATCCTCCAGCGATAGAAGATATCCACGGTCAGGGCCGTGACGCTCATCACCGCCACGGTGCCGGCGAAGATGACTGCCAAGATCTTCAGTCCGATAAGACCGAACAGCTCCCGGTGCTCGGTAATGGCCGGTACGGCCGGAATGAAGAAGAGCAGCATCTCCCCGATGTACCATTCGGCGCCGCGGCGCAGGCTCGAAATGCTAAGCCGGCGGCACATCAGCATGCTATAAGTGGCAATCATGCCGATGATGCCGCCGGGTATGGGAAAGCCCAGCAAACGGACGGCGGCTTCGCCCGCCCACCAGACCATAAATAGAAGACCGATCTGCGCCAGACGGCTGCGGTGGAACCTGCGGCGCAATGGGATCGTTATTCTTCGCGTACTCATGTCCATCTCCTGGAGAGGACAGTAAGACCGGCCGGACGATGATTCAAATGACTTGTATTTCTTGACTCCATTCCGTATTGGAATAGTCATGGAATTTCGCAAGATTCAGATGTTCATCGAGGTTGTGCGGCAGCAGGGTTTTTCCCGCGCCGCCGAGGTCGTGTTCAGCACGCAGTCCAATGTGAGCAAGGCGGTACGGCAGTTGGAGAACGAGCTGGGCGTGCAGCTTCTCGACCGCGGCGTCCGCGGGATTGCGCCCACGGCGGCCGGCGAGGTGGTCTTTCGCCGGGGGCTGAGGCTGTTGGCCGAGCGCGACGACATGATGGAAGAGATCGCCGCGATTCAGGGGCTGCAGAAAGGGACACTGCTGCTGGGATTGCCGCAGATCGGCGCGAGCGCTTTGTTCGCTCCGGTCTTCACCCTCTATCACCAGCGCTACCCGGGCATCGACATCCAGCTCGTGGAGCACGGCAGCGACCAGCTCGAAGAGATTCTGCGCGCCGGCGAAGTGGAGCTCGCCGCCTCGTTGCTACCGGTACCCAACGATTTTGAATGGCAGGAGATCCGCCGGGAGCCGCTGGCGGCGCTTATCTCGCCCGTGTACGATCACGTAATCGAACACGATGCTGGCCGCGCGACCACACTCGCCGACCTCAAGGACGTGCCCTTCATCCTGTTCGAGGACGGTTTCGCCCTGAACCGGATCATCCTGGCCGCGTGCAGGCGGCACGGGTTCGAGCCCAACATCATTGCGAAAAGCAGCCAGATCAGCTTTATCTGCGAGCTTGCCTCGGCCGCGCTGGGCGTGGCTTTTCTGCCCCGGTTGATCGCCGAGATGCGGCGTGGGCCGGGGGTGCGCGTCGTCGCGCTCGACGAGCCCGAAACCGACTGGCACATGGCAGCTATCTGGCGGCGCGGCGGCTACCTGTCCCACGCGGCGCGCGTGTGGCTCGACATTCTGCACGACCTCTACCCCGGCGAGCGCAGCACGGACTTGGAATCGGAACACAAGGCGTAGCGTCCCTGACGGGCTGGCCTGGCTTATGGGCAGAGTAGAGCCGTCACGTATTTCATTCCCCGGAGGACCTAGCTGGACCGGCGCGTGTAATGACTCCGCACTGGCCTTTCCCGCCCGCAGGAGCTAGAGAAGGCCGGACGTCAGGACGCGCAGAATGCCCGCCTGTACCGTGTTTATGCGAAAACACGGGAGTTGAATTCGCTCGATCATTGTTTCATAGTGGGCCGCTTCGGCCCCCACCCGAGCGCATCGTGACGCCCATCTGTGGGCGCCCACCGTATTGAATTGCCCCGGCACAGGCCGTTGGGCGTCATCATTCAGGAGTCATCATGAGCAACGACCAGCAGTACAAACCGGCCACACAAGCTGTGTGGGCCGGCGAACAACGCCTATTTGAAGGCAACGCCACGCAGGTGCCCGTGGTGCACAGCGTGTCCTTCGGCTACGACGACATGGAAGAGTGGATGGACGTGGCCCTGGGCAACAAGCCCGGCCACATCTACAGCCGCAACACCAACCCCACCGTCGATGTCTTCGAGGAGAAGGTGCGCGTGCTGGAGCACGCCGAGGCGGCCACCAGCGCCTCCACCGGCATGGGCATCATCAGCAGCACCCTCTTCACCCTGCTCGCTCCCGGCGACCGCGTCGTCTCCGTCAAGGACACCTACGGCGGCACCAACCGCCTGTTCACCGAGTTCCTGCCCCGCCAGAATGTGAACGTGACCCTGTGCGACACCATGGACGAGGACGAGGTGGAGGCCGAGGTGGCTAAGGGCTGCAACGTGCTCTACCTGGAGACGCCCACCAACCCGACCATCAAGATCGTGGATCTGGAGCGCCTGGCCCGCGTAGGCAAGGCTGCCGGCGCCGTGGTGATTGTGGACAACACATTCGCCACGCCCATTAACCAGAACCCCCTGCTCCTGGGCGCGGACCTGGTCGTACACAGCGCCACCAAGTTCATGGGCGGCCATGCCGACGCCCTAGGCGGCGTTGTTGCCGGCAAGGAGGAGCTGATCAAGCGCATCTACGGCTACCGCGAGATCGTGGGCGGCACCCTGCACCCCATGTCCGCCTACCTGCTGCTGCGCGGCATGAAGACCATGCACCTGCGCATCCAGCGCCAGAACGAGAACGCCCAGGCCCTGGCCGAGTTCCTGAGCGGCCATCCCAACGTGGAGCGCGTGCTCTACCCCGGCCTGCCCGACCATCCGGGCCACGACATCGCCCGCAAGCAGATGCGCGGCTTCGGCGGCATGCTCAGCTTCATCGTCAAAGGCAACACCTTTGAGGACGCCGCCCGCTGCCTCACCCGCCTGAAGCTGGCCCGCCGCGCCGCCAACCTGGGCTCGGTGGAGACCATTGCCGGGCCGCCGGCCACCACGAGCCACGTGGAGTGCACGGCCGAGGAACGCGCCGCCATGGGCATTCCGGAGAGCCTCATCCGCTACTCCGTGGGCATCGAGGACGTGGAAGACCTCAAGGCCGATCTGGACCAGGCCCTGCGCTAAGAGCCTCGCCCACCCAATCCTGCCATTGACGGGTCCGTACGTGCTGCGGACCCGTTTTTTTTGTGCCTGCGATTAGCGGACCCATCCACCGCATCCTAAAGCAAACCGCCCCGCCGATCTCTGTGACCGGCGGGGCGGATGTGGCGCGACATTCGTCGGCGCGCTTGATGTCGGGCTCATCCCTGTTACCGCAGCATGTTGGGCAGTACGGTGATGATGGACGGGAACATGGTGAACGCCAGCAGCGAGAGCAACAACGATATCAGATACGGCAACGACGCCCGCATCACCTTTTCCAGCGGCACCTTGGTGATGGCGCTGGCCACGAACAGGTCCAACCCCACGGGCGGCGTGATGCAGCCGATGGCCAGGTTGATGACCATGAGCACGCCGAAGAACAGCGGATCGATGCCGAGCTGCTCGACCACAGGCAGCAGGATGGGCGTGAGAATGACCACCGCGGCCGAGGCGTTGATCAGCGTGCCGATGACCAGCAGCAGCACGTTCACCATCAGCAGGAACATGATCGGCGAGCTCGTGATGGAGACCATAAACGCGCCGATGTGGTGGGGAATCTCCAGGTTGGTCATGAGCCAGCCAAAGACCTTGGCCGCGCCCACGATGAACATGATGATGGTGGTGCCGATGACCGCCTGGAAGATGATCTTGGGAAAGTCCTTGATCTTCAGCTCGCGGTAGATGAACAGGCCTACCACGATGCCGTAGACCGCGGCCACGGCGGCCGCCTCGGTGGGGGTGAAGATGCCGCCGTAGATGCCGCCGATGATGATGACCGGTGTGAGCAGCGCCCAGAACGAGTCTTTGAAGCACTTGAATACGGACACCGCCGAGAAGGAGCCTTCCTTGGGGATGCCCTCCTTCCTGGCCAGGAACCAGCTCACGGCGCACATGACCACGCCCATGAGGAAGCCCGGCAGCAGGCCGCCCATGAAGAGGTCGCCGATGGAGGTGTTGGCGATGACGCCGTAAACAACCAGGGTGATGGAGGGCGGGATGACGATGCCCACGGTGCCGCCGGCGGCCACGATGCCTGTGGCCAGCTCACGGCGGTAGCCCTTCTTTTCCATCTCGTTGACCATGGTGGAGCCGATGGCCGCGGTGGTGGCGGCCGAGGAGCCGGAGATGGCGGCGAAGAACATGCCGGCCACGGCCACTGCCTGGGCCAGTCCGCCGCGGAAGGAGCCCACCAGGGCGAGCGCGAAGTTCACGAGCCGGGTGGTCACGCCGCCGGCGGACATGAAGGCGCCGGCCAGCATGAAGAAAGGCACGGCCATGAAGGAGAAGGAGTCGATGCCCGAGTACATGACCTGCGTGACCATGACCTGCGGCATGTCCATGAACGTAAACAGGACCAGGGAGGCGGAAAGCGCCAGGGCGAACGCCACGGGCACGCCGATCGCCGTCATCACCAGAAATGAGAGGAGAAGTGTCGCTTCCATGGGGTTACTCCGCTGGAGGGGTCTGTTGCGGGACCTCGCAGGCGCTCTGGCGGCGGGTCACGATGCAACGGTAAATGCGGATGGAGTCCTTGATCAGGTAGAGCAGCATCAACAGGCCGGACAAGGGCATGACGAAGTAGACGAAGCTCATGGACAGCCCCAGCCCCGGCGATGTCTGAAAGGACATGGTCCGGGTCATCTTGGTGCCCTGCACGATGAGCAGGCCGATGAAAATGTAGCTGCACACGTTGATGCAGATCTGCAGGAAATCGCCAAAGGCCGTGCCCTCGAACTTCCTGGGCAGAATCTGCACAGCCAAGTGGCCTTCCTCGCCCATGATCAGCGCGGACCCCAGGAAGACGACCCAGACGAAGAGCATGCGCGCCAGCTCCTCCGACCAGTCCGGCGAGAAGTTGAACACGTAGCGGGTGATGACCTGATAGAAGATGATGGCCAGCATCGCCCCCATGGCGATGACTGATATGTAGAACAGGACCGCGCGGACAAATTTCAGTAGCTTCTCCATCTCTCACCTCTTCCGTGATTGTGGCGGCGGCGCGATGGCTCGCAGGCGCAGAGTCGGCCGTGGAGCGATGTCCCGGAAACGCAGCCGGGCGGCCTGGAGATGAAGCGCCGCCCTCCCAGGCGCGGGTACCCCAAAAACCGTTTACCGGCAGTGAATCCGTCAGCCGACCCCACGCGCTATGTAATCAGTACGGCCCGGCCATCCATCGAACCGGGCCGTACTGCGAGCCGGCCCCTACTCAGCCAGGGCCTTGATTTTGTCCAGGTTGTCCTGGCCCACCTCGTCGGCGAACATCTCGTGCACAGAGACAGTAGCTTCGGCAAAGGGCTCGCGGTCAACCTCGATGACCTCGATCTTGCCGGTGGCCTTGATCTTGTCCCAGTACTCGTTGTCCTGGTCCTCGGAGAGCTGGCGCTGCCAGGCGATGGCCTCGTCGGCGGCTTCCTGGACGATGGCCTTCTGGTCGTCGGAGAGCTTGCCCCAGGAGATCATGGAGATGAGCATGGGCTCCGGGGAGTAGGCGTGGGCCGTGAGGGAGGCGTAGTCCTGGACCTCGAAGAAGCGCTTGGTCCAGATGTGGGCGCTGGGGTTCTCCTGGCCGTCCACCGTGCCCTGCTGCATGGCGGAGTACAGCTCGCCGAAAGCCATGGGCGTGGGAGAGGCGCCGAGAGCCTTCATGGTTTCGACATAGATCTTGTTGTTCATGACGCGGATCTTCAGACCTTCCATGTCCGCGGGCGTCTTGATGGGCCGGACGTTGTTGGTCATGTGGCGGATGCCGTTCTCCATGTAGCCCAGCAGCTTGATGCCCTTGGGCTCCAGCTCCTTGCCGAGCTCCATGCCCACCGTGTCCAGAGACTTGTACGCATGCTGGCGATCCTTGAAGAGGAAGGGCAGGTCGAAGATGGAGATCTTCGGCTGGAACTGGCCCAGCACGGCGGTGCCCACCAGGGCCATGTCCACGGTGCCGTAAATAAGGCCTTCGATGAGATCCTTCTGGCCGCCCAACTGGGAGGACGGGAATACCTTGACCTCGATCTCGCCGCCGGACTTTTCCTTCACCAGCTCGGCGAACTTCTCCGCGCCCTTGCCGTAGGGGTGCACAGGCTCGGCGATGTGGCCCAGCTTCAGCACGGTGGCGGAGTATGCAGGCACGGCCATGGCCAGCGCGAGCAGCAGCACGAAAATCGTCAGCATCCGTTTTTTCATGGGAACTCTCCTTGGCATTGCAGTTTTTAGGCACCATTGCCCAAATGCGTCGGGGATATGCATTGACCCAAATCGTTGAAGGCATCCCATGAATTGCATAAAATACAGAAAATATGGCGATTTAGACCGTAAGAAGCTATTTCTCCTTACTGCCCTTTTTGTTCATATTGTTCACGGGGCAGATTGGCGGGAAATACAAAGGCAGGAGCCGCCCCGAAGCAATACGGGACAACAACACAGACTACCCTTTGGAAAATCGGGCAGGCAGCCTGGGAGGCGGCGCTTTGGGAAGCGCCTGCGAGAAATGGACGATCAGACCTTGAAGTAACGGCGCTCGGGCCGGCCCACGGAGCCGTAGACCACGTCCGGCACCAGAAAGTCCACGGAGACCAGATACTCCAGATAGCGACGGGAGGTGGAGCGGCTCACACCCACGCGTGCGGCCACGTCCTCGGCAGAAAGGCCGGCGCTGGCGTCCTTGGAGTGGAACACGGCGCAGATCTTCTCCAGGGTCAGGGCGTCGATGCCCTTGGGCAGGTCTTCCTTGCCCTCGCCTATGTTCTTGGCCGCCGGCCGCAGGGAGTCCACGGTGCACTGCTCCACCACGTCCATGTGCGAAAGACGGGAGCGGTACCAGCGGTACTTCTCCAGGCTCTCATGGAAGCGGGAGGCGATGACCGGCTTGATGATGTAATCGAACACGCCGCCGCGCATGGCCTGCCGCAGAGGAGCGACCTCCTTGGCCGCGGTGATGTAGATGACGTCCGTCTCCATGCCCTGGCCGCGGATGTGGTGCAAAAGATCCATGCTGGTACCCTCGGGGAAGTAGAGGTCGAGCAGCACCAGGTCGGGCTGCAGGGAGTCCACCATGTCCATGGCGTCGGACAGCCCCTCGGCAATGCCCGCCACGGCAAAGCCCTCCACCCGCTCCGTGAACCGGCGATGCAGATCGGCGATCCGCGGGTCGTCCTCCACAATGAGCACTCGAATCTCTTTCATAGCATGCACCGCGCCGCCTTTGGGATGGCCACGGTGAAGAGCGCTCCGCCCTGCTCGCTCTCCGAAACCGTTATGTTGCCGTTCATGTCTTCCAGCCGCAGCTCCACCAGATAAAGGCCCAGGCCGCGGCGGCGTTTGCCCTTGGTGGAGACGCCCTTGCTGAAAACGTGCTCCAGCCTGCCGGGGGGGATGCCCGGCCCGGAGTCGCCCACCTCGAAGATGAGCTCGTTGCCCAGGTCGGTGAACGAGAGCTCGACACGGCGCGCCGAGGCGGGCTGATCCACCACGGCCTCGATGGCGTTGTCAATGAGGTTGCCCAGGATGGTCACCACGGCCTCCTGGTCTATCCACTCGGGCACGTCCACCATGCTGCTTTCCGGGTCAATATGGAAGTCCACGCGCACCTCCTTGGCCCGGCTGTACTTGCCCAGGATGATGGCCGCGATAACCGGATGGGGCACGGTCTGCTGCAGAAAGCGGATGATGTCCTGATACCCGGTGGCCTCCTTGACCACCAGGTCCAGCGCCTCCTGGTAGGCCTGAATCTGGATCAGGCCGCCGATGGTGTGCAGCTTGTTTGAGTACTCGTGCGTCTGTACGCGCAGCATCTCGATGTACTGCTGCACTCGCGCCAGCTCCCGCGCCACGTGGTCCAGCTCGTCCTTGCGGCGGAAGCTGACTGTTGCTCCTTTCACAACGCCATCGTGGCGGAGAGGCACCGTGTTGATGATCATGGGCAGGCCGTTCACGGTGCGCTCCATGTCGTACTCGGCCTCGCCCGTGCCCATGGCCCGATGCAGATTGAAGCCCGGCAGTACCTCGTCCAGAGGCCGGCCCTCCATGCGATCGTCCGGCGAAAGGCCGGCGTAGCCCTGGGCCGCGCGATTCATCAGCCGGATGGAGCCCTGCCTGTCCACGGCCACCACGCCCTCGCGGATGGCCTCCAGCACCGCGCCGCGCTCCAGATAGAGGTTCGCGATCTGGGACGGCTCCAGCCCCAGGGTGATGCGCTTGAGATGCCGGGCGATGAGCACGGCGCAGAGAAAGCCCAGCATGGTCATGGCCGCGATGAAGAGCATGGGCCGCTGGAGGTTCTGACGGATGGTGGCGTGCAGATTTCTGGTCAGGTAGCCCACACTGGCAAAGCCGATGACCGGGGTGTCGCCCTCCTCGTCCGGATAGGGGCTGTAGATGGGGGAGAAGCCGCGCAGGGACGGACCGAGCGTGCCCACGGCCTCGGATACGTAGGACTTGCCCTCGTGCACCACCGGGCCGGTGTCTCCGCCCACGAAGTACTGGCCGATGCGCTCCACCACCGGGTGGGAGTAGCGTCTGCCGGTCGTGTCCGCCACCACCACGTACTCCGCGCCGATGTCGTGGCGGATGTTCTCGGCGATCACCTGGATGAAGCCGTCTGGATCACCCGAGTACAAGGCCTGGCGGACGGTCGGGATGCGCGCGACCATATGGGCGGCGTCCAGGGCGCTCTGGCCCACCTGCTCGCGCAGGATCTTGGCCGTTACGTGGGAGACGAGGTACCAGCTGATGCCGATCTGCAAGAGCACCAGTGCCGAGACCATGAACAGCAGATGCTGCTGGAGCGTCTTGGGCTTCAGGAGGGAGAACAACCGGGCGACGGGCCTGCGAAATTCCATTGCCGTCCTGTCTTGAAGTGAGAGTGAAGGCCCGCGATGAGCGGCCTCAAACGCCACGCCTCCTCTGCGTTTCGGTTTTCCTTCCTACGAGCACGCGTCGAAAAACACAAGCACTCTATATTTCAGATAGTTAGGGGAGCAGCAGGTCAAGAGCACGGCGTTCGGGCGCCGGAGCTCCATTTTATTTTTTAAAATTCAACAAAAGTTGTTGACTTCAACAAAAATTAGCATGATTGTGTCTTTAACAATTTTGCTCACCCCAGGCGCGGAGAAGTACCATGATTCGGGAAAACGTTGCAATTTTTGAAACCATGAAACGTGTGGCCGACGGTCTGTCCAACGCCATGGGCAAGAACTGTGAGGTCGTGCTCCACGACTTCTCGGATCTCAGCGCCTCGCTCATCCACGTGGCCGGCGACCTCACCCAACGCCAGATCGGCGCGCCCATCACCGACCTCATCTTCAAGACGTACAAGGACAAGGGGGACCAGGCGGAAGACCTGGCCGGCTACCGCACCATCTTCAACGGCCGGATCATGAAGTCCTCCACCACGTTTCTGCGCAACAGCGCCGGCCAGGTTATCGGCTGCCTCTGCATCAACCTGGACGTGACCGATTTCCTGAACGCCAAGGCCGCCCTGGACGAGTTCACCCATTTTTCCGCCGATTCGTCACAATCGCCCGAGCGGTTCGCCTCCTCGTTCCAGGAGACGCTGGAGTCCATTCTGGACGAGACCGTCGCCGAGATGGGCAAGCAGCCCGCCACCATGGACAAGGACGAACGCCTGGAGTTCATGCGTCGCCTGAACACGCGCGAGGTTTTTGTCTTCAAGGGAGCAGTGAACCAGGTCGCACGATTGTTCGGTGTTACCCGCTACACTATTTATAACGATTTAAAAGAGATCCGTGAGACAGACCTTGTCTGACACGGAGAAAGGAGGTTCAAATGTCCAATGAGGCCGTCTCCACCGAAAAGGCTCCGAAAGCTGTCGGTCCCTACTCCCAGGCTGTGAAAACCGGTAATCTGCTCTTTGTTTCCGGCCAGCTTCCCATCGACCCTGCAACGGGCTCCATGGTGGAAGGCACTATCCAGGACAAGACCCGCCGTTCCTTGACCAACCTGGCCGCCGTGGCCGAAGCCGGCGGCACGTCCCTGAAGAACGCCGTGAAGGTCACCGTCTTTCTCGCCGACATCGCGGACTTCGCAGCGGCCAACGAGGTGTACAAGGAATTCTTCGAGAGCCCCTTCCCGGCCCGCAGCGCCGTGCAGGTCGCCGCGCTGCCTCTGGGAGGCCAAATAGAAATCGAGGCCATTTTTTCTATTCCGGCCTAAACACAACAGGAGGACTACATGAAACGTTTGCTGACCATTTTCGTGATGGCGTTGGCCCTTGTCGCGATGGCCGCCGGCGCGTCGTTCGCCGCCGACTATCCTTCCCGCAACATCAAGATCATCGTGCCTTTCGCTCCGGGCGGCGCTGTGGACTTCACCAGCCGCCTCATCTCCGAGGTCGCTCCCCAGTACTTTGACGGCAAAAAGATCATTGTGGAGAACATGCCCGGCGGCGGCGCCGTCATCGGCCAGACTTTCGTTTCCCAGGCCAAGCCCGACGGCTACACCATCCTGGCCTACACCTCCTCCGTGGTGAACAACCCCATCACTAAAAAGACCATTTACACCTACAAGTCCTTCCAGCCCGTGGTGATGTACTGCTTCGACCCCGAGGTTCTGGTCGTGCCCACGGACTCCCCCTATAAGACGCTGGAAGACTTCCTGGCCGCGGCAAAGGAGAAGGAGATCTCCATCGCCACTCCCGGCTTCTCCACCTCCCACCACGTTGCCGCTCTGGTGCTGGAAAAGAAGAGCGGCGCCAAGTTCAGCTTCATCCACAACGAAAGCGCGGCCATGCAGTTGCAGCAGCTCATGGGCGGCCATGTGGAAGCCGGCTTCATGTCCTCCGGCGAGGCCAGCGGCTACGTGGACGGCGGTACGATCCGCGTGCTGGGCATCATGCAGGAAGAGCCGCATCCGGACTTCCCGGGTGTTTCCACCTTCCGCGAGGCCGGCGTGGACATGCTCTGGGGCACCTTCCGCGGCCTGGCCGTGCCCAAGGACACCCCCAAGGAGATCGTGGATTACCAGGCGGCTGGCTTCAAGAAAGTCATCGAGGACCCCAAGTTCGTCGAAGGCATGAAGAAGGCCGGCTACCCGGTGGTCTACCGCGGGCCTGAAGCGTTCGAAAAGTACGTGGACGGCGTGGCCGAGGTTATGCAGGAGATCCTGCCGACCCTGAAGAAGTAAGGTCATTCCGAAGCGCCCTCGCCCTTTTCCGGGCGGGGGCGCCCTGTACCCCGCCATGCGGAGGAACACTCCATGCTGCTCAAGAAAATAGACACCTGGCTTTCCATAGTCTTCTTCGCCACCGGCGTCGTGGTTTACAAGATGGCATCGGGCTTCGACGACATACCTTCGCGGTTCCCCATACTGCTGGCCATCTCGTTCATGGTTCTCTCGGCCCTTCTGTTCGTGAACACGTTCTTCAAGGTGCGCAGACAGAATGGACCGGAAGAAGCCCCGGCGCATGGCTGCCACCGCTACATCATGCCGGCCATGGTCACCGTGGTCATGTGCGCCTACGCCGCCGCGTTGGAGTTCGCAGGGTTCATCGCCCCGTCCGTGCTGCTGATGCTCTTTGTGGGCTGGGTGCTGGGCTATCGCCGCTCCGGCTTGCTGCTCCTGGTCTCGCTGCTCTTTGTGCTGGCTGTATACGGCGTCTTCGGCGTGCTTCTGGGTGTGCCGCTGCCCCGGCTGCCTTTCATGGAATAATTACTCGTTCAGACATTTCTTCGCAGAGAGAACGTCATGGAACACATCATCGCTTCATTCGTCCATCTGGCCAACCCGACCGTCTTCCTCTTCCTGCTGGCAGGCGTCGCCGTGGGCCTGACCGTCGGTTCCATCCCAGGGCTCAACGACAGCATCACCCTTGCCGTGCTCATCCCGGTGACCTTTTCGATGCACCCTGACTACGCATTCCCTCTGCTGGTGGGCATCTACTGCGCGGCCTGCTACGGCGGCTCCATTCCCGCCATACTGCTGCGAATACCAGGCACGGCGTCATCGGTGGTCACAGCCCTGGATGGCTACGCCATGGCCCAGAAGGGCGAGGCCGGGCAGGCGCTGGGCATCTCCACCACCAGCTCCGTGTTCGGCGGCATCACCAGCTCCATCATCCTGCTTTTCTTCGCGCCCATCCTGGCCAGCTACGCCCTGCGCTTCGGACCGCCCGAGTACTTCGCCCTGGCGCTGATGGGCCTCTCCACCGTGGCCGGCATGTCCGGCGGCAACATGGTCAAGAGCCTCATCGTCTGCCTCATCGGCCTGCTCATCTCCACCGTGGGCATCAGCCCTCTCACCGGCTACCCGCGCTTCACCTTCGACAGTCCCAACCTCTACGACGGCATCCCCTTCATTCCCATGCTTATCGGCCTGTTCGGCGTCACCAGCGTGCTGGAGCTTGCCGAGTCCATCTGCGAGCAGCGGCTGCGCAGCCGCGCCGGAGAGGATGTGGAGATCAAGATTCCGCGCATCGGCCGCGTGCTGCCCAAGTGGTCCATGGTCAAGCGCCTGCTGCCCACCTGGATGATCAGCTCCGGCATCGGCAACGTCATCGGCATCATTCCCGGCGCCGGCATGCTCATGGCCATCTACATGGCCTACGACCAGACCGCGCGGCGGCACAAAGACAAGGATTTCGGCAGCGGCGTGCCCGAAGGCGTGGCTGCGCCCGAGGCGGCGAACAACGCGGTGGTGGCCAGCTCCATGGTGCCCCTGCTCTCCCTGGGCGTGCCCGGCAACTCCACCTCGGCCCTGTTCCTGGGCGCCCTGCTCATCCAGGGTCTGCGTCCCGGCCCCGCGCTCTTCCGCGACACGCCGGATATCGCCTACCTCATCGTCGTCTCCTTCCTGGTGGCCAACATCGTCATGGCGCCCATGGGCATCTTCCTGGGCCGCACCCTCTCCCGGCTGATATTCAAGCTGCCGCGCGAGGTGCTCGGCGCTGTCATCTCCGTGCTCTGCCTGACCGGCGCATTCGCCGTGGGCAACAGCGTCTTCAACATCTGGGTGGCCATCGGCTTCGGCGTGCTGGGCTACGTGTTCAACAAGTGCGACCTGCCCCACTCCCCGCTCATCCTGGCCGTGGTCCTGGGCGCCATGATGGAGCGCGGGCTGTTCCAGAGCCTCACGCTCTCCCACGGCTCCCTGTCGATCTTCGTCACCCGGCCCATCAGCCTGGTGCTGCTCATCGGCGCGCTCTTCTTCGTGGCCACGCCGCTCATCAAGAGCGTGTACAGGCGGCGCAAGAACGGCAAAAACGGTAAGAACGGCGAAGGAGCGCAACATGCCTAGCTCCATCTCCGATTCCCTGGCCGGGTACATCTGTTCCGTCCGCGCGGCCGATCTGCCCGAGGAAGTGACGCGTAAAGCCGGGCTTTGCGCCATCGACTACCTCGCAGCGGCCTGGAACGCCCATGGGGTCGAGCTATCCACCGCCTACACCGACTACGCCGCATCAATGGCGGGCAAGACTATCGGTGCGGCGCACGTCATCGGCGACGGGCAGCTCCCCCCCATATGGGCCGCATTCGCCAACGCGGCCAAGGGCCACGTGACCGAGACCGACGACGGCCACCGCCAGTCCATCATGCACATCGGCGTGGTGGTCATGCCCGTGGTCCTGGCCCTGGCGCAGGAGCGCGGCCTGAGCGGCGCCGAGATGCTGGAGGCCATGATCTGCGGCTACGACCTGGCCATCCGCGCCGGCGAGTGCTTCGGCCCGGAGCATTACGCCACCTTCCACACCACGGGCACGGCCGGCACGTTCGGCGCGGCAGCCGCCGCGGCCAAATGCTGCAAGCTCACGCATGAGCAGACGGTGTGGGCGTTGGGCCACGCCGGGACCCAGGCCGCCGGTGTCTGGCAGTTCCTGCAGGACGGCGCGGTGCGGGCCAAACCCTTCCACCCGGCAAAGGCCGTGCAGAACGGCATGCAGGCCGCCCTGCTGGCCGAGGCCGGCATCGCGGGTGCCACGCGCATCTTCGAGGGCGACAAGGGAATCTGCGCCTTTGCCGCACCCAAGCCGCGCTTCGAGGCCCTGACCGACAGACTCGGCGAGCACTTCAAGATCTCCGAGGTCAACTTCAAGGCCTACCCCACCTGCGGCCAGACCCACAGCATGCTGGACGCCACGGCCGCGATCATGGAGCGCGAGAGCATTACCGCCGCCGACGTGAAGAGCGTGGAAGCAAACGTGTATCAGCGCGCCATCGATATCGCCGGCATTGCCGAGCCCGTGAATCTGGAGCAGGCCAAGTTCTCCAACCAGTTCTGTCTGGCCTTCCTGCTGACGCGGGGCGCACTCACATTCGCCAATTTTACAGAGGACGTCGTAGAGGACGCTGCCGTGCGCGAGCTCTCCCACCGCGTATCCTTGAAGTTCGACGCCGAGATGGACGCCGGGTTCCCGGCCAGCCGGCCGTGCCGCATCGTGGTCCGTTGCAAGGACGGCCGCGTGCTTTCTCAAGAAAACCGCTTCCGCAAGGGCGACCCCGAGAACCCCATGTCCGCCGAAGACATGCAGGAGAAGCTGGAGCAGCTGACCGGCTCACTGCTTTCACCGTCCCAGCGACAGAACATCGTCTCCTGGGCCCTGGATCTAGAACACCGCGCGGCGGTGGAACCGTTTTTGTTCACCATTTGCGATAGCTGACGAGGAATAGCCATGTCCCATATCATTGATTCGGAATTCTACGGCGGTAGCTGGTGCACGCCTGAGATGCGCGAGGTCTTCGACGACCGCAAACGCTACCAGCGCTGGCTGGACATCGAGGTCGTGCTGGCCGGAGTGCAGGCCGGGCTGGGCGTCATCCCCAAGGAGGCGGCCGCCGAGATCAAGGCCAAGGCCCACGTCGAGGAGCTCGACACCGACTTCATCAAGGACGAGCTGGCCAAGACCGGCCACTCCCTGGTGCCCCTGCTCAAGGCCGTGCAGAAGCGCTGCGAGGGCAACCTGGGCGAGTACATCCACTACGGCCCCACCACCCAGGACATTGAGGACACCGGCGGTGTGCTGGAGATGAAGGACGCCTCCAAGCTGATCTTCCGCGACCTGGCCAAGCTCGAATCCACCCTGCTCAAGCTGTCCGCCAGGTACGAGTCCTTCCCCATGGCCGGACGCACCCACAACCAGCAGGGCCTGCCCATCACCCTGGGCCTGAAGTTCGCCAACTGGGCGGCCGAGCTGCGCCGCGGCATGGAGCGCGTCAAGGACATGCAGAAGCGCGTGTTCGTGGGCATGCTCCACGGCGGCACCGGCACAATGGCCGGCCTGGGCGAGCAGGCCTACCCCACGGCAGAAGCCGTCATGAAGGAGCTGGGCCTTGCCCTGCCCCCCACGGGTTGGGGCAGCGCACGCGACATCGTGGCCGAGTACCAGACCGTGCTGGGCCTGCTGGCCGGCACCGTCGGCCGCATCGCCAACGAGATATTCCAGCTCGCGCGCACCGAGATCGGCGAGTTCCAGGAGCCCCTGGGCGAGCACTACGTGGGCAGCAGCACCATGCCGCACAAGCGCAACCCCGAGGTCACGGAGTTCGTGGTGGCCATGACGCGCGTGGTCATGAGCAACGTGCAGCTCGCTCTGCAGTCCATGGTGGCGGAACACGAGCGCGACACCCGCGCCTGGCGGCTCGACTGGCACTCCATTCCCGAGAGCAGCATGATGCTGCACAAGGCCCTGTCCGCGCTGGTCTTCGTGGTGGACGGCCTGGTCATCGACGAGGCGCGCATCACCGAAAACCTGGACATGCTCCACGGCATGCTTTTTTCCGAGGCGCTTATGTTCCAGCTGGGCAAGAAGGTGGGCAAGCAGACCGCGCACCATCTGATCCGCGACACCATCCTGGCCGCCACGGCGCCCAAGGGAAAGACCTTCCGCGAGCTGCTGTTCGAGAACCCGGATATCGCGGCCAACCTGACAAAAGACGAGCTGAACGAGCTCATGGATTACTCCAAGCACATCGGACAATCGGTGCGCCAGGTGCACGACGTCATCGCTACGGCCAAAACGCTGGGCGCGACCGACGAGGAGTTTTTACAATGTTGAGACAACGTTCCAGTGCGCAGGATGACGGGGCGTGTTGCCCTGGCCAGTCCACCTCGCACACAGGCCAGCCTCTCTGCGCGGCCAAGGAGACAGATATGGATCTGCACGAATTTTTCGCCAATGAAGTGAAGCCGGCCATGGGCTGTACCGAGCCGGTGGCTGTGGCCCTTGCCGCGGCCTACGCCGCCAGGGAGTTCGAGGGTGAGATCGAGTCCATCGACCTGGACGTCTCGCTGAACATCTACAAGAACGGCCGCGACGTGGGTATTCCCGGCGCCATGGGCCAGCGCGGCAACCGCATCGCCGTGGTCCTGGGCGCGCTGGCCGGCGACGCGGACAAGGGTCTGCTGGTGCTGGAAGGCATTCCGGAGACCGTTGTGGAAAAGGCCAAGGCCATGGTGGACGCCGGCGTGGTCAATGTCAGCGTGCGCGACGAAGGTCCCAGCATTTACGTGGCCGTCACCCTGCGCAACGCGGACTGCGAGGTCTGCGCCGTGGTCCAGGACCGGCACGATACGCTACGGAAGGTGACCAAAAACGGCCAGGTGGTCTTTGACAAGCCGGCGACCGAGGCCAAAAGCAAGGCCGGGCTGCCACCCTACCTGGAAGAGCTCATGACTCTCGGCATCCAAGAGCTGTGGGATCTGGCGAGCTCCATCGACAAGGATCTCGAAGGTTACATGCTCGAAGGCGTGCAGATGAACATGGGCGTAGCCAATCAGGGGCTGGAAGGCTCCTGGGGCCTGGGCGTGGGAGCCACCCTGGCGGAGCACAAGGACAACTCCGGCCTGCTGGCCACCGTGAAGAAGCTGGCAGGCGCCGCCGCGGATGTGCGCATGTCCGGCAAGTCCGCCGCAGTGATGAGCAGCGCAGGCAGCGGCAACCACGGCATCACCGCCATCATTCCCGTGGCCGTGGTGGGCGAGGCCGTGGGCGCTCCCCAGCGCCTCATCGCCGAGTCCGTGGCCTTCAGCCATCTGGTGACCGGCTATGTGAAGACCTACACCGGCCGGCTGACCCCCATCTGCGGGTGCTCCGTGGCTGCCGGAGCAGGCGCGGCCGCCGGCATGGTGCGCGTATTGGGCGGTACCCCGGACATGGCCGAACACGCCGTGGCCTCGCTCATCTCCTCACTCATGGGCATGCTCTGCGACGGGGCCAAGGGCTCCTGCGGTCTCAAGGTCTCGGCCGCCGCCGGCGAAGCGTACGCCGCCGCGCTCATGGCCATGGACAAGCGTGGCGTGCAGCAGGACGAAGGACTGGTCTCCCCGGACATCCGCACCACGTGCCTGGCGTTGTCCAAGCTGTGCACCAAGGCGTTCTCCAACACGGACAAGGTCATCGTGGAGCTGTTGCAGCTCCGGCCCGACAGCTAGAAAACACCGCTTCGAATTTCATGGCGCGGCCTGTTGATATGCCACCAACCTAGCCCTCCTGAGCGCCATGAACCAGCGCCCCCTTTCCATGCCATAGCGGAGAGGGGGCGCTTCAAGTACGCAGCATGCCGCACCGGAGCTGCCACGGCTCCGGCATCGCGCAATTGCATCAAGATATTTTGCAGGATGCCCGGAGGGCGTCGTACTGCCGGCTCCTACCCTGCCTTCTGCCCGTCCCCCTGGTCCTGCTTCTCCCGCTTCAGCCACCAGGAGACCACGGTCTTCGCATGGGCCAGAGCGTTTTTCAGCCTGGGGGTGAAGGTGATGCGCAGCCGCTCGCCCGCGCACTCCAGAGCGTGGATCTCCATGGAGTCCATAATCGCGTCCAGGCGGGAGTCTTCGCCGTCCAGCTCCACGCGGACCCGACCGTCCCTGTCCACCACGCCAAGCTTCTCGTTGAGGAACGATTCGCCGAAAAGCGTGTTGAAGGTGCGCGTCACGGCCATCTGCAGCGCGTTCATCACCTTGCCGTCCATGGTCACGTCCTGCCGGGCGATCCTGAAGAGGAGCACGTGCTCGTCGTCGGTCCAGACAACGCCGTCCGGCACGAGGTCCACATCGAAAGCGCCGCCGCCCCGGGCCGGAAAGCGGCCTGTAACGTGGATGAGACTGTCCTTGAGCCGGACTCGGAGGTCTTCCACGCCCTTGTCGGTCATGACCGAGGCGATGCGGGAGTCGAGCCGCGACAGCTCGCGGTTGCCAATGCCGATGGTGTGCGGTCCGGCGCAGAAGTCCGCAATGGCGTCCTTGCCTTTCAGGGCCTCCCGGCCCAGGGCTTCGGCTTTTTTCAGAAGATGCTGCAGTGTGCTCATACCATGCTGTTCCGCGTCGATGCGATAAGCCGGAGCGTGAAGGCGCAGCACGGCCACGCCCATGCGGCAAGGACTCGTTCCATGATAATCACCCCACAGGTTCGGGGCAAGGGAGGAGGCAACCATGGGCGGCATCTATCCAGGCATTAATGGACCGGTAGCCGACAGGGCGTCTCAGGATCGTGCGGAAATGACAACGGCGGGTCGGCAGTGCGGAGCGCGGTTCGCGCCCGACCTGGACGGCGTGAAGGGGCCGTTGCCGGCAACTAGTCCAGGACCCCCAGCTTGTCGCGGCAGTGTTCCAGGTAGCCGAGAACCTTCTGGTTTCTGCGAATAAAGTGCGGGGCGAAGCCGGAGAGCGTGATGTAGGCGCCAAAGTTCTCCCACGCGCCGTTGCTCTTGATCTCCTTGAACATGTACTTCTCCTGGTCGCTCCAGGTCTCGTCGTCCTTAAGTACCGTGGGCATCTTGAGACTGCCTTTTGCAAACAGCAGCCAGATATCGGCAATGCTGCTCTCCAGTCTTGGAAAGCCAAACGCCTTCTCTTCCGCCATTTTCACGTAGCTTCCCAGGACAAACCAGACCAATCGCCTTTGATTGATGTCGTAATTCGGTCCGGGAACGTTCTCCAGGCTTTTCAGGAGATAGAGGATGAAGTCCTTGTACGTCAGGAAGAACCCATACTTCTCTTTATAAATCTCAAAGTATGAGTCCACCAGCTTGTAGGCGATCAGCTCCATCATCCACGCACGCTGCGACTGCTTTTGCAGGCACTGTGCAAGGATGGTGACCAGATCGTGGTCATCGAGATCAAGCAGAACACTCAAAGGGTGCCCTGCTTTCCCTTTTCCACTAGAAGACATGTCCATATCCCCCCTGGATGGAACCAATGCCCTCGAATGCGGCTGGAATTGGACGAAACCACTGCGGAGCGGCGTTCCCCCGAATACCGACTCGATTGTGCCACACTATAGTCATATCAGCTAACAATAACAAGACATTCGTCCAGTCCGGCCAAAGCGCCGCTGTCACTGACTTAGATCCGGCAACGCAGCGGAGCCTACGGGAACGTATCGATGTGGCCAATACGCAGGATGCTTCGGCATGGAGATGCATGCGCCTTGGCACCGGAGGCTCAAAAACTAACTCCCGGCGATCAGGATGAACAGAGGGATAACTGCGATCCGAGTGGGGTCGTCAGGAAACAGGAAGGGCTCAGCGCAGGGCGTAGGAACGCATCAGCTCGCTCACGGTCCTGCGTACGGCGTCGTACATCGGGTCGAGGCCGTTGGGGAAGGATTCGGCGGCTTGCGACGGGGTCTGGCGCACGCCTTCTGCCAGGGCGCGGTCCAGCTCGGAGTGGGCGTTGATCTTGGCTACGCCGACACGGATGGCGGCGGTCCGCTGGTCCGGGGTGAGCTTGCTGGCCCCGTGCAGCACCAGACCGGCGCCAAGGCCGGCCAGCGCCTCGATGATTCCGGCGTGAAACGGCCAGTGCGCCGGCACGGACACTGCGAGCCAGTCCACGCCGGTGCGGGCCACGAAGTCCCGCGCCTCGTCCAGGGAGAAGACGCCGAGCGGGCCGATCTCCCCTTCTATCTCCACGCCGTGGGCATGGGCCGCCTGCACGCATTCACGTGTTCTGGTGATGTTCGATTCCAGATCCAGGGCCGAGCCGTCGAACATGACAGAGGTGCAGCCGGCGTCCAGGGCGGCCAGCACCTCGCCCAGGGACCGGCCATGATTGAGATGCACCGCCACGGGCATGGCTGTCTTGCCCGCGGCGGTGCAACATGTGGAGGACAACGTCTGGAAATCCACATCAGGCGTGTAGCCGATGCAGAGGGCGGCCGGGAGTCCGGTCTCCTGGGCGGCGGCGATGATCGCCTCCACACAGCCCCGGTCCCGTGCGGCAAAGCAGCCGAAAGCTTTGCCGGAACCGACGGCGGCCCGGAGATCGGACAACCCGGCCTGGGTCATCAGCTTGCCTCGAAGAAGGAGCCGGACGGCAGCGGCACCATGAGGAACTCTTTGAAGATGAAGTAGAACATCGTTACCACGACAACAGCCAAACCGGCGCTCACCAGGATGTTGCGCGTCGTCAGTCCTTCCTCACCCAGATACAGCGTCATAACGGTGAAGAAGAGGAAGCTGGACGGCAGGAACCCGAGAAACGGCATGATGGCCAGGTAGATAATGAGAATGACCAGGCCCACGACGACGTTGTTCCGCTCCGTGACGGAGGTGAAGAACTCGACCCGTTCCGGCTTGATGAAGCCCTTGATCAGCTCCAGCACGGCCAGGGCCACGAACACCGTCAGGCAGTAGTTGACGAAGATGCCGCCCAGTTTGCTGAGGTCACGAGTGGCGAAGAAGATGACCGCCGCGATGACCAGCGACGCACTGCCGATGAGAATGTCGGAGTTAAGCATTCTTCACACCCTCCTCGATATTGCAGGCGCAGCCTTCCCGCCGCTGTTTCCTTTTGTGTTTCCACGATGCGTAAATGGGCCACAGGGCGGAGAGCAGCGAGAGCGTGATAAGCACGATGCTGATGGGCCGGAAGACCATATAATGCACCACGCTGCCGGTCGCGTGACCTGCGAGCATGGACTGGACGAGCCCTTCCTCGACGAACGGTCCCAGGATCAGTCCCAGGACAATGGGCGCGGGGTGGAACTTCAGCTTGTTGGAGATGAAGCCGACCACGCCGAAGATCAGCATGATCCAGACGTCCAGCATGTTGTTGCGGATGGCGTAGGAGCCAAGCACCGTCATGAAGATGATGACCGGAGCGAGGAACCTGGAGGGAATGTTGATGATCCGCGAGAATACGAAGGAGCCGAAGCAGCCGATGATGGTGACAAAGAACGCCGCCACGAGCAGGGCCATCATGAAGGCGTAGACAACCTGGCCGTGCACGGTGAAGAGCTCGCCGCCGGGGCGCATGCCGTGGAGCATGAGCGCGCCGAGGATAACCGCGGCCGGGGGAGAGCCGGGGATGCCCAGGGTGAGCAGCGGAACCAGCGAGCCGGGAGCCATGGCGCTGTTGGCAGCCTCACTGGCCGCCACGCCCTTGATGGTTCCCTTACCAAATTCTTCAGGGTTCTTGTCCCATCGACATGCTTCGTTGTAGGATACCATACTGGCGATGTTGCCGCCTGCGCCAGGAGCAAAGCCGACCACGGTGCCGATGAACGCCGAACGGAACATGAGCACAGGCTTCTTGAACAGAGAACTCATGACCTCCCAGACAACGGAGAGCTCCGGCTTGGCGTTTTCAGACGAGTACTTGGCCTGGCGCTTGCCGATGACGCTGCCCAGGATCTCGGGCAGGCAGAAGAAGCCGATGAGCGCGACGATGAGCTCGATGCCGGCCTGCATTTCAGGATGACCGAAGGTGAGCCGCACGTCGCCGCCGATGGGCGCCATGCCGATGGTGGACAGCAGAAGACCCAGCGCGCCGGCCAGGAACCCTTTGAGCACGGAGCCCGTGGACAGGGTGGCGATGATGGTCAGGCCGAAGACGCCGAGCCAGAAATATTCGGGGGGACCGAACTTGAGGGATGCGGCGGCAAGGGGGGGCGCCGCAGTAAGCAGCACGATGTTTGCAACAAGGCTGCCGAAAGACGAGGCGACCGCGGCGGCCACCAGCCCGTGCTGGGCCATGCCTTTCTGAGAAAGCGGGAACCCGTCAAAGCTGGTGGCGATAGCCGCCGGGGTTCCAGGTGTGTTGATAAGAATCGCGGGTACCGCGTCGCCATACATTGCACCGACATAGATGCCTGCGAGCATGATGAGGCCTGCGGTCGGAGCCATCGTGAAAGTAAACGGCACCAGTAGCGCGAGTCCCATCGTCGCAGTCAAGCCGGGCAGGGCGCCGAAAACGATGCCCGCGAACACACCGATAAAGAGGAAGAGCAAATTAGCCGGAACGAACACGTGTTCCAGGCCTGCGACGGCAAGATCGAACATTAGACCTCCCGGAAGTGAATCTCACTTTCCATGCAGATATCCGGCAGGAGGGGCCATCCACCAGGACGGCCCCCTGCCGGACTTTTATCGGGTACTCTACTTCTTGAACTTCTCCACAACAGGCTTCCAGTCTTCAACCTTCTGCTGGATGTACTCAGCGGCTTGCTGCGCATCCAAGGCCATGGGGACAAAGCCGTCCCGGAGCATTTGCTCCTGCACCTTGGGATCATTGGCGATCTTCAGGAAAGCGTCCTGGAGCACCTTGATCTTCTCATCCGGGGTTCCGGGAGGGGCACCGGCGCCACGGTCAATGGAAGCGTAGAGGTTGTAGCCCAGCGACTCAAAGGTGGGGACATCGGGCATGGGAGCGAAAGGCTCCTTGGTGCCGAAGGCCAGTACACGGAGCTTGTCCGCGTGCTGATACAGGTCGTTGGAGTTACCCCACAGAGCCTGAACGTGGCCGCCCAGGAACGCGGCCACTGCGGGCGCGGCGCCCTTGTAGGGAACGTACGTGGTCTCGATGCCGGCCTTTTCCTGCAGCTGCAGGTTGGCGATGTGGTGACCGGACCAGGTGCCGGAGCCGCCCGTAACCACGGCGCCGGGGTTGGCTTTGGCGTACTGGATCAGGTCATCCAGAGTCTTGAACTGCGAATCCTTGAGTACGGCGAGCCCGATCGGAGTGGTCTGGAAGAAAGCGATGGGCTTGATCTGGGAGGTCTCGAATCCCGCGTTGCCGCGCGCCAGAGGCTGGAGCACGATGTGCGGCACGTTGATACCGGCGATGGTGTAACCGTCCGGCTTGGAGCGGGTGAGCTCCGCCCAACCAACGGAACCGCCGCCGCCCGGCTTGTACTGAATGATGACGCTGGTGCCGAGAATGTCTTCCAACATCGGCTGCTGACGGCGCGCCTCGAGGTCGGACTGACCACCCGGGTTAAAGGGAATCGTGTAGGTGATAGGTTCGGAAGGATAATCCTCAGCATGAGCAATGAGGCCCAGACCGAGCACCAGTGAGAATGCCAAGGCCATGACTATGAGTTTTTTCATGGTCCACTCTCTCCTATGGGCTAGGGTTTGATGCAATCCGCCATACTTCCCAATAAAGCAGGCAGTTCCTCCGGCGAATGACTGCTGGAGGAACTGCACTTACTACTAAACTTTTAAGCGCTCCGGTAGAGCTTGGTCATAATGAACTCCCGATGTTTCAGAGCTTCCTGCGCAGTCATACGGCCGTTGCAGGTACGACGGAGCATATCGAGAAGATTGTCGCCGGATTCCTCCAGGGTCATCTCGCCGCGGAGGATGGCGGAGCAGTCGTAGTCGATGTGCTCGCTCATGTCTGAAGCAGTGTTCGGGTTGGCTGTCAGCTTGATCACCGGCTCGATGGGGTTGCCGATGATGTTGCCCTGCCCCGTGGGGAAGAAATGGGCCACGAAGCCGGCAGCTGCGCACAAAGTGACCATCTCGGCCGCAGCGGACGACGAGTCCATGAACCAGAGGCCGGGGCCGGTGGGAGCCTCGGCAGGTTCCAATACGCCGACGTACCTGGCTTTCTTGCCGATCTTCTGCAAGTTGCCGAACGCCTTTTCCTCAATGGTGGTCAGGCCGCCCTTGATGTTGCCCTTGGTGGGCTGGGAGCCGGACAGGTCGTCAGTTTTGTACTCGTTGATGAAATCGTTGTACGCCTTCCAGGTTTGATAGAACTTCTCGCCGATCTCGGGGGTGGCGGCGCGCTCCTTGGCCACCATCTCTGCGCCGGTGATCTCGCTGGTCTCGCCGAAGCAGCAGGTCGCGCCGGCTTCCACCAGTTTGTCGATGGCGGCGCCCACGGTGGGGTTGGAGGCAAGACCGGAGGTGGTGTCGGACTCGCCACACTTCACGCTGACCCAGACCTCGGACAGGTCCACGTCCTCGGTCTGCAGCTCGGAGGCCCACTGTGCGTACTCTTTGGCCTTCTTGGAGGCTTCCATGATGGTCTTGTGGTCGCCATTGCGCTCGATGGAGAAGCCGGTCACGGGCTTGCCGGTCTCGGCGATGCCGTCCACGATGATAGAGGTCCACTCCGGCTCGATACCGATGACAACGACGGCGGCGACGTTGGGATTGGAGCCTATGCCGATGAGAGTCCGGAAAAGAAGCATGAGGTCTTCGCCGAACTGCAGACGACCATACGCATGGGGGAGCGCGATGGTGCCGTGGATATTGTTGGCCACGGCCTCGCTGGCTGCGTTGGAAAGGTCGTCCAGGGGCAGAATCGCAACATGGTTGCGGATGCCCACCCGTCCATTCTCGCGTCTGTATCCTTTTACTTTTCCAAGACCCATAGTCTTACCACCTCTTGGTCTTGAGATTCTGGGTGTGCACGTGGTCGCCCTTCTTGATGGAGGATACGACCCGGCCGATGTCGTGGCCGTACTTGATCACGGCATCGTCCGCATTGTGGTCGACCATTGCAATCTTATGACCAAGTGGAATGTCGTCGTTGGCCTGCACCTCGGTCGGTTGCTGGGTGTCCATGTACAGGCCCTTGACGCTCTCGCCAGCCTTGATGTCCACCGTGGCCACGCCAACAGAATCGGCTTTCTCGTGAACGAGAAATTGAATCATCCTGACCTCCGTTTGAGTAATTCTTAAGGCCCTCGTGTTACGACTATTCTCCGGAACCGCCCCCGGACGCGAGGGTGAAGTACGTAGCGTTCGCATTGGGCACCACACCCACGCGAACACGTCCTTCAAACGACTTCAGCCAGCTATCGATGCGCTCCTGCGGATCGGCTTTGGTCATCATGCAGCTTCCCAGAACCGATTGGTCGAGCTCCGTGGCCACGGCCACCTCGAACGCGTTCAGTGTCCGGCTGAAAAGGAACGCCTTGTGGGCGCCCATTCGAAAACCGTTCTGCTTGAAGTCTTCAAACACCTCGACAGGCTCGTCGAACCGACAGACATACTCGAAGTAGTCCTCGTCCCCGATCCCCTGGCCGCAGGATGCGAGCAGCAGAATCTTGCCGCCGGGCTCTGCCGCGCGCGAGGAGAGGTTCAGCCCTTTTTGCGCCTGGTACAGGCAGATGTCCTTGGGATGGCCGCCGCAGGAGGCGATGACGATGTCGTACTGATGCTCGATGGTGACGCCGTAAACCGAAGCGCAGACCTCGGCGCCGGCAGCCAGTACGGCCTCGGGATTGCCAGCCCACAGACCAACTACCTGCTTGTTCTTGTCCAGGACCACGTTCACGGCCAGGTACACCCCGGCCATGCGGCCCATCTCGTTGAGGTCCTCGCGCACCGGGTTGCCTTCGCGCACGCCGGCCTGGGCCTTCTCGTGGAACATCAGAGCGTGGTTGCCCTGGATGGTCTTGGCCCCGGCGCAGCCCACAGCCATGCCCTTGGCTCCACCCGTAAAGCCGGCGAACTGGTGCGGGTCCAGAAGGCCCATGACGATCTTCATGTCACCGTCGGCAAAGGCCTTGTTGACGAACACGGGCGTGCCGCGGCTCGTGTTGCCGTAGTCCGTCATGGGCGCCCGCTTGGCGTCGTGCGGTACGACGGTGTAGTCGGCCAGGACCTCTTCGGGCAGGATGCGCTCCAGCGCCTCCCTGTCGTGAGGCGGATGCAGCCCGCCGCCGACCACGATGGTCACGTCCTCGGGGCGTAGCGACGGATAGGCGCGGTGCAGACGCGCGAGAAGCAGCGGCAGGAGAGTCTTGGTGGGGAACGGACGAGTCTCGTCCGGTACGGCTATTGAGACTGAGGCCGGGGCGGCGCGCTCTTCCAATCGGGGAAGCTGGAGCGGGCGGTCGAGCGCGCCGTCCATTGCCTCAGCCAGATCCTCGATCAACGGGAGGGAGGTCGGTTCCAGAACATCGACCTCGGCTTGATCGGGGAACACTAAAGTCTTTTTTGAATGGCCATATTTGAGCGTGATATCCATGAATTCCTCGCTGGTTTCAGTTTTCTATGAGCAATGCATGTGCCATTTTTTCACAATCATCGAATTCGCTGAAATATAGTGCTTTTTTTCCGCCGAGCCCAATAATCGGCATCGCCGCGGTGCCCAATACCGGGCATTTTGCCCAATATTGGTCTTGATCGCGTCTTTTTTCTGTCATACGGTTGTAACACCCGTGGTTGCTGGGATAAGCCCTTTTTTCCCCAACTCCACATCGGCATAGTATGTTTTGAGCATTAAAAAAACTTAACAAGAACGGCACAATAAACGTGCCCAATATTCGGCGACCAAATGCACCTCAATCCAGCCACCCGCTATCAGGTCCTGCTCACCATCAACAACGCCCTGGTCAACCAAACCACCCGTGACAGCCTCTTCAAAGCCCTGGCCGGTGAGCTCGGCAAGATCTTCGAGTTCGACCGCCTTTCCATCAATCTTTACGACGAGTTCCAAGGATCACTGAGCTACTTCGCCACGGCCGAGGGCATCACCCCGGAGGCCATCGAGGGCGATTCCCGGCCCCTGGCCCAGGGCTCCATCGCCAAGACAGTGATCCGCTCGCGCGAGCCCCTGGTCATACCCGACCTGCGCAAGCACACCTACTGGCCTTCCGTGCAGGCCATGGTGAACGCCGGCCTCAATGCGACCATGGCGTTCCCACTCATCACCCGCGGCAACGTGGTGGGCTCCATGCACCTCTCCTTCCGCACGCCGCCGGAGCACATGGAGGAGCTGGCTGGATTCCTCAATGTACTTTCCGGACAGTTGGCCATCGCCGTGGACAACATGCTGGCCCACAGCCAGCTGACCGCCCTGAACCGCAGGCTCCAGCTGCAAAAGGACTTTCTCCTCAAGCAGTCGGAGAACATCTACGATCCCGAGAGCTTCTTCTACGTATCCACTGCCATGCGCAGCGTTATGGGCCAGATACAGATGATCTCGGAGACGGACGCCTCCGTGCTCGTCACCGGGGAGACCGGCACAGGAAAGGACTACGTGGCCCGCTACATCCACTCGCTCAGCCCGCGGCAGTCCAGCTTGTTCGTCAAGGTGAACTGCCCCGGCCTGGCCTCCACCCTGTTTGAGAGCGAGCTCTTCGGCCATGCCAAAGGCGCATTCACAGGCGCCCACGCAAAGCGTGTGGGCCGGTTCGAGATGGCCGCCGGGGGCACGCTGTTTCTGGACGAGATTGGCGACCTGCCCCTGCCGCAGCAGGCCAAGCTGCTGCACGTTCTCCAGGACAGGACCTTCGAGCGGGTGGGCGACAACCAGCCCATCCAGGCGGATTTCAGGGTCATCGCCGCCACGAACAAGGATCTGGAGCAGGCCATCCGCGACGACGAGTTCCGCGAGGACCTCTTTTACAGGTTGAACACCCTCTCCCTGCACATCCCGCCGCTGCGGGAACGCAATGACGACATCCCCCTGTTACTCGACCGGCTGTCGACTGCAGAGTCCGTTTCCCTCAACCGCCCTGCACCGGAGTTCAGCGCCGAGGCCGTGGAGATACTGCTCCACTACCCGTGGCCCGGCAACGTGCGCGAGCTGAAGAACCTGGTGAAACGATTGATCATCCTCCATCCGGGCAAAACCATCGGCGCAGGTATTGTGGAGGGCATGCTGCAGCCCGAGCAGACCGAGGAAAACTCGCTGTGCCGCTTCCCTTCCCTGGCCGAGATGGAAAAACGGCACATCGAAAAGGCCTTGGCCCTGGCCGGCGGGAAGGTGGGCGGACCCTGCGGCGCGGCAAAACTTCTGGGCATTCCCCGCTCCACCCTGCAGTACCGCATGAAAAAGCATGGCGTTGAAACCGCCGTGGCAGGCGCTTGATCCGCTGCGTTTATCTCTGAACTGGTTCCTATGATTGCATCTTTTGACTTGTGCCGAAAAGCACGATCTCGGTCGTCGCATCCCGCGCTCATTGCCGTGTCAGGTGTGTGCTCGTCCCCGACCGTTGCGGGCCAGCGCCTTCAGGAATACAAGCACCCTCATGGCTGAAGACCTCGCTCTTTTTTCCATAACGGCCACGGCCATTGTCATCGAGGCCGCGCCGTTCCTCCTGCTGGGATCGCTCCTGGGCGCGATCATCGAGGTCATGGTTCCGGATGAAGCCCTTGCCCGCCTCCTCCCACGGAACGCCGTGGGCCAGGTCGCCGTGGGACTCTTTGCCGGCATGATTCTGCCCACATGCGAATGCGGCATCGTGCCCATCGCCCGGCGGCTACTTCAGAAAGGCGTTCCACCCCGGACCGCCCTGCCCTATATGATGGCCGCGCCTGTGGTGAACCCGGTGGTTATCGCATCGACCCTCTACGCATTTCAGGGTGATGTAACCGTTGTACTGCTCCGGATTCTGCTGGTCATTGTGCCGGCTGCCGGTCTCGGGCTGGCATTGGGCAACCTGCCAGGGCATCTGGTTCTGCGGCAGGGTGCACTGCCATTGGACCACGGTTGCGGGGAGCACGACCACGGCTGTGGTTGTGGTTGCTGCAGCCACGCCTCGGGAAACCGACTCAAGGACATTTTCCTCCACACGGCTGCGGAGTTCGTTTCCATGGCCCGGTTCCTGGTTCTGGGCGCGGTCGTGGCCTCCGCATTCAAGACATTCCTGCCGCCGGCAATACTCACGTACATCTCGGACAACACGTTCCTGGCCATCGGCGGGCTCATGGCGCTCGCCATCCTGCTCTCGGTCTGCTCGGAGGCCGATGCCTTTGTGGCGGCGTCCCTGGCTGGCTTCCCTTTGACCTCCCAGGTCGCGTTCATGGCCATCGGCCCCATGGTGGACCTCAAGCTCGTGCCGATGTTCCTGGCTGTCTTCAACCGCCGGATCGCCATCGCTCTCACCGTTGTGCCGTTGGTCGTGGTTTTCGTGCTCGCGTACTTCCTGGCCCTGGGGGGCTGGTGACATGGCCTCGCTCGTCCGACTTCTGGAAGCATGCCTCCTGGCCTTGGCCGGGGCGTTCATGCTCGTGTTGGCCACGTCCCCCATGTACTGGCATTTCTTCAACCCGAAGTACTCGTGGCTGACATTCACGGCCGGCGCAATCGTCGCCCTGCTCAGCCTTGCCGGTTTGCTGCATCGTACGCGCACGCCAAAAGCAAGCGAGATCGCCAGCCTCGCAGTCTTCCTCGTTCTTGCCGGACTGGCCGTCACCCTGCCAAACCCGTTGTTCGACGTCCCTCCTTCCGGCATAACCAGCAGCGATTCATTCGAGCCGTTCTCCCAGCCGCCCGGTGACGCGCAAGCCATGGCCAATGCGGAAAATCCACCCGATACGTTTGGACTAGGCGGCGCGTTTCCGGCCAATCCAGGCGCTGACGTACCGGCGCCAACCTTCGATGTGACGGAGGAAGAAAACGGATCGCGGTTCACCATGGACGGGGTCGAGTACATCAAGACCAACATCGCGGAGCTGATCCTCGCCGAGCAGGAAAACCGCCTGGAGCCGGGCGGCGCGTACTCGGTGCAAGGGCTTGTGGCGCGAACCCCGGAGCTGGACGAGGCAGGCTACATCGCCGTCACCCGGCTATTCATCGTGTGCTGTTTCGCGGACGCCACAGGCGTCGCCTATCTGGTCGATGTGGATGACCCGCAGAGCTACACCCAGGGCCAATGGGTGCATGCAGCCGGAACGCTCGCGCCTGCCAAGACACTGCCGAAGACGCTGCCGATCGCCATACCCGGCGCGTTCACCGCCATTCATGGCGACAAGTTCGCCATCAGCGCTGCGCGCGTTGAACCCGGTCCTGTGCCGGGCATGCCGTTCCTGTTTGAGCTTCGTGGCAAGGAGCCCTACGTCTATTAGGACCTCTGAAAATGCTCTTTCGCCCCGTGGCAGGATCAGAATCGCCCCCACGCGACGGTCGAATATCATTGGAGATACTCCCTCCGTGCGGAGCCCGCCTTTCTTACAACAATCTTAAATCCCTGTTTTTGAGACAGCTCCTGGCGCCATAGGGTGCGGCGTTTATCGCGAGGCTTCGTTGAGCTCCTGGATGACCTCGTGCAGCTCGCTGGCCAGGGCCGTGACATTCTCGATCGCCTCGGTTGATCGCTCCACGCTCTGCGTTGTGCTCCGGGAAATGCCACTGATCTCCTCCGTGGCGCTATTGATTTCCTCGCTGGCTGCTGATTGTTCCTCGGCCGCCGTGGCAATGGATCGGACCTGATCGGCCGTGCTGACCACGGTATGCAGAATTCGTTTCAATGCTTCCCCGGCCTGATTCGCCAGTTCTGAGCTTCGACTTACAGCGGCGAACGCCGTGTCCATGGAGTCTATATTCGTGGTCGCGCCGTGCTGGATTCCAGCAATGGATGCGCCCACCTCTTCTGTCGCGCGCATGGTTTTTTCCGCCAGCTTGCGTACTTCGTCGGCCACCACGGCAAAGCCGCGGCCCTCTTCGCCAGCCCGCGCCGCCTCGATGGCGGCGTTGAGCGCCAGCAGATTGGTCTGGTCGGCAATATCGGAAATAACGCTCAGGATGGCTCCTATCTGCTCGGCCTGATTCCCCAGCTCAGAAAGGCTTGTCTTCATGGTGTCTGTTATCTGCATCACCTCGTCGGATGCGGTAACAACATCCGAAACGATCTGGGAGCCCTCTGTGGCAAGATCTCTGGCGCTGTCAGCGCCTTGTGCCGCACTGCCCGCATTGCGTGCTACCTCCAGAACGGTGGCGTTCATCTCTTCCATGGCCGTAGCTGTTTCGCTGATGCGCGACTGTTGCAGCTCCGTCCCGCTGGACATGGCCTCTGCCTGGGAAGAAAGTTCATCCGCAGCTTCTGCCAGATTGCCGGCAATGATGGAGGCGCGCTGTGCCACCCCAGCCATCTTCTCCACAAGGCGGGCCACATTTTCTTTTTCGGTTTGCGCTTCCTGCATGGCATCCTGCGCATGGAGCGTCTGGCGCTGAGCCTCGTCGCTCTGGGCCTGTGCTTTATCCATGCTGTTCTTAAGGTCCGTGACCATGGACGCAACGGAATGGCGCAACGATTCCAGCTCACCAGTGAATGAAAACTCCAAACAGGCCTCGTGGTGGCCATTGGCCACATCATGGGTGCAGCGTTGCAGGCTTTGCAGGGGGCGCATTATGGAGCGGATTGTGGATACAATGCCTACAATCAGAAACAAAGCCGCAAAGCTTTCCACAATGAGCATGGTGTTGAACAGGAAATCCTGCAACGTACTGGCTTTGTTCGTAAAGAAAGCCGCCAGTTCGTTCAGCAGGGGCTCAAGCGTCGCTGTGGTCTCGCTCAGACTCAGGCGGCTCTTCTTCAGTTGCTCAGCTTCAGCAACATAAGCGCTGAAAGCCTCTGCATATGTATCCAGAAGTCCATTCACCCGGGTTTTAGTTACGGTGTCCAGGGTGCCGGATACTTGGATATCGGCCCGCATGGCGCCGAGATCCTTTTCGAATTTGTTGAGATACTCCGGGTCTCCGCGAATAATATAATCTTTTTCTCGGCGGCGGAGCATGAGCATATCTGCCAAGAGCTCGTTATCGTTACGTTCCGAAACGGCTTCCTCGACCTGGTGGACCGCATCTCGCAGAGTGCCGCGCAAGCCTTTGTTCTCATCCAGCCCCAAGGTTTCCACAGCTTTCGCGGCACTCATGAAATGTTCGAGATATGATTCGAGCAAGGCGCCGGCTTCGGTCGCTTTTTCACCATAATCACTCTCCCGTGCAGCTATGGCTTCCAGCTGTGCCTGTGCCTGGGCTACGTGATGCTGCACCTGGTCGATATACTCCAACCTCCTGCGTTCAATGAAATTTTTTTCGTAGCGCCTGGCCTGCAACATGCCTACTTCGGCACTCAACGAATTTTCGCTGGCGGACACGGCCTTTTCGATGAGGCGGATGCCGGTAAAGGTCACTACGAAAATGGCAACCAGAGCAGTCAAAGCGATTCCACCGATTAGGTATAGCTTTTGTTTGATAGTCATACATCTTCTCGTCATCGATTATGGGCGATGGTTAAGGATGGCTCGCACTGAATACGATCAAGCTATGCATACCATACTTCTATACCAATATCGATGTATATGGCGAATAAAACAAACAAATGCGCACAGATTATAGGTGGCATATGAAATGTCTATATGGGCAGCGAAGATATATCGCCACGATTGAGTATAATTTCGGTTGGTAATCCAGGCGCATAGCAACATGTTCGGCCAGAGGCCATCTCCAGAGGCCTCAGTCGGATAGCGATGCACCCGAGCTGGACGAACGCCAGGAAGTTCTCGAAACGATACTCGTATCGCACCACCCGCCGCCTGAAGTCTGCAATCAGGCGAAAAGGCGTTCAACGTACCATCGTCTGCGATATCTCGAAGCGGAGTCACTCCATGCGGCGAAGCGCCGGCCACGTGCACGGCGACAGAAAGACCGGCAGCGCCCTGCCCTGCCACGTAAAAAAAAGCACGCCAATGACGTGCTTCTGAATAATAGTTTCGCACTCCCAGACTAGCCGCTTTCGCGGCAGCCTTTGCATGCTATCTTCAAATGCCGCTCAGGCGTCTCCGCTCTGGGGTTCTGCTGTCTGCGTTCTCTGGCCAGCCGCATCTGTCGGGCCTCCTCCAGCCGCTCCTGATCCGTCAGCATCCGCGCCTGCCGGCCTTCCCGGATGGCCGCAACAACCTCGTCACGCCTGTAGCCGATATCCTTGAGTAGCCGTGGGTCCATCCGCTCCAATTCGTGCAAGTACATGGCGTTTCGCCGCCAGGTGGATGCCTGCGCCACCATCCGCACGGGCAGCATAGCCAAGAAAACCACGATACGCCCCAATACGCCGAGCACATTCGCGAAACCCCAGATGATCATCATGACGTCCTCCCGTTGTCCAAGACGGTTGACCAGGCGGGTCAATTCCCGCTTGACATGGGGGATATGCTGATGCACTCAGCCAGATAAGACAAACGAATTGATTTTATGATTACCATTAGCGGAGATGATGATGGGACTTCCCGTGGATCTGCTCCAGACATTCGTGGCCGTGGCCGACGCCGGTGGCTTCACCAAGGCCGCCGAGGCGGTGAACCGCACGCAATCCGCCGTGAGCCAGCAGATCAAGCGGCTTGAGGAGGAGCTGGGCCGCGAGCTCTTTGTGCGCCAGGGCCGGAACATCCGTCTGTCCGCGCACGGCGAGACGCTGCTGCCCCACGCCCGGCGCATCCTCCACGCCCATGAGGAAGTCTACGCCGCGCTGGCCCAGCCGGACATGACCGGGCTGGTGCGCCTGGGCGCGCCGGATGACTATGCCATGTACTTTTTGCCCAAGATCCTGGCCCGCTTCTCGGAGGCCTTTCCCTTTGTCCAGGTGGAGGTGCGCTGCGAACCCAGCTCCGCGCTGCTCCCGGCTCTCGCCCGTGGCGAGCTGGACCTGGTGGTGGCCTCGTGCACCGGCTCCTCAGACCCAGGCAGGGTCATCGGCTACGAGCCTCTGGTCTGGGCCACCTCGGCGCATCACATCGTCCACGAGCAGACGCCCGTGCCCCTGGCCGTGTTCCAGCAGGGCTGCCTCTTCCGGCACTGGGCCACCAACGCCCTCCGGGCCATCCGCCGCGAGTACCGCATTGCCTACTCCAGCGCCTCCATCAACGCCATCCAGGCTGCCGTGAGCGCCGGCCTCGCCGTGGCGCCCATCGGCGTGCACTCCCTACCGCCCGGCGCACGCGTGCTCCGGGAGGAAGAGGGCTTCCCCCTGCTGCCCACAGCCAGCGTGAACCTGCACCGCAACCCGGAGTCGCGCTCCGAGGTGGTGGACTGCCTGACCGAGCACGTGACCGAAGGCTTCCGCGGCCAGAGTATTGCCACGTCAGAGCCACCGGACATTCAGGCCATGGCGGCCGCCTCCATCTGCAGCGTGTAGGGTTGTTTGCGCGCGAAATGCAGCGCTAAATCGTGAAGGGCTCTGTTTTACTTGTACTTGCAGGGTCACGCCCTTGCTCCATTATATCATCCCAAAGTGCCGAAAAGCCGCCTCTATTTGAGAGACCCTACCCGTTGGGCAAGGGTGCGTCCGGTTCGAATTGACTGGCGCCAACCCGTGCATTTCCTTCACATGTGCAACCCAACAGGTCTTTACCCCCTGACCATAATTCTGCCGAACCCAATCCTGTATTTGACGATATGTAGCCAATCTTTTCCTCCTATCTCAACCTATTGAGCTGCATTAGCGATATCATTCCGCCGCCTCGGCCACCTGCTCCGCCAGCGTCAGGAGCTGCCGGCTGTCGTGGAGCCCGTCGATGAACCGTTCCGGAATCCCGCCCAATCCGACCACAGCACCGGACATGGCGCCGGTCAGAGCGGCGCGCGCCATGTTGTTGCCACCGCTGTTGACGGCGTGGAGCACGGCGGATTCGAAGTCGCCCTCGAACCGGGCGGCAAAGTAGACGGCCGCCGGCATGAGCGATGCCAACGGGCAGGCCAGGCCGTATAGCCGCGCCGCTTTCCACGCCGGCTCGATGGCGATGGCCGGGTCCTTTGCGCACTCGCTGATCCAGGTGACATTGAGCACGTCGTCGATGAAGCCGTACTCGACGGTCTCTGCCGGAACCGGCATGGCCAGGGACTTGCCGGCATCGCGCAGCCCGTTCATCACATGTTGCTTGGCGTCCGGCATCGATGCGCCGTTAACCAGCGCATGGACCAGCAGGCCAAAGGCCACGGACCGGCCCGCCGTCTCGGCGGCGCGGTGGGTGAGGATCACGTTGGCTGTGATCGCATCGTAGCAGGCGCCCATATCCCCGGCGTAGCGTCCGGCCAGCACAGGCACGCGGATCGCGGCCTCGGCCGTGCTCGCCAGACTGCCGGACTGCCGCCACGGCTTGTTCACCTTGATCCGCGCGTGCCACACCTCGCGCATGGCCTGGTCTGTGTAGCGGCCCCCCTTGGCCGTACCATCCAGGATTTCGAGCAACGAATCCACCCGACCGGTGAAGTCGTCCTCGTCATACCCGCCCTTCTCGGCCACGGACTCCAGAAGCATGGCGGTCACCTGGCCGGTCTGCGAGCTTTCGCCCGCCTTCAGCCCCGCGTGGTAGCGCCCCTGCTTGGGCTCCGTATAACCGTCGATCCAGTCGCCGTAGTCCTGCCGTAACGTGTCGAGATCGTAGTACCAGTGCGGGCCAACGCCCAGGGCGTCGCCGATAAGCGAGCCCATGATGGTTCCGGCGATGCGTTCCTTGCGGCTCACGGACATGTGCAATCTCCTTGTCGCTGCATTCGGGCAGCGTGTAATCATCCAATCATTTTCGCCGCCTGGCCGTTCCACCTCGCATCAATTGCGCATCGACATCCGGCCGCCGGCGACGGGTCGTCTCAACATACACGGGAGCAGCGCCACGCAACTCCCTGCCGTTGTTTATCGCAGCAGCGCTCCGCCGTGGCGATGGGTAGATAAAGGCGATGCATTTGCATCGATGCGCGCGTGCAGCATGGTGCTCGATCATGACCCGGTGCTTTGCAGGATATTGCAGAAGGTCAGGATGACCATTGCATGGACGGCGATATCCCCGCCATGATATACGTATTTATTGGAATGCTCGCCCGTGGGTTTCGCTCCCCGGCCGCCCTCAGGCGTTACGATACCATACAACGATACGTTCAAACAGCTCTGGGAGATACGATATGAACTCCAACCCCGGCTCAATCCTCATGATTCGCGGCGCCGCCGCCATTCTTCTCGGCCTTTTCGCCCTGCTCTGGCCCGGCATCGGTCTGTTGCTGCTGCTTCTTCTGGTGGGCGCGTACGCTTTGGTGGACGGCGTCCTGGCCCTGTGGACCGCATGGACCCGGCGCCGCCAGGGCATGGGGCACGGTCTTGTGGTCATCGAGGGCGTGGCCGGCGTGCTGCTCGGTCTGATGCTGCTCTTTGCGCCCGGCTTCTCCAGCCTCGTGCTGATCACGGCCGTGGCCATCTGGGCGCTGATCACCGGTTTCGCCCAGCTGATGGACGCCTTCAGCCCGGTGGAACGCTCCCGCACCGGAATGCTGGCCCTCAACGCGCCGCGCTGGGCCGTAGGCCTCAGCGGGTTGTTGTCCATGCTCTTCGGCGTGCTGCTTCTGGCCTGGCCGCGCGCCGGCATCACAGCCATCGTCTGGATCATCGCCTTTTACGCCCTGGCCGGTGGCGTCATCGTTTTCTATCTGGGCATGCGCCTGCGCAACCGCAGCTGACCTTCTGCCTCGCCTATCGTTTCCCGCCATTTCAAGGGCGCGCCGCATCGATTCCCGTCCGATACGGCGCGCCCTTTTGCCTATAACACCCAATAATTAAATCACATCAAAAGATTGTCCCCATCACTGATACATACCCTTTACGCCCCCATGTGATGGTCCTATCACTTTACCATAGGCGGTTTGTTCCCAGCACCCATCAACTCAAAGGGGGTTTGACATGAAAATCCTGGCTGCAATCGACAACTCTGATTTCGCAAAGCATGTTCTGGACAAGGCCATTGATCTTGCACGCACGGAGAACGCCAAGCTGTCCGTAATGACCGTGGTCAACTTCTCTCCGTACTTCATGGGCGCCGGAGAGATGCCACCTTCCGTGGTGGACAGCGTCCACGCAAATGCCAAGAAGCTCATGAAGCAGGCCGAGCAGCAGGCCAAGGACAAGGGCGTGACCGTGGATACGATGGTACGGGAAAGCTACTCGCCGGCGGCGGCCATTGTGGAAGATGCGGAAAAGACCAATGTCGACATGATCGTGGTGGGGCACAAGGGCGTTTCCGCCATCGAGCGTTTCCTGGTGGGCAGCACGGCCGCCAAGGTGGTTTCCCACGCCCCCTGTTCCGTGCTTGTGGTCCGCTGACCAAGACTGTGTCGGGGCTCATGGCAAGGAGGCTGTTTCCATGCCCATGTACGAGTACCTGTGCAATGAATGCGGCGCCGTGTTCACCGAGATTCTGACGGTGGCGGAGATGGAGAAGCGCAAGATGCCGTGTCCCAAGTGCAAATCAAAGGACGTGAAACGCATCGTGTCGCACATCCATACGATAACGACCAAGAAGAGTTGAGCATCGTGCGCAGATATCGACGGGATTGACGCCGCGATTGGCGGCGAAACTGGACTGCGGCCATTCGCAGAGCAGCCAAACGGCCTTCCCGGAGGGCGAGCCTCTCCAGAGCAGGAGAAACCCAATGCAAGGGGACGCGATACGCACCGCGCCCCCTGTTTTTTTAGAAGCCTTCTCAAAAATGCTCTTTCGCCCCGTGGCAGCGTCAGGCTCGCCCACACGAAGGTCGAATATTATTGGATATGCTCCCTCCGCGTGGAACTCGCCTTCCTTGCCACAAGCCAAAACTTCTATTGTTGAGATGACTTCTACCAGCTACATGCTGATCGCCTCGGCCGGGCACGCCTCCATGGCTTCCTCTGCGCAATCCGCCGTGGAATTGGGATCAAGCACCACAGCCAGATCTCCGTCGTCGTTCATTGCAAACACCTCCGGGCAAAGCTCCACACACGATTCACACGCCATGCACGCATCTGCGTCGATAACAATCGCCATGATCCGCTCCTTTTGTATGACGTGAATACGGCCGGGGGCCACGAACCCTGGCTTCGGCGCTCTGGCTCCCCTCCTCCTCTATCCGGCCATACGGCCGGGCTCTCGCTTCGCCATTTGACGGCGGCGCCGAAAAGCACCTGCCCATCAACGCTGTCTGCATCGCGCAGACCCCAAACCAATATCAGTCTTCCTGAGCAAACACGGCGGAGTACACAGCGCAATACTCATACACTATGGCACTAAAGCCGCTGCAAGGTCGCAAGTGTTTTTCGGGTAAGCTGGGCCAGATAAGGCGCCGTTACGTTGACCCTAAATCTACAGGCCGGATATTATTACAGGGTTTCAATTCCCGAGCCGGAAGGGAGTGCCCGCTCAGGAACATGTATAAGCGCTCACCAAACGGACCAAGGAGAACGACATGGCCAATCAGGATTTCCCCGGTGTTTGCTACGCAGGCTGCCAGGATAAGGATTGCAAAATCACCCCCATGGACACCGACGCCGCCAATGAACGCGTGACCAAGCTGCCCACGGGGTACACCAAGACTCTGGTCAAGAGCCTGGCCTACGCCTTTCCGGACAAGCTGAGCGACGAGGCCGACGCCTACATGGTGTTCGACGCCATGAAGGCCGTCATCACCAACGTGCTCAAGAACAGCGACGTGATTGAGCTCGAAGGCCTGGGCGAGTTCCGCGTGGACCCGGCCGGCGGCCGCAAGCACGTGGTCTTCACCCCCACCCGCGCCCTGGAGGATGCGGTCAACGAGTAGCCGCCCCCGAACCACCAGCAGAAAAGGCCGGCGTCCTGGATGGGGCGCCGGCTTTCGTATCGTATACAGTGCGGCTCGCTCCGGCAGGCAGGGCAACGACGCCCCGCAACCGCCCACAAGCCTCTGCGAATGATGGCCCTACTTCCGCCGGCCTTCCTCCAGCATTGCGAACAGCGACCCCACCCGCGCATCGATATCCTCCTGCTCCGGCAGGTCGAGCACGGACGGCGATTCGAGCTGGCGCTCCACCAGACCCTGCATGGGCGGGAAGGTCACGACGCGGTCCGGCAAGCCCTCAACAGCCAGTGACGCCGGGGCCGAAGCCACGCGGTTCAAGACGAGCACCTGGTTGTCGAGCCCCAGCTCGCCGGCCAGCCGGCTGATGGAGGCGGCCGTTTCCAGACCGCGGAAGCTGGGCTCGCTGACCACCACCAGGCCGTCCACGCCCTCGATGGCGCCGCGGCCCAGGTGCTCCACCCCGGCCTCCAGATCCACCACCACGTAGTCGTTGCGCTCCAGAAAAAGGTGCGCCAGCAGCGCCTTGAGCAGTGCATTGGCCGCGCAGGCGCAGCCGCTTCCGGCCGCGGCCACCGTGCCCATCACCAGCAGCTTCTTGCTGCCGGAGCCATTGCCGCCGGACACGGGCGCGTCCACGGCCAGGCTCTCCGGCAAGTCGTCCACCTGCGCCGAGATGGCGAGAAGCCCCTGACCGATGCGCTCCCGCACCAGGTCCTCGCGGGTGACCAGCGGCGCCGGCAGCGATGCCGACAGCAGGCCCGAGGCCTGTCCCAGGGACAATGCCGTGTCAGCGTCGAGCATCCAGACGTGCGCGCCCTGACGCGCCAGATAGTCCGACACCCACGCCGCCAGTGTCGTCTTGCCCACGCCGCCCTTTCCGGCGAACGCGATCTTCATGAGCTCTCCTTGCTGCTGTCCATATGGTTGTGCCTTCGGCGATTGTACAAAGACACGCCTTTGGCAGCTCAAAGCCTTATGCCTCCGGCGGCCGGGGGAACCAGCCACCGAGGGGCGCTGCCCCTCGTGCACCCCGCCAGGGAGCTTAGCTCCCTGGACCCGTAACGGGTCCAGGAGACCCAGAAAGGGGTCAAGGGGCCTGGGCCCCTTGCGGGGTTGAAGGGCAGCGCCCCTCAACTGCCAGAGAGCCTCCTACGTCAGCCCCAGGCCGGTGCGCTTGGCCTGGATGCGCGCATCGATCTGCTCAGCCGCCTTGAAGGGGTCGGGCTCCACGATGAAGTGCGCGCCCACCACGTCGTCCAGGCCGCCCAGGGCGAGGTTGGTGACGGTCTCGCTGCCGGTGATGTGCGGCGGCAGGCCCAGGTGGGTAAAGATGCCGCTGGCCACGGCGTACAGGCCGATGGCGGCCGCCTTTTCCGAGTACCACTCCGGCGCGCTGGCGGCCACGGGCAGGTCGGCGATGTCCACGCCCAGGGCGTTGGCCAGCACGGCGCAGAGGTGGATGATGCGTGCGTTGTCCACGCAGCTGCCCACGTGCAGCACCGGCGGAATGCCCAGGGATTCGCACACGGCCTTGAGCCCGTCGCCGGCCTGGGACGCGGCTTCCGGCATGAGCAGGCCGGCCTTGCCCAGGGCCGAGGTGGCGCAGCCGGTGCAGAGCACCAGGATGTCGCGCTTGATGAGCTCCTTGGCCAGGTTTGTGTGCACGTAGTCCTGCTTCAGCTTGGGGTTGTTGCAGCCCACGATGCCCACGGCGCCGCGCACGGAGCCGGCCTTGATCGCCTCGATGAGCGGGTCGGGCGTGCCGCCCAGAGCGCCCAGGATGGCCTCGTTGGAGAAGCCGGTCATCATCTGCATGGGTCCCTGGGGAATCTGCACGCGGCTCTGGTCGCGCTCGGTGAAGGCCTCGATGGCCATGCGCACAACCTGGTCCGCCTTCTCGCGAGCATTCTTGTAGTTGAACTCCACGTGCTCCGCGCCGGTGAAGTGCGCCTTGTTGGAGGTGGAGACGAACTTGGTGTGGTAGCAGTGCGAGATGGTCACCAGGCTGGGCATGATGCACTGGTAGTCCACCAGCATCAGGTCCACGGCGCCGGTCACGATGGTCAGCTCGGTCATCAGGTGGTTGCCGGCCATGGGCACGCCCTGGCGCATGAGCAGCTCGTTGCCCGTGCAGCAGAGCCCGGCCACGTTGATGCCTGCCGCGCCGGCGGACTTGGCCGCCTGGATGAACGTCTCGTCGCGGGCCGAGGCGAGCAGCATCTCGGAGACGATGGGGCTGTGGCCATGGACCAGGATGTTCACGTGGTCCTTTTTAAGCACGCCCAGGTTCACCTCGGTCATGCCCGGCTTGGGCGTGCCGAAGACGATGTCCGAGATCTCGGTGGCGATCATGGAGCCGCCCCAGCCATCGGACAGGGAAGTGCGCGCCGCGTGCAGGCAGATGCTCACCGCGTCGCTGTCCACGCCCATGTGGGTACGGTGCATCATCTCCACCACTTCCCAGTCCACGCCGCGGGGGGCGATGCCCACCTTTTCCCAGAGCTCGCGGCGTTTTTCCGGCACGCGCGCGGCAAAGGAAAGCCGCTTATTGGAGCCGAAGCCATAGTCGCGGGTGAAGAGCGCGGCCAGCTCGGCCGCGATGGCCTTGTCGTCCTTGTCGTCCGTGCTGAGGCCTACCTCGCCGGCGATGCGCCGCAGCTTGTCGCTGTCTTTGATAACGTAGTCTGTGGTCTCGCCGGCTCCGATGGCGGCCAGGGTCTCGACCAGGTCACGCCCGTGGTCCGAGTGCGAGGCAGCGCCGGCGGCCACGAACCGGCCGAAGTTGCGCGCCACGGTCAGGTCGGCGTCGGCGCCGCATACGCCGTGGGCCTTCTTTTCGCTGTCCGGCTTGATCCGGCACGGACCCATGACGCATTTCTTGCAGGTCAGGCCAGTTTCGCAAAACTTGCAATGGGGGGTCTGTCCTTCGAGGCGGTCCCAGACGGTCTGGATGCCCTCGGCCTCCGCCTTGCGGATCATGGCCTTGGCGTCATCCCACAGAGTCAGATCGTCGATGCCCCGTTTTTCCTTTGCCATACGTACCTCCCGCGTTTCACGTTGCGTCATTCCGGTGTGAAAAACGCATTCCGTGTCCGTTCTTTCCTCGTCAATGGGGACGATACGTGGTTTCGGCTATCGTGTTTGTCGCATGCCCGACACTTCGCGACACTTTTTTCACTTTTCCGTGGGGCAAAACTCCACAAGGCCAGCGGCGCAACGCAATCCGTCCAGATCCGGCAGGAAAAAGACGCCGCGGCCGCGCTTTTCCAGAAGGCCCTGCCGGGCAAACTCGGTGATCAGGGTCGAGACGGTCTGGCGCGAGGCGCCCACGGCGTCGGCCACCTGCTGCATGGTCAGGCCCAGACGGATCTCCACGCCGTTGGCCTCGCCATGGCTCAGGCGCTCGGCGCGCGACTGGGCGAGCAGAAGCTGGGCCAGCCGCTCGGACGAGCTCTGGAACGCCAGGCTGCGGATGGTTTCGAAGGAGTTGCTGAGCATTTGCCCCAGCACGCGAACCATGGTCTTGGTGAACTCCGGCACGTCCACCAGCCGGCGGCTCACCTCGTTCACCGGCGTGACCAGCAGTTCCACGGGCTGGTCCATGGCCTCCACATAGGTGCCGCTGTGGGTGGCGTAGATGTCGCCGGGGCCCAGAATGGCCAGGGTGAACTCCTTGCGCTCGCACGAAAGGAACACCCGGACCACGCCGGAACGGATCACGAAGACCAGATTCTCGTGGGAGTCCGGGCTATACAGGAGAGCGCCGGCAGGCAGGGAGCGCGCATGGAAAAGCTCGCGCAGCACGGCATGTTCGGGACGCTCCAGCTCTGCCAGGAGATCGATTTCCGAAAAACGCATGGACTCCTCGTATGTGCGCGAAAAGGGTTGGGGATCACTCCGATTCCTGGTGCGGACAAGTATGATAAAATACTGCCTGACACCCTTCTTGTAAATCCGGCCCGGCAACCCGCGTGCCCTCTCGATTCGTTCCCGCGCCGCGTTCTCTTGCTCCCAATGAATTCCCCCATGGAATTCGCCCTTTTCCACAGCTCCGCCATGCACTTTTGCGAGTAATGGGTGTACTATCGCCACATAGCAAACTCGGGCGGCTCAGGGTCGTCTCGTTCTCCGTGCTCCCATGCGAAACTGCCGGCAGCTTACTCCGGCGGGAAGCTCGCGCTACGCCACCTTCTGGAGGGAATATCTCGATGCCCCCGGCTAAAGGCTCGCTTCGGAAGTTCTATCCGCTCATTGGAGCGGTGGTTCTGTTTCTCGGCGTCATCGTCCTCGCCGTGGGCTACTCCAGTGAGCGCCGCTTCATCCAACTGCTCACCAATATGGACGCCAAGTGGATCTGCGCGGCCGTGGGTCTGCAGGTGACCACCTATCTGGACTCCGCGCTGGCGTGGCGGGTGGCGCTCTCCAGCCAGGGAAAGCGTGTTCCGCTTCTGGAGTTCGTGCAGCTCGGTCTGGCCAAGCTCTTCACCGACCAGGCCGTGCCCTTGGGCGGGGTGAGCGGCGCATTGCTCATGGTGCACGCCCTGGGCAACCGCGGCGTGGAGCGCGCCGTGTGCCTGGGCATCTTCCTGCTGGTGATGGTGTCCTATTATACGGGATACGCCCTGATGGTGGGCGCGGCGCTGATCGTGCTGTTCGTGGCCGGGGACATGAACGATCTGCTGTTGGGCATGGCCGTGGCCTTCGGCGCGGTAGCAATCATTGTGCCGGGCGTTGTTTTCTGGATACGTCGCCATCCGGGGCACAAGCTGCCGAAGTTCGTAACGCGCCTGCCCGGCGTGCCGCTCCTGCTCCAGGCCCTGGGCGAAGCCTCCTCCGACCTGATCCGCAACCGCCGGCTCTTCATCACCGTCTCTTTGCTGCAGGCGTCCGTCATTATCCTCGACGGCCTGACTTTGTGGATCATGCTCAAGGCCCTGGGCCTGCACCTGGGCATCCCCCAGGCCTTTGCCAGCTTTGTCATGGCATCGGTGGTGGCCACACTGACCATCTCCCCCGGCGGCCTGGGCAGCTTCGAAGGCGGGTGCGTGGCCATGCTGCACATCTTTGGCGTGCCGCTGGACGCCGGGCTCACGGCAACGCTGCTGCTGCGCGGCTTCACCTTCTGGCTGCCCATGCTGCCGGGCATGTGGTTCGCCCACCGCGAGATGGGTTGGAGGCGCACGCATGGACACAAGACATGACGCCTTCCGGAGACCGACTCCGGAGAACGCTTTGATCTGGTAGGAATGCCGCCCGGCCATGGACCCCCTTCCCCCCACCCTGGCCGGCATTGTAGGCGCGTGCGTGCTGAGCACCGAGCTGTTCAAGCACCGATTCTTCAGGAGCTAGCCGCCTCCACGCCGAGCCAGACAGCAACGGCGGCATATGTACTCCCGCTGTCCCGCAACACTTCTGAAACCCCCAAAACGCCTTGACGGACTGGCCGCGCTTTTGTGACGATCCCGCGTCGAACCGCCCATTATTTGGAATGTAAGCTGCATATGACTGATGCTGCTGTGTCTTGTTGACGAATTTTAACAAAAGTGTGTAATCCGACCCACTACACCTTGCAACATTAACAATCTTGTACAGGGAGACTCCTCCATGAAACGACTTCTCACCGTGTTTGCCGCCGTGCTCCTTGCCGTGGCGCTGTCGTCCTCCGCTTTTGCGGACCCGGTCGCCATCCGCATCGCCAACTCCGGTCCGGACAAGCCCGGCAACCGCACTGTCAAGGCCGGCCAGATCTTCATGAACGTCGCCAAGACCATGAGCAACGGCGAGCTCGATCCTACCTTCTACCACGCCAGCCAGCTCGGCGCCGAGCGCGAAGCCCTGGAAGGCGTCCAGATCGGCACCATCGAAATGGCCACCCTTTCCGGCGGCCCCGTACCCGGCTTCTTCCCCGAGGTGATGGTCTTCGACATCCCCTACCTCTTCTCCAGCAACGCCGCGGCCTGGGAGTTCTTCAACTCCGACTTCATGCAGAAGTTCAAGGACGAGTTCGTGAAGAAGACCGGCGTGCGCATTCTGGCCATTACCGAGAACGGCTTCCGCCATTTCACTAACAAGAAGAATCCGATCCACGTGCCGGCCGACCTCAAGGGTCTGAAGGTCCGCACCATGCAGAACCCGGCCCACATGGCCATGGTTCAGGCCATGGGCGCCGACCCGACCCCCATCGCCTTCAGCGAGCTGTACATGGCGTTGCAGCAGGGCGTGGTGGACGCCATGGAATGCCCCATCGCCCTGATCCACGACATGAAGTTCTATGAGGTCCAGGACTACATGGTGCTGGACGGCCACCTGTACAACCCGCTCTTCGTGTTCGTGAACGAATCCTTCTACCAGGGCCTGTCCGACACCCAGAAGAAGGCCCTGGACGAGGCGTCCAAGCAGTTCGCCATCGCCCACTGCGCCTTCAACCAGGAGGCCAACGGCGAAGCGCTTAAAAATCTTGCGGACCAGGGCATGGAGATTTACCATCCCACCGCCGAGGATCTCACGAAGTTCCGCGACATCGCCCAGCCCGCCGGACTGAAGTACATCCGCGAGAAAATCGGCGACGAGTGGGTCGACGCCGCGCTGAAGGCCGCCGCCGAGGCGGAAGCCACCGTGGCCGGCAAGGAAGACGCCATCGTCCAGGAATACATCGACACCGCCAACAAGGCGCTGGCCGAGGCCCAAAAGTAGCCCGGCTGCCGCCGTTTCATACGCACTCTATCCGGGGCCGGTCGCCAGTGCGGCCGGCCCCTTCAGGTCAAAGACAATGCCTTGGCTCCGCCCCCTATCGTACAGCATCAACCTGCTTGCCAACTGGCAGGTCAAGCTCTGCGGCGCGCTCATTGTGGTCACTGGCATCGCCATGACCATCATCATTCTGCTGCAGGTCTTCTTCCGGTTTGTTATTTACGCCCCATTTCCATGGAGCGAGGAGATAGCCCGCTTCATCATGATCTGGATGGCCATGTTCGGCAGCGTTATCGCCTTCCGACGCGGCCGGCACATCGGCGTGCGCTTCGTGGTGGAACGCCTGCCCGTCGGCGTATACGACCGCTTCATCGCTCCGGTGGTGCAGCTCACCACCATCAGCTTTCTGGCGCTCCTGGCCTGGCAGGGCTGGCAGCTTGCCTACCGCAGCCGGTTCCAGGTCTCCCCGGCGTTTGATCTGCCCATGATCTACCCCTATCTGGCCGTCCCGGTGGGCATGACCATGATGGTGCTGGACGTGCTGGGCGACTTCCTGCACGACCGCTGCCCCACGCCGGCAGGCTCCACCGCCAACATCGCCACGTCCTCCCTGGTGGATCTGGACACCATTGCCGCCTGCGCCCGCGAAGAGCAGGAGAACGGGACCGCCGATACGGCGGAGGCTACGAAATCGGGGGCGAACTCATGATCGCCATCGTCGCCGTCGTCTTCATCCTCACCCTGTTCCTCGGTGTGCCCGTGGCGCTGTGCCTGGGCCTTTCCGCCCTCTCCGGCCTCACGGTCATGGATACCCCGTTCATCCTCCTGGCCCAGCGCTTCTTCCAGGGCATGAACTCCTTCCCGCTCATGGCCGTGCCGTTCTTCGTGCTGGCCGGCGAGCTCATGAACCAGGGCGGCACCACCCAGCGGCTCATCAACTTCGCGAGCATGCTGGTGGGCCGCGTTCCCGGCGGCCTGGCCCAGACCAACGTGGTCGCCTCCATGTTTTTCGGCGGCATCAGCGGCTCGGCAGTGGCCGACGCGGCGGCCATCGGCTCCATCATGGTGCCGGGCATGGTGCGCAAAGGCTACGGCCCTGGCTTCAGCGCGGCGGTCACCGCGGCGTCCTCCACCATGGGGCCCATCATTCCGCCGTCCATCTTCATGGTCATCATGGGCGTCACCACGGGCCTGTCCATCGGCGGGCTGTTCGCTGCCGGCATCATACCAGGCCTGATGCTGGGCTTCGCCATGATCGCCTACAGCTACTTCGTGGCCATCCGCCGCAACTATCCAAGGGAGACCGAGCCCGTCACCAAGGAACGCGTGATGCGCGAGCTGCTGAGCGCCGGCCCGGCGCTGCTGGCTCCTGTGGTCATCCTGGGCGGCATTCTGGGCGGCGTGTTCACCCCCACCGAGGCCGCGGCCGTGGCCGTGCTCTACTCCGCGCTCCTGGGCGTGTTCGTCTACCGCGAGCTGGACCTCAGGAAGTTCGTCGACGTGCTCATCAACAGCGGCGTCACCACCTCGGTGCTGCTCCTGATCATCGGCATGGCCAACATCTTCGCCTGGGTGCTCACGGCGGAGCAGGTGCCGGGACGCATCGCGCACATGCTCCTCAGCCTCACCGAAAACCCGTACCTCATCTTGCTGCTCATCAACGCCTTCCTCGTGTTCATCGGCATGTTCCTGGAAGGCGGCGCGGCCATCATCATCCTGGCCCCCACCCTGCTGGCCGTCACCACCCAGGTGGGCATCGATCCCCTGCACTTCGGGCTGATCATGGTGCTGAACATCGTGGTGGGCCTGCTCACGCCGCCGCTCGGGGTCTGTCTGTTCGTGGTCTGCGGCGTCACCGGCCTCAGTCTGCAGCGGGTGACGCGCGCTGTCGTGCCATTTTTATTCATTGAGTTCGGCGTGTTGCTGTTGGCAACGTACTTCCCCGGACTGATCCTGTTCCTGCCGCGTCTCTTTGGCTACATGTAAAGGCAATCTCGTGAAAACATCCATTGCTTCATGCGTTTCTTCCATAGGTTTCAGTGCCATACGCCGTATGATGTTCATGGCTCAGGACTACGACGACGTCGTGACCCTGGGCATTGGCGAGCCCGACATGGACACGCCGAAACACGTTATCCGCGCGGCCATGAACGACGCCCTGGCCGGCTGGACCCACTACGCCCACTCCCAGGGCGACCCGGAGCTGCGCCAGGCCCTTTCCGACAGCCTCCTGGCAGCGGGCCGCGACGTCTCGCCGGACCGCATCCAGATCACCCACGGCGCCATGGGCGCTCTCGTGGCCGTCATGCGCAGCCTGCTCTGCGACGGCGGCGAGGTGCTCACGCCCGAACCCCACTTCCCGGACTACGCCGCCCACGTGGGCTTTGCCGGCGGGAAGCTCGCCACGGTACAGGCCCGCTTCGAGGACGGCTTCATTGTCCGGCCGGACGAGCTGGAAGCCGCCGTGAACGAGAACACACGGATGCTGCTGCTGAACAGCCCGGGCAACCCCACGGGCGCGGTGCTGCCCGGCGAGGTGCTGGACGCCATCGCCGAGATAGCCGTGCGCCGCGACCTCTTCGTGGTCTCGGACGAGGTCTACGACGCCATGAGCTTTGACGGCCCGGCTCCGAGCATCTTCGACCGTCCGGGCATGTCCGAGCGCTGCCTCGTGGTCAACTCCTTCTCCAAGACCTACGCCATGACCGGCTGGCGCGTGGGTTACTGCTACGGCCCGGAGTGGCTCATGCGCGAGCTCATCAAGGTCGTCAGCTACTCCACGGCCTCGGCCAGCACGCCGGGCCAGCGCGCCGGACTGGCCGCCCTGCGCGGTCCCAAGGAGCCGTTCCAGGCCATGGTGGACGAGTTCACCCGCCGCTCGCAGTACGTCTACTCGCGCCTTGCCGAGATGCCGGGCCTACGCGTCAACAGGCCCCAGGGCTCGTTCTATATGTTCGCAGACGTCTCCGGCTCCGGCATGGACGGCCTCGCATTTGCCGAGACCCTGCTCAAGGAGGAGCAGGTGGTGGTCATTCCGGGCGAAACCTTTGGCCCGTCCTGCCAGCCGTTCATCCGCATCGCCTGCACCGTGCCCATGGATCGTCTGGAGATCGCCATGGACCGCATGGAGCGATTCATGAAGCGGCATGGAGAGACGGCGTGAGCCTGCACGCCGAACTCAAGGCCGCGCTGCGCAAGGCCGTGCCCACAGGGTATCTGGATGCGCCCGAGGATTTGCGCGTTTACTCCTACGACATGTTCGCACGGGCCGAGCCCGAGGCCGTGGTGCTGCCCGAATCCACAGAGCAGGCGGCCGAGGCCCTGGCCCTGGCCGAACGGTTCGAGACCCCCGTCACCCCCCGCGGCTCCGGCACCAGCCTGACTGGCGGGCCCACGCCTGTCCGCGGCGGCCTGGTGCTGGGTACGGCGCGCATGAACAAGGTGCTCGATCTTTCGCGCGCGGACCGCATCGCCCGCGTCCAGGCCGGCGTCATCACCGCTCAGCTGCAACGCGCCGTGTTGGAGCAGGGGCTGTTTTACCCGCCCAACCCCACCTCGGCCGACTACTGCACCCTGGGCGGCAACGTGGCCACCAACGCCGGCGGCGCCAGCGGCGTGAAGTACGGCGTGACGCGCGACTACCTGACCGGCCTGACCGCAGTGCTGCCCGGCGGCGAGATCCTGGCCACAGGCGGCCGCTGCATGAAGGACGTGGCCGGCTACGACATCACCCGGCTGCTCTGCGGCAGCGAGGGCCGGCTGGCGCTCATCACCGAGGCCTCCGTGCGGCTCTTGCCCAAGCCGGAAGCCGTCCGCGCCATGAGCGCCTACTTCACGGACCTCAAGGCAACGGCCGAGGCCGTGGCCGCCATCATGTCCTCCGGCTACGCGCCGTGCACGCTGGAGCTCATGGACCGGGCATTCCTGAAGGCCGTAAAGCAGGCCTACGACTTCGACTTTCCCGCGGAGGCCCAGGCCCTGCTGCTCATCGAGGTGGACGGCCCAGAGGCCACCCTGGGCGGCCAGATGCAGGCCATCGCCAGGCTGTGCAAGGAGCACGGCGCGTTCCAAACTACAGTGGCCGCTGACGAGACCGAGCGCGCAGCACTCTGGCAGGCCCGCCGCGGCGGCACCGCCGCCCTGGTCCGGCAGGTCAGCTTCATGGTCAGCCTGGACTATGCCGTGCCCGTCTCCCAGCTGCCGGCAGCCGTGGAAGGCATCGGACATATCGGTCGTAAACACGGGCTGGATGTCGCGGTCATCGCCCACGCCGGCGACGGCAACCTCCATCCCATGGTCATCTACGATCCTTCCGACGCGGCGCAGTCCGCCGCCTTTGCCGCGTTCGACCGCGACGCCTGCAACGCCGTGCTGGAGCTCGGCGGCACCCTGAGCGGCGAACACGGCATCGGCCTGGAGAAGGCCGCGCACCTGCCGCGCCAGCTCTCCCCCGCGTTCCTGCGGCTGGCGCGTGAAATCAAACGATCTTTCGACCCGCGCGACCTGCTCAACCCCGGCAAGTGCGAGTCTTTCTGCAGCAATGAAGACTGACCCCGACGTTCTTTCGACCGACGCCCCGCAATGCGACCGCTGCGGCCGCTGCCTCTCGGTCTGCCCGGTCTACTCCGTCTCCCACGTGGAAACCGACTCCCCCCGCGGCAGAACCGATCTGACCAGCGCCGTGACCTCCGGCGAGCTCAACCCCGGCCCGCGCTTCTTCGAGGCCGTGGACCGCTGCCTGCTCTGCCGCTCCTGCGCCGTGGCCTGTCCCAAGGGGGTGGATACCGCGTCCAATGTCCTGGCGGCGCGCGCCGAAGTCTCCCGTCCGCATGGTCCTGGAGCCCGTCTCGGCGAGGCGGCCATGGATGCGCTCATCCCCCACCGCTCGCTCATGTCTGCCTGCGTGCGCACCGCCGGCGTATTCTCCCGATTGCTGCCCGCGGACAAGGCCGGCCGTCGCCATTTCCCGGAGTACCTGCCCCAGATGCTTTCCGGACGTGGCGTGCCCCCTATCACGGGCCGGCCGCTGCAGAAACGGTTGCCCTCCCTGGTGCCGCGCTCTCCGGGCTCGCCCAACCGCGGCCGCGCCGTGTTCTTTACGGGCTGCTTCTACGGTCTGGTGGACTTCGGACCGGGCCTCGCCGCCGTGAAAATGCTCTGCGACAACGGCTTCGACGTCCTCATTCCGCCGGACCAGCAATGCTGCGGCGCACCCGCGCTGTTCAGCGGCAGGCTCAAGAGCTTCAAGACCGTGCTGCGCAAGAACCTGCGTTCCCTCGCAGCCGTGGAAGGACCAATTCTCACGGCCTGTCCTACCTGCGCCTCGGTGCTGCGCGCCCATTACCCGGAGATTGCCGCCCGAATGGGCGGTCCGGAGGCGGAGCAGGCCAAAAGCCTCGGCCCTCGGGTGCAGGAGGCGTTGACCTTCCTGGCCGGGCTTTCATCCCTGTCCCTGCCGGGTTCGACGCAGATACGCAGCGCGGCCGTGCATCAGCCCTGTCACTTTGTCCATGCCGGTGGCGACCCGGCCGCCGTGGCCGATCTCATGCACAAACGCGGCGTGGAGCTCGTCATGAACGGCGAGACCGCCTGCTGCGGCGGGGGCGGCGTCTCCAGCCTCAAGAACCCGGACCTGGCGCGGGAGCTGGGAAGCGCCGCGGCCGGAAAAATCGCGGCGAGCGGCGCGGAGGTCGCGTCCGCCGCCTGCCCGGGCTGCGTGCTTCAGATAGGCTCACATCTCGGCAAGGCCGGCTCGAACATGCCGGCTATCCATCCCCTTGAAATCCTTTGCCCAATACGATGACCATGAACGCTATACTTTATGACAACGCCGATGTCGTAACCATGGATGACAACACGCCCCGGACGGACGCCGTGCTTGTGCGCTGCGGCCGGGTGGAGGCGCTGGGCGAGCAGGCCCGCGCCCTGGCCGGAGAGTCCGCCGAAAGGCGCGACATGCACGGGGCCTGCATGGTTCCCGGTTTTACGGAAAGCCACATCCACTACTTTGACTGGGCCCTGGCGCTCAAGCATCTCATGCTGGACAAGGCGCGCGGCCTTCCCGACGTGCTGGACGCCGTGTCCGAAGAGGCGGCCAAGCCGGAGCGGGAGTGGGTCATCGGCTACGGCTGGTACGAGGGCGGGTGGCCCGAGCAACGCATCTTCACCCGCCGCGATCTCGACGCGGTCTGCCCGGACAAACCCGCCGTGCTCTGGCGCGCCGACCTGCACCTGGCCGTGGTCAACACCAAGGCGCTGGAAGCGGCCGGCATCGCCAGAAACGCTGGCCAGCCCGCCATGGGCCGCATCGACGTGGACGAGAACGGCGAGCCCACCGGCGTGCTGCGCGACTGGGGCATCAACCCGGTCCGCACCCTGGCCCTGGCTTCGCTGACGGACGAGGATATTGACGAGGCTTTTGCCGATGCCCAGAAGGAGCTGCACCGCTACGGCATCACCGGCGTGCACGACCTGCGGCTCATGGGCGGCCTGGAGGCCGGCCCGGCCCTCTCGGCCTGGCAGCGGCTCCGCCACTCCGGCAGCATGCGGCTGCGTTCCTGGTGCTGCATGGCTGTGGAGCATCTGGAAGAGGCAATCCGCCTGGGCCTGCGCACCGGCATGGGCGACGAGTGGCTGCGCATGGGCCACTTCAAGGTCTACTCCGACGGTTCCATGGGCGCGAAAACCGCCTGGGTGCTTGATCCGTACCGCAAGAGCAGCGCCGGCTCCGGCCTGCCCATGTTCGCCATGGACGAGATCGGCCGGCTGCTGAAGCTGGCGCGGCAAAGCGGTAACTCCCTGACGATCCACGCCATTGGCGACCACGCCGTACGCGACCTGGGGACGCTGCTCCGCGAGACCGAGTCTTGCACCGCATCGCAGCGGTTTGCGCCGGACCGCATCGAGCACATGCAGATGGTGCGCACCGAGGACCTGGATTGCTACGCCGGGCTCAAACCCGGTAGCGTAGCCGTCTCGGTGCAGCCCCTGCACCTCGTCCTGGACATGGACATGATCGACGGCGAGTTCGGCGAACTGGGTCGCTTCACCTACCCCTTCGCCTCCATCCTCAAGGCCGGCATGGCCCTGGCCTTTGGCTCGGACTGCCCGGTCACGCACTTCGACCCGCTTCTGGGCATGCACGCGGCCGTGGCGCGGAATGTGCCGGGCTGCGAGGCCACGCCCTGGCACGGTCAGGAGTGCGTCAGCGCGGAGGACGCCCTGCGCGCCTACACCGTGGGCCCTGCCGCGTCCTGCGGGCTGGAGAACGAGGCGGGCTCCATTGCGCCAGGCAAGCTGGCCGACTTCGCCGTGCTCTCGAAGAACCCGCTGGAGATCCCCACGGCCGAGCTGACCGGCATCGATGTGCTGCAAACGGTCGTGGCCGGCGAGTTCGTGTTCTCAAAATCCAAGTAGCGTAGAGCGACGCCGACAAAGGCGTTGTGTCCAACGTAGCACAGAGCCCGACAAGCGAGATAAGGAAAAAGGGTGCTGTCCGATTGGGGCGGCACCCTCTCTTTTTCTGAAGCCGACGAAGAGACTTGAACTCCTGGCCTGCTTATTAGCAATCTATTCTTTTCACGCTGTTATTTCAGACTATGTCGTATCTATCTTCTATTACATTTTGGCCGGTGTTGTTGCCGTTTGAGCTGTTGTTCTCAACAACTGCAGAAACATTCGAATAAGCTCGTTCTCATTTTCATTTTTCCGCTGTATCATAAAGTAATTCACATCATTTGGTTTTATATCCGTCTTAAGTTCTTTCATGAGACCTTGATCAAGGTATCGTCGGACGCAACAACGAGGAAGGATGGTTATCCCGGCATCTGCAAGAACAAGATTCTTGATGGATTCCATATCCGGAAGGATGGTCGGTGTGCGCATACCAGAGTACCATGATTGTTTTTTGAGCCACCTCATGGCAACGTCATGCACTTTGGTTCCCTTTTCTCGGATAATAAAAGGCTGATTCGCACAATCCCCATGCTCTAACTCGTAGCTGTATGTTGCATAACGCGGTGAGCTGATGGCAAGAACGCATGGCTCAACAAGAAGCGTTGTAAACTTGAGCCGGGAGAACCCTGGGGAACGTGGAGCAAAACCGAGATCTACAAAAGAATTCTGAACCCATGTCGCTGTGGTATAGGCATTTCCAAAATGGAGCCGAATATCTACATGGGGGTATGTTTCTAAAAGCGTTTTAAATATGGGGGTCAAAAAATATGTACCCATGACGGAAGATGCAGCAATATTCAACGTGCCGCACATTCCGCTTTCCTGGCTCATTGTCGTGCCTTTGATATCATCAATAATCCTAAATATTTCATGAGCCTTTTGGAGAAGCTGCTTCCCCTCCACTGTCAGGCGAATTTCCGAGCTGGAGCGGACAAACAACTGATACCCTAACTCCTGTTCGAGTGACTGGATATGGTGTGTCACGGTGGGCTGCGTTATAAAAAGATCCTGTGCAGCTCGCGTGAAGCTCCGTGTCGAAGCAACCTTGATATATGTTTGTAGGTGAGAAAGGTTCATGGCCAGCTCCATCACTATCAATTTATATATTCAGTAAAATTTGTGCGTCCGTTGCCGAAGTTTCAATGACTGACCAGTTCCACAAACCTCTGGACAGAAAACGCCACGAGAGCCAGCAGCTCGCATTTTCCCCTCTTATACTCTTGGCAAAACAATAGGTCTGTCGCTGCTGTCCCTACCTCAACACAATACACACGTGCCCCTGACGTGATGCGGCCTTCCGCGTCGACAATCACCATAGAAAGCATCCAATGCAGAAGCATGCTTGAAAGCTCCTGCAATATTTGGCGCTGATTTCTTCTGATCGGGCATCGACTCGCGCGCGTCGGCTCCCCGGATATCGGGCATTTTTCCAGCCAGTTAACTCCGCCTGTCCGTGATGCCCAACCTGCGGCAGGAGCCGGTACGGGCACTTCGTTCACGCAAGTTTCGCCTTTTGCAGCCCACGCCCTGCTGCCACGAGTATCTCTGCTGCGCTTAAAATTCCATACACCTGCCCTCAATAATTTTGGGTCAGAATCAATAGTCGGCATCTTGCTTATGGCTGTTTTCTGCTGGCGCCGGGGCAACCCCGGGGCGTGCCGCACACGGCATGCATATTTGGCCGGCACATGCAATATTTGAATATTATAGACAAAATATGAGGAAACGACATAGCCGCCTCGCATCATACGCCATGATCGACCATCCTCAGGCCCATAGCAAAAATTTATTTGAGGAATGCAAATTTTAAATTTGCTCAAAAAAACATCCATACATTAGGTAATAGCAAACAAATCTTACATCACTGCGAGGAAAGAAATGAACGAAGAAGAAATATATCGTAAAGCTGTTGATCTGGTAGCCAATGCACGTGGCAAACTGGAGGTCACAAACAAGGTCGGTGCAAATAATCTTGAAGAACTGAGCATCGCCTATACACCAGGCGTCGCCGAACCCACCCGTGCTGTACACGCAGATAAAAGCCTTCAATACCAATATACGGCAAAGGCCAGTATGCTTGCCATTGTCACTGATGGAACTGCCGTTCTTGGTCTTGGTAATGTCGGACCCGAAGCAGCAATGGTTGTTATGGAAGGGAAAGGAGTTATGCTGAAGCATTTTGCTAATGCAGATCCTGTACCACTGTGCCTTTCAACTACTGATGTTGATGAAATAGTAAAAACTGTCAAGAATGTAGAGCCTTCTTTTGGATTCTTTTTCCTTGAGGACATTGCCGCTCCCCGTTGTTTTGAAATTGAGGAACGTTTGAATCGTGAGCTGAACGTTCCTGTATTCCATGACGACCAGCATGGGACAGCCATGGCCATTTGTGCCGGTCTGAAGAATGTCGCGCGGTTGAGTGGGTGCGACCTGTCCAGCAAGCGGGTTGTCATAAGTGGTGCGGGCGCCTCGGCCATTGCCACAGCCAACCTTCTGTTCGAGCTTGGAATCGACAAGATAACCATGTTCGACAGCAAGGGCGCGCTTTCCAAGAATAGAAATGACTTAAACAAGTACAAGCAATCTGTTGTTGATCGAAGCAGCGTAGCTCTTGAAGGAAATCTGGCCGATGCATTTAAAGGTGCCGATATTTTTATCGGCCTTTCTCGCGCGGGCCTGGTCTCCAAGGAAATGGTGGCTTCAATGAATCCTGATGCCACAATATTTGCTCTCGCCAATCCTGATCCGGAAATCTTCCCCCCCGACGCCATAGAGGCAGGTGCCCGTTATATTGGTACCGGGCGATTCGATTTTCCGAACACCGTCAACAACTTGCTTGCATTTCCAGGAATAGTCAAAGGTGCAATGCGATCAAGAGCAGCACATATTACGCTCGCCATGAAGCTGGCTGCAATTGACGCAATTGCAAACTACGTCACCGATGATAAACTTTCGGAAACGTATCTCTTGCCTAATCCATTGGACATGAACCTTTCCGACAGTGTCGCTACAGCCATCGCCGCAGTGGCTGATAGTTGAGAGATGAAATAATCATCATTCTGTTTTGCTACGCATTTTCTCACTGTCTCGGAGTCACGCTCCCCACTGGGAAAATATTCAGCATATAAAGGATAAGGAGAGGAAAAATGGCCGCCATAGCGCTCCCTTACGGGAGCACAACCATTCCATTGCGCATCCGGGAAGGTTCCAACACCAAGGTATACAAGCCGAACAGGCCAAGCATCCTCCAGAATCCGCTAGAGAAGACCCGCGAGGTGTTGCGCCATCCCAATGGCACAAAGCCATTATCGATGCTGCTCAACGAGAAGAAGAAAGATAAGATCCTTGTGGTCGTCAATGACGAAACAAGGCCGATGCCCTATGACATCTTCTTCCCGCCCTTGCTGGAAGTCTTTTCACAATGCGGCATACCTGACTCCAACATTACCTTCCTCATCGCTACGGGGCTGCACAAGCCCCACGATGAGGCCCTGAATATCAAAACATTCGGGGCGGAGATGGTGGAACGATTTCAATTTATCTCGCACGACGCCGATGACCGTGAGATGCTTGTCAATCTTGGGCCGCTTCCTGGTGGAATACCTCTTGAAATCAATCGACTGGCAGTGGAAGCAGATTTCGTGATCACTTTGGGAATCGTAGCGCCACACTACTTTGCCGGCTTCTCCGGCGGAAGAAAATCGATCCTCCCTGGTGTTGCAGGACATGAGACCATAGAAAGGAATCATGCAAAGTTGTTCGATGTCGTAGATGACTTGCCAGAAATCCATCAAAATCCTATCAGCCAGGAGATGATTTGGGGCGCTCGGAAAGTTGGTGTTGATTTCATCCTCAATGCAGTGGTGACTGATGACCAGGAAGTCGTCCACATTGTTGGAGGCGATATGGAATCGGCATGGTACGAGGCGACGGAAGTTTCAAAAAGTATGTATGAAGTTCCATTCAGTGAGTTTGCAGACTTGTGCATCATCTCAGCATCTGGATATCCACGCGATGTAAACATGTATCAGTCACAAAAGACTCTTGATCACGGAGATAGGGTGACGCGTAATGGCGGGGACATCATCATGCTCACCGAATCCCCGAAGGGGTTTGGGGAACCGGTTTTTGAAGAATGGCTGTCTAAAGGAATGTCCCCACAGGATATTGTGGATGCGATTCGTAAGAATTTTGTAATGGGTGGACACAAGGCATATTGGTTTTCACGAGTTACGTTGCGTAAAAAGCTTACGATCATCTCTTCGCTGAGCGAAGAAGATACACACAAGCTCTTTGCCAGCAAAGCTGACAATGTCCAGGCGCTCTATGACGCCTTCCTGGATGAGAATCCTCAAGCAAATGTCGCCATACTGCCGCAAGGAAGCATTACCCTCCCAGTTTATTCTGAGTCTTAGGCATCAGATTCAATGCTTGCGCATATGGTAAGCTGCCTTAGTGACGCCATGTCGCATGGAAAAGGTCTTTCTGAGTGAACTGAGATGGATATAACCTGACACCTGGGCCACCAAAAGGTTGTGGTCATGCCGTCCCTGGCTGGGTATCGATGGAGTTGCGAAGCTTCACGAACCCTTTCGAGGAGAACGCCATGACCACGAAACGCAAAGTAGCACGAAGGAAGATGAGTCTGCTAGAGCTGGCCACTGAATTGGGCAACGTCAGCAAAGCGTGCAAAATCATGGGCTATTCCAGGCAGCAGTTCTACGAGATCCGGCGCAACTACCAGACCTTCGGCGCCGAAGGTCTATTGGACCGCCTGCCCGGGCCGCGAGGCCCGCACCCCAACCGCGTCGACGAGGCTGTCGAGCAGGCCATCCTCGACTACTGCTTGGCTCACCCCACGCACGGGCCGCTCCGCGTCGCCCAACAGCTTGTCCTGCAAGGCGTCCAGGTCAGCTCCGGCGGTGTCCGCGGCGTCTGGAGCCGGCACGGCTTGCTCACACGCCACGAGCGGTTGCTGCGGCTGGAGAAGAGCGTGCGAGAGCAGCGTTTGGAGCTCTCGGACGAACAAATCCGCGTCCTGGAGCGCTTCAGTCCCGAGTTTCGCGACCGGCACATCGAGACGCGTCACACCGGCGACCTCGTGGCCGTGGACACCTTCTTCGTGGGCACGCTCAAGGGCGTTGGACGCGTGTATTTGCAGTCGGTTATCGACTGCCACAGCCGCTATGCCTGGGGCCGACTCTACACCACCAAGTTGCCGGTTACCGCGGTTCACGTGCTCAATGAGGACGTGCTGCCGTTCTTCGAGGAGCACATCGCGCGCATTTCGACGATTCTCTCGGACAACGGTCGCGAGTTCTGCGGTCGCCCGGACAAGCATCCGTACGAATTGTTCTTGCAATTAGAAGGGATTGAGCACCGGACAACGCAGGTTCGCCGGCCGCAGAGCAACGGCTTTGTGGAGCGGTTGCATCGGACATTGCTCGACGAGCATTTCCGCATCAAGGGCCGCGAGAAGTGGTACGAATCGGTGGAGGAAATGCAAGAGGATCTGGACAGTTACCTGAACCACTACAACCGGGAACGCACCCATCAGGGCCGCGGCATGGACGGCCGAGTGCCCTACCAAGCGTTCCTGGACGGCATCGTAATCGACGAAGCAGAGGTAGAAAAAGAAGAAGCAGCGTAGCCATCACCCCGCCAGGGGCGGAGTGTCAGGTGAATACTATCTCTGTACATTCTGAGTCGTATCCTTTGTGCCTCAGTTGTCACGATTCTTAAGAACATAGCCATATAAATGCATTACTGGTCTACATGCCTGCATTTTTCGAATCTGGTTGAAGCGAGGGAACTCAGCATCGCGACATATGGAAACGACGTTTTCTTCGTAGTGAAGACTTCTCTTGATGCAGCTTCATTATCCGCAGGAAAAGGACTGCCTCAATTTCGAGCTAGTTCCTTTATTTAAGCCAGTATACTCAATTCCCGCGACTCCAGAAATGGGGCAAGGGAGCAATGCTCCCTTGCGGTGAGTATCAGGGGCAGCACCCCCTCAGAACTCCGCTCATAGTAACCGCCGGCGCAGTGGTATCCTCCGCTGCGCCGGCGGTTTTTATTACAGCAATTTGTCACCAAAGGGACTGCGGAAGGCTGCGCATACAGGCGGGGCAACTTGCCGTCGCTTTGGTCATCATGTCCCAAAATCAGCGGCTCATTCATGGGATTTGTTTAGAGAGTCCTGATAGCCTTCTTACAACACACGCTTCAGGCTTCTTCTTCATCCTCCTGGTCCATCCCTGCATCCTTCTCGTACGTCCTGACAAAGCCTGGCGTTCGTATTGGAAGCTGCCGGCAGGACTTCAGCAGCAACTCGTCCGTTGGTATCGTGACATCGCTCTACCCTTTTGGAGGTAGCAGTTCCTATCGCTGAGATTAAACGCTCCTCCTTCGTGCAGGAGTGCTGCGTGTAGAAAAAGATACGAAGTCATGGTCTGCTGACCATACCATGCACGTGTGCGCCGCTTGAACGAGGGCTCAATTTGTCGAGCCCAAACTCAGGTCGATTCCCTCTCAATGATCTCATAACCCACATTATAGATTGGGGATTCAAGCGTCTCCCCGGAAAGGACCTCGACGAGCATGGATGCTGCCTTTGTTCCCATTTCGTAGCGGGGCACATGCACAGTGGTCAGTCTCGGATGTACGCTTTCCGCAATGGACAAATCATTGAAACCGGCAATGGCCAGCTCCCCAGGGACAGCGATTCCACGGCGTTGGCATTCCATGAGCAGACCGACGGCGAGAACGTCGTTGGCGCAGAAGACCGCCCTGATTTTCGCCCTGTTTTCGAGATAGATGTCGGCGAATTGCGCGGCGAGTTGAAACGTTGATGGCTGGTCATAGAACTGGACAAAGCCGTCGCCCCGCAGCCCGTTGTCTCGGAGCGCTTTTTGGTATCCCTCCATGCGTTTGAGTGCACGGAGGTCCCTGTCGGGCATCGTTCCAAGAAAAGCAATGTCTTCATATCCCCTCTCTATGAGGACAGACGTCATATCATAGCCGGCCCCGGCGTGGGAAAGACCGACGTTGATGCCCAGCGGCTTTTCCACAAGCTCCATCAGCTCGATAACTGGAATCTCGATGGAGGAGAGCAAATCACGCGTGGCCTGGGAATGCGTTCCGCCGGTTATCATGATGGCCGGGGGTGACCATCCCAGAAAGGTTCGGGTGAGATGCTCCTCTTTGGAGATCGAATAGAGCGTGTTGCCGATCAGCGTCTCCAGCCCGTGCTCGAAAAAATGCTCCTGCGCACCCATGATAATGTCGGAGAAGACGGCGTTTCGCAAAGCCGGCACGAGTATGGGCACGACCGGAGCATGCACGGAGGCGAGGCCTCCCGCCATCCGGTTTGGCACATAGCCCAACTCACGGACAGCAGCCATGACGGCGTCACGCGCTGCCGGTGATGCATAATCAGACCCTGAAAGAACTCGTGAAACCGTTATGGGGGCGACGCCGGATAATTTGGCCACGTCCTTCATGGTAACGCGGCCACTACCTCGACGCTTCCTTTTCTTCTGGGGCGTTTCTGTCATTTAACCTCCTGAAGTTTTTTTATGCCCGGCTCATCTGGATAAGGCAACTGTTAATAAAACCGGGATGTTTTGTGGCCAGCGCTACATGTGAATTTGGTTGACAGTGTGTTTCATTTATGCAAATGGTAGCGCTACCATAACCAATCAGGAGAGATTGAAATGACTAAACAGCTTCTTCAGGGAACAGTTACGGCAGCTTTCAACCCGGTCGATCAGGATGGCTCGGTCGACCAGAAGATGCTCCGCTCGTTCTGTGATTTTCAGATCGACAGTGGTGTGGACGCCCTTTTCGTCAACGGGTCCACGGGCGAATTCGCCGTTCTTTCAATCGAGATGCAGAAAACCGCCATCAAGGCGTATGTTGATGCTGCGGACGGCCGAATTCCAGTGGTCGCGCATGTCGGAAGCACCCGGCAGGATGAAGCGTTTGATCTGGCCAACTATGCGGAAAGCCTTGGCGTTTTCGGAATAGCCGCGGTCCCGCCTTTTTACTACGGCTTTGATAAGGACGCGCTGACCACGTACTTCGTGACTCTCGGCAAGTCCGCACCCAACACCCCGCTGTACCTTTACAACTTCCCCGCAGCAGCGCGGAACGACCTTACCCCTCAGTATCTGATGGAGCTCCGCAAGGTCTGTCCGCAGCTGGCCGGCGTGAAGGACACCACTCAGGACTACTGCCGCTATGTAGACTACGTGGACCTTCTGGGCAGCGACTTCAGCTCCATGATGGGCAGCGACGCCATGTACCTGGCCTGCATGATTATCGGCGGCACAGGTGCAATCTCGGCCCTTGCCGCGAGCAACCCGGAGATCATGGTGGGCATCAAGCGAGAGTACGAGGCCGGCAACCTGGACGCCGCGCGCAATCTCCAAAAGCTCGCCTCCCGCCTGCGCCACGTCTTTAACCGTCCGGCAGGACAGACTCGCCGCAAGCAGGTCCTGGCTTTGCGCGGCATTGCCTTCCCCGATCCGCATGCTCCCATGCGCAGCCTGACCGAGGCTGAGAAAGCCGAGATGAAGGAAGAGCTCCGCAGGCTGGAAGATGAGTTCTCCGTGCCTCTTCTCAAGCCGGTCGAGGCTTCCAACTGAGAACAATCGTGAGCCCGGTGCAGTGCACGTCCGGGCATGCAACACGCTGATATCGCATCCGGAGAGAAGATGAGTTTCACGTTCAAAGACACGAAGTACAGAAGTGCCAAGGTGGTCAATGGAGTGACCCGCGGAGGCCCGAGGGCGCATCTGAAAGGCCTAGGCCATACGGCTGAGGAGTTCGGCAAGCCGTTTATCGGCATTGTAAACTGTTTCAACGAGATGCACCCCGGCCATATCCACTTCGACCGCATCGGAAAGGCCATTCGCGACGGTGTGCAGCAGGCTGGGGGCGTGCCTTTCGAGTTCCATACCATCAGCATTTGTGATGGCTTCCTTCAGGGCCACATAGGCATGTGCTACTCCCTGCCGTCCAGGGAGATTACGGCGGATTCCATCGAGATCATGGCCCAGGCCCAGCAGCTGGATGGATTGGTGTTCATTTGTGGTTGCGACAAGACCGTTCCAGGCATGCTCATGGCGCTGCTGCGGTTGAACCTGCCCTCCATCGTGGTGACCGGCGGCCCCATGTTGCCTGGCCGGGTCAAAGGGCAGGAGTATGCAACGTATGAGCTCAAGGAAGCGGCGGGCCGCCTGAAAAGCGGGCAGATCACCGAAGGCGAATTCTTCGAGCTGGAAGACGCGCTTTCGCCCGGGCCCGGCTCCTGCGCAATGATGGGCACGGCCAACTCCATGTCCATTGCCTCGGAAGCGCTGGGGCTGACCTTGCCAGGATCGGCCACGACACACGCCGTAGAGGGCAAGAAGATACGCATGGCAAAGGAAAGCGGCAGGCGCATCGTGCAGCTCGTTGAGGAGAACCTCCTGCCTTTGTCCATTGTCACGCAAGAGGTGCTGGAAGGCGCCTTGCGCGTGGTCATGAGCGTGGGCGGATCCACGAATACGTCCATCCACTTCCCGGCGCTGGCTTACGAGGCGGGCCTCAACCTGACGCTCGAAGACATCGAGCGCATCAGTTCTTCCACGCCCTATATCTGCAAGATCAAACCGTCCGGCTCCCACACGCTGCTGGATCTCAACGATGCCGGCGGCATCCCGGTGGTCATGAAGGAGCTGTCTTCCATGTTGCCCCTGGACCGGATGACAGTCACCGGCAAGACCTTCCGGGAGAACATCGAGGCATTTGCGAACAGCAACAAAGAGGTGATCCGACCCATAGCAAACGCATACATGAAGCAATCCAGTCTGGCGGTTCTCAAGGGCAATCTCGCGCCGGAAGGGTGCGTGATCAAGCAGACCGGCATTTCGGAAAAGATGCGCAGGCACACCGGCCCGGCTCGTTGCTTCTCATCCGAGGAAGAGGCCACGGAAGCGATACTTGAAGGCAAGATCAATGCCGGCGAGGTGATCGTCATCCGGTATGAAGGTCCGTGCGGCGGCCCTGGCATGCGGGAAATGCTCACGGCGACATCAGCGCTCATGGGCGTGGGCCTCGGCGAATCTGTCGCGCTTGTCACAGATGGTCGCTTCTCCGGTTCAACGAGAGGACCGTGCATTGGACATGTCTCCCCCGAAGCCGCACTAGGGGGGCCGCTGTGCGCCGTTCAAGACGGCGACTCCATCACCATCGACGTGGACGGACGATCCATCGAGCTGCATGTCGACGACGATGAGTTGCAGCGGCGAATCGAAGCAAACACTTTCACACCGAAACCGCAGGCCGGAAGTGGGTACCTGAAGCGGTATTCGGGCGCTGTGTCCACAGCAAAATATGGAGCAATTTTGAAGTAGGCGTAGTTCTGGCGAAGAACATGCAGTCTCGAATGATGGCTGGCACCATGCCGGCCACAAGCAGAGGAGACGTTTCATGAAAGCCTTGTTACGTGTGTTCCTGTTGGCGGCATCTGTGCTGATGCTTTGCTCACCGGCGATGGCCGACTATCCCGAACGGACCGTCACGCTCATAGTACCTTTCAGCGCCGGCGGAGGCACAGACTCCGTGGCGCGAGTGTTCGCTCCCCTGTTGGCCGACGCATTGGATGCCAACGTAATCGTAAAAAACGTGGACGGCGCTTCCGGCACCCTGGGAACGGCAGAAGCAGCCAAGGCCAAGCCGGACGGCTACACCCTGGGCTTCATCCCGATTGGTCCCATGACCTGCCAGCCGAATCTGCGCAACCTGCCGTATAGCATCGACTCTTTCGATGCCATTGCCAACGTGACTTTGAGCCCGGTTCTGTTCTACACGGCCAAATCCGCCAAGTGGAACTCCATGCAAGAAGTCATTGCGGACCTGAAGGCCAACCCCGGCAAGTATCTCTATGGCTCCTCCGGCCCTGGCGGCATGCCGCACGTGGCCTTGGCCGCTACCATGGAGGCTCTGGGGGTGGATGTGAAACACATGCCTGACAAGGGCACCGGTCCTGCCATGAAATCCCTGGCCAGCGGCGTGATCCAGTTCTACGCCGATACGCCTCCCATCCTCCAGCAGTACGATGTAAAAGCCCTGGCCGCCTTCACCGAGGAACGAATCCCGTCCTTGCCGGATGTCCCCACCATGAAAGAGCTCGGCTACGACCTGCAGTTCTCAGTCTGGCGCGGCATCTTCGCACCCAAGGGAACCAGCCCCGAGATTATCGAAAAAGTAGCCGCAGCGAGCAAAAAGGCTGTGGAATCTCCCAAGTTCCAGGAAATGGCCAAGAAGTTGAAGACAGATCCGAAGTACATGGGCCCGCAGGAGTTCTCCAAGTTCGTCGCATCAGAGTTCACCAAGAACGGCAAGATCCTCGAATCCGCCGGGTTGAAGAAATAAAAGCGATACGCGTTGCGGGGGCGTTATGGAACGCCCCCGCTTCCGAGGAGGAGCCATGTCACGAAGGCTTATAGAATTCATGTTCGGGGGGGTCATGATGCTGCTCGGTGTCGCGTTCATGATCCACACGTTCGACTCTGCTTACAAGGTGATGGGGATAGGTGCGCAGGTCAGTCCCATTTTTTATCCTCGCATTCTTCTTACAGCATGGCTGCTGCTATCAGTCGGAATATTGATCGAAGCGGCCTTCAAGAAAGGGAAGTCCAGCAAGGACTACAGTTGGAAAAATGCCCTGCTGATGTTCCTGTTGATCGGCCTGTGCGTAGCTGCGATGGAGTATATCGGCTTTCTCTTGTCGACCGTCGCCTTCTTTTTCGCTTCGTGCCTCATCTTCGGTTACGGAAGGTACTCCGTCCTGCTCCCCGTGGGCATCATCTTCCCTGTTGCTCTCTGGCTCATCTTTGTGGAGGTGCTCAAGATTCCTCTGCCAACGTCGATGTGGTCTTACTGGATGTGATTCATGGATAATGTCATTCACGCTTTCACGCTCGTAGCATCTTTCGAAACGGTTTTGGCCCTGGTCTTCGGCACGTTGTGGGGAATCGTCGTTGGCGCGCTGCCCGGATTGGGCTCGGTACTGGCCATTACCATCTGTCTCCCCTTCACCTATACAATGCATCAGGTCCCGGCCATCGCCATGTTGCTTGCGATTTATGGCGGCTCGGTCTACGGCGGCATGATTTCCGCTATCCTGATCAACACGCCAGGGACACCGCAATCAGCCGCCACGTGCTTTGACGGTTATCCCATGAGCCAAAGGGGGGAGGCGGACAAGGCCTTGGGATGGTCTACCATCGCCTCCATCATCGGTGGCCTGCTCTCGTGCATCGTCCTCATTTTCGCAGCGCCGCAACTTGCTGCGTTCGCGCTGCAGTTCGGTCCCATCGAGACCTTCGCGCTCATTTTGCTTGGGCTCACCTGCATCGCCAGCATCTCCCGAGGCAGTATGTTCAAGGGCTTGCTCGCCGGCGTACTGGGGCTGTTCATGGCCATGGTGGGCGCCGACCCGATCACAGGGGATTTACGCTTCACTTTCGGCAGCTTCGAGCTGTCCGGCGGTTTCAGCCTTATCCCTGTCGTTGTGGGAATCTTTGCGCTCTCCGAGGTCTTCGACCGAATTGCGCAGAAGAACGTAGACACCTTCAAGGCTATCGCCGTATCCGGCATCAAGCTGCCCACATGGACCGAGTATCGCCCTCGTATCTGGGTGACCATCAAATCGTTTCTCATTGGCACCGGCGTCGGCATTCTGCCAGGTACCGGCGCCGCCACAGCCGCGTTTCTGAGCTATGCTGAAGCGAAACGATCCTCGCCCAGGCGGGACAACATGGGGCACGGCGAGCCCGACGGCCTTGTCGCTTCAGAGGCCTCGAATAACGCGGTGACGGGCGGCGCTCTCATTCCCACACTGGCTCTGGGCATACCAGGCGACGCCGTGACGGCCGTCATGCTCGCCACCCTGACAATCCACGGCATCACCCCTGGCGTACGCCTCATGCATGACAACCCGGATGTGGTCTACGCCTCGTTCCTGACACTGATTCTAGCCAACCTGTGTTTGCTGCCCTTCGGATATATCGTATGCAAACTGTTCGCGCGGATACTTAAAGTGCCGGAGCAGCTCATGCTCGCGATGATCGTTATCTTCTGCCTGCTCGGAGCATACGGAGTTCGCAGCAGCTTCTTCGATTTGTGGGTGGCCTTGGCCATGGGCATGCTCGGCATGGCCCTGCGGTACATGAACGTCTCTCTGGCCGCCCTGGTCATTGGGCTGGTGCTCGGTCCCCAGTTCGAGATGAGCCTGAGGCAAGGCCTCGTGGTCACAGATGGACGTTTTTCCGGCTTTTTTACGGGACATCCCATCGCCATGGTTCTGTTCTGCGTGACCATTTTGATGGTCTGCTGGCCGTTGATTCGACGCTTCATAGGCAAAGGAAAGCCAAAACCCGAAATGAAGAGCTGCGCGGAAGCACTCACAGTGGGTGCGGAGGAGCAGTCGTAAACACTGTCGCGCACTCCCTGAGCTGGCCCCGAAAAGCAAAGCTCTCTGGCGGGGAGTGTTTGGGGAAAAGCCCCCTCATGCAGAAGTTGCCGGGAGCCTTATTATATATGAAGCCCCGTTCCGGTCGTCCGGAGCGGGGCTTTGTTATGGGTCGGACGCGTACTCGAGGGGGGCAGACCGAAGCGCTTTTCTTGGCCTCATTCGCATGGCCTTGCCGTAACGCAAGACTGTATGGGCGCCATAGCAAACCGTGAAAAACGCAACGCGCGTCACACCCGGAGGCAGCGCTGCAAGCTGACATACTATGAAATTGATTGAAGTGAAGCTGTTAGAATTATTTAGCAAATGGTACCAAAAATGGTACTTCTGCCTGCCCAGCGAGAACAGAAAAAGGGGCTATGGCGATACACCATAACCCCTTAAATTTCCTGGAGCCGACGAGGAGACTCGAACTCCTGACCTGCTGATTACGAATCAGCTGCTCTACCAACTGAGCTACGTCGGCGGATGGGAGAAGCCTTGTATAGCAACGTCCTGCATAGCGTCAAGGGATTATCGCACTCTCGGCCATGATTCCTTACGCCGCCGGGTTCTCCAAGGCGGGCGGGGATGGGTGTCCTGCGCCGCCTACGTCCTCCAGGCAGACAATGACCGCGTCGGCCTGCTCGTGATTCAACACATGGCTCTTGCCGTCATTGGTGCGCAGATTCCAGCGCGTGCGTCCGTCCTCGGTCAGCAGACGGGCGCCCATGTGAACCTGCTCTCCGGGGCTGACGCCGGCCTCCATGGCCGGCATGCCCGTGCGCTCCACAGTGCCCCCCTGCCCTTCGCGCAGCAGCGACGCGGGTACGAGGGACCCGGCGACCACAAGCGGGCTCGGCGGTATGGGCTCGCCGTGCGGATCGATCTCGGGATGCTCCAGTAAATCGTCGAGGTCGGAAATGGTTGTGGGATCGTGCTTGTGCTCCAGCTCCTCCGCCCGTTCGTGCAGTTCCTCGGCCGGCGTGCCCACATGCTCCAGGTATGTTTCCCACAGCCGGTGCGCGCGCAACAGCTCGATGGCCTTGGCTTTGCCAGGGTCGGTCAGCACCAGTTTCCCGTCTTCGAGCTCGGCCATCTTCTGGCGCTGCATGGTCTTGATCGCGCGGGGCACCAGCCGCGGCCTGTCCACGCGCTCGCGTATCTCGGAAAGCTCCATGACCCCGTCCCGGCGTGCGGCCAGGGCCAGAATGTCCTCGATGAGCTGCGGCGGCACCCCGTGCTGACGCCGCCACCGCGCCATCAGTCCGTACCGCGGCGCAACAAGCAAGACCACGAGGAACTGGAGCGTGCAGAACAGCATGATTGCGCCGCCGCCGGAGGCGTCGAGCAGGATGCAGAGGTAGAGGCCGCCGACCACGCTGGAGGTGCCAAACACGGCGGCGAGGACCATCATGCGCTCCAGCCTGTCCGAAAGCAGATAGGCCGTGGCGGCCGGCGTAATGAGCAGCCCGACCACCAGGATGACGCCCACCATGCTCACCGCGCTGACCACCACGAGGGAGACGCAAGTGGTGAGCACATAATCGAGCAGCACCACAGGCACGCCGATGGCCGCGGCCATGACCGGATCGAAGCTGAGAATCTGGAAGCTGCGGTAAAACAACAGGAGAATGGTGAGCACGAGCCCGCAGGTGAATGCGGCCACATAGAGGTCGGCATCGCCCACGGCCAGAACGTCGCCCATGATGAAGTGCATCAGGTCAATATGAATGTGCTGTCTAAAAACTGAGACAAGCACGACGCCCGCGGCAAAGACGCCCGTGTACATGATGCCGATGGAGGCGTCCTCTTTGACGCGGCTCACACGCGCCACGAAGCCGATGAGAAAGACGGTGATCACGGCGGCAATGAGCGAGCCGAGCAGCATGCCCGGGGCATACGCCTCCAGGCCGAAAAGGAGCTTCATGCCCAGGTAGCCGCCGGCCACGCCGGCGATCATGGCGTGGGACAGCGCGTCGCCCAGAAAGGCCATGCGCCGCAGCACCACCAGGGAGCCGACAACGCCCGAAACCACGGCCACCAGGATGCCGCCGAGCAATGCTTTCTGAAAGTACGTTTCCCCAAGGGGGCCCAGCACTGCATCCAGAATCATGCATGCCCGCCGCAGGCTTCTTTGTCTTCTTTCCTGGACTCGCCCATGCGTGTGAACACCTGCAGCCGCCCTTCGTATACCTGAGCCATGAGATCTTCCTGGAGCACGGCCTCCGGCGGTCCGTACGCATAGAGTCGTTTCTTGATGAGCGCGAGACGGTCGAAGTACTCGGCCGCCGTGGCCAGATCGTGGTGCACGACCACCAGGGTCTTGCCCGCTTCCCTGGCCGTGTGCAGCACGTCCAGGATGGCGCGTTCCGTGGCTGCGTCCACGCCGGCAAAGGGCTCGTCGAGGAGCAGCACCTCCGCCCCCTGAGCCAGTGCGCGCGCCATGAACACGCGCTGCTGCTGCCCGCCGGAGAGCTGGCCGATCTGCCGGTCGCGGAAGTCGGACATCCGCACCATCTCCAGCGCCTCGTCCACGATGCGCTTGTCCACCGGCCCCGGGTCCCGCCACCAGGGGATTCTGCCGTAGCGGCCCATCATGGCCACCTGGCCCACAGTGATGGGGAAGTCCCAGTCCACGGCCCCGCGCTGGGGCACGTAGGCCACCAGGCCCTTGGCCTTTTCCGCCTGCCGGCCCAGAATAGACACGGCTCCCACGTCGCGTTTCACAAAGCCGAGAATAGACTTGATAAAGGTGGATTTGCCCCCGCCGTTGGGGCCTATTACACCGACGAGCAGGCCCCGTTCAATGGTCAGGGTGACGTCGAAAAGTACGGTCTGCGTGCCATAGCTCACCGTCAGGTGATCCACTTCGATGGCCGGTCCTTCGGCCGACATGGGTCTAACCGCCATGGGCGTCCTCCTCCGGCGTTGCCGGCTCCACCCGAAACGTTCCGCGAACGACACCGCCCGGTTCCGACCAGAGGGTTTGTTCCGCCACGGCTGTGCCGTGTCGCAGCAGCCGCATCCGCACGGCTTGCTGCTGCGGCATCCCCTCCTCTCCAAGCGGCGGCGCCGCCTCCACCAGGTACTCCGTAACGCCGGGGCCAAGTCCCGGCGCTGGTTGCAGCACGATGGAGCCAGGGAACGCCCCACCGCCGTCATATGTATAAAGGACATGGCCGTTCAGCGAAACGACCAGCCCGCTTCTCGATACAGGATCATCCGCCAGCGCATAGGGGTCCGGCGCGGGCGAAAATGTGGGTGTAATCTCCAGGGCGTAGCCTGCTGCATACCCCGTCGCGTAGCCTGTCGCGTTGGACTCCTGCTGCGGCGCAACGTGAACCGCCACCTCCTGCACGGTTGCCGGCTGAACCGGCCGGTCACGCATGACCAGAAAAAGGCCAAGAGCCCCCGCAATAACGGCCCAGATCAGTGCGACGCCGAGGAGCCGCATCTACTGTCCGTCCTTTGCCGGGACCAACAGCGCGCGAACTATGGTCAGCGTGTTCTCGCGCATCATGCCCAGATATGTCTCGCCGGCCGAGTCCTCCTCGCCCATGGAGTCGGAGTACAGCAAGCCGCCTATGGCCACCCCTGCCTCGGCGGCTATCTGCCGCAGCAGCTTGGGGTTCACGCTGGTCTCCACGAACACGGCGCGGGCTCCGCTCTCCTTCAGGGAGTTCACCACCCGCAGCCGCGAGGACGGCGTCATGCCGCCGCCCACCTCCGATCCTGTGGACCAGCCGACCGGGGCGAGGCTCAGGTAGTCGTTGCGAGGGTTGAAGCGGAAGGCGCGGCAGAAGTAGTTGAAGGCGTCGTGGCTGGTGACCAGCACACGCTCCTCCGGCGGAATCTGCGAGAACTGGGCGCGCATCCAGCCGTCCAGCACGCGCAGCTCGGAAAGATAGAGCCGGGCCCTGGCGCGGTAGTTGTCGGCGTGGGCCGGGTCGAGCTCGGAGAAGGCGCGCTCGATGTTCTTGACGTAGACGGCCGCGTTGGCCGGGTCGAACCAGGCGTGCGGATCTTTTACGTTGCGGCCTTCGTACTCCATGCTGAGCGGGGTCATGCCCTCGGTGCAGACCACCAGGGGCTTGCCGGCGTCCTTGGCCAGCTTGGCCATCCAGTTGTTGCCTTCCAGATGCAGGCCGTTCTGCACGGTGATGTCGGCGCCGGTGACCAGGGCTACGTCGCCCGGCGTGGGCACGTAGGTGTGCGGGTCGGCCCCTGGCGCCAGGATGCAGTGGATCACCATGTCGTCGCCGGCCACCTGCCTGGCGAAGTCGGCGACCTGCGTGGTGGAGGCCACCGCCACATATGTTTTGGCCAAAGCGCGGCACGGCAACGCCGCAACAATGAGGGCTGCGATCCAGAGAAAACAGAGGAGCGAGAGTAGTCGGCGGGAGTTCATGGCGCCTCGTACCATACGGCATTGATTTTTACCAGCGCGGGACGCGGCTTCGGGCTTTCCATGCGGTACTTTTCAGGACGATCGAGCCCGATGGGGTTGGTTTTTGTGCGAACTCCTGGTAAGCATCGCCTTGCTTATTACAAATTTCACAAGCACGGCACACATGATCGGACGCCCTTCCGGCGGACCCGCCAACGGGAAGGACGCTCCTTTGTCATCAACTGTCAAGGAGAAGCGCATGCCTCAGCCGGTTCGCATCGAGCCAGACAGGGAGTTCATCAATGAACTCCGGGAAGCCGGAGGCGACACGCTCAAGCGGTGCTATCAGTGCGCCACCTGCAGTGTGGTCTGCCCCCTCGCTCCGGAGGACAATCCCTATCCTCGAAAGGAAATGATCTGGGCCCAATGGGGTCTCAAGGACAAGATTCTCGACGATATCGACATCTGGCTCTGCCACAACTGCGGCGCCTGCTCCGATTATTGTCCACGAGGCGCCAACCCCGCGGAGCTCCTGGCCGCGGCGCGGAACATCACCTACAAAAAGCTCACCAAGCCCGCCATTCTGGGCACCTGGATGAGCTCGCCGAAGCACCTGCCCAAGCTCATCGCTATCCCGGCGCTGCTGTTCCTCATCATCTGGGCGATCTCCACCGGGCTCTCCATTCCGGAAGGCGAGATCGTCTTCGGCAAGGTCTTCCCCGGCGACTACACCATCGACCCCGTGTTCAGCCTCGCGTTCTTCTTCGTGTTGTTCACGTTCTACCGCGGCGTCACCAAAATGTGGAAAGGGTTCAAGGAAAAGACGCCCACCACGTTCTTTGTCGGCCCCTATAAGAAGCCCAACTTCTTCGAGGCAGCCAGAGACGTGGCCCTCGACGAGATCGTCACCCACCGCAAATGGAAAGAGTGCGGCGACGTGACCCAGGCCGATGAGCAGAAGTTCAAAGGCCACTTCCTCGTGTTCTGGGCCTTCATTGCCCTGTTCGCGGTCACCACGATCGTTTTCCTGGGCCACTGGGGCGGCAAGGTCATGCATTTCATCGCGCCCATGGGTCACACGCCGATGCACCTGCTCAACCCGGTCAAGCTCCTGGCCAACGCCGGCGCCATCGCCCTTGTCGTGGGCCTGTGGTTCCTCACCAAGCGGCGGCTGGACAAGGATCGTGAGAAGGACTCCTCGTCCTACTACGACTGGTATCTCCTGGGCGTGATCTGGGCCGTCGCCATCACCGGCATCCTGAGCGAGCTTCTGCGCCTTGCCGATGCGGCGTCCCTGGCCTACCCCATCTACTATGTGCACCTCGTGGCGGTCTTCATGCTCATCGCCTACCTGCCATGGTCCAAGCTGGGCCACCTGGTCTACCGCACGACGGCGCTCATCTTCACCCGCATGACCGGACGCGTCCCGGCGCCTCCGGTGCAGAAGAAGACCTTCGAGATATAAGGACAACCCTTTTCCATTGTTTCAAGCATATCCTTAAGGAGGACCAGCAGCCATGGCCGACGCCAGAAAGATTTTCTCCATGAGCACTTTCGCCGCTTACATCAAGGGCGTGAATAAAGAGGCCCAGTCCGCGAACATCAAAGAGATGCTGGAGCATCTCACCGGCCGCGAGATTGACGCCGACATGCAGCCCTTTGCCGAGGCCCTCGGCAAGGCTTACGTGTACGAGCAGCATCCCGAGCTGGCCAAGATGAAGGGCAAGGAAGTCCTGAACATGGGCGACAACGTCTCCGTGACGCCCATGCCCGCCGAGGCCAAGGCCGAGGCCGACGCCGTGTTCGCGCGCATCGAGGGCTACAAGAAGACCCTGGACGAGCAGGCCGCCAAGATCAAGGAGCTCGAGGTCGCCAAGGCCGAGTTCGAGACCAAGGCCACCGCGCTCGAAAAGGACGTGGCCGAGTACAAGGGCAAGGTCGAGGCTTTCGAGGCCAGCGCCAAGGGCGAAGGCGACAAAGTCATCGTCACCTCCCAGCAGACCGTCGAAGAGTACATCGGCAAGGTCAACGAGCTGCTGGAACAGATTGAGAACGTCAAGAAGCACGGCGTGGTCACCGTGGCCGCCGGCGACGGCGGCGCTGCTGCCGCTCCTGCCGAGGCTGCTGAAGAAACCGGCGGCGTGCCGGACGACTTCGGCTTCGGCGCCTCCGGTTCCGACGGCGACGGCTTCGGCTTCTAAAGTAGCATCCTATCAGCCGCGCCGCGCGCAGGCGCACCGATCATACTGCCAGGCCCCTGGACCTTCCCGGTTCGGGGGCTTTTCTATTGCGCGATTTCTAAGCCCCCTGCCTTCCCCGCCGCAATCGCCCGTTCCGCCCTGGCCTTCAACTTTTGGCGAACCTTGGGCGCGCAGATCGCGGCTCACCGCCCCTACTCCTGGCAGACTGCATGCAAAGCGGCAGCGCCTTTTTCTGCTCCTATCTGGTGTTCAACAACCAATCAGCCTGTTCAAACATGACCAACAACTACCTGCCCAGTTTTATCATAATTATCTTGCCATGTAATATAATTTCACATATTGTTCAACAAACAATCCACAGGGTTGATCAACAACATGGCCAGCAGCAGCGAATATCTTAGTCTCCGGGAGATTGGACGTCGGTTGAACATTCCGCCGTCGTCCGTTGCCTACTATAAGGACCGCTTCTCCCAGTTCATACCGCAACAGGGCGGTTCCGGCCGCCGAATCCGGTATCCAGCCGACGCGATACCCGTATTCAAGGAGATACGGCATATGTTCAACAACAACTATTCTGCGGAACAAGTGGAGCGTGACCTTGCACGTAAGTTCTCCCCCGTGTGCGACCTCCCCCACGGCCAGGCCGAGCCGCAGAGTGTTGCCGAGCTCGCCGGCGTGGTGGAGAAGCTCTCCGGACTCCTCGACACGCAGGCGCTTTTCCGCGCCGAGATAGACTCCCTGCGCGGCGAGCTATCCACTCTGAAGGAGGAGAAGGAGCGCATCGAGGCGCGCTACCGGGACGAGATTGCCCGGCTCGAGTCCGAGGTGGAGGCCCTGCGCGCGGAACGCGCCGCCATGTTCGAGGAGATCTGGGAGCGCATCGACCGCAGCGCCGATGCTGGCGCGAAACGTAGCGCCCGGCCCGGCGCCGGCTTCATGCAACGCCCCCTGGTGGTGACCAACGACAAGGGCGAGTACCTGGGCGTGGCCGGCAAGCACGGCCATTTCTCGCTGCAGGAGTTCGTCCGCATCGTGCGCGGCAACGCCGGCGACTCCCAACGGCAGGTGGCCATGCGCTGGACCGCCGCCGGGAAGGACGGCTACGTGCTCACGCTGACGACCAAGGACCCGGCAGGCCAAGGGCACGAGCACGCCATCGAGCTGCAGGAGACCGTTACGCCGAGTGGAAACCGGGTGGTGCGCATCGCCAAGCTGACTATCGACGGCAATCCTGTGCCCGACCCCTTCCTGATGGTGCTCTTCCGTAAAATTCGCGACGGCTTCGATGTGTAGCAGAAATCATGCATCCCAGAGGCTTATAGATTGTCGTGAGCCCAACCATACGACAACATGCCGGAAACATTGGGCTATGCCGTTTAACGCCCCGGAATCGCTCCACCTTTCTTCCCTGAACAATATTTAGAAAAAATCTTGATCTCAGGCACTTATTACGGTAGTTAAGAGAACCAATTAGCATCGGAAAGGAGTCTGGTCTTGTTGGCCGGTTGGAATCCGCACGATCTCGCCGCCGCCCGGCTGGTCCTCGACAAGGGCAGCGCCGATGGAATTGTCCGCGGGCGTGAGACTCTCAGGTCCATTTTGGCAAGGCGCAGGGGGTAACAATGCCGCAGGTAGCAGCACGGATCACGACGAACCATGAGCAATGGCTCAAAGAGTTCTTCAAGACCAAGTCCGCCGGTGCGGAGTTCATCCTGCCGTGGGCCGTCGATACGTTCTTCCGCGCCATCAACAACCTGAAGAGCATGTTCTCCACTGCCGAGCTCAAGACGATCATCGAGGCGCACCGGGACATCCGACTGCTGCCCGATCAGTCGCGCGTCGCCTACCTCCAGCTCCGGCTGCAGGACGCCTGCGAGCTCGACCTGGTCCACACCAAGCACGGCTCCTCCTACTCCACTCTCGAAGCCAAGATCAAAAAGCTGGACGACACCCAGGCCACCGCTTTGATGATCTGGGCCACAGCTTACTGGGTTTCCAAAGAGTACGAAGACGTGTCTATCGATGATTATTTGAAGATTCACTAATCATACGATCCGGCATTCCCGACGAATCCGATCCCGCCCCTGGCGGGATTTTTTTTGCCTGATTCCCGGCAGGACCGCACCGCGCACGGCTACTGAATGGAGAGCTGAAGCCGGTAGTGCCGAGGGCCGCCACACTCAGAGACGACCCACGGCTTACGTTCTATTACCGGTTGCGGCCCGAGCGGAACCACTTGAGACGCAAGGCGTTGGACACCACGCTCACGGAGCTGAGGGCCATGGCCCCACCCGCAATCATTGGCGAGAGCGTGGGCCCGCCAAAGAGGAACAGCACACCGGCGGCCACGGGTATGCCCAGGGTGTTGTAGCCAAAGGCCCAGCCGAGATTCTCCTTGATGTTGCGGACAGTTGCGCGAGACAGCGCGATGGCGTCCACCACGGACCACAAGGAATCGCCCATCAGCACCACGTCCCCGGCCTCCATGGCCACATCCATGCCGCTGCCCATGGCCACGCCCACATCCGCCGTGGCAAGGGCCGGCGCATCGTTCACGCCGTCTCCGGCCATACCGACCACCCTGCCCTGGGCCATCAGCCGGCGCACGCGCTCGGCCTTGTCCTCGGGCAGCACCTCGGCCCAGTAGCCGCCCAGCTCGCCGCCGGATCCGGCCGCCTCGTCCGGCGCATGGTCCGGGATGCCCAGCTTTCTGGCCATGGCTGCGGCTGTGCGCTGGGTATCGCCAGTCAGCATAACCACAGAGACACCCATCTCACGCAGCCGGGCAAGCACATCCCGCGTCTCTTCACGCGGCGGATCGGCCACGCCCAGCACGGCCTCGGGCTTTCCGTCCACCATCAGGGCCAGTGGTGTGGCGCCGGTGTCGGCCAGGGTGCTCATCTGCTGCCGCAGGCTCTCTTGCTGCGACTCGTCCAGAGGAGCGCCGGCCTCGTTCGCAACGGCCTCGGCCAGGGCAATGGTGCCCACGGCCACCTGGCGCGTGCCGCCATCTATGGAAACATCGCCCACCACGCCAGCGCCGGGCCGGTACTCGAAGGTCTTGGCCTCCGGCGCCTGGATGGAGCGGTCCTCGGCAGCGCGGCGCACCGCGGCGGCCAGGGGGTGCTCGGACCCGGCCTCCACGCCGGCGGCCAGGGCCACGACCTCGTCATCCTGCATGTTGCCCAGGAGCGCAACCTCGGTCACCACGGGCTCGCCGCGCGTCAGCGTGCCGGTCTTGTCCATTACCAGCACGTCCAGTCGGCCGGCCTGCTCCAGTGCCGGACCGCTCTTGAACAGCACGCCGAGCTGCGCCCCGCGGCCAGTGGCCACCATGATGGAGGTAGGCGTGGCCAGCCCCATGGCGCACGGGCAGGCAATGACCAGCACGGAGATAAAGATACGCAGGGCAAAGGTGAAGTCCGCGCCGGAGATGAGCCACGCCGCGCCGGCAATGAGCGCGATGGTCATGACCGCGGGAACGAAGTAGTAGCTGACGCGGTCCGCCAGGTTGGCGATGGGCGCCTTGGTGCCCTGCGCCTCCTGCACGAGCTGGACAATGCGGGAAAGTGTGGTGTCCTCGCCCACGCGGTCGGCACGCATGCGGAAGGCGCCATGGCCGTTCACCGTGCCGCCGGTGACGCGGTCGCCCTCCTCCTTAGCCACGGGCATGGACTCGCCCGTGAGCATGGACTCGTCCAGGCTGGAGCGTCCCCAGACCACCACGCCGTCCACGGGCACGCGCTCTCCGGGCCGGACCAGCAGTACATTGCCGGGCCGGACCTGGTCGGCGGGTATGCGCTTGGTGGCTGCGCCGCCTGCCTCCGCATCATCGGTTCCGGGCTGGTTCTCCAGCACCAGAGTCGCCTCGTCCGGGGAGAGCTCCATGAGCGCGCGCACGGCGTCCGAGGTTCTGGCGCGGGAACGTGTCTCGAAGTACTTACCCAGCGATACCAGGGCGATAAGCACGGCCGCGGACTCGAAGTAGAGATCCTTGGCGTGCATCACCGGGTTGATGTTCAGGGCGATGAGCGCCACGTTCCACACCGAGTAGACCACGGCTGCGCCGGTGCCCACGGCGATGAGCGAGTCCATGTTCGGCCCGCCGCGTAGCAGGCTGGGAATGCCGTGGGTGTAAAACTCCCGGCCGGACCAGACCACGGGCAGCACCAGAGCGAGCTGCACCAGGGCAAAGGTGAGCGGCGCCTCCTGCGGATGCAGGAACGACGGCAGCGGCAGGCCCAGCATCTCGCCCATGGAGATGAGCAGCAGCGGCAGCGCAAAGGCGAAGGCCGGATAGAGCCGGCGGCGCCAGGTGTCCAGCCGTTCAGCCATCTCCTGGCGCTGACGATCCCACAGCTCTTCGGAGCTCGAACCGGCGGTCTCACGTTTGGTGGCTGAAAATCCGGCGCGCTGCACCGCTTCCATAATATTTGGCAACAGGTTGTCGATATTTGCGCCCTGCTCCGGAGTAACGGTGGCCGTTTCCGTGGCCAGGTTCACCTGTGCCTCGGCCACGCCGTCCATTTTGCCGAGCACGCGTTCCAGCCGGCTGGAGCACGCCGCACAGGTCATGCCGCCGATATCCAACACAATCTGCCGTCCTCCGCCCTCCTGTATAAGGCCCGCACCAAACCCCAGCTTCTCTACAGCATTGGTGATTGAATTATCGCTTTGCTGCTTTGGATCGTACTGGATCTGCATGGTCTCGGCCGCGAGGTTCACCGAGACATCATCGACCCCTTCCAACCTCCCGAGAACACGCTCGATTCTGCTGGAGCATGCCGCGCAGGTCATGCCACTCACCGTAAAACGACGTTGTGTATGCTCACTATTCGACATAATACCCTACTTGTGATCCGGACCCGGAAACGCTGGATTTCGGAAACGTTGTTTGGTAATTCTATTCATTACAGCGGGTCCGCGTTTTATTTTCCAATACCATTTCCTAACATACAATACGATGCCCAGCCTCGACGCCAAGCCACAACAAAGACGCCATACTCTCGACGTCTCATTCATCAACCCATTTCTCAATGCGGTTATCGAGGTGTTGCGGACAATGGCCATGACCGAGACCGAGCCGGGAAAACCGTATATCAAACAAGGCGACAAGGCGCACGGCGACGTCACTGGTCTCATCGCCGTCACCGGCCATTCCAAAGGCAGCTTCGCACTGACCTTTCCCGAGCCCTGCGCCCGGGCCATTATCTCGGCCATGCTCAGCGGCGAAGAGCTGGCTCCCTACGGCCATGACGTGCGCGACGGCGTGGGCGAGCTGACCAACATGATCGCCGGTCTGGCCCGGCGCGATCTTGCGCACATCGGCATGAAGTTCCACGCCTCGGTGCCGGAGGTGCTCATGGGGCCTGATCATGTGGTTGAGCACCTGGTCAAAGCGCCCGTGCTCTGTATTCCGTTCACCTGTCCGCATGGCGAGTTCGTGGTCGAGGTCTGTCTGGATATCTCGTAATATTGTCCGCTTATCTTTTCGGGTATTATTGATAACAATTTTCATTGTAAAAATCATCCGAAAATCCAAGCAAGGCGCGGAATGAATCTCAAAGGCCAACCAGCCGTCATCACCGGCTACACTAAAGAGCAGATGTGGTCCGCCATTCTGGAGTGGACCCGATTTTCCGACTCCCTTGCGAGCCAGGAGATGCATACCCTCGCGACAATCGCGCTGGAACGCATCCGGTCCGGACTGCCGGAGATGCCACCCAGCGTGATGAGCGGCCTCGAAGCCTTCAAGCAGACTTATCTTCTGGAGACGGACATCGGAAGGATTGTCCAGGAGCAGGCGTAGACCGCATCGTCTGCCTAGATTTCGCCGCGGATCAGCATCCCGGCCAGATACATCGCCAGACACGTTCCCACCCCGGCCATAAAGCAGAGCCGCAGGAGACCGACGAACCGTTCGCGCGTCCATTCCTTGCCCGGCCCTTCTGCGGATAGTTCCACATGCCCTTCGGCCGGACCCAGCACCGGCTTCGGCACCCACGCCCCGAAGTAGATCGCGTCGCCGCCCATGGTCGCGCCGAAAATCCACGCCGCGGCGGCCATGGGCCAGCCGGCATTGGGGCTGGAGGTTTTCCGGGCATCGCGCCGCACACCGCGCACTATCCTGGCAATGCGCCCAAAGCTCGGCCCGACAGGCCCTGCCAACGCGGCGGCCAGCACCATGCCCAGCGCCGTGAGCCGCGCCGGGATGAACGCCAGTACGTCGTCCATGCGCGCCGCCGCCTTGCCGAACCACGCGTACTCCGGCGTGCGGTAACCCCACATGGAGTCCAGTGTGGAAACGGCCTTGTACGCCCACAGCCCGCCCGGCCCCAGCAGCACGAGATAGAAGAACGGCGCCACGAGCCCGTCGTTGAGGTTCTCGGCCAGGGTCTCGGCCAGGGCCTTGCGCAGCGACGGGGCGTCCAAGGCCGTGGTGTCCCGGCTGACCAGCATGGCCACGGCGGCGCGGCCTTCGCCGATGGAGCCGGTCTCCACCGCGCGGAAGGCGGCGTGGGCCTCCCGCAGCAGGCCGCCCAGGGCCAGGCCGGACCACGACAGGTAGAGGGCGAGGAGCGGCCCGGCGTAGCCCAGGCCGGAGAGCCGCCACGCAGCCCATCCGGCGCCGCCGGCCAGCAGAACCATGCCCAGCGCTCCGGCCAGGAAAGCGCCAGCGTTGGTACCCGATGCGGGCATGCGCCGCGCAAGGCGCTCCCACCACGCGGCAAGACGGCCCAGTCCGACCACCGGATGCGGCAGCCAGCGCGGATCACCAATCAGAATGTCCAGCACCAGAGCCAGAACCGGGACGAAGTGGATGAAGGTGTGGTTGAGGTCCATGGAAGATAGGCGGTATGTGGTTGCGGCCCTTCGTACGGCGGCCGTGTCGCGTCGTTCAGCAAGTCCTATGCGCCGTGGCCCGCAGAGGCAAGCCCGGAGAGCGGCCGCACGGGTGCGCGACCAAACTCATGCCTCAGCGCCGCCTGCCCTGCTTCGGCATTCGGTTTCCGGCGCTGGCGCATCCATGTTTGCGCTTGACCTGTTGCGACTGGCGGGTAGTTTATCCCCATGGATCGCCCCGAGCCGCCAGAAACACCCCATGTGTGCGCGCGTTGCGCCCGCTGCTGCGTTATCACGCCAGAGGAAAAGCCCCTGGTCTTTCCTCTGTTTCCTCTGGAGATCGAACGCCTGAACCGCTGCGCCGAAGAGCTCGGGATCGGTCCGTCCTGGCTGGAGCACGAGCCCAACACGCCGGAGTTTCTGAGCGCCATGCTCACATTATTTCCGGACAACCAGGATGCGGTGCGGACATACTTTCCTATAAGTGAAACCCATCCCCGCCTGGGGGTTTTGGATGACGGCCGCTGCGTTTTCCTTGGCGACGCAGGTTGCATGCTATCCCAGGACGATCGGCCCGCCCACTGCCTGCTCTTCCCGCTGTGGGTGGCGCGGGGCCGCATCCGCCCTCTGGACGCGCAGTGCCTGGCCATCCAGGGCGCGCGTCGCCTCTCCGATATCCTTGAAGTTCTGAATCTTACGGAAGAATCCCTGTATGCGGCGCATGCGAACCTGTGCCGCGCATGGGGTCTTTAATCCCCCCACTTCACTCTGATTCAAGTTTTTCCGGTGCGGCGTTACCGTTCACCGGGTTCATACATCCTTTCACAGATTGTTTCCTACCGTTATGGGGGTTCACTGGTTGTTCTTCTGCGGTTTTTTCTGTAAATATTTTTTAAGAATTTTTCCAACCTACTACCCAAGGGGAAGCGCAGTATGCAGAAGAAATCGTGTGTCGCGGTCATTCTGGCCCTCGTCTTTAGCCTTGGCCTGGCGCTCAGCGCCCACGCAGAACCAATTGTCGTCAAGTTTTCCCATGTTGTGGCGGAGAACACCCCCAAGGGTAAAATGGCCAACAAATTCCGCGACCTTGTAGCCGAGCAAATGGGCGACAAGGTTGTGGTCGAGGTCTACCCCAACTCCCAGCTTTTCAATGACAACGCCGTTCTCGAGGCCCTGCTGCTGGGCGATGTGCAGCTCGCAGCCCCCGCGCTTTCCAAGTTCCAGAAGTACACCGATGTTCTTCAGCTTTACGACCTCCCCTTCCTGTTCAAAGACATGGAAGCCGTTGAGTGCTTCCAGCAAGGCCCCTTTGGCAAGAAGATGCTCAAGTCTATGATGGACAAGGGCGTCCTCGGCCTGGGCTATCTGCACAACGGTCTCAAGCAGCTTTCGGCCAACTCTCCCCTGCGCGTGCCTGCCGACGCCGCGGGCAAGAAGTTCCGCATCATGACCTCCGATGTGCTCGCCGCACAGTTCGAGGCCGTGGACGCCATTCCGCTGAAGAAGCCCTTTTCCGAGGTCTTCACCCTGCTGCAGACCAAGGCCATCGACGGCCAGGAGAACACCTGGTCCAACATCTACTCCAAGAAGTTCTACGAAGTTCAGCCCTACATCACCGAGTCCAACCACGGCCTGCTCGACTACCTGGTCGTGACCAGCGCGGAGTTCTGGAACGGCCTGCCCGAAGACGTGGCCGCCGGCCTGGAATCCGCCCTGGCCGAGGCCCTGGAGTACGGAAACGCCGAGTCCTTCGCGCTTTCCGAAGAGCAGAAGCAGATGATCATCGACTCCGGCCGCACCGAGATCATCGAGCTGACGCCTGAAGAGCGCGCCCTGTGGGTCGAGGCCATGAAGCCGGTGTGGGACGAGTTCGCCCCTGCCATCGGCCAGGACAACATCGACGCCGCCGTGGCCTGCAACAAATAAGCGCTTCGTAACTCCATATGTTCCGGCGCTTCATGAACGAGCTGGAGGAGGGGATCATTTCCCTCCTCCTTGCTTCCATGACCCTGCTCGTCTTCGTGGAGGTTGTCCTGCGGTTCGGCTTCAACACGGGCCTGCTCTGGGCCCAGGAGCTCACACTGCTGCTCTCTGCGTGGATGGTCTTGTTCGGCGTCTCCTACGGCGTCAAGGTCGGCTCCCACATCGGGGTGGACGCGGTCGTACGCCTGCTGCCGCCAAAGACGAAACGCATCGTCAGCGCGATAGCATGCGTCCTCGCCCTGATTTACTGCGGTCTGTTTCTTAAAGGCTCCTATGTTTACTTAGCGAAGATGCACTTGATCGGCATCGAGCTGGAGGACATTCCCATTCCCAAATGGGTTGGCCACTCGATTCTGATCTTCGGATTCCTGCTGCTTGCGTTCCGCATCCTGGAGCTCTTGTGGCGCATCATCCAGGGCAAGGCCGAAGGCTTCTCGCTGCATGACGAAGCCCGTGACGCCCGCGGCATGTACGAAGGCAAGCGCATGGAGGATGATGCAGAGAACGGGGAGGCGGCAAACCCATGACAACCGCCGTGCTGTTCTCCCTTCTCTTTCTGTTGTTGGCCACGGGCATGCCCATCGCCATCGGCCTGGGCCTGGCGAGCATCAGCACCATCCTGCTGTTCTCGCCGGATTCGCTCGCATCCATCGCCCTGAAGCTGTTCGAGTCGCTCTCCGAGCACTACACCCTTCTGGCGATTCCGTTCTTCATCCTCTCATCGCAGTTCCTCTCCACCGGCGGCGTGGCGAACCGGCTCATCAAGTTCGCCATCGATTGCGTCGGCTACATCCGCGGCGGCCTGGCCATGGCCTCGGTCCTGGCCTGCATGCTCTTTGCCGCGGTTTCCGGATCATCACCGGCCACGGTGGCGGCCATCGGCTCCATCGTCATCGCCGGCATGGTCCGGGCGGGATACCCCGAGAAAATGGCCGCCGGCGTTATTGCCAACGCGGGCACCCTCGGCATCCTCATCCCGCCGTCCATCGTCATGCTCGTGTACGCGGCCGCTACCGAAGAATCGGCCGCCCGGCTCTTCATGGCCGGCTTCATCCCCGGTCTGCTCATGGGCACCATGCTCATGGTCGCCATCTACATCATGGCGCGGATCAAAAAACTGCCGGCGCAGCCCTTCCCCGGTTTCCTGGCGCTGCTGCAATCCGGCTTCTCGGCGCTGGGCGGCCTGCTGCTCATCGTCATCGTCCTTGGCTCCATCTATGGCGGCATTGCCAGCCCCACGGAAGCGGCAGCCGTTTCCGCCGTCTACGCCTTCATCATCGCCGTGTTCGGCTACCGCGACATGGGCCCGATGAAGAACATTCCGTGGCGCAAAAAAGGTGAGAACTTTGTCGCCATGGTAGTCCGGAACATCTACGAGATAGTCCTGGCGCTGCCCAAGTCCATCAACCATCCCGAGGTCCGCAAAACCGTGCTGGACGCCTCGCGCGTGTCCATCATGCTGCTGTTCATCATCGCCAACGCCATGCTTTTCGCCCACGTGCTCACCACCGAGCGCATTCCGCACCACATCGCGGAGATGATTACGGGATGGGGCCTGCCCGCCTGGGGCTTCCTCGTCGTGGTCAACATCGTGCTGCTCATCGCGGGCAACTTCATGGAACCCTCGGCGATCCTGCTCATCATGGCGCCCATCCTCTTCCCCATCGCCGTCAAGCTGGGGATCGATCCCATCCACCTGGGCGTCATCATGGTCGTGAACATGGAAATCGGCATGATCACACCGCCCGTGGGCCTCAACCTCTTCGTCACCGCAGGCATCACAGGACGCGACATCGGATGGGTCGTGCGCGCAGCCCTGCCATGGCTGTGCATCCTGCTCCTGTTCCTCATCATGATCACCTACATCCCGAAGATATCCCTCTTCCTGCCCGAGTACATCGACCACCTGAAAGGCTACTGACGAGGGAACACATGCACCATCAACAACGGCCGGTCCGCATCGCGCGGACCGGCCGTTTCATTTGACAATCATGAACGTGTGATGCGGGGCGCTGCCCCGCACCCCGCCAGGGAGCAGTGCTCCCTGGCTGCCAAAAGCGTAAAGCAGTTTACTTGCCGATGCAGAAGGAGTCGAAGATGGCGTTGAGCACGTCGTGGCTGGCGATGGCCCCGGTGATCTCGGCCAGGGCGTGGCTGGCGGTTTCGAGCCGCACGCCGAGAACGTCGTAGGGGATGCCGGCGTCGAGGTCCTGGAGCAGCCCGTCGAGCTCCTCGGCGGCGCGGTGCATGGCGCGAGCTTGGCGCAGGTTGGGGGCCAGCTCGCCGGGTCGCGGCGGGGTGTCGCCACCGGCAAGACGGCGGCGGATGGCGCGGGTGAGGTCATCCACGCCAACGCCCTGTGCGGCGGAAAGGGGAATGATCTCCAGGGAGCCCAGCCCGAGCGATTGGAGCGTGTCGGCGAGGCGGGAGAGAGGGCTTCGGGGGGTGGTCGATTCATACCGCGCCCAGGTGTCGACCTTGTTCAGGGCGATGAGCACGCCCGAGGCGTCGAGGTGGGCAAGGAGCTCGCGCTCCGGCTCGGCAAGGGGCTCCTGGCGGGCGCCGTCGAGCACGAGCACGAGGAGGTCGGCGCGGGCGGCCAGGCTCCGGCTGCGGCACACGCCTTCCGCCTCGATCGGGTCGAGCTCGCCGGTAAGCAGCTCGCCGTCGGCGCGCAGACCGGCCGTGTCCACCAGAGTGACGGGCAGGCCGTCCAGCAGCAGGCGCTCTTCCAGATAGTCGCGGGTGGTGCCTGCGCGGTCAGTGACGATGGCGCGGTTCGAGCCGGCTATGGTGTTGAGCAGGCTGGACTTGCCGGCATTGACCCGGCCGGCGAGCACCACGAGGCCCCCTTCCTCCCAGACGCGACGGCGCGAGGCCGCACCGGCCAGGGCCTGAAGCGAGTCGATGAGCTCACACACGTCCCGGGTCAGGGCGTCCGGCGGCAGGCATTCCACGTCTTCGTCCGGAAAGTCCACGGCAATACAGAGCTGAATGCGCAGCGCTTCGAGTTTGTCGCGCAGGTCAGCCACGCGGTGGCCCAGACCGCCGGCAAGACGCGTCTGCGCCAGGGCCAGACCAGCCGGAGAGTCGGCGGCCACGGCTTCAGCCACGGCCTCAGCCTGCACAAGATCCATCTTGCCGTTGAGAAAGGCGCGCTTGGAGAACTCGCCGGGCCGCGCCTCGCGCACGTCCAAGTCGTTCCCGGCAGACAGCACGGACCGCAGCACCTCGGCAACCACGAGGGGACCGCCGTGGCCGTGGATCTCCACGACATCCTCGCCGGTAAAGGAGTTGGGCGCGGGGAAATGGACGGCGAGCACCTCGTCCACGATCCGCGCGTCCGGCGCATCAACCGAAGGCGCAAGGATGCGGCCATGGTGCATGTATCGGGGGGAAAAGCCGAAAAAGCCGGCGGCGGACGGCTGGAAGACGCGCAACGCGCACGCCGCAGCCGATGGCCCGGAAAGCCGCACGACACCGACGCCGCCCACGCCCGGCGGCGTGGCCACGGCGGCTATGGTATCGCGGCTGAGGTCATGACCATGTGTCCGGCTCATGAAACCCGCCTTCCCGACTGCTGAGGCTACTCGGCGTCCGACTGCCCGTTGGACGGCGCGGGCGCCTCAGGCTGTTTCGGCGCTTTCGGCTCGACAGGCGGCTCGGGCGCAACAGACTGCTTCGGCGCTTCGGGCTCGACAGGCGGTTCAGGTGCCTCAGGTTGTTTGGGCGCTACGAACTCGGCTGACAGCTCGGGAGCGGTTGCCGTCGGCGATGGCGCAGAAGGAGCTTCCATCGGTGCGGGCTCGGCAGGAGCGTCAGCCGCCATGGGCTGCTCGGGAGCGTTCTCCGTCGGGGACTGCTCCGTCGACTCCGTTGCCGCTGGCTTTCTGGAGCGGCCACGTCCACGGCCGGAGCGGGAACGCCCGCCGCGAGAGCCACGGGAACGCGACCGGCCGTTCTTGCCGGAGCCTTCCTTGGCAGGTGCGTCGTTGGCAGCATCGGCTGCGACGGCATCATCCGTTTCCAGAGCGGCTTCAGCGACATTGCCGTTCTTCGGGGGCTTTGCAGCCTTGCCGGGCTTGGAGGACTTGCCGGGTTTGGAACCGTTGCCCGACTTGGCCGCCTTTTCGGACTGGGCTGTCTTCTCAGGCTTGGAGCCGTTGCCGTTGCCGGCGTCTGTGCCGTTGCTCTTGGCAGGCTGGATGATGACGCGCTTCATGGGGCCGTCGCCTTTGGAGCGCGTCTGCACCGCGGCATCGTCCTGCAACGCCATGTGCACTACGCGGCGGTGGTACGAAGCGAGCGGCCGCGTGGACTGCGAGCGGTTCTGGGCAATGGCCTTCTCGGCCAGGCCCAGGGCCATCTCGCGCAGGCTTTCGTTCTGGCGCTCACGGTAGTCGCCGGCGTCCAGCCGCAGGCGAACCTGCTCCGGCCATTGCTTGGCCAGGATGCGGTTGGCGATGTACTGCAGCGCCTGGAGGGTCACGCCCTCCTTGCCGATGAGCAGTCCGGCCTGCTCCTCGTCGTCGATGACGGCGAGCACCTTGCCCGGGCCTTCCATGCTGACCTCGAGGCTGGGGTGCCCGGCAATGGGTTCGATGAGCTTGATCAGCACATCGCGGACATAGAGCTTCAGCTCCACGCTCTGGTCGCGGAGCATGGCCCGTACGGTGGCCTTGCGGCCGCCTACCAGGCCAAATATGCCGCCGGAGGCGTCGTTGAGTATCTCGACCTCGAGCGCTTCACGGTCGACGTCGAAATGTTTGCATGCTTGGTCTATGGCTTCGTCTATTGATCTTCCTTCAAAATGCTTCGCATCGCTTGCCATGGGCGATTCCTCTAAGAGCCATGCGCGCGCCGCCTTACGCTTTTTTGAGCATCCAGCGCTGCTGAATAATGGAGATAACGTTGTTCGTCAGCCAGTATGCCACGAGACCCGCAGGGAAGTTGAGGAAGATGAAGGTGAAGATCAAGGGCATGAACATCATGACCTTGGCCTGGGTCGGGTCTCCTGGCTGAGGCGTCATCTTTTGTTGCAAGAACATGGTGAGACCCATGATGATGGGCGTCACATAGAAGGGGTCCTTGGCGGAAAGGTCGGCGAGCCAGATGATGTTCGTGAACGGCACGTGGGTGATGAACGGAGCGTGCCTGAGTTGAATGGAGTTGAGCAAGGCCTCGTACAGCCCGATGAACACCGGGATCTGCAGAACCATGGGCAGACAACCGCCGGCGGGGTTGACCTTGTACGTTTTGTACAGGCCCATCATCTCCTGCTGCATCTTCTGCTTGTCGTCTTTGTACTTCTCGCGAATCTTGGCCATCATCGGCTGGAGCTTCTTCATCTGGTTCATGGACTTGTAGCTCTTGTGCGAGAGCGGCCAGAAGAGAATCTTGATGACGATGGTGAGGAGGATGATGGCCACGCCGTAGTTGCCCACGAACTTGTAGAAGAGGTTCAGGGCGACAAGCAGCGGCTTGGCGATGATGTCGAACCAGCCGAAGGTGATGGCCTTGGCCATCTGGTTCGGCGTGCCCTTCATGACCTGCTCGTCCTTGGGACCAAAATAGTAGTTGGCGTCCACCAGGGTTTCGCTGCCCGGCTCGAGATTGCCGAGACGCCGCTCCAGCGCCACGCGGTAGACCGAGTCATCGACCTTGGCGACATACCCGACGTCCTGGCCCGGGTTGTCGGACTCCTTGGGAGTCACTGCCAGCAGGAAGTAGTTGGACTCGATGCCGGCCCAGATCACGTTGTTGTCGATGATGACGCCTTCGGTCTCCAGGTCGTCCACGTCGTGCTCCTGCTCCAGGCCGGAAGGAGTGAGCGCGGCGACTCGGGTTCTGTTGTAGCGGTCTTCCGCCTTGGTCAGGCTGGAAGAGGCCAGGGTGAAACGCAGGTTGCCGCCCACGGGCTGGTCGCCGGTGTTGACCAGGTGGACCTGTTCGCGCACCAGGTAGGTAGCCGCATCAAAGGTGAACACACGCTTGATTCGAATCCCGTCCACCTCGCCGGTGAAGACGATCTGCGTGGTGTTCTCTCCGGAAACATCCAGAGACTTCACAGGTTTTCCGTTGATATCGGTGGCCGAGCCCCAGGAACCGATGGCCCAGGTGGACTTACGGTTCAGCAACAGGCCCATGGGGCCCTTCACAACGGCGGAACCGATAAGGTCCACGTCCGGCGAATCGGGCTCGATGGTTTCCTTGTACTTGTGCAGCGTGAACTGCTCGAGAATGCCGCCGGCCGAGTTGAACACAGCCGTGTAGAGGGGCGTCTTGACAGTGACTTCCTCGCCCTTCACGACGGTGATCGGTTGGGCTTCGATATCCGCGGATGCGGCAGCCGTCTGCCGTGCAGTTTCCGTGGTATTGGCAGGAGCCGCCTGCTGGGAGGCGTTGCCCTGCGTGGACACCACTTGTTGTGTGGGCTGCGGCGGGAAGATGAAGTTCCAGCCGATAAGCACCAGCATGGAGAGGACCACGGCGACGATGACGCGTTTATTATCCATGATATCAACGTGGGGGTCCGCCCTCGGCCGGATGTGGGGCCGGGGAGACTTTTTTTGGAGGCACGGGGTCGTAGCCTCCTTTGCAGAACGGATTGCAGCGCAGAATGCGCCAGAGGGAAAGCAACGTCCCCTTGCATGCGCCGTGTACGCTCATGGCTTCGCAGGCGTACTCCGAGCACGTGGGCACGAACCGGCACGTCGGCGGCTTGAGCGGGGAGATGCCCAGCTGATAGCCGCGCACGAGGAGCAGGAGGAGGCGTCGCATGATGGTTCAGTTGCCGGAGGGCTGATTCCGGCGTGCGCCTTGAACGTCCCGATGCGCCGGGTCGCCGCCAAGGCGCTTGCCCATTGTCTTGACCACTTTGTTCACCACAGGCCACAACTCTTCATCCACAACCGCCAGATCCATATGCGCCGGCCTGGCGTTGCGCTTGACCACGCAGACGAACTCCAGACAGACGGGTGCTCCGGCAACTGCAGACAACTTCGCGACCCCCTCGCGGATACCAACTTGCCGCAACCGGAAGAACTCCCGGATCAACCGCTTGACCCGGTTGCGGCGCACCGCCGAGCCCACTTTCTTGCTCACGGCCATGCCGAACCGGAATCCCGGCTCATCGCATGGGCAGACGCGGGCAAAGACCATGAAGCTCCGTGATGCGAAGCGGCGGCCCTCCTCGTAACAGACAAGGTACTCGGGCCGCTTACGGATGCGCAGGCCTTGGGAAAGATTTAGCAGGCCAGCCTCTTACGCCCCTTGGCACGGCGGCGGCGCAGAACGGCCCTGCCGGACTTGGTGCGGGAACGGACGAGAAAGCCGTGGGTACGCTTTCTTCTGATCTTGCTCGGCTGATAAGGACGCTTCGACATGATATATTTCTCCTTTGCAAAAACGAACAGATAGATTTACAGTGATTTTTTGGCGCAGTCAACACATCGCGCGTCGCAAACTTTTTCGAGCAGCGCGCTGTTTCTGTCACTTCAGTCCCGCCGTTACGGCGGCGTATGCCGAATACGGTGACTGCGGCCTGTTGTCCACTAGAATTTCCCTCCGGGCCGGAACTGGCGGGAGAGCTGGCGGAAAACACCCGGGGGCGAACCATCCCCCCTTGCCCGGCAGGCGTCGCTGCATGCAGCCCTGGCAGCGGCATGAGCGCCTCGCCTTGACAGCCACCCCGGCAATACATACCTAGCTGCGAAACGTGAATAAAAAAAGGAGTCCTTTCCATGGCCTATGATGTCCGTCTGGTCAAGCTCATCAATGGCGAGCTGGTGCTCGGCAAGTTCGACGCCGAGAACGACAAGCTCACCGATCTCGCTCTTATCCAAACCGTGCCCACCGAGCAGGGCGTGCAGATGATGCTCCTGCCCTTCGGGTACCCCTTCGATCAGGAGATCGGCGGCGAGGTATCCATGAAGCACGTGCTCTACCAGTATAAGAACGTGCCCGAGGAGCTGACCAACAAGTACTTCGAAGCCTCCTCCAACCTGACCATGGCCTCGGCCAACACCCTGCGCAATCTGAACAACATGCAGGGCAAGGGCGGCGGAGTTTCGGATATCTCCGACCTTCTGAAGAAATAGCATCTTGCTGCGTACAGCTTGATGACTGAATGCAATCCGGCAGGTTGCTGAGAAAGGTTTGAGAGCATATCCCAAGAAAAATTCACGGACGGTGCGTACTCTTTCATACGCACGGATCTGATTTTTTCGAGGGAACGCGGCTCTCGGCTTTTGTCGGCAACCTGAGCGCCTTTTGGCGCCGTCGCTTTCCCCGGTGGTCCCTCGTTCGGGCGGGCCTTCGGGACAATTCTCCAGCCCTCCCCGCGACCTGGTCGCGGGTTTTTTTTCTATGCGCGAACTGCTGCCGCTGCTACCCAAGCCCAGCCGCTACCTCGGTGTCGAGGAAGGCGCCGTCGTCAAGAACCCGGACGCCGTGCGCGGCCGTCTGGCCCTGGCCTTTCCGGATCTCTACGAGGTGGGCATGTCCTACACGGGCATGACCATGCTCTACGACGCCATCAACCGCCTCGACCACCTCTGGGCCGAGCGCGTGTTCGCCCCATGCCGCGAGACTGGCGCCATACTCACAGAGCGCGGCGCGGCCCTGACCACCCTGGAGAGCGACACCCCCCTGCGCGAGCTGGATTGCATCGGCTTCCACATCACCCACGAGCTCTGCTACTCCAACGTCCTCTTCATGCTCGACCTTGCCGGCATTCCCCGCCGGACAAAGGACAGGACCGACGAGCCGGTGATCATTGCCGGCGGCGGCTGCACGCTCAACGCCGAGCCCCTGGCCGAGTTTGTGGACTGCATGGTACTGGGCGACGGCGAGGTCATCCTGCCGCCCCTGGTGGAAGCCATCGCCGACATGCGGCGCGAGGGCCTGGAGCGCGGCGAGCTGCTCGCACAATTGGCGCGGATAGACGGCGTCTATGTTCCATCCATACATTTGCCCAGGACGGAGGCGGACGAGATTGCCGAGCCTCCGGCCGCCCGCCGCACCCTGGTGCGCAATCTGGACGACACCGTGTACCCGCTGGCCCCGGTGCAACCCTTCGGCGCCGTGCACGACCGCTTCACCATCGAGATTGCCCGCGGCTGCACGCGCGGATGCCGCTTCTGCCACGCAGGCATGACCTACCGGCCGGTGCGGGAGCGCAGCCTGGACGCCCTGGGCAGCATCGTGGAAAACGGACTGGCCGCCTCCGGTTACGAGGAGCTCTCCCTGCTCTCCCTCTCTACCGGCGATTTCTCCGCCCTCGGCGCTCTCTTCCACCAGACTCTGCCCCACTGCGCCGCCGAGCAGGTGGCCATCTCCCTGCCGTCGCTGCGCGTGGGATCGGTAACGCCGGAGATCATGGCCGCCATCGCCGGCATCCGCCGCACCGGCGCGACCCTGGCCCCGGAGGCCGGCAGCCAGCGCCTGCGCGACGTCATCAACAAGGGCGTTACCGAAGAGCAGCTGCTGGAGCACGTGAAGCACCTCTTTCTCAACGGCTGGAACGGCGTGAAGCTCTACTTCATGATCGGCCTGCCCACGGAGACCGAGGAAGATCTCGAAGCCATCGTCCGGCTGTGCCGCCTGGTGCGCGAGACAGCCTTCCGCACCACGCCGCACAAGAAGGGCCGCATCACCGTGACCGGCGCCGTCTCGCCCTTTGTGCCCAAGCCGCACACCCCGTTCCAGTGGGAGCGCCAGATCAGCCTGGACGAGATCAAGGAGCGCATCGCCTTCCTCAAGGAGCGTTTCCGTCAGGCCAAGGTCAACTTCCGCTACCACCTGCCGCAGATGAGCTGGCTGGAGGGCGTGTTCTCCCGCGGGGACCGCGCGCTCTCCCGCGTGGTGGAGCTGGCCTACGAGAAGGGCGCGCTCTTCGACAGCTGGAACGACTCGCTGAACCTCGCCCCCTGGCGTGAGGCCATGGCCGAGCTGGGCGTCATTCCCGAGAGCTATCTTGCGGCGCGGGACCTGGACGCCCCCCTGCCCTGGGACCACCTGGGCTGCGGCGTCACCCGCGAGTTCCTGCTGCGGGAGCGTAAACGGGCGCTGGACGCCAAGGTCACGCCGGACTGCCGCTACGGGGCATGTGTCTCCTGCGGCGTATGCGACTGCTCGGCCAAGGGCTCCGAGTTCAGCGACCACGGCGAGCCGGCCGGCATCGCCCATATCCTGAACCAGGCCACGCGCGACCAGGAGACCCAGGAGACTGAAGACGTTACACCCGCTTCCGCTGAAGCCGCTGTTGCAGCAGAACCCACCGCCGCAGAAGACGTTGCGGAAGAGGACGCCTGCGACGTGCTGGGCGTGAAGGCCTCCCATGTGCGTATCTGGTACGCCACGCGCGGCGAAGCCGCCTTCCTCAGCCAGCTGGAGCTGCAGCCGACCTTTGAGCGCGCCTTCCGCCGGGCCGGGCTGCCCCTGTCCTTTTCCCGCGGGTTCCATCCCCTGCCGCTCATCTCCTTCGGCCGGGCCTTGCCCGTGGGCGTGGCCAGCGAGTGCGAGTACATAAACTGCTTTTTGCGCGAGCCCCTGGACGCCGCCGCAGTGCGCCGCGCCCTGGTTCCGGCCATGCCTGCATTCCTGCCCGTCACCTATGTGGAGGATCTCTCCATGGGCAAGAAGCAGCCCCAGCCCGTGGCCGAGCGCTTCCGTCTTGAGATGCAAGGCGACGCCGACCGCGGCGTGGTACGCGAAACCTGGGAAGCCTTCCGCGACGCGGAGGAGTTCCCGGTACAGATCGAGACCAAAAAAGGCGTGAAGACCAAGGATCTGCGGCCCTACGTTACGGAGATCGAGACCGACGGCTTTGAGGACGACGCGGCCGTGCGCTTCACCCTGGACTGGTCCGGCGGGTACATGAGCCCGCTGAAGATCGCCATGGGGGTCTGCCCGGACCTCACGCTGGAGCGTTTTCTGCTGACCAAGGAGTCGGCCCGGTTCTGATGCGGCTTGCCACTCTCCCCCTGGCGAGTTAGGAAGGAGTATCAATCATTCCTGGAGCCTGGGAGAAAGGCAATGCCAGAGAATCCCGCCACTACGGAGTTCTTCAGCCACTCTTCGCCGGATGTAGCGTTCCGCCGCATCGAGAACCTGCTCAAGGCGAGCCAGTCCCTGGTGCGCATCGAGTCCATCGAGCTGTTGCTGCCCAGCCTGTTGGAGATGGCCAAGGACGTGACCAATGCCGAGGCCGCATCCATCCTGCTGTTCAATCCCGAGAGCGAAGAGCTCTGCTTCTACCACGCCATCGATCCGGACCCGGACGCCGCTCCCATTCCATCCGACGTCTGCCACGAGTACCCCGACGCCGTGACCCTGTGCGGGGCCGGCTGCTTTGCCCGGCTCTTTCAGCATGCATCCGTGTCCAGCGCCCTGAGCTCTATCCGCCTGCGCCTGGGCGAGGGCATTGCCGGCTCCGTGGCCCGGGAACGCCGCGCCGTGCTGGTGCGCGACGCCCGCTCCGACCCGCGCTTCTCCCCCCGCGCAGACGCCGTCACCGGCTTTACTACGCGCAACCTCATCTGCGCGCCGCTCCTCTATCAGGACGAGCTGCTCGGAGTGATCGAGGTGCTCAACGCCCTGGACCGGGAGAGCTTTGTGGAGGAGGACGTCAAAGTTCTCGAATGCTTTGCCTGCCTTGCGGCGGAGTCCTTGCAGCGGGCCGCGCTGCTCAACGCGCGTGTGGCGCAGAAGGCGCTGGAGGCCCAGCTTGAGGCCGCGGCAACGATACAGGCGTCCTTCCTGCCCAGCCTGGACGGTAGGCATGGCGGGGTCCGCGCCTGGGGCGTGACTCGGCCGGCCCGGTTCGTGGGCGGCGATCTGTATGACGTGATGCCCCTGCCGGACGGCACAGGCCTCGCTTACGTGGCGGATGTATCGGGCAAGGGGCTGCCGGCCTCGCTGATCATGGCCGCCGCCTGGGCCCAGGTTCGCGCCGAGGCCAACCGCACCCCGGAGCCCGGCCCGCTGCTGGAGCGCGTGAACAATGCTCTGGTACGAACCCTGGAGCGGCAGGCCCACTTCGTGACCATTGTTATCTGCCGTTACGGCCTGCCCGGCGGCCTGGTGCAGCTCGCCTCGGGCGGGCATCCGGCTCCGCTCCTTGCCGGACCGGACGGTGTTGCCGAGCTGGAGCGCACAAACTCGCTGCCCCTGGGCATCGAGGAGGACACGCCCTACCCCATGACCGAGTTCGTCATCGAGCCGGGCGGCTCCCTGCTGCTCTTTTCGGATGGATTGTTCGAGGCCGAAGATACGGACGGCGCCATGCTCGGCATGCAGCGGGTTCTCAACGCGCTGGCCGGAGCAACGCCGCCGCTGGGGGAGCCGGTTCTGGAAATATTCGAGACCTTCACCCGCGGGGCCGAAGCCGCGGACGATCTGACCATTCTGGAGCTTTCACGCGTCTCGGCCTGATCCACACGGCGCGGCCGGTTGTGCATTGCGGAAACTCCGCCGTATGCGGAAGGCTCGCCCGAACGAAAAAGTCCAGGGTCTGCCTACTGCGAAAAAACGTCTGAAGCGAGGCGTTCCCTCTCGACGATCTCGGCGTCGTGACGCCGCAGCTTCGTCTACTCCCCCTTGATTCTCTCGCCCAGAAGCGGGAATCCGACCGGACACTGCGTCTCTCCGCTCAGGTCGGCGAACCCGGCCAGTGCGGCCGTCTCCTTGAGCTCATCCGGAATCGACCCGGCCACCGAGATGCACAGCCCGCGTTTCTCAGCGCTTTTGTAGGCAGCCCAGAGCACTTGCAGGAAGGTCACGTCCACGCTTTCCACCGCCGTCATGTCCACGTCGAAGTCCACGCCGGCATCCAGGGCCTTGAGAAAAAGGTCCTTGAACTCCGGAGCGCGCTCGATGGTCAGCCGACCGGAGAGCGTGATGCAGTTGAAGTTTTCCGCCTCATCAGGCTCTGTGTCCAGCGCCTCTTCGGCCGCGGCGTGGGCCAGCTCTTCTGCCTGGGCCAATGACTTGTCGAAAGCCGCTTCCATGTCGTCCAGCTCCCCCTCGTCGATGGTTACTCCGAGGCTTGTCATGGATGCCTCGTGCTGCGCCAACGGCACCGTCAGGGCGATGCCCGGCTCCTCCAGCCTCACGGTGTGGATGTATCTGGAATCCACCTGAAACACCGCACGCACGAGATCTTCCTCCAAGATGGTCGCGTAGAGGATGTACAAAGGTACGCGCCTGGAAATGTCTTGGTCCAGGTCGCCCACACCGGACGGGTCGGTCCGGCAGTCCAGCAACATCCCGCTCTTCTCCAGGAAACGCAGCAGATCGAGCGGGGTCTTGCCCTTCTGCATCACGTCGTGGATCAGGTCGTACTCCACCACGTACAGGAAATTCCCGGCCCGGCGCGCCTGGATCAGGTCGTGCTCGCACACCCGGAATATGGGCCGTCCATCCGGCAGCAGCACCTCCCGCGTCTCCACCAGCGCAGGCAGACGCTCGCCAGGCAGGCAGGCGCTTATCAGCCCCAGCAGCGCCTCAATCAGGGGTTCGATATCGGCGGCGTCGCTCGCCTCCACGTCGTCCAGCATCTCGTCCAGCACGCCAAAAGCGATCAGAACCGTGTTGATGACGGTTGTGGAGGGCTCCATGTCTCGGCTGCGCAACAGGCCCAGCACGTTTTCTACTCTGTGGGCCAGGGTGCGGATGGCCCTCAACCCCAGAAAGCATGCGCCGCTCTTAATGAAGTGCGCGGTGCGGAAAATAGTGTTCAGGAGCTCCGGGTCCTGGATGCCGCTTCCATTTGCGATCTCCGGCAGCTCGGCTTCGATGTTCGCCAGCCGTTCTCTGGCCTCATCCACGAACATCTGAATCACGCCTTCTTCCATATCATCCTCCAGTTACTCAGGATCCACCCGGAAATGCGTATCAAGGCGCATTGCGCCGAAGAGTGCTGTCATGTCCTGGCTGACGCGTCGAAGCCGCAATCCGCCGCCGGCCGCGGCAAGGGCGTTGTGCGCTGCAATGAAGAGACGAATGCCTGTGGAGTCCACGACGCTGACGCCAGACATGTCGATGGTGATATCGGTCACGCCCGCATGGAGAAGGTCTTGCAACTCCTGGCGCAGAACTCCCGCGCCGGACGACTCCACCCCCCTGCATGGCATGACGATGGCGGCCGCGCCGCCAGCCCAGTCGGGGCTTTGCGAGACCACGTTGGAGCCGCCGTTTGTGGCAAACCAGATGCAGTTGCCCCTTGCGTTGAAGCTGACAGCGTCGAAGTAGCCGTAAAGAATGGGCAGGCCCCGTCCGCCCATGCTCAGGGGATGGGGCACAGCTCTGCCCGCGTTGGCCCAGTCGAAGCCGGGCCCCTCGTCGGACACGGTCACGGAGACGCCGTCCCGGCCGTACTCCAGCTCGGCGCGGATGATCTGGCCGGCGTCGAACCTCGCGCCGTGGACTACGGCGTTGGCAAGCGCCTCCCGCAGGCCCAGCACGACCACGAACCGGCAGTGCTCCAGGCCGAGGCGGTCAAGAAATCCGCACGCCTCGTTACAGGCCGCGTCGATGTTGCCGAGCTCTGCGGACATGGCTACCCGCAGCACCGTCTGTGTAGACTCCATGGTGAACATTATTATGCTGCTCCGATTGCGGCTATGCCGCTCCGGCGGATGTCTTCGGGATATCTTGTCGGACAAGGTCGGAATCGCACACATTGAAGAGCGTAGCGGCCACGGTACAGCCGGCATCGCTTGTGCCGGGTAGCTCGCTCCCGGTACATGATGCAGCCGTACCCATGATTGCCAAACCTATACTGTGCGATATCGCCATACATTCCACGATGATGCCTGCAAACTCCGGAACATGCTCCTAAGATAGTGTAAGATAAGGAGGCCGTTCGATCAATTGGTTTTCGCATTTTCAGCAAAAATCGGGAGTTCCCATATTTTCGTGAAAAAAATGACAGCGTTCCAGCTTGCGCTGTTCAATTCCACACAATTGCGTATACTGCCTAATGGGCTATCGCCGAATAAGCCCCAGATTAATGGCAAGGAGACTGTCGCAATGAATGTACGGCGTATATTACTCGTATTTGGAGCCCTCTCCATGATTTTACTGACGACCCCGACCCCCAAGGCGCAGGCCATTCAGGAAAGCGACGTGGAACATACCGTGGTTCGTCTCGAGAACGGCATGAGCGTTCTCGTTCAACCGGACGACCGCTTCCCGCTCGCTTCCGTGCGCCTGTATGTGCATACCGGCTCAGCGTACGAAACCCCGAACCAGGCAGGCATCAGCCACCTGCTGGAACACATGGTCTTCAAGGGGACAGAAAAACGCGCCCCCGGTGAGGTGGCGCGGGATATCGAGGCCGTGGGCGGATACGTCAACGCGGCCACGAGCTTCGATTATACGGTCTTTCTGTCCGAGCTTCCGGCCGATCACTGGGAGCTCGCCCTGGACGTGTTCAAGGACATGATCTTCGGCGCCAAGCTGGACCCGGAGGAGGTGAACCGCGAGAAGCAGGTAGTCCTTTCGGAGCTGGAGCGCGGCGAGGACAACCCCTCCACCCTGATCTTCAAGGATATCCAGAAAAAAGTCTGGCCGGGCACTACCTATGCCTGGCCTGTCATCGGCTACCGCGACACCGTGTCCAAGCTCCAGGCCCAGGACATCCGGGAGTACGTGAACCGCCAGTACCAGCCGCAGTCCATGCTGCTGGTGGTGGTGGGCAAAGTCTCCAGGGACGAGGCCGTGGCCGCTGCCGAGCGCGTGTTCGGCGGGCTCAAGAACACCCGCTCCCTCACCCCGCCCAATCCCCTGCCCCTGGAGGAGCTTGGCGGCGCCGCCCCGCAGGTCACCGTGCGCAAAGGACCATACAACAAGACGTACCTCTCGGCCGCGTTCCCCGCACCCGGGTTCCGGGCAACGGACGCCACGGGGCTGGAGGTGCTGGCCCATCTGCTGGGCGGCGACTACACGTCCAAGCTCTACAGGAAGTACAAGTACGAAGAGCAGCTGGTGGATACGATCTCCGTATCCTACCTCTCGCTGGAGCGCGTGGGCTTGCTCTACTTCAACGCCGTGCTCGACTCCCAGAACCTGGACGCCTTCTGGAAGGAGTTCATCACCGATCTCTCCACGCTGAAGGCCTCGGACTTCTCCCAGGATATTCTGGACCGCGCCAAGCTCAACCTGGAGGACTCCCTGTACCAGACCAAGGAGACCCTGGGCGGCCTGGCCAGCAAGCTCGGCTTTTTCCAGTTCTTCGAAGGCAACCCCCTGGCCGAGGAGAACTACCTGACCGAGCTGAATCTGGTGGACGATCTGGAGCTGGACCGCATCATTGCGGCGTACCTGAACCCATCGCGGCTGTCCGTCTCCGCCTTGATCCCGGAGGAGACCGCCAAGGATGACGCATCCAACAAGCCGTCCGGCGACGGCGTCGCCGCCGCGTTGCAGAAAGACATGCTCCAGGTCGTACAAAAGGATTGGCCCGTGCAGAAGGCCCCTGCCAAGGATACCTCGCTGCCGGCCAAGGAGGCCGCGCTGAAAGCCGAGTACGTGGACCTGGGCCACGGCCGCACCCTGGTGCTGCTGCCTGATCCCACCCTGCCGTACACCGCCGTGTCCATGCACTTCCGCGGGGGCGACCTGCTGCTTCCTCCGGACAAGCAGGGCCTTTCGGAGCTCATGGGCCGGGTGCTGCCGCGCGGCATCGACGGCATGTCCGCCACCGAGATCCAGGACTACCTGGCGGCCCACGCTGCGGACCTGAACACCAGCGCCGGCCGCGACATGCTCGGCGTGTCGGCCAAGTTCCCCACCCGCTTCTCCGCGGACATCTTCGATCTCTTCACGCGCATCCTCACCGGGCCGACCTTCCCGGAAGATGAAGTTGCGCGGGAGAAGAAGAACCAGCTCGCCACCATCATGAAGCGCGAGGATCAGCCCATGGGACGCATGTTCCGCGAGCTTTTCCCGCAGCTCTTCCACGACCATCCCTACAGCTACTACCACATGGGTCAGCCCAAGGAGCTGGGGGCGCTGACCCGCGACGACGTGGTCGACCTGTGGCAGAAGCAACGCAGCGAGCCGTGGGTCATGGCCGTGTGCGGCGACTACGACCGCGACGTCGTGGTCAACGCGGCGCAGCGTCTGGCCGACGCCCTGCCTCCCGGCGAGCACCCGGTGGCGTTCACCCCGCCGAACTGGAGCAAGGACCACGAGTTCACCATGCACATGGAGGACCGCAACCAGGCCCACCTGCTGCTGGTCTTCCCGGTGCCGGGCCAGGCCCAGCAGGACGGCCCCGGCCTGCGCCTTCTGCGCAACACCCTGGGCGGCATGAGCGGCCCGCTGTTCCGCACCCTGCGCGACGAACAGGGCCTGGGCTACTCCGTGTCCACCTTCCTCTGGCAGAGCCCGGAGTCCGGCTTCCTGGCCTTCTACATCGGCACCTCGCCGGACAAGCTGGACAAGGCGCGGAAAGGCTTCCGTGACCTTATCGCCAAGCTGCACACCACGCCCATGGACGAGGAAAGCGTGGAGCGCGGCAAGAACCAGCTCTCCGGCGACTACTACCGCGACCACCAGAGCTTGCTCAGCCGTTCGTCCGAAGCCTCGGGCCTGATGGCACAGGGCCTGCCGCACGACCTGAACCGCGAGTCCATCGAGGCGGCCAAATCCCTGACCGCCCAGGACCTCATGACCCTGACCAAGAAGTACCTGGAATGGGACAAGGCCTACGAGGTGACGCTGCAGCCGTAGGATGCACCGTTATAAAAAACGAAAGAAGAAAGCCCCGGCCTGGATGCGGTCGGGGCTTTTGTCATTGCTGGAAATAACGATGGTTGGCTGGGAGTCTTGCTGTCCTGGGGGCTCCCGGCAACGACATCACTCCGTGGCGTTCGATGTCTTGCCGCGCAGGAGTATGCCGATGTTCTTGGCCACATCCTTGTCGTCCGGATCGACCTCCCTCGCCTTCAGAAATGCTTGCAAGGCCTCGTCCTTCTTGCCAGTGGCGTACAGCGAGATGCCCAGCAGCTTGTAGAGCCGTACGCTGTCCGGGAAACGCTGCAGCGAGTCCTGGGCCAGACGTATCGCTTCTGAATATCGCTGTGCGCCGACAAGCATCTCTGCAAAAATGACGTGGCTGTCGACGGAATCGGACACGCGGTCGTAGTACACCTGCATGTTGGCGAACGCCTTTTTGCGTTCCCCGATGCTCCAGTAATACTGGCCAAGCGCCTTATTGGCGTACGGATTTGGCCCCGTAATGCTCAGGGTGTGCCCGAAAAGGGTTCCCGAGTTCTTCCATAGTGCAGCCTGCGCATGCGCTGTCACACCGAAGTAGGCGATGACCACCGCCATGACGGCGTACCCGACCGCGCGGTTCCTGAAGAACCGGAACCTGCCGGCCAGGGCGCATACCCCCCAGACAATGGCGATGTAGAGCCCGATGAATGGAATGTACGCGTATCTGTCGGCCATGGACTGCCTGCCGATCTGCACGATGCCGATGACCGGGAGCATGGCGATGAGATACCAGAACCAGCCCATGGCCAGGAACCGGTTTCGCGCGGCCAGCTTGACTACGCCGGCCGTGATTGCCAGCAGCAACAGGCCGGCCAGGAGCACATGCCATTTGGGAATGACCGGCCGCAGCGGGTACAGCACGCCCAGGTCGAATGGCGCGACAAGCTTATACAGATACGCCACGTACGACACGAGCACGTTGGCCATTCGATAGCCGGCCCCGACCCTCTCCAGGGACGAGACCGAATCGGAATGCGCCTGCGCAAAGTAGGCGACGCCGCAAAACACGCCTGACGCGGCAAAGAACAGGCACTTTTCCTTGACCAGGGTCCATACCGCAGCCCACCTGCCAGACGTGCCGCTCCCGAACCGCCGGAGCGGCCAGTAGTCCAGCAGCAGAAGCAGCAACGGCAGCGAGACGAGCATCGCCTTGGACATCAATCCCAGCACGAAGAACAGCAGAGACGCGAGCAGCCATCGCCGTCGATCCCTGTCCGCTGCCTGCGCATACAACGCATACGCATACACGGACAGGAGCGCGAACAGCATGCTCAGCACATCCTTGCGCTCCGATATCCAGGCCACGGACTCTACGTGCAGCGGATGGACAGCGAGAAGCGCAGCGACAACAAAGCTGCGGAATGCGGCGCTGGTGAGCCTGTACAGAATCGCAAAGAGCAAGACACAGCTGGCCGCATGGAGAACGATGTTCGCAGTATGTTGCCAGAAGGGGTTGAGCCCGAGCAGCTCCACAATGGCCATGTGCGAAAGCCATACGAGCGGGTGCCAGTTGCCGGTCTCTAGTGTAGAGAAGGCCCAGAGCAGCCCGTCCCCCGTCAGGCCCTGCCGCACTATGTCATTGTCGTAGATATATATCGTATCGTCAAAAGTGATGAACGACGCGCCAAACACGCTCTCGTAGACGACGAAGACCAGCAAGACCAGGCCGCACGCCAAGTAGAACGGGAGATTGCCTCCGCCTCCATTCCCGGACGAACAGTCGCGGCATTCCTGGCTGCTGGTTCCCATCACGCCCTCGCGCTCGTATTGTGCAATGCCGCCGCAGGAAACAGCGTCACGCCGCATTGACTGCTACTCACCTTTCTTGTGCTTCACCGTCTCCAGCACCGTGGTCAGCGAGGCCACCATGCCCGAGACGTCGGAGAGGTCGGAGGGGATGACCAGGGTGTTGCCTTCCTTGGCGATATGGCCGAACTCCTGGATGTAGCGCTCGGCAATGCGCAGGTTGGCGGCGGCCAGACCACCACGTTCGGCCAGGGCTTCGGCCACGGTGCGCACGCCCTGGGCCGTGGCTTCGGCAAAGAGCTCGATCTCCTTGGCTTGGCCTTCGGCCTCGTTGATGCGCTTCATCTTCTCGCCTTCGGACAGGGCTATGGCCTCCTGCCGAGCGCCTTCGGCGCGGTTGATGCGCGACTGGCGGTCACCCTCGGAAATGGAGATGGCGGCGCGCTTCTCGCGCTCGGCCTTCATCTGCCCTTCCATGGCGGCCATCACCGAGTTGGGCGGGGTGATATCCTTGATCTCGTAGCGCAGCACCTTCACACCCCAGTTCTGGGCCGCCTCATCCACGGCCTCCACCACCTGCTGATTGATGGAATCGCGCTCCTCAAAGGTCTTGTCCAGATCGATCTTGCCGATGGCAGAGCGCAGTGAGGTCTGTGCAAGCTGGGTCGCGCCTATTTTGTAGTTCTCGATGCCGTAGCTGGAGAGCTTGGAATCGATGACCATGAGGTAGATCACGCCGTCCACCTCCACGGAGACGTTGTCCCGCGTGATGCAGATCTGCGAGGGGATGTCCATGACCTCTTCCTTCAGGCTGCGGCGGTAAGACACGCGGTCCAGGAAGGGAATGAGGATGTGGAAGCCCGCGCCCAAGGTGCTGTGGTACTTGCCCAGACGCTCCACCACGAACTCGGACTTCTGCGGTACCACCCGCGCCGTCTTGAGGAACAGGATAATGACGACGGCGGCTATTATCGCAACCATCACCAGGGATTCATTCATGGCTTGTTCGCCTCCGAAGTAAGGGGATGTACTTCCAGGGTCAGGCCGTCGGCGGACGCCTTGCCCGCCACGCGCACGGTCGCACCCTCTTCAATTGCCACGCCGGACTCGGCGCGCCAGAAACTGCCCATGCACTTCACCTCGCCCGGATGCCCCGGCTGGATGGGCTTGGTCACCACGGCGTTGCGGCCGGCCATGGGATCAGCATCCTCTCCGGCTTGCGAGCTCTGATTGCCGGAAAAGGTGCGCAGCGCCACACGCCGCAGGCTGAAGAGAAACGCCAGCGAGGCCGCCAGGAACCCGGCAATCTGCCATTGCAAGGTCAACGACGGGAAGAAGAGCATGGCCGCCGCCGTGAGCCAGCTGCCCAGGGCGAAAAAAAGCAGGATGAAGCCCGGCATGAGCAGCTCCGCCACCACAAAGGCGACGCCGACGAGGAACCAGATGAGGGTTGCGGACATGTATGGGCCTCCGGAAATAAAAACCGGGATGAGGATGCAGGAGAAAAACCTAATTATCCGTCCCGCTTCCCTATTCCATACCCGAGGCGCCTTGGCAAGCTTATGACGCTTTCATGTCCGTCCACTGCGAGATAAGCATACCCGCGAACATCAGCCCGCAGCCCAGAAGCCCGCGCGAGCCGAGCATCTCGCCCAGGAGAATCCAGCCGCCAAGCGCCGCGAACACCGTCTCCATGGACAGGAGTACCGCGGCGTGGGCCGGGTTGGCCCTGCGCTGCGCCACCACCTGTATGGTGAATGCCACGCCCACGGAGATGACGCCGCCGTAAAGGATGGGCCACATGCCACCGTACAGGCCGGATAAGGTGAGTGTTTCCGTAAAAAAGGCGATGACCAGATGGAGGATTGCGCAAACAGTGAACTGGCCGCACGCAAGACGCACTGCGTCGTACCGCGGAGCCAGCCAGGAGAGCAGCACCACGTGGATCGCCCAGAAGACTGCGCCGATCAGCACCATGCCATCGCCGGGCGCCAGGGAAAAGGAGCTGGTGACGGAAAGAAAGTACAGGCCCAGCACGGCGCACGTCGCGCCGATCCAGTGGCCCTTGTCCGCACGCTGGCCCAGGAACAGGCCGATGATGGGCACGATGACCACGTACAGCCCGGTGATGAATCCGGCCTTGCCGGCCGTGGTGTACACCAGCGCCACCTGCTGCAGGCTTGCGCCGCAGAAGAGAACGAACCCGGCCAGAAGTGACGCCCCCCAGAAGGGAAGGGGCACGTCCAGCGTCTTTTCCACGGGCTTGCCGATCTTGCGCTTGTCCAACCAGCGGATGACCGGCACCAATGACGCCGCGCCCAGGGCGAAGCGAATGCCGTTGTAGGTGAACGGTCCCACAAACTCGTTGCCCACCCGCTGGACCGCAAAGGCAAAGCCCCAGAGCAGCGCGGTGAGTAGTAATAGAAGATCGGCAGTCAGCGTGTCACGTTGCATGATATATTTCTCCCCGGAAGTTCACGGGGTTTGACAGCCGCACCCGGTTCTGTCAACCGCTTGCCGCCTGTTGACCGAGGTGCCCCCCGAGGGTAGTGGTTTCCTGTCCGGGTGGCCCCGAGCCGTTTGCAAGGGGCAGAATAGGGAATCCCGTTAAAGTCGGGAGCGGACCCGCCGCCGTAAGCTGCAGCATTGCGCCGTCCCAGCACGCGCCACTGGGGAGTTTCTCCGGGAAGGCCGGGCCGGTGCGCAGCGAGCCGGAAGACCTGCCTGGACATGGAAGACTTCGCAACGGCAACGGGACTCTTGCCGGCCGCGATCTCCCCGGGCACGAAAAACGGATCGGCCCTCTCCCGTGTATTCGGGGAGAGGGTTTTTTCGTTTGCAGCCCCAACGAGTCCCGGATTCCCATCCGGAGGAACCCTATGTCGTCCGTATCTGCCGTCCCTCGTCGGCGCCCCCGACCTGTCTGGCTTGTGTTGGCCTGTGCTCTGTGCCTTATGCTTATGGCGGTTTCGCCCGCCATGGCCGGCCATGGCAAATCAAAGCCCGAGAAGAAAGGCATCCTGCTGGTGGCCTTCGGCACCTCCGTGCCCGAGGCGCGCCCAGCCTTCGACAACATCGACGCCAAGGTCAAAGCCGCCTTCCCGGACGTGGAGGTCCGCTGGGCCTACACCTCGCACATCATCCGCACCAAGGTGGCCAAGGAAACCGGCGAGGAGCTGCCCTCCCCGGCCGAGGCCCTGGCCAAGATGATGGCCGACGGCTTCACCCACGTGGCCGTGCAGTCCCTGCACACCATCCCCGGCCAGGAGTACCACGGCCTGGTGGAGACTGCCCACGCGTTCGCAACCATGCCCAAGGGTATGAAACGGATTCTGGTCGGATATCCGCTCCTTTCGACGTCGGCAGACATGGCCGAGGTTGCGGACGCGATTATCGCCACCCTGCCCAAGGAGCGCAAGGCGGACGAGGCCGTGGTCCTCATGGGCCACGGCACCCACCATCCGGCGGACGTGTACTACGCTGCCCTGCAGTACTACCTGAGCAAGCGCGACCCCAACGTCTTCGTGGGCACGGTGGAAGGCCACCCCACCCTGGATGACGTGATCGCCGGGTTGAAAGCCAAAGACCTGAAAACCGCGTACCTCGTACCCTTCATGTCCGTGGCCGGCGACCACGCCCGCAACGACATGGCCGGGGACGAGCCCGACTCCTGGAAGTCCGTGCTCACCGAGCAGGGCTTCAAGCCCATTCCCGTACTGCGCGGCACGGCCGAGGTGGACCCCATCGTGGATATCTGGATAGAGCACCTCAAGGGTGCGTTCAGCCACTTCGAGTAATACGCCAGGCGCTCGCACGCTGGAATCAACATGAGTAATCCCGGAACACATAGCTCGCGCGACAGGAGCTCGCCCATCCGTGGCGCTTCCTCGCGCGGGCTCGTTCTGGGCGTCGCCGCTCTTCTGCTCAGCGTATTGTCCTTCCTGGCCGCCTGCACCATGGGGCCGTTCCACGTGCCGCTGTCCACGGTCTGGGACGTGCTGACCGGCGCCCACGGCGTCGATGACACGGCGCGTGTGGTCGTGTTGGACATCCGCCTTTCCCGCGCGGTGCTTGCCTGGCTTGCCGGCGCTGTGCTCGCCGTAGCCGGCGCTGCGTACCAGGGCGTGCTGCGCAACCCGCTGGCCGACCCCTTCACCCTGGGCGTATCCAGTGGCGGCGCCTTCGGCGCAGCCATCGCCATCCACATCGGCCTTACCGGCTCGCTGCTGGCCGGCTCCGGCCTCACGGCCTTGCCTCTGGCCGCCCTTGCCGGCAGCCTTTGCGCGCTGCTCGTTGTGCTCATGCTGGGCCGCCTGGCCGGCCCGTTCCGCCGCGAGACCCTGGTCCTGGCCGGCATCGTGGTCACCACATTTCTCTCGGCGTGCATCGCATTCGTGAAATCTTTGGACGAGGAGGCGGTCAGCGCCATCGTCTTCTGGATCATGGGCAGCTTTCAGGGACGGGGTTGGGCGCACGTACTGCTCTTCGCGCCGTACGCTGCCATCGGCACGGCCGTGGTCTTCCTGCTGTCCAAGGAATTGGACATCCTGGCATTGGGCGACACCCAGGCCAGTCAGCTCGGCGTCAACGTGGACCGCTCGCGCATGCTGCTGCTGTTCGGGGCCAGCTTCGCCGCCGCGGCGGCCGTGGCGGTCTCGGGTATCATCGGCTTTGTGGGCCTGGTAGTGCCGCATCTGGTGCGCCTGGCCATCGGCGGTGCGCACCGGCCTTTGCTCGCGGTCTCCGCACTTGTAGGCGGTCTGCTGCTCCTCTGGTCGGACGTGCTCGCGCGCATCGTGCTGCCCGGCGGCGCGGAGTTGCCCGTAGGCGTTGTCACTGCGCTGTTCGGCGGCCCCTTTTTCTGCGTACTCCTGGCCCGCCGCGCCAGAAGGGAGAACGCATGAGCCGCCCGTCTAATATCCTGGACAACTCCACGAACCGTCATGTGGATACTTCGATGCCCGACCCGATGATCCGGGTGGAAAAGCTGCATTGCGGCTACGGCCGTCGCGCCGTGCTCTCCGATATCGACCTCGAGGTTGGCCGCGGCGAGATGGTCGGCCTGCTGGGCCCCAACGGCTCCGGCAAGACCACCCTGCTCCTGGCCCTCTCCGGCGTGCTCGCCCCGGAGTCCGGCCGCGTGCTTCTGGACGGGGACGACGTGCACGCCATGCCGGCCAAGGAGCGCGCCCGGCGCATCGCGGCCGTGCCCCAGCACATCGAGCCGAGCCACGACCTCACCGTACGCGAGTTCGTGCTCATGGGCCGCTACCCGCACCTCTCGTTCCTGGCGCGATACGGCGAAAACGATCACGCCGCGGCCGAGACGGCCATGCGCGAGACCGGGACCATGCACCTGGCGGAGCGCTCTGCCGGCGGCCTTTCCGGGGGCGAGCTGCAACGCACGGCCATTGCCCGCGCCTTTGCCCAGTGCCCGCAGGAAGACGCCGTGCTCCTGCTGGACGAGGCAGCCTCCGGCCTGGACGTAGCGCACAAGCTGCACATCCACGATCTGCTCCGCGCCCGGCACCGCGCCGGCGCCACCGTGGTCTCCGCCATCCATGACCTCAACCTCGCCGCGCTCTACTGCTCCCGCCTCGTCTTCCTCAAGGAAGGCCACATTGTGCTGGACGGCCCCACGGCTGAGGTCTTTACCGAGACCCATCTGACCGAAATCTACGGCGCAAAGCTCACCGTGTTCCCGCACCCGGTAACCGGCGCGCCCCAATGCTGTCTGGTACCAAATAATGACTAGATATTTCTGCGTGTTCGCGGCGCTGCTCTGCCTGCTTCTGCCGCTTTCCGCCTCTGCCCAGGTCTCCATTACGGATGACGCCGGCGACGCGGTCACCCTGGATGCGCCGGCCGCGCGGGTCATCTCCCTGTACGGCGCGTTCAACGAGATCATCGCGGCCATGGATCTAACGGACCGTCTAGTGGCGCGCACCCGCGCCGACGAACTGCCGCCGGAGATCACCGCGTTGCCGTCCATCGGCACCCACATGCGGCCCAACGTGGAGCTCATCCTGGGCCTGCGGCCCGACCTGGTGTTTCAGATGGCCGGACGTCGCGCCGCGGCCGGAGAGGCCGTGGCCGCCCTGCGCGCCAAGGGCATCACCGTGACGGTTTTCGACATCCATACTTTTAATGGATTGTTCTCTGCGATTACGCGCATGGGCGTGCTGCTGGGCGCGGAGGGCAAGGCCGGGGAGCTCATATCCTCTATGCAGAGCCGGCTGGACGCCGTGACCCAGGCCATCGGCACCGTGCCGCACCGGCCCAGCGTGTTTTTCGAGGTCCGCTACCCCAATCTGCTGGCCGTCGGGCGCGGCTCCATGGTCAACGACGTAATCCGCGCCGCCGCCGGCGCAAACTGCGTGGACTCCCCGCGCAAGCTCGTTCGCCTCAACGAGGAAGAGCTGCTGCGGCTCGACCCGGACGTCTACGTGGTGCAGCAGGGCCCCATGAACCCGGACCCGCTGCCCCCCTCGGAGCGGCCGCACTTCCGCACCCTGGCCGCCGTGCAGAGCGGCCATATCTACACCGTGGATGAGCAGCTTTTCTCCCGGCCCGGCCCGCGCAGCGTGGACGCCGTGGAGGAGCTGGCCGCCGCCTTGTATCCGCATTTATTTGACAACACAGGAGAAAAGCCATGAGCTATGGCACATTATATGGTGTGGGCGTCGGTCCCGGCGACCCCAAGCTGCTGACCCTGCGCGCCGTGGAGGTGCTGGGCCTGGCGGACAGGATCTACGCGGCCTCGTCCACCAAGAACGACCACTCCTTTGCCCTGGACATTGCCGAGCCGCACCTCAAGGACGGAGCCGACATCGTGCGCCTCGGCTTCCCCATGACCAAAGACACGAACATTCTGCACACCTCGTGGCGGGAGAACGCCGCCGTGGTGGCCGAGTTCCTGCGCACCGGCAAAAGCGCGGCGTTTCTCACCCTGGGCGACCCCATGCTCTACTCCACCTTTGCCTACGTGGCGCGGGAGCTGGAGCGCGACTTCCCGGAGATTCCCGTGGAGGTTGTGCCCGGCATCACCGCCATGCAGGCCGCGGCGGCGCGGACGCGGACCATGCTCGCCGCCGGCAGCGAAAGCCTGGCCGTGCTCTCGGGCGTGGCGGACGAGGAGCAGCTGCGCTCCACCCTGCACGTGGCGGAGAACTTGGTGATCCTCAAGGCATACAAGGGGTTCAGGATGATTCGACGGGTTCTGGAGGAGGAAGGCATGGCCGGCCGTGCGCGGTTCGCCTCTCAGGTGGGCCAGGACGGCGAGACCGTGCACACGCGGCTGGAGGAAGTACCGGACAAGCCGCACTACCTCAGCCTGGTCATGGTGCCGGCGCAGGAAAAATAAATCGGCGGACGAAGCGCGATACGACCATTGCTGCGCCCGGTCCGCCGTCTATAAATTTAGACAGATCAGTCTTACGCGCTTTGCCGCAGCTGGGCGGCGTGCTCGCGGAACAGCATGGTGTAGACGCAGGCGTTGACCAGGGCCTCGGCGGCCGGGTCGTCCTTGCGCACGCAGCATCCAATTCGCGGGCCCTCGGTGCGCACCACCTCGACCTCGATGTCTCCGGCCAGACTCATGCCGCGGTGGACGATCTCCATGCGCAACATATCGCCGGGCTTGAACTGGAAGCCGCTGGCGCTGGCGTCGAAGGACATGCCGCCTGCGCCGATGTCGATGAGCGGGAGCTCGCCCAGGAACGGGCCCAGCCGGACGCTGGAGCCTCCCACCTCGTGGCGGTCGCAGCCGCGGCGCTCGTGGGGTTCGCCCACCAGCACCTTGGCGGTGTGGCCGCAGTGCGGGCACCGCGCGTCCAGTCCGTGCATCGCCGCCGGGACCTTGCGTTCGTGACCGCAGGCCTGACAATACCCCTTGGAGAACGACAAGACCGTAGCCATGAGACCGCTCCTTGTTTTGCAAACGTGGGGCTGCTCCCCCCGGACCCCAACACGAGTGGGCGCAGGAGAGAGATTTTTTCCGGCCCGGGGGGGCGCAGCCTGTCACGAAGGGGACGGCGGCAGCGGCTGGAGGTACACCGTGGCCACCGTCCCGTAGCCCGATAGAAATCCTCTAGACTTTGTTTTGAATTTATCTCAAATTTCAGAGCATGTCTATATTTCTTCAAATATTTCTTGATGTTATGTGAATTTACATCGCCTTAGAGCGGGTATTGTTGATTAACGTCGGTTTTTGTTGATGCATTTTTTTAAGATTTTCTTCTGGGCCCACGCCGTCTTGCGGTGGGCTTGACGCCACCCGCGGCATCGCTGTACGAACCGTGCACGCGCCACGCGACCGGTTTTCATCGTTTCACCCACCCATATCGCCAAGGGAAGCACCATGGCTCTCGATATCGGCATCGTCGGACTGCCCAACGTGGGCAAATCCACCCTGTTCAACGCGCTGACCAAGGCCCAGAACGCCGAGGCCGCCAACTACCCCTTCTGCACCATCGAGCCCAACAAGGCCGTGGTCCCCGTGCCAGACGCGCGGGTGGACGCCCTGGTTACGCTCGTCAAGCCGGCCAAGGTCATCTACGCCACGGTGAACTTCGTGGACATCGCCGGCCTGGTGCGCGGCGCCTCCAAGGGCGAGGGCCTGGGCAACAAGTTCCTGGCCAACATCCGGGAATCCCACGCCATCCTCCACGTGGTGCGCTGCTTCGAGGACGGCGACGTGGCCCACGTGGACGGCTCCGTGGACCCCATCCGCGACATCGAGACCATTGAGACCGAGCTGCTGCTGGCCGACCTCCAGGCCGTGGAGAACCGCCTGGAGCGCACCCGCAAGCAGCGCGGCGACAAGAAGGCCGCGGCCATTGCCGACCAGCTTGAAAAGCTGCGCGACCACATTGCCGGCGGCGACCCCGCCGCCACCTACGAGCCGCCCAACGACGACATGGTCAGGCAGCTCAAGGAGCTCTCCCTGCTCTCGGCCAAACCCATGATCTACTGCGCCAACGTGGACGAGGCCGGCCTGACCGAAGAGCCGGAGCTGGTCACCCGCGTGCGCGAGTACGCCGAGGCGCGCGGCGCCGAGGTCGTGCGCATCTGCGCGCGCATGGAAGAAGAGCTGCTGGGCCTCTCCGAAGAAGAGCAGGCCGAGTACCTGACCGAGTACGGCGTCACTGCCGGCGGTCTGGAGCAGGTCATCCGCACCGGCTACAAGACCCTCGGTCTCATCAGCTTCCTCACCGCCGGCCCCAAAGAGGTGCGCGCCTGGACCGTGACCCGCGGCGCCAAAGCGCCCCAGGCCGCCGGCGTCATCCACACCGACTTCGAACGCGGCTTTATCCGCGCCGAGGTCATCTCCTTTGACGACTACGTCCAGTACGGCTCTGAGGCCGCCTGCCGCTCGGCCGGCGTGCTGCGCGTGGAAGGCAAGGAGTACGTGGTCCAGGACGGCGACGTGGTCCACTTCCTGTTCAACGTGTAGGGCTCCGAGGGCTTTGCCCTCAGGCTCCACCAGGGAGCAATGCTCCCTGGACCCTAATCTGGGGTCCGGGGACCAGCGGTCCCCGGCAGGGGCTGGGGGACAGTGTCCCCCAGGCAACCATGATCATTTATTCCAAATAGTTAGGTTGTTACATAGACACCATAATCCGGGCTGCGGCTTTTTTTGCTGCAGCCCGGATTTTTTTTGAACAATCAACGCCCCATACGGCGCTCGTGCAAGCAATAACGTTGCTTCCCGCATCTTGTTAGACAAATTTGACAAACCCAATGTTCCGTGTATGGTACGAGACTCCAGATGCGGGTCCCGCGTTCCGGTTCATGACGCGACGTGTCCGCATCGACCGACGTAGCAATCAAACTCATACGTGTGCGTATTGCATCCATGGATTGCGTTTTGCTCTGCGTTTTGGGTGTAATTTGTACATCATCGATGCACAATTTTCACAGAACTGAAACACTGCATCGGTAATCTATTGGTACGTCATGCACAATTGCCGTATTGCTTCTGTCTTGCTTCCCCGGGTCACGCCTACTCATGGGGATGGGCGGCGACCCCTTCGCTAAGGAAAACCCAGGAGATCACATGAGCGGTTCCAACCTCGAACTCTGGAAAGCGACGTACGATGCCGAAACCCAGGATCAGCTGAACGACGCCTACAAGCTCTGGTGCACGGACTATGACCGCGACTGCGTGCAGGGCATGGGCTACGTGGGCCCGATGACGGCCTGCAGGATGCTCGACACCTACCTCGAATCGCCCGAGAGCCGCGTGCTCGACGCCGGCTGCGGTACCGGCCTCGTGGGCCAGGTCCTCTCCAAACACGGCTACGGCCGGGTGGACGCCATGGACATTTCCAAGGACATGCTCCAGGTGGCCAAGGAGAAAGACGTTTACAACAAGTTTTTCCAGGCCGACATGAGCGAGCCCTTGGAGGTTCTGAACGATGACACATACGACGCCAGCATCTGCGTGGGCACGTTCACCTACAAGCACGTGGGGCCCGAGGCGTTCAACGAGCTCATCCGCGTGACCAAGCCCGGCGGCTACGTCTGCTTCACCATCCGCGACGGCGCCTACCAGGAGTACGGCTACCGCAAGCGCATGCACGAGCTGGAAGCCGACAACCAGTGGGAGCTGCTGGAGATGGCCAAGCAGGACTATCTGATCAAGGAAGGCGTCACGGCCAAGTTCTGCGTCTATCGCGTGGGCAACTGCTAGCTCTGCCTATTCCACAAGTGGAATACAAAGGCCGGTCGCGTCATTGCGGCCGGCCTTTTTGATGGTATCGCTGCTTATTTTCACAGCTTCCCGCTTCCATCCATCGCTCCGGTGGGGTACAACTGTCCGAGAACACAACACAGCCCACGGAGGAACCATATGGCCGTCCATCCCTTGGCCGGGAAGCAGGCGCCGGAATCCGTCCTGCCCAACATCCCGCGTCTCATGACCTGTTTTTACGAGCTCACGCCCGACCCGGCGAACCCCGACCAGCGCGTTGCTTTCGGAACCTCGGGCCATCGCGGCGTGTCCTCCAACGGCTCGTTCAACGAGAACCACATCGCGGCCGTGACACAGGCCGTGTGCGAGCACCGCGCGGCCAAGGGCATCAACGGTCCGCTCTTTCTGGGCATGGACACCCACGCCCTGTCCGAGGCGGCCATGGCCACGGCCCTGGAAGTCCTGGCGGCCAACGGCGTCACGGTCATGTACCAGAAGGATTTCGGCTACACGCCAACGCCCGTCATATCCCACGCCATCCTTACCTGGAACCGCGACCACAAAGACGCCACGGCCGACGGCATCGTGATCACGCCGTCCCACAACCCGCCGGACAACGGCGGCTTCAAGTACAATCCACCGAACGGCGGCCCGGCCGACACGGACGTGACCAAGGCCGTGGAGGAGCGCGCCAACGAGCTCCTGGAGAAGGACCTCGCCGGCGTAAAGCGTATCCCTTATGCCCGCGCCCTGAAGGCCGAGACCACCCGCGAGTACGACTATGTGCAGCCGTACGTGGCCGATCTGGCGGACATCGTGGACATGGAGGCCATTGCCCGCGCCGGGCTAAAACTGGGAGCCGACCCCCTGGGCGGATCGGGCATCGGCTTCTGGGAGCCCATTGCCGAGCACTACGGCCTGGACATCACCGTGGTGAACAAACACGTGGACCCGCGCTTCGCCTTCATGCCGCTGGACAAGGACGGCGCCATCCGCATGGACTGTTCGTCGCGCTTTGCCATGGCCGGTCTGCTGGCGCTCAAGGACCAGTTCGATCTCGCCTTTGGCAACGACCCGGACTTCGACCGCCACGGCATCGTGACCCGCACCGGACTGATGAACCCGAACCATTTTCTGGCCGTGGCCGTGGATTATCTCTTCGACCACCGGCCTGGCTGGAGCTCGGACCTCAAGGCCGGCAAGACCGTGGTCACGTCCATGATGCTGGACAAGGTGGCCGCGGCCAAGGGCCGCGCCGTGTACGAAACGCCCGTGGGCTTCAAGTACTTTGTGGAAGGGCTCGGCACCGGTTTCCTTGGCATCGGCTGCGAGGAGTCGGCCGGCGCGTCATATCTGCGCAAGAACGGCGCTGTGTGGACCACGGACAAGGACGGCATCATCATGGACCTGCTCGCCGCCGAGATCATGGCCGTGCGCGGCAAGTCGCCCGACATCATCTACAACGAGCTGGCCGAGAAGTTCGGCGCGCCGCTCTACGAGCGTTACGAGGCTCCGGCCAATCGCGAGCAGAAAGCCGCCTTCAAGAAGCTCTCGCCGGAGATGATCACGGCCGACTCCCTGGCCGGCGACCCCATCGAACAAATCCTGACCAACGCGCCCGGCAACAACGAGCCCATCGGCGGCCTCAAGGTGGCGACGCAGAGCGGCTGGTTCGCGGCCCGGCCCTCCGGCACCGAAGACGTCTACAAGATCTACGTGGAAAGCTTCAACGGCGAGCGCCATATGAAACAGCTGCACGAGGAAGCCCAGGCCATCGTGGACGCCGCGTTCAAGGCGGCCGGAGTGTAACACTCAGTTATTAAGAGAGCCTCCGGCGGCCGGGGAACACTGTTCCCCGGACCCCAGTTCTGGGTCCAGGGAGCTGTGCTCCCTGGTGGGAGCCCGAGGGCTAAGCCCCTCGGAGTCTTAACCGGAGCCCAGAGACGGGGCGAGGCAGGGGGCCGTTGGCCCCGTGTGGGGTGTTCGATGGGCAGAGCCCCTCGAAGCATACAAGCATAGGATATAATAATGCATCTTCAGCAACCCGAGACCGACGCCATTCTCCGCGGCCTCCAGGACAGTTGCACCATTCTCTCTGGGTTTGTAGCCGCCATTCCGGAAGAGGCGCTCCACCGCGTGCGCGGCGAGGGATTCTGGACCATTGCCCAGCACGTTGCCCACTTGGCGGACGTCCAACCTATGGGGCTCGGGCGGCTCACCCGGATGCTCCAGGAGGACACCCCGGAGTTCATCCCCTTCTTTCCCGATGAGGAAACGAACAGCAAACCGGCGCCGCCCCCGCCTGTCCAGCAATCTCTGGCCGACTTCCAGAAAGGCAGGCAGGCCATTGTCGACCTGCTCACCGGCATAGCCCCCGCCGATTGGGCGCGCACAGCCATCCACCCGGAGTATCAGCAGTACGGCGTGCAGATCTTCGCCCGCCATATCCTGATGCACGACCATTGGCATATGTATCGAATAGAAGAACTCTGGCTCACGCGGGATGCCTATCTGACCAGCATGGGAGGCTGATCCCAATTTGGGGTCAAGGGGCCAATGGTCCCTTGCGGGGTGTCCGAGGGGCAGAGCCCCTCGGAGTCTCGAGCGTCCTCTGATAGACGCCTCCTTCTGCGCATTGCCCCTGCGCACGCCTTCTGGTACCCTTTCCCGATCAATCCGTAACCTCCACAACACGCTGATATCATGCCTGATTTCGTACACCTGCATTGTCATACAGAGTACTCGCTCCTGGACGGGGCGATCCGCCTCAAGGACCTCATTTCCCGCGCCAAGGAGTTCGGCTGCCCGGCCGCGGCCATCACCGACCACGGCAACCTCTACGGCGCCTTGTCCTTCTACATGAAGGCCAAAGCCGAGGGCATCAAACCCATCCTGGGCAGCGAGCTTTACGTAGCCCATCACAACCACCAGGACAGGGAAAGCACCGAGGCCAAGCGCCGCTACCACCTCGTACTTCTGGCCCAGAACGAGGTCGGCTGGCGCAACCTGGTCAAGCTGGTCAGCACCGGCTACCTTAAGGGCTTTTACCACAAGCCGCGCGTGGACAAGGAGCTCTTGCGCCAGCACAGCGAAGGCATCATCGCCCTGTCTGCCTGCCTGGCCGGCGAGATCCCGCGCAAGCTCATGAATGACGGCGTGGAAGCGGCCATCCCCCTGGCCCAGGAGTATGCCGACATTTTCCCCGGCCGGTTCTACCTGGAGCTGCAGGCCAACAACCTGCCGGAGCAGGCCGAGCTCAACGAGAAGGTCATCGCCCTGTCCAGGCAAACCAACCTGCCTCTGGTGGCCACCAACGACTGCCACTACCTGGCCGCGTCGGACTATGAAGCGCACGACGTGCTGCTCTGCATCCAGACCGCGGCCTGCGTGAACGACGAGAAGCGCATGCGCTTCACCACCAGCGATCTCTACTACAAGTCGCCGGAGGAGATGGCCGCGCACTTCCCGGAGCTGCCCGAGGCTATCGCGAACACGGCGCTCATCGCCGAGCAGTGCGATGTGGAGCTGGACCTCAAGTCGCACCACTTCCCGGTCTACTCCCTGCCGGAGGGCAAGTCCCTGCACGAGGAGTTCGTGGACCTGTGCCGCCGGGGTCTGGAGGAGCGCATCGCCAAGGCGCCGTACGAGGTGGACCGCCAAGTCTACGACGAGCGGCTAGAAAAAGAGATCGGCGTTATCGCGGAGATGGGCTTCGAGGGCTACTTCCTCATCGTGCAGGACTTCATCAACTGGGCCAAGGGGCAGAACATTCCGGTGGGTCCGGGCCGCGGATCGGCGGCCGGCTCCCTGGTGGCGTGGGCGCTCAGGATCACCAACCTCGACCCTATCCCGTACAATCTGCTGTTCGAGCGCTTCCTGAACATCGAGCGCGTCTCCATGCCGGATATCGACGTGGACTTCTGCGAGCGTCGTCGCGGCGAGGTAATCAAATACGTGACCGAGAAGTACGGTGACGACAGCGTGGCGCAGATCACCACCTTCGGCACCATGAAGGCCAAGGCCGTGGTGCGCGACGTGGGCCGCGCCCTGGGCATGAGCTTCGGCGAGACCGACCGCATCGCCAAGCTCATTCCGGAAGATCTCAAGATGACCATCGACAAGGCTCTGGAGCAGGAGCCGGAGCTCAAGATCCTGGCCGAGGAAGATCCCACCATCGGCCAGCTCATCGACGTCTCCCGCCGGCTGGAAGGCCTCTCGCGCCACGCCTCCACCCATGCGGCCGGCGTGGTTATCGGCGACAAGCAGCTGGACCACTACCTGCCTCTGTACCGCGGGAAAAAGGACGAGGTCGTCACCCAGTTCGACATGAAGATGGTGGAGAAGGTCGGCCTGATCAAGTTCGACTTCCTGGGCCTGCGCACCATGACCGTGGTCCAGGACGCTCTGGAGCTCATCGGTCGCCAGGGCAAAGAAGTGCCGGACCTGGACACCATGATCCTGGACGACGAGGAGACCTACCAGCTTTACTCCCGCGGTGACACGGACGGCGTGTTCCAGGTGGAAAGCTCGGGCATGCGCAAATATCTACGTATGCTCAAACCTTCATGCTTCGACGACCTCATTGCCATGCTGGCCTTGTACCGGCCCGGCCCGCTCAACTCCGGCATGGTCGACGAGTTCATCAAGCGCAAGCACGGCGAGGTCCCTGTCACCTACCCCGTGCCCCAGCTTCAGGACACTCTCGAATCCACCTACGGCGTCATCGTCTACCAGGAACAGGTCATGAAGATCGCCCAGGTGGTGGCCAACTACACCCTGGGCGGCGCCGACCTGCTGCGCCGGGCCATGGGTAAGAAGAACGCCGCGGCCATGGCCGAGGAGCGTGTGAAGTTCGTGGCCGGCGCCGCCGAGAACAACATCGGCGAGAAGAAGGCCAACGAGATCTTCGACTTGATGGAAAAGTTCGCCGAGTACGGCTTCAACAAGTCGCACTCCGCGGCCTATGCGCTCATCAGCTACTACACCGCCTACCTCAAGACGTATTACAAGGCCGAGTTCATGGCCGCGCTGATGACCTCGGAGCTTTCCAACCAGGACAAGCTGCTCAAGTACATCAACGCCTGCCGCGACATGGGCATTCCGGTGGTGCCGCCGAACGTCAACGTGGGCCGCCGCGAGTTCAACGTCTCCGAGGGCGAGGTTGTCTACGGCCTGGGCGGCGTGAAGAACGTGGGCGACGAGGCCATCAACGAGATCGTCCGCGAGCGCGAGGAGAACGGGCCCTACATCAGTCTGCTCGACCTGGCCTGCCGCATCAACCTGCGCAAGGTCACCAAGCGCGTCTTCGAGCACCTCATCAAGGCCGGCGCGTGCGACTGTCTGGGCGCGACACGGCAGGGACTGCTCGCCTCCCTGGACCAGGTGGTGGCCCGGGCGCAGAAACGCGCCAAGGACAAGGAGTCCGGCCAGACGTCGCTCTTTGCCATGGTGCCGGAGTCCGAGGCGCCGGTCACGCCTGGCGTGGGCTTCGACTGCCCGGAGCAGGGGATGGAGGAGTGGGAGGACGAGCTGCGCTCCGGTTTCGAGAAAGACGCCCTCGGCTTCTACCTCACCGCCCACCCGCTGCTGCCCTACCGCCGTGAGCTGCCGCGCCTAGGGCTGGAGACGCTGGAAACCTGCGCGGACAAAGCGCCCAAGCAGCCGGTCCGCACCGCCATCCTGATTACCTCCAAGAAGGAGTACATCACCAAGAAGGGCGACAAGATGGCCTTCCTGGGCATCGAGGACCTCACCGGCCAGGGCGAGGCCGCGATCTTTCCGGAGTCGTACCGGACCTACAAGGAGTTCATCAACGCGGACAAGCCGCTGATCATCGAAGGCACTGTGAGCGACCGCTCCGGCCCGGAAGAAGAGGAAGGCCCCAAGCAGGCCAAGCTGCTGATCAACTCCTGCATGTTCCTGGCCGAGGCGGCCCAGGAGTGCACCGAGCCCGTGACCTTTGACCTGCGCGCCGAGCAGCTCACCGGCGAGGGCCTGGCCGCGTTCAAGGCGCTTGTCTCCCGCCACTCCGGCCCGGCCGAGGTCAACCTGCGCGTCCACTACCCGGACGCCTGCTGCCTGCTCAAGCTGGGCGCGAGCTACCGCGTGTCCCCATGCCCGGAGCTGGAAAAGGCCATCCAGCGGCTGGAGTGCCGCGCCCTGGATCCCTGCGAACTCAACGGGCGCGCCCAGGCGTCCGCATCACACTCTGCGGAGGCCAGCCATGCCTGAAGGCCGCTACCGCCTTTCCATCCGTGAATCCTTTGCCGCCTCGCACTGCCTGCGCCACTACCAGGGCAAGTGCGAAAACCTGCACGGCCACAACTTCGAGGTCGAAGTGGCCGTGGAAGGCACAGAGCTCGACCCCAAGATCGAGTTCCTCATGGACTTCAAGGAGCTGCGCACCCGGCTCAAAGAAGCCGTCGCGCCCTTTGACCACGCCCACCTCAACGAGGTCGCGCCCTTTGATCTGCAGAACCCCTCCTCGGAAAACCTCGCGCGCCATATCTATGCACGCCTCAGCCCCACCCTGCCGGATCACGTGATCCTCGTGGCCGTCAGCGTCTCGGAAAAACCCGGCCAGACAGCCACGTATTATCCGGGCTAGTTCTGGGGACGCTGTCCCCCTGGCCCCCGGACCCCACTATATGGGAACAGGGAGCTTAGCTCCCTGGCAAGGGTGTTCGACGATTTTTCAGGATAGAAAATCGGAATGGTGGCAACATAAACGGACCAGAGGTGAGCCCATGGCAAGACGCGCCAAGGAACGCCCCGGAGTCTGAAGCACTAGTTTCTTTTGAGGCGACTCCGTGTGAACTGAGATGGATATAACCTGACACCTGGGCCACCAAAAGGTTGTGGTCATGCCGTCCCTGGCTGGGTATCGATGGAGTTGCGAAGCTTCACGAACCCTTTCGAGGAGAACGCCATGACCACGAAACGCAAAGTAGCACGAAGGAAGATGAGTCTGCTAGAGCTGGCCACTGAATTGGGCAACGTCAGCAAAGCGTGCAAAATCATGGGCTATTGCAGGCAGCAGTTCTACGAGATCCGGCGCAACTACCAGACCTTCGGCGCCGAAGGTCTATTGGACCGCCTGCCCGGGCCGCGAGGCCCGCACCCCAACCGCGTCGACGAGGCTGTCGAGCAGGCAATCCTCGACTACTGCCTGGACCACCCCACGTACGGGCCGCTCCGCGTCGCCCAACAGCTTGTCCTGCAGGGCGTTCAGGTCAGCTCCGGCGGCGTCCGCGGCGTCTGGAGCCGGCACGGCTTGCTCACCCGACACGAGCGACTGCTACGGCTGGAGAAGAGCGTGCGGGCGCAGCGCCTCGAACTCTCGGACGAGCAAATCCGTGTCCTGGAGCGCTTCAGTCCCGAGTTTCGTGACCGGCACATCGAGACGCGCCACACCGGCGATCTCGTGGCCGTGGACACCTTCTTTGTGGGCACGCTCAAGGGGGTCGGACGCGTGTATTTGCAGTCGGTTATCGATTGTCATAGCCGCTACGCCTGGGGCCGGCTCTACACCACCAAGCTGCCAGTGACCGCGGTCCACGTGCTCAACGAGGACGTGCTGCCGTTCTTCGAGGAGCACGGCGCGCGCATTTCGACGATTCTCTCGGACAACGGTCGCGAGTTCTGCGGTCGCCCGGACAAGCATCCGTACGAATTGTTCTTGCAATTAGAAGGGATTGAGCATCGCACGACGCAGGTACGCAGGCCGCAGAGCAACGGCTTTGTGGAGCGGTTGCATCGGACATTGCTCGACGAGCATTTCCGCATCAAGGGCCGCGAGAAGTGGTACGAATCGGTGGAGGAAATGCAAGAGGATCTGGACAGTTACCTGAACCACTACAACCGGGAACGCACCCACCAGGGTCGCGGCATGGACGGCCGAGTGCCCTACCAAGCGTTCCTGGATGGCATCGTAACCGGCGAGGCAGAGGCAGAAGTAATCGAAGAAGCAGCGTAACCATCACCCCGCCAGGGGCGGAGTGTCAGGTGAATACTATCTCTGTACACTCCGTGCTATGCCGGCCTCATTGCAGCAGCGTTGCTATTCTCTGCTTGAACTCAGGCGTTGGAATCTCACTTCGTCGCATACATGCACTATTCAACAAGGGTCCTTTTCCACTAGTCGCCTGCATTACTTTTATCTGAACCAATTTTTCAATGTACTCTATGCGCGCTGTACGGAAAGGCTCTTGCTCTCCATGCCTCAACATAAATGGAATCTCGATAAAAAGCAGATCATTCTTTGTTATTTGATATTTTTTTGATCCGAACTTATCAAGCTGTTCTAAAACTCTTTGGCATGTCCTTCCCCCGCTATGTCCTGACTTTCTGCTTGTAGCTGATTTATAAAATGCTCTGATTCTAACTCGTAACGCTCTGTTCGTCATTCCAACATAGCATGTTCGTTTATATGAAAATTTCTCTCCTTCCGACCCCAGAAAAGTTATTACATAGACGCCTGGGAAATCAGAACAATACGCTATATTTTCATATGTGAGAGGCTGCCACCTCTCCTCCCTAAGATTCTCTAGGATATTATCATACATTCCCACTCTCCCAGTAGAACTAAATCAATTTGTCCTTTTTAAGACGTTACTCCAAGCTATACGCCTACCCTACACTTTTTTACTATATTCCAAGCGTGCTAACGTCCAGCTTGATACATTCACCGACAACTCTATGCAAGTACGGCAGGATGCTGCATCTTATATTTCTCATCTTTACCTCCCGTGATTCTTTAGGTATCGCCAAATGAGGTGATTCGCTCCACTGTTTTTGGCTTCGGAGATATGATCGCATGCGGATAGTGGCGCAACGAGTGAAGGAGGCCCGGGTGGATGTGGCCGGCGAGACGGTCGGCCGTATCGACACGGGCATTTTGGCCCTGGTGGGTTTCGGCGCCGGCGACGGTCCGGAGCTGCCAGGCTCCAAGGCGTGGCGCGCGCTGCTGTCCAGGCTGCTCACCCTGCGCATCTTTCCTGACGATCAAGGCAGGTTCAATCTCGGCCTGGGCGACGTGGAAGGCGGGCTGCTGCTCGTCTCCCAGTTCACCCTGTATGCGGACTGCCGCAAGGGCCGCCGGCCGTCCTTTACGGGAGCGGCTGCGCCGGAGCTGGCCGCGGCCCTGTTCGAGCGCTTCGTGCAGGATGCGACCGCGGCGTATCCCGGCCAGGTGGAGCAAGGCGTGTTTGCCGCGAACATGGACGTTTCCCTGGTCAACTGGGGACCGGTGACCATAACACTCGATGGTGCGGATTTCGCATGACAACCAACGCCATGCAGCAAAACGTCCGGATTCTGATCGTCGATGATTCCAGGACGATGCGCCAAGCCCTGGAGACCATCCTTGCCGAGCGGTACGAGGTGCGCACCGCCCGGGACGGCCGTCACGCTCTGGAGGTTCTGGACTCCTTCGCTCCCAATATTCTGCTGCTGGACATCATCATGCCGCGGCTCGACGGCTTCGGCGTCATCGAGCATATCCGCCGTGTCCGTCGCGACGAACAGACCTTCATCATCATGCTCACGGCCGAGAGCGCCCAAGACATCAAGCCCAAGGCGCTCAACCTGGGGGCAAACGACTTTCTGCTCAAGCCATTCGACCAGGTGGAGCTGCTGGCGCGCATCGGCGTGGCCGCCAGACAGGTGCGCCTTACGCAAGAGCTGCACCACTCCATGGAGCGCATCAGCCGCGAGATAGAGACGGTGGCCGCCTTGCAGACGCGGCTGTTGCCCAAGGAGAGCCCCTATCTGGAGAAGGTGCAGCTACAGAGCCTCTACCGCCCTTCCGGCCAGGCCAGCGGCGACTACTTCGACTACGCCGTGCTGAACGACGACGTGCTGCGGGTGGCCATTGCGGACGTCTCCGGCCATGGCGCCCGCGCCGCGTTCCTCATGGCCATCGTGCGCACTCTCTTCAAGCTCTCGCTGGAACACGACCTGAGCATTGAAGAGACCATGCGCACCATCAACAGTCAGCTTGTGGACATCATCGGCGACGAGGCCGACTTCGTGACAGCCTTCGCCGCCGACCTGAATCTGAAAAAAAGCACGCTTTCCTACATCAACGCCGGCCACTGCCCGGGGCTGCTGCACACGGCCGGCGGGACCAATGTCCAGTTGAACTCCACCCACCCGCTGCTGGGCTTCTTCCCCATAGATTTCGGATGCCGGACCCTGCCTTTCTCGGAGGAGTACTCTCTTTTTCTCTTCACCGACGGCTTTTACGAGTGGGAGCGCAAGCCCGGCGTATTCTTCGAGCTCGACGACTTCCTGGAGCTCGCGGAGGGGCTCATGCCCACAAAAGAATCATTCCTGGAGAACCTCATCGCCAGCCTCAAGGCAGCCGGCGGCAAGCTGCCGGTATTCCGTGACGATCTCACGGCGCTTTGGGTGCATCGTGGAGAAGCCGATGGCTGACGACCTGCGTACCTTTGATGAGAGCAAGCAGCACTATGTTCTGCGAACCCAGGCAAGCCCGGCCGCGAGCAGGCGCCTGGCCAAAGCGGTTCTGACCATACTGAACGACGCGATCACCGATCACGATCTGATGTACAACATCGATCTCAGCCTGTCCGAGGCGTGCGCCAATGTGGTCCGCCACGCCTACGCCAAGGAGCCCTTCTCCAGCAAGCAGCAGATAGAGATCGACCTCACGCTTTACGAGGGCCGGACCATCGAGATCGAGATATCGGATTGGGGCTGCGGCTTTCCTGAATTTCCTGTGGATATAAAGAATGCGAGCCCGGAGGCCGAAGGAGGACGTGGGCTCTTCATCATGTCGGAGCTGGCCGACGAGTTCGAGCTCCGGCGCAACGGCGACCGCAACAGCGTGTATCTCAAGATGCGCGTCGAGGAGAACCGATGGAACCCTTCCGGATAACCAGTGACGGGCCCCTGGTTCGCGTGGAGATTCATGGAGAGTTCAGTCTCGAGTTTACCGATATGCTCAAGCGGCAGCTTGAGCCGTGGCTCGATTCGAAATCCTGCCAGGCCGTGGCCATAGACCTCTCGGAGACCACGTTCATGGACAGCTCCGGCATAGGCTTCCTCGTGGCCAAGGCCTCACGCCTTCGCTCCGAAGGCAAGGCGTTCTACCTGCTCAAACCCAGCCCCAAGGTTCGCCGCATCCTCTCCCTGGTCAAGCTGGAACGTTTCTTCACGAGCCTGGACAACGACGAGGAGCTCGACAAGCTCCTGCCGCACTAGACAACCTACGAGCCAGGAGCGGACCCCATGCCCTACTACATCCGCCATCATTTCGACCCACATTTCGATTATCACCGTCTGTGCCCCCGCGAACGCCTGGACGGCGGCGTGGACCACTATGACCTGGGCTATGTCCAGAACGTGAAGCAGGACCAGCTTCTTGCCGAGATCGTGGATCTGGACGAGGCCGGATCTGATATCGAGCAGCGGTTCGTTGTTGACGAGCCCGTCCTGCCAGCCGGAGAGAACACCAAGCTTGATCCGGAAAATCCACGCCGGCTCCTGGCCGCCGTGAACGGCTACGTATTCTGCGATAATGGCCATATCCATGTCCACGACATCCTTAACGTTCGCCGCGACGTGGACTTCCATACCGGCAATATCAACTTCCTTGGCGACATGATCGTGCATGGCGCAGTGCGTACAGGCTTCTCCCTCAAAGCACGTAATATCAAGGTGTTGGACATTATCGGCGGCGCCGACCTCACAGCCCACGGATCAATACTTGCGCAAGGCGGCATCAAAGGGCAAAAGAAGGCGTCCCTTACAGCACAGAAGGATATGCGTGTCGCCTTTTGCGAAAACGCCCAGCTTACGGCCGGGCGGCATATTCGGGTGGACGGCTCGGCCATGCATTGCCAGCTTTCAGCCAGCGGCAATATCCTGGTCGATGGTCGGCTGCAGGGCGGCAGAGTCGTTACCGGCCGTATCCTATTCGTGCGCGAAATCCTCGGCGGCGGCGTAGGAACCACGACCAGTCTCGTGCTCGGACAGGACCCGCGTCACCTCATCGAGCTGGAAATGATCGAGGAAGAGTTGCTGGATATTGAAGAACGCATGGAATACTACGGCGAACAAATCACATTCGGCCCTGCCCTGCACAGCGAATACAGCGCCAAAATCGCGCGGACGCAGCGCAGGAAGAAGCTTCTGGAGCAACGACGCGACAGCCTCATTGAAATCCTGGACAATCCCCCGGCCAATCCCGATGCGCACCAGATCATCGTGGAAGGAGAAATCCGCCCCGGAGTCATGGTGACGATGGGCAAGGAAAGCATGTTCATAGACGAGATCCGCGGTCCGGCGCGAATCCGCCTCGATGCGGAAGGCCGCCTGGCCATCTTCGATTACATACCAGCCAAATCGTAGTCTTACTCATGGATATCGCAACTCTTATCGGCCTTATCGGGGCGATGGGCCTCATTGCCGGCGCCATCTTTATGGGCGGCGGCGTCGGCGGCTTCATCGACATGCCTTCGGTGCTCATCGTCATCGGCGGCACCTTTGCCGTCACCTTTGTCATGTTCCCCCTCAAAACGGTCTTGAGCTCCTTCAAGGTCGCCATGAAAACCTTCCTCGGCTCCTCCCCGGACCCCAAGCAGAACATCTCGCAGTTGGTCAGCCTGGCGGAAACTGCGCGCAAGGAAAGCCTCGTCGCCCTGGAAAAGGTCTCTCTCGACGACCCTTTCATGGCCCGCGGCGTCCTGCTTGTGGCCGACGGCACCGACGAGACCTTGGTCCGCTCCATCATGGAGTCCGAGATCCAGTCCATGATCAAACGGCACCGCACCGGCCAGAACGTGTTCAAGGGCATGGGGACGTTCTCCCCGGCCTTCGGCATGATCGGCACGCTCATCGGCCTGGTGCGCATGCTCCAGAACCTCGACGATCCTTCCTCCATCGGCCCGGCCATGGCCGTCGCCCTGCTCACGACGTTCTACGGCGCCGTGCTCGCCAACGTCTTCTTCCTGCCCATGGCCAACAAGCTGGCCGAGCGCTCCCAGGAGGAAGCCCACTATATGGAGATCACCACAGAGGGTGTGCTCTCCATCCTTAATGGCGAACACCCCAACATCCTCAAGGAAAAGCTCGCATCCTACCTCGCGCCCAACCAGCGCGAGTCGTCCTAGGGGAAATCGGCCATGCCACGGAAGAAAGAGGCTCCACCACCACCGCCTCCGAAAAAGAACGACGAGCCGCCTGTCGAGGAAGGTCTGCCCATATGGATGGCGACCTTCGCCGACATGATGAGCCTGCTCCTCTGCTTTTTCATCCTGCTGCTCTCCTTCGCCCAGCAGGACATCTCCAAGTTCAAGACGCTCATGGGCTCCATCAAGGAGGCCTTCGGCGTCCAGGTGGAGCGCAAGGAAGCATCCTACGCCGCGTTTTCCCCCTCCAAGTTCGAGCGTAAGGATGTGGAGCTGGAGAAGGACGAAAAGGCCCTGCTCAGCATGGTCCTGCAAATGAAGTCCATCACCAGCGAGCTGAAGATTGAAGACAGCATGAAGATCACCACCGAGGACGACGGCGTCATCGTGCGCATTCCCAACGACGACATCTTCAAGCAAGGCTCGGTGGAGTTCAAACCCGGTGCGGACAAGTACTTCGAGTCCGTGGTGAGCCTGCTCAAGGACCACAACTTCGACGTCGTGGTCCGCGGCAACACGGACGACTCTCCGGCACCGGGCAATCTCTATCCCTCCAACTGGGAGCTCTCCTCGGCGCGGGCCGCTGCGGCGCTTCGCAAGCTCATGCAGATGGGCGACATCTCCGCCGGCCGGCTCAAGGCCGTGGGCTACGCCGACACCCTGCCCCTCTTGCCCAACACCACCGCCGAGAACCGCCAGGCCAACAACCGTTTGGAGTTCTTCTTCCACAAGCCGGATGAACGTAGCTGGTAGCAGCCCCCAGCCGCCCAGATTCCCCCGACCTCCCGGACGCCCATGACCAGCGACGCCGATCCCACCCAGAGCTATACCGCCGAAGGCGTGGCGGACGAGCACGGCCGCCTTGTGGACATCCGCATCCACCAGAGCGGCAAAACGCAGCACATCGCCGGACGCTACGGCGATTCCCAGGACGCGGCCATCCTCCGGCCGTGGCGCGAGGCCCGGGCCCGCGGCGAACGTGTCCTGCCCGTCTTCCTGGGCGCCGGCTTGGGCGGCGCCGTCCGCACCCTGCTGCAGGAGACCGACGACGACGAGCGCCCCCTGCCCCTGGCTGTTGTGGATAAGGAATCACCCATCCTGGCCGTCACCGGCCTGCGCGACGAGCTTTCCGAAGCCTCCCCGGATCGGGTCCTGTTCCTCGACGACTCCGATCCGAACATTGCGCTGGCCGCCATCACCCGCTGGCAGATGCAGAACGGCGGGTTGCCGCTCATGCCCCTGGCCCACCCCTTCTACCTGCGCCTGGACCGCAGCTACTACCAGCCCCTGCGCTCCAGCCTGGCCGCCTCCGGCGAGGCCGACTTCTGGTCCAGAACGCGCTACCCCAAGTTCCGCAGCTCGCCCCCGCGCGTGTTGCTCATCACCAGCCAGTACTTCCTCATGGGCGAGATCGAGGCGGCCTGCAAACGCCTTGGCGTGCCCCACCGCTTCGTGGCCATCCTGGACGACGAGATCGGATCGCACGAGTTCGTGGAGCAGCTGCTCACCGCCGTGGTGGAGTTCAAGCCGGACTTCGTCTTCACCATCAACCACCTGGGCGTGGATCGCGAAGGCGTGCTCATGGAGCTGCTGGACCGGCTCAAGCTGCCCCTCGCTTCCTGGTTCGTGGACAACCCCCACCTCATCCTCTACCTCTATGAGAAGGTCGTCAGCACCCGCGCGGCCATCTTCACCTGGGACGCCGACAACATCGCCACCCTGCGCGACCTCGGCTTCGACCAGGTCCACTACCTGCCCCTGGCCACGGACCCCCACCGCTTCCAGCCGCCCAGGCAGACGCCGGCCCCGGTTGCTGACGTGGCCTTCGTGGGCAACTCCATGGTCTTCAAGGTGGGCCACCGCATGCGCGTGGCCAAACCGCCCAAGCCCCTGCTCGTCCGCTACCGCAGTCTGGCCGCCGAGTTCGGCGAGCACGAGGAACGCTCCGTGCGCCGCTTTCTGGAGCTGGAGCACCCGGACCTCGTGCCCCACTTCGAAGCTCTGGACACCATGGAGCGCCGCCTCGCCTTCGAGGCCATGATCACCTGGGAGGCCACCCGGCAGTACCGCCTCGCCTGCCTTCAGGGCGTCATGGGCCTGAACCCGCTCATCGCCGGCGATCGCGGCTGGCGCATCACCCTGCGCCACGATCCACGCCCCTGGCGCTACCACCACGAGCTCTCCTACTACGCCGACCTGCCCGGCTTCTATCCCAGCGTCACCGTCAACTTCAACGCCACCAGCAAGCAGATGAAAGGCGCTGTGAACCAGCGCGTGTTCGACGCCCCGGCCGCCGGCGCTTTCGTGCTCACGGACTGGCGCGCCCAGATGGACCAGCTCTTCGAACCCGGCGCGGAAGTCATCGCCTACCACTCCCCGGACGAGGCCACCGAGCTGGCCCAACGCTACCTGCGCGACGAACCCGCCCGGCGCACAGTCATCGCCGCCGCCCGTCAGCGCATCCTCGCCCACCACACCTACGACATACGCGTCGGCGAGCTGCTGGAGATTATGAGGCAGTCGTTCGGGTAGACTGACTCAGGTAATTCGAGGGCTCCGCCCCCGAGCACCCGCCAGGGAGCACTGCTCTGTGCAACCGAGGAAGCCATCACACCAATTTGCTTTTGCCAGAAATCACCGGTAGATACCCGTCATGACAGGCAAGCGCCCGATTCTCGTCCTCCAGCTCCAGCGCATGGGGGATCTTGTACTCACGTTCCCGCTGCTGTTGTGGCTGGGCCGGCGGTTTCCGGGCCATCCGTTATGGGTGGCGGCCGAGGAGCAGTTTTCGAAGCAGCTCATCCCCATCAGCCCGCCGGCAACGTATCTGTCCTGGTCCAGTCTGCAGGGCATGCTCCAGCAGCAGTACGAGCTGGTCATCAACCTGAGCCATAGGCCCGAGGCAGCGGCTCTGGCCGGCAGGGTGCAGGCCGAAGAGGTGGTGGGGCCTGTGGAGAAGGACGGGGCCACGTACGTCCGGGGCCACTTCCAGCTCTACCGGGCCAGCCTGGTGCACAACAACCGCCACAACCGCTTCCATTGGGCGGACATGAACGCCCTGGATGTGATCCCGCTGGCTGAGGTGGCCGCCACGAGGTTCTCCGGACCGCGACACATGGGGACGCAGAACCACAGCGTGGGGTTGTTCGTGGGAGCGAGCCAGCCGGAGAAGCGGCCTGACCCGGCGTTCTTTGCCCAGTTGGCCGACGCTTTGGTGAAGCGCGATCTGCGGCCCATGTTCTTCGGCGGACCGGATGACAGGCAGCTCGCTGCGGAAGCGCGGAAGCTCAGCCGCTCCAAGCCCCCGAACCTTGCCGGCAAGTTCGACCTCCCTGGTCTGGTCAAGGCCGGCCAGGGGCTCGCCCAGTTCATCACGCCGGACACCGGCCCCATGCATCTGATGTCCTGGACCGGCGTGAAGACCCTGGACCTTTCCATGGGACCGGTGAACCCGCGCGAGACGGCGCCGCACACACCGGGCCACGCCGTGCTCCAGACCTCTCTTTCCTGCGTGGGCTGCTGGGAATGCGCCGCCGGCCTGGGATACGCCTGCCGCGAGCGGTTCCAGCCCGGCCGCACGGCCATGCTCGCCGAAAGGCTCATGGAGGCGCCTACCCCGGCTGCGTTTGGCACAACAAACGCACTCGACGGCATACGCTTCCGCGGGGTCCGGCTCTTTGCCACAGACCGGGACCGGGACGGCCTGCACTGCCTTGCCCCGCTGAGCGGACGGCCGCCGGCCCCGGCGCGGGAGTTGATGAGCCTGTTCTGGCACGCGGCCTTTGGCGCGCACTTCGGGTTGTGGACGCAGGACCGCCTGGTCACGGCCCGGAAGCAGCTGGCCGAGGCGTTCCCCAAGCTGGACCGCGCCCTGCTCCGCCATCTGCGGACCATGCTGCGGGAGCTGGCTGGCCACGCCGCGCACCGGTCCTCGCAGCAACCTCTGCCCCAGGCGTTCTGGTCATCGCGGCCGCCGTGCACGCGTCCTCTGGCCGGATACATCCAGATGTATGTGGAGAACGAGAACGCCTCGCGAGAGTCGCTGACCCACGCCGCGGCCCTGGTCGAATCGGTCCTGTCAGCCTGGGTGAGCTGATCCCGGCTCTGTCTCCTCCTTTTTCCGCTGATCCTTCCTCAATATAAGCGAACCATGGCGCGGGTCCTGTGCCTGCTCACGCCTGGCCTGTTCCACTCTGTTCGCGTCCGCTTTGCGCCAGCTTCCTGCTGCGTGCATTCGCTCTGGCACGGCTCTTGTTAATTACTCCGGCGAGGAGCATCGCCATGCAGATTTTTCCCGAATATGCAGAGAGAGCCGAGCAGGCCATGAACGCCCTGGGCAAGAGCGCGTCCCAGTCCTACAGCAACGGATACGCCTCATCGTCCCAGCCCTTCGCCGACCTGCTCGACACCCTTGCATCCGCTGACAGCGCGGCCCGCAGCACGGCCCAGAGTACGGCGGATACCCTATACGACACCGGCCGCCGTGCGACCGAATCATATGCCTCACAGACCGCCTCTTCCCCGGACGACTCCCTGGAAGACAGCGCAGCGGGACTCCTGGTCAGTCAGGAAGATTTTGCCGATCTGCGCGGCGATCTGGAAAAATACGGCCTGGACAGCGACGACATCGACGCTCTGGAAGAGCAGGTCAACAGCCCGGAGGGCATGACCTGGCGCGAGCTGATGAACAAGGTGAGCACGCTGGCCGCGCAGCACGTCGAGGGCGGCCAGAGCCTGGACGTGGAGACCAAGCGGCTGCTCACCGGCTTCCTGGGCCGCATTGGCTGCAATATCACGGAGACAAAGGACATCATTGCCGACCTGGACGAGAGCAAGCTGGACGCCGCATGGCAGAAGATAGCGTCCAAGCTCGCCACCCTTTCTCCCACCGATCAGATCACGGTCTCCCGCGACGAGGTCAAGGCCCTGGCCAGGGCCTTCAACGTGCCTGGCACCAACGACGCCTCCCTGTCCGCATTCTTTGCCGGCGGCGGCAAGCTGACCATGAACGCGGCCGGATTGCAGAACCTCGTGTTCATGCTCAAGCAGGCCTCGGGCACGCAGAGCTCGGAAGCGTTGGAAAATGCAGCCGAAAGCCTCAAGTCCATCCACGAGAAGCTCCAGGACGCCATCAGCAACGCCATGGATCGGGCCAAGCGGGAAGAGCTGGCCGACAACAAGGAGACCAAGAGCGTCTCCCAGGCCAAGGTCCGCATCAAGAAGGCCGCGGAAGAGAACTACGGCGAGGCCGCCGGCCGCGTCTCCCGTCCGAACGGCACGGAAGCCGAACAAAGTGACACGGACCACTTCTTCAAGAAGCCCGTGATGGAAAACTCTGCCGACGCCGGCAAGACCGCCGATGCCAAAGACGCCGCCGCAAAGGACGCCAAGGACGGCGATCTGAAGGCCGCCGCGGTCAACAACACCAAGGATGGGGCCGACGAGCTGGCCGAGACCAAGAAGGCCGCCGACGCAGCCACCGACCGCTTCGCCAAGAACCGCGCCGAGAACGCCGCAGTGGCCCAGGACAAGGCCGCCGGCCAGGGCAAGGACAATGCCGGGGGCGGAGGCTCAGACGGCTCCAGCGACCGTGGCGAAAATGGTTGGTCCGCGTTCTGGAACAAGGTCTCCAAGGGCGAAGCCACGGCCGACACGACCAAGAATTTCTACTCTGTCGCGGATACTGCAGCCCAGGCCGAGGCTCGCGCAACCAGCGCGACACAGCGCGCCGACCAGGCGCTGGGCCGCCAGGGTTCCCTGCCGCGCCAGACCCTGCGCAGCCTGGAGCAGGCGTTCATGAAGAATCTGGGCCAGGGACAGCGGCAGCTGACCTTGCGCCTCGATCCGCCGCAGATGGGCCGCGTGCAGGTGATGCTTACGGTGCGGAACAACGAGGTTTCCGCCGTGCTGCGCACCGAGAAGCACGAGACCGGCCAGATGCTGGCCGAGCAGATGCAGCATCTCCGGCACAGCCTGGAGCAACAGGGTCTCAAGGTGCAGAAGCTCGACGTGCAGACGCAGCTCAACAACGACATGAACTCCCAAGGCTGGCTGGGCATGGACCAGCACAACTCGGCTCAGGAGCAGAACGCCCGGCAGCAGGCCATTCACGCCTGGAAACAAATGGGCGGCCGCGGCTCGGATGCCGCATCATTGGCCCACGATGTGCAGAATGGGAATGTGCAGGAACTAATTTCCCAGGGCGGACTGCACCTGATCGCATAACGCGATCCTCCGCCCCGCAAGGAGACATACCATGGCCGTCGTGAACACTAATGAAATCCTGGGCCTTACCAGCTCGTACGGCGCCGCACGCGACCCGAACGAACCGGTCGGCAAATCTGACCTGGACAAAGAGGATTTTCTCACCCTGCTCGTTGTCCAGCTGCAGAACCAGGACCCCCTGAACCCGATGGAAGACACCCAGTTCACCTCGCAGCTCGCCGAGTTCTCCAGTCTGGAGCAGTTGACCAACATCAACAAAGGCGTCGAGTCTCTCAACGGTGGTTCCGAGCGGACAGACATGGTCACGGCCGTGAACTTCATCGGCAAGCAGGTGCGCGCCACAGGCGACGTGGTCGGCAAGACCAACGACGGCGTCTCCACGCTCTACTTCGAGCTCGAAGAGCCCATCGCCCACGGCTTCATCAATATTTTCGACTCGGCTGGCGGCATCGTGAACACCATCCGGCTCAACGCGATGCAGGAAGGCAGCTACGAGATCACCTGGAACGGTGAGGATTACGACGGCAACGAAGCGCCCAATGGCGTGTACCAGATTGCCATGGCCTGCGAAGATCACAACGGCCAGCCCGTACTGGTGGACACCGACGTAAGCGGTACGGTCGTCGGCATCCAAAAGGAAAACGGCGAGTTCTATATGCGTCTGGCTGACGGCCGTATGGTCGACTTCACTTCCATCAAGGAAGTGGTCAACCCCACTACCCCGGCAGACACTACGGACGAAGGAAACAACACAGGCGATGGCGACACGACGGAAGAAGATGGCGCCACCGACGAGGAAGAAGATTCCGGGTCCGACTCCTCCGCATAGGCGGTAGATCCGGACAACATACGTACCTTATGCGCCGCCCAGACGCGGCAGCATTCACGCAAGGAGGCCTGATATGAGTTTGTCAGCATCGATGTGGACCGGAGTCTCCGGACTGCTCGCCCACGGTGAACGAATGAATGTGCTCGGCAACAACATCGCCAACACAAACACCGTCGGTTTCAAGGCGTCGCGCATGCACTTCGCCGATTTCATCAGCCAGGACGTCGGCACCACCGGCGACTACCAGGCCCAGGTCGGACGCGGTGTCAGCGTCCACGCCATATACGGCGATTTCAGCCAGGGCGCTTTCGAAACCACCAACGAGGCCACGGACCTGGCCATCGGCGGCAAGGGCTTCTTTGGCGTCTCGCCCAAGGGCTCCGAAGACCGCTATTACACCCGCGCCGGCAACTTCCGTTTCGATAAGGACGGCTACCTGATCGATCCCAACGGCTTTGTCGTGCAGGGCTGGCAGCTTGAGTCCCAGCCCACCACGCCGGCCCAGGAGGTCACCCGCTCCTCCGACCAGATCGGCCTGGAGCAGGTCAACCGCATCGGCTCCATCGGTGATATCCGCATCGGCGCCGGCGGCGTGGCCCAGCCCCAGCACACCAACAACATCACCATGATCACCCAGCTGGACAAGGACAACGGCGGCGACAACTCCCAGTCCGTCAGCGATGCCAACCCGTTCTTCGCCCTGGCCGGGGCCTGGGACGGCACTCAGGACGAGCCGCTCTCGCCGCAGCAGTACGCCTACCAGTCCACCCTCAAGGTCTACGATGAAGGCGGCACGGCCCACGACATCACCATCTACTACGACCAGGTGAGCACCTCCAACGTGGGCGACACCAATGTCTGGGAATACATCGTGACCATGGACCCGGACGAGGACAAGCGCTTCCTGGGCGGCAACGCGGTGGAAGGCGAGGCCAAGGGCCTGCTGATGATGGGCACCCTGACCTTCAACTCCGCGAACCAGATGACCGACATGTCCGCCTACACCATCGTTTCGAACGCGGACTTTTCTGCCGGCTCCAACTCGACGCTGGACTTGAACGAGTGGTATCCTACCCAGATATCCAACAACGGGTACCCCATCTTCTCCGCAAACTTCACCGGCCTGTCCAACGCCAGCGCCGTGCTGGACAGCAGCGGCGACTTCATCAAGCCGCCCATGGAGAACGCACAAGGCAAGCTCATCGAGCTCAACCTGGGCCTGCGCACTACGCCCAACGGCGACTGGGACTACGGCAGCGACGGCAGGACCTCGGCCGCGGGCATCGGCAACACGCCGGACGTGCTCGACCGCATGCCCGGCTTCGGCACCGACGCCACCCGGAACGCCTCGGCCACCACGAGCTACGATGCCTCGTCGGCCACGCTTTTCCAATCCCAGGACGGCTATACCTTCGGATTCCTGCAGTCCATCAACGTCACCCAGGACGGCATCCTGCAGGGCCGCTACTCCAACGGCGTCACCCTGGAGCTCTTCCAGGTCGCGCTCTTCGACTTCGCCAGCCAGGTGGGTATGCGGCGCGAGGGCAACAACCTGTTCTCCGAAACGCGGGAATCGCCCCTGACGAGCTCGCAGCCGCCCAACACGGCCGGGCTCGGCACCATCTCGTCCAACTCGCTGGAGCAATCCAACGTGGACCTGGCCAGGGAGTTCGTGGACATGATCGCCACGCAGCGAGGCTTCTCGGCCAACGGCAAGGTCATCACCACCACGGACCAGATGCTTTCCGAAGTCATCATGCTCAAGCGCTAACGCTTAGCTCGACAGGCACTCTTGCAGAGCCCGCTCCGGAATGTCCGGGGCGGGTTTCTCTTGTTTGGGCCAGTCGAACGCTCAACTGCACACTTCTGCCGGGTGCCAGCTCTTGTCCATGGACCAGGCGCACGCCAAGCCCCGGAGCGCACATTTCCCGCCTTGGCCACGTGAGCCGTCAGGCCCGATGCGCGCATGCGGACAGATCTTCCCGGTGTTCTCTCACACGCAGTCGCTGCTCCCGGAGGAAGGCAGCGTGCTGCGCCAGTCAATGCGACAAGAACCGGACGCCCCTCGGCCATGTCCTGAAGACGAGGCGGCACAACCTGCCTGCCGGACGTTATCCGACATACCTGGCCATGGTTCCCGGACTGGCCGGAACCCGCGTGAACCAATCAATATCGCCGGCTCAGCGCGGCAGCCCTCTCCCTCACAAGGCACTGCGTACAGCTTCGCAGACATGAGCCCGCCGCGCTCCCATCCTTGTTGACGTTCGTGCCTGACGCGGGATGCAGATTTTGCCTCCCCCTGACCTGCCTGGGAAAAATCTCCAGCCATTACGGGCTCTTTGTCGCTCCATCCCAGCCGGGAACGCCGCAAACAAGTACTCCACGGCCAGAATGCCGGGCCTGCACGCGCTTGGCAGCGTCGAAGAACCGCCAAGAGGCACTGATTGTAGGGAAAAATATTGCCGTCAGGGTGGCTGGAAATGCCGCCCAAAAGTCTAGAAAATATTTAACAAGTTGAATTTACGTGGAAAGATTACTTTGGCATCGCCATTGCTTCATCATGGCCAAATAACAAGGAGGTTATGAACCATGTCTTTGGTCATCAATCACAACTTAATGGCTATGAACGCCTCCCGCAATCTGGGCGAGAGCTATGGAAGGCTCTCTGTCTCGACGCGGCGGCTCTCTTCCGGCCTTCGCGTTGGCACCGCAGCTGACGACGCCGCCGGTCTCGCCATCCGCGAGCTCATGCGTGCCGACATCGCTTCCCTGAACCAGGGCGTGCGCAACGCGAACGACGCCATCTCCATGATCCAGACCGCCGACGGCGCGCTCCAGGTCGTTGACGAAAAGCTCATCCGGCTCAAGGAGCTGGCCGAGCAGGCGGCTACCGGTACCTACAACTCGGACCAGCGTATCCTCATCGACTCCGAGTTCCAGGCCATGGCCTCGGAAATTACCCGTATCGCTATCGCCACGGACTTCAACGGCGTCAAGCTGCTGGACGGCACCCTCTCCGCATCCGCCGGCCAGACCCTGCTGCAGCAGCACGACGGCACGGGCCTGCAGTCCACCGGTCCCATCAAGATCCACTTCGGCACCGGCAACGACAGCGACGAAGACTACTACTTCATCAACATGGGCAATGCGACCTCGTCCGCATTGGGCATCCATGGCCGCATCAACACCCAGTCTCTCGCGCAGGCCATGCTCGTGAGCCTGAACAACGCCATCATCTCCAAGGACACCATCCGCGCCCAGCTCGGCGCCTTGCAGAACCGCCTGCAGAACACCATCACCAACCTCTCCATCCAGGCGGAAAACCTGCAGGCAGCTGAATCGCGCATCTCCGACGTGGACGTCGCCTCCGAGATGACGGAGTTCGTGCGCAACCAGATTCTCACCCAGTCCGCTGTGGCCATGCTCGCCCAGGCAAACTCCCTGCCCAGGCTCGCCATGCAGCTCATCGGCGGCGGCTAGGCCGCGAGCAGGTAGGACAAAATACGAATGCGACACACGCACGAGACCAAGGACATGCAGGCTTGGGGGCGGCACCGTCCGCCCCCGGGCCTCACCTCGGATTCTCGCGCTCCAGAAGCCTCAGCGCTATGCCTGCCGCTTCCTGTTCGGCCTTCTTCACTCCCGGCCCCTGTCCGCGGATGACGCGTCCGTCCGGCAGTGTCAGCTCCACCTCAAACTCCTTTTCGTGTTCCGGGCCACGGCTCGCCACCAGTGCGTACACGGGTCGTTCCTTGTACAGCTCCTGCGTCACTTCCTGCAGGGCGCTCTTGTAGTCCTTAGTGTACCGGCGCTCCGGACCGCCCGGCCAGAGATCCTCGTAGAGCCGGCCGACAAATACCCGCGCCGCGTCGAACCCTCCATCCAGAAATACTGCGCCGATGATCGCCTCCAGCGCGTCGGAAAGCAGCGAACCCCGCATCCGGCCACCCTGGCTCTCCTCACCCTTGCCCAGCAGCAGATAGCTGTTCAGGCCCAGCTCCAGGGCGATGTCCTTGAGCGCCGTCTTGCTCACCAGCTTGGCGCGCATCCGCGTCAGCTCTCCTTCCCGCTCGTCCGGAAAACGGCCGAAGAGCTCCTCGGTCACGCAGAGCTCCAGCACCGCGTCCCCGAGAAACTCCAGCCTTTCGTTATGCTCTATGGCCTCGCGCTCTTCGCAGGTGCCCTGCTCATTGGCGAACGACGAATGCGTAAGCGCCGTGCGAAGAAGCTTGACGTCTCGAAACGCATAGTTGATAACATTTTGTACTGTCTTGATTTGTTCTTCCATTCCATCTCCTGTGCCCGATCGAGGTAAGCTGCTCTATGGTCAGCAACAAATCACTCGCCGCACTGTTCGAGCCCGGCTCCGTGGCCGTGATCGGCGCGTCCGCGACTCCGGGCAAGATAGGCAATATCATAGTCTCCAACTTGCTGGATGCCGGGTATACGGGAAAAATCTACCCGGTCAATCCCGACCCCGGCGAGATTCTGGGCTTGCCGGTGACGCAGGACGTGGCCGATCTGCCCGAGGGGCTCGACCTCGCCGTCATCGCCATCCCGCCCGCAGCCGTGGTCGAGGTCATGAAAGACCTTGCAGCCAGGAAGGTCAAGGCCGTGGCGATCATTACCGCCGGTTTCCGCGAGGTGGGCCGCGAGGGCTACTACCTGGAGGAGGAGATCGCCAAGATCGCCCGGGACAACGACATCGCCCTGCTGGGCCCCAACTGCCTGGGCCTTATCGCCACCGACTCCGATCTCAACGCATCCTTTGCCACCGGCTATCCCGAAAGCGGGCACATCGCCTTTTTTTCCCAGTCCGGCGCGCTCTGCGTCTCCATCCTGGACTGGGCCCTGGGCAACAACATCGGCTTTTCCAAGTTCATCAGCCTGGGCAACAAGGCCGTGCTGGACGAGTCCCACATGCTGGACTACCTCGCCGAGGATGGCCAGACCAACGTCATTCTCGGCTACATTGAGGGCGTGTCCGACGGCAAGCGGTTCATGGAGTCCGCCTCGGCCATGACCATGAAGAAGCCGGTGGTGATGATCAAGTCCGGCACCACGGCCTCCGGCGCCAAGGCGGCCTCGTCCCACACCGGAGCCATCGCCGGCAGCGACCAGGCCTACGACGCCGCTTTCCGGCAGACAGGCGTGATCCGCGTACATGACGTGGCCAGCCTCTTCAACCTCGCCACCTGCTTCTCCACCCAGCCGCTGCCCAAGGGGCCGAACCTGGCCATCATCACCAACTCCGGCGGCCCCGGCATCCTGGCTGCCGACGCCACAGAAAAAAGCGGCCTGAACCTCTCCAGCCTGACGGCCAGGACGTCCAAGGCCCTGCGCGAGTTCCTGCCCGCCTACGCCTCGCTGTACAACCCCATCGACATCATCGGCGACGCCTCGGCCGAGCGCTACGCCAGGACGCTGGAGGTGGTCGCCAAGGATGAGCTGGTCCACGCCATTCTCGTGCTCCTCTCGCCCACGGCGTCCGCCCAGATAAAGGAGACGGCGCAGGCCGTCATTGAGATCGCCGAAAAGCTCGATAAGCCGGTCTTTGCCTGCTTCATGGGCGACAAGGTGGTGGGTCCGGGCAAGCGCATGCTCCAGGACGCCTCCATCCCGGTCTACTCCTTCCCGGAGCCGGCCATCGCCGGCATCGAGGCCATGTACGAGTACCACGAGCGCAGGAACCGACCGGCCCCGGCCGAGCTCTGCATCCGCCGGGACATCGAGGCCGCACGCACGGTCATTGCCGATGCGCGAGAACGCAACGCCCTGGAGATCGTGGAGTTCCAGGCCCAGGGCCTGCTCAACTCCTACGGTCTGCCAGTGCCCAAGACGGAGCTGGCCCGCACCTCGCAGCAGGCCGTGGAGGCGGCCGAGCGTATCGGCTACCCCGTGGTCCTGAAGATCGCCTCGCCCCAGATATCCCACAAGTCCGACGTGGGCGGCGTGCGCGTCAACCTGCAGGACTCCTCGGAAGTCGTCGCCGCGTTCATGGACATCACCTCCCGGGCCCAACGTCTGCGCAAGGACGCCTTCATCTCCGGCTGCCTGGTGCAGTCCATGGCGGCGTCCGGATCGCGCGAGGTCATCGTGGGGTTCAAGCGCGACGACCAGTTCGGCCCGCTCATCATCTTCGGCCTGGGCGGCGTGTACGTGGAGGTGCTCAAGGACATCTCTGCGCGACTCGCCCCCTTGACGCTGGACGACGCCAAACAGATGATCCGCGAAATCAAATCGTTTCCTGTGCTGCGCGGAGTCCGCGGCGAACAACCCGTGAACTTCGCGGCCCTGGAGGAGATCATCCTCATCATGGCGCAGCTTGCCCTGGACTTTCCGGAGATCGACGAGGCCGAGTTCAACCCCGTGCTCGTCAACCCGGATGGCGCCGTGGTGGCCGACGTGCGCGTGATTTTGGCCCCTCAGGAAAAGGCCGCGGAGAACGGGGACGCATGACGAAAAAACCCTTTTGCCTACAGAGGGTTCGCGCGGTATAGTGCGCACAGCCCTTTCCCAAGGAGGATATCACAATGGCTGGCGGCATCTACATCGGTTCCACCGCAGGGTACTCCGGCAAGAACATGGTCGTCATGGGTATCGGCCTGCGGCTGCAGAAGGAAGGCTACAACGTCGGCTACATGAAGCCCGTCGGAGCCATGCCCATGGACATCGACGGCAAGATGGGTGACGAGGACGCGCACTTTGTACAGGAAGTGCTGGGCCTCCAGGAAGATCCCACCGACGTCACGCCCGTTGTCGTAACCCAGGACTTCAAGGTCAAGGCGTTCTCGGGCCAGTGCGACGACCTCATGCCGAACATCGTGGGCTCCTACAAGAAGCTCTCCGATCAGCACGACGCCATGGTTGTGGCCGGCTCCGGCTCCATGTACTCCGGCCGCTACTGCCGCCTGGACGGCATCAACGTCGTGCGCCAGCTCGGCATCAAGTGCGTGGTCATCGACCGCCTCCAGAAAGAGCTCAACTACGACTACCTCGTTGTGCTGAAAGACACCCTGGGCGACTCCCTGGCCGGCGTGATCCTCAACGATATTCCGCCGAACTTCATGCCCGAGGTGGACGGCCTCATCAAGCCCTTCCTGGAGCACAACGACGTGAAGGTGGTGGGCGTGATCCCCAAGGACCCGCTCATGGGCGCCATCAAGGTGGGCGACCTGGCCGAGCGTCTGGGCGGCAAGATCATCTCCGCGCACAACAAGTCGGACAAGGTTGTGGAGAACTTCCTCATTGGCACCATGCAGGTGGAGAACTTCATGACCCATTTCCGCAAGAACAAGAACTCCGCGGTCATCGTGGGCGGCGACCGCTCCGACGTACAGCTCGTGGCGCTGGAGGGCAACTGCCCCTGCCTGGTGCTCACCGGCAACCTCTATCCCAACGACATCATTCTGACCCGCTCCGAGGTGCTCTCCATCCCCATCATCGTGGTCCGGGACGACACCTACACCGTGGCCAAGAAGATGGAGGCCATCCTCTCGCGGCACAAGCTCCGCGCGGTCATCAAGATCAAGCAGGGCGCGCAGCTCGTCTCCTCCTCCATCGACTTCAACTACCTCAAGGAGCAGATGGGCATCTAGTCCATTATCTTGGACGGCTCTTGTCTGTCATCTTAGACGACAAACCCCATATCGATATGCACAAGGCCCGCGCCGAAATATCCGGTTCGGGCCTTTTTCATGTTGATCGCGGCAACGTGATGCACGGACCGTCCGTGCCAGGGCTACATCGGTATCACCCGGCCACAGGCCCGGCGCACAGCCAGCAGGAGAACTCCGCGTTGGCCTTGTAGCCCACGCCCACGGCACCCTTGTGCAGATAAAGGTTGAAGGTCCAGTCCGGTTCAAACGCGCTGGTGGTGGAGGACCAGTACGCCTCCTGCGGATTTTCGAAGGGATGGCCGGCCGGCAGCGCCGGATCGTGGGCCGAGCAGTCCACCAGGGATTCGAGCTCGTTGATGTTGGGCAGCCGCCACGGCCCGGCCGGCGAATTTCCAGCCTGCGTGGCCACGTCCAGCGCCTCCTTCCAGGTGGTCAGGCGGCCGCACTCGTGGGCGTTCACCCGCCACAGCAGGCCGGTCAGCCGGTCCAGCACCGCATTTTCGTCATCCGGATGCGGCGTAAACCGTGGCCCTGGCCAGGCAACGCCCATGCCCAACGCACCGTCCTGGCCCGTGCCGTCGCACTCGATGACACGCCCCACATCATCGAAGCACTCGGATTGTCCGGTTTTGGGTAAAATATCGCTCGTCCCGGCCACGGCCCAGACCATGGAGCCCTCGTCCTTGCGGCCGTAGAACATCCGCCCGCCGGCCATGTGTACGCGCCAGGCATAGCCCGGCTCTTTGGCCGCCGTGGTGGAGGTCCAGTACCAGTTCTGGAAGACCGAGGCGAAGGGGTGATCCTCGTCCAGCACGGGCCTGCGGCGGCCGTGGTTCACCAGGCTGCGCAGCTCCCGGCGGTTGGGCAACCGCCAGTCTGCGCGACCATGGGCCGAATCGGCATTCATCTGCGCGATGTACTCCAGCGCCTCCCGCCAGGACACGGGAAATCCGCCCTGGCTGGCGTCGCGCGTCCAGTAGAGCCCGGTCAGCCGGTCGCGCACGACCTCGCCTGCCGTATCCAGCTCGAACCGCGCTCCGTCCACGCGCAATCCCAGCCCATACGCCGCGTCCTGCCCGCTGTCGTCGCAGGGGACCTCCCTGCCGCCCGTGTCGTGGCACTGCTCCAGCCCCGTGGCCAGGGGCGTCACCCATTGGAAATCCATAGCTCGTCCTTGTGAGAGTTCATCGCCGATAGCACGCGTGCTATACATTCCCGCCGTGCTTGCCAGCGCTCCACCAGCAGACTACATACTAATTGTTTGCCGCCGACATGCAACCATCCCCAGGAGATACCGTGTCGTTCACAACACGCTCGCAACGCGAATCCCTGCTGGCCTGGACCATAGTGGCGCTCGCCATCGTCCAGGTCCTTGTAATGTTCCTGCCCAACCTGGGCGTTGGCCAGACCGTGGCGGTCCGGGCCGAGGCAGTGCGCACACCGCTCACCCCGGCCGGATGGGCCTTTGCCATCTGGGCCGTCATCTATCTCTGGTCCTTCCTCTACGCCGTGTACCAGCTTCTGCCCGGCCAGCGGTACGACGCCATCCTTGCGGTCATCCGCCTGCCCTCGGCCATCGTCTTCGCGCTCAACGCGCTGTGGGTTGTGGCGGCGCAACTTACAGGGCTCTCCTTCGTCACCGTGCTCATCGCCGCGGCCGAGCTCCTTCTGCTGATCGTTGTGCTCTTCAACATCCAGCCGGACGCCTTTGTGCTCACCAAACGCCGACGGGCCTTCATCCACTGGCCCTTCCTGCTCTTCACCGGCTGGATCTCCCTGGCGCTCTTCGCCAACATTTCCTCGTTCCTCGCATTCATCAACATACGCCTCTTCGGCCTGGGCGAGACAGGCGCGGCCGCCGTGCTGCTCCTGTGCGCGTGCACACTGTGCATAGGCGTGCAGCGCCAACTGCGCGGCGCCATTCTGTATGCGCTCCCTGTGGTCTGGGGATGCGTGGCCATAGCCGCCGCCAATGTGCAGCATGGCCCGCACTACTGGATGGCCGCCCTGGCTGTGCTGGCGGCCGCGGGTGTGGCGTGGTTCACGTACTGGACGCGCGCCAGATCGACGCGGCTACGCAACAGCCCCTGGCGCGGCTGACGCCGTGAAGTGCGGATAGACGCCGTCCGGAATATGGCGGCGGGATGAGGCAGGAGTGCAACGGGATCAACCCTGCTGAAGAGGGCAGCCCTACTGCTGGCGACGAGAGATCGACCGGCTTGGAGACGCCGGCAGGCCCCCAAGCTTGAGCCGTGGGACCCCGGGGCGGGAGTTGCCCGCCCCGGGTCCACGTGGAGTGGGGGTGGAGAAGCCGCATCACCGCACCGGATCATTCCGGGCGGCGGTACGGCAACGCTCGTTGTCCTAGTCCGCCTGCTTGCGGATAAAGGACGGAATTTCGAACTCGTCTTCGTCGAAGATGAAGTCATCCTCGCCGGGCGCGTGGTTGTTCACAGCCTGCTGCATGTGCTCATCCTGGCCCTTCTTATAGCGGAGGTAGCTGGGGATGTTCCAATCATCTTCCTGGTTGCGACGGGTCTGGCGCTGACCGCCGCCCACACGGGCCTGGCCGGTCTTGGGCTGTTCGGCGCGGGAGCGGCCAGGCAGCTTGGTGACGTTGCCGCCATTGCCGCCACCACCGCCGCCGCGCAGGGATGCGGCGGACTGGCCCTGCTGGATGGAGAAGCCGCGGTCCGTGCCGTCGCACTCCATCTCCAGCTCGATGCCCGTGGCGATGACGGTGATGCGCATCTCGTCGCTGGTGTCCTGATCGAAAACCGTACCGAAGTAGATCTTGGCGTCCTCGTGTGCGGCCTCGGAGATGGTGGAGGCGGCCTCGCTCACCTCGTCGATGGTCAGGTCCGGTCCGCAGGTGATGTTCATGAGCACGCCGCGGGCGCCCTCAATGGAGACATCCTCCAGCAACGGGCTGGTGATGGCCTTCATGGCGGCCTCACGCGCGCGGGACTCGCCGCGGGAGATGCCCGTGCCCATCATGGCCAAGCCCATCTCGCTCATCACGGCCTTCACGTCGGCAAAGTCCAGGTTGATGAGGCCGGGCACCATGATCAGGTCGGAGATGCCCTTCACCGCGTAGTAGAGGACCTCGTCCGCCTTTTTGAGCATCTCGATGAAGGTGGCCTTTTTGGAAGCCAGGGCAAGGAGACGGTCGTTGGGGATGGTGATCAGGCTGTCCACGTACTCCTTGAACTCCAGGATGCCCTTGTCCGCCTGCTCCCGGCGCTTCTTGCCCTCGAAGTAGAACGGCTTGGTGACAACGCCCACGGTGAGCGCGCCGCACTCCTTGGCCACCTGGGCGATGACCGGGGCAGCGCCAGTACCGGTGCCGCCGCCCATGCCGCAGGTCACAAAGACCATGTCGCAATCGCCCACCACTTCCTTCACCTGGTCGATGGACTCGATGGTGGCTTCCTTGCCGATGTCCGGGTTGGCGCCGGCGCCCAGGCCCTTGGTCAGCTTTTCGCCGAGCTGGATCTTGAACTCCGCGCGGCTGCGGTTGAGCGCCTGGATGTCCGTGTTCGCCGCAACGAAACGCACGCCCTTGAGCGCCGAGTTGATCATGTTGTTCACGGCGTTTCCACCACCGCCGCCAACGCCGATGACCTTGATCTTCGCCATCTGATCGCCGTCGATTTCCATGAATTCCATAACGCGTCTCCTTTCCCACTCCTTAGATGTTGCTCCTATGGGACCCCCGCCCCTAGGAGATGTCGGAAAACCATTTGCGCATCCGCGAGAGGATGCGATTGAACACGTTGGCGTCTCGGATCCGGAACTTGTGCTCCATCCCTTCCTTTTCCGCGCCGTACATCAGAAGCCCCACGGCCGTGGCGTACATCGGGCTGTTCACCACGTCCTTGAGACCGCCCACTCCGCTGGGGAAACCAACCCGCGTGGGCATGTTGAAAATCTGTTCGCCCAGCTCCTGCATGCCCTCGATGAGCGAGGTGCCGCCGGTGAGCACCACACCCGCGCCGATCTGGTTCTTGAAGCCGGAGCGTACGAGCTCCTGGTCCACCAGGGAGAGCATCTCCTCCACCCTGGGCTCGCAGATCTCGGCAAGCACCTGGCGGGAGAGGCGGCGGGCGTCCCGCCCGCCCACGCTGGGCACCTCTATGGTGTCCGAGCTCTTGACCAGCTCTGCCAAAGCGCAGCCGTACTTGATCTTGATCTTCTCGGCCGCGACCATGGGCGTGCGCAGGCCGAAGGCGATATCGTTGGTCAGGTTGGCGCCGCCCAGGGCCAGAACCCCTGTGTGCTTGATGGAGTCGTCGGCGAACACGGCGATGTCCGTGGTTCCGCCGCCCAGGTCCACCAGGGCCACGCCGATCTCGCGCTCTTCTTCCGTGAGCACGGCCTTGGACGAGGCCAGGGACTCCAGTACGATATCGGCCACGTCCAGGCCGGAGCGGTGGCAGCTGCGCACGATGTTCTGCGCCGAGGTGACGGCTCCGGTGACGATGTGCACCTTCACCTCCAGCCGCACGCCGGCCATGCCCTGGGGATCGGCAATGCCCCGCTGGTCGTCCACGATGTACTCCTGCGGCAGGATGTGGATGACCTCGCGATCCAGGGGAATGGCCACGGCCTTGGCCGCGTCGATGGCGCGTTCCACATCTTTGGGGCCGACCTCGCCGCCCTTCACCGCGATGACGCCGTGGCTGTTGAAGCCCTTGATATGGCTGCCAGCGATGCCCGCGTACACGCTGCGGATCTCGCAGCCGGCCATGAGCTCCGCCTCTTCCAGGGCTTTCTTGATGGATTGGACCGTCTGCTCGATGTTGACGACCACGCCCTTGCGCAAGCCAGTGGATGGGCTCGTGCCGATACCGACGATATCGACGCCTTCCTCGGTGGGCTCGCCCACCACAGCGCAGATTTTCGTGGTCCCTATGTCCAGTCCGACGATGAGTTCGCCTTTGGCCATTGAAATCTCCTTGCCTTCGCCTTGAAAAGCCGCCCTACCCGGCGGCGCTGCCGTGTGTTTGCACCCAGACGCGCCGGCCGTGTGCGCGCAACGCCTTGACTCTATTCAGCTCTCCGCGCCTGACCAGGTCCTGGTAGACCAGGGAGAGCCGCTGCACGTTGCCGTCGAGGTCGTCCGTTCCCAAACCCATGGTGAGCCCCGCGTCGTCGAAGCGCAGCTCGATCTCGCCTGCCTGGCTTGCACGTATCCAACTCGCATGCTGCACCGTAAACGGCAGTCCCGCGTCCGCCAGCAGGGACGTCAGCTCCGGCAGCCGCGAGAACACCGCGCCGTCATGCATGTCTGCCTGCTCTTCGAGCAACGGCATGGACGTGAACTGGTTCGCCGTGACCGGCGCGATGGTCCGGCCCTGGGCGTCGGCGTAGTAGAGCTCCTCGTTCTTGCGGCGCCAGTAGCGCGGCGTGCGCTCGAAAATCGTGATCCGGAACGTGGACGGCAACACCCGCTTGACCATGGCGCGCTCCACCCAGGGATTGGCCAGGAGCCCGGACTCCACGTCGCGCATGTTCAGCTCCAGCGTGTTCTGCCCCAGGGCCACGCCGGCCGCCGAGAGCACCTCCACGTTGGCCAGTCGCTTGTTCCCGCTCACCTCCAGCTTCTTGAGCGCGAAGTACTCGTGATGGGTCAGGTATCGGTAACCGATCAGCAGGCCGCAGCTCACGACCAGGAAGAAGACCACGGCCAGAACCACCGAGCCGCCGATGGTCATGGTCTTGAGGAACGCGGGCAAGAGCCCGCGGCCCCCGGCGGCAATCGCCTTGACGGCGGCGCCGGCGCGGTCCTTGCGCACGCTGTAGCGGTTGCCCGCCTTCTTGCGGCGGACCATCCCGCCCTGTTTTGCTAGCTGCACGGCCAAACCCTGACCTCCTTCACGAGCGTGTAACCGCTCCGCTCCGCCACGGCTTCTTCAGCCATGGCCAGAAGCTCGAACGCCTCGGTAGACGTTCCTTTTCCATAATTCACCAGAAAGTTCGCATGCTTCTCCGAGAAACCGACTCCGCCCAGCGTCTTGCCGCGGAAACCGGCCTCGTCCAGCAGCCACCCGGCGGCCACGCCCAGAGCCGGGTTCTTGTACACGCAGCCCGCGCTCCAGGCGGACAGAGGCTGCGCCGCCTTCTTCTTGGCAATGGCCTCGTCGGCCGCCGCCTTGGTCGCCTCGGCCCCCGTCTTGGGCAGCCGGAGCCGCGCCGCGGTAACGACCATCCACGAGACCGGCCTGGTCAGCGTGAACGCCCGGTACGCCGTGGCAAAACCGTCGCGGTCCAGCCACTCCAGTCCGCGCTCCGGCGAAAAAATCTGCACGGCTTCGAGAACGGTGCCAATCTCGCAGCCAAAGGCCCCGGCGTTCATGGCCACGGCCCCGCCCACGGAGCCGGGCACGCCGAGCAGCCCTTCCAGACCCGAGAGCCCTGCCGCCACCAGCTTGCGCACCAGGGCCGGCAGGGAGAGCGAGGCGGACACATGGACCACGGCGGTGTCCTTGGCCTCGTGCTCCATGGTCATTGCCGGCTCGGCCTCGTCGAACTGCACCAGCGTGGCGGCAATTGCGCCGTCCTTGGCCAGGATGTTGGAGCCGCGGCCCAGCACATGGATCGTTCCGCCGAGCTTTTCCAGCGTCTCGGGCAGCGCATCCAGATCACCGCTCCCGGAGGCGCGCACCAACGCGACCGCATTGCCGCCGAGGCGCAACGTGGTCAGCTCTGCGAGCGAGGGAGATTCGATGATCGTCAGGGCCATATTCCTTATCCTTCCAGATACTTCATGCCGATTTGCCAGACGTTGCCGGCGCCCATGGTCAGCAACAGGTCCCCTTCCTTGAGCATGGTGGGGAGTGCCAGGTTCACGTCGTCAAACTTGGGGAAGAAGCTCACGTGCGTCTGGGATATCTGGCTGATGCCCTGGGCCAGGCTCATGCCGCTCACGCCGGGGATGGGCTTCTCCGACGCCGGATAGATTTCGGTCAGCAGCAGCTCGTCCACATTGTCGAAGGCCTGGCAGAACTCGCCGAACAGGGCCTGCGTGCGGGAGAAGCGGTGCGGCTGGAACACGAGCACGAGTCGCTTGTCCGGGTAGGAAAGCCGCGCCGTCTCGATGGTCGCGCGAATCTCTGCCGGGTGGTGGCCGTAGTCGTCAACCACGAGTACGCCGCCCTTCTCGCCCTTGTGCTCGAACCGCCGGCCCACGCCGCCGAAACGGGCGAGGCCAGCCAGCACCTTGTCCGCCGGGATGTCGGATTCGAGTCCCACGCCGATGGCGGCCAGCGCGTTGAGCACGTTGTGCCGGCCCGGCTGGCGCAGCGAGACGCGGCCCAGCTCCCGGTCTTTGTAGATCACGGTGAAGCTGCTGGTGGGTCCGTACTCCACATCCACGGCGCGCAGGTCGTTCTCCGGCTTCAGGCCATAGGTGAGTACGGGCCGGCGCACGCGGGGGATGAGCCGCTGCACGCCGGGGTCGTCGCCGCAGACCACATTCATGCCGTAGAAAGGCACGCCGTTCATGAACTGCACAAAGGCGTCGTCAATGGCGTCGAGGTCCTCGTAGAAGTCCAGATGGTCGGCATCCACGTTGGTAACCACGGTGATGATGGGCAGCAGGCAGAGGAAGCTGCCGTCGGACTCGTCGGCCTCGGCCAGCATGAGTTCGCCCTCGCCCAGGCGCGCGTTGGAGCCGTAGGCGTTGAGGCGGCCGCCGATGATCACGGTGGGGTCGAGCCCGGCCTCGTCCAGAATCTCGGCCAGCAGCGAGGTGGTCGTGGTCTTGCCGTGGGTTCCGGCCACAGCGATTCCCGTGCGCAGGCGCATGAGCTCGGCCAGCATCTCGGCGCGGGGAATGACCGGGATGCCGAGCTGGTTGGCCGCCATGACCTCGGGGTTGTCGTCCTTGATGGCCGTGGAGCGCACCACAACCTGGGCGTCACCGAGGTTGCCGGCGTCGTGCCCCTGGTGGATCGTCGCGCCGAGCGCCTTGAGGTGGTCGACCATGGGACCGGCGGACATGTCCGAGCCGGTGACCGTGTAGTCCAGGTTGAGCAGCACCTCGGCGATGCCGCTCATGCCGGAACCGCCGATGCCTATCATGTGTACTTTGGTGACTTTGGTACGAAACATTGTTCCACCCTATGCGGCCAGCGCCTCGATGCGCTGCGCCATTATCGCGGCGGCCTGGGGCATGGCTTGGCTTTTTGCCGCCTTGGCCATGGCCGCGAGCCGGTCGCGGTCGCTTGTCAGTTCAATAACCATCTTCGCCAGCCGTTCGCCGCTGAAGTCCTGCTGCAGGACCAGCTCGGCCGCGCCAGCCTTGGCCAGGTACTCGGCGTTGACGCGCTGATGGTCGTGGGTTGCATACGGAAACGGCACCAGCACGGCCGGCGTGCCGGAGGCCGCGAGCTCGAACACGGTGGAGGCGCCGCTGCGGCACACGGCGAGGTCTGCCCAGGCGTATGTGCCGGCCATGTCCTCGATGAACGCCCGCGGGCTGTTCACATCCGCGCCGCTGCTCTTCAAACCTTCGTATCCCTGCCGGACGCGCTCGAAATCGCGCGGTCCGGTCTGGTGGACGATTTCGATGCCGGCCTCCAGCAACACAGGCAGGGCTTCGAGCATGGCGTCGTTGAGCGCTTTGGCCCCCTGGCTGCCACCCAGCACAAGAAGGCGGCGCTTCTCGCCCGCAGGCTTCGCGGGTGCGTTCGCCAGGGCGCGGATGTCCTGGCGCACCGGGTTGCCCACCAGTTCGGTCTTCTCCGCCTGGAAGCGCTTGTGCGTGTCCGGGAAGGAGAGGAAGATCGTACGTACGATCCGGCCCAGGAGCCTGTTGGCCACGCCGGGCACGCTGTTCTGCTCGTGCAGGGCCGTGGGCCGGTGCAGCAGAAAGGCAGCGGCCACAGCGGCAAAGGAGGCGTAGCCGCCGAAGCCCACCACTGCATCGGGCCGGTAGCGCAGCACCAGCGGGATGGCCAGAGCCAGCCCGGCGATGAGCGATGCGATCCCGGAGACGGAGCGCAAACCGCGCCCCAGCACGCCGGCCGAGGGCAGCGCCTTGAACTCCAGGCCGCGACTCCGCGCCAGGTCGCCCTCGGGACCGCGCTTCGTGCCCACAAAGAGCACGCGGCAGCCGGGGTTGTGCGCGGTGATCTCTTCGGCCACTGCCAGGGCCGGGAAGATGTGGCCGCCGGTGCCGCCGGTGGTCAGGATGACGCGCGACAGGCTCATGCCGCACCTCCCACCGCCGCCCGCCGCACCACGGGGTCCGTCTCCCTGGAAAGATTGAGCAGGATGCCCGCGCAGACAAAGGATGCCAGCAGGCTGGAGCCGCCGTAGCTCACGAACGGCATGGGCACACCCTTGGGCGGCGCCACGCCCAGCACCACGGCCATGTTCAGGATCGCGCCCAGGCCCAGGATCAGCGTCATGCCGTACGCCACCAGACGGCGGTGCAGATCCTCCTGCTTCACGGCCACGTTGAACCCCCGCCAGAGCAGGATGGCCACGAGGAAGAAGAGCAGGCTGAGGCCGGCGAATCCGAGCTCCTCGCCAATCACCGCCACGATGAAGTCGTTGTGCGCCTCGGGCAGGAAGAAGAGCTTCTGCTTGCCCGCGCCCAGGCCCACGCCCCAGAACCCGCCGGCGCCAAAGGAGTACAGCGACTGCACCAGCTGGTAGCCCGTGTCCATGGCGTCCTTGAAGGGATCGAGGAAAGCCAGCAGTCGGCGCGAACGGTACGGTGAGTTGACGATAAGCAGGAATGCGCCGCCGGCAGCCATGGATACGGACATGAAAAGATAGACGAGCCGGGTGCCGCCGGCCAGGCACATCAGGAACAGGAGCATGGCGAGCATGGCCGCGCCGCCGAAGTCCGGCTGCATGAGCAGCAGGACGCCGAACAGGCCGGTGACCGCGAACGGCGGCACCACGCCCACGCTGAAGGTGCGCACCAGGTCCTTCTTGTGGCTCAGGAACCAGGCAAGGTAGAGCACCAGCGCGATTTTGGCGAACTCCATGGGTTGGATGCGCGTGATGCCCAGGGATATCCAGCGCCGCGCGCCGTTGACCTCCACCCCCAGGGGCGTGAACAGCGCAGTGAGCAACAGTGCGCAGGCAATGCCCAGCAGGAAGTAGTGCGTCTTGAGGAATATCTGCTGCGGAGCCAGAGCCAGGAAAACCATGAGACCGGCGCCAACCACGCAGCATGCGAGCTGGCGCACAAAGAAGTAGTAGACCCCGCCGAAGTACTTCTCGGCCATGATGCCGCTGGCCGAAAGAACCATGACCAGTCCAAAGACGGCCATAAGCACGGTGGCGAGGAGCAGCCAGAAGTCGAACCCGGCTAGGATCTCGCGGAATTCCTGTCTCGTGGGCGCACGCATCGTCTACGCCTCCTCCGCCAGGCGGCGGAACTCGTTGCCGCGTTCCGCGTAGCTCTTGTACTGGTCAAAGCTGGCAGTGGCCGGCGAGAGCAGAATCGCCTCGCCCTCCTCGGCCTCGGCCATGTGCCTGGCGAACGCCTTGGTCATGGTCTCTTCCCAGAACACGGGAACCGCACCGGTCCAGGCCTTTTCGAAGACCTCGCGCGCCCCGCCGAACAGCCCAACACTGCGGACCTTTTCCGCAAGCAGCGGCCGCAACGCTTCCAGGTCCCCGCCTTTGTACTTGCCGCCGGCCAGCAGCCGCACCGGGCGGTCCATGGCCTTGAGCGCCGCCACCAGGGAGTCCACGGTGGTCGCCTTGGAGTCGTCGATAAAGATGATGCCCCGCTTGTTGGCCACGATCTGCAACCGATGCGGCGGCGGTTCGAAGTCGTACGCCGCGGCACGGGCGTCCTCTTCGGATACGCCCATCTCGCGCACGGCCTTCCACGCCGCCTCCAGGTTCTGGCGGTTGTGCGCGCCCAGCAGGTGCGGGGTACTGAAATCGATTTCAGTCGTCAGCCACTCCACCCGGGCAGCCACCCCGCCGCGCTTCTCGATCTCGCCGCGCAGGGTCTGATCGATGAGCGCCACGTCCTCGCCGGTCTGGTTCTCGAACAGCTTGAGCTTGGCCTCCAGGTACTCCTCCAGAGAGGCGTGGTAGTCCAGGTGGTCCGGCGAGAAGTTGAGCAGCACGCCTACACGCGGCCGGAAGGTCTCGCAGTGCTGGAGCTGGAAGCTGGAGACCTCGAGCACGATCACGTCGGCGCGGTCTTCGGTCAGCAGGTACTCGGACAGGGGCGTGCCGATGTTGCCACCCAAAAAAACCTTCTTGCCGGCGCGGCGGAGCATGAAATCGGTCAGGCTGGCCGTTGTGGTCTTGCCGTTGGTGCCGGTGATGGCGATGGCCGGCTCCTGCACCTGACGGGAGGCGAGCTCCAGCTCGGAGATCACGGGCAGGTCGGCCGGCAGAAACGGCTCGATGTCGCGCACACGCGCGCCGGGGCTGACCACCAGGAGGTCCAGCCCGGCGAACTGCGCCGGCTCGTGCTCGCCGCTCACCAGCTCGAAGAGGCCACCCTCTTTTGTGCCGTCGTAGACCGAGGCGAGCCGTGCGGCGTCTTTGTCCACCACGCGCACCGCGGCGCCCATGGCATGCAGCACGCGGGCCGCAGCCTGGCCGGAACGGCCGCTGCCCAGCACGCCGGCGCGGCGGCCTGCCAGGGGGGTGGATGTTATCTTGGTTCCTTGCATTTTCTTATAAACCTGTTGATGACGAATCAGTTGCCTTTAGCGCAGCTTGAGGGTTGAAAGGGCCGCCAGCCCCAGAAGTATGGACAGAATCCAGAAGCGGATGATGATCTTGGACTCCGGAATCCCCTGCAGCTCGAAATGGTGGTGGATGGGGGCCATCTTGAACATCCGCTTGCCGCCGCTCATTTTGAAGTAGCTCACTTGCAGGATCACGGAGAGGGTCTCCACCACAAAGAGCCCGCCCACGATGAGCAGCACCAACTCCTGCTTGGCCAGCACGGCGATGAAGCCCAGGGTGCCGCCGATGGCCAGCGAGCCCACATCGCCCATGAAGACCTGCGCCGGATAGGCGTTGAACCACAGGAAGCCGAGGCCCGCGCCGATAAGCGCGCCGCAGAACACCGTGACCTCGCCCACGCCGGGCACATACGGCACCAGCAGGTGCTCGGAGATAACCTTGTTGCCGGCCACGTAGATGAACACGGCAAAGCAGACGTCGGCCACGATGGAGGGGCCGATGGCCAGGCCGTCCAGGCCGTCGGTGAGGTTCACGCCATTGGACGAGCCCACGAGAACGAGTACGGCAAAGGGGATGTAGAACCAGCCCAGGTCCGGCTGAAACATCTTGAAGAACGGCATCGAGAGCTTGGTGGAGTACGCCGGCTCCCAGACCAGGATGATCAGGGCAAGCGCGGCCACGCCGATCTGTCCCAGAATCTTGGCCTTTGCGGACAGCCCCTTGTTGGTCTTGCGCTTGATCTTCAGGTAGTCGTCCAGGAAGCCAACACCGCCAAAACCCAGGAAGACCAGCATGGTAAGCCAGACGTAGTGGTTGGTGAGGTCCGCCCAGAGGAGCACGGACACGGCCACGGTGAGGCTCATGAGCAGGCCGCCCATGGTGGGGGTGCCGGCCTTTTCCTTGTGCGCGGAGACACCGTCCTCCTGGATGTACTGGCCGAATTTGATGCGCCGTAGCCAACGGATGAACATCGGACCCAGGAAGATGCTGAGGATGAGCGCCGTGAGCATGGCCCAGATGGACCGGAACGTGATGTACCGGAACACGTTGAAGATGACGAACTCGTCACTCAAGGGCACGAGAAGATTGTATATCATGCTGCACGCTCCTTGATGAACGCCTGGGCAAGCTGCTCCATGCGGATGGTGCGCGAAGCCTTGAAGAGGATCACGCCGCCGTCCAGCGCATCCATTCCGAGGCTCTTCCATGCGTTCATGAAGTCGTCCGCCCCGGAAACCAGCGTGTGCTTGCCTTGGTAACCGCTCTCTTGCAGGCCGCGGCGTATGGCCTCGTACTCCCCGCCCTTCCAGAAAACCGCGGCGGGCTGCGCCGCGGCGATCTGCCGGCCCAGGGTCTCGTGCGCGCTACCTGCCGAGGAGCCGAGCTCGCGCATCTCGCCCAGGGCGACGACCAGGTTCCCGCCAGCGGCGGCCTCACGCGCGCTGCTCAGGGCCCGGCCCATGGACAGGGGATTGGCGTTGTAGGAATCGTCGATGACCAGCCACGGCCCGGCCTGCCGCCTGGCAAAGCGCTGCTGCGGGTACTCGATGGCGGCCAGCCCGGCGGCGATGACCTCCGGTTCCACGCCCAGCAGGTGCGCGGCCGCGGCGGCCGCTGTGATGTTCTCGGCCATCAGCGCCCCTGGCACATCCAGGGCCAGGTTGATGGTCGCGCCGTCCAGGGTGATTTCGAAGCGGGATTTGCCCTCCTCGTCCATGCCCAGAAACTCGCCGTGGTAGCGGGCTAGCCCCTTGAGCTTGCTGGCCTCGTCGTGCTCCAGCGCTTTGGCGGAAAAACCGATGCAGCGAGGCTCCAGCGAGAAGGCCGCGCTCACCAGCTCCGGGTAGTCGAGGTTGATGAGCCCGCGTCCATCCTCAGCAAGGTGCGCCAGGATGCGTGACTTGTTGCGCGCCACGCCGTCCACGTCGCCCAGGCCTTCCAGGTGGGCGGGGCCGACGTTGACGATGACCGCGAGATCCGGTCCGGCCGCGGCGCCCAGATCGTCCATCTCGCCTTCCATGTTGATGCCGGCCTCCAACACCCAGAAAGCGGCGTCAGGATCGGCCTCGAAAATAGAGCGCGGCAGCCCCAGCCTGTTGTTCAGGTTGAGGTGGTTCTTGCAGGTGGTTCCCACGCGGGAGAGGATCTGCGCGAGCATCTCCTTGACCGTGGTCTTGCCGGCCGAGCCCGTGACCACCACAACCTTGGCCGAGGCGTCGTCGCGCACCCGACGTGCCAGACGGCCCAGGGCTGTCACGGTATCCGGCACCATGAGGTACGGAACGCCGAGGTCCTCCGGGCAGCCAAGACCGGGGGGCTGGGAGCCGACAACGGCCATGGCGCCCTTCTCCACGGCCTCGCAGGCAAAGTTGTGGCCGTCGAAGTTCTCCCCGGATACACAGAAGAAAATCTCACCGTGCTTGAGAATGCGCGAGTCGGTCTGCACGCCCGAGGGCGCAACGTTTTCCAGCGAACCCAGATCGCCCACGGCGCCCATGGCGGCGGCTATTTCGGCGAGGGTCAGCTTCATGCGATCTCGCCCTCCAAATACTCGCGGATCACGGCCTGGTCGCTGAAGGGCCGCTTCTCGCGGCCGATGATCTGATAGTCCTCGTGCCCCTTGCCGGCCACGAGCAAGGCGTCGCCAGGCCGCACCAGGTCCAGGGCGATGCCAATGGCCTTGCGGCGGTCCACCTCGGTAACGGACTCGGCGCAACCGGCCATGCCGGCGTTGACGTCGTCCAGGATAGCCTGGGGATCTTCGGTGCGCGGGTTGTCTGACGTGAGCACCACGATGTCGCTGTACTTGCAGGCGGCCTGGGCCATGAGCGGGCGCTTGGTGCGGTCGCGGTCGCCGCCACAGCCGAACACGGTGACCAGCTTGCCCTCGGTCAGGGGCCGCATCTCGCGCAGCACGTTGTCCAGGGCGTCCGGGGTGTGCGCATAGTCCACAAAGATGTTCAGCCCGCTGGAAGCAGCCACGCGCTCCAGCCTGCCGGGCACGCCGTGGAAGTCGGCCAGCGCGCTGAGGTCGTCCGGGTGCAGGCCCAGGCTCAGCCCGGCGGCCATGGCCGCCAGCAGGTTGTGGGCGTTGTACGCGCCCACGAGCCCGGTCTGCAGGTTGAACCCGTCGCCGTCATACGGGCCGCCCATGCACTCCACGGCCAGGACCATGCCGTCGATGGAGGATTTGACCAGCGATCCGGCCAGCCCCCAGCCGTCGTTGCGCAGGATGGTCTCCGGCATCTCGCCCATGCCGTAGCCCACCGGGTTCACCACCCGCGGCAGCAGGGTGCGGCCGAACTCGTCGTCCCAGTTGAGCACGGAGTACTTGTCCGCCTCGGGCAGATTCTCGAAAAGGATGGCCTTGGCTTGGCCGTAGGACTCCATGTCCTTGTGGTAGTCCAGGTGGTCCTGGGTCAGGTTGGTGAGCACGGCGCAGGCGAACTGCAGACCGGCCACGCGGTTCTGGTCCAGGGCATGGGAGGAAACCTCCATGAACGCAGCCTCCACGCCGGCGTCGATCATCGCGGCCATGCACTCGTGCAGCTCCCAGCAGCCCTGCGTGGTGAGCTCGGCCGGCCGATCCTCGCCGGGCCAGCGCTCGCGAATGGTGCCCAGCAGACCGGTGTAGCGGCCTGTGGCGCGGAACAGGTGCTCCAGAAGATGGCAGACCGTGGTCTTGCCGTTGGTGCCGGTCACGCCGACCAGCGGGAACGGCAGGATGCGCGTATTGAAGTGCGCCGTGGCGAGCCGGCCAAGGGCTGCGCGAACGTCGTCCACCACAACCCAATACACGCCGTCGGTGTCGGTGGAAGCCATATCCGCTCCCGACTCCCCGGTGACCACCCAGGTCGCGCCGCGTTCGATGGCCTGATCCACAAAGTCCAGTCCGGACTTGCCGCCGGTGGACGGTAGCGCGAGAAACGCCTCGCCCGGCTGCACCCGGCCGGAGTGGGTCCGCACGATCAGACCCCGCGAGACCTTCTCGATCAATTCCTCAAACATTGCCTTCATCATTTATCCTTTACCCTGTGCCGGTCCGAGCCAGAGGGTTGCCTTGCTTGCATCTTTCCATTCGGCGCCCGCCTTGGGCGTTTGCCGCGATACGATCTCGCCCGCGCCCTTGAGCGTCGGCACGGCGCCGCCGGCTGCGAAGAGCTCCACGGCCTTGCGCAGCGGCATGCCCACCACGTCGGGCACGGCGCCCTGCACCGTGGGAGCCTCGGCCTTGGCCTGGGCTATCTTCAGCTCCTCCGGCTTGCACGCAGGCGACGGCTTGTCGGCCTTCTCGCAGGCCATGGGCATGTCAGGCAGATCGCCCCGGTAAGCCAGCGTCTTCACGGCGATCTCATGGAACGCCGGGGCCGAGACCACGCCGCCGTAGTGGGACTTCTGAGGCTCGTCCACCACCACAACGATGAGATAGCGCGGCTTCTCGATGGGCAGGAGCCCCAGGAACGTCGCGACGTACTGGTTGCCGTATCCGCCTGTGGGCCCGGCCTTCTGTGCGGTGCCGGTCTTGCCGCCCACCTGCATGCCCGTGATGCGGGCGCGGGTGCCGGTGCCGTCCTCTTCCACCACCTCGCGCATCATGGAAAGCACCTGGGCCGAGACCTCGGGCGAGAAGATGCGCACGGCGTCGGCGGCCTCGGGCTCGGGCTTTTTCACGAGCGAAAGGGGCCGAAGGACCCCTTGGTTGGCAATGCACGAAAAAGCCTTGGAGAGCTGCGGTATGGTAGCCGAAAAGCCCTGACCAAAGGCGGCTGTCGCAAGGTCGATATCTCGCCACGAACCCGGCGGCCGGAGAATGCCCGGGCTTTCGCCTGGCAGATCCAGCGAGGTCTTGTGGCCGAAGCCCAATCTGTCCAGATAACCATGGTAGGCCTTCTTGCCCATGGTCATGGCGATCTTGGCCGAGCCGATGTTCGACGAGTAGCGCAGGACCTCATGCGCCGGCAGCCAGCCATACTTGTGGGTGTCGCGGATGGTGTTGCGTCCGATTTTGTAGCGCCCGTTCTCGCAGAAATAGAGCGAGTCGGGGTCGATAACTTTTTCCTGCAGCGCGGCGGCCATGAGGAACGGCTTCATGGTGGAGCCCAGCTCCATGGCGTCAATGGCCAGGGCGTTGCGCCATGCGGCCTGCCCGTACCGCTGATAATCGTTGGGGTTGAAAAACGGATACTGCGCCCAGGCGAGCACCTCGTTGCTCTCCACGTCGAGCACGATGCAGCCCCCGCGCTTGCCGCCGCTCTCGGTCACCGCCTTGGCGAGCTCCTCCTGTGCGACGAGCTGGATGTGCGCATCGATTGTCAGAGTGATGTCGCCGCCCTTGACGGAGGCGAGATCGTCCACGGAGGGGCCGAAGCTCAGCACGTTGCCCTTGGCGTCGCGCTGGACCTGCAGATGCACCTTCTTGCCGGCCAGATAGTCGTCGTATGCGAGCTCCAGTCCGGAGAGCCCCTGCTCATCCAGGCCGACGAATCCGAGCAGCTGACCGGCGACGTGCTTGTTGGGATACTGCCTGCCGTATTCGGTGGTCAAGTAGATGCCGTCGAGATGCGCGTTGCGCACTGCCGAGGCCACGCGGTCCGGCACTTTGCGATCCAGCCAGACAAAGGTGGTCTTGCTGCCGATGAGCTTGCGGACCTGCGCCGGCGTCCTGTCCAGGATGGGGGCCAGGGCGCGCGACGCGGCAGCCACGTCGTTGATCTCCAGGGGACGGGCGAACACGGAGTACAGCTCCACGCTCTTGGCCATGATCCGGCCGGTGCGGTCGTAGATGTTGCCGCGCGGGCCCATGACCGTAAGCGAGGTGAGGTGCTGGCGTCTGGCCATGGCGGCCAGCTCCGGGCCATCCACGAGCTGGACCTGGAAGGCGCGGCCCCAGAGCGCGACCCACAACAGCGCAAAGACCACGCCCACCACGATGACGCGCGGCTTGGCGCTGCGCACGGCGGCAGGCGATTCACGGTCCGCGGCAAAGGGAAGCCTGGCCGAGAACGGCTTGGAACGGTAGCCGTTCCGGGCCTTCCTGACCTTGGGCTTCTCCGCTTTTTCGCGGCGCTGTCTGGAGCGTTTTTCGTACGCCATGTCCAACGTATCCTTACTTACTGCACGGACTGCCTACAGGGCGCTGCCCGTCGCGGGCGGCGTGTCCGGTCCGTTATCGCGTTGCACCACAGGACCCTGCCGGAGCTGGCCGGGCTTGGCCGGCCCCAATCCATACTCCTGCGCCTTTTTGCGCAAACGGTACGGCGAGGTCAGATTGTCCTTTTCGAGCTGCAGCTTGGCGCGCAGGTCGTTCGTATCAGCCAGCCGCTTCTCCAGCTGCTCCAGCCGGTAGGCCGTATCCAGGCGCTCGATGTTCACCCAGACCACGGCGAGGCCCAGCACCAGTGCGGCTCCGGCGGCCAACAAACACTGCATGACGGCGCGGCTGGGCAATCTGGCCATTACGCCGCCTCCACCAGCCGTTCCGCAGCGCGCAGCTTGGCGCTTCTGGCACGACTGTTCCGCGCAACCTCCTCTTCCGAGGGGGTCAGCGGTTTTTTGGTCAACACCTTGAGCCGCGGCACGCGACCGCAGCGGCACACCGGCACGTTGCGCGGGCAGTTGCAGCCCTTGGCCTCGTCCCGGAAGGTATGCTTCACGGCGCGGTCCTCCAGCGAGTGGAAGCTGATGACGACCACGCGTCCGCCCGGGGCGAGCCGCTCCGTGATGTGCTCCAGAAAGTATGCGAGCTCCTCCAGCTCCCTGTTCACGGCCATGCGCAGGGCCTGGAAGGTGCGGGTGGCCGGATGGCGCCGTGCCGTGGCCCGCCACTTGGCCGGGTAGGCCTGCTCCACGATGTCGGCCAGGCGCGCGGTGTTCTCGATGGGCTCCTTGGACCGGGCCTCGATGATTGCGCGGGCGATGCGGCCGGCCATGGGCTCCTCGCCCAGGCGGTGGATGATGGCCTTGAGTTCGGCGTGGGAGAGCTTGTTCACCAGGCGGTGCGCCGGGGCGTCGCCTTCGCTCGCGCCCATGCGCATGTCCAGCGGCCCATCGTGCAGAAAGCTGAAACCGCGATCGGCGTCGTCCAGCTGGATGGAGGAGACGCCCAGGTCGAGCAGCGCACCGTCGAGCGTATCCCAGCCCAGCTCATCCATGAACTCCTCGAACCGGCTGTAGGAGCCCTGGAAAAACGAGGCGCGCCCCCCCCAGGGGGCGAGGCGTTTCTGCGCGGTGTCCAGAGCCAGGGAATCGCGGTCGATGCCGAGGAGGGAGATGTCGCCGCCGGCCGCCTCGAAGATTGCGGAAGAGTGGCCGCCCAGGCCGAGGGTTCCGTCCAGATAACGGCCGCCGGACTTGGGCGCGAGATACTCCAGCACCTCCGGGACCATGACCGAGACATGGGCGAACTCTTCCGTTTCGCCGGTGCCTGCGGCTCCCTGCTGGTCCGACATATGCTTCTGGTGCTGCTCCGCCATAGTTGAAACTCGTCAATTAAATATCAGGGTATCCCCGACCCCCTAGAGAGGAATGTCGATACCGCTATCCGCAAGCTCATCCGCCACGTCGGAGAAATCCTGCTCCGTAAGGGCGGTAAAGCGTTCGGGGTTCCAGATCTCGAACTTGTCCAACTGGCCGACGATCTCGGCATCGCCGTCCAGGCCTGCATAGTCGCGGTGTGCCTTGGAAAGCCGCACGCGGCCCTGCTTGTCCACGGTGAGCTCTTCCGCTCCACCGATGACGAGCCGCCGAAAGTCTCTCAATTTTCTAGAAGGACTCTGGAGTCGGCTGATCTTGTACTCGAACTCCTCCCAGACCGGCAAAGGGAATCCGACCAGGCAGTTGTCGTAGGTGGTGCAGACAAACTTGCCTTCTGCGCAGGAAGAGACCACAATGTCCCGGAATTCCGGGGGCATCATGAGTCTCCCTTTGTCGTCGAGGCTGCGCTTGGTTCGACCGCGGAAGGACATGCCGGCTCCTTGTTACCACCTTTTCCCACGTTTTCCCACGGTATCTATGTTTTTCTTACAACTGTCAAGAACAAAATGATTTTTTGTCTAGAGAATCAGATGTCTTGAAGGCACTGTTTCTGCATCACAGTCGCATGAACATGCAACATCGTCGGACTTGCAATCGGCGGTTCTGCGCCGCCCCATGCAACACCCGGCCAGCCGCCGCCATGCAAGGCATCCTGGCGGTCAGTGTTTCCGCAGCATTGCGTTGCGGGCCAATGCGGTTTATGTTGGCGGCGCAATTCGTTTCTGCAGCGGGCATGGCGCCTCGAAGAGCCGCGGAAAGACAGCCGTCTCCCCGAACAATGCCTGCCAGGGACCTCCGGGTCCGCGCTGCTGCGAATGCGCATGTCGCGACGCACCAAGACGGCGCCGGACGGACACGCGCCTCCTGCAACGATGCCACCAGGAACGGACCCATGTGCGCAGTGAAGACGACGATCCCCGACAATGTTTCCGAAGAGTACTACCAGATCGCTCCGGAAATCCTCGCCAGCTTCCCCAAGTATCGGCCGCCCATCGACCTGTTCCTGTTCAAGGAGTCCATAGCCTCCCTCGAACCGTACAGCCGCAAGGGGCAACGGCTCACCGCCGACCAGGTGGACAAGGTCCATGAGCTGTGCAACGAGGGCATGCTTTTCGTGTCCCGCTCCGACCACCCGGTGTACTCCAAGCACATCGTCAAGCAGCTCGACCTGGTGCTGGTGGACAAGAACCTCAAGGAATCCGAGATCGCCGACGTCTTCATGAATGCATTCCAGCTCCGGCTGGAGGAGTTCTACGACCAGCCCGTGCAGGTGGTCTTCGACAAGCTCTACACGGACATCATGGTGCTCACCGAGTACCTCAGCGTGGACTGGTTCCGCATCAAGGCCCTGCTCAAACGGCTCTTCACCGAGCACACCCTGGTGAACCACTCTATCAACTGCGGCGTGCTGGCCACCTGGCTGTACCTCAAGGTGCGCAAAGGCCATTTCAAACGCCGGGAGTTGGACCGCGCCGTGCTCGCCTTTTTCCTGCACGATATGGGCATGGCCAAGATCCCCCCCTTCATCCGCACCAAGAGCGTGCCCCTGACCATGGAGGAGCGGCAGAAGCTCAACTCCCACCCCATGCACGGTGCCAAGCTCGCCCAGAAGCTGGGCCTCTCCTTCAACGAGATCATGGCCTGCATCATGGAGCACCACGAGCGCTTCGACGGCTCCGGCTACCCGCGCAAGGTGAAGGAAGGCGAAATCTCCAAGCTGGGCAAGCTCTGCGCCGTGGTGGACTCCTTCTGCGCCATGACCACCGAGCGGCCCTACGCCAAGGCCATGGAGCCCGTGGCCGCAGCGCAGTCCCTGGCCCAGGACAAGCGCTACGATGAGAACTTCGCCACCATCATCAAGACCGCCTACATCACGGGCAACTTCTAATCCCCCCGGAGACGCACACATGCCCACGCCCCAGCTGCCTTCCACGCCGCGCGCCGTGCACTGGCTGGGAGGGGAACGGCTGGCGCCGCGTTCTCTGTACCACGGCCACGACCAGCTGGTGCGTCTCGCGCCGGGCAGCGCCCTGCTCTACCGCGGCCGGCTCTGGTGCATCGTCCGCACGAGTCGCCTGGCCGTGCCCTTCTGGGGCGTCAAACGCCACGCCCTTTCCACCTTCGAGCACGAGCCCTACGCCCTGCTGCTCCTGGACGGCCCGGGAACAGGCTGGTGCCTGCCGCGCATCGAGGTCGAAGCCCTGCTGCGCCGCCGCGCCTGGCCCGTGTCCCGCGCCGGCGAGTATAAGATCAAGCCAGCCAATCTCTGCGAATCCTCACGCTTCACATCCACGGCGCAGCTCTTCACCCGGCTCGACGCCTTTGTGGCCATGTTTTTAGAGCATGCCCGCTGTGGTTCGAGGGACTCCGCCCCTCGCGCTCCCCGCCAGGGAACTCTGTTCCCTGGACCCTCAATATAGGGGTCCGGGGACCAGTGGTCCCCGGCAGAGGGACTGGGGGACAGAGTCCACCAGAAAAAAGCTCCGGAAATCTTTCAGACCATGCACCTCAGCAGTGGTGGAGTACTGTTACCCAATAGTGACGCGAACCCCAGCACGAGCGAGGACATCCCATGCCGAACCATGATAAGCCGCTGTTGACCACAGCCGACAAGGAACGCTATACTAAAAATCCGTTGGCATTGTGGCGCTGGAAAGCGAATCCTGGGGCATGTGAAACGTGCCTGGCGCTCAACGGAAAGACATATCGATATCCAGATATTCCGGACCGCCCACACCCTAACTGCAAATGCACGGTAGTGCCCGTTCCAAATGCATCCTACCGTACCGCCATCGCGGATGCCGACGATAATGACGATGCCGCAGGGTCCTCCGACAACACCGGCGGTGGCCTGCTCCACAATACCGGCGAGGCCTTGCGCGAGATCGCGCGATCCAAGCTGTGGCAGGAAGCTGCCGACAACACCTATGCGGCGGTCGAGGAGATCGTGAACTCCGAACGCTGGGGAGAGATGGCGGAAGGGACGAACCAGGCGATTTCAGAGGTATGGGATAACCCCTGGGGCCGAGGCGCACTGTTATTTGCAGGAACTACATTGCTCCCTGCAATAAGCATCGCCACCGAAGGTGCAGCATTGCAGCTTGGCACACGCCTGGCTGTAAGCCCCGCTGCCGTTGAGCTTGGAAGGCGAATAAGGGAGTCTGACTTATTGGGACAACCTTCTATCGACCTAGCCAATGGGGCTCTTACACAGGGTCCTCCCCCATTCTCACTTGCTGGTCTTTCTGGATACACCTTGAGATACCTATACGATGATTATTCCGGGGATTGATTCATGAAACGACCCGTCATCAACCTGTACAAATATCTTCTCACCTTTCTCGGACTTGCCTTTGTATACTGGGGCGGCAAGGTCATTATCGTCACGAAGTATTACAGCAAGCGGTATGATCTGATCATGGACCATACAAACGTTCGCTGGCCGTTGGGGCTCGCACTTCTTGCGTTTGGCGTCTTCTTCCTCTACAGAGCGTACAAGGAATCAAGCAAGCGTAATACATCGTCAACACAGCTGGCTGAGACCGAAACGATCTGTGTTGCCTGCCAAACTCCATGCCTCATCGACGACTTTGAAGAGATGACGTGCCCCCACTGCGGCGGCGAACTCGAACCGCTGGCCGGATTCTACGAGCGCCATCCGGAGCTGCTGGACGAGGATACCGAGCCTGGGCACTAGCCTTCCATGACAACACTATGGACTTCATATCCTCAGCCACCCAAAAGGCACACCTGCGCCGTCGCTCTCTGGGGACGCTGGAGGCCTTGCAGGCTATCTACATGATAACATCATAGCCGACGACACATAAAACTATCCATAATATTGTGTGGAGTATTTTCTCTAATCTTTGGGATAAGCATTCTACAGAAACCAGTATACTACAATAGCATTTGGACATATACTATCGATTTCACAAACACACGCTGGATTCTTGGCCCCCTCTGCATTGTTGTCGGCGCCCTCTTAATCTGGACAGAGGTCAGGAAACGACGCAAATAGCGTCGTAACGCACTGGGGAGAGACGAGCCAGGCGATCGGCGAGGTGCGCAACCATCCAATCGCCGGGCCGCTACTGGACTCGGCCATCGCCATCGAGGGGCTGGCGCTTGGGTACGTGGCGGTGCCGCTTATTGACAGCGCATTGTCCACAGCGGAAAGAGCGCTTGCTATGAACGCGCCAATATTGCCAAAGGTTGTGGACTTCGTCTCAGGCATGCTGCCTGGGATGCCTGAGAATGAATGGCAACAGTGGGGCTACCTTGCAACCGAGGGCGTGAAATATCTTGAAGATACCAGAAGCGCCCTCCTGCATGATCAAATTTACTACGATCCAGACGAGTATAATGATGCTATTTAGCCTGCCTCTAATGGGAGAATAGATGAGCTTGCTTATCTCATTTATCATTTTATTCATTGGCATCATGATCTTCTGCAATCCTGAATGGTACAATGATTATCGTGGAATATTCTATGACTTCTCAAACCTCAGGATATTGGCCTCCTCAACTTTTGTCATTGTTGGGCTGATAGGGATCGTCACTTCTTTCCGCGCCCTAAATCGAGATTCCCAAAAAAACGAGATGATGATTTGCCCTGAATGCCAGCAAACGATTACCGCCTACACGGCTCAGAACGGCCGCTGTCCGCAGTGCGGCGGCGAACTCGAACCGCTGGACGGATTCTACGAGCGCCATCCAGAGCTGCTGGACGAGGATACCGAGCCTGGGCACTAGCCTTCCATGACAACACTATGGACTTCATATCCTCAGCCACCCAAAAGGCACACCTGCGCCGTCGCTCTCTGGGGACGCTGGAGGCCTTGCAGGCTATCTACATGATAACATCATAGACGACGACACATAAAACTATCCATAATATTGTGTGGAGTATTTTCTCTAATCTTTGAGATAAGCATTCTACAGAAACCAGTATACTACAACAGCATTTGGACATATACTGTCGATTTCACAAACACACGCTGGATTCTTGGCCCCCTCTGCATTGTTGTCGGCGCCCTCTTAATCTGGACAGAGGTCAGGAAACGACGCAAATAGCGTCGTAACGCACTGGGGAGAGACGAGCCAGGCGATCGGCGAGGGGCGCAACCATCCACAATCGCCGGGCCGCTACTGGACTCGGCCATCGCCATCGAGGGGCTGGCGCTTGGGTACGTGGCGGCGCCGCTTATTGGCAGCGCATTGTCCACAGCGGAAGGCGCGATCGCATCGAGTGCTCCAATTCTGCCGGATGTTGTTGATTTCACGTCCGGCATGTTGCCGGGAATGCCGGATAACCCCATGCAACTGTATGGCAGTCGTTTCAGTGAAGGGATTAAGTGGTTAGAGTCTTGGAGAAAGGAGTTGGAAAAGAACCAAGTCTACTACAACAAAGAGGATTATGACGATGCAATATAGCATCATGCCGATAAAAAGCTGGCATGTCCTGCTCGGTTCGCTCGCTGTCCTCTCACTGGGAGTCGAGATACTTATAGACCCAACATGGTTCGACTCGACTCGTGGTGTCTATTTTGACTACTCAAAATGGCAATACCCGTTATCATGCTTGATGATTGCTGTGGGCCTTGCAGGCACAATTGCCTCTCTTGTGTCCATGAACAGAAAAGATCGTTGGGACGAGATGATGATTTGCTCCACGTGTGAGCAAACGATCATCGCCTACAAGGCTCAGGACGGCCGCTGCCCCCACTGCGGCGGCGAGCTCGAACCGCTGGACGGCTTCTACGAGCGCCACCCGGAGCTGCGGGACGAGGATGCCGAGCCTGGGCACTAGCCTTCCATGACAACACTATGGACGTCATATCCTCAGCCACCCAAAAGGCACACCTGCGCCGTCGCTCTCTGGGGACGCTGGAGGCCTTGCAGGCTATCTACATGATAACATCATAGACGACGACACATGAAACTATCCATAATATTGTGTGGAGTATTTTCTCTAATCTTTGGGATAAGCATTCTACAGAAACCAGTATACTACAATAGCATTTGGACATATACTGTCGATTTCACAAACACACGCTGGATTCTTGGCCCCCTCTGCATTGTTGTCGGCGCCCTCTTAATCTGGACAGAGGTCAGGAAACGACGCAAATAGCGTCGTAACGCACTGGAGAGAGACTAGCCAGGCGATCGGCGAGGTGCGCAACCATCCAATCGCCGGGCCGCTACTGGACTCGGCCATCGCCATCGAGGGGCTGGCGCTTGGGTACGTGGCGGCGCCGCTTATTGGCAGCGCATTGTCCACAGCGAAAAGAGCGCTTGCTATGAACGCGCCAATATTGCCAAAGGTTGTGGACTTCGTGTCAGGCATGCTGCCTGGGATGCCTGAGAATGAATGGCAACAGGGGGCTACCTTGCAACCGAGGGCGTGAAATATCTTGAAGATACCAGAAGCGCCCTCCTGCATGATCAAATTTACTACGATCCAGACGAGTATAATGATGCTATTTAGCCTGCCTCTAATGGGAGAATAGATGAGCTTGCTTATCTCATTTATCATTTTATTCATTGGCATCATGATCTTCTGCAATCCTGAATGGTACAATGATTATCGTGGAATATTCTATGACTTCTCAAACCTCAGGATATTGGCCTCCTCAACTTTTGTCATTGTTGGGCTGATAGGGATCGTCACTTCTTTCCGCGCCCTAAATCGAGATTCCCAAAAAAACGAGATGATGATTTGCCCTGAATGCCAGCAAACGATTACCGTCTACACGGCTCAGGACGGCCGCTGCCCCCACTGCGGCGGTGAGCTCGAACCGCTGGACGGCTTCTACGAGCGCCATCCGGAGCTGCTGGACGAGGATACCGAGCCTGGGCACTAGCCTTCCATGACAACACTATGGACTTCATATCCTCAGCCACCCAAAAGGCACACCTGCGCCGTCGCTCTCTGGGTATGTTGAAGATGCTGCCGGCTACATGCGTCACGAGGGGAGAATAATAAAGATATCAGCAACTCTCGTGTGTATTACAACACGATATGGACTTATATGGTAGATGCGTAAACAGGCGTTGTGTCATAGCCCCCTCTGCAACGTAGCCGACGCCCTCTTGATCTGAACAGAAACCAAGAAGTGCCGCAAGTAGCGGCGTAATATCTCTATGAAATCTCATGTCATCAATCTGTACAAATACCTTCTCGTCTTTCTCGGACTTGCCTTTGTATACTGGGGCGGCAAGGTCATTATCGTCACGAAGTATTACAGCAAGCGGTATGATCTGGTCATGGACCATACAAACGTTCGCTGTCCGTTGGGGCTCGCACTTCTTGCGTTTGGCGTCTTCTTCCTCTACAGAGCGTACAAGGAATCAAGCAAGCGTAATACATCGTCAACACAGCTGACTGAGACCGAAACGATCTGTGTTGCCTGCCAAACCCCATGCCTCATCGACGACTTTGAAGGGATGACATGCCCCCACTGCGGCGGCGAGCTCGAACAGCTGGACGGCTTTTACGAGCGCCACCCGGAGCTGCGGGACGAGGATGCCGAGTCTCGACACTAGCTCAGACGCGTCAATCCTGCGTCGCTTGCGGACGAGTCCTTACCGCGATGCTTGGCGTTTCGCCGCCGTTCGCATATAGTGCCTGCATTATGGAACTGCATCTGTACCTCACCTATCTGCTGGCCACCGTGGTGGTGCTCGTGGTTCCCGGCCCCACGGTCATGCTGGTCACCAGCTACGGCCTGACCCATGGTCGGCGGGTGGCCCTGGCCACGGCGGCCGGCGTTGTCTGCGGCGACGCCACGGCCATGACCTGCTCCCTGCTCGGCGTCAGCGCCGTGCTTGCCGCGTCCGCCATGCTCTTCACCGCGCTCAAGTGGCTGGGCGCCTGTTATCTCATCTGGCTGGGCGTCAAGATGTGGCGCAGCGCTTCGTCTGCCGCCTGCATGCCGGAGAGCGAGGTGGTCCCGGCCGTCTCCCTGCGCCGGGCTGCCGGCCACGCCTTTGCCGTCACGGCCACCAACCCCAAGGGCATCGTGTTCTTCACGGCATTCCTGCCGCAGTTCGTGAACCACACCGCGCCGCTCACCCAGCAGTTCGCCCTGCTGTGCGGCACGTTCCTCATCCTCGGCTTTGCCAATGCCTTCTGCTACGCCCAGCTTGCCGCGCGCATGGGCAGGCTGGCCCGCCGTCCGCGGGTGATGCGCTGGGTGCGGCGGACCTCGGGCGGCGTGCTGATCGCAGCCGGCGCCACAGTGCTCGCGCGGGATTAGCCGGCCCCTCGCACACGATGCGCTTGATCCCGGACATGCCCTGAGGGGCGCTCTCCCTCAGACTCCCAGCCAGGGAGCACTGCTCTCTGGACCCTTACCTTCTGGAGAAAACCATGTGGAAACGTGCAGTTTGCACCAAGGACTGTCCCGATACCTGCGGTCTGCTGATCAAGGTGGAGGACGGCTGCATCACCGCGGTCAAAGGTGACCCCGAGCACCCGTACACCAACGGCTTCACCTGCAAGAAGGCCACCTTTTTTCCGGAGCACGTGCACGCCGACACGCGCATCACCACCCCGTTGAAACGGACCGGCCCCAAGGGCAGCGGGCAGTTCGCGCCCATCTCCTGGGACGACGCCCTGGACGAGGTGGCCTCACAAATGCGGTCTGTGTCCGAGCAGCACGGGCCGCAGTCCATCCTGCCCTACTCCTACGCCGGACACATGGGACTGATCCACCGCAACATCGGCCAAGCGTTCTTCAACAAGCTGGGGGCCAGCGCCCTCGACTACACCATCTGCGGCCCGGCAGCCTCGGCCGGGTTCAAGGCCAGTCTTGGCAAGGGGCCCAGCACCGAGATTCAGGAGGCGGCCAAATCCGACTTCGTCATCATCTGGGGCAACAACACCCTGACCACCAACATCCACGCCTGGCCCCACATCAAGCAGGCCCGCAAGAACGGCGCGCCCCTCGTGGTCATCGACCCTTACCGCAACCGGACCGCGCAGACCGCGGACACGCATCTGATGCTCCGGCCCGGCACCGACGCCGCCCTGGCCCTGGCCATGATGCACGTGCTCATCAAGGAAAACATGGTGGACATGGCCTTCATCGCCGAGCACACCGTGGGCTTCGAGGAGCTCAGGGCCCGCGTGGACGAGTACCCGCCCTCCCGGGCCGCCGAGATCTGTGGCATCGACGAGGCGCAGATCATCGCGCTGGCCCGCGGGTACGGCCAGGCCAAGGCCCCGTACATCCGCACCGGCTGGGGACCGGCACGCCAGCTCCGCGGCGGCATGGCCATGCGCACCATCGCCTTGCTGCCGGCCCTGGTGAACGCCTTTGCCAAGCCCGGCGGCGGCATCACCCGCAGTCTGGGCGGCGGCCCCTCGGACATCACCTGCCTGAAACGCCCTGACCTGCGGCCCGCCGGCACACGCGTGGTCAACATGGTGGAGCTGGGCAAGGCCCTGACGCAGCTCGACACCCCGCGCGTCCACATGCTCTACGTCTATCTTTCCAACCCGGCAGTCGTGGCGCCGCAGTCCAAAATGGTGCTGGAAGGTCTTGCCCGCGACGACCTCTTCACCGTGGTCCAGGAGATGTACATGACCGAGACGGCCCGCCACGCCGACATCATCCTGCCGGGCGCAAGCTTTCTGGAGGTGGCCGACCTCTACCGGGCCTACGGCCACAACAACATCCAGTTCGTCCAGCCGGTCATTTCGCCCGTGGGCGAAAGCCGCTCCACTCTCGCCATCTTCCAGGCCCTGGCCGCCCGCCTCGGCTTTGACGAACCGGTCTTCACCAGCACCGAGGCGGAGCTGCTCGACCAGATCCTGGCCGACAACAACACCGGCTACATGGAAGGCATCGATACCGCGGCCCTCAAATCCGGCCGCCCTGTCCGGCTGAACATCCCGGCCAACCCCTTTGCCGACGGCTTCAACACCCCGTCCGGCAAGGCGGAGTTCTACTCCCAGGCCATGGCCGACCAGGGACTCCCCCCACTGCCCGACGGCGAGCCCTGGCGCGACCCGGACGGCGGCGACCGCTACCCCCTGGAGTTCATCACCCCGCCGCACCACCTGCTGCTCAACTCCGCCTTCAACGAGGTGGCCGCCATCCGCGAGCAGATCGGCGACGCGACCGTGAAAATCCACCCGGAAACAGCGACCAATCGAGGCATCCAGGACGGCTTCCCGGTCCGCATCTTCAACGACCGCGGCGAGTGCATCCTCCAGGCCGAGGTCACCGAGGACACCCGCAGCGACCTCCTCGTGGCCGAAGGTCTGCACTGGCCCAGCCTCCTGCCCCGCGGCGGCGCCAACCAGCTCACCAGCCAGCGCATCACCGACATGGGCAATACCTGCGCCTTCCACTGCAATAAAGTCGAGATTGAGCCTGTAGCTTAGATACTGTCTGGGTGACGCTGTCCCCCAGGCCCCCTGCCGGGGACCACTGGTCCCCGGACCCCATTGTTTATGGGTCCAGGGAGCTTAGCTCCCTGGCGGGTGCCCGAGGGCAGAGCCCTCGGTACATTATTCAGCGTGTCTTAATCGAAATCGGCGAGAAGCGCGCCCACGTGGATCTTGCCGCTGCCGATCACGGTTTTGGCGTACTTCTGGCGCATGCGGAAAAGGCCCTGCTGCAGCTCGTCGGAGGAGATGCCATTGCGCAGGGCGGTGTAGGCTTCGATGAAGGCGGCCAGGGTATCGCAGACCTTGAGCATGGAGCCGTCTTTGGGGTCGAAACGGTCTTGGTTATAGACTGTCTCCAACTCCTCGTCGGTCACGGCGCGGGGCACGCCGTCCTCCATGATGCAGGCCCGAAACTCGGAGCCCACGGTGAGGCCGAGGAAGTAGGAGAGCCGCTCGGCCAGCTGCTCGCGGTTGGCATTGCGCAGGGGCTCCAGCACGCGGCGGTTCAGCTCCTTGCGCTCGTACTCGCTGATGAGCTCCGAGATGTGGGAGACGGACTTCTTGACCGGGGAGATGATGTCCCGCGTGAGCAGCTCCGGCATGTCGTGGAACAGCCCGGAGAAGAAGTTGTTGACCAGCCGGGCCGGGCAGGCGTCCACAGCCATGGAGAAAAAGGTGCCGTAGCAGGCCACCAGGAACATGTGGCCGATGACCGATGTCTCGGGGATGCGCGGCGTCTGGGACCAGCGTTTCTGGAACCGGAGCTGCCCGCAGAGGTGGCAGAACTTGCCCAGGGTGGAGGCCGGACCGCGCATGAGCTCCTCCACGCCGATCAGATCCTTGTGCGCTTCGAGCCCGTCCTGGAAGGAGCGGTCGATCTCTTCGAGCTCCTCGTCCTGTGGCGAGAGCCGCTTGATGAGCTCGAACTCCCAGTTGGAGGCGTAGAGATGCGCGGCGGCGAGGATGCGCCGGCCCAGCCCTTCCAGGCCGTCGGCCTCGGTCTTGCGCAGGTAGTTGGTGATACGCTCCCAGAACTCGTCGCCCAGGGGCTGCACCCGCGGCTCCAACTGCTCCAGCACCCACTCCGTGAGCATGGCGTAGTGCTCCGGGTTGGCCTTGATCTGATAGAAGATAGGCGGCTTCACGTCCGTGATGATCAGCCGGTACATGTAGTCGAAGATGCCACCTTCCACTACGACGCGGCCCAGCTCGATGCGCTCGTCATGGGGCAGGTGCTGGGAGTTGAGCTCGTACAAAGCCCAGGCCGCGATCATTTTGTGCGCCTGCTTGTCGAGCTCGATAAGCTCCATGGGCCTGAGCTTATCGTTCCAGCGCTTCATGAACGAGCCGGCAAAGGTGAATTGGAGCAGTGACTTACGTATAGATGTCATGCGCTATGGTGGCGTCCGCGTTGTGGTGAAGTGGGAGGCCCCGGCGGACCGCTGCGATCAGCGGCCGGCCGAGAGCTTGGGGATATCTTCGATGGCGATGCCCACGGAGACGAAGACCGAGCCGTCCGGCCTGCGCTGGGGGTCGGAAATGAGCAGGTACTGGATGGGCACCTCGGTGAGCCGTGCGCCGCTGCTCAGGCCTTCCTTGTCCTGGTAGGCCTGCACGCAGAGCAACAGGGAACGCTTGGCCTGGTCCACGGCGATGCGCTCGGCACGCAAGGGCTCGTCGGCGCGGCCCACGGCGGATGCGACCAGGTTGCCGTTCTTCTCCTGGCAGGCGGCCGATCCGGCAAAGGTCGGCGGAGCAGACGGCGGGATAATGCCGCTCTTGGCCTGGGGCTCACTCACCGCCCGTTTGCTCACAGAGGCAGTCTGTGTGCCGGCGGCGACCTGATTCGTCGCGGCAGGGGCCTGCTGCTGCATGGGCGCGCGGTAGCTCGGGCCGAGCAGCGGGTCCTGCTGCTGAGGCGTCTGGGCCGCCGATCCGGCCAGAGCGTCGCCCGGAGGCGGCGGCACCTGCACATCCTCGGAGGCATAGCCCGTGCCGTCATAGGCCGGGGCCTGCTCCCCTTCGAGCTGCGCCGGAGCGCCGGAGGACATGGCCGTGGACGGCGCAGGCTCCTGCCAGGTGGAGCCATACGGCGCGGCTGTCTGGTTGCCATAGGGAGCAGCAGAGACGCCGGGCGCGGTTTCCGGCGCGGCAGGCGCGTAGGCGGAGCCGGTCGGGTACGGGGTCGTAGCGCCCTCGATGCGCATTCGGCTGCGCTGCACGGGGTTCACGCCGAGCTTGGCCAGGGACTGCTTGATCTCGTCCTCCGTGCCGCGGATGGAGCCGATGACGCGGTAGTAGGTCTGGCCGTTGACCATGGCATCTTCCAGCCGAACGTCGAAGCCGGCGTCGCGGGCCTGGCGCTCGAAGCCTGTGGCGTACTCCTGCTGGGAAAACGAGGCGAGCTGGTAGACATCCTCGAACACCGGGACGGATTCGCCGGTGGACGTGTAGACCGGAGGCTGCGCCTCGGGCAACGCCTGCTGCTGGCCGAGGTCCTGCTCCGGTATTGCCTGAGCAGGGGCCGGAGGCGGCGACCATGCCTGCTGCTCGCCGGTGGTGGAGGGAGCGCCTCCATAGCGGGACGGGGCCAGGGGTTTCTTGCCGCAGCCGGCGGCGCCGAGAACGAGAGCCGCGGCCAGCCCGAGAAAAAGAACGAGGCTGACAACGCGACGCGGTGCATATATAAAGGGATGTGGGCGCATGGAAGCTCCTTGGTGTGCCGATGTATCCGTGTTATGTATACGGTGGCACGGCCGGGGGTCAATGTCGCGACCGGAAAGATTCTGTAGAGGATGAAACCGGCCGGTCGCGTTTTTTTGGTTTTTTCCCCTTGACAGAGCGGCCGGTACCCTCTATCAAATTCGTCTTTGCGATTTCGGGGGCGCGCCAATGTGCGCCCGCTAACTATATCATCCCGGGGCGCCTTGCGCGCCACCTACTGAGAGCACGAAGGAGCGGCGATTCATGAAGACTTTCACTCCGACGCCCAAGGATATTAACCGCGACTGGTTTGTCGTGGATGCTGCCGACCAGATTCTCGGCCGCCTCGCCACCCAGATCGCGCATCGCCTCAGGGGCAAGCATAAGGCCGAGTTCGCGCCCCACATGGACAATGGCGATTTCATCGTCGTGGTCAATGCGGAGAAGATCAAGGTCACCGGCAACAAGTTGAACGACAAGTTCTACTACCGCCACACCGGTTATCCGGGCGGCATCAAGAGCCGCAGCCTGGCTGAGACCCTGGAGCGCAAGCCCGAGGACGCTATTATGACGGCCGTCCGCGGCATGCTGCCCAAGAACAAACTCGGCCGCGCGATGCTCAAGAAGCTGAAAGTTTATGCCGGTCCCGAGCATCCCCACGAAGCCCAGAACCCTCAGCAGCTTCCGCTGTAATTCCGAGGAGTAGCGCATGAGCACCGAAGAATTTTACGGTACCGGCCGTCGCAAGAACGCCGTAGCCCGCACCCGTGTTACCTCCGGCACCGGCCGGATTCTCGTCAACGGCCGTCCCTTTGACGAGTACTTCCCCCGTGCCTCCCTGCAGCAGGTCATCCAGCAGCCCCTGACCCTGCTCAACCTGCTTGGCAAGTACGATGTGAAAGCCAACATCGCCGGCGGCGGCGTGAGCGGCCAGGCCGAGGCTCTGCGCCACGGCATTGCCCGCGCCCTTCTGCAGGTTGATCCCGAGCTCCGCCCGCAGCTGAAGAAGGCCGGCTACCTGACCCGCGACGCTCGCAAGAAAGAGCGTAAAAAGTACGGTCAGCGCGGCGCTCGTGCCCGCTTCCAGTACTCCAAGCGGTAAGTCGTCCCTCCGTCGGCCGCGGCCGATGCGATACGCTGTCTTGTTATCAAGGGCCCGCCTGTGTGCGGGCCTTTTTCCTTTCCGGACGTTCGCGCGCGGTCATTGCACCGCCGCATGCAAGAGGGTACGAAGAAGTCCACCATGACGGCTGCCACCCCAAATCCCCAAACGCGCCTCTCGGAAGAGACGTCGGTCACGCTCATCGGCATGGCCGGCACAGGCAAGTCCACCGTGGGCCGGGAGCTCGCCGCAGCCCTGGGACTCGGCCACGTGGACACCGACCGCGTGATCGAATCCTACTTCGGCGCCGACCTCGAATCCGTGTTCCAGCGCCTCGGCCGGCAACACTTTCTGGAGGCCGAGGAATCCCTTGTCTCCGGCCTTACCGTGCGCCACTGCGTCATCTCCACCGGCGGCAGCGTTATCTACGGCCCCAGCGCCGTGGCGCGGCTCAAGGAGCTGGGCCCCATGGTCTTCCTGCGCACCCGGCTGGAGACCATCCAGCACCGGCTGGCCCAGGCCGGCGAGCGCGGCTTGGCCATCGCGCCCGGCCAGACCCTTGAGGATCTCTATGCCGAGCGCCAGCCTTTGTATAAAGAAGCCGCAGATTTCATTGTGGATACCGACGAGATCGCCCCTCCGGCCGTGGCCGGGGCCATCGTGCGCTGGCTGAACGAGGAGTAGCCGTGGCAGGACGACGCAATCCCCCCAAGGCGCAACGCACCCGCAAGGTTTTCGACCGCCTCGCCGCGCTGTACGAGCGCATGGACGCGGCCTACGACAGCTCTGCCACACCGCTGGGCTTCACCTGCGCGAACTGCGAGCAGAACTGCTGCATCAGCCACTTCCAGCACCACACCTATGTGGAGTGGGCGTACTTCCTCCACGGTCTGGAGCAGGCCGCCCCAGAGCTCGTCGCCCGCATCACCGAAAACGCCCATGAAAACGTGGAGGCCATGCAGGCGGCCCTGGCACGCGGCGAGCGGCCTCGCGTCATGTGCCCGGTCAATGTGGACGGCCTCTGCACCATCTACAAGCACCGGTTGATGATCTGCCGGCTCCACGGCGTGGCCCATGTGCTGCAGCGGCCGGACGGCCGATTCGTGCACTACCCCGGCTGTCCGCGCTTCGACGCTTTGGCGGCCAGGGAGCCCATGGCGCCCGGCTCCAACGTGCGCGGCCCGGTCATCGACCGCACCCCCCTCTACCGCGAGCTCGCCGCCATCGAACAGACATTCCTCGGCGCCAAGGCCGGAAAGCTCCCCAAGGTCGACTGCACCCTGGCCGAGATGATCGTGCAGGGAAAGCCTTTCTAGCAGGCTGTTGAAAATCTTCCGCTGGCTGCGTTGCGGCTAAAAGTTCAAACCCTCGCGTATCTTTTATACGCGTCAGCCTTGAACTTTTCTTGCGCCTTGCCAGCGGGATTTTTGAACAGCCTGCCGTAGAGGACTATTTCAACAGCCTGCTCGAGGCCACCAAGCCTTTCCAGCCGGGCGAACACCCGCACACCTCGGTGCTGCGTTGCGCCCTGCCGGCGGTCTCTGTTGTATGAAGTGGCTTCTAGAACAAGAGCGTAATTTCGTAGCCCACCACAAGCAGCCAGGTCAGGATGCTCACGCCGGTGGCGGCCGCCGCCATGTCCTTGATGAGCTTGATCTTCTCATCCTCATGCGTCTCGACGAAATCGCAGATCGCCTCGATGGAGCTGTTGAAGATCTCGGCCATCAGCATCTGCGAGGTAGCTACGAATATGAGCAGGAAATCCACCCACATGCGTAGAAAAAACATGGTCGAGAGCAGGGCCACGGAGATAACGACCTTGTAGGCCACGCTCAGGTCGTAGCGCATGGCGGAGACGAATCCGCTGGCCATGATCCTGATTTTATGCAGGGGGTGGAAGCCCGGTGTTCCGGTGTTCAGGAACTTGTTACGCAACGCTGCCGTCCCCTGAGCTTCGCCACCCGCCGCGCACGCGCACGAACCGGTTCGACGACTCCAGCTCGAACCGGCCCCCTTCCCAGAGCATCAGGTCCACCTCCACGGCATTGCGCTCTACCCGCAGCAGGTTGAAGGAGTTGGTTTGCCCCCGCAGCCGGCGCGACACCGCCGTGCCTGCATGGATGGTCAGGCAGCCGGGCGTCCCGGCCGTCTCCACCAGTGCGTGCCGGCCGATGTGGTGGTGGCCGGTGAGCACCATGTCCACGGGATGGGTCCGCGTCAGTGTGGCGAGCTTGTGCCCGGGCAGCGGATGGTGCGCCACCACGATGCGCACGTCGTGTTCCGGAATGCGGTCCAGGATGGAGGCCAGGTGCGCGAACCGCCGCCGTGAGAACCGGCCCTCCTTCCAGCCAAAGGGCTTGGTGGTGTCCATGCCCACCAGGGCCATTTCCCCGTCCTCGTAGAACGTGGGCAGCTCCCCCACGGCGCGGCGGTAGCCGGCCAGCGGCTTGGTCCAGCGCCGGTAGAGGTTGTATAGCGGCATGTCGTGGTTGCCCGGCACCGTGAGCAGCGGGAACGGCAGTGACGCAAGAAAGGCGGCGGCCTGTACGAACTGCCACCGCCTTGCGCGTTGAGTCAGATCGCCGCTGACGGCGACGATGTTGGGCGAGAGATCGAGCAATGCATCGCGGAGGTTGCAGACAAGGTCTCCGCGGATGGCGCCGAAGTGTAGATCAGAAATATGTGCGATGGTGCGCACGAGCGATTATCCTGAGTTGGTAGATTTCGCGGACACCAGGGGCGTACCGCCCGTCCGCCGGTTACCAAGCATACCCTGGATTTGCGGCGTTGGCGACAACCAACGCCGCATCTCCTTCGGGAAATCGCTCCTGTGCGGGGGGATAGCAGCTACGAACTCGCGATGTTGCGCAGCCTGTCTGCCTGATCCATCAGACCGCGCACCGCGGAGCTGACCTCGTCCATGCTGCGGGCCGTCTCCTGGGCAATGCGATTCACCTCGCTCACGGCCTGGCTGATCTCCTCGCTGGCCGCGGACTGCTCCTCGGCCGCCGTGGCGATGGACTGCACGCGGTCCGTGGTGGTGACAACCAGGTCCACAATCTGACCCAGGGACCTGCCGGACTCGTCGGCCAGCTCCGAGGACTGCTCCACCGCTTCCGCGGCTACGTCCACAACCTGCATGTTGCGACGCGCGCCTTCCTGAATCTCGCGAATGGCGGAGCCCACCTCGCTGGTGGCGGACATGGTCTTTTCGGCCAGCTTGCGCACCTCGTCCGCGACCACGGCGAATCCGCGTCCGGCCTCGCCGGCGCGCGCCGCCTCGATGGCCGCATTCAGCGCAAGGAGGTTGGTCTGGTCGGCGATGTCGTTGATCACGGCCATGACCTGACCGATGCCCTCCACCTGGCCGCCGAGCTCGCCCATGGATTCCTTGAGCGCCAGGGCCTGGTTGCGCACCTCGCCGATGGACTGCATGGCCTGGTTCACCACGTCGGCGCCGGCCTCGGCGCGTTCGCGCGCGCTACCGGCCTGCTCCGCCGCATCGCTGGCGCTTTTGGCAACCTCCAGCACCGTGGCGTTCATTTCCTCCATGGCCGTGGCCGTCTCGCCGGAGCGGTTGGACTGCTCCTCGGCGCCCTGGGTGATGTCCTTGAAGCGTTCGGCCATCTGCTTCGCCGCGCTGGCAATGCCCGCCGTGGCCTCGATAATCTCGTCGTTGATCCGGGCCAGGCGATCCATTGCCGCCTGGTTCTCCTGATCTTTTTCAACGATTGCGGTCACATCGCGCGCCACCTCCACATAGCCGGACTTCTTGCCGTAGCAATCCCGAAGGATGTCGCCCACAGGCTGGATGTAGTGGGGTTTCTCGTCGCTGCCGATGTTGATGATCTCGGACTGGTACGCGCCGTTGATCTTCTTGGCCATGGCGATGGGACACTTATCCGTGTTGCAGACCTTGGTCTTGAACTGGTCGTGGCACTTTTTCTTTTTGAGCTCCTCGGCCGAGCAGCCCAGGAATCCCTCGGTGGCCGTGTTGGCAACCAGGAAGTTGAAGTCTTCGTCCACGGCGAAGATGGGATCCGGCACGGCATTCACCAGGTTCTGGTAGCCCTCGACATTGCAGAGGATGTCCTCGATCTTGCCCATGAGACGGTTGAACCACGTGGCCAGCGCGCCTATCTCGTCGTTGTGGCTGTCATCCAGGCGTTCCTTCAGGTCGGCGCGATCTTCGGCGATGGCCTTGATCTTGCCGATCATCGTGTTGACCGGCTTGGCCACGTAGCGCGAGATGACGAAAAATCCCACGATGCCCGGGATGATGAGGATTGCGGCCAGCAAGCCGATCAGGGTCCAGAGCGTGTTGTCGATGGCGCCCACCTGGCCGGAGAAATCGGCGGCGAACGCGATGACGCCGATCTGGTGGCCCTGGTAATCCACAACCGGAAACGCCGAGAGCGCCGTCTTATCCTGAAGCTGCGTCGCTACCGTGTCGCGGCCCGCATCCAGCAGCGATATCGGCACGTCCTTGGACTCGTACTGGTACGCACCGGCACCGGCCACGTACACATACTTGTCTCCTACCAGGGGAAATTTCGCCGTATCCTGCAGACGCGTGGTGATGGCCAGGTTGTCCTTGTTCATGAACAGGAACAGCTTCTGCTGCGATCCGCTGGCCGCGCCCTCCAGCACCGGGGTGAAGTCGGTGAGCGCCTCCACGGAGCCGAGCTGCCTGCCGTCCGGTCCGACCACGGGCGAGATGCCGCGCATGACGAACCCCCCGCGGCCGAGCTCGATGCCTGACACGGCTTTCTTGTTCGCGTTGACATCCAGAACCGTCTGCCGGAACGAGGTCAGGTCGTCGGAGATATCGGCCCACTTGCCGTTGCGTTTGGCCTGCTTCTCCCGCCAGAGCCGCACGAGGCTCTTGCCATTGGCCAGATGGAAATGGATGCGCAGCTGCTGCCCGTTGAGGTTCTTGCCGACCATATCCGCTGCCTTGGCGAACTCCTTGCGCAGCATCTCCCTGGCCTGCTGCGAGTCCGGGCTCTCGGGATCGTCGATGTTGCCGGAAAGCGCCGTCTCGTAGGCATCCACAACTCCAGCACGGCTGGCGGCCATGCTCGCCATGGCCAGCGACAACCGGGAGCTGGTGGCGATTGCCAGGCTGAGCTCCTCGGCCTTGTTTTCCGCAAGAGTCGTAAGGCTGCGCTTTGTCAGCCCATGAAGCTGGCTTTGAACAACGACGTAACTGACGGCCCCGAGTGCGATAGTGAAACAGATGAGCGGAAGGCTGAGCTTCAAACGAATCGTCATGTATTCCCCCGGAAAGGTATCGAGCAGAGATTGTGTGGAGGTCTGGCATACACAAATCCCTACTGTGGTCAATATCCCATACTTTCATGTACGGATTGAGACAAGAGAATACGCGTTCACGTGTGTCTGTCACGTACATTGTGCGCGGATATTGTGAATTACTTCACATTTTCAGCAGTTTGTTGACATACCGGTTACGAGTGCAGGTTCTATCTTCATTGAATCGTCATTTCAGGGTAGTATCTTAAGCATAGCGCCGCCGCTACGGCGCCGCGCCCTGCCTCCGAATGCCGCGGACCTGTAAAAACATTAGGCGACATGCACAGATACTCCATTCTCGTTGTCGAAGACGACGCCGTCACCCGAACAACCCTGCAACACTTCCTGACCAGCATGGGACACCTCATCACGGGCATGGTCTCCAGCGCCGAGGAGTGCTTCGAGCATTTTGAGGCCGCCGGACCGGACCGGACCGACCTCGTACTCATGGACATTATGCTTGACGGCGAAATGGATGGCAGGGAAGCAGCCGTGCGTGTCGCTTCCGAGTACAACCTGCCTGTTATCTTCCTCACCGGCCTCTCGCCGGAAGATGTCATCGGCGACCACGACACCCCAGCCGCGTGCTACATCCATAAACCTGTGCACAAGAGTGAGCTGGCCGCGAACATCCAGCTGACCGTGCGGAACCACCGTATGGAGCAGGAGCTCCGCGAGAGCGAGCACCGCTACCGCTCCCTCTTTGACAACGCGGTCGCCGGCATCTACCAGGCCACACCGGAGGGCCGCGTGATCGACGCGAACAGCAGCTTCGCCCGCATCCTGGGGTACGACTCCGCCGCCGAGGCCATGGAGAGCCTGCGCGATCTCGGCGTGCAGTATTATGATGAAGCCGGCCGTTGGAGCAAAATCGTGCAACGGCTGGAGCGCGAGGGCGAGCTGGTCCGCGAGCAGAGCGCCGTGCTCGGACGCGACGGCGACCTAATCTGGGTCTCGGAGCATCTGCGCGCCATACCGGACGGCCAGGGCAATATTGCCTGCATCGTGGCCGTGGTCCTGGACATCACCGAGCGCAAGGAGGCGGAGGAGAACATGCGCCTCACCACCAACCTGCTGCATCAGACCGTGGACTCCCTGCCCGTGCCGCTTGTGCTCACAGATCTCGACTCCAACATCATCCTGCACAACCAGCCGTTTGCGGACTGCTACTGCAATAACGGCAGCCTCGAAAGCCTGAACCTTGCCGACGTGCTGCCAAAAGCACTCCATGCCCAGTGCGCGCAGGCGTTCAGCAGATTCCTGGCCTCATCCGGCCAGGCGCTGACTGTTGAGGCCACTGACGACGTGCCGGCAGTGACCGTCTCTCCGTACAGGGATGCCGAGGATCAGCTCATCGGCGCATTGGTCATTATCCGAAACCCGGTCCTGGAGACGTAAAGCCCGTATGAAGAAGCATCAGTTCGTCAAAACGGATTGCGACTGCACCCGTCGCGCAACCCGCTTTGTCTGCAAACATTGCGGGACATACGATTACAAAAGCCCCAAGGAAATACGAAAAATGTCCCTGGTCCAGGCCGAATGCAGCCACCCGGACGCCCCTGACATTCCTCCTGCGGAAAAGTTCAAGTGCCACATGGGCGGCACCGTGGATTGCCTTGCGCCGGACTACGAAACCTACATGAAAGGCAGTGGCCAGTGCTCCAACTGCTGATCGTGCGTCGGCCCTATCCGCACGTGTAGCGGCCGGTCGCAGAAGAACGACAATCACGGCCAGCCCATGCACACCCCGCCCCTCACCTTTGTCATCCCGGCCTACGGCCAATGGCCGCACACCAGCGCGTGCCTGGAGTCCATCGCCGCGCACGTGCCCCCCAGCCAGTGCGAGGTGGTACTGGTGGATGACTGCTCCCCGGACGAGACGCAAAGCGGAGCAGCCGCCCTGGGACCGGCCCTGTTCGGCGAGCGCTTCACCCTGCTGCGCAACGAGACCAACCGCGGTTTCGCTGCATCCGTAAACCTCGGCGCGGCGCAAGCCTGGGGCTTACGGCTCTTTCTGCTGAACAACGACACCGTGTTGCCCGCCAACCCCGTGCCAGCGTGCCTCGCCGCCCTGGACGGCGATCCGTCCCTGGCCGGCGTCGGGCCGATCCTCACCTACTCCGACGGCCCGGACGCCCGCATCCAGCACCTGGGTGTGGCCGTCCCCTACGCTCTCAAGTGTGTACACCTCTACGCCCTGTTCCCGGCCGGCCACCCCGTGACGCGCCGGCAGAGACGGCTGCAGGTCATCACGGCGGCGGCGCTCTGCATGGACCGCGGCCTCTTTCTGGAGCACGGCGGCTTGCACGCAGGGTTCGTCAACGGCATGGAGGACATCGATCTCTGCGCGCGGCTCTCGCACGCCGGCTACGGCTTTACCGTCACCCCCAAAGCCACGGTGGTCCATGCCGAGCACGCCAGTCCGGGACGCTTCGACAGGGAGGCGGCCAACGACGCCCTGCTCCACAGCCGCGCGGCCGGGCTGCTGCATCCGGATATGGCGGCCCTCGCGGCCGAGGACGGCTACGCCCTACACCTGACGGCGTGGCTGGACCCGTATCTGCTGCCCGAGGGAGCTCGCCTGGCCGAGCTGGACGCTACCGGGCCGGATGATCCCCACGCCATCCTTGAAACGCTGGAGCAGGAGCCCTGCTGGCCCCTGGGCTATGACCGGCTGGAATCCGCCTTCCGCAAACGCGGGGAGTGGTCCCGCGCCCTGGCCGCGGCCGTGCGCCGCTCCGCCTTCCTGCCCTCGCAGGACGCTTACCGCGCCATTCTGGACCTCGCCTCCCGCGCCGGGGACACGGCCCGCGCCGACGACGCTTCCCGGCGTCTAGCGGACACCACGCGGATGCTGGCCCGCCCGGAAGGGCTGCGGCAGACCGCCCTCGCCGCCCTGGAGCAGGCCCGCGAGTCCGGGGACGCACGGCTGTCCACCGCCTTCAAGCAGTGGTTCGCCGCCAACGCGCGTACGTTCCGGCCGTGAAAGGAATCCCATAGCCGGGCATGGCGGAGCTGTATTCCTGAGACCTCGGCCTGCTTTTCCGTCAGCGCTGTTGCCGCCTCGCCCAAAAGCCCGCACCGCCGCAATTTGGCCTTTTCTTCCTGCAAGGAACTGCGTATGCAGTGGACGAGGGGATTTCCTGCATGCATACAGCAGGTTGCGTACTCCCCTTCCCTTGCACGACATGCATCGCGAATCACCATCGAGGAGGCTCCCCATGCGTCGATTCCGGACATGCCTCATCGGAGCGATCCTGCTCCTCTGCGTTGCGGCGGCTGCCGTTGCGTCCCAACCCCTTTCCGTTCAGGTCCACGAGGCCGCCCTGCACAAGGACCCGACCTTCCTGGGCCCGGTCGTGACCACCGCGCCATACGGCAGCACCGTAACCCTGGTGGAACGCCACGGCGACTGGCTGCTGGTGGAGTTCGGCGGCGAGCGCGGCTGGGTGCACGCCTCTGCGGTGGCGGATCACGCCCCGGCCCTGCGCTCCGGCGGCGCTGCAGCGGCCGGCGTGTCCGGCCAGGAGCTGGCCCTGGCGGGCAAGGGGTTCAACCCGGCTGTGGAAGCGAGCTTTCGCGCCTCGCATGGCGGCGGCTATCTTTGGGTCGAGCGCGCCGAGTCCATGCGTTATTCGCCCGAGGAGCTGGCCGCGTTTCTGGAAGAAGGCGGCCTGAACGTGGAAGGAGGCCGGCCATGAAGCGCATCGCCTTCCTTCTCGCCCTATCGGTTCTGCTGCTGGCCGGCTGTAAGGACACCGACGTGCTGGGCAGTATGGTGGGCTCCGTCGCCTCGGTGGCCGGCGTGCCAGGCTCTGAGTACGCGGGCTCCGTTTCCCGTAGCGCCGTAGCTGTGGCCAAGTCGGCCGAAGACTTCACGCCGCAGCAGGAGTACTACATTGGGCGCGCCGTGGGCGCCGTGTTGCTGGAGAAGTACCGCGTCTACCCGGACGAGCAGACCAACAGCTACGTCAACCTCGTGGGCCAGTCCCTGGCGCTGTACTCCGACCAGCCGCGCACCTACGGCGGCTACCGCTTCCTCATACTGGACTCAAACGAGATCAACGCCTTTGCCGCGCCGGGCGGGCTCATCTTCGTGACGCGCGGCATGCTGCGCTGCTGCCCGGACGAAGACGCCCTGGCCGCGGTGCTCGCGCATGAAATCAGCCACGTGACCGAGAAGCACGCCCTTCGCTCCATCAAGACCTCGCGGATCACCGAGGCGTTCGGCGTGATCGGCTCCGAGGCGGCCGGCCACTTCGCGCCTGCCGAGGTCTCGACGCTGACCGATCTTCTGGGTGAGTCCGTGGGCGACATCATGCAGACCATGGTGGTCAACGGCTACTCCCGCGCCTACGAGCGCGAGGCCGACGCCGGCGCCGTGCGCATCCTGACGAAGGTGGGCTACAGCCCGGACGGGCTGACCCGGATGCTGCGGATCATGGACCAGCGGCTTACGCCCGGCGGTTCTGACTTCGCCGCCACGCACCCGGACCCGCAGGACCGCATAGCGGACGTGGCGCCGCTCATGAGCAAGACCGTGGTCCCTGTTGCGCCGGAGGCCCGGAAGGCGCGGTTCGAGCTGGCCATGCAGGGCATCTGACGGCGGATACAGCGCGGCCCTTTGTCCATGGCTCTGCCCTTGCTGAACCGCAAGCGTCTGCTCCACGGCCTGGCCGTGGGCCTGCTCGCCGCGTTTGCCGCCGTGGCGCTCTGGCGGCTGGGCTGGCTGGAGAGTCTGGAACTGCGCACCTACGACTGGCGGGCGCGCATCCTGGCCCAGGCTTCGCCCAACCGCGATCGCATCCAGCTCATCATGGTGGACCAGAACAGCCTGGACTGGGCGAGCAACGAGCTTGGCCTGGGCTGGCCATGGCCGCGGGAGATGTACGCCGCCGTGGCGGACTTCTGCCGTCGCGCCGGGGTCCGCGCACTGGCCTTTGACGTGCTGTTCACCGAGCCCTCCAAGTACGGCGTGTCCGATGACCAGCGCTTCGGCCGAGCCATCGAGACGCAGGGAGCGACGGTGCTGCCGCTCTTCCTGGGCCGATCTACCGGGCAGGAGCGCGCGTGGCCGCCGGATGCGCCCGACCCGGACGTCCGCATCACTGGTATGGATTCGTGGCTGCACAGCCGCCGGGAGCAGGAGCTGACCTTTCCGCGGGCCGCGTTTCCACCGCCCCCCATCCGGAGCCGGGCCAGGCTGCTGGCCAATGTGGCGTCCCAGCCGGACGCGGACGGCGTGTACCGCCGGCTGCCCCTCTTCGCCCTGTTCGACGGCCGCACCGTGCCCTCACTGGCCTTGGGCCTGCGGATCGCCGGGACGGATGGTTTGAAACTCTCCCTGCAGAACGACGCGTTGCACCTGGACGGCGCGGCCATCCGGCTCGACGCCTCTGGCCAGGCGCTCATCAACTTCCGCCGTCCGGGCGATTACACGGTCCACTCCGCGGCGCAGATCATCCGCAGCGAGCTGCTGCTGCGCGAAGGCAAGCCGCCGGACATCGAGCCGGCATCGCTATCCGGGAGCTACGTCCTGTTTGGTTTCGTGGCGCCCGGCCTCTTCGACCTCAGGCCGTCGCCTGTCTCCGGGGTCAGCTCCGGTACGGCAATCCACGCGGCCGCGCTGGACAACCTGCTGGCCGGGGACTTCATCGCGCCGACGCCGGAGTGGCTAGCCCTGCTCCTGCTCCTGGCTCTGCCCGTGGCCGCCGCACTGACCGTGTTCCTTGTGCCGATGGGACATGCCGCTGCGGCAGTCATTGGGCTTATTCTGCCGCCGATTGTCGCGACCGCATCCTACGCCCAGGGCTGGCAGGTCCCCCTGGCCGGCCCCACCCTTGGCGCGGCGGCCGCTGTGCTGGCCTCGCTGGCCGTGCTCCACGCCACGGAAGGCCGCCAGCGGCGCTTTATCCGCAGCGCCTTCGGCCGCTACCTGAGCCCGGCGGTCATCGACATGCTGATTCGTCATCCGGAGCGCATGTGCCTAGGAGGGGAACAGCGCACCCTCTCCATATTCTTTTCGGATATCGAGAACTTCACGGCCATTTCCGAGGGCTTGTCCCCGGAGGCGCTCACCGAGTTCCTCAATGACTACCTCTCGGCCATGACCAACATCATCCTGGACGAGGGCGGCACCCTGGACAAGTACGAGGGCGACGCGATCATCGCCTTCTGGAACGCGCCGCTGGACCAGCCCGACCACGCGATACGCTGCATCCGCGCCGCTTTGCGCTGCCAGAAGCGCCTGGCCGCCATGCAGCCGGAGTTTGCCAGGCGCGTGGGCCGTACGGTCCGCACGCGCATCGGCCTGAACACCGGAGCGGCTGTGGTGGGCAACCTGGGTTCGGACGCGCGCTTCGACTACTCGATGATCGGCGACGCCGTGAACATCGCCTCGCGGCTGGAGGGTGCGAACAAGGTGTTCGGCACGTACACCATCGTCTCGGACGAGACTCTGGCGGCATCCGGACAGGCATTCCCGGCGCGGCCTCTGGCGCGAGTCGTGGTGGTGGGCCGTTCGTCGCCGCTGTTGATCCACGAGCCCATGACGCCCGAGGATTTCGCCGCACACGCCGAGGCGCTTCAGATGTTTGAACGCGGCCGGGCGCTTTACTGCCGCGGCGATCTGGACGAGGCCCTGCGCTGTTTCGAGTCGTTCGAAGAGACGGACCCGCCCGCTGCGGCGTATGCCGCGCAATGCAGGCTGCTGCTTTCCGGTCAGGGTGTTCCGGACGGCTGGTGCGGAGACTGGCGGCTGACGCGCAAGTAGGCCCGAATCCCTGGCGTGACCACCAGGTGCCTGCGCCCTCCATAAGCGGCGGGATCATGCTCTTGGCCTTGCGGCCGACTTCACGCTCTAGAACGGCCCGGCGCAGTGCCGCTGCAGCTCCACGACCCTGGCCGCACTGTTGCTCGCTATTCTGGGTATGTCGTACTCGAAGAACGCCTCGACCACACGGGGGTCGAACTGCTTTCCGGACTGCTCCCGAATGTATGCAGTGGCCTTCTCCGTGGGCCACGCCTGGCGATACGGCCTGTCCGAGATGAGCGCGTCCCAGACGTCCACCACGGCGAATATCCGCGCGGCAAAGGGGATGTCCTCGCCGGAGAGTCCCTGGGGGTAGCCCTTGCCGTCCCAGCGCTCGTGATGGCAGTACGGTATGGTCATGGCCGGCTGCAGATACGGCACGGCGGAGAGCCACTCGTGGGCGTACTCCGGGTGGCGGCGCATGGTCATCCACTCCTCGTCGTTGAGCTTGCCCGGCTTGAGCAGAATGTCGTCCGGCACGCCCATCTTGCCGATGTCGTGCAGGATGGCGCCGTGCTCGATGTGGGTCAACTCCTCGCCCTCTATGCCCAGGGCTCTGGCCAGCTCCAGCGTCATGTTCACCACGCGGCGGGAGTGTCCCTCGGTCTCCTTGTCCTTCAGCTCCAGGGCGCGGGCCCAACCCTCGATGGTGTGGCGGTAGGCCTCCATCAGCTCGCCGTGCGCCTCGGCCAGGGAGTAATGCAGCTTCTCCATCTCCTGGTGCGAGCGTTTGCGCTCGCTGATGTCCATCATCACCTGGACCAGCCGGGTGACATGGCCGTACCTGTCGAAAAGCGGATTGCAGTGCGCAAACCAGGAGCGGCCGTCCATGGTGACGACCTCGCCTTCTGCCGGGGCGCAACTTTCCAGAGCCCTCTTGACCACGTTGCCGTTGGCGCTGCCATTGTTCGACTTGAAGAGCTTATCGTACTGCGCACCTGTGATCGCTCCGCCGGCGACTTCGGGAAACATGCTGCGGGGGGCGTTGGTCCACAATATGTCCATATCCGGCGACAAGGAAAAGACCACGACGTCCTTGAGCCCGGACAGCACGGCGTTCTTCTCGCGCTCCACGCGCAAGAGCTCTTCGCTGCGCTCCTGCACGCGCTGCTCCAGCGTGGCGTTCAGCGCCTCCAGCTCCTCCTGCTTACGCTTGAGCTCGTTTTCCAGGCGCCTGTGCTGCAGGGCGATGCGCAGCACGGCGCGCGCCTGATGCATCTCGAACGGTTTGGACAGATAGGCGTGGGGCTGCACGTCCACGGCGCGATCCACATCACGAAGACCAGTAAGAAAAACAACCGCGCTCTTGTAGCGCTGGAGAATGACACGGGCTGCCTCCACGCCGTCCATCTCACCGGCAAGAACGATGTCCATGAGCACGCCGTCCGGTTCGCAGCCGGTGGCGGACAGGCGGCGCATGTTGATCAGCGCTTCCTCGGCCGTGTCGTATACGCCAAGAATGGTGTAGCCTTCCGCCTCGAAGAACTGCTCCAGGTAGAGGGCTAGCGTCGATGAATCCTCCACGATGAGCAGGGACGCGCGCTCGGGCTGCTGCCTGGCGGTCGGTTGCTCATTCGCGGCGGATGGAAATACGGTTACTGACATTTGAGTACTCCAAAAACAGCTTCCAGCAGGGAATCAAGGGCATCGGCATCCAAGCGTCCAAGGTGCCGGCCAACCTCCTTGCCGTTTTCAAATAGTATGTACGTAGGCAGCCCGCGCACGCTGTACGAAGAGTACAGTGATGGCTCGCCGCACACGGGCAGGAACTCGAGACGGTTGCGGCACAGCCATTCCACGTCCATGGCCTGCACGGACATGGCGTACGACGTGCCCAGGAACCCCACGAGCAGCGTGCCCGTGGACGCCTCGATTGTGTCCTGACAAACAGTAGTTGTGGTGTTTTGCATCATACGACCTCCTCAACTTCGTCGGCATTGCTATTCCGATATCAAATAGCGTGCCATGAAAAGGCTATAGAATCATGATGCGTTATTTCGCCACGTTGGACATATTCAACGTGGAGATATTATGATTGTTCGGCGCCGTAAAAGTGTTCACTGAACAGAAAAGTGTTCGCCGTCACGAGAAATGAACACTTTCGAACACAGCCCAGAGTTCATCCGCCGCCTAAAGGCGCTTCGGATCAACGATTTTGCTGAGAACAAGGAAACGTGGCCGCCTGGACAGGCGCACCAGAGTGTTCAGGAAAGTGTTCGGAGCAAGACAGGGGGCGTGTTCACAGCGCCTCTAACCACGCCTGGCGCGACGACGGTCCACAATGCCCATGGATTCCATCTTCATGTACAGGGTCGTGCGCCCTATACCCAGTATCCGCGCTGCCGGAGCCTTCTTCCAGTTTGTCTGTTCCAAAGCACCGATAATCTCTTCGGCCGTCACGTCTCTGCGCCGGCTGCGGCTCATGGCCGGTTCGCGCTCCGTCTGCTCCCGGAACTCCACCGGCAGGTGGTTGCGCTGGATAAGCCCGCCCTCCCCCACCACAAAGGCGTGCTCAATGGTGTGTTTGAGCTCTCGGACATTGCCCGGCCAGCTATACCGCAGCAGGAGCTGCATCACCTCGCCGGTCACGCCCTCGATCTCCTTGCCGTGCACGCCGCGGAACAGCTTGATGAAGCGGTCTACGAGCAGGGGGATATCCTCGGTTCGCTCCTTGAGCGGCGGCACGTGCAGGATCATCACCCGCAGCCGGTAGTAGAGGTCCGCGCGGAACCGGCCTTCGCGTATTCCCTCGGTCAGGTTCGCGTTGGTCGCCGCGATGATCCGCACATCCGCCTTGCGCGTGTGGGATTCGCCCACGCGCTCGTACTCCTTGCTTTCCAGAAAGCGCAGCAGCCGGAGCTGGGTGTGCGGCGAGATATCCCCGATTTCGTCCAGAAACAGGGTGCCGCCCTCCGCGGCCTGGATGCGGCCCGTCTTGTCCGTGACGGCTCCGGTAAAGGCACCGCGCACATGGCCGAACAGCTCGCTCTCCAGCAGGTTTTCGCTCAGCGCCGCGCAATTCAGCTTGACCAGCGGCCCCTTGGCCCGCGGTCCCGTGGCGTGGATGGACTCGGCAATGAGATCCTTGCCCGTGCCGGACTCCCCGGTGAGGAGCACGGTGGCGTCCACATCGGCAAACTGCTCGATGCGCGCGAAGATGGAGCGCATGAGCGCGCTCTTGCCCACAATGGGGCCGAAGCCCATCCGCTCGTCCAGCCGCTTCTCCATGTCCACGAGCCGGGAGATGTCGCGCAACACCATGACCACGCCGACGAGCCCGCCTTGCTTGTCCGTCAGCGGCTTGGCGCTGCACACCACGGTCTGGGGGTCGCCGCCGCAGTCCAGAGAAAGGCGGTACTCCTCCACGGAGCGGTTGGAAGTGAGCGCCTGCTGCAGCGGTCCGTACAGGGGGCAGTCGCTTTCCTCGGCAAGGGCGCGGATATCCGTGCCGGTGGTGATGCTACACTGCCGGCAGAGGGCGCCGGCTGGGGCGTTCACCTTGAGCACGCGCAGATCCGGCCCGGCCGCGATAACGGCGTCCGGGATGTGCTCGATGATCGTCTCCATGGTCTGGCGGTAGCGATCGATCTCCAGGGCGGCCATGCGCAGCGTCTGTTCGGACCGCAGGCGCGGCGACAGATCCCGCAATACAATGAGCGCAGCGGGCAACCCCTCGTGCTCCATGGGGGCCGCCTCCATCTCCATCTGGCGCATCACGCCGCCCGGCAGCTCCAGCGACAACGTCATCTCCCGACCGGACGGAAAGAACGGCGGCAGCTCCAGCCCCAGCTCGTCCATGGTCGAGTCGAGCATCCGATCCTTGTTCACCCCCCACAGATCGAGCGCCGCGCGGTTCGCCAGCAGTATCTGCCCATCAAGGCGCCGGGCGATGAGCCGCGCGCCGCAGCATTCGAATGCTGCCTCGTACAGGGATTTGCGGGGGACTTCCGATGACATGCCAGCGTACTCCTCAAGCTCCTCTATGGTGGAACGGCAGAGAGTGTCCTATACAACAGCGATGCATGCTTACGGAAGGGCCTGCTTGACCCCAGGCCGTCAGTGGCCGTAACACCCTGAGAAAATACAACGCGTCGCACGAAAAGGCTTGCGCGGCACAGTATCGGTGGAGCGTCGGATCCCGCTAAACCAATTTCCGGTACCGACCGATACGTAGATGTCCGCCGCGAGCAGCCCATGCACAGGCGCACAGCAGACACGCGGCGCTCGACGCCGCCACCGGACTCACAATGAACGAACCTTACTCACGACTCCTTGCCGGCGCCGCCGGCCGCACCGCCGCTCTGGAGCACGAGACCGTCTTCTATCCGTTCGGCATCCCCGTGGCTGTGGCCTCCAACGCCGAGTCGGTGCTGGAGGCGGCCGAGGATGCATTGGGCCGCTGGAAGTCCATGCCCACGTCCTATCGCGAGAGTGACCTCCCCCGCCGGCTGGAGATCGTTGTACTCAAAGGAATGAAGGGCTGCTCACCGGCGCGGATCATCTGGCGAGGACGAGACGGCCTGCTCACGGCCGCCGCGCCGGGCCTTCTGGCCACGGCGGCAGGAACGTCCGGAGCGGTTTTTGCCTCGCCGGCCTGGGCAGACCTCGGCCGGACATTCGCCGACCTCGTCGTGGTTCCGCTGGCCGTCTCGCTTGCCGCCGAATCGCTTTCCGAGGAGCGCCTTTTCCTGCGCGCCTCGGCCTTTGTGCATGGAAACGCCGCAATGCTTCTGCTCGCACCGGCCAGGGCCGACATGGCCCGGCTCGACTTTGCGGGCAGGCTGCACCGCGCCGGTATGGAGATGCTCGCCGCCGATTTCCTGCTGGCGGCGCACCATCCAGTCCGCGGCCTGGAGCTGTGGGGCCACCCCGCGGCCATCCCCCCCGCTCCGGACATGATCCCGGAAGAGATCATCATGCCGCCGGAAAAACCGTCCGCTTCGAGCTCAGGCAGCGCGAAGTCGGCCGGCGCAGCCAAGAGCACCGAGGACGAGGCAACTCCCGGCCCGGCGCCAAAAGAAAGCGTGACCACCTGGACGCCACTGCCGCTGGAAGGGGGCGTCAAGGTTCACCTCCAGCACAGCGGCCCTGTGCTCATCGCCATGCTGGACAGCGCCGCCCCCGGCCCGGAGGAGGATGCCTTTCCCGCGCCGCTGGGCATGGACAGGGCGGCTGTGGAGCTGTTGTTTACCAAACGGGCGGCGGTCCACTACCCGCCGCCACGGGATGCGGACCCTGCGCAGCTTCCGACCCGGGCGCGGGCAATACTGGCTGCCCTGAGCCGCAACGAGGCCGTGCGCGTTCCGGCGGGCGACCCCGAATCCATGGCCACGAAGCTGCTGAAAAAGCTGGAGGCCATGACCCGGCACAAGTAGCGCGCACCGGGAATATGGCGTCATTAAATATGAACACAGAGAAGGTATAGACAGGAATCGTTGCTCTTCGTATAGTGCTGCCGCATTGTGCGCCTTTGTTGAACCAACCTGTGCAAAAACGCCCGATCCCGGCCTATGATACACCTCTTCTTCAAATATACGCCTCTGCCTGCGCTCATTCTCGTCTGCATGCTGGCCGCGTACCAACAGAGCGTCATCGACGGCCTGTCCAGTGATCTCGACCAGGTGCGCGAGAAGTACCGCACGCTGGAGATATCCCGCGCCGGGGCCGAAGGCGCGCTGGAGGGCCTCGCGTTCTCGACCAAGCAGCGCACCCTCCTCCTGGGCTCTTCCCTTGAGGAAAACAAGGCCATGGTCCACAGGCTCTACTGTCTGCTGGAAGACAAGGAGCACATGATCCAGAGCCTCTCCCGCGGCAGGATGCTGACCGTCACCGCATACAGCCCGGCCGTGGGACAAACCGACTCCACCCCTTTCATCACAGCCAGCAACCGCCGCGTGCGTGACGGCATTATCGCCGTCTCCCGCGATCTCTACTCCAAGGGCTGGGAGTTCGGCCGGCACGTCTACGTCAAGGGCATGGGCGTCTTCACCATTGAGGACCTCATGCACAGCCGCAAACGAAACCAGGTGGACATCTTCATGTTCGATACCCATCGCGCCCTCCAGTTCGGCCGGCGCAAAATGCGCGTCTACCTGCTGGGCTCCTGACCATGGCTGCCGCCGGTGTGACGCTTGCCTACTCTACACACCGACCGGAAACGCTTGCCCCTGCCGCCGCGCTCATGCGCGGCCACGCCACCATCATTCTGGAAGAGCCCGAGACTCCGGGCTTCCACGCCATGCTCCGCCGCGAGCTGGCTGTGGACGAGTATTTGACGGTCACCGAGTACGAGTACCCGGCCTTTGCCAGACGCTCCGCCTCGCTGCTGCGCGAGCTCTTTGCCGAGGGCAAATACATCGTCCAGCTCGACCCGTACATGGACGTCCTCGTCTCCATCCACGAGTTCTTTACGGACGGCCACGGCCCATCGGACATCGCCCCGAAAACGACGCAAGCCGCGGTGTACGATGTGGAGCACCGCTGGACCAAGACCCTCATCCACTACTACGAGGCATCCGGCCAGACGGATTTCGACGGTCTTGTGGCGGCGCTCATCGGCTTTGCCCGCAGGGACGCCGAGCGCGGCAGGATGCGCGACGCCATGCGCGCCGAACATTTTGCCCGGATTTTGCATAAAGATTCATCGGCATGGCCCGGTCCGGTGTACCTGGAGGCCGGTTCCATACATTTTTCCCTGCTGCGCGAGCTGGTGCGGCGGTTGGATAAGCCGCCCAGGCTCGTCTACCTCATGGAGGATGTCTCCCGCCGCGTGTGGGGCAGGCGGCAGGTGCTCGGTCCGAGCGACGTGCTGACTCTGCTGCTCACCTTCTTCCCGGACCGTGCCGGACCGCGCCCCGAGCTGCTCGCGGCGCAGAGTCTGATCCATGTAAAAATACAGCAAAAGGAGGAGCTGGAGGAGTGCAAAGAAGAGCCGGCGCCGCATACTGTGGACGAAGCCTGGAGCGCCGGCGTGTCCATGGCCCTGGGATATGACGAATGCCGGGAGCTGTACGAGCGGCTGAAGGGTCTGCCCACACCGCATGCACGGCGCCTGGCCACGGATTACTTGAAACACATCAACCGGCGGCCCGTAGGCCACATTGCGTGACCAGACATCTTGCGGCCCGTATGGCGAGGGTGTATACGCCGGTCCTAACGCTTTATTGATTCAAGGGAGCCCCCACCAATGCGCATGCCTCATCTCCTGCTTATCGTCGCCCTCTTCCTCGGCTTCGTCACGCTGCTGGCCCACCAGCCGGATGACGACCGCGCCTTTGCCGAAGAGGGGGTCATGCAAGCCGCCAACACTTCACCGGCGCACCCGCCGAAAGACGTGATGCGCCAATGCCTGGAGCAGGCCCGCGCCGCCAATGTCTCCGAGCAGGACATGAACAGCTACATGGAGCAGTGCGCCGGCGTGCGCACCGCGAAGAGCGCCCTCGCGGAGTAACCTTTCCATGCGACCGAGCGTCCGGCCCGATTCCACCCGTGCGGTCCGGCTGTGCGCTGCGTGCATCGTCTGGTGCGCGCTTCTGACTCCATCCGCCCTCGCCGGCGATATCTACCGCTGCATCAACGTGCTCGACGGCGACAGCATCATCATCCAGATCGGCGAGTTCCTCGCCCCCGTGCGGCTGCTCGGCATTGATTGCCCGGAGAAGAACCAGGAATGGGGCGACGCCGCCAAGGCCTTCACCACCGCGCGCATCCAGGGCAAGGACGTCCGCCTGGAGTTCGACACACCCTATCACGACAAGTACAGCCGTAATCTCTGCTACGTCTGGTACAAGGAGAACGGCGGCTGGACCTGCCTGAACGTGGCGCTGATCCGCGCCGGGCTTGCCGTGCCCTTCCGCTCCCGATCGAACATCCGCCTGCAGCCAAAGATCCTGGCCGCGCAACAACAGGCCAGGGAGGCCCGCGCCGGGTTCTGGGCCAATGGCGGCCTCTCCCTTTCCCCGCATGACTTCCGCCGCCGGAACTGACAGCCTCTAGAGCAGCGAGTGCTGGTCCGCGTGCGGTGCTGCCGCCGCGTCCTTTCGCGTTCCGAGGAGCGCCGGTGCTTCCGGGTCATGCGCGCTCCTGTTGGCGTCCGCCGCGTCAAAGCGCTGCGTGGCGTAGCAGTAGCGGCAGCCGAACCCGCAGCTTTCGTACATGCCAATGTCCCGGCTGGGGGCGCAACCGCAACGAGGCCGCTGGCCGCCGTCGCGAGCACTCTCCACAGGCCGGCCGCTGAGACGCGCCACAAGTTCCGGGTCCACGCATCGCGATGGTACGATCCCTGCGTCCCTGGCGATGGGCTCCAGTGACTCCCACAGGGCGCAGCCGTCCATCTGCATGGACGAGGCGCGGGCCATGTCCGCCAGGTCCGGTAGCAGTGATCCGGCCAGCGCTGTCAGCCGATCCTTGTCCAGCTCGATGCCCGGCACGTCCGTCAGCCTGCGCCGCGCCTTGGCGTAGGGCTCCAGCACGCTCACGATGACGCGCTCCGTGGCCCCTTCCAGCCGCTTGGCCAGGGCCTCGAACCGTCGCCTATGGTAGTCGGCGTCCAGCCCGTGGGCAAAGACGATGGGATCGTAGCGCCAGCGCACCCGATGCGAACCGATACGCTCGGCCAGGTCGCGGAACACGCGCACAGCCGCATCCAGAGACGGTCCCCTGGCGTCCAACGAGCGCGGGTATCCGGTGAGCGTAAAGAGGAAGTAGAAGGCGTGGCCCATAGTCTCCAACTCGTCGAGATAGCAGAGCATCGGCCTGGGGAATCGTGTCCAGAAAACGAGACCATCCACGGCGGCGGGCGAGAGGTCCACACGGGAGACCTGCGCGCTGTTGAAGGGATTGGGCACCTCGCACCACCCCGCGCGCAAGCGGGTCATAAGCCAGGGCGCGTAAAAAGCCGGGATGTCCGTGCGCCGGCTTGCCGAGATGATCACGGCCTACTCCACGGCGGAGAGCGCCGCGACCACGGCGTCCTGCATGGCCTTGGCGTCGCGCACCGGGCCAGTGTGGTTATTCACGAAGAGCGCGTAGGCGTACCAACCGCCCCGCTTGTCGCGCGTGTAGCCGGCCAGGCAGATGTCATGGGTCACGAAGCCCACCTTAGCGTGGGCCACGTCCTCCGCCGGGGTGTTGCACATGCGGTTGGTCAGGGAGCCATGGCAGCCGGCCACGGGCATGGAGTCGTAGAACGCCTGGAAGTTGCCCGAGCCGCGCATGCCCTCCAGCAGCGCCACCATGGCCCGCGGAGAGACGAGGTTCATGCGCGAAAGACCGGAGCCGTCCACCATCTCCAGGCCCTTGCGGTTCACCCCCAGGCCGGAGGCCCAGGACATGACCGCCTCGGCCCCGGCCCTGGCCGTGCCAAGATTGCGGCGCGTGGCGCCGATGGTCTTGAGCAGCTGCTCGGCGTAGAAGTTGTGGCTCTTGCGGTTGGTGAAGGTGACGAGTTCCGAGACCGGCGGCGAGGTATACACCGCGGCCTGGGTCGCATTGCTCCAGCCCGCCGTCTCCCTGGGGTCCGTCACCACGCGGGACTGCCCCACCACGTACACGCCGTTGGCCTCCAGCACGCTGCGCAGGGCAAAGAGGAACCAGTCGGCCGGCCCCTCCACCGTGCAGGCAAAGCCGGTTCTGGAGCCGCGGGGGAGCTCGCCGGTCATCGCCAGAACGTTCTCGCCGTGGCGGCGCTCCGCCACAAAGCTGGAGCCAGACTTGGGTGCGCCTACCACAGCCTCGTTGTCCACATTCAGATAGCCGGCTACCGGTCCCACCTCGTAGCCAACCGGATCGCCCGGCTTGCCGTCGGCGGTCACGCTCACGTCGGCCGTGGACTCGTTGAAGGCCAGGGCCCCGGTCTGCGCCGCGTACCAGTAGCTCTCGTCGTCCCAGTTCCAGCCCATGCCCAGCGGCGGCCCAGGAAAAAGCGAGGCGTCGCCGATCAGATCGCCGGAGATGCGCTGAATGCCGCGCTGCCTGAGCTGCTGCGCCCACGCCGTGAACACGGTCAGGGGCTTGTCGCCGTGAAACACGCCGGAGATGGAAGGATCGCCGGAGCCGCGCGCTACCAGGTTGCCGTGCAGGGTGTCGCCCTCCACGACGCCGTCCAGCAGGAGCGGCGTCTTGTAGGTGTACGACGGCCCCAGCAGCGAGATGGCAGCCGCGGTGGTGAATAGCTTCAGGGTGGAGGCTGGAATGAAGAGCAGCTCGGAGTTGCGGTCCAGCAGCACCTGTCCGGTGCTCAGATCCTTCACATAGAGGCCTGTGTGTGCGCGGGTGAGCTTGGGGTCCGTCACGATGCTCAAAAGCTCGACTCTGAGCGCGTCCGCATCGCTGGCCGCGGCGTGGTAATTGCCGGGCGCAGGGGCCGGAGCCACCGCGGCCTGGACCGTGCCCTGCTGGGCGCGCGCCGGGCCGGCGGCAAGCAGTATGAGCAGGAAAAAAACAAAACAGACAGGATTCCGGACGGGCAGTGTGCGCATGTGCAGTTCCCTGGGGCAAGACGTCATGAAGGATAGCGGACAGAGTACCCTACCCGGCGGCGGAAAGAAATGGCCGATGCGCCTGCCAAGGCCGGGACGCGGCTATCAGTAAAAATCCGTGAGGAAGCAGGTGGGATCTGAGAAAACACGCCGGCATGAGACCAGACCGGGCCGCGAATATTGGCGGAATACCCCGGCAAGGATGACATCCCCCGCCCCATGCTTATCATTCCGAGCATGGCCGTCGCGCACAGCCCTGCGCCTTGCCAACCATGACCCGCCGGGGTACACACTATCCCCTTCATCAACAGATTTTTCCAGGAGAAATCATTGCCTGTTCCGCTCTTTCTGCGCCAGCTTTCCTTCTTGCAGGCCATCGCCCTGGCCGCATGCATGCTGCTTGCTCCGCTGTGCCTGTCCCAGGCAGCATGGGCCGGCGACAACGCCACCGAGCTGTTCGTCCCCTTCAAGCCCAAGGACGACCCCAACCGCGCGGCGTACGCCATGGGCATTCTGTTCCGCGCCAATCTCGCGGACATCACACCCGGCGAGGAGACGCAAGGCATGGTGCGCTATCCTGGGCCGTTGCGGAGGCTGGGCGTTCGGGCGCACGCCGGGCAGAAGATCCGCATCGTGGGCATGGACGGCGGATTGCGCATGGAGCTGCCAAACGGCGACGCCGTTGAGGGAATCAAAGGGGAAAGCGGGTACGCTTGGCGGAAGATTGAAAAATAGCCGCCCAAAAACGGCGCTAACTGGTCTGCTGCCGGCGTGAAACAGAACATCGACAGGCAGGGATACTTTCCTCCGGCAGGGCTTGCCTGATGTTATCTTAGCCGCTAAAAAACTCGCCGGCCTGCTGCTATAAAAAACAGAGCCATTGGCCAGGCGGTCATTTCCGCACATAAAGCCGTCAGACCGCCGGCGGCGCATTTCAACCGAGAATTCGAGACGCAACACCCATGGGCCTATTATCCAGAACCCTCTCAGCAGATGATATCGCATCCAAACACATAGGCAAACAACGGCGCTACCGCCTCGCTCGCGATGACTTCTTCACGTCCTTCAAAGGAACGCTCCTGACCTTCTACCGCGAAGGCCTCACCGGAAGCGACCGCGAGCGCTTCGTGTCCAACTATGTAGACAGCATGGCCATTTTCCGAACGGAAAAAGGTCAATATCTTGTGTATTATATTGTGGAGTTCATCGGCAACGAGTACAGCTCCGGCCGCAGGACATTCATCAAGGTGCTGGACTCGCCGGAGATGCTCAAGCAGTTCGTGGACCGAATGGAGTACAACAATAACAAGCTCTTCAAGCCGATCATCTTGAGCGAGCTGCGCAATCGGCTGCAGATGGAAGGCTGAGACGCCCCACCTCCCTTTTTTCAACGCAGTTTGACGAGCCGGCCTACTCCGGCACCAGTCCCCTCATTTTCAGAGAAGCGCACGAGCCACGCTGACCGACATGCCGTTTTAACCGGCAACCGACATGCACTGACAGCGCGCCTAGCTCGCCACATTTTCCGGACAGTTAGTTCAGGATGTAGTGCATGGGGTCCTTCAGCTTGCCGTCCATGTGGACCTCGTAGTGCAAGTGTGAGGCCGTGCTGCGGCCCGTGTTGCCCACGCGCGCCACAACCTGCCCGCGCTTGACCTTCTGCCCCACCTTGGCCTCGAAGGCGCTGAGATGGCCGTAGCGCGTCTTGAATCGCCCGCCGTGGCGAATCTCCATGGTCAGACCGTATGACGAGAACCGCTGCGCGTAGACCACCACGCCGTCCGCCGGTGCGCGCACCGGGGTGCCCTTACGCGCTGTGATGTCCACGCCCTTGTGCAGCTGTCTGCGCCTGGTGACGGGGTTGATGCGGTAGCCGAAGGGCGAGGAGAACCGGCCGCGGACCGGCCAGATGGAAGGAATGCGCGCGAACTGGTCGGACTGGATGACCATCGCGGCGATGATCTCCTGCTGGATCTTCTCCTCCAGAGCCAGGGATGTGTTCATGTCGTCCAGCATGGAGTGCAGGGAACGGCCAAGCTGCCGCTCGGACATGAGCGCCACAGGAACCACGCCGTCCATGCGCCTGTATGGACCGCCCCTCGGCAAGCCGGCGTCGGTGCGGTCGAAGCTGAGCATGATGCTCAGCTTGGAGTTGAATGCCTTGATATGCCTGGACTTCCCGACCAGAGAGAAAACCTCGGCGGCGCGTGAGAGCAGCTCGGCATGCTGCCTGCCGATGACGAGATCGTACTCGGCCTGCTTATCCAGCAGGGAGTCGTAGTCGCGGGAGATGCTCCAAAGATAAAAGGCCGAGCCGGCAAGCAGCAGCAACAGAAGCGCCACCGCCGGAATGACGCCGTTCCAGAACGGCAGCGACCGGCACGAGCCCTCATGGTTTCTGAAAACCAGCAGCTTGTATTTTGTCAGAAGCATGGCGGAGCAAGGCGCGGCATTTATTGGGTTGCAAAACGGGTTGAACCGCGCGGTCCGCCATGCGGCGGACCGAACCGGACGTATGCGCCCCTCGGACTGTTATTCACAACGGGGGCAGCGTCAAGTCCACAGGCCTGGCTGATTGCTCAACTTTTACAATCGTCACAAAATTTCAAGCGGATAGCGTAAACAACATCCTGAATTCGCAGGAAGCTGTCCACAAGCTCGGGATCGAACTGCGCGCCCTTTTCCGCCATGATGAGAGCGAGCACTTCGTCGTCGGACCACGCCTCCTTGTAGACGCGGCTGGAGCAAAGTGCGTCATACACGTCGGCCAGGGCCACGATCCTCGCCGACAGCGGGATGTCCTCGCCGGCCAGGGGCGCGCCGCGGGGTCCGACGGGCCGCATCACGTCTCCAATGCGTCCGGGGTAGCCGGCGCCGTCGTACCGCTCGTGATGGTGCAGGGCTATGTCATAGCACATCTGGTCCAGGGCCGGAGCCGCATCGCAGAACACCTGGGCTCCGTAGATGGGGTGCATCTTCATGGCCTCGTACTCGTCCTCGGTCAGCTTGCCGGGCTTCTTGAGGATGGCGTCCGCGATGCCGACCTTGCCCACGTCGTGCAGCATGGCCGCGATGCGGATGAGGTCGCCGTATCGTTTGCGCTCCTCCGGCCGCACCCCCCTGAACTCGGCCCAGCTCCGATAAATCTCCGCGGCATAGGAGCCTACGCGCTGCACATGCGAGCCCGTCTCCTTGGGGTCCCGGAGCTCGGCCAGCTTTATCATCCGCAAAATCCGCTCGCGGGTCATCATGGACCGCTCCAGGATGACCGTACATTTGTTGGCGAAGAGCGGGATGTACGTCATGCTCTCGCGGTCAAAGGGGGCGAAGCGGCCCTCCGCGTTCCGGGCGTTAATGATCTGCATGACGCCAAGCAGCTCGCCGCTGAAGGACTTGAGCGGGATGGTCAGGATGGATTTGGTGGCGTAGCCCGTCTTGTGGTCGAAGCTCTTGTTGAAGGAAAACGGGGACTCCGGCGGCAGGGCGTAGGCATCGTCGATGGCCAGAGTCCGGCCCGTGGAGGCCACGTAGCCCACGATGGAGGTCTCGTCCATGGCCAACGTGTGGCTCCGGTAGACGGCTGCCTTGCCCTCCCCGGTCTGCATGCCCTCGCCGAAAAGCGTGTCGTTGTGCACGTAACGGAAGCGCAAGGTTCCGTCCTCCACCAGGTAGATGGAGCCGGCGTCGGCGCGCGCCAGGTTGCGAGCATGCCACAACAGCGCATCCAGCACGGTATCCACATCCTCGTAGCGATTCAGCTCCTCGATGGTCGCCATGATCGTGTTGAGGAATGCGTGGCGGCGGGCGTCTGCGGCGTCCTGGGCCAGGAGAAGCTCCGTGAGCAACGCCGCCACCTCGCCGGCGCCATGGGCTGCCTGCACCCGCGCCACGGCGTTGTCGCTGATAACGACGCAGGCGTCTTTGAGTGCATTGGGATCGGGGACCGCCAACGAGACGGACGCGCCCTTGGTCAGGGCGCCGACAAGAAGCGCGACGCGAGGCTGCTCAAGAATTTCGCGCAAATGATCGAGCGGATTGCGGCGAATGATCCCGCTGCTGCCAGCAGGTGATCGCATGGCCTCCCCCGGATTGTTGCGGCCTGGAGCCATGTGGACGTGAACCGCGTGCGCGAATCAGGACGCCGGGTTCACGGGTGCTATGACGAGATCATGGGTACCAGCAAGAGAGCCGGTACTCAAGAACAGATGGAGAGCGCGCCGGGTCGACGGTACCCGGCGCGCCTCACGGAGCAGGAAGAAGAGAAGCCGTCGTCAACGAGTGCTGGAAATTTTTTTAAACGCCAAGGTCCATGCTGCTTACGGCCTGGATGATCTCGCCTTTGGCGTTGTACACGGGGGACGCCTCGGTGGCCACGAGCTGCTTTGCCAAGCCTGGGTCCTGGTAGACCATGCGCTGGAGCCGGGCCTTCTTGATGGCCTTCATTTGCTCCGCGATGCCGCCGGCGCCATGCACTTCGAAAGATTGTTGGACGTTGACCTGTTCCATGGTTCACCTCCATGCCCTTCCTGGGCGCTTATCTTTCTTTCTTCAGCTAACCTATCGGACGATTCGCCAAATACCTTTAGGCCGCGAGCAAAGAAAAACGGCCCGCATGGGGCCGTTTCGAGGTGTCCTGGCAAGGGACTGAAAGAATTACGAATTAACGAGACACTGATGCGCCGAGCTGCCGGCGCGCTCCGCCTCTTCGATCAGGTCGGCGAAGCTCACGGCGTCCAGCTTTTCGAACATGGCGTTGGTAGCCTCCACCCACACCTTACGTGTCAGGCAGTCGTCCGAAATTGGACAGATCTTGTCGTCTTTGGTGCACTCCGTGAGGGCCAGCTCGCCTTCCATGGTGCGCACGACCTGGCCCACGGTGATGTTCTCCGGCTTTTCGGAGAGCAAATGGCCGCCGCGGGGGCCGCGCTTACTGGTGATGTACCCATCCTGCTTCAACGGTCTGATGAGCTTTTCGAGATACTTCACGGAAACGCCCTGCCGCTTGGAGATGTCGCTGATGCGAACCGGGCCATCCTGGGAGTGCAGCGCAATGTCCAGCACCATACGGGTGCCGTACCGGCTACGGGTGGAAAGTTTCATGTGGTTTTAACTCCTGTCTTCCACCGAAATCCGGCAAGCCGCCGCGATTCCGGCACTATTCTGGTGCCCTGCCACACCTCGCCATGGAGGTTCGTCAGGATTACATACTCACTAAGTGTGATTCTACCACGAGATTCCCCGCATGTAAATGAGGCTTTTCAATGAATCGGTGTGAAAAATTCGATGGCGCGCCGGCTCAGCCGCACAGGGTAAGCACTTCCTCCACCTGCTCGGCGTTCTCCTCCACCGGTCTGTAGGCGCTCAGGGGGAGGCCGCCCAGGGAATGGAAGCGCATCTCAAGTTCGGGAAAAGCCGCGGCAAAGCTTTCCTGCTCCCCTTCCGGAATACCTTGCGCCTCGATGAGAAAGGGCACGTCCGCCATGAGAAAGAACACATGGCCAAGACGCGGTATCAGTGCGGCGGAGTCGGGATCCTGCAGGTGCCCAGGACCAATGATCACGATATGGCCGCCGCTTTCGGCAAAGGGGGCCAGCGCGGAGACTCCATCGGCGGCGTCCGGAGCGGCGACCTGCATGTCCAGGAGTCTGGCCGTCTCGTTGGCCAGGGCCGTACGGCCGCTGCCCTCCAGGCCGCAGAGGATTACATTGCGCGGCTTGCCGGCCGGCGCGCTCCCGCGCTTGAAGGTCCGGACCTTGCCTTCTTCCTGAACTTCCTGCTTTTTTTTGATGAAATGTTCGTACATGGCGTGCTCACTGGCTGGGTGCGCCGCGCCGGATGTGGTCGGCCACGGCAAGCACCGTGTTCACGTAGATGATTGAATGGTTGTAGCGGTACAGCGCCTTGCGTTGCGCCCGCCGATTTTTCGCGCCGGCCTTCCAGCCGTGCTCATTCAGAAAGTTGCCCAGGCTCATGAGCGCGTCGTCGGCCGTGTAAAGATTGACGGCGCCGTCGGCGTCGCCATCCACGCCGAACTTCACAGCGTTGGTGGGCATGAACTGGCAGATGCCGATGGCCCCGTACACCGAGCCCGGCATGCGCAGGGGATCGAGCCCGTTGAGCGCCGCGTACTGGAGCATAGCCACGAGCTCGTTCTGGGCCCAGTCCGCCTTCTCGTTCATGCGGTTGTACAGCCAGCTGCGCTGCGGCGGCGTGGGTTTCTCACGCGCCACCAGGCTGTCGAGGATAGTGGGGTTACGGCTGGCGGCCATGCTCGCCAGGGTGGCGAAGGCGTTCTCCTCTCCCAGGTACAGGCCGCACCGCGTCTCCACGGTCACGATGCCCACGGCGATTTCCTCGGGCACGCCGTAGCTGGCGCGCATCTTCTGCAGCGCCTTGCGGTGCGCCTTGTAGAATGCGCTCGCCTCGGCCAGGCGCTCCGGCGTGAGCACCGAGGAGTAGACCAGGGCCTTCTCCTCCGGCAGCGAGAGATCCGCCGGCTTGGGCTGGGTCTCCCTCTTGGCCAGCGCCAGAATCTCCTCGTCTGCCACGCCGGTCACGGCCATGCCATGGGCCTGCTCGAACAGTCGCACGGCGTTGCGCGTGTTGGGGCCGACCTTGCCGTCCACGTCGTCATCCAGGTAGCTCAGGCGCACCAGCTCCGTCTGCACGGCCCGCACCAGCCGGATTCCGTACTTGGTGGCGTACAGCGCCTCCATCTTGTCGACCATGGGCTCGGGATCGTACGCCAGCCTTGCCCTGGCAAAGAGGCTGTCCATGGCCGCGCGGTCGAAGCCCTCCAGGACCAGGCGGTCCACCAGAGGCCGCCACGCCGGGGGCGTCTGGGCTTCGGCGCAGGGTGCGACAAAGATCGCGACGAGGTTGCATAAAAACGCTGCGGCGAGCAGCGGGCCGATACGGAACGGATTGCTGCAACGAATGCTCATACTGCCCTGCTGGCTGATGCCGGATGGAAGGGGAATGGATCGGGAAGGACGCGTCGGTTGCGGGCCGCGCTCCCCGGAGGTGGCGGAAAACGTTACGAACGTTTCCTGTTGCGAAATGTTTCGAGCAGATTCAGCCCGCGGCGGCGCAGCTCGTCCTTGTCCAGGGAGCCGTCCTTGGAAAGGGTCCGGAACCCGTCCACGACCTCGTCCAGGGTCACGGGCTCTTCGAGAAGGCCGCGGCGCATGGCCGCCTTGGAGCCTGCCCCGGTGAGTTTCTCGCCGGCCTTTTTCGCGACCTTGCCGGCTTCCTTGCCCAGTGCGTTCGCGATGTTCTTCAGTTGCTCGTCCATACTATCCTCGTTGGGCAATCCTCATCAGGGGCACGCTGAAGGCCGATCAGCCCAGGCCGTGCTTGAAGGAGTTCTTTTTGATCACTGTGGCAAATCGGCTCAGCGCATTGAGCTGGTCGCAGAACCTGCCGGCGCGGTTGCCCCAGACCACGGAGCTTTCGAGCGCATGGCCCTCGGACTCTCCGGCAATGGAGACGATGGCCGTGTTGGTCACGTCGTCGTCCATTCCGTTGGTCAGGGCGTTGTCCAAAAAGCCGCACCAGGCGATGCGTACGTCCTTGCACTGCTCCAGCCGCAGCAGCTTGCCGGCCGGATTGGCGGTGAAGAAGGAGTCCCGCACGCTGAACCGCTCACAACGGTCGGCCAGCAGCACGGACTGGCCGCAGCCGGAAAAGTGGCAAAAGCGCAGCTCGGTGTCCGCGCAAGCCTCGAACCGTACGCCCCCCTGCTCCAGGTTCGCGAATTGGCAGCCTTCCAGGACAATGCTCCGGCAGTCCACGGCGACCAGGCCGGGACCGTACTGCGCAGTCAACGGCGGCTGTACGCCCGCTTTCTTATTTTGCGTTTTTTCCACGCTCGCGGCAAGGGAGCAGGCCTGCGGCGTGCGCGGCATGAAGGCCACGTCGCGGATCTCCATGTCCCGGACATTTTCCAGCACCAGTGCCGGCGCGCCTTCGGGTGTAAGGATTCGCACCCTGCCCTCCTGCGCCTGGATGGTGACGCCGGCGATATCGTGCAGCACGGGCACCATCGCAGCGCCGCGTTTTTCCCAGCGCACGTAGTTCGTGCTCGTGGAGCCTGCCAGGCCGATGAGATCGTACGTGCCGGGCGCGAGAATGACCCGGGTGTCCGGCTCGATGGCGCGGATCAGAGCCGAGGCGTCGGAAACGTGCACGCGGTTGGTGCGCGGCGCCGGGTCCGGATCGGTGCGGTCGCGCTCCTCCAGCTTGTCCGCCACGGCCAGCACCGTGTTCACGTAGGTCTGGCTGTGGTTGTACGTGTACAGAAGCTCGCGCCGTTCCTGCAGGGTATCCGCGGCCGAGCCGGACCAGCCGTACTCGTGCAGGTAGGAGCCGGCGCTGTGGATGGCGTCTTCCGGATCAAAGAGGTTCACGACGCCGTCGCCGTCGCCGTCCGCGCCGTGCTTTGCCACGTTGGATGGCATGAACTGCGCGATGCCGATGGCTCCGTAGATGGAGCCCGGCAGGTCCACCGGGTTCTGACAGGAATTCTTGGCGTAGCGCAGCAAGGCGGCCAGCTCGTCCAGAGCCCAGTCGCCGCGCTCCTTGGCGGTGTTCTTCAGCCACGCCTCCATCTCCGGGGTCAGCTTCTCATCCGCAAAGAACGGCTGCACCACGGTGTAGTCCGCGCCCAGGGCCATGCTGGCCAGGGTGTTGAACGCCGAGCGCACGCCCAGGTAGCGTCCGGAGCGCGTCTCCACGCTGACGATGCCGCCCACCACGTGGGAGTCCACGCCGAAGCGCCTTTCCATGGCCGCGAAGTCCGGCCGGTGGAGCACGTAGAAGTCACGCGCTTCGGCAATGCGGCGGGGATGGGTGCCGGCGTCGTAGACCCTGGAGGTCCAGCCGATGCCCGGTTTGGCCATACCGCGCTTCTGCAGGGCCATGCGGATGTCGGCCGCGAGATCACGTGTGGCCAGACCGTCGGGCTCCAGCCCATGGTCGGCCTGGTAGCGGCGGATGGCCTGGTCCGTGTTCGGCCCGTACTTGCCGTCCACCTTGCCGGGCAGGTAGCCCAGCTTGGCGAGGTCCTCCTGAATGCCCCGCACGCGGGAGGAGTCCGTCATGCCCTTGTAGAGCGTGCGCAGCTTGATGCGCATGGGCCTGGGATCGTACTCCACGCCGGATTGCGAGAACACGGCGCGCAGCTCGGCAGGGTCGAAACCCTTGGCGGCCAAGCGAGTGATGAGCGGCGCCCAGACCGCATCGGCGGCGTGCGCCGGCTGCGGCAGGGGCAGTGTCGCAACGAGGGCCAGGAGGAAGAGGACTGCTGCGGACAGCAAACCGATACGTACTCTGAAAAAACGGCTGATGCTCATGATGCAGAGGCCCCACGGACGGCTTGAGGTGGACCGATAATGGTACTGAATCGAACAGTAGCCCGATGCAGCCGCGTTCGACAATGAAAAAAACGAACCGCAACTCTATTCTGTTGTCCAGGCGATGCGCCTGCCCGGGCTTCAGAACTCGTATACACGCGCTGGCTTGCTCCCTTGCGGCGTCTTGTCCAGGGTTCCCCCCTGTGCTGCATTCTGCAACCGTTCCATGGGGTAACCCAGCCAGTACTCGTTCTTGCCATGGTCCCCGGTCTTCTCCATGCGCATCAGGGCGTTGTCGCGAAAATCCGCAATAACGGTGTACCTGGTGGGCCCCACTCTATAGGTGATCGTGTAGCGATCCTTGTCCGGTTGGGACTTGATGAAGGCGAGCAGATCCTCGGCCTGCTTCTTGTCCATGGACTCTCCGCTGAATCCGGCGAACTTGCCCAGGTCTCGTGTGGCCTCCAGCAGCGGCTCGGAACCTTCCTTACCCGGCCCCAGCATACGCTGGGCGAACCGCCGCAGCCCCACCTCGTCCAGCACGTCGCGCACCTCGACCTTTTGCTGCGGCCAGAACACATAGGCGGCAACGCCGCCGGCAATCAGCACCATGAGCACGATGCTCAGCCAAACCGCTTTCCGCATGGGGAAACTCCTTGCACACATCTTGTGCGGCCGAAACCGCCGGGGATGCAGCCGCCTAAAGTCTTGCCGGACCACCGCGGCCCATGTAGTTATATCCTCCGGGCATCATCACCCGGACCAACGGATACCCCAATTTTCGCAATCGTGACAATGCGCTACGACCTGACGACCCTGCCCATCTCCAAGGCCATCGCCCTGGTGGCCGTGCCGGCGTCCATCGGCTTCTTTTTCCACACCATGTACAACGTGGTGGACACATTCTTTGCCGGGCACATCTCCACCGTGGCCATGGCCGCGCTGTCTCTGGCTTTTCCGCTCTTCTTCGCCATCACGTCGCTGGGCAACGGCCTGGGCACCGGCGCCACGGCGCTGATCGGCCACGCCCTGGGCGCCGGGGACGAGAAGTCCGCCCGGCTGTTCACCCAGCAGGCCCTCTCCTTCGGCGCCCTCGCCTCCCTTGTGCTCACCGTGGTGGGCATCGCGGCCTCGCCCATGCTTTTCCGCATCCTCGGAGCCGAAGGACAGTACCTGGAGCTGTGTCTGGAGTACATGGACGTCATCTTTGCCGGGTCGTTCTTCTTCATCCTCATCTACATGTTCAACGCCTCGCTGAACGCGCAGGGGAACACGAAGATCAACAGGAACTTTTTGATCTTCAGCTTCTTTGCAAACTGCGTGCTGGATCCGTGGTTCGTGCGCGGCGGCCTGGGCCTTCCGCCCATGGGCGTCCGGGGCATCGCCCTGGCCACGGTGCTCATCCAGGTGGCGGGCTCGGTGTACATGGGCTTCCGCACCTGGCAGAGCGGCCTGCTCTGCGTGACCTGCTGGCAAGACTTCATTCCCCGGCGCGAGCCCTGGGCCGAGATCGCCAGGCAGGGATTTCCGGCCAGCATCAACTTCTTCACCATCGGGCTCGGCATTTTCGTCATCACGTACTTCATCTCGCAGTTCGGCGAGGCCGCCGTGGCGGCGTACGGCATTGCCACGCGCGTGGAGCAGATAGCGCTGCTGCCGACCATAGGCCTCAATGTGGCCACGCTGACGATCGTAGCGCAGAGCTACGGCGCCGGGTTGGGCGGGCGCGTGTTCGCCGTGCGAGCCAAAGCCCTGAAGCACGGCGCTGTCATTATGATCTTCGGCACATTGCTGGTCTTTTTCGGAGCCAGGCTCCTGCTGTCCTTTTTCACCAAGGACGCCGAGGTCGTCGCCATCGGAGCCGAGTATCTGCATATCTCCGCATTCGCGCTGTATGCCTATGTCATCCTATTTGTAAACGTCGCGTCATTGCAAGGCGTGAAGCGCCCGATGTTCGCAGTGTGGATCGGCCTTGCGCGGCAGATAGTCTTCCCGATTATTGTCTTCTCACTGCTTGTGCACGTTCTTGATGTTGGCACACTGGGTATCTGGTGGGGCATCTTCGCGATCACCTGGACAGCAGCGGTCATTTCCATCTTCTATGCGAACCATCTGCTTCATAAGGTCATTGCGAGCATGCCCAAAAAGCGCGCCTCCGGCGCCAAAGCATAAGCGACTACAGATTTCCGACATGGCCGATCCTTCGATTCATGGAAATATTGCATACATAACACCGTTCCCCAGCATACCTCCGCTCTCCATGTATCACGCGTTGCGTTGACGCTTTTTTCTTTTTTATCCCAGTCCCGTATTATGACTGGATATTTTTTACCATTTACGCTAAAGGGTCTATCAGTGATGTAGTAGTGCCTCGATGTATCGCCGCCAGCCATGGTCTGCGTCATCGGCCTGCAACGTGGTGATTGATTCGGGAAATCGGCGTTCTTCCTGCAGCCCCCGGGCATGGAACGCCGTGTGCGCGAAGCTTTTTTACCGCTTCTGGAATGTCTGCATATTGCTCGACATTTCCGCACAGCGCCAATCGCGAAGGAGTCTTCCATGGCGGAGAAAAACTCGGACCTCAGCTCCGAAGAGCTGACCACGACGGAAAAAATTACCACCACCCGCAAGTCGTTCCGTGTGCCGGTCAATGATCCCTTCACGCTTACCGTGAAGATTGGAGATGAGAGCTTTGGCGCCTTCGATGTCGTAGAGGGCGGCGTGGGCGTGTTCCAGTCCAGACGCAACCTGTTCTCCATTGGTGAAGAGATCGACAACATCACGCTGCTCTTCAGGGGAGAGCCGCTCGCAATGCAGGGACGGGTCGTGCACATCTCCCGCGACGAGGACAACACCTTCCGCTACGGAGTGCAGTTCACCAAGCTCGATCCCGAGACTGAGGACAAGCTCGTGTCGTTTGTTTCCCGCACGCGCGAGGATTACTTTCAGGAATAGGTATGTTGTGGGATAGCACCGTGGCCCCGGCTGTTCGCGCGCCGTCATTCGGCGTCTGCGCCGTACAAGGCGTTGCGCGGACGGAATGCGCCCGGCCCCCCGCCACGTGGAGGCATTCATGGAGATAACCTGTCCGAACTGCGGCTTTCAGCGCACCATTGACGATTCCAAGGTGCCATCACGGAAAGCCATGGTGCACTGCAAGAGCTGTGGCCACCGCTTTCCGCTGAAGAAAGCCCGCTCCATTGCCGTGCTGCTTTCCAAAGGCGGCGTGGGCAAGACGACCACCTCGGTGAACCTTGCCGCCGGCCTGGCGCTGGAAGGCAAGCGCGTGCTCCTGGTGGACACGGACACGCAGGGCCAGTCCGCGTACATGCTCGGCGTCAAGCCCAAGGCCGGCCTGACCGAGCTCGTCACGCGGGAGCTCAAGCCCAAGGACGCCATGTTCAAGGCGCGGGACAACCTCTGGCTGCTTTCCGGCGGCAAGTCCCTGGCAGGCATCAAGCGGATGATTGACCGCAAGGACTTCGGCGGCGAGATGACCTTGACCGAAGCCCTGGCCCCGCTGGAGGTCCACTTCGACTTTATCGTCATCGACTCCTCGCCGGGCTGGGACCCCCTCACCGTGAACGTGCTCTTCTACGCCAAGGAAGTGCTCATCCCGGTCTCGCTGGAGGTCATGAGCCTGCAGGGCCTTTCCGAGTTTATCAAGAGCCTGCAGTCCATCAAGAAGTACCGCAAGGAAGTGGGCATCAAGTACATCCTGCCCACCTTCCTGGACGAGCGAATCAAGAACCCCGGCGAGATCCTTGAAAAGCTCCGCACCATTTACGAGCAGTACCTCTGCCCGGCCATCCGCTACAACGTGCGCCTCTCCGAGGCCCCGGCCTACGGCATGACCATCTTCGAGTACGCCGGCGGCTCCACCGGCGCGGCCGACTACAAGGGCCTGGTGAAAAAGGTCCTGGCCGAGGACGAAGAGGAAGAAGAGTCCTAGCCCCGGATACCCCATACACATGCCAAAGCCCGGCCTCCCTGTTCGATACGGGGAAGCCGGGCTTTTCTTATCGGGGCGCAGACAGCTTACGCCGGTCCGCCGCGTTTCTATCCTCTCACTTCTTGCGGGACAGCGGCAGCTCGGTCACGCGCTCTCCGGTCAGGGTCTTCAGAGCGTTGGTCACTGCGGGCAGAACGGCCGGCAGACCGGGCTCGCCCACGCCGCCGGGTGCCTCCGCGTTTTCCACGATGTGCACCTCTATGGCCTCCGGACTCGCGTCCATTCGCATCACCGGATAGGTGTTGAACTGCTTGGTGGCCACGCCGCCGTCGGCGAACTCCATACCTTCGCCGACCAGGGCGGAGAGCCCCATGATCACGGCGCCTTCCACCTGCATGACTATGTTGAGCGGGTTGACGGTCTGGCCGCAATCCATGGCCGCCACGACGCGGTGGACCGTAATTGCGCCACTCTCGGGATCGCGGCTGATCTCGGCGACCTGCGCGGTGTAGCTGCCGAAGCAATGGTCGCAGGCCACACCGGCGGCGTGGCCCTCGGGCAGCTCCCTGTCCCAGCCGTAGCGCTCGGTCGCCAGCTTCAGCACCCCGGCTGCTCTAGGATCGGTCATCCGCGCCAGGCGGAACGCCACCGGGTCTTCCCCTGCAACGGCGGCCAGCTCATCAATCACGGATTCGCGCACAAAGCAGTTGTGCGAGCTGCCTACCGAGCGCCAGAAGCCGATAGGCACGGGCGTCTCGTGGCGCAACCACTCCACGCGCAGAGCGCCGATGTCATAATCCATCTCCGATACGCCCTCCACGCCGGTGAAATCCAGGCCGGTCTCCGCAAGCATGAATGGCAGGAGCCCTGCCAGAACCGAAGCCGAGGCGGTGCGGTGATTCCAGAATGCGATCTTCCCATTCGCGTCCAGGCCGGCCTGCACCCGAGCCACGCTGCCGGGCCGGACGGCGTCGTAGTGGAACTCCTCGTCCCGCGAGTACAGAAGCTGCACCGGTTTGCCGCAGGCCTTGGAAACATGCACCGCGACCCGTGCGCCATCGAGCATCCCCTTGCGTCCGAATCCCCCGCCGGCATAGGTCGTATGCACGGCAATGGACTCCATGGGCAGACCGGTTATCTCGACGGCTTTCTCGGCCCAGCCGGTCTGGAATTGTGTCGGCCCCCAGAGGTCCACACCGTCCGGCCGGACGTGGGCGGTGCAGTTCATGGGCTCGATAGGGGCGTGCGCCAGAAAGGGCTGGTGGAAGGTGAGGTCGATCTTGTCCGCGGCGGCCTCGGCCCGGCCCGGTGCGTCTCCAGTGTCCGCCGCAATTATGCCGGAGGAGTCAAGAAGCGCTTCCAGCTCCTCGAACAGCACTTCGGTGGAGAGGTCCGGTTGCGTGCCCTCGGACCACTGCACGGCCAGAGCGTCGCGGCCCTTCCAGGCGGCCCAGGTGTTCTCGGCCAGCACGGCCGGCCCGATCTCCGTCTGCACGACCTCGGTCACTCCGGGAACGGCCAGGGCGGCATCCTCGTCCCACGACTCGGCTGTTGCGCCATATGCACGTGGCCAGGCAAGGGCTGCGTAGTGCATGTCAGGCAGGTGGACATCCAGGCCGAAGCGCGCCGCGCCGGCAATCTTGTCCGGGATGTCCATCCGCCGGGCGCAGTGGCCGAGATATCGGAAAGACGCGGCGTCCTTGAGCGGGGGCGATTCTGGCACGGCCTGCCCGGCCGCCTCTTCCACAAGCTCGCCGTACGGGATTTTCTGCTCGCCATGGATCACGAACCCGTTCTCTGTGGTCAGCTCGGACGCATCCACGCCCAAGCGCTCCGCCGCAGCGGTCTTGAGCATCTCCCTGGCCGCGGCGGCAGCCTCCCGCAGCGGTCCCATCATGCTGCGCACGCTGGTGGAGCCACCCGTGAGCATGGCGTGGAACTCCGGGTCGTCGTACTTCGGGTCGTACAGCGCCTGGACGAACCCGACCCGCTGCAGGTCCGCGTCCAGCTCGTCGGCCACGATCATGCACAGGGCCGTACTGGAGCCCTGCCCCATCTCGATCTTGTTGAGCATCACGGAGACCTTGCCGTCCGTGTGCACAGTAAGCCAGAGGAGCTCCAGGCCTCCTTCCGGCGGTTGCCCGTCTACAGCGAATACGCCATTGACGCCTGGATTCAACATATCGGCGCACAGGGTCAGGGCATTGGGTGCGTTTGTCATTTCGCCACCTCCCTGGCCGCGCGCAGCACGGCAGCTTCGATGCGGGGGTATGTGCCGCAGCGGCAGAGGTTCCGGGACATGGCCTTGCGCACCTCGTCGCGGTCCGGGTCCGGATTTTCATCCAGCAGGGCCACGGCGCGCATGATCTGGCCGGGCTGGCAGTAGCCGCACTGGGGGACCTGCTCCTCCAGCCAGGCCTGCTTGACCGGATGGTCCTCTGGAATGCCTTCGATGGTGGTTATCTTCTTGCCTTCCAGGCCGGATATCTTGGTCGTGCACGAAGGCCGGGCCTTGCCGTCCACGATTACTGTGCAGCCCCAGCACTGCCCGGCGCCGCAGCCGAACTTGGTGCCCGTCAGCCCGAGAACGTCGCGGAGAACCCAGAGCAAGGGCGTATCCGGGTCCACGTCCACGGAGTACTCGTCGTCGTTGATAATGAGCTTGATCATGCAAATCTCCTGGGGTGTATGGAGCAGTAGCGTTCCATGTTGAAAACGTGGTGCATCCGCGCAACAGCGCGTTGAAAACTTTCGATGCAACTTGTGAGTAAACGCCAAATGTATCTCAGAGTCATGACACTATTTGGGTTATCTTTCGGAACACCCGGCGTGCAGCCGATCGCAGAGGCAATAAGACGCGCGGGGCGGTCTGAACCGGCAGTGAAGGCGCTACGAGAGAATGCGGGTGGGCATTCCAAAACGAACAAGCCCGGCCTCCGTGGAGGTCCGGGCTTTTCATGCAGGGAGAAGCTTCCGCGCCGTGGGCGTCAGTCTACGAGGTAGAGCGCCACGGGCAGGGTCACGAAGGCTATCACGGTCTGGGCGGTGATGATGGAAGCCATGAGATCTTCGTCGCCGCCGAGCTGCCGCGCCAGGATGTAGCAGGAGACGGCCGTAGGCAGGGACGCGAAGAGCACGGCAACCACGTCCGCCGGGGTGGGCACGTTGTACAGCCTACAGGCCAGGATGGTGACGGCCGGCAGCAGCATGAGCTTAAGCGACGCGGCCAGGAGAATGCGGTATTTCTGCGGCGCGATGTGGCGGAAGTTGAGCCCGGCGCCCACGGTGAGCAGGCCGACGGGCAAGGCCGCGCGTCCCAGCAGGTGGAGCATTTCGTAAAGCGCATCCGGAAGCTGGATGTGCGTGTAGTTGAGCGCGAAGCCGCCGACACTGCCCAGGATCAACGGGTTCTTGGCCAGGGCCGCGAGTATGGCGCGCAGCGAGGAGATGTTGCCGGCTCCATAATGCGAGACCACGGGCACGGACAGAAAGTTCACCAGAGGGATGGTCGCTACCAGCGCCACAGCGGACAGCGTGACGCCCGGACTGCCGGCCATGGCCGACGCAGCCGCGATGCCCACGTACGTGTTCATGCGGATGGAGCCCTGGAAGATGGAGGAGAACGCCGGCCCCGGCATGCGGAAGCGCGATTGCAGAAAAAGCGCGATACCGGAGACCGCGACCACGCCGGTTATCATGGCGCCGGCCATGGTCAGGGCGGGCTGTTCGCCGAACGAGGCCGTGGAGAGGTTGGACAACAAAAGCGCCGGGAAGAAGATGTAGTAGGTCGCCTTCTCGGCCTGGGGCCAGAAGCTGAGCTCTACGACGCCGGTGCGGCGGAAGACGTAGCCAACGAGTATGAGCAGGAAGATTGGGAGGAGAACGTTCACGGGGCGGTGCTATACCACGGGGACCCACGCGCGGCAATCGGCGCTCGGCCGGTTATTCGATGCGCGCGGATTCCTCCTGAATGGATTTCGCCCAGGTAAGCGCCTCGGCATAGGAGTTGGCCACGGTCATGGGGTCGAGCTGGAGCGTTTCGATGATCTCGTCGATGTTGTCCCAGTCGCCGCGCTCGAAAAGCTTGGCCATATCCAGCCAAGCGCTCAGCTCGTTGTCCTTGCCGCTCAGGGCGTCGATAATCTTCTCGTCCAGGGGCAGGTTCTCGGCGATCTCCTCGAAGGGGATGTCCAGCAGGGCCTCCAGCAGGGAGAACAGACCGAGCAGGTAGAGGCTGTCCGGTTTGGGAGCCATGCGGTCGTGGTTCATGGCCGCGCGCTCCAGGAACTTGCCGCGGATGGTTGAGAGATACGGCAGCTCGGAGGTCTTCTCCTCCGGCGTGATGTCCGAAAGGAAGATGAGCCACAGCCAGCTTTTGACCTGCTTGAGCCCCAGCAGCACCAGGGCCTGCTTGATGGACTCCACCTTGCGGGACAGGCTGAACGCCGCGGAGTTGATGAGCGCCAGGAGCCGGTAGCTGATTGAGACGTCGGCTTCGATGATGGAAGCGAGCTCGTCGAACTCCGGGTTTTCCTTTTCCAGCGCCCGGAAGAGCATGAGCCGCGAGATCTGGTTGGAGGAGAGCTTGCGGCCGGGCACGATCTCCGGTTTTTCGAAGAAGAAGCCCTGGAACAGGGTGAAACCGAGTTCCCTGGCCAGGCTGAAGTGGGTGAGATCCTCCACCCGCTTGGCCGCGAGCACGCATTGGTGGGGCTTGACCGCATCCACGAGGTTCTGGATGCGCTCACCATCACCGTCCAGCACGTCCACGAACACGATGTCCGCCAGCTTGAGCAGCACCTCGGACTCCGGAGCGCCGGAGTAGTCGTTGAGGGCTATCTGGTAGTCGTCCGCCTTGAGCTCCATCAGCGTCTTGAGAACCTCGCGGTTCTTGGAGATGGACTCGTTGACCGCGATGACCGTGGTCTCAACTGGAAGCGCCAGGGGAATTTTGCGGAGCAAGGGCTCTTCGGTAAATGTGATGAACAGCTTTTTCCGGGCCTTCTCTTCCTTGGGCATGTTCATGATCGCGTTTGCGATCACGGTGAGCGTGGCGATATCCTTGTCTTCGAAATGCGCCGTGGTAGCATCGGAGCTGTGGCGATACAGAAGAGCATATCCGCGGGGCTCCTTCTTCTTGTCGAAGATGGGTTGCCTCGCGAAAAACGTGTCGATGTATACCGCATCGGATTTGGCGTCTGCCATTCGTTTCCTCGTTGGTATGGCGCTTCTCGTCTCGGGATGACAAGGATTTAAAACAACCAGGGGTTGCATGCAAGCTGCGGAAGACATACATACAGCAACGGGCGTGGTCTACTCAACCCCGAACACGGCCGAAATTGCGTATGTGCCAACGGGATTTCGTCTTCCGCCGGTTCTATACCCGTTTTGCATACACTATCCGGCCCGGGAACGCCCTGGAAAATTGTTCTCCGCCCCCCTTGGCTTCTTTCTGACAAGGAGCTATCTTCCTTGAAGAAATACTTGTGGGGAGATTTGGATTCACGACGCCCCTGTTGGGGGCGCAACATCTGTGCACCTTCTTGGATCGCCCGAGGACGATGACTCAGCAACCCAACAATCCTTCCGCCTTCAGCTCCAGCGTTGGCAACTCGCGCATGGCTCGCGCCGTGCAGCGGAAATCCGGCCTCAAGCTCGCCGAGTACTTGCGCCACCAGGGGAAGCTCAAGGAAAATGAGCTGATGGAGTACGTCTCCAACCAGCTCCAGATAGACAAGTACGACCCCAAAACCTACCCGTTCGAGCAGAGCCTCTCGCGGATCATCGATCCGGAGACAGCCCGCAAGCACGGCATCTGCGCCATCAAGGAAAAAGGCGGCCTCGTCTATGTGGCCACCTCGGACCCGCTGAACGTCTCCCTGCTGGATACCCTGGAGAAGAGCCTCAAGCTGGATCTGGAGCCAGTCTACTGCCCCAAAGGCGACCTCGACGAGCTCATCTACCAGTACTACGGCAAAGCTGCCGCCCTGGGGGACATGCAGTCCGCCATCGACGAGCTCGAAGTCGAGGAAGGCGAAGAAGAGCAGATCGTCGACATCTCCATGGCTGCGCTGGAAGACGCGCCCGTGGTCAAGCTCGTCAACCAGATCCTCTACCAGGCCGTCAACGAAGGGGCGAGCGACATCCACATCAGCCCTCAGCGCGACCGCGTGCAGCTCCGCTTCCGCGTGGACGGCATCCTCCGCGAGTACCCGGCACCGCCCAAGTCCATATTCATGCAGGTCATCTCGCGCATGAAGCTCATTTCCAACATGGACATTTCGGTGACGCGCGTGCCGCAGGACGGCCGCTTCTCCTTCAACGTCCAGACGCGCGAGGTCAACGTCCGCGCATCCGCCCTGCCTACCATCTACGGCGAGAACATGGTTCTGCGTCTGCTCATCCGCAAACGCGGCACCCTGCAGCTGGAAGAGCTGGGCATGACTGAAGAAGACATGCAGCGCATTGAGGAGGCCACATCCAAATCGTACGGCATGATCCTGGCGACCGGCCCCACGGGTTCCGGTAAAACCACGCTGCTCTACTCCCTGCTGCACCGCATCGACAAGCCGGAAATCAATATCATCACCCTGGAAGACCCGGTGGAGCACCGCGTGGACACCATCCGCCAGGTGCAGCTCAACCGCAAGGCCGGCATGACCTTCGCCTCGGGTCTGCGCTCCATCCTGCGCCAGGACCCCGACGTCCTGATGGTCGGTGAGATTCGCGACCACGAGACCGCGCAGATTGCGGTGGAGTCCGCCATGACCGGTCACCGCCTGCTCTCCACCGTACATACCAACGACGCCGCCGGCGCCGTGACGCGCTTCATCGATATGGGCATCGAACCCTTCCTGGTGGCCTCCACCCTGCTGTGCGTCGTGGGCCAGCGGCTCATGCGGCGCAACTGCCAGGAGTGCCTGGAGGAGTACCAACCGCCCCAGAAGTACGTGGATGCGCTCAAGCTCAAACGTGAGGTAAAATTCTTCCGCGGCCGCGGCTGCCCCAAGTGCCGCGATTCCGGCTACTCCGGCCGGACCGGCGTCTACGAGGTGCTCAACATCGACGAGCAGATTCAGGAACTGATCATCAAGCGCGTCTCTTCCCGTGATATCGCCCGCGCCGCCCAGGCCTCCAAGAAGTTCCGGCCCATGCGCCAGGACGCGCTGAACAAGGTGCTCAAGGGCATCACCACCCTCGAAGAAGCCGCACCCCTGATCTTCATGTAGGACCCCGGCAGCGCAGCTGCGCCGGCGTGCCTCGGCACGCAAGATCTGGTTGCAACCATGAGGCGGCTTATCCCGCCCTCTCTATCTGCGTGTCCCCTCCTAGCGGGACACCTCCTGCATATCACCCCCCTCGCCCAAATCAGATTGCCGAGGCGCAGCGTCGGGTTCGACACAAAAAAGACGGCCTCGCGATGCAATCGCGAAGCCGCCTCTTTTTGGATCGTGTGTCGTGTTCAGACTAGGCGTTCAGCTTCTTCTCCTGCGGGAAGAGCGGCAGGTACCGGTAGGAGAGGCTGATGATCAGCGCCCCGTATGCCAGCACCAGGAAGGACGGCGCCCACTCGGCCTGGTTCGGAATGTACAGCTGCCACTTGTCGAACGGCATGACCGGATGCGCCAGGGTCTGCACGGTGAAGACGTAGCGGTTGATGGTCACGCCGATGCAGTCCAGGATACCGGCGGTGTACAGCAGCGACGGCGTGTTGCGGATGGACGGCACGAGCAGCATGATCATGGGCAGCAGACCGCAGAGGCCGATCTCGGCCCAGAGCAGCCACTGGCCGTAGATGCCGTGGAACATCTCGTCAAAGGTCAGGCCGACGCTGGGCAGGTAGCCGGTGGCCCAGGCCCAGGTGTCGATGATCTTGAAGAACATGTAGACGGCGAGCATGGTGCCCGCGATCTTGCCCATCAAGGCCTTGACGCGGAACTCCACCAGCTTGCGGCCGGACACCTTCTCGATCAGGGCCGCGATAAGCATGGTCAGCGCCGGACCGGAAGCCACGGCGGACAGGACAAACAGGAAGAAGGTCCACGGCCAGATGAAGAAGCCCTCGCGGAAGGCGAACGGACGGCTGAAGAGCACGCCATACATGCCGCCCAGGGAGCCCTGGTGGAAGAAGGAGAGGAACGCGCCGATGCCGGCAAAAAGCGGCATGAGTACGTGGAAGTTATGCGACAGCTTGTGGATGAAAGGAATCTTGTCCAGCTGCCGATTTTCCAGAACCAGCGGTATGAACTCGATGGCCAGCACCATGAGGTAGCACGTGATGCAGAACATCACCTCGACCAGCATGGAGTGGACGTTGGCGTGCCAGAAGCCGAACCACGATCTCAGCGGCTGGCCTACGTCGAGCCCCAGGACGATCATGGCGCCGGAGTAGCAGATGAAGCCGATGACCACCGCGAGGTTCACGATGTTTTTCAGCGGATCGATGTTCAGGATGTAGCGCAGCAGGCCAGTGAAGAAGGCGCCGGCGCCAAGCGCGATGACCGCGAGGTCGAACGTGATCCAGAGACCGAATCCGAAGTAGTTGTCCAGAGCGGTGACGCCCAGACCTTCGTAGAAGATGATTCCCATCCAGATGCCGCCCCAGGCCAGGAAGAGGCCGATAATTGCCAGCCAGAGCAGGAATTTCGGCAAGGAGCAGCGGGGCAGCCCCTCATTGAGAAGTGGGTAATCCGTGGGCTTAGCCATGACCATGACCCCCTACGACCTGGAATTCACCAGTCTTTTCTTCGTCCAGGTAGTGATCGCCCAAGCGGCGGACCCATTCGCGCCGGCTCAGGTAATATACCTGCGGTTCCATTCCCAAACGTTCCAGCAGCCGGAAGGCGTACTTGCTCTTGGAGAGCTCGTGCACCGTATGCTCGGGGTTCTTCAGATCGCCGAAGTGGATCGCGCCGTTGGGGCACGCTTCCGTACAGGCGGTCTGATACTCGCCCTGCTCCAGCGCGTAGGGATCGCGGCCCTCGACGCGGGCCTTGTCCTTGGCGTGCTGCCAGCGGTGGTGGCAGAAGGTGCACTTCTCGACCACGCCGCGAGGACGCGTGGAGACATCGGGAGACAGGGTCTTCTCCATGCCCTCGGGCCAGACCGGGTCGAACCAGTTGAAGTAACGGGCGTGGTACGGGCAGGCGGCCATGCAGTACCGGCAGCCGAAGCAGCGCGGGTAGATCTGGCTGACGATGCCGCCTTCTTCGTCCTTCTTGGTCACCGTGGCGGGGCAGACAGGCACGCACGCCGGGTTTCCGCATTGCTGGCAGGGACGGGGCAGATACGCGACATCGTGGTCCGGGAAAGGCTTCCCGTTGGAAAGCTCGTACACCAGAAGCCATGACAGGGTCCGGAGCTTGTTCGTGGCATCTTTGGTGATGGGCACGTTGTTCTCCGCCTGACAGGATACCATACACGCACCGCAGCCCGTGCACTTGTCCAGGTCGATGACCATCCCCCAGACAATATCGAACTCTTTTTTGGAGCTCATGACGGTTGTTCCTTATGACTTGCAGTTAGGCGCGCTTCAGATCGACAGCCTGACCGGTCCACACCGCGGCACCAGTGCCCGGCTCGGAGCTGACTGTAAAGAGTGCGCTCACATTCTCACCCTTACCGCGGGTGTACTCATCGAAAGCGGTGTGTCCGAAGTTCTTCGGCATGGCGACAACGCCGTCCATGACACCTTCGAAGATGTTCACCTTGACCGTAACGGAACCGGCGTCGCTCGCCAGCGTGACCACGTCGTCCTGCCCCAACCCCTTGCTCTTGGCGGTGTTGGAGTTCATGTGGACGAAGAGGTAGTCGGAAGCGAGCTCGTCGTCGCGGATGGTCTTCAGGTTGAAGGGCGGGATACCGCAGGCAGCTGTTCCGTAATTGAGCTTCATCACGGGGCAGAGGGTGAGGTCGGCGGCCTCGACAACTGCGGCGGCTTTGGCCAGAGCGTCCGGGTCCACGCTGATGCCGTAGGCGGAGGCCGTAGAGTCGCTCACGTAGGTGGCGCCCTTGGTCAGGTCGCCCCAGTTGGCGCCCATGGCCTTGGCCTTGGCCTGGAGAACCTTCAGATACGAATCAAAGCCAAGGTCCTTGCCGAGCTTCGCGGAGAGTCCGAGCAGGAAGTCACCCGGGTGCTTTGCTTCGACAAGCGTGGGGATGACGGGCATCGCCAGGGCGTAGAGAACCTTGCTGCAGCCGAACGGCGAGGCCACGTCGTCGATCATTTCAAAGGAGTGCGGTACCGGCAGGATGAGGTCGCTCACCAGGGCCGTCTCGGTCAGGTACGTGGAGAAGCAGACCTTGAAGGAGACGCCGTTGAAGGCTTCCTTGGCATTCACGGAACCGGGGAGCGCGTAGACCGGGTTGGCCTGATAGGTAATCAGCACCTCGGGGGCGTCGCCGCCCAGGAACCCGGCAACATAGCCGGCCGCGTCCTTGGCGAGCATGTCGCCGCGGCCCATGGCGCCCTTGACCACGGTCTTGGGGTACGGAAGCGCGCGGAAGTTGCCCAGGAGCATGTTGCAGGCGATGCCTGCGGCCGCTGCGGCCGGGCTGCCGCCTTCGTTGCCTTCGGCGCCCACAACCACCAGGGGTTTCTTGGCGGAGGCAAGGCCCTTGGCGATTTCCTGCAGGGCGTCGGGCTTGACGCCGGCGACCTCGGCCACCTTTTCCGGCGTGTACTGCGCCGCCAGTGAGGCGAAGCCGGAAAGGCCGGGGGCGGAAGCGCCCTGCTTGATGAGCAGGTTGGCGATGCCGAGCGCGAGGGCTGCCTGCGCGCCGGGGCGCATGGGCACCCATTTGTCGGCGCCGGCTGCGGTGTTGGTCTGGAAAGCGCCGGCGTAGACCCAGGTGGAGGCAGGATCCTCACCATGGGGGCGCTTGCCGGCAAAGCCGCGGCGGTTGGCTATCACCGGGCCCCAGGACTCGAGCACATCCGCGCCGATGGCCAGCACGTAGTCGGCGTTGTCGAAGTCATAGGCCGGCTGTCCGTCGCCGCCCATCTGGCCGTTGTACGCCTGGGCCTCGGGCTGCGCGGAGTCGGGCATGAAGCAGCAGTTCTCGGAGCCGAAGCCGGCGGCAAAGGCGGAGAGCACCTCGTTCATGGTGCCGTTCATGTCGCCGGAAATCACTCCGACGCCGCCGGTGGCGTTGCCCAGCTTCTCGGAGAGGATAGCTTCCGCCTCGTTCCAGGAGACGGCGACGTAGGTGCCGTCAGCGGACTTGCGCAACGGACGGCGCACCCGCGCCGGGCTGTAGAGGAGCTCGCCCTCGGCGGCTGCCAGGGAGCTGATCTTGCCGCCGGAAAGCGGAGAGTCGGGGTTGCCGACGGGGCGCACGGGACGGCCGTTGACAGTGCGCACCAGCATGCCGACGTTGGACGGACAGAGCTTGCTGACCGTGGGCTTATAGTCGTTCTTTCCCGGCATGTTCCGGGGAATCCACGACCAGTTCTGGGTCCAGATGGAAATATCGTCGGTGAGTTTCCAGGGGATGGGCGTAAGCGTGGTGCCCACAGCACCACCGACGATGAACTTAATGGCGTCTCTTCTATCGATTCCCATGGCTCGCACCCTTCCCTATTTATGGCAGCTGAAACAGGCCTGGGCCTTGGGGGACCCGGTCATTTCATAATGTTCGGGCAAGGTGTGGCACTTCTCACACTGCCACATCTTCATGGTGTCCTTGCTGTAACCGGTGATGCGATCCTGCTTGAGCACTGGCGGGGTGTCCGTCTCCGCCACGTTGGGGTGGCATCCGCCAAACGAGCAGAGCTGCGCTTCGGTAAGGTCATGACACTGTCCGCAGTTGTCCATGCTGTGCGCAGCGTGTGAGAAGAAGACGTTGTCGGGCTGGTACTGATACACCTTCCAGTCGACTTCTTTGTTCAGCTCCACATAGTCACGGACAAAGGAGACCTCGTCCTCGCTCCAGTCCATGGCTTCCATGTGACATTCGGCGCATTCTTGTGTCGTGGGCAAACCATGATACGAGCCGTCTTCACGATAGTAGTGACAGCTCGAACACTCCATTCCCACATTCTCGATGTGCACCTTGTGACTGAAGCTGATCGGTTGGGGCTCTTTTGAAAAGAGCGCGTCCGGAAAAACCCACCAGCCTACAACGAGAGCCAGAGCAAGGCCAAACAGAAACGGCACTGCCCCGACGATGGGATTTCTGGAGCTGGCTTCGGCATTCACCTGGCTTTGCTTGTGTGCCTCCATAACCCTTCCGCCTTTTGAGGTAATGTATGTAAGACTTGCGACTGACCCGCGCACTACTTACCCTTGAGCATTCCAGAGTGTCAAGGTGAATTATTTCACGAACCCAGTGCACAGATCGCCGTCACAGGCCGTCGTTACTGATATTTGGCAGCACACACCTGTGACACATCGCTCGGCTGAAGAGCCCCTCCTCCCTGCCGTGTTGTCTAAAAAAATAGACTGCGCAAGCACATCAGGCGGCGGTTTGTCCCCTTTTCTCGGAATCCCCCCCTCACGGGATTCGGTATTGGCGTCCGCCCTATCTTCCTCCTTGGCGCCATCACGCGCCTCAATCCTCGCAACGGTTGTTACGTTCGTCTCAATCAGGCCTTGACGTATTCGAACGGCGAATCGAACTCAGCCAGGGTGGGCAGCTCGCGATCCTTGGCCGAGAGCACCGGATCGTCCGCGGGCCAGTCAATGGCGAGGTCCGGGTCGTTCCAGATGATGCCCCCGTCCAGCTTGGGCGCATAGTAGTTGTCCACCTTATATTGGAACTCGGTGTCGGGTTCGAGCGTTACATAGCCGTGCGCAAAGCCGCGCGGCACGAGGAACTGGAGGAAGTTCTCGGCGGAGAGCGTGACTCCGACCCATTTTCCGTAGGTCGGCGAACCCTTGCGCAGGTCCACGGCCACATCGTAAACCGCGCCGCGCGTCACGCGTACGAGCTTGGCCTGGTCCGCGGGCGGCCGCTGGAAATGCAGACCGCGCAGCACGTTCGAGGCGGATTTGGCGTGATTGTCCTGGATGAAGTCGTACTGGAGTCCGTAGGAGGTGAGGACTTCCTTATTATATGTTTCCAAGAAGAAGCCGCGCTCGTCCTGAAAGACCTTGGGTTCAAAAATGACGAGGTCGGGGATGTCCGTTTCGATAAGACGCATATCGTTTATCCTTCGCGTTTTGGATAATTCGGTTAGCAGAATGTATTACCGGGTCCGTTCTGCAATACCCAAACCGCGGGCCGTTGAAAAGTGTTATGGCCCGGTTACGAGGATAAACGCCGCCCCCACGATTATCAGGCTGATGACGCGCAACAGCTGGTTGTAGACCATCAGACGCAGCGCCAGGCGCGGCTTGAAGATGCCCGCGTAGTACGGGAATTGATGCCGGAAAGCGCGCATGGGCGAGGAAATGATGTTACCGACCAGCAGGGCGACAACGATCTGATTGACCGTCAACGAGCCGGCCTGCATGAGCGAACCGGCAGCGGCCAGCCCGGCCGTGAACTCCGCCGCCACATGGAAGACCACGATGGACATGGCAGCCGGCGGCAGGAAAGACAGCCCTTTCACGTACTCGGCCATGAATCCTTCGAGCATATCGAAGAGGCCGAGGTTTTTGGCGATATACACGGCGATGTAGATGGGTACGGTTATGGTCGCGATCTTCCATATCCGCTTTTTGAAACGCCGCCAGGCCTTGCGCATCGCGGACTTCCAGCTCCGCGCCCTGTCCTCCTCCAGTCGGCAGATCACGCAGCCCTCCGGCAGCGGCGGCAGCAGAATCCTGCCTAGAAGGATGGTGGCCGCCGTGCGCACCACGGCCGATGCGACGGTGAGTCCCACATAGATCACGGCGGCGCTGCCGATGAATGGCAGCGTGATGAAGAAGACCGTGGGCAGATGGAGGAAATACGTAGGCAGGCTGTTGAAAAGATTGGCGAGAACGAGCTCTTTTCTGGTCAGGTTGCCCTGATCGTAGTGCTCGGCCAGCATGGAGTTGGCCGCTACGCCGGAAAAGAAGGCCATGGAAAAGCTCGCGCCGGTGATGTCCTTCATGTGGCCCATGCGTATCAGCGGTTGGGCAAGACGGGACATGGCGCGGGTCCAGTTGAGCGCCTCGATGACGTTGGCCACGAACAGGCCCAGGGAAACAAAGGCGAGCAGCCGGACCAGAGGCCAGCCGAGCCCGCTCCAGAGCGATCCTAAATCCATGCGATCCTCGCGCGCCCACGGCGCATCATGCTATTCTTGCCCGGCGAAATACTTGGCCCGAGTCCTGGCGAGCCCCCGGAAAAGCTCGACACTCTACCCCAAGTCGTCCGCTCAATAAAGTGGCCCCGTTCCCCTTTGGTGCATTTCCCGGAATTCCGTTGACCGCGAATCGCCAGGGCTGATATGATCAAGATATGTTTACAACTTTTTGTCGAACCCGCGTAGCGTGGCGCCCCCTCTCCGCTCCCTTTCTACGCACCTGCCGCGTGTTGCTGCTGCTGGTTTTCGCAGGGTTCATCACCCTGCCCGCCCGCGCCCAGGCGCCTGCCCCACTGCCGCAGGATATGCAGGCCCATCTGGCGCGGCACAAGGCGCTGCAAACCGCCATGGACGAGGCGCGGAGCAGCCTGGAGTCGTACGCCGAGGCCGACCCGGCCGAACAGGGCGTGGTCAACTACTTCCTCATGCAGCTCGACCTCATGGAAGCCCTGGCCCAAAATGCCTTTGATCTCAGCTTCTTGTACTATGATCGGGTTCTCGTCTCACAGAAGGCGGGCAACATTCTGGCCGGCTACCTTGGGCAGCGGCTCACCCTGCTGGCGGACGGATTGTTCGAGACCACGCGCTCCTTCCGCGAGCGGCTGGACGCCGTTCCCGCACTGCGCGCCATGCCTGCCATAGCTGGTGTGCTGCCTGCGGCCATAGAGTTCACCAACGCCACGGGCGTGCATGCCGAGGACATCCTCTCCCACGTCAAATAGCCGGGAGCATGCCCAGCTTTCTGGACATTTGCCAAGCACAATCTACACAGAACAGCTCGTTATTCCAGGGAAAGAAGGCTTCGCGGTCCACGCGCGCAACCGAACGCCCGCCCGCAGCGGGGCAGCTTGTGAGGTCGCCGACCGGGTGGGGGCTCTCCGCGGCTAGTGGATGGACTCCGGAATGGAGATGGCCGGGTTCAGCGCCCTGGCGCGATCCGCATCCTGGCTCGCCGCCGCGGCGTCACCCAGCTTGAGGTAGACGTAAGCCCGGTTCGCGTACGCTTCGGCATAGGAGCTGTCGAGCTTGATGGCGCGGGTGTAGCTGTCCACCGCCTCGTTCCAGCGAGACATCGCGCTCAGGGTGTTGCCCCTGTCGTAGTAGACGTGCGCGTCGTCCGGCTTCAGCGCCAGGTGGGCGTCGTACTCCTCCAAGGCTTCCTCGTAGCGGCCGAGCATGTGCAGGCTGGCCCCTTTCTTGAAGTGCGCACGGGGATGCTCCGGCTCCAGCACGAGGACGTTGTCGTACGAGGCCACGGCCCGTTCGTACTCGCCGGCGTTGAAGTGCTCGTTGCCGCGTTGGTACATGAAGATGACCGGGTCTTCGGCCGCCAGCCGGTCCAGCTGGCGCTCTTCGGCGTCGCCCACGTACGGCGTGTGCGGTTCCGGCAGCGGTTCCTGCTCGTGATAATCCACTGCGTCCGCAGGGTCTTCGCCGGCCATGTTTTCCGAGAACTCGTGGAACATGTCCAGGTTGGGCAGGTGCACGTCCTTGCCTTCAAGCAGGGAGCAGCCGCCAAGCAGCACGAAAAGCAGGATGGGCAGAAGAAGAGCCGCAACGCGGCTCCCGAAGAATGACGACAATGTCGAGGATGGGGAGAGGGTAAGCTTCACAAGAACCACCGGGCGTCCCTGACGGACAACGCATTTCCGGACGTAAAAGGCAAAACGGGGTACACCGCATTCTTTCCTGTCATGGAAATCTTAAGCCACATAACCGATTACCTCGCGTTGCAACCTTTCCCCTTGCCCTCCTTTTATAACCCGGCCAGCCGGACAAGGTCAAACGGCAGCGCGCAATCAGCTTACTCTTCCCACGATTGCAGCGCAGCGTCCACCATCCCGGCATCTATTTCCAAAACCCGTGTGCCATTCTCGCCGTCTCGCAGGGCTCCGGAGTCAAAGGGGTCGAACTCCAGGTCCATAATCACCCGGCTGAACACCTCGCGCAACGCACGCGCGCCAAGGCGCGTATTGTCGGCTGCCTGGCTCACAACCAGGTCCACGGCCTCGTCCGTTATCCGGAGGTCGATGTCCATAGTCTTGAAGTACGTCCGCGACTGGTTGAACGGCGAGTCCTTGGAATGGAGCAGGATGCGTTGCAGCGTCTCCCGGCCCAGGTCATCGAGCATGGCGATGGAGCCAAACCGCGAGAGAAACTGCGGCGCCATCCCATAGTAGAAGAGGTCCGACATCTTGAGATAGTCGCGCAGCGTGAAGAGGATGGTGGACTTCATGCCGCTCGTTTTGTCGTAGACGCGCACTTCCTTGAGCCGGCGCTCGTCCTCCTTGTTGTCCACACGGGCATAGACCTGATCGTAGAGCTCCTCGAAGGCGCCGCCGCAGACAAAGAGGATGTTGCGCGTATTGATGGGCAGCTTGGCGTATCGCTCTGCACCCTGTGCGTGCACCCGGGCCCGATAGAGAAAGCGCTCGCCCTCGATGAAGGTCAGCAGCGCCTGCTGCAAGCGCATGCCGGTCACGTCCGACTTGCCTGCAATTTTGCCGGATATCTTGTCGATCTCATCCAGACAGACCGTGGCGTTCTCCATGAGGACCTGCACGTCCCTGGGCGCGCGCTTCTCCCCGAGCATGGCCGCGACGCGGTTCTCCAGGCTCCGGAACACGGCAAACGTGTCCACATCGCCGGCCTCGTCCAGAAGGGTCCGTGCGTTCATGATCGTCATGGCGCGGAACTCGGCCAGTGACTCGTGCGCGGCGTAGAACTCCTCGATGGCCTGCATGATCGTGGTCTTGCCGGTGCCGCTGTTGCCGATCATCAGGATGCGCGCGCCGCCGATGTGGTTGATGTGCTTGTATATGGCCACGGAGATGGCGCGCAGGGCCGCCTCCTGCCCGAGAACGCGAGCAGCCAGATGCTCGTAGATGTTGTTCGGCATCAGTGATGCGATCATGGTAGTCACAACCCTCCTGAATGGTTGGTGTAAACTACCACAGCAAAAAAGAGCAAGTCCGAAAACCAAATGCAGGGAATTGTAAAGACAAACAAAAAAGCCGCGACGCCCGAAGACGCCGCGGCCAACTCGTACACGCATACGAGTTACAATGCAGCCTAGAGATCCTGTATGACCCACACGGCGCGGCCCACGATGCGCTCCTGGGCCTTGTCCACATGAATCTCGGTCTCGGGGTGCGCCTGGTTCTCGGACCGCAGCACGATGCGCTCGCGGTCGGCGTCCAGGTACACGCGCTTGAGCAGCAGTCCCTCGTAGGGGACGAAGACGCCGAAGATCTCGCCGGACACGACGTTCTTCTTGTTCTGGTCGATGCCCACATACGCGCCGCGGCGGATGTAGGGTTCCATGCTGGAGCCCTCCACTTTGACCACGAGGATGGAGCTGGGGGCCAGGGAGCGGGGCACGTTCAGCTTGCCGATGGCCTTGGGCTCGTAGCCGTCGTGGCCCTCGTTCTCGCTCTGCATGGAGTGGACATTGACCACGGTGCCTTTGCTTTCGGGCTCGGCGTAGTGGGCGGCCTCCTCGCGCAGGCTCAGCGCAGCCGGACCGTCGTAGGGCTGATAGCCCTCTTCGCTTTTCAGATACATTGGGCCCTGTCCGAGCTTCAGCCAGTCAGGATTGAGGCCATACTGTTCGAACAGCTTCAGATACCAGTCGGCCGGCACCGAGTTGCGGCGCTTGGCGTCCGATATGCTCGACTGACGAATACCGAGAACTTCTGCAAGCTCGACTTGCGTCCGGGTATTTGTCGCCGATTTGATACGTTCAAATACTTGATCAAAAGAGGACACGTGGTAACTCCTATTTGTTTCCTTCGCGAAAAAAGTGAAACAGATTTTTATTTACGGATTAACTCTTGACCAATACATGCACCATCGATATGGTTACATAGAATGCTCATTTCCCTGTAATTAAAAAACCGCATACCGTTATGGAAAATCGTTGCCAACTACTTCGGGCGTGGCTTGCTTTCAATGGCATCTCGAACAAAGAACTCGCTATCCATCTGGGCACGCACACTTCGTTCGTGACCAGGCTCATCAAGGGCGAACGGCGGCCCAAGGACAAGATCCAGCGTCTCGTCGAGTACGGTATTCCTGCGAACCTCCTTCCAGCTCCCTCTGAACGGGGCCCTGGACGGCCCCGGAAGACGCAACGCACAAGCAACGACGATCCGCCCTCCTCGGATAACATTGCGTGAGCATGTCATGCTGCCTGTGCTTCTGGATGCTGCGCATCTCCTCAGCAGATGTCGACAGCAGGGTGGTATGGAACGCGACATACACAAAGCAATATATACAAACTTGATGCCAAACTCCAAATACAGGCAAACCGCTTTTGGATTTGCTACCATCCCAATATGATAATGAGCAATTCTCAGATACTCGTGCGCAAGAAAACAGAAAGCAGAACTGACACATTGCGACAGAAATGTAACCCTTCTGTTACAATGTTACATGCCTGAACTTGGGTATATTCTGCTCCCCTATACGCTCCAGTACCACCACATACGGCGATCCTACACCCTATTATTGCTTAATCCTTCACTTCGACAAGTGGTTATCGACTGCAGGAACCGGGCCGAGTGATATCGTCAACCAAAGACGACCTGATGTTTCTGTTCCCATGGGCACATCTATAGGCGACAACAGCGTCTTACCCGCAATCCTATTAAAAAAGAGCTGCAAAAACAGCGCAGCATATGGCAAGCGCCTCGCAGGGGCCGGAGCCCAGACTTGCAAAGAGACCGTGCATTGCGAGGAAGCACAGCCTGCGGATTATGTTCGGGGGATGCGCCGGGTACCGGGAGCGGCTGGTCCTAGCCGCCCCCGGCATGGCGTGATGACTACTTGAAGTAGTGCAGGAACTCGTTTTCAGGCGTGAGCAGCAGGCGCGTATTGTTGCCAAAGCTCTTGCGATACGCCTCCAGGCTGCGCTGGAAAGCGAAGAACTCCGGCCCCTGCTCCAGGGCGCCTGCGTATATCTTCACCGCCTCGGCCTCGCCTTCGCCGCGGATCTCATCAGCCTGGCGCTTGGCCTCGGCGATGATCACGGAGCGGTCGCGCTCGGCGCTGGAGCGGATCTTCGCCGCCTCTTCCCGGCCCTCGGAACGATACTGCTTGGCCTGGCGTTCACGCTCGGCGCGCATGCGGTTGAAGATGGCCTGCTCGTTCTGCGGCGGCAGCTCGGTGCGCTTGATGCGCACATCCAGAAGCTCCACGCCGTACCTCGCCACAAGCTCGGACGCCTCGTCCGTGATCTGCTCCATGATCGCACCGCGCTCCTTGGCCACGATCTCGGTGAGCGTGTGTCGGCCCAGGGCCTCGCGCAGCTCGGAGTAGACAACGTCCTCCAGCCGGGCCCGCGCTCCCTGTATGGTCCGCACGGTCCGGTAGAACTGCAGCGGATTGGTGATCCGCCACTTAAAGTAGTTGTCCACAACAAGGTTCTTCTTGTCGCTCGTCAGCACCTCGGTGGGCTGCATGTCGTAGTCCTGGATGCGCTTGTCGAAGAACTCTACCGTCTGAATAAGCGGCTTCTTGTAATGCAGGCCGGGCTCCAGCGTGCTGCCCACCGGCTTACCAAGCTGCAGCACAATGGCGTACTGCGTCTGGCGCACCGTGAAGAACACCTGGGACGCGACGAACAACACCACGAACAGCAGGATGAGAAGGATTCCGGAACGTTTCATTACTGCTGCCCTCCCTGCATCTGATTCTGCGTGGAAGGCTGGGTCTGCCCCTTGGGGAAACCGCTGTTCCCGGAGCCGAGCGGCAGAAGCGGCAGTACGCGTTCCATGTTCTCCTTGCTCACGATGATCTTCTCGGTATTCGGATTGGAGTAGATGTTTTCCATGGTCTCCAGGTACAGGCGCGTACGCGTGACGTCCTCGGCCTTCTTGTACTCGGTGAGGACGGAGAGGAAGCGCTGGGCCTCACCCTTGGACTCGCGAATCTGCGTCTGTTTGTAGGCGTCCGCCTGGTTCACCATCTCCGCGGCCCGGCCGCGGGCCTTCGGGGTGATGTCATTGCGGTAGGCTTCGGCCTCGTTGATGAACCGCACGCGGTCCTCACGGGCGCTGGCCACATCCTTGAACGCGTCCACCACTTCGCGCGGCGGCGTCACGTCCTGCAGCTTCACGGCCACCACCTGCAGCCCGGTCTGGTAGCGGTTCAGAATCTCCTGCAGCAGGTCGCGAGTATCGTTCTGGATCTTGAACTTGCCGTCGGTCAGTGCGGCGTCGATCTTGCTGAAGCCGATGACCTCGCGCATGGCCGTTTCCGATGCCGACTTCACTGTGGCGTCCGGCCCGGCCACGTTGAACAGATAGTTCTCCGCGTCCTTGATCTTGTACTGGACAACAAACTCCACGTTCACGATGTTCTCGTCGCCCGTAAGCATGGAGGACTCGTCCTGTCCGGCCGTGCCGGCACCGGGAACGCCCACCACCACACGGCGAATCTGCTCCACGTTCGGTGTCATCACGGTCTCGATGGGGAACGGGTAATGCAGATGCGGCCCCTCACCCGTTGTCCTGTTGTACTCGCCGAAACGGAGCACCACGCCCACCTCGCCGGGCTGGACGATGTAGAAACCGGACACGAGCCATGCCAGCACGACCAGCACGATGATGACCTTGCCGAACGGGAACTTGAAGTTCCTGAAGTGCTCGAGCTTGTCGGAGATGTCCCACTCCGGACGCGTGGGCTCCGGCCCGCCGCCGCTGCTGCCGCCGCCTGTCTGCCGGCGCTTCTTTTCAGAGAGCTTGTCCCAATCCCAATTCATAATAATACATTCCTCGAAACAACCGCCCGCGGCATGCGGCGGCGTTGTCTTCTTCTGGGGGATGATTTACGACTCCAGCGTCCGCCAATACGCCAAGTCATGGAGCCGCTCATGAAACCTGTGTCGCCAAAAGTTTTTAAAGCCTACGATATTCGGGGTATTGTGGGCAAGGACTTCGACGGCCCTTGGGTGGAGCGCCTGGGACGCGCCCTGGGCGCCTACTTCCTCGGCCGCGGCTTCCGCGACGCCGTGGTCGGACGCGACTGCCGGGAAAGCTCGCCCGAGTACGCCGCCCGCCTCATCCACGGCCTCACCGCTTCCGGCGTGGACGTCATCGACATCGGCATGGTCGCAACACCGATCTTCTACTACGCCGTGACCACGCTCAAGCGCCACGCCGGCTGCATCATCACCGCCAGCCACAACCCCAAGGAGTACAACGGCTTCAAGGTCTGGGCCGGCGAGACCACCATCCATACCGATGAAATCCGCGCCGTCTACGAGCTCATGGCCAGCGGCGAGCTCCCCGCAGGCCGGGGCGTCGCCTCCAGCCACGACATCACACCAGCTTATATGGATGCGCTCGTCCAGAACCTCGAATCTCCGCTGGATGGTCTCAAGATCGTCGTGGATGGCGGCAACGGCGCCGGCGGCGAGGTCTGCGCCGAAATTCTGCGCCGCGCCGGTGCCGAGGTCATTCCCCTGTACTGCGATCCCGATGGCCGCTTCCCTAACCACCATCCCGATCCGGTGGTCGAGCCCTACATGGCCGATCTGAAAGCCGCCGTAACCAGGAACGGCGCCGACGCCGGCCTGGGCCTGGACGGCGACGCCGACCGCCTCGGCGTCATCGACGAGACCGGGGCCATGGTCTACGGCGACAGGCTTCTCGCCATCTACGCCCGCGACATGCTGACCCGCTGCCCCGGCGCCATGGTCATCGGCGACGTCAAAAGCTCCCACCTGCTCTACAAAGACATCTCTGCGAACGGCGGCGAGCCGCTCATGTGGAAGACCGGCCACTCCATGATAAAGACCAAGCTCAAGGAAACCGGCGCGCTCCTGGCCGGCGAGATGAGCGGCCACTTCTTCTTCGCTGACCGCTACTGCGGTTTTGACGACGGCATCTACGCCGCCCTGCGCATCGCCGAAATCCTCGCCCGCGCCAAACGCGACGGCAGCCCGCCGCTGTCCAGGTCCCTGGACGATTGGCCGGTCACGAGCAACACGCCCGAGCTGCGCATCGATTGTCCTGAAGAGAAGTTGCACGGTGTTGTGGAGCACGCCCGCCGCCACTTCCGCAACGGCTACGATGTCATCGACGTGGATGGCGTGCGCCTCACCTTTCCGGACGGCTGGGCCCTGCTCCGCGCCTCCAACACCCAGCCCGCGCTCTCCCTGCGCTTCGAAGCCGAAACACCCGAACGCCTCGCCGAAATCCGCGCCCTCGTGGAAACACCCCTCGCCCGCTGGATTGCCGGAGACTGAAGCTCTTTTTTCAGGAGCCTCCGGCAGCCCCCCTGGACCCCTTGATCTGGGTCCAGGGAGCCATGCTCCCTGGCGCGGTGCCCGAGGGGCAGCGCCCCTCGGAACACATTTGCCTGATGTCGTTACCCGGCCACGGCGCGTTTGAAGCCTTCGGCCGAGCGGGTGATGACGTCCTCGTCCACGCAGAAGGTGAGGCGGAAGTAGCCGGGGCAGCCGAACCCACGTCCGGGCACGGCGAGCACGAGCTCTTCGGCGAGACGATTGACAAAGGCGACGTCGTCGCCCTCGAAGCGGGCCGGGACTTTGGGAAAGAAGTAGAAACCGCCCTTGGGCATGGAGAACTCGATGCCGGCGTCTTCCAGGACCTTGGCCATGGTCGCGCGGCGTTTCGCGTAGACGGTGGTGTCCACAGCCGTGCCCAGGCCGTCGGCAACGAGATGCTGACCGATGGCGGGCGCGTTGACAAAGCCGAGGATGCGGTTGGCGAGGACCACGCCGGCCAGGAGCTTGTCTTTGTCCTCCATCTCCGGATGCACGGCAATGTAGCCCACACGCTCGCCGGCCAGGGACATGTTTTTGGAGAACGAGCTGACCACGATGGCGTTGGTGGAGATGGGCAGGAACGGCGGGGTTGAGGCGCCGTCGTAGGTAAGGAAGCGGTAGGGCTCGTCGGCCAGCAGGAAGATGGGTCGACCATACTCCTGGCTCTTGGCGTCCACGGCCTTGGCCAGGGCTTCCAGTGTTTCCGTGGGGTAGATCGCACCCGTGGGGTTATGGGGCGAGTTCACCAGCACGATGCGCGTCTTGGGCGTGATGGCTGCGGCCATGGCCTCAACATCGAGGTTGAAGTCCGGAGCCACGGCCGGAACGCTCTTGAGCGTACCGCCGTGGTTGGCGGCGTAGAAGCCATACTCCACGAAGTAGGGGCTGGGACACAGGAGCTCGTCGCCCGGATCGAACACCGCGCGCATGACGGCGTTGAGGCCGCCGGCCGCGCCGCAGGTAATTACAATGTCGTCGGCCGAGAGCGACACCTGCTGCTCGTTGCTCAGGTAATGCGCCAGTTTCTCCCGCAGCCAGGGGTAGCCGGCGTTGGGCATGTAGCCGAAGGCGAAGGAGCGGTTGCACTCCTTGGCCAGGCGATCCAGGGTGGAGCTGACGCATGTGGGCGGCGAAAGATCCGGGTTGCCCAGGCTGAAGTCGCACACGGCGTCTTCACCGTGGTATGCTTTCAAGGCGGCTCCGGTTTCAAACATTTTCCGGATCCAGGAGGACTTGTCGAGGTATTCGGATACAGCCTGGGAAATAACGGACATCGATCGAACTCTCCTTGTCTATCTACAGAAATGGACACGTGAAGAACGCCCGGACGGGCGGAAGACGCCGGGGAATCAGGGAACGTCCAGACCCCGGCTGCGGTATTCATTGAGCTTGTTGCGCAGTGTGCGCACGGAGATGCCGAGCATCTCGGCGGCCTGGGTGCGGTTGCCCGAGGTTTGCTTCAACCCGCGCATGATCATGATGCGCTCCATCTCGGAAAGGGGCAACACCCGATCGGCCAGGACGTTCTCCATGGACTCGCCGGACAGGGGCGCCGGGGCGTGGGGCTCGGCAACGTCCTGAGGCGGAGTGGACGAGACCTCCTCCACCGGCTCGGCGGCTTCTTCGGGCGGGGTCCAGGTATCGTCCAGAAGGAAATGGCTGGTGGATATGGGGCCGGCGCCGGCCAGCAGCACCGAGCGCTCCATGAGGTTCTGGAGCTCGCGCACATTGCCGGGCCATTCATAGCTCTTCAACCACGCCACGGCCTCGGCCGAAAACTCCAGCGGCGGCAGCTGGTACTGCTCGCGGAACTGCTCCACAAAATGGCGCGCCAGACGCAGCACGTCATCTCCGCGTTCGTGCAGCGGCGGCAGGGTGAGCGGGATGACGTTGAGCCGGAAGTAGAGGTCCTGGCGGAACTTGCCCTCCTCCACCCACTGCTGCAGCTCGCGGTTGGTGGTGGCCAGCACGCGCACGTCCACCTTCACGGTCTCCATGCCGCCCACGCGGTCCAGCTCCCCTTCCTGCAGCACACGCAACAGCTTGGCCTGCAGGCCCAGGTCCATCTCGGAAATTTCGTCCAACAGCATGGTGCCGTGGTTGGCCAGCTCGAACTTGCCGAGCTTGCGCGAGATGGCTCCGGTAAAGGCGCCCTTCTCGTGGCCAAAGAGCTCGCTCTCCAGCAGGTGCTCGGGCAGGGCCGCGCAGTTCACGGCCACAAACGGCGCGCCGGCGCGATCGCTCTGCTGATGCAGATAGCGCGCGATCATCTCCTTGCCGGTGCCGGACTCGCCCTGGATGAGCACCGTGGCCTTGGACTTGGCCACCTGCTTGGCAAGGGCCAGGATGCGGGCGATGGCCGGATGGGTGCCGATAATGGCTGATTTGTCGCTGGGTTGCTGGCTCTTGGCTCCGCCGGAGGACTGCGGAATCTGCGCCGGCACGGCAGCCAGGATCTTCTCCGCGTCCAGCGGCTCCAGCCAGTAGTCCTTGGCCCCTTTCTCCAGGTAGCGCTGGGCCTCCTGGGCCGAGCCCTGCTCGGTAAAAACGACCACGGGCGGGAATCCGTCGTCCTGCACGGCTTCGGCCAGAAGATCTTCCACCCGGTAACCGCTCATAGACGGACGGGAAAAGACAACCAAGGGTTTAGATTTCTTGATAAAACCAAGAGCACCTCGTAGATTGTCGGCTAGGCCGACCTCGAATCCTTCCTCTTTGAGCAGAGAAAAAACCGTGGTTACCGCCGTGGGAGGTGCTATGAAGAGAATGCTCTGCGCTGTCGCGACCATGCGTCACTTGATACCCGTCACGCCGTAAATTTTCAACGAATATACTGGCATTTTTCGCCAGGCATCCTGCTTTTCCAGCCGCCCGGCTTGACCTGCACACGCGGCCGGACCTACACAGGCTCGATGCGCCCCCTGATGGACTCCTCCAATCTGGCCGAGCTGCTGCGCGCCGTGGCCGAGGGAAAGACCGCGCCGGAAGACGCGGCCCGGTCCATTTTGCAGGAGCCCTTCCGCCGCACCATACGCGCGCAATCTTCCGGTGAGGGCACGGCCGACGACCCCGGCGTCTGCCTGGACAACCACCGCTCCTTGCGCACCGGCATGGGCGAGGTGGTGTTTGGCCAGGGCAAGAGCCGCCGGCAGATGGAGGCGGCCGTGGCCGGGCTCGGCGAGTCCGGCGAGCCAGTGCTGGTCACCCGCCTGGACGATGAGGACGGCACCTGGCTGCTGGAGCGCTTTCCCGGAGGCGAGCACTGGCCGGCGGCAAAGCTGTTCATCTCGAAATCGCCATCCAAGGTGACGGGCAGCCTGGCCGGCCCCTTTGGAGCGGACAAGGCCTCCTGGCCGAATCATGGCGAGATCGTCGTGGTCACGGCCGGGTCCAGCGACATCCCCGTGGCTCTGGAGGCCGTGGGCACGCTGCGCTTCCTGGGGCTGGAGCCGGGGCTTGTTCCCGACGTGGGCGTGGCCGGCATCCACAGGCTGGAGCCGCATCTGCCAGCCCTTTCCGCCGCGCGATTGCTCATCGTGGCCGCCGGCATGGAGGGCGCGCTGGCTTCGGTGCTTGCCGGGCTTGTGTCCGCCCCGCTCATCGCGGTACCTACCTCCGTGGGGTACGGCGCGTCGTTCGGAGGGCTGTCCGCCCTGCTCGCCATGCTCAACGCCTGCGCGCCGGGCGTGGCCGTGGTGAACATCGACAACGGCTTCGGCGCCGCGGCCCTGGCCGCCCGCCTGCTGTCCATCTGAGCATCGTCGCCCCATCTTCACCGGCCGGCTTGCAAGCCGTCTTCCGTTTTGTGCTATGATCGCCGTCGGCCCTTTGGCCTGCGCACCATCAACTGTCAGGAAGCGGAATCATCATGGCTTTTTTCTCCAGACGTACTGCGCGCCGCGCGCTCATCGCCGCAACCATTGTCGCCGCCCTGCTTGTTCTTGCTGTATGGGCCGCAGGAGCGGTCCTCTTTCCTTCCGGTCCGCCCAAGATCGAACAAGCCCAGCTCCAGGCCATGGCCAAAGCCTTTGGCGGCGAGCCGCACGTGAGCCCGCAACGCTACGAAGAGTGGAAGCGCACGTCCTTCTACCTGCCCATGCGCGACGGCGTGGACATCGCCGTGGACCTCTGGCTGCCCGGACCGCTGGAGCCCGGCGACCAGCTGCCGGCAGTCATCTTCCCCACCCGCTACTGGCGACGCTGGGACACGCGCTTCATCGATTGGGGCGAGCGCCCCTGGGCCATGGACCGGCTGCTGCTCTCGCACGGCTACGCCGTGGTCAAGGTAGACGCCCGCGGCTCCGGCGCATCATTCGGCACGCGCAAGTACCCATGGTCGCCGGACGAGATCGTGGACTACGCCCAGCTTGTGGACTGGATCATCGCCCAGCCCTGGTCCAACGGCCGGGTGGGCGCGGACGGCGTCTCCTACAGCGGCACGGCCTCGGAGTTCCTCGCCGCCCTGGACCACCCGGCCGTACGCGCCGCGGCCGTGGAGTTCAGCCTGTTCGACGTGTACCGCGACATCGCCTTTCCCGGCGGCGTGTTCAACGAGTGGTTCGTCTCCCAATGGGGACGATTCAACGCTGCCTTGGACTCCGGCACCGTGCCGGCAGTGATCGGCATCATCGGCAAGGCCCTGGTTCGCGGACCGGCCCCGGCTGACCTGCGCTGGACGCCAACCGGGTTCCAACCCCTGCCGGACGGCGGCCGCGAGGCGCTGCAGCAGGCCATCGAGGATCATGCCGCCAACGTGGATATCGAGGACGCTGCGCGGCGCGTGGCTTTCCGCGACCAGGTGGCCGGTCCGGCCGGCGCATCCACGGACGACTTCAGCCCCAGCGTGTTCCACAGGCGCGCAGGCGAGAGCCGCACCGCCATCCTCTCCGTGGGGGGCTGGTACGACGGGGCCTACGCCCGCTCCGCCCTGCAACGATTCATGACCGTGCCCAGCGCACACACCTGCATTGTGGGCGCGTGGAACCACGGCGGCCGCAGAAACGTGGACCCCTTTGAGCCGCGCGACGCCGATGCATCACCCTCGCGTACAGTGCAACGCCTCGCCGTGCTGCGCTTCTTTGATTACTACCTGCAGGATGAAGGACCCAAGCCGCCCGACGGGCTCTCGTACCAGGTCATGGGCGGCGGCGCCTGGCAGCACGCCGATTTGTGGCCGCCGCAGGGATCGACCATGCATTCGTACTACCTCTGGGCCGGGCAGGGGCTGGCCCCCACGCCGGACGAGTCCCTGGACGGCTTCGACGCATTCACGCCGGATCTGACCCATGGCAGCGGCCAAAACAACCGCTGGCGCACGCAACTGGGCCAGTCCGATGTCTATTATTCTGGACTGACCGACGGCCCCGGCCTGCTCTCCTACACGTCCAAAGCACTGGACATGCCCATGCGCATCGCGGGAGATCCCGCCCTGCGCTTGTTCGTCTCGGCGGACCGCGCAGACTTCGCCGTATTCGCCTATCTGGAGGCCGTGGACCAGGACGGCCAGCGCTACTACATCACGGAGGGACGGCTCCGGCCGGACTGCCGCGGTGATGGCGTCACGCCGCGTTTCACCAGCGATGCAGCCGAGCCAGTCAGACCTGGAAAGACCATGGAGATGACCGTGCCCCTGCTGCCCGTGGCCATGCAGGTTCCGGCCGGGTACAGGCTGCGGGTGACCATTGCCGGAGCCGACGCCGACGAGTTTGCCCGGCATCCCTCGCACGGGCCGGTGACCATGACGGTCCACCGCTCGGCAGTGGAGCAATCAGCCCTGCTGCTGCCGGTGCTTGCTCCACGGGACGTCACAGCGGATCGTGAAAATCGTGAGTGACAGCGCATCTGTCTATAATTCTGGACAGCAAATCAAAGTGAGAACGCCGTGATCCATCCGTTCATGAGCCGGCTCAAGGACTCCATCCAGGACCTGCACGACGCGGCCCAGGAGACCAGACCGCTGGACGCGATCCTCAACCGCAGCATCACCCGGGACGAGTACCGCGCCGTGCTCGAACGGTTCTACGGCATCGTTATCCCGTTCGAAGCATTTATCGCCGCCAACATCGGCGGCTTCGACCTGGGACAACCGTATGCCGAAATCGCGCGCCGGCCGGACCTGGAGCGCGATCTTCTGTTTTTCGGTGCGGATGCGGAGTATATAGCCGCCCTGCCGCTGGCGGAGGTGGACGCCCGGCCGGATCTGCCCACGGCCCTTGGTCTGCTCTACCTTATGGAAGGCTCCCGCCTGGGCGGGCTGGTCATCGCACGCAGCTTGCAGGAGAGCCTGCATGTCGACCCTTGCCACGGCGCAGCGTACTTTTCCTCCCGTGGCAAGGACCCGCACATGCTCAACGACGAGCTGCGGAATCGGCTCGAATCATGGGTCACCAGAACCGGAAAGGGAGACGCCGTGATCAGCGCGGCGCGCGAAGGTTTCAGCTTGATGAACGCCTGGATGGACCAATCGCAGAACAGCGCATGATCCGCCGCGGCTCACAGCTCTCCCGACAATGGGTGCATCCACCAAGACAAACCTCGCTGCCCTGAATATTGCGAAAACAATGCACAGGGCAGCCCTGCTGCCGCAGCCGGCATCACGCCTCGTCGCGCAATGGGACGACCGTATCCGCCATCTCCGGCGGCTCGGCCTCGATGACCCGCTTGGAGCGCCAGCCCCCCTGGCGGAAGCGCAGGTACGCCCCTGCGGAGAGCAGCAGCACATAGATGGTGACTATCCGCCACGCCGCTTCCAACCCGGCGCCGTACACTTCCAGGGCCAACCACGAGGGCACGATCAGGCCAAGCACGGCGATGGCAGCCATGGCTTTCATAACAAAAACGATGTCGCCGGCGCCCTTGAGCGCGCCGAAGTAAATGACCGCCACGGTGTCGAACAGGCAGTACAGCGCCACGTAGCGCAGGAGTACTACGCCGGTGGCCACGATGCCGGCCCACTCCGCGTCGCCCGTCCCGGCCGGCCGGAACAGATCGAGCACCAGGTGCGGCGCAAAGAGATAGACCGCCATCATGCCCAGGGTCCACAACAGCGCCATGTGCAGCGCGCTGCCCGCGGCCACGGCGCCGTCATCCGGCGTACCGCGGCCCACGGCCTGGCCCACCAGACTGGAAACCGCGATGTGCAGGCCGACCATGGGCAGAAAGCCGAGAGTGTTCACGGCAAAGACGATGTTGGACGCGGCGAGCTCCACCGTGCCCAGCCGCCCTACCAGAAAGACGAAGAAAGCGATGGCCGAGATCTCCAAAAAGAACTCCACCCCGCCCGGCAGGCCGAAGCGCACGAGTCGCGCCAGCAGCGCGCGGTCCGGCCGCCACGCGGATCGCACGGCGTACTGCTCCTCGTTCTTTCGCGTGAATATCCACCAGCCAAAGAGGGAGGCCGTGAACGTCGCGCCGCAGACCGAGGCGGTAGCCGCGCCGGCAATGCCCAGCTCCGGGAATGGTCCCCAGCCGAAGATAAGCGCATAGTCCAGCGGGATGTTCAGCATCGTCCCGGCCAGGTTGGCGGCCAGCACCGGCCGGGTGATTCCCCGGCCCGAGTAGAAGCAGGACAAGATCTCCATGAGCAGCACAAAGATCGCGCCCAGGCAGAGGATGCGGAAGTACGTCGCCTCCTCCGCGGCGATGACCGGTCCATGCCCGGCCAGACGGAAGAGCGTATCGGCGGCCATGGAGCAACACGCCATGATCACGCCGGCGCACAACGCCACGTAGATGCCCTGCCACAGCGCCGCGCCAACGCGTTTTGGTTGCCTGGCACCGGTGTACTGGGCCACGAATACGTTGGTGTACAGGCAGATGCCGAAAAAGAATGCAATGATAGTAAACCACGCAGTCCACGCCGGCACGGCCGCGGCGATGGACTCCATGGAGTACCGGCTCAGGAAAATGCGATCTGTGAACTGCATCAGCGTGGCCGCGCCCAGGCTGGCCACCAGGGGCAGTCCCACCCTGAGCACCTCACGGTATCCATTCTGCGCCGACCAGCGGCGCCTTACTGCACCAAACACGGGAACTCTCCGGAACTATTCGAAACGTGGAAAAAGAGTGTAGCCATATGGCGAATACAGTATGGAGTCAATACCCCGCACAAAAAATCACCTTTTCGACCATGATTAATGAACTACTGAACCTCTGGAACAGGACGGCGGCGACTGTCCGCAACAACATCCCCCTGACTGGAAGCCCGGAACGCTGCGCCATGCGCGTGGCCGTCCAGGACGACCGCGGCGAGGTCCTGGTGCTCGAACGGCTCTCCAGGGGCCAGGCGGAGCGCAGACGGAGCATCGCAAAAGTCCTCGCCGCCCTGGCGGACAACGGGCTCGCCCTCTCCCTTGTCTATCTGCCGGACGCGGATGGCGATTACGTGGCGGAGCACCGTGGAGAATCGTACATGCTGGCTCCGCTCCTGCCAGGCGGACCGCCGCCCAGGCCGGAGTCAGCGGAGCATGCCTGGCGCGGCAAGGCCCTGGCCGAGTTTCTGATCGGCATGGAGCAGGCTGCGGCGTCCCTGCCCACAGCCCTTGTGGATGCGCTGGGGCCGCCCCTGGACCTGCCCGTCTACGCCGCATCCCTGGCCGAAACTGTGCGCCTGCGCGAGCCGTCTGTCCATGCCCGGCTCATGCCATCGCTGGACCGCCTCGCCCCGTTTCTGGAGTCCTGGGCTTTTTTACCGCTGGGCCTGTGCCACGGGGACTATCATCCGCTCAACGTGCTCTGGAGCGAGAACGCCGTGACCGGCGTCATCGACTGGGAGTTCATGGGCCCCAAGCCGACGCTGTACGACGCGGCAAACTGCGCAGGCTGCGTGGGTAGCGAGGGACCGGCCGCGCTGACCGGCGGCCTTGTCGCTGCGCTTATACAGACGTTGCAGAAAAACGGCCGGGACATGGCCCTGCTGCCGGAGATCGTGGCCTCGCTACGTACAGCCTGGCTTTCGGAGTGGCTGCGGCGCAGCGACCGCGAGATGATCGACCTGGAGCTGGACTACCTCGACGCGCTTACTTGTAATCTCGACCGCCTGCGCTGTGCATGGCGCATCGGCTGATACAGATCCTCTGGCCTGGATGCGGTATACCTGATATACGGGGTGCCAAAACCACACGCACCCGAGCCAGGGACCGCCATGCCAGACGAGAATCCGCGCCTCAAGCGACCGCCCTTCCTCTCCAGCCTGGACCAGCCGCCCGCCACCGATGTCGTCGTCGGCGCACTGCTCGGATATTTCCTGCTCCATCCCGTTGCCCTGGCCATCGTAGGCCAGGAAGTCTCCCTGCCCATCCTGGTGCATTCCTTCAGCTCCACGCTGGGCGCGTACTTCGCCTTCATCGGCATGATGACCGGCTTCATTGGCGGCATCTTCCGCCGCCAGCTCAAGAAGCAGAACGAGAAGCTTGCCGAGGCCAACAAGGAGCTCTCCGCCGCGGTCGCAGAGCGGGAAAGCCTGTTGCGGATCATCTCCCACGACATCACCAACGCCATGGTCTCGGCCTCGGCCGCCCTCACCCTGGTGGAGCGCCGCGCCCAAAAGACGCAGCAGACGTGCAGCACCTCGGCCGACTTCACCGAGATAGCCTCCGATGCGCGCGAAACGCTGGCCAACGCCCAGCATCTGCTGGAGTTCACCAAACGCATGCTGGCCATCCAGAGCGGCAAGCTGGTGATGGTGCTGGAAAAGCAGGACGTGCGGCCCATCGTGGCCAACGCCGCCGCGCTCTACAAGGAGAACGCCGGGAAGAAGAACGTGGACCTGGTCATTGATACGCCGGACTCGGAGGTGATCTGCGCCGTGGAGCCCACGGTTCTGCGTAACACGGTGCTGGGCAACCTCGTCTCCAACGCCGTAAAGTTCTCGCTGCCTGGCAAGGCGGTGCGGATCAGCCTGGCGGAGCAGAACGGCCGCGTCCTTTTCAGCGTGGTCAACATCGGCCCGTGCATCCCGGATGACCTGGCGGCCGACATCTTCTCGCCGGGAGCCTGCACCACACGGCCGGGCACATGCGGCGAGCCGGGCACAGGCTTCGGTCTGCCCCTGGTGGCGCAGTTTGCGGAAAAGATGGACGGCGCCGTGACCGTTGATAGCGTTCCCGCCCCAGACGAAGGCACTATGGAGGACGGCGGCGACGTCTGCAGAACCACCTTCACGGTCAGCCTGCCCAGGCTCAACTCGTTCAAGGCGCGGCAGCCGCGGCGCTGAGAACGCCCGGTCCTCCCGGCGCATATCTGTCCGGAATTGAAGAGAAAAGAATCCACAGGCCAACAACACGACGTGGCAGTGACGCGACGTGTCGCGCGGTTCCTGCCCGGGCGGACCGGCTCAGCTTGTGCGCGGGTCCACGCCGGCCATGAGCTGGCCCAGCAGATCCACGTCCCTGGCCTCGCCGCCTTCCAGCACGTCCATGAACCTGCCGCGGTACATCACGGCGATGCGGTCCGAGAGCTGAAGCGCCTCGTTGAGGTCGTTGGTCACCAGAAGCACGCCGGCGCGTTCGCGTACGGCCAGAAGCTGCGCCCAGACCTCCTCTGTGGCGGCCACGTCCAGGCCCTGGGTGGGCTGCTCGGCCACGATGATCCGCGGCTCGCGGTAGAACTCCCGCGCCAGCACGAGCTTCTGCAGGTTGCCGCCGGAAAGCTGCCCCGCCCGGGTCTCCGGTCCGCCGCCGCGTACGTCGAACTCCTTGACCATGTTCTCGGTGGCGGCCATGGCGTGGCGATGGGAGAGGAAGAACCAGCGGCTGAAGCCCTGACGCGTGGTGAGCAGTACGTTGTCCACCAGGTTCAGGTTGGCCAGGGTGGCGATGCCCTTGCGGTCCTCGGGAATGTAGGAAAGCGCGCCCTTCCAGGCGCCGCGGCCCAGGGGGCCTTCCGGCCGGGTGTCCGGTCCGGGCTGGGCTCGGCGACGCGAGCCGTAGTACTCCTTCCAGGTGCGATCCATCAGGCGCACGACGCCGTCCTTGGGCTCGCGCAGGCCGCTGACAATCTCCACCAGCGGTTTCTGGCCGTTGCCGGCCACGCCGGCTATGGTGACCACCTCGCCCTGGCGCACGGAGAGGCTCACGCCCTGCAGGCCGTCGCCGGAAAGGTTCTCGATCTCCAGGACTACATCGCCGTGGGACATTGGTTCGCGGTCCACGGTGAGCAGCACCTCGCGGCCCACCATGCGCCGGGCCAGCTCGGCCTCGCTCGGCGTATCCGCCGCGCCGAAGCGGTCCACGATCTCGCCGCGCCGCAGAATGGCTATCTCGTCGGCAATGGCCAGCACCTCGGGCAGCTTGTGGCTGATGAAGACCACGGCCTTGCCCAGGGCGGCCATGGCGCGCAACGCCTCGAAGAGCTGGTCGGACTCGGCCGGGGTGAGCACGGTGGTGGGCTCGTCGAAGATGAGCACCTCGCTCTTGCGCAGCAGCAGGCGCAGAATCTCCACGCGCTGGCGCTCCCCCATGGAGAGGTTGGCCACCCGCGCCGCCGGGTCCACGTACAGACCGTACTCCTCGGCCAAAGCGCCCACCTGGGCGTTCATGGCCTTTGGCGAGAGGAAGAACTTGTCCGACTGGCCCAGCAGCACGTTCTGCGCCACGGTCATGGCGTCCACCAGCATGAAGTGCTGGTAGACCATGCCCACGCCTGCGCGGATGGCTGCGGCCGGGGAGTCGAAACGCGTGGGCTCGCCGCGCACCAGAATACGGCCGGAGTCCGGATAGAGCTTGCCCGCAAGGATGGACATGAGCGTGGACTTGCCGGCGCCGTTCTCGCCCAGCAGCGCCAGGATGCGACCCGGCCGGATGTCCAGGGTGATGTCCTTGTTGGCCTGCACCTTGCCGAAGGATTTGGAGATGCCTTCCAGACGCACCAGCGGCGTTCCGTTGCCGGCGGCGTGCGGTGTGGTCGTCACTGTCTCGGACATGGGGCTACTCGGAAGGCTCGATGTTCACGCCCAGCGCGGCGGGTGCGGCCCGGCCGCGGCCGCGCACGCCGGAAACCACCAGCACCAGGACGGTGAGCACATACGGCAGCATGTGCAGAAACGACGAGGGCACGGTGGCGCCCATGGCCTGGAGCCTGAGCTGCAGGCTCATGGCCGCGCCAAAGAGGTAGGCTCCGAAGATGGCCCGGCCCGGACGCCAGAAGGCGAAGATGACCAGGGCCACGGCGATCCACCCGCGGCCGGCTGTCATGGAGTTGGTCCACATGTGCGTGGCCGCAAGGGAGAGATACGCCCCGCCCACACCGGCAAGGAAGCCGCCCGTCAACGTGCCCAGCCAGCGCATGGCCACCGGGTTCAGCCCCACGGCCGCGGCCGCCTCCGGATTCTGTCCGGCGGAGCGCAGCGACAGCCCCAGGCTGGTGCGCTCCAGCAGCAGCCAGAGCAGCAACGGCAGGATGTAGGAAATATACACGAGCACGTCGTGGGAGAAGAGCGCCTGCCCGACCAGGGGCAAGGCGTCGAGCCCGGGAAGGGGCAGCGTGCCGAAGCCGGCGGCGGTAACGCCCACCAGGGGCGCGCCCAGGAAGTTGGCCAGGCCCACGCCGAAGATGGTCAGCGCCAGGCCGGAGACCACCTGGTTGCCCTGGAACACGAGACAGACCGCGCCGTGCACCGAGGAAAGCAGCATGCCCGCAATCCCGGCCGCGAGAACACCCAGCCAGGGGCTGCCCGTGGCGTAACACGTGGCGAAGCCGGCCAGCGCGCCCACGATCATCATGCCCTCCACCCCCAGGTTCAGCACGCCGGAGCGCTCGGCCACGATCTCGCCCAGCGTGGCATAGAGGATGGGCGTGCCTGCCTGTACGGTGGCGTCGAGGAGTTGGGACGCCATGCTCATGCGCCGTTACCTCGCTTGTTTGGTACGATGCGGTAGCGTTCGAAGAATTGTCCGGCCAAAACGGTGAGCAGCAGCGCGCCTTCCAGAATGCCGCCAAAGGCCGCCGGCACCTGGAGCTCAAGCTGCAGGTTCTCCACGCCCACGCGCAGCCCGGCCAGCAGGAAGGAGTAGAAGGCGATGGAGCTGATGCGCAGCCGCGCGAGCCAGGCCACGACAACGGCTGTGTAGCCGTAGCCCACCATCATGGAGGGTTGTAGCCGGCCCACCGTGGCCGACGCCTCCAGACAGCCGGCCCAGCCGGCCAGAATGCCGCACAGGGCCATGACCAGCATCACCAGCCCGGCGTACGGCATGTGCGCATAGAGCGCTGGCTTCACGCCCTCGCCGCTGGCCTTGAGCTCATAGCCCAGGCGCGTTCGTCGCAGGAACACCCAGAGCACCACACTCACCGCGATGCAGATGGCGATGCCCCAATGGATACGCGTGCCGGGGATCGTGCCTATAGTGGCGGCCGGCGAAAACTGCTCGGTCATGGGGAAGCCGAAGCTGACCGGGTCCTTCCACGGGCCGTACACCAGGTAATCCAGCACGAGGATGGCGATGTAGTTGCCCATGAGGGTGACTATGATCTCGTTGACCCCGTAGCGTACGCGAAGAATGGCCGGCCCCAGCGCCCAGATGCCGCCGGTCACGGCGGCGCAGAGCATCATCAGCGGGATGAGAGCCCATGACGGCAGACCCGGAAAGGTGAGCGCGGCCCATGTGGCCCCGATGGCGCCCATGGCGAACTGGCCCTCGGCGCCGATGTTCCAGATCTGCATGCGGAAGGAGACCGCCACGCCCAGGGAACAGAGGAAGATGGGCATGCCCTTGATGATGGTGTCTTCCAGCGAGTAGAAGTGGGCGAACCCGCCGTCCCAGAGCAGAAAAAGGCCGCTGAACAGCGGCTTGCCCTGCGAGACGAGCAGCAGCTCACTGACGGCGAGACAGAGCGCCAGCGCTGCGAGAAACACCGGAAGCGTGCCCCAGGCCAGGGGCTCACGCCTTCTGACGGCTTTGAAACCAAGCATGCAAATCCAGGCCTTGAATGATTGACCGATCAATGACGGATGGAAAGTGCAACCCTACACGGCGATGCATACTCCGTCACCTGTGAAAAAAGGCGGGAGGCCAACCGGCCCCCCGCCGCGAATCATCTGTGATTGCGTGACGGCTGTTACTCGGTGGAGCCGACCACACCCTCCACAAACCAGGTCATGCCGAGCAGATCCTTGTCCGCTGGCACTTCGCCCTCGGCAATCTTCACGTTGCCATCCTGGTCCTTCACCGGACCGGCAAAGACCACGAGATCGCCGGAGATGATATTTTCCTTGGCTTCCTCAACCGTGGCCTTCACATCCGCGGGGACCATGGGCCCGAACGGAGACAGGCCGACCACGCCTTCCTTCATGCCGGGCCACAGGGACTCGCTCTTCCAGGTGCCGTCCTGCACTTCCTTCACGATCTTGGTGTAGAACGGACCCCAGTTCCAGATGGGGGCGGTGAGGTGCGCCTTGGGAGCGAACTTGCTCATGTCGGAGTTGTAGCCCACGCTGTAGGCGCCGGCTTCCTCGGCGGCCTCCTGCGGGCCGGGGGAGTCCTGATGCTGGGTGATGACGTCCGCGCCCACGTCCAGCAGGCTCTTGGCGGCTTCCTTCTCGGTGGCCGGGTCATACCAGGTCTTGGTCCAGACCACGCGGACCTGGGCATCGGGGTTCACGGACTGGACGCCCAGGGTGAAGGCGTTGATGCCGCGAATGACCTCGGGGATGGGGAAAGCTGCCACGTAGCCCAGGATGTTGGACTTGGTCATGGAGCCGGCCACGATGCCGCTCAGATAGCGGGCCTGATACATGCGGCCGAAGTAGTTGCCCATGTTCTTGGCCAGCTTGAAGCCGGAGCAGTGCTCGAAGATGACGTCCGGGTTCTGCTGCGCCACTTTGAGGGTGGGGTCCATGTAGCCGAAGCTGGTGGTGAAGATGAGGCCGAAGCCCTTGCGCGCCATGTTCGCGATGACACGTTCCGCATCCGGGCCCTCGGGCACGCTTTCCACGTACGAGGTCGTGACGCCGTCCATCTTCTCCACTTCCTGGCGGCCCAGATCGTGGGCGTAGGACCAGCCGGCGTCGCCCACAGGACCCACGTAGATGAAGCCTACCTTGAGGTCGTCGGCCCTGGAGTTGCCGGCCAGCGGTCCAACCACCATCAGGGCGGCTGCCGCCAGAAGCCAGAATATCGTCTTCTTCATGTGTTCCCTCCTCGTTGAATTGCGTATCAGTGCTGTTCAGGTTCTGCGCGTCCGGACGGCGGCGTCAGTCGATGCTCCGGCCGGAGACCAGCGGTTGCACGAACTGGGACTCCGCGTCCCACGGAAAGAGTATCCACGTATCCTGGCTGACCTCGGTGACGAACACGTCCACCAGGGGCCGGCCTTCGGGTTTTGCATAGATAGTGGCGAACATGGCCTTGGGCAAACGTTCGCGTACGATGCGGGCGGTCTTGCCCGTATCGGTGAGGTCTTCCACAATGAGCAGGCCCTCGCCGTCGCCCTCCGGCGCCTTGAGCACGGAGGCTTCGCCCTGTTCCATATAGTCGTAGCTGACCACGCAGATGGTATCGATGAGCCTGAGCTCCAGCTCGCGGGCGATGATCGCGGCCGGCACAAGCCCGCCGCGGGTGACGGCTACGATGCCGTTGAAGGGCCCCTTCTCCAGAAGCCGCCAGGCCAGGGCCTTGGCGTCCCTGTGGAGTTGCTCCCAGGAAATGGGAAACGTCTTGTTGTATCTGTCCGAAGGTTTCATGGCCTTTGTGTCGTGTGCTGAATGGTGTGAGGAATGCGTCGCGCCGTCAACTTCGTGCGGCACATTTCACCTCGTCGGCTCGGGATGTCAAGAGAAGGTATCGACCCCCGCGTATCCTTGCTTGCCGAAGTGTGTGAGTCGAGCTATCTTTGGTCCTCTTGCCAAAGAGACCCTCCGATGGAACCCTTATCCTCGATAATGAACCGGCACTCCGAGAACGTGCGGTCCATCCGCCGCATCGGTTGGATCGGGCTCGCCGTAAACTTCATCCTCACGCTGCTCAAGGCCGTGGCCGGCTACCTGGGCGGCTCCAACGCTGTCATCGCCGACGCGGTGCACTCCCTCTCGGACATGGTTACGGACGTGGCCCTGGTGATAGGCGCCGGGTTCTGGAGCGCGCCGCCCGACGAAAACCACCCCCACGGACATCGCCGCGTGGAAACATTGGTCACAGCCGGCATCGGTGTCGTGGTGGGCCTGGCGGCCGTCTCCATCGGCTGGGAGGCTATCATCTCCCTGATGCGCGGAGGCCAACACGCGCCCTGCTGGATAGCCTTCGTGGCCGCTGCCGCATCCATCGTGGCCAAGGAATGGCTCTACCGCTGGACCAGAAAACGCGGCGAGGAGCTGGACTCTCCGGCCGTCATAGCCAATGCCTGGCACCACCGCACCGACGCGCTGAGCTCCGTGCCCCCGGCAATTGCCGTGGCCGCGGCCTCCGCGTTTCCCTCCCTGGCCATTCTCGACTCCATTGCCGCGCTGCTCGTGGCGGCCTTTGTGCTCAAGGCGGCCTGGACCATTTCCAAGCCGGCACTGGCCGAGCTGACCGACATGGGCGCTCCGGACACCAAGGTCCGGGAGATCCAGGACATCTGCCTGGGCACGCCCGGCGTCATGGACTGCCACGCCGTACGCTCGCGCTACCTGGGCTCCCAGCTTCAGGTGGATCTGCACATCCTGGTGGATCCGTCCATCAGCGTGAGCAAGGGGCACGCCATAGCCCACGAGGCCAAGAACACGCTCCTGGAGCGCGACCCGCGCATTTACGACGTCACAATCCACGTGGAGCCCTACGAGGGCCCGGAGAAATGATACTCCCCGGACATGACGTGTGGTCTCAGGCCCTTGCCAGCACAGCCGCAACCCGGGCATTATCGACATGACAGTATAGCATCCATCGTTACCTGCTGCGAGCACAACCGAGAAATACAGCTATGCCAGAGCACGCCACGCCCCCGCCGGCCGATAACGCGCCCTTCTCGTTGACCAGATACCGCTTCGACCGCATGGAGCTTGCCGGCTCCCTGGGCGATCTGGGCACGCTCCTGCCTATTGCCATCGGCATGCTCATCGTCAACGGCATCTCCTCCACAGGCATCTTCTTCTCCGTGGGCCTGTTCTACATCCTGGCCGGCCTCTACTACCGCGTGCCCGTGGCCGTGCAACCCATGAAGGTCATCGGCGCATACGCCATCGCCCAATCCCTGGACGCCTCCACGGTGCAGGCCGCCGGTCTGCTCATGGCGATCATCCTGCTCGTTCTCGGCGCCACCCGATTCATGAACGTGGTGGCCCGCGCCATAACCAAACCAGTAATCCGCGGCGTGCAGGTCTCCACCGGCATCATCCTGGCCACCAAGGGCGCCACGTTCATTCTCGGCACCTCCCCTATCCAGAAGGCGGCGGAGATGGCCGAGCCCTACCTTGGAGTGAACACCTTTCTCTGGCTGCCCGCAGGCATCTGGATCGGTCTCATCTTCGTGGCCCTCACCCTGTACCTCATCGATTCGCGGCGCTTTCCCGCGGGCATCGTGGTGGTGTCCGGCGGCATGATGCTCGGCCTGCTGCTTAGCGGCGGCGCGCCCCTCGCCGGCGTTTCCCTGAGTCTGCACCTTCCCAAGCTGCTGCCCTTCGGATTTCCGGGCTGGGAGGCGCTCTCCCTGGCCTTCCTGGCCATGGCCCTGCCCCAGACCCCCATGACCATCGGCAATGCGGTGATCGCCAACGCCGATCTTTCCCGCGAGTACTTTCCGGAAGGCGACAGGGTAACGCCGCGCGCCCTGTGCATCTCCATGGCCGGAGCCAACTTCCTGGCCTTCCTCGTGGGCGGCATGCCCATGTGCCACGGCGCTGGCGGCCTGGCAGCGCACTACCGCTTCGGCGCGCGCACCGCCGGCTCCAACCTCATCATCGGCTCCGTCTTCCTGATCCTGGCCGTGCTGGTGGGACCGTCCGTGCTCAAGGTGGTCCAGCTGCTGCCCCTGTCCGTGCTCGGCGTGCTGCTGCTGTTCGCCGGCATGCAGCTCTGCCTCCAGGTCATGGATATCCGCGACCGGCGCGGCATGTTCACCGTTCTGGTGATGCTCTGCCTGACCCTTGCCAGCAATCTGGCCGTGGCCTTCATCATGGGCTTCATACTTTCCAGACTCTTGCAGTCCGAAAGGTTTTCGGTGTAATTCCTGCGAACGCAGCTGTTTACAGGGCCACGTATTTTTCGGTAACGTGCCGTATCCGTCCATACTTGGCGTAGAAAGCATTGCCGCCACCGGCTGGTTGTGAGGAGACGAGCATGGTTATCTGCTTTATCGGCGATTCCCTGGTCAACGGGGTGCACGACCCGGAAGCCCGCGGTTGGGTGGGCCGGCTGGTGTCCGACATCCATGGCGGCGACGAGATGCTGCTGGCTGCCTACAATCTGGGAATCCGCCGCGACACCAGCGCCGACATCCTGGCCCGCTGGCAGGACGAGGTTGAAAGCCGTCTCTTTGACGACGAGCCCATGCGCCTGGTCTTCTCATTCGGCGCGGCGGACATGCGCTCCGTACCAGGCGGAGAAAGCCGCCTGACCATGGAGGAGGCCGTGTCCAATGCACGCGCCCTGCTCACTGCGGCCAACGCAAAGTACCCGGTGCTCATGATCGGCCCGCCCCCCACGGCCGACCCGGCCTTCACCCGCCGGCTCACAACGCTTGACCAACACTACGCAGCCATCTGCGATGAGCTTGTTATCCCCTACCTGAGCATTATCGCAGATTTGCAGAATTCTGAGATATATCTGGAAGAGCTCGTCAATGGCGACGGCGTTCATCCAGGGGCCGCCGGATACGCGCACATCTTCCGGCTGGTCAACGCGTGGCCGGCCTGGCGGTTCTGGTTCGATTCGCCGGTGCAGGTCGCCTGAGCGCCCGCGGCCCGGAAACAGGCGCTGTTCTCCGGTATTGTCGGGCATTCGGCGTTAAGCCATACACTGCATAGCACACAGGGGCTTTATGGCGGACTTCCCCAACACTCCCGATTCGAGTGCTCGCCGATCGTCTGCCGGCGCCTTGGACGGTTCTGGCCGGTCCCCCATGGGCGGCGACTCCTGCCCATCCCTCCTGCGCGCCCTGCTCGACCACATCCCGGCCCTTGCCTACGCCAAGGACGAGGAACATCGCTGGGTCTACTTCAACGCCTTCTTTCTCAGCACCTTCGGACTGCCCGCCGAGGCGTTGCTGGGAGCCGTCGATCTCGAAATACTGCCTCCGGATATCGCCGCCTGGGTTCGCTCCCAGGATGTGTCCGTGCTCTCCTCCGGCCGGCCGCTGAGCTCCGAGACCGAGGTTGTCTGGAACGGCGCGCCCTGCAACATATCCTCTTCCAAAAGCTGTTGGACCGATCCCGTCTCCGGCAAGCGTTACGTGCTCGGCTTCATCAAGGACATCACGTGGCGGAAGCGCACCGAACGTGAGCAGGTGATGACCATGGCCATTGCGGAGAACGGCCCGGCCGTGCTCATCCGCTGCCTGGCCACGCCGGGCCTGCCCATCGACTACGCCTCCGCCAACACCCGGCGGTTCGGGTACGACCCCCGGCAGCTTATCGAGCAGAACACGCGCTTCGAGTCCCTGATCCACGAGGAGGACCTGCCGCGGGTCGTCCGCGAGAGCGGCCGGAACATCGGCGAGGGGAATGACCACTTCGTGTTGGAGTACCGCCTGCGCACCTGGGATGGCGAGCCCCGCTGGGTGGAGGACCACGTCTTTATCGAGCGCGACGGCCAAGGCGCTCCCCAGTACCGCCAGGGCTTTATTCTGGACGTGACCAGGCAGCATGACGCCTTGCAGGACCGGGAAGCCAGTGAGACGCGGTATCGCACCCTGGCCCAGAACTTCCCGGACGGCTCCGTGGTCATGTTCGACGACGAGCTCCGCTTCACCCTGGCCGAGGGCAAGGCGCTCATGCGCGACGGCCCCGAACACATGGAGGGCAACACCCTCTGGGATGTCTTCTCCCCGGAAACCGCCGAGTATCTGGCCACCCGATACCGCGCCGCTCTGCGCGGCAGAAAGAGCCTCTTTGAAATGCCGTACGGGGACAGGCTGTTCGAGGTGCGAGTGGTGCCCGTGCGCAATGTGGATGGCGTGATAACCGGCGGCATGGCCGTCTCCCACGACATTACCCGGCGCAAGGAGGCGGAAACAGCCCTGGCCGAGCTGAACGCCAACCTGGAAAAGCTGGTGACCAATCGCACCAGGACTCTGGCCAGACAGGCGCAGGACCTGGAAGAAGCCAACCGCCAGCTCAAGAAGCTGGACGAGCTCAAATCTTCCTTTCTCTCCTCCGTATCGCACGAGCTGCGTACGCCTCTCACATCCATCTTCGGCTTCACCAAGCTCATCAACAAGGACATGGAGAACGGGCTACGCGCCCTGGTCCAGGAAAGCAGGGACCAGAAGGCCGTCAAACGGTTCGACCGCATCCTAGACAACCTGGGGATCATCGAGCAGGAAGGCGCCAGGCTCACCCGGCTCATCAACGACGTGCTCGACCTGACGCGCATCGAGTCCGGCCGTATGGAGTGGCGCGACGCCCGCATCAGCATCGCCGACTGCATTTACGAGGCAGTGCTCGCCGTGTCCGGCCAGTTCGTGGAGAAGGAGAGCCTGCGCCTGGAGGCGGACGTCCCCAAGGATCTGCCCGAGATATTTGCCGATCCGGACCGCATCGTCCAGGTCATCGTCAATCTCCTGGGCAACGCCGCCAAGTTCACCTCGCAGGGCGTGGTGCGCATCCGCGCCAGACGGGTGGACGACGACATCGCCGTGTTCGTTACGGACACGGGCGCCGGCATCCAGCCTTCGGAGCTGGGACGCATCTTCGACAAGTTCCACCAGACCCAGCTCGGCGACACCATCTGCCAGGCCAGCCCTGGCTCCGGCCTGGGGCTCTCCATCTGCAAGGACATCGTGGAGCGCTACAAAGGCCGCATCTGGGTGCGCTCCGCTGCCGGCTCCGGCAGCGTCTTCACCTTCACCCTGCCCATCGCCCCCCAAAAAGAAGCGACCGCCATGTAAGGCGGCCGCTCTCCTGATCTCTCCGCAACCAGCGCCTACAACGCGTACTTCGCCGGCACGCCGACAGCATTCAGCCTGCCAGCCCCCGCGTCTCTTCCGCAGTCAGCACATACACGAAGTGATATTCAATTATTCAGGTATGGTGCGCGGTGTATATGTACCACCATCTCCAGAACTAGAAGCTGTCTCAAAAATAGGAATTTTGCTTTGCGGCAAGGAAGGCGAGTCCCGGGCGGAGGGAGTATATCCCGCAATATTCGACCTTCGCATGGGAGGAGCCTGACGCAGCCGCAGGGCAAAAGAACATTTTTGAAGGATGATTCATCGCCGCATCAGCAGCGCCGCACACTCCACATGCGGCGTGTGCGGGAACATATCCACGGGAACGGCGCGTTCCACGCGGTAGTACTCCTGCATCAGGCCCAGGTCCCGCGCCTGGGTGGCCGGATTGCAGGAGACGTAGACGATGCGCTCCGGTCCGGACTCTGCCAGGGCCTCGGCGATCTCCCGCGGCAGGCCGGCGCGCGGCGGGTCCACCACCACGAGATCGGCCAGCTCGTGCTCCTTGCCCAGCATCTTGCGCACGTCTCCGGCGCGGAACTCCGCTCCTTCCGCGGGCATGGTCCAGTCCGGGCTGCGCTCCAGCCGTTCCGCGTTGCTGCGGGCGTCGCGCACGGACTCCCGCGATATCTCGAAGCCCACAAGCCGCCTGGCCGGCGCCCCGTCTGGACCGCTGGCAATGGCCAGCCCCAAAGAGCCGGAACCGCAGAACACGTCCCAGACCAGCTCCCTGCCCGTAAGCCCGGCCATGCCGGCCACGACGTCGTAGAGCAGCAGCGCGGCCTGCGTGTTGGTCTGGAAGAAGCCGTTGGGCGAGACCTCCAGCTCCAGCGGCCCAAGCTGCATGGGCAGCTTCGGCGCGCCGTACTCGGCCACCACGTGCTCACCCAGGGCAATGGCCGCCTTGTGCCGCCGGGTGGAGTGGATCACCGAAACCACGTCGGGAAACGCCTTCAACAACGCCTCAGCCAGCACCCGCACTGCGCCGGACTTCTTTTTGTCGTCGGCGGTGATGATGTTGATCTGGAACTCGCCGCGCTCATTGACCCGCAGGTTGCAGAAGCGCCAGTACCCGCGCTTCGTCTCGGCCTCCCACGCCGGAATGGAGCCCTTCCGGCAGTGGTCGCGCACAAAGCCCACGATCTCCGCGGTCCTGGGCGTCTGAAGGTGACACTCCGTAATGGAAAGCACCTCGTGCGAACCCCGGCGATACAGGCCCAGGCCCAGCCCCTCCTTGGGATGGTTGCCGAAGGCGAACTCCATCTTGTTGCGGTAGTACATGCTCTCCGGCGAGGGCACGCACTCCTCCACGTCAATGCCTTCGAGCCCGGCGATCTTCGCATAGCTCTCCTGCACGAAACGCCGCTTCCAGTCGCGCTGGGCATTAAGGTCCAGGTCCTGCCACAGGCAGCCGCCGCACGCGCCGAAGTGGGCGCAGAAGGGCTCGGCCGGATGATCCGGCTCGGAAAGCAGGTCCACGGTATGCGCCTCGGCGTGGCGCTTCTTGCGGCGCTGCACCACAGCGCGCACGCGCTGTCCGGGCAGGCCGCGGTCCACAAAGACCACCATGCCTTCCACATGGCCCAGCCCCTGGCCGCCGTTGGCCAGCTTCTCCACCGTCAGCTCCACCTGCGAGCCTTGGCTCAACACCGCGGTTTCCGTCTGTTGTACGTCGCTCATATCGAATCTCCGATGCGTCTGCCGGTTGCAGCATCTTGACAAACGCGAACTTTCAGTGAAAAAAACATTCCGAAGCTACCTGTGAAATACTGAACAAAACCGGGGGACGACCCAATGGAAATCATCAGCGAGCTCTTGCACAACACCGCCCATTCCACCACCTTCGGCCTGATCGGCGTTGCCGGCATCTTCACCTACATGGCCGTCATCGTGGTCACGGCCATCTACCGCATCGCCAAGGGCGACCACCTCGACCATCACTAGGCCGGGGGCCGCTTTTTCCGCGGCGCGCTGTATTTCCCGGTTCAGCCAGGAAGCGTCCCTTATCATGCAGTGTCGAGTAGTGCGGACGCTCTCGCGCACACTATAGCCTCAGTATAACATCAAAGCCCCGGTCCGGCATCCACGCCGGCCCGGGGCTTTTTCAATGTATTCGAATGAACAGGCTCAGCGCAGGCAGGCGTCCAGGCCTTCCACGGCCACGCGCATGAGATACTGTCCGTACTCGTTCTTGATCATCTCCTGGGCAAGCACCTTGAGCTGGTCGGCGTCGATGTAGCCCATGCGGTAGGCGATCTCCTCCACGGACGAGATGCGCGTGCCCTGCCGGGACTGCACCACCTGCACAAAGGCCGAGGCCTGGTGCAGCGACTCGTGCGTGCCGGTATCCAGCCAGGCGTACCCGCGGCCCAGAAACTCCACGGAGAGCTTGCCCCGCTCCAGATACACGTTGTTCAGGTCCGTGATCTCCAGCTCGCCGCGCGGCGAAGGCTTCAGGTCTTTGGCGATTGCCGGCGCGTCGGCGTCATAGAAGTACAGCCCGGTGACCGCAAACTTGGACTTGGGGTTCTTGGGCTTCTCCTCGATGGACAGCACCTTGCAGCTGTCGTCGAACTCCACCACGCCGTAGCGTTCCGGATCGTTGACCTTGTAGCCGAAGACCACACCGCCGTCCGTGGTCTCGGCAGCGCGCTGCAGCAGCTTGGACAGGCCGCCGCCGTAGAAGATGTTGTCCCCCAGGACCAGGCAGGACGGCTGCCCTTCCAGAAAGTCCTCGGCCAGGATGAACGCCTGAGCCAGGCCTTCCGGTTCGGGCTGCACAATATAGGTGAGGGACAGCCCGAGCTGTGAGCCGTCGCCGAACATGGTCTGGAACCGGGGCAGGTCCAGCGGCGTGGAGATGATGCAGATCTCCCGTATCCCCGCGAGCATGAGCACGGAGAGCGGGTAGTAGATCATCGGCTTGTCATAGATCGGAAGCAGCTGTTTGCAGACGCCGCGGGTCAGAGGGTACAGCCTCGTTCCCGAGCCGCCGGCCAGTATGATGCCTTTCACTTAAGGGCCTCCTCGTGGTCTTCGGTTGCGCGTGGAGAGCCTGATACGCTATGGTGCAGGGCATGACAAGCCCGACCCCAATCTCCCCTGGTTTCGAAGGAATATCCGTCGCCGTCGACCCTGTCGAGCACCACTCCATCGGCGACATTGTCTTTCTTTCCAACGCCCAGGCCTCCGGCCCGTGGATGCGCGCCGAGGTCCCGCTGGGCGGCCTGCCCGTGGGCGTGCGGCTGGCGCCGGTCTCTACCCCGAACGACGCGGTGCTGCTCACGGTGCGCACCGGCTGGCTGCCCGCAATGGAGCTCTCCCCCGGCGGCCATGCCGTGCACGGCGTGTTCGCCAAGGTGCTGCGCGCCATTCCGCCCGGCCACATGGACCTCGTGCCCGGCAAGGCCGGCCGCTCCCTGGCCTGGATTACCCTGAGCGACTCCGCCGCGGCAGGCCAGAAGGAAGACACCAGCGGCCCGGTCATCGAGGACATGGTGCGCTCGGCCATGCCCGTCGGCTATGCCGAAGGGTTCCTGCTGCCGGACGACGAGATCCGGCTGCGCGCCTTGGTGGCGGACCTGGCCATTGCGCAGCGGTTCGACATCATCATCACCACCGGCGGCACCGGCCTCGCCCCCACGGATCGCACGCCCGAGGCGCTGACGCCCATCCTGGAAAGACGGCTGCCCGGCCTGGAGCAGGTCATGATCGCCTCCAGCCTGGCCAAGACGCCGCACGGCGCGCTGACCCGGTCCGTGGCCGGCACGGTAGGCCACGCCATCGTGCTCAGCCTGCCCGGCAGCCCCAAAGCCGTGCGCGAAAACCTGGAGGCGGCGCTGCCCGCCCTGGGCCACGGCCTGGACAAGCTGCAAGGCGACACCACGCCCTGCGCCGCCACGTAACGCGCGGCTGCCTTGTCTTTCACTCGGCTCAAAGGAAGCCATGCCTCCGGCGGCCGGGGGAACACGTATACTGCCCCCAGTTTGAAGAAGCCTTGACCAGAGGGGAGCATCCCTCGGTGGACAGGTCGATTGGAAAATCAGCTGTGCTACTCGCCTTCTTCTTTGGGACCTTCCAGGGCGATGTCACGCAGGTGGCGGTAAAGCTTGCGGTAGTTGTGGGGCTTGCCGCCCTTTTCTTTTTCAGCGCGGGCCAGCTCGGCAAGTTGCGCAGCCTCGGCCGCGGCTTCCTCGCCGTAGCGTTGCCGGAGCGCATTGAGCACAGGCTCGGCCGTATCATCGCCGGCCAGCAGGGCCTGGCGCTCGTTCTCCACGGCCTTGTGCAGCGCGTTTTCCTGGCGTTGCAGAGCATCCAGGCCGTCCAGAAAGATGGACAGCTCGTCATCGTCCGCCTGCCGCATGAGCTTGCCGATGTACTGCGCCTGCCGCCTGAGCGCTTCGTGCTTGGAGAGCTGGCGGTACTCGCTCAGCGCTTCCTTGAGCTCATCCGGGAGATCGAGCTCCAGCAGCTTGGCGAACTGGGCGTCCGGCAGCGAGGCCAGCTTCTCGCCCTTCTCCTGCAGCGCCGTCATCTCGCGTTTTTTCTGCGACTTGCTCTTGGGCTGGTCTTCGTCTTCATCCGCGTACCAGTACGGGCGGCGTTTTTTAGCCATTCTCGTCCGTGCCTTTGCGTTGTGTGGCGTTCGTGCCGTTGACTGCGGAGCCGGCAGCGGGCTCCTGATCCGAGGAGACCACGGGACCGCCGGACAGCAGCCAGCCGATCATGCCCCACTCCAGGTTGCGCACGTCGGCGGCACCGTGTCGGATAAGCGACCAGGCGCCAAACTGCGAGCGGTGGCCGGTCATGCAGACAACCACCACGGTGCGGCCCTTGATCTTGGCGTCGATGGCGTGGGTATCGCCCCAGATGACGCCCGGCGCGTGCACGGCTCCCGGGATGTGGAACCAGTTATACTCGAACCCGGTGCGCACATCGACCAGCAGCGGCGGCTCGGCACCGGCAGGCGGCCTGGTGAACAGCCACATTTCCAGGGTCTCCGCCTTGATCTGCGGCACGCCGACCGCACGCCAGATGTAGTTCCAGCCCACGGTGAGCGCGGCCAGCACCACAATGATGCCGCACCAGATGAAAAAGCGTCGCATTCGAGCAGTATACTCCCAAACGGCCCACACGCCAAATGGATCAGGCCAGGGAGATCAGAGCGCCCAGGAACAGGGCGATGGAGATCACGCCGTTCAGCGTGAAAAAGGCCATGTTCACCTTGGAAAGATCGTCGGGCTTGATGAGCCGGTGCTCCCAGAGCATCACGCCGGCGACGATGGCCCAGGTGAGGAAGTACGGCCAGGAGAGCCAGGCGGCCCACCCACCGAGCAGGAAAAAGAGCGCGGCGTTTACGTGCGAGAGCCGGGCGATGACCAGGGCGGGCTTGACGCCGAGCTCCGCGGGTATGGAGTGCAAGTCGTTCTCACGGTCGAACTCTACATCCTGCAGGGCGTATAGGATATCGAAGCCGGCCACCCAGAACGTGACGCCGAGGAAGAACAGGATCGGCGGCAGCGAGAACGCGGGCCGCGGCGCGATCCACCCGGCAACGGGCGCAAGCCCCAGCACAGAGCCCAGCGCGAAGTGGCACATGAGCGTGAACCGCTTAGTATAGCTGTAAAATGCGGACCACACCAGGGCCAGCGGCGCAAGCACAAGGCAGAGCCAGTTGAGCCCGGCGGCAGCCAGGATGAAGACCACGGCCGTGGCGGCCAGGAAGGTTTTGGTCTCGCGGACGGTGATCTCGCCCGTGATCAGCGGCCGTGCGGCTGTGCGGGGATTCCGGGAATCATACGGCAGGTCCACCAGCCGGTTCCAGGCCATGGCAAAGGAGCGCACCGCGACCATGGCCACGGTGAGCAGAATGAAGGCACGCCACCCCGGCCATCCGCCTGCAGAGACGAATGCGCCCAGATAGGCAAAGGGCAGCGCGAAGACCGAGTGCTCGATCTTCACCATGCGCAGCAGCGCTCCGGTTTTGGCCAGTGTTCCCATGGCTGGGGGATATACCCGGCCAGTCCGCGCACCGCAAGGGTGGAATTGGTGTACGATGAGGGAAATGGCGGCGATTGCCAGGACAAAAGCCGGCCATGAGCTCCGCGGCGGCATTTGAGGACGAACAATGCCGCGGCCACGCGGAATGGTCCTCAAAACCCTGTGGATGCGGGATCAGGCGCCGATCTTCAGCAGCTCGGGTGCGTGGGAAACGCCTGGATTGCTGCCGCCGCGGTAGGCGCGCATGGTGTACCGCGCCACGGCAAAGACCTCGGCGACGATGCCGCGGGCCCGCTCCTCGTACTCAGGCAGCTCCTCCACCTTCCGGGACGGCGGTCCCACGATCTTCTTGTAGATGTCTTCGCTCTCCTCGCCACGCAGCACGCCCAACTCGTTGCAGACGAGCCGCGCGTTGGTGACGGGATCGGCCGTGAACATGCAGGCGCGGCTGATGCTTCGGCTCACTGCGTCCGGCTCGGTTACAGCCAGCATCCGCGCGTAGATGCGCGCCGCGCCCCTGTAGTCCCTGTTACGCAGGCAGTTGCGCGCCGTCAGCTCGTCCGGCGAGGGCTCGGAAGGGTTCAGCTCCTGCAGCATGGCAAAGCACTCGGCGGCGCGTTCGAGGTCGCCCGCGTCTTGGAAGCACGCGCCGGCCTGAGCCAGCGAGTCCTTGCGCATGGCCGGGTTGGCTTTGCGGCGGTAGATGTCTGCCAGACGCAGATGCGCCTCGCCGCGCACCAGGGCGTCCTTGGCCCGCACCAGCGGGTTCAGCGCCTCGTACGCCGCGTCCAGGGCGTTGACGCGCAGAAGCTCGTCCACCTCGGCAAGCAGCGTCTCGATGGTGTCCGGGGCCTGCGCAGACTGGGAGGCCGCGGCAGCCGGAGCGGTCTTGTACCGGGCCAGCGCTTCCTTGAACGCCGCCCTGCTCACGCCCATGCCTTCCTCGATCTCCCGCGCCGGCGTCTCCAATATACGGCCGATCTGCCGCGCCAGCCCGACCATGGAGTACGGCCGGATGAGGTAGCCGCTGATGCCGGAAGCCAGAGCCTCCATCACGGCGGAACGGTCGTTCTCCATGGAAGCGAGAATGACCGGCATGAGCGCTGTACGGGGATGAAGGCGGATGAGCCGCACAAACTCCAGGCCGCTCATGTCGGATAGACTGCCGTCCAGGATCACGCAATCCACCTTGCCGGACACGACCCTCCGCGCGGCGCGGACGCCTGAGCTTTCATAGGAGACATCCACGGCGCCGAGGCGAATCAGCAGCCGGCGGTCTGTGCGCGCATGATACTGCGAGGCCGAAACCACCAAAAAGCGCGTGCCGGCGATGTCGGCCGGGTCGAGATCGTCGATGCAGGAGGAGTCCCAGCGGCACACGGCCGCGTGGGAATGCGAGCTGTCCTGGCGCCGGCTGACGAAAGCGGGGTGTGAGATTGCATGTTCCATACCCCCTGTATCGACAGCTTCGAGCCAGTCTTTAGCCTTTGCCAACGCTCCTTTCCAAAAAACCTTCTGTGACGGATACAGTTACCTGCTCGCCGCTGAGATGTAACATATCTTCTGTACTTACAGGGAAACCCGGAATCTCAGAAGGAGCCCGTATGACCCCCGACCAGCTCAGTGAGATCAAGAAGCACCTGCAGTCCGAGCTTGAAGCCCTGGAAGCCCAGGAGCTCGACCTGACCGTGGAGTACTGCGCCGACGAGAACGAGTTCGCCTCCGTGGTGAGCGACACGCACATCAAGATGGCCATGCGCGAGCGTTCCTGGGCGCGGACCAAGGAAATCCAGACAGCGCTCCGGCGCGTCGACGCCGCCGACTACGGCTGCTGCGAAGAATGCGGCGGCGATATCGGTACGGCGCGGCTCAAGGCGCGGCCCACCACCATGCTGTGCGTGGATTGCCAGAGCGCCCTGGAGCAGCAGCCCGTCCGCTACGCCGTATAGCGGTCCGGACCGCGCGATTCATACCGGCGGCCGCTCGCCGCGGACCGCCTAGCCCGTTCGCGCTTGCTTTGCGCGGCAGGGGTTGTCTGGCTGCAGGCTACTGCCGGCGGACTGGATGGCCTCGCGCTGAAAACGGGCGGCTCTCTTGTCTGCGCATTGCAGGCACCGTCCTTTGCGGCGGTTGCGGCAATGCAGCGCGGAGTCCCTGCTTGCGCGCTTCCAAAGCGGCTGTGGCCAGCGGATTCGGCTCGTGCCTGCCGTTGCGATCCCGCTCGCGGGTGTCTTCTTTCATCGCCGCTCACTTTTGCCATGGCCACCCCAGAGTTTGTTATTTCGCGGCATTAAGCCAACATCGGCCACCAGAATCATTTGCGAAAATTTTTCCGAGCACTCTGGTCATTTTTTGCTTTACACAAGAATGAAAATGGTTATCATACTCATTAAGGGCTTGGGGAAAAAGCTCTTCACTCGTTCGACACGCTCACGCTGGAGGTGACAATGACCCTCGAAGACCACAAAGACCTCATCATCGACTGGAACATGTCCCCTGCCGAAGCCGTGACCCTGTATCTGGAATGGGGCAACAATAGCTGGCACGCGGACCATCTGCCGGTTCGCTCCAAGGACGATTTCTCCAACTACTTCCTCGTGGACACCTGGGGTGCAGAACCTGTCGTGCGGCTCATTCAGCGCAACTCCGAGGAAGCAATAGAGCTGGCCGAGCTACCGCTCCCGGCAATACTCCGCGAGGAGTTCATCGAGGAGTACGGTAACCTGAAGGGTGTTTTCGAACCCACCGAGCAGATCAAAGACTGGCTCAAAGCCCGGCTCGAAAACTAGTCCGGCCATCATCGCCCGCACGGCGCTTCCTCCCGGCGTCGTGCGCCGAGGTCTCCGGACCCCAGCGTTGCACGAGCCAACCCTTAACCCCGGCCCCGGCCCGTTCCGGCGAGGCCGGGCTTTCTTTTTTCCCGCGCCCTTCGCTCCCCTGCCCAGCCCGTACAGGGCCTGCCTTGCGCATCCTCGATGTCAGCAATTCGAATTGTTGACATTCCGACTTTCTGACTCGCCATTGTCGCGTTCAGCCTGTAATTTCATAGGGCTGCCAGGGATGATTCCTTGCCAAAGCAGGGCTCGGCAGTCTATGGAAGGTCTCAGTTCTGTTATCCCGTGAACCTATTTTTTCGAGGGGTTGGATGAAACTTCTGGACAGGATGTCTTTTGCGAGAAAGGTTCTGCTGCTGCCGCTCATCGCAACTGTCGTCTTCGTAGGCATCTTCATTTTTTATGGTCTCCCGCAGTTTCGGCACGCTCTCATCGATACGCGGGTCGAATCGAACAGGAACCTCGTGGAGACCGCGCACAGCCTGGTGGACGCCGTACGCGAAGACGCAATCGCGAACGGCCTGTCCGAGGCCGACGCCAAAGAGCGCGCCATGGCCATGCTGCGCCGGCTCTCATACGGCGAGTCCAACTACTTCTGGGTCAACGATCTCCAGGGCAAGATGATCCTGCACCCGGCCCTGCCCGAGCTGGAAGGCCAGAACATTGCGGAAGCGCCCTTCAACACCGATTTTCTGGAAGAGCTGCTGGCCAAGGCCCGCAAGAACGGGGAAGGCTATGTGCAGTACCGCTGGCCCCGGCCAGGCAACGACCAGCCAGTGGACAAGATATCCTTTGTCTCCCTGTACAAGCCATGGGGATGGGTCATCGCCACAGGCCTCTATGTGGACGACGTGGACGCTCGCATCATAGCCTTTGGCGAGCAGGCCGTGCTCGGCCTCATCCTTGCCGTCATCCTGCTCTTCATCACCAGCCACCTGCTTGCCAGCCGCATCGCCCGTCCGCTGCACGAGGCGGAAACCGCTCTGGAGAAGCTTGCCCGCGGCAAGGTGGATGTGGACGTCTCTTATGAAGGCCACGACGAGGCCGGCCGGATGATGGCCGCCATGCGTGAGATGATCGCCGCCCACCAGGCTCTTTCCGAACACGCCAATCGCCTGGCCAACGGTGACCTGAGCGTGGTCATGCCGCCCAGGTCGTCCGACGATGTTCTGGGCGCCGCCCTGGCCGAGCTTGCCGAATCGCTGCGCAAGCAGCTTGGCGAGATCGTCCACACCATGGAGGTCATCTCCAGGACGGCCACCAGCCTCGGCGGATCAGTCCAGATGCTCGCCTCGTCCACGCACGAGACAGCCACTTCCATCAGCGAGACCACGGCCTCTGTCACCGAGGTGAAAACAGCCACCCGGCTGGGCTGCGACAACGCTGGGGCCCTGGCCGAGTCTGCCAAGGCCACCCTGGACACCTCCCGGAAGGGTCTGGAAGCCACGCGCCAGAACCGCGCCGGCATGGACAGGATTCTGGAGCAGATCAACGAGGCCGGCTCCCAGGTGGAAGCCCTTGCTGAGAAGGCCGGCATGGTGGAGCAGATCACCACGTTTGTGGCCGACCTTTCGGACCGCTCCCAGATTCTCGCCGTGAATGCGGCCATCGAGGCGGCCAAGGCCGGAGAGGCCGGGGCCGGGTTCGAGGAAGTGGCCAGGGAGATGCGCCGGCTGGCCGTGGAGTCCAAGGACGCCACCACGCATACCCGCCGCATCCTCATGGACATCCGTGACTCGGTGCAGGAGACAGCCACCACGGCGCGGGAAAGCACCGAGGTGGTGCAGACCGCTTCCGAGCAGCTCTCTCGGGCGGAGCAGGCCATTACCGACCTGGCCGACCAGCTGGGCAAGGCGGCGCAGGCCTCATCCGAGATAGCGGCCACGCAGCAGCAGGAGTACACCGGCGTGGCGCAGATCGGCGAGGCCATGGAGTCCATCCGGGCCGCCAGCGACCAGAGCGCCGAGGTCTCGGAAAAGCTCGCCTCGGAGTCCAAATCTTTGGACGAGCTCAACTCCCGGCTGGAACGAATTCTCAATCGCTACAAGTTCTGATCGCCGACATGGAAGATCGCCTCGCTCCCTCCGTCCCTGCCGCCGCAAGGTTCCGCCGCGCTGTGCGCCGTGCGGCGCTTGCGCTTCCAGGGCTCTGGGCCGTGGTCCCGGCTGGGCAGGCGTACGCTGCCGCGCCGACGTTCGCCTCGCTTCCCATGCTCGCGCCTGTATTCGGCCTTATCCTGATCGTAGTCGTGGTCGCCCTTGTCGTGGCGCTGAACCAGGTCCTGTCCGCTCGCCGCGCCATCGCCGAACGGCTGCGGGAGCTTCAGTCGCAGCTGGCCATCCTCAGCGTCAACGCCGCGGACATCATCGTACTCACCGATCCGATGCTGCGGCCCCGGTTTGTCAGCGATTCCGTCAGGAAAGTGCTGGGCTACGGTTCGGCGCAGTTCGGCTCGCTGCCCGTGGAGCGGCGGTTCCCGGCCGGGTTCGAGAATCACTTGCGCGAGCACGGCAACAAGCGGGAGACGATCCGCCATACCGGCCCTCTCGACGCCAAGGACGGCCGCCGCCTGTGGATGGAGGCCCTCTCCACCCCCTCGTTCGATGATGCGGGCTCCCTGACCGGCTATGTGCACGTCATCCGCGACGTGACTGCGAGCAAGGAGAGCGAGGCCCGGCTGCGCGAGCAGGAGATCCGCTTCCGCAAGCTCATCTCCGACCAGGCCGACGCCCTGCTGGTGGTCGGACCCGGCGGAGACGTCCGTTTCGCCAACCCGGCGGCCGCAAAGATGTTCTGCGCCGAGGTCACGGAGCTCACGGGCATGCGTTTCGGCATGATCCGGCGCGAAGAGTCGCCCCTGGAGATGTGCATCCTCTACGACGGCGGGTACTCCCTGGCCGAGATGCGGGTCAGCGACATTCTCTGGGACGGCGAGGGCTGCGCCGCCGTGTATCTTCACGACACGAGCAGCCGCCTGGGCATAGAGAAGGCGCTGCGCGAGTCCGAGGAGCGCTACCGCATGGTGGCCGAGTACACCCACGACTGGGAGCTCTGGATAGGCCCGGACGGAGAGGTGCTCTTCACCAGCCCCTCCTGCGAACGCGTTTCCGGGTACCCGCCGGACGAGTTCCGCAAGAACCCGGCGCTGTTGGACGAGCTGGTGCTGGAAAATGACCGGGAGACGTGGAGCACGCTTCTTCGGGAAGGCCCCGTGGACTCGTCGGAGGCAGTGGACTTCCGATTCGTGCGCCGCGGCGGCGATCTCCGCTGGGTCTGCGTCTCCAGCCAACGCGTCTACGACGAGGACGGCGTGTTCCAGGGAACGCGGTCGTCCCTGCGGGACATCACCAACCGCAAGAACATGGAGATGGAGCTGCGGCACAAGTCGCTGCACGACGTGCTCACCGGCCTTGCCAACCGCGATCTCTGCCTGGACCGCATCCAGCGCGGCCTGCAGCGGGCCAAACGCCGAGCCAGCTTCTTCTTTGCCGTGCTGTTCATCGATCTGGATCGCTTCAAGATCATCAACGAGAGCCTGGGCCACAACTACGGCGACAAGCTGCTGAAGCAGGTGGCGGAGCGGCTCACACACCACGTTCGCGGCATGGACACCGTTTCCCGCTTCGGCAGCGACGAGTTCGTGCTCTTCCTTGACGATCTGGACTCCCCCCGCGAGGCCATTGCCGCGGCCAAGCGGATCAACGCCTCCATCCGCCTGCCCTACCGTTTTGACAACCACGAGGTGCTGACGACAGCGTCCATGGGCATCGTGCTCGGCCCGGTCTTCGATATCACGGCCGAGGACATGCTGCGCAACGCGACCATCGCCCTGCACCGGGCCAAGGAGCTGGGCGGCGACAGGTTCAAGGTCTTTACGGAGCGCATGCTGGACCAGGCCATGCAGAGGATGAGCCTGGAGCGGGACCTGCGCCAGGGGCTGGCCAACGACGAGTTCTTCCTGGTCTACCAGCCGGTCCTGCGCATGAAGGACAGGCAGCTCGTGGGCTTCGAGGCCCTGGTCCGCTGGCAGCATCCCTCGCGCGGCCTGCTGCTCCCGGGCGAGTTCATCCCCCTGGCCGAGGAAACTGGCCAGATTCTGGAGCTGGGACGTTTCGTTTTGCAGGAGGCGTGCAGCACCATGGCCGCTTGGCAGGAGCAGCACCCGGAAACCGAGCCCTTCTTCCTCTCCGTCAACCTCTCGGGCAGGCAGTTCTCCAGCCTGGATCTCATCGAGCAGGTCCGCTCCATCATCTACAAAACAGGCATCTCGGCCAGCCGCATCAAGCTGGAGATTACCGAGACCACCATCATGGAGGATGCGGAGAACGCCGTGGAGAAGCTGCGCCGGCTCAAGAACCTGGGCCTGACCATCTCCATCGACGATTTCGGCACGGGCTACTCTTCCATGAGCTACCTGCAGCAGTTCCCCCTGGACAATCTGAAGATCGACCTGAGCTTCGTGCGGCTGATGGAAGTGAGCCCGGAGAACAAGGAGATCGTGCGCGCCATCGTGAGCCTGGCTCACACGCTGGGGCTGGATGTGGTGGCGGAAGGGGTGGAGAACGAGCAGCAGGAGCAGACCCTGCGCGACCTGGGCTGTGAGTATGCCCAGGGCTTCCTCTACGCGCGGCCCATGCCGGCCGACGATGCCAGGCGCAGGATGCTTGAAACCGCCTAAGCCGTCAGACCGGCGGTGCGTTCCATTCCGACGCGGCCGCATCTGGGTCGGGCCCACGTAGCATTTTTCAACGAGATATTGCCGCACCAGGGGACCTGATGGCCACCCGGTGTGTGCGTACCGGCAGAACGCCGTCAGAATGCGCGGCTGCGTTCCCGCTCCTGCAGGAAGGCGTCCCGCTCCAGGGCGATCTTTTCCACCAGGGACAGCGCCGTCTCCAGCCGGTTCTCAAGCGCCGCATGCTCAAGCTGCACAGCGGCTTCCTTGATGGAGGTGGCCCCGATGGTGGTGGAGGCGCTTTTCAGGCTGTGGCCCAAAATGGCGATGCGGTTCAGGTCCGCGTTCTCAGCCGCGTTTTCCAGGCCCTCCACCAGGGTGGGCATCTCCTGCTCGAAGACCTGCAGCAACTCGTCGTAGAGCTCCAGGTCGCCGTCCAGGCGCTCCCACAGCACGGACCGCTGCAGCAGGCCTCCGCCCTGATCCGCTGGCTTTCGAACGGACGACGCCGGTGCCGTATCGGAGACCTCGGCCAACGCGCGGCGCAGGTCGGCCATGGTGAGCGGCTTGGCCAGGTAGCCGTCCATGCCCCCCGCCTCGCACTTCTCCCGCACGTCGCTGAAGACGTGGGCCGTCACGGCGATGACCGGCACTTCTGCCATGTCCCTGCCTACCTCGCCGCTGCGGATGCGGCGCGTGGCTTCCAGGCCATCCATGTCCGGCATCTCCAGATCCATCATCACCAAGTCGAACCGTTTCTGCGACAGTGCGGACAGGGCGTCCTCGCCGGACCCCACGATGGTGGCGGCGTGGCCCAGCTGGTCCAGAAACTTCCGGGCGACCAGGGCGTTCACCGGGTTGTCCTCGGCCACCAGCACCTCCAGGGCGCGGACCTTGCCCGTTGGCCGTTGCGGCGCGGCCTCCTTGACCACCCTGGCGGAATCGCCCGTGCCGAACATGACCGTGAATATGAACGTGGACCCGCTGCCGAGCTCGCTTTCCACCCATATCTCGCCACCCATGAGCGAGACCAGCTTGCGGCAGATGGCCAGCCCCAGGCCGGTGCCGCCGGTGCGCTTCACATAGCCGCCTTCGGCCTGGGCGAACTGCTCAAAGATAAGCTCCTTGTGGGACTCAGGAATGCCTATGCCCGAGTCCGACACGGCAAAGCGCACTCCCACAGGCCGCGGCGCAGCCACGCCGGAGTCCGCCTCCTCGCCGGGATCATGACTGGACACGCGGATGGCGATGCCCCCGGTCTCCGTGAACTTCAGCGAGTTACCCAAAAGGTTGTTGAGCACCTGGCGCAGCCGGCTGGGGTCGCCCAGCACGTAGCGCGGCACGTCGCCGTCCATGCGCAGGCTCAGGGTCAGACCCTTGTCCTTTGCCGGCAGCTCAAAGGCGCGCTTGGTGCTGTTGAGCACGCCGCGCAGATCGAAGTGGACGTCTTCAAGGCACGTTCCGCCCGATTCGATCTTGGAGAAATCGAGGATGTCGTTGATGACGGTGAGCAGGTGCTGCGACGAGTCGCGGATGATGCCGATGTTCTCCTTGCGCTCGTCGTCCATCTCCCGGTTGTGCAGGTACTCCGCCATGCCCAGGATGCCGTTCATGGGCGTGCGTATCTCGTGGCTCATGGCGGCCAGGAACAGGGTTTTGGCGTGGTCGGCCTCTTCGGCCTTGCGCTTGGCGCGGCGGAGCTGGTCCAGGGTCTGCGTGCGCTCCAGGGCAATGCCGTAGAGATCGCCTATGGAGCCGAGGATCGCCAGATCATCCTCCGTGTACTCGCGGTCGGAATTGGCCAGGGTGATCTGCCCCAGCAATACGCCATCGCCGGAAATGGCTGGCACGGAGAGAAAGCGGCGCACCGGGATATGCCCCTTGGGCACGCCTTCGGAGCGGGGATCGGCGGCCGCATTGTTGAGCAGCAAGGGCTGCTTGTTCTCCAGAACCCAGCCCCACAACCCCTTGTAGTCCTCAAATACGTAGCGTTTGTTCTCCACCGTGCAGCCGCTCCACATCTCGCCGGTCAGGGTGATGCAGACGAGTTGCCCGGTCTCCGGGTCGATGTAGCCGGCAAAGCCATGGGGGCTGTCTGTCAGCTCCTTGGCCGCGGACAGGACGAGGTCGGAAACCTCGCCGATGGAGGCGGACATGAGAATAGTGCGGGAAAGCTCGGCCAGAACGCTGTTGCGCGTTGCGGAACGGGCCAGGGATGCGCCCATCCGCTTCAGCTCGCTCACGTCCGTGACGTAGCCCTCGTAGCGGGTGATCCGGCCGCGCGGATCGTACACGGCTCGCATGGAAACCTGCGCCCAGAACGTGGAGCCATCCTTGCGCACGTGCCGGTACTCCCTGCCGCTTACCTCGCCCTCCTGATGAAGTACGGCGAACAGCGCATCGCGCTCCTTGGGATCGGCATAGATGTCCGCGCCGATGTGCGCTTTGTCCATGAGCTCGTCCACGGACTCGTAGCCGTAGAGACGCGCCATCTCCGAGTTGGCGTTGAGGAATTTTCCCCCTGGCGTGGTCTGAAAAAAACCGATGGGCGCGCGCTCCAGAACCGTATCCTGGTCCACGCTGTCGGCCAACTGCTCGCGCACGACGTCGAGCTCGTTCATGTCCAGAACCACGGAAAGGCAGAGGACCACGCCGTCCACCTTGGAGGCGATGCTGCGGATGCGGACGCTGCGCTGGTTGCCGCTGTTGCTGAGCAACCTGAGCTCCACCAGCTGGGGAACGCCGGTGGCGATGGTCAGCCGTTTGTGCTCGTAAAAAACGTCCTGGTGCTCGCTGGCCACGAAGATAATGAACGGCTTGCCCACGAGCCGGAGCCGCTCCGTCTCCAGGAGCTGCGCCGCATCATGGTTCGCCTCGGTGATAACGCCGATCTCGTCGAATGCAAAAAACGCCGCCGGGGCGAGCTCGAACAGCCGCGCATCGCCGCAGGCTGCCGGCTGCTCCGGCTCAGGCAGGTCGTCCGAGCCCAGATGCTCGCGCTGCTCGCTCAGCTCCTGCGCCAGCTGTGTCAGCTCCGGTCCGCTGCTCTTGCCTTTGCGCGCAGACTGCGCCAACGCCTCAGCCGCACGGCCCAGCAGCGCGGCCAGTGTCTTGTCCTCGTTCCGTTTCATGCGATCCCATACAAATAGTTACGATCCCCCCAGGCGGAATCAAGGCAGGAACACGGATAGCTGTCCATTTTGGTAGTGCGGCGTATTCTACATGAAGAGCGCGCGGCAAGAAAGCACGAAGCCGACGCATAATCGAGACAAACAGGCGGCATTTTCGCTATCACGAGAGATCTATGATCCACAGCGTACATGATGATCATCGAGAACAAGGAGTCAATAGATGAACATGCGAACCAAGATCGTGGCCACCCTTGGCCCGGCATCCATGAACCATGCAGCCATGCGCGCCATGGTCCGGCACGGGGCGCGTATCTTCCGCTGTAATTTTTCACATGACCGGGCCGAGGCATTCACCGACGTCGTGCGTTGGACGCGGCAGCTTGAGCAGGAGTTCGGCATCCGGCTCACGGTGATGGGCGACCTCTCCGGCCCCAAGCTGCGCATCGGCGAGGTGGCCGGCTCTCCCCTGGCCATCCAGCACGGCGACCGCATACTGCTGGGCTTGGCCGGCAAAACTTCGCCAGACCACAAGGACCTGCCCTGCATTACCCTGGACGATCCCGCCCCACTCTCCGGCCTGGAGCAGGACATGCCCGTCTCCCTTTCGGACGGCATGCTGCGCTTCCACGTGGAGAAGGTATTAGAGACGGATATGCTCTTCGTCCTCAAGGCGGAGAACGCTGGTCTGCTCACCTCGCACAAGGGCATCGCCTTTCCCGGCAAGTTCCACCCCCTCCCGGCATTCACGGAAAAGGACCGCCGCGACCTGCGCGAGGGGCTGGAGGTCGGGCTGGACGCCTTTGCCCAGTCATTCGTGCAGGGTCCGGACGACCTGGACGACGTGCACGCCGAGATGGACCGGCTCGGCGTCCGCGTTCCTCTGGTGGCCAAGCTGGAACGCCGCCAGGCCCTGGACCGGCTCGACGAGATCCTGGAACGCTGCGACGCCGTGATGGTGGCCCGTGGCGACCTGGGCCTGGAGATGCCGCTCATCTCCCTGCCCGTGCATCAGAAGCGCATCATCAAGGCGTGCCGCCGCCACTCCAAGGCGGCCATCGTAGCCACGCAGATGCTGCTCTCCATGGTCAAGAACCCCATCCCCACCCGCGCCGAAACCACGGACGTGGCCAACGCCGTACTCGACGGCGCCGACTGCGTGATGCTCTCCGAGGAAACGGCCATCGGCGAACATCCGGTGGAGGCCGTGCGTATCCTCGGCGGCATCGCCAAGGAGGCCGAGACTTACTACCACGAGAGCTCCCGCCAGACCCTGGAAGCGCGGGTGGCCAAGAAGGGACCCTCGGAGTACCTGGCCTATGCCGCGGCACTGCTGGCAGAGACAGCGAGCGGCACTGCCCTGGTCTGCCACACGGCCAGCGGCGCAACGGCCCGGCGCATCGCCAGCCGGCGTCCGGGACCGCGCATCTACGCCGTCACGCCCAACGAGCACGTGACGCACCTCCTGAACTTCTACGCCGACGTCACCCCGGCCATGGCCGACACGAGCATGGAGCGCCACGTGGCGCGGGCCGAGCGGTTCATCGAGAACTGCGCCGACATCCACGAGGGCGAGACCGTCATCATTACCTCGGGCCAGCCCACGCCGGGCCAGCTCCGCGCCAGAGCAAACGCGGACGAGCAGCCGCCGGCCCCTACCAACGAGCTGAAGATCTACATTAAATAAATCGCCTGAAACGCCCGACGGGGGGAACGCACGACCGCGCGGCCTCCCCCGCAGAAAAAGCCCTCCGCGTCTGGGACCAGACACAGGGGGCTTTTTAACAAGGCATCCCCTTGGGCGGAGCGAACCTCACGCTGCCACGGGGCGAATGAATATTTCTGAAACGGCTTCTACTCGGCTGTGGTCGGATCGATCATCCTCCTGACCACAGACACGCTATTGGCCGGGAACCCGCCCTTTTGCGCATGCTCCCGCACCATCTCCTCGTTGGGAGCCACATACACACAATAAATCTTGTTGTCGGTAATAAAGCTTTCAACCCACTGGATCTCCGGCCCAAGCTCATTCAGTACGTCGCGGGATTTCTGCGAAATAGCCTTCAGGTCCTCCGCACTGAGCTGCCCGGCCCCAGGAATTTCCCTCTCGATCACGAACTTTGGCATCATACTCTCCTGTTTTCCAATGGTTACGTTTGAAAAGCTCCATTACGCGCAGGCGTCATGCCTTTAAGCCTTTTTCAACATTAGCCCATCCTTCCCTGGAAACCAACTCAATTAGTCTAATTTGGAAGCGCAGTACCCGGACGAGCAGCCACCGGTCCCGCCAACGAGCCGAAATCTCCATCAGAGACTTTGCCCGAAATATCACGGAAAGGGAGCGCAAGGTCGTGTTCGATGGCCTCGAGCGTATCTTTTTGTATAGTTGCAGCCGGTTATTTACAAAAGGGCCTTGAAAATACGCTAGGAATATTGTAGATATTCTCTAGACTTTCAGAGAAATCTTTGCGGCGCCATGTCCAGCGCGCTGCGCTATCTAGTGCAACACCCTGTAACACAACATTATTTACAAGCGAGGCTTGCCATGAGACTCCCCATCTGCCTCCTCGTCGCCCTCCTGGTGCTGGGCGTGTTCGTATCGCCCGTGGCCACTCGAACTTTTGACATCACTCACGATCTTGCCGCGTACTACCCCCTGAACGGCAACACAGAGGACGAAAGCGGCAACCACAACCACGCCGCCCTCGTGGGGCCTGTCTGGGGCATGAACATGTGCGCCCGGCCCAAGTCGGCCCTGCAGTTCTATCCCCAGGGCCACTCCTACATGGTGGCGGACACCAAGCCCCTCTCCCCGGTGCCCGGCGAGATCGAGGCCCTGACCCTGGCCGCCTGGATCTACCCCACCCGCATGGACGACACCCGCATCATCGTGGACAAGTTCAACCCCCGGACCCAGGACCGCGAGTTCCGGTTCGCCCTGCAGAACGGCAAGCTGCGCTTCATCTGGGCCGCCGTGAATGAGAAAGCCGACGCCGAGGACTGCGATTTCATCGAAAGCGCCAACGCTCTGAAGATCAACCGTTGGCACCACGTGGCCGCCAGCTACCAACGCGGCAAGGCCATTCTCTACGTGAACGGCGAGGAGGTCGCCGCCAAAGCCACCAGGGACTGGCCCATCTACGAAGCCAATGCTGACCTGCAGATCGGCGGCAACGGCGTGGAGGACAGCGGTTTCTTCAACGGCAAGATCGACGATTTGCGCGTGTATACGCGCGCCCTGGAGGTATCCGACATTCAGGTTCTGGCTGCGCGCCCCTGCCAGTAGTCCCCCCAGCCTCATTGTTGTACCCTCAGGACAAACGAGCAGCCCCTGCGCCACACGGCCGGGGGCTGTTCGTTTTGGCGAGTCCGGATGAAAGACGCCCCTCGGCCGCCATCGCACACCTTGCCGCCTGATAACAAACGAAAACGCCCCTGCCGGCGGTGGTGCCGGCAGGGGCTTATAATTTTTTCTGGCGTGGAGGCGCTGGACGCACAGACGCTACTTGTAGAGCTGGATCACCTTGGCGCCGGACTCGCGGCGCTCCGGGGTTTCCCGGCCGGTGTTGATGGCTGCGGCGTCGTCGCGCTGATACACCGCTCCGCAGGAGAGGCACTTCCACTGGTCTCCGGACTCGCCCAGGCGGATGAGCAGCCCGTCGCGATCAAAGCAGCTCTGGCAGAACGGGCCCTGCTTGATGGTGCCGGTTTTCAGCCAGTAGCTGTGGCCGTCGTACTCCAGGTTCTTGGCAAGATAGAGTATATCCTCGAACTCCTGCAGTTGGGTGCGAAGCATTTCATTCTCGTCGTGCACTTCGATATACTTCTCCTGAAGCATCCCGAGCACCTTTTTGGCCTCGTCGCACTTGCCCTTCGTAAAGAGATCGTGAACCTCCTTGAAGCGGTAGTAATCGAGCATGGCGTTTGATTCCTTTTGGTTTGCGGTCCGGCACGGACTTATCTGCCCGTGACGTTATTCTTCTTATCGACCGCACAAAGCGAATCTTTAGCCTCGCTGCGAGTTACTCCTGTGCTGACGCTCCGGAATCCGGCGAATCGTCAATGGTCTTGGCGCTTCCCACCTTCTCCATTCTGATGAAGAACATCAAGAGCGCCGGCACCAGGAACACGGTGAAGACCGTGGACAGGGCCAGACCGCCAAGCACCACGCTGCCCAGGCCGCGGTAGAGCTCCGAACCCGGGCCCGACATGACGGCCAGAGGCAGCATGCCGAACACGGATGTGGTGGCGCTCATGTAGATGGGCCGAATACGCGTGCGCACCGCCTCCAGCACGGCGTCCTTGTGCTGCATGCCGCCTTCGCGGATGTTGTTCAGCGACTGGTGCACCACGAGAATGGCGTTGTTCACCACCACGCCGATGAGGATGACGAAGCCCAGCATGGTGAGCACGTCCAGGCTTTGCGGCGCGATGAATATGGATTGCAGGGTCAGGCCCAGCACGCCGCCCACTGCCGCCAGCGGCACGGTGAACATGATGACCAGCGGATAGATGAAGTTGCCGAAAAGCGCGGCCATGAGCAGGTAGGTGATGAACACGGCGAGCAGGAAGTTGCCCTGCATGGCGTCGCGCGTCTCGGTGAGCTTGTCGGCCGCGCCGGACATGTGGAAGGTCACGCCCTCGAACAGGCCCTGCTCGCGCAGCTTGGGCACCACGCCGTTCTCGATGGTTTCCATGGCCGACTGCAGGGGCACGGTCTCCGGCGGCGTCACCTGCAGGGTCACTGTGCGCCGGCGCTCCAGGTGGCGGATCTCGGTGATGCCCGTGGTCCGCTCCAGCGCAGCCAGAGAGGACACGGGAATGGAGCGCCCTTCGGGCGTGACCACCAGTGCCTCGTAGAGCTGCTCCGGCGTGCGGATGTCCTCTCTGCTGGCGCGCACCACCAGGTCGATCTTCCTCTGCCCTTCCTGCTTGAAATCGCCAATCTCCCGGCCGTCCATGAGGATGTCCAGGGCAATGCCCAGCGCTCTTGTGCTCAGGTCGGCCGCACGGAGGCGTTCACGGTTGGGGATGATCTTGACCTCGGGGAACAGGAGCTCCAGCGAGGGCTCCGGCCGGATACGGCTGCCGGGAACAGCCTGGCTGATGGCGCCGTACATGGCGCCGCCGGCCGCAATGAGCTTCTCGATCTCGGCGCCGGTCAGATCCACGTCGATGGAGCGGCCGCCGCCGATGCGGTCCTCGAAGATACCGGCCTGCAGGCTCACGCCGTACATGCCCGGAATGGAGTGGATGATGCCCATGAGCGGATCGATGAGCTTCCTGGCCTCCTGCTCCTGCGTGGAGATGACGCCGAAAAGCATGATCTGCGGCGCGCCCACGTAGAAGGTACTCGCGATGCCAGGGAGATCGCCCACGTGCTCCTGGTCGATAAAGGGATCGAGCCTGTCGTAGATGTACCGGCCAATGTCCATGCGCTCTTCGTACGAGAGGCCGGGCGGCGGAATGAGGATGTTGATGATCAGGTTGCGGTTGCCTGTGGGCAGGTACTCCATCTTGGGCCACAGCGTGACCACGATGAGCACGGCCGCGCCCAGCACGGCGCCGATGGTCGCCAGGCGGGTGGCCCAGTTCTTCAGCGAGAGCCGCACCAGGCCCATCATGCCGCTGTTCAGTATCCCGCCGATCCTGGGGATGATGCCGTGGGACTGGCGCTTCTGGTGCAGCTTCTTGCCCTTGGCCAGCTTGCGCTTGTCTGAGTACTGGAAGAACTGGTTGGAGAGCATCGGGATGACCGACACCGACACGAACAGGGAGAGCATGATCGCGCTGGTGATGGCGATGGCGATGTCCTTGAAAAGCTGCCCGGCCTCCTCTTCCATGAAGACCACGGGCAGAAAGACCGCCACGGTGGTCAGGGTGGAGGCCAGCACCGCGCCCCACACCTCTTTTGCTCCGTCATAGGCCGCGACAAAGGCCCCTTTGCCCATGGATCGGTGCCGGTCGATGTTTTCCAGCACAACGATGGCCGCGTCCACGAGCATGCCCACGGAAAACGATATGCCCGCCAGGCTGATGACGTTCAGGTTCCGGCCCAGGAAGCTCATGAACATGAACGTGCCGATGATGGAGATGGGGATGGCCACAGTAACAATGACCGTGGACGAGATGCGCCGCAGGAAGACGAGCAGCACGATGATGGCCAGGGTACCGCCCACAAGAATGTTCTGCTTGACCAGGTCGATGGCGCCGTTGATGTACGGCCGCTGGTCATAGGTCCAGTCGTAGTACAGGCCCCTGCCGGCCAGCAGGCCCTCGTTCAGCTCGGTCACCACGCGCTCCATGGCGTCCGTGACCTCCAGAACGTTGGCGTCCGGCTCCGGCTTGATGCCGCACACGATGCCCTTGGAACCGTTGTGCAGCATGGCCACCGTGTTGGTCTCGAAGTCGAAGTGGACGTCGGCCACGTCCTTGACTTTGATCCGGCGCTGGCCCGTGGAGGTCAGCACCACGTTCTCGATCTCCTCGGGAGACTGGTACTCGCCCGTGGTGCGGATGCGGTACTCGCGGCGGCTCACCTGCATGTTGCCGGCCGATACGTTCACGTTCTCCTGGTTCAGGATGTCCACGAACTGATCCAGGGTCAGCTTGTGCGCGGCAAGACGCTCCGGATCGACCACCACGTGCATCTCGCTCTCCGTGCCGCCGAACACGAAGAGGTCGGCCACGCCGGGCACGCGCTCCAGGTACTGGCGCACCTCCTCTTCAAAAAAGGTCTTGTACTCGTCGATGTCTGTGGGGTTGTCGTCCTTGGTCTTGAGCACAAGCCAGATGATGGGCGAGGTATCCGCGCCCGAGGCGTTGATGATCGGCCGGTCCACGTTCTCGGGATACTCCGGGACCTCGTTCAGCTTGTTGGACACGCGCAGCAGGGCGGAGTCCACGTCCGTGCCGATCTGGAACTTGAGGGTGATCTCGCCCTGGCCGTTGAAGGAGCTGGACTCCATGGTCACCAGTTTGGGAATACCCTTGAGGACCTTTTCCTGCTCCTCGATGATCTCGCGCTCGATGTCGTACGGCGTGGCGCCCGGCCAGGTGGTGGTCACGCTGATCTGCGGCTCCGTCACCGTGGGCGAGAGCTGATACGGCAGCGCGTACAGGCCGATGATGCCGAACAGCAGAATGAGGATGACCCCGACCAGCACCGTGACCGGGTTCTTGATGGAAAAGCGGACGATATCCATGGCGGACTAGCTCTGGCTTTTCTGAGATTGATCGCTGGCCAGGGGCTGCGGCGCCACGGCCTGGCCGGGCCGGAGGCGTTCGTTGCCCTTGACCACCACATCCATGCCGGCCTGCACGCCCGGACCGGTCACGGCGGCTTCCAGGCCCACGTAGGCCGCCACCTCCACGGGTATGGGCATGGCCGCACCATCCTTCACGGCCCACATCAGGAGATCGCCGCGCTGCATGATCACGGCGTCGCGCGGCACCAGCACGGCGTCCACCGGCTCGCCGGCCGGTACCCAGGTCACGGCCTCCATGCCCTGGGCCAGGCCGTCCGGGTTGTCTATCTTGATCTTCAGGGGAAAGGTGCGTGTGGCCAGGTCGCCGCGGGGAATGAGGGAAAGAATCTTGCCGGTGCGGCGCACACCGCCCGTTACCACCTCCACCTCGCGGCCGGGCTTGGCGAACTGGACCAGTTCGCCGGGGATGTCCACCACCACTTCCAGGTAGTCGTCGCGCGCCATGGTGGCGATGGGCGTGCCTGCCTGCACCCACTCGCCGCGGCCCACATGCTTCTCCAGAACAACGCCGTCATACGGCGCGGGCACGCCAGCCTTGGCGAGCCGGATGCGCCAGAGCTCTGCGCGCGACTCCAGCGAACGCGCCTTCCGCTCCAGGCTCTGCACCTGGTACTGGGAGTCGTCGTACTCGCTCTGCGCGATGGAGCCCTGCTTGATCAGCTTGCGGTAACGGTCCAGCTCCAGCCGGGCGTTTTCCAGATCGGAGAGCACCTCCTGGTAGTCGGCCGTGGCCGCCTCCAGCTCCTGCCGCACAATGTCTTTGGACAGGGTCACCAGCATGTCGCCGGCCTTCAGGCGGTCGCCCTCCAGGAATTTGATGGAGTCCACCCGGCCGCTCACCTCCGCGGCCACCTCGGAAACCTCCGGGTAGTACACGGTGCCGATAAGCCGGTTCTGAGGCGCCACCTTCCCTTCGTGCGACTTGGCGGTAATGACCGGAGAGGCCGGCTGTCCCTGGCTCTGGGCGGACTCTTCCCCCTCCTTCTTTTCCTGCGCCGTGGCGCAGCCAAGAGGCAGGACCAGGAAACAGACCATCACGATGAAACATTGCACGGTAAGAAACCGCACGCGGCGGGTATTCATGGCGACCTCGTCTCAAGTATCCAGAGAATGCGAAGGGTTGACGGTCTTTCCGAAACGAAATGTGTAAAGTTGCTCGTCTGGGGGTTCCGTCCCGAAGTGAAATCTTGTACGCATGTTCTCGCGCGCTGGCAAGCGATCTCCTCCTGCCCGGGGGCGGAGGCCCACCAATAAACGCTTGCCGGCTCTCGTAACCAGCAGGCGCTTCCGCGCAGACGAAAGCCGCCCCGAGCGGCTCTGAAATTCAGTTGAACTCGTCTGCCAAAGCGTCTATTTAACTGCATGCATATACGCATGAAGCTCTGACGGGGCGCACGATCCTCGTTGCCTTCAGCGCCTCCCAGGAGAAACATTATGGTTTTGAAATCCCTTCTGAGCACACTGTTGTACCGGCGTCTCGCCTTGATCCTTGTCCCGGCCATCGCGCTCTCCCTGGCATCGTTCAACACGGCGCGGGCCGCGGAGAGCAAAGAGTACTCCATAGACCCCGTACATGAAAACACCATTCTCCAGGATGTCATCGATCTTCCCAAGGAAGACCCGGCCATCCAGCGCGAGGAGCTTTCTCCCCACGCCGTGGAGGAATGGGACAAGCCCCTGCCCTCTGCCAGCGCCCAGGTGGGCCCTTCCAACGCCACCCAGGGAGCCATCTCCATCGGTGAGGCCGTGCGCCTTGCCCTGGACAACAACCCGCAGATCACCAGTGCCATCCACCAGAGCCGTGCCGCCAAGTACGGCAAGTACTCGCGTGTCGGCGCGCTCCTGCCCACGGTAACCGGCGGCTACTCTTACTCGTACAGCGAGACCCCGCGGGCGGAAGGTTCTGCGCCCACCCAGGCCAATACCCGCTACACCCTGTTCTTCAACATCCGTCAGGATCTCTTTGTCGGCTTCCGCAACATCTCCAACCTGATGCGGGCCCGGTTCTCCGAAGAGCAGGCCAAGCTGAACCGCTACAACCAAGAGCTCTCCCTGCTCCTCTCCGTGCAGGAGAACTTCCTGAACCTGCTGCGCGCCCGTGAGGACGTCCGCAGCGCCCAGGACTCCGTCACCCGGCTGGAATCCCAGCTCAAGGTCACCCGCGCCTTCTACGACGTGGGTCTGCGCCCCCGCCTCGACGTGCTCCAGGCCGAGGTCGACCTGGCCGAGGCCGAGGACACCCTGCTGCAGGCCGAGAACAGCGTGGACACGCAGCGCGCGCGGATGAACACCCTGCTGCAGCTCAACCTGGGTGATGATGTGGACTACGTGGGCGAGCTCAAGTACGAGCCCTTTCCCCTGTCCCTGGAGGCGTGCCTGGAGCGCGCCTACAAGAACCGCCCCGACCTTTTGATCTTCAAGAAGGCCGTGGACATCGCCAGGCAGGACTCCCGCGTGGCGGCCAGCACGCTCTACCCGCAGATCACCGGCGAGTTCGACTGGTCCCAGTTCGGCGACAAGCCCGACCTGCAGGGCAGCCCGTACGTGAATCTCAACCGCTACGACCAGTGGAGCCTGCAGATCGGCCTCACCTGGGATCTCTTCGACTTCGGGCAGAACTTCTTCACCTGGCGGCAGACCCGCGAGGCGGAAAAAGGCGCCCAGGCCGACGTGGCCAGCCAGTATCTGGAGGCGACCTACGACGTGAAGTCCCGCCGCCTGCAGATCGACGAGACAGCCAAACGAATCGCCGTGGCCCAGAAGCGCGTGGAGCAAGGTAAGGAAGGCTACCGCATGGCCGTGGCCCGCTACCAGGCCCAGGTGGGCACCAACAACGATGTGCTCGACGCCCAGTCCCGTCTCACCAGCGCCGAGTCCACCCTCACCGAAGCCCTGGTGGACTACGAGATCGCCGTGGCCAACCTCTACGTCTCCATTGGCGCCAAGAACGTGGACCTCGCCCTGGTGGCGCAGTAGGACCACGCTACAGTCCCTGACATGACGACGGCCGCCCTCCCGACATGGGAGGACGGCCGTTTTTGTTTGCAATAGTGCGCCCCGGCAACGGCGCCGGTCGTATTTCTTCGGCAGGAACCGCTCCAGGCTGCCTACCCTGTCATTTTCTCCCGTCTCGAGTGCAGACCGGCCCGCTCCAGCAACGTCTTGGCCAACCTGGCCTGCCGGCCCGTATTGTACGAAAGAAGCTGCCGCGCCGACTGCATGGATGGGAAAAGGAACGCCGCATGCCGGACGGTGCCACCGCCTGAGCCTATGTGCTGCACGGACGAGAGTACGTACTGGCCCGTTTTCGAGCGAATCAGGCTGAGCTCCCACCATTCGCCGCTGGGCACGCTGTTGAGAAATTCAAGGTCCGTCACGTTGGCCAGTTGCTCGCCCTCGATCAAGAGGTCGCTGCGGCCGTCACGCTTCACCCGGATAATGCTGCTCATCATGTCCCCCTTTCCAGGAGCAAGGACCCGGCGCGCAAAACGCCGGCGCCGCTCTCCTGAGCCAGTTTGACTCCGCGCGGCTGAACACGGAGGCGTTGGGCTGGAAGGTGCAGGGACGATACCGATTGCGTCTCACAATCCGCAGCAAGGGAGGGAGGGAGAGAAACGGCCCTTCGGCTGCGCCCGGTTCCGGAGCGCGACCAGGGGGTTCGGGCCGCAGGCGTTGCAGCGCCTCAGCGTCCTGGAAAAAACGGTTACCGTCAGCCTCTTGCCTTGCACCCTCGTGGCATTCCGCCCCAGGCCGCAGCACATGCCGGCCGGGAATCATTGCGACACGAAATTCTTTAGGTATACCGGACGAATAAGACAAGTCAGTATGTAGAGATCCAGGCGTAGTCGGGAACACCACAATCAATATATCCCACACCGGTTTCCGAGTGTAAAGTTGCAACTTGGTAATATTGCAAAACGCTCCATCCCCTTGCCAGAACACGCTCTCATCGCTACAGATATTTTTTTGGCTCGCCTGGAAACGGCTGCTTCGCCGTCACCCGAGATTACGGAGGAATACGAATGCGCAGATTCACAGCGCTCTGGCTGCTCGCCGCCATCTGCTGCCTCATCATCGCCGGCTGCTCCGGCGAGTCCGGCACCGACAGCACCGACCTCAAGCAGAAAGTAACCGAACTGCTCCGGCAGAACCCTGACATCGTCCTCGATGTTCTGCGGGAAAACAACGAGACCGTTTTCCATGTCGCCGAGCAGGGTATGGCCGTGGCGCAGCAGCGCGCCATCCGCGACCAGCGCATGGCCATGGTCAAGAACCCCCTGCAACCGGAGATCGACCCCGACCGGCCCATCCGCGGTGACAAGAACGCGCCCATCACCGTGGTCGAGTACTCCGACTTCCAGTGCCCCTACTGCGGCGAAGCCGCCCGCACCGTGGAGCTGATGATGCAGAAGCACAAGGGCGAGGTCCGGCTCGTGTTCAAGCACATGCCCCTTTCCTCGCACCCGCAGGCCCTCCCCGCGGCGCGGTACTTCGAGGCCGCCTCGCTCCAGGACGAGGAAAAAGCCTGGCAGCTGCATGACATCATGTTCCAGAACCAGGAGGCCCTGACCAAGGGCGGCGCCGCCTGGATCAAGAAGCAGGCCGCCGACCTGGGTCTGGACGTGGAAAAGCTCGATAAGGACGCCATGAGCCCCGAGGTCAACAACCGCATCCGCGACGACCTCCGCGAGGCCAAGCGCTTCGGCATCTCCGGCACGCCCCACTTTGTGGTGGGCGGCGTGCTCATGGCCGGCGCACAGCCCCTGGAGGAGTTCACCAACGTTATCGAGCTCGTGGAGCAGAACCGCGCCCAGGAGGGTGACCAGAACGCCACCTCCGGCAACGCGACCGAAAACGCCACGGACAACGCAACCCAGGGCTCCTAACCTATCCCTCTACGCAACGCCGAACGGCGGGCCGTCCCGGAACATCCCGGTGCGGTCCGCCGTTTTTTATTGCGCACGCATGGGACCATCCCCGATCCGGCCATCTGCTGATGACACGCAGGCCAGAATGAGCCCCAGACATCAATACTATACTATAGAATAAATCTGCCGGTCGTCTTCGCAGACTCCGACGGCCTTCATGAAAACGATTTGCTCAGCGCCTGTCGCAGCTGTTCAGGGGCGCCTTGCCGCGAACGCGCCTGGAAAAACGCCAGGCCAGGCCAGGCAGAGAGCCCGTGATGCAGCCCAGCGCATTCGCCGCCATGTCGCGGAAGGAGAAGGTGCGGTTGGGTATGAGCAGGTGGGAGAGCTCCGTGGCAACGCCCAGAAGCAGCAGGAGCACATAGGCCAAAAAGAGATCGATCCGCGAGCGGAACAGGAACGCCAGGAACACCGCGAGCATGGCGAAGGCCGCGAAGTGGATGGTCTCGTCCACGCTGGCCACGCCCCAGAGCACGGGGTCCCTGTATGGTATGCGGATCGGCATCAGCGAGAGCGCCGTGTACAGCCCGATGCCGGCAAGCCAGATGAGCGAAAACAGCTTCCACTCCCGGCGTCCCTTGGGCGGGCCGTCCGGTTGGCGTTCTTCCGGCGGGCGCTGGTTGTGATGATCAGAGGGATGTACGTCCACGGAAAATGCTTCTGTCTACTTGCCCTGCCGCCGCTTGGCCAGGGTGATGCCGGCCGCGAAGCCGCCGATCATGCCCAGGGCCGCGGCCCGGGCCATGTCCACATAACCGGTAAAGCTCAACAGGACCCCGGCGGCGCCGCCGATGACAATGCCCCGCACAACATAGTTCTTTTCTTCAGCCATTCTCTCTCCTCATGGGAATCGCTTCTGCGCCGAACCGGCGACACAGCTCATCCCGCGGTGTATGTCCGGCGGACGAATCCTGTCAATACGCGCTCCTGCCGTGCAAGAGGGCTTCCAGGGTCCGCACCCGGCTCTGCACCATCCTATAAAAACATGCCTGCCGCAGCCCGCCTGCGTTTGCGGCATACTTCGGCGAATCCCCTGCCGATTCTCCCGCCGGGTCTGAATCGTTTTTCACATTGTCAAATACGACGCATGGATGCTACATGGTGATCGGGAATATACCCGATAGGCGTGTAATCGGGCGCTTTTGCACACTGTGTAGAACACGGGTCCGCCTTCATGCGAATGACACGGTCTCTCAAAGGCAAGCTCCTCGCACTGCTCGTAGCCATCCTCTCGGCCACGGCCGCATGCATCATCCTGCTCAGCATGCAGGACGTGCGCGGCTCCATGGAACGCGCCGCCTCCCTCTCTGCCGACAACGTGCTGGAGTTGGTCCGCCACACGGTGCAGACCACCTACCGCAATATCCTCTCCGATCGCGTCCAGGCCGTCACCAGCCGCAAGCAGCAGCTTGCCGACGCCGGCGGCGTGGCCGCCGACACCATCCGGGAGTTTGCGGCCATGGCCCGCACCGGGCTCATCTCCCAGGAGGAGGCCAAGCGTCGCGCTCTGGCCTGGGTTGCCGACCTCGACCTGGGCGGCAAGACCTACTACCTCGTCTTTGACCAGGACCTGCACCCCCTGGCCGGCAACACGGGCTCCATACCCGGCGGCCTCGCCGACGTACGGGATATCAAGGGCCGGCCGCTGCTGTCCGCCATGCGCGACACGACCGATGTCTACGGCAGCGCCTACGCTGTTTTCGACGCCCCGCGCCAGAACGGCCGCAGCCCGGTCCGCGTGCTTGGCTACTTTACCGACATTCCCGAGTGGGACTGGGTGCTCTCCACGGGCATCAACCTCGCCGCCGTGGAGCAGGAAGAGGCCCGGCGGCGGCAGAACGCCCTGGAGATCCTGGGCCAGAGCCTCGGCGAGATACGCATCGCCGCCTCGGGCTTCGCCTTCATCTTCGACGAGCAGGGCCAGTTGCTCGTGGCGCCGCCGGAGCGCGAGTATCCCATGGATCGCGCCGTGGCCGGCGTTGTCTCCCCGGACTCCCTCAAGACAATCCTCCAGTCGCCCCCTGTGGACGGACAGCCCCTCATCCTCCATGTGACGGACGCGGCCGGCGACCCGCACGACGTGGCCATCCGCGTTTTCCATGACAAGCCTCTGGGCTGGAACGTGGCCACGGCCACCTTCCGGGACGAGCTTGACGCCCCGGCCAACCTCCTGGCCCTGCGACAGGCGCTGATCATCGGCTCCATCTTCCTGGTCGCGTTCATCGTCACGGCAATCATGGTGGACCGCGTTTCCGAACCGTTGAAGCGCCTGGCCGGCCACGCCGTGCAGATAGGCTCCGAGGACTTCACCAAGCCGGAGCCGCCTGCCGTGCGGGAGCTGGACGGGCTGGCCCACAGCCGCAAGGACGAGGTGGGCCTGGTGGCGCTGGCCCTGCGCACCATGGAGCGCAGCCTGCGCGAGAACGTCGCCTCCCTGCTCCAGGTCACCAGAGACCGCGAACGCCTGGATTCCGAGCTGCGGCTGGCGCGCACAATCCAGATGGACATGCTGCCGGCTTCGCCCCAGGCGCACCTGGACCTGGACGATGCCGAGCTGCACGCCACGCTCATCCCGGCGCGGGAGGTAGGCGGCGACCTCTTCCACTACGAGCAGCTCGGCAAGGACCAGCTCCTCTTTGCCGTGGGCGATGTCTCGGGCAAAGGCGTCCCGGCAGCGCTGTTCATGGCCCTGACCATCTCCCTGCTCAAGTCCAAGTCCCGGCTCGGCGTCGACCCCGCGCGCATGCTCCACGAGATCAACCAGGAGCTCTGCCGCGGCAACGCCTCGCAGATGTTCGTGACCCTGTTCGTGGGCATACTCGATCTCGCCAGCGGCGCCCTGCGCTTTGCCAGCGGCGGCCACAACCCGCCCCTGGTGGCCTCGCCCGGCGGCGCTACCGCCTATCTGGAAATCACCGAGAACCCCATGCTCGGCATCCTGCCGGAGGCGGAGTTCTCCACCCACACGAGCTCCATCGCTCCCGGCGAGATGATCATCGCCTACTCGGACGGCGTCACCGAGGCCATGAGCCCCACCCGCACCCTGTTCGGCGAACGCCGCCTGGAGCTGGTCGCCGGCAAGTACTCGGACAGATCGCCGGAGCTGCTGAGCAGGATCGTAGTCAAGGCTTTGGAGTTGCACGAAAAAGGCGCGGAGCAGTCCGATGACGTCACCATTCTCGTGCTGCGCCGGCGCGATCACGAGCTGGACCGCAAGGCCGAATCCATAGCAGAGCGCGCCGAGGCCGAACTCCCTGAAGTAGCGCACTCGGAAGAGAAGGCCGAAGAGATTCGTCCGGCCGCGCCGATTGCCATGGCGGCTGTGGTGGAAGAAACGGCGGAGGATGGGACAGCCGGAGAAGACTCCGCACAGATCGCCACCCTTGAGGACTCGACGGACGAGCCCATCGAGCTGACCGAGCCCATGGCAGCTTCTGATGACGCGCCAATAGAGCTGGTCGAGCCGATTTTGGAGCCCGACGTGGAGCTCGACGACGAACCCGGTCTCGAAGCCGCCGGCCCTATCGACGAAAACATTTTTTCCCAGCCGATTGTCGACACCGACGAGGCCGACGGCCTGTGGGACGATGAGACCGGCCAACCCGGCCTTGCCTTTGACGAGGACAACGACCTCTGGGAGTCCGACCACCCGGAGCTGTCCCTCCGCGAGGACGATGGCCCTGACGGCGCAGATGCAGCCGAAGCGGAAAGCTCTGCCCGGCAGACGCACGACCCGACCCGAGAGACCGCCCGCGGCGGCGACCTGGACGCTTATCTTGTCTCGGAGCTCGGTTTTCCGGCCGAGAGCTTTGCCGAGGATGCGACCGAGGTGGATATCGTCATCCCGGACGAGAGCGCCGAACTGGACGGGGACGTTGTCGCGCAGGGGCTGGACGACGATTTTGCGATCGAGTTTCCGCCGGAGGTCTCCCTGCCGGCCGAGGCCCTGAACTTCGACGACGAGATTCCGGCCGTGGCACCGGAGCCGGAGTGGAGCCTGGAGATTCCGGCAGCCGACGACCCGGAATCGGCCCTGTACCTGGGCGAGGAGCTCGAAGACCTGGAAAGCGACGACGACCTGCCCGTGGATATCCCGGCATCAGCCTTTGTCGATGCCATGGCCAAGGCTGGCGTCGGCCCCGGCTCCATACCCGAGCCACCCAATCTGGACGATTTCCGTCTCACCGCAGACCCCGAGGACCTGCTGGACGAGGAAGAGGACATGCAGCTCCTCACCTTCAGCGGCCTGCAGCCGGAGGACGACGATCAGGGCGTGCTGCCGCCACCCAGCCCCGGCGCTCCGGACGGCTACTACGGAGAAGCGCTGGAGGATGGCGGGTTCGAGGTTCTGCCCTCGCCGCCGGGCGAGCTGTACGCCCGGAACCCGGAGCTCATGGACACCACGCTGGCTCCGGCCGACGATCCCGCCAGCTTCATCACCATCCTTCCGGATGTTGAGATCCACCCGCGCTTCACCGACGAGGACGAGGAGTTCGTGCTCGACGAGTCTGATGAGAATGGCTACGCCGAGGTGGATCTGGGCGAGGATGGGGACCTGTATGAGGACATCTACCTCGACGAGCACGCCATCGACACCATCGAGGCGGACGGGAACCCCGGCTCGTAACTCTCGGGACTCCGCACGTTCTCGGCCTGACGGCAGCCATCCTGCCGTACTCTGATTTATCTGGTTGAAAGAGGGTTCCGCGCCCGGTGCCCTGCTGGCGGGTCGCTGCGGACCTAGCGAATGCGTACGCAGAAGGCGAGGCGGTTGTGGCCGCCGTTGCGCTCGTAGGCGACGGCCTCGGAGCGTTCCCTGGCGAAGTGGATGCCCAGCCCGCCACAACGGCGCGAGTCCACGTCGGCATCCAGCTGGGGCTCATCCACGCTCAGCGGGTCAAAGGGCACGCCCGCGTCCTCCAGCACCACACAGAAGAGATTCCCCGGCTTCTCCCCGGCTTTGGACACGACGTCCGCCATCAAGCCATTCCGGGCCAGTGCGTCCGGGCCGGGGGCGCAGTGGATCACCACGCATCCCTCCCCGTCAAAGTCCTCCGGAGCTTCCACGTTGGGGAGAAGCAACCCGGCCTGATCCTCCCCCGGCTCCGGCGGCAAGGGGCAGGTGTAGGCATAGGATATGACGTTGACCACGAGCTCTTCGAGAACGAGCTCCAGAGCCATTTTCCTGGCATCGGTTAGGCCGGCCCCGGATGCCTCCCCGATAACGAACTCGCGTATCTCGGAAAGGCTGCCCAGCGAGGCCGGAAAGCGCCTGCTCCGCACCATGGTCTTCTAACCCTTCTGGGTGCTGCGCAGTGCTTTTTCCACGGTCTCGTACACCGGAAACATCTTGAGCAGGCCGGCGGAGTGGAAGATGCCGCGCACGCTTTCCGTCAGCCCGCTGAACACGAGCACGGCGTGCATGGAACGGAGCTGCATGGACAAGGTCATCAGGCTGCGCAGGCCGGCGCTCGACAGGTACTCCAGGCCCTGGCAGTCGAGCACGCAATGCTTCACACCCGGTGCGATGTACCGTGCGCAATCCGCTTCAAAAGCCGGCGAGGACAAGGCGTCCAGCCTGCCGGAAACGATGAGCAGCAGAACCGCGCCCTCTTTGCCGCGCTTTGCACGCAGGGTGTACGCATCCGAGCCCTCCACCGGTATCTCCGGCTCCGCAGGCTGGTACGGCGTGTCCCGGACCATGCCGGGCGCTGCGGACGGCCCGCCGTTATGCTTTTTGCCCAGAAGCTTGTCCAGAAAGGCCATTTCATATTCCTCCAGGGACTCCGCCCGTTATTGCTGGCAGGATGACACGCTGCCGTGCACGGCAACTATATCCCGCATTTGGACAATGGCTAGAAGGGGCATGTAAAGTCAACCCGCCTGGTGCATCCAAAAACCTTTCAACTTTGCAGCGTTTCTGGTATGTTCCAACCAGCACTTTACCTGGTGTGTATAACTCCTTTCAATCGTTCATCCAATGTCTACGCAACACGATCCCGCCCAGTGGCGGAACATCGTTCCTTCTTCCTGCTTCGCAACCTTTATCGCGGCCGTTGCCCGGCGCTTTGCCGGCCCAGCGCCGTCAGAGGATGCGGCCAGGCTCAACCACCTGCTGAACGTCACCCTCCGGGACGCGTGTGACTTTCTGGGCGCGGACCGCGGACGCATCATCCTTGTTGACGAAGCCGGAGACACCCTTGCCGCATCGCACCTCTGGACGGCCAACGACGTCCAGCCGAAGGCGCGGGAGCTTCAGGACATGCCCTTCGGCTACTTCCCCTGGGTACGCGAGCAGCTCCTGGCCTCCCAGACTGTCGAGATTCTGGACGTATCCGCGCTGCCGCAAGAGGCCGAGGCCGAGCAAACAATCTGCGCCAAACGGTCTGCGCAGTCCGTGCTTCTGGTGCCCATGATCTGCCGGGACAGGTGCATGGGGTTCCTTGAGTTCGACTCTGTACGCGGCAAACGGCGCTGGACCCGTGAGGAGAAAGAGCAGCTGACGGCCGCCGCGGAGATCATGGCCGCCGCCCTGATGCGCCACGAGGAGCTCACCAGGCTCCGGGCCAACGAAGAGCGACTCAGGCTGACCATGGAAGCGACCACGGACGGCGTCTGGGACTACGACACCAAAACCCGCGACATCATCCTCTCCGACAAAGCCGCCGCCCTGCTCGGCCTCGACAGCACCTCGATCAAGAACGGCGTCTACTTCCTGCTGGAGCGCATCCACCCCGACGACATCCAGAGCATCCAGGACCAGTTCCACGCCCACATGACCAATCAGCAACCGCGCTTCGAAGGCGTGTGCCGCATCGCCGTTCCCTCCGGGGAGTGGCGACACGTCTGCGTGCGCGGAATGATCGTCTCCTGGCGTGGCCGCCAGCCCTTGCGCATTCTGGGCACCATCGAGGACGTGGGCCGCCTGCGGGAGGCGGAGCTCAACCGCATGGAGACGGAGAAGAAGTACCGCCAGCTGTTCGAGATGGAGACCGACGCCATCTTCGTCATCGACGACGCCGACGGCACCATTCTGGAAGCGAACGCGGCCACGGAGGACATGTACGGCTACTCCCGCCAGTATCTTCTGGGCATGCCCTTCGAATCCCTGGCCACCAGACCGGCCCCGATTTCCGAAGAGTCCGACAACCTCCACGGCGAAGGTCGCGCCATGCTCCAGCTCGCGCACAAGCACTGCGACGGCACCACCATCCCGGTCGAGATATCCATGCGCCGCATTCCCTGGCAGGGACGGTCCGTACGCATAGCCGCCGTGCGGGACATCAGCGACAGGCTCCGTGCGCAGGAAGCCATAGACCGGCAGCGCCGTTTTCTGAAGACCGTCATCGACGCCGAGCCGAGCATGATCCTGGTGCGCGACCGCAGCAGGCGCGTCATGCTGGCCAACGTCGCCACCTGCCAGTTCTACGACCGCAGCGAGGAGCAGCTGCTGGGACGGACCGGCAGGGAGCTGTTGCCCTCCCTGTACTACTCGGAACCGTTCAGCAACGAAGACGATCTGCTCTACGCCGGCCAGCTTGACCAGGTGGACAACGAGTACAAGGTGAAGGACCGCTCCGACAACCAGCGCTGGCTGCGCATCATCCGGAGGCCCCTGCGCGATGCCGACGACAACGTGACCGCCCTGCTCAGCGTGGGTATCGACCTCACCGAGGCCAAGCAGCTCAAGGCGGAGCTGGTGCGCACCGGTCAGCTCGCCTCCCTCGGCGAGATCGCCGCCGGGCTCGCCCACGAGATCACCAACCCGGTCAACGGCATCATCAACTACGCCCAGGTGCTCATCGACATGCTGGAGGACGACGGCACGGTCACCGACAGCGGCAGCCAGTTCCTGGGCAAGATCATCACCGAGGGCGAGCGCATCGCCCACCTGGCCCACGGCGTGCTCGGCTTCGCCAGGAACTACTCCAACACCAGGATGCCCTGCGCCATGGACACCATGGTCGGCTCCGTGCTCGATCTGGTGGACTCGCGCCTCATCAGGGACGGCATCAAACTGACGGTGGACATCCCCGCAAACCTGCCGGCCGTGCACTGCGTGCACTGGGAGTTCCAGCAGGTCCTCCTGAACCTCATTTCCAACGCCCGATTCGCCCTCAACGAACGCTACCCGAAGCCGCATCCGGACAAGCGGCTCTTCATCACGGCCAGACAGGAGAACACGGGCGCAGATCGGAAGGTCGTCATCATGGTGGAGGACCACGGCACGGGCATCGATCCCGCGCACATCAACGACGTGTTCGATCCCTTCTTCACCACCAAGCCGGTCGGCGAGGGCACCGGCCTTGGCCTGTCCATCTCCCGCTCCATCATTCTGGACCACGACGGGACCCTGGCTCTGGAGCAGCCGGAAGGCGGCGGCACCCGCGTCCGCATCACCCTGCCCGCCGCGGAAAAGTGCGCCGAAAACGATAACTGAAAACATTCCCGGCCTCCGTCCCGCATGGACACGCGCCGGCATTGTGCTATAGTGGCTGCGCCTGGAGGTGCCATGCACATATCGATATTCCGCGCCGCGGCGCCCATTCTCGCCGCTGCAATTTTTCTCGTTCTGATTCTCGTTTCCGGAAGCGCGCAGGCCGATCAACGCTGGACATACGAACCACCGCGCAACTTTCAGGCGGATGAAGCCGCGAACATCCGCAAGGCCCCCGATCTGGGCTCCGAGATCCTCGGCAGCGTTGCCCGCGGCCAGACCATGCAGGTCACGGCGCGCATGGGCGACTTTTACGAGGTCCCCCTGATCATGGGCGGCGTGGGCTACATCCACCGGCTCTATCTGACGCCGCTAGGCCTGCTCACCACGCCCGCCCCACCGCAGGAGCAGCCCGAGACACGCTGGCAGGCCATGGCCTACTCCCCCCGCAGCGGCTCCCTCGGCTCCGCCTTCAACCAGTACACCCTGGAAAACGCCTGGAACGCCGCGCTCAACGCCTGCGGCAGGCAGGACTGCCGCGTCACGGTCAACTCCGAAGGCGGCTGCGTGAGCATGTCGCAGGGCTCGGGCAACACGGTCGGTTTCGGCTCCGGCGCAGAGGGCAGCGTTGCGGAGCGCGCCGCCCGGCAGGACTGCAAGGACCGCGGCGGCCGCGGCTGCTCCAACGTGCGCACCGTCTGCCAGCGCTGATTTCCGCACCTGGCGGCGCATCCTTTCCTATACGCCATGGAGCACTTCAATCTCGGCCGTCTGCTGCTCATTGTGGGGATCATCATCGCCGCCGTCGGCGGGTTGTTGCTGCTCTGGGAGTCCTCGCCCCTGCTGCGCAGCCTGTGGCAGCGATTCCCCCTGGGCCGACTGCCCGGCGACATCTTCATCCAGCGGCCGGGCCTGCGCATCTACTTCCCCATCGTCACCTGCCTCGTAATCAGCGTTGTCATCAGCATCATTCTGTACTTCTTTCGGAAATGATGCGCTCAGCGTTTCCTGACGCACAAATTATCAAGTGAGCATTCGTTCATTCATCATTCTATTCCCTTGATTCAGCTCGCTCTTCGCTGAACGCTCCGTCCGCAAGCGTTGCACTGTAGTCGCGGATATCCGCCGGCCATGCCTCCACAAGCTCGCGGAACCGGCCGCGGTCCTTTGCGAACAGCGCTCGCGTCGCCTCCTCGAACCCAGGCAGGTTGCCGGCGATGGCCGACATGAAGCGGTATGCCGCCTCCTGCGACTCCCGCACCCTGCCTTGCGCCATGCCGGCGCGCCGCGCCTCCTCCACCAGCTTGCGCAAGGCAACCGACGCCCCGCCCGGCTGCCTGGCCAGCCATTCCCAGTGCCGCGGCAGCAGCGTTACCTCTCTGCCCACCACGCCCAGCTTGGGTCGGCCCGGCCCGCGTTTGGTTGCACTTGGCGTCCCGGCTGGGGCGCTCCCGGATTGAGACCCGGCCCTCTCTAACCCGCTCGAAGTGCTGCCCTGCGGCGTTTCCAGCCGCTCCAGCACCGCATCCAAGGAGCCCTGGAAGCAGACATCCTTCTGCTCGCCAGTGCGGTCGTCGAATATGAGCACGGCTTTCTCGCACACGTCATGTCCGCCGGCCTTCACGGCGCGGGCAACCTCAGCCAAGTCACCGGAGACGACGCGACTCTCGCCCACAAAGGCGGTGCAGCGCTGTCCGATTTCTGTAGAATCCATGGTAAAAACCTCTGTTGATTGTTTTGAGGCTTTTTACCTGGGTAAAATACTCCTGTCAATATCACCCGGATAAAATCTCCTGCGCGCGAGCCGCAAGGTCTGGCCGAATCCCGACCTATCTTGTCTACATGCCGCCGATTGATGTATTCTAGGAGTGTAGAACTGCGTTCACGCCCCTGCGGCATACGCCTCTGGGCAAGCCTTCCGGGAGGTTCAACATGGCGAGCGCAAAGGAAAAAGCTGGATTCATCTATGTGAAGGACACGCTGGACGGCGGCTACCCTGCCCTTGTGCTGGGCATCAACGCTGCGCGCCAGGGCATGGAGTCGAAAATATTCTACTCCTTCATGGGTCTGCATCTGGTGATGAAAGGCGGGGCCGAGCGCGCCAAGTTCATCCCGAGCGGCCTGATGGGCGCCATCCCCGGCATGTCCACCGTGGCCACGGAAATGATGAAAAAGAAGATCGACAAGGCCAACATCCCCAGCCTGGCCGAGCTGCAGGAGGTGGCACAGCTGGAGGGCGTGCAGCTCATCGCCTGCAAGATGACCATCGACATGATGGAGATCGACGAGTCCAAGCTCATCGACGGCGCCGTGGTCTGGAATGCCGAGGACTTCCTGATCTACGCCAAGGAGTGCAAGGTCTGCCTGTTCACCTAGGATACGCAGACCGGACCCCTATGGCCGTCAATACGTGTCGGCCATGCAGCGGCACGTGGGGCTCAGCGTGCCGTCGCAGCATTTGACGCGGCCGTTCTCGCAGCCGCACTGCCCGCCGTGCCAGGAGCAGCAGCCGCGCCCGGCAATGACCGGCCCGTGTTGTGCGGACCGAGCCTCTTTGCATGTGGTTGCATTCGCGGCGGCCTGGGGAGCACGCGCCGCGGCGAGCTCCCCGGCCATGCCGGCGGGGGCGGAGACGAGCGAAATCAGCAAGCACAACGTGAGGACAGCCATTCTCATGAGACACCTCGCTTGCAGTGTTCCCGGCCCCCCCTCTTCCGAAAGGCCGGTGGCCCGACATGATCTACTCGTGGGGGAATCGCCTGGGCGATTCTGCTTCGCTATACCTCAAGATACTGTAATCCGAAAGCATCGCAGTGGCCCGGCTACTGGATGGGGAAGTCGAAGTAGGTATCCGGGAAGGGCTCGTCCTTCAGGCTGAAGTGCCACCACTCTCTGGGGTACGGCGCAAAGCCGTGCTCAAGCATCAGTCGCCTGAGCAGCAGCCGGTTGGCGCGCTGCTGTGCATTGATCGCGTCGGTGTCGGGCCAGGAGATTGGCCCGAAGAAATCAAAGCCCGAGCCCATATCCAACTCCGCACCATCATCCAGGGAGACGATGGTCAGGTCCACGGCGGCGCCGCGGCTATGGCCGGACCGCAAGGCAATGTAGTCCTGCTCGAAGAGCTTGGACTTGGGCACGTCCGGGTAGTACTTCGCCTTGGTCCTGGTATCGTCCAGATCCCTGGCCCAGCGTACAAAGTGGTCCACGGCGCGCTGGGGCCGGTATGCATCGAACACCTTGAGGCCCAGGCCGAATGGCTTCAGCTCCGCCTGCACGGTCTTCAAGCCTTCCGCCACCTGCCGCGCGGCAATGATCCGCGGGGCGAGATAGCCGTCCACCCGCGCGCCCACGAAGTTGTCCTCCCCGTAGTAGCGCACCTCCTGCGCCACGGTCGGCGCGATCTCGTCCAGGTAGACAAAGCCCTCGGGCAGCTCGGCTGCAAAGACGCTGGCGGCGTACAGCAGGAAGACGAGACAGCAGAGAACAACGGCGCGGCGGTCGTGAGAACGTCCCGGAACAGGCATGGTCATTGTCTCCTGGCGTGCATGATTTATCGTGCGATTGCACGGGCATGGCGATGCGGTCTCCATACCCCCTTCTTCCCACACGGTCGGCCGAACATCAAATAGAAAGCGCCGGCAGGATGCATCCAAAGAATGACCCTGCCGGCGCTGTATCTCGTTGTTGCGCTTGTGGCTTTCGCCGAATGCCGAGTTGCCGCTAATCCATCGGCGCGTTCTCGGTCATCTCCCAGACGCCGCACGGGCAGGCCCCGGCGCAGAAGCCGCAGCCGATGCACTTGTCCGGATCGGAGACGTACTCGTAGCGCTTGCCAGGCTCCTGGCGGCGGGAGATGGCACCGGCCGGGCACAGCGCCTCGCACAGGCCGCAGTCGCGGCACGCACCGCAGGAGGAGCACTCGCCGGCGCACTGCTCAAGCGAGTTGAAGTCGTCGATGCGCGGGTCGAAGTACTCCAGCTTGATGCGGCTGTACTCGACCATGGTTCGGGTATCCTGCATGGGACGGCGTCCGCTGGCCAGATCATCGATGGCCTCGGCAGCCTTGCGTCCGGCGCCGATGGCGTTGGTGATCAGGCCGGGCCGGACGATGTCGCCAATGGCGAAGACCTTGTTGTCCGTGGTCTGGTACAGCTCGTTCACGGTCACGTGGCCGCGGTCCGTGGCAATGGTCTCAGGCAGGAACTCCACGTCCGGCGCATCGCCGATGGAGAAGACCACGGTCTCGGCCGGCAGAACCTCGCCAGTCTGGAGCACGACGCCTTCCTCGGTGATCTCCTTGGTGAAGCAGGGCCAGCGGAACTTGGCGCCCGCAGCCTCGGCGTCGATCTTTTCCTTGCCAAAGGCGGCCGGCTTCTGGATGTCGATGAGCGTGATGTTCTCGGCGCCCAGGCGCGCGGCCTCGGTGGCCACGTCGCAGCCCACGTTGCCCGCGCCGATGATGACCATGCTCTTGCCGGGCTTGGCCTCGTCCTTCTTGGCGCCTTCCAGGAAGTCCAGCGCGGTGACGGCGCGTTCGTGCCCGGGTACCGGAATCTTGCGCGGCTTGTGTGCGCCGATGGCCAGCACCAGGTAGTCGTACTCATCCTTAAGCTGGAGGAACTGGTCGGCGGTCAGCTTCTGCTTGAGGTGCACATGCGGCAGCACGTCCTGCGCGCGCTTGATCTCGGCCTCCACCACTTCCTTGGGGATGCGGCTTTCCGGAATGGCCGAGGCGATCTTGCCGCCCAGCTTCTCCTCCATATCATAGACCACGACGTCGAAGCCCTTGAGGCGAAGCTGCCAGGCGGCGGAGATGCCGCCGGGGCCGCCGCCGATGACGGCGACACGCTTGCCGTTGAGCTCGGGCAGCTCAGGGGTCTTGGTGGAGACGCCGACCTTGCCCATGACGCGGATGTCGATGGGCTGGAGGTTGGACTGGGCGCGGGTGCAGCCCTGCATGCAGAGGTTGGGGCAGAGGTAGCCGCAGACCGTGGCCGGGAACGGCGTGTACGCCAGGGCCAGATCCATGGCCTCGTCGGTTTGCCCGGCGCGAACCAGGCGCCAGCGCTCCTGCACGGGCATGCCGGTGGGGCAACTCTGCTCGCAGGGAGCGATGTGCTTGTGGTTCTCCCACAGGGGCACGAAGCGGCGCAGCTCGCCGGTGGGGATAAGCGGGATGGGGCTGCGATCGATCTTCACCAGATCGTCGATGAGACCGCCCTGCAGACCGGGCTCCCAGACCTGCTGGCGGAACTCGGCCATGGAGCGACGGGGGTTGCCCTTCTTCTCCATGGGGGTTTTGGCCTTGATGAGCTGCCAATCCTCGCGCCTGGTCAGGGAGTCGTACAGCTCGGGCTTGCCGATGGCCTCCAGATAGGTGCGCATGTTGGCGGTGAGCCACTCCCAGTCCTCGTCCGTGATGGGCCTCTCGGCAGAATCCACCGTGGAAAAGCCCTTGTGCGGGCCGCGGAAGAAGATGGAACCGCCCACCATGCCCACGCAGGGGCGGTAGCCCAGCACGTTGTCCGGGTTCTGGGGGTTGTGGCCGCAGACCACGGCCACGCCGCCGGCCATGAACTCGGCAAAATAGTCACCGGCCGAGCCGAGAATCCACAGCTCCGGCGGGTCGAAGCGCGGGTTGCGCTTGGTCATGGTCATGCCGCGGGAGCCGATGTTGCCTCCCACGTAGACCTTGCCCTGGGCCATGGCGTTGGCGATGCCGTTGGAGGCGTTGCCGTGGACGACGATCTCGGCGCCGGCATTGAGCCAGCCCACGTCGTCCGAAGCCGGACCCATGACGTCGATGTGTGTGTTGGGGAAGCCCATGGAGCCGACACGCTGACCGGTGGAGCCGGTGATCGTGACGTTGATGGGTTCTTCCTTGGATATCCAGAGACGGCCACCCAGGCCATGCTGGCCGCAGGCCTCTATGACGAGCTCGCGCGCACCCTGGAGTACCGCACGCTGGATGCGTTCCTCCAGAATTCGCGATTCCACTCGCTGGCCGTTATCCATGCCGTGTATCGTGACGGGATTTCCCATGTTCAGCTCGAAGCGTCTTGAGTGTTGCGCGGAGTCATACGCCTACACCACGTACTTGATCTGCAGCCGCTCGGCGGCGTCCTTGTCCGCGATGCCCAGGGCGTCGGACATGCCGATGGGCAGCGATGTGGACCGGCCCAGAGGCGCGAAGATCTTGCGCATCTCCGTGTCGAAAGCCAGGTAGACGTCCACCACGCGCTCGGCCACCTTCTCCGGGTCCAGGCGGCGGTAGATGCGCGGGTCCTGGGAGGTGATGCCCTTGGGGCACAGGCCGATGTTGCAGACGTTGCAGCGGTCGCCCTCGGAGCCGATACATCCTGCGGCGGCCTGCATCATGTACTTGCCTACCTGCACGGCGCTGGCGCCGAGCATGATGAGCGAGGCGGCGTTGGCGGCGATGTTGCCGTTCTTGCCGATGCCGCCGCCGGCGATGATGGGCAGCTCGTTCTGGCGCCCCTGAGCCACCAGGTTCAGGTAGCAGTCGCGCAGGTTGCTGGCGATGGGATGGCCCATATGGTTGATGGAGACGTTGTACGCCGCGCCGGTGCCGCCGTCCTCGCCGTCCACAGCCAGAGCCGCGGCGTAGGGGTTGCGGACCAGATTGTTGAGCACGGCCAGCGAGGTGCTGGAGGCCGAGATCTTGGGGTAGACCGGCACGCGGAAGCCCCAGGCCATGTACATGGACTGGATCATCTTGGCCACGGCTTCCTCGATGGAGTACTTGGTCTGGTGCGTGGGCGGGCTGGGCAGGCTCACGCCCTGGGGCACGCCGCGCAGAGCAGCGATGAGCTTGTTGACCTTGTACCACATGAGCAGGCCGCCGTCGCCGGGCTTGGCGCCCTGTCCGTACTTGATCTCGATGGCGCAGGGATCTTCCTGCATCTCGGGGATGGCGCGGATGATCTCGTCCCAGCCAAAGTAGCCGCTGGCGATCTGCAGGATGACGTACTTGATGAAGCGCGAGCGCAGCAGACGCGGCGGACAGCCGCCCTCACCCGTGGAGATGCGCGCCGGAATACCCAGCTCCTCGTTGAGGTAGGAAATGCCCATGTACAGGCCTTCCCACATGTTGGGGGAAAGCGCGCCAAAGGACATGCCGCCGATGATGAGCGGGTAGATCTCGCGCACGGGCGGGGTCCAGCCATCGGTCTTGAGGGCGTTGATCTCCTCTTCCGGCGGCAGGATGCGGCCCAGCAGCGTCTTCAGCTCAAACTCGTGCCGGCCTGCGTCCAGGGCCGGGTCGGTGAGCATGGAGATGCGGATGAACTTGACCTGGTCCAGCAGGTTGGGTCCGTGCTCGTTGCGCCGGCCGCCGCGGGTGCGGGGCTGGCCGCCGCGGTTGTTGTGGTACCAGAGCATGGGGCTCTCGGAGAGCTGGCGCGGCCGGATGGCGTTGTTGGGGCAGACCATGTTGCACATGGCGCAGCCGATGCACCGGTAGGCCGGGTCCGTGCGCTGACGGATGCCGTGGTAGATCGTATAGGTATTGGTCGGCTTTTCCGGGATGCCGGGCTTGGCGTGGAGCTCCCGCTTGCGGAAGACGCCGAGCTCGATGGCGTTCACCGGACACACAGCCGTGCACCGCCCGCAGAGCGTGCAGGTGTGGATATCCCAGTCAATCTGCCAGGGGAGATCCTTGAGGCTTAGTGTAGACGGGGTAAGACCTGCATTTGATTGCATATGGTCACCTCCTGGCAGTCGGGACGGACGATAGCCGTATCCAGATGCATAGGTTGGAAGTCCTTGGAAGGATCACGGTCCGGAATGGCCGCGTTGAGGCCGCAGATCTCCGAAGAGAAGGCGAAGATGCCGGGCTTGCCGCCCACAACGCCGGGGCGGAGCTTCTTGCGGTCCTGGACCATAAACATGGCGCCGTCTGGCAGGCAGCCGATCACGCAGTTGGGGCCGTCGATGATCAGCTTGCGGCACGCCTGCTTGAGCCGGATCAGGTTCTCCCGGTCGGGATGGCCTTCCAGCTCCTCGTCGGTCAACGGCGTGATGATGTGCTTGTAGTACTCCAGACCAAGGCCGAGGCGCTTGAGCGTGAAGTGCAGAATGTGCGCAAAGACCTCGGAGTCGGACTGATAGCCGCTGTAGCCGTCCACGCCACGCGAGGAGAGATACTCGCGAATCGGGATGAACGCCGTGTTCTCGCCGTTGGTCATGGAGCACACGCCCTGCAGGAAGAACGGGTGGCAGGCGTACAGGTTGATGGCGTAGTTGGTGTTCTGACGGCCCTGAGCGAGGATGCGCCGCGCCACAAGGTCCTTGTTGTCCAGACCGAGGTACTGGCCCACGGTCAGCGGATCGCCCACTTCCTTGACCATGATGGTGTCCGGCCAGAAGCTGAACACCTGCATGTCGCCGAGCTCCTCGCCGGAAGCGCGGAGCATGAGGCGGAAACGGGTGTACTCCTGGGCCAGCTCATCGGCCGGAAGCCCTTTCCAGGCCTCCGGAATGTCATAGGCCCGGGCAAGGTACGTGCCGCGCTTGGGCGTGCCCGGAGGCGGCGGCGTCTGAGGCGAAAAAGTCATGCTGTACTTGGGGTCCAGCCCGATCTCGGCGGCTGTCTGCGACAGGCGCTTGAGGCCGGCTTCGGTAAAGATGCCCGAAAGAATCGGGGCTTCCTTCATCTCTCCGAAGGGCCCACCCAGATCGTGCAGGTAGAGACCAACACCGGAACCGTCATGCCCCTCCTTCATCACGTTCAGAGCATTGATGGCGAGCATCGGAGAGACCGGGTCCCTGCTGGTGAGTGAAAACAATCGACACATGAGCGACTCCCACTGACGAACGAAGTGATCTATGGATGAAAGAACTATCTAGTGCCTTCCGCGCCATTCGTCAAAAAACGGCGCGGCGCCGTGCCGCCGAGACCGGCGCAGGGCGGGACAGCCCTTGCGCACAGCCTCCCTCCACGTGGCTGGCAGAAACACCGATGGAACACGCGCCCCCGGGATGCCGGGCACTCGGAGCCGCTGCAGGCGGCTTGGATTTTGCGGGAGCGCACGGTTAACCGGGAGAGTTTCCCTGGTCGAAACGGACGCACGAGAAGCGGTGCTGGAGAACAGTGCACACGCGAGACGTCTTTCTACGATCAGGGGATGAAATGGGTACAGGAAAATGAGCAAAAGTGGAAGGGCATTTCTCAAACTTTATTAATTTATTGAAATTCTTTACTTTTGACAAAGTGATTCAGAGCATTTCCGAACTTTGTAAATGTCATGGAGTACGAGGTCCACCTATACCCCTCTGATACACACTCTGTTTCGGATACCCGACGGTCTAACCGAAATCATCCTGCCAGCTACCCTGCCTGTAGGTAAAAATCTTATACCATCCATTGGCATGCTCCGACATACGCGGCGCACCCCACTCTATATCATCTTCCACAATGCCTTACTTTCAGTTTCGTTTTACAGTTTGCAACGGCTTATATGAATCAAAGGAGTTCTCACTATGCTTAGTTGGGTCATCATCTTTCTCATTATCGCTCTAGTGGCTGGCGTCTTTGGTTTTGGCGGTGTCGCTGCTGCCTCCGCCGGTATTGCAAAAATACTGTTCTTCGTTTTCCTTATTCTCTTCATTATCTCTCTTGTTATGCATATTGGCCGTGGGAGACGGATGTAAGCACCCATAAACCGGAAGCAACGCTGCTGACAAATGGGCATGATGGTATATATGCAATGCGGCATCATACCCGATCGCTCCACGAAATAACGTATTCAAAACAATGCAAGGAGTTGTCATGATGAAACGTCTTTCCATCACTCTTATGGCCTGCGCCCTGGTCGTCGCCTTCGCCGCACCGTCCTTTGCTCAGGACCCCAGCCGCTGCCTCATTATCACGTATGATTATGTTTCCAACTGCCGCGCCGTGAGCGGCGGGTTCGGAAAGAGCCAACGCGACGCCATGCGCGCCATGGAAAAGGACTTTGACATCAAGCTGATCTTCGCCCTTTCCTCAGGCCAGTACCTCGGCGATGTCGGCGTGGTCATCACCAAGGGCGATGAGGTCGTCATGGATGCAATCTCGGATGGTCCCTGGTTCATGGCCGACCTGCCAGACGGCACCTACGATGTGACCGCCACTTACGAGGGTGTGTCCAACACCGCTACCTTTACCGTGGGCAACAAGCTGACCACCAAGATCATGAAGTGGGACCCGAAGGCCGTCGGCTTCGAGCCCCTGACAACCGGCGAGTAACAACCACAGCCATCAGCCTTCACACCGGTTGGAGGCCGCCCTTCTCATAAGGGGCGGCCTTTTTTCGTTCATCCGCCGGACGGCGCTATTTGGGGACCGGCACCAGGCGCGTTTCAGAGTTGGTCACCGGGTCCGGCTTGTTCACATTACGCGCCCCGCACAGCACGGCCAGGCGGGAGGCGGTATTGGCCACGCGCTGCGCATCCATGGGGTTCACAGCCGGAAGCACGATGCCGGCGTCAGTCATGGAGCGTTCCCGGACACGGCACTCCTCGCACAGACGGTACTTCTGCACGGCGCCGGGACCGAACAGCAGGCTGGCGGCGTGATCGCCATACTGCTGCACAAAAGCGCTGGACATGGTGGCGAAGGAGCCCCGGTCGGTCTCCTCGAACTCGAACTTGTCACCCGTGCACCCGTCGGCCCATTGGGAGTAGGTGCGGACAAACTCGCAGCCGTTTACGCTCATCGCCTGCGTGGCGCTCTTACCATTGAGGTTGACGGTGCCGTTGACAAGGGACTCCAGCATCCGGGCGCAATCCTCCCGGGTTCCGCACTGTTGCGCCATGCCCGGCGCAGCAAACATCAGGACCATGGCCGCCAGGATCGGCAGCAGTTTCCACTGGCGCATATAACAAACTCCTTTGTGTGATTCGGACACCCCACGCCGTCGCCTGCTCCAATACATCCGGAGGCAGAAGAAGGGTGCGGATGTCGCGGACTGGAAGCCATCTCAAAAATGGATATGTTGGTCTGCGGCAAGGAAGGCGAGCTTCGCCCGGAGGGAGTACATCCAATTAATACGCAATCTTCGGACGAGGCGGCCTGCCCCAGCCACGGAGCCAAAAAGCATTTTTGCAAAGGCTTCTATACACCCGCGCGATTGCTTGAAGCAAGGAATCTGGAAATAATTGACACAACTATCACGTACGGCCGGCAGGATCACTCGTCCGCGGCGCGGATGACGCCCCTGGCCGCCCTGGCAAGGATGGTCGCGAGCTGGTTCATCTCGATGGGCTTGGTCAGGCAGTCGTCCATGCCGGCCTCGATGAAGACCTCCCTGTCTCCGGACATGGCGTACGCCGTGAGCGCCACGATGGGGATGTCGGCGCACTCCGCGCCGGCCTGGCCGTCGCGTATGGCCCTGGCCGCCTCCATGCCGTCCATGACCGGCATCTGGATATCCATGAGCACCACGTCGAATCGGTCGCGTGAGCGCAGCGTCTCCAGCACCTGCTCTCCGTCCCCCGCTACCTGGACGGCGGCGCCCATGTTCTCCAACATTTTGACCAGGGCGATGGTGCAGGTGCGGTCGTCCTCGGCCACCAGCACGCGCAGGGACGACGGCGCTTCCTGTGTTTCCACCTCCTCCGTCTTGGGCCTGACGCGGTACTCGCCCTTGCCCACGCCGAACGGCAGGGAGATGTAGAAGCTGGTCCCCTGCCCCGGCGTGCTGTCCACGCTGATGCTGCCGCCCATGTTGGCCACCAGCCGTTTGACGATGGAGAGGCCCAACCCGGCCCCCTGGTGGCGTCTGGTCAGGCTGCTCTCGGCCTGGGTGAAGGGATTGAACAGATCGTTCAACATGTCGTCATCGATGCCGACCCCGGTATCCGAAATCACAAAGAGCAACCGGCACGTTTCCGTGTCGCCTCCCGGCAGCAGAGAAACGTCCACGGAGATAGATCCCTCGTTCGTGAACTTGATGGCGTTGCCCACCAGGTTGTTGAGAATCTGGTGCAGCCTGCTCTCATCGCCGCTCAACATGGCCGGCGCACGAGGGTCCACATGGAAGCGAAGCGCAAGGCCAGCCTGCGTTGCCGGCGGAGCGAACAGCTTCTCCACCGCGTTCAGGATCTCGCGCACGTCGAAGAGCTCGCGCCGGAAGGTGACGCGCCCGGCCTCCACCTTGGAGAGATCGAGGATATCGCCCAGGAGCTGCGACAGCCGGCGGCACGACTCCAGCGCCGTGTCTGTCAAATCCTCCTGCTCGGCGCTCTGCACGGTGCGATGCAAAAGCTGCAGCATGCCCATGATGCCGTTGAGCGGCGTGCGCATCTCGTGGCTCATGTTCGCCAGGAAATCAGACTTCGCCTTGCTCGCCGCCTCGGCCTTTTCCCGCGCCGCTTTGTCGGCGCGCTCTTTGCGCGCACGTTCGGAGATATCCCGAAACGTCACATAGTGCTGGCCGGGCCCCACCTCCGGCAGCATGCGCTTGGTCAGCATCACAGGCAGATAGCTCCCGTCCGCCTTGCGAAACCGGCGTTCCAGCTGCACCGTGCCGTCAGGCCGGGCAATCTCCCAGCTTTTTTCGAGGTTCAGGCCGGCCAGATCATCCGGATGGACTATGTCCCGCGCATTGATTCCGATCAGCATGTCCGGCGAGGAGTAGCCCAGGACAGACGCCGCCATGGGGTTGGCTTCCGTAATGTTCGCGTCGGCGTCGCCCAGGAACATGCCCTCCCCGGCGTTTTCAAAGAGGTAGTGGTACTTGTGCTCGGACCGGATCAGCGCGGCCTCGGTCCGCTTGCGTGTCGAGATGTCCCGGGCAAAGACCAGAGCGCCCGCCTTGCCCTGGTAGACGATCGGCTGCCCTGTGGTCTCCAGCCATATCTCGCCGCCGTCCAGCCTGATGAACTTCTGCTCCATCGCCGCCGTGACCGGAATGCGGTCTTCATTGATCTGCCGGATTCGCTCCCAGGCGTGGGCATGGAAGTCCGGATGCACCCTGTCGAGCACGTTGGCTCCGAGCAGTTGCTCCGGATCGTCCGCGCCGAGAACCTCAATCGCCTTGTGGTTCAGGTATGCGAAGCGCTGCTCCGTCTGGATAAAGATGGCGTCCGGCGCGCCTTCGATCATGGTGCGAAAGCGTTCTTCGCTTTCCCGTAGCGCTTCTTCCGCGCGCTTGTTGTCCGTTATGTCCCAGGTGAACCCGTCGAGGTGGTCGATGCGGCCGGATTCATTGCGTACGGCGCGCATGTTGGTAGCGGTGCAGATGACCTCGCCGTCGCGCTTTTTCCGGATGCTCTCGAATTGGAAGACCTCGTCATGCTTTTCCAGAAGCTCCACGAGCCGCCGACGGTCTGCCGGATCGGCATAGATTTGCTCGGTGATGGACGATACCTCGTCGAGAAGCTGCGCCACGGAGTCGTAGCCGTACATCGCCGCCAGGTAGTTGTTGGCGTCCAGGTAGCGGCCTTCCGGCGTAGTCTGGAAGATGCCGAGCGGCGCGTTTTTGAACAGGGAGCGCAAGGTCTCGTCGCGTCCCGGCGCGGCGCCGTCGTTCTTTGTCAACAGCAACAGGCGCGCCGGCTCGCCATCCCAATGGCACTCCGACTCGGTGAGCTTGAGACGCAGGCTGCCGCCGTCTGCGGTGCGGAAAAGCACGGTCCGGAAACAGCGTGTTTGCTCCGCTGCCGGCGATACATCATCGCTGCAGACGGCCAACGCTTTTCCTGATTCGGGATGGAGAAGCTCGTGGAGTTCACGGCCAGAAAGATCATCGGCGGCGTGGCCCAGGGCATTGCAAAGCCACGGGTTGCACAGTCTGACGCAACCGCCCTGGATGATTGCAAGGCCACCGCCGACGGCATCGAATATCCGCCGGTACACGCTCTCCCCCCCGTGCCGGCCTGTCGAGTCCTGACTCCGGGATTCGCCCATCATCCCCCCCAGGATGTGTCGTAGCGGGCTCTATCGCACCGCCGTCAGGACGAAATATTACCAGGAACCAACGCCAATACCGTTTCTCGTCCCCCCGGACGAGACCGGACTGCCCGACCGTGTGACCTGACCCGGCCGGAAATTATGAGTCTTTTCCTCGGTATTATATATGTATCATCCGGCCAGGCATTGCTCAACGTGAACTGGCGGACACTATGCAAGCCGGCTCAGGCTCCCTGCGCCTGCAGGTACTCTTTGAGCGCCACGGCCTGGTTGTGTTCCTCGTCCTTGGCCGAGTACAGCAGCGTGACCATGGATTTCCCGGCCGCGTCCAGCAGGCTCTGCACGGCCTCCTCCTGTGCTTTCAGCTCCGCCCTGTAGCGTTTTTTGAACTCCTGCCATTTGTCCGGGTCGTGGCCGAACCACTTGCGCAGCTCATTGCTCGGCGCTACGTCCTTCAACCACTCGTCCGCCTTGACATTTTCCTTGGAAAGGCCCCTGGGCCACACCCTGTCCACCAGCACCCGGTAGCCGTCGCCCGGGTCCGGCTCCTCATACACCCGCTTGGCGCGTATCTCATGCATGTCCAGCCTCCTGGACCGGCAGCCTCCGTTGCGGGCGCTGCCGGCTATTCTCAGTTTGCGGATATTCTACCACACTCCAGGACGCGGCCGAAATGGCCGTTCACTCCCCACGGACAACATACCCCGCCACGCCATGGCGTCCGGCCTGCGAGGCCGCCTTGGCCCCGCGTCCTCCGGACCTCATGGCGCGAACCTGCGCTTCCGTCATAATTCTCCGCCAACTCGTGCGTTTTTCAGGGAGCTGTGGTACTCAAAAGAGAAAACTTTCGGGCACCCATCATTCACGAGGTTTCACACATGGCTGAAACTGCAAGCAAAACTCCCCCCAAAGATATCGGCACCATCCTCCAGGAGCTGCACGCCACTCCCGAGGGTCTCTCTTCCCAGGAAGCCGAAAAGCGGCTGGACCAGTACGGCATCAACGCGCTGGAGGAAAAAGAGGTCAACCCGCTGCTGAAGATACTCAGCTACTTCTGGGGGCCCATCCCCTGGATGATCGAAGCCGCGGCCGTGCTTTCGGCAGTGGTCGCCCACTGGGCGGACCTGATTATCATCCTCATCCTGCTGGTCATCAACGCGGGCATCGGCCTGTTCGAGGAGCACAAAGCCGAGAATGCCCTGGCCGCGCTAAAGAACAAGCTGGCGCTCAAGGCACGCGCTCTGCGCGACGGCAAGTGGGGTCCGGTCGAGGCGAAAAACCTGGTGCCGGGCGACGTCATCCGCCTGCGCCTGGGCGACGTGATCCCTGCCGACGCAGCCTGTCTGGAGGGCGAGTACCTCAGCGTGGACCAGGCCGCGCTCACCGGCGAGTCTTTGCCCGTCTCCAAAAAAAAGGGCGACACCGTCTACTCCGGCTCCGTGGCCAAGCAGGGCGAGATGGTCGCCGTGGTGACCGCCACCGGCAACAACACCTTCTTCGGCAAGACGGCCAAGCTCGTGGCCGCGGCCGGCGGCGCGTCCCACTTCCAGAAAGCCGTCATGACCATCGGCAACTACCTTATCTATATGACGCTGGCCCTGGTGGCCGTGCTGATTCTGGTGGGGCTGGACCGCGGCGAGTCGCCCCTGGAGCTGGTCCAGTTCTCACTCATCCTCACCGTGGCCGCCATCCCCGTGGCCATGCCCGCCGTGCTCTCCGTGACCATGGCCGTGGGCGCGCTGGCCCTCTCGCGCATGAAGGCCATCGTCTCCAAGCTGGAGGCCATCGAGGAGATGGCCGGCATGGACATCCTCTGCTCGGACAAGACCGGCACCCTGACCCAGAACAAGCTGACCCTGGGCGACACCGTGCTCTTTGCGGCCAAGGACAACGCCGAGCTGATCCTGACCGGCGCGCTGGCCTCCAAGGCCGAGGACCAGGACGCCATCGACCTCGCCATCCTGGGCGGCCTGGACGACCCCAAGACCATGGACGCCTACAAGCAGACCTCCTTCACTCCGTTCGATCCGGTCAGCAAGCGCACCGAGGCGGCCATCGAGGAGGATTCCGGCAAGAAGGCCACCGTAACCAAAGGCGCGCCGCAGGTGATCATCAACTTGTGCAAGCTCGACGGCGACGACAAGGAACGAGCCCTGAAGGCGGTCAACGACTTCGCCTCCACCGGCTACAGGACCCTGGGCGTGGCGCGTCGCGAGGGCGACGGTCCCTGGACCTTCCTCGGCATCCTCTCCCTGTTCGACCCGCCGCGCGAGGACTCGGCCGAGACCATCAAAAAGGCCGGCGAGCACGGCATTGCGGTCAAGATGGTCACCGGCGACAACGCGGCCATCGGCCGGGAGATTTCCCGCCAGCTGGGCCTGGGCACGGAGATCGTGCCGGCGGAGAAGTTCTTTACCGACACCGACGACGTAAGCCACCTGGGCGAAACAGTGGAGGAGCGCATCGAGGCTGCGGACGGCTTTGCCGAGGTCTTTCCGGAGCACAAATACGGCATCGTCAAGGCCTTGCAGGACCGCGGCCACCTGGTGGGCATGACCGGCGACGGCGTGAACGACGCCCCGGCCCTGAAGCAGGCCGACGTGGGCGTGGCCGTCTCCGGAGCAACCGACGCAGCCCGCGCCGCCGCAGATCTGGTGCTTACGGCGCCGGGCCTTTCGGTCATCGTGGACGCCGTGGAGTACGCCCGCCGCATCTTCGAGCGCATGAACTCCTACGCCATCTACCGCATCACCGAGACCATCCGCATTATGCTCTTCGTAGTGCTGGCCATCCTGGTCTACAACTTCTACCCCATCACGGCGATCATGATCATCCTGCTGGCCCTGCTCAACGACCTGCCGATCATGTCCATCGCCTACGACAACACCTACCTGGACCCGAACCCGGTGCGCTGGAACATGAAGCGGGTGATGACCCTGGCCATCGTGCTCGGCGTCACCGGCGTCATCGGCTCCTTCGGCCTGCTCATCCTGGCCAAGTCGTACCTCCACCTCGACATCGCCCAGATCCAGTCCTTTGTCTTCCTCAAGCTAGCCGTGGCCGGGCACCTGACGCTCTTCGTCACCCGCACGCGCAAACCGTTCTGGAGCCCGCCCTACCCGGCGCCGATCATGCTCTGGTCCGCCATCGTTACAAAGGTGTTGGCCACCCTCTTTGTGGGAATGGGCTGGTTCGTGGCCAAGCTGGCCTGGTCGGACATCGGCATCATCTGGACCTACTGCGTGATCTGGCTCTTCGTGGCCGACCGCGCCAAGCTCATGGTCTACCGGCACCTCTCGACCCCGGAGAATCAGCCACGTCACCGCCGGACCCTGGATCGCCTCAACCGCGTGCTGCACCCGAACGCGTAAGCTGGGGAGTTGGAAAAAAATTTCGTCTGGGGGAGCACTGCTCCCTCAGACCCGCAAAACCTGGATATCCCCCTACCGCTCGCCGGTCATAAAAACCCGGACTAGGTCATGGAAAACACTGGCAAGCATAGTTACGTCAGAACCACTTTCTACGGCTTTATTAATGATCAATAGTGCTTAATCAATGGGAAACCGTTTCGGCTTATCTTGAAAAATCTCCCCTGCAAAATACTCACGAATCCGTTGGTCGACTTCGGGGTAGTCCGACATGATGCCCTCCACTCTTGAAGATTTTCAGAGGTAACCGCCCTGGTCAATCCAAACTGTCATGGATCGCTCCCCATTTTCTTGAACACCTGCCTTAACTGAGCGCTATAACCCTGCGAGCCGCCTGTCCCCATGATTTCACCTTCAGTACACTGACATTCCTCACACCAATGTTCTTCTGAAATCACGGCCACCGGGCAGCCTGCAGCACGAGCCTCCACTGCCTTGGTGATTTTGGTGCCATGCGTTTCGTGAAGCCACGACTGACTGCTCATGCAGCCAATCACAAGGTAGCACCCCTTCTTGAGGACGTTGCCAGACACGACACCGCCCAAAGCCCGGATACGATCGGCCACATCGCTACGCGAGCCGTAGGCGAACTGGCCGGTCAGGCAAAACTTGGAACCCTCGAACTCGATAACTGGTTGTGGATCGTCAAAAGCAATCGCTGTTGACATGTTGACGCGGGCCTGCTGCCCCTCCTCCCCTGATGCATGCCGCAAAAGCCAAAGCAGCTCCCGACCTTCCTCTTTATCCAAACACCCATCGGCAAGGAACTCTACGATCCGAGGATAAATGACATTTGCAGGGAACATGTGTGCAACTTCGCGATTAGCTCGAAGCCAATTCAAAAGAAACTCAGCCTCGGCTTGATTGACCTGCCCATCGGCAACGATCCCCTTGCATAAACCGATGAGAGTATCGAGTGAACGCGCCTCCAGAGCCTCTCTACGAAAGCTCCTGTACGAATCATGAATCATGTAAGCCCCCTTACTCAGTTTTATTTACATCGACAACTATAGACAAAACTGAATCACATAGAAGGCCAATATCACGCATATCTACTATTGAGAAGACACATGAACAAACTCGACCAGGGGCGACTTGATCGTTAGAGTGGCCCAAAACGGCACAAAAATGGCGGCCGGGGATGTGCTCCTGGGCGCCCGTCTCATACCCCTGCCCCTGAGCCGCCCACGGCGGCTCTTTCGTGCAGTCAGTGTCGATCGGGGTTCGGGTACTCCCCGGCTGCGGGCGGTTGCGGCACAAACCCGCACAGGGCCGAGGCCAGGATGGGCACAAGACTCTGGTCCCTGTAATTGTGCCGCAGCTCCCACTCCTTGAGGTACAGGGGGAAGTGCGCCGGAACCACCCCGCGCATCCGCTGCAGGTGCTGCTTCGCATTGCCCCAGAACTCGTGCGAGTCGGCGGGCAGCCGGCCGTCCTTGTGCGTCAGATGCTGGATGGGCGCAAAGGACGGGCCGCAGCAGACAAGCATGAAGTACTGCTGGTAGGGAGCGGTGTAGACCACCTGGCCCAGGCAGGTCATGGCCAGCCGGAAGTTGAGGCGGAAGTGGAACAGGCTTTCCGGGTCCAGGTGCGGGAGCACGTCGCAGAGGATGAAGCCGTTGAATTCCATGATACCGAAGACCGGCGAGTCCACGGGCTGGTCCTCCGGTCTGGGGCGTCCCGGCCCGGGCCAGCCGCCCAGCTCGTAGTACTCGGCCGCATCTGGCGCCTGGGCCAGAATGGCCCGGCGGAGCACATCCTTGGCCTTGAGTACCGTGGCGTACGAGACCTTGAGCTGGTTCGCGATCTGCTGGTTGTGGACGTTGAGCTCGAAGAGCTTGAGGAACCAGAGCCACTGCTGGAAGGTGAAGCCGCAGCCCCTGATGAAGCGCTGGCTGAAGTCGTGGAACGTATAATGGCAGCGGGCGCAGCGGCGTTTGCCGTCCAGAACCTTGTACAGCTTGCGTTCCCGACAGCGGGGGCAGTAGCGCTGGTGGTTTTTCCAGCAAAAACCCAGGAAGTATTTCCGGGCCGCATTCTCGGAAGAAGCTATTTCATTAAAGCTAATTATGCCCATTTCACACCGCGGAAGGAGGGTCTTTTGGTCCGAACAGTGTGCTGCAAAATCTGAATGGTTCCATTTGAATTACCTATACGAAAAAAGCAAGAACCCCTTCGGTCCTGCCCCGGCAACCCCAAGTCCCCATCGTTCAAAGGCTTATGAATGGCCGCATGAGCACGCCCGTTGTTACGCATAGTAGGAGCGGCTCGCGGTATTGATCAGCCGGTGGGGAAGCACCGTCTGCGAGTGGAACGCCGTGTGCCTGTTCTACATATCGCGTGGCGTTCATGGAATTATGTTGAAAATAACGCCAGTCCCCTGTCGCGGAATTACTGGTTCTGCTGCAACGGCATGAAACGTGTCACGCGTTGTCCTGTTTTTGTGCAAAAGCACGTCATTGTTTTTTGAGGCCGCATTGCCCGCCACCTCCCCTCCCCATATGTTCAACCGAACATGAAGAACCGCCTTGCCCGCGCCGGCTCGGCGCCATTGCGGACGGTTTGCTTCATGCCGGCAACTTCGTGTGCGTCTCGTTCGAGGCGCACGTTTGAAACAGTATGGAGAGAGGAGAATGAAGAACGTGCAACCCACAGTCCGTCTGCATCTGTGGCTCGAGTCCGGGGACGACATGATCGTCTTCGGCGCGGGCCGGGTCTTCCTTCTCGACCTGATCGAGAAGCACGGCTCCCTGCGCAAGGCGGCGCGGTGTCTGGGCATGTCCTACCGCGCGGCCTGGGGCAAGCTGCAGGCCTCGGAAAACGCCCTGGGCGTGAAGCTGATCGAAACCCCGGTCAACAAGCGCGACGGCTGCAAGCTCTCGGAGCATGGCCGCATCATCCGCGACATGTTCAAGAACTGGTTCGACGCCGTGGAGCAGGAGGCCGTGTCCCAGGCCGAAATGATCTTCCCGTGGAGCGTGAGCAGCTTCGAGGAAGCGCGCAACAAGCTCTGCCAGACAAGCACGGCCGACCAGACGCCAGGCGAGAAAAGCAAAGCCCCGGCCTGACGGCGGCACCCCCTGCGGTCCCAGGTCTGGGGCCGTCTCGGCAATGCGTCCCGCTTCCCTGGAAACGGGCGAATAATCCGTTGCGCCTGCCCCCCTCCCTGCCTCTCCTTCCGCCTTGATATGTGTTCAAATTAATACATATAACATATTGATATTATTATTAATCTCTATTGACTCCCCACCCCGGGTCAGGCAGCACCAACAGTAGGATGCGCATTGGCGCGCGCTATCGATCGCGTGCAACACGCCATGCGCGCAGAACACGTTCAGCGTAACAAGGAGGCGGATATGGACTTTTCCCGTCGCGGATTCCTGAAGCTGACCAGCGCGGGGGTCGTCGGGTTGTCGCTGGGCCAGCTTGGGTTGGACCTGAAACCAGCCACGGCCTATGCCGCCGGGTTGAAGATCGAAGGGGCCAAGGAGTCCATATCGATCTGCCCGTTTTGTTCCTGCGGCTGCAACTTCCTCGTCCATTCCAAGGGCGGCAAGATTGTCTCGACCGAAGGCGACCCGGACTACCCGGTCAGCGAAGGTTCCCTGTGCTGCAAGGGTGCGGCCATGCTCAGCATGCACGTGGGCGGCCACCGCATCACCAAACCCATGTACCGGGCTCCCTACAGCGACAAGTGGGAGGAGAAGGACTGGGACTGGATGTACGACCGCATCGCCCGCAAGATCAAGGACACCCGGGACAAGTACTTCATCGAGAAGAATGACAAGGGCCAGGTGGTCAACCGCTGCGAGGCCATCTTCCAGGCCGGCACCTCGCAGATGGACAACGAGGAGTGCGCGGTGCACCACCACATGCTGCGCGCCCTGGGCATGGTGAACATGGACCACCAGGCCCGCATCTGTCACAGCGCCACCGTGCCGGCACTGGCCGAGTCCTTCGGCCGCGGCGCCATGACCAACCACTGGATCGACATCAAGAACGCCAACGCCATCCTTATCATGGGCGGCAAGGCGGCCGAGAACCATCCTATCTCGTTCAAGTGGGTGCTCAAGGCCAAGGCAAAGGGCGCCGTGGTCATGCACGTGGACCCGGTGTTCAATCGCACCTCGGCCCGCGCGGACTTCCACGTGCCCCTGCGCTCGGGCACGGACATCGCCTTCCTGGGCGGCATGATCCACTACATCCTGGAGAACGATAAGTACTTCAAGGAGTACGTGGTCAACTACACCAACGCGCCCATGCTCGTGAACAGCGGGTTCGGGTTCCAGGACGGTCTGTTCACCGGCTACGATTCCAAGTCCCGGACCTACGACAAGGCCACCTGGACATTCCAGATGGACGAGAACGGCATTCCGATCCGCGACGAGAGCCTGCAGGACCCCAACAGCGTGTTCCAGCTGCTCAAGAAGCACTACTCGCGCTACACCCTGGACAAGGTCTCGGACATCACCGGCGTGCCCCAGGACAAGATCATCAAGGTGTACGAGGCCTACACGGCCACCGGCACCAAGAACAAGGCCGGCACCATCATGTACGCCCTGGGCTGGACCCAGCACACCGTGGGCGTGCAGAACATCCGCACCAGCGCCATGGTCCAGCTCCTGCTCGGCAACATCGGCATCGCCGGCGGCGGCATCAATGCGCTGCGCGGCGAGCCCAACGTGCAGGGCTCCACAGACCAGGCCATCCTCTGGCACATCCTGCCGGGCTACAACCCGGTGCCCAAGGCCGGCCAAGACACCCTGGAGCAGTACCTCGACGCTTGCACCCCGGTCTCGCACGACCCCAAGAGCGCCAACTGGTGGCAGCATCGGCCCGAGTACGTGGTCAGCCTGCTCAAGGCCTGGTACGGCGACGCCGCCACCAAGGACAACGACTTTTGCTACAGCTGGGTGCCCAAGTGCGATCCCGGCGAGGACTACTCCTACATCTACTTCTACGACCGCATGTACAAGGAGAAGATCAAGGGCGGCTTCGTCTTTGCGCACAACCCCTGCCAGAGCGTGCCCAACACCCACAAGGCCCGCCGCGCCATGGACAATCTGGAGTGGCTCGTGGTCGGCGAGATCCATCACACCGAGACCTCGGACAACTGGCAGCGTCCTGGCGTGGATCCCAAAAAGGTGCAGACAGAGGTCTTCCTCCTGCCTTCGGCCCAGCGCGGCGAGAAGGACGGCTCCATCACCAACTCGGGCCGCTGGCTCATGTGGCACTACGCGGCCGTGCCGCCCATCGGCGACTGCAAGACCATGGGCGACATGATCGTGGACATCATGAACCGCGTGAAGGGCCTGTACGCCAAGGAAGGCGGCGCCTTCCCCGAGCCCCTGGTCAACATGGCCTGGCCCGAGAAGTACGACGCCGAAGCCGTGGCCAAACAGAACAACGGCTTCTTCACCAGAGACGCCAAGGTGGGTTCCAAGAGCTACTCCAAGGGCCAGCAGGTGCCGAGCTTCACGGCCCTGGCCAGTGACGGCTCCACGGCCTGCTACAACTGGCTCTTCGGCGGCAGCTACACCGAAGAAGGCGGCAACAAGGCCAAGCGTCGCGATCTCTCGCAAAACGACCTGGATGCCAAGCTGGGGCTGTTCCCCAACTTCTCCTGGGCCTGGCCGGTCAACCGCCGCATCCTGTACAACCGCGCCTCCGTGGACCCGCAGGGCAAGCCCTGGAACCCGGAAATGCCCGTCATCAGCTGGAACGGCGAGAAGTGGGTGGGCGATGTGCCCGACGGCGGCTGGGCGCCCATGGCGCATAAGGATGGCAAGTACCCCTTCATCATGCACACCCACGGCTTTGGCCAGCTCTTTGGCCCCGGCCGTGTGGACGGCCCCTTCCCCGAGCACTACGAGCCCGTGGAAACCCCGGTCAAGAGCCACCCGTTCTCCAAGCAGCTCAACAGCCCCTGCTACAAGTTCGTTGAGAGCGACATGGACGTGCTCACCGCGCCGGCCGATCCCAAGTTCCCCATCGTGCTCACCACCTACGCCGTGACCGAGCACTGGTGCGGCGGCGCCGAGACGCGGAACACGCCCAACCTGCTGGAGGCCGAGCCCCAGTCCTTTGTGGAGATCAGCCATGAGCTGGCCGAGGAAAAGGGCATCACCAACGGCGACGTGGTCATCGTGGAAAGCGCCCGCGGCAAGGTGGAGGCCGTGGCCATGGTCACCGTGCGCATGACGCCGTTCAAGATCCAGGGACGCACTGTCCATGAGGTCGGCATGCCGTACAGCTTCGGCTGGACCACGCCGGGATGCGGCGACGCCACGAACAGGCTGACGCCTTCGGTCGGCGACTCCAACACCGGCATTCCCGAGTACAAATGCTGCCTCGTGAATGTCCGCAAGGCCGACAAGGTGACCGAACTGGCCAGGAAATGATGGTATACAAGGAGAACGACATGCCCAAGGCATTCTTCATCGATACGACCAGGTGCACCGCCTGCAGGGGGTGCCAGATAGCGTGCAAGGAGTGGCACGAGCTGGAGGCCAACAAGACCTACCAGGAAGGCTCGCACCAGAACCCGCCCGACCTGAACCCCAACAACTACAAGCTGGTTCGTTTCACGGAGTTCAAGGACGGCGATGGCGTGGTCCACTGGAACTTCTTCCCGGACCAGTGCCGCCACTGCGTGGTGCCGCCGTGCAAAGAGGTCTCCGACATGGCCCTTGAAGGGGCCATCCTCAAGGACGAGGAAACCGGCGCCGTGATCTTCACGGAAAAGACCAAGGAGCTCAGCGCTGATGACGCCCAGGCCGTGCGCGACGCCTGCCCCTACGACATCCCGCGCCGCAGCGACAGCTCGGGCCTTTTGTCCAAGTGCACCATGTGCATCGAACGGGTGCAGAACGACCTGGTGCCAATGTGCGTAAAGACGTGCTGCACAGGCACCATGAACTTCGGCGAGCGCGTAGACATGATGGCCCTGGCCGAGAAGCGCCTGGCCGAGGTGCGCAAGACGAACCCCGAGGCCATGCTGGCCGACCCGGACTTCACCAGCGCCATCTTCCTGCTGGGCTACAGTCCGGACCGCTACTGGGAGCACGCCGTGTCCGAAGCGCCCGCGCCCATGAACCGGCAGCAGCTCTTTGCCAAGCTGACGTCTCCCGTGCGCAAGGCCGTCCGGGGTTGACGACATACACGACCGTCGGGGGGCGCCCTGCCCCCCGCGGTCATACCTTTTCACGGAGTTCCCAATGGCTGCGCCCGACACCCAGACCTTGCCCGAAGCCACACGTCGGCAGATCCTGATCATGTCCCGAGACAAACCCGCCTTAAAGCCCCTGCTGCAGACGTTCGGCCAGATTCAGACGGCCATGGCCGCCTGCCGGGCCCACATCCAGCCGCCCGACGTCTCCGGCATCGAGCTCGACATCGACCGCCTGCGGCAAGGAACGCCGCTCCTGGAGCAGCTCTCTTCCCTGGAGATCGATATCCGCCTCAAGGAAACAGCGGCCATGCTGCTGCCTGTCCTGGCGGAGTCCTTCCCGGCCCTGGCAGACGCCGCCGGCACACTCGGCAAGGCGCTTGAGCACGAAAAGGCGGTGCGCGCCTGCACCGCGCTCATCACCAATGGCAATGACGAGGACCTGGACTGTCTGGCGGACAGCCTGGGTATGGACGCCGCCGAGCTCGGATTCCTGCTCAACTGGCTCGGCAAGCCGGCGCTGGAGGCCGTGGCCGCGGCCCTGGCTCCCCTGCTGGAGGAGGTGCCCTGGAACTTCTGGGACAAGGGCTACTGCCCTGTCTGCGGCGGCACGCCCTCCATGTCCATGCTCAAGCAGGGCGAGCAGGAACCCACCGAGTACCTGAAGAACTCCTCCGCCCAGCGCTGGCTCTGTTGCCCGTCCTGCGCGCACACCTGGCGGTTCAGGCGGACCGTGTGCCCGTCCTGCGGCCACGACGAGCAGGAGAACCGCGAGTACTACCACGTGGAGGGCCAGACTCTGGAACGGGTGGAGCTCTGCCGGGAGTGCAACCACTACATGCTGACCATGGACGTGCGGGACCGCATCACCACGCCGGATCACCGGCTTGCGCCCCTCTCCCTGCTCCATCTGGACATGGTCGCGCAGCAAAAGGGGTACGAGCCCCTGACCGAGCTGCCCTGGAACATGCCGGCGCAGCCCGCATAACGATTTCCAACGCTCCTGCCACCTCGTACACGGGCTGCCTCCGCCCGCGCACCCGGGCTTCCTGAATAAGGAAGCCCGGGTTTCTCATTTCGGACAAAGGGCCGGTCCTTTTGTCCACGTCTGTTGATTTGGGGAATTAGGATCATCTATGGCGAGTCCGCCTTGAATCCAAATCTTTCAATTAGACACCTGCAAAAACGCACAATATCTCCGTATTCATGGGGGTCGCTCCCGACAACCACAGGATGACACCATGCATGAAACGCACCTGGCAATAACCACCCAAGGTTTCTCTTCCGCACGCGAAGTGCTGTCTTTCTGCCGTGTACACGACTGCTTTGCGGCGGAGTACACATTCTCCCGAGAAGCAGTCCAGCTCCACGAGGTTGAACAGGAACTCCCGGAGGTTGAGCACCTTCTCAACGCCGGCGTCCTGATGCGTTACCACCTGGCATTCAAGAATAGAGAGCTGGCCGACCCCGACCCCACCCTGGCCCGCGAGGCGCTGGATTTCTACCGCAACTGCATTCAGATCGTGGCCGGCCTTGGAGGGCGGCACGTTACGCTGCACATCGGTCTGGCAGCGGAAGACCATAGCCGCCTCAATTACCGCACCGCGGCAGACAGCCTTCGCACGCTGGCAATGGTGGGCGATGAGTATGACGTGTCCGTCTGCCTTGAAAATCTCCGCACCGGCCCCACCTCTGTTCCGGATTCTTTTTGGGACCTGCTGCGCGAGTCCGGCCTGCAAGCGACCCTGGACGTGGGGCACGCCCGGGCCGCAGAAGTAGCTGCAGCAAAGCCGGGATATGCACTGGAGTTTATCCGGCGCTGCGGAACCCGCATCCGCGGCGCGCACGTCTACGACATTGAAAGAGTCCCAAAGAGCGGGGGCCCTGCCTGGCATGCGGCCCCTGAAGACCTGACTGCCATCCGCCCCCTTCTGGATGCGCTTCTGGCGCACAGCTCCTGCGACTGGTGGCTTATAGAACTGCCCCATGTCGACGAGAAGATCCGCACCTTGCACCTGCTGCGCCACTACCTGGCCGAGGCGGATCATTTACTGCCCACGCACCATCAACTCGAGGAGGAGTCATGAAATCCGGATCAATTGCCAAATTGCTGGCAATTCTTTTCGCTGCAGCCATTTTTCTGCAGGCCGCGCCGCTGCTGGCCGCAGACCAGGAGCTCAACGTCATAGCGGCCTACAATGCCAAGGACGACATCTTCAACAAGTTCAGCGAAGACACAGGCATCAAAGTGAACATGCTGGACATGTCCTCGGGCGAAGTTCTGGCCCGGATGCGCGCGGAAAAGGGTCGCCCCCTGGCTGACGTCTGGTTTGGCGGCGGCGTGGACGCTTTTATCGCCGCCAAGAACGACGGGCTGCTGGAGCAGTACAGCTCTCCCCAGGCAGAGTACATCCTGGATAAGTACAAGGACCCGGACGGCTACTGGACCGGCATATCCCTGGTCACTGTCGATTTCGTGGTCAACAAGGGGGTTCTGGAAGAAAAAGGCATCCCGGTGCCCGAGACGTGGCAGGCCCTGACCGGTCCGGATTTCAAGGGCGAGATTTCCATGTCCAACCCCTCCATCTCCGGTACGGCCTACTTCATTCTCTACAGCCTGCTTTCGGCAAAAGGAATGGACGACGGCTGGGATTTCTTCGCCAAGCTCGATGCAAACATCCCCTTCTATGCCAAGCGAGGCTCCGAACCGCCCCAGCGCGCCGCCATGGGAGAGGCCATCGTAGGGCTCGCCCCAGGTGTCTGGCCCGAGCTCCAGGCCCAGGGCTACCCCATTACCTACGTCTACCCGAAGGACGGCATCCCCTGGTGGCCTGCGCCCGTCGCGATCTTCAAGGACGCCAAGAACCTTGACGCAGCAAAGGCCCTGGTAGACTGGGCCCTCTCCAAAGAGGGGCAGGAGTACCTCAAGAGCAAGGACCCGCGCTTCCCCACGAGAAACGATGTCGCGCCCCCTGAAGAGCTCAAGGACGTCGACACCTCCAACTTCATTCCCATGGACTTTGTCAAAGCTGGTGCGGAACGGGCCGAGGTTGTCAAAAAGTGGCAGGAAAAATTCAGCAAGTAACTAAAGAATATCGCATTCCTGGGGCGTCCTTCAGGGGCGCCCCATTCTTTCTTACGCCCGAAGGCCTGTTCAGCCTTCTGGTGTTGGGAAGCATCCTGGTGTTCATTCTCTGGCCGGTGCTGGCAGTCTTTTTCCAAAGCATAATCATCGATGGCCGGCTGGATTTCAGCGAGTACACGCACCTCTTCACCAACGAGATGGGTCTGCTCGGCAACAGCGTACTCGTCTCCACCCTCTCCACGCTTCTGTCCGTGATGTTGGGGACCTGCGTGTCCCTGTATCTGACCCACACGCGGCTGCCGGGCAAACGGCTCGTGTTCGGGGTTCTGCTTCTGTCGATCATCTCCCCGCCTTTCGTCTCTTCCCTGGTCTACATCATGCTTTTTGGCCGGCGCGGGCTGGTGACGCACAAGATGCTGGGCCTGACCCTCGATCCATACGGCTGGCACGGCGTGGTGCTGATGCAGACTGCGGGGTTCACGGCCCTGGCCGCATTGTTGATCCTCGGCGTGCTGCACCGCGTGGACCGCGACCAGGAATACGCAGCCTATGACCTGGGCGCGTCAAGCTTCCATGCCCTGACGGGCGTCACCCTCCCCCTGGCAATGCCCGGCCTGCTTGTGGCCGGCGTGGTGGTCTTCATCCGGTCGCTTTCCGACTTCGGAACGCCCATCATCATCGGGGGACGGTTCTCCGTTCTCTCCACAGAGGCCTACCTCAGCGTCGTCGGGCTCTACAACATGCCCCGAGCCGCAGCCATGAGCATCACACTGCTCATACCGGCCCTGGCAGCTTTTCTGATCTACCGCCGGCTCATGACGGGGCGCAGCTACGGCAGCAGCACCCCCCGATTTGAGCACGGCGCCGAGCGCATGCCGTTGTCCCCCCTGTTGCTGTGGTTCCTCGCCATGGTCACCTGGGGGTATATCGGCTTTGAAATACTCAAGTACGCAACCATCCTCGCAGGGTCATTCACGAGGACGTGGGGGCTGGACTTCACACCCACCCTGAAGCATTTCGAGACACTCAGCGCGAGCAAGCTCAGCAGCTTTTTCCGCAGTCTGCGCTACGCCTTTATTGCAGGCATCGCAGGCGCCGCCATGGGCGCGGTGCTGGCCTACGTGCTTGAGCGCAAACGGCCTATCGGCGCCAGGTTCTTCGACTTCATCGCGGACTTCCCCTACATCATCCCCGGGCCGTTCTTCGGCATCGCCTACATTCTGGCCTTCCACAATCCTCCGCTGATGCTCACCGGCACCGCCTTTATCGTGGTGGCCAACTGTGTCTACCGGCAACTGCCGATCAGCATCAAATCCGGGGTGGCCGTGCTCAAACAATGTCGCCCCGAAATCGAGGCCGGAGCCAGGGACCTGGGCGCTAAGGAGAGGAACGTGTTTCTGGACATCGTGACGCCGCTCATGAAGCCGGCGATCCTGATCGCCTTCATCAACACCTTCACCATGACCATGATCACCATCGGCGCCATCATTTTCCTGATCTCTCCGGACACCAAGGTGGCCACCGTGGAAATGTTCGGCGAAATCAAACGCGGGCGTATCGGTGCGGCGTCGGCCCTGGCGAACATGATCATCGTCACTGTCCTGGCCGTGAACCTGCTCTTTTCCTGGCTCTATCTGCGGAAAAGGAAACAATAGCCATGTATCTGGAACTGAAGGGCATACGCAAGGAGTACGACGGCTTTCCGGCTGTGGATCAGCTCGACCTCCAGGTGCATCAGGGCGAGCTCCTCTGCATCCTCGGCCCCAGCGGCTGCGGCAAAAGCACCACCATCGGAATGGTAGGCGGATTCATCCCTCCCACAGAGGGCGCCATACTGCTCGAAGGCAAGGACGTCACCCGGCTGCCGCCCAACGTGCGCCCCACCTGCACCGTGTTCCAGAACTACGCCCTGTTTCCGCACATGACGGTGCTCAAGAACGTTGTGTACGGGTTAAAGTTCCGCAAAATACCTAAGAAAGAAGCTCTCAAGCGCGGGGAGCGCATGCTGGAGGCCATGGACCTGTACGACCTGCGCTCTCGCAAGGCGACCATGCTCAGCGGCGGCGAACAGCAACGGGTTGCCCTGGCGCGGTCCATGATCCTCGAACCCAAGGTCCTGCTCCTGGACGAGCCGCTCAGCAACCTGGACGCGAAGCTGCGCTTCCATCTGCGCAGGGGCATCAAGGAGCTTCAGGAGCGTACCGGCGTCACTATGTTCTACGTCACCCACGACCAGGAAGAGGCGCTGGGCTTGTCCGACCGCATGGTGGTCATGAACAGAGGCCGCATCGAGCAGACAGGGCCGCCGGAATCGCTCTACACACGGCCGGCGACCTCTTTTGTGGCTGAATTTCTGGGCAGGGTCTGCGTTGTCCGGGAAAACGGCAGACGTCTCATGGTGCGCCCGGAGGACATGTTCTTTGCCGATCCTCCAGGTCGCTTCACCGGCCGTGTACAGCAACGCCTGTTCAGCGGCCCTATCACCACCTATTTCGTGAACGTTGGGCAGGAGCGCCCTTTTGAGGTGGACGTGCTCAGCAACGCGGACAGCCAGCGAGACATCGGCGAGACGGTCTACATCGACTGGCGGCGGGATATGAGCGTGGGCGCCTGATACACGCTTTAATGGTCACCCTTTCAGCAAACGCGTCTCCGGATGCAGCATGCCAACGCGCAACAGCCCGCCCTTGCGCAGGAACGGAAGCCGCGCCCGGACGCCGAGGATACCAGTTCGCACCGGAGAGTAGCCGAACGCCCACCGAAACCTGGCTGCACAGCCTGGGCGGATCTGAACGCGCGCGATGCAGGAGGCCGAGAGGGTCACGGGGCAGAAGCCCCACACCGGAATAAGAAAAGGGTTCCGAGATGTCCCCGGAACCCTTCATGAAATATCTGGTGGGTCGTGCTGGGCTCGAACCAGCGACTCTCTGCTTAAAAGGCAGATACTCTACCAACTGAGTTAACGACCCGCGTGGAAACAATCTCAATATGCCACCTCTTGGCTGCTCGTCAAGGACAATTCCAGATTGAGCAAAAAATCACTCCATCGCCAAATTCAGACAATTTTCCCCTTGCCAACCGCCAGTGGGTATGATTAATGTCCCTGTTCCGCGGAGAGGTGACCGAGCTGGCCGAAGGTGTACGATTGGAAATCGTATGTACCCTAACCCGGTACCGGGAGTTCGAATCTCCCCCTCTCCGCCAGATGAAATTTAAGCCTTGCTGCTCAGCACGTTACTGAGCAGCAAGGCTTTTTTATTGCCGCTATTCCGCCCTGTTGTTCCAATGGGGCGGAGGTCGGCTCTCTTTGTTGCATCGCGAACGCTCAGGGCGCCTCACCCTGCGCGAACGGCCTTGAGGATGCGTTCGGCAGCAAATGCCGGCGCTATATCCGCTCTGGTCCCCGAAGAGATGCTGAGGCTGCCCGACTCCTGCATCGGCAGACTGTCCGAGGACTCCGTTAGAGCGCACTCGAACGCGGTCCTGAGCTTCTGGAAGGACTGCTCCACCTCCAGATAGGCGTTCCCTTCACGCCACGGTAGCTTGAGGCTCTTGCTGATGGTGCCATCCGTATGCGGCGGCGTCATCAGCAGATAGTACTCGGCAGGCGACCAGTCGGCGCGCTCGTTCTGGCCTGGCCAGCAGTAGGTCAGTCCGGCGTCCGGCGGCTTGGGGATACGGCTCTCGATGCGCACGGCCGGCACGCCGAGGCTTTTCTCGTACTCGGTCAATGTGATGGTGTAGCTCAGGACAGGACGGAAGTTCCCGCGCTTTTTGGTGATGGTCCACTCGATATTCATAGGCGCTGTTCCAACGTTACAGCCCGGCCCAAGAGCCACGCCGCGTGCAAAGGGTTGAAGTCATGGTAGCCGATTCGCCGGCCTGCCCGGCCTGTCCGGGGCGGGCCTCCGGGCGCACGGACTCATGAGAAACGCAGCCGCGCGATCCTGCACGCCAGCCGCGGCCTCAGCACGGGCATCCGGCCGAGGTAGCCGAACCATTTCCAACGCCCCTTGTGGTAGTCGTACAGATTCCACTCCTCTACAAACTGGATGGCGTTGTGCCACGTTTCCAGATCCCGCGTTTTCCTGGGGCTCCATTTGAACTCCGGTGCATCGCCCACCTTGCTGACCGATTCATGCTTCTTGCCCTTGCCGACAAGGAATGGGGGCAGCAACTCGATGAGCATCTCAGCATGGGGAAAACGCTCGGCGAGCCGCCGGAAAAGCGGCTTGAGCTCATCTTCCGTGAAATACATGAGCAGCCCTTCCGCGATGATCAGCACATGCTCGCCGGAATCCTCCACAGCATCGAGCCAGCTTTTGTCAAACATGGACGCGGCGATAAACGTGTTGTTGGGCCCTTCGGAAAAGTACCTGCGCCGCAACGCGATGCCCTCGGGTACATCCACGTCGTACCAATGGGCCACGGCCTCGCAGTTCAGGCGCTCGAACCGCGTATCCAGGCCGGCTCCGAGATTGATCACCACAACGTTTTTGCGCAGACGCAGGAACCGCTCGGCCGCGTCGTCCAGCAACATGGAGCGCACCGAGACCCCGACTTGCGTGAGCCAGGCGTTCCTGAACTTGCCGAAGTCGTAGTCCATGCCCTGAACTATTGTGACGGCCTTCTCATCCCGGATGATGGGATGTTTGCGCCGCGTCTCCTCTGCCCGCGCCCACAGGGGGATGAGCATGGTTTCCGATACACCGTGTAATTGTTGATTCATGGTTATCCTCGTGCGCCGAGGCGCGCCTGCAGAACACGGTCGCTCTACGAGCACGCCTCCATAAGCACGACCTCCCCGAAGGGCGGCTGTGCGTGGTCTGTATTCGGAGTTACCCAGAGCACCGGGTAATCCGGTTCCTCCGGGAACCTGTCGCATTCCATATCCGTAAAGTAGACAAGGCAGGCCGGGGCCTCGTCGTCCACCTGCAACTGTTCGAAGGGCGGGCGGAAGTCCGTGCCCCCACCGCCCGTGGCCGCGAAGTCCAGAGGCAGGTCCCAGCGGGCCAGCTTCTGCTGCGTGGTCAGGGCTGCATCGCAGGTGAATACGGTGAGCGTGGCGTCGAACTCTTCGAGCACGGCGGACAGCTCGGCCGCGAAGCTGTCCAGCTCGGGCTGGGTGATGCTGCCGGAAACGTCCACGGCAACGGCCACGTCTGCCAGCTCCTCGCTCTCCAGGCCGGGCAGATAGAGCCCGGCGTGCAGATAGCGGCGATTCGGACGGACCCAGGAGAAGTCGTTGCGCGCGGCATTGTCCAGAAAACGACGGAGCAGCTCCCGCCAGCTCAGGGACGGCGACAACGCTTCGCTGAGCAGCCGCTCCAGCGTGCCGGGCAGCTCGCCGGACTCCCGGGCCTTGTGCAGTGCCTGGGCCACGGCGACCTGCAAGGACTCCTCCTCGCCGGTCCTGTCCGCGCCGCCGTCGTTTGTTCCGTTTTCGGGCGGGGCGTCGCGCACCTCGCCGGTCATGCCCGGATCGTTGCCCTGCGCATCCTCGGCTGGCGCTTCGCCCTCGTCTCCGGCGGCAGCTGCCGCTGCGCCCTGCTCGCCATCTCCCTCGGCCGAATCGTCGCCTGCCTCCGAGCACTCGGAGCCGTCGCCGCTCGATGCGCCGGTCCCTCCCTCGGCCTCTTCTCCGGCGTCCGTTTCCTGCTCCGGGCCGGACTCGGCCCCGCCCTTGCTTTCCTCCCGGTCCACCAGATTGGCGTAGATGGCGTCCGCGCTCTTGCCGTGGTGCGCCGGATCGTCCAGGTAGCCGCCGGGCAGTTCCATGCCGGCGTCGAGCAGGATGGGGTTGATGGCGTAGTCGCAGGCCTTGTTCCACATGGCCTTGTCCCGGTCGCCGCGGCGCAGGTGATGGCCGCAGGCCAGGTGCAGCACCTCATGGCATTGCAGCCCCTTGACCTTGGCCAGGGGCATGACCTCGATGTACGCCGGGTTGTAGGCCAGGACGCGGCCGTCGGACCATGCGGTGCGGCAGGTCGGGTCCTCTTGCAGATCCAGCCGCAGGGCCAGATGCGCAAAGAACGGCTGGTCCAGCACCAGCTCGCTCCTGGCCTTGATCATCTTGGTGCGGGCGGCCTGGTTCACGAAACCAGAACCTCGTGGTTGTCCCGCGCCCAACCCTGGAAGGCTTCCGTCTCAACAATGGACGGCTCCACGGCGGCGGCGTCGCGCATGAGCAGCACGCTGAATTCCACAGGCATGCGCGACGCCAGCACGGCGAGGCCGGGCATGGTCCGGTCCGAGGCCTCGCGTGCCACAGACTCGCACATGGCGTAGATCACGGCCGGGTCCTCGGGAATGCGTACCGTGGACGGATTGGTCAGCATGGTTTCCGCGTCCGGCAGCTCGTTGTAGATGTTGAGGAACCCGATGCACTCCGCTGCGGCGGCCTCGCCCACTGCGCCCTTGAGCAGCGCATGGGTTATTGCTGCAGGCCGGCCTGCGGCAATAATGCGCGAGGCGAACTCCCAGGAACGCGGCGAAGGGAAAGCCTTCTCGCTCTTCCTGGGGTCGAAAGCGTGCAGCAACTTGGGCCTGAAACGCAGGAACGCCCGTAGCCTGGGGTCCACGCCGCTGCGCTCCGCCCAGGCCAGCCAGTCGTCCAGATCCGGGTCGAAGTCGAGGTGGATCATCCGGTTGGCCAGGGCCGAGGGCATGCGATGGGTCACGGCCCGGTCGCTTTCGCGGTTGCCCGCGGCCACGATGGTCCAGCCTTCGGGCAGCGCGTACTCCCCGAGCTTGCGGTCCAGGATGAGCTGGTAGCATGCGGCCTGCACCAAGGGCGGTGCCGTGTTCAGCTCGTCGAGAAAGAGGATGCCCCGGCCTTGCCGAGGCAGGAACGAGGGTGGGCACCACACGGCGTTGCCGGCCTCGTCGATGCGCGGGATGCCCCGCAGATCTACAGGATCGAGCAGGACCGCGCGGATGTCGATCAGCTCCATGTCATGATCGGCCGCGACCTGGGCCACGACCTGGCTCTTGCCCACTCCGGGCGCGCCCCAGAGAAACACGGGCTGCTGAATTTCCAGCAACAGCTCCAGGGCGGAAATAATCTGAGTCGGTTTCATTGAATTGCGTACCTCCGGCAATTTGTCTTGAGTCGGTTGTATTGAAAATGATTATCAACGTCAACCGTGGAACCACTGAATCCGACGATTTTTGTCTGGATCGAACGCCCTTCCCCATCTCGCTTGATTAACGAACTATCCACAGATTCTCCGCGGCCTGCTTTTCCAGTCCGGAATAGTCTGCATAGCTTTCGTAATTGATATTGACTCTCAAAGTTATTTTCACTATCCATCACCTATGCACTCTCCCAAGGAGCTTTCATGACCCTCTCTCAGCGCACGGATCTGCGCATTGTCCACGCCATCCCCGGCCGAGTTCGAATCAAATCACCACTCCTCAGACAAAGCTCCGCAACACTCTCCGAGGCGCTGCAGCGCGAGGAGTTCGTCCACTGGGCGCGGCAGAACACCGTCTGCTCCAGCCTGATCGTCCGCTTTGATTCCGGGGTCGACACGGCCGCGGTCATGCGGCTCGTGGCGTCGATTCTGGGCGTGAGCTACAAGCCCGCGTCATCCCCCCGCTCCCCCGCCGTCTGTCCTCACGGCGTGTGCTCGCCTGCCGCGCCGTGCCGCTGCGCTGCGCCGCCCGAGAACAACGTCACCGTCGCGGCCATGCGCTTCGGCGGGCTGACCCTGGCCATGGGCTGGATTCTCGCCAGAAGGATCGTCACGGGAGCCATGACCCAGGCCGGCCTGTTCAGCCCGCTGGGAGCGGTGGCTATTGTCGGCGCGCTGCCGCTGTTGCGTGGGCTGGCCAAGGACGCGCGCCAACGCAAGGTGCGGCTGGACTCCTTTCTGGCCGGCTCCATCGTGGCGGCCATCGCGGCCGGCGAGGTGGTCACGGCCCTGGAGGTGCTCTGGATCACGGCCGGCGGCGACCTGCTCAAGACCTGGATCACCGAGCGCTCCCGGCGCGCCGTGGCCGAAATTCTGGAGGTCACGACCCACCATACCTTTGTACTGCGCGACGGCGTGGAGGTGGAAACGCATGTGGACCAGCTCGTCCCCGGCGACATCGTGGTGGCCCACACCGGTGAGAAGATCGCCGTGGATGGAAAGGTCACCCGCGGTCACGCCCTGGTGGACGAGTCCACCCTGACAGGCAATGCCGAGTTCCCGGAACGCAAGAAAGGCGACCGCGTGTTTGCCGGCACCATGGTCCGCCAGGGCGTTCTGTACATCGAGGCCGAATGCGTGGGCGACAACACCTACCTCGCGCGCATCCTGCACATGATCGAGGAAGGATTGGCCAACCGCGCCCCTATCGAGGGCATGGCCGACCAGCTCGCACAACGCACCGTGCGCATCGGCGGCGTGGTTACGCTGGGCACGCTGTTGGTTACGGGCAACCTCATGCGCGCTTTCACCGTGCTGCTGGTCATGGCCTGCCCCTGCGCCACGGTGCTCGCCGCCTCCACAGCCGTGAGCGCGGCCATCAGCACGGCGGCGCGCAATGGCGTGCTCATCAAGGGCGGCCGCTACCTGGAGCAGATCGGGGACGTGGACGTGGTCTGCTTCGACAAGACCGGCACCCTGACCACAACCTCGCCCCGGGTGGAGGCCCTGATCTCCCAGGACGGCGCATCCCGCGAGGAGCTGCTCCAGCTTGCCTACTCGGCCGAGATTCACAACCACCACCCCCTGGCCGAGGCCATCAAGGTGGCGGCGGAGGCGGCCGGGGTGACGCCCACGCCCCACGACGTCTGCGAGTACTTCCTGGGCCAGGGCGTGCGCTCCGTGGTGGAAGGCCGGACGATCCTCATCGGCAACGCCAAGCTCATGAAACGCTTCAAGGTGAAGCTCGCTGACGTCAACGCCCAGGCCGAATCCATCAGCGCGCGCGGGCTCACGACGTTGTTTCTGGCCAAAGACCGCGAGGTCCTCGGCATGTTCGGCATCGCCAACCCCCTCCGCGACGAGGCCGTGGACGTGGCCAGAAAGCTCCACAGCCAGGACGTGACGCTCTGCCTGGTCACGGGAGACGAGGCCCGCACCGTGGCGGACCTTTCGGAACGGCTCGGCATTGCAAAGACGTACAGCTCCATCCTGCCCGACGGCAAATCCGCAGTCGTGGAAGAGCTCCAGAGCGAGGGCAGGCTCGTGGCCATGGTGGGGGACGGCGTGAACGACGCCCTGGCCCTGGCCGTGGCCGACGTGGGCGTGGCCATGAGCGCCGGCGCGTCCGAGGCGGCCATGGAAGCGGCGGACATCGCCCTGATCCGCGACGACCTCAGCCAGCTCACCTACATTCGCGATCTGAGCCGCAGGACCACGGCCATTGCCCGGCAGAACTTCTGGATAGCGACCGGCACCAACATCATCGGAGCCGTGGGCGGCATTGTGGGCGCGATCAACCCGCTCATGGCCGGCATGCTGCACATCGTCCACACCATGGGCGTGATCGGCAACTCCTCACGGCTGCTCGCCTACGACCATACACCCGACAAAAACTGAGAGGCTTCATGGACTTCGACGATCTCATGTCGCTGCGGCGATATGTTTCCATTGCGCATCACGTGCCCGGCAGGCTGCGGCTCAAGTTCAACCCGGCCGTGCGCAACGACCCAAGATTCGACGCATTGCGCGATGCCGAAGCGCCGTTCCCCGGCGTGCAGGCCACGCGCATCAACACCATGGCTCGGTCCATGGTCATCGAGTACGACGCACGGATTCCCCAGAAAGAAATCGCCGGTCTCTTCAACGGCGACGAAGAGGCGGCCCGCGACAGCTTCGACAGAATCACCGAAATCGTCCTGTCCTAGTGCTCCGCCCACAACATCGAGAACGACAACAGGAGGAAGACTTCCATGAGCACCCATGCGGAAGACGTCAACACACAAGCCGGTCCTGACATGCAGACCGGTAAACCAGCCGACACGGGACCGGCCGGAGCAACCGGGCAGACCGGTCCCACCGGAGCGGCCGGCCAGCCGAATCCCGGCATGCAGAGCCCTGGCATGGGCCACATGCATCTGACCGAGCACATAACCGGCATTCCCTCGAACGTGGGCATGGCGGCGGCCCAAGGCCCCACTGCCGCTGGAGGCCCCGGAGACATGGCCGGCTTCGTCGATCCGTACGGCATGGCCGGTCCTGCTGCGGCTCCTTTTGGTTTCGAGCAACAAGGCGGTGCCACCGGATATCAGGGTGGACCTGCCGGATACCAGGGCGGCGCGCAAGGCGGCATGGGTGGCTCTGGTTGTGAATGCGAAACCGCCGCTCCCGACCAGGGTCCCGGGCAGGGACAGCCCCAGGCTGGCGTGCAGGGTCCGGCCTTCAACCCCGGCCCGGCGCCAGGCCCGGCCCAGGGTCCCGAGGCTTGCCAGCACCATGTCCAGCAGCCCGGCATGGCCGGCCAGTACTACGGCCCATTCCCCGGCGCATTCCCGGGCGGTCCACAACCCGGACCATTCCCTGGTGCATTTGCGGGAGGCCCCCAACCTGGTCCGTTTCCCGGTGCGTTCCCCGGCGGTCCGCAACCCGGACCGTTTCCTGGTGCCTTCCCCGGCGGCCCACAACCCGGCGCATTTCCCGGAGCCATGGGACAGCCCCAGGACCAACCCGGCGACGCCCACTCCGGCGGATGCGGATGCGGCGGGCACACGGCCGGTCCCGAGCAGGGATTCAACGATTACGGCGCCATGTTCGGCCACGTCTCCGGCATGGTGAACGACTTCATGAACGGTCGCACTCCCGACGCTCAGAAGGTCATGGGCATGCTCGAAAGCTGCTCCTCCCAGTTCTGGAAGGGCGCTGCCGTGGGCGCGGGTCTCGGGCTGCTGCTTTCCAGCAACGCCGTGCGGGATGCCATCTCCGGCATGGTGGGCGGTGTCTTCGGCGGCAAATCCAGCACAACCTCTACGAACGAATAAGAAGGAGTCGATAAATGAGCTCGAACTACTACCTGGCCATGCGCGGCAGCACCGGAGTTTCCACCACAACCTACAGCACGGCCAACAGGGCCCTTGCCGTAGGCGGCGCGGCCATGATCATCGGTGCGGCGAGCGGTCTGGCGCAGGGCATCGCCCAGGCCAGGGACGGCTCTATGACCGGACAGCAGGTGGCGGTCCACACGGCAAAGGAAGCCCTGGGCACCGGTCTTGCCGTGGCCGCCGGCGCAAGCGTCGCCTCGGCCCTGAGCATGCGCGGAGCCCTGGGCATTGCCGGCATGATCGCCGTGGGCGCGGCCGTCAAGTACACCTGGGATCAATCCATGTCCCGCGACCTTCTTTGCAAGAGCGCGAGCGCTGCGGAAGAGAAGCCCGCCAAGACCACCGAGAAGAAACCGGCCCCCAAGGCCGCCAAGTAGGAACCTGCCATGAGTCAGCAATACTACTACCCGCACGATGCGTACTACGCGCAGCAGATGCAGCAGCAGCCGAGTCAGCAACAGCAGTACGCGCAGTACCCCAACTACCAGCAGTACCCGGCGAACTACGACGGCATGTGCACCTCTCCTCCTGGCGTGCAGAGCTGGTTCAACTTCAAGGACGGCCACTATCTGCGCGGCTTTCTCATCGGAGCCGGCGTGGCCGTGCTGCTCACCAATCCGCGCGTGCAGCAAGCCGCCGTCAAAGGCGCGGTGACCCTGTGGACCTCGGCCCAGGGCGCCGTGGAGGAGCTCAAGGAAAAGGTCCAGGACTTCCGGGCGGAGATGAGCCACAAGGCCTCGTCCTCCGACGAAGAGAAGGCCTGATGAACCCGTGTCACAATCATCCCGTAGCAGGCGGCCATTATGGACAGGGCCGCCTGCCCGGTCTGACCGATCGCGAACGGCGTGAATGGGCCAAGGTCGGCATGGCCGCGTCCATGGGCATGCTCGTGCTGACCGGCTTTCTGCAAGGCGACTCGGCGCGCAAGTGGCACATCGCATCGGGCGTGGCGCTCATCGGCTTTTCCTGGTGGCACCATTCCCTGTACCAACGAAGAGAGTCCGCGTGACATCCGCAAGCACAACCGAATGTCTGAACCCGGGCGCACGACCTAGCCAATCCGGCGCGAGCAACCCGCTGGACTTCACCATAGTCCACGAGTTGCCGCGCCGTATCCGCCTGCGCAGCGGCAGGCTGCTGGATCCCTGCCTGGATGTGAACTACCTGGAGGCCCTGCTCGGAGCCGTGAGCGGCGTATCGTCCATCCGGGTCAATGTCCGCGCGCAGAGCCTGGTGGTGGAGTATGACGGCAGCTCCAGATGCCGGGACGAGATCATGGCCCTGCTCTCCTCCATTCCGGTGGAGGCGTACCTGCCCGATGTTTTTGACGAGGAGACCGCCGACCCGGTGCGCCTGGCCATGCGCGGCGCTCTGGCCCTGGCCACGCCGTTCCTGAACCGCGGCGTCGCCGCCCCCCTGACCTGGCTCAACGGCGCGCCGGTCATTGCCAATGGCGTGGAGACCCTGCTCATGCGCGGGGTCAAGGTCGAGGCGCTGGACGGCTCGGTGGTGCTCTTCTCCCTGCTCCGGAAGGACTTCGTCACGGCCAACATGATCGTGGCCCTGCTCGGCCTGGCCCACTTCATGGAGCAACGGCTGGAGCACAACGCCACGTCGCTGCTCAAGAGCCTGCTCCGGCCCCAGGCAGAGGACGCCTGGGTGTTGCGCGACGGCATGGAGGTCAAGGTGCCCTTTGCCGAGATCGTGCCCGGCGACCACGTCATCTGCGGCGTCGGCGAGCAGATACCGGTGGACGGCATGGTGGTGGACGGCGAGGCATCCCTGAACACCAGCTCCATCTCCGGCGAGTCCGTGCCCGCCCACACCTCGCCCGGCGACGACGCGCTCTCCGGCAGCGTGGTGGAGGAAGGCCGGCTGGTCATCGAGGCGCGGGAGGTTGGTTCGAGCACGCATCTGGCGCGCATCGGCCGCTATCTGGAAAGCTCCCTGCGCTACAGATCAAAGAGCCAGCGCCGCACCGCAGAGCTGGCCGACAGGCTCGCACCGGCCACGCTGGGCCTGGGGCTCGCCCTGTTCCTGCTGACGCGGGACATCCGCCGCTCCGCCTCGGTGCTGACCGTGGACTACTCCTGCGCCCTCAAGCTGGCCACGCCTGTGGCCGTGCGCACCAGCATGTACGCCGCCGGCAAGGAAGGCGTGCTGCTCAAGGGCGCGCACGCCCTGGAGGCCTTCGCCAACGTGGAGACCATCGTCTTCGACAAGACCGGCACCCTGACCACCGGCGACCTGCACGTGACTGACGTGCTGCCCGCCGCAGGTACGGAGCTGGACGAGGACGGTTTGCTTTCCCTGGCTGCCGCGGCAGAGGAGCACTACGCCCACCCCGTGGCCCGCGCCGTGGTCTTGGAGGCCGAGGCCCGCGGGCTTGCCCTGCCGGCCCTGAGCCAGGTGGACTTCATCGTGGCCCACGGCGTGGCCGCATTCGTGGAGGGTCGCGAGGTCCTGGTGGGCAGCCGGCACTTCATCGCCGAGGACGAGGGCGTGGATTGCTCGCCCCTGGACGATCTCGCCGCGGAGCTGCGCGGCCAGGGCAAGTCTCTGCTGTATGTGGCCTCGCAGAAACGGCTTCTGGGAGTCCTGGCCCTGCGCGACTCGGTGCGCGAGGAAGCGGCCGAGACGCTGGCCGGGCTCAAAGCCGCCGGCGTCCGCAGGATCGTGGTGCTTACCGGCGACCACGAGCAGTCCGCGGCCAGTCTGCTGGAGCACCTGCCGCAGATCGACGAGGTCCATGCCGAGCTCAAGCCCGAGGACAAGGCCGATATCGTCCGCGAGCTCAGCGAGAAGCACGGCAACCTCGCCTTTGTGGGCGACGGCGTGAACGACGCCCCGGCCCTGGTCACCGCGGACGTGGGCGTGTCCATGCCCCAGGCGGCCGACCTGGCGCGGGAATCAGCCGCCGTGGTGCTCCTGCGCGAGGACCTGCGCTGTCTGCTCGTGGCGCGGGAAACAGCCATGCAGTCGGAAAAGACCATGACCCACTGCTTTGGCGCAACCCTGAGCGTGAACAGCATCATCATTCTGCTGGCCATGGCCGGCGCAACACAGCCCGTGCTTTCGGCGGCGCTGCACAACCTGAGCACCATCGGCATTCTGAGCTACGCTGCGGCCTCGGGCCTGCGCGCCACGCCCACGGTCAAGGCGCTCAGATCCAAAGACTCGACAACAATGGAGACGGCGGATGCCCCTGCACATGACGTTGACTGAAGCCCCCTCGGACGTACCTCTGGAGCTGGCCGCCGTGGCCCGGCGGGAGCTGGCTGACAGGCTGCGCCGCCTCGGCGTGGACCTGGGCGCGCGGTTCATCCGCTCCGGCGAGGGCGTGAACGCTCCCAGCGTCCGTGTCGGCCTGGTGAACACGAAGGACAACCACCCGAACGAGATCGTGCTCGGCGGCGAGATGGCCGCGCGGGTCATGGTCCACCTGGACGACGACCGCAAGCTGCCCCTGCCAGAGCTCGCGCCCGGCGATGAAGGCCATGTGGAAGGTCTGGTCTCGGACTGCATCTGCGCCAACGCGCTGCAGCAGCTCGGCATTGTGGAGAACGACCGCATCCGCCTGGTCCGCAGGCTGCCGCCCATGCGCTACGTGACCATGGTGAACGACGGGGGCCGCATGGCGCGCGTCGCCCTCAGCGACGGCCAGGCAGCCATGATCCGCGGCCGGTTCCTGCCCGACGGCCCGGAAGGGCAGTTCGCCCTGGCCCGTGTGAACACGGCCTTTCTGGTGGAAAAGACCCTGGGCGCCCCGCAGATGCTCGCCTCCCTCAAAAATCTGGGCGCGGTTCCCGGCGCGCAGCTCACCCTGGTGGAGGTCCAGCCTTCCCAGCAGGTGGCCCTGGCCGGCCATGCCTCCATCAAGCTCGTCACCCAGGACGGGCTCACCCTGCTCGTCCATCCCCACGACGCCGTGAAGATGACCGTGCTCGTGCCCTGAGCGCCAGGCCCGCCTCCGAGGAGTCGGCCCGGGGGGAGGCGCTCGGCATCGTTGTTGGGAATGGATTGGCTGGCTTTGCGGAGCTTGGATCGTCGCTACTTGGCAAGCAGCTCGCGAATCATGCTGTTGAGCTTGTTCAAATCCACGGGCTTGGACACGTAGCCGTCCATGCCAGCCTCCATGAACTCGTCTATCTGATCGGGCATGGCGTACGCCGTCAGGCCAATTATCTTCGTCTCCCGGACGCGCTGGTCCTTGGAGCTCCGGATGTGCCGTGTGGCCTCCACGCCATCCAGGACAGGCATCTGGACATCCATCAGCACCACGTCAAAGGCTTCCTTGCTCAGGATATTGACCCCCTTCTCGCCATTGGCGGCGGTGGTGACTGAATGGCCGTTCTGCTCCAGCACTTGCTGCAGGTACTTCAGGTTGATGGGGTTGTCCTCCACCAGAAGGATACGCAACGAAGCCACTGCGCCGCGCTGGGCGCCTTTCGCCCTGCCCGTGTTCTTGCGGCGTTTGTCCCGCTTGATCGGCAGTATGACAGTGAAGGTACTGCCCTTGCCCGGCTCGCTTTCCACCTGTATCTCGCCGTCGAGCAGCTCCACCAGCTTCTGCGTGATGGTGAGGCCGAGCCCGACGCCTTTGTTCGCCTTGGTCAGATAGTTCTCGGCCTGGTAGAACTTGTCGAAAATCCTGGAAATTTCATCCGAGCTCATGCCGACGCCGGTATCAACGATCTGAAAGCGGACCTGCGGCGTCTCGCCGGGAAGGAGGTCCACGATGAGCTCAATGCGGCCATCGTTGGTGTACTTGATGGCATTGTTCACCAGGTTCGACAGGATCTGATGAACTCGTTTGTCATCCGTGACTATGGTTTCGGGAACTTCGTTGCTGCACCCGCAGGTCAGGCTCACGCCCTTGGAGCTGGCGTACACGCGCTGTATCCCGCACACTTCGTCAATCAGCGTGCGCAGATTTGTGGTCTCCTGGGACAGAATGACACGATCCGCCTCAATCTGCGCCAGCTCAAGAATGTCGTTGAGGATGACCTGGAGCTGTTTTCCGGCCTGCGTGGCTAGGTTCGCATACTCCTTTACCTGGGCAAGCTCCCGCTCGCTGGAGATAAGATCGATCATCCCCAGCATGCCGGCAAGCGGCGTACGCAGCTCGTGGCTCATGTTCGCCAGGAACGCCGACTTGGCTTCGTTGGCGGCCTGAGCCTGCTCCTTGGCCTCGAAGAGGTCCTTCTCGTGGGCAAGCTGTTTGGTGATGTCCCGGAGCACGGCCACGGCGCCGATCTGCCCGCCGTCCACGTCGTGAACCGGCGCGGCATTGATGTTGAGCTGAATCGTCTTCCCGGATTCGAACTGTATCGTCACTGTGTCCGAGTCCATGGTTTTGCCGCGCAAGGCCCGGCCCAGGGCGATTTCGTCGGGTGTTATCTGCTCTCCATTGCGGGATATATTGAAGTGCTTCCAGCGCTCTTTTCGCGGTTTGTCAAAGAACTCCCTGTCCCTCTCGAATATGCGCATGGCTGGATCGTTAATCATCTGGACCGAACCGTCATTTGCGTACACGATGACGCCATCGTGCATGGATCTGATGGTGGCTTCCAACTGGAAAGCGCGGCGTTGCGCCTCGTTGTTGCTGGATTCGAGCTCGGCTGCCAGAGTTCGCAGCTCCTCCTCGGCCTGAATGCGGTCCGTGATGTCCCGGCTGGAGCCGGCCACGAACTCCACCTTGCCATCTTCATTCAGCACCGGGGCGAGAATGTTTTCGTAGCTGCCCACAACCCCTGTCGGGCTGGTGTAGTGCGTAACGTTCTTGACCATCTTGCCGGTGCGGAAGACCTCGTCGGCTCCACCCTGCAGGGACTTTTCGACCTCTTTGTCGTAGCCCAGCTCCTTCATGGTCTTGCCGACGGCCTCGCTCTCATCCTTGCCCCACAGCTCCAACAGCTTTTTGTTGGCGAAAATGAACCGGCCGTCTTTGTCCAAAAAGTAAAGATAGTCCTGCACAGACGAGAGGATCGCATTGAGCTGTTGGGTGCGCTCGTTCACCCGGCATTCCAGCTCGGACTCGATCTCCTTGTGCTTGGTGACGTCCATCATCAGGCCGACGACGCGCGTGGCCCGGCCGTTCTTGTCCCGGCTCACGGCGCGCGACACGCCCCGGCCCCAGATATACTCGCCGTCCTTGCGTTGGAGCCGTATCTCGACGTCACAGGTCTGGCTTTCGCCGCTCACAAAACGCTCGTACTTCTTGTTCAATGCGTCCCTGTCATCGGGGTGCACGCGCTCAGAAAGCCAGGACATGAAATGCTCCTGGTCCGGCAGCTCCTCTTTCCGGAACCCCAGCAGGTCCGCCCACTCGTCGCTGTAGTAGGCGCTGTTGTCCAGCGGCACGTTGTGGTCGTACACGCCCACGCCGGTGGCGCTCAGCGCCAGGGCAAGCCGTTCATTGCTGATGCGCAGCGTCTCTTCCATGGCCTTGCGGTCGGTGATGTCCACAAAGGTGAGCACCACGCCCTCGATGGTCTCCTCCAGGGTCCGGTACGGATAGATGCGCAGAAGGTACTGCCGGCCGTTCTGCGTGGCGACTTCCTCTTCCCGCGGTGTGAGGTTCTTCATCACGCCCTTGGACCAGCCGATGATGTCGGCATGCTGCGCCGTGGAAGAAAAATGGCTCAGTGAGCGACCAATGTCCGTGGGCTCCAGGTGGAAGAACTGCTTGGCCGCCGGGGTGAACTGGCGGATCACCAGATCACGGTCGATGAAAATAGTGGCGATGTCCGATGAGCGCAGGATGTTTTCGAGGTCGCTCTTGGCCTCGTCCAGCTCGGTGATCTTGGCCTGCAGCTCGGCGTTCACCGTGGAAAGCTCTTCGTTGAGCGCCTGCAGCTCCTCCTGCGAGGTCTCCAGCTCCTCGTTGCTGGACTGGAGCTCCTCGTTCATGGACATGAGCTCTTCGTTGGAGGACTTCAGCTCCTCGTTGGCGCTTTCCAGATCCTCCACCGTGGTCTGCAGCTTGTCGCTCGTGTCCTGGAGTTCGTCTTCCAGCTGCTTCACCAACTGGTCGCGGGCCTCGTCCACAGGAATCGGCGGCAGCGCCTCGTCCGTGCATTTGTTCTGCTCCGCGACGAACGAAAGCAGAAGAAACTGGTGTTTTCCGGATATTTTCACCGGCGCGGCCATCAGGGACAAGTAGTCGTCGCCGCTTTCGCTCCGGATACCCGAGTATGAAACTCCCTCGCCATCGTTGCGAGCCTTGTGCATGGCGGAACGCACATGCGGACGAATATATTTGCGGGCTGCCGAGTAGACGTCGCGCGAGGGATCGCCCTCGGCTAGGCCGAGGAATGGCGAAACGTCCCCGTGTATCTGGATGATCTCGTCGCTATCATTGACGAGAACACTGGGCGGGCCGAACTGCGATGTGATGGCGTCTCTGAGAATGGAGCGCGCGTCCGGACGCTTGCCCGCATCCTGATCGGTGGAGGCGAAGCGCCCCCGCCACGGAGCGGCGCTGGTCAAAGGAACGTCCACCCGCGACGCCGGAACTTCCTTTCGCTCGTATATCTTCCATTTGTTATCGATGGTCTTGAAGTACTTGGCGAATGGTCCCAGGGTCTCGGACGGTCCCAATAAAAGGAAGCCGCCCAGATTGAGCGCGTAGGCAAAAAGAGGCACGACCTTCTTCTGCGCCTCGTTGGTCAGATAAATGAGCAGGTTGCGGCAGCTGATAAGGTCGAGCCGGAAGAACGGCGGGTTCGCCACCAGGTCGTGCGGCGCGAACACCACGCTTTCGCGGATGCTGGATGCTATGGTGAACTGGCCGTTGTCTCGGCGCAGATACCGCTGTCTGTACGGCAGCGGTATGTCCTCCACGGCGCTGGCCTGGTAGCGGCCGGTGCGGGCTTTCTGGATGGCCTCTTCGTCCACGTCCGTACCGAAGATCTGGAGGCCGCGGCGATCCTTGCGCTTGTCCTGATAGCTGTGGATCAGCATCGCCAGGGAGTAGACCTCTTCGCCCGTAGAGCAGCCCGGCACCCATATGCGCACCGGATCCTTGCCGGGCTTGGCCTTGAATATCTCCGGCAGGACATGCTCTTCCAACGCCTGGAACGCTTCAGCATCGCGGAAGAAGCTGGTGACGCCGATGAGCATCTCCTTGAGCAGGATCTGGACTTCTTCGTCGTCGGATTCGAGCAGCTTGCGGTATTGGTCCAGGTTCTCCCGCTCCCGCAGGAGCAGGCGCTTTTCCACGCGCCGGCGCAGGGTCGTGCGCTTGTAGCTCGTCAGATCGCGGCCTGTCTGCCTGCGGACTTCGGCAAGAATCTGCTCCAGGGCGTCGGCATCCGGAGAGAGGTGGCTGTCCGGCTCTGGCAGCACCGCCCCGTGCTTGTCCAGAAAGTCCGCCAGCCGCGCTGCCAGGCCGCTAGGCGGCAGGGCCACGTCTGCGGCGCCTGCGTGCCGCGCTGCCATGGGCATGGAGTCGAACTTGGCCGTGGACGGCTCCTGGATCATGGCCAGGCCGCCGGCGAACTTGATCTCCTTGAGCCCCAAGGCGCCGTCGCTGCCGGTGCCGGAAAAGATGATGCCCACCGTGTGGTCCCTGGTCTCCTCGGCCAGAGAGCGGAAAAACTCGTCGATGGGCCGGCGCGCTCCGCGCCGCTCCTCCGGCTTGCTCAGATGGAGCATGCCGTTCTTGACGCGCATGCTCGCATTGGGCGGAATCACGTGGATCTGGTTGGGCATGAGCTTCATGCCCTCTTCCGCCTGCACCACGGACATGTCCGTCACCTTGCCCAACAGCTCGGGCAGCATGCTCTTGTGGTTCGGGTCGAGATGCATCACGAGCACGAATGCGCATCCAGGAGATGGCGGCAGGTTGGTGAAGAACTCCTCGAAAGCCTCCAGGCCGCCGGCGGAAGCACCCAATGCGACTACGCAAACGGTATCGGCTGCATGCTTTTCTGACATCTATGAACTCCAGTCGCCCAATTACAATACATCTCGGATTTTTTTGTATCTCAATATATTACAATATAGACCGACTCTTGGGCAACTACTTATGCCGTGGATTTTAATTCTTTAATTGTATTTTAAATCATGACGCTATGTTATGGAAAGCACTTACCCGATACATCGGGTACTTACCCATTCCAGCAGCCTAATTTTATTACTATTGCATGGAACAGCGCCGGCATGCACATCCAGAGCGGAGGACGCTCCGTATCTGGTGCATTTTTGCCTACAACAGGCGCGGCAGCAGCGGGCCATCCTTTTGCGGGCGGCCCACCACCTGCGGCAGGTACTTGTTGAAGAACCAGACCAGCGGCAGGCAGGCGGCCAGGCTCAGCGCCGTGAGCGCGGCCGTGGCGGCGGTGACGACCAGAGCGTTCGCCGGCAGGGAGCCGACGATCCACTTGGCGAAGGGGATGTTCAAGAAGTGGTAGAACACGCCGTTGAGGATGAAGAGGGTAAGGACGTTGCGCCCCATGAAGGCCAGGAAGCGGTGCTCGCCGGAGGCCCTGGCCAGTAGCAGAAGCATCAGCGACCCGACGAGCGCCGTGAAGGGGAACCAGAACACGTTGCCGTGGGCGGAGAGGACGATGACCACGGCGTCAAAGTACCGGAACGGCCCTGTGTTCAGGTTGTAAGTAAGCCAGACGACGAGGCAGCACGCCGCGGCTCCCAGCAGCAGCGTCCTGCTCCCGCCGCGCTTTTCCTGCTCGCTGTGGTTGACGAGGAAAACACCCCGCCGGCGCAGCAGGATGCCCACGAGATAGAACGCGTACCCCACGGGCGCCTCCTGGATGAACCAGTAATTCCAGCGGAATATCTTGTCGAACTGCAGGAACTGGAAATCCAGATTGATGTAGTAGCCGATAAGATAGAAGCACACGGCCGCGAGGACGATGCGCTTGTTGGTCCGCATATGGCGGCCCACGAGATAGTGCAGCACCTCCACCGAGACCAGGCTGGCCATGAACCACATGGGGATGTTGAACACGGGGAAGCCCAGCAGCGTGCGCACCAGGCCCGCGGCGTAGCCCTGGAGCGTGTAGGGGGGCGGTCCCAGGGCGGCGAAGTTGCCCGGAATCATCAGGCTCAGAACCAGGAACAGCAGGCTGAAGAAAAAGTATGGGACGAGCCGCGAAGCGGCCAGCCGCCGGAAAAACTCCCCGACCTTGAGGAAAAGCTTCTCCGGTTTGGCCACGTATCCCGCCACCAGGAAGAAGAACGGCATGTGGAAGGAGTAGATGAACTTGTACTGCATGCCGGCCGTTTCATAGCCCAGGTTCATCACCTGCTCTATGATGTGGCCGTAGTAGACCAGAACCATGCCGTAAAGGCGCGCGACATCCAGAGCGACCACGCGCCGGTCCCCGAGCGGAGGTGGATACTCGCTAATGGTAGTCATTACTGGAGGGATATCCCCTCCAGATGGCCAAAGTCAAGCTATTCGAGGTAATTGGAGCGTGTTTCACTGCGCCCAGCGCCGCGCGGCTTCGATGGAATCGTCGAAATCGCCGCGCAATCCGTCGAGCATGCTGCACGCCTCGTCCACGAGATTCCCGCGCAAGCAGCTCTCGATATTCAGGCATTTCTGCGCCACATGCCGGAACCCTATGGTTCGGCAGCCGCTGGCGATGTAGTGGGCCAGATCGGCCGCCTCGCCATGCTGTCCGTTGCGCACGAACCGGTATATCGCGTCGAGGTGCTGCCCTGTGTCCTCTTCCAGCAAATCGATGAGCTCCAGAAGGTTCGCCTTCTGGTGCAGGAAGGTCTCTTCCAGATACGCCTCGTCGAGCAGCTCCGGCGAGTTGTCCGCCCCCTCGGCCGTTTCCGCGGCTGCATTTTGTGCAGCAGAGGAAGAATCGGCCACCGCGCCCGGTTGGATCAGGTGGATGCGCTCGGCAGGTATGAGCTTCAGGGCGGCGAGCATCTGGCGGATGGTGAAGGGCTTGGTGAGGTAGCCGTCCAGGCCGGCGGCCATGATGTTCTCGCGCTCTTCCGGCATGGCGTATGCCGTCAGGGCGATGACCGGAACATTCGCATACGGCTTGTCGGAGCCGCGGATGCGCCTCGTGGCCTCCACGCCGTCCAGCCGCGGCATGTTGATGTCCATGAGCACGAGGTCGTACGGCGGGTCGGCTTGCTCCAGGGCTTCCAGCGCCTCCTGGCCGTTCTCCACCACAGTGAGCCGGCACCCGGCGTCGGAAAGCAGCTCCCGGATAAGGAACTGGTTGATCGTGTTATCCTCGGCGGCGAGGATATGCAAGTTGGCGAAGCTGTTGGACGTTTCGATATCGATCTCTTCGTCCGGGTACTCGTCGGCTACGGGGGCCGGGATGAGCAAAGTGAAGGTCGAGCCCGAGCCGTGCTCGCTCTCCAGCGTTATCCCGCCGCCCATGAACTCGGCCAGCCGTTTGGATATGGCAAGCCCCAGTCCGGTGCCTCCGTGGACCTTCTGGTAGGAGCTGTCCAGCTGGGTGAACTCCTGGAAAAGCTCGTGCCGGCGCCCTTCCGGAATGCCGAGGCCCGTATCCTGAACGTCGATGCGGACCCGGCTGTCTTCGCCTTCGCCCTCGTACCGCGCGGTCACGGCCACCCTGCCCTTCTCCGTGAACTTGACGGCGTTGGAGACGAGATTGCGCAATATCTGGTGCACCTTGGCCTCATCCAGAAGCACTATCTCCGGCAGGTCCGACGCGAGGTCAAAGGTGAACTCCAGCCCCTTTTCCCTGGCCATGGGCTCGAAGATGGCCACGCCCTGCTGGATGGATTCCGCGAGATACACGGCCGACGGCCTGAACTCCATCCGGCCGGCCTCGATCTTGGAAAGATCCAGAATATCGTCGATGATCACGCGCAGGGCCTCGCCGGCCCGCTTCATGTACCGGGCGTACTCGATGTTCTTCTCGATCTTCAGGTTGTCCAGCAGAAGATCCGTCATGCCCAGCAGCCCGGTGAGCGGCGTGCGTATCTCGTGGCTCATGTTGGCCAGGAACTCGCTCTTGGCCTGGCTGGCCTTGTCCGCCTCCTGCTTGGCCCGCTGCAACGCCGCTTCGGTCTTTTTCCTGCCGGTGATGTTCTGGGTCACGCCGATCATGCGCGATATCGTGCCATTCTTTCCGGGCAGAGCCACCCCGGCTGAGAACACCCAGAACTCGTCATCCGGCGGATATCCGGCGATGCGGTACTCGACCTGGAACGTGCCTGTGTGGCGCATGGCGTTCATAAACGAACGCCGCACATGAATCTTGTCCTCGGGGTGCACGGCCTCGATCATGTCCCGCGGGGTTTTCGGCATGACTGAGCCCCACATGCGCTCGGCATTGGCCGACCATTTGTAGGTCTGCCGGGCCAGATCGCACTCCCAGCCGTACATGTCGGCAGCCTCGGCCGCGATGCGCAGCCGCTCCTCGGACTCGCGCAGCGCCTCCTCGATCCGTTTGCGCTGGGTGATGTCCATGATGGTCTGCACGGCGCCGATGACCTCGCCATCGCCCAGGACGATGGGCGCGGCCTGGGAAAGCACGTGCACTGGCTCGGCGCTGCCCTTGGGGTACAGCAGATACTCCTCGTCGGAAACGATCTCGCCCTGAAGCGCGCGGTATCCCACCAGCTCCTCAACTGACATCTCGGTGCGATCCGTCTTGAGCGTCTTCATCAGCGCAATCCGCTCGGGGGCCGACAGGCCTTCGAGCTCCTCCAGGGTAAATCCGAACAGCTCTTCAGCGGATTTATTGAGGTAGCTGACGGTGTGGTCCATGTCATAGAATACATTGCCGATGGGCGCGCTCTGCAATGCAGCCTGCAGCTCGCTGGTGCGGCGTTCGCTATCCCGCCGCGCCTCACTGGCCTCGCGTGCCGTCTCTATGAGCAGGTCCTCCAGCTCCTTGCGCCATGTCACGTCGCGGCTCACGCCGACCAGGGCTACGGCCTTGCCGTCCTCGTCGCGAATGACCTTGCGGTTGTCGCTGAACCAGCGGTACTCCCCGCTTTTCGCAAGCCAGCGGTACTCCACGGGCACGCCGGGGTCCTGCCCTTCGATCACCTGATTCATGTAGACCGCCACCCATTCGCGATCCTCCGGATGGATGCGCTCGAGCAGGGCCTTTTCCGAAAGATCGAGCAGCTCTTCCCGAGTGAAGCCTGTCAGCTCCGCATGGGCCGGGCTCATGACGGTGAAGCGCCGGTTCGCGAGCTCGATCATGTAGATGCCTTCGCGCGAGTTTTCCAGCACGGTGCGGAACCGCTCCTCGCTTTTGCGAAGCGCCTCTTCGGAGTGCTTGCGCTCCGTGATGTCCTGGGTCGTGCCAAAGGCGCCCAGCAGCCGGCCGTCCTCGTCTTTTTCGAGGGATGCCAATTGACGCACCCAGTACGTCTTCCCATGCCGGACTATACGGTGCTCCAGGTCGAACGGCTCGCCAGCAAGAGCCGCCTGCCATCGCGCGTCCACAAGCTCGTGGTCGTCCGGATGTACGCATTTCAGGAAGGTGCCATAGGTCTGCGGCGAGCCGGGCTCCACCCCGAAGAGCCGATAGGCCTCCTCGGACATCAACAGCACATTTTCCTGGATGTTGAGGCGCCAGCTGCCCACCTGGGCCACGCTCTGGGCGCGGCGCAGGTCCTCCCTGCTTTCCAGCAACGCCTTCTCCGCCCGCTTGCGCAGCAGCGCTTCGAGAATACCCACGGCCAGCGCCGTAGCCGCCTCCACATCACTGTCGTCATAACCACCGGGCTTGTTGGCCAGGCCGATCATGCCCACGGTGCTGCCGCCCTCCAGCAACGGCACGCCGAGAAACGACTCCAGTGGGGGGTGCCCCTCTGGCAGGCCCACGCGATTCGGATGCACCGTGGGATTGTTCACGATAAGGGGCGCGCCGTTTTTCAGTACCTGGCCGTATATTCCGTGGATGTGGAAGCCCTGGGGCGGTACGCGGCGTTCCAGCCGGCCTTCCACGTGCATCGTGCACACGTCCCAGCCCGGATCGCTGATGGCGATGTCGTTGAGCATGCCATCCGCGCCGATCTCCCCCAGAAAACCGAAGCTGCTGTGTGTGATTTGCTCGGCCACTTCCAGGCAGGCCATGCCCAGCTCCTCCTCGGAGTCGCAGCTGAGCGACTTCCAGAACACCGCGCTGAGCCCTTCCAGCACCGCGTTCTTGTGCAACAGTCGCTCCTCGATAACCTTACGCGCCGTAATGTCCTTGATGACCTGGAGCATGAAGCGCTTGCCCTCGATGGTCACGACGTCCGCGGAGATGAGCGTGGTGCGAACCTTTCCCTTGCTGTTGCGCAGCCGGGCTTCGAAGTTCCGTACCGAGCCGTCCTTGCCCGCCGCCTCGAAAAAAGCCTCGCGTTGCTCCGGCGAGCCCCAGATGCCCAGATCCAGCGCCCTCTGCCCCACGATCTCTTCCCAGTGGTAGCCGAACATGCGCAGAAAGGCGTCGTTGATGTCCAGGAACCGCCCGTCATCCAGCGACTTCAGCGCCACGGCGTCCGGGTTGGCCTGGAACAGGCTGCGGAACCGCTTCTCGCTTTCGAGCAGCTTCTGCTGAGTCTGCTTGATGGCTGTCAGGTCCACGGCGATGCGTACGTGGATGTCGAACTCCTGGTCCACCTGCGCGGCGGCGCCCAGAAATGGCGTGCGCTCGCCGTCCGGCCGGAGGAACTCCTTCTCGTTCCCCACATACCGGCCTTTGCGTTGCAGCACCTCGTCCATGTCGCTGTCGGACTCACGGAACTCCGGTGCCAGGCTCTCCAGCCAGTTGATGCGGCCCGCCTGGAAATCCTCGCGCGCATGGCCCATCATGCGCAGCATTTCGTCGTTGATGTAGGTGATGTCGCCACGGCTGTTGCCGAAGCTCACCCCCACAAGGTTGGCCTCGGCCAGGCTGCGGAAAATGGCCTCGCTCCTGTGCAGCGCCCGCTCGGCATCCTTGCGTTCCGTGATGTCCTGAATGACCAGCACGCTCCGCGTCTGCCCTTCCGCGTCGGTGTACAGGGTGGAGGCGACCTCCCCTTCGAAGACGGAGCCGTCCTTGCGGCGCAGGCGCAGCTCCCCGCGGGCCTTGCCTGTTCGCGCCCGTTCCTCCTGCCAGGGGACCAGACGCGGGTCGTTGGGGTCCACGCGCTCGGAGCGGTGGGAGCCTATGAGCTCCTCCTCGCTCATGCCGAACAGCTCCTGCGCCTTGACGTTGGCGGCGCGATAGAAGCCGTCCGCCGAAGTGATCAGCACGCCGTCCAGAGAGCCGTCAAAAAACGTGCGATACTTGAGCTCGCTCTCCCGCAGGGCCTTCTCGGTCCTGTTGCGCTCCGTGACGTCCTGGACAACCGAGTACAGAAGCTTTCTGCCGCCGATCTCCACCGCTCCGCTGTAGACCTCCACCTCGCGCAGCTCTCCCGTTGCAAGGCGATGCACCATATCGAAACGGTGCTGCTCGGACGATGCTGCGCGGTTCATGCGCGACTGGATCTCGTCGGGCGGGGCTGTATTGATGGCGCCGATGTTCTTGCCTTGAAGCTTCTCCTCGCCGTAGCCGTAGAACGCCACCGCCGCCGGATTAGCCTCGACGATCGTGCCGCTTTCCGGATCAATCAGCAGCATGGGCAGGTGCTTGTTTTGGAAGAGGCCGCTGTAGAGCTGCTCGCATTCGTGCCGGGCCTGCTCCGAATGTTCGCTGCCAGCGATGGGCCGGGAAAAACTGGATGCGCCGATCACCTGGCCCGAGCTGCCGCGAATGGGATGGAACCGCGTCTCGTATCGGAATATTTCCCCGTCGCGTCCGGAGAAGCGTTGCTCCACCGTGAGCTCTTCGCCGTTCAGGGCGCGTCGCCAGTGGCCGACCACGCGGTCCTGGTACTCGTCGTTTTGAGACAGGATCTGGGAGAGGTCCGCGCCGGTCTGGATGTCCACGCCGAAGACCCGGCGCATCCCGTCGCGGAAGGCCTGGTTGCATACCAGCAAGTGAAAACCTGTATCCACGGCTACGGCCAGGTCGGACGTGCCCTCCAGAATGCCCGCAAGCAATGCGGCCTGAGCGCGAATCTCGTCTTTCGCCGGGTCTTCAGCACCCGTTCTTTGGCTGGGATGGGTCATGGAGAGGGGTCTTCCTCCTCTGGCGATGCTGCCGGAAAGACTCACCCAATAACTACCCCAGATGCGAATCTGTCACAACCACCCGTAAAAGATATCTATGGTTACAGGGTTTCAAATTCCCATATCTATCGGAAAAACGGTCGGCGGTCCGGGATATCTCGACAAACACGACCATACAGTGCGGCGACAATCACACGAACCACGATATCGTGTTCAAATGCCAGCACCTGCAGTATAAAATGATAACTCAGTTATAAGGTTACCGGGGGGGATCCATAGACAAGAGAACGCGGCTACCCTGTATTATCAGGATGGCCGCGTTCTCTTGTCTTTGGCATCATATTGGCCGGGGTCGTCAAGCACTGTGCATGCGCGCGTCACGGCCCTTGTGTCGCGTTGTCGCGGAAGCTCTGCCTGAAACGCTCCCGCTCCTCCGGCGTCATCTTCTGCCAGCGCTCGCGCAGCTCTTTTTTCTTGTCCGCCGGCAGCTCACGGAACTTCCTGCGCGCGGCTCGAATCCGTTCCTGCTCCTCGGGCGGCAGCTTCTTGAACTCCTCATACCGCTTGCGCGCCTTTTCCCGCTCCTCCGGCGTCATCTTCTTCCAGCGCTCCATCCGCCTCTTCGCGCGTTCGCGCTCCTCCGGCGTCATCTTCAACCAGCGAGTTGCACCACGCTCCAGGCGCTCCTGCTTTTCCGGGGTGAGGGTCTCCCACTTCTTGGAAAACCGCTTGAGCACATCCTGCTGCTCCGGCGTGAGAGCATTCCAGGAAACCCCACTTTGAGCCAGCGCCGGCACGGCCGACAGCACCAGCGCCATGACCAGCGCCAGGGAGATGACGCGGCGCCACGCCTTATTCACTCGCATACTCCCGCTCCCTGAATCTGGCCTGCCGCGTTCCATTCTGTTCCTCATCCTGCGTATCGCGTTTTTTGTGTGCACAAGGCGCCCTCCAGCCAGACCCGTCATCCTCGAACATTCCGATAAACTCCAGCAGTTCCAGGCTGGGCAGCTCCGTCGGAGAGCTCTCCAAGGCCAGCGCCGTTCGAGGCAAGCACAACAGGACGCATGCTGAGAGTATCAGTACCGCTCTCTTCATTTTCCACCTCGCCGTACCATTGATAGAAGTCCAGATCCTCGTAGAACTCCACCGGTTCGCCGGAGCCGAGCACCTCGACGTCCACCATGAACGCTTCCGGAGGATTGGTTCCGTCAACTCGCAGGAAAACAATCATCAGCACGGCGGCTACGGCCAGACCGGCAGCCGGAACGGCTCCCCAGCGCAGCCACCGCCGGCGCTCGCTTTCGCGCTGCGCACGCCTGTCCAGGGCCGCATGCCGCGTCCGCGTCAGGGCGGATCGCGTAGCCCCGTCGAGGCTGTCCACGGAGTCGTCCAGAACGCTCCTCACAGTGTCCAGAAATTCCCGCTCGTTCTTCATGGCCAATGATCCCCCAATTGTTCCCGCAACGTGTTCACCGCACGAGAGAAATGCGTCTTTACCGATCCTTCCGAGCATTTCAGGGCAAATGCCGTCTCCTTGACCGACAGCTCCTCCCAGCCGCGCAGCAGAAAGACCTGCCGCTGCCGCTCCGGAAGCTTTTGAACAGCCGCCTGCAAGGCCTGAAAGGCGTCCCCGACCTTGGCCGAGTGCTCGGGCGTGGGCGCGTCCATGTCGGGCGCCGTCTGGAACGGATCGACCTCGGTTCCCTCGTCCAGCGAGGGCGGCTTGCCGATAAAACCGTTCCAACGCTCACGCACCGAACGGCGGCGATAGCTGTCGGTAATCCTGTTGTGCAGAATGCGATAAAAGAGAGGCCGCCACTCATCGCTCGGACGCTTGGCGTACTTGTCCACGAACTTGAACATCGCATCCTGCACCATGTCCAAGGCGTCTTCGCGATGCCCGCATGCAGCGTACGCCATGCGATACGCCCGGCCTTCTATGGATTCCAGAAACGCTTCCAGTGTCATTTCGTTCCGTGGGCTGTGCGGGATGGGATGGGCCGGCAGCACAGCTCGCGCCGCCGGCCCTTACACCTATACACCATGCTTCCCTGCGAAACTAGCGGTGCCAATGCCTCTTGGCCCAGCGATTGTGGCGGTAATTCTGGTGGAATCTCTGGCCCCGATGGTTGAAGGCGCGCGCCTGATGCCTGTAGTGCTGCCTGTATGCGGGCCTGCGGAAATGCTTACCGTGGGCGTAGTGCTGCCTCTGGCCGGCAAAGTGCCTGCCCGGCGTATGGCCGCGCTGATGCATACGCTGCTCCATGCGCTGCCCCTGACGGTGGTCCTGATGACCGCCTCGGCCGGCAAAAGCGCTGCCGGCTGGGATGAGCAGAAAGACGGCCAAAAGTATCGCAACGGTGTTCAAAGTCTTCATGATGTCCTCCGCGGGTTTCATTTCTGATTCCTGATGTACACAACGAGGGAGGACCGAGTCGGTTGACACGCTGAGCAAAAAAATTTCGAGAACGCTGCGGCTGCTTGTTTCTGAGGGACGCTGGCCCTCACCCTGCAAGGGGCTACTGGCCCCTTGAGCCCTTCTGGGGCTCCCTGGTGGGGTGCCCGAGGGGCAGCGCCCCTTGGTGACCTGCTCCCCTGGCAGGGGGCGTGGGGAACAGCGTCTCCTGAACAGACAGCTATTTTCTTCGGACGGGCAGACGCGTGGCCAGGCAGGCGCCTGTGGCGGTGAGCACGGCGGAGAGGGCGTAGGCCATGGTGAAGGAGCCGGTGACATTGGCCATGGCCCCGGCGGCGGTTGGGCCGATGACCTGGCCCACGGCAAAGAAGAAGGTGATGAACGAGAAGCCGAGGGCGGTGCGCGCCGGTCCCAGCCGGTCGGCCACGGCGGCGGTCATGACGGTGGGGATGGCCCAGGCGGCCAGCCCGAAGAGCACCACCGAGCCGTACAGGGGCACGAGTTCCGGGATGTGGCCCATGGTGTGTACCGTACTGTGGAATCCGGCCAGCAGGTAGGCGCAGGTCTGCACGCCGAAAGCGGCCAGAAGTCCGGCGCGGCGGCTAAAGGCGTCGGAGATCTTGCCGAACAGCGGGCCCGAGAAGAGGCTGAAGAATCCCACCCAGGACCAGAACCGGCCGGCGGCCTCGCCGCCCAGTCCCAGCTCGTCCACCAGGGTGGTCACGAAGAACGTGCCGTAGATGATGTAGGTGGCCCCGAACAGGGCGTAGATGACGCCGAGGTGGACGAGGAAGCGCTTCTCGTCCCGGTCCAGCCGGATGGTCGCGGGCTGCGGTGGGGCCTTGCGGCGTCCCTCGCTGCCGATCATGGCCAGACCTTTCTCCTGCGGCGAGTTGCGCAGCAGCAGTCCGGCCGCGGTGCACACGGCAAGGGCCAGCCCACCGAGCACGATCCAGCCCCACCGCCAGCCGTGCGGGGCAAAGGCCGCCACCACGGCCGGCACGAGGATACCTGAGAGGATGATGCCCATGCCGTTGCCGGCGATGACCGCGCCGGTGGCCGTGCCGCGCGCCGAGGGCGCGAACCAATTGGCGACCAGGGCCATCATGGCGATGTTGGCTGCGCCCGAGCCCACGCCCGTGACCGTGTAGAGAGCCAGGGCCGGCACGTACGAGCCGGCAATGCCCAGCAAGACCATGGACGCACCGATGAACCCCAGCCCGGTGACGATGGCCAGGCGGTTGCCCAGCTTTTTGGCCAGGAGCGGCGCCCAGGCCACCATGGCGAGGTAGCCGATGAAGTAGCCCGTGCCCAGGTAGCCGCGCTGGGCATAGCTCATGCCCAACGCCTCGGACATGGACGGCAGCAGCACGCCCAGGGAGAAGCGCGCCAGCCCCAGGCAGGCGAACATGACCAGCACCCCCACGGCCACGATGACGTAGCCGTAATGCAGGGACGCGGCTGTATCCACGTTGCGGGAGGCGGCTCCGGGCGGGTTGTCGTTGTCCGGCATGGCGTTTCTCCTGTGTCGGATTTCCATCCCCTATCCGGGCGGGAATCGCAAGTCCAGGCGTCGGGTTGTCGTGTTCGCCGGCACCTGCCCTGTTTCAGATGGCCGAAAACCGCCGCCCTCCCCTTCCTCTGCCCTTTTCATGCTGCGATCTTTCGCGCATTATTACATGGACATAAAAGTTCCGGCACCGCCCCCAGCCTGAAACACCGAGGAGCGTGCGAGATGATCTACAGAAACCGCGTGGATGCCGGTGAGAAACTGGCTGAAGCGCTGGCCGACAAGTATAAGGACGCACACCCTGTCGTGCTGGCCCTGCCGCGAGGCGGCGTTCCCGTGGCCGCCCCTGTGGCCAAACGTCTGGACGCGCCGCTGGATGTATTCGTGGTGCGCAAGCTGGGCGTTCCCGGCCATGAGGAGTACGCCATGGGCGCCATAGCCACTGGCGGCGTGCACGTGCTCAACGAAGGCGTGATGCGCCAGATGGGGATATCCGAGCAGGAGATGCTGCGCGTGGCCGAGCGCGAGCAGGAAGAGATGAAACGCCGGGAGAAGGCCTACCGCGGCGACCGGCCCTACCCGGGTCTGGAGGGCAGGACCGTGATCATCGTGGACGACGGTCTGGCTACCGGGGCCACCATCCGCGCCGCCGTGCTGGGTGTTCGGGCGTACAACCCGGCCAGGATCGTGGCCGCAGCGCCCGTGGGCTCGCGTGAGGCGTGCTCTGCATTGGGCCGCGTGGCCGACGAGGTGGTCTGCCTATCCACGCCTGCCAACTTCGGCGGCGTGGGCGCGTGGTACGACGACTTCAGCCAGACCAGCGACGACGAGGTGCGCGACTTGCTGCAGATGGAGTAGCCGCCGGGATCTGATCCGGACCGAATTCTTCGCTATTTCTTTAACGTAGACAGCATGTTGAAAAGGCTCGCTTAAAATGAGAGCGCCGCAACACACAAATGCTTGACCAGGGCCCGGCTCGCTGTGTATAGTCCTCGGCTCTGGGGATGAAGCATCATCCCGGACGGTTCGGACGTCTGGACCTCCTGGCGTTTTTCGGAGCCGAGGAGGAGCCGGGCGGCGAGGCAGTTGTGAACCCCGTCAGGCCCGAAAGGGAGCAGCGGTAGCAGCGCGTCTCGGGTGTCCGGCTCCTAGATGAAGGCGCGGTCCTCAAACCGCGCCTTTATTTTTTCATCGCCAGCGCCGACGCGCCGGATATGCTCCGCACGCGCATTTCACGATCTCTCCGACCTCTTTTTACAGATTATTCTTGCACTCGGAGATTTTTTTTGGATATCCTGCATCATGCCGTGTATTGCATAGCGGTCAATCTGTAACCCATTGCCGGGGCTCCCATTCACCAGGAGAATCACATGCGCGTACTCATTGTGGAAGACGACTTCACCAGCCGAAAGCTCATGCAGAACATTCTCGCACCGTATGGCGACTGTGACATTGCCGTGAACGGCAGCGAAGCTGTCGAGGCTTTTGAGGAAGCGCTCAAGCAGAAGAATCCCTACGACCTGGTCTGCATGGACATCATGATGCCTGAGATGGACGGCCAGGAAGCGCTCAAGCAGATCCGCGCCATCGAGAAGAAGTACGACATCCGCGGCAACAAGGAGACCAAGGTCGTCATGACCACGGCCCTGGACGATCCCAAGAACGTGGTCGAGGCCTACTACAAAGGCGGCGCGACCTCCTACATTCCCAAGCCCATCGACCGGCAGCTCTTTGTCCACCTGCTGCGCAATCTGGGCCTCATCTCCTAGGCCCGCGCAGAAAGGGTTTCCGCCCCGGTCCGGACTGCACCGGGCCAGGCAAAGGACGCTGGCCGCGGCGCCTCTTTTACGCTATGTGCTCGTTCGTATGCATGCACAAAAAAAATCCCCCCGTTTCGCGGCGCAACTAGCGCAGAATACCGTGCGGCTCGTTTCCCTGGCCGGAACCCTCGCCCCTGCGCTGATCCCTGGCACAGCCCTGGCGGCGGACACATCCCCTGTCGGCGGGTTCGGCTCCTACTCCTTTATCGACGCCATCGCCCTCGGCGTCATCATCTTCGTGCTTTTCCGGCTCGTCTCCCGCGGCTTCGGCAGGCGCAACAAGCCCGATGAGCGCCCGCCCCGGCGCGACAACGTCTCGCGCTTTCCCGGCCGCGACCAGAACGGCCGGCAGCAGGACAGTAACGGCGAGCCTTCGCAAAAAGAAGCGAGCGATGCATACCGCCGCGCCCAGCAGACCTGGGACTACCTGAGCTCCAAACCCCGCGACCGCTCCGGCCAAACAGGCCAGCAGGGGCAACCAGGGCAGCAAGACCGGTTCGGTCGCCGGCCCGGCACACCGCCGCCGCCCATCGACGTGGACTCCATGCCCGATCCCGGCGGACCACAGGCCGGCGTTCCCTCCGGCGGCGAGACATCCTACACCGGCACCACTTCGCGGCGCATCGATGTGCGCAACTTCGACGAAGACGATTTTCTCAATGGGGCCAAGGCCGTGTACGCGCGCATCCAGGAATCGTGGGACGCGCGGGACCTCGAGGACATCCGCGACTTCGTGGGCGACCAGGTCTACAGCAACCTGACGGACCACGCCCGCAGGAACCCGCAGCCCGGCAAGACCGACATCCTGCTCATCGAGGCCAAGGTGCTGGAGGTGCGGCACGACAACGCGGACCTGACCGCAAGCGTGCTGTACGATGTGCTGCTGCGCAAGAAAGGCGCCAAGGCCAACTCGAAGATCAAGGAAATCTGGCACTTCCGCAAACCAGCCGACGACACGAACGCCTTCTGGAAGGTCGAGGGCATTCAGCAGGTGCACTAGAGCGCCTGACTCCCCCCACCCACAGAGCTCGGCGCGTGACACGTGGCGCTTCTTTTTGTATGCAGATGTAGTCATGCTGAATACAAGGAGTCCCCATGCGCCCCACATCCATACGGCTCGACGAAGAAACACTGGATTCGCTTGACGGCATCGCCCATTCCCTCGGCAGAAGCCGTCAATGGGTCATCCAGGACGCCATCGAGCAGTACCTCAAGCACGAGATATGGTTCCGGGAAGAGGTCGGCAAAGGGCTGGCCGATATCAAGGCCGGGCGCACGCATTCCCATGATGAGGCTATAGACGCGGTCCGCAAGCTTGGAATCAATGTCGAGTAATGTGCGCTGGTCGTCCAGTGCGCTGCAGGATTTCACCCAGACCGTTGAGTACATCGCCCGGGACAATCCCGAGGCGGCGGCGCTGGTTGCCCGAACCATCCTGGATATGACGGGTAGTCTTGAAGCATTTCCTGGCAGAGGCCGGCCCGGTCGGGTGGAAGGCACGCGCGAGCTGCTGGTCCCGTCCTATCCGTACCGCATCGTCTACACCGAGACACAGCCCGTCAGCATAGTGCGGATACTGCACGACAGGCAGGCGCCATAATTCTTAAGCAGTGTTCTCCGCCCCCCTACCCTACTCCTTCTCTGCAACCTCGTACTTGTAGCCCACGCCGTACACCGAGCGGATGAGCTCCTCATCCGGCACCACAGACGCGATCTTTCTGCGCAGCTTCTTGATGTGGCTGTCGATGGTACGATCGCTGACAATGCGCTCGTCGCTGTAGATGCGGTCCATGAGCTGGTCGCGTGAGAAGATGCGGCCCGGATTGGCCGCCATGATCTGTAAGAGCTTGAACTCCACGGCCGTCAGGGCGATGTCTTTGCCGTGCAACGTGGCCTGCATGCGGGACTCGTCCAGCGCCAGGCCCTGCTCCGTGTAGGTGGTGTTGCCGCCGGAGCGACGCAGCACCGCGCGCACTCTGGCCACCACTTCCCGCGGGCTGAAGGGTTTGCAGATGTAGTCGTCCGCGCCCAGCTCCAGGCCCAGCAGGCGGTCGATCTCCTCCACACGCGCCGTGACCATGATAATGGGTACGCTGGAGAATGTACGGATTTCCTTGCATATCTCCATGCCGTCCTTGCCGGGCAGCATCAGGTCGAGCAGGATCAAGTCCGGGTCGTGCTCCCGCACCCACTGCGCCACCGGCGGGCCGCTGTCCAGAATGCTCGCCTCGTACCCCGCGTGCTGCAGGTAATCCCGCAGTAGCTCGGCCAGCTTGGGCTCGTCCTCGACTATCAGTACTGTCGCGCTCATGATCAGTGCTCCTCTGTGGGCAGGTCCACGGTGATCCATACGCCGCCCAGCGGGGAGGTGTGGGCCGCCACGGTCCCTTCGTGGGCCTCGGCGATGTTCCGGCAAATTGCCAGCCCCAGGCCGGCGCCGCCGGTCTCCCTGCTCCGCGATCCTTCCACACGGTACAGCCGCTCGAACAACCGGCCGAGCTCGCGTTCCGGCACGCCGGGCGCGCTGTCCAGTATGTGCACCCTGGCCCGGCCGCCGTCATACTCCAGCCGGACCTCCACCGCGCCGCCAGGGTCCGTGTACTTCACTGAGTTCTCCAGCAGATTGCCGAAGAGCTGGTGCAGCCGTTCGGCGTCGGCGAACACGGTGCGGCCCGCATCCGGGCCGAGATCATACTGCAGCGCGATACCCTTGTGCTCGAACTCCTGTGCAAACGGCTCCAGCGCTTCGTCCAGCACCTCAGCGAGGTCCAGCGGCTCCTTGCGGTAGGTAAGCGCACCCACGTCCGAGACGGCGAGCTGGTAGAGGTCATCCACCAGCCGGCCAAGGCGCAGCACTTCGCCGTGCAGGGAGTTGATGGCCTCGGGCGTGGCCTGCCGTACGCCGTCCTGCAGCCCTTCCAGCTCGCCGCGCAGGATGGAGAGCGGCGTGCGCAGCTCGTGGGAGATGTCCGCAACCCATTGCCGCCGCGCCGATTCGTTCTGCTCCAGGGTCATGGCCAGGCGGTTGAAGTCCCTGGCAAGCTGCCCCAGCTCGTCGCGCCGTTCCACCTGCACGCGGGTCTCGTAGTTGCCCGCGGCCAGGCGGTGGGTTCCCTCGGCCAGCGCCCGGATGGGCCGGACCAGCCTATTGGCAAAAGGCCGGGAGAGCAGCGCCGAGACCAGCAGCATGAACCCGGCAATGATCGCCAGCGTGACCTTCTGCTGCCGCAGAAACACGAGCTGCCGTCGGTCCACAAGGCGCTTCCTCTGCATCAGGCCCACGTAGCCGACAATGTTGCCCTGAAAGCGCAATGGCAGGAGCTCCTGCTTGAGGTCCGGGTCCCTGTCCTCCGGCCCGACCAGCATGGTGTGGTCTGCATCCTGAAGAAAGACGCGCAGCTGGAAGAGCTGGGCCAGCGCCGGCGACATGGTGGGCTCGTCGCCCTCGCCAAGGTCCGTGCCGTTCTGCGGCGCGAGTAGCTCCGCCAGGGGACGGCCGCCCAGACGGCGCTGCAACCGGTCCAGCACCCAGCGCGGCGCTATGCGCTCGGGCACGCTCTGCAGCACGAGCCGGGACCACTCCCGCGGGTTGTCCCGGAGATGCTCCCAGCCGCCCTCCTGGCCGTAGCTGGCCTCCAGGCTCGTTGCCAGGCGTTCCAGCCGCTCCCGTTCCACGTTGTTCACGTACTGGCGGAAGCCCCGGCCGATGCTCCACAGCGTCAGCAGCATCATGCCCACGGCCACGATGACCGACGCGGTGAGCACGATGAAAAAGAGGCGGTGTTTGATTCCGATCTTCATTGTTCCTGGTCCGTGCCGATTGCAATCGACACTCCCCGTCTATCAGAAACCCGGCCGCTCAAGCCACGCCAAACGCGCCCGGCGGCCGCATTTCCTCAATCCGTGCACAATCATCGCCGCCCTGCCAGATCCTCATTGCTTGCATATTTCCTCCACACTCCCCTGGTCTTCTCAGCATCACAGGCGGCGGGAACTTTCGTGGTTCCCAGCCAGGAGCACACCGGCCAGACCACCAAGGAGACTATTCATGTACCAGAAATTACTCGGAAAAGCATTACGTGTGTTTGCCCTGCTCGCAGCCCTTGCCATCGTGGCCATGTTCGCGAGCAACCCGGCGCATGCCCGCCAGCGCGGCGACTGGGCCGTCGATGCGTGCAAGGGCAAAAGCAGCGGCGACGCCATCACCGCTGAAGGCAGGCGCGGTCGCACCGTAAACGCCGTCTGCCTGGAGCGGGACGGCGAGCTCATCGCCGTGCCCGAGGGCATGCTCACCCCGTGCAACGACAAGGAAGAAGGCGAGAGCGTGACCTTGACCGGCCCCCGCGGACACACTGTAGACGCCATATGCAAGGCCGTGGACAGCCGCCTGGTGGCCGTGCCGGAACGCTTCACCAACCGCAACAAACAGTAGGAACCTTCTGGAATCAAGGAGTATCGCGATGAAAAAGCTCATTCTGACAGCAATTGTGGCCGGGACCATGGTCTGCGGCTCCATGTTCGCCACAGGCAAGACGCTCTCCACCGTCAGCACCGCCTTTGCCGCCGAAACCGCTGACGAAGCGCCCGGCATGCGCGGGGCCATGGCCGACCGCTTCTTCGAGCGCATGACCAGGGTCCTGGACCTGACCGAGACGCAACAGAACGAGGTACAGGCCATCCGCGAGAGAAACAAACCGGCCATCCAGGCCGCCAGCGAAAAGCTCAGAAAGGGCCGCGCTGAGCTGCGCCAGGTTATCCAGACCCATCCCTTTGATGAAGCAGCGGTCCGCAATCTGGCCGAGAAGCAGTCCGAGCTCCGCGTGGAGCTGACCATGGCTTTCGCCAGAATGGCCAACGAGATCCACGCCATCCTCACGCCGGAGCAGCGCGAGCTGGCCGAAAAGCTCATGCCCAAACGGTTCTAGCAGGCTGCCCAAAGGAGCCTATTTCAACCGTTTGCTGACGGCGCCTACGCGGCAGCCCCCCTCCTCCGCCGCAACGCGCCGATCACATACAAACACCCGCCCTCACTGCAATGGGGGCGGGTGTTTTCTTTGCATCAGCAACGGATCATCGTCTGGAAGCCATCTCAACAAGAGAAATTTTGGACTGTGGCAAGGAAGGCGAGCTCCGCGCGGAGGGAGCATATATGGCGATATTCGACCTTCGGGTGGAGTGAGCCTGACACCACCACAGGGGAAAAGAGCCTTGTTGCGACGACTTCCCGGTTATCCGGCCGTGCGCACCGGCCCTATCCGGCAGGGCTCGGCCTCCACATAGACCTTCTTCACGTGCGGGTAGGCGTCCTTCACGGCCGTGTCCAGGGCGCAGATGGCATGCTCCACCTCGCCGGCCTGCAGGTCGTCGCGGAAGTCCACGCTCATGGTCACCAGGATGAAGTCCGGCCCCATGTGCAGCGTGAGCACCTCGTTCACGTGCAGCACTTCCTTGTGCTCCGCCGCAATGCGCCGGATGCCCTCCACCACCTCGGGATCAGCCGACTCGCCGATGAGCAGACCCTTGGTCTCGTACGCCAGCCACACCGCGGTGGCGCCCAGCAGCAGACCAATGGCCACGGACGCGGCGCCATCGAAGTACGGATTGCCGGTGATGTCGCCCAGGAGCACGCCGAGCAGCGCGAAGACCAGGCCGATCATGGCCGCCGAGTCCTCGAAGATCACGACAAAGATGGTGGGGTCCTTGCCGCCGGTCACGGCCTTCACAAAGCTGCGGTCCCGCCGCTGGCGGTTGAACTCGCGCATGGCGATGAACCACGACGAGCCCTCGAAGACCATGGCCAGGAGCAGCACCACGTAGTTCACCGTGTGGTCGCCCACATGCACCGGGTACATGAGGTGGTTGATGCCCTCGTAGATGGACAGGCCCGCACCCACCGCAAAGATGAGGATGGCCACGACAAAGGACCAGAAGTACAGCTCCTTGCCATAGCCGTAGGGAAAGCGCGCGTCCGCCGGCCTGGTCGACCGCTTCATGCCGTACAGAAGCAGCAGCTGGTTGCCGGTGTCCACTACCGAGTGGATGCCCTCGGAGATCATCGCCGAGCTGCCCGTCATGGCCGCCGCGATGAACTTGGTGACCGCGATCAGCGAGTTGCCGGCCAGCGCCGCGTATATGGCCTTCCTGGACGATGCGGACATGCGACAACTCCCTTATGTCATGGAATGCGTACTTGGCTGGGGTCGAGGGGCGCTGCCCCTCGCGCTCCCCGCAAGGGAGCTAGGCTCCCTTGACCCTTAATTCAGGGGCTAAAGCCCCCCAGTTCTGGGGTCCCGGGGAACAGTGTTCCCCGGGCAGGGGGTGTCCGGGGGACAGCGTCCCCCGGAGCAACACGTCAAAACAGTTAATCAAAAAGCGGAATGCCGTTTTCCTGCAGGTCGTGCTGCAGCAGCTCGCGCATGCGCTTGCCCACGGGGCCGGGCTTCACGTCGTGGATGGGTCTGCCGTTGAAACGCACAAGGGGCAGCACATCGAGGGTGGTGCCCACGACCATGAGCTCTTTGGCATCGTAGATCTCGGACTCGCGGACGTTGCGCCGCAGCACCATGACCTCGTCGCCCAGCAGCTCCACGGCGCGCAGCAGCGTGGTGCCGGCCAGGGCGTTGGTGAACTCGGGCACCACGAGCCGGCCCTTGGCGTCCACCAAGCAGACGTTCTCGGTGGAGCCTTCGGCCAGGAAGCCATGGTCGTCAAAACAGAGGCCGAAGTCCATGCCCTTCTCGTGGGCCTCGCGCACGATAAGCATGTTGGGCAGGTAGTCGGTGGACTTGATCCTGGCCATGTAGCTCTGCTTGGCCGGCACGGTGGTGCGGAAGGCGGTTGCGCCCTTCTCGTAGACTTCCTCCGGCTTGGGGGAGATCTTGTAAGCCACGATGTACAGGCTGGGCTCCGGGCACTCGTACGGGGAGATGCCGAACCCGCCGGGACCGCGTCCCAGCAGGATGCGCACGTTGCCCTGGCGCAGCTCACCCGCGCGGCACACATCCTGGACGATCTCGGCAACCTCGTCCCAGGAGCACGGCGGGTCCAGGTAGATGGCCTTGCTGGACCGCTTCATGCGGTTGATGTGCGGCTCAAGCTGGTAGAGCTTGCCGTCGATATACTTGAGGGTCTCGAAGACGCCGTCGCCGCGGTGCACGAGGTGGTCGTCCAGGGGCAGCAGCATGAGCGAGGCGTCTGTGCAGACGGCGCCTACGCGGTGGTCATAAAAGGCGAGCACCTTGTCCGTGCCGGGATGCGGCGCGGCAAGCAGGCGCTCCAGATAGGCCTCGCGGCCAAGCGTGTCTTTAGTCATCGTTCTTTCGATGCCCTATCCAGTGGAGGGCTGTTTGAGAAGCTTTCGCCAGACAGGTTGTTCAAAAAGCACACTGGCAGGGCGCACGAAAAGTTCAAGGCCGATGCGCATAGAAAAATACGCGAGGGCCTGAACCTCGGGGCAACCCGGCCGGAGCGGGAGTTTCAACAACCGGTCACGCGAATACACTCGTGTCGTTTACGCGCACCAGATCGCGGCTGATGAGCTCTTCGGCAATCTGGATCGTGTTCAGAGCCGCGCCCTTGCGCAGGTTGTCGGCCACAACCCAGAGGTTCAGGCCGTTGTCGATGGTATCATCTTCGCGGATGCGGCCAACAAAGGTCGCGTCCTCGCCGGCTGCATTGATGGCCATGGGGTAGATATTCTCGCGCGGGTTGTCGAGAACCTCCACGCCCGGCGCCTGGAACAGGATGGCCCGGGCTTCCTTGGCCGAGATCTTCTTGACCGTCTCGATGTTGATGGACTCGGAGTGGCCGTAGAAGACGGGCACGCGTACCGTGGTGGCGGTGACGCGGATGGAGTCGTCGCCCATGATCTTCTTGGTCTCGTTGACCATCTTCATCTCTTCCTTGGTGTAGTCGTTGTCCAGGAAGACGTCGATGTGCGGCAGGCAGTTGAAGGCGATGCGATGCGGGTACACATTGACCCTGGGGTCCTGCATGTTGAACAGGTCGCGCACCTGGCCCTGCAGCTCGTCAATGGCCTTCTGGCCCGTGCCGGACACCGCCTGATAGGTGGAGACCACCACGCGCTTGATGGTGCCGGCGTCGTGCAGGGGCTTGAGCACCACGACCATCTGAATGGTGGAGCAGTTGGGGTTGGCGATGATGCCGTTGTGCTTCTCCAGGTCCTGGGGGTTGACCTCGGGCACCACGAGGGGCGCGCGGTCGTCCATGCGCCAGGCGCTGGAGTTGTCCACCACCACGCAGCCGGATTGCGCTGCAATGGGGGCGAATTTCTCGGAGACGGAGCCGCCCGCGGAAAAGAGCGCTATGTCCACGCCCTTGAACGAATCCTCGGTGAGCTCCTGCACGGTGAGCTCGCCACCGGCGAACTCCACACCGCTTCCGGCGGAACGCGACGAGGCCAGGGGACGAATCTCCTTGGCCGGGAACTTGCGCTCCTCCAGAATCTTGAGCATTTCACGCCCGACGGCGCCTGTAGCGCCGGCTACCGCGACCACAATCTCTCGGCTGGCCATTTCTCTCACTCCTTCAACTAGGTATCAGAAAGCACGCACTTTGACAGATAGCCCGGCCATGGGCAAGGGGCCGAAATTCCTGACCGGACATTCATTACACAACTGTTACAGCAGGCTGCGGCCCGGAATCACCCCTCGGACTCCATCTGCCGTATGGCCTCGCCCAACCCCTGGTCGATACCCATGATGTGCCCCCGCCACCAGTCCGTCAGGTAGTCCAGCAGCTCCGGCGTAATCTCTGTGTCGCTACCGCTCACGTACTGGAGCAGGAAATCGATGACCGTGCTGAAGAACTCGGAGTGCTTGGCGAGATGCCCCTCGGAAAAGCCGTAGCTATCCCCGAGCCGTTTCATGTACGCTGCTTCGGTGTCGAAGTGGTAGTGTGCATAGTCGTGCAGCTCGTTGATGATCGGCGAGAGCACGTCGCGCTCCTTGCCTTCCATGTAGGCGTAGTAGAGATCGTTGATGAGCTTTGTGAGCTTCTCGTGCTGGGCGTCGATATCCTCCACCCCGATGAACATATTCGTGCCCCATTCAATCTGCGCCATGACGGACTCCCAGGCCGATCCCCTTGGCCGGCCTTGCATTTTCCTGCGTTTCTTTTATCTATGATTATCAATGGTCGGGAACCAATGAATACCCAAACCCGCACACTTCCGCCAGCCCTGCCAGGCATCCTTTTCCTGGCCATACTCGTCGCGGCGTTTTCGTTGTTTGCCACTCCCTGCAAGGCCACGGCGCAGCAGACGGCGCAGGACGACACGCCACTGCTCGACTGGTCCACGGGCACCGTGCCCCTGACTCCGGAAGGCGCTCCGGCCGCCACGGCCCGGCGCTTCGCCGTGCAGGTGGCGCTGGTGCGCGACGCGGGCACGGCCCGGGACATGGCCGCCGACCTGGCCAGCCGCGGGCACGATCCCTACATCCTGACCAAGGCCGATGATTCCGGCGCATTGTGGCACGCCGTGCGCCTCGGCGTCTACGACAGCCTGGTTGAGGCGCTCCGCGCCGCCCGCAACTTCTACAAACAGGAGTCCGTCGCCCCGGTGGTGACGGAGCTGGGCTCCCTGTACGGCCTGTCTTTGCAGGACGCGCGATTCTTCGTCCAGGTGGGCGCCTTTGAATCCAGGGGCAACGCCGTGCGCTACGCCCAGAAGCTCATCGCAGACGGCAGGGATGCCGGCGTGGTGCGCCTGGACCACGACGGCGGCGAGGATTGGAACGTTGTCCACATCGGCGTGTTCAAGACGTTCGACGCGGCCGCGGAGGCCGCCGACTCCTTCAAAAGCAAGAACGGCGGGGACTGCTTTGTGGTGGTCATCTCGGACAAGCTCCTGGAGAAGCGAACCGTCCCCGTACCCGGGCCGGAACCGGCCCAAACCAACGCCACGACCGGGAAGAACGCGACAGACGAGAAGAACGCGACGGCTCCTGGCAAAGCAGAATCCCATTCCAACGCAACCGCCCCGGCCAACGCGACTTCCTCAGACAATGCCGCACGCATAGCGCCTGCGAGCTCGGACAACGCCGCGCGTACCACGCCGTCTGGCTCGGCCAACGCGACGCCGAAGCCGGACGTGGCCAGGATTCCTGCCGCATCCGGCGTGGAGAAAGCCGTCACCACCGGCAATGCGACTGCGCCGGGCAACGCCACTGCCGAGGCCGCCGGTCCGCCCCGCATACACCAATAAAAAAAGGCGGGACACGGACCGCATCCGCATCCCGCCTTTGTGGCGTCTCTGTGATTTCTGGGATTTCAGGCGCGACGCTGAGCGCCGCTCCGTCGTGAGCTTTCCCGGTCCGCTAGGCCGCCGTCGGGCAGCATCGCAGATACTTGCAGACCTCGGGGCTCCGCACGATCTCCAGGCATGCGTCCGCCTTGTTCAGCGTATAGAGATGCACGCCGGGGGCGCCGCCTTCCAGCAGGCCCGCCACCTGGCGTTTGGCGTGGGCAATGCCCACGGCGCGGACACGGCCGCCGGGCTCGCCCTTCTCTTTGGCCTTGGTGTCTTCCTCGTGCGCGTCCTTGAGCTCCTCCAGGAACGCCTTGGGCACGCTGGCGCCGCAGAGCTCTACGATGCGCTCCACGGAAACCAGGGAAAGCACGGGCAGGATGCCGGGCACGATGGGCTGCATCAGGCCCATGGCCTTCACCTTGGTCGCGTAGTCAAAGTACAGGGCGTTGTCGAAAAAGAGCTGCGTAATGATGAAATCACCACCGGCCTGGATCTTGGTTTTCAGCGCATCCAGGTCTGCCATGGCGCTTTCGGCCTCCGGATGGACCTCCGGGTAGCCGGCCACGCCCACGCTCATGTCCGGGTGGCTCTTGCGGATGAACTCCACCAGGTCGTTGGCGTGGCAGAAGCGCGCATCCGAAGGAATGAACGACTTTTCGCCCTTGGGCGGATCGCCGCGCAGGGCCAGCACGTTCTCCACGTCGTTCGCCCTGAGCTGGTCCAGGAAGGCGCCTATGGCCGTCTCGTCCGCGCCCACGCACGTCAAGTGCGCCATGGGCTCCAGGCCGATTTCCTGCTTCAGCTTGGTCACTATCTCAAGGGTGTTGCCCTGGGTGGTGCCACCGGCTCCGTAGGTCACGGAGACGAAGAGCGGATTCACTTCCTTGAGCCGTGTCGCCTCGTGGAAGAAATCGGGCCACTTCTCTTTTTCCTTCGGAGGAAAGAACTCAAAAGAAACAAAAGGCTCCACCGTGGTCATCAGATCAGCAATACGCATGCATTCTCCTTGGCATATTATGTACCCGCGGTTTCTGCTGCGAGCTCTGTGAGGATGTCCCTGTCCGCCTCAAGGAACCTGGGGGCGTGGGCCTGGTCCGGCACGAGCCACTCGAGCGCGTGGCCTTCACGCGCTTGTAGCGTGCCACGATATGCATGAACGTCAAAAAAGTAGAGACGCACACTGAGCGCCTCGTAGTGATGCGTGACGATCCTGCGGAACGCCGATCGCTCCGGCACGATGCCGAGCTCTTCGGTCAGTTCCCGGATGAGCGCCTGGTTCAGGCTCTCTCCCGGTTCCACCTTGCCGCCGGGAAACTCCCACATGCCGGCAAAGTCCGTTCCCGGCTTGCGTTCTATGGCAAGGAAGCGCCCGTCGCGCCAGACAATGGCGGCGACCACCGGCACGATCTTCTGGTGCTGGTGATCCGCCTTGTTCCGTGAAGGCTCATTGGCGGACATGGATCAGGGAACCGGTGCGGACATAAGTTTCACAGATGTTTTACGGCCTGCTTCTGGAGGGTTTGTATTAACGGGATGTGCGGGTGAATTGCAAGGGTCAATTAATTTCCCCCTGGGAAACCCCCTTGATTTTTACATCGTGCTTGTTGATACTTCCAAAACCGCACCGACGATCTTCGTCTGATTCACAGGTCCGAGACGCCGGCAGACCCTGCCTTGAGCGCCGACCTGTAACGCGATTTTGCTTTATGAACTCCACGACTCGCCGCCACGCACCCAACCGCACCGCACCACTTGAGGCGTGCCACGGACGGCATACATATACATTATGCTCAAACGTCTTCTCTACTTGTGCGCCATCTTCGCCGCCCTGCTCATCGTTTCCGAGATCATCGGGTTCGTCGTTCTCGCCGGATACGATGTCAATCTCGAACAGGTCCGCGCCAGGCGAACAGCCGTGCTGGACCGGCTTGCCGCAAAACGCCGCGCCGAGGCGACCCTCGGCGGCGAGTATGCCCCGCACCCATACATAGGCCTTGTCCGCAGGCAGCTTGCCGAAAACGCCGGCATGGGCTCCGACGCCTGGATGGAGGACCTGCTGGCCCACCACGGCCCCGGAGACTACAATGTCCTGCTGCTCGGCGGCTCCATGGCCACCTCCCTGTACGACAGTACGGCCGACGATCTCCGCGAAGCCCTGAGCGGACTGCCCTGGATTCGCGACCGCAACATCAAGATTTTTGACGGCGCCATGCCCGACGCCAAGCAGCCGCAGCAGCTCCAGGCGCTCACCTATCTGCTCAGCCTTGGCGCAAAGATCGACATGGTCATCAACCTGGACGGCTTCAACGAGGTGGCGCTCACCCCGGTGGCCGATCCCTACTCCAGCCCCTTCTACCCCGTGGGCTGGAGCCAGACGGCGGCCGCAGGCGGCAACCTTCAGCTCTCCCTGCTGGGCAAGCTTCGCGTGGCAGAAGAGTTCCAGGAACGGTTCGCGCGCTTCTTCTCAGTCCTGGGCGAGGCCCCCTCCTATGCGCTCAACGCCTTCTGGCTGGTTGTCCATGACAAATCCGAGCACTACGCCCAGGGCGTGCTGCACCAGCTCTCCATAGCCCGGAGCGCGGCTGGAGACTCCGACACCGGCGGCTACCGCCCCGATGTGGAAGGCAAGGACATGACCCGCCTGCTGGCCGATCAATGGGCGCGCTCCAGCAAGCTCATGGCCGACCTCGCCCTCTCCCAGGGCGTGCTCTACATCCACGTGCTCCAGCCTTCGCCCTATGCGGCCAAGACGCAGCAGGTCTCGGCCAGCGGCAGCCCCTACGCCGTCTGGGCCGGTCGCGGCTACAAGACAATGGAGGAGAACGGCGATCTGCTCCAGCGCATGGGTGTTGTCTTCCTGGACGAGTCCTCGCTCTTTTCGCCGGCGTCCGATGATTTCATGGAGGGCTGCTGCTCCCTGACCGAAAAGGGCGCACAGATGCTGGTGCGGGAGATTATCGGCGGCCTGCGCTCCCTGGACGGCCGCGAGATGACGGCCCACACCTATGAGGAGTATCTCTCCCGTTTCGTGGACACCAAGCTCATGCCCGGCGTCCGGCTGCCGGAAACCCAGGAAGGCGGCTAGAAAGGAGTCGATTGGCGAAGGACGAACGTTGTCCGTCCAAATCTGACTTGACTCAAATTATAATGCCATTATCATGATAATAAATCATGAGAGGTTGAATCATGAAGCAAGCAGAAGCCGCCAAGACTGAACGGATAACGATCCTGAGCACCCCGCAGTTCAAGGAGTTTCTTCAAAAAGAAGCCAAAGACGCGGGCATAAGCGTTTCTCAGCTTGTCCGTCAGCGGTGTGAAATGAAATCGTCGAATGAAGACGAAGAAATCCTTACCGCCCTCATTGCTGAGGTGCAGGAGTCTACGAAGAAGGCGCAGGCCTCTCTTGAGCAAGGCCTTGCCGAGGCAACGGCTACTCTGGCGGAATTGCGGGGGCAGAAGTGAGCGCCTTCAGGGATGCTATCTCCGCGATGAAGGAAGTGCTTCTTCTCACCGAAAAAGTGGACCAGGCCGGCACAATGCTCTCGGAGATTTCCAAGGAGCTCCGCGAGCACGACCGGCGCCTGGTCCGGATTGAAACACTGGTTGAAGTGGCGCAAGGACAGAAGAGCCTTCGCGGCCACGATTCGTGAAAAGCCAGTCACCGCCCTCCGCTACTTCTCAACCCGCGTGATCTTGGTCCCCTGCAGATCGATTCCGGCCATCAACCCCTTCATGTCGAAGAAGAAGGCGTAGATATCCGAGTGCAGAGACGTGGTCGTTGCTGACGCGGCGGCGCCCTGGTCGATGACCACGACATTCGGGCCTGATCCAACCTCCCAGCCGTCGGTGTCGTAGAGCCACTGCAACGCCTCGTCCGTCATGAAGAACAGCGCGTAGCCGTACTTCTGGGCGCCGGCCTGCAGGCCCACCGAGAGCTGGATCGTATTGTAGTATCCCTGGACCTTGCCATTCGCCAGCAGCTCGCCTTCGCCTCCCTGCCCGCCGACTATGAACGCGCCCTTGACGACCTCCGGAAACACGAGGATGCCTTTGGCCTTGTCCTTCATCGCCTTGGCCGCCGGCGACTGGGCAAAGAGTATGTTCAACGCCCGCTGGGTCTCCCTGTCGATCTCGGCTGCGGTCTTGGCCGCGGCAATTCCGTACATCGAAAGAAAAGTACAGAGGCTCAAGACGACCATTACACCTATTCGCAAAAATTTCCGTTCCATTGATTTCCTCGTTGTCGTTGCAATACCGTGAATGACATACGTCTGAAGGCATCGTACTCAAACTACGGTATAGCATAACATGCGACGGATCGCCGCACCCAGCGATATTTTCCAGGAAGGTGTAAAAGTTAATGGCCCCCTGCCGCCAACGCATGCGCCTTGCGCGCGACGGCGGCGACCGTGAGGTGAAACGGTGCGCACCGGATTGACGACCTTCCGACCAGATAGAGCTTCATGAAGAGCTCAGCGGATCATGCCCCGCGCCAAAACGGTTTCCCACACGTCCACGGCGCCGTCCGTATCCACTGCCATGAGCCGCGGCGCCCGGTTGGCCGTGCTGCAGGAGTGGTTCGGCCCATGGTCCGCCATTATCTTCATGCAGGGCTCCGCAACCTCCAGTCAAACCAAATAAAAAGCCCCCTGGTCGGAACCAGAGGGCTTTTGAACAGTGATGTCGTTCGACGCTTACGAACGAACAATGGCCTCGGCAGGGCAGGTGTCGATGGCCTCGTCCACGCAATCCAGCTCGGATTCGGGATCTTTCACGACAGCCTTGTCACCATCATCGTTCATCTCGAAGACGTCGGGGCAGGTTTCCACGCAGGCTTCACAAGCCATGCAATCGTCAGTGATTTCGATAGCCATGGATAAATCTCCTATTGGGTTGGTGTACGAACTATGCGACCTCATCCAGTAGCGCGAGTTCTCTAATACACAGTGTAGGACGTCATTTCAAGCATGATATCCGCTTTTTGTCACATGATTAACCATAGTGATTTCAACGAGTTTTGCAAGGCCCTGTCGCCACGGCGTATAAAATTCGCCCTCCGCTTCCGGCCGCTTTCGGGGACTCCATACCCAGCACCGCGGCAAGCTCTCCATCGAAAAATGCGCCAACGCCACACGCGCCCATGCCCAACGCCTTGGCTCCCACGTAGACCCGCTCGCCAAGCCGTCCGGCCAGCAGACCGGCCCGGCGGTAGCCCCTGGGCCCCAGCTCTGCTTCCAGCCGCGCCACATCCGTAACAAAGAAGAAGATCAGCCCTGCCCGCTTCAGCCAGCCCTGCCCCAGACACGCGTCGGCCACGCCATTGCGCAGGTACCCATCCGGGTATCTTTCCGCCAACGTGCGCACGCGGGTCAGGCTGCCGGCCTTGCGGTTCAGCACATACAGCCCTGTCCCGTCTTCCCCCCCATCCATGGCCACCAGCGTGGCCACGGTGCGGTCCGGCTCGCTGCCGCCGCCTTCCAGCCGCTCGCACACCAGCCGCAGCAAGGCGTTGGCGGTGTGGCTGTCCGGCTGTTGGGGCAGGAAACCGCGCATGGACCGCCGGCTCAGAATCGTCTCGGCCAGGCTGGGCATGGGCCGGCCGGCAAAGAGCCCGGCGGCACCGGGAAGCATCGTTGTCTCCAGGGCGTCCAGTCCCAGCGCCTCGGCGTCCAGAATGGGACCGGGCCGCATTGCCATGGCCTTGTCCTGGTTGCCTGCCTCGTGGATCTCCTGGATCATCGGATAGTCCGGCTCACCCTCGGCGGTCCGGCTCGCCTCGGCCATGGCCTGCCTGTCCTCTATGGGCTCCAGCCCCCGCGGCTGTGCCGGCGGCGCAGTGTCTGGACGCTGACCCTGGTACACGGCGGCCAGGCCCATGCAGACCTCGCGCGTCGTATCCACACCAAGCAGGCTGTTGGCTGCCGTGTCGGCAAACTCCGTCACCCAGGCTGCACCCAGATGCTCCGCCCTGCACGCCAGCAGCAGATTCTCCGCCACATGGCCGGCGTCCAGCAACACGTAGCGGTAGCCGCGGTTCCCGTACTTCCAGGCCGTGCGGTGGAATATGGTAGTGAACAGAAAAACCGCAGCCGGCGGACCGGCTCCTTCCGGCAGGCGGCACATGGTGGCGGCATAGGCCGCGCCGTCGCCGCGCCGCAGTCGGGTCAGGGCGTGGTCGCCGGGATCGTAGTGGAACACGCCGCCGGGATCGTCCCCGGCCGCATCCCAGCCGCTCGGCAGGGCCACGTATGTTTCCACAGGGTACAGCGCCCCGGCCGAGGGATTGCTGCGCAGGTAGATCGTCCCCACGGAGGCGGTGAGCCCACAGGTGAGCGACAAGAGCCGCGCCAGCCGATCCACCGACAGGGGTTGGGAGAGCGCTTCCGGCGAAGCCAGCGCCTCGGCCATGGTCATGGCGGGAAAGCCGCTCTCCCGCGGCAGGGCCAGCCGCTCCAGACTGTCCGGGTATCGCTTGAACGGGAACGGCTGCGTGGCCCGGTCCATCCGCCCGCCGGACATCCGCTCCCGGTGGTGGCTCGTGGTCTCGTGGTACGTCACTCCATCCATGGTGGCTCGCTTGGCTATAGTTCCTCAGGATGCTTGACGGAGAAACGGTCCCCCCGTAACACCAGCACCAGACGTACCATATCCCGCGCCGAAGCGCATACACCTTCCGGACACACGCCCCCCATGATTTCCGTCGAACACTGCACCTACCGTCACAGGCACCAGCAACGCGAAGAAAAGAGTGCCCTCGACGACGTTTCCTTCACTGTAGAGCGCGGCTCCCTGCTCTGTTTGGCCGGAGCCAACGGCGGCGGCAAGTCCACCCTGCTGGGCATCCTGGCCGGGCTGCTCACGCCGGCCTCGGGTCGGGTGGTGGTGGACGGGCACGCCAGCCCCGGGGCGGAGGACGACATCCGCACCGTCGTGGCCTTGGTGCTGCAGGAGGCCGACCTCCAGGTGCTGGGCGCAACGGTGGAAGAAGATCTGCTGCTGGGATCGCCGCCCGGCGATGAGGAAGGCGCCACAAGAGCGCGGGAAACGGCCGCCAGACTGGGCATATCCCACCTCATGGAGCGGCCCGTGTCTGCCCTGTCCCACGGTGAGAAGCGCAAGCTGTGCATCGCGGCGCAGCTGGCCTGCGGTCCCAAGGTGCTTCTCCTTGACGAGCCTTTCAGTGGACTGGACTACCACGGCATTCTGGAGATGCGCGCCATCCTGGCCGCCAACCGCGAGGCCGGGCTGACCCAGATAGCCTCCACTCACGACCTGGAGCCCCTGGCCGACCTGGCCGACAGCCTGGCCGTGCTGCGCCACGGACGCCTGGCCCTGCACGGGCCTGTGGAAGAGCAGCTGGACCGTCTGGCCGAGCTGGGCGTCAGGCCACCCTGCTCCTGGACATCCGGCCGCCGGCTCGGTCCCTGGCGGTAGGAAGCCGCCGCGGCCTGTTGGATAAAGACATACCCGCCGTCTTGAGCGTACACTCTGTTTCAGGTACCACCCTTTTTTCAGGCGCAGTGCCTGCCGGCTCACGATTACTCAATCCTCCAGAAGGAATACGATATCATGCTTGATCTGAAACTCGTCCAGAAAGACCCGGATCGCGTACGCGCCGCCCTGGCCGCACGTCAGGCGCCCACCAAGGAGCTCGAACGCTTCCTCGCCGTCGACGAGGAACGCCGCGCCATCCAGCAGAAGAACGACGAACTCAAGAGCGAGCGCAACGCCTCGTCCCAGAAGGTGGCCCAGGCCAAACGCGCAGGCGAGGACGCCGGCGAGCTCATTGCCGAGCTTTCACAAATTTCGACCAGAATCAAGGGCATGGACGAGGAGCTCAAGCGGCTCGAAGAGGAGTCGCGCGAGATCCTGATGGGCCTGCCGAACATCCCGCACGAGTCCACGCCGGTGGGCGCTTCCGAGGAAGACAACCCGGTGCTGGAGTACTGGGGCGAGAAACCGGAGCTCGACTTCGAGGCCAAGGACCACCACGACCTGGGCGTGGCCCTGGGCGGACTGGACTTCGAACGCGCGGCCAGGATTGCCGGCGCGCGCTTCGCCGTCACCTGGGGCTGGGCCTCGCGCATGGAGCGCGCCCTCCTGAACTTCATGGTGGACCTGCACACCAGCCGCAACGGCTACACCGAGGTCACGCCGCCGGTCATCGTCAACGCCACTGCCCTGCGCGGCACGGGCCAGCTGCCCAAGTTCGCGGACGACCTGTTCCAGCTCAACCACAAGGACTACTACCTTATCCCCACGGCCGAGGTGCCGGTGACCAACCTGCACGCCGGCGAGGTGCTGGAGGAGGCGGACCTGCCCCGCGCCTACGCCTCGCCCACGCAGTGCTTCCGCTCCGAGGCCGGCAGCTACGGCAAGGACACCCGCGGCCTGATCCGCCAGCACCAGTTCTCCAAGGTGGAGCTGGTGCGCTTCGTCAAGCCGGAGGACTCCTACGAGGAGCTGGAAAAGCTGCGCGGCCACGCCGAGTCCGTGCTGCGCGAGCTGAACCTGCACTACCGCGTCATTACCCTGTGCACCGGGGATATCGGCTTCTCCGCAGCCAAGACGTACGACCTGGAGGTATGGCTGCCTGGTCAGAACGCCTACCGGGAGATATCCTCCTGCTCCAACTTCGAGGACTTCCAGGCGCGCCGCGCAGACATCCGCTACAAGCCGGCCGGGCAGAAGAAATCAACGTATGTTCATACGCTCAACGGCTCCGGCCTGGCCGTGGGCCGCACCCTGGTGGCCGTCATGGAGCAGTACCAGCAGGCCGACGGCTCCATCCGCGTGCCCGAGGCGCTCCAGCCGTACATGGACGGCCTGACGGTCATCGAGCCGAAGGACTAAGTCGGCGGAATCGCCATGGGCCACGAGTTGACACCGCCCATGCCCGAACCTATTCTACGTCAAACCTCAACCGGAGTAGCCCATTGAAGAAGTAACGGAACTACACGAGGCGTGAGCTTTACGCTCCTCCGCCCTGACGCTCATCCGCCGGATTGGTTTGCCAATCCCGGACAGGCGCGTTCCGTTCTTCGTTTTCTCAGTGGTTGCTTCGGATAGTCTTGTATCCAATCGATGCCGCGGGAAACCGCGGCATTTTTGTTGATTGGCCGACCTCCAAGGGAACGGACCCGCCGGTCCATGTCCTATGCATGCCAGGAGGTTCGCCATGTCACTTATCTTCCACCATGTTTTCTTTTCATACAACGGCGCCACGCCGCTGTTCGAGGATATCACCGCGCACTTTGCCACGGGCTGGACAGGCATTGTCGGCCCCAACGGCGCCGGCAAGTCCACACTGCTGCACCTGGCCCTGGGCCTGCTGGAGCCTGTGCAGGGTTCGATTAAACGATCCGGGGACGTGGTCTTTTGCCCCCAGCGAACGGACGACGCGCCGGAGCTGTTGCCGGAGCTCCTGGCTGCTGCTGACGGCGATGCCTATGCGCTGCGCGGCAGGCTGCAGATCGGCGACGACTGGGCTGCACGCTGGTCATCGCTGAGCCACGGCGAACGCAAGCGCGCGCAGATCGCCGTGGCGCTCTGGCAACGCCCGGGCATCCTGCTTGTGGACGAACCGACCAACCACATTGACATCGAAGCCCACGCCCTGCTCGTGAACGCTCTCGCAACCTTCCGCGGTGTCGGCCTGCTGGTGAGCCATGACCGCGCCCTGCTCGACGGTCTCTGCCGCCAATGCCTGTTTCTCGATCCGCCAGGAGCTGTGATGCGGCCCGGCGGTTACACGGAAGCCGCAGCGCAGGAGCGGCAGGAGGAAGAGAGCGCGCGGGACAGACAGCAGATTCTGGAGCAGGAGGTCAAGCGGCTGACCGGCGAATCGAAGCGACGGCGCGCCAAAGCGGGACGCGCCGACCGCAGACGATCCAAACGCAACCTGGCGCGCGGGGACAGCGACGGCCGCGCAAAGATTAATCTGGTCCGGGTCTCGGGCAAGGATGGTCAGGACGGACGCCTCGCCAGGCAGCTGGACGGCCGAATCGCCCAGGTGCAGGACAGCCTGGCCGACATCACGGTCAAGAAGCGCTACCCGGCGAGCTTCTGGCTGGAGGGATCGACCTCCCCGCGGCGGCGGCTCATTTCCCTACCAGCGTGTGAGGTCGGCCTGGACGGAACGCGCCGCCTGGAAGTTCCCGGATTCAGCATGCTCCGGGACGAGCGCGTCGCCATCACCGGGGCCAACGGCCTGGGCAAGAGTACCTTCCTGCGGCACGTCCTGCGCAGCCTGAACCTGGAGCAGGACCGCCTCCTCTACCTGCCGCAGGAGATCGATCTGAATGAAACACGCGAGATCATGGCCGCCATGCACCGGCTCTCGTCCGAGCAACTTGGCAACGTCATGACCGTGGTCAGCGCCCTGGGTTCGCGGCCGGAGCGGCTTCTGAGAAACCTGGACGCCAGCCCCGGCGAGCTGCGCAAGGTGCTCCTCGCCCTCGGCGTCATCCGCCGGCCGCACCTCATCATCATGGACGAACCTACGAATCACCTGGACCTGCCAGCCATCGAATGCCTGGAAAATGCGCTGGCCCAGTGCCCGTGCGGGTTGTTGCTGGTCAGCCACGACATGGGCTTTCTCTCCCGAGTGGCCGTAACGCGCTGGCACTTGGAGCAGAACGGCGAGACGGTCGCCATGCGCAGGGACGACGCGTTCCGCGGAAGTGGGGGGAACGGCTGACGATTACTGCCGCCGCGGACTCGGGCGGACAACGGTAGACAGACGATCAAATGAAAACGGCCCGTCCTTACTCGGACGGGCCGTTCTTGTCTGAAGATTCGGGCGCATCGCTTTTGTCTTTCGGGGGCTGCCAACTGCAGCCCTTGGCCGGGCCTCAGCCGCCCTTGACGCCCAGCTTGGGCAGCACAATGCCGAAGAGCACGACGCCCACGCCGACGAGGATAAGCAGCGAATACAGTTCACTCATGCGGATACTCCTTGGAGCAGAACCTACCGTGTCATACTGGTCAGGTAAAGCCCTGCGAAGATTTGTCCACCCCCCTTTCGGGATACTCGGCAATGCGGTACCATGGCCGCATCAATCCACCCCTGGCGCCCACTCGCCATCACATTCCCGTACTGGAGATTCCTGCGATGCCAGACCATTACGATGCACTTATACTTGGAGCCGGACCTGCCGGCGGCGGCGTTGCCTCGCGCCTGGCAAAAGCCGGACTGAATGTCGCCATGACCGACTCCGGGCCGTACGGCGGCACCTGCCCGCTCACCGGCTGCAACCCAAAGAAGGTGCTGTTGGGCCCGGCCGACCTCTCGCAGATGGCCGCGCACATGAAGGGCAAGGGAATCATCTGCAAGCCGAGCGTGAACTGGCAGGAGCTCATGGCCTTCAAGCGCACCTTTACCGAGCCCATACCGGAGCGCGCCTTCAAGGCCTACTCCCAGGAAGGCGTCACCACCCTCACCGGGGGCGGCCGCTTCACCGGTCCGGACTCCGTAGAGATCGACGGCCGCGAGCTGACCGCGGACAACATCTTCATCTGCACCGGCGTGCGGGCGCGCCCTCTCTCCTTCCCCGGGGCGGAGCACCTCATCGACAACGCGGGATTCCTGGACATGGACGAGCTGCCCGAGCACATAGTGCTCGTCGGCGGCGGCTACATCGCCATGGAGTTCGCCGCCATCGCCCACTACTGCGGGGCCCGCGTCACCGTGCTGCAGCGTAGCGACGCCATCCTGCGCGGCTTTGACAACGAGCTCTCCGGGCTGCTCATGCAGGCCATGCGCGACGCCGGCATCACCCTTCTCCTCAACGCGCCTGTCCAATTCGTGGATAAAAATGGCGGAAGGCTCCGCGTCTGCTATGGCGAGGAGGGCAACGAGTCCGTCATTGCCGATGCCGTGGTCAACTGCGCGGGCCGCGTGCCCAACATCGAGACCCTGAACCTGGAGGCCGCCGGCGTGGAGACCGGGCCCAAGGGCGTGCAGGTGAAGCCCACCATGCAGTCCGTCTCCAACCCCAAGGTCTGGGCCGTGGGCGACGTGGCGGACACGCCGTACGAGCTCACGCCCACAGCCGTGCTGGAGGCCGAGGTCGCCGTGGCCAACGTGCTGGACCCGGCCGCTAACAGAAAGGCGGACTACACCGGCATCCCCACGTCCTGCTTCACCCTGCCGCCGCTGGCCGCCTGTGGCCTGACCGTAGCCCAGGCCGCCAAGCAGGGCATCCCGCACACTGTGATCACGCAGGACCTGCCGAGCAAGTTTCCCTGGAAGCGGCTAGGCGAGCAATACGGCCGGTCCAAAGTCATTCTCGACGCGAACAGGGAGTATATTCTGGGCGCGCACATCCTGGGCCACAACGCCGAGGAGATGATCAACCTCTTTGCCATGGCCATCCGCAACAGGATTTCCCTGGACACGCTCCACTCCACCTACTGGGCCTACCCCACCTGCGGGTACTACATCCAGTATCTGGTCAAGGAGTAGGACCAGCCCTCGAAACACAAAAAAGGCCGCGCCTCCCGAGGGAAGCGCGGCCTTTCTCATTAGATAGTACCTATGGTGTGAACTTACTCCGCGAGGAGATTGTTCACTTCCTGCATAACCTCGAAGGCGTCGGCCACGTAGAGCACGTCGGCCTTGCCGTGCGCCCAGCCGCAGCCCGGGTCCAGGTTGATGGCGCGGCGCTCGTTGACAAAGCGCCAGCCCACCACGTGGGGTTCCTCGCCGTGGCAGCAGGTGGCAAGGCCCTTGGGGTGACGCGGGGTCGCGCCGGTCTGGCCGACCTGGTGCAGGTGGGTGAGGAAGTTGAGCACGGCCTGGCCTTCGCCGGAGAGGTCCACCAGCGACTTGGAGGAGCCCAGGGAGGCCTGGGTCTTGTCCAGGAAGCCGAGAATCAGGGACTCGGCCTCGTCCACACGGCTCTGGCCGGCCTGCTTCTTGGTCCAGCCTGCGCCGGCCACCAGCAGCATCTCGGCCTCGGGGCGGATGGTCTGCGTGTCGCTGGAAGGCGCCTCGATGCTCTTGGCCTCGGTCTTGCTCGCCGGCATGTCCAGGCTCACCGTTTCCAGGGCAGCCTCGCCGGCAGCGCCTTCGTAGGCAGCGTAGCAACCGCCGCCAACGGTGACGAGCCAGGGCTTCTGCTCGCGGGTGATGTTCGCCTTCATGCGCTGGCGGTAGTACCAGCGGGTGACCACAGGCTTGCCGTCATCCACGGTGATGGCGGTGCAGTAGGTGTCGGCGGCGCCGCCCAGGCGATGGGCCACGCCGGGCAAAAAGCGGCTCACGCGGCTGGTGGCCGGGGCAAGCACGAACTCCGCACCACTGGCCTTGCACAAGGCCTCGGCAGCGGCGGCGTCCGAGGTGTAGCGCGGCAGCGCCAGCGCCGGATCGGCAACGCCGAAAAACTTGGCGGCGCCGCAGCCGGCCACGGCGTTGGCCGCGGAGGCCACATCGGCTCCGAACAGGCCCACGTGCAGCGCAGCGCCGGTGGCCTGGGCCATCTCGGCGGCCGCGGTCAGGGTCTCCAGAGCGGATTTGGGGAGCGCTCCCTGGCCGTCGGTATGGGCGAGGAAAAGAATCGCGTTCATAGCTATATCCTTTCTGAAAGCTTCAGTAATTTCTGCTGTTAACCCTTGATCCAGTCGACGATCTCGCGGGCGATATCGGCCGCAGGGACGTCTTTGACCACGCGGGTTTCGCGGCGCTGCGCCGGCAGCTCCACGGACTTGAACTCCACGCCGGCGGCGCCCACCTGGGCGGGCTGCGCCTTCTGGATCGCAGGCATGATGAAGCGCATGTTCTGCATGCCCACCTGGGGGTTGTTCGGGGGCTCGGGCAGCGTGCCGGTGGCCCAGCCGAAAACTGCCGGCGGAGCGGACAGCGTGGAGACGAGATAGCTGCCGCCTTCCATGCGTTCCTTCACCTGCATGGAGCCATCGGCCTGAGGCTCCAGCTTGTCCACGCCCTGGAACTGATCGACGATGCCCAGGGTCTCGCCCACAATCTGCATCACGGCGCCGGTGCCGCGGGAGGCGGACTGCCAGCCGCCGAAGAGCAGCAGCTTGGACTTGTCCAGGCCGTCGATGGACTCGATGGCCTTGGCCAGATGCGCCGCAACCTCTTCAGCCTCGGTAAAGCCGCCGGACGGACCGTCCAGCACCACGAGTTCGAAGGGCACTTTCTGGGCCACGTTCATCATGACCTGCTGGAGCTTGGCCTTGGGGCCCAGGCTCACCAGCCAGACCTTGGAGTCCGGCACGTTCTTGGCGAGGTTCGCAGCCTCGTACAGGGCATGGCCGGCCCACGGGTCCAGCACCGCGGGCAGCATCATCTCGTTCTTGAGCGCCGGCCCCTGCGGGCCGGTGACGGGTTCGAGAGTCTGCAGCGGATCGGGAACGATGCTTCCGCAGACGACGATGTGGTAACTCATATCGCTGGTTCTCCCTTGGTATCGGAGTTGGTCAGTTTTCAACGGAATGGAGGCCGCCGGAGCCGGCCTTGAAATCGACATTCGTGCGCTCCGGGTCCGTGGGATGGGCCTTGGAGCAGTTCCAGAGACAGGCGCCGCAATGGATGCACTTCTCGCGGTCAAAGACAGGTACGCCGCCGTCCGGGTTGGACATGATGGCCTGACCGGAGCACGCCTCGATGCACACGCGTTCGCGGCACTTCTCGCACGTCTCGGGACGCACGAATCGGACGTGATCCGCATAGCCAGGCGCGGCCTGCACCTTGCCACCCATGAGCAGCGCGTCCTGGTGTGAGACCAGGAGCTGGCCGTCGTAGGGAATCTCGGGCCAGCCGGCGCGGGTCATCAGTGCGTTGTGCAGGGGCAGGCCCTTGGTCTGGGTCTCCTGCCGGATGGACTCGATCTCGTCGGCCGGGATGCGCCCCTCGTAGTACTTCTCCAGAGTGGGGATGCGCTCGTACGGCTTCTTTATCTGCGAGGGCCAGCTCAGCTTGCCCTTGGTGAAGCCGGTCATGCCCGTGCCGATGAACCCCTGGAGCACGCCCTTCTGGAAGCCGTCGCGCGCCTTACCGGCCATGGTGGATTCCTTTTCCACCCAGCTCTCGCGCCGTCGCTTCACATAGGTCTGCTCCAGGTTCTCCTTGGTGAACTCCTTGCCCTCGCGCATGAGCTCGATGACCGCCTCGGCGAGCATGGAGCCTGTGGCCCAGGCTTCGTCCACGCCGGAGTTGGTGAGCACGTTGGTGGAGCCGGAGCCCTCGCCGATGCGCGCGTAGCCGTCGCCAACCAGGAAGGGTTCGCCGCGCTTGCCCGACTCCTGCAGGGACTTGGCGCCCCAGGAGCGCATGGTGCCGCCTTCCAGATAGCGCCAGAGGTACGGATGCATCATCCAGTGCTGGAGGTAGCGGTAGGCGGTGCGCACCGGGGAGTCGAACCAGGACGGCACAAAGATGCCGAGGGAGGCGATGTTGTCCGGGTAGACGTAGAGGAATCCGAAAATTTCAGGCTCGGGGTAGCCGATGGTGTGCAGCACGGTGCCGGGCTTGAGCTCGCAGCCCTGAGGCAGCTCCACCACCATCTTCATGCCTACGGCCCAGTCGCGCGCATGGTGGCCGTCCGGCGTGCCGATCTTGCGATCGAGCTGGCGGCCCACCGGGCCGTACGGGCCGTCGCCGAGCACAGTGAGCTGGGCATGGATGTCCATGCCTGGCATGTAGGCGGCGTCCGGTTCGCCCTGCTTGTCCACACCCTGGTCGGCCAGGCGCACGCCCTTGACCGCCTTGCCCTCCACGAGGGGCTCGGCAACCGGCGATCCCGGCCAGACCTGCACCAGGCCGGAGCCCATGACCTGCGAGCCGACCCACTGCTGGAACTGGCCCATGGACATGACAAAGCCCTCGTGCTTGGCCAGGAAGTCCGGGATGAACGGCAGCTCCATGCCCTGGGCGTCCTTCTTGGCGGTGAGGCCCAGAATCTTCTCAAAGGCCTTCATGCCGGAGCCCTTGCGGCTGGCGCCGATGGGGTCCTGAAGGTAGACGACCTTCTCCTCCGTGACCGGCGCGGCCATGGGGATCTGGGAAAGGTCCAGGTCCGGGAAGGAGGCCTTGATGGCGCGGCCCTTGGTCACGATGCCGGAGACACCAAAGGAGATGTCGTCGGCGCGTTCGTAGCAGATCACCTGCGGCGGCATGCCGGGCATGGCCTTGGAGTCCGCCAGGGGCTGGCCGTTCTCGTCCACCAGGGCGCGGGAAAGATGGGTGAGGAAAGCGGCCGTTGCCGGGCCGAATCCCACGCAGACGATATCCACGTCCATGGATGCGCGAGGCGTCTCGGGTGCTTGATTCTCCATACGAAACGTATCCGATGATGGAGCCGGCGCCGCGAGGTGGGCGGCGCCGGCTGTTGTAGAGTCTATGTGGTTCCCGCGTCTCTTAGAGCGGATAGTCCAATGCTTCGGGGATCATGACCTTGGTCAGATCGGCGGCGGCGCGGTCCTTGGCCAGACGCGCGCCTGCCACGGCGGCGTCCACCTTGCGGCGCAGGGCGTAGAACGCCTCGGCCCCCTCGAAGAGGTTGCCGGCGGCGTCCGCACTGCAGCACTCGCCGGCGCAGTCCGGATGCAGGATGTAGCCGAACACCAGGTCGGCGGCCACGCGGCCTGCCTCGCCGGCGGCGCGGGCAGCCTGCCAGGTGGCCATGTCGCCGAAGAAGTCCACAAGCGCGTCCAGGCCTTCCGCAACCACGGCGTTCATCGGACCCTTCTCGGCCAGCTCATCGACATCATCCATAAAGCACTTCACCGCCACCAGCCAGGCCAGCGCGTCGGCCAGCGCAAAGGTCACGCCCTGACGGCGGCCGTGCATAAGCGGCTTGCCCTCGGGGTCCTTGGCGCTCTGAAGATGCTCCACGGTCCAGGCCCACAGCTCGAAGGCAGTGGCCAGGGTGCAGTGGCCGCGGCCGGGGGTCTCCTGGGCGTGGAGCCTCAGCTCGTCGATCCAGGCCGTGAGCTGTGCGGCGAAGACAGGGCCGGTCATGGAGAGCGCCAGCTGGCGGCGCTGCACGACCTCGGGGCCCTCGTAGGTGGCTTCGAGCTGGGCATCCATCCACTTCTGGCCCAGGAAGCCGGGGCAGTCCTCGGTGATGCCGTAGCCGCCCATCATGGCCACGGCCTCGCGCATCATCTGGCAGCCGTAGCCCGTGTTCCAGAGCTTGCAGGCCGGGATGTACACGTTGGACATGGCGGAGAGGTAGGAATACTGCACCAGCGGGTCGGCCTCCAGGGCGTCCAGGCGGGCCTGGTCGCGATCGCCCTCGGGCTTGGCGCGGAGCTGGATCATCTCGATGGCGTCCTGCTCCTTGGGCTTCAGCGCCTTCATCTGCGCGCGCGGGCCCTTGATCTCCTGCTCGGCGAAGATACGTTCCTTTTCCTTCTCGATCGGATCGAAATCATCGGCCATGCGGCCGGCGGCAAAACCGAGGGAGGCCATGGACTCGCCCGTGGACCAGACGTCCAGCAGGCGGTGGTTGGCGTCCTCGTTCTGCTGCAGACCCAGCTCGTAGCGCGGGGTGCCGGGCTTGGACTCGCCGCCGCGGAACCGGCCGCGCTGGTAGCGGATGACGGGCTCCACCGCGGAAAGCAGCTTGGCCGAGGTCATCACGCCCACGGGAATGCGGGTGCGCTGGAACACCGCGGCGATGATCTCGCCGTGGCTGTAGTTGGGCACGATCATGCCGTCCTGCACGGTGTAGCCGCCGATGATGCGCGAGGCCGGCACCTTGAGGGAGAGGACGGGGTCGTTGGTGGCGGAAAGCTGGTGCACCATCTTAAGGGTGGGCGCGCCGGGATCGTAGGTGCCTTCGTCGCCTTCCTCCAGGATCACCATGCAGGAGCTCTTGATGCGCTCATCGTCGGTGTTCACCGCCGCGGTCACGAAGTTGGCAAAAGCCATGTTGGTGATGAAGCGGCCGCGCTTCTCCACCTGGAGCATGGGCTCCTCGCCCTCTTTCCACTCGTCGATGCGGACCTTGCCGGAGACCACGCCGGTGTCCACGCCCACGTACGGCAGCGGCTCGGTCAGCGCGAACGCGCCGCGCCAGACCTCGCGGTCCTCACCGGGCTGCGGGGGCACGCACTTGGACATGTAGTAGTCTTTCTGCTCCTGGGTGCCGCGCTCGTGGATGGGCGCCAGGGCGAGATCCGTAGCCAGGTTGCAGGTGGCCGCGCCGCCATCGACCCAGGAGAGCTCGAAAGCCACCAGGCACATGGCCAGGTTCTTAGGTCCGGCGAGGAAACCGCCCTGCTCCGGCTCCATGAACATACCGGTCAGACCGGAGGCGTCAAAAGCTTTGAGCAGCTCGGCTTTCTCCGGAGTCCATTCGTGGGTGTTGCGGGCGCCGTCCGCCACCAGGCGTGCTGCCGTGGTGCGCGCAACGGAGCGGGAGGACTGGACAACCATTTGCAGATCATAACGGTCGGCGAAGCGCCACATTATCTGACGGACGTCGTCACCGGGTAGGGTGCGGAGTCTTTCCATACGTTCTCATCCCTTGGGATAGTTCTTGAATTGGAGAATGCGCGCTAATTCTCGCGCGCGCCTGGAGATGGGTACCCCAGGCACATAATGGAATCAATTTCCCGCGTCAATGACAGCTTTTGGGTAGATCGGCCTCCTCTGCGCCGTGTTTCCAGCCTTGCCAGCAGTCCAAAGCGGCCATAGCATACATCCATGGACCACAAAGGCTTTATTATCCGGCCGCCCAGCGAGGCGGACTCCATACTTCTGCAAGTCACCCTGGGCTGCTCCCACAACAAATGCGCCTTTTGCGGCGCCTATCAGGGCAAGCCCTTTCGGGTGAAGGACCAGAACCAGATCATGGCGGACATCGACTGGGCCGCCGCACACCTGCCGCGACACCGCCGGCTCTTCCTCATGGACGGCGACGCCACGGTGCTGCCCATGCGCCGGCTGGAGCCGATCCTCACAGCCATCCGCGACAGACTGCCACAGGTGCGCCGCATCGCATCATACGCGAGTGCGCGCTCTCTTGCCACCAAAACCGACACCGAACTGACACAACTCAAGGCGCTCGGTCTCGACATCATCTATATGGGGTTGGAATCAGGAGATAATGCTCTGCTGCAACGGATGAACAAAGGCGTGAGCGTGGCCGAGCAGCTCACCCAGGCCAGTCGGGCCAAGGCTGCCGGGCTCAAGCTCAACGTCACCGTCCTCTTGGGGCTGGCCGGACCGGAAGGCTCCACACGCCACGCCGAGGCCACGGGCGCAGCGCTCTCCACACTGGACCCGGAGCAGGCCGCGGCCCTTTCCCTGATGCTCGTGCCGGGCACGCCCCTGCACGACGACTGGCAGGCCGACCGCTTCACCCAGTGCACCGCCCACGAACTCCTGGCCGAGCTGCGCACCCTCGTCGCACACACAAACCTCTCGCGCGGGCTCTTCCTGTGCAACCACGGCTCCAACCACCTGCCCTTCCGCGCCCGCTTCCCCAAAGAAAAAGACGCAGTCCTTCAGTCTATTGATGCGGCGCTGGCCGGAGAGACAGAGCTGAAACCGGAGTGGCAGCGGCGGTTGTAGGCTGTCTAAATTAAAGACGCCTCCGGCGGCCAGGGGAACACCGTTCCCCTGGATCCCAGATCTGGGTCCAGGGAGCGATGCTCCCTGGTGGGAGCCCGAGGGCAAAGCCCTCGGTTCTCGTGCCCACGGGGGACAGCGTCCACCATGCCACAACCACCATAGTATCCTTACAATCCCAGCTATAATCCCAGCGTCTCGCCGGTCAGGCGTTCATAGGCCTCGATATACTTGGCGCGGGTCTGTTCCACAATGGCATCCGGGAGCGGCGGCGCCGGGGCTTCCTTGTTCCAGTCCAGGGTGGAGAGGTAGTCGCGCAGGTACTGTTTGTCGAAGCTGGGCTGGGACTGGCCGGGCGTATAGCCGTCCATGGGCCAGAAGCGGGAGGAGTCCGGAGTGAGGACCTCGTCGATGAGGGTGAGGGTATCGCCGACCATGCCGAACTCGAACTTGGTGTCGGCGATGATGAGGCCTTTGGACTCGGCGTGCTCGCGGCCGCGGCTGAACAGAGCCAGGGCGATGGACTGGGCCTGCTCGGCGCGGTCGGCGCCGGCCAGCTCGATGGCCTTGTCCAGGGAGATGTTCTCGTCGTGCTGGCCGAGGTCGGCCTTGGTGGACGGCGTGAACAGCGGGGTTTCCAGCTTGGCGGACTCAAGCAGCCCAGCGGGCAGCGGGATGCCGCAGACAGCGCCGGTCTTCTGGTAATCCTTCCAGCCGGAGCCGGTGATATGGCCACGCACGATGCATTCGATGGGCAGGGGCTGGGCGCGCTTGACGATGACGGCGCGGCCTTCGAGCTGGCTCGCGTACTTGTGCAGCGGTTCCGGGAAGCTCGCCACCTCGGTTTCCAGCAGGTGGTTGGGCACGATATCCTCGAAGCGGCGCATCCAGAAGATGGTGATCTTGTTGAGCACCACACCCTTGTGGGGGATGGGCTCGTTCATCACCACGTCGAAGGCGGACATGCGGTCCGTGGTAACCACGAGGAGGCGGTCATCGTCGATGGCGTAGATATCGCGGACTTTGCCGCGGGATATGAGGGGGTACTCGGCGATTTCCGTCCGGGTTACGACATCCATACGCGTACTCACGTATATGCTCCTTGAATAATTACTTTTTAAAACGACTTTCCACGCTACGGGCGTGGGCTTCCAGACCTTCGAGGCGGGCGAAGCGCGCGACCTTTGCGCCGTGCTCATCCAGGTAGCCGGGCGATGCGGCGATGACGCTGGATTTCTTGCAGAAACTGGCCACGGACAGGGCCGAGGAGAACCGCGCCGTACCGTTGGTGGGCAGCACGTGGTTGGGGCCGGCAAAGTAGTCGCCCACGGGCTCCGGGGTGTGCGTGCCCATGAAGATGGCGCCGGCGTGGCGGATCTTGCCGAGCATGGACCAGGGGTCCTCGACCATCAGCTCCAGGTGCTCGGGCGCAATCTTGTTGACGAGCTCCACAGCCGTGGCCTCGTCCGGCACCAGGACCACCGCGCCCCAGTCTTCCAGGGCCTGGCGGGCGATGTCCGAGCGCGGCAGGGCTTCGGTCTGAGCGTCCAGCTCGCTGACCAGCTCGTTGGCAAAAGATTCGTTCCAGGTAATGCACACGGCCGAGGCCAGGGCGTCGTGCTCTGCCTGGGAGAGCAAGTCTGCGGCGACCCAGGCGGGCTTGCCGGCTTTGCCGTCGGCGACCACGGAGATCTCGCTGGGGCCGGCGATCATGTCGATGCCCACCTGCCCTATAAGCAAGCGTTTGGCCGTGGTCAGAAAGATGTTGCCGGGGCCGGCGATGACGTCCACGGAGGGGATGGTGGCCGTGCCGTAGGCAAAGGCCGCGGCGGCCCAGGCGCTGCCCATGCGGTAGACCTCGGTAATGCCCAGGATATTAGCGGCGCCGAGAATGTATGGGTTGAGCGATCCGTCCTTGCGCGGCGGGCTGCACACGGCGATGCGGCCCACGCCAGCCACCTGTGCGGGCACGGCGTTCATGAGCAGGCTGGAAATGAGCGGGGTCTCGCCGCCCTGGCCGCCCGGCACGTACAGGCCCACGCGGTCCACGGGGTTGACGATCTGGCCGAGGATGGTGCCGTCCGGGCTGGTGGTCCACCAAGAGCGTTCCTTCTGGGCCTGGTGGAAGGTGCGGATGCGCCCGGCGGACTCGCGTACGATCTCCATATCCCTGATGAACTGCGGATCGGTGCTGTCCAGAGCGTGGACGATCTCGTCTTCGGGCACGCGCAGCATGGCGGGCTCGAAGGTATCGCAATCGAAGCGGCGGGTATAGTCAGCCACGGCGTCGTCGCCGCGGTCGGCAACGTCCTGAAGGATGGCGCGGACGCGCTCCTCCACGACGTTTTCGGGATTCATTCGGCCGGCGAGGCGGTCTTGAATATCATTCCAGGATATCTCTTGCGGATATCGCCAGCGGTTGATGGCCATGATTCGGGCTCCTCAGTGAAGAAATTCTCATGCGGATGAAAGTAGGAGATTGGTACACGAGTGTGGGCCAGTGTGTCGAGCACGCCAGCCTGGCGCAAAAAAAAAGGCCGGGGCCCGAAGGCCCCGACCCGGATGACTGTCAGGTAAGTACGATCAGACTACTAGAACTTGTACTTGAGTCCGAAAACGGCCTTCCAGGCGGTGCTGGTGTCGTTGTGAACCCAGGTGTCGTTGCCGTAATCCACGTCGAACATACCCAGCTCGAGGATAGCTGCGAGGTTCTCGTAGATCATGTACTGGTGGTCGAAGTTGACTTCCCAGTAGGTGTCTTCCGTGGTCAGCTGGATGTTCGGAACGCCAGCGCCGGGGAAGTTCATGTTGCCCTGGAAGGCCCAGGGGTAACCAACGGCAGCGTACATAGCAGTCAGGTTAGCAGCAGCAGCAGCGTTGCCCTTGTAGCCAAAGATGGCGTTGGTCAGCTGCGGGAAACCGACGACGTAGCGGGAAGCCGGATCGTTGGTGCCCTTCATGAACAGCACGCGGATCTGAGAGGTCAGGTCCTCGATGAAGGTGAGGTCCTTAACCAAGAACTCCAGGCCCCACTTACCAGCGGGATCGTCGGAGAAGGCGTTACCAGCGTTGTCCAGGGTGGAACCATCAAAACCGAAGGTGGTGATGCCCCAACCGCCGGAGGAAACGACAGGCAGCTGCTCGGAGCCGTTGCTCCAGTTGCCGTCTTCACCGGAGCCGTAGAAGGCCATGAAGCCCAGGGTGGCGAAGTCGAGCTTGTAATCGATCTCGGCAGAAGCGTACCAACCAGCGCGGTCAGCAATGGAGTTGCTGGCTTCGACGGAACCGTACGCGGCGTCGAACATGATCACCAGCGGATCGAACATGTCGACCTGGCCGCCAAGGCCAACCCACCACGCGGGGTAGTAGGAATCGTCGCGGATGATGCCGTCATAGTAGTAGTCGGCACCGGTGCCCAGGTAGTTGGCGGTCAGGTTGGCAACATAAGCCTGTTGGCCAAGCAGGGCAGCCGGGGACAGGATGCTGGCAGGAGCGCTACCAGCAACGCGGCCGCTGAAAGCGGGGTCGCCAGCGATAACGTTACGACCAACGGAAGCGAACATGGCGTAGGGAGACAGTTCCCAGCCGTCGCCGGTGATGCCGAGGATCAGACCCCAGGCGTCCATCTCGTCGGCCTCGGGGGAGTTCTTGCGCAGAACGCCGTTGGCATCCTGGTCGTACAGGCGGGCCCAGAAAGCGGTCACGCCGAACATGTCGTTGATGGGCAGCACAGCGGCAACACCGGCGACGTCGTCGTCGAGGATGGGGTTGGTCGCGATGTACTGGGGCAGCGCCAGACCCTGGATACCAACACGGAACATGAGGTCGGTGTCGGGAACCATGAAGTCGATGTAGGCGCGCTTGGTGGCAACGTTGACGCCGTCAGCGCCCAGGGCGCCGCCGTCACCGCCGCCAGGGCCGGTGGAACGGCCCCACTGGATGGTGCCGATTTCGAAGTACAGGACGCCGCGGAGCATTTCGCTGGCCACGAAGTCAACCTGGACACGGGTACGCTGAGAGGCGTAGAAGCCGTCCTCAGACTGCTGGTCCCAACCGTTGTCGTACAGGTCGGGGTTGGCCGTGTAGCCGAAGGTGAACTGGAATTCACCCTTTGCCTTGATCTCGGTAGCGCTCGCAGACAGAGCACCAGAGAAGATGAAGGCGGCCACGAGGGCCAGAGCAATGATTTTTTTCACAGCTCTTCTCCTATTGCTTTTGCTGTTAAAGGACCTGACACATCATCCATAACTACCTTCCGAGACCCCTTTTACGCGCCTGCATTTCTCTTTGCAAGGTGTTTTTGGCGTTTTTTTGACGTGGGTTTAAAATTTTTTACGGTACAAATTCTTGGCCCGCCCCAACCACAATGCAGACACCATCAATCTTTTCAGATTGTTATACGCATGACATCTCGCAAGAACTCTCGGCAAACTCTACACTCTTTCTAGATTAAATTTTCTGACGCCCGCCGGTTCAATTCTTTTGACCACTCCGGACTCAGTCCTTATATACATCTCGCCATGGCCCTCTCCATCGACACCACCTCACCCGACGGCATTGATCTTTCCCGCGTGCCCACGGCCCCAGGCGTCTATATCTACAAGGATTCCCGCGGGCGCATCCTCTACGTGGGCAAGGCCAAACGGCTGCGCTCCCGCGTGGCCTCCTACTTCCGCGCAGTCGCCGCGCACACGCCCAAGACGCGCGCCATGCTGGCCCAGGCGCGGTCCCTTGATTTCCTGGTCACCGATACGGAGAAGGAAGCCCTGCTCCTGGAGGCCAGCCTCATCAAGAAGCACCGGCCCCGCTACAACATCGTCCTGCGCGACGACAAATCCTACGTTCTCTTCAAGCTCGACAAGAGCAACGAGTACCCCCGGCTCTACCTCACCCGGCGCGTGGAAAAGGACAACGCCGTGTACTACGGTCCCTTCACTTCGGCCCTGTCCGCCCGCGACGCCTGGAAGGCCATCCACTCTGTCTTTCCCCTGCGCCGCTGTAAGGAGTCCGTGTTCAAGAACCGGGTGCGGCCGTGTCTGTACTACGACATGGGGCAGTGCCTGGGGCCCTGCGCCCGGCCTGTGGACCCGGCCGAGTACGCCGCTTTGGTGAGCAAGGTGGAGATGCTGCTGGGCGGCCGCTCCGGCGAGCTGGTCCGCTCCCTGGAAAAGGAAATGACCGCCGCGTCCGAGGCACTGGACTTCGAGCGCGCCGCCGAGCTGCGCGACCAGATACGCGCCGTGCTGCGCACTCTGGAGAAGCAGGTGGCCGTACTGCCCGGCGAGCAGGACATGGACGTGGTCAACCTGGCCGGCGTGGAGGAAGGGCTGGGCCTGGGCCTGCTCTTTGTGCGCCAGGGCAGGCTGCTGGACAAGAAGAACTTCTTTTTCCCCGGTCTCTCGCTGGAGGACGGCCCCGAGGTGCTGGAGAACTTCCTGACCCAGTTCTACGCGCCGGGCAGCTTCGTGCCCGAGACGCTGCTGCTGCCGTGGGACCCTGCCTTGCTGCGAGGCGGCGACGAGGAGCGGAGCGCGGCCATCCCTTTATATAATGATGCGCCGGAGGGCGAAGAACCGCACCAGCCCGGCGAGCCCGCTCCCCAGGAACCGCCGCTCACGGAGCAGGCTGCGGACGAAAGCCCCCTGCTTCCCGAAGAACACCTTGTAGTACCCGATGAAGGCGCCCTGTCCGCCGATGCACAGGAGTTGCTCCAGCCTGATGCCACGCGCAACAGCGTTGCCCTGGCCGATGTGCTGGCCGAGCGCCGGGGCAAGCACGTCCGCATCACCGGTCCGCGCAATGCCACGGAGAAAAAGCTCCTGGCCATGGCCCGCGCCAACGCCCGCGAGGACACCCTGATCGAGCGGCGCCCTCCCCTGCTGCCCGGCCTGGCAAAGGCCCTGCGCCTGCCCCGTCCGCCGGAACGCATTGAGGCCGTGGACGTCTCCCACCACCGCGGTCAGGAGACCCGCGCCGGCGTGGTGGTCTACGAGGACGGCAAGCCGCACAAGGACGCCTACCGCGTCTACGCCTTCAGTGACGAGGAAGGCGGCGGCGACGATTACGCCGTGCTCGCCGCCTGGACAAAACGGCGCATCGAGTCTGGTCCGCCATGGCCGGACCTCTTGCTCATAGACGGCGGCAAGGGGCAGCTCCGCGCCGTGGAGCGAGCCCTGGAAGAGGCTGGTCAGCCCGGCCTCTGGCCCCTGGCCTCCATCGCCAAGGCCAAGGACGCCGACCCGGACGGCCGGTTCACCCGCCGCGTGAACCACGCGCTGGAGGACGTCATCTATCTGCCGGGCCGCAAGAACCCGGCGCCGCTGGCCCCCGGCTCCCAGGAGCTCCTCTTCCTGCAGCAGATTCGCGATGCCGTGCACCGCTACTCCATTGGCCGGCACCGCCGCTCCCGCCGCAAAAAGCTGCTGCAGAGCGAGCTGCTGCAGATTCCCGGCGTGGGCCCCAAGACGGCCCGGCTGCTGTGGGACGCCTTCCCTTCGGTCCAGGCCATGGCCGAGGCCGACCTGGCCGACCTGGAGGCCATTCCCGGATTGGGAGCCAAGCGCGCAAAGCAAATCCACGAGCAGCTCCAGGGCCTGGTGTAGCAACCGCCGCGTCCGCATCTTCTGCCGAATTATCGCAGGCCAGGCGTTCAAGCGCCCTGACCAAGGAGTAATGGTCCGAGGCTCGACATTGTGCACCGGAGGTGCTAGAGGCAGGCGTCCGATTCGCCTCATACATAGCGGCGGAACCTTTTTTCCGAACCCACGCCATGACCCCCGATATGCAGCCTAAAACATCGTCTACGCCCCTGCGCTTTTTAAAGGATCCCATATTCCTGGCGATCCTTGTCCTCGGCGCATTCATGCTTCTGTACCAATTGGGCGCGCGCCCGTTCTGGCAGGACGAGGCCGAGACGGCCTGCCTGGCCAAGAACGTGCTCAAGTACTCCGTTCCCAAGGTCACGGACGGCGTCAACATCATCTCCCAGGAAGAGGGCCGCGAATACGGCGAGAACATGATCTGGACATGGTCGCCGTGGCTGCAGATCTACGTCTCCGCCTTTGGACAGTGGCTGGGCGGCAGCACCACCACGGCCGGCCGTATGCCCTTCGCCATCGTGGCCGTGCTCGTCCTGGTGCTCACGTACCTGCTGATACGACACTACTTCCCGGAGCCAGAGGACCGATGGCTTGCCATACTCGCCACACTGTTACTGGCGGTGTGCATTCCATATCTCCTGTACATGCGGCAGAACCGCTACTACTCGCTGGGCACGCTGTTCATGCTCACCAGTCTGCCGGCCTTTGTCTCCCGAAAGCCGAACACAATCCAGGGCCTGGTGGCCGGCCTTTCGTTCGGCCTCATGTTCCACTCGAACTATCTCTTGCTGTTCAGCTACGGCCCTGCCGTATTCGGCGCCAAATTTCTGCTGGACCGCAAGCTGCCGCCGTTCCGGGTGCTCCTGGCCATGGCGATTTCCGGCGCCGTGATCATCCTCCCCGGCTTCGCCATCTACGGCATAGGCAAGCAGGGCGGCATGCTCGACTTCACGCGCATTCCATCCAACACCGAGGAGTACTTCTACCACCTCACCCACTTCATGCTGCCGTTGCCGCTGTTCGCGGCCTACGTGTGGCGCTTCCGCAAGACGATCTCTCTGCGCACCCCGCAGCTGGACGACCGCAAGGAGTGGTGGGCCGCGTTCAGCTTCATCGTCATTCTCATCAACGTGGCCATGCTCACGCTCATTCCGCAGCGCTTCTTCCGCTACATCGTGCACCTCTTCCCGCTGGTGACCTTCCTCTTCGCGTGGACAATCATCCGGCTCTGGAAGTGGCAGCGAGTGGCCGGCGTGCTGCTCGGTTTCCTGCTCATCTTCACCAACTGGCTCTACATTCAGCCGCTGGACTGGCTCGGCATGTCCAACCGGAGATGGCATTCCGACACCACAATGCTTACGTACAGCAACCCGCCCATCCGCCTGTTCCTGACGGAGCTGATGCACGGCTATCCGGACGTCAACGCCAACATCATCGATTTCTTCCAGAAAAACGCCAAGAAGGGCGACACTATTCTGATCACCTATGGCGATTTGCCTTTGCAGTTCTATACCGATTTCCACGTGATGGGCGGCCTGCAGAAGGCGAACCCGGAGTTCGCCCACGACCCGGACTGGGTGCTGAAACGCGCCATCTCCCGCACGGGCCGCGCCGGCACGTTGGTAAGCTCCGATCAGGTAGCACTCTTTGGCCTCGATCTGGAGCACGACTATGAGAAGATCGTGCTGGACGGCGCGGATGAGGAGTTCGGTGACAGGCCCGACCCCTATTACCATCGCTTCATCCCCTACGGAGAGCCGTACCAGCACCTTGTCGTGTACAAGCGCAAGGAATCCGCGAAGGAGGGAAGCTGATGAGTAAACGGCGAACCATCCTTCTCAAGGCCGGCGTCATCATTTTTCTGCTCACGGTCTTCTTCCTGGGCATGGTCAACTCCCCCAAGATGGCCAAGCGCGTCATCCCCGAGACATTCTGGGGGGGACAGACGTATAGTTCGCACCGCCAGCTTGTATACTCCGAACGCACCGCCACCATGGTCAACGCCACCATGGCCTACATCGACGAGCTCAGGCAGCAGCCGGAAACCCTGCGCCGCCTGGGCATTACGCTTGAACAATTGAACACTGCTGAAGGCAAAGAAATCGCGCGGATGGAGCTCGCCAAAGAAAAGATGCGGTTTATGACGTACAAGTTCGAGCGTATGCAACGCGAGTACAACAAAGTCATGGAGCGGAAGCAGCAATGAGCCGATCCAGCAACACTCCTCGTTCCCGCACAGGCGTCCGCATCGCCCGCATCGCCGGTGTCCTGGTCCTTCTCGCCATCCTCGTTCCGTTCGTGGGTACGCTGTTCTTCAACGGCTACATCTACCCTTTAAACGGGCTCGAATCCTTTGCTCCGGATCAGTACCCCCAGGCCATGCTCAAGGCCGCCGACCTGTACGGCAAGACCATCGGCTACCGTGCCGAGGAGGTCATGTCCACGGAGCTCCGCGACCTCGCGCCCCTGGGCGGCTCCTACTGCTGGGGCATCGTGCGCATGGAAGGAACCGGCGAGAACACCGGCCTGGAGCAGCGGCTCTGGGTCTCCCTGAAGCGCCAGGGCGGCCCCTGGATGCGCTCGGACACGAACATCTTCCCGGATACAGCATCCGTGAGCCTGCTGCTGGACCCCAGTTACGAGCTGTTCTTCAGCCCGCTCACCCTGCCCAACTTTGTCAAGCTCCGCATGGAAGCCAAGCGCCTCTGGCGGGAACAGAAACGCCGGTTTCGTGAAGTCTATGGATCAGACGGTTAGGCTATCCGCTAGTGATGCATTCGCCAGCGGCTTTTTTGAAATTCCTTAACGATGGCGAAGGAGAACAACCGATTCGACCATCGTAAACACCACCATGGCATTTCTGCACGCCAAGTGGTATAATTTATATCTGAGTGCTCGCTGGCATGCACCGCTTTCGTATTTCCGGTTTGGGACGAGCCGGATTGTCCGGCGCGGCCCCAGTCGAGCCTTTTTTATAAGAGTTCAGGATGTTGCAGAATAACTCAACCAGTCTCAAAAATCTTCGTGCTCTGATCACCTCCCCTCTCGGTCTGACGACCATCGTCCTGACCGCTTTTGTGCTGGCGGCATCCTGCTTCCTTCTCCTGAGCACACGCACAGTGTGCAAGCTTGTCGAAACGAGTCCGTTCACAACGGAGCGTCAACCATACCTGCTGCAAAGCTCCGGGCCTCGAAGCTTCTCGACGCCTCTGACTCTCTCGCTTCCCGCCCCTTGGAGCCGGGTACGCAGCATCATCCTCCCCATAACCCTGAGTAAAAGCATGTTGCCCCTGGACACGGCAACGCTCTCATTGGAGGGCACGCTTTGCCAGTTCAAGTCGCACCAGAGTGTCTTGCGCGATGACGGCAATCTCGTTCTGGATACTTCCTCCTGTAACGAGGAGCTGGATGCAGACACAACGTACAACGCCACGCTGACCATTGCACTCAATGCACCTGGCACCATCGGGCTGGTTGCCCCGAAGACCCCGAATGAACAGCCCCATACGATAGGGCTGCCCCCCCTGACAGGCACCCAGACGACCTCGCCCTTGGGCTGTTTTGTCACAAGGCCGACGCCCGACACTATCCGCCTTGTGGATCAGATTGCAGCCATCTGGACGCTGCCGTCATTGAAATGGATAGCCCCCCTGACAGCTGGGTGCGCAATAGCCCTGTTCTGCCTGGGTGGATTAGTGCTCTGCACCACATACCGTCAACGGAACGCCATTGCAGCCGGCGCGTTATCCCTGGCCCTTTCCATAAGCTATGCGGTGCTCGTTCCGCCCTTCCAGGCGCCTGACGAGCCCGATCACTTTCTGGCGGTCGCGAAGGTGCTGGACACGCCCGAGCTGGCGCAGAGCGCCCGTGATCTTGCCAGATACAGCCATTTTGAACGTATCCACTTCCACCCAAATGCGCGGTTTCTCCCGGAACACATGGACGCTCCATACCCCATGCCGTGGAAGCCGGCTTCCATGGAGGGCTACCATGTATCTGAATCCGGCATGGAGCAGCGATCGGCGCTGACTACAATCTACTGGAAGCTCCTCGGCCCATTGCTCCGAAAGATGGACGCGGCGAACGCCCTGCTGTGCCTGCGCCTTCTCAACGGTGTGCTCTGGTCTCTTGCGTGCGCCCTCGGCGCGTTGCTCATAGGTGCCCTGGCGCCGTCCGGCAGGCGTCTCTTCCCACTCTTTCTGTTCGTCGTGCCTACGCTGCCGTTCTTTGCCATGCATGTCTCGAACTATGCGTTCTACATGCAGGGACTGACCGTGGCGGGGTCACTCTCTCTCGGGCTGTTCCTTCGCGGCAGACGGTGCGAGTGGAGCGGTATCCTGATCGGGCTCACCGGTGCGTTCATGCTGCTTGCCTCCACGAATGGCGCGACCATGTTCGCCTGGATTGCCTTCATGGCCGCCGGCCGTTTGCTTATCGCCGCCGGAGACAGAAGCGATTCGGTTGGCGCAGCCGCCACGTACTGGATCGGGCTGTTGGCCGGATTTTCACCGCTGTTGCTCTTCCCCGATTCCCCGGAGCTCAAGTTCATCGGTCAGGCCATGGTCAAGGTGGGGGGAGGCATGGGCATGCCCCAATCGCTGGCCGGCGAGCTCAACGATCCCACTGTGTTGATCATAATCTGCGTCGTCATTGCCGCTGTGTGCATCGCAATCGAGTATGGGATAAGCCGCGGGGGAGCCTGGATGCGCAAGGCCGCGGACACGGCGGCTATCTGGGCCGCTGGCCTCGCCGCAGCCTTCCTGGCAGCCTTGTTGCTGCATACTGCCTTCCAGCTGTATACTTCTGTTCCCAATGTAATCTCTTCGATAGGCATCCGTGAGTACATGGATATCGCCATCCGCGGCCTCTTCTCATTGCTCACCTTCCGCCAGCCCGACATCATGCTCTCGCAAACTTTCTGGTCCGGTTTCGGCTGGCATGACTGCTTCTTTGCTTCGTGGGTGGTGCGCCTTCTGGCCGGGGTCTCCGGCATTGGTCTTCTGGCGGCCCTGGTCAGCGTTCTCTCGCAACCGTCTCGGGCCATCCGTCTGCTGTGCACCATTGCGGGCGCATTGCTGGCCGGCATCCTGATCATTGTCATGATTTCCATTGGCGTCCGGGGCAACATCCCCAATGTCCATGGACGCTACCTCACCGGCGTCTATATGCTTCTCCTCAGCGTTGCCTGGGCAGGCTTCTCCCCGGCCATATGGACCGGGCGCCAGCCCGCTCCTCACATTCCTACATTGCAGAGCCGCCGTCTGCGCACCGCTCTGGAGTTGCTCATCACCTGGAGCGCTCTGGCCGCAGGCGGATTTTGCCTGTACATGGCCGGCTGGACGTGGATTTTCCCGACCCTGCCCGTGCCCCTGCTCGTGCCATATGCCGCATTCACGCTGTTGGCGCCGGTGATCTGCGCCGGCATCCTTGCATTGTGGGCGCGCTTCTTTGCCGGACCCGGCTGGACCATCAGGGATATTGCGCCCCGGCCGGCCTACATTCTCGCCTTGGCCGCCTGCATTTTTTTCGCACTCGTGGCCGCCGAACTGCTGGTTGGTCTACCCAAAGCCGCCGTCTATAATCCGGGATTTTATGTGGTTCTGCCGTCCGCTATAACCGCTGCACTGCTGCTGTGGCTTGCCCCCCCCTCCATTGCCATGCTTCGACGCTGGACCAAACCGGCGGCTCTTGCCTTTGGGGCAATTATACACGTTGCCAGCCTATATCTGCTTGTTCTTCGCTACTTCGGATAATTCACATTTCCGTGATATATCTCCGTGAAGGTCAAGATAAAGTAAAAGCACCTTCACAGAGCAAAAGAGTCTTGCATGAAAGCCTCACTCCTGCGTATTGAAAAAGGAGCACGGTCATTGATTGGAGAGCTGCCTGTGCTGCTCGCCTCCTTCTGGACAACATCCCGGGCTAATGATTAACTGATTTTCAGGTGTTCCGCCCAAGGAATACTCTTGCGAGCGTACGGAAACCCGATCAAGCGAACTATGCACACAAATGCACTGGAATTTTCTGCTGCGGGAAGACCTGCGCCACATTATGCCGACAGGGAAATCGGGCTCTCTGCGATGCACCCCCCCTACGGGGCGCCGTTGCTGGGAAATTCCTTGGCGAATGCATTTCCCCAGACGCGCAACTCTCTTTAGCCCCGCATATTCATGAGCCTGCTTTCGTTGTTTTCCATAATGCTTTGCGTCGGCGTTGCGGGCTTTGCCGCCAGCTACGTCTCTTTGAAATGCGTCATGCGCAAGGCTCCGGGCTGGGGATTCATGTGCCAGCCGGGCGGACACAGTTGCCACAACGGCTCTGTCCCATTGCTCGGAGGCGCAGCTATATACTGCGCAGTCCTGCTCTCTTTTCTGCTGTTCTTCCTCGTGTTCAGTGAATGGCCGCCCGGATTCATGCATCCGGACTACAAGGCATTGTTCTCTCTGCTTATCGGGACGACATGGATTGCCGCTCTGGGAACCCTGGACGACAGACGCCACATGGACTGGCACTCCAAACTGCTGGGAGAGCTGGTCGGCATCGCCATTCTGTTGATCGGCGGCCACACCATCCAGAACGCCACCCTGCCTTTTGTCGGCGTCGTACACTTTGGCTGGTTCGGGCAAATTTTCTTCGCCCTGTCCGTGCTGACCATTACCAACGCCGTCAACCTCATCGACGGCCTCGACGGTCTTGCCGGAGGCATCTGCTTCTTCGCCGCTCTGGTCAGCGGCATTATCGGCCTGCTCAAGGGGGACATCTTCATGGCCGTCATTGGCTTCGGCGTCTCCGGAGGACTGCTGGCCTTTCTGCGGTACAACTTCCCGCCGGCATCAGTCTTCATGGGAGATGGCGGCAGCCTGATGCTCGGCTTCCTGCTGAGCACACTCGCCACCAGCTCGGCAGCCACCAGCCCTGGCCAGCGCTCCGGCATGATGACGATGATTCTGGTGCCTTTCATGCCCTTCGGCATAGCACTGCTCGATGTCTCCTTCGCCATCATCCGCCGCAGTATCAGCGGCAGGCGCATCTTCCAGCCGGACACAGACCATATCCATCACCGACTCATGGAAGCACTGGGCAGACCACGGCGTGTTGTCGCCTTGCTCTACCTTTTCAGCGCCCTGCTCTCCGCCCTCACCCTGGCCATGGTGCTTGGCCCCCGGCATGAGCTATATAGAATATACATAATCCTGATCGGTATCCTGGCCCTCGGGCTCGTTATTCTGCTGCTCAGGCTGTACACGCGCGAAAGCTTGCCGCGGATTCTGGGCAACCGCGCGCACATGAAATACCTGGCAAGCTTCTCGGACTTCATGTGCCGGCGGCTGCAACGGGTATCAACCGAGTATGAGGCGCTGACTCTTTTGCAACGAGGGGTATGCGACCTGGACTTCGACACGGTCCGCGTGGAGAAATACGGCAGCATCTACCTGGAATGGACCAGAGAGCAACCGCTGCACCCGGATGCCCCGCGCAGCGAACGGGAGTGGTCTCTGGGCAACGGAGTCATCGTTCGCTGGACAATGCCCAAGCACGAGAGCGAATCGTACCAGAACTATCTGCTGCTTACGTGGAACCAGCTGCTCAAATCACTGTCGCGGCGACTGCCAAAATTGCGCGGAGGCTGCTGACAACGCGCGCGATCCTTTCCGAGACCTTCCCTCTTCACGAAAACGGCCAGCAAGCAGGAACGGCCGCTACGGCACGTGGACAAATGGCGGAGGCAGAGCGCGTCTGATCCGCTCCAGCCGGTCCCTGTTCACGCCGAAATCGAACCAACCGATGCGTGACTCCGAACGGACCTGAATCACGGAGCGCTTCGCGTCCACCAGAAACTGAACGTCGTCCTTGAAGCCGAAGAAGGAAGTCTTGAACACGGCGTGGAGCATCTCCACTCCGGCCCAGCGGATTTCGTAGAACCCTTCGATGGTGGGCAGGGTCTCCTGGAGCACTTTCCAGGCTACGTCCGGCGGCCCCTGAAAGGCCAGCGGCGCGATGTAATTCTCCCGGTCCGGCGGCTCCACGCTGGAGACGCAGTTGGGGCTCTGCGGGCAGGGGTCCAACGATGCGGCGTAGACCGGCGCAACGGCCAGGAGCACGGCCGCAGCCGCGAACCCCACGCCGATAAGCAGCCGCGCGCCTCGCATGGCTACTCCACCATCCTCACCAGCGGCGTGCGCCGGCCGGATACGGTGCGGTACTTCTCATCCGGATGGCCCACAGCCACCACAGCGTGCACGACCTCGCCCTTGGGCAGGCCCAGATCGCGTGCGATGCCGGGATCTTCCTTCATCGCCGCCACGGCGTAGCCAATGAGGCAGGTGCCGAGCCCCAGGGCGTGCGCGCCGAGAATCATGTTCTGCGTAGCCAGCAAGCAGTCCTCCTGCGGGCAGCTCGCTCCGGGTGAAACACCCACGAGGATGGCGGCCGGCGCGCCGTGGAACAGCCTGTCAACGCCCTGCTCGTTCCACTCCTCCAGGGCACCCTCCACCGCGTGGTAGTAGGAGTGGTAGTACTCGTCCAGCTCGCCCTGGCCCACCAGCTTGAGCCCGGCGCGCATCCACGGCTTTTCGGCCATGGCGTTCAGCTTGGCGAAAAACTGCGCCAGGCGATCCCCCAGCTTGAACACGGCGTCGCGCGTGGGCAGTACGGTAAAGGTCCAGCGCTGGCTGTTGGTGCCGGACGGCGCGGTGACGGCGATCTTGATGAGATCGTCCAGGGTCTCGCGGGAAACAGGCTCATCCGTGTAGTTGCGGCAGGAACGCCGCGAGGCCATGAGCCGCACCAGCCGCTTGGCCTCCTCCGGGCCGCCTGTGCCGGGCTTCAACCATTGGCGCTCCGCCTGGAACGCGGCAAAGGACTCGAGCTCGCGGTCCAGCGCCCCCACCCGCACGGCGCCTACCGGGCAGATGGCTTCGCAATGGCCGCACTGCAGCGACGTTTCCCCGGTGACGGCGGCCTTGCCGTCAACCATGGTCAAAGTTTTGGACGGACAGACGCGAACGCACATGCCGCAGCCGATGCACGCATCCTGGTCGATGACCGTGGTCACTGCGCCGGGCAGGTCGGACTGCTTGCGCGCGATCGTCGCCGTCATCGGATTGGCGGATCTTGCGGTGCGTATCATGAACCTGGCTCCGTCCTACTGCACCACGGGCGAGCTTGCGCCGGGCATACCGGTGGCTGCAGGCTGCATGGGATCGCCGTCATCGGCCGGCTGCGAGGGCTCGCCCTGGTCGGCCTCTGTATCCTGAGCGTCCACAACCTTTACGCCGAACTCGCTGACGCCGTCCGGCGGGTTGTAGAACAATACCATGAACGGCACCTCTCCGCCGGGCGCGATGTTCACATTGGTCATGAAGATGCCGACCTCGTCGTGGAGCAGGCTCTCCAGATTCTCGCTGGAAAAGGTCTCCAACTGCGAGACAGGCACCGTGACCCCGGCCACGGATCGCTTACTGGCGATCTTGGTGCCGGCGTCGTCAAAGAGGGACGCCTCCACCGTGATGAAGTCCTTGGGCGCGGTGGAGTGGTTCACCGCAAAGCCTTCTACGGCCAGAATGCGCCCTTCCTGGTCGTTCATCACGAAGTACTGGCGCACGTTTCGGAACGTAAAGTCCTTGTAGTTCTGGGATTCTTCATCTTGCTGCGGAATGGCCGGCTGGGCTTCCGCCTCCTCCGGAGGAGTCTGGGCCGGAGCTTCACCCGGCGCGGCCGGGGTCTCCGGCTGCTGCACGGCGGGTTGCTCCTGGGCCGGCGCTTCGGCCGTGGGCTTTTCAGGCTCTTCCCAGGCCGGTCCTTCTTTTCTGGCGGCGCACGAGGCGACGAGCATCAACGCTACGGCGCATGCCAGTAACCTCATCATCAAAAAACAAGCCGGCCGCATCGACTTTGACATGGACATTGCATGTATCTCCTGGACTTCCTTCGTATCATGGGCAGAAACACCAACGGGGTGACCGCTCCGCGTCATTCAATCAACTCCGCGCCAAAATATCCAGCGCGAAATACTATGCGTTTTTCATGCCGAAATTATACCCCCCTCTTGCAACCATGCCGTCATCGGGCTAGGCATTCAGAACAGCCTCTACCATGTGCGATCCCGGCAACAAAGAAACTTCATCCCACTATGAGCTACACCATCTGGTTTACAGGTCTTTCCGGCTCCGGCAAGACCACCCTTTCACGAAACATCTTCATGTCGCTCAAAAGCGCCGGCCTCAAGGCGGAGCTCATCGATGGGGACATCGTGCGCTCCAACTTCAGCCAGGAGCTTTCATTCTCCAAACGCGATCGCGACATCAACGTCAAGCGCATCGGCTTCCTCTCCCATATGCTCAACAAAAACGGCGTCATCAGCGTGGTCGCGGCCATTTCGCCCTATGCCGAGATCCGCGCGCTCAATCGCCGGCTCATCGAGAACTATGTGGAGGTCTACTGCGACTGCCCCCTGGATGTCGTTGCCCAGAGGGACCCAAAGGGGCTGTACAAGCGCGCATTCGCCGGCGAGATCCAGAACTTCACTGGCGTCTCCGACCCGTACGAACCGCCGGACCCGCCCGACATCCACGTGCATACGGACACGGAGACAGTAGCCCAAAGCACCAGGGTCATCGAGGAGCACCTCCAGAGCCTGGGCGTACAGCCGGATCACTGCAACTCCGAAGACGCAAAGCGCTTTATGGAGGAGGAGCTGGCCTGGCGCAAGCGACTGCACAGCCTGGGCTTTCTTTCCCGACTCGACGAATGCTTCGTGTTTGAAAACGACAAAGACTGACGCCGCCAGAAAGGTGACTGTGTGAATATCCTGATTACAACGTCCAGCTTTGGCGCGGCAGACAGCGCCCCCTTGAACCGCCTGCGCAAACGCGGCTTCGAGGTCGTGCTCAACCCATACGGCAGGAAGCTCATCGAGGCGGAGGCGCTCGAACTCATCCGGGAGCACGATCCTGTCGGCATCATCGCCGGGGTGGAGCCCCTGACCCACGACGTCATGGCCGCCGCCGGGCAGCTGAAGGTGATCTCCCGCGCCGGCATCGGTATGGACTCCGTGGACGTGGCCGCCGCGGCCGAGCTGGGCATTGCCGTGCGCAACACGCCGGACGCCCCAACCCAGGCCGTGGCCGAGCTGACCCTGTGCATGATCCTGACCCTGCTGCGCAAGGTGAGCCTTTCCGACGCCGGCATCCGACGCGGGGAGTGGGTGCGGCCCATGGGCAACCTGCTGGCCGGCAGGACCGTGGGGCTGGTGGGGTGCGGCCGCGTCGGAATGCGTCTTTCCGCGCTCCTCGAACCGTTCGGATGCGCGATCATTGGCACCGATCCATGCCCGTCCGACTCTGCGTGTTTCCCGCTCACACCGCTTTCCGAGCTGCTGGAGCGCTCGCACATCGTCTCGCTGCATCTGCCCTACTCGGCCGACGTCCACCACCTTATCGACGCACCGGCCCTGGCGCGCATGCGCTCGGACGCCATTCTGATAAACACATCCCGCGGCGGCCTGGTGGACGAGCAGGCCCTGGCTCAAGCGCTTTCGGAAGAACGCATCGCCGGAGCCGGCATCGACTGCTACGAGTCCGAGCCCTACGACGGACCGCTGCGCGACCTGCCCAATACCCTGCTCACCGGCCATATCGGCTCCTACGCGCAGGAGGCCCGCATCCTCATGGAGCACCAAGCCGTGGACAACCTCATTGAAGCGTTGGAGATCGCCGGTGCCCTCTGATTCTGTCCAGGATTCTGGACACCAGGACCGCCCGCGCACCCTGGTCACGGGCGGGGCCGGCTTTCTGGGCAGCCACGTGGCCGACGCCCTGAGCGAGGCCGGGCACGAAGTCACCATCTTCGACGCCGTGGAGTCCCCCTACCTGCGGCCGGATCAGCGCATGGCCACGGGCGACATCCTCGACGCCGAGCTCGTGGGCTCCATCGCCCAGGACATGGACTACGTCTATCATTTCGCCGGAATAGCCGACATCGACGAGTGCGAGACCAAGCCGTCCCAGGTCGCCGAGATCAACATTCTGGGCACGGTCCGGCTGCTGGAGGCGTGCACGCGGATCAAGCGCTTCGTCTTTGCCAGCTCGGCCTATGTGTACAGTGCTGCCGGCTCCTTCTACCGCTCCAGCAAGCAGGCGTGCGAGCTGTTCATCGAGGACTTTCACGAGCAGCGCGGCCTGCCCTACACCATCCTGCGCTACGGCTCACTATACGGAACCCGCGCCGACGAACGGAACTCCATCCACCGTCTGCTGCGACATGCCCTGCGCGACAAGTGCATCAGCTACCGCGGCACGGGCGAGGAAGTGCGCGAGTACATCCACGTGGAGGACGCGGCGCGCATCAGCGTGCAGATCCTTGATGCGGCTTTCGAGAACGAACGCGTCATGCTCACCGGCACGGAGAAGATGCGCTACGCCGAGCTCCTGCACATGGTTCGCGAGATGCTGCACGGCGATGTGGCCATCGACATGCAGCCCTCCAACCGCAAGGCGCACTACACGCTCACCCCGTACAACTTCAGCCCCAAGCCCGGGAAAAAGCTCACGGCCAACCCGCACATAGACATGGGCCAGGGCCTGTTGCAATGCATGGCCGAAATATATGAAAATCTGCTCAAGGAGAACGGCGGTTCATGACCTATATTCTTCCTCCGGACGCCCAAGCCGTTTTTTTCGATTTCGACGGCGTCATTCTCGACACCGTTCATGTGAAAACCGAGGCCTTCGCCACTCTCTTCCGCCCGTACGGGCCGGACGTGGAGCGCGAGGTGGTGCACTTCCAGATGGAGCACGGCGGATTGTCGCGCTTCATTAAGTTCCGCCACGCCATTGAGAACATCCTGGGCGAGACAGCCACAGAGGAACGGCTGGCCGAGCTGGGCCAACAGTTCGCCGACCTCGTCTACGACTCCGTGCTGGAGGCCTCGTTCATGCCCGGCGCCAAGGAGACGCTGGACGCCCTGCACGGCGCGCTGCCAATGTACGTAGTCTCTGGCACTCCGGAAGAGGAGCTCCTGCGCATCGTGCGGGCGCGCAAGCTGGATGGATACTTTGCCGCGGTGCTCGGCTCGCCCAGGCCCAAGCCGGAGATCGTGATGGACGAGCTGACTCGCGCGGGATTCACAGCCGCCCGCAGCCTCTTTGTGGGAGACGCCAGCACGGATTACGACACGGCCCGCGCCGTGGCCATGCCCTTCCTGGGCATTGTACCGGCGGGCGCCCCTTCGCCCTTTCCGCAAAGCACGGCCATTTCACCGCGTGTGGCTATCCGCACGGCGGGCTGACGCCTGCCGCCTGTCCACAATCAAGGGCAACCGCGGGGAGGCCCATCGCCTTACGGCGCGCCCATGCGTCCAGAATTTTGGACAGCCGACAACCCACCAATTCTTGCTACGGCGTTCTACTCCGCGTCCGCGATGCCCTGACGAATGCGCGTCATCCCGTCTGAACAGGCGTTGGCCAGGAAGGTGATGTCCAGACCGCAGGCGATGAAGCCATAGCCGTCCCTGATGTACCTGGCCACGGCGGCCGGGTCCGGCTGCACCACGTGGATGCCGGAGACAATGCCTTTCGCCCGGCAGGTGGTATGGATGCGGCTGATAGCCGCAATCACGTCCGGGTGGTCGAACTGCGCCGTCAGCCCCATGGACGCGCTCAGGTCGTACGGGCCGATGAACACGGCGTCCACGCCGGGAACGGCAATGATTTCATCGAGATTGGTCACGGCGTCCACATGCTCCGCCTGCACGCAGACAAAGGTGGCGTCGTTGTCCGCGGCCACGCCCTCGGCAATGGCCGTGCCATAGCCGTTGGCGCGGCAGTAGCCCACACCGCGGCGGCCGAACGGCGGGTACTTCACCGCCGCGACCACTTCCTCTGCCTGGGCGCGGGTGTTGACCATGGGCGCGATCACGCCGACGGCTCCGGCGTCCATATAGCGCTTGATCTCGGCGTAGCCTGTATGCGGCAGGCGCACCAGCGGCGCGCAGGCCGGGTTGCCCGAGGCGATGGCCTGGATCAGCGAGAAGGTCTGGGGCACGTCCACCGGCGAGTGCTCGGCATCGACGGCCAGGAAGTCGAACCCGACGCGGGCCATGATCTCAGCGCATACCGGGCTGCCTGTGTTCACAAAGGAGCCTACGACATGGCCACGTGATGCAATACCTGCCTTGAGCGATTCCATGATTCTCCCTGTGAGGCTGATGACGACACTCCGTGTATGGACAGAAGAGCCATACGATGCTTTGACTGCCCTGCCGCCGCATCGTATCATGCCTCGTTTTTGTTGAATGTATCGTACCAGCGTCCTTGAATGTTTCGCAAGCACACGAGCCACCCCATGACCACAGTCACCGCCCTGCTGCCCATGAAGGCGCACTCCGAACGCGTGCCCGGCAAGAACACCCGCGTCATTGTGGGCCGCCCCCTGTTCCATTGGGTCCTTTCCGCCCTGCTGGCGTCGCCGCATATCTCCCGAGTCGTCATCAATACGGATAGTGAACCCATTGCGCAAGACGCCGCAGGTATATCTGAACACGTGCACATACATGTACGCCCAGCAGAGCTGTGCGGCGATGATGTATCCATGAACCGGATCATCGCCCATGACGTCGCGCTTCTCGGCGAGGGGCACTATCTGCAGGCCCACGCAACCTCGCCGCTTCTCACGCCGGAGACCATCAGCCGCGCCGTGGCGCAGTACTTCGCAGCTTTGTCCGGACACGACAGCCTGTTCGGCGTCACGCGGCTGCAGACACGGCTCTACAGCGCCGGCGGCAGCCCCATGAACCACGATCCCGCCACATTGCTGCGGACCCAGGATCTGGAGCCGGTGTTCGAGGAGAACTCCTCACTCTACCTGTTTTCCGCGGAAGGATTCCGCCGCGCCAACGACAATCGCATCGGCACGAGTGCGGCCATGTTCGAGGTGGGCAGAATCGAGGCCGTGGACATCGATGATGAGGCTGACTGGATACTGGCCGAGACGCTTCTGGAAATGCGGCGGCGGGGCGATATCGCATGAGCACCGCCGGAACCATCAACCCCTACCGCATCGCATGGCGTCTGGTCCGGCGCCGGCTCGCATGGGACATCAACCCGCTGTCATGGAAGAGCCGTGCTTGTCTCGGCCGGCTGCGGAACACCCATGCCGGCCGCAAGGCCCTGGTGCTCTGCAACGGCCCCAGCCTCAACGCTGTGGACTTTGACGCGGTGCGCGAGAGCGGCGTGTTCGCCTTCGGCCTCAACAAGATCAACCTGCTGTTTTCCCGCACGGATTTCCGACCGCACGCCATTGTCTCGGTCAACCCGTTGGTGATGGAGCAGAACGCGCCATTCTTCAACGAGACGTCCATCCCCCTGTTTCTGGATCGGGCCGGCAGGCAGTGGGTGCGCCCGCGCCAGGGCGTGGTCTATCTGCACTCCTGCCCGGAACAAGGGCTCTTTGCACAGGACTGCCGCCTGTCCATCAACCAGGGGTACACGGTGACGTACGTGGCGTTGCAGCTTGCTTTCCACATGGGATTTCAAGATGTTGCGCTCGTCGGCTGCGACCACAGCTTCTCAGCGCAGGGACGGCCCAATCAGGAAGTCCTCTCCAACAAACCGGACACCAACCATTTCGATCCGCACTACTTCGGCGCCGGTCTGCGCTGGAACCTGCCGGACCTCGCAGCCTCGGAGTATCATTACGAAATCGCGCGCACCACCTATGCGGACGCAGGACGACGCATCGTGAATTGCACAGACGGCGGTCGCCTTGAGGTGTTCGAGCGCATGCCCCTCGATGTGTTTCTTGGTGGAGGGGTGTAGTACTTTGCCCTATAGTACATCGTCGATGCGCGGTTCACATATCCGGACCGGATTGCCGAACCTCGTTTTCCGTATACCACGCATACGCTTGGGCCAGTCCCTCCCGCAGATCAATACCGGCCTTCCAGCCGATGGATGTAAGCTTGCTCACATCCAGCAGCTTGCGTGGCGTTCCGTCCGGTTTTTCAACGTCAAATCGGACACACCAAATCCGCCCTTTCCGCCTCCCCCCCTTCTGTACATATTGTGTAATTATCCGCTGTTTTTTATCCGTTCCCCTTGTGATGCCGATTTATTTGGATATACTACCCGTGAAATGAGGAGTTTCGCCTCGCCGCGAAACCGCACCCGGATCGTTGCAGAGCGTGTCCGTTCGGAGTGCGGTTTCCTGTCTTCCGGCGTCCTCCTCGCCCAGGCAATGCAGGCGTTCACGATCTGTTTTTTTGAACCCATATCCGGAGGCACTACCATGCGTATGCGCTATGTTCTTTTGATTGTTGCCGCGTTGACTCTTCTCCTCGCGGCCGGCTGCGGCGGCGGAGACAAGGAGCCCGCGGAGAACGCAACCGAGGGCAAGGTTCTCTTCAAGTCCGAGGACGTCCAGGTGGACCGCGCCGACGTGGAAAAAGAATACCACGAGCAACTGGCCGCGATGGAAGAGAAGCTGAAGAACATCAAAGAAGAGATGAAAGACGCTTCCGAACAGGTTTCCGCCACCTACGAGGAGCAGGTCGCCGAGCTGGAGGAATCCCTCAACAGCACCAAGTCCAAGCTCGAAGAGCTCAAGACCTCTGCCGCGGAGTCGTATGAATCCCTGAAGACCGAGATGAAGGACAATCTCGACAAGCTGAGCAAATCCATCGACGAGATGACCGAAAACCTGAAGAAGGAAATGAGCTCCTCCTAAGCTCCCGTCGCTCTTTGCTTTGACTCTTCCCGGCCACCCGGGAGCCTCGCAACATGCGCGACGGCTCCCGGTGTCGGCCCCATTCCGACATCACCTTAGGCCGTACTCCTATAGCGACATGACGCACTGCGTCCTAATCTCGGTACGATATCGTTCATTTCTTTGTGCCCCAGCAACAGACGAACCGAGACAGGAGTCTGCCCATGCGCATTACAATTTTTCTTTCCGTTCTCGTCATGCTTGCGGCGCTGCTTGCCGCCGGGTGCTCGGACGAGGATAAGAAGCCTGCCGAGGAGTACACCACAAAAAGCGAGACCGAGTACTACGCGGACCAGCCCAACGGCACGGACACGACCCAGGAGAATGCGTCCGAGCCCATGAAGCAGGAGGTGACCCCCGTGAAACCCGGCACGACCGGCGAGCAGAACATGTCTGAAGGCAACATGACCGAAGGCGGCATGATGCACGAAGGCAATATGACTGAAGGCGGGGGAATGATGGGCAACGACGGCGGCGGTATGATGCACGAGGAGCAAGGCGGCCAGAGCGGCGCCGGAGGGCAGAACAGCTCCAATACCACAACAGATATCTGACGGCCGCACGGCCCGTTGAGACAGCAAAAGCCCGCACCGGCGCATCAGCCGGAGCGGGCTTTTTCAATCTGAAACGACAGCAAGAACGCCGCGAACGGGCGCTACTTGATGGTCTTTTTGAAGTAGTACAGTACGGAGAGTACGCTGATCAGACCCAAAGCAACCCAGAACAGTGCCATTGCGTGCTCCTTTGTTCTACCGGCCGTTTGGGACCGGGAAATTTATCGTCGAGACTCCGGACAGCTCCCCTTTGCGTAATAACGCACAAGGTGACTTTTCCCTAGCGCATTTGTGCCGGCCTGACAAGCGTCCGCCCGCAGCGGAAGCTGGGCCGGCGGTCGCTCCAGCCCTTTCGGTTCACTGCGATTTGACACGCTATGCCCTAACGACCTCACGCGGCCGCCCTCCCCCTGGCAAGGCGTACTGCGCTGATGCGAAGCCGCCATCACCCAACCGGCCACGGCGCCGTGCCCGCTGCAGCATGGTTCAGCCCGGCAAAGGCGTGCCGCGCCTCCCGCACAAACGCCTCTACCAGTACGGCGTCCTTGCGGCCATCCGGACCTTCCAGGCCAGTGTGCGCATCCACGGCTGCCGGGCCTACCTGGCGGATTGCCTCGGCCACGTTCTCCAGCCCCAGACCGCCGGCAAGCATCAACGGAATGCCCGTCTCCCGGGCGATACGCCGGCTCGTTTCCCAGTTATGCACCCGGCCAGTGGCCCCTGTGGCCCCGCTCGCCGGGTCGAAGGTATCGGTAATGAATGCATCGACATACGGCGCTGCCGCCCTGGCCTCGCCCAGCAGCTGGCCTTCGCTGGAGCGGCCCACGATGAGGCTCTTGATGATGAAGAGCTCCGGGCCCAGGGTCCGCAGCCGGGCCAGCCCGGCAGGCAGGATGTCGCCGTGCAGCTGCAGGATGGATGCGCCGATGCGACGCGTCAGGCCAACGGCCTCGGCCGGGTCGTTCTCGTAGGTGATGCAGGTTGCCGCCATGGCTATGCCTTGCTGCCGAGCCTCCCGGATGATCGCCGCGGCCTCGTCCTCGCCACAGTCCTCGGCGTGCACGGGCAGCCGCAACGGGAACCCGGCCGCATCCACACCGCACTGAGCCAGCAGCAGCATTTCCGAAATGTCATGCACTCCGGCTGCCTGCACAAACCCTCGCGTCATCCCTGCCCCTTCATGCCTGCTTTTGCGGGTGATTAGACGGCCGCAACTGCCGACAGTTCTGTCCAGTAAAATAGACCGCTACATCTAAGGCCATACTTTAGGAGTTGTCCAAAAATTTAGACGATAGCCCGTCTGCGCCACAGCGTACTGCGCCGCTACGGCTCCATCCGCACCGGCGAGCCCTCCCGCGGTCCGGCGTACACGATGCGGCCATGCTCCATGACCAGCACGTGAGTCGCGGTCTCGGGCAGCTCTTCCGGGTAGTGAGTAACGTAGATGTACCGGGCGCCGCAACGCACCGCAGCATCCAGCGCGGCAAGGAAGGCCTCGCGGGAGCCGGAGTCCAGCCCGCCGCACGGCTCGTCCAGCAGCAGAAGGAGCGGGTCGTGCACCAGGGCGCGGGCCAGCAGCACACGCCTGGCCAGCCCTGTGGAGAGTGCGCCGAACTCCTTGTCCGAAATCTCGTCCAGCCCGAAGTGTTCGAGCCAGGCGGACACACGGTCCAGCATGTCGCGAGAGAGCACGTCAAAGGGCGCGAGGCTGGCGAAGAACCCCGTGGAGACGAGATCGAAGACCGTGAGCTCCTGCTCGATGCGGGATTGCAGCTCGGTGGAGACAAAACCCAGCCGGCGCTTGCGCCGCCACAGACCGGGCCGTTCCTGCTCCGGCAGCGGCCACGGCGGCGGGCTGGCCTCGGCGGCCGGCATGCGCACGCTGCCGCCCGGCGCGGCCGGGAGCTCTCCCAACAGCAGCCGTAGAAATGTGGACTTGCCGGCGCCGTTGCGGCCGAGCACGGCCCAGTTCTCCTTGGTATCCGTCGTCATCCGCCAGCTCACGCCGTGCAGCACAGGCGCGCCCTCCAGCAGCACGGTGGCGTTCTCCACCTGGACGAGGTCCTTGCCGGTCGCCTGGGAGTCGCCCAGCTTCACCCCTTGCGGGCAGGAGTCTACTCGCGGAGCCTGCGCCGCGTAAAGCGCCGCTGCTTCCTGCGGCGTGGTGCGCGCGGTGATGCGGCCATGCTCGAACACCAGGGCGTGGCCCACACCGGCGGGTATCTCGTCCGGCCGGTGGGTGGCCATCATCAGCCGCGGGCTGCCTTCGTCCTGCGAGGCGGCGATGCGCTCTATCAGGTCGAGCACCCGGCGGCGGGCGGTCCTGTCCAGCCCTTGCGTGACCTCGTCGAGCAGCAACAGAGAATGACCGCCGGCCGCGGCCTGGCGCAGGGCAAGCACGGCCCGCGCCAGAAGCACGGCCCGGAGCTGGCCCTGGGACATGTTCACGGCCGATACGCTGGCCAAGGAGGTAATGCCGAGCTCTTCCAGCACGGCGTCCACCCGCGCCCACTCCTTTGCGGAAGGACGACGGTAGAGGAAGGGGCCGCCATCCAGGCCGGAGGCGGCGAGCTCTCTGCCGCGGATGGGGTTCTCCAGCCGGCGGTAACGCTCCTGCATGTCCGGGGAGACAAGGCCGATGCGCGGCTTGACCGGCCCCGGCGCGGTGCGCACAACCCCGTCCAGGCAGTAGGTGCGTGCGGCGCGCATGGGGTCGTCCGGGTCCTGCACCGGGGCGATATCGCCGCGGAGAAGCTCCAGGAACGTGGACTTGCCGGCCCCGTTGCGGCCCAGAATGGTCCAGTGCTGCCCGGGCATCCAGGCAAAGGAATCGATGTGCAGAATTGTGGCGCCGCCGCGGATGATGCGGGCGTCGTCGAAAGCGACTAATGGCGTGGGGTTCATGGTGGCGTATCCGGCAAGAGCTCATGGGGAGCTCGTCGGGCGTTGCCGATCATCCGGTACTGCTCTGCACCGAGGTCAATGGCCGCGAGTGCGCCGAATGGCTGCGTAACGCCGGCGGTCTACTGCTCCAGCTCCCCGCTCTTGGTCATATGGTATTCGATGAAGTTGATGTAGTTGTCCTTGCCCATGTAGTTGGACAGAACCTTGGGCGAGGCCTGGGTGAGGTCCACGTAGATCAGCCCATCCAGGCAGTTGTTGAAGTCCGGGTCCACGTTGAAGGCGAGGATCTTGCCGCCCAGCTTGAGGTACTGCTTGAGCAGCACGGGAATGCCTTTCACCACGGGCTCGATGTCCGTGATGACGCCGGAGACGTCATCCTCGGAGGTGAAGATGTTGCGGAACTCGCGGATCTCGTGGCGGCGCATCTTGCGGAACTTGGGAGGCATCTTGGGCTTCACCATCTTGGAGAGCTCGGAGATCCAGTTGTTCTCGCGCATGTAGCGCACGATCATCTCGCGCGAGATGGGCGAGTAGTCGCTGGAGATGGAGACCGGCCCGAACAGAACCTTGTAGTCCGGCGAGAGCAGCACGTACTGGGCAATGCCCTTCCACAAAAGGAGCAGCGGCGCAAAGTTGCGCTGGTACTCCGGCCGGACAAAGGAGCGGCCCATCTCCAGGCCCGGGCCCATGTGGTCGAAAAGCGCCTGCTTGAAGGAGAAGAGCGAGCTCGTATAGAGGCCCTCGATGCCGTGCTTCGGAACGATCCTGTCGGTACGGCCGATGCGGTACGCGCCCACCAGCTCCTGCTTCTCAGCCTCCCAGACAAAGAGATGGTCGTAGTACTCGTCGTAGCGGTCCAGGTCGATGCCTTTGCCCGTGCCCTCGCCCACCTGGCGGAAGGTGTGCTCACGCAGCCGGCCTATCTCCTCAAGAATGTTGGGGATAGACTGGGCCTTGGCTTTGTAGACCCGGAAGGTGTTCATCTCCACGAGCAGGTTGTCCGGGGGCAGGCTCTCCATCTCGGCGATCAGCAGCTTGGGGTCCTTGCCCTCCACCACTGGCTCCAGGGAGCGCGGTTCCGTCTTCTTCTTGCCGGACTTTCCGGCGCCGCGCTTGAGCAGCGGCAGGCGCAGCTTGAGACGCCGCGCGGTCGCGCCATCCTCCTCCACACGCCGTTTGAGCATGTAGGTGCGCAGCCGGAGGTAGGCCATGAGCTCTTCATCGCGGTCCAGGCGCTCGATCTTCTTGTAGGGAATGAGGTTGCCGATGCGCACCGGGAAGGTGCCGCCCTTGCGCTTGATGAACTGCCGCGGCAGCAGGGCCGTGCGCAGCCGGGGATTGATGAGCCCGGCAACATGGAAAATGGGGCTGTTCGCGCCGGGGAAAAAGACCGGCAGCACCGGAGCCTCGGTGCGATGGATGATGCGGCCCACGGTGCGGTTCCACGCGGGGTCCATGATCCTGCGCTTGTGCAGGTCCAGGTGGGAGACCTCGCCGGAGGGGAATATGGCGAGCACGTGGTCCCCGCGCAGCCAGCGGATGGACTCCTTGAGCGGCCGGATATTCTTCTTCAGGGAGTCGGCGCTGCCGAAGTTGTCCACGGTGATGATCATGTCCTGCAGCTCGGGGATGAGCCCCAGCAGGTAGTTGCCCATGATCTTCACGTCCTCGCGGGCGCGCTTGAGCATGGCGCCCAGGATGACGCCCTCGATGGCGCCGAACGGATGGTTGGCCACCACGACCACCGGCCCCTTTTTGGGGATGCGGAGCATGTCTGAGTCGGGAACCGTGTACGCCGCGCCCATGGACTCCAGGACGCGCGACATGAATTCCTCGTCAGGCTTGAGCGCAGCCGAGTTCCGATGGATCTCGTTGAGCTTATCGAGCCCGATCAACCGTTCCAGGGGTCTGCCGAACGCCGAAAGAAGCACCTTGTGCAGGGCGCTTTTTTCCTTGGCGAGGTCCAGGGTAAAGATGTCCTCGTGGGCCATAATCCGTAAGGTATCCGTAAACGAAAAAAGTTACTGGCCTGCGGCGGAACTCGGCCGCGACGTTCTGACCACACCAGGGTTATAATCGAGAGGGGTATTCGCGCATATTCGCCGTGGATGCGCCAGTGCCGATAATCTTTGATTCTCTACCATAGTCGGGTTGGCCGCTCAACCTTGGGAAAAAGCCGTCAATGCTGGGTTTTCAGAACTCCAGACATCGCTTGCCCTGTCGCGAGAAACAGACCGAGTGGTCGAAGCCGTGCTCGGCGGCGTAGCTGGCCAGGTTATCGAAGGCCCAGCCCACCTGCTCGCGGGCGTGCGCGTCCGAGCCAAAGGTGATCTCCAGATCGCGCTCCCTGGCCATACGCATGATGCGCGGACCGGGGTAGATCTCCTTGCACGGCTTGCGCAGCCCGGCCGAGGAAACCTCCATGGCCATGCCCGCTTCGGCCAGGGCGTCCAGGGCGTCCGCTACGGCGGCCTCGCCCTCGCTCGTGGCTTCCCACACGCGGTAGCGCTCTATGGAAAAGAGCTTCACCAGGTCTACGTGCGCGGCAGTCTTGAACACGCCGAACTCCGCCATCTTGCGGATGATGCCGTAGTAAGCGCGATACTTGGAGAAGCACTCCTCGTCGTCCAGGATCTTCCAGTCCTGCAGGGTGAAGTCGAAGCCCCACGTGCCTATAAAGTGCACGCCGCCCAGCACGTAGTCCAGCTTGGCGCTCTGCAGCAGGGAGCGCATCTGCTCCGCCGCGTCTGGGATGAAGTCCACTTCGGCGCCGAGGATGATCTCCACACGGTCGGCGAACTCCTCGCGCAACGACCGGACCTCGTCGCAGTAGATCATAAACTCGCGTTCCAGCTTGTCCTGATAGTCTTCCGGGTAGATGTATCCATCTGGTCTGGGCGCGTGCTCCGTAAAGGCCATTATCGAGAGGTCCTTGGCCAATACGGCCTCGACCATGGCGCGTGCAGAGTGTCGTCCGTGGGAATGGCTTGTATGCAGATGCAGATCAGAGATAATCACGAAATCAATGTCCTTCATGCACGGGGGGCCGAAGCCGCTCCACGCTTCGGGAAAAAGGTTCATACGCAGCCCGTGCGTCGAGGTGTCTCTATAGGTACCTTTGCCGCCATACGCAAGATGCCAGGAAAAGGCCCCTGCAGGCCGACTTCTTGACCCGCTACCCGATCCATGCAAAAAAACTAGGTAATCGGTAATCTCTCAACATCAGGCAACCCATCATGGACGAGAGTCTCAAACAGGCCGTCACCCGAAACATCCTGGAGTCCATGGCCCTGGGGCTTATGGTTGTGGGCCATGACGGCGAGGTCGTTGTCGTCAACCCGGCGCTGACCTCCATCCTCGGCTACACCATGGAGGAGCTCACCACGTCGTCCTGGGGCGGGCTCTTCTTCTCCCGCGATGAAAACCGCGAGTTCAACGACGCGCTCATGGAGGTCATCAGCCTTGAGCTGGTGAACTTCCACCGCCGCGTGCCGTACACCAACCCACGCACCAACAGCCAGATGATGCTCTCTCTGGTCTCATCCTTCCTGCGGGAGGGCGAGGAGCTGACCGGCGTTGTCCTGCTGGTGGAGGACGTCACGGAAGCCCACCAACGTTTGCAGCGGGAGCGTCGCCTCTTGTGGGAACGGAACATCCTGCAACGTGAACGCGCCGACGGCCTCAAGAAGCTCGCCCTCTCCGTGGCCCACCAGGTGCGCAACCCCATCATGTCCATCGCCGGTTTCACCCAACGGCTGCTCAAGTCGGAACAGCTCAGCGAGAATGCGCGCGAGAAGCTGGAGATCATCATCGAAGAAAGCGGCAAGCTGGAGAAGACGGTGAAGACCGTGGCCGACTACGCCTCCCTGGCGCCGCCTGTAAAGGGGCGGGTCGAGGTGGGTGGGATGATCGACGACATCCGCCGGGCCACGCAGGAACGGTACGACCTCTCACCCGGTGTGGATAGCAACGCCGCCCTGCTGGCCCTCTGCATTGCCGGAGACAGGACCCAGCTCATCCGCGCCGCCATGCACATCGTGGACAACGCCGTGGAGGCCGGCGCCGACGGGCTGAAGATACACGTCTCCGAAACGGCGGATGGCGACATCTTCATCAACATCACAGACAACGGTCCGGGCATCGGCCACGACGAGCTGCCCTATATCTTTGATCCCTTTTACACGACAAAACCCCACGCCGTGGGCATGGGGCTCACGGAAGCTCGGCACATCATTCTGGACAACCAGGGCGATATCATCGCCGAATCCCCGCCGGGCCAAGGCGCCACCTTCCATCTGAACTTTCCCGTGGCGCCCTGCCACCTGTGACGCGCCGCCCTTTTTCCGGTTTTTCCGGACAACACCACCGTCAGCAGGCGGAACGGTATGCGCTGGCCTGCCTGGCCGACTCCACCATGGGTGTTATCAAATCGAGGAACTCGTCGATGTCGAAGGGCTTGCTCATGATGCAGCTCGCGCCCGCGGCCTTTGCCTGGTCTATGCGGCGGTCATCGCTCTCCCGTGTAAGCACCACGATCGGGACGTGCGCGTGGATCGGGTTCTCACGCACCTCACGGATGAGCTGGACGCCGTCCATCACCGGCAGGTCAATCTCCGTGACGATGCACGCCGGCGGGTCGATACGCTGGAGCACGCTCAGGGCATGCCTGCCGTCCGCGGCTTCGAGCACGCTCATGTCCGCGTTTTCCAGAATTCTCCGCATCAGCATGCAAATGGCCCGCGAATCGTCCACTATAAGCACATCCGTCGTCATGAAGATCTCCAAATGTATGGAGTTGCCGGATATTGCGGCCCCCCTCCATTATGGCATGCAATAGTAGTGCCCCATATTATTGTAATAATTTCCAACCACCAGAAATTTAACACTTTCAACCTATCCTGCATCAAAAGCATAAGGTTTTTTTCGAAGCCGCCGATACAAAAACCAGACGCACTGAATACGGTTCCGGCGTGGACACGCCGGGCAGGAAGCAACGATTCGCCAGCTTGCGCCAGGGACTGGCGGCAGCGACGCACAATGGCGATAGCGCACAGGGAGGTGGGCACATGCCGAACATTTTGGATATGGCCGCATACAGGGAGCGAAAGCATCCCCAGCCGGCGCAGATTCCATGCGAACCGTCGCAACGCACGGACAGGCCGCCGCGCATCAACGACGCGGCCATATGGAGTCTGGATTATACGACGTTCGAGGGCGTGGTGGCCGGGCTGCTCACCATCCGCGCCGTCTGCGACTACCATTTGCACTTCAACGAGGAGTGGAAGCACTACCTGCTTGCGCTGCTGGCCCGGGCCTTCGACCTGCAGACGGGCGCGGCGACCGGCGATCTGGTGCAAGAAGCGGCGCCGCTCAAAGGGTATCTGGCCGAGGACACTACGCCGGTCAACAGGAAGGAGATGGACATCGCCATGCTCATCCTCGACCTCATTGCGCGGCGCTATGTGCGAAGCGCGCCGGCATGCGGCGGCAAGCTCTCGTAAACGCTTCCATAGCGAGCAGGACTCTCCCCTCCGGCCGGCCTCGGGCATACGTCTCGCCCCATGGAGCGGCCAGATTGTCTGCATGATGCACGGGCAGCCAGAAAAGACGCGGGTATACAACTCCCGCGTCTTTTTTTACCCGAACCTGTCCGGGAGCCCGGCGCTATTGGGTTCAGAAGTATACAACGCGCCATCCAACCGCCATCTACCCGGTCATCTTTCGGATTTGCCGCGAACTTTCCTTCCCTATGGCGTATTTTCCTTAAGATTGTGCACTCCCCCGATTGCACGCCAACATACGCAACAAGGAGAACACCCCATGGGCAGGATCACTGTAAAAGACGGTACGGAAATTTATTACAAAGACTGGGGCTCGGGACAGCCGGTTGTCATGTGCCACGGCTGGCCGCTGGACAGCGACAGTTGGGGGGCGATGATGATCTTCCTGGCCTCCAGGGGCTACCGCTGCATCGCCCACGACAGGCGGGGCCACGGCCGTTCCAGCCAGCCCTGGGACGGCAACGACATGGACCACTACGCCGACGACCTGGCGGAGCTCATGAACGCTCTGGATCTGAAGAACGCCGTACTCATGGGCTTCTCCACAGGCGGTGGCGAGGTTGCCCGCTACATAGGCCGGCATGGGACCGGACGCTTGGCCAAGGCCGCGCTCCTTTCCTCTGTGCCGCCGCTGATGCTGAAGACGCCGGACAACCCGGAGGGCACGCCCATCGAGGTGTTCGACGATTTACGCAAGCAGTCGCTGCAGAACCGCCCGCAGTTCTACAAAGACCTGGCGAGCGGCCCGTTCTTCGGCTTCAACAGGCCGAACGCCAATCCGTCGGAGGGGCTCATCGACTGGTTCTGGCTCATGGGCATGCGCGCCGGCCACAAGAATACCTATGACTGCATCAAGGCGTTTTCGGAGACGGATTGCACCGAGGATCTGAAGAAGTTCGACGTGCCTACCCTGGTGCTGCAGGGCGACGACGACCAGGTCGTGCCCATCCAGGCGGCCAGCCTGAAAACCGCGAAGATCGTGCCCGACGCGACCCTGAAGATATACGAAGGCGCGCCCCACGGGCTTTTCGCGACCATGCCGGACAGGCTGCACGAGGACGTGCTGGCGTTCATCAAGTCCTGACCGGCGCGGCGCAAAGAGCCGTGGCGGAATACGGCGCGCTTCCGGGACATAAGCACCCGGAGGCGCGTCAGATCATGGCGAGCACGAGGGTGATGTTGTCGTGGCCGCCGGCCTCCCGCGCCGCCTCCACAAGATCGCCGGCGCACGTCTCCAGGTCCGGCTGGTCCTGGCCGGCCATGGCGGAGAGCCGTTCCGCGATGGCCTCCTCTTGCACCATGTCGTGCAGGCCGTCGCTGCAGATGAGCAGCACGTCGCCCGCGGCGAGATCGAGCGTGCCGGTGACCGGCTCCACATCCGGGGAGCCCACGCTCTGGTTCAGCATGCTCCGCAGCGGATGATCCCTGGCCTGCTCCTCGGTGAGTTCGCCATGGTCAATGAACTCCTGGATGAAGCGCTGGTCGCGGGTAATGCGTTTGAGCTCGCCGCCACGCAATAGATAGAGCCGCGAATCGCCCACATGGACCCAGGCGGCCTTCTTGCCGGAAACGTACGCCGCGGTAAGCGTGGCGCCCATGCCGGCCAAGTCCGGGTTGTCCCGTACCAGCTTGTGGATGAGCTCGTTCACCTCATGGACGTGCCGCACAAGGACAGCCGGGTCGCCCAGGCCCTCTGCCGGCACGTCTTCCAGAAAATCCACTATCGTCTCGGCCGCGAGATCGCCGGCCGCCTCGCCGCCCATGCCGTCCGAGACGGCCAGCAGCAGCGAGCGTCCGTCGTCCACCTCGCGCACCAGATATCGGTCCTCATTGACGGCGCGGACCTCTCCTACATGGGTTGCAGCCGTATATCGCATGCAGATGCCCCCTCTGCTGCAAAGTTCTTCTATGAACGGCGAGATGAATCAGCCCTGCCATATTCAATTTCACTACTGCTCAGGTGTAATGCTGTAAACCCCTTAGCACTCCGAACTCTTGCCTTTTTGCGCACGACCACCTATTCCAAAGGCATCGTTCCCACCGCGCACCACAGGCTCTGTGACAGGAGACACAATGCTCCGTTCGCTCAATACAAAGATTTTTTTGCTGGTCTTTTTCATTCTCGCTCTCATTGCCGTCGCCGTCTTCTACATAACCAACCGCGATGTGGGACGCGCAATGTACAGCGCCGAGGAGCGCTCCATCGCCAACGTGCTCAAGCTCATGGAGCTCAACGTTGCCGGCCGGTACAAGGGCCTGCTGCTGGACAAGGTGGGCAAGACCCAGGAGATCAAGCGCTACCTCACGGACCTTTCCGCCACCTTTGAAAGCGGCCTGGACCACTTTGCACAGATGGCCGAGGACGGCGACGTCTCCATGGAACGCACCCAGACCGCCGCTCTCGACTGGGTGCTGTCCATGCCCGCCAACAGCACAAAGTACTTTTTCGTCTATGACGGCGACTACAACCTGCTGGCCTATCCGGGCACGAACCTCGGCGGCAAGAGGGCCACGGATTTCATGGACATTGAAGGCCGCCACGTGCTGGAGGCGGCCCGCGCCGAGGCTATGGAGCTGGGCGAGGCGTTCTCCACCTACACCTGGCCCACCCTGAACGGCACAGGCACGGCCAAGCGGTTCGCCCTCTTCGGCTACTTCCCGCAGTGGGACTGGGTCTACGCCGTCAGCGTGGACATCGGTGACGTGGAGCGCGCGCTGAAAAAGCAGCTCCAGCAGATCGTGAACGTACTCGACCAGAACATTCCGCAGGTCGAGTTCGCCATGACAGGCTTCGTCTTCCTTTTCGACAGCTCCAAGAACATCATCGCGGCGCCGGACCGCATCCGCCGGCTGCTGGAAGGCGGCGCCGACACCATGGGCGAGCTCGTGAACACCGAAAGCAACCGCCCGGTGCTCGAAGATTTCATGGCCTGGGCCGAGAAGGACAAGAAAGCCGGGCCCTTCTCCTTTTCCGTGACCGGCAAGGACGGCGGTACAATCTCTTTGGAAGCGGACGTGGCCTACTTCAAGCCGCTGGATTGGTACATCGCGGCCGTAGCCCCCGTAGACGAGATCGAGGCCCCGGCCCGGCAGCTCCTGGCACACATCTCCGCCTCCATCCTCGGCGTCTTCCTGGTCAGCCTGCTGCTGGCCCTGGCCTTCTCGCGCCACATCGCCAGACCGCTCCGGCTGTTGGCCCGGCACGCCATGACCCTGCCGGAGCAGGACTTCTCCAAGCCGGCCGAAGGGCCCTCGCCCATCGGCGACTTGCCGAAGCACCACGATGACGAGGTCGGCCGTCTGGCCTCCTCCTTTGTCTTCATGGAGCGCTCCCTGCGCGAGAACATCTCCAACCTCATGGAAGTGACGGCCACCAAGAACCGCATCGAGAGCGAGCTCTCCATTGCCCGCGACATCCAGCTGGGCCTGCTGCCCAAGATCTTCCCGCCCTTCCCGGACCGCAACGAGTTCGACCTGCACGCCGTGCTCGTCTCGGCCAAGGAGGTGGGCGGCGACCTCTACGACTTCTTCTTCCTCGATGACAGGCGGCTCTGCCTCGTGGTGGGCGACGTCTCGGACAAGGGCGTGCCCGCGGCGCTGTTCATGGCCATCACCAAGACCCTGGTGAAGGTCGCTGCCGAGCGCCACGACGACCCGGCCGTGATGCTCAACCTGGTCAACGATCTGCTCAGCGAAGACAACCCGAACACCATGTTCGTGACCATCATCATCGGCATCCTGGACCTGGAGACCGGGCGTTTCGACTACGTCAACGGCGGCCACAACCCGCCCATTATCATCGGACCGGACATCCGCTGGGTCACCGGCGTGAGCGGCCCCATGGCCGGGGCCATGGACGGTATCCAGTACAAGCACCTGGCCACCACCCTGGCTCCGGGCGAGGCCATCCTCCTGTACACGGACGGCGTCACCGAAGCCATGAATGCCGGGCTGGAGCTGTTCGGCGAGAACAGGCTGGAAGAGACGGTGCGCGCCATGCCAGACGCCAGCGCACGGGAGATCATCGAGGGCGTGATGGACAAGGTGCACGAGCACGCCGCAGGAGCCGTGCAGTCCGACGACATCACCATGCTCTGCGTGCGATACAAGGGACCGGAGGCGTAGGAAACACATGGCCCGGCTCGTTATCGATCTGGACGGCCTTGCAAACAACGCCCGGCGGCTCCGCGACTATTGCGAGGGCCGTGGCCTCACCATGCTGCCCGTACTCAAGGGCGCCGGCTTCGACGCCGAGGTGGCTCGCGTTGCCAGAGACGCCGGCGGCGCAGTCCCTGCCGCGGCGCATCCCTTCGGCGTGCAAGCCGTGCACGAGGCCCTGGGCGAACGCGCCGTGCTGCTGACCATGCCACCCTGCTCCCGGGCAGAGGCCATCGTGGCGCATGCATACCGCTCCTTCGTGTCGGAGCCTGCGGCCATCCGCGCCCTTTCCCTGGCCGCGCAACGGGCCGGCATACCCCACGAGGTGGTGCTGTTCGTGGATGTGGGCGACCTGCGCGAAGGCTGCCTTCCTGCGCAGCTCTCCGGCATCCTGCGCGAGGCCGTCTCCCTGGAGCACGACCTTTTCCGCGTGGCCGGGCTGGCCACCAACTTCGGCTGTCTTACCGGGCTGCGGCCGTCGCACGAGGCCATGGAGTGCATGGACCTCCTCGCGGCCGAGGCTGCGAGAGTTCTGGGCCGGACGCCGGATGTGCTCTCCCTCGGCGGCTCTATCCTGCTCCCCTGGATGGCGGAGCACGAGCTGCCCGCCTACGCCACCGAGCTGCGCCTGGGCGAAACCCTGCTGCTGGGCCATTTCCAGGACGAGCACGTGCCGGTCGCCGGTCTCACGCCCGACCCGGTGCTGCTGGAAGGCGAGGTGCTGGAGGTTGCGCGCAAGCCCACCAGCAGAGACGGCGCCTACGGCCCCAACGCCCTAGGCGAGCTGACCCGGCCGCAGGACCGCGGCGAGCGCCTGCGCGCCCTGCTGGACTTCGGCGTGCTGGACACCAAGCCGTGGGAGCTCAGCTGCCGCACGCCAGGCGTGGAGTACGTGGGGGCCACGTCCAACTACGCCGTGTTCGACGTGGAGTCGGCCGATCCTGTCCCGAAACCGGGGGACCGCCTGCTATTCAGCATGGGCTACGAGGCCCTGGCGCGGGCCTTCCACTCGCGCTACCTGGAACGTCGCCATACCGCCGCACTGGCAGGTATTTCTTGACCTCGTACCGAAGCCGTCTATGCTGCTTTTTCGAGCCCCCGCGGAGCTGCGACAGCCGCGCGACGGCGATCCTCACTTTTTCGAGCCGTACTGTTTCGAGTAGAAACACATGGACGAATCGTAAAGGAAACATCGTATGATACGCACGCTCGCTCGACTCTGCATCGTTCTGCTGGTCCTTGTTCTGGCGCCGGGCCTTGCCCCCGGCGCAAGCGCCGCTCCTAACGACGATTTCCCCACCACACCCGCTGCCAAGCCCGACGGCTCCAAGTGGCGCCTCGGCTATCTGGAGGGCGGCCCCTACAGCCAGTACCCGGCCACGCTCATCGCCACGGTCAAGGGGCTCGTCGATCTGGACTGGCTGAAACCGCTGACTTTTCCCGAGGACATCAGCCCGGAAGACGCCCACAAGCTCTGGGAGTACCTCGCCAAGAACGCCGACAGCGAGTACATCGAGTTTGCGCCGGACGCCTTCTGGTCCGGCAACTGGGACGAGGCCCCGCCGCGGGAGCAGCTTCGCGCCGAGGTCATCGAGCGGCTCAACAAAGGCGACATCGACCTGATGATCGCCATGGGCACCTGGGCCGGCCAGGACCTGGCGACCTCCGAGGTGAGCACGCCCACCGTGGTCCTCTCCTCCTCCGACCCCCTGGGCTCTGGTATCGTAAAGAGCGCGGACGACTCCGGATTAGACCACCTCAACGCGCGGCTCGATCCTACCCGCTATCTGCGCCAGGTGCGGCTCTTCCACGACATCATCGGCTTCAAGCGCCTCGGCATTGTCTATGAAGACACCATGGCCGGCCGGACCTACGCCGCGCTGGACGACGTGAAAACCGTGGCGGCGGAGCGCGGGTTCGAGGTCGTGCCCTGCACCACCATGCTGGACGTGCACTCGGGCGAGGCCTTCCGCAACCTGCAGACCTGCCTCGATGAGCTGGCTCCCAAGGTGGACGCCATGTACCTGACTGAGAACAACGGCATGCAGCTGGACAAGTTCCCGGAGCTGCTGGCCCCGCTCTTCGCCAACGACGTCCCCACCTTTTCCATGGCCGGGTCCGACGAGGTGCGCCACGGCGTGCTGCTCTCCATAGCCCAGGCCGGCTTCAAGTACGTGGGCGACTTCCACGCCAAGACCATCGCCAAGATCCTCAACGGCGCCACCCCCCGGCTGCTCACCCAGGTGTTCGAAGCGCCGCCCAAGATCGCCATCAACCTGAAGACGGCGGAGCGCATCGGCTTCGACCCGCCTGTGGACATCCTCATGGCCGCGGACGAGATCTACGAAAACATCGAGGAAGCGCCGCCTGCCAAATAGGCCCCGCCCCACTGTGGAGCGCACGCTCTTTTCACGCCGCGCCGGCCCGTTCGCATCGGGTTTGGCGCGGCGTTTTGCATTGACTTGCGGCGCAGCGTGCTTACTATCTCGCGATGAATCCCCGCGGTGCTGTTTCCCGCGCCCTTTCATGCCGCATGAATCCCCGCGGAATCAAAGAGGAAAACAAGCTATGACGAGTCAAATAAAGACAGTGCTCCTGCTCGGTCTGCTCACGGGCATCATCCTGTTTCTCGGCGGCGCCCTTGGCGGCCGCGTCGGTCTGTTCTTCGCTTTCGCCTTTGCCCTGGTTATGAACGTGGGCAGCTACTGGTACTCGGACAAGATCGTGCTTGCCATGTACCGCGCCAGGGAGGTGGCCCCCCAGGACGCCCCGGCCCTGCACGCCATTGTGTCGGATCTGGCGCGCGAGGCGAACATTCCCAAGCCGCGCGTGGTCATCGTGCCGCAAGACAGCCCCAACGCCTTTGCCACAGGCCGCAATCCGGAGCACGGCGTGGTCGCCGTGACCCAGGGCCTTCTGGAAATCCTCTCCACCGAGGAGCTGCGCGGCGTGCTGGCGCATGAGATGGGCCACATCAAAAACCGCGACATCCTGGTTTCCACAATTGCGGGCGTGCTCGCCTCCGTGGTCATGTCCCTGGCGATGTTCGCACGATTCGCCTTTTTCTTCGGTGGGATCGGCGGACGTGACGGCGAAGGCGGCAACCCCTTTGCCGCGCTTATCCTGGCCCTTGTCGCGCCCATAGCCGCCATGCTGGTGCAGATGGGCATCTCCCGCTCGCGGGAGTATCTGGCGGACGACACCGGGGCCAAGCTCTCTGGCCACCCCCTGTACCTGGCCAGCGCCCTGGAAAAGCTGGATGCCTACGGCAAACGCCGGCCCATGCGCCTGGGCAACGAGGCGACCTCGCACATGTTCATCGTCCACCCCTTCAGCGGCAAGCGGGCCATGTCCCTCTTCTCCACCCACCCGCCCATCCAGGAACGCATTGCGCGTCTGCGCCGGATGGCGGGCCAGACCGCGTAAACATCAGAGCATTGCAATGAAAAACGGCCGGCACGGGTATTCGCCCTGCCGGCCGTTCTTTTTGGGAACCTTGGAAACCGCCGCCGCTCTCAGCGGCAGTTGTTCTTTGCGTATCCGTTGTCGAGCTTCTTCACCCACACGCCGCCGGTATGAGTGAGGAAGAGGACCTTGCGGCCCAGCACGCCGCCCACGTCCTCGGCCGCGATGCGCAGGCCGCGCTTTGCCAGGACCTCCCGCGCCGCCTCCACGTTGCGTGGGCCGACGCCTGCCCAGGAGCGGCTACAGCCCGCCGTGCCCCGATGCACTTGGCACTGGCTCAAGGCGTCGCCCCCGCCGAACACCTTGACTTCCAGCCGCGAATGCTCCACGCGCAGCCGCGAGAACACCCGCATCAGATAGTCTACGCTGGCGTCCACGAACTTGCAGGGGTACCCGGGATCGGACACGTAGTCCTTGGCGTAGGGGAGGAAGGCGTGCGCCATGCCCCCGATTTTGGTCCGCTTGTCGAACACGGTGATGGCCACGCACGACCCCAGAACAGTGCTGATCAGCGTAGGCGTCCGGGAAATAAAGCACTCACGAGGCTCGAGGTGCCGTAGCGGAAATGCGCGGATTTCATTCACGGAAGTTCAGGGCTCCTGCACCTCGAACTGGCTGTCGAGCCGCATTTCTGCAAGCAGGGCCGCGATCTCCGGTTTCGGGTTCGCAATGGTCAGCCTGCCGCCTTCGCGTTGCAGGGCCAGCCCCAGGCCGATCAGCTGGCTCAATCCGCGGGAATCGACCATCTCCACGCCGGCGATGTCCAGCACCAGCTCGCAGAGGCCGTTTTCAGCCGCCTCATCCAGAATCTGCGCTATCTGCCCGGAAGCGTTTCCCACCAGATCGCCGCGCCAATGGACCCTGCGGGTGGGCAGGTCGTTGCTCTCCACGTCCATCTCCTCAGCTTTTTCCGCCGGATTCCTCAATCTTGCGGTTTATGGCCTTGGTTACGCGCTCCAGCTCGGAGCGAACCGACTCGAACGCTTTGCGTAGCTCCGCGTCATCTTTGCCTTCTTTTGCCGCCATTTCCAGCGCAAAGGAGCTTTCGTGCAGACCGGGCGCGTCGATGGTGGCAGAGGCTCCCTTGAGGGAGTGGGCGTACTTCTGCAAGGCTGCGGTGTTGCCTTCGGCCAAGGCGCGCTCGAACTTGGCCAGCCGCTCCTCCAGGTCGCTGGTGAATGTCGTGTAGAGCAGCACCAGGAACTCCATGTCCCCCTGAATCCTGGCCAATGTCTTTTCCGTATTCAAAACATTCGCATCGTCCACGGCGTCTTGCTCCGGTGCCGGGGACACTTCCGGCCTGGGCGCGCCGCCGGCCGCCCCTTTCTTATCCCCGACGACGCGGGCAATGGCATCGTTGAGGGCGGCGAGGTTCAACGGTTTGGAGACATGCTCGTCCATGCCGCACTCCATGAAACGTTCGCGATCTCCCTTCATGGCGTGGGCGGTCAGCGCGATAATGGGGATGCCGGAATCCGTGACCTTGATGAGCTCGCCATTCTCCTCCAAACCGCCGGCGCGGATGTGCCGCGTGGCCTCCACGCCGTCCATCTCCGGCATCTGCACATCCATGAGCACAACATCATACGTGTCCTCGGCCAGAGCCCGCACGGCTTCGCGGCCGTTATTCACGGCCGTGACGGTATGTCCCTGGCGTTGCAGGATACGCACCGAGAAAAGCTGATTCACCTGGTTGTCCTCGGCCAGCAGGATATGCAGCTCGCCGGCATCCTGCGCCGGCTGCGCCACCTGCACCGTGGTCCCGGCGGATTGTCCGGGGCTGAGCGCCGCCTCGTCGCCGAAATCCATACGCGTAGGCTCCGACTGCGCCTTGTCGAATCCCATGGTAAACGAAAAGGTGCTGCCCTTGCCCGGCTCCGAATCAAGCCAGATGCGGCCGCCCATGAGCTGGACCAGATGCTTGGAGATGGAGAGGCCGAGACCGGTGCCCTGAGCCACACGGCGAAACGAGCCGTCCACCTGAGTGAAGCTCTGGAAGAGCTTTTCCTGCTGCTCTTCGGGAATGCCTATGCCCGTGTCGCTCACATCGAACCGCAGGCAGACGGGCGCATCCGGGCGCGGGCACTCGCCGGGCCCGAGAGGCGTCACCGTCAGGCTGATGCCGCCTTCCTGGGTAAACTTCACGGCGTTGCTCATGAGGTTGAAGAGCACCTGCCGCAAACGGGCCGGGTCGGTGCGCACGCTGTCCGTGGTGCCTGGAGCAATCTGGATGGACAGATCCAGCCCTTTGTGCGCCACCTGCACGGCGAATGATTTTTCCACGAACTGGAGGATGTCGCTGATGCTGAAGTCCTCCTCGCGCAGCTCCATCTTGCCGGCCTCGATTTTGGAGAAGTCGAGGATATCGTTGAGCAGAGCCAGCAGGCTGTCCGCGGAGCGGCGGACCATGTTCATGTACTGCCGCTGCTCATCCGTGAGCTCCGTAGAGTCGATGAGCTCGATCATACCCAGGATGCCGCTCATGGGCGTGCGGATCTCATGGCTCATGTTGGCCAGGAACTCGCTCTTGGCCTGGGTCGCCTGTTCCGCCGCCTCCTTGGCCTTGACCACCTCGTGCTCCATCTTCTTGCGTGAGGTGATGTCGCGCATGGAGCAGAGCACGCCATTGATGGCGCCTTCGGAATCCCGCACAGGCGTGCGCACGATCTGCAGCCAGACCTTCTCGTTCGTGCCCGGCCGGGTGAGCTGCACATCCTCGGACTGGGGCGACTGCAAGCGCATCACGGCGGCGTCCGCCTCGTCGAAACGAGTGAACACATCCAGGGGGAAGAGGTCCAAATCGGTCTTGCCGGCCACCTCGTCTTCGGCCACGCCCATAAACGCGCAGAACGCCGGGTTGGCCGCGCGGTAGCGGAACTCCGCATCCTTGAGCACGATGAGATCGGGGTTCACCGCCAGGATGGTGGACAGCAGATTGCGCTGATCGCGCAGGTTTTCCTCGGCGCGCTTGAGGTCGGAAACGTCAAGCACCGAGACCACAGCGCCGCCTTGCCGTCCGCGCAGCGAGGTCACGTCCATGTAGGACCAGCGTGTACCGTCGCCGTCCCTGGCCATGAACTCGCGTGCGAAGTGGTCGGACCCGCCGTCGAGCACCGAGTGGATGCCCTGAGCCAGCTCCATGCCTAGCTCGGGGTCGCCGTCGGAGGTCTGCTCGATGGTTTTTTCGAGATGCTCCAGGTAGTTTCCGCCGACGGCGCAAGGGGCGTATCTGCCCACGCAGGAGCTCTGCAACGTGTCGGCGCGGGAGTTGCCCGCCACCACGGAGCCATTCTTGTCCAGCACGGCAATGTCCGAGGAAAGGGAGAACAGCACCTCCTGCAACAGCTCCTGCTGCTCCTTGAGCCGGACGTTGGCCTGGTCCAGCCGCTTGCTCTGGTCCACGGCGTTTTCATAGGTGGAGAGAAGCAGGTCGAACATCTGCCGCCGGGTGGAGGCGATGGTGTGGATGCCGCCCTGATAGTGCACCTCGAAGGAGCCGTTCTTGTCCTCCTGCTGCGCCGCGCCGCGGTTTTCCAGAAAGTATTCGAGCTTATCTGCCAGAAAGTACTCGTCGTAGGGCTTGGTGACAAAGGCGCTGGCCCCGCACTGCAGTCCCTTGAGCACGTCCTGGGGGTTGGAAAGGCTGGTGAGGAGGATAACGGGCAGGTCGTCGCTGTCCGGCATGGATCGGATGCGCCGGCAGAGCTCGTAGCCGTCCATCTCCGGCATGATGATGTCGCTGATCACGGCGTCCGGCATGTTGTTGCGGATGGACTCCAGCGCATCCCTGCCGTCTCCGGCAACCGTGACTTCGTAGCCCTGCTCTTCCAGAAAAAACTGCAGCCGGAGCGCCTGGGTCGGGCTGTCCTCCGCAACAAGAACACTGCGCGCGCTCTTAGTATGTTCCGAATCTTCGGGTGTATTCATGTCAGCTACTTTTTGTGTTGTTATGGGCAGTTATCAACATAGTCGCTATATCATCCAAAGAGAGCATCAGGTCCGCGGCGCCGGCGTCTCGGGCTGCGCGGGGCATGCCGAACACGATGCACGACTCCTCCGACTGGCCCACTGTGAGCGCGCCTTTGCCATGCATGGCGCCCAGCTCTGCCGCGCCGTCGCTGCCCATGCCGGTCAGCAGCACGCCGACCCCCTTGTCGCCCAGCACATTGGCGACGGAACGGAACAGGTGGGAGACCGACGGTCTGAGGTTGTTCTCCGGAGCCGCATCCGAAAGCAGCATCACATTCCCGCGGCCGACACCGAGATGGGCGCCGTCCGGAGCGAAGTAGACATGGCCGGGCAGAGGCCGCTTCCCGTGTAGCGCAGTCTCCACTTCGAGCGGGGTCTGCGCGTTGAGCCAGTGGATGAGCCCCTGCAGAAACCCCGGGGCGATGTGCTGTACGATGAGAATGGGCAGGCTGAAGTCTGCCGGCAGCAGAGAGAGGATGCGCGATATGGCCTGGGGGCCGCCCGTGGAGGCACCTATGGCCACCAGCGAGAACGGGCCCCGTTTGCCGGCGTGGATATCCCTTCGCGCAGGTCCCGGCTGGATTTTTGGCTGCTCTTCCTTGCCCGGACGACGGCGGATCACCGTGACCTCGCTCATGAGCTTGAGCGTTTTGACGATCTCGCCCAGGGCTTGCTGCTGCTCCGCGCCGATAAAGCGCGGCTTTTCGAGCAGGGCCAGGGCCCCGGCGTCCAGGGCCATGAAGTTGGCCGACGCCTCCTTGGGGTCCAGCAGACCGGAGACGATGACTATGGGGGTGGGCGTCTCCTGCATGATCTGCCGGGTCGCCTGGATGCCGTTCATGTCCGGCATATGGAAATCCATGGCGATGACGTCCGGCTCCAGGGAACGCGTCTTTTCGATGGCTTCCCGGCCGTTGGCGGCCAACCCGGCGACGAAGAGTTCCGGGTCCGACTCCACGGCGTAGCGCATGGCTTCCCGGACCACGGTGGAATCATCGACGATGAGCACCCCGATACGACTGTCTTTGTCTTTGCCTGTCCTTGCCACGTCCGATCAATCCTTCACAGCAAAGAATGAATGACTTCAAGCAGATTGCTCTGATCAAACTTGCTCTTCACAATATAGGCGTTTGCTCCTGCGTTCAAACCCCGCTCCTTGTGCTCCCTGGACTCCAGAGAGGTCACAAGCACCACGGGTAGGCCTGCATGCCGCGCCTCGGCGCGAATCTTCTCGGTCAGGCCGAAGCCGTCCAGCCTCGGCATCTCCACGTCGGACACCACGAGGTCCACCGGGACGGTGTTCAGCGTGGCAAAGCCCTCCATGCCGTCCACGGCCGTGGTCACCTCGTAGCCGGCGGCCTCCAGCACGTTCTTGAGCAGCATGCGCGATGTGATGGAGTCCTCCACTACCAGGATGCGCGATGCGGGCTTGATCTCGGGGGCCGGTTTGGGCGGAGCCCAGAGCCGCGCGCCGGGCCGCGCCACCGCCGCGATCACGTCACTCATTTGCAAGACCGGGGCCAGCTCGCCCGTACCCAGCATGGTGACTCCGGCGATATGTCGCACGCGTTTGAGCTGCGGCCCCAGGTCCTTGAGCATCACATCCTGCTCCTCCAGCACCTCATCCACGGCCACGGCGGCCAGCTCGCCGCCGGCGCTGGCAATGAGCACGTCGCGCGCTTCCTGCTCCCCGGCGTCGCGTTCCGGAATGGAGAGAACCTCGGTGAGGTTGGCCATGGGAACCATCTCGCCGTCGTTGAAAAAGAGCTTGCGCCCGCCGGAGACGCGCATCATGGAGGGGTCCGCGCGCACCAGCCGGAGCACGTTGTTTTTGGGCGCGACGAATCGCCTGCCTCCGGCAGCCACCACCACGCCGCTGAAGGAGGTGAGCGTGACCGGGACCACGAAGGTCACGGTTGAACCAGTGCCCTCCCGGCTGGAGAGGCCCACATGGCCGCCCGCCTGCTCCACCTGGCCGCGCACAATGGCCATGCCCAGGCCGCGGCCGGAGATGGTGGTCACCTCCCTGGCCGTGGACAGATCCGAAAGAAAAGCCAGACCCAGTGTTTCCTCGCGGCTCATCTCGCGTGCGTGCTTCTCGTCGATCTTGCCGGCCTGGATGGCCTGCTTGCGCAGCGCCTCCACATCCATGCCCCGACCGTCGTCGCTGACGTCGATGCGCACGTGGCCGGCGCCCTGGCGCTCCACATGGATGCGCACCACGCCAGCCTCCGGTTTGCCGGCGGCCCGGCGCTTACCGGGAGTCTCGATACCGTGGTCCAGGGCGTTGCGCAGCACATGGAGGAAGGGGTCGCTCAGAAGCTCCAGGATGCGGCGATCCATGGCGATGTCCGCGCCGTCCACCTCGCAGATGGCTTCCTTGCCCTGTTGCCTGGCCAGGTCGCGCACCATGCGTGGAAACTGGGCCGTCAGCGCCTCGATGGGCATGAGCAGCACCTGCTTCATGGCCTCGTTCAGCTCTGACACCTGCTTCTCCAGCTCCCGGCGGTCGCTTTCCAGTCCGCGCCAGAGCGTGCTGAGCTGGTCGCGCAGGCCGGAAAAATCGGTGCGGCACGCCTCCAGAAAAGCCTCCATGGCTTCGCCCTGCTGTCCGCCGGCCTTCACCGCGGAAACGGCTAGGACGGGGGCCCCCGGAGCGTCCGCCTGCCGCAGTGCATACACCGGAGCGTGGGCAACACCATTCGGGCCGGCCGCCTCCTGGGCAGCAAACGCCGACGGGTTGTCGATGCGCGAGCTCTGCTCGTACTGCGCCTCAGACCACAGCCCTTCGAGAACCTGGAGGGACTCCACGGCCTCGCGCATGCCGCGGACCCGGCGTGAGAGTGAGATGCGGGTGGACTGGAGGTCTTCGGCCATGGCGCGGATTGCGCCGATATCCTCGGTGGCAAGGCGGATGGTGCCGGGCAGCCTGCCGTACTCTGCGGTACGGCGTTCACCGTCAGTCCCATGCGATTGCGCGGGCGGCTGAACAGGTGACTGGATGGAGGGCTCCTCGCTCCTGTCCTGTTGCGGCTGCGGCTCCTCCGGAAGGGATTCCGCCACCTCCGGAGATTCCTGCTTCGGAGCGCCTGTCTCCCAGGACTGAACCGGCCTCGGTCCGATATCCTGGCCGGCGGCCAGCGCCTGGAGCATGGACACGAGCTGATGGAGGCGCTTCTCGGCCTCCGCGCCGGCGGCGTCCGGCTTCTCCACAAGCTGCTCCACCAAAGCGGTGGCTGCGTGCAGAACATCGAAGGACGAGGCGGCCAGCGAGATTTCGCCGCGTTTCGCCGCGCTCATCACGGACTCGGCGTGCTGGCAGAGCTGCTCTATGTCCAGCAGCCCCACGGTGCGGCTGGCTCCCTTGAGACTGTGCAGCTCGCGATGGATATCCTCCACAAGCCGGGCGTAGATGGGCTCTTCCGGGTCCGGCGCGCCTTCGCGCACCTTTTCCTCCAGGGCCAGGAGCTGCGTCCCCAGCCGTTGCAAACGCTCACCGGCCTCCAGATGAAAGGCCTGCAAAAGCTTTTTGTGCAGTGCGCTGTCGCCTGTGTTCATGTGCCCTGATCAGTACTTGTAGCGTTGCACGATTCTGGTGAGTCCCTGCACCAGATTTTCCAGGATGCCGAGCGATTTTTCGAGCTGGCTGGCGCTTTCCACGTTCTGCTCCGTGGCCTCCTTGATGGCGGTCATAGCCTGAGACACCTGCTCCATGCCCAGAAGCTCCTCCTGGCTGGAGGCGGCGATCTGCGAGGCGGCTTGCGCGTCCTTGTTGGCGTTGTTCACCAGCTGCAGAATAACCTCGCCGGCGTGGGAGGAGAGCTCCTCGCCGCGTGCCACAGCCTTGGTGCCCTCCTCGGTGGCCAGCACGGCCGTGGAGGTCGCCTTGCTGATGTCTTCCAGAATGCTGCGGATACGGGCCGTGGACTCCTTGGACTGCTCCGAGAGGTTGCGAATTTCCCGCGCGACCACGGCGAATCCCTTGCCCTCCTCGCCGGCCTTGGAGGCCTCGATGGAGGCGTTCACAGCCAGGATGTTGGACTTGTCCGCAATGTCGTTCACTGCCTCGATGATCTCGGCGATCATCCGGCTCTTGTCCGAAAGTTTGATGATGTTCTGGGCAATGAAGTCCATGCGCTCGCGAATCTGGGACATGCCCTGGATGATGTCCTCGGTATAGCGTTTGCCGTCGCCCGCGCGCCGCAGGGCCTCCTGGGCGTTGTCCATCACCTGCTTGGCCTTCTTGTTGGCCAGGTTCGCCGTCTGCTTGACCTCATCCACGGTGGTGGAGGTCTCGGTTACGGAGGTGGCGGTCTCCGCTGCGCTGGAGGAGAACTCGGCCGAGGAGGCGGAGATCTCGCCGATGGAGGCGGCCAGGGTGTCGATGGCCTCCCTGCTCTGCTGGGTAAGCTCCCGCAGGTTGTTGACCATGGTGTGCATGGCCCGGCTCATGGTGTCGCTGTCCGATTGCGGCGTTATCTCCACGCGCAGATTGCCCTGGGCCACGGAGTCCATGCCTAATGAAAGCGTGCGTAGCGAGGCCACCATGCGCTGGAAGGCGTTGGACAGCACGCCCAGCTCGTCCTTGCTTCCTTTGGGCAGGGTGACGTCGAGATCGCCGCCGGCTATCTCGTCCGCGGCACGCACCACGCGGCCCAGCGGCCTGGTGATGGAAACCGTGATGATGTAGGCCATGATAATGGCCAGGAGGATAGCCACGCCCGTGGCGATCCAGATGATGATGCGGTTCTGCAGGGAATCTTCTTTGGCGATATTTTCCGTACGCGCGGACGCGCGTTGCAGGATGTCCAGCACATTGTCCAGGGCCAGCCGGAACTGCCGCAGATGCTCCGTGGTGTCCTGTAGATAGACCATCCGCATGTCGTCGTAGGCGGCGTCGCCGAGCTGCGCATACAGGGCTCGCATCCTGGCGTAGCTTTTGTGCAGGGCGATGTGCGGCGCCTCGATGGCCTCCAGAGGCTGGCGCAAGGCCGGCAGATCCGTCTCCAGCTCCATGCGCTCAGGGCTGTAGTACCATTGGCCGAAGGCGCACTGGTGATAGTCCTCCTCCACATGCACGCTGGAGAAGTCCCGCGCCATCAGCCCCTGCATCAGAGCGGCCGTCCACTCCAGATGGTCGTTTTCCTTGGCCTTGAGGTTATATCGATGCGAAAGTCTGTCCAAGGCGTTCTCGTAGGCTTTGCCGGAATGGTCCAACCCCATCTCCGAGCGCACGCTGACGAGTACAAGGAGCAGGATTACCAGACCGAATCCCAGGGCGAGCTTGCCGCCTACTGAAATATCTCTCCACTGCATGGGTGCTGTTCTCCCTATAACGTATGTCCGCGCACGGAGCTCCAGGCTCAGGCGCCTTTCTGCGCGATGTCCGCGCGCAATGTCTTGTCGGCAAGCAGCGTCGGCATGTCGAGCACCAGGCCGTGGCCCGCGGTGACCTCTACCAGGGCGTAGGCATAGGGCGCCAGCCGATCCGCCACGCCCTCCGGCACCGCCGAGACGTTTCTCGCCTTGACGCTGAAGACGCCCTCCACCGCATCCACGGCCAGGGCAAACTCCGTGGCCGGGGACTCGGGGTCCGGTCCCTGTACGATCACGCCCTGCACGACGCCTGCCGGCGCCGATGCGTCTCTGGACCGGCTCAGGCCGAAGAGCCGCGCGGCGTCGATGACGGCGTAGATGCGGCTGCGCAGGCTGGCCACGCCGGTGTAGAAGTCCGGAAGCCCCGGCAGCGGCAGCGGGTTGTCGAGCACCGCCACCTCCTGCACGTAGTGGGTGGGCAGACAGAGGTTGTCCATGCCCACACGGACAAGCAGGACATCGCCCCACTCGTCGCGCAAATCGGCAACGTTCGTGGCCGCCGGCTTGGCAAGCTCCGTGGCCCGGCGCCGCAGCGCGTCCTCGTCGCTGCCCCCGACGCATATAATGGTGTTTGCTTCCGCCACGTCCTGTCTATCCTGTTGCACTATTCCCACGTTTCATATTTCTTCTTAACGGCTTAGGAGCAAGCTTTCAACGAGTTCCCGCAATCGCGCTGCAGACATGCCTTCGGAAAGGGGGACCACCGCGTCCTCGCCCATATCTCCCAGCACGCCGAGCAACCTGCTGAAGTGGCGCTGGGCGCTGGCCGTATCGCCCTGACTACGCGCCATGAGCCCCAGGGAGAAGTGCGCCATGGCCAGGGACTGGTTCAGGTACAGGGCGCGCTCCATGTTCGCGACGGCCTCGTCGTTCCGCCCCAGCTCCTGCAGCACCAGCGCATGGTGGTAGCGCAGCTCCGGGTTCATGGGCTCGTCCTCCACGGCGGCCGAGGCCCACTCCTGCGCCTCCTCCAGCCGGCCACGGCTGGCAAGAGACTGCGCAACGATCGACTTGGCCCGGGCCCGGGATTCGAACCGCGCCCCGCCGTACCGCTCCAGATACTCGCGGCCATACGCCTCGGCCTGCTCCGGGTCGCCCTGGGCAATGGCCACTCCCGCCTCTATGAGCAGTTGCTCCGGCTCCAGCTCGGCCGGTTCCGGTATGACCGCCACCGGCTCCTCATCGTCGTACGACAGAGGCGCCTGGCCGACGTCATCATACGCCAGGGTCTGGGGCTCGGCGTACTCCCGCGGAGCGGAGCCAGAAAGGGAACGCTCCTCCGTGGACGAGTCCAGGCCGGCCCCATCCCGTTCGAACTTGCAGAACGCCAGCATATCCAGCGCGCGGCACGGCGTGAAAATTCTGGTCTCCAGCACGTGGGAGGATTCGGTGGGGCTGGTGATGAACCAGCCCTCGGCCGTGAGATTGCCGCGGATGCGCCGCAGGACCTGCTGCATCTTATCCGGCGCAAGGTAGATGAGCACGTTGCGGCAGAGGATCACGTCCATGCGGTCGCCGGAGGCCGGAGCGCTGTCGTTCCCACATAGGTTGAACGTGGAGAAGCGTATCCTGTCGCGGACGGTGTCCACAACCCGCCAGCGGTTGTCCTCGGTCTTCTCGAAGTACTGGTCCTTGAGCCACGGCGGGGCCGCGCGGAACGACCACTCCCGGTACACGCCTTCGCGTGCGCGCCGCAGAAAATCCCTGTTGATGTCCGTGGCGATAATCTCCACGCTCCAGGCTTCCGGGGACTCGCCAAGACGGGCGAACAACCTGTCCAACAGAATGGACAGCGTATACGGCTCCTCGCCGGTGGCGCAGCCCGCGCTCCAGAGTCGCAGGCTGTTGTCGCCGCGCAGCGACTTTTCGCGCAGAAGTTCCGGCAGGATGCTTTCGTCCAGGGCCTGCATGCTGCGCGGCTCCCGGAAAAAGTAGCTCTCGCCCACGGTCAGCTTATCCACAAGAATGGACAGCAGCTTGTCGCGGCTCCGGTTGGCCGGATCGCCCAGAATCATTTTCAGGAAGGTTGCGGTGGGAAGGCCGAGGGCCTTGGCCGCGGCGTCCACGCCGCGACTCAGATCCCTGTGCCGTTCCCTGGGGTACAGGAGGCCCCATCGGTCCAGCACCAGGTTGGCTAGCCTGGCTATTGCGTCGGATGATTGAACGTTCGTCACCGGCTCACTTCGTTGTCGGCGCCATGTCCGGCATCTCCCATGTCGAGAGCATCCAGCGCGGCGTCCAGCAGTTGCGCCTCCTCCTGGCTGAGAAAGGCGTCCATATCCTGAATGACCACCAGGCCGTCCTCCAGGGTAACAATGCCGGCCACGCCGTGCAGCTCCTTCCACACGGATTCGCCGGGGGCGATGCGTGGTTCCGGGGCAGAGCCCTGCGCTTCGGAATCTTCAGGAATCACGGCGCGGAACACGTCGCCCGCCTCGTCCACCCAGAGGGCTATCAGGCGATCACCCGCCGAGACGAAAACAAGCTGGTCCGAGGCGTCCATGGCCTTGGAAGGGAGCCCGAGACGACTGCGGGGATCGAACACCGGGACGACCCGTCCGCCCAGGTTGACCACGCCCAGCATGCCGCGGGGCGCTGCTTCGCCCACGGGCGTTATGGAAACCATGCGCGCCACCTTGTGCACCTCCACGAGCGGCAGCGCCAGGGTATGTTCGCCAAAGGATATGGAAAGATATGTGTGCTTCATTCCGCAGTGTCGTGGAACCGAGGCTCCACTCCCCCCAACACATTCTCTTATCATGTGATTTTTCCGGGGCGGTCAAGCTTTTCCGCCCGGCCGGGCACTGGGCGATGGTGCTCCGGGGAGGGCTTGCCCGGACCGCCGACGCCGTATCAGCCGCGGCTTTGACAGCATTATGCGGTTGTCTTCCGCGAGCGCATGGCAGACGGGCAGGGCCGTCATGCTGGCATTCCGGCTATTTCCTACCATTTTTCGTTGCTTATTCATAGACAATCGTCATGACGCGTATGGGGTTGCCACCTTCCCCGGGGTGATGGCGCTACGAATCTTCCGGCGACTGCGTGCGAAGCAATGTGGAATAGCGCAAATGGAGAATGTTCGGGTACTTCTTGTATATTGCCTCCAAACGCCTTCAATTTTCATGTATAATACGAGGAATTCCCCTGCATGCCCCTGAAAACGCGTTGATTTGACAGATATTTGGGGTGTGTTAGGGTAGTTGAATTGCGACATCGAACACGCCTGCCATATCTCACGGGCGGGAAGCTGGTCCCCGGAGGAACCGGCGAGTCGCCGCGTTGAACACATCCCCGCCGAATACGCCTTTACCAGCGAGTAGAACATTTATGACGAAAATACGGATCGAGAACCTGTACAAGATCTTCGGGCATGCGCCCGAACGTGCTATTCCCATGCTTCAGAAAGGGAAAGGCAAGGATGAAATCTTCAAGGAAGCCAAACTGAGCGTAGGCGTGAACAACGCCTCTTTTGACGTCAAGCAGGGCGAGATCGTCGTGGTCATGGGCCTTTCCGGCAGCGGCAAGTCCACCCTGGTCCGCTGCATCAACCGGCTTATCGAGCCCACGTCCGGCAAAGTCTACATCGACGGCGAGGATGTCACCGCCCTTGACGGCGAGTCCCTGCGGCTCATGCGCCAGAAGAAGCTCGGCATGGTCTTCCAGAACTTCGCCCTCTTCCCGCACCGCACCGTGCGGCAGAACGCCGCCTACGGCCTCGAGATCCAGAACGTATCCCTGGATGAGCGCAACGAGCGCGCGGACAACTCCCTGGCCCAGGTGGGCCTGGCCGGCTGGGAAGACGCCCTGCCGCGGCAGCTCTCCGGCGGCATGCAGCAGCGCGTGGGCCTGGCCCGCGCCCTGGCCCTGGACCCCGACATCCTGCTGATGGACGAGGCGTTCTCCGCCCTGGACCCGCTGATCCGCCGCGACATGCAGGACGAGCTGGTGGACCTGCAGCAGAAGATGCGCAAGACCATCGTTTTCATCAGCCACGACCTCGACGAGGCGCTCAAGCTTGGCGACCGCATCGTGCTCATGAAGGACGGCGCCATCGTCCAGGTCGGCGCTCCGGAGGACATCCTCACCAACCCGTCCACCGAGTACGTGGCCCGCTTTGTGGAAGAGGTGGACATCACCAAGGTGCTCTACGCCGAGTCGGTGATGAAGAAAGTGCACGACGTGGTCTACCTGGGCCAGGACGGCCCGCGCACCGCTCTGCGCAAGATGAAGAAGGCAGGCCTCTCCTCACTCTTCGTGCTAGACAACGAACACAAGTACGCCGGCATCGTTTCCGCGGAGGAATGCGCACGGCAGGTGGAGCTCGGAGCACGCGACATCAAGAGCGTCATCTGCACGGACTGCAAGACCGTGCCCCCGGACCTGCCGGCTCAGGACCTCATCCAGATCATCTACGACCTGCCGCATCCCCTGCCCGTTGTGGACGACGACGGCTACCTCAAGGGCGTCATCGTCCGCGGCACCCTGCTTGGCGCCATTGCCGAACGCGGCCGCGCCGTGGAGAAAGTGGGCGAGGAAGAGGAAAAAGAGGAGTCGGCCGCATAGCCGCTTCCTTGCAGCACCATTCTACTACATGCGCCCGTCAGGCTCCGGCCCGGCGGGCGCTTTTTCATAGGGAAGAAGGGCCGGCGCTCCGCCCGCGGTCAGATCACAGGAATCACGCGGCATAAGCCGGCCCGGATCGTCCGAAAAAGGCACGGCCGTTTCGGCTATTGATCCGCCGGCGTGCTCCCGGCCGGGGCCTGCTCCGTCTTCGGGGTTCTCAGCCCCTGCTTGAGCTGGCGCGCCTGCTTCGATATGGCGTCCATTGCCGAAAACGGAAGGGTCAGGATATTGCGGAAGGTGGTGAAGATGGTCTCCACAAACCCCACCCCGCCCTGCTCCACGGCCGGGTCGTCCAGGGGGCCCTGGATGATGATGGGAAACTCCGGGATCACCTTGGCGTCCACCATGATGGTGTAGTCCAGCAGGGCCAGGGGGATGTTCATGGTTCCCGAGCCCTTGGCCGTCATGGAGTCGCCTTTGGCGATGAAGTCGCTGTTGCGGAAGATGCCGTCCTGTATCTGGATGGTAGCGTGCGCCGAGCTCACCGGGATGACCACCCGCTCCCTTTTCGGCTTCACAGGTTCCGACTTCTTTTCGGAAAGGCTTTTCAACGGGCTCCTCTGCGCCGCGTTGCTCGTATCCGGAGTCGTCTCGCGGAAGTAGGCGTAGAACCCGTTCCTGACCATGACGTCGCCCCCGCCCGAGAGGGTGCGCAGGTGCTGCGCCGAGGAGAGCCCGGTGCTCGTCATGTGCATGACAATGCTGGTCTCGCCGCCCATCTGGTCCACATCGCCCAGCTTCATCAACACCTGGAACAGATCGAACTTCTCCAGCTCCAGGTCCACGACCATGGCCAGGGTGTCGGCGACCTCGCCGTGGATGCCCAGGCGGAGCTTGCCGTTGTAGAAGCTGGCGGTAAACGGCTCCAGCGAGAAGCTGGCGTTGTGCGTCTCCAGGATCAGATCCACGTCCTGGTAGTAGAGGTCGAAGAGCTCCAGCTCCCGGATGCGCAACCGGCCGCGGCTGCGCAGCTTCTTGAGCCAGTCGAGGTCCCATTGGGTGGGCTTGCTGGGAGCCGCCTTCTGCTGCGGGTGCGGATGGCCGAAGAGGTAGCTGTCCGCGTCCACGGCGTCGAGGCTCAGATCGAAGCTAAGCGCCCATTTCGAGCCGACCTCGCCGCTTTCGGACAGGGTGAACTCGCCGTTGGCCACGCTCTCGTCGAGGCGCAGGTTGAGGTCCTTGAAGCGGAGCCAGCCCGGCTTGGCCTCCACCTTGGCCTGCACCAGGCACGCCGAAAGGACCCCGGGCTCCAGGTTGGCGGGAGGCTCCACGCCGAGATAGGTCATGCACACGCGCGGCGCGAACTCCGGTAGGTTCAGCGAGGCCTGGAGCTTCCACGCCTCGCCGTAGTCCAGGGTTCCGCGGCTCTTCAGAAGCAGGCCAAAGCCTTCCGTGGTCATGGCGGATACCGTGAGCCGCCTTGCCGCCGTGTCGAGCCGGATCTGGCCGTAACTTTTTAGGTTGAGCGTACCCAATCCCTGGAGCAGGCGCTTGGTGCCCGGCAGGGACCACTCGCCCTTCTCGCCCTTGGCCGTGAGCTCGTACTTGGTGTCGCCAAGGCCCAGGCGGCCGCCCTTCTCCTTCTGCAACACGCCGTCGACATCCAGCCGCATCGTCTGCACGCGGTACGGCGACGGTCCGTTGCCGGCGTCATCCACCTCACCGATGGGCCACGCCTTGACCCCGTTCGCCGTGGCCAGCAGCGAGAAAGCACCCGCCTTGCCATTGCTTCGGCCGCGGCTCAAGGTGAGCTCCAGGGCCGACCAGGCGGACTGCCACGCGCCGTTCGCAACAGCCATGCCGCCGTTCACGATCCGGCCGGAAAGCTCTACGCCGCCCGATTCCAGCAGGTCCCGAACCGAGGCTCCCTTGGCGTGGACTCCGCAGCTCAGGGTTCCGGTCGGGAACGGTTCTGCTCCGGTCAGAAGCTTGTTTTCACGCAGATTGCCGCCAAGCTGCGCCAGGCTGAGGGACTCCACCGAGCCCTCCAGCGCCGCCTCGCCCGGCCGCACATCCCATTTGGCGTGAACCGATCCGCCGAAAACGTTCTTCGCATCAGCCTCCAGCCGCACATCTTTCCCATCCATGTCCACATCCATGGACACGTCGTTCAGGTCCAGCCCATAACCGGAGACCTTGTCGGCGCCGATGTTCAGCCGCACAGCGCCGAGCGGAGCTATGGCCGGCGCGGTCCCCTTGTCCAGCAACGCCTGCAGCCACTCGGGCATGCCGCTTTCACCGCCGAAGAGATCCTCCAGCGCCAAGGTACCCGTGGAGAGCAGCAACGACGCCGACGGCACATCGCCCAGCAGCAGCTCGCCGCGCCCGTGGGCAGCCATGTCCGCCAGCTCGACCTGCAGCTCTTCCAGCTGCACGCGCTTCTCGTCGAATCGGTATTGAGCGCGCAGCTTGAGCCCCTGCACGTACTGCAGCTCGCCGTCCGTAATCATATCGCGCCACAGCCGGCTGAGAATGCCGGTATCACGCACCGCGATGTTCACCTGCCCGCTGACGGGCAACATGCCCACGGGCAAGGGGGCGTGCACGGAGAACTCCACATGGGCCAGCCCGGTGTCCACCACGCCGTTTTCCAGCGATACCAGGCCTGCGGCGGTATCAAAATTGAATACGCCGGAGACCTTGCCGGCCAGGCGCTCCTCACCAATGGGCACGGAGCCATCAAAGGTGAACGTGGCTCCCGTGGTCTTGAGCGAAGGCTTGGCCGGATCGAGCGCGCACTCGCCTTTCAAAGCGATCTCGCCGGACAGCCCGCTGGTCGATTCCTCCACCCTGAAGCGCACCTTGTAATCAAACTCGATGCCCGGGCCGGTCTCCAGCGAGAATCGGTCCAGGAGCAGGGTCTCGCCGGTGGCCTCGTCAAGGTATCCCACGGTTCCGCCCATAATGCTGATGCCGCGCATGCGCTCGGCGCGCAGGGTCCAGCCACGCTCCGGCATGGCCCGGTGCGGTCTGCCCGGCTCACCCTGCACCAGCGACGGCGGCGACTCCTCCACCGCCATGCCCAGGCGCTTCATGAGCGGCAGCCAGTTGCTCCGCCCGTCGGCCTTGCGCCGCAGCTCGATGACAGGATGGTCAAGCACCAGCCGGTCGAGCACGATCTCCCTGCGCCGCAGGAGCGGCCCCAGCCGCATGCGCACCACGGCGCTTCTGGCGCGGATGAAGGACCCGGCGCCGAAGCCCTGGGGGTTCGCCACCTTCACGGCCTCCACGCGCAAGCCCAGCCACGGATAAATGGAAAGGTTGAGGTCGCCCTGGATGCGTACGTCGCTGCCCACCTGAGTAGAGAGCCAGCCCTCCACCTTGTCCCGGTACTCGTTGCCATCCTGCAGCACGAGAACGAGGGCGGCGAGCGTGACCAGTAAGGCGAAGCTCAGGCACAGACCCAAAAGTATTCTACGAATCATCCACGACGCCGATACGGGACTGCGGCGGGTCCGCAGTCCAGGTGAGTTGTTAAGATGGCGGCTAGTTCAAGCCGTGCTTCTTCAAAAGATTGTAATAGCTGGCGCGAGAGATTCCGGCAATGGCCACGGCCTTCTTAACATTGCCTTTAGAATCCTTAAGCAGGCGCTTAAGATACCGCTTCTCCGTCTGATCGCGGTAGCTCTTCAGCTTGGGCAAACGTTTGGGAAGCTTTCTCTCGCCAATGGCTGATTCCGCAGCTTCCGTCCCTTCGGCCTGCGGCCGGGGTGCGGCCGTCTTTTCCTCGGCAGCCGGCGCCGGTGCGACCTCAGGCTGGGGAGTGCTGTTGCCGCGGCACGCATCCGCTTTCTCCAGGGCGGCGGCGATCTCATCCTGATCCAGAGGCTTCAGGACATAGGCCATCTCGCCCAGACTCTCCAAGCGGCCGGCGGCCTCGGCGTCCAGCTCCTCCAGGGGCCCTTCCAGCAGTATGATCACGGCGGCGCCGCTGCCGCGAATCTCCGGGACAGCCTCCACGCCGTCGCCGTCGGGCAGGGTCAGATCCAGAAACACGTAGTCGAACCCGCCGTCCGCAACCGCGTCCAGCGCCTGCCCCTGGGAGACCACGTGGTTCGTGCCGTGCCCCAGCTCGTCCAGTTGACGCACAAGTGCACGACCGTCCATGAATTTATCGTCCACCACGAGAATGTTGGCCATATTTCCTCCTTATTCGCAGTGCTTCAAACGGTGAGGGAGGCGAATCCCTCAAGCAGCATGGCTTCCGCCTCCGCCGGCGGTACCGGCTTGGAGAAGAGGTAGCCCTGCGCATACCGGCAGCCGTGCATCCGCAGCAGGGCAAGATGCTCCGGCGTCTCCACCCCCTCGGCAATGACATCGAGCCCCAGGGATCGACCCAGGGTGACGACCGTCGAGACGATGGCTTCGCTCTCCTTGTCGGTGATGGCCGCGGAGATGAAGTCCTTGTCGATTTTGATGGTGTCTATGGGGAACTGCCGCAGATAGGACAGCGATGAGTAGCCTGTTCCGAAGTCGTCCATGGAAAGGCCGATGCCGATGCGCCTGAGCCGCGCGAGCATGCCCTCGGCCAGGGTGATGTGCTCCATGAGCACGTTCTCGGTGATCTCCAGCTTGAGCCGGCCGGGCTCCAGCCCGGACTCTTCCAGGATGGACTCCACCTCACCGATGAGCAGCGGCTGCATGAGCTGCTTGCCCGAGATATTCACGCTCACATGGGGTGCCCTGGCGTCGCGTCCGTATCTGGAAGCGATGAGCTGACCCCAGCGGATGGCGTCGGCGCAGGCGTTGGCCAGGACATCCCGGCCGATGGAGAAGATAAGCCCCGTGTCTTCGGCCAGCGGAATGAACTCATCCGGGCCGATGAAGCCAAGCCGCGAATGCTTCCAGCGCAGCAACGCCTCGAACCCGGCGATGGTTTCGTTCTCCAGGTCCACGATGGGCTGGTAGTAGACGAACAACTCGCGGGAGTCCGAGGCCTTGCGCAGATCGGTCTCCAGCTCCAGCGTACGCAGGGCTTCCTCATGCATGCGCTGGTTGAACACCTTGAAGCGGGACTTTCCATGCTCCTTGGCGCGGTACATGGCCGTGTCCGCATCGCGCAGAATGGACTCCGCCCGCTCGTACCCTTCCGTGACCAGGACGATGCCGATGGAGGCGGAGGTGAAGACCTCGTGCCCCTTGAGGTGGAACGGCGTGGAGATGTCCTTGAGAATCCGGCGGGCGATCTTCACAGCCTCCCTGGGGGCGTCGATGTCTTCCAGCAGGATGGCGAACTCGTCGCCGCCAAAACGCGCCACAGTATCCATGCCCCGGATGCTTTCCTGCAGAATGGCCGCCACCGAGGCCAGGAGATCGTCGCCAATGTCGTGGCCCAGGCTGTCGTTGATGATCTTGAAGCGGTCAAGGTCGAGGTAGAGCACCGCGAACAGATAGCCTTTCCGTCGTTTGGAGCGTTCCAGGGCCATGTGCAGATGGTCGAGAAAGAGCATCCTGTTCGGCAGATTGGTGAGCTGGTCGTGGAAGGCCTGGTGCTTGAGCTCGCTTTCCGTTGCCTTGCGCAGGGTAATGTCTTCCAACGAGCCCTCATAGTAGAGCGTCTCACCATTCTTATCCACAACCTTGCGCGCATTCTCCGAGACCCAGATGATGCTGCCGTCCTTTCTGCGAACCTCGGAGACGAAGTCCTTGATCTCGCCGTCGCGTTCGATTGCCTCCAGGAACTTGCCCCGGGCCTTGGGCTCCACGTAAAGCTGGCTGTGGATGTCCGAGACCGAGCCGATGAACTCGTCCGGGCTCTCATAGCCGAAAATGCGCCCCAGGGCCGGGTTTGCACTGAGGATGCAGCCCTCGGGCGTGGTCTGGTAGATGCCCTCGATGGCGTTCTCGAAGATGGCGCGGTACTTGGCCTCGGCCTTGCGCAGGGCCTCGCCCACCACGGAGCGTTCCGCCGCCTCCAGCTTGAGCTGGACATTGGCGCGGCGCAGCTCGATGGTTCGTTCCTCCACCTTCTGCTCCAGCAGCTCGTGGGTGCGGCGGGTGGTCTCCTCGGCCTGGCGGCGGTCCGTGATATCGCGCACGATGCAGATAACGCTCATGGTTGCGCCGATGCTCACCGTGGAGATGGTCACCTCTACGGGGATCAGCTCGCCATCGCTGCGCACGACCTCGATCTCCCTGTTGCCGCGCTGCGGCCCCCTGCTGCTGTCCGCGTCCTGGCAGGCCACGAGACGGCCGAAGTCCTCACCCAAAAGCTTGCTCACGGTGCGGCTTTCGATGTCCGCTGACGAGAGCCCGAACATATTGAGCAGCACGGGGTTGTAGCGGGTGATGTTGCCTTCCTGGTCGCACACGAGCAGGCCGTTGGCCATGTTGTTCATGATTGCGGACAGATAGGTGAGCGTTTCCTGGAGCTCGTTGGTGGCGTGCTCCACCCGAGCCTCGAGCTCGTCGAAAAGCTCCGCAAGATCGTCGGCCATGGACTGCATGGACCGCGAGAGCATGCCGACCTCGTCGTTGGAGCGGATCTCGATGCGCGAGTTGAAGTCGTGGGCGGCCACGCGTTTTGCGTACTCCGCCAGACGGATAAGAGGCTTGGAGATGTTGCGCGTGAACAGGAAGGCCACGGCCACGCTGGACAGGAAAACAAGGAGCGTGGCTATCTGATAGCGGTAGATGCCGCTGCGGATGTAGTCGGTTATTCGGCTGTGGTCCATGCCGATATGGACCCAACCTCCCACGCCGGCGAGAATGGGATAGGCGGCGTGTATGTACGAGGAATCGCCCACCTTGATTATCTCCAAGTGGGGCTCCAGGGCCAGATCCTTGCGCTGAGTCAGGGAGGTGTACAGCTCCACGATGGGCTGCGGCACCTTTGGCGCAAAGGTGTGGGCGAGGACCTCGCCCTTGTTGTCGGTAACCAGGACGTAGGAAACGCCCTCGATGTGAAGATACTGGTCGATACGCGCCTGCACCATGGCGGCGTCGCGCGCCAGGATCTTGTCGATGTCCGATTCCGCGAGGCTGCCAGCCAGGGCGATGGCCTTGCTCTCGTACTCGTCCGTCAGCCTGGAATCCAGCAGGAACGCCGTCAACAACGAGCTGACGGTGGCAATGACCCCGAACACGACAATCATGAAAAGCAGCGTCTTGTGGAACAAGCGCGAACGGCTTGTCCATGGATCTTCGTCCATGGATTCGCGCTGCCCTCGCACCGCCGGAGCAGCCTGCCATCCCGGACCGCCGGCTTCGGAGTTGTCCATATTTTTGGATTGTCTGAATTCCGGATCCATTGCCGCTCCGTGTTACCGCGATAGCGCTGCTCTGTCACGCATTACGGCGGGCCGTCGCATGGTAGCGGAAACCACGCTGGTATGGCAAATACATGACCAGGCCACTCTCCGGCTCGTGTACAAATTAGTGGACGCCGGCCGGCGTCATGGAGGCAGCTGCCATGCGGGTCATCTTCCTTGGCGTGGGCGAGGCGTTCGACGAACATCTGGCCAACACCTCCCTGCTTGCCATGCCGGACAGCCTCGATTCCGACGCAGTGCTGCTGGACTGCGGTTTTACGGCGGCAGCCGCGTTTTATCTCCACGCTCCGGCCGGTCTGCGCGCCGACGGCCTTTCCGCCATCGCCATCACCCATCTGCACGGTGATCACTTTCTGGGCCTGCCCTGGCTGCTGCACAGACTGGGCGAGGACGGCCGAACCACCCGTCTGACTATCCTGGGACCGGACGGCGCGGCCGACGCCGTTCCTGCCGCCTATGAGCTGGCCTACCCCGGCTCCTACGCCAAGCTGCCTTTCCCCATCGTCTACACCCGGAGCGCGCCCGGCGTGCAGCTTGACATGGACCAGTGGCGCTTCCGCTTCGCACCCAGCCGGCACGGCCTGCTCAACCTCGCTATCCGTCTGGAGCGCGAGGGCAAGGTCTTATGCTACAGCGGCGACGGCGCTCCAAGCCCGGAGAGCGCCACCCTGGCTAAAGGCGCGGACCTGCTGGCGCAGGAGTCTTATTTTCTGGACATCGGAAGCGATCCCGACGGCGTGACCGGGCACGGCTCTGTGGAGCGAAGCATCGAGCTGGCCAGGCAGGCCGGGGCCCACCGCCTGGCGCTGGTCCATATCGCGCGCAGCGTTCGCCACGGCAGGTACGACGAGATCGAGCGTATGCTCAACACCGCCGGCGACGTGCACGCCTTTGCGCCGCAGCCCGGCTGCATGTGCAGAATCTGAGATGAAAAAACGCCGCCGCAGAAAAGCGACGGCGTCTTCAGATGCCTACTGGGTGGCCGACGCGCTGGCGCCGTTCCGCGTCTCGCTCGGAGGCGCTTCTTTCCACCCTTCGAACTCCAGGACCTTTTTGGCAATGGCCTTGCCGGCCACCTCGTTGCCCCAGGCGTTCCAGTGGGTGTCGCGCAGGTGGTAGACGTGCTGCTTTTTCTGCGCCTCCTGCAGCGCGGGCAGCAGGTCCAGATAGGGGATGCCGTTCCGCTTGCAGAACTCGCCCACACGCTTCTGTGGATAATCCCGCACAAACTGGGACGGGTCGTCGACCATGGACATGAGCTTGTTCCACAACTCGTCGTTGACCTGCAGCTCGTCCGGGATGAACACAACGATGAAGTTAGGCCGCGCCTCCGTCCAGAGCTGCTTGAGCGCGCCCAGGTACATGTCGTAGATGTCCTGAATGTTGTTCCGCTCCGGCTGGCAGATAACAAGCCGCTGCAGTTCCCGGCGGATAAATATGTCCTCCGGCAGCGAGGGCTTCTCCTTGGAGGGATCGAGCACGTAGTCCGGAACCGCGGGCGCTCCCTCGCCGTCCATCCGCACGTCCCGCAGAGAGTTGAGCCGCAAAGGATGCTCAATCTTAATGCGGGGTGTCGCCTGCTGGTACGGGGAGACGAGCTTGTCGATGAACTTATACAGGCGCCAGTTCTGGTAATAGGAGTGCCGCAGGGCCTCCGGCTCGACCACGTGGAGGTCGTTGGTGAGGAACGCGGCGTATATCGTCAAGTCCGGATGCAGGGGCTTGGACACGTTGTTGTAGACACGGATCAGGTCGTGCAGCTCTGCCGAGGGAAGACCCATGTTCTGCACTTCCACCCGTCCCACTGCCGGGTCATTCTTCAACGCGGCACGCAGCTCGCGCTCCGCCACAGAGGTGAAGTTGTACGGCAGCGGCACCATGCCCAGTCCGAAGGAGCCGGTGATGGAGTTGATAATGAAGTCGCCGTCGGAGTTGGCCACGAACTCCTTGTCGTAGAAGTGGTTCTTATTGAACTTGTGGCCCAGGTAGACGTTGTCGAGGAGCATCTGCTGCTCGATGTACTGCTGCGACGCCTGCGACTCGTTCCAGTACACCATGGTAAAGAAGAGCTGGCTGTGCAGTGTCATGCCGAACTCCACCACGAAAATGACGCCTACGACTATGGACAGCACGCGGTCCACGGGGCGCAGAAGACGCGGCGGCCTGGACAGAGACCCCGGCGCATAGACGAGCGTCAGCGCCAGAACGCCGTGTATGGCCAGGTAGAGTCCCATGAACACCGTGCCCGTGAGCACGACGTTCTGGAACAGGGCTTCGAAACACAGACCGGCCACGATCGCGGCCGCGAGAAAACCATACGCCCATAAATGCAACAGCCACCAGCTCTCCAGCCGGCTGACGGCCGCCCACCACGAACGCCAGTCGCGTATCAGCCGGATCGCGGCAAGCACGAGGGCCACAGAGCCCACGGTCAGGCCTGCCATGCCCGCGTAGAACGTCGGGCGCACATGCGGCATGAACACGAGGTTCTGGGTGAAGAACTGGCCGAACACGGTCAGCGCGGCGATGACGAACGCTACAGGCAGCAGCGCAAGAAGAGCTATGGATATGGTTCTCGGGTGGAAAATCGAACGGAGCATGCAAGGGTATCCTGAAAATCATGCGGCGCCATCCGCAAGGGAAGGCGCCACCATAGTGAGATGCTTCAAGGGGAGGGAAAGGAGGCACGCGGCATTCCGCCCCCTTCACAGGCGAAGGGGGTGAGATATAGCGCGTTACGCCTTTGCTGACAAGGCAAGTTCCGGCATGGGCTACAGCACCTGTAAGCCCCAGATGTTCCTGGCGTATTCAGCAATGGAACGGTCGCTGGAGAAGAAGCCCATGCGCGCCGTGTTCAGAATGGATCGGCGGGTCCACTCATCCTGGTCGCGATACAGCGTCGTGACCTGCTCCTGTGTCTCTATGTAGGAGCGGTAGTCGGCCAGCAGGCAGTAGCGGTCGCCCCCGCTGAGCAGGGAGTCCACCAGCGGCTGGAAGAGGCCGGGATCGTTGCGGCTGAAAAAGTCGCCGGCAATCATGTCCAGGGTCCGTTTAAGCTCCAGGTCCTTCTCGTAATAGGCCCAGGGGTTGTAGCCCTCGCGCTTGAGCGTCACGATCTCGTCGGCCGTGTTGCCGAAGAGGAACATGTTCTCCTTGCCGATGCGCTCGGCCATCTCGATGGTCGCGCCGTCCAGGGTGCCGATGGTCAGGGCGCCGTTGATGGCGAACTTCATGTTGCCCGTGCCGGAGGCCTCCATGCCGGCCATGGATATCTGCTCCGAGAGCTCCGTGGCCGGGATGACCACCTCGGCCTGAGAGACGCGGTAGTTGGGCATGAAGTGCACTTCGAGCTTGCCCGCCACCCGCGGCTCGGAGTTGACCACGTCGGCCACGGCGTTGATAAGCCGGATGATGCGCTTGGCCATGAAGTAGCCCGGCGCAGCCTTGCCGCCGAAGAGCACCGTGCGCGGCGTGACGTCTATATTGGGGTTGTCGATGATCCGGTTGAACAGCGTGACCACGTGGAGGACATTGAGCAGCTGGCGCTTGTACTCGTGGATGCGCTTCACCTGGACGTCAAACACACTGTCCAGATTGATGGACACGCCCATCTGCCGTTCCAGATAGTCGCGCAGGTGCGCCTTGTTGGCGCGCTTCACATCGGCCCAGCGTTTGCGGAACTCGCTGTCGTCGGCGTAGGGCTCGATCTCCTTGATCAGGTCGAGATCGCGGAGGAACGCCTCGGAGTTCAGGGTCTCGCCGATGAGACCCGTGAGCCGCGGGTTGGACTGCCGCAGCCAGCGCCGGGGAGTCACGCCGTTGGTCTTGTTGTTGATCTTGTCCGGGTACAGCTCGTGAAAGTCCTTGAACACGGAGTCCTTGAGGATCTGGGTATGCAGGGCGGCCACGCCGTTCACGGAGTGGGAGCCCACAATGGCCAGGTTGGCCATGCGCACATGCTTCTGCTTGCCTTCGCCGATGAGCGAGAGCCTCTGCTTGCGCTCGTCCAGCTCGGCTCGGGAAAGGTTCGCATACTTCGCCTCCACGGTTTCGAGGAAGCGGCGGTTGATCTCGTAGATGATCTCCAGATGGCGTGGCAGCACCTGGCCGAAAAGCTCCACGGGCCACGTTTCCAGCGCTTCCGGCAGAATGGTGTGGTTCGTGTAGGCAAAGGTCTTCTCGCACACGGACCAGGCCGTGTCCCAGTCCACCAGCTCTACGTCCACCAGCAGGCGCATCAGCTCCGGAATGGCCACGGCCGGATGGGTGTCGTTGAGCTGAATGGCCACCTTGTCCGGGAAGTCCTTGAAGTCGTCGTTCTTCTTTTTGAACCGCCGCACGATGTCGTGCAGGGAGGCGGCCACGAAAAAGTACTGCTGCTTGAGCCGCAGCTCCTTGCCCTGGATGACGTCCTCGCTGGGGTAGAGCACCTTGGAGATGTTCTCGTCGCGGACCTTTTCCTCCACGGCGCCCACGTAATCGCCGGTGTTGAAGTAGGAGAGGTCGAACTCGCGGTCGCTACGCGCGGACCACAGCCGCATGTTGATGGTCCGGCGGTTGCGGTAGCCGGGCACCAGGGTGTCGCACGGCATGGCCCGTACCCGATTTTCCGGAATCCACTCGTTGCGCATCCGGCCCTTCTCGTCCACCCAGCGCTTCACGCGGCCGCCGAACTTGACCTCCACGAGGTTGATGCCGCGGTCGAACTCCCAGGGGTTGAAGGTGCGCATCCAGTTGTCGGCCTTTTCCACCTGGGCCCCGTTCTCGATCACCTGGTTGAACATGCCGTAATCGTAGCGGATGCCGTAGCCATAGCCGGGCACGCCCAGGGTGGCCATGGAGTCGAGATAGCAGGAGGCCAGACGTCCCAGGCCGCCGTTGCCCAGACCGGCGTCCCACTCCACCTCGGTCAGCTCTTCGAGGTTCAGCCCGAAGTCGGCCATGGCGCGGTACGCCGCGTGGTACAGCCCCAGACAGATGAGGTTGTTCACCAGCGACTTGCCGGGCAGGTACTCCAGCGAGAGGTAGTACACCCGCTTGGTTTCCTCGTCGTAGTAGCTGCGCTGCGTGGTCAGCCACTGCTCCACCAGGCGGTCGCGCAGGGCCAGGGCCAGGCCGTAGTAGTAGTTGTAGTGGTTCTTCCGGGCGTAGTCGCTGCCCAGGGTGGAGACGATATGGCGGATGACGTCCGCCTTTAACGCTTCAGGATCATCCTCGGACGGGGGGCAGTATCGCCATTGAAAGCTTTCCGCCGAAATATCGGGGTGTATGGGAAGATCGACTCTTTGTTTCCATTCAGACATGGCGGCGGCTCCTTGCGGTATGGCCGAGGCTGCGAGGTTCTCGAATCAATCCTCCCTTTATCGCGTCCGCCCTGTCCTTGGCAAACGTTCATCGGATATCCGCGAAAGATTCTCAAAACTGTAAGAAAAAAAACGGCGCACACGCCGCCGCGTCGTATGATGCCTCAATAAACGCAGAGGCCTGCACCTGTACGGTCAGTGCAGCAACTTGAGGATAATGAAGTGGACGAGGTACCCGACCCCGAATGACGGAAGGCTGAGCACTCACGGCCGGCAGAACGCGCTGCCGCGGAGCAGGTACAGAGCCAGGGCGAAGGTCCCCACGCCGGCGGCGATGCCCGCCACGGCTGCCAGGGTCTGGATGGTCATAGGCGCATCTCCGCTGTGGTTGTTTCTCTGGGGCAATGGTTCTGGTACCATCGGGAGCACAGAGCTGATGCCGTCGTGTCCCGCGTACCAGCACAACTCATCAGGCATGCACGGCGCAGCGTCAAGGGGCTGGACTCTGTTCGGCCGAGCCGTTAGGTTGCACCGGCCCGCGCCGCCCCTGTGGAAAACCGGCGCGGCATGCATCAGGAACCACATGCCTGTCACCAGGCGACAACACCTTCTGGAATACGATGCCCAACCATCCCCGAGTCGTCATCGTGGGCGGCGGACTGGCCGGCTGTGAATGCGCCCTGGCCCTGTCCCGCTACGATATCCCCGTCACCATTCTGGAGCAGAAGCCGCAGAGCTACTCTCCGGCGCACCGCAACGCGAACCTCGCGGAGCTCGTGTGCTCCAATTCCCTGCGCTCGGCCGACCCCACAGCCGCCGTGGGCGTGCTCAAGAGCGAGATGGCCGAGCTGGGCAGCGCGGTCATCGACGCGGCCATGGAGACCCGCGTGCCGGCCGGCAAGGCCCTGGCCGTGGACCGCGACGCTTTTGCCGCGGCCATGACCCGACGCATCGAGACGGCGCCCGGCGTCAGCCTGGAACGGCGCCACGTCCCATCCCTGGATGACGAGGTCCTGCAACGCGCCCTGGACGAAGGCGGCGCCGTGGTCATCGCCGCCGGTCCGCTGGCCTCGGAGCCCCTGAGCGAGAGCATCGCCGCCGCCCTGGGAGCCGAGCACCTCTACTTCTACGACGCTATCGCGCCCATCGTCACGGCCGACTCCCTGGACATGAACATCTGCTTCCGCGCCTCCCGCTACGGCGCGGATGAAGGCGAGACCGAGGGCGGCGACTACTTGAACTGCCCCATGAACGAGGCCGAGTACGACCGCTTCCTGGAGGCGCTGCTGGCCGGAGAGACCGTGCCGTGCCGGGAGTTCGAGAAGGAGATCCACTTCGAGGGCTGCATGCCGGTGGAGGCGCTGGCCGAACGCGGCCGGCTGACCCTGGCCTACGGCTCCTTCAAACCCGTGGGGCTGGTGGACCCACGCACCGGAGAGCGGCCATTCGCCGTGATCCAGCTGCGCGCCGAGAACCGCGAGGGCGGCAGCTACAACCTCGTGGGCTGCCAGACCAAGCTCACCTACCCGGAGCAGAAACGCATCTTCCGACTGGTGCCCGGCCTGGAGAACGCGGAGTTCGAGCGCATGGGCTCTGTGCACCGCAACACCTTTGTGGACTCGCCGCGGGTGCTGTCACAACAAGGAGACCTCATCGCCCGGCCCGGCGTGTATCTGGCCGGCCAGATTACGGGCGTGGAAGGGTATGTGGAGTCCGCGGCGCACGGCCTGTGGGTGGGGCACAGCCTGGGCGCGCGCCTGTCCGCTCTGGGCGAGGCGGCAGAGCCGCCGGAGACGTCGGTGCTGGGCGCCCTGCTCGGCCATCTGCACAGAGAGGCCAAGCACTTCCAGCCCTCCAACGGCAACTTCGGGCTCACGCCGGCCCTGAACAGGAAGGCTCCCAAGCGGATGCGCAAGGAGATCTACGCCAACCGCGCTCGCGAGGACTTTGCCGCGTGGCTGGAAACAGCCGCCGGAGTGCTGCGGTTGCCGGAGTAGGCCACGGCAGGCGTGCGGCGTTGGCCCGGCCGGTCCACAGCCAGAATGGTCTGTCGAGGCTTGTGCCAGGAGCAGTACGTAGAAGACGGTCGGATCAGGCCCTTTCGGCGCGCTTCTTTTCCATCACCTGTTTGAGCTGCTCGGCTTCATTGAAGCCTGAGCGCAGGGCCAAAGCCTTGTCCACGAACACCAGGCCCTTCTCCATGTCGCCCTTGTCGTACAGGGTGCGGGCGATGTTGTAGAACAGGTTCTCGTCCTGGCTGGCTATCTGCATGGCCCGGCCATAGTAGGCCAGGGCCTGGTCATACATGCCGGACTTGCGCAGCTTGATGCCGAACTCGTTGAACAGGTGCTTGTTGTCGTGGGAGAAGGTCTGGGCCAGGTTCACCAGCTTTTTGAGCACGCGCTCGGCCTCTTTGGTATCGCCGCGGTCCAGGTAGGTGAGCCCCAGGCCGAAGTTGGCGCGCACGTTCTCGCCGTCCATGTCCAGAGCGTTCTTGAACTCGAACTCCGCGCTGTACACCTCGCCCTGCTGGCGCTGCCGTTCCGCCTTGGCCAGGGTCTTGGTCAGCTTGCGCACGGCCGGCTGCATCTTCTTCTCGTACACCTCGGGATCCGGCGTATAACCAGCCAGGAACTCCTCCAGTGAGACCTCGCTCTCCTCGCCGGAGGGCAGGTAGTTTTCGTTGAGCTCCTGCACGCGGACCGAATCGCCGTCCTGCTCGGCGTAGACGTACACCTGGACATCCACCTTGCGCCTCGTGGTGCCAGTTCCGATCCAGCTTTTCTTCATGGTGCTGAAGACGCCGCGTACGCCGTCCTCGTGGCTGCTTTCGTTGCTCATCTATCTATCCCATCTTTTTCTTTCTTCAGAAGCCCGGCCTTTTGGCGGGCGTATGCTGGCGGTCATTCTTCGTGTACGACCACGGCGAGCTTCATGGGCCAGCCCGGCGTGCCCATTATCACGGACAGCACAGGCACGGCCAAGCCTGGCCGATCGGCCAGAAGAGCGGCATCCACGCTGTGCTGCACCGGCTCCGCGCCCTGCCTGGCCATGGATTCCACAAAGTAGCGCTCCACAATCTCCATAAAGCGCAGGCATTGGGCCAGACAGGCCTCACGGCAAGAACCGTCGTACTGGCCGGACAGGTGGCCGGCGATCTCCACGGCGAAGGCGTTGTCCAGCAGCACGGTGCATACCGTGCTCCGGCCGTCCCCGCTGCGGAGAAAGAAGCTGAACTGCAGCTCGAAATCGTCCAGGGATTCCAGCATGCAGACGCCGAGGACCTTGACCCGCTCCTTCATGAAACGGGAGGAGGCCGTCTCCAGAGCCTTGATGATCCCCCGGAGCAGACTCTGCTGGGGATGGTCCGCCAGAGCAGAATCCACGGACTTGCGGCTGCGCTCCTGCTCGGCGGCAAAGGCCTCCAGCGCGGCCTCGAACTGCTTGTCGTCGATGGCGCCCATGGCCAGCAGGGCCTCGCCCAGGTGGCATGTACGCACGTCCTGCAGGAACAGCAGATCATCAAGCTGCACCGTGGTCAACAGCTCCAGCTCCACCGCAATCTCACCAAAGGGTTTGTCGGAGCTCTTCTGCGTCTCGAAGATCCGCTCCGCATCCTCTGGCCGCAGGTACTCCCTGGAGCAGGCCAGCTCACCCAGCAGGGTCTCGGAGTGGCTCTGCTCGGCCCGCGCCTGCTCAAGCACGGTCTCGTCGACGATTCCCCGTTCCAGCAGGTATCTGGCAAAAAATTCGGTCATTTTCTTGGGCAACGTCACGATGTCATCGCCTTATCCAAGGAACGTCAGGTCTTCCACCGAAACAGGCTTGTCCGCCGCCGCCTGCAACACGTCCAGCAGCTCTTTGCCTTCCGGGAATTCGGGATTGAGTTGCAGAGCGCGCCGCACCACCCAGATGCCGGCCTTGTACCGGCCCTTCAGGTGGAGCACGCGGCCCATGTTGTAGAGCAGGTGCTCGTCCGTCTTGCACAGCCGGAAGGCACGGTTGTAGTGCATCAACGCCTGGTCCAGCAGGCCCTGCTTCCGGAGCAGGATTCCGAACTCGTTGAAGAGGTGCTTGTGCGATTCCTCGAAGGCGCCTTCGATGTGGCCAAGGCGCTTGAAGACCAGCTCGCCCTTGTCCTTTTCCCCGCGTTCCAGATAGGTGAGGCCCAGGCCGAAGGTGGCCCGGATATTTTCTTCATCGATGCGCAGCGCGTTCTTGAACTCGTACTCGGCGCTGAACAGCTCGTTGTTCTCGAAATGCCGCTCTCCCCGCGCCACGGTCTTTTCCAGCTCCCGGACTGCGGGCAGGAACCGTTTCGTGTAGACTTCCGGTTCGGGAAGATATTGCTCCAGCAGCTCTTCGCGGGTGATGGTCTGCTTTTCGCCGGTGGGTATGTGGTGGTTGTTCAGAGGTTGGATGGAAAAGCGGCCGTCCTCCTGCTCCTCCACGTACATATAGACGGTCTGCGCAGTGTTTTTCCGCGTAGCTCCAAAGCCGATCCGCGCCTTGGCCTGCGTGGAGAACACGCCGCGAATTACGCCTTCGCTATCGAATTCCGAAAGGTCTTTGGTCATGGCAGGGGGTGGATCGTGCTGTTCATCCGATGCTTTTATTTAGCTTGAATCCTGTCCGCTCGTCCAGCCGTTGCCCTATTCTGCGATTACGCCTCAACATGTGGGCGGCGTTGACTTTACATGGCGTCCGGGGGATAACGTACACGATGTCCATCGACCCGACACTACGACACAGCCCCTACGGAGCGGCTGCGAGCATAGCATGAGCGAGCCCTCGCCACTATCCAAAAACAACACGGAGAGCGTCGCGGACAACGACGCAGAGTCCGGCGAGATCGAATCGCTGCGCAAGCGCGTCGCAGAGCTGGAGCGCGACTACAACGACCTCGTCCATGTACGCGACGAGTTGCGCGAGCAACGCATCGCCACCAACGCCCTGCTCAGCGCCTCTTCGGACAGCCTCGCCATCCTCGATCCCCTGGGCACCGTTCTTTCCATCAACGACGCCGGCGTGCGCCGTTTCGGCGGCAACGTGGACGACATCCACGGCCGGAACATCTTCGACTTCCTCGACGGTGAAACGCACGAGCACATGCGCCACTGGCTCAAGGAAGCCGTGGAAACGCAGAAGACAGTGCAGTTCAAGGTGGGCACGGACTACGCCACCTACGGCTACCGGCTGACCCCGGCCACGGAGCCCGGTACCAACGCCGTGCGCGTCGCCCTGCTCATCCGCGATATCTCCGAGAACGAGCGCGCCCTGCAGGCCCTGCGCGAAAGCGAGGCCCGCTACCGCGGCATCCTCGAAGACCAGACAGAGCTCATCTGCCGCTACCTGCCGGATGGCCGGCTCTCCTACGTCAACGAGGCCTACGCCCGCCACTTTGGCAAGACCACGCGCGAGCTCATCAACACGAATTTCATCCCCCACATTCCGGAAGATGACGTCCGGCTCATCCGCGAGCGCACCGGCGGCCTGAGCCCGGAACGGCCCGTGACCTCCTTCGAGCACCGGGTCATCATGGACAACGGCGAGGTCCATTGGCAGCACTGGACCCACCGCGCCATCTACAATGCCCAGGACGAGCTCGTGGAGTATCAGGCCGTGGGCCGCTCCGTGACCAACCGCAAGAAGGCCCAGATAGCCCTGCAGGAGAGCGAGGCCCGCTACCGCAGCCTGTTTGAGGACTCGCCCATCTCCCTCTGGGTGGAGGACTTCTCCCTGGTCAAGGAGTACCTGGACTCGCAACGCGCCCAGGGCGTCACCGACTTCCGCAGGCACTTCGACGAAAATCCGCTGATGGTGGCACACTGCGCCGGCCTGGTCTCGGTGCGCGACGTCAACAAGGCCACGGTCAATCTCTTCAACGCATCGAGCAAGGATCAGCTCCTGGGCAACCTGGGAAACGTCTTTGTGGACGAGACCCTCGACCGCTTCAAGGACGAGCTCGTGGCCCTGGCCGAGGGGCAGCGCACCTTCACCTGCGAGACGCGCCACCGCACCATGGACGGCGGCCTGCGCGACGTCATCATCCACCTGAGCGTGGCCCCGGGTGCCGAGTCCAAGCTGGACACCGTTCTCGTCTCCCTGCTGGACGTTACCCAGCGCAAGCACATGGAGAACGAGCTGGACGACAATCGCAACTTCCTCCACCGCATCATGGACACGGTGCCGTCGCCCATCTTCGTCAAGGATCGAGAGGGACGCTTCATCATGGTCAACAAGGCCATGGCCGATCTCTACGGCGCCTCTCCGCAGGAGCTCATTGGCAAAACCGGAGCCGACTTCAACCCCAACGAGGACGAGACCTCCCTCTTCCGCATCGAGGACCTGGAGGTGCTCGATTCCGGCCAGCCGCTCTTCATTCCCCAGCGGGTCATCACCTCCACATCCGGCGAGGCGCGCTGGTACTCCACCACCAAGCTCCCGCTCAAGGACAAGGACCAGGTGCTCGGCGTGGCCGTGGACATCACCGAGCGCAAGGAGGCCGAGGCCGAACGCACCCGGCTGGAGAAGCACTTCCGCCAGGCCCAGAAGATGCAGGCTCTGGGAACCCTGGCCGGCGGCATCGCCCACGACTTCAACAACATGATCTTCGCCATCCTCGGCTTTGTCCGTCTGGCCATGCGCGCCGTGGAGCCGGACTCCAAGATCGAGGAGTACCTGAAGCAGGTCCATTCCGCCTCCATGCGCGCCTCGGACCTGGTGCGGCAGATCCTCACCTTCAGCCGCCAGACCGAGCAGGAGAAGAAACCAGTGGCCGTGGCCAGCCTGGTGAAGGAGACCACCAAGCTCCTGCGCGCCACCCTGCCCTCCACCATCGACATCCACGTGGAGATCGAGCCAGAGGCCGAGGGCGAGAGCTCCTCTATTCTCGGCGACCCCACGCAGATCCACCAGGTCATCATGAACCTGTGCACCAACGCCGGGCACTCCATGCGCATGCGCGGCGGCGACCTCCGGGTGCATCTCGGCCTGCGCGAGGTTACCCCGGAAACGGCCCGCAACGTGCTGGAGCAAAACCCCGGCTCCTTTGTGGAACTTGTTGTTTCCGACACCGGCCACGGCATCGATCCCTCCATCATGGAGCAGATCTACGACCCGTTCTTCACCACAAAGGAGCCCGGCGAGGGCACCGGCATGGGCCTGTCCGTGGTCCACGGCATCGTCAAGAGCCACGGCGGCACCGTGCATGTGGAAAGCGAGGTAGGCGTGGGCACCACCTTCACCATCCTGCTGCCCAGGCTGGTCCGTACCGAGGAAGAGCTCAGCGCCAACGGCGTCATCAACTGCCCCCGCGGCGACGAGCACATCCTCTTTGTGGACGACGAGGCGCTGCTGGTGCAGATGGCCGAGGAGACCCTCTCCCAGCTTGGATACACCGTCACGGCCACCACATCGCCCACCAAGGCCCTGGAGATGTTCTCCCAGGCGCCCGACAAATACGACATCGTCATCACCGACCAGACCATGCCCGGCATGACCGGCATGGAGCTGGCGCGGACGATGCTTGCCGCAAAGCCCGACCTCCCCATCGTGCTCATGACCGGCTACTCGGAGTCCGTCACCTCGGACATCGCCCGCCAATCCGGCCTGGCAGAGTACCTCATGAAGCCCGTGGTGGAAGAGGAGCTGGCCCAAACAATACGCCACGTGCTCGACAGAGCACCGTAAAAGGAGACGCCATGGCACACGTGCTGCTTGTAGAAGACGATTCGCAAGTTCGCGAAATGCTGCTCGAAACCCTGAAGCAGGAAGGGCACGACGTGACAGAGGCGAGCAACGGCAAGGAAGCCGTGGCCGCCTATCGCGCCAATCCGCCGGATATCGTCATCACGGACATCATCATGCCCGGACAGGACGGCGTGGAGACCATCCACACCATCCGGCGCGAGTTCCCGAACGCCAAGATCATCGCCATCTCGGGCGGCAGCGCGAACATCCGCGGCGAGTATCTGCTGGGCACCGCCGACGCGCTCGGCGCCTTGAAGACCTTCAGCAAGCCTGTCGATGTGGGCGAGCTGCTCGACGCCATCGACAGCCTGATGAGCTAGAGAACACACCCATGGCACACATCCTTATCGTTGAAGATGAAACGTCCGTGCGAGCCATGCTGCGCGAATCACTTGCGATGGAAGGGTACGAGGTGGATGAGGCGGCTAACGGCAGAGAAGGCCTGGCCGCCATGGAAACCAGGCCGGCCGATGTGGTCGTCACCGACATCCACATGCCGGAGCAGGAAGGTTTGCAGTTCATCAAGGATCTGCGGCAGCGTTACCCGGAGACCAAGATCGTAGCCATCTCCGGCGGCGCGCCGGGGATCAAGTCGGGTTGCAACCTGGAGCTCGCTTCCATGTTCGGCGCGCATATCACCTGCGCCAAACCCGTGGACATCGACGCGCTGTTGATGATGATCCGCGGCTTTGAAGCAGCCTAGCCGTTCGCCGTATCATCAAGACGCCGCGTACACCCCACCTATCCTGAATTGACCGCCGCCGCGGCCTGGCACTGGTCGCGGCGACGGCATGCTTTGCGTCGTCCGCCTCCGACGTCGCATGCGCTACGGCTTATTGCGGTGGTTGCAGATGCTATTGCGGGGCGAGCCTGTCCTGCATATTTCGAAGCCAGGCCGGCGCGCTCACTCGGCCTCTTCCACCACCAGGGAGGCAAAGCCCTCGGCCTTGCTGAACTTCCGGGACGCCTGCTCGGCCTCGTCAAGGCTCTCGTACCGGCCCATGCGCACGGAGTACCAGCCGCCCATGGCGTCCTCGACATCCACGATGACCGGGTCGTAGCCCTTGCGTCGTAGCGTCTCCACGTAGCGTTCGGCCTCGCTGTGCACCCGCGTGGACGCGATCTGCACCGCATAGGTCACACGTTCCGCCTGGCCGGCGGCCGCGCCGCCATCGCCCTGCTCGTCGTTCTCGCCAAACAGGGGGGGCAGCGGCTCCACCCCGGAGTCCGGCTCCTCCTGCACGAGCACCACCGTGGCGTTGTGTCCGGTCAGGGCCTCGGCCCTGGCGGCCAGCTCTCGCGCCGTGCGGGTGTCGGCCACGTTGTCGATGCGCACCTCGTATCCGCCCTTGTCCAGACGATGGACCACGGCGTTCAGATCCGCGGCCGTCAGCGTATCCGCGATTTCCTGCGCCTCGGACCGCCTGCGTGTGTTGGCCGCCAGCACATGGACGCCCGTCTTCTCGGGCATGCGCACCGGCTGGGAAGGCGCCATGCGCGGCCTGGGCGCGCCCTCTCCCCGGGCTCTCCAGCCACGGCCGTCGGCAGGCTGGTCCAGCTCCTCGTCATCCGGTGGACCGAACATGCCCTCCGGCATCTTGGCCACCTCATCGATGGTGGGCACGTCCGCCAGCGTCTGTTCGGATTGCTGCAACGCATCCAGCGCCAGGGAGTCCACGTCGTGGGACATGGCCGCGAGAGATGGATCGTAGCCCGCCGCAGCGGCCGCGGCGGCGCTCCCCCCACGCGCCAGCGCCTGCAGCGGCGCGAGCTTGATAAGGAACGGCGGGTTCTCCGGCGCATCGATCCCGGCGAGCATCTCCTGCGCCCCGGCCAGCGTTACTGGCGGCCCGATCACGGCAAAGAGCCAATCCTTGCCTAGACGGAAACGGTGCACCTCGGCCTGGATGCCGGTCTTTTCCTGCACGGCTCCGGCATGCCTGGTCGCAGCGTGGCCGGAGCTCAACAGCGCCAGCAGAACGCCGTATCCGCCCACGGGCTTTGCCGCCGGAACAACGCCCGTAGTATCAGTGGCGCTATCCATTGTCTTATCCACTGCCGCGTCATCCACGGCGGCGCTATCCGATACCTTGTCATCCTGGACCGCAGGGCTCTTTGTAGCGGGCTGACGGAGCTCCTCGGGCAACGCCGGCACCTCGTCCAGGCTGGGATCGCTGGGAAGGTCGAACGCCCCGGCGTTCCGGGCGGCGGCCATATCCTGACCGCCCGGCATATCGCCCATGCCCGGATTTTGCCCGCTTTCCGAAGCTTGACTCTGGGCACCGGCCAGGGCTGCGGCCACGTCCGATTCCGTTTCGCCCCAGCCTGCGGAGGCGTCGTCCACCAGCGTTTCGTTTGCGCCCGTAGCGTTCGCCGCGGAAGCGGCGGCTCCGCTCAAGCGGGTGAAGTCCGTACATTGCACCAGGAACGCGCCAGCCCCGACGCCGCCGGCATTCAGAACCTCGGCCCCCTTGCCCTGGCGGCGGCATTGCCCGGCTCGCTCCTCGGCGGCGGCCTTGTCCACAAAGACTCCGGCGGTCTCCTCCACGCCCAGGCCGGCCTCGGTCAGCACCTGCCACACCTGCTGCCTGGTGAGCAGAAACTCGTCCGTGGCGTTGTCGTCCCCGGAAAGCGAGTAGCCGAGCTGCATCTGCGGGTACTCCAGGCCACGCGTCACCTGGAAATCCCGGCGCAGCAGCATCCGCCCTTCCTGTCGCAGCTCCACGCTCCACGTACCGGGCACAAGCTCCTGGCTGGTGGTGAACGTCCACCCGGCAAAGGCCGGTGTGCCGGGGCACGCCGCCACCTCCATGGTCTGCATCGTGGCGTTTTCGCCTGTTTCCGGGTCCTCTATGGGCGGATGGGTCACGACGATCTGCAATCTGTGCTCGCGCGCCGGCCCGCCGGAAAGCAAGTAGGTGAAGCCGAAACGCGACAGCAGCGTGGCTGTCACGCTGTCCGTGCTTTCCTCCAGGCGCAGCGCCGGCGGCATGCAGACGCCCTCGCCGGGACTGTCGCCAGTCCAGGTGCTCTCGAAAACGCCGGCTTCGAGCATCTGGGCGGACAGCTTGCCGGGCGACTCCGCCGGTTGCTCCGCAGCTTTTGGAGCCGGTGCGCCGCTCTGCGTTGCGTTCTCAGCCCCCGGCTCTTGCGAATCTACAGGGCCCGGCTCTTCAGTCTGGGTCGCGTTCACGGCCGCCGACTGCTCCGTATTAACTGCATCCGTCTCCAGCAAGCCGGGCTGCGTTGCATTGACGCTCTGAGAAGCGTTTCCATCTGGTTGCTGTGCGTGGGCCGCCGCGGCCGGCAGAATCAGGAGCACGGCTAGCGGCAGCGCAAAAAGCATCCACAACCGGAATGACGGCTGCGGCAAAGAGACGGCCCGGTCCTGCCGCGCCCGAAAGCGCAGACAGGCCGGCCGTGTATCGGCGAAAGGATTCATACGTATGGATTGCTCGTTGGTCAGTGCGTGATGACGGTCACACCCGAGTCTTCCTGGCGGATCTTGATCGGTGCGGGTCGCGTGGCCGCCTCTTCAGACGTGCCGTTGACCGCCTTTGTTTCTTCGGCCGGGGCGTTCTCTTGGAAGATATCCACGGTCCAGGAGCCCGGAGAGACCACGTTGAGCCGGTAGGAGGCCGATTCCGCCGCCTTCAGGGTCTTGATGCCCTCGCGTGTGGCGTTCTCGGCCAGGGTTTCATCAAAGATCACCTTGACCAGCTTGCCCTGGCGGTTTTCCAGCCCGATCTGCGCCGTGCCGTTCCAGGACGCCGTATAGGTGTACTCCAGGGAGATGACACCGGCCGGCAGGGTGAACCACTCGCTATAGCCCTGGCCGTCCCCCTTGAAACCGAACAGCGCTTTGCGTTGCGGCGGCTGCGCGTCCTTGGCCGTTTTGAAATCGAAGCTCAACTTCTCTGGAGCCGGCGCATTGATGCCATAGCGCAGACGTACAAACCCTACGGCGCCGGGCTCGATATCGCCCAGACGCGCCGTGCCCTGCCAGTAGGTTGTCTGACCGTAGCGGGACAAGGACTTGACGGTGACGACGACATCTTTCTGTACCGTATTGGATACATTCATGATGTTGCCTTCCAGGTAGTTGTCCACAAGGTTGAACTCCTGGGGCGCAAAGGCCTTTTCCTGGGCGGCCGCGGGAAGCTTGGCGAACAGGAGCAGCGCGCCGACAAAGGCCAAAGCGATGAAGACGATGCGAGGGGTTCTCTGCATGGTGTTTCTCCTGTCTGGATAGCAGGCGGAAAAATCGAACACAAACATCATACATCATTGCGTTCAGCGACGGAAGAAGCAACGACTGGCCGGACTTTTCCGGCTTTCCGGTTCCTTGAGACGGCCTGTTGCGCGTCATTCTGTCCAAAGTTTCATAAATCAGAACTCGCTTCGGAAAGCCGCATCCGGCTTCGTCGTCTTCCGCTATCGGGTATATGTCTGAGTACTTATCGGTGATGCGGCTAATCTTTACTGTATATGACAACCTTGGCATATATTAAAAAATGTTTGCAGATATGACCAAAAAGCATTGACCGAGCTCCGGGCCGCGCTTAAATTATTATCCATGGTAATACAATCTGACACTTACCATAGAGGATTCACCCTCATCGAGATAATCGCCACGCTGCTGTTGCTCAGTATCCTGGCGGGTCTCGGTCTGATGCTCGCAGATACCGGCGGCGACGGCCGCGACGTGGCGACCCAACTCGACCTGTTGCGCAATCACATCCGCTACGCCCAGTCCATGGCCATGAAGGAGCGCACCATCTGGTCGTTCCACTACACCGGCTCCTCCTTCTGGGTGTCGGACTCCGCAGGCCAGCGCGCCCTGCCGGGCACCGAGACTCCTATCCAGTCGGCCGTGAGCGTCACCCCGGATCGTAACGGCGCCATCTACTTCGACACCTACGGCATTCCCTGCAGCGACAACGCCACTGCCACGCCGCTGACCGCCGCCACCACGTTCACCGTAACCGCCGGCTCCGCAAGCGAATCCATCTCGCTCGTGCCCGACACGGGGTATGTGCAATGAGACCTCCCATCACTGACATGCGCCAGCGCGGCCTGACACTCATCGAAGTCATCATCGCGGTCGTCGTCCTCGGCTCGGCTGCGGCCCTGCTTACCTCCATGATGGGCGCCTCGCTCACGCGCAGCTATGACACCGTGGCGATCGTAGACTCCGAGGTGACCGCCGAGCAGGTGCTGGAGCAGATCCAGGCTGACTTCATCCAGCTCATCAACACCTCAGGCGACACCTCCACCACCATCACCACCATGCAGGGCAGGATCAACAATGGCGATTACCAGGGTGCCGAGGTCATGCCCGGTTTCACCCTGTGGACAGATTCCAACACTCTGGCTTCCGACGCCCTGGCCGTGCGGGTCAACGTGAACGGCAAGGTGCTGGAAACCTATTTCTCCAAAACGCGCTCCACCACGGACGTGCTGCGGCAGATGTATTAGGAGGGCGCCATGAAGCGCATTGCCCCACGCGGTTTTACCCTCCTCGAATCCATCGTCAGTCTGGTCATTCTCGGGCTCGTCGGCTCCGCCTTCGCCTACTATCTGGCCTGGGGCGCGCAGGGGTACGTCACCTCGCGCGAGTCCACCCAGGGCAGCCTGGCCGCGCAGATCGCGCTGGAGCGGCTCTCCTTCGAAATCAAGGCAATCGTGCCACGCACCACGGTGAGTGCGGCGACAAACCAAATCACTTACGAGACCAGCGGAAATCCGAACATCCCAGCGACGCGAACACTGGCGCTCGATGCGGCCAACGGCCGCATCACACTGGACGGCAATCTGCTCCTGGACGGTATCGCGACATCCAATCCCACGCCGACACTCACGGTGAACACCTACGCCACCGACGTGAGCGGTGACGGCGCCACCAACGACATCGAGTCCATCGTGCTCAACTTCTCCCTGGCCGCCCTGCCGTCCATGGTTTTCACCAAGGAGATCCATCCACGAGGACTCGTCACGCTCTCACCCTAAGGAGGGCTCATGCGTTCCCCCACAAGCCCCCGCACCTGCGCACGCTCCCTCGGTCAACGCGGCAGCATCCTCATCCACATCATCATCGGCATCGTCGCGCTCGGCGTTCTGGGCGCGGCCATGAGCCAGCTCTACAGCGAGTCTTCGGTCAACGTCTCCACGGAGAACCACGCCACGCGCGCCAGGTACATGGCCGAGGGCGGCCTGCGCTATGCACAGGGCGAGCTGGAGGCAGCCGGCGCATCCGAGATCCTGGGGACGGTCCAGCGTCTCAACGACACGGGCAACTACACCCTGGGCAACGACTTCTTCAATCTTTCCGTGGGCGGCTGGTCCACCATCTTTGCCGACAGCCCGGTCTCCACCGGCGACAAGGTAGGCTACTTCTACACAGATCTCGGCTACACGCCGCAATCCTTCTGCGACAATATCCAGGGCAAGGACTCCGCCACCACCAACGACCAGATCGTGCTGGTACGCGCTTCCGAGACCAAGCAGGAGTACGACCAGGCGCTCAACGAGATCACCGTGGACAACTGCACGGTAACGGCCGGCGGGCTCATCCGGCTGGAGCTCTCCGATGCCGTGACCATAGGCAAGGACGAGGCCGCCTTTCTTGGCGTGAAGTATCTGGACAAGGCTAACAAGGACCTCTACGCGGGCAGCTCCTTCGAGGTCTCATCGGCCGCACGCTTCTTCCCGGAGTTCAATGGCTACCTGTGGGTGAAGGACCAGAACGGCCAGCCCGTCGGCATCTACTACGACCGCATCGATTGCCCGGCCACCGGGTATGAGAACTGCGTCGTGCACATCAGCAGGACCTCCGAAGGCATCGACCTGAGCCAGTACGACACGGACAGCTATCCTTCGGTGCCGCCGTTCCGCGTCAACAACGGCAAAATCGTGGTGCTCAACTCCGACAAGATGAAGAACTACTTCATCAAGAGCACGGGCTACTCCGGTCCGGGTTGGACCGCGGCCGAGGCCGTGGCGATCAACGTGGTGCAGAACGCCCCCACACTGGGCTCCTACCCGCACGAGTGGATGAGCTCCGGACTTTTAGAGGAGTACGGCGTCACGCCCGAGGACTTCCCTTCCGAGGACATGCGCTACGGCAAGTACGAGAACCCCAACCCCAGCGCGCCCAGCTCGTTTTACGAGGGCATAGAAGGGCTCGACCGCTATAACCGTTTCGACAACAACGCCCTGCGCGCCGTTGCCCGCTACGGCGGCTCCGACTGGCAGCTCGCCATCATGCACGGCGCCGCAGACATCGCGGCGCAGACCACCTTCGCCTGGCAGGACAACGTGGTCGAACCGTTTACCCTGACCTACAACCTCTCGCCGCTCAACGGGTTCACCATCTCCTGGCAGGTGGGAACCTCCGATGTGCTCACGTATCAGCTGCCCCTGCCCGTGCCGCTTGGCAAGTCCTATGTGGTGGGCAACGTCTACATCGTCAGCCAGATTCCCTACGGCTCCGGCCCGGCCTCTATCCACCTGACAGACCTTGCCGTGGACAACCTCGTGATCCCGGAGGAGTATTTCGGCGCAGCCGGCACTGGCGCTGGCAACATGGAAAACACCACGGAAGGCCTTGCCCAGTGGATCGTGTCGCAACGCAACCAGGAATCGGCCTTTGCCAAGGTGACGGGCAACATCGCCCTGGATTGGGACGCGGCCAACCCGCCGGCGGACAGCGTGACCGACTACGGCGTGGCCATCTACTTCGATGTCCACGAGATCTCGTACCTGCCCACCATAACCAGCATCACGCCGCAGACAGGCACCACGGCCGGCGGCACCAACATCACCACGAACTTCGCGGCCAAGGTCTCACCCAGCGGATCCTACAACGCCGTGTTCATGGCGCGACCATACCTGAATACGGGCAACCCGGACCGCATCGAGCTCGCCGGCATAAACCTCTCCGTAAACGGCGGCGGGTCGACCATCACCGTGGACTCGCCGGCCTGGAACGCCACAGCGCAGCCCGTGAACTTCTGGATATCTGACGAGAACGGCGACCACTCCAACCCGTGGGTCTATCTGTACACGGCGCCGTAGCACTACGCCCCCCCCGAAAAAGGCCCCCCGATCGCAGGCCTTGTCTGTGGCGGGGGGCCCTATTTATCGCCGGCACGAACGACCTGCCCACCTGCGACGTACCTCGATTGAAGCCCACGCCCTTTCCCGGCCGTGTATAAAGAACTGGTGCGTGCTCTCGAAACGCACCGTCACAGGCCGATTGCAGCCGGACCGTGGCATACGCATGGCCCTTGCTTCGCACGACGGCCACGGTTTCGCCATGCCCCCCACTCCTCACATAACATCCTTGCATTTTAGGGGAAATATACTACACAAGTAGACATGTAGCGGAAGCAAGGCCAACGCCCCCACCTCACGTCCTGGAGTCGCCATATGTCCCGTCCAGTTTTCTCTTTGCGTATCCCTGTTCCATCCATTGCACAGGCGGCCGTTTCGGTTCTTCTGGCTGTCGGGTTGTGTGTATGGCCCGGCCTGAGCCGCGGCGCCGACACCCTGGGCGAATCGCCCGCTCCTGCCTGGACCGAGCCCGTCACCGGCATGGAGTTCGCGCTTATCCCTGGCGGCTGCTTCGAGATGGGCCGCGCGCCCGGCGTAACGGAAAAGCTGCTGGAGGAGGTGGACCAGTGGTTTCTGGACCACCATTACGCGGATGAAGAGCCGCGCAAGGAAGTCTGTGTCGACCCTTTCTGGCTGGCCCGCCGCGAGGTCTCGCAGGGAGAGTGGGAAAAGGTGACAGGCGACGCCGACAAGGGCTGCACGCAGTCCGGCCTCGGGCCGGACCTGCCGGCAAACTTCATTACCTACGAAGAGGCCCGGGACTTTGCAGTCAAGCTTTCCGAGATGGAGCAAGAGCATTACGAAGGCAATGCCAGTTCCTTTCGTCTACCGACTGAGGCGGAATGGGAGTTCGCCTGCCGGGCCGGCCAGGATACGCCGTATTCGACAGGGTGGGAGCTCACACCGGATGATGCGCGATATAGAGTAAGCCGCAAGCCAAGTGGAGGCATCCAGCGAACTCGCACGGTCGCCCCTGTCGGGAGCTACCCGCCTAATGCCTACGGCGTTTATGACATGCACGGAAACGTGGAGGAATGGACGGCCAGCCTCTATACCCCCCACCCGGGAGAGGAGCCGACGTTCGAAACGCGGGATTCCCCCCGAGTCATCAAGGGCGGATCTTTTTTGGCTCCCGCAAGAAATACGCGATGCGGCGCGAGAAAATGGGCTATCGGTCGCTACGTGAGTTGTCAGTTGGGGATGCGGCTGGTCCGGAATCCCCCCGCCTCCCCGAGTCCCTCACAATAAAAAACGGCCGGGATGAGAGCTATCCCGGCCGTTTTCTATTGCTAGTAAACGATTATCTTCTGTCGTTTGTTCAGCTGCTCCGGAGTTGGCGTGGCAGATGAATTGTCGTTCTTTTGTTGGGACAGGCTGGAAGATCCTTTGGAATGCGCTTCCCCTGAAGAGCTCGAAGGCATGGGCCCCAAGTCTGACGATTCCAGGTAGTTCTTTGTAGTGGTATCGGTATCGGCCGCCTTGGCAATCTTTTCCAAGACAAGGGAGCTCACCAGGAGCGAAGTGGCTATACACACAGTAATAGTTCGCTTGAACAACATGTTGGTTGCCTCCGTTAACGATTGCCGGGATAGGCAACTTCATTAATGGTACTATCGTTGGGTCTCTTGAAACGTACTATGAAATGCCCGAACGTAGCGATCTGCGTTGATCCACCTGTTGCCTCTGTAAATCCAATAAGTACACGATCATACGCATCGTGTTGGGCTTGCGTCAGGAAAATATCCGTATCGATTGCAGGAGGATTCTTCGTTGCGTTCAAATCCCTTCGGGTGTCGGAGAAGAAGGTACCGACGTAGTCAGGGCAATCTTCCTCAATCGTTTCGTCGCTACAACGGCGTACCCAGGCACGGATATTGTACTTATACCGCATTTCATCACCGAACGCCGTTGCATTTTGGGCTCTGTCGATCTCGATACGTAATGCATTCCGATGATGATACAGTTCATAGTTATCAAAGCCACCACCAGCAGGAGGAGCCTCGTCGAAGTAAGGAACATTATCCATAAACCTGAATATTTGTTCATACAGATGCACATAATAGATAGGAGTCCATGTGCCATCTGCACTCCAGTTATGGGTAGACTCATCATATTGGACGTAGTTCCCAGGCCAACTTGAGCTCTTATCGACTGCGACATCGACAGCATTGTAGCTGCTGCCATCATCATACTCAAGAACAATCACATAATTATGATTGGGTGCAACCACCATATCACTCGGATATATATCAGCAAGAGTTTTATATGGTGAATTCAAATCTTGCTTCGGTGAGTATTTAAAATCGCTATGATCAGCATTAAAATAGAACGTCACCAATCGCCATTCCGTGGTGTCCTCATAGTCTGAATGCAAGTTGGAATCAAAAAAGACCATATCCGTCGCTACACCACGGCTGGTAAAGTCGTTATTCACCTCGCCCGCAGGCAATGCTGTTGCGCCGAGCACGCCGCCATCCGAGTTATACAGCTTGGCATGCATAGTACCGGTGGGGTGTCCGTGGGGCCGCACATAGAAACTCGCCGCGATGACCCGCTGGTTCGTATCAAGCCGAGGATCACGCATGCCGGTAAGGTCTTCCAATCTAAAAGCTTGACCTACACGAGTGACACCGCCGTTGTACATACGAACATAGTTTGTTGCCCCCCCAGGATATTTATCCTCTGTATACGCGAGCATGGGATCCATCATATGGCTCGTGAAACCATGTGTATTGTCGTCAAAAGTCTGTGCACCCTCTGCTGTTGTTGCTGCAAATTCCCTGTAGGCGCACATATATTTCTGGTCGAGACCCCATAAATCCACAGCTAAGTGGTCAACGCCGTTCACCCCATGGCCGCCTGGGTCAAAACGACTGCCAGAGTTGGGTCCGCCGGTCATGGCATTGAATGGATAATCGTAATCAGTAGTCCAACGATTACCATCCGATATATCGTTGCAGATTTTCGGATGGTAGTTACCCCAGTTGTCAATTTCGAAACCTATCTTTGGCGGCTGAATTCCGTTCATCTCCGGGTCCAAAAATTTCCAACCACCATCCTGATACCTGGAGTCACCAGCATACCCGATCAACTCACCATGTGTGGAGTGGCCGCCAACAGAATCCCAGTCGTTGTTTTCGCCATTGAAAAACGTCAGCACAAGACCATCTGCATCGTTCTTGTTGTACCAGACAGTCATGAATGCTCGCAGGCCGTAACGGAACTGGCATTCTCCTTCAGTGCAGTTGTTCTCACCAAAGTTCATGGTGGCGTTTCCTGCATAGGTCATTGCAGCAAACGCACTGTTCTGGTTCGCACCAATTGTAAATCGTCCTTTCTCGTAATCCTTTACGATAGGCTCCTTGTTCGGATCTGAAACGACGACCTCGAAGTCATCAAAGTCTTTAAGATCTGTTGAATTGTCGTCATCGTTTGTTGTTCCCTCTTCAAGAAAGCCTACGTAGTTCGCATCGGCACCAAAAAAACGCGCATGGAGCTTATACCGAGACTCATGCGGTGTGCCCGGCGCAGCGATACCAAGGATTTCTGCCGTGTTTATATACGGAGGTTCCTGTCCTTCCTTAACATCGAGGAAGCGTATGAGACTGACGACATTTCCAGAGTCATCAGTAAGCTGTATGGTCTTCTCTTCGAGATCAAAATAGTTCTCATTCCATCCCGAAATATAGTTCAACCCCGAGATAGCAGCATACCGCGCCTGGATCGCATAGCGATCTGCGACTTCGGAGTAATTTGAGCTCGTCGTAAGCCCCATAACACCGGCAGCCAGAGCCGAAAGCACCGTAAGCGCTACAACCATGTAGATTAAAGAAAAACCGGCCTGGCTATTCGCGGAGCTCCAGAACACCATATTCTTTTTCTGTCTCTTCTCTTGATAATACATGCATGACCTCGCTTTCTAGACCGTACGCACTCCGAAAAATAGCCGACTAGAATCTATTCTCAGACTTATACACCACTGGGAAAATTCTATCGGTAAAAGTGACGGTATTCCCTGCAGCGTTCCTTAAACCGAGAGTTACTTCAATTAAATCTGTAGTGTTCGGCATGAACGTGGATGATGCTGTCCCACCTTGATCATCGTAAAATGCCACAGAAAAAGTATCCACATCATCCACCAAGGTATTGCCATCCCAAGTCAGGACTTTGGCACTGCTATCGTAACCAATCGTGTGTGTTCCCGTAGCATTCGAAAGTGGGTCGAAGACGGGGGTATACGTAATCGATGTGGAGTTGGATGCCGATATCTGAGTCATATGCATCAACTCCACGCTCAACCTAGTCAGCGCAACTTGTGCCTTTTGTGCCAATTCAGCGTTGCTCGCAGCCAAGGTATAGCCACGAAGCGCCTGGGAAAAGCCAACGGCACCGATCGCACCGATCAACCCCAGAATGACCATGGTCGCGATGAGCTCGATCATCGTAAAGCCCTTAGCCCCTGGAGAATAGCTCTGCATATTCATAATCACACCTGACTCCAGTCTCACTGAATTTGGGTGTTTCGAACCTTGTTCTGTGTATAAATGTCTTGCCCGAGGTAGAGAACCAACTTCAGACCTGATTTAGCCTCGACAACCACTCGTACAACCTTTTTATCACTAGGAAATTCTGTATAGTATGGGCTTGCCTCTGTTGGTTCGACAGTAACATAGTCTGCGCTGAGATTTTTAATAGCGTCTTTACCATCCAGACTATTCCAATTTGCGTCCAGCCAGTTCGCAAAATCAGGCATGGGGCCCACTGTACCATTAGAGAAATCATCTGATCGCAAAGGTTGCAGTCCAATCGTCGTGTTGAAACCATAGTATCCATTATTCGAGTCGTAGAATACTTCCATTGCATTATCCAAAAAAGCCTGCAGCTCTTGGTTCTTCTCTACCCTTTTCATCGGAGTGTCGCTTGTTAAAATACCTGAATAAAAGAATGGCAGTATAAGTGCTCCCACAAAGCCGACTAAAACCAATGTCAAAATCAACTCGATGAGGGTAAAGCCCCTGTGGTGTATAGTGTCGTTCATGCTCATTTGATAAATCCTGTCTGCTGCGTAATAATGATGGGTTTAACAGAGCCATGTTCGCCACTTACCGTAGGCGTGATTGTCGTATCTGTCGTCAATGGAGTTTCTGAAGGACCTACAGGTCGACCCCGGTCATCAAATTCGATGCGGCCTGGGGTCACTGAAAGCGCAGTGGATTGAAAATCATACGTTGCGGAATCTTCACCCGGCAGATTGACCATCGCCGACGTGGTGCCGTTACGCTCCAAGGTATAGGACTTGCCGCTACCAGCTATATTCAGACCCCACGTTCCATCGTCGCCCATGGCCCTGAGCTGGGCGAACCGTATATGAGCACGAAGGACGTTCATATCATTGAGCATCTTAGAATCTTCCGAATCCGCTTTTGGTATTACGAACGCGGCAAGGATACCGAGAATCAGAAGCGTTGCGATGAGCTCCACGGCCGTGAAGCCGGCGCTCCGGTCGCGTTTAACTAATTTGGAAAGTGGATTCATGCCTGCCTGCCCCCTTCCGTGCATTTGAGAAGGACGGCCCCCAGAAAGAGGCCGATGATAAGTCCGCTGCCTACCAGGCTGATGGTCGCCAGGAGCATGGCGGAGATGCGCATGGTGCCGAGAATGGCCGTGCCGTTGACCACCACCAGCAACAAGTAGGCCAGGGTAACCACCTGCGCGGCGCGGTAGGCTCGCGGCCCCAGCTTGCGCAAGAGAACGCCTGCCGCGAGGAAGCCCACCCCGGCAATGTAGGCCAGGACAGGCTGAAGCATCACCCACTCCGGCAGCAGCGAGGGCCTGAACGGCACATGCGTCAGACCGGTGCGGATGATCAGCCCGTAGACAAGGTGGAACAGCCCGGCGACCAGGAATATGGACGAGCAGCTGCTCGACCGGGTGATGCCGCGCACCAAGTGGGACAAAACGCGGTCCGAGTCGAAGAACGCGTACACCGAACCGAGCATCCGGCCCGAGGCGCAGGAACGCGCGCACGGCAGCTGGTCCATGACCCGGCCTGTCAACGTCTCGTCAGGGCGCGGCGCTTCCTTGGAAAGAAGCTGCGTCATCTCCCCGGCGAAATCGTCAAGGCCATCCAGCTCCTCGATGCGCATGTCCAGGGTCTCGTCGTTGTTGGAATCGTGCTTCATGATACGGCGCCTGTCGTCTCCATGGTATGGTTGAGCCGCGCACAACGCGGCAGCGTCATTCTTCGCCCATCAGCTCCTTGAGCCGTGCCAGACCGCGGTACACGCGCATCTTGGCGGCTTCCGGCGTCACCTCCAGAATATCGCCGAGCTCCTTGAACGAAAGCTCGTTGAGGAAGCGTAGCGCCACGGCCTCTCGCATGTCCACCGGCAGCATGGCCAGGGAGTCGCCCAGCCTGGCGAGCCGTTCCTGGCGGTGGTAGTGCTCCTCGGCAGAGTCCCCTGCCCCATGCCCGTTTCCGCTCACATCCGTGTGGTCCGAACCTCCGGGGGCGGCCACGGGCATGGTCCGGCCCACCTGCTCCCGGCCGGAGCGTCTCTTCAGATGCCGGCGCACCGTGTTCAGGCAGATGGTGTACAGCCAGGAGAAAAACCGCCGCTCCAGGTCGAAGCGGTAGAGGTTCTCGTAGACCTTGGCGAAAGTCTCCTGCACCAGGTCGTCGGCCTCCTCGGCCGTGCCGGTCATCATATAGGCGATATGAAAGAGCTGGCCCTTGTAAGCGTCTACCAGGCAGGCGAACTGCTCCCGCTCACCGGCGAGCACTCGCGTGATTATCTCTCGTTCCCGGAGACGCTCCATTGCACCCCCATATACTCATGGCAAAACCAAAGGTAACAATATTTCCTTATTTTTTTTCTTGGCAGCGAAATCCTGCTTGAGTCATACTCGCGATATTCATGATTCTGCAACAGCAACGCCTGTATTGCCCGCCTTATTTGCCGGAGCCCTCGCCATGTTTCTCAGCCTGAAGATCGCGCTCTCATCCCTTGCCGCGCACAAGCTGCGCGCCATCCTCGCCATGCTCGGCGTGTTCCTCGGCGCCCTGGCCCTCACCGGGGTCCAGCACGTCTCCCTGGGTCTGGTGCGCCAGGCCGAGATCGAGATCGAGAAGCTCGGCCCCAACCTCTTTATCGCCATGTCCGGCCAGGTGCACATGCGCCCCAGCGGCTCGGCCAGCGCCTCCAGAGCCGCGGCCACCTTCACCCGGGCCGACGCCCGCGCCCTCATCCAGAGTCTCCCCTCGGCCGAGGACGGCGCGCCCTACGTCACAAAGCAGCTCGCTGTGCGCTATCAGGCCATCAAGGTGCCGTCCGTGGTGGTGGGCACCACGCCCAACTACGAAAAAGTGCGCAGCCTGCGCCTGGCCTACGGCCGGTTCTTCACCCAGCACGACGTGGACGACCGCGAGATGGTCTGCGTGATCGGCAACACCATCGCCACCAAGCTGTTCGGCTCTCCGACCACGGCGCTGGGCCGGCTGGTCTACTATGCGCAAGCGCCCATGCGCATCATCGGCGTGCTGGAGCCCATGGGTGCGGATATCGTGGGCACCGACCAGGACGAGCAGGTCTTCGTGCCCATCACCACCTTCATGCGCCGCATGTCCAACCAGGACTACATCAACGGCGTGTACATCAACCTGCGCCGGTCCGAAGACGCCGAGCGGGCCAAGGAGGCGGCATCGGCCATCCTGCGCCGCCGTCACACCCTCACCTCCAGCGAGAAGGACGATTTCAGCGTGCTCACGGCCAAGGACACCGTGCAGCTCCAGCAACAGGCCCTGGACCTGGTGCAGACCCTCGGCGTCATCAGCTCCAGCATTTCCTTTGCCGTGGGCGGTCTCGGCATCCTTTCCATCATGATTCTGCTGGTCCGCTCCCGCCGGCTGGAGATCGGCGTGCGCCGCGCCGTAGGCGCCACGCGGCTGGACATCGTGCGCCAGTTCCTGCTCGAATCCGGCATGATGGCCACCGTGGGCGGCGGCCTGGGCGTGGGCCTGGCCCTGGGCGTGCTCGCCATTGTCTCCGTGACCACCGGCTTCCCCTTTGTGCTGGAGCCCGTGTTCACGGCCCTGGCCATTGGCGGATCGGCAGCTCTCGGCCTGGCCGCCGGCGCCTACCCCGCCTGGCAAGCCTCGCAGCTGGAAATTCTGGACGTGCTTCGATAAGCAGCGACATGTCGTGACAAAACATCGGATTCCGGTTTACAAGGAGCGCAACCCCTTTCCGATACACGACGATTATGACCGGCAAAAAAAAGAAACAGAAGCCTTCGGCGCTCATGGCCCCGGTCCGGCTGGAACCGGTGCTGGCCTATCCGTGCCCCAAATGCGGGGCCGAGGTCACCGTACGCGCGCGGCACAAGGCAGTCACCCTGGTCTGCGAGAAGTGCGACACCTTCTTCGGCGCGCACCCACTGCCGCCTGCCGCGCTGCTGTCCATCCAGCAGGTCTTTGAAAAGGCTCTCGCCGCCATCCCCAAGCCGTCCGTGGTTCCGGAGAACGCCTATGTCTTCCGCCTGGTGCGGCCCCGCGACCAGCTCTCCTTCGCCCTTGCCATCGACCTGCAGGTCCTCCTCCAGGCATTCACCAACAATTACGAAGCCACCATCAAGCGCCTCGGCGGCACACGCATCCTCACCACCGGGCAGATTTACGACATGAGCAGCTTCGAGGGCTTTGCCACGGCCAACATCACCAACCCCAACTCCGCGGCCAGGGCGTTTATCGACCTCTCCGCCGACGGCGACTCCCTCGCCGGCCTGAGCGACTACTCCCTTGTTGCCTTCGAGGGCGTGTGCTCCGGCTTCATGGGACAGCACAACCCCAACACCCTGCTCTTCGGCGACTGCGCCCTGGTGGGCGTGGACGGCTACGAGCCCGAGGCCGGACACATTTTTGACGAGATCGTCTTCGAGCTGCCCATCTCCTCCAAGCGGAACCGCTCCAGCCGCAACATCGTGTTCACCAGGCCGTCAAAGCACAGCGTGGAGTAGCTCCGCCGGTGCATCCGGGCTGCGACTGTCCATCCCCATAATCCTGTCCGTTCCGGACAGAGGTTATCGCTCCCGCCCGTCACTTCCTGAGCGGTATCGCCAGCGTCTTTGCCTGTCCCAAAAAGTGGCGAACAACTCCTGCTTCCTCCACTTCATACCCGTTGACTGCGACCTTTTTTGTCTTATCATTATCTTGTCTTTCCCTTGAACTATTAAACCATTTCAGGAGGTTGGACATGTACACCCGTTTTCTTCCCGAAATTCGCAGACGTGCCCGCGAGGAAGGTTCTCCCATGTCGATAGCTGACTTGATGGAAGACTTCTGGCGCGGTTCCTTTTCCCCGGAGACCTCACCCAGGACCATGGGATATCCGGCTTTGGACATCGCCGAGAACGAAGACTCCGTGACCGTGACGGCCGAGGTGCCCGGCATGAAGGCCGAGGACATCGACGTGACCCTGGAGCGCGGCGTGCTGACCATCAAGGGCGAAAAGAAGTTCGAGGACGAACGCAAGGGCGAGAACTTCCACCGCATCGAACGCAGTTACGGCTCGTTCCAGCGGGTGGTGCAACTGCCCACCGAGGTGGACGATGAGAAGGTGACCGCCAACTACAAGGACGGCGTGCTGACCCTGTCCATGCCCAAGTCGCCGGCGGCCAAGAAGCGCAAGATCGAGATCGGGGCGTAATGAAACAGCGCCGGACACGGCGCATCCATTCCTGTGAAGCGAAAAGCGCCGAGGGCGATTGCCCTCGGCGCTTGTGTATTGTGTGAGGTTAGCGGAGTTGACCGGTTCAAGCCGGTTAAGTGCATACCCCTCTATTATATGGATGGGCGTCGCGCCGTCTTTTAGACGGAACTCCCTGAAGCAGCCTACGCCGCCCGGCGTTTGCCGGCCCGACGCGACGGCGGCGCGTTGCGCTCCTCTGCAGCCACGAAGCCCATGTCCTCTTCCATGCGCCGCACCTTCTCGCGCACGCGCTTGGCGATCTGCCGCACCTTGCTCAGCTCCTGTGGTCCGAACGGCCGCGTCTCCAGGGTCAGCCCGGCCACGTCCATGAACTCGTTGTACAGGTATGGCAGGAACACCGGGTCGCTGCGCAGAAAGGCGTTGAGCCTCTTCAGGCCCTCGAAGCTCTGTGCTGCGTTGCGCTCCGGCTTTTTGGCGAGCTTTTCGAACTCCTTGACCATCTGCCGCAGCCGGGTGTTCCACTGCTGCGACCGGCTGGGGAATACCGGCGCCTGCTGCGGCGCATGCGCTGCGCCCACTGCGTTCGTAAAATGTTCCAGGCTGCCGGGCTCCGAGGCGAAAAATCCTTCCATGACCGCCTTGGAAAAGTCGAGCTGCTGCGCACCCTGGATCACAGCGCCGCCGCCGTAGAGGCAACCCGTGGGCAGCCCCAGGCGTCTGATGTCGCCAATGAGGTCGCGCAGTGCCGTGGTGTAGGAAAGCGTGGAGTGCAGGGTCTCGCCATCGGCGTTTTCCAGGGTCACGCTTCCCTTGACGTTGTTGTGGTGGCCGCCGGCGTGGCTGTGATCGCCCTTCCAGGCGAAGTCCATGCCCGCCAGAAGGATGCGGCCCACGCCCATCCAGGCCAGCAGGCGATACAGCGTTACCGAGACATTGGTGCCGGCATTGAATACCGGCTCGCGGTCCGCCAGAGCGTAGGTGCCCAGGCCGCCACGCGTCCAGAAAGGAATGGCCGGGCCCGGATAGTTTTCCAGCACCTCGGGGTCGAGTTTGGTGGAGTACAGCAGCGGAATGCCTTTCGCGAACTCGGGGTCCAGCCGCTTGAAGACCTTGCGCATGCCGCGGCTGTAGTCGATGGCCATGCAGAAATGGGGGACCAGCCCGTACTTCTGCAACGCCGGCAGGGTCTGCAACGCCGTGGCGTAGCAGGCATGTCCTGGCGATTGCGCCATATTCGCCGCGAACATCTCCAGGGAAGGACCGGCGCCCAGGATCACGGCGGAGACTCCGGCCGCAGCGCCTTGCAGCCGGGCCACGGAGCCGTCCTCGAAGGCGCGCTTGAAGTTGGAAAGCTCGTTGCCCACCATGGTGTCCTGCTTTTTGCGCAGGGTGGCGAACTCCACGGACATGTTTTCCAAGGTGTTGCGGATGATGCGACCCAGGCGGTCGTACTCCGGCCCCATCTGCCTGCTGGGCATGTCGCCCCGGAAGATGATCCGGCCGAACACGAAGTGCACGTCCACCCGGCGCAACGCCTCGTAGATCGCGTTCTCGTCCGGCGGCAGAATGATCAGGCGGCCGGCCTCGATAAAGGGGCTGTAATCGGTCTGGCCCAGGCACGCCACCAGCACCTCGGCGCGCGGCTCTACGACCAACACCGTGTGCGCAGGCGGCGCGGACTTCAGAATTTCGTTGAGCCCGTAGCCAAGGTTCACGCCCACCAGCACCGTCAGGCCTTTGGCGTCGCGCTCCTCCATCGCGCCCCAGTCCTTGTAGAACACGGGTGGAGCAGCCGCGGCGAACAGGGTGGCGCCGTTCTCCATCCGCCAGTCCAAGCGTCCGGCATGGTTGACGATACGTTCCGCGACTGCCTCCGGCTGGACCATCTGCGACTTGATCCACTCCAGGGTGGCGGTCATGCGACCGGCCAAGGCCTCCAGATTCCGTGTGAGGTGTGGTAAGCGTTCCATACGCGCGGTTTTGCAAAGTCTTTGCCACACGCCTGGAACCTTTCCGACCATATACGCTCCCGCCCTTGTCAGCACTGCTGATTTGGACTAGTCCAATAGGGCTTGAACCCTTGTCAATTCTGACCTCCGAAAGGAATGGAAATATGTCTCCCGTTATCAACGCCGATGTTTTGCAAGCAATAGGCAACACGCCGCTTGTCACCATCAACCGGATGAATCCCAACCCCCGCGTCAAGATTCTGGCCAAGCTCGAAGGCAAGAACCCCGGGGGATCGATCAAGGACCGCGTTGGCCTCGCCCTCATCGAGGCGGCCGAGAAGTCCGGCGAGCTCGTTCCCGGCAAGATCGTCATCGAGGCCACCTCCGGCAACACCGGCATCGGCCTCGCCATGGTCTGCGCCGTCAAGGGCTACCCCTTGCGCCTGCTCATGGCCTCCACGGCCTCCAGGGAGCGCAAGCAGATTCTGCTCGCCTACGGCGCCTCCATCCAGCTCACCCCCGGCCACCTCTCCACGGACGGCGCCATCGAGGAAGCGTACCGCATGGCCCGCGAGGAGCCGGACAAGTACGTGCTCATGGACCAATTCAACAATCGGGCCTCCATCGACGCGCACTACTACGGCACCGGCCTGGAAATATGGGAGCAGACCGGCGGCGAGGTGACCCACGTGGTGGCCACCCTGGGCACCTCCGGCACGGTCATGGGCATCACCAAGCGGCTCAAGGAGATGAACCCGGCCACCAAGATGATCGCCCTGGAACCGCGCCCCGGCCACAAGATCCAGGGCCTCAAGAACATGCACGCCTCCTACCCGCCCGGCATCTTCGATCGCCACGTGCCGGACGAAATTCGCCCGGTGGACGACGAGGAGTCTTTCGAGGCGTGCCGCCGCCTGGCGCGAGAGGAGGGCCTTCTGGTGGGCATGAGCTCCGGCGCGGCCATGGCTGGGGCCATGCGCCTGGCCAAAGAGCTGGACAGCGGCACCATCGTTGTGCTTTTCCCGGACGGCGGCGAGCGCTACCTCTCCACTCCGCTCTTCGCCCCGCCGCCGGAGCGCGGCGTGCGCGTATTCGACCTTGCCCGCGGCGAGTCCACCATCGTGGCCACGGAAACCATGGGCGAAGCGCCCACGGCCGGCTTCTTCACCATGGGCCCTGCCCTGGACCGCCTGGGCGATCTGGACGCCTGGCGGCGCATCCTGAGCCTGGATCTGATGACGCGTTATCTGAACGGGCAGGGACGCAAGGCCAAGGCCGTGGTCAGCCTGGCCGACCTGGACGACAGCGCGCTGAAGGCCGCGCGGGCCGCCGGACTCTCCCGCAAGGAGCACGCCGGCCGCGCCCTGGACCAGGTCAAGGAGCTCGCCGCCAGGCTCGGCGTGTCGGACGCCGTCTCCTTCCATCTGGCCGGCAACCACCAGGAAACCGCCCTGGACATCTGCCGCAAGCTGCTGGCCAAGGGCGCGGCCTACGAGAAGCTGCGCTCCGTCTACTTCGACGTGCTGCGCTACGCAGACTACGGCCGCATGACCTCCATGGACCTGGAGAAGATATCCCTGGGCAAAACCGTGGACCTGGCCGAGTACGCCAAGGACAACCCCAAGGACTTCACCCTGCTCAAGCGGGCCAGCCTGGAGGACCTCAAGCACGACGACATCGTCAAGACCGAGTGGGGCAACGTGCGGCCCTCGTGGTTCTTGCAGCACGCCGCCGTGGCAGCGGACACCCTGGGCGAGATCGCCGGGTTCATGGCCTCGGAGGCGCACGTGTTCCCGCATCTGGAGAACTTCCGCGCCATCCTCGCCATTGGCCGCAGCCTGGAGCCCGGCGCATGGCTCGTGGCTAACCATGTGACCTCCGAGATCGGGGGCGCGGAGCTGGCCGATCTCCTGCGCGATGCCCCGGCCAGGCTGGTGCGGATGTGGTATCTGTCCACGTCCTACAGAAAGCCGCTCTCCCTTTCCGACAAGAGCTTCGCCATGTGGAAGCGCAACCACGCCAAGGTGTTGCACGCTGCCGGCGATCTCCATCTGGCGGCAGACGGCGCCAAGCCGCTGGCCGATACACCCAAGGCCGCCGCGGCTTTGGAAGCAGCGCTCGGCGAGAGCCTGGAGGACGATCTCAGTCTGCACCGCTTCTGGCCGGAGCTGTTCTCTTTCTGCCGGACCGCGGCCCAGCTCGGCGCACATGGCGCCATGAACCCGGCCGAGGCCGCGTCCATGGAAAATGCGCTGCTCGATGTGGACGCCGTGCTCGGTGTTCTGGGCGAGAACAGCCTGCCGCTCCCTGCCACCAAGTGGCCGGCTGAGGTGGCCGCCCTGGTAGCGGAGCGTGAGCAAGCCCGTCAGGACAAGGACTTCGGCAAGGCCGACGAGCTGCGCGACATCCTGCGAAGCAAGGGCTACGAGGTGGAAGACGCGCCGCAGGGCACGCGCCTCTTCCCGACACAGTGCTGACACGGGTCAATCAACATATCCACGCAAAAAAGGGGAGTCCATTCGGGCTCCCCTTTCTCGTTGCGCCGTACGGCGCATGCTCGATGCGAGCTTGTTACTTCTTGGCGCCGGCGGGCTTCTTCTCTTCCGCCTTCTTCTCCGCAGCCTTGGCCGAAGCTTCGGCAGCCTTCTCCATGGCCTGCTGCGAGGCTTCGGGGCCATCGGCGCAGACCGTGGCGCAGGAAACATCGCCAAGCACCACGGGGGCCGGCTCCGGCTCGGTGGAGGTCACGCGGAAGCTCAGCTCCTCTTCGGCCTGAATCTCCTCGCGCCACTCCAGCTCCAGGGTAAGCTTCTGCTTGCCCTTTTTCACCGCGGCCTCAAGCTCCAGCTCGATGGATTCGGCAGGCTTCAGGGTGACGAACTCGGCCCCGCGCTGCACCACCACTGTCTTCTCCTTGAAGCTCTTGACCAGATCTTCCAGGAAGTTGGTGACGGACTTGAAGTCCATGCTGCCCTTGACGCTGATACCGCTTTTGTCGCTCATGATTACTCCTCCATGTATTGAGAGTTCGTTGATGGTTGCACCATGTCCCGCCAGTTACTGCGCGGGCCCATCCGTATCGCTGCCGGCGTCTGGTTCCTGCTCCGCGGTGCAGTCCTCTGCCAGCTTCAACTTCTTGCCCTGCTTCTTTTCCTGTTCCTCTTCGACCTCTTCCAGCTTCTTTTCAGCCTTCTTCAGGAACTTCTCCAGGGCCTTGTCCACGGCCGTGTCCACATCGAGCTTGCGGCCCAACGTGCGCGAACGCTCCTTGGCCTGCTCAAGCCGCTCGGCAATGGAAACCTCGACATTGAAGATAACCCGTTTGAACTCTTTCTCTTCCTTGAACACTCCCATTTTGAACCCCTTGTCGTACAAATTGTGTACAAAGCTTCCTGCGTGTCGTTACCGGTTCGGATTGTCTTCACTCGCTGGTTTTGTCCATGCAACATCTTAAAATCATTAAAAATCAGAGCATGGCACTTCTGTTTTGCTGCTCCTTCTCCGTCCTTGAAAAAGGATAGACCACCACACCGTTTTTTTGTCAAATGACATTTTAAAAAATTGTTGCTGATTCATCCTATACAACTTCATAACATATTGGTTTAGCATACTATAAAACTTTACTATTGTACTAATAATGTACGCTTTTTGTAACATTCGGCTCCTACACTTCTGCTTCCGCCCCTATTGACCAACCCCGAAAGCTGTCGCACATTCCCCCTCTTGCTCGATGCGAGGCCGGACCGACATGCCCTTGAAAATACCCGCCCCTACCTCCAAGCGCCGCGAAATATGGCGGCTCGCTTGGCCCCAGACGCTGATGATGGTGGCCCACTTCTTTGTGGGCTTCGTCGATGTGCTGGTGGCCGGCAAGCTGGGCACCGACGTCCAGGCCGCCCTCGGCTTGATCACCCAGAGCTTCTTTTTCTTCCTCATCATCGCCATCGGCGTTTCCAACGGCGTGGTCGCAGCGGTAAGCCAGTCCCTGGGCGCCGGCCTCATCAGCCGGGCGCAGCGCTACACCATGTTCTCCCTGGCCCTGGCCCTGGCAGGCGGCCTGCTCATCTTCGTCGTGGGCACCACATTCCGCGGGCCATTCCTCAACGTGCTGCAGACACCTCCCGACATCCACAAGGAATCGGCCTACATGCTCACGGTCTTCCTGCTGGTGGTGCCTGCCAACTACATCCTCAATGTGGGCAACGCGGTGTTCCGCGCCTACAAACGCGTGGACATCCCGCTCATCTCCCTGACCATCGTCAGCGTGGTGAACACCGTGGCCGACCTGGGTCTGGGACTGGGCATGTGGGGGTTGCCGGCGTACGGCTACAAGGGGCTGGCCTGGGCCACCTTCTTCTCCTATCTCACGGGCGCGCTGTTCACCCTGGCCGTGCTCACAAAGCAGGGCATCCTGCGGCCCTCGGAGTTTCCGCCGCTACGCTGGATGAAGCCGGCGTGGAGCTACCTCTTCAAGGTCGCCTGGCCGGCCGGACTTACGCACATCCTCTGGCAGACAGGCTATCTCGTGCTCTTCGCCATCGTGGCCTCCCTGCCGTATGACAACGTCAACGCCCTGGCCGGTCTTACGGCGGGCATGCGCGTGGAGTCGGCGCTCTTCCTGCCGGCCTTTGCCTTCAACATGACGGCGTCGGTTCTTGTCGGGCATTTTTTGGGAGCGGGCGACCCGGCCGAGGCCAAGCGCACGGGCTGGCAGATCCTCCTTTTCGGTTGCGGCGCCATCAGCCTGTTCGGCGTGGTGGTCTGGCATTACGCCGCGCCCATCGCCGGCCTGCTCACGCCGTCCGAGGCCGTGCGGGCCCAGGTGGTGGAGTATCTGTTCTGGAACATTCTCGCGATTCCCTTCACCACCGCGAGCATGATCCTGGTGGGCATCATGTCCGGCGCCGGGGCAACCCTCTATAATCTCGCAGTATTCGGTATAGCCACCTGGTTTATTCGGCTTCCGCTGGCATATTTCATGGGCCATGTGATACTACAGGACTCATCCGGGGTCTGGATGGCCATGCTCGTATCCCAGGTCGTTCAAGCCGGCGCCGGTCTGTACATTTTCCAGTTCAAACCCTGGAGCCGCTTTTCCATGCGCAGGCAGAAGGCGCTCCCAACCATACGGACATAATCATGGCACCCCTGTTTGCAGAATCGATATGCGATCATTCTGTCGAGTTTTGCACGCCCGCCCTGGAGCAGCGCGACATGTACGTCGAGCGTTTCTCCCGCTGTCTCCAGAAGGCGTCGGACTACAGCTTCATCAACCTCTGGGGTTGGGCCGAGCAGTACGGCCTCACGTGGGCCTTTTCCAACAAATGCGCTTGGATACGCCAGAACAACCCCGAGCCCGTGTTCTGGGCTCCTGTGGGCCCCTGGGAAGAGGTGGACTGGGCCAACTGCGCGGTGCTCGCCCACGGCGGCACCTTCATCCGCGTGCCTCAGCCCCTGTACGCCCTCTGGAAAGCCGCCCTGGGCGACCGCGTTTCCGCAGAAGAGTCGCGCGACCAGTGGGACTACGTCTATGACGTCCACGAGCTCATCACGCTGGAAGGCAAGCGCTATGCCAAAAAAAAGGCGCTCCTGGACAAGTTCAAGGACAAGTACGACTTCCGCTACCACTCCATGACGACTGACTGCGTGGAGTACGCCCTGGACCTGCAGGCCGAGTGGATCGAGTGGCGGGAGTTCCGGGACTCCGAGGCCCTGCTCATGGAAAACGCCGCCATCGCGCGGGTGCTCAAGAGCTGGGAGGAGCTGCCGTGCATGCGGGGCGGGTACATCACCGTAGACGGCAACATGGTGGCCTATACCGTGGCCGAGGCCATCACGCCGGACACCCTGGTGGTCCATTTCGAGAAGGGCAACACGGAGTTCGAGGGCGTGTACCAGGCCATCAACCAGATGTTCCTGGCCAACGAGGCCGCCGACTGCGACATCGTGAACCGTGAGCAGGATCTCAGCGACCCTGGCCTGCGCAAGGCGAAGCTTTCCTACAATCCATCGGGATTCCTCAAGAAGTACAAGGTAACCGTAGCTCCGGAATAAGCTCTTGGCTGCCACGCGGGTTTTCCTGGTCATCCCCAGCCTGGCGCCGGGCGGGTCGGAGCGGGTGCTCGTGCGCCTCGCCGCCGGGCTGGACCCCGAGCGCTTCGAGCCGGAGGTGGTCACGCTGGCCGCGGCCGGGCCGCTGGACCAGGAGATTCCGGAGCGCATCACCCGCCACAACCTGGACGCAGGCCGCGTCCTTGCCGCCTTGCCGCGGTTCGTACGCCTGGCGCGCAAACGCCGTCCCGCGGCCATCATCTCCTTCCAGATGCATGTGAATCTTGCACTACTGCTGCTCCGGCCGTTTCTGCCGCGGGGAGTGCGCATCGTGGCGCGGGAGGAGAGCATGCCCTCGCGAACCTGCGCGGACAGCCCGCTGCCCCGGGTGTTCGGCGCGATGATCCGGCGGCTCTACCCAAAGGCCCATGCCGTGCTGGCGTTGTGCGACGCCGCCGCGGCGGAGCTGACCGGCCAGTTCGGCGTGCCGCAGGACAAGGTCGCGGTCGTCCCCAACCCGGTGGACATAGATGCTGTGCGCGCACGCGCCTTGAATGATGCTTTGGATAAGGATGCGCTGCCACCCTTGCCGCGGCTGGTGTTTGCGGGCCGGCTCGCGCCGGTCAAGCGGGTGGATGTGGTGCTGGAGGCTTTAGCGAGGATGCAGCGGCGCGCTTCGCTCATGATCGTGGGCGGCGGGGACGAGAACGCGATGCAATCACTCCGGGAACGCGCCAAGGCGTTGGGCGTGGCGGAGCGCGTGCTCTTCACCGGCCACCAGTCCAACCCGTATCCATATATACAGAGCGCGGACCTGCTGGTGCTCGCCTCCCTGCGGGAAGGCCAGCCCCTGGTGGCCCAGGAAGCGCTGGCTCTGGGCACGCCTGTAGTCTCCGCAGCCATGCCCGGCTGCATTCCGGACATGATCCGGCACGGCGTTAATGGCTTTCTCGCGCCGTTCCACACAGATTCGGAGCAACAAGCCAAGGCCCTGGCCGCGACTCTTGACAACGCCCTGGACGCTCTGGACTGCCGACCCGGCCGAATGGACACGGCCAAGGGAATCGAGGCATGGGCCCAAGATGCTGTTTGCCGCGCGCACGAAAAGCTCATAGAGTGAGGCACCGCAGGGATTCCCTGCTGTGACCGAAGTCTTCCGTTTGACAGTCCACTGCCCTTGCACTATCTCCTCGGCAGAGCCGTTCGGGGCCGGTCCGTTTCCCGGAAATTACCGCGGCCCGAAAACGCTTTTCATAAGGAATGCACCATGAGAGAACAAGTTGAACAAGCCCTGGCAAAAATCCGCCCGCAGCTCCAAGCCGACGGCGGCGACATCGAGCTCGTGGACGTGACCGACGACGGCATCGTGAAAGTTCGCCTGACCGGCGCGTGCAAGGGCTGCCCCATGTCGCAGATCACCTTGAAGAAGGGTGTGGAAAAGATCGTACTCAAGGAAGTTCCGGAGGCCAAGGCAGTCGAGGCCGTCTAACACCGCGCCACAACCAGCTTATACAGGCGGGCACGTACGCCCGCCTTTTTTACTTATAGATACACGCCATGACCGATACTACATCCACTATTGTCACACGTTTCGCTCCCAGCCCCACCGGCCATCTCCACCTCGGCGGCGCGCGCACCGCACTGTTCAGCTGGCTTATGGCCCGCCACGCCGGCGGCCGTTTCCACCTGCGCATCGAGGACACGGACAAGGCCCGCTCCAGCAACGAGATCACCGCCGCCATCCTGGAGGCGCTGGCCTGGTTGGGCATTGCCTGGGACGACGAGCCCGTGCACCAGTCCCTGCGCGAAGATGCGCACAACCGCTGCATCGACAGGCTGCTCGAAGAGGGCAAGGCCTACTGGTGCGAGTGCACGCCCGAGGAAGTGGAGGCCATGCGCGAGAAGGCCCGCGCCGAGGGCAAAAAGCCCAAGTATGACCTGACCTGCCGGGAAAAAAACCTGGGCCCTGGTCCCAATCGCGTGGTGCGCTTCAAGACGCCTCTCACCGGTAAGATCGCCTACACCGACCTGGTCAAGGGCACCATCGCCGTGGACAACGCCGAGCTCGACGACATGATCCTGCGGCGCACGGACGGTTCGCCCACCTACAACCTGGCCGTTGTGGTGGACGACCACGACATGGGTGTGACCCACGTGCTGCGCGGCGAGGACCATGTCAACAACACGTTGCGCCAGATCCACCTGTACGAGGCGCTGGGCTTCGACGTGCCGGCCTTTGCCCACGTGCCGCTCATCCACGGCCCGGACAAGAAGAAGCTCTCCAAGCGCCACGGCGCCAAGAACATCCTGGAGTACCGGAATGAGGGCATTCTGCCCGAGGCGCTGGTCAACTACCTGGCGCGTCTTGGCTGGAGCCACGGCGACCAGGAAATCTTCAGCCGCGACGAGCTCGTGGCCATGTTCGAAGCGTCCGGCCTCTCCACCTCGGCGGCCGCCTTCGACCCCGAGAAGCTGCTCTGGCTCAACAGCCACTACATCAAGGAGTCCCCTGTCCCCCGTCTTGCCGACCTGCTGGCCGAGCAGTTCGCCGCCCGCGGCATCACGGACTGCGACCGCGCCGTTCTGGAAAAAATCGTGCCGCAGTACCAGCCCCGCGCCAAGACCATGGCCGAGATGGCCGACGAAGCCGCCGTGTTCCTTATCGACGACACCGATGTGGAGTACGAGGAGAAAGCCGTGCGCAAGGTGCTGACGGACGAGGCCAAGGCGCGTCTGGCCGAGATTCGCGAGCTCCTGGCCGGGCTTGAAGCCTTTGACGAATCTTCATTGGAAAATACTTTGAATTCATACATGGATCGCAATGAACTTAGCTTCAAGCATATTGCCCAGCCTATTCGTGTTGCTGTAACCGGCCGCACCCGCAGCCCTGGCCTTTTTGAGACGCTGGCCATCCTGGGCAAAGATAAGTCACTGAATCGCATCGACACGGCTCTCTCGCTTTAAGCGTGAGAGTCGTGCGAAAGCGACCACAATGTGCGTTTGCGCACATTTTTAAAAGCCGCTCATGCGCCATTGTAAATGTTGTGTATAAAGGAAGAAATGTTCTCTTGACTTTTCCTATGCGAAGCATACACTCCTCTTAAGCTTCACGTAAAAGCCAAACCCACCGCGAGGTGGGGACGGAAAGCCACGGGCCTCCTCGAGGCAGCCGGGTTGCCTTTGAAGGATGACCTTCCCAAAGCACGTGTCGTATTCCTAGGCTTTCCTCCTTTTTCCGTTTGGCTACATTGCGCTCTGCTGCGCGCTCGTGAAGTCCCTGGATGTTGTTCCTGTCCCCGGGCTCTACCGGCGTGAGTCTGGATTTACGGAGGATCAAGAAATGACGTACGACAGAGAAGCCAATTGGAAGGAAGAGCATCTCTTCTTCGCCAAGCAGCCCATATTCACCAAGAATCCCAGAGTCTGGGGCTACGAGCTCACCTACCGCGACAGCCCTTTCACCGGCAATGGCGGCAAGGGCAATGCGCTCAAGAACCTCGCGGCCAACGCCTATGCGCTCAAGCTGCGCGGCGACGTCGGCTCCCAGAAGCTCCTGCTCTCATTCTCTGAACGCTCCATCATCTCCAAGGCGCCAAGCGCCCTGCCGGCCAGCCACACCGTGGTGGAGATCGAGGAATCGAGCGCGCCCGACAAGGAGCTGCTGGATTCCATCGACCAGCTTCGCAGCGACGACTATCTGATCGCCATCACCGATTTCCAGGGCAAGTCCGGTTCCGAGCCCTTGGTGGAACGCGCCGACATCATCAAGATAGACATCCGCCGCAAGCGGCCGCAGATCATCCTTGATTTGATGAACCGCGCCCCGGCCGACAAGGTCGTGCTCGTGGCCACGGGCGTCTCTTCGCCGGAGCTGCTCAAGCTGGCCAAGGCCCTCGGCTTCAAGCTCTTCCAGGGCAGCTTCTTTCGCAAGCCGGAGTTCAAGACAGAGCGCCAGCTCTCCTCCAGCGAGGCCACCCGCCTCAAGCTGTTCGAGATCATCTCCGGCCACCCCGACTTCTCCAAGCTGTCCCAAGCCATCGCCATGGACGCCTCCATCAGCTACCGCCTGCTGCTCTTCCTCAACTCGGCGGCCTTCAGCTTCCCGGTGGAGATCACGTCTATCCAGCACGCCGTAGTGCTGCTGGGCTGGGACCAGATCAAGAACTGGCTCCGCGTGGCCGTGCTTACGGACCTCACCCCGCCCACCAAGACGCTTGAGCTCGTCCGCCTCGCGGCGCAGCGGGCCAAGTTCTTCGAGCTGGCGGCCATGCGCAACAACTACTCGCCCGAGATACAGGACAAGCTTTTCCTGCTCGGCCTCTTCTCGCTCATGGAGCCCATTCTGGATATGCCCATGGAGAAGATCGTCAAGAACCTTCCCATCGACCCGGACGTGAAGAACGCCCTGACCGGCAAGGATACGTCCCTGGCTGGCTGGAACGTTCTCGCCCAAGCTATCGAGGAAGCGAACTGGGAGATCGTGGACCGCGCCATCGCTGTGCTCGGCCTGGAAGGCCCGGCCGTCACCGGCAGCTACTACGACTCGCACGTGCTCACGAACTCCTTCTTCGACATAAACAGTTAGTGCCCTCCAACGGAGCCCTGCTTCGGTAGGGCTCCACCATCTATACCCTATACGCCGGCCACCACGGCGTTCCCACCATTCCCCCCCTTCCCCCGCCGCCCGCACATCGGGCGACAGGCACCGGCCCCTCCCTGGGGCCTTTGCCTATTTTGGGGGCCTGCGACGAATCACACCGGAACACTCTCTGAATCAACCACCCACGCACAACAACGCACCGTGGCTGCCGTCAGGAACAGCCCCGCCGCAATGGAGACTCTTTATCTCCATCTTTCGCTTGTAAAATAAGCTACTTTTGAGAGCGCCCGAGAATGCGCGTCCGCGAGACCATCTTGACGAACGGCGCGGCCACGTCCGGCGCCATGCGCTGCGTCAGCACCATGTACGCGGCCACGAAGACCAGTCCGCTGGCGCACAGCCCGCACAGCGCCATCAGGTGGTACGGCAGCGACAGCAGCTCCACACCATAGCGCACCAGCCCCGAGGGAACGAGGCTGAGCACGGCCGCCCCGGCCGAGACGCCCAGTGTGCGGACCAGGCCGGTGAAGGCCTCCGGTCCCTGCCGCCTGCGCCAGATGATGGTCATGGCCGCGGTGTACAGGCCCACCGAGGTGAGGCTTGCCGCGGCAAGACCAATCGCGCCGAACGCCGACCCCAGCACCCAGTAGAACGGCAGCGCCACCAGTGTGGCTCCGGTGCCGGCCAGCGACGGCCGCAGCGTGTCCTTGCGCGCGTAGAACGCCCGTCCCAGCACCTGCTGCACGCCCCACAGGAACACGCCCAGCAGCATGATCCGCAGGCAGATGGAGGTGACAGCCAGGTCCGAGGCCCCGAACCGGCCCTGCATGAAGATAAGCCCCACGGTCTCCGGCGCTACGAGCAGCATCCACAAAGAGATGGGCACGATGACCGCCGCGGTGTTGCGCAGCGCCGTAGCCAGTGTTTCGGAGAACTCGCGGTCCGCGCCCTTGGCGGCCAGCCCGGCCAGGAAGGGGTACGAGGCCACGCCCGCGGCCTGGGCCACCACGCCCACGGGCACCAGCATGATCCGCCGCGCGTAATTCAGCCAACTCACGGCTCCATGCTCGGCCAGCGAGCCGAAAATGCGCAACAGCTGCTCGTCCAGCACCACCACGGACTGGCCGATCATCAACGGCAGCGCCAGCAGCACAAAGGTCTTCAGCGCCGGGTGGTAGAAATGCGGCCGGAAGCGGAATCCGCCGGGCGCGCCCGGCTCACTCTTGCTCCGGCTGGCCGCAGCCAGCATGGGCAGCAGCAGGTTGCCCACCAGGGAGCCGGCCACCACGCCCCAGCAGAAGCCCTCCATGCCGTGGTTCAGCATGACCAACCCGCCCAGAATGATGCCGCCGTTGTAGACCAGCGGGGTCAGCGCCGGCACAAGGAACTGCTTGCGCAGGTACAGAAGCGCGGTGAAGCACGATCCCATGAGGAAAAAGACCTGGGCCGGCAGGATGATGCGCAGGAAGTGGGCCAGACGGATCTGCGCCTCGGCAGAAAAGCCCGGGGCCACGACCATGGCAAGCTGTGGCGCGATGATCTCGCCAATCAGCGTGAGCAGCACGATGGCCATGGTGATCCAGGTGAGCGCGGCCGAGAAGAATCGCCAGCCGTCCAGCTCGTCCAGGGTGAAGCGCTCGGAGAGCAGCGGGATGAGGGTGATCGCGAAGTAGCCGCCGGCAAGCAGATAGTTGATGAAGTCCGGCACGACGAACGCCGCGAAATAGATGTCCGACTCCAGCGTGGCGCCGAAGTGGTAGGCAATGACCTTGTCCCGCACAAGGCCCATGAGCCTGGAGAGCAGGATGGAGCTGGCCATGATGATGGAGGCCAGCCCCAGAGAGTGGGAGCGTCCGGCTATCATGGGCAATTCCCTAACCGTCCCTGCCCGGTGCGTAAAGTCGGAAAAATTTTTGATCCGGCACAGAATTTCCCGCCTATGTCTTCCACCTTTCTCGTAACTGCGGTATAGTAACACTATCTATGCATTCTATTGATGATCTTTCATTAAACGTATTACTCAGCACTATTCGAAAGGAGGCATTTCCATGGAGTATCCGTCTATGCCGCTTCTCGGCGACAAGTTCCCCAAGCTCAAGGTCAACACCACCCGCGGCCACATGAAGCTGCCCCACGACCTGAAAGGCAGCTGGTTCATCCTGTTCAGCCATCCGGCGGACTTCACGCCGGTCTGCACCACGGAGTTCTACGCCTTCCAGAGCCGCGTGGCCGACTTCGAGGCGCTCAATTGCAAGCTCATCGGCCTCTCCATCGACCAGGTCTTCTCGCACATCAAGTGGACCGAGTGGATCGAGGAGAAGCTGGGCAAGGAGATCACCTTCCCCATCATCGCTGACGACCAGGGCCGCATCGGCATGGAGCTCGGCATGATCCATCCCGGCAAGGGCGCTTCCACGGTGCGCGCCGTTTTCATTGTGGACCCGGAAGGCATTCTCCGTCTGACTCTCTACTACCCGCAGGAGATCGGCCGGAACATGGACGAGCTGCTTCGCGCCCTCCGCGCCCTGCAGGTCTCCGACAAGAACGGCGTGGCCGTGCCGGCCAATTGGCCTGACAACGAGCTCATCGGCAACGGCGTCATCATTCCGCCGGCCCAGGACGTGAAGTCCGCCAAGGAGCGGCCCCAACAGTACGAGTGCTACGACTGGTGGTTCTGCCACAAGAAGCTCGAGGAGTAAGTACGGAGCCTTGCTATGCAAGGAGCACGAAACGAAACGGCCGCGTCTCTCTGCATGAGGCGCGGCCGTATACATTCCAACCAGGAGTCTTGAGCAATGGACAGATGGAAGCCGATGAGCCCGTACCTCGGCGGGCTTCTCACAGGGTTGCTCATCATCGCGTCCGTGCTGGTGGCCGGCAAGTACTTCGGCGCATCCACCAGCTACGTGCGCACGGCCGGCATGCTGGAGCAGACCGTGGCCCCGGAGCATGTGGCCTCCCTGGGTTACTACCAGAAAGAGCAGCCCATCGTGGAGTGGCAGTGGATGTTCGTGCTCGGCATCATGATCGGCTCGTTCATCGCCTCGCGCGCCTCGGGCGCCTTCGAGCTCACCGGCACGCCATCCACGTGGCGGGAGCGCTTCGGCCCCAGCCCGATCAAGCGGGGGCTCGTCGCCTTCTTCGGCGGCGCAATAGCATTGTTCGGCGCACGCCTGGCCGGGGGCTGCCCCTCGGGCCACGGCCTGTCCGGCGGCCTGCAGCTCGCGGTCTCCGGCTACATCGCGCTCGTCTGCTTTTTCATCGGCGGGCTGATCATGGCGCGCATCGTCTACAAGGGGAGGTAGCCATGCAGCTCGACATACAACTTTTCTGGGGCCTCATCACCGGCATCCTCTTCGGCGTGCTGCTGGAGCGCTCCCGCGTGGCCCGCTACGACAAGCAGCTCCTCGCCCTGCGGCTCATGGACATGACCATCGTCAAGTTCATGCTCACCACCATCGTGGTCGCGGCCGTCGGCATATACGCCCTGGTCGCGGCAGGCGCGGTCACCCTGTCCATCAAGCCCGCCATCCTGGGCGCGAACATTGCCGGCGGGCTGATATTCGGCCTGGGCTGGGGCCTGGTGGGCTACTGCCCCGGCACCGCAGCCGCCGCCTTTGGCGAGGGCCGGCTCGACGCACTCTGGGCCATGGCCGGCATGGTCCTGGGCGGCGCGCTCTACGCCGAGGCCTACCCTGCGATGCAAGCCACGGTGCTCACCTGGGGCGACTATGGGAAGATCACCATCCCCACGGCCCTGGGGGTGAGCCCATGGCTGGTCATCGCAGTGCTCGTCGTGTGCGCCGCCCTGCTCTTCCGCTTTTTCGAGCGGCGCGGGCTGTAGAACGCACGCCCATGCTCAGGCCGTTGCATCACGCGCGCTGAGCATGCAGGTGTTCACCTCTCCCGGAGGAACCATGGGCCAGACCGCGGCATGCTCGGCCACGGGAACGCGGATCAGCCGCGGGCCATGCGCCGCCAGCGCCTCGGCAAGCATGGCCGGGCCGTCGCAGGCCGTGGCCAGGTCCCACGCCTGGATGCCGAAGCCCCGCGCCACGGCGGCGTAGTCCGTCCCCGCGCAAAAGCCCGAGGAGCCGTCGCGGCCACCATGGAAGAGGTCCTGCTGCTGCCGGACCAGTCCCAACCCGCCGTTGTCCATGAGCAAAATGGCGATGTCCGCGCCGGTCTCGCGCAGCGTGGCCAGCTCCTGCACGTTCATCAGCAGGCTGCCGTCGCCGGTGACGAGCAGAACGCGCTCTCCCGGTGCGCTCATTGCTGCGCCGAGGGCCGCCGGCAGGCCAAAGCCCATGGTGCCCAGGCCGCCGGAGGTGAGCCACCTGCCCGGCCGCTGGAAGGGATAGGCCTGCGCCGTCCACATCTGATGCTGTCCCACGTCGGTGACGAGGACGGCGTCCGGTCCCATGATCTCGCCGGCCATGCGGATGACCGTGCGTGGCCCGTCGCCGGGATCGTGGCACGGCGCGTCCTGCGATTCCGACTCCGCGCAGCTCCCGTGCCGTGTGCGCCCGTGGCATGCACCCTCCAGCATGACCAGCAGAATGGCCAGCACCTCGCCGGCGTCGCCGGTCAGGAAGATGTCGCCGTCGTGGCGCCGGGCCGAGGGGTCGGCGTCGATGCGCACGATGCGCGCCTCGGGACAGAAGCCTTCCATGCGTCCGGTGGTGCGGTCGCCCAGGCGCGCACCCACGCACAGTAACACGTCGCTGGCCGCAATGGCCGCGTTGGCCGCCGGCGTGCCATGCATGCCGCACATGCCGAGATAATCCGGATGGTCATGCGCCACGGCGCCCAGGCCCAGCAGCGTGGACGTCATGGGCGCGCCGATCTCCCTGGCCAGACGCGCCGCCAACGCACCGGCCTGGGGCGAGCGCACGGCCCCGGCGCCCAGCAGGATGACCGGCCGCTCGCACCGCTTAAGCTGCTCCGCGGCGCGGGACAAACCGGCCATGTCCATGACGCACTGGTCCGAAGCGACGTGCTGCTCAAAGTGAAAGGAGCGCGCATGCCCGTTGCCAGTGCGCTCCAGCTGCACGTCCTTGGGAACGTCGATGAGCACTGGCCCGGGCCGGGGCGAGGCCGCGACCTCGAAGGCGAGGTTCAGGAGCTCCTCCAGCTCGTCGGCGGATTCCGCCCGCCACGCCGCCTTGACGGCCGGCTTGCTCATGGCCGTGATGTCCGCCTCCTGAAAGGCACGGGTGCCGAGCAGCGCACGCGGCACCTGGCCCGTAATGGCGACAACAGGAACGCCGTCGGCATGGGCGTCGGCCAGGGCGGTGAGCAGGTTGGTGGCTCCAGGGCCGGATGTGGCGAAGCAGACCCCGGGACGACCGGTGAGCCGCGCCGCGCCCTGGGCCATGAAACCGGCGGCCTGCTCGTGCCGGACCAGCACGTGCCGCAGGATCTCGCTTTTGCCCAGCGTCTCGTACAACGGCAGGTTGGCTCCTCCCGGAATACCGAACACCTGACGCACGCCGTGATCTTCCAGGGTGCGGACGATGCACTCCGCACCCGTGGGTTTATGGAAGATGGCGTGGGCGTCGGCCATCTCCTCCGGCCGTGTCTTTGAAGATTGCAGCATGTGGCGCCTCCTGGCTGGTGTGGCTCCCGCATGCGCCGGTGAAGAAAATAAAAGCCCCCACCGGCGCGCTGCCGGCGGGGGCTCGTTGAATCCGATCAATGAAATACGACTTACGGACACGCATCCCGACGGCGCGGCGCACCAATACCTACTACGACTACTACGAGCTGTTGGCCGGATAGGACGGCCGCGAAGCCGGCAGGGCGGCTGGAGTGCGTGGTCATGGTCGGGATAAACATCTGTTCGCTCACTTTCCTACCCCATGCTCCAATCCTGCACAGGTTGTCAAGCGGCAACCTGCTTTTTTGAAACCCCAGCACCGTGTTATCTTTTTCCAATAATGGAAATACACTTAAAACAAATGGACTTATATTTTTCTGAACTATGATTATTGCTGTTACGAAAATGAAAAATAATATATACAAAATCAGCAATCGATACCGCACAGACAAACTACCAAACCACAACTTTGTTCGAAAGGGGAGCACGCGATGTTCCAGAAATTCGTTGAACATCTCAGGATCGGGCACAAGCTTGCCATAATGAGCATCTTTTTCTTTCTGCCCATTGCAGTCCTCCTCTATCTGATGGTCGCTGGAATTCAATACGACATCAGATTCTCAACACTCGAAGTCTACGGCAATACTTATCAACGGCCTTTGGAAAAACTACTTGCCGATGTACAGAACCATCGCCTTTACAAGGTCACCGAATTTGACAAAAGCCTTGGCGATCTTGAACAATCTATAGCCACTTCACTTCAGGAGTTGCAGGCGATCCACGATGCTATCGGAGTCGATTTGCAGTTCACACCGGAAGGCCTGGACAAGCGCGGCCGTGGCGGCCTTGTACCGGAGCGGCTTGCCGAGCGCTGGGACGCCGCCAAATCGGCAGAGGATATTTCGGCGTACGATACGGTGATTGCCGACGTGCAGGAAATGATCACCCACGCGGGCGACACCTCCAACCTCATCCTGGACCCGGATCTCGACAGCTACTACCTGATGGACATGACGCTACTCGCCCTGCCCCAGACGCAGGCCCGGCTTGGGGATATCATGCTCGCCGGCGCCAATATTCTGGGCAACCCGATGGGGCCTGCGAAACGCGTGCAGATGGCCGTCTATGCGGCGCAGCTCCAGGACTCCGACATCGCCCGCGTCCTGGGCAGCGCCGAGACCGCGCTCAACGAAGACCAGAACTTCTACGGCGTCTCCGAGACCCTGGCCAAAAACCTCCAGCCGGCGCTGGACGACTACAAACAGAAGAACGCGATCTTCCTGGGTATGCTGGGGGAAATCGCGGACCCGATGCTGCCCCAGCCGTCCAGAGACAAGTTCTTCGAGGCAGGCCTTGCGGCGCGCCAGTCCGCCTTCGACCTCTGGGACACAACGGCGCAGGAGCTGGATATCCTGCTGGGCAAGCGCATCGACTCATACAAGAGCCGCCGGCTCATCTCCCTGGTGCTCGCCGGCATCTCCATTCTCGTGGCCCTGACCCTCACCGTGCTTGTGGGCCGCAGCATAACCAGGCCGGTCGCCCAGCTGGACAACTTTACGGACAAGGTGGCCCATGGCGATCTGACCGCCGTCCTCGCGGGCCGCTTCTCCGGGGAGCTCAGGGACCTGGCCGGGAACATCAAGGCCATGGTCGACGAGCTCAAGCAGCGGCTGGGCTTCTCCCAGGGCATTCTGGACGGCATCACCATGCCCTGCGTCGTGGTCGACCAGAACAGGAAGCTCACCTTCGTCAACAACCAGCTCCTGGACCTGATGCGCAAGGGAGGCAGCCCGGAGGGCTTCCTGGGCAGCGAGCTCGCCTCGTTTTTCCCGCGCAACCCACGTATCGCCGAGACCATACTGAGTTGCCTGAGCTCGGAAACTGTTGTGCTCGACCACGAGATCCAGGGGCAGGACATGGACGGGCAGCCCTTTGACATCCTGCTCTCCGTCACCCCGGTCTACGACCTGGACAACGCCTTGCTCGGCGTTTTCGCCCAGTTTACCGTGCTCACCCGGATCAAGGAGCAGGAGGCCAGGCTGCGCGAGCAGAACACGATCATCTCCGGCGCGGCGGAACGCGCCCGCTCCATCGCCGCCGCCGTGATCCAGGCAGTGGAGGGCCTTTCGGCCCAGGTGACCCAGGCCACGGAAGGAGCCGGCAGACAGAAGGCGCGCTCGTCCGAGACGGCTGCGGCCATGGAGCAGATGAACTACACTGTGCTGGAGGTGGCGAAGAACGCTGGTTCTGCGGCCGAGCAAGCTGAGTCCGCCCGGGAGCGCGCACAGGAGGGACGGAGCATTGTCGACCAGTCCGTCACAGCCATCGGCCGAGTGGCGGAGCTTTCCGAGGAGCTGCGAAATAACATGGCGGAGCTGAGCACCGAGGTGAGCTCCATCGGCCGGATCATGGGCGTTATCTCGGACATCGCCGACCAGACCAACCTGCTGGCGCTGAACGCAGCCATCGAGGCGGCGCGGGCCGGCGAGGCCGGCCGGGGATTCGCCGTGGTCGCCGACGAGGTGCGGAAGCTGGCGGAAAAAACCATGGTGGCAACCCAGGAGGTGGGCAGCGCGATCGAGTCCATCCAGAACGGCGCGCAACGGAACGAGCACAGCGTGGTGCAGGCGACCGAGGCCGTGGAGGAGGCCAAGACCCTGTCCGGCCGGTCCGGAGAGGCGTTGGCCGCTATCGTCTCGCTGGTGCAGTCCAACACCGACCAGGTGCGCTCCATCGCCACGGCGGCCGAGGAGCAGTCCACGGCCAGCGACGAGATCAACCACGCCATCGACGAGATCAACGGGATCAGCGACGAGACCAGCCAGGGCATGAACGGCGCAGCCGCCGACGTGACGGCCCTGGCCGAGCAGGCACGCAAGCTGGAGGTCGTCATCGAGGAGCTCGTGGCCACGTGCTGATGTGAACCGGATGATACGGCGCCTATAACTGGGATGGTGCGCTTCCTTTTCCCGACGGATGTGCTATGAATGTGGCTTCTCGTGAACTTTTGCCTTGCGACCGCGAACTTTTGTCTTCCGACAAGGAGCCACCATGGCTGATTTCATCCGTATCGTCCTTTCCGTAATCATCCCGCCCCTCGGCGTTTTCATGCAGGTAGGCCTGGGCAAGGACTTCTGGATCAACATCCTGCTCACGCTGCTCGGCTATATCCCCGGACTGGTCCACGCCATCTGGATCATCGCTAAAAAGTAGCACTCTTCCCATAGCGGCTGGAGCGCCCTGGCCATGGCGCCCAGCCGTTCCTTTTTCTTCGCAATCTGGTCGCGGCTCATTGCACGCGGCTGATTTCCGTGTATATAATGAACTAAAACTTCAGATTGTCATATCGGAAGCGAAAAGGACTCCTGCTCCATGGCCCCACGGACATATCGCATCAATGCCATTAAAGTGGCGGTATTCTACGCTATCGCCGGTGCGATATGGATCATTTTCTCCGATCTCTACGCCAAGCACCTCTCCGAGGTGCCTTCGCCCGTGGCCTGGTACCAGATGTCCAAGGGGCTGCTCTTCGTCTTCCTCTCCGCCCTGCTCATCTACATACTCTCCGCGCGGCAGATGCTCAGCCTTCTCGAAGCGCGCAAGCTCCACGAGGAGTCCGAGAGCCGTTACCGCACCATTGTCGAAAACGTCACGGACGCCCTGATCATCTTCTCCGGCAAGGGAACCGTGACCTACGCCAACCCGATGGCCTGCGAGATGCTCGGCAAGTCCCTGGACGAGATCCAGTCGCTGGACCCTCGCGCCTTCATCCCCACGGGCATGTACGATCTCTACAGCAAGGCATGGGAGCTGGCCGAACGCGGCGAGGCATTCTTCGGGGAGGACTCGAGCCCGGAGATCCATCCCAAGCGCACCGTGCACTTCGAGTATCGCACCACGCCCATGATGTACGACGGTACGCTGCATCTTCTGGCCAGCTTCCGCGACATCACGGAAAGCAAACAATCGGCCCAGGCCCTCATCCGCTCTGAAAGTAAGTTCCGTAACGTTCTGGAAAACATTCCGCTCATCGGCATATCCCTGGACATGCAGGGCAGGCTCACGTTCGCAAACGACCATTTCCTGGCGCTGACCGGCTACAGCCGCAAGGAAGCGCTGGGCAAGGACTGGTTCGAGACCTTCATCCCCAAAGACATACGCAATATCGTACGCTCCGTGTACGAGAAAACCATGGAGCGCCAGAAGCTCGGCGAGCTCTCCACCTTTGAGAACGAGATACTCACCCGCTCCGGCGCCCGGCTCAAGGTGGCCTGGTCCAACGTGCTCACCCGCGACGTTCACGACCGCATCGTGGAGGTTACGTGCGTGGGCGTGGATCTTACGGAGCGTGTCCGCGCAGAGAACGCCCTGCGAACAGCCAAGACGGCCGCCGAGATTGCCAACCAGGCCAAGAGTGAGTTCCTGGCCACCATGAGCCACGAGGTGCGAACGCCCCTCAACGGCGTCATGGGCATGCTTCAGCTCATGGAATCCACCTCGCTGGACGAGGAGCAGCGCGAGTACATTGCCACTGCCATGGACTCCAGTATGAACCTGCTGCGAATCCTCAGCGATATCCTGGACATCTCGCGCATCGAGGCCGGCAAGTTCGAGCTGGTCGACGAGCCCTTCAGCATGGACGAAGTCATCGCGCCGGTGGTGGATACGTACAGCAAGGAGGCCGCGGCCAAGGGACTGGCCTTTCGCTGCGAGGTGGCCCCCAACGTCCCCCCCGAGCTGGAGGGCGACCCGGTCCGGCTCCGCCAGATCCTCTTCAATCTCGTGGGCAACGCGGTCAAGTACACGGAAACCGGTGAGGTCCTGCTGCAGGTAAGCGCCCTGCCCCACGCCGCGAACCCTTCCCGCATCCCCCTGCATTTCGTGGTGCACGACACGGGCATCGGCATACCGGACCAGAAGATGAACGAGATCTTCGAGACGTTCACCCAGGTGGACAGCTCCTACTCCCGCCGTTTCGGCGGTGTGGGGCTGGGCCTAGCCATCGTCAAACGGCTGGTGGGCATGATGGACGGCTCCCTGGCCATGGACAGCGAACCAGGCCGCGGCACCGACGCCCACGTGACCCTGTACCTGCGCTCCTCGGCCAGGGCAGAGGCTGCGCAACCAACACCGGCTGCGAGTGCCGAGCCCCTACCCTGCAGGCCACTGCGAGTGCTGGTGGTGGAGGACGAGACCGTGAACCGCTTCTACGCCGTGCGCATGTTGGAGAAGCTCGGGCACGAGACCATCGAGGCCGCGGACGGCGAAAGCGCGCTGGAGAAGCTTGCCCGGGAGAAGTTCGACGTGGTGCTCATGGACATCCAGATGCCCAGGCTCGACGGCGTGAGCGCCACCCGCCGCATCCGGGAGGACACCTCGGGGGATTTCGATCCAGATATCCCGATCATCGCCATGACCGCCTACGCCATGCCCGGCGACGAGGAGGAGTTCAAGAGTGCGGGCATGGACGACTACCTGGCCAAGCCCGTGGAGGCCGAGGCCCTGGCCGAAGCGTTGGACAACGTAGCCAAACGCATCGCCGAGCCAGCATAGGCACTGGTCCCCTGCACGGTTGCCCCCAAAGGGGCGACCTTCCATTCCGGTTATTCGGCCCAGCCGCTCCCCTGTTTCGGGAAGCATCGTCTAGCATCGCCGGTCCTGTGAAGTCGGCCGGCGACTATCCTTGAGCCCTAGAACACCCAGGTCTTGTTACCGCTGACGATGATCCGGTCGTTCAGGTGGCTGGCCACGGCCCGCGCCAGCACCTGCCGCTCCAGGTCGCGGCCGATGGCGCGCAGGTTCTCCACCGAGTGGCGGTGGGAAACGCGGGTCACGTCCTGCTCGATGATCGGTCCGCCGTCCAACTCGGCCGTCACGTAATGCGCCGTGGCGCCGATGAGCTTGACCCCGCGCTCGTACGCTTGGCGATAGGGATCGGCCCCGGCGAATGCGGGCAAAAAGGAGTGGTGGATGTTGATTATCCGGTTGGGAAAACGCTCCACAAAGGATGGCGAGAGAATTTGCATGTAGCGCGCCAGCACCACGAGGTCGATCTCGCCTTCCATCAGCTCCAGCATCCGCGCCTCGGAGGCTTCCTTGTCGCCGTCCACCGGCACGTAGTGGTATGGAATGCCGAAGTTTTCCACAGCCTCGCGCTGGTCCGGATGGTTGGATACCACCATGGTGATATCGCACGGCAGCTCCCCCCGCGCGAACCGCCACAGCAGCTCCATCAGGCAGTGCTCCTGCCGTGAGACAAGTATGGCTGTGCGCTTGATATTGCGGCCGTAGGTGATCTCCCAGGCCATGTCGAAGGGAACGGCCACCACGTCCTGGAAGGCGCGCTCCAGCGCCGGGCCTGAGACGTCCAGGTGCGGCGTCTGGAACTCCAGGCGCAGGTAGAGCGTGCCGCCGTAGGCTTCGGTGGCGTGCTGGTCCAGGGCGGTGATGTTCGCCCCGTGGTGGTGCAGAAACGAGGTTACGGCGGCAATGATGCCAGGCTTGTCCGGGCAGGTCACTCGCAGCCTGGCGATGTCTTTCAGATCCATGATCCGTCAACTCCATTGAAAAATTTCGCCGCGTTGGCGGCACCCGGTCTATAGCCGGAACCGCATGGATGGGGCAAGGCCCTCGCGCAGATGCCGGAATTGCGGTATGCTTGTCAGGATTCTCCAACCGTTGACACGACTTGAGAGCGCCGACCATGCGACACCGACCACACCATGCTCGATACGTCCGATTGCTGCTCGCCTGCCTGGTCGCAGCCTGTGTGCTGGCGCCGACCGCCGGAGCCGCCCCAGCCAATAACGCCGCGGCTGATGCGCCCGCATCCGAATCCGCCGCCATGCAGCCCGCGCCGGAAGGCAATGCCCCAGTAGCCGTCCCGCAGAACGCGACCGCCACAGCCAGGGACGAGGCCCTGCGCCAGCGGCTCCAGCGCATCCTCACCAGCCTGGAAGGCATTGAGAACGTGCAGGTGCGCGTGCAGGACGGCGTGGTCTGGCTCGCGGCCGACGCCCAGAACAAGGCCGCGCACGAGACCGCCCTGGACGTGGCGCAGAAGCTGGACGGCGTGGCCTACGTGGTGGACCAGATATCCCTGAGCACCGCGCCCACCACGCGTATCTCCTTTATCATGCAGACGTTCCGCAGGCTGTGGAGCGACACCCTGGCCATGCTGCCGGTGCTGGCCATTGCCGTGGTCGTGTTTCTCGTCTTCGTGCTGGCTGCGGTGTGGCTCTCGCGTTCGCGCTGGCTGGGCCGGCGCTTCACGGCCAACCCCCTGCTGGCCAGCTCCCTGCACCGGCTGTTGGGTCTGGCCCTGTTCGCCCTGGGCCTGCTGGCCGCGCTGGAGGTGCTGGGCCTCACCTCCGTGGCCGGGGCCGTGCTCGGCGCGGCCGGTCTCTTCGGCCTCACCGTGGGCTTTGCCCTGCGCGACATCATGGAGAACTACCTGGCCGGTATGCTGCTCTCCCTGCGCTCGCCGTTCACCGTGGACGACTACGTGGAGGTGGGCGAGCATGCCGGCAGCGTGGTGCGCATGAACTCCCGCGAGCTGATCCTGATGACCCTGGAGGGCAACCACCTGCGGCTGCCCAACGCCATGGTCTTCGAAAGCGTCATCACCAACTACACGCGCAACCCCCTGCGGGCGTTCCAGGTGGACGTGGGCGTGGGCGGCGGCGAGGACTTGTCCGAGGTCCAGCGCATCGGCTGCGAGGCCCTGGCAATGCTGCCCGGCGTGATGGACGATCCGGCCCCCTTCATGCGCGTGCAGTCCATCGGCGACTTCGCGGTGATCGTGCGCTTCCAGGGCTGGGTGGACCAGAAGCAGTACGAGTTCCTCAAGGTGCAGAGCGAGGGCATCCGCATAGTCAAGGAAGCGCTGGACTCGGCCGGCGTGGACATGCCCTACCCGCGCCAGGACATCATGGTGCTGCGCAAGCCGCCCGCAGACGAAGCGCCCAGACGGCGGAAGGACATCGAGGCCTCGGCCAGACGCGCCGACGTTGCCCGCGACACTTTCCTGGACGAGCAGATTCAGGAAGATCGCGCCGAGGCCGCCCGCGAGGGGGAGTCCAATGTTCTGGACAAGAAGACGCCCGGGTAACGCGACCGCTACACACCGCGGCCCGGCTTGTGCCGCGCCGTTCCATCTGGTATCCATCCGAAACCATAGTACAATCCAGATCCGGAGGGCAACGCATGGGTTGGACCGCTTTCGTGTTGGACAACCTCTCGTGGCTCGTCTTCGTCGCCATCTGCCTCGTGGTTCTCGTGTACGTGCTGTTTTTCATGAAGAAAGACCGTGAGGACGACACCGGCCCCAAACGCATCCCGTACATTCCGTACATGGACCGCTGGCGGCCCAACACCAACCCCGGCGCCCTGGCCGGCGCGTTCCTCTTCCTGGCCGGCGGCATGCCCTTCCTGCTCGGCTTCCCCCTGCTGCTCATTATCCTTATCGGCGTAGGCGTCATCGCCATCATCCTGGAGAAACGGCGCACGGGAAACACGCCGTGGCCCATGCTTGTCTTTACCGTCGGGCTCATCGCCGCGGCCATCGAGACGAAGATCCTCATCGCGCGCAAGTCCCCTCTGCTGGACCACACCATGGCCTGGGTCGCGGTAATGGCTGCCGGGCTCGTGGTGGCGCTGATCTCTCTCTGGTACGGCGGCCGCCGCACCCGCCGGAGCTGGAAACGCATCCAGGCGCGGGTTCTGGATAAGGAAATCTACAAGGACATCAGCTATGCAGATGGCGGCGAGGACACGGCCAGGACGTGGTGCTTCCAGCTTCTCTGTGAGTTCGAGTTGAACGGCGAGACCTATCAAGTTACGCCCGGCTTCTGGCGCACCTTCGGCACGGAGTCAGGCGTGAAGCGCTTCCTGGCCAGGGCCATCGATAACAACGGGCGCTGCGCGCTGTGGGTCAACCCGCAGAATCCGCTGCAGGCTGAGCTGGTGGGGCGTGATGTAAAGGATGTGTTGTTGCACTGAGTGTACAGCATACTCCTCAGACTCTGCGCGCTGCTCCTCTCCCTGAAAAACAGCGCCCCACGAAATCCAGAAAAATTAAACCCCGGCCTCTCCTTGCCGAGAGACCGGGGTGAAGGCCCCTAGCCCAGGTGCCCTGTTTGCCCTGTATGGTTGGTTACCGGGCGAACATTGTTATTTATATCGAGAGGCCGAGCCCGGCCATCGTCTTGGTTACCCAGAAGCCGCCCACCATGAGCCACACGGCGAGGATGCCGGCCAGCAGGAACGGCTTGGGTCCCACCACGCGCGCCTTTTCCATGCTCGTTTCCATGCCCAGGGCGCACATGGCCATGGTCAGCATGAAGATATCCAGAGCGTTGATAAAGTGGACGACCCGTGTGGGGATGATGCCGAGGGAGTTGATCCCGATGCACAGGACGAACAGCAGCGCGAACCAGGGGAAGGTGCGTTTTCCTCTGCTGCCTGCCTCGTCTCGGCCTTCGCTCTCGCCCTCTTCCTTTTTCTCGGGGTATTTGGCCAGCCAGAACCCTACGCACACCAGCAGCGGCGCAATGAGCACCACCCGCAGCATCTTCACAATGACCGCAGTGTTCCCGGCCTCCGCGGATATGGCATTGCCCGCGGCCACGGCATGGGCCACCTCGTGCATGGTGGAGCCCACCCACAAGCCGTACGTCTGGTCCGTCAGCCCCAGCAGGCCGCTCTTGTACAGCAGCGGATACAGGAACATGGCCACGGTGCCGAAAACCACCACGGTGCCCACGGCAATGCTGCTCTCATACGGTTTGGCCCGGACCACAGGCTCCGTGCCCAAGACGGCGGCCGCGCCGCACACGGAGCTGCCGGCCGAGGTCAACATGGCCAACCGCCTGGGCAGGCCAAAGACCTTCATACCCAGGACGGTTCCGCCCACAAACGTGGTGGAGACCATGACCACGTCTGTCAGGATGCCGGTCATGCCGACCGAGGCCACGTCCTGCACGGTCAGCCTGAAGCCATACAGGATGACGGCCAGCCGCAGCAGGTTGCTGGAGGAAAACAGAATGCCGGGAACCCACTGCTTGGGCAGGTGCTGGCGCAGGGTGTTCCCATAGCCAATGCCCATGACGATGCCGATGATGAGCGGACTGACACCGATGGTCGCGAAAATGTTCCAATTGGATACATGCGAGGCGGCGGATGCGAAAAGTGCGACAAACAACACGCCATTGATGACTTTCAATGCATCAGCGTCTACAGAGAGGGTGCGTTTCATCGTGAGTACTTCCGTGTTGCGGGGTTGTTGATGTCTGCAAATGTACGCACGACGGTCCGTCGCAACAAACGGGAATACCTGTCAGGTTCAACAACCATTTCTTATCAATCCAAACATGACCCTCCGCTACATAGAAATCTTCCTGGCCCTTGCACGCACCCCCAACATGCGGGAAGTGGCATCGCGCCTCTACATCTCCCAGGCCGGCGTTTCCAGCGCATTGCGCGAGCTCGAATCCGAGCTGGGCATTCTACTGTTCGACCGCGTGGGCCGTGGCATACGCCTCAACGAGAAGGGACGCCTCCTGGCGAGCCGGCTGGCCCCGCTCTACGGGCAGCTCTACGACAGCCTCAGCCTTGTGGTGTCCGACGAGATGGTGGGCAACCTGCACCTGGGCGCGTCCACAACCCTGGCCGACCATGTCCTCCCGCCCATCCTGTACGACTTCAAGAAGCAGCACGGCCGGGTGAACATCTCCTTCGAGTCGGCCAGCACCAAGGACATCGTGCAGCGCGTCGAGGACGGCGTGCTGGACATGGGCTTTGTGGAAGGCGACGTGCACAGCCTCAAGGTGCGGACAACGCCGCTCAAGGAGGAGCGCCTCGTGGTGGTGACGTCGGATCGGAAGTTCGCCCATGCCGGACCGTATCCCCTGGCCGAGCTGATGGGCGGCAACTGGCTGCTGCGCCAGGACGGCTCGGGCACGCGGGAGACCTTCCTGACCTATGTCCTGCGCATGGGCCTCTCGCCCCACGTGTTCCTGGAGTTCAGCAACAACGACGCCATCAAAGCGGTGCTGAAGAACAAGGACACCCTGGCCTGCATCTCACCGCTTGTGGTGGCCACGGAGATCAAGCACGGCGAGCTCTTCGAGGTGCCCGTCGCCGACGTCACCTTCTCACGCACGTTCATGCGGGTGCTGCACATCGAGCGCTCTCTGACCCCGCTGCTGGAACGGTTCAGTGATGCGCTGGCCGAGCAGTTGGGCGGGGGGGAGTGAGGGGGAGAAGGACAAAAGTGGAGATCAGGAGTGGGTCAACCCGCAGAACCCGCTGCAGGCCGAGGTTGTGGGGCGTGGTAACAAGATGTGCTGTTGCATTGAGCGCGCTGGTTTCTGATTATAGCGAACCAACGCCGCATAGATCGACACATCCCTTATTTCTTCAGTGCATATGTATATTGCAATTGCACAACAAATCTAGTACTATATACTCATCATAGTAATTTCTATAACAATATCGGGATGTTTTGCTATGCCCTTTAAAGAAAAAATGATCTCCAAAAGCGCATTCTGCAATCGCTACAACAAAACAGAAGACGATTTCGAGAAGGCTGCTATTACTTGGGAAGAGTTAACAGAAATTTACTACTCTTACATTAGTGACATTCAATCTTTGGAGTCAGTCGGTAAAAATGTCGTGGACATATTGCGTGGAGCAAAAGATGTACATTCAACTAGGATGCGTATTAAAGATGCGTATCACCTTGTCGAAAAGATCTTACGCAAAAAAGCTCAAAAAGACTGGGGTGAACTGAACCTCCACAACTACAAAGATATCGTCAAAGACTTGATAGGAGTCCGGGCTCTCCATATACACAAACATGATTGTATTAATATACATACTTTCATTGTCGACACATGGCCTCTCTGTGAAGAAGAACCACCTGAAGCGAATATTCGCAAAGGCGATGATACTGAGCATTTACATTTGTTTTCTGATCCTAAACCCGGAATCAAGATCAATGAAAGTGGCTACCGATCCATCCATTATGTAATCATATCATCGCCAACCAAACGATCTTTCAATGTCGAAATACAAGTCCGTACAATTTTTGAAGAAGGCTGGAGTGAGATAGACCATCAAATTCGCTATCCCATCAATAGAGCTGACAAAATCACTTCGGGTTTAATCCAAAATTTAAGTCAGCAGGTTGGTGCAGTAGGTGAATTAGCTCAAAACATCCAAACCTATCATATCACCAAGAAAACTGAAGATTCATTCCCTGAAGAGCCGGATGAGGTTCATGGTGCGGCAGACACAGCCGACAACGCTAGCACGTTATATTCTCCGCCAATACCACCATATATAGATTATGAACAATTCTTAAATCCACCAGGAATATCCGCATCAGATATTAAAAGTTTTATACGATACCTAAGTGACGTGCGTGCACCTGAATTTTCTTCTACTGAAATAGCTGATGCTTTGGCAGATATTAAATATTATAACGATTACTATGCAGATATTTTGAAACCTACTGAACTGGATCTCTTAATACAAAGTACATTCGAAAATAAATACAATGACGTGCTATATCCTAAAACTCTCACACCCACTAACTCTCAAGATATTGAAGAAATTCTACATACACACAATCAGGCAAAAGAAACACTCGATTCGTTCAGGCGTATCAACGATCCCCTTCAAGAATATAATCGCGTCAAAGACATTCTCGAAGAATATAATAGAGCCAGAGACATCATGCGGCGAAATTCCCACCCCAAAAAAGACCGTGATGAGGATGAATAGCCAAAAAAACCCGGCCCCTCCACACGGAGAGACCGGGTTCATTACATCTATAGCTTGAGAAGCTAGGCCGTTAGGCCCGAGCGGCTTAGCGCATGCTCTAATACATGCCGCCCATGCCGCCCATACCACCCATGCCGCCAGGCATGGCCGGGGCAGCGCCTTCTTCCTTGGGCTTCTCGGCAATGGCAGCCTCGGTGGTCAGCAGCAGGCCGGCCACGGAAGCAGCGTTCTGCAGGGCAATGCGGGTCACCTTCTTGGGATCGATGACGCCGGACTTGATCAGGTCCTCGTACTCGCCGGAGCCGGCGTTGAAGCCGAAGCCGTCGCCCTTGCCTTCCAGCACCTTCTCCAGAACGATGGCGCCTTCCAGGCCGGCGTTGCCGGCGATCTGGCGGAGCGGCTCCTCGGCGGCGCGGCGGACAATGCCCACGCCGGCCAGCTCATCGTCATCGGCAGGCTTCACGCTCTCGACAGCCTTGAGGCAGCGGACCAGGGCCACGCCACCGCCAGGAACAATGCCTTCCTCGACAGCTGCGCGGGTGGCGTTCAGGGCGTCTTCCACGCGGGCCTTCTTCTCCTTCATCTCGGTCTCGGTGGCTGCGCCAACGTTGATCACGGCAACGCCGCCCACGATCTTGGCCAGGCGCTCCTGGAGCTTCTCGCGGTCGTAGTCCGAGGTGGTCTCGTCGATCTGGGCGCGGATCTGGCCGATGCGGGCCTTGATGTCCTCGGCAGAGCCGGCGCCGTCAACGATGGTGGAGTTCTCTTTGTCGATCACGATGCGCTTGGCGTTACCAAGGTCGTTGACCGTGACGTTCTCCAGCTTGAGGCCGATGTCCTCGGAGATGACCTTGCCGCCGGTCAGCACGGCGATGTCCTGCAGCATGGCCTTGCGGCGCTCGCCAAAGCCGGGGGCCTTGACGGCGGATACCTGCAGGGTGCCGCGGAGCTTGTTCACCACGAGGGTGGCCAGGGCTTCGCCCTCGATGTCCTCGGAGATGATGAGCAGCGGACGGCTCATCTTGGCGACCTGCTCCAGAGCCGGGAGAAGATCCTTCATGGTGGAGATCTTCTTGTCGTAGATGAGGATCAGCGGGTCATCCAGCTCGCAGACCATCTTCTCGGAGTCGGTCACGAAGTAGGGGGAGAGGTAGCCGCGGTCGAACTGCATGCCCTCGACCACGTCCAGGGTGGTCTCAAGGCCCTTGGCCTCTTCCACGGTGATGACGCCTTCCTTGCCGACCTTGTTCATGGCCTCGGCGATGATGTTGCCGATGGTGGCGTCGTTGTTGGCGGAAATGGTGCCGACCTGGGCGATCTCTTTCTGATCGCGGGTGGGCTTGGCGAAGTTGGCCAGCTCGGCGACGATGGCTTCAACAGCCTTGTCAATGCCGCGCTTGATGGCCATGGGGTTGCGGCCGGCGGCAACGAGCTTGACGCCTTCGCGGAACACGGCCTGGGCCAGGATGGTGGCGGTGGTGGTGCCGTCACCGGCGATGTCGGAGGTCTTGGAAGCGACTTCCTTGACCATCTGGGCGCCCATGTTCTCGAACTTGTCCTCGAGCTCGATCTCCTTGGCCACGGTCACGCCGTCCTTGGTGATGATCGGGGAGCCGAAGGACTTCTCGATGACCACGTTGCGGCCCTTGGGTCCGAGAGTGACCTTTACGGCATTGGCGAGCTTGTCCACGCCGCGCTGGAGCTGCTCGCGGGCTTTGACGTCGAACTTGATATCTTTGGCCATATTGCTATGCCTCCTGAATATGCTTCACGTAATGAATTGAATTGGGAAAAAAAGAAATCGGGGGCGCAGTAACTAGCCGATGATGGCCAGGATGTCGTCCTCGCGCATGACGAGGAACTCATCGCCGTCCACCTTGATCTCGGTGCCCGCGTACTTGTTGAACAGAACCTTGTCGCCCTTGTCGACGGTCAGCTTGATCTTGTCGCCCTTGTCATTGGTCTTGCCGGGTCCCACGGCGACGACTTCACCCTTGATGGGCTTTTCCTTGGCGGTGTCGGGGATGATGATGCCGCCTTTGGTCTTTTCCTCTTCCTCGAGGCGCTTGACGAGAACGCGATCGTGCAACGGCTTGAGTTTCATTGTTTTCCTCCACAATACGATATGGTTGATAAATGGCGGATACGCCTTGATCATTCCGGCGCTGGCACTCATCAGCGAGGAGTGCTAACACCGACAACGTGCAACTATACGTATGCTATCCCGTTTGGCAAGGGGTACGGGGGTATTTTTTTTCACTTTTTTCACACTCCAATAATGAGGGAAATTTGGCCGCCATCCCTTTCCGCGCCTGCGTCGCGGCGGAATATACTCAAAAAATTCCTTGTACCTTCTGCCTCTTGTGGATGGTGCCCTTCGTGACTATACTCCCGCCATGCAGCCAAGACCCCAGCCTTGAAACCGTGTACCGGGCGCCCCCCGGAACGCGACGGAGACCTTGAAACATTATGGAATCATCGACATTTCCCCGCATTGACCGGCTGCCTCCCTACGTCTTCGCCATCGTCAACGAACTGAAGATGCAGCTCAGGCGCCAGAACATCGACATCATCGACCTGGGTATGGGCAACCCCGACCTGCCCACGCCGCAGCACATTGTGGACAAGCTCTGCGAGGCAGCCCAGAACCCCAAAAACCATCGCTACTCCGCATCCCGAGGCATCCCCAACCTGCGCCGCGCAATCTCCGACTGGTACCAGCGCCGCTTCGACGTCTACGTCGACCCGGACAAGGAAGCCGTGGTCACCATGGGCGCCAAGGAAGGACTCTCCCACCTCGCCATGGCCATGCTCAGCCCGGGCGACGTGGTCTTCGCGACCGACCCCGCCTACCCCATCCACCCCTATGCATCCATCATCGCCGGGGCAGACGTGCGGCGCATACCCATCGGCAAGGACCGCGACTTTTTCGACGACCTCATGCTCGCCACCAAGCAGACCTGGCCCAAGCCCAAGGTGCTGGTCATCTGCTACCCGCACAACCCCACCACCAAGTGCGTGGAGGTGGACTTCTTCCAGCGTATCGTGGACTGGGCCAAGGAGCACAACGTCTGGGTCATCCACGATCTGGCCTACGCCGACCTGGTCTATGACGGTTACAAGCCGCCGTCCTTCCTGCAGGCCGACGGCGCCAAGGATGTTGGCGTGGAGTTCTTCTCCCTCACCAAGTCCTACTCCATGGCCGGCTGGCGCGTGGGCTTCTGCTGCGGCAACCGCGAGATGGTCCACGCCCTGACGCGTATCAAGAGCTATCTGGACTACGGTATCTTCCAGCCCATCCAGATCGCGGCCATCGTGGCCCTGAACGGCCCGCAGGACTGCGTGACAGAGATAGCCAAGGTGCACCAGGAGCGCCGCGACGTGCTCATCGACGGCCTCAATCGCATCGGCTGGGAAGTGCCCCCGCCCAAGGCCACCATGTTCGTCTGGGCCGAGATCCCCGACGAGTTCAAGCCCATGGGCTCCGTGGAGTTCTCCAAGATGATGCTCAAGGAGGGCCACGTGGCCGTCTCCCCGGGCCTGGGCTTCGGCAACTATGGTGACGACCACGTCCGCTTCGCGCTCATCGAGAACCCGCACCGCATCAAGCAGGCCGTTCGCGGCATCAAGAAGTTCCTTTCCGGAGGTCCGTGTGAAACAGGCTAAGCCCCTCGTCATCGCCATGGCCGGCATGGGTACGGTCGGCTCGGGTGTAGCGCGTCTGCTGGAGGAAAACGCAGAGTCCATCGCCAAACGCGCCGGCAGACCCGTCACCCTCAAGACCGTCGTCATTCGGAGTCCCAAGGAGCGCGTAGGCGCGGCCAAGGACGCCGAGTTCACGAACGACCTGCTCGCACCGGCCAACGATCCCGAGGTGGATGTTGTCCTGGAGCTCATCGGCGGCACCACTGCCGCGCGGGAGCTCATCACCAAAGCTCTGGAGAACGGCAAGCACGTGGTCACGGCCAACAAGGCCCTGCTCGCCGAGTACGGCCACGAGCTCTTTCCGCTGGCCCGGAGCAAGAGCTGCCACCTGGGCTTCGAGGCCAGCGTGGCCGGGGGCATCCCCATTCTCCAGTCCATCAAGGAGACCCTGGCCGCCAACGAGCTCTTCTCGGTCATGGGCATCCTCAACGGCACGGCCAACTTCATCCTTACGCAGATGTCGCAGGACGGCATGCCCTTTGACAAGGCCCTGGCCCTGGCTCAGGAGAAAGGCTACGCCGAGGCCGACCCCACCCTGGACATCGAGGGCATCGACGCCGCGCACAAGCTCGTGCTGCTTATCCAGCTCGCCTTCGGGGCCAACTACCCGCTGGACAAGCTGCGCGTCTGGGGCATCTCGCGCGTTACGCCCATGGACATCGCCTTTGCCCGGCAGATGGGCTACGGCATCAAGCTCCTTGGCACGGCGCGCAAGGTGAATGGCAAGGTCACGGCCGGCGTCTATCCGGCCCTGGTGCCGGCGCACTACCTGCTGGCAAAGGTGGAGGGCTCCTACAATGCCGTGCGGCTGGAAGGCAACGCCGGCCCGGTGATGCTCTACGGCTACGGCGCGGGCGATCTGCCCACGGCCTCGGCCGTGCTGGCCGACGTCATAGCCGTGGCGCGCGGCTGCGAGCCCAACAACCTGGGCTTTGCGGACATGCCTTTCCCGCCGGACGCCGATATCCTGGACCTGGACGAGGCCGTGTCCGAGCACTTTCTGCGCTTCCTCGTGCCGGACAAGCCCGGCGTGCTGCGCGACATCGCCGGTGTGCTGGCTGCGCACGATATCTCCATCGCCCAGGTCATCCAGAAGGAAAAGAGCGAGGTCACGGGCTCTGCCGTGCCGCTGGTGCTCCAGACGCACGACGCACCGGCCAGAGAGATCCACGCGGCCATGCGAGAGGTCGAAAAACTTGACATCACCCTCGACAGGACCATGCACTACCGCATTCTCTAGAGAGACATATCGCGATCCAGCGCAGCCTCCGACCTGCGCGTACATCAGGATTCCACCACACACGGCGGCAGTTGCCGCCGTGTGTGGTTTGCGCGGCTGACATCACGACGCGCAGGTGGTATCCGGAGCCAATCGGCACCTCTTCGCACACATTTTGAATCACTCAAGGAAATAATGATGTCCGATGCTTCCCGCACGTTTCTGTTTCTCGTAGGCGACGGCATGGGCGACTGGCCCATGGACGAGCTCGGCGGCAAGACGGCGCTCCAGGCAGCCCACACCCCCAATATGGACCGCTTGGCCGGCCTTGGCCTGACCGGCCTGTGCCGCACCGTGCCGGACACCATGCCTCCTGGCTCCGACGTGGCCAACATGGCCCTGATGGGCTTCGATCCCATCGTACACCACACCGGCCGCGGCCCCATCGAGGCCGCCGCCCAGGGCCTGGAGCTCGGCGAGAACGACCTCGTGTTCCGGCTCAACCTGGTCACGGTCTCGGAGTTCTCGGCCGACGGCGTGATGCGCGACTACTCCTCCGGCCACATCAAGACCGAGGACGCCACGGCCCTGCTGGAGAAGCTCTCCACCGAGCTGGCCGATCTCATGGGCGACGACTTCGAGTTCTACCCCGGCGTCCAGTACCGCCACCTGCTGGTTGCCAGGGACGCGGCCGACGGCCCCTTGTCCGACCTCTTCACCAACCCGCCCCACGACATCCTGGACCAGCCCATCGTCAACGACATCACGGAGTTCGAGGAGTACCCCGAGCTGCACGCCGTGCTCAAGAAGGCGGCGGAGATTCTGGCCTCCCCGGACAACCCCACCAAGGCCAACGCCCTGTGGCCGTGGGGGCAGGGCCGCCCGCTCATCCTGCCGCCCTTCGTGCAGACCTACGGCATGCGCGGCGCGGTGATCTCGGCCGTGGACCTGGTCAAGGGCCTGGGCCGCGCGGCCGGCATGCGGGTAATGGACATCGAAGGCGCCACCGGTCTGCTGGACACCAACTACGAGGGCAAGGTCCAGGCCGCCCTCGACTTCATCAACGGCGGCGGCGAGCTCGTGTTCCTGCATGTGGAAGCGCCGGACGAGTGCGGCCACGGCGGCGTAGCTTCGGAAAAGGTGGAGTCCATCGAGCGCTTCGACAAACGCATCGTAGGACCGCTGATGGACGCGCTGTGGGAGAGCAACGCCGCGTTCCTCCTGGGCTGCGACCACTTCACGCCCATTGCCGAGCGCACGCACACCAAGGACCCCATTCCGTTCGTCCTGGCCTGGAAGGGCTGCGAAAATCCATCCGGCGTGGCCGAGTACTCCGAAGCGGCCGCCGCCTCTACGGGCCTGATGATCGACCCCGGCTTTGAGCTCATAGGCTGGGCCCTGACCGAATCCGGCCTGCGGGAGAAGAAAAAATGAGCAATGAGAAGGATACCTTTCCAAAGCCCGAGTGCTGGTATCCGCACCGCGTCTCCTACGGCGAGACAGACACCATGGGCCTGGCCTACTACGGCGAGTATCTTCACTTTTTCGAGCGGGCGCGCAGCGCCTTCATCCGCGAGCGCGGCATGAGCTACGCCGGGGTGGAGGAAAAAGGCGTGCTCCTGCCCGTGCGCGAGGCGTGCTGCCGCTACCGCCACCCGTCGCGCTATGACGATCTTATCTGGATTCGCGCGGGCATCAACGAGTGGTCCCGCGTTGCAATGACCTTCATCTATGAGGTGTGGAACGAGGACAGGACAGAGCTGCTCACCACGGGCCACACTCAGCACGCCTGCGTCGGCCCGGACTTCAAGCTCATCCGGGTCCCGGAATGGCTCAAGGAGATGTTCCAAAATGATTGACGAACCGCGCGACGCCGGCTCCCCATCGGCGTCCGCCCAGACCGCTGCAACCGCCGCTCCGGGGAACGGCTACATCGACGTCCACACCCACTCCTTCCACCCCAAGATTGCACACAAAGTCCTGAAACAACTGGAGGGCCACTACCGCATCCAGCCCGTGGGCTCCGGCCTGCTGGAGGATTTGCTGCAGGTGGAGACAGCGGCCGGCATAGGCCGCATGATGGTGCACAGCGCGGCCACCACCCCGGCGCAGGTTATCCCCGCCAACAACTGGGCGCTGGAGCTGCTCAAGAAGGACACTGGCCGGATCGAGCCCTTTGGCACCGTGCATCCGGAGTTCGAAAAGTGGGAGTCCGAGCTGGACCGCCTGGAGCGCGCCGGCATCCGCGGCCTGAAGATCCACCCCGACTTCCAGGGCTTCCGGCTGGATGATCCGCAGCTCTTCACCATCTTGGAGGCAGCGGCCGACCGGTTCGTGTACATGATCCACGTGGGCGACAGGCTGCCCCCGGCCGAGAATCCCTCCTGCCCGTACAAGCTGCTGGCCATCCACGAGGCCCTGCCCCAGGCCAAGATCATCGCCGCGCATCTGGGCGGCTATCTCCACTGGCAGTGGGTGCTGGAGACCATCCTGGGCCGCAATGTGTACATCGACACCTCCAGCTCACTTTCCTACATCGACCAGCCCACGCTGGAGGCCATTTTCGAGCGCCATCCGCGCGAGTACATCCTCTTTGGCAGCGACTGGCCCCTGCAAGACCCCAAGACGGAGATAGGCTTGCTGCGCTCCCGGCTGGGGCTGACGGACGCCGAGATCTCGGAGATACTGGCCAACGGCTCCAGGCTGCTGCCGGCGCACGCCGGACATAAGCCGGAGCAGCAACCTGCCTTTTCGCCAGATCCTACCCGGCACGACACATCCCCCGACCGGTCCATATAATAGAACAGCGGCCGTCACCCTCTCCAGGCGGCGGCCGCTTCCTTATCATTTGGATGGCTTCCGGCGGCTAATCAATTGCGGGCACGCCCAGGGCTTCGCGGATCGACTCGATGCTGCGCTTCTGCACGAACAGGGCGGTGCGGTGCTTCACCGATGCTTCGCTGGCGTAGAGATCCAGGAACGCGGCCACCATGCCCTCGGCCTCGTCGTCATTCAGGCCTTTGACCAGGACATCGCCCAGTCGCGGCCGCCTGCCGCCGTTGCCGCCCACGAGTACGGTCCAGCCGTGGGGACCGCCCACCAGGCCCACGTCGCGGTAGCGGCTCTCGCCGCAGTTGAAGTTGCAGCCCGAGACCCCGACCTTGACCTTGGCCGGGAAGGCGCGGCCAAAGACCAGCCTGTCCAGGCGCGCGCCCATGCCCATGGCGTCCATCATGCCGAAGCTGCACCAGTCCGTGCCCGGGCAGGCCTGCACGTAGTTCTTGCACAGCTCGCCAACCGGGCCCAGCGCTTCCTTGATGGGGCCCAGGTCCTCCTCGCGGATGCCGAGAAGCATGAGCCGCTGCGCCGAAGTGATCTTGACCGCGGGTATCTTGTACTCGCGCACCACGTGGGCGATGCGCTCCAGTGTATCAGGGTCGATCACGCCCAGGGGCGTGCGGGGTTTGATGGCGTAGGTGGTCTTGTCTCGCTGCAGGATGGCGCCTGCCTTCGGATCGCTCACGGTTCCTCCTTGGTGTCGTATCGTGTGGGCCGCGCCGCTGCACGGCCCGTTGCATGTACACCACCCGGTGCATGCCGCACAATGCGATCCGTTGCCTTGCCATAGATCAATTCCGGAGATTTTCTGAATGGGGGAACACGGCGAGGCATGCGATATCCTGCCGCAACGCCGCCTTCTTCCAGACGCACAGCATCACGCCGCCTTCCGCCGCGGCACTCTTGTACGAGCCCTCGCCCCGCGCCTGACTACTGCCCTTCCTCATCGCGGGAGCGCTGCTGCAGCTCCGATATCTCGTCCTCGCTCAGGTCGTAGCCGTTCTCTTCAGCGATCCGCGCCAGATGGAAGGCGTCGGCGCCGGCGTCCACCAGCTCCCTCTGCAGATGCGGGTAGTTGCCGAGATCGACCAGGAAACGCTCGAGTTCATTCTGACTCATGCTTTCACTCCTTCACTCGGTTTGCCGGGCCCAGCGGCCCGGCCGGATCACGTGGCCTGCGCCTCCTGCTGCCGCGCGCAGACGATGCACAGCTCGGTCCACGGCATGGCCTCCAGCCGCCTGGGCTCTATAAGCCTGCCACAGGAGGAGCAGACGCCGAAGTTCCCGGAATCCACGCGGGCCAGCGCCTTGCGGATATTGCCGCTCTCTTCCTCCAGGCTCTCGATCTCCCTGTCGATCTGCGAGAGTTCCTGTTCCTTCTGGCCGCGTTCCGCCGGCTCCGTGAGCTTATCCTGCAGTGCGTTGCGCAAGGCGTGCAACCGCTGCTCATCCTGGCGCACCTCTTTGAAGCGCTCCTTGATGGTATGAATAATACTTTGTGTAACCAAGACGTACTCCTTGCTGTAGCTGGCTTCACCTAGTGTCACCTGCACAGAATAGAGGCTCCGCACCAAAGACACCAATGACGTGGCCGGGGAAACCTCGGGTATTGCACCGAAGGCAGCACTCGCCCCTACTTTCTTCTACCATACTTCGGCAAAAGAATCACACCGGATTCAAACGATACGCGCAGAAGACGCGGCATGAGCCCAGAGACAGACGGTCAGAACGCTGGACGCCGGGACAATGGCCTGCACGCCCGCGTCAACGTGGGGTCGAAAAAACGAAGGGCCGAGAAAACGGGAGTTGACTCGGGCCCACCTAAGAAAAAGGCCCGGCAAAGAACCGGGCCTTGAAAAAGCGCTGTGTACGCGGACAATTAGAAGGTGTAGCCGACGCCCACGGAGCCGCCCACGCCGTCCAGCTGTTGGGGGTTGAACCCGCCCAGGTGCCGGAAGCCCATACGGATGAGGAACGAGAAGTTGTCGGTGACCCGCAGGTCCTGGCCGATCTCCGTCTTGAAGGAGAAGAAATTCGTGTTGCCGCTGTAGGGCACTTCCTCGTCTGTCACGGCGGCGCCCACGCCCATGGCGAGGAACAGCCCCCCCATCTCCGTGGGGAAGAAGTTGAACCGCGGCCCGACAGTGAAGCCGTAACCGGAGATATTCTCATCGCGGGTAGGAACCGGCATGGCCGAGCGATTGACCGCTTCGATGTACTCGGCGGCGACGTCCTGCTGCGAGGCTGTGTAGCCCATGGACGCGAGGAGCTGTGTGACGTACGCAGAGGGGATGACCTCGTAATTCCTGAAGAAGTTCTTCTGGTCGCTGTCGAGATCCGCGTTCATGAAGAACTCGTACGCCAGGAACTCCGCCTCCACGCTCCAGAACTCGTTGATGAAGTAGTCGAGCGTGACGCCGTACGTCATGTAGGCGTCCACATCATCATGGAAGACCCAGACGCCGCCGACACTTGCCGAGGCTTCGAGATCGTTCGAAATATGATACTTCTTCTCGGCAAGCGCCTGGCCGGGCGCAAGAAGCCCTGCCAGCAGAATTGCCGTCGCGATCATTACTGCCGCGCTTCGACGGAACACCACCATCACCCTTCCCTTGTCATTTGGATTGCGTATCTGCGTGTCATACCACACGGCACCATATTGCCTTCCGAGCCCCTTGTCCAGACTCGTGTTGCCTATCGTCCCAAGCTGGGTTATTTTAATGAAGTGCCCTACAAAGCTGATTCTTTTCTCAATGATGCTTCCTTGTCGCGCGCCATGCTGCGGCTCCTGCCCGTTCTTCTCGCCCTGCTGATTCTGACCAGTTTCGTCCTGCCGGCCCGCGCCCAGATCAACATGTGGGAAGATGAGGAAGGCGTGCTCATCCTCGACAGCCGGCGTACGCCCCACGAAAAGCCCGGGCTCATCGTCACGGACGAGAGCATCCAGACCAGGCCCATGCCCGCCGGCACAAACGTGGACGAGTTCCACCGCGTGTACAAACGCGGCACGGACGAGCTGCAGAAGATCGCCGCCCTCATCCGCCAGGAGGATTACACCTCCGCCCTCTCGGTCCGGCTCGTCCCCTTCAAAAACTACATCCCGTCCAAGGCTCCGCACCTGGTCATCCCGCCCGGCGTGCAGCAGCGCATCGACGCCATGGAGGGGGTCAGCCGCGTCTCCCGCAACATGATCGAGGGCCAGCGCGACCCGCAGGCCGTGGGCCGTCTCAAATCAAAAGCACTCTACTGCAACGGCCTGGTTGCAAAGCTCCGCTGGGATGTCTGGATCAAGACGTATCAGGCGCCCATCGATATCGCGGAGCTCGACGAGACCATCTGCCTGAATCGCTGATCCGCCCTACAGATTGAGCATCAGATAGTCGCAGTCGGCCGTTGTGACCGCATCCTTGTCCAGCCGCCCCTTCTCTTGCGGCAGGATGATACGTTGCGTCACGTCCGGGTCCTGCTTGCGCATCTGCGCGGGCATGGCCGCCTTCCAGGCATGCACGGAGCCTGCAAGCACCACCATGATCGCGCCCGGATACTCCTTCATGTCGTCCAGGGCGTGCACGGCCATGGCCGTATCCCACACAAGCTGGGCCTCGCAGAACTTCTGGAACTCCGCTTCGCCGTGGCCATGCGCGCCGGTGATGCGGTGCAGGAACTCTGCATACGCCGGGCTCACGTCGCAGGCGATGGGCGGCAGCATGCCCCGCTCCTCTTCGGTCAGGGACTCGAAGCCCTGGCTGGCCACCTTGCGCGTCACGCTGCGCGGTACGTTCAGCCCGGCCATGGGCACGCCGTTCTCCCGGCAGTAGAGAAAGATGTCCCGGTACTGCGGCCACAGCCGGCCCCAGTTGCGGCGGAATGCCTCTATGAACTCGCGTTCCGGCAGTTTCCCGGCCAGCCAGCGGTCCAGCGTCTCCTGGTCCCGCCGCTCGAACATCTCCAGCCCCACCACCACCTCGTGGCCGGCCTCCCGGAGCGCGCGGATAACGGCAAGCTGAGCCAGGTGGGTAGCGTACTCGTCGTGCACCTCGCCCACGTACACGAACTCCGCCTTGGCAAGATCGGGCACGGCCGCCTCGATGGAGAGCTCGCGACCGTTCGCCACATCCCACAGCGAGAAGTCCCAATCGTCGATATCCTGGGCCAGCGCGGCGCCCGCCAGAACGAACGTCGCAACCAGCGTGAAAAGGCATACGATCAGCCGTCGCATGATCACTCCTTCAGTTGGACGGTCATGGGCGATATGCGTACCGGCCAGACGCCCTTGCCCAGATTATCGCCGCCCGCGAATACGAGGTAGCTGTATGTGCCGTAGTGGGTGATCTTCCGCGCCGCCGTGGTGAAGGCGTCCGGAATGAGCTCGCCGCCGGCTGCGAGCATTGCCGTGACGGGCAGCTCGCCGGCTGCGTTTACCGTTGCGTTGTCGGCTCCATCGCGCTTGTCCACGAAGAACACAGTGTCCGCCTCGGCCGGTACGGCCGCGCCGGGCAGGCCCTCGCCCATCAGGTACACGGCCCCGGCATGGGTCTGCGAAATGAGCGCCCGGAGCTCCGGGGACTCAGGCATGCCGAAAAAGAGCACGTCCTCTCCAGCGGTCTTTTGCATGTCCTGCACCGCCTCGTCCTCCGCCAGAATCACGGCCCTGCCCTGGCTGAGGGAGACAAGCACCCACTGGGCCAGCTTTCGGGCCTCCGGCGGCAGCGATTCGGCCAAGATCGCCACGAGATTTTCCGAGCCCTTGAGCCGATTCACCGTGGCCGGCACCTCCTCCGGCGCAAGACGGCGGAAGATGTTCGCCTCGGGATCGGCCTCCGCGCGCAGAGGCTCGGCTTTGGTTTCAAGCACGGCCTCGCCGCGGTCACCATCCGCAGGCAGGGTGATGGTCGCGTTCGTCTTCCCATCCGCCGTCTCCACCACCACGGGCACGGTCAGATCGTAGCCCGGTTTCTGCTGTGAGACGCCCGTTTCCACGCGCCAGCCTCCGTCACTCTTGGCGCTCTTTGCACTCAGCGCGAGCCTGGCCGCACCCGGCCGGTCCACCCACTGGGCAAAGAACCGCGCCGCCCCGTCCGGCCCAAGAAGCTCCGGCGCGGCAAAAGCCTGCTGGAAGTCCGACCACGAGGTGAGCTGAAACAGATGGTCGGCGTAGAACTGCCGCAATGTCTGCCAGAACGCTTCGTCCCCCACGCGGCGGCGCAGCATGTGGAACACATACATGGCCTTGCCGTAGCCCACGGCCTGGGTGGCCGGGCTGGTGCGCGAGGTGAACGCATCCAGGGCGAAATCCTTATCCGGCGGCACCACCAGGGCGTAGTTCCGCAGGTTCTTGATGCGATACTCCAGCGCGGCCGCCTGGCTTTCGAGCTCCTTGCTCAGGTAGTCGGCCACGTAGGTGGTCAAACCCTCGCACCAGTTGCCGCGTTCCCAATCCACAAGCACGCCGTTGCCCCACCAGCAGTGCGCCACCTCATGCCGCAGGCTCGTTTCCGGAATGAACGGCAGCGCCAGCACGCGGCCACCCAGCAGAGTGAAGCCGGGGAAGCCGTACCCGGTGGGGAAGTAGTTCTCCACCACGGAAAACTGCGGGAAGGGGTACGCGCCGTGGAGCTTGCTGAAGAAGGCGACGTGCCGCGAGGTGGCCTCCAGATAGCGCGCGGACAAGGGCTCGTTCTGCCGGGTGAAATACGTGAGCACCGGGACCGGGCCGTCGTCGTTGCGCCGCATGGTCCACCAGCCGGCAGCGAGAGGCAGGCGGTCCTCCGGCGACCATGCGTCCCAGCGGGAGAGGCTCTCATCCTGCAGATCCGCATGGCCCATCAGGCCGCCTGTGGTCACGGCGTACATGCCCAGCGGTGCGCGGACCGTGAGCGCGTAGTGCGCGCCGTGCTCCGGTAGCCAGGGATACCAGTCGCTGCCGGGCAGCAGAAAGGCGCCCTTGTCCGTGATGGAGCCCATGACGCCGAAGCCGGGGTTGTCCATGGAGGCGGGCTGCTCCTCCACCGGATCGTCAAAGCGGCAGGCGTACTCGATGTACAGGGAGGACGCGCCCTTGGGGATGTCCACGGAGAGGCTGCGGCCGTCGCGCTCGTACTGCGCGTTGTTACCATCCACCCGCATGACCGAGATCGCGGCCTTCTGCGCCAGCAGCACCGTGGCCCGCGCCCCGGCATAGCGCGAGACGTCGAGATCGGCCACGCCGGTCAGCATCGCCTCGTCGGGACGGAGCGCAATTTCAAGCGTATGGGACGGCGCCTCCGCCCGCACCTCGATAGCCACCGCCGGAACGAGCAGCAACGCGACGAAAAGGATGAGGGGCAATACCAGGAGCCGGACACGCATGGAGGGTATGAGTCGAATCATACCCTCCAATATACTCGAAAGAGGACTCGGCAGAAACGGAAAAGTCAGCGCAAGTGGGCGATGGCGCGCCAGTCCAGACCCAGGAGGCCGGCGGCCTCGCGGTCCAGCGCTTTGGCGTCGAAGGAGGCGAGGATTTTGCCCACCGGCGGATCGCACCTCGCTCCGCCCAGGTGGTAGTCGCGTAGCCCCACGGTACCGTCCATCACGGCCAGGTCCGGACTGCGATAGGTGATGAGGTCGGCTATGCACTCCTGCAGCTGGCCGTGGAATTGCGACTTTTTGTACCCGCCAGCGCCAGCACCGTACCGCGTGGGCGGCAGCAGCCCCATCATGTTCTTCAGACTGCCGGTAACCTTGGACAACGAGTGCGCCTTGAGCACGGGCAGGGAGACCACGGCGTGGGTGAAGGCGATCTCGGGAAGCTCCATGGTCCGATGCACGGTGCGGGAGTCGTCGGTCAGCATGGTGCAGGGCTCATGGTTCAGGTCGATGAGTCGCACGTCCTCCTCGCGCGCCATGGCCTCGTACCCCAGCCGGGCGAATATCTCGCCTGTCTCCATGCCGGCCTGGCCGCAGCCTTCGGCCACCACCACCTCGCCGGCCCCTGCCTGCCGCGCATAGCGCAGCACGGCGCGGACCATGGCCACGGGAGTAGTCACAGGGAAAGGCGAGTCGTTCACCAGGTTGGGCTTGAGCAGCACGCGCTCCTGCGCGGCAAAGAAGGCCGCCGCATCCACGGCGCCCAGCGCCGCGGCCACGGCATTCTCATACGCTTCCGGATCATCGCTCAAGGCGCGGCTCTCCACGGCGGCCACGCGTCCGTCCTGCTGTACAACTGTCATGGCCGGCCTCCTACAGCAGCTTGGTGGCCTGCGCGCCCTGGCGCATGCAGTAGTCGTCGATGGCGTTTTTGTCGCCCAGCACGGTGATCTTGGCCTGGGCCATGCCCTGGTTCACCACCTGGCCGAAGCGCCGCATGTCCTCCACCGTAGTGGCGAGTATTTCCTCGCGCATCCGCTGGCGCAGGGCATCGGTATCGGCAGTGAGGTACCGCGCCATGGAGGCGTAGCCCTTGGCGTCCGGCAACATGTAGGCGTCGAGGTCGCTGATGGAGCCGATAATCGCCTTGGAGCGCGCGTCCTCGTCCATCTCCAGCTCGGCCAGATGCTTCGCCGACTCGTCGTAGACCTCCAGCGTCCTTTCCAGGTTGGGGTCGCGATAGGAGCAGAACGCCAGCACGCCGCGCATGCGATCCAGCATGGTGAACGCGCCGTACGCCCCGCCCTGCACGCGGATACGGTCCCAGAGGAAGCCGTTGCGCAGGTACTTGGCGGCCACGCTGGCAGAGCCGTGAAAGGTGTAGCCCAGGGCGGCCAGGTCCAGGGCCTTGCCCACGTAGTTCACCTGCGCGGGAATGGAGAGCCCTTCAGTATCCGGCACCACGAGCTCGTTGGCGGCAAAGGCGTGCAGCCACTCCGGCAGCGTTTCTTCGACAGCCATCTTCTCGTCGGACAAGGCGTCCAGCATGGAGGTAAGCGGCAGCTCGAAGGCCGCCAGGCCTGCCTCCTCGGCCGTGACGTTGGCCAGGCAGTTGGTGCGGCGCACCAGGCTGGCGTGGATGGTCTCCAGACTGCAGCGCACCTCGTCCCAGGCGTTGTCCACCTTCTGCGCAAGCTCGCGCAGGAAGAAGAGCTGGCTCACGCCGGACATGCGCTCATCCAGCTGCCCGGCCTGGCTGAATCGCGCCATCAGCCGATTGGCCACCATCATGTGGCCGGCAGGCACCAGGCGATGCTCCAGCCGCGCCTTTTCCTCCAGCACAATCTGCTTGAAGCGGCTCTGGTTGTCGAAGTTGGGCTCGGTCAGCACCTCACCCAGGATGTCGGCCAGGTAGTGGCCCTTGTCCCGGGTGGCCTTGCCGCGCAGCAGGAACCACGCCGTGGGGCGGCCGGTGCCGCGGATGGTGGCGGTGAAGAATCCGGGATCGATGCCGCCGGTGCGCGAGGCGATCTGCATGCCCAGGTCCACGAAGTCGCGGCGCTGCGTGCCCATCTCCAGCAGAGCCCGGCCATACAACGGAATGAACGGCGCGTACTCGTCCGGGATGGAGAGCATATCGAAGCCCAGATCGAGATAGACGATGCCGCGCGCATCCAGAGCGTGCTCCAGAATTTTGGCGCCGGCGTGGGACTTCTCGGTCACGGGGATGGTGCGATTTTCCTTGTCCAGATCCTCAAGCTGCAGCCGAGGGATGGTGGCCAGATCCTTGGCCGAGTCCGGCGTGCCCTGCAGCCGCTCCAGCTCCTTGGCTTCTTCTACAATGCGCTCCATGCCCTCTGCGCCCACGCTCTGCCGTATGACCTCCAGCTTGCCGGCATCCTCGGTCTGGAGTTTTTCACCCAAGGTGGCGTCCGGCAGCAGCGTAACGCGTGTGCGGTGGGGGTTCTCCAGGAAGTGCGTGCGGATGAGGTCCTCGAACACGCGCTCGCCGCTGTCGATGCGCCTCCTGAGCGAGGCCAGGTCGTCCTCAAAGGCCATGGCCTCAACCGGGTCCTTGTCGTACAGCCAACCGGAAAGCGTACGCACCATGATGTACAGCCCGCGGGGGAAGCTGCCGGTGTTCTGCTCGCGCAGCTCGAACTCCACGGAGTTGAAGGCCGCCTCCACGGCGTTCCTGGGCGCGCCGTTCTCCACGATGTCCTTGAACACGCCTTCGATGACGGCCTGCACCGCATCCCCGTCCTCGGGTTTCACGCCCTTGAGGCCGGTGGAGAAGTACATCTGCCGAAGGTCGGCCTCCAGGCCCACGCCGGCCACGTCGTCGCCCAGGCCGGACTCGATGAGCGCCTTGCGCAGGGGCGAAGCCGGCAGACCGATGAGCAGGTGCTCCAGCATGTTGAAAGACAGGTTCACCTCGCCGGCCTTCTCGCCCTCTGGGAAGGTCTCGGGCAGCAGCCAGTTGACCGTGACCATGGCCTTGGATTCGGAGTCCTCGGACGCGGCGTAGTACTCTGTAATCTCCTTGGGCGCGCTGAACTTCGCTTGCAGCGGCACGTCGGAGCCCGGCTCGATGGCCTGGAACTCCTCGATGTACTCGGCCGCCTTGGCCAGGCGATCCTCCTCCGGATCGTCGCCGTAGGCGTAGAACCACGCGTTGGAGGGGTGGTAGTACGTGCGGTGGAAGTCCATGAACTGCTCGAAAGTGAGCTGTGGGATGACGCGCGGATCGCCGCCGGAGTCCAGCCCGTAGGTCATGTCCGGAAAGATGGAGTGCTGCGAGTGCTCGTGCAGCAGGCTGTCGGGAGAGGAGTACGCCCCGCGCATTTCGTTGTAGACCACGCCCTTGTAGGAAAGCGGCCCCTCTGCCGACTCGGCCTCGAAGTGCCAGCCCTCCTGCTTGAAGATCTCCTCCGTCAGCCTGGGGAAGAACACGGCGTCCAGGTAGACGTCCATGAGGTTGTAGAAGTCGCGCAGGTTAGTGGAGGCTACGGGGTAGCAGGTCTTGTCCGGAAAGGTGAAGGCGTTGAGGAATGTCTTCATCGAGCCCTTGAGCAGCTCCACGAACGGCTCCTTGACCGGGTACTTGCGCGAACCGCACAGCACCGAGTGCTCCAGGATGTGAGCCACGCCCGTGGAGTCCGACGGCGGCGTGCGGAAGCTGACGCCGAAGACCTTGTTCTCGTCGTCGTTGGTCAGCGAGAGGTAACGGGCGCCGGTCTTTAGATGGCGGTACAGTCGGACGCGAGAGTGCAGCTCGGGCAGCTCCTGCTCCTGGACGAGTTCGAAACCGTGGACGTGGACACCGGACATGATTCCTCCTATAACGATATCGTCGAAGATGCTTTATTCATGGGGTAAAATGGAGGCCCCCCAAAGCGGGGGCGTCACTGTGAAGGAGCGACTATACATGAGTGTACCATCGAATAAAACCGTGATCCTCACAGGCGCATCGCGTGGCATCGGCCGCGCCGTGGCGCATGCTCTGTCCCAGCGTGGGGTGCGCCTGGTCCTCAACGCTCGCGGGGAAGACAGGCTGCGCGAAACGGCCGAGGGCTGCACCGGGGCGGATGCGCGCATCGTGGCGGGCAACGCCGCCTCGGCCTCCATAGCCCAGAAGCTAGTGGACGAGGCGCGGGACATGGGCAGCTTCGCCGGCTTTATCCACGCCGCCGGCGTGCTCCACCCCGGCCCCCTGCTCAACGAGATCGAGGAGCACGCCTTCCGCGAGGTGCTGGACGCCAGCCTGACCGCCGCCTACCAGCTTGTCCGCTTTGCCGTGCCCGTGCTGGAAGGCACAGCCCACTACGGGGCCGAACGCGGCATCGCCGTGTTCTTCGGCTCCGGCGCGGCAGAGATCGCCCAGCCCGGCATCGCCGCCTACTGCATCGCCAAAGCAGCGGAGGAGCACCTCATGCGTCAGCTCGCGGCGGAAAGCGACGGCGTCTACACCTTTGCCTACAGGCCCGGCGTGGTGGAAACACGCATGCAGCAACAGGCGCGGAGCGCCGAGGGCGGGGCCGCGGACACCTTGCGCAAGACCTTCCAGAGCTGGAAGGACGAGGGCCGGCTCATCGAGCCCGAAGAGTCGGCGCAGGGGCTCCTGAAGTTCATAGAGCAGGCCGACCGGCTGCACGGCCGGTCCATACGGATCGGAGAGGCGGTGTAGGTTTACTCGAAGCCGTTCTAAATCAACTAGAGTAATGTAGTTGGATGGCCGCTATGGACAACTAAGGCAAGAGTTCAACGTGTTGGTTTAATAGCCAGACCTGATAGGGACAAGTTATCTTCTCCTTCTTCGTTGACGTATATTTCTATATCGCACACCACGCCATCGCCAGAAAGATCACTGGACAAGTGGAAATGTTGGGTGTCGTCTTTTTGTAACTCATTCAAATAATTAATTAAACTTTGTATTTCTTCTTTATTAATGCCAATACTTATCTCATACCATCCTGTTCCAAAGTCCTCTATCTCAGCTCTCATACTACTACCTCGTAGGATCGATGTATTTGCGGGTGACGCCAATCATGCCAATGGGGTCCTCTTTTTTTACCTCCCAATCTACCTTCTTTATCCCAACGTCTTATTTTCACAACTAGGGGTGATGGTGTTGCAAAAAACTTATTGTATAGCTTTACTACTTCAAACAACAACTAGCTTATCTCCAGCTCGGGGACACCGCTAGACCAAACGACTCTCTCACAAAACTTTACTCGTGGTACACTAGAGGCATAGTCGCCCCCCAGTTTTGAGAGTTTGCGAAATCAGGGAGTGGTGCTATTGTGGGGCTCACCGGAGAAGGTGTATTTTCCGGGTATGGACGAACCCGAGATTCAAGGAGAGCCGCTGTGCATTCCATCAAAGATATCGCCAACATGTTCGACGAGACCAAGTGGGGCAAGGACTTCACGCGGCCTGAAGTGGAAGCCATCGCCCGCTTCATGTCCATCCACCACTACGACAAGGGCCAGAACATCTTCAAGCAAGGCGAACGCCAGAGCTACATGGCCTTTATCGTGGATGGCCGGGTGGACATCCTCAAGGAAAGCCTGGACGACCTGGAGCAGATCGTGGTCACCCTGAACCCGCGCACCCACTTCGGCGAGATGGCCTTTGTAGACGACGAGCCCCGCTCCGCCTCGGCCACGGCGCGCGACGACGTGACCCTGCTGGTGCTTTCGGTGGACAACTTCGAGCGCATCCTGGAGCAGTACCCGCCCATCGGCATCAAAATGCTGCGGAACATCGCCCGAATGATCAGCCAGCGGCTGCGCATGACCACGGGCAAGCTCGTCTACACCCGCGTGTAGTCGGGAACATACACCGTGCTCCGCCACGCCTCATCCCCCGAGGTACGACGTCTCGCGCCCATCCTCTGCTTGCTCGCCGTTCTCGTCTGGCCTGCGCCGGCCATCGGCCAGGAGCCGGCCGGCCACCCGCTCATGCTCTGGGAGGCTACCCTCCCGGAGAGCAATGCCACGGTCCATTTGCTGGGCACCATCCACGAGGCCCCGCCGGACCTCTACCCGCTGGACTCAGGGTACGAGGAGGCGTTCGACAAAGCCGACACCCTTGTGGTGGAAGTGAACATCGCGGCCGTGGACATGGCTACCGTGGGGAATAAGGTGCGCAAGCTCTCCATGCTGCCCGACGGCGTCACCCTGGCGGAGGTCATCGGCCCGGAGCTCTGGCAGTTGCTCACGGAACGGCTCGCCGGGATGCAACGCCCCGGCCTCACGCCGGAGCGCGTCAGCTCGCTGCAACCGCTGCCCGTGGCCTTCATGCTGCTCACGGAGTCTCTGGCCAAGGTGCAGGGCCAGCGTGGCCTGGGTATCGAGGCGTACTTTCTGGAACGCGCACTGGAGAAAGACCTGCCCGTGGGCGAGCTGGAGGGCATGCTCTTCCAGGTCGAGCTCTTCGCCTCCATCCCGCTGGAGCAGCAGACCAGCTACCTGGCCATGATCCTGGACCACGGCGTGGAAGAGCTTGGCGAGAACTTCATCACCATGGCCGATGCCTGGAAAGCCGGGGACCTGGATACCCTGGCCGAGTACGTGCGCATGGAGCGTGGCTCCGACCCGGCGCTGGGACCGTTCTACGACGCCATCCTCGAAGGCCGCAATCCGCACATGGCGAAAAAGGTCCTGGACTATCTGCACCGCGGCGGCGACACCCTCGTGCTGGTCGGCGCGGCGCATCTGGCCGGAGACACGGGCATCCTGGCCTTGCTGCAAAACGCCGGCGTCCGCATCCGGCGGCTCGATTCCCGTGGACTCGACGCGCCTGCCCCCGAGAGCTGATCGATACGCCCTGGATCTTTACCGGACCGGGTAGTTATCGGATATTCGTTATTTTTTGTTGTCTCTCCCTCCATCTTCTTGTATAAGGCAGTCAGATGGAAAACTCCATCTGACGAGGCTCCGTCGCCCGGCGTCATGCCGCCTAAGCCCCCCTTGACCCGTCGTCGGGCGACGCCTCGGCCAGCAGCGCAGGTGGCAGCCTGCTTCCCCCCCCGGTCCGGAGCACTCTTGTTCCGGACCGTCCTCGTTCCAGGTCATCCTCGCACGCCTCCTATTTGGCGTTACTGTCTTATTGATACCACGTGATCCCGCCTCTTTCGATGTGCGCAGGGATTGTCCCTTTCCCATACACACGGCCTCAGCGCCTCTCGTACAGATTTCAGCCTCCCAATCGCGCGCCTGATTCCGCGTGCCCGGCGCGGGGCACGCCTCTGCGAACCCGCCCCACCTGGGGGTTTGCGTCCCTTGCGCACCAATTTCCATCATTGTGAAGCGTTGAATATTCATGCTGTTACCGTTTGAAGGCAGTAAAGCGTCGAGGGCTTGACAACTTTCTTCGCCAATCCCTATGACTGTTCGATCATCGCTCCAGGGGGACGATTTCCGAGCAGGGCTCAGCAGCGACGGTTCGCGCCCCCTGTTTTCGCGACATCACACCAGCACAAGGGAGAGGACATGGCCAAATCCTTGGAAACTCAGAGAACATATGCTCTGATCGGCACAGGAGGAACCGGCAAGACGTCCCTTGCCGAAATGCTGCTCTTCCAGTCGAAGTCCATCAACAGGCTCGGCAGAATCGAGGAAGGTTCCACTTCCCTGGATTACGAGCCCGAAGAGACCAAGCGCGGCGGCTCCGTTCAGCCGGGCTTTGCCAACTTCGAATGGAAGGGCGGCCTCCACTACCTTGTTGATGTCCCTGGCGACAACAACTTTGTCGGCGACATGGCCCACCTGCTCACGGCCGCCGACGCCGTGATCTTCACCGTGGACGCTGTTGACGGCGTCCGCCCCCTCGCCAAGAAGTTCTGGGACCAGGCCCGCGAAGCCGGCCTGCCCGCCATCGTGTTCATCAACAAGATGGACCGCGACCGCGCCGACTTCAACACCGTCATGGACGGCCTGACCTCCATCCTGGGCATCAAGCCCGTGATGCTGGGCCTGCCCATAGGCGCGCAGTCGGAGTTCTCCGGCATCGTGGACGTCCTGGACAACACCGCCTGGATCTTCGGAGAAGACGGCGCCGTGACCAAGGGCGACATCCCCGCGGACATGGCCGAAGAGGCGCAGACCCTGCGCGAGACCACCATCGAGAACATCGCCGAGAGCGATGAAGAGCTCATGGAGATCTACTTCGAGGAGGGCGGGCTCTCCCCGGAGAACATCCAGAAGGGTCTGCACAAGGGCGTGCTCAGCGGCGAGGTCGTACCAGTCATCGCCGGCAGCGCCCTGGAGAACAAGGGTGGCCAACGCCTGCTGGACGCCATCGCCGACCTTCTGCCCAGCCCGCTGGAGCGCGCACCCTGGACCGGCGCTGACGGTTCCGAGCGCGCCTCTTCTCCAGACGAGAAGGTCGCGGCATTCGCCTTCAAGACGCTGGCAGACCCCTTTGCCGGCCAGGTCACTCTCTTCCGCGTGCTTTCCGGCAATATGACGGCCGACACCGTGTACGGCAACCCGCGCAAGGGCGAGTCCGAACGCGTGGGCCAGCTCATCCACATCACCGGCAAGACCCACACCCCAAGCAAGGAGGCCGCGGGCCCCGGCGCCATCGTCGGCGTGTCCAAGCTCAAGGTCACCAGCACGGGCGACACCCTCGTGGCCGAGAAGGACTCCTTCATGCTGGAGCCGCCGGCGGTCACGCCCCCGCTCATTACCTACGCCCTGGCGCCCAAGGAAAAGGGCGACGAGGACAAGGTCTACCAGGCCATGCAGAAGCTCCAGGTGGAGGATATCACCCTCTCCCTTTCCCGCGATGAGGAATCGAGCGACGTACTCATCTCCGGCATGGGCCAGCTGCACATCGAAACCGCCGTGGAGCGCGCCAAGCGCCGCTACAAGGTGGACATCGTGCTGAAGACCCCCAAGGTCCCCTACCGCGAGACCATCCGCGGCAAGGCTGACGTGCAGGGCCGGCACAAGAAGCAGTCCGGCGGACGCGGCCAGTTCGGCGACTGCTTCATCCGCATGGAGCCCACCTCCCGTGGCGAAGGCTACACCTTCGAGGACGCCATCGTGGGAGGCGCCATTCCGCGGCAGTACATCCCGGCCGTGGACAAGGGCATCCAGGAAGCGTCCGCGCGCGGCTACCTGGCCGGTTTCCCGGTGGTGGACTTCAAGGTCACCCTCTACGACGGCTCCTACCACTCCGTGGACTCCTCGGAGATGGCCTTCAAGGTGGCCGGCTCGCTGGCCTTCAAAAAAGCCATGGAGACGGCCCAGCCCGTGCTCCTGGAGCCCATCATGCTCGTCACGGTCTCCGTGCCGGACAGCTACATGGGCGACGTCATCGGCGACCTCTCCAGCCGACGTGGCAAGGTGCTCGGCTCCGACTCCCAGACCGGCATCACCGAGATCAAGGCCCACGTGCCCATGAGCGAGATCCTGCGCTACGCCCCGGACCTGCGGTCCATGACCGGCGGCCAGGGCACCTTCGCCATGGAGTTCGACCACTACGAGGAGGCGCCGCCGCCAGTGGCCGACAAGGTCATCGAGGAGAGCAAGGCGGCCGAGGAATAACCGCCAACGCCTCAAACCATGCATCCACGCCGGCCGGGACCTTCCCGGCCGGCTTTTTCTTTCACTCCCGGCAAATGCACGCCATTCCCTTTTGGCACGGAATGCTGTAGGAATACGTTCGTTTCTCCACTGCCCTCACGGCCACGGCCTCCGGCGGCCTTCGCCATACCTCGATTCCGGCCGCCACTGTTATTGTCATGACGCCTTATGGCGTACAAAACACGATGGAGACGCGCGGCGCAGCCTGCCCGATCCGGCCGCCCGAACGCCGCCTGCTCCCCACCCCTGACCCATGACCCTGATTCGAACGCTCTGGTTTTACGCACTCCTCGTGCCGTCCACCATGGTCTTCTCCTTCATCGCCATCTGCGGCGGCGTGCTCAAGAGCCGCGCCGTGTGCAAGTGGGTGGAGCGCAACTGGAGCGCCTTCACCCTGTGGACCGTGGGCGTCCGCGTGGAGGCCGATCTTGCCGCCCTGCCCGAGAAGGGGCCGCTGGTCGTTATCGCCAACCACCAGAGCCAGTTCGACATCTTCCTGCTCTTCTACGTGCTGGCCCGCTATCCCCTGAGCTTTGTGGCCAAGAAGAGCCTGTTCCGCATTCCGCTGCTGGGACCGGCCATGCTGGCCGCCGGCCACGTGCCCATCGACCGCGCCAACAACCGCGAGGCAATGAAGGCCATGAACGTAGCCGCCGAGCGCGCGCAGCAGGGTTTCTGCCCCGTTGTCTTCCCCGAAGGCACCCGCCAGACCGACACGTCCCGGCTGGGCGAGTTCAAGACAGGCGGCTCCATTCTGGCCATCAAGACCGGCGCGCCCATCGCCCCGGTGATCATCCACGGCTCGGGCGGCATCCTGCCGGCCAACGGCTTCATGCTCGGCAAGAACCGCCGGGTCACTGTCCGCGCGCTGGAGCCCATCTCCCCCGGAGCGTACACCCTCAAGCAGCGCGACCAGTTGAGCAGCGACCTGCATGACATAATGAGCGGGGCATATCGGGACCTCGCTTCCAAACATACCGGAGACCCCACACCATGAGCTCGACAAGCCCCGTTACGATTACCCCCCTGGGAGGCCTGGGCGAGATCGGCATGAACTGCATGACCGTGGCCAGCGACGACCACATGATCGTGGTTGATTGCGGCCTGATGTTTCCCGACGACTACATGCTCGGCATCGACGTGGTGATCCCGCGTTTCGACCATATCCTTGAGAACAAAGACAGGCTGCGCGGCATCGTGCTCACCCACGGCCACGAGGACCACATCGGCGCCCTGCCCTGGCTCCTGCCTTACGTGGATGTGCCGGTCTACGGCTCCACCTTCACCCTCGCCCTGGTGGAGGGCAAGCTGCGCGAGCACAACCTGGACCGCTTTGTGGAGCTGCGCGAGGTGGCCGCCGGCGACCGCATCGAGCTCGGCGACATCGCCGTGAACTTCTTTCCGGTCTGCCACTCCATCATCCAGGGCTTCGGCCTGGGCATCGAGACCCCGGCCGGCAGGCTGGTGCACACCGGCGATTTCAAGATCGACCCCAACCCCCTGCACGGCAACTCCACCGACCTGGACTCCTTCCGCGAGTTCTCCCGCGAAGGCGCCCTGCTGCTGCTTTCCGACTCCACCAACGTGGAGCGCGAGGGCCACGCCCCCAACGAGCGCGAGATCATGTCCGCCCTGTCCGAGATCTTCAGGGACGCCAAGGGCCGCATCATCATCACCCTCTTCTCCAGCCACATCCAGCGCATGCAGGAGGTCTTCGACCTCGCCTGGCAGACCGGCCGCAAGGTCGCGGTGAGCGGCCGCTCCATCATGGCCAACATCGAGACCGCCCGGCGGCTGGGCTTTCTCTCCATTGCCGAGGGCGTGTACGTGGATATGGACCAGCTCGTGGACCTGCCCGACGAAGAGTGCGTGCTTCTGGTCACCGGCTCCCAGGGCGAGCCTCTGTCCGCGCTCACACGCATCGCCTCCGGCGAGCATCGCCAGCTCAAGATCCAAAAGGGCGACATGGTCATCCTTTCCTCGCGCTTCATTCCGGGCAATGTCCGCGCCATCACCCGCGTCATCAACAACCTCTACAGGCTCGGCGCGGAGGTGCTGTACGAGCGCATCGCCTCCATCCACGCCTCGGGCCACGCCTTCAAGGAAGAGCTGCGGCTGATGCTGGAGACGGTGCGGCCCAAGTTCTTCGTGCCCGTACACGGCGAGTACCGCCATCTGGTCAAGCACTCGCGCCTGGCGCAGGCCTGCGGCGTGGCGCGGGAGCGCACCATGGTCCTGGAGGACGGCCAACCCATCACCTTCCAGCCGGAAGGCGGCATCCGCTTCGAGGAAAGCACGCCCGTGGACAAGATCTACGTGGACGGCAAGGGCGTGGGCGATGTGGGCGCCACCGTGATCAAGGAGCGCCAGCTTCTGGGCGGCGAAGGTCTGGTCATCGTCTTTATGGTGGTGGACGGCGAGGGCTGGGAGATCCTCGTGGGCCCCAACGTGGAGTCCAAGGGCTTTGTCTTCGAGCAGCACTACTCCCACCTGCTGGACGACGCCAAGTGCATTGTCCTGGACATCTTCGAGGCCATTCCTCCGGGCGAGGAGACCAAGCTGAAGGAGCGCATCCGCTCGTCCCTGCGGCGCTTTTTCCGAAAGATACTGGAGCGCGACCCCGTGGTGGTTCCACTGGTGGTCGTCATCTGATATAAAGGTGCAGGACAGGGGTTGCAATGCCTGTCCAATTTCTGTATTGAACTCTGCTTTTGTTAAATCACACACACTCCGGCGTCCCTCCCGGGTCCCGCATCGCGCGGGTGGAGGAACCGTTCGCCGGGGTGGCGGTGCAACCCAAACCAAGGAGTATAACCCATGGCTTACGTTTCCATGAAGCAGCTGCTTGAGACGGGTGTCCACTTCGGCCACCAGACCCGTCGCTGGAACCCCAAGATGCGCCCCTACATCTTCGGCGCACGCAACGGCATCCACATTGTCGACCTCCAGCAGACTGTGAAGCTGTTCCAGACCGCCCACGACGCCATTGTGGACACCGTGGCCCGCGGCGGCCGCGTCATCTTCATCGGCACCAAGCGCCAGGCACAGGAAACCGTTGAGAAGGAAGCCGCTCGCGCGGATCAGTTCTTCGTGACCAACCGTTGGATGGGCGGCACGCTCACCAACTTCGCCACCATCCGCCAGTCCATCGACCGCCTCAAGAAGATCGAGGCCATGTTCGAGGACGGCTCCATCAGCCGCTTCACCAAGAAGGAAGCGCTGACCTTCTCCCGCGAGGCCGAGAAGCTCAACGCCGTGCTGGGCGGCATCAAGAATATGGAACGCCTGCCCGACATGGCGTTCATCATCGACCCCAAGCGCGAGGAGATCGCCGTCAAGGAATGCCGCAAGCTGAACATCCCCATCGCGGCAGTCACCGACACCAACTGCGATCCCGACGTGATCGACTACGTCGTTCCCGGCAACGATGACGCCATCCGCGCCATCAAGCTCTTTGTCTCGCACATTGCCGACGCCTGTCTGGAAGGCGCCGCCCGCCGCAAGGACGAGGCCGCCAAACAGAAGGAAGAGGCCGCTGCCGAAAAGGCTGCAGCCGCCAAGGCCGCCCCGGCGCCCGAAGCTTCCGCTTCCACCGCTGAGACCCCGGCGCCCAAAACCGAGGAAGCGGTTGCCAACGTGACCGAATCCGAGACCAAGGCCGAGGAGAAGAAGGCAGAGGCCGCCGCCGAAGCCTCCCAGACCCCCGAGGCCAGCGCCCCCGCAGCCAAGGCCGCAGACGAGACCGCCAAACCCGAATAAGCCCAAGAAGAGGAGAAGGCATAGCCATGGCTATTACCGCTCAAATGGTCAAGGAGCTCCGGGAGAAAACCGGAGCCGGGATGATGGACTGCAAAAAAGCTCTCGTAGAGGCCGACGGCGACGAGCAGAAGGCCATCGAGGAACTCCGCAAAAAGGGCCTGTCCAAGGCCGCCAAGAAGGCCGGCCGCTCCACCAGCGAGGGCCTCATCGCTCTGGCCCAGGAAGGCGACAAGTCCGCCGCCATTGTGGAGCTTCTGTGCGAGACCGACTTCGTCGCCCGCAACGAGCAGTTCCAGGCAACCCTGACCGCCATGGCCGAGTCCGTGGCGGCTGCTGCGCCTGCCTGCGGCGCCGACCACGGCGTTGTGCACTCCCCCTGCGACGAGTGCTGGCTGAACCATGAAGTCGGCGGCGGCAAGACCGTGGCCGACAAGGTCAAGGACCTCATCGCCGTGCTCGGCGAGAACATGCAGGCCGGCCGCTACGCCCGCATCGAGCTGGATGGCCACGGCGCCATCGGCAGCTACGTGCACATGAACAGCAAGATCGGCGTCATCGTCGAGCTCAAAACCCTCAAGGCCGAGAGCGCCGAGTCCGCCGAGTTCCAGGCCCTGGCCAAGGACATCGCCATGCAGATCGCCGCCTCCAGCCCGGTCTGCGTCGCTTCCACCGAGGTTCCGCAGGACCTGCTGGACCGCGAGCGCGCCATCTACCGCGACCAGGCCCTGGGCGAAGGCAAGCCCGAGAACGTGGTCGAGAAGATCGTCGAAGGCCGCGTCAACAAGTACTTCAAGGAAATCTGCCTGCTCGATCAGCCCTTCATCAAGGAAGACAAGAAGTCTATCTCCCAGCTGATCAAGGAGGTCTCCAAGTCACTCAACGACACTATCGAGATCGGGCGTTTCGCCCGACTCCAAGTCGGCGAGGACGCGGAGTAAGAAACCGCATATCATGAGAAAACGGGCCAAGCGGCCCGTTTTTTTTAGCCAATTCGAAACCTACAGGACGAGGACACACATGGGTTCAATCCGTTACTCGCGCATCCTGCTCAAGCTCTCTGGCGAGGCCCTGGCAGGCGATCTTTCCTTCGGCATCGATCCCGGAACGGTCAACGCCATCAGCAAGGAGATCGCCGAGGTCGTGGCCGAAGGCGTCGAGGTAGCCCTGGTCATCGGCGGGGGCAACATCTTCCGCGGCATGGCCGCTTCCGAGCAGGGCATGGACCGCGCCAACGCCGACTACATGGGCATGCTCGCCACGGCCATGAACTCCCTGGCGCTGCAGGACTCGCTGGAAAAGCAGGGCCTGGAGACGCGCGTGCTCTCCGCCATTACCATGCGCGAGGTGGCCGAGCCGTACATCCGCCGCCGGGCCATCCGCCATCTGGAAAAAAGCCGCGTGGTCATCTTTGCCGCCGGCACGGGCAACCCCTTCTTCACCACGGACACCGCCGCTGCGCTGCGCGCCATGGAGATCAAGGCCGACGCGATCCTCAAGGGCACCAAGGTGGACGGCGTGTACGACAAGGACCCGGTCAAGAACCCCGACGCCGTGCGCTACGAGAACCTCACCCACATGGACGCCCTCAAGGACCAGCTCAGGGTGATGGATGCCACGGCCCTGTCTCTCGCTATGGACAACAACCTGCCCATCGTCGTATTCAACCTCTTCACGCAAGGAAACATCAAGCGTGTCGTCCATGGAGAAAACGTCGGCACGCTGGTCCAAGGAGAGTGAGCAATGCAGACAATACTCGACGACGCAATGGAACGCATGGAAAAGGCCATTGAGAGCCTGGAGCGTGATTTCAGCAAGCTGCGTACCGGCCGTGCCTCAACCACGCTGGTGGATGAGCTCAAGGTGGACTACTACGGTACGCCCACACCCATGAACCAGCTGGCTTCCATCTCTGTCCCGGACAGCCGTAGCATCGCCATCCAGCCGTGGGACCGCAACGCGTTCGGCGAGATCGAGAAGGCCATCCAGAAATCCGACCTCGGGCTCAACCCGGTCAACGATGGCAAGCTCATCCGCATCAACATCCCGCCCCTCACCGAGGAGCGCCGCAAAGAGCTGGCCAAGATCGCTCGCAAGTACTCGGAAGACGCCAAGATCGCCGTGCGCAACATCCGCCGCGACGCCAACGACGCGTTCAAGAAGAAAAAGAACGAGAAAGAGATTTCCGAGGACGAGATGCACAAGGGCCAGGAAGACGTGCAGAAGCTCACGGACGACTACGTGGCCAACATCGACAAGGTCCTTGAGAACAAAGAAAAGGACATCATGGAGATCTAAGCTGCCTGCCCAGGATATCGTACCCGCACATCTGGCCGTCATCATGGACGGCAACGGCCGCTGGGCAAAGCAGCGTGGATTGCCCCGAAGCGAGGGGCACAAGGCCGGCAGTGAGACGGCCAAGCGCATCCTCGACGCCTGCCATGCGCGCGGCATCCGCCATCTGACGCTCTACACCTTCTCGCGCGAGAACTGGAGCAGGCCCAAGGACGAGGTTTCGTTCCTCTTCGACCTGCTCCAGTCGTTCATCAAGCGCGAGCTCGGCAAGCTCGTGGAAAAATCCGTGCAGCTGCGCGTGCTCGGCGAGCTGGAGGAGCTGCCCTTCGCCACACGCCAAGCTCTGCGTCTGGCCATCAACAAGACGCGCGGCGGCCAATCCATGATCCTCAACCTCGCCCTCAACTACTCGGGACGCGATGAGATCCTGCGAGCCTGCCGGCGCCTCATGACCGACGGCGTATCGCCGGAAGAGATCACCGAGGAAGCCTTCAGCCAGCGCCTCTACACCGCCGGCCAACCCGATCCGGACCTCATCATCCGCACCAGCGGCGAGCTCCGGCTTTCCAACTACCTGCTCTTCCAGGCCGCCTACAGCGAGTTCTACTTTACGGACAAGCTCTGGCCGGACTTCGACGAGGCCGAGCTGGACATCGCCCTGGCGAACTACGCCTCGCGCCAACGCCGCTTCGGCTCCACCAGCGAGCAGGTCGGAACCAAGGAGTAATACATGGCTCTCTCCGCAAGTCACATCAAACGACTTGCCACGGCCGGCGTGCTCATTGCTGTCCTCGCCGTCTGTCTCGTCATCGGCGGGATCGCCTACTACGCGCTCGTGGGCGCGGCTACACTCATCGGCCTCTGGGAGTTCTACGGCCTGTTCTCCCTGCCGCTGCATGCGCGCCTGGGCGGCATAGTCCTCTACGTCCTGATGCTCGCCGTCACCTACTTCTTCACGCCCATGGCCGGCTTCATCGTGGCGTTGTCCAGCTTTTGGGTGGTGAACGTCGCCTACACGTTCATCTGCGGCGAGGAGCTCCAGCCGGACGTGCCCTCGCGCTACTCCACGCACCTGGTCATGCCCACCGGTCTGGTCTACGTGGGCTGCTCCATTCTGACCTTTCTGATCATGACCCCGGCCGAGGCCGCGCTGGTCGTCGCGCTTGCGGCCGTGTCCGATACGGCGGCGTACTATGCCGGCTCGTACATCGGCGGCCCCAAGATATGGCCTTCCATCAGCCCCAAGAAGACCTGGGCCGGCTCCCTGGCCTCGGTGGTCGGCACGGCCCTGGCTGCACTCGTGGCGGGCATGGTTTTCGGCAAGCTTCTGCCGGGCATGGCCGGGCTGCACTGGTCACTCCTGCCGGTGCTCGGCGCCGCCCTGGCCATTGCCGCGCAGCTCGGCGACTTCTTCGAGTCGGCCATCAAGCGCACCGTGGGCGTCAAGGACGCCGGCAACCTCCTGCCGGGCCACGGCGGCCTGCTGGACCGCATCGACGGCCTGTTGCTGGCCGCGCCCGTGTACGTAATCCTGTGCTACGCCCTGCCCAAGGTTTTCGCCCTCTTCGGCTCCGCGGCCTAGCCGCATCCTGCGCCACATGACCACGGCCAATTACATATCCGCCCTGCCAGAGCCGGACGCGCTGCCTCCCTTTCCCAGGCGGCTGTCCGTCATCGGCTCCACCGGCTCCATAGGCTGCAACGCCCTGGCCGTGGCGGCGGAGCATCCGGACTCCTTCTGCGTGGTCGCCCTGGCCGGCGGCCGCAACATCGCCCGGTTGGCCGTGCAGGCGGAGCAGTTCCGGCCAGACTACCTCTGCGTGCTCAACGAGGCTCTGGCTAGGGAGCTGGCCACGCTCCTGCCCTCCAACTACAGACCGCAGATTCTGACTGGACCTGAGGGGTACGAGACCCTGGCCTCTCTGGACGAGGCTGACGTGGTGCTCTCCTCGGTGGTGGGCGCCGCCGGACTGCGCCCCACCCTGGCCGCCGTCCGCGCCGGCAAGATCGTGGCCCTGGCCAACAAGGAAGCCCTGGTCCTGGCCGGCGAGCTTATCCGCGAGGCATGCCGCGAGACCAACGCCGTGGTCCTGCCTGTGGACTCCGAGCACAACGCCCTGTTCCAGGCCATGGCCGGCCACGCAGGCCACGGCCTGCGGCGGATCATCATCACCGCCTCGGGCGGTCCCTTCCGCGGCAGGGACGCCGCCTTTCTGGAGAAAGTCACGCCTAAGCAGGCGCTGGCCCATCCCACCTGGTCCATGGGCGCCAAGATCAGCATCGACTCCGCCACCCTGATGAACAAGGGGCTGGAGGTCATCGAGGCGCACCAGCTCTACGGCCTGTCCCCGAAGCATATCGACGTGGTCGTGCATCCGCAGTCCATCGTCCACTCCCTGGTGGAGTACGAGGACGGCTCCCTGCTCGCCCATCTCGGCCCGGCGGACATGCGCATCCCCATCGCCTACTGCCTGTGCTGGCCCCGGCGGCTGCCCCTGCAGCTCGAACCTCTGGACCTTATCAAGGCCGGCACCTTGACCTTCGAGGAGCCCGACCTTACTACCTTTCCCTGTCTGCGCCTGGCCTTCGAGGCCCTGGACCCGCGCACCGGGTCCCAGGCCGCCCGCGTGGCCCTGAACGCCGCCAACGAGGAAGCCGTGTCGCTCTTTCTCGGGGAATCCATCGCCTTCGGCGCCATACCGCGGCTGTGCGAACAGGCTGTGAACGCCATCCACGCCGCCGCGGACGCGCGTCTCGATCTTCCCGCCATACTGGACATAGACACCGAGACCCGCCATAAAGTGAGGGAGTGGGCCGCAACACTGTAAAACGGCCCTGTTTTTCCGGCCCCCATCCTTCAGGAGGTTCCACATACCGCCATGCAAAGCGTCGCGGCATTCATCATTGTTCTAGGCGTGCTCATCGCCTTCCACGAGCTCGGCCACTTCCTCGTTGCCAAGCTCATGGGCATGGGCGTGAAAACATACTCCCTCGGCTTCGGCCCCAAGGTATTCGGCAAGCGCTACGGCCAGACCGAGTACCGCCTCTCCTGGATTCCCCTGGGCGGCTATGTCTCCCTGGTGGGCGAGCGCGAGGACGACCAGCTTGAGGAAGGATTTACCGCCCGCGAGCACTTCAACCGCCGGCCCGCCTGGCAGCGCACCCTCGTGATCCTGGCCGGCCCGGTCTTCAACGTCATCCTGGCCTGGCTCATCTTCTGGGGTCTGTTCTGGGCCCAGGGCATGTACGAGCCCCTGCCCGTAATCGGACAGGTGCAGGAAGAGTCCCCGGCCGCCGCAGCCGGCATCATGAAGGGCGACCGCATCCTTACGGTGAACGGCAAGGAGATCGACACCTGGAGCGACCTCTCCAACACCATCTCGGCCAGCAATGGCACGGAAGTGACCCTGACCATCGAGCGCGGCGACGAGACCATCACCAAGGCCCTGAAGCCCAAGCTGATGACCCGCCCCAACCTCTTTGGCGAGGACGAGAAGAGCTACCTCATCGGCATCGTGGGCTCAGGCGACCACCGCGTGGTGCCCGTGAGCGGCGGTTCCGCGGCGGTCCTGTCCATCGAACGCACCTGGGACTACATATCCCTCACCGTGCAGGGCTTTGCCAAGCTCATCGAGCGCGCCATCCCGCTGGACACCGTGGGCGGTCCCATCATGATCGCCCAGCTGGTGAGCCAGCAGGCCCAGCAGGGCTTCGGCAACCTGCTCGCACTCACGGCGCTTATCAGCGTCAACCTGGCCATCATCAACCTTTTGCCCATTCCCGTGCTGGACGGCGGGCACATCCTCTTTCTGATTATAGAGATGATCCGCCGCAAGCCGGTCAGCCCACGGGTTCAGGAGATGACCTTCCGGGTCGGCTTCGTCCTGCTCATCACGCTCATGCTTCTGGCTACATACAATGACATCGCCCGAATATTCGGCGGCTCCTGATTCCAGCCCCGTGCTCTGCCTCAACGGGGCCGAGATGCATATCCAGCTCTGCCTCCTCGCCCCGGCTCAGGCCGGCGGCGGGGGGGCGTACCGGCTGCTACGCTTCGAGGAACACGCCGTGGCCGGACGCGCCAACCCGGTGCTCGTGCCGGCCATGCAGCGCGTGCTGGAGGAGGCATCCATCCCGCTGGAGCGCGGCGGTTTGCGCCTGGCCTGCGTACGCGGACCGGGCAGCTTCACCGGGCTCCGGCTCACCCTGTCCGCCTGTCTGGGTCTGGCCGAAGCGCTGGAGCTTCCCCTGGCCGGCATGGACTACCTGCCCCTGGCCGCACGCGCCGTGATCCAGGCCATCCCACCGAAAAAGATGGGCCCTGGCACGCTGTTCATGGTCACCCACGCCCGCAGACGGCAGGTCTACTGCCAGGGCTTCTCCCTGCCTGACGGCGAGCCCGTGACCGCGCCGGACGTGCTGATGCTGGAGGATGTTCCGGCTTTGGTGGCCGCGCATCCCGGTATCCGCCTGCTGGTCGGCACTGGTATGGAGCGCAACCGCGAGCCGCTGGAGGAGCTCTTTGCCCAGGCGCAGGTGGACGTAGCCGTGCTGCCCGTGGACATGGCCCACCCCACGCCCAAGGCGTTCATCACCGAGGCCGCGAATCTCACCTTCTCCCGGCAGCCCATCGAGCCGCTCTATCTGCGCGGCTCCGACGCCGAGGAAAACCTGCCCGCCATTGCCGCCCTGCGCGGCCTTTCTGCGGAAGAAGCGCGGGAAAAAATTCTGCGCGCCCGCGCCGATTCCGAGTAACCAACTGTATTTATTCGATCAACACCTGCACTAAATCTTTCTTAAGCCCCCCTAAAGACTTTCCAGGGACAGTCGATCTTTTAGAGTAACACGCCGGGGAAATAGGCCAAACGGAATTGGCCTGTGTTTTTTGCCCCGCAGCTCGGCATGGACGCCGAGACGTACACTCTTCAAGGAGGAAGCAATCATGTCTCTGGTTATCAATCACAACCTGATGGCCACGAATGCAGCGCGCAACCTGCGCTCTTCGTATGGCGACCTTGGCACCTCTGTCCGCCGTCTCTCCTCCGGCCTCCGGGTCGGCACGGCAGCTGACGATGCCGCCGGTCTGGCAATTCGCGAGCTCATGCGCGCGGACATCTCCGCCCTCAACCAAGGCGTGCGCAACGCCAACGACGCGATCAGCCTGATCCAGACGGCCGACGGCGCCCTGGGCGTTATCGATGAAAAGCTGATCCGCATGAAGGAACTGGCCGAGCAGGCCTCCACCGGTACCTACAACTCGGATCAGCGTCTGATCATCGACTCCGAGTATCAGGCCATGGCTTCGGAAATCACCCGTATCGCCAACGCCACGGACTTCAACGGCGTCTACCTGCTCAACGGCAACCTGTCTTCGAGCAGCCACGACGGCTCCGGTCTGCAGTCCACCGGCAAGATGAAGGTCCACTTCGGCACGGCCAACGACTCCGCCGAGGACTACTACTACATCCAGATCAACAGCGCGACCGCGTCGAGCCTGGGTGTGGGCAACCAGTCCGCCGAGGGCGACGGCTTCTCCATCTCCACGCAGGAAGGCGCGCAGAAGGCTCTCGTGGCCCTGGAAAACGCCATTGTCTCCAAGGACAAGATCCGCGCGAACCTGGGCGCTATGCAGAACCGCCTGCAGAACACCATCACCAACCTGGAGATCCAGTCCGAGAACCTGCAGGCCGCCGAGTCCCGCATCTCCGACGTGGACGTTTCCTCGGAGATGACGAACTTCGTGCGCAACCAGATCCTCACCCAGTCCGCAGTGGCCATGCTCTCGCAGGCCAACTCCCTGCCGCGGATGGCGATGCAGCTGCTGGGCGGTGGCTAGGCCATGGCCCGCGCTTCATAACACAATAAATCCTGGCCGGACCGCCTTTCGTGGCGGTCCGGCTGTACTCGTTCCATGGCACTGAGTTTGCAAAACATACCGGGAATCCCTTTCTCAAGGGAATATTCTACCCAGTAGGAGCATACAGCCATGGCTGACGATCTTCTTTCAGGACAAATAAACTTCACCGGTCTTGGCTCTGGAACCGACTTCCAGACCATGATCGATAAGCTCATCGAGATCGAGGGGACGCACAAGCGTAAGCTCGAGAACTGGAAGCAGGAGTGGGAGCTCAAGAACGAGGCCATCACGCATATCAACTCCGCCATGCTCGAGCTACGCACCACGCTCTCCAGCATGGACACCATGAACTCGTTCCTCACCAAGAACGTGGCCAGCACCAACGAAGGTGTGCTCACGGCTTCGGCCGACGCCGACGCCGAGGTGGCGACCCACTCCGTCCAGATAAAGCAACTCGCCAAAAACGCCATCATCGTTTCCAAGACAGGGTACGCCAACAAAGATGACAAGGTCGTCGGGTCCTCCAGCGAGCAGTTTGCATACTCCTACGCTGGCGAGGAATACGCCCTGGACGTCGCCGCGGGCACCACGCTCGAAGGGCTCGTCAACCTGATCAACAGTGATCCGGACAACCCCGGCGTGCGCGCCAGCCTGGTCAGCGACGGCAGCAACTACCACCTGCAGATTCGCGGGCTGGATCTCGGCTCCAACGCCTCGTTGTCCTTCAACGCCACCGCGTCCACCATGACCGACCCCGGCTTTGACGACGCCTCTGACTTTGAGACCACACAGGTCAACCAGAACGCCATGTTCAAGGTGGACGGCTGGCCTTCTGCCTCTGACGCCTGGATACAAACCGACTCCAACACCGTGTCCGACGTCATCGAAGGCATCACTCTGAACTTCAAAAGCACGGGCGACTCGCCGCCCACCGAAGTCCAGATATCCGTCGCCACCGACCTGGAGGGCGTCAGCGAAAACGTGCACACCTTCGTTGAAAAGGTTAACGAAGTCCGCAGCATGATGATGGAGCTCACCAAGTTTGACGATGTGGAGCAGCGAGGCTCCATCATGACGGGCAACTATGCCTTCCAGCTTGTGGACAGCCAGCTGAAGCAGGCATCTGCCGGTCTTGCCAAGGGTTTTATCCATTACGACGAAGGGCCGCCTCCGACTGGCGACTTCTACTCCACCCTGTCCCAGGTCGGCATTCTCACGGATGCGGAAAAAGGCTCCGCCACGGAAGGCCTGCTCGTCATCGATGAAGAGCTGCTCGCCGACACCCTGGCCTCGAATGTGGATGCGGTCGCCGCCCTCTTTGCCGCGGACAGCATTGGCGACCAGAAGGTCGATTCCGGCAACTTCAGCTACTACTCCCATCTGCTCGTGACCGAACCCGGCGCCTATGATGTGAAGTACGAGGTTTCGGGGGGGGCTATCACCTCCGCCTCCATTGCCGGCAGCACGGCCAAGGTGGACAACTCGGCAGGCACCATCACCGCCATGGACGGCCCGGCCAAGGGTCTGGTAATCAAGATCAACGACTTTCCCAACGATTCTTCGGGATCTGGTGTCATCCAGATCAAGCAGGGCAAGACCGGCGAGCTGGCCAATCTGCTCAAGCAGCTCACCAGCCAGGAATCCGGCCCCATGCACATTCTGGAGGATAACTACGACGACATCATCCAGAGCATCGACAAGAAAATCGACTACGAGACGGTCCGGCTGGACCGGATGGCCCGCGACCTGCGCAACAGGTTCGCCCGCCTCGAAGCCACTCTCGGCCAATACGATCAGATAAACACCTCGCTCGCCAGCCAGATCGGCCAGCTCAGCCAGAAATAAGCATTACGTACGGAGTCCTCATCCATGCAGAAGGCAGCGCAAGCCTACTTACAGACGCAAGTCTCCACGACCTCCCAGGGCGAGCTTCTGCTCATGCTCTACGACGGAGCCGTCAAGTTTCTGCGCCAGGCACAGGCGAAGATCCTCGAAAAGGATTACGCCCAAAAGGGCATCCTCATCTCCAAGGCGCTGGACATCATCGCCGAGCTGGACGGCAGCCTCAACGCCCAGAAGGGCGGGGAAATCGCGCAGAACCTGCACAACCTCTACTTCTACTGCAACACCCGCCTGCTGCTGGCCAACATGAACATGGACACCGCACTCGTCGACGAGGTTATCGACATCCTCTCCGGCCTGCGCTCCGCCTACTCGGAGATCATCGAAAAGCAGGGCGGCGCGCAGCCTGCGCCCCAGGCGGCACCCAGGCAGTCTGGTCCGCGGCCTCCAGTGCTGCTCAACAAGGACGGCGCCGACAATGACGCCGCTCCGGCCTCGGAGCAAGCTCAGCCCCAGCGCGGCCAATCGCCTCTGGAATCCCTGGCCACGCACATCGCCCGCAACCCAGCTCCGGCCAAGGCCCCTGCCGCTCCGTCAGCGCCGAAACAGGCTCCTGCAAAGCAGGCCGCCCCGGATGCACCGGCAAAATCGGCCGCCCCGGACGTCAACCAGGACGCCGCGCCTGCGCAGGTCGCCGAAGTCAACGGACAGGGAGCCGCCGCAGCGCCGCAGCAGGCCCAGCAGCCGGAAGAGCAGCCCCAACCGGCCGCGCCGAGCCCCAACAGAGGCCGCCTGCTGGCCGGGGCGTCCATCTACAAGAAGATGGCCTCGCAATCCAACTAGAGCCGAGCTGAAAAAGCCGGGCTTCAGCAGTTAAAGAATTCCCCGCTTCTGACCGAGTAGTTTATTAGAACTACGAACCTGGTCCAGGAGCGAACCATGGATGGGATATTCGAGGTCGGGCCCGGCACCCTGCCGATAGAAGCTCACGTTGCGCAACCTGCCCCTGTCGGTGATTTCCCCCAAAAGAGCGGGAAGGAGTCGAGTGCTTCCGCGCCCGGCGGCGATACCGTTGAAATATCCAATGCAGGACGCGAACTGCTTGCAGCCGCTCCGGTCCCTGAGAACGCTCACGAGCCCGTCACCGACATCCCGCTCGGTGTTGAGCATCTAGAGGACACCGGACCCGTCGCCGTTGGAGCTGATCAGGAGTTCGAACTCGGGGATTCCATTGCCGAGATGACGACACGCTCCGGACGACGCGTGACCATACACGGCATCAATGGGAGTGCGGGCGACGAATCCCAGTCAGCCAAGTTCATGCTTTCCATTGCAGGGGCCGAGGGAGAAGCAGAGCAGCGCTATCTTGTCTCCAGCAGCACGATCGTCAACGAGGATGAATCCGGAGCGCTGCACATAGAAGCATTTGGAAGTTCAAGCGCGACTTCCGGGGACGATTTCATCGTCCTCCTCAACGATTATTACAGATCCATTGAAAGCGGCGACGGAGATGACGTTGTCGTGGCTCTCGAAGGCACCTCCCAGAACATCAGCACAGGCGCCGGCAACGACACCGTCATACTCACCTCGGCGTATAACGGATCAATCGACACGGGAAGCGGCGACGACTACATCAAAGCCAAGACGATCCGGAATGGAAACATCCAGACAGGCGCCGGCAACGATGTCATTACCGCCGACAGCCTGGGCAACGGCATAAGCGGCAATACCTCCCTCACTGTTGATACCGGCTCCGGCAACGACACGATCCAGGCAAACACCATCGCCACCACCATGGGCGGCAACGCCGAGGTGGACATCGATATGGGCGAGGGCAACGATACCATCAGCGCCAGCTACATGGGCGGCTTCTCCAGCGGAAACGCCATATTCCGACTGCATACCGGATCGGGCGACGACCGCATTTCCAGCTCCTATCTGGGCGTCATGAACGAAGGAAACGTCCTGGTCGATGCAGACACCGGCGCGGGCCGGGATTCGGCAGACATCAGCTGGCTCGGCTCACTGTCCGGTGGAAACTCGGAAGTCAACCTGAGCATGGGCAGGGACAACGACAAGCTGTCCGCATCATGGATTGGGGCCGGACTCTCGGACAATGCAAGCGTGAACGTCGACATGGGCGACGGGGATGATTCCGTCGACAGCAGTTGGGTGAGCGCAATAACAGGCGGAAACGCGCAAGTGAATCTGAGCTTGGGCAACGGTAACGACAGATTCACCAGCTCGTGGGTCGGGTTCGGCATGAGCGGCAATGCCCAGGTCAACGTCTCCACCGGGGACGGCAACGACTTCGTGCGCATCCACTGGCTCGGCACGGAGCTTGCCGGCAATGCCAAGGTGAACCTGGACACCGGCGCCGGGGACGACTCGGTGTACGCTGATTGGATCGGTACCTTTCTGGCGGGCAACTCCCAGGTGAACATAACGACTGGGACTGGCAACGATTCCCTGTCCGCGACCCACATTGCAACCGACCTGATCGAAAATTCCTCGGTGAATATCGATACCGGCGACGGCGACGACCGGTTGTATGCTTCTGTTGTTGGCAACCAACTGCTCGGCAATGCCCGGTTGCATGTGGACATGGGGAATGGCAACGACCAGCTGGCTTTTGGCGAGCTTGGCAGGGAATCACGCGGCGAGTCAGGGTTCTCCATCAACATGGGGGCGGGATCTGACTCCAAGCATGTCGCGCAGATGTACGCAAAAGCCAGTGCCGATGCCGGCGACGAAGCAGCAGCGCAAAAGACGGGGACGGATATCGCCGCGTAGCTGCCACACGCTGTCGTCTTGCCACGCATTCTGAAGCGCCGCGGATACGCCGGCTCGGCATGCGACATCCAGTGGGCGCGCTCTTGAGCGGCCAATGCTGCATTCTGCGGTAACCGTCTGCGCAAGCGCCTTTCCCTCACCCCGCCACAGTCCTGTCCAGTAGTGCCCTCTCTTTCCTGCCCTCCTGGCATGTCCAGTATGCGCAAAAGGTTGCGCTTCCCTGCGTTTTGAGGGCACCATCACGGCCATGGTGCATGCCGCGCGGCGCGCGCAACTATTCCGCGAGTACACCCGCCAGGTGCTTGCGTTCCGCCTAGGCTCCGGTCAGGTGGCTCCATCCGCACAGTTAGCAACCTCTGCCGCTCCTCGTACCACGGCGGATCGCGCGATGCGCATGCTTACGCAGACCGGGCGTTCCCGCCTGCTGGTGCTGGGTTTTGGCGACGGCAGCCTTGCGCGGGAGCTGGCCGCGCCTGGAGTCCTGCCGCCGGGCGCCGAGTTCACGGTCTGCGACGCCGACCCGGACCGCGTCCGCGCCGTGCTCGATACGGACCCAAATGGCCAGCCGTGCCTGCCCGACTGGGCCGATCCGGACGGACGCCGCCACCTGCTGGTGGACGCTTCGCCCCACGCTCTGTTCCTGCTCCTGGCTCTGTCCGGCTACGGCACGGACACGGCCGTGATCATGCAGAACCCGACCGCGCATCAATCTCCAGGGCCTTCATCGAACGCCCTGCGCGACCTGCGCCGGCTGCTGGCCTCTGCGCGCCGCCAGCCCATTCCAGAAAAGCCGGCGCCCGCACCGCCTGTGCTGGCCGCCATCCTCCATCCGCAGGAGCCGGCCCTGGACGAGTTCTTCGCCCAGACACCGGCGTGGGCCCGGCAGTGGGTGGTGACCTGGGATGCTCCCGAGATTCCCGAGGAGGCTGCGCGGCTGGCCGATGCGCACTCGTGCGCTCTGATACGCCACATCGCCCGGCCCCTGAACGGTGACTTTGCGGCCCAGCGCAACGCCTGCCTCGACGCCGTAGATGGCGGCCATGTGCTGTTCCTGGACGGCGACGAACGGCTCGATGCGGCGTCCTGGGCGCTCATCCCCCGCCTGGCGGCCATGGACATCGCCGGCTGGCATCTGCCGCGGCGCACGCTCTACCCGGACGCCGACCACTGCAAGGTAGGCTACGGCCTCTGGCCGGACATGCAGCTTCGCCTCCTCCGCGTCGACCCTGGCGTGCGCTTCGAGCGGCCCGTGCACGAGCGCGCGGCCGGGCTCACCGGCCCCACGGCCATCGCCCCGGCCGTGTCCATCATCCATCTGTCCCGGCTGCTCAAGAGCCCGGAGCTGCTGAGCGCCAAGCTGGCGGTCTTCGACCGGGCCGGCAGCGGTGTGCGCCACCGTCTGGCCAAGGAGTACCCCACCCTGTCCTGCTCTCTGCTCGACGATATCGCCGCTTCATGGCATGATGCTGTGCTTGTCCTGGGCTCCGATCACGCCTAGAACGAGCGCCAACCCCCAGCAAGGAGACGCTATCCGTGGCTTTTCATCTTGGCGTTTGCCAGATACCCGTCTACCAGAAACGCGCGCCCCTTCTGGCCCAGCTCGCCAAGGCGCTGAAGCACCTGCCTGAAAACGAGAACGGCGGCACGCGCGGCCTGCTCGCCCTGCCCGAGATATTTTACGGCGGCTTCGACTACGCCAACAGCGAGGAGCTGGCGGCAGAGACGCCTTCCCTGCTCGCCGATCTCCACGCCTTCTCCCGCGAGAACCGCGTGGCCCTGGCCGGCAGCCTGTGGGATAAAGGCAACGGCGGCCTGTACAACGCCATGTACGTGCTCGACCCCAAGGCCGAGGCGCCGGTCTGCGTCCACCGCAAGCAACATTTGTTTCCGCAGACCAAGGAAGAGGATCACTTCATTCCCGGCCCGATTCCGCCTACAGTCTACGAGATCGAGGGCATCCGCTTCGGCTTCGCCATCTGCTTCGAGATCCGCTTTCCGGAGCTCTTCCGCCACCAGAACGAACGCGGCGTGGACTGCTTCGTGGTCTCCTCCCAGTGGCCGCTCAAGCGGCTGATGCACATCAGCCCCCTGTTGCGCTCGCGGGCCATCGAGAACCAGTGCTTCGTGCTCTCCTGCAACGGCTGCGGCTGGACGCCCCTGGGAGAGCTGGCCGGCCACTCCTGCCTGATCTCACCGTGGGGCGAGCTGCTCTTCGGCTGCCATGACGAGGAAGACCTGCGGGCCGCGCCGTACGACAGCGCCTTGCTGGAGCGCGCTCGCCGATTGTTCAACACCAGACGTTCTCCGTTCTACCCGGTGGAGAATTCCTCCATAGTTTCTTGATCACCAGGGACGGAAGACGTAGTATACTGGAATAACGATGCAACGATGCGAATGCCGGGTGTCTCGACACCCGAGTGTCGCAACGCTACCTCGAGGATACTCAACTCATGAAGATAGTATGCCCCGAATGCGGTTTTGCCCGGGAGCTCCCTGAAGATAAAATTCCACCGACGGCGCAGGTGGCCACGTGTCCCAAGTGCCGCCACAAGTTCAAATTCCGCGAGCTGCCGCAGGAGCAGCCCATACACTTCGAGGACGAGCCCCCCACCGCGCCCGACAGCCCCAGGGAAACGCCTCCGCCGCTGTACGAAGATTCTGACCGGCAGCCTGAGGATGCGCCGCTCACGCCGGACGACGGCGAGGACGACGATATCTACTACCCGGAGCCCGACGAGCAGCCTGCCGGACAGGAAGCCCGCGAGATACCTACTCCGGAGCCCGAAGATCCGGAGCTCCACGGTCAGACTGGCTCCGGCGAAGGCGGCAAGTCCGACGGCGACATCTGGAACCGCCTGGAAAGCATGGGCGACTTCCGCCCGGCTACGTCCGGACGCATCCGCCGCGCCGCAGGGCAATCCAGCGAGAGAGTGACCCCGCCGTGGGAGAACCTCCAGGAGCACGGCTTTTTCGGCGGTCTGGCAAAGACCGTCCGGCTGGCAATGTTCAAGGCGCCCAAGTTCTTCTCCAGCATGAAGGTGGGCAGTGGCATCATGAAGCCCATGATCTTCTACCTGCTGCTTTCGGAGTTCTATGCCATCATCCAGTACATGTGGGACATGCTCGGCCTGTACAGCGACCAGATGGGTGGCGGACTGGATCAGCAGCTCGGGCAGATGGGCTCCAACCCCATGGGCGGGCTGGACTCCCTCGGCATCACACCTGCGCTCACACTACTGCTCTATCCGGCAATCTTCGCCCTGATGATCCTGCTGTCGTCCGGTCTCACCCACGTGTTTCTGACCCTTTTCCGCGCCGCATCCTCGGGGTTCGAGGGCACGTTCCGCGCAGCCACCTACGGCTCCGCCCCCCTCGTTCTCGCGGTCATTCCGGTGGTTGGTCCCGGCGTGTCCATGGTCTGGAGTCTTGTGATCACTATCATTGGATACAAGAACGTCCACCAAACGACGTACCCCCGCGTCATCCTCGCCCTGGTCACACCTCTGGTGCTGCTATTCATGCTGGCCGTCATTCTTGTCTCCACCGGCATAATGGTTCAGGTATGATGTGGAGGATTCGTACATGTTCAAGTGGTTGAAAACAAAGCTCAAAGAACACAGCGAACGCCGGCGCATCGCTCGCGAGATAGAGCCCGAGTCCTTCCGCTCCCTTGCTCGCGAGCTGCGCGACCTGGCTGTCATCGCCCAACGCCTTTGGCCCCGCCAGCACAAGTTCTACGCCAAGATCAAACGCATCCAGGCGGAAATGGAGCAGCTGGACAAACTCGCCTCCAAGCCGGAGTTCCGCCGCCTTTCCCCGCAAAAGCGAATGCAGCTCCGCCAGAGCCTCATCCAGTCGCGCGACCAGCTCATCGAAACGGTGCAGACCGCTCCCTCGCCCACGTCCATGCTCCAGTAGACGCATCGCTTTCCGCTGGCGCGGAAATTGCTTCCATTACGGCGTGCGCCCAGGGCCATTTCGGCTCCGGGCATTGCTAGCCGGATGTTCCGGACTGTTCATGCTGTATACCAAGGAGGCACCCGTCATGTTTCCGGCGCGCGTCACCATCACGCTCCTCGCCCTTTTCGCCGCGCTGCTCGTTTCCGGCTGCGGCGTTTCCGCCGACTACGATATCGCCAGCACCCCGATTTTGACCACCGAGGAATGGGTGCAACGGCCCTACGAGCCAGCCATATACGTCCAGCCGGCCGAGCTTCCTACGCGGCCCCTCACCGCAGTCTTCATCCCCTTCCGCATGCAGCAGGCCATGAACAACGGCCCGTATTATGCGCGCGAGGTCTCCCGCTACGTCTTCGAAATCTGGGCGCGCGAGCGCATCTTCCCGGTCTTCGAGTTCCTGGAAAACCAGCGTTTCACGGGCCAGGCCAACGCCATTGCCCTGGCGCGGGCCAAGGGCGCTGATCTTGCCGTGACAGGCTCCGTCCAGCAGCTCATGGCCGGCGGTTCGGCCGGCAGGAGCGAGCTTTCCATGCGCCTGGAGATCTACGACGCCTACAACGGCCAGCTGCTCTGGTCCATTTCCGACGCCGGCTCCATGCAGCCCGAGGCCACCAAGGATTTCGTGCTCTTCCTCAAGCGGTCCTCCATGCCCAACGATCCGCTCTACGCCGTCAGCGCCTCCCTGGCGTACTCCATGAGCCACCCCGTCAAAAAGTGGATACAAAAAGGCCTGGAGAAGCAGCTCGCCATGGAGCGCAAGGAAGGCTCCACGCTGGACGATGCGCCCTCCCAGAGTGAGAACGGGCAGGAGCCGCAGGGACAGGACTTCCAGAGCGGCGACACGGGCCGCATTCCCGTGACCGAAAGCCTGCTCTGATCCCGCTGCAAAGAACCCTCTTTTTCCAACACCCGGCGCGCTACGGTCCGCCGGGTGTTGGAAAGCTGACATCCCCACCGTTTTCCTTTCCAGTCCTGCCAGAACGCTGTCGAAAAAGTTCTCACGGCAGGCGGCTTAATCATCTCGCCGGCAAGGCGCAAGAAACGTTCAAGACTGACGCGCAGAAAAGATACGCGGGGCCTGAACTTTTGACAGCAGCGCAGCCCGCGGAAGGTTCTCGACAGCCTGCCAGAAGCCGGCCTTGCCATGCCGGCCCCAGTCCTTATATTGGTTGTGCAAAACACAATGGCGCAAACCCTGTATCCATGCCAGATTCCGGTGCAATCCTTTTTCCTGTCCTTGAGCCGCCGTTTCTGGTACAGGACTGACCTCGTCGACGCATAGATTCGCCCGGCGAAGCCACACCCAAACGCAAGGTAGACTCATGATAGGTATTTCCAAGCTCTATTGCGGCCAGGTCGAGCCCTCGGACGCGCTCCGCTACGGCCGCGACTCCGGCAATCTCCCTTCCCATCTGCTCCAGTTCTCCAAGGACAAGAAGCCCGTGGTCGTGTGGAACATGACCCGCCGCTGCAACCTGAAGTGCGTGCACTGCTACGCCAAGGCCCTGGAAGAAGACGGCCGCGACGCCATTTCCACCGAGCAGGGCAAGGAGATCATCCGCGACCTCGCCCAGTTCGGCGCGCCGGTCATGCTCTTCTCCGGCGGCGAGCCCCTGGTGCGCAAGGACCTCACCGAGCTGGCCAACTACGCGGTCGAGAAAGGCATGCGCGCGGTCATCTCCACCAACGGTACGCTGATCACCAAGGAAAAGGCCCGCGAGCTCAAGGAAGTCGGCCTTTCCTACGTGGGCATCTCCATGGACGGCGGCCGCGAGATCCACGACAAATTCCGCGGCGTGGCCGGCTCCTTTGACAAGGCCATGGAAGGTATCGAGAACTGCCAGAACGAGGGCCTCAAGGTGGGCCTGCGCTTCACCATCAACAAGCGCAACGCCCAGGAAATTCCGCTGCTCTTCGACCTTATCCGCGAGCGCGAGATTCCCCGCATCTGCTTCTACCACCTCGTCTACTCCGGCCGCGGCTCCGAGCTCATCAAGGAAGACCTGGGCCACAAGGAAACCCGCGACGTGGTCGACCTGATCATGGACAAGACCCGCGAGCTGCACGACGCCGGCATGCCCAAGGAAGTGCTCACCGTGGACAACCACGCCGACGGCCCCCACGTCTACTTCCGCCTGCTGCGCGAGGACCCCGAGCGCGCCGCGGAGGTCATGGAGCTTCTGTCCTTCAACGAGGGCAACAACTCTGGCCGCGGCATCGGCTGCATCTCCTGGGACGGCCAGGTGCACGCCGACCAGTTCTGGCGCAACCACACCTTCGGCAACGTGCTGGAGCGGCCTTTCTCAGAAATCTGGATGGACGAGAACCTGGAGCTCCTGCCCCAGCTCAAGGACAAGCGCCAGCATGTGAAGGGACGCTGCCGCGAGTGCCGCTTCCTGGACATCTGCGGCGGCAACTTCCGCGCCCGCGCCGAGGCTTACTACGGTGACGTCTGGGCCGAGGATCCGGCCTGCTATCTGACCGACGAGGAAATCAGCCGAGGAGAGTAGCCATGGAATGCCAATTCCATCGTGGGCGCCGCCTCCGCCGTACCGAGACGCTCCGCGCCATGTTCCGGGAAACGCGGCTTACCGCCAGCGACCTGGTTCAGCCGTACTTCGTGCTTGAGCACGAAAACCCCGAGGTCGAAAAGCCCATCGGCTCCATGCCGGGGCAGTACCAGCTCGGCCTCTCGGCGCTTGTGGAGACCGTGCGCAAGGCCGTGGACACGGGTCTGCAGTCCGTCCTGCTCTTCGGCATTCCCAAGGAAAAGGATGAGCGCGGCTCCCAGGCCTATGCCGAGGAAGGCATTGTCCAGCAGGCCGTGCGCGAGCTCAAGGAGACCTTCCCCGAGCTCGTGGTCGTCACCGACGTCTGCCTGTGCGAGTACACCTCCCACGGCCACTGCGGCCTCATCCGCAACGGCGAGGTGCAGAACGACCCCACCCTGGAGCTGATCGCCCGCACGGCGCTTTCCCATGCCCGCTCCGGCGCGGACATCGTGGCGCCCTCCGATATGATGGACGGCCGCGTGGCGGCCATCCGCGATATCCTGGACAAGGACGGCTACAGCCACGTGCCCATCATCTCCTACGCGGTCAAGTACGCCTCGTCCTTCTACGGCCCGTTCCGCGAGGCTGCCGAGTCCACCCCCTCGTTCGGCGACCGCCGCAGCTACCAGATGGACGTGGCCAATGCGCGCGAGGGTCTGCGCGAGGCAACTGCCGACCTGGACGAGGGCGCAGACGCCCTGATGGTCAAGCCGGCCCTGCCCTACCTGGACATCCTGCGCGACCTGCGCGAGCGTTTCGACTGCCCCCTGGCCGCCTACCAGGTCAGCGGCGAGTTCTCCATGATCAAGGCCGCAGCCAAGGAAGGCTGGCTCGATCCCATCGCCACCGCCCTGGAATCGCTCACGGCCATCAAGCGCGCCGGCGCCGACCTCATCTTCAGCTACTTTACCACCGAGCTTCTGGAAAAGGAGCTCATACCCTTACGGTAACACATGGCTCCCGACACAAAGGATTCCGCACAACAGACGCATGCCCACGCCGCCGGACATCCCGGCGGCCACGCCGGAGAGCATCCCGGTTCGAAGCTCCAGGGCCATCCCCACGGCAAGGGCGGACCACCCGCCGCCATTGACGACGAAGGCACGCCTGCCTGCCGGCTCATCGCCTGGGAGGTCACGCGCTCCTGCAACCTGGCCTGCGTGCACTGCCGCGCCGAGGCGCACATGGAGCCGTATCCGGGCGAGCTCTCCACCGAGGAATGCAAGGCGCTCATCGACACCTTCCCCCAGGTGGGCGACCCCATCATCATCTTCACCGGTGGCGAGCCCCTGCTACGCGAGGACATCTTCGAGCTCGTGTCCTACGCCAACAACAAGGGCCTGCGCTGCGTCATGGCGCCCAACGGCACCCTGATCACGCCGGAGAACGCGCGCCAAATCAGGGAATCGGGCATCCAGCGCTGCTCCATCTCCATCGACGGCCCAAATGCCGCCAGCCACGACCCCTTCCGTGGGGGCGAGGGCGCTTTCGACGCCGCTCTGCGCGGCATCCAGTATCTCAAGGATGCCGGCATGGAGTTCCAGATCAACACCACGGTCACTCGCAACAACATGCACAACTTCAAGGAGATATTCCACCTGGCCGAGGACCTCGGCGCTGCAGCGTGGCATATCTTCATGCTGGTGCCCACGGGCCGCGCCGCCTCCATCCGCGAGGAGGTCATCGGCGCCGAAGAATATGAGCAGGTGCTCAACTGGTTCTACGACTTCCGCAAGACCACGAAAATGCACCTGAAGGCCACCTGCGCGCCCCATTACTACCGCATCATGCGCCAGCGCGCGTCCGAGGAAGGCGTCTCCGTCTCGCGCGAGAACTTCGGCATGGACGCCATGACCCGCGGTTGCCTGGGCGGCACCGGCTTCTGCTTCATCTCCCACACCGGCCAGGTGCAGCCCTGCGGCTACCTGGACCTGGACTGCGGCCAGATCAAGGAGACGCCTTTCCCCGAGATCTGGAAGAACTCCGTACCGTTCAAGAAGTTCCGCAACCCCAAGGACTACGAGGGCAAGTGCGGCCCGTGCGAGTTCCACCGCGTGTGTGGCGGCTGCCGCGCCCGCGCCCAGACCATGCGCGGCAACTACATGGCCGAGGAGCCCCTCTGCTCCTACACGCCCAAGAAGCTCCGCCACGACAGCGAGTAACGCGCCGAACCACTGCCCGGATTTGACGCGCCACTCGCGACAGCTTTCAGGTCATCTGAACACGAACCCACTTGGATCACGCTATGGACTCCTACGACAAGAAGATCCTCGACCGCATCCAGTCTGGCTTCCCCCTGGCGCCGCGGCCCTACCAGGTCCTCGGCGACGAGATCGGCATGACCGAGGCCGAGGTGCTGGCTCGGGTGCGCGCCCTGCGCGGCCGAGGCATCATCCGCCGCATCGGCGCCAACTTCCAGTCCAAGAAGCTGGGCTTCCGCTCCACCCTCTGCGCCGCCCACGTGCCCCAGGAAAAGCTGGAGTCCTTTGTGGACACCGTCAACGCGTACGTCGGCGTGACGCACAACTATCAGCGCGACCACTACTACAACGTCTGGTTCACCTTCATCGGCCCGTCCTGGGACGCCGTGTGCGACACCCTGGCCGAGATCAGCGCAAAGACCGGCATCGAGGTGCTCAACATGCCTGCCGAGCGGCTCTACAAGATCAAGGTCGAGTTCAAGATGGAGGACGACGAGGAGTAGCGATTCTCCACCATACCGGGGGACGCTGTCCCCCACGCCCCCTGCCGGGGACCACTGGTCCCCGGACCCCAATTTTGGGTCCAGGGAGCAATGCTCCCTGGTGGGAGCGCGAGGGCTAAGCCCTCGCATCGCCAACCCCACAGAAAAAACGCCCCGATGCCGAGCCGGCATCGGGGCGTTTTTATTTTTTAAGAGAGCGAAGGTGAGTATGCCCTAGCGCATTTTCGTCTTGAAGCAAGACTCCCATCTGAAACAATTCCTATTGTTTCAGATAAATGCATAAGAGCATCTAAACCTTTTCAAGGTTAATATGCTCTAGAAGCCGAAACCACCGCCATCGGCGCCGGAGGAGCCGAAGCCGAAGTCGTCCGGCACGCCGGCTTCTTCTTCCGCCTCGGGTTCCACGGCGGCATTGGCCTCGCCAGCCTCGGCAGCGGCACCGGCGGCAGCGCCGACAGGCACGGACGCCACGGCGTCTTTGAGCGCCTTGGTGACGATGTCCTTGATGGTGTCGTTGAGCTCATCCTCGGCGACCGGGAGCTTGCCGGCGAACTCGGCGATCTGCCCGGCCTGCTCGGCCTTTTCGGCCTCAAGGGCTTCGATCTTGGAGTTCAGCTGCTCCACTTCCTTCTCAAGCTTCTCGGCCTTGCCCACGTAGGGCTCCAGCTCTTCCACCTTGGCTTCGAGCTCGGCCACCCTGGCAGCCTGCTCCTTGACGGTCGCATCGTTGCTGCGCAGCGTATCGAGCACCACATTGATGGGCGCCATTTCGCTCTCGGGGATGGGAGCGATGGACACGTTGTCGCCGCCCAGCTTCTTGGACTGGCTGGCGATCCACTTCTCGTAGATCTCGCTCTCTTCGAACTCGACATCGATGAGTCCGGGGAGCTTGCTCATGAGCCAGGCTTTGGCCAGCGGCTGGACCACGCTTTCTTCCTCGGCGTTCAGATCACGCTGGGTCAGGAAGGCGAGCAGGTCGGACACTTCGCCGCCGCTCTTGCCAGCCATGAGGGCCAGGATGGACTCCATCTTGATCACCCTGCGTCCTTCGTCAGACATAACGGCCTCCATTTATCGTAAAGATTGTTCCCTGTTAATCCAGAACACTACATGACCTTGCGGCCCAGATAGCGGGCATACGTCAGCGCGGCCGTCCGGTAGACGAGGTGGCCGAGCTTGGACCAAGGCAGGTAGCCGATGAGCATGAACACCGCCACCAGGTGCACGAAGTAGGTGGGGTAGGCCAGGTACTTGAAGTTCGCCAGCCGCAGGAGCTCACAGGCAATACCGGTCAGGAAGATGGCCCAGATGACGCCGAGCAGATACCAGTCGTAGTAGTTGCTCTCGGTCTTCTTGGGATCCTTGGCCACGCGGTTCGCGGTCAGCACGGTGAGTCCCACGAGACCCAGGATGGCGCCGAAGTTGGCCAGAACCTTGACCGGGAAGGCCTGCGGCATGGGCGTGTGGATGCCGTGGATTTCGATACCGCCCCAGCCGAGGAACACCGGCAGCCAGTGTCCCCAGGCCACGATTGACGTGACTATCGCCAAGGCGATGAAGGCGTAGAAGATGGCCAGATGGCCGATCTTGCGGGGCGCCTTGTCCTCGCCGCAGTCAGCAAACTTCTTATGGGTGACGATCTCGCCGACAATGGTGTCCCACAGGCAACGGATCACGCTGGGCTTCTTGCCGCCCACATAGATGACCTCGCCCTCTGGTTTGAAGCGCTTGAGGAGCCTTGTGACACCGGTGTAGAACGCCACCAGCACATAGATCGTTACGAGTATGAAGATGGGGTCGATGGTGTAGTCGCCCGGGAAGATCAGACCGTAGACCACGTGCCCATCCTCGGTGAGGGGGAACAGCGTCCCGTTGACGCCGGCCATGATGCCCCAGATCACCAGGAACAGGATGGCCGGGATGACGGCGAGCATGGGCAGGTACTTCGGAGAGCTCATCCATTTGGCAAATACGGACGGACCGACCAGGGAACGGTAGGTCATGTTGCGGATGGCCGCCAGCAGATCACCAGGCCGGGCGCCGCGCGGACACAGGTCCGAGCACGTGCCGCAGTTGTGGCACAGCCAGACGTCGACATCCGACATGAGTTTGTCCTTGAGACCCCACTGCGCCCAGATCATCTCCTTGCGGGGATACGGCTGACTGGAGGGCGAAATGGGACAAGCCACGCTGCAGGTCGCGCATTGATAGCACTTGGTGAGGGCGTCTCCGCCCACCCCCTGCAGCTCCCGGACGAATTGCGGGTCGGGATTGAGTCGCTGCATTCGAATGACCTCCTAGTATCCCTTGAACGGGTTGGGGCCCATCTTGAGGACGTCCTTGATGAACTGGTCGATCAGCTCCGGCACCTTGTCGTACTCGTCGATGGCGACTTCATACTGCTCCACGCGCTCGGGCTCGATGCCGAGCTGGTTGAGCGTCTCGGCGATGTTCTCCTTGCGGCGGTTGCAGATCTCGGAACCCTTGACGAAGTGGCACTGGTAGTCGTCGCCATACTTGCAGCCCAGGAGCATGACGCCGTCGGTACCGCGGCTCATGGCATCCTTGATCCAGATGGCGTTGACCGAGCCCAGGCAGCGCACAGGCATGATGCGGACAAAGGGGCTCCAGTGCTTGCCGCGCATGGCGGCCATGTCCAGGGCCGGGTAGGCGTCGTTCTCGCACGCCATGATCAGGATGCGCGGGCCGCCTTCCTCGATGCTGTCCGGCACGGTGTACTGGCGGACCACATCGCTCATCATGCCGATCCCGTAGTTGTCGAAGGAGATGACGCGCTCCGGGCAGGCGCCCATGCAGGTACCGCAGCGGCGGCAGCGGTTCCAGTTGGGCAGCGGCGTGCCCTTTTCGTCATCGTCCAGGGCGCCGAAGGGACATTCCTCGGTGCAGCGTTTGCACTGGGTGCAGCGCACGAAGTTGAATACCGGGTAGGACGGATCGCCCGAGCGGGGGTGAACCGACACGCCGCGGTTGACCGACTCCAGGCACTGGATGGCCTTGAGGGCCGCGCCGGCAGCGTCCTCGGTGGCGTAGTCCAGAAGCATGGGCTGGCGCACAGCGCCGGCGGCGTACACACCGGTGCGGCGGGTTTCGTAGGGGAAGCAGATGTAGTTGGAGTCGGCAAAGCCCTCGAACAGCGCCAGATCCGGGAAGGCCGGGCCCTGGCGGTAGTCGAAGTGCATGACCGCTTCCTTGGCCGAGGTGGGCACGATGCCGGTGGGCAGCACGACCATGTCCACGGCCACTTCGATGTCGCCGCCGAACAGGGAGTCGGAAACCTTGACGACGAGGCTGCCGTCAGCTTCCTCCACAGCCGTGACGCGGCCCTTGGAGAGCATCATGCCGGGTTTGTCCTGCGCGGCCTTGTAGTACTTCTCGAACACGCCCTGCACGACCATGGAGTCGTAGAAGATATACGAGATGGCGTCGTCGGACTTTTCGAGCACGTAGTTGGCCTGCTTCAGCGCAACCAGAGAGGAGACCGAGTTGGACATGGGCAGGTGCTGATAGCCCTCCCAGTCCCGCTGCGTGATTTCCTCGACCTCGACCTCGGAGTGGGGATCGCCCTCGCCTTCCACTTCCTCGGTGAGCTCGCACTCGGCCAGGTCCTTGTAGATGCGGCCGCCCGGATCAAGGGCGGACAGATCGAGCACAAAGGCGACCTTCTTGGCCGGGCTGCCGTCGGAAGGCTTGTTGACGCGGCCTTCCTTGGCCATGAGCTCGAACTCCTTGGCTGTGACCACGTCCTTGATGGAGCCGTAGCCCAGGGGCGCCAGGTACTTGGTGTCCTGCGCCTGCCAGCCGGTGGCCATAACCACGGAGCCGATGGGCAGCTCTTCTTCGCCGCCGCTGCTCTTGATGCTGGCGGTGTACTGGCCGGGCTGGCCCTTGAGTTTGCTCAGCGTGCTGGACTTCTTCACCGTGATCTTCTCGTGGCCTTCCACCTCGGCGATGAGCTTGTCCAAGCCGGTTTCGTGGGCTTCCGTGTAGGGATGGCCCAGGGGCACGGTCTTGTAGAAGTTCTTGGCCGCGCCGCCGAGCTCGGCCTCGCGCTCCACCAGAATGGTTTCGTAGCCGGCCTTGGCGGTGTTGAGCGCCGCATTCAGACCGGTCCAGCCGCCGCCCAGCACGAGGATGGTGCGGTTGAGCTCCTCGACGTCCAGGTGGGGATACTTGCCGGACTTCAGCTTGGCCACGCCCATGTTGATGTAGTCCTGCGCGATGCCCACGAGCTCCTCGGGGGCTTCCTCGTCCAGGTCGATGGGGTTGCCGTCAGCATCCTCGTAGGAAAGGATACACTGCTCGCGGAGGTTGACCCGCTCCACCAGCACGCCGTCAAAGGTGAAAAACTCCCAGTCCAGCCGGGGAGAGCTGCCGCATACCAGCACGGCGTCGATCTCGCCGGCGTCGATGTCGGCCTGGATCATCTTCTGGCCGTCTTCGCTGGGCAGCATGGTGTGGCTCTTGACCACGGGGCAGAGATCACCCCACTTGTTCTGCACGTACTCCTCGAGCGTCTCGGCATCGAGGACCGGGCTCAAGCAGGACTTGTCGAAGTAGACTCCTATCTTCTCGGCCATTGGTCGTTACCTCCCTCTCACCGTTTGGATCGCCTTGAGCGCCGCGCCGGTGCCGGACTGGGCGGACTTCATCACGTCCAGGGGCTTTTTGGCGCAGCCGGCTGTGAATATTCCCTTTTCCTCGCCTCCCGTGATGAATCCTTCCTCGTCCACGGGGACGTCGAAGGGCAGCTTGGCGCCGGCGAGGCTCGGCTGCATACCGGTAGCGAGCACCACCATGTCGTAGCGGACTTTCTTCTTGATGCCGCGCACAGCGTCTTCGACCTCCACGATGACATCACCGGAGGGATCGGCCTCGACGCCGGCGACCTTGCCCTTGACGAGGTTGATCTTCTCATCCTCCAGGGCCCGGCGGCGGAACTTGTCGTAGCGCTCGGGGGTGCGCATATCGATATAGTAGACGGTGCACTCGGCGTCCGGGTACTGCTCGCGCACGTACAGGGCCTGCTTCAGGGAGGCCATGCAGCAGATGTAGGAGCAGTAGTTCAGATGGTTCTGGTCGCGGGAGCCGGCGCACTGTACGAAGCAGATTTTCTTGGGCGCCTTGCCGTCGGAGGGACGCACGATCTGGCCCTTGGTGGGGCCGTTGGGGGCGGCGATGCGCTCCATCTGCATGTTGGTGACGCAGTTGGGAACCTCGCCGGCGCCCAGGTTGGTGAGCTTGGTCACGTCATACGGCTTCCAGCCGGTGGCGAGAACGATGCTGCCCACGCTGAGCTCGATATTCTTGGCCTCTTCGTTGAGGTCCACATACTGGCTGGCGGCGACCTTGTTCAGGTCGTCCTCGGTACAGGCCGTCTTGTCCACCACGTAGCGGGCAGGGAACGCGAAGGGCATATCCTTATAAAGGCCCTTGCGCTTGTCGAGGCCGAAGTTGAACTCGTTAGAGGTCTCGCCGTCGAGAGTTTCGGCGATGGCCGAGAGATCCGCGTTGGCAGGAGCAGTGTGCCGGGGATTGATGCGGATGGAGACGTTGTAATCGCCAGCCTGGCCGGAGACCTTGGTCACCTCGGCCATGGTGAAAAATTTGACCCTGGGATTCTTTTTGATCCTTTGAAACTGGATCTCCAGACCGCAGGACGGAGGACAAAGCTTCGGGAAATACTTATTCAGCTGCGCGACACGACCTCCAAGGTAGGGCGTCTTCTCGACGATGTAGACTTCATAGCCCACTTCGGCGGCTTCAAGGGCGGCGGTAATGCCGCTGAATCCGCCACCTATCACGAGTATCGGTTTGGACATCATTTTCCTCCGTGGTTTTTCGCGGCCTGTCTTGAAAATGGCCTAAGCCCAGACCTTGGACGCAGGTTCGTCAGGGCTTGGGCTTAGACCATTTTTGGCGAAAGGAAAAGAGCGGCCGCAGGTCCAGAAGGACCTGCAGCCGCAATATAGTTCATCCTTACTCAGGAATGATCTGGTAGTAAGGCTTCTTGAACACCTTGGTCTCACCCTTCTCGGGATCGTACACGGAGTTCACGAAGCACTTCCACTTGGCATCATCCAGAGCCATGAAGTCCGCGCGATAGTAGAAGCCCGGGTAACGGGTTTCCTCACGGAAGCGGATGTGCTGCATGTGGAGGCGAACGGTCCACAGGCGGTGGTAGTTCTCCCAGCAGCGCAGCAGCTCGTGCAGGTCGCGGGCAGCCAGCTTCAGGGAGTCTTCCTCGAGCATGTCGAGGAGCCAGAAGCCGGTGTCCAGAGCAGCAGACGAGGTGGTGTAGTAGGTGGAAACACCGCCACCGTACTCGTCGGTGTGCTTGACCAGACGCATCATGAAGTTCTTCGGCGAGATGTACTCGGGGTTGACGACCGGGTCGGTGGACGCGGACTTGCCAGCCTCGAAGTTGTAGTACGGACGATAGATGAGCTTCTTGAGATCGTCAGCGCTGTCCTTCAGGGTGGGCTTGAAGTCCTTGTGGTCCACAATCCAACGCACCATCTGCTTACCGACGATACGGCCTTCAGCATGGGAACCGGAGGAGAACTTGTGGCCGGAAGCGCCAACGCCGTCAGCGCAGGTGAACAGGCCGTTCACGGTGGTCATGCGGTTGTAGATCTTGCCGTTGTCAGCCTTGACCTTGTAGTCGTCAGGAACCCAGTCCTCGTCCGGACCGGAAACCCAGATGCCGCAGCAACCGGAGTGGGAACCGAGCAGGTAGGGCTCGGTGGGCATGATCTCGGAGCCGCGCTCCTCGGGAGCGCAGTTGGTGGCGGCCCACAGGTTGGCCTGACCAACGCACATGTCGAGGAAGTCTTCCCAGGCCTCGGCCTCGAGGTGCTTCTGCTCGGCCGGGGACATGGACTTGAAGGACTCCTGCAGGGCGGTCTTGGTGTCCATGTAGATGGGACCGCGACCTTCGCGCATCTCGCGGAGCATCATGTGGTTACGCAGGCAGGTGGGGATGATGTTGCCCTTGGCGTAGCCGCGCTCCTCGTAAGGCTTCAGCATGGCACGGTTGGTCACGCAGTAGTCTTCGCCGCGGAAGTTGGTGGCTTTGGCCTTGAAGAGCAGGAACCAGGCGCCGACCGGGCCGTAACCGTCCTTGAAGCGGGCGGGGACGAAGCGGTTTTCCATCATGGTCATCTCGGCGCCGACCTGGGCACACATGGTGTAGGTCGAACCGGCGTTCCAGACGGGGTACCAGGCGCGGCCCATACCCTCACCGGTGGAGCGGGGGCGGTACACGTTCACGGCGCCGCCGCAGGCGACGACCATGGCGTTGGTCTTGAAGATGTGCACTTCGTTGGCGCGCAGGTTGAAGCCGACGGCGCCGGCGATGCGGTTGGGCTCGTTGGCGTCCAGGAGCAGCTTCACGATGAACATGCGCTCCATGATGCGCTCTTCGCCCAGGGCGTTCTTGGCAGCCTCGGCAACGATGACCTTGTAGGACTCACCGTTGATCATCATCTGCCAGCGGCCGGAACGGACAGGCTTGTCGCCGTTGCGCAGGCTCTTGCCGGCGGCCTTGGCGGCGGCGCCGTCCAGGTTCTTGTTGTTCTCGTCCTTGATCCAGCAGGGCAGGCCCCACTCTTCAAAGAGGTGAACGGAATCGTCAACGTGGCGGCCGAGGTCGAAGATCAGGTCTTCGCGGACCAGGCCCATGAGGTCGGTGCGGACCATGCGGACGTAGTCGTCCGGCACGTTATCGCCGATGTAGGTATTGATGGCGGACAGGCCCTGCGCAACGGCGCCGGAACGCTCGAGAGCGGCCTTGTCCAGCAGCATGATCTTGGCATCAGGGGCGTACTTGTCAGCCCAGCGCACGGTCTCGAAAGCGGCGCCGCAGTTACCCATGCCGCCACCGACCATCAGAATATCAACGTCATGCTCTTTGACTTCGGGCTCGGCGAGAGCCAAACCGCGAGGTGCTTCCTTCACGGGAATCCTAGGCATTGTGTATCTCCTCAATTAGAATTCGTTGAATTCGTAGGAACTACGCACGATTCTTCTGAAAGAATCGGATCTACCGATTGCCGCCCTCGCAGGGGATGTCCATCCAGCACTGGGTGGTGTCGGCGGCTTCGATGTCGAACTTCTTGCCAACAACCTCGGCAGGCTTGACCAGCTCGGTCTCGGTGAAGAGCAGCTCGCTGTCCAGATCGCCGGCTTCGGGCTTGCCCTCGAAGGGCTTGATGGAACCTTCAGCGGTGGTGCGGATGGGGAACTTGAAGCGCTTCACGGAGCCGTTGCGGAACTTGATGGTCCACATGATGTCCTCGGAACCGCGCAGCGGAATCGAGGTGCCGCCCATGGGGGCGAAGTCAGCGTAGGGGCGGGCGGTGATGGCGCCCTGGGGGCAGATCTTGATGCAGGAGTAGCATTCCCAGCAAGCGTCGGGCTCCTGGTTGAATGCACGCATCTCGTCGGGGTCGAGAATCATCAGATCGTTGGGGCAGATGTACATGCAGGCGGTCTTTTCGCCACCCTTGCAGCCATCGCATTTTGCCGGATCAACATAGGTAGGCATACTCAATCCTCCACATCAGTGATGTCGTTAAGGTTGAAAACCACAGCCAATTTAATCTCGATGCCTATATTCCTCCGGTTCCCCGGAGGAGCAAAAAGCAGGCAGCGCCATGCGCCGCCTACTCCCTTGCCGCGTTCAACCTACATACCCTCGACACTGCCCGGGCACGCAGCGCCGCCCTGCTCCGCCATGGGCGCAGCCGGCGACAAAAAGACCCCGCCGCGCTCAACCCTCCGGCTGAAGCAAGCAGCCGAAGCCCGTGAGCACAACGAGGCCTCTTTCGTGTTTCTTGTACCAAAAATATCAAGCATTGCAGTGTATTGTAATATTCCTCGCGTTCGATTGTGAGATAATTAACAAGCCCCCCCGCGAACTGTCAAGCAAAATCCACGCGCGCTCCGTCCGGCATGGCTGTCGACGCCTTTTCGGACACCCGCAACCGCCGGTTGGCGCGCATTGCACACGGCAGCGTCTTCTCTCCTCCCCCGTGCGGCCAGCAGGCGCCGGACCGGTGCGGGGTCCTGTATATATTTATTGGATAAAAGGGCTGAAAGCCCATACTTCGCCAGTGCCGATTCCGGTTGTCAGGGGTGTGACATCGACGAGCAGGTTTTTACCACCTAACCCGTCTCAGGGGGAGTTGCAACGGCCTCCGGCGTTATGGCGCAAGACTTCCCGAAAATTAACCCCAATATTTCGTCGGAGAACCTCGACCGGCGAGAATCCGACCATGTCCCGGCCGGACCACGATTCTTTTTGCTATTTTTTTGTTGTGCCCCTTTTCCTATGCTTGACATTTTGTGAAAAATTTCATTATCCATCGAACTCCGACGCAGCCACGCTGGTGAGGTCCCTTTTCCCCGGCCTCATCCGCGCGCGTGCAGCACGCGTCTTAAATAAAGGCTGGGGATCCGAACCGTTATCTGGGTTAAAGATTAATTTGAAAAGGAGTCAAGGCATGTCCAAACTCGTTCCCCCTCATGGTGGCAAAGGGCTCGTGATCTGCAAGCTCGAAGGCGCCGAACTCGAAGCCGAGCAGAAGAAGGCCGAGGGTCTCAAGAAGATCGAAATTTCCGACCGCGTCAAGGGCGACACCATCATGATGGGCATCGGCGGTTTCAGCCCGCTGAGCGGCTTCATGACCAAGGCTGACTGGGAAAGCGTCTGCGAAAAGATGCTCCTTTCCGACGGCACCTTCTGGCCCGTTCCCGTGGTGTGCGACACCAACGACGAGGACGTGAAGGCCGGCGAAGAGGTTGCTCTCGTGGGTAAGGATGGCGTTATCTACGCCACCATGAAGGTCGAAGAGAAGTACGAGCTCACCGACGAGCGCAAGAAGTGGGAATGCGAGAAAGTCTTCAAGGGCAACGGCGAAGACTCCGAGAAGTTCTGGGATGTCGCTCTCGAAGATCACCCCGGCGTGCAGATGGTCATGAAGCAGGGCAAGTACAACCTGGCCGGCCCGGTCAAAGTCCTCTCTGAAGGCGACTACGCCGAGCGTTTCCCCGGCGTCTACATGACCCCGGCTCAGATCCGCGCCGAGATGGACAAGCGCAACTGGGGCAAGGTTGCCGCTCTGCAGCTCCGCAACCCCATGCACCGCTCCCACGAGTACCTCGCCAAGCTCGGCGTCGAGACCTGCGACGGCGTGGTTATCCACTCCCTGATCGGCAACCTGAAGCCCGGCGACATCCCCGCTGATGTCCGCATCAAGTGCATTCAGACCCTGATCGACGGCTACTTCGTGAAGGACTTCGTGATCAACGCCGGCTACCCGCTCGACATGCGCTACGCCGGTCCCCGCGAGGCTCTGCTCCACGCCACCTTCCGCCAGAACTACGGCGTGTCCGAGATGCTGATCGGCCGCGACCACGCTGGCGTCGGCGACTTCTACACCCTCTTCGAGGCTCAGGAAATCTTTGACAAGATCCCCTACGCCAACCCCGAAGAGGCCTGCAAGGTCCCCGGCAAGGCTCTGGAAACCCGTCCGATGAAGATCGACTGGACCTTCTACTGCTTCAAGTGTGACGGCATGGCCTCCATGAAGACCTGCCCCCACACCAAGGAAGATCGCGTCATCCTCTCCGGCACCAAGCTCCGCAAGGCCCTGTCCGAAGGCGCTGAGGTTCCGGATCACTTCGGTCGCGAAGAAGTCCTCACCATCCTGCGTGAGTACTACGAGGGTCTGACCGAGAAGGTCGAGATCAAGATGCAGAGCGCCGCTTCCGGCGAAAACATGAAGTAAGCGCCTGCTGATCTGATACGTACCCGTACAGGGGGAGGCGTGCAGCACGCCTCCCCTTTTTTTCGCTGCATACGCCCCTTGCGGGATGGTAGGATTCGGGCTACGTACTCGGATTCCACAATCAACCTATAAACCTCCCCCAACGAACTTCGAGGTCCCAGTTTCCCATGCCGCAACGACCCGCGCCCAAAAGAGGGTTCCGCCGCGAGCGCACCAGGCGTTCCGAACGCTCCACCGCCGGCAGAAAGCCCATGTTCGACGAGCTCGCCGCGCTCGATACCAAGATTGTCGCTTTGATCAAGGAGCGCAGTGCGCACCTCGCCAAAATCCGCAGCAAGGGCGGTATGGACTCTGTCGACGAGAAATCCATCTGGTCCATCTGGCAGCGCGCCCTGCCAAAGACGCGCGGCGGCGCCTCCATCTGGCGCAAGCTGTTCTTCCTGCTGCAGGACCTGGAGCCCGAGCCCGAAGAGGACAACCGCGCCAGCGACGGCTTCCTGCTCGCGCCACGCCGCGGACCCTACGTCCTGAAGCTCGATCCACCGCGCACCCTGGCCGGCATGCAATGCCTGGCCGCCCTGGGCGCGTGCGAAGAGTTCTCCATTGCACCGGCCGTGGTCAACGAGCGCCTCGTCCAGACGGTCAAGGCTTTCAACCAGACCGGCGCCGGTCTGTACTGGGAGTCGGACCAGCTCTCCGGCCGCGGCGCGGAAGAGCTCTCCTACCGCGACAAGTCCGTCTTTGTCGGGGACGACTCCCTGGCGTTCCATCTTATCCTGGCGCGCTGCCTTGCCGAGCCCGGCTCGGTCAAGTTCACCGGCGGCCATCTGCTCAAGACCGCGGACCTCACCCTGCTCGCCAGGCTGCTGCCGCGTCTGGGCGGTCGGCTTGTAAACATCATTCCCGGCTCCAAGGGCCTGCCGGTCCGCGTGGAGGCCTCCGGCCAGCTCCCGGATGAGGTGCTGATCCCCGAGGAGCTGCCATCGGAGGCCGTGCTGGGCCTGCTCATGGCCACGCCCTTCTACCCCGAGGGGCTCACCCTGCGCAGCGAGAACCCCTCCCCGGCCCTCCGCGCCACCTTCGATTTCGCCGCAAGCATCCTCACGGCATGCTCCATAAAAGTTGATGTCCGGACCAGTGGCGACGGGTACGCCATCGGCGTCAAACCCGGCACACCGGTCATACCGAAGTCTCTACCCGTGGACGCAGGCCTTGGCGCGTTCCTTCTGGCCATGCCCAGGCTGGACCCTTCGGGCGAAAGCACTGTGACCCTGGAAGGGAGCTGGCCTGAAGAGACCGGCGCCTACGCCACTGCCCTGGAGATGCTCCGCGCCGCCGGGGTTGTGGTGGAGTCCGACGCGTCCAGCCTCCGCTCCAGCACCGGACAGCTGCCTCCCGAAGCGCCTCGTCTGGACTGCGCCGGCGTGGCCGAGCTCTTCCCGCTCTCCTTTGCTCTGGCCGCCTCCATGCCCGCCTCCATCATCGACAAGCCCGACTCGAACGAGGACCTGTTCACCTGCCGCGAGCTGGCCGACTCCCTCGGCCTGCGCATCGAGGAAGGCGACGGCGTGCTGCGCATCGAAAATATCGGCCGCCAGGACGACTCCTACGTGGAGCCGTGGGTCGCTCCCAATGCCTGGTGGGCCGTGGCCTACGCGGCCATGTCTTTCCGGCGTCCGGGGCTGGTCCTTGCCGACCCCTCGGCCGCCACAGATCTGTTGCCCCGTTTCTGGAACTTCTACAATACGTTGCCCTCGCCGCAGAGCGGCGTGTTCTACATGCCCAAGCGCGAGGCAGGAAACGAGACCAATGAGCCCGAACGAAAAGGACGACGCATTCGCATCCCAAATAGCTGACCTCGAAAAAGAGATCGAAACGCTGACTCTTGAAAAGCAAAACGCCGAGGCAAAGGTGAAGGAGCTGCGCGAGGCCGAAGACCCGGCGCGCAGCATCTGGTTTGCCCAGGAGATCTTTGCCTTCCAGCAGGAGAAGCTTCGGCTCGAGGTGGAAGTGGAGCTGCGCCGCAAGAAGATCAACCGTCTCCGGCTCGGAATCGATGACGGCAACATGGCTCCCCCACCCTTATCCGCACTCCAGTAGAGAAGGACGACCCCCATGCCCCAGAACCTGACACACAAGATACTTGCCGCTCACCTTGTCGACGGTGCGTCCCTCGGCGCCCCCGGCTCTGAAATTTCCCTGCGTATCGACCAGACCCTGACCCAGGACGCCACTGGCACCATGGCCTACCTCCAGTTCGAGGCCCTGGGCCTGGACCGCGTGCAGACCGAGCTCTCCGTGAGCTACGTGGATCACAACACGCTGCAGATGGGCTTCCGCAACCCGGACGACCATCGCTACCTGCGCACCGTGGCCAAGCGCTACGGCCTGGTCTACTCGCCCCCCGGCACCGGAATCTGCCACCAGCTGCACCTGGAGAACTTCGCCAAACCCGGCAAGACGCTCATCGGCTCCGACAGCCACACCCCCACGGCCGGCGGCCTGGGCATGATCGCCATGGGCGCGGGCGGCCTTTCCGTCGCGCTGGCCATGGCCGGAGAGCCTTACCGCATCGCCATGCCCAAGGTCGTGCGTGTCAACCTGACCGGCAAGCTTACGGGCTGGGCCACGGGCAAGGACATCATCCTGCACCTTCTGGGCATGCTCACCGTCAAGGGCGGCGTGGGCAAAGTCTTTGAGTACGCCGGCCCCGGCGTGAAGACCCTCACCGTGCCGGAGCGCGCCACCATCACCAACATGGGCGCGGAACTCGGCGCCACCACCTCCCTCTTCCCGGCGGACGAGCGGGCCAGGGACTTCCTTACCTCCATGGGCCGCGCCGACGATTATGAAGAGTGGGTGGCCGACGAGGGCGCGGAGTACGACGAGACCATCGAGATCGACCTGTCCAAGCTGGAGCCCCTGGCCGCGCAGCCGCACATGCCGGACCGCGTGGTGCCCGTGCGCGAGCTGGCCGGCATGGCCGTCAGCCAGTCCGCCATCGGCTCCTGCACCAACTCGTCCTACGCGGACCTCAAGTCCGTGGCCCAGATGCTGACCGGCAAACGCATTTCCGAGACCACGGACCTGCTCGTCTCCCCCGGTTCCAAGCAGGTGATGAAGATGCTCGCCCACGAGAACCTCATCGAGCCTCTGCTGGACGCCGGCGCACGCATGCTGGAAGCCTCCTGCGGCCCGTGCATCGGCATGGGCGGCTCGCCCATCTCCGAGGGCGTCAGCGTGCGCACCTTCAACCGCAACTTCGAAGGCCGCAGCGGCACCCAGGACGCCAAGGTCTACCTGACCAGCCCCCTCGTGGCCGCGCGGGTCGCACTGGACGGCGCGTTCACCGATCCGGCCGGCTGGGGCGAGCCCCCGGCGTTCCCGGAGCTGCCCGCCACCACGCCGTCCATCCGCCACCTGTTCATCTTCCCGCCCGAGGACGGCTCCGGCGTGGAGGTGCTGCGCGGACCGAACATCGTGCCTCTGGAGACCTTCTCCGAGCTGCCCGAGACCATCGGCACGCGCATCCTGCTCAAGACCGGCGACGACATCACCACGGACCATATCCTGCCGGCCGGCGCACAGATCACTGCCCTGCGCTCCAACATCCCGGCCATCAGCGAGTACATCTTCAGCCGGGTGGACGCCGAGTTCGTGAGCCGCATGAAGAGCGCCGAGGGCGCCCCCTGCCGCGGCGTCATCCTGGGCGGCGAGAACTACGGCCAGGGCTCCAGCCGCGAACACGCGGCGCTTGGCCCCCGCCATCTGGGCGTCTGCGCCGTGATCACCAAGTCGCTGGCGCGCATCCACCGCGCGAACCTGGTCAACTTCGGCATCCTGCCGCTGCTGCTGAAGAATCCCGCGGACTACGACCGCCTGAGCCAAGGCACGGAGCTGACCATTGCCGCAACCGACCTCACGCCCGGCGGAACCATCGCCATCGAGGCCAAGGGCGTCGGTCCGATAGAGGTCATAAACGATTTGACGGCCACAGAGCTGGCCATTATCCAGGCAGGCGGACTGCTCAACTACGTCCGCGCAAAACGAGAGCAAAAAGCCTGATCGATTCCGCCAAGGAGAGACAATGCTCGACCTGATCCGTCAAAGCGCCTCATCGTGGGGCGTCAAGATCCTATTCGGCGTCATCATCCTCGTCTTCGTTTTCTGGGGCGTGGGTTCATTCACCGGGTCCAAGACCCAGGTGGTCGCCACAGTCAACGAACGGCCCATCCTGGTGCAGACCTTCCGCCGCGCCCAGGAACGCGCCATCGAGAACATCCGCCAGCGCAACCCCGATGTCTCGGTCGAGGACCTCAAGGCCCAGGGCATCAGCACCCAGGTGCTCCAGCGCCTTGTGGCGGACGAGCTGCTTGCGGATCAGGGCAATGCGCTCGGCATCCGCGCTTCCGACGTGGAGGTTCGCAACAAGATCGCCAGCCTGCCGTACTTCCAGAGCCAGTCCGGCCAGTTCGATCCCGAGCTCTACCGCCGCATCCTCAACAGCCAGCACATCCAGATTGCCGAGTTCGAGGACGACATGCGCCGGGCCATCGTCACGGAGAAGCTGCAGCGCTACGTGACCGACTCCATCCAGGTGCCCGAGTGGGAAGCCCGCGACCTCTTTGACTACTCGCGCGAGAAACGCACCCTCCAGTACCTGAGCGTCGACGACGCCAAGTACATGGACCAGGTGAACGCCACCGATGACGAGGTGCAGGCGTATTACGACGAGCACAAGGATGACTTCAGCGTGCCCGCGCGCATCTCCTTCTCCTACCTGCCCTTCACGCCGGCATCCCTGGCCTCCAAGGTCGAGGTCTCCGACGAGACGCTGCAGCAGGAGTACGAGGCGCGCAAGGACGAGTTCACCCAGCCTGAGCGCGTCAAGGCGCGGCACATCCTTATCCAGCTCGAACAGAACGCCACCGAGGCCGAAGACCAAGCCGCCCTGGAGAAGATCGAGGCCATCCGCAAGCGCATCGTGGATGACGGCGAGGACTTCGCCACCGTGGCCGAAGAAACCTCGGACGGCCCCTCCGCCCCCAACGGCGGCGACCTGGGCTGGTTCTCCCAGGGCCAGATGGTCCCCGCCTTCGAGGAAGCCGCCTTCTCCCTGACTCCCGGCACTGTGAGCGAGCCCGTGCGCACGCCTTTCGGCTACCACCTTATCCTGGTGGAAGAGCGCGAGGACGCCCAGGTGGCGCCCTTTGACGAGGTCAAGGACCAGCTCAAGCAGGAGATCGCCGAGGACCGCGCCACGGACCTGGTCTCCAACCTGCTGGACGTCGCCCTGGAGCAGGTCTACGCCGGGGATTCCCTGGACAAGGTGGCCGGCGATCTGAACCTGGAGGTGCTCAAGACCGACGAGCCGCTGGACCGCGACCAGGTGCAGAGCCTGCTGCTTCTCAAGCAGGACTCCCTGAACCGTCTCTTCGGCCTTGAAGAGGGCATGATCACCGACACGCCGCTGGAGACCGAGGACGGCTACGTGCTGGCCACCATCGGCAAGCGCCTGCCGCCGGACTTCCAACCCCTGGACGAGGTGCGCGACTCCATCGTCACGACCATCAAGGAGACCAAGGCCTCCAAGCTGGCCAAGGAGGAGGCCGAGGCCCTTTCCAAAACCATCCAGGAAAACGGCCTGCCCGCTGACCGCGAGAGCGAACTCTCCGTCACCAGCGCGTTCGATCGCCAGGGGCTGATCCAGGAGCTGGGCGTGAACCCCGAGCTGACCAGCAAGGCTTTCAACGCCGAGAAAGGCGACTGGATTCCCGGCGCCTGGCCCGTGCAGGACGGCTGGGTCGTGGTCCGGCTGGACGACATCCAGAGCCCCACGGACGAGCAGTGGGAGACCGAGAAGTCCATGTGGGTGGACTTCATCGCCGAGACCAAGAAGGAAGAGCTCTTCCAGTCCTTCCTTAAGGACCTGCAGGAGCACGCCGAGATCAACGTCTACCAGCCCGACCTGTTCAAGTAGGCTGGCACGAGATACGACCATGAAAAAGCGCCGGTCCCTGCATCAAGGGGCCGGCGCTTTCTTGTATGTGGAAGCTCGAATGGAATCGAGCAAGAGGCGACAGAGGTACTGCCCCAATGTCTAACCACAGATCGGCCCCTTGCTCCCTGTTGAGCCTGAGAAACACCAATATCGAGGATACCTTTTAAGAATCAACCGGCGATTTGTGTTCGAACGAAGTCAACGCGCTCGGCAATGCTTGTGAATGGAAGCGGAATCAACGTGTACCCGAGGTTCGAGTATGTTTCAGCCATCACGCGGCATGTGGCCTCCGCCTCCGCCGTACCCTGTTTGCGCTCCGCATCCTGCACGAAGATTCCCGGCCAGTGCGGGGCGATGAAGACCTTGCGGTTATACCTGTACAGCGCCGCAGCCGTGCGCACATGCGCCGGAACAGGAAGTCCGCACAGGGTCAGGTAGCCAAGCACATCCGGAACTCCCCGATCCAGCAGAATCGGACCTGGCATCGCCTGCGCCTCGCGATACGAACGCAGCTCCCAACCCAGCATCAATTCCGCAAAAGCAGCGCGGTCAGCCCATGGCAACGCCCGGCCTCCGATCTCGACCTGCTCCTGGATAATGGCGCGCCCGGCCTCGGGCATATGCTGAAGACCCGTGTGGGCCAGTGCGTCTATCAGGCTGCTTTTTCCTGAGCCCGGCCCGCCGGTGATGACAAACAGATGGTCAGCCATGGGATATGCTGATTGGTGGGAACCGACGCAGATTGGATGAGCGAACCGGCCATGGCTCCAACGCCACAGGTGTGGCAGGGCAGCGCCATGGACTCATTATGGTGCGCGCAGATACTGGAACTAAGTTCCCAGCTCTATCTTTTTCACGCGAATGGGCTCGCTCCGCTCCAGGGTGATATGGGCAAGGGAAGGTGGGCCGCTGCGGGACTGGCACGCCGAGCCAGGATTGACCACGTGCACGCCGTTCACCACCGTGTGCTGAAAAATGTGCGAGTGGCCAAAACAGATGAGGTCGTACCCCGGCCCGAAGGCGGCAGCCACGCGCTCGGCTAGTCCGCGCGCAGAGCCCCAGCCGTGCGCCGCGCCAATGGTGAACCCCTCGGCTTCAAAAGAAATGGTGTCGGTCAGCATCTCGCGCGTGGTCCAGGAGTCCATGTTCCCGGCCACGGCCTTCAAATCCGGATGCATCATCAGGTGGTGCAGCACGGACGGCGAGACGATGTCTCCGCAGTGGAGCACGGTGTCCGCAGGCGCCAGAAACTCGTCGTAGATTCGCTCGAAACGTGAGTTGGTCTTACCCAGGTGGGTATCAGACAAAACAGCAAGTAGCATGAAACACTCGTCCAATCATAAGGACGGACGCTAGCCCTTCCCTTTTCCGTTCTTCTTCTCCCACCAGGACTTGTCCGGTCCCTTGAACCACCAGTCCGTGTGGTCGGTGGTTGCCGCGACCTTGGCCAGCTCCTTGCCCACCTCGGTGCGCAGGCGTGGCAGCGCGCCCTCTATCCACTTGGCGGCGTACGCGTTGCCCAGGTCGAGCTGCTCCTTGAGGTTCAGAATCAGGTCGATCTGGTCGGCGTCCTGCGCCAATTGCGACTCCAGGCTCTCCACCGATTCCAGCTCCTCCCACAGGGGCAGCACGGCCTCGGCCAGACCGGTGCCGTCCAGGGCGTCCTCCAGCGCCTCGGTGCGCTTGCTGGAGTTGTAGCGCCGGGCCACGTAGTTGAAGTCGCCCGTGCGGGCCTCGTGCAGGTCGTGGAACAGGCAGAGCATGGCCGTGCGCGAGGAATCGGCCCCGGCGATCTCGGCCAGGGCATAGCCGATAACGGCTGTGCGGAACGAATGCTCGGCCACGTTCTCGGTCCCTGTGCCCAGAAACTGATACCCGGTGCGCGGCGTCTTGCGCAGCATGCCGACTTCGTAGAGGAAGTCGGCCACGCGCGTCATGCGCTCCCGGCCCTGAAGGTTCTTCTTGAAATCCGCAGTCATGGCGTCCTTGGTCATTGCAGTGGCGATCCTAGCTCGTGTACTCGGCGTTGATGCGAATGTACTCGTGGCCCAGGTCCGAGGCCAGCACCTCGTACACGCCGTTGCCGGCGCCCAGGTCCACGCCGATCTCCACGTCCTGCCGGCGCATGTGCGGCGCGAGCAGCAGCTTGGCCTGCCCTTCCACCGGCTGGCCGTTGCGGAACAGCGGGATGTTGCCCATGGTTATGGACACGTGGTCCGGGTTGAAGGTCGCTCCGCTGTAGCCCACGGCGCAGAGGATACGGCCCCAGTTGGGGTCCTTGCCGTACACGGCGGTCTTCACCAGCGGGGACTTGGCTATGGTGCGGGCCACCTTTTCCGCGTCGTCCGTGTCCTTGGCGCCGGTCACGCTGATGCGGATCACCTTGGTGGCGCCTTCGCCGTCCTCGGCAATCATATAGGCCAGGGCCTGGCAGACCTCGGCAACGGCCTCGGCCAGCACGGCCTTGTTCTCGCGCTCCACCCTGGCTCCGGCGGCGCCGCTGGCCAGGAGAAAGACCGTGTCGTTGGTGGAGGTGTCGCCGTCAACCACGATGCGGTTGAAGGAGATGTCCACGGACTCCTTGAGGATCTCGCGCAGTAGCTCCGGCTCCACCTCGGCGTCGGTCATCACCACGGAAAGCATGGTGGCCATGTTCGGGCAGATCATGCCCGCGCCCTTGGCAATGCCCAGCACGTGAACCGGGCCGCCGTCGCCATTGCCGGGCAGGCCGGTGACTCGCGCCCAGGCCAGCTTGGGGAAGGCGTCGGTGGTCATGATCGCGCGGGTGAAGTCCATGGCCGAGCACGAGCCGACGCTCTCAGCCAGCTTCGGCGCGGCGTCGCGCCACTTGCCCATGTCCATGGGCACGCCGATGACGCCCGTGGAGCACGGCAGAATGCTCTCCTCGGACACGCCCAGGGCCCCGCCCATCATCTCCATGGAGAGCTTGCAGTCCACCATGCCGCGCTCGCCCGTGGCGGCGTTGGCCTGGCCGGAGTTGATGCACACGGCTCGGGCCGTGCCGCTCTTCTCCAGCGCTTCCTGCGCCACCAGCACCGGCGCGGCCGGGAAGGCATTCTTGGTGAAAACGCCGGCCGCGGACGCATCCTTTTCGCAGACCACGGCGCCGAGATCGAGCTTCTGCGAGTTCTTGAAGCCTGCGCACACAGCGCCGAAGGCGAATCCTTTGGGAATCGGGATCATGGCCATGCACTCCTTACCTGTATTGCCCAGCGTCCAAATTTATGGACGCATGCTGTCTAAAGAATAAGACTCTTGCCCACACCACTACGCGACGTTGCTGCCGCAGCACTTCTTGTACTTCTTGCCGGAGCCGCAGGGGCACGGCTCGTTTCGCCCAACCTTGGGCTGCGCTCGTCGCTTGGGCTGTTTCTTGGGCGCCTCCCCGTCGGACGAGCCGGCGTAGTTCAGGTTCTCGGGCTGTTCCTTGTGCACCAGGTCCTGCTCGGCTGCGCGCTGGAAGCGCACGCGCGTCAAGGCTTTCAGGGCGCTCTCGCGGATGAGGAAGAGCATGTACTGGAAGATCTCGAAACCCTCAATCTTGTACTCCTGCTTGGGGTCCTTCTGGCCGTAGCCGCGCAGGCCGATGCCGTCGCGCAGGTGGTCCATGTTGGCCAGGTGCTCCTTCCAGTGTCGGTCCAGGGACTCCAGCATGAAGAAACGCAGCACCTCCTGGTACTGCTCGCCGGCCTCGCCCTTGAGCCGTTCCAGCAGGCCGCGCACGGCCTCGGCCGCCTCATCGCGCGTGGGCAGCTTTTCCATCAGCGGCCAGACGCGCGACAGGGCAAAGAGCTCTTCGAGCCTGGCCTTGAGCGACTCCACGGTCTCCTCGTCCGGCGCGCCTTTGGCGTCCTCGATCGGCGCGTAGATCTCTTCGAGCAGGTCGTCCACATACTCGTGGGCCAGGTCTTCCAGATCCTGGTTCACCATCATCTCGCGCCGCAGCGAGTAGATGACCTCGCGCTGCTGGTTCATGACGTTGTCGAACTCCAGCAGCTGCTTGCGGATGTCGAAGTTGTGGGCCTCCACCCGGCGCTGGGCGTTTTCGATGGCCTTGGAGACCATCTTGTTCTCGATGGCCTGGCCCTCCTCCATGCCCAGACGCTCCATGAGTCCGGAGATGCGGTCCGAGCCGAAGAGGCGCAGCAGGTCGTCATCCAGGGCCAGGTAGAACCGCGAGGAACCGGCGTCGCCCTGGCGACCGGCGCGGCCGCGCAGCTGGTTGTCGATGCGCCGGCTCTCATGGCGCTCCGTGCCCAGGATGTGCAGGCCGCCGAGCTCGCGCACGCCCTCGCCCAGCTTGATGTCCGTACCACGACCGGCCATGTTGGTGGCGATGGTCACCTTGCCCTGCTCGCCGGCGTTGGCCACGATCTCTGCCTCGCGCTCATGCTGCTTGGCGTTGAGCACGTCGTGCGGCACGCCGCGCTTTTTGAGCAACCGGGAGATGAGCTCCGATTTCTCGATAGAGATAGTGCCCACCAGCACGGGCTGGCCGTTCCTGTGCAGCTCGCGGATGTCCTCCACGATAGCGTTGAACTTCTCCTCCTGCGAGCGGTAGATCGCGTCCGGGTAGTCCTTGCGGATCATGGGCACGTTGGTGGGGATAACCACGACGTCGAGGTTGTAGATCTCCTTGAACTCCACAGCCTCGGTATCGGCCGTACCGGTCATGCCCGCCAGCTTGTCGTACATGCGGAAGTAGTTCTGGAAGGTGATGGAGGCCAGCGTCTGGTTCTCGGCCTCGACTTTCACGCCTTCCTTGGCCTCCAGGGCCTGGTGCAGACCGTCGGAGAAGCGGCGGCCCGGCATGAGCCGGCCCGTGAACTCGTCCACGATGACCACCTGGCCGTCCTTGACGATGTAGTCCACGTCGCGCTCGAACAGGGCGTGGGCCTTGAGGCCCTGGAGCACGTGGTGCTGCAGCGTGATGTTGTTGGGATCGTAGAGGTTTTCGATGTCCAGCATCTGCTCGATCCTGGCCACGCCGTCGTCGGTGAGGGCCACGGTGCGGGCCTTTTCGTCCACGGTGTAATGGTCCTCGTTCTTCAGGCCGGGAATGTACGCGTTGATGCGCGCGTACAGCGGCGTGGAGTCGTCCGACGGGCCGGAGATGATGAGCGGGGTACGCGCCTCGTCGATGAGAATGGAGTCCACCTCGTCAACGATGCAGTAGCGGAGCTCCCGCTGGACAAGCTGCTCCTTGTAGAACTTCATGTTATCGCGCAGATAGTCGAAGCCGAACTCGTTGTTCGTACCGTAGGTGATGTCCGCGCGGTACGCCTCCTGGCGCTGCTGCTCGTCGATGCCATGCACGACCACGTCCACAGTGAGGCCGAGAAAGTTGTAGATGGTTCCCATCCACTCGGCGTCGCGGCGGGCCAGGTAGTCGTTCACGGTGATGACGTGCACGCCACGGCCTTCCAGCGCATTGAGCACCACGGGCAGCGTGGCCACGAGGGTTTTACCCTCACCGGTCTTCATCTCCGCGATCTTGCCTTCGTGGAGCACGATGCCGCCGATGAGCTGGACGTCGAAGTGGCGCATGCCCATGCTGCGCACCGACGCCTCGCGCACCAGGGCGAAGACCTCGGGCAGGAGGTCGTCCAGACTGGTCCCGCCGGCCACCTGCTCCTTGAACTCGGCGATTCGCTTGGGGAAATCCTCGTCCGCCAGCTCTTTCATCTGCGGTTCGAGGTCGTTGATCTTCTTGATTCGCGTGGCCAGAGTCTTGAGATACCGCTCGTTCTTCGAGCCAATGACCTTGTTGACGAGGGAAGAAATCATGGGAGGTAAGCTCCTTGGGGGCGCCGGCCGCCGTGGTTTTCCCTAATGTTCCGCAGGGAGCGCGGCGCGGCGATGGTTCCGAAAGGGTTTCGGAGAACTCTTTATTTCAAAGCGAGATATGGCGCAATGTCAACCATTTTGGGGCGAGAAGGCCTCCAACCAGTGGCCCACGGCAACGCCCTCCGGGGCCGTGGCCTTGAGCTGCAACACACAGCCCGAGCAGCCGGTGAGCACCAGGCTGCCTGCCGACGGATTGAGCCGGGTCCACAGGGTGTCCGCCACCTGCCGCGAAAGCTGCGGTGCGCCGAGCTGCATGATGCCGCCCATGCCGCAGCACACATCGCCGGTTGTGCCGGCGTACCGATCGCCCAGAGCGCGGGCAAGCAAAGCCTCGTCCGCTCCGGCTCCGGCCAGGCCGCTGCCGTGGCAGGGTTTGTGGTAGTACACGGCTGCCGGCGGCTCGCCTGTGCTCTCTATCGTAACATCGGCCATGAAGTGTGCCAGTGACGTTACAGATTGGTTCCAGCGCAGAGCCTCCCCCGGCTCCCAGCCGAGGTCCGCGTCCGGATAACCGCGCAGCCCGCAGCGGCATGTGGCGCAGAACGTCACAATAAGCGGCCGCCCTGCCTTACGCCAGGCATCCAGGTTGGCCTGTCGCGCTTCGTGCTGGGCCTCTGTGCAGCCGGCATGGCCCAGGGTGCTGCCGCAGCACGCCCAGTCCGGTTGTTTTTTGGGCAGGGAAAATCCGAGCCCGGCCAGCAGCTCGGCGGCGCGGTCGGTCCATGCGGGAAACAGGCGGCGCGCTGTGCAGCCGGGAAAAAGCACAGCCTCCCGGCCCAGGCCTGCATCCGAAAAGTTCGATACGCGCAGAAACGGCGTTACCCCAGGGCCGGAGCCCATGGTCTTGAACGCATCGTAGCGCGGCGATGGCTCGGCCCTACCCTCGGGCAGTCTTCTGGAAAGCCAGGCCAGGGCAGGCCACAGGGCCCCGCCCTTCTCGATCCACTGCTTCCAGAGCCACTGCTTGAGGTCCGGGTGGGCGTGTCTGAGATCGGCCACGGCCTCCGGCGTGCACAGTCCCTGGGGGCAGGCTTTCTCGCACCGGCCGCAGGCCAGGCAGAGCCCGGCGAGCTCGGCCACGTGCTTGCCCTCCAGCCGCTCCGGCTCCTGTCGCAGCACCCGCGCCAGGGTGTGCTTGGCCTTGGGCGAAAGCTCCTCGCGGCCCGTGGCGGAGACCAAAGGACAGACCTCCAGACACCTGCCGCACAGGATGCATTCCTTGACCGCGTGGTCGATCTCCTTGGCGTGCAATGGGCGCATCATTGTGAACTAATCATTTCTCGGGACTTGAAAAGAGGCGCGGGGCGATTCCCGCCGGGCGTTACCAGCCCTTGCCGGGATTCATGATGTTGTGGGGGTCGAAGGCGTGCTTCACGCCGGCCATCACCCGGCGCTCCACCGGGCCGAGCTGCTTGTGTACGAAGGCGGCCTTGGCCAGGCCCACGCCGTGCTCGCCGGAAAGGCTGCCGCCCAGGGAGAGCGTAAGCGCCAGGACCTGCTCCTTGGCGGATACGGCACGGCGGTGCTCTTCCACATCGCTCGCATTGTGCATGATGTTCACGTGGATGTTGCCGTCGCCCAGGTGGCCGAAGGTGAGGATGGTCAGCCCGGCCTCGCGGCCGATCGCGCGAATTTTGACCAGCGCTTCGCGCAGCTTGCCCCGCGGCAGGGTGATGTCGTCCGAGATCTTGTCCGGCGCGACCTGGAAGGACGCGGGGTTGATCATCCGCCGTATCTCCCAGAGGGGCTCCTCCTCGTCCGGTCCCAGACCGGTATCCAGGGAGGCGGGCCGTGTGGATTCCAGCACGCCGGTCAGGCCCTTGAGGTCGGCGGCCAGAGCATCCCTGGAGCCGTCCAACCGGAAGAGCAACGCGGCCTCCGTATCCTCCGGCCAGGGAACGGCCTGCACCTTGGCCACGGCGTCCAGGGTCTCGCGGGTCATGAACTCCAGCGCCGTGGGCAGGATGCCGGCGTCGAACACCTGCTTGGCCGCGGCCAGGGCGTCCTCCAGCGTGGGGTAGCCCACCAGAAGCGAGGCCGTAGACTCCGGCTTGGGCAAAAGCTTGAGCGTGATGTCCGTGATAAAGGCAAGGGAGCCTTCCGAGCCCACGATGGTCCGCACCAGGTCGAGCCCGACAACATTCTTGTGCGTGCGGCCGCCAGGCCGGATGATCTCGCCGCCGGGCAGCACCGCGGTGAGGCCCAGAACGTACTCGCGGGTGACGCCGTACTTGAGCGCGCGCATGCCCCCGGCGCAGGTGGAGACGTTGCCGCCGATGGTGGAGATCTTCATCGAGGCCGGGTCCGGCGGGTAGAAGAGCCTGTCCTGCTCCACGCGTTTCTGGAGCTCGCCGGTGACCACGCCGGGCTCCACCACGGCCACGAAGTCCTGCGTACTCACCTCGATGATGCGGTTCAGCTTGAGGGTGGAGACCACGATGCCGGCCGGACGCGGCACGCAGGAGCCGACCACGTTAGTCCCGCGGGCGCGCACGTAGATGGGCATGCGCACCTTCTGGGCCCAGGCCATGAGCTCCTGCACCTGCTCCAGCGATGTGGGCCGGACCACGGCCAGGGGCGGCGCAAAGTTGCGGTAGGCGTCGGCCCCGAAAACGCAGGTCGACTCGGCGTCGAAGAGCGCGTCCTCGTCGCCAAAGGTGGTCCGGAGGAAACGGCGCTCGTCCTTGGCCAGTGTCCGTGTGTCGTGTGGATCAGGCATGGTGCGAATTGGGTCCGGCGCAGGCGCGGCGCGCAATTGGCGTCTATGCGTCGTCGCAGACCGGACCGCGTTCCCGGGGCGGAATCAGCGGAGATCCCGCTCCATTTCGCGCTTTATGGCGCGGTCCTTGAGCTGCTGGCGCTGGTCGTGGTGCTTCAGGCCACGGCCCAGGCCAATCTCCAGCTTGATCTTGCCCCGCGCAAAGTAGAACTTCAGCGGAATGACCGTAAGGCCCTTCTGGGAAACCTTGGCCTCCAGCTCATCAATCTCGTGGCTGTGCAAGAGCAGCCGGCGGGGACGTTCGGGGTCGTGGCCGCCAAATCCTTCCGGCCCGGCCGCGTTCTCGTACGGCGCTATGTGCACGCCCTTCAGCCAGGCCTCGCCACCGCGGACATCCACGTAGCCGTCCTTGAAGCTTACATGGCCTTCGCGCAGGCTCTTGACCTCGGAGCCCCGAAGGGAAAGCCCCGCCTCGAAGGTCTCCAGTATCTCGTAGTTGTGCCGCGCCTGCCGGTTGTAGGCAATCTGGTTGGGGCTTGTTTTCTTTTTCTTTGCCATAGATAGAACACCGCCGGCGCACGCCGGCGTGGAATCGCTCGTGTGTTACGCCGGGAGTTCCTCGTTGTCGAGGATGGAGGCGTAAAAGGTCAGCTCCTCCGGGAACTGCCGGAAGATGCTCTCGCGCACGGTGTGGTTGATGGCCGAGACCTGGAAGTGCTCCTGCACATCCTTGAGCAGCTTCTTGCAGTCTTCCATGGTGGTCTGGCGGATGATCCGCTTGATGCCCGGTATGGCCTGGGGCGTGATGGAGATGGTGTCCACGCCCATGCCCAGAAGGATGGGCACGCAGTAGGGGTCCGAGGCCAGCTCACCGCACACCGAGACCTCGATGCCGGCATGGTGCCCGGCGTCCACCACGTACTTGATGGAGCGGATGACCGCCGGATGCAGCGGCTGGTACAGGTAGGATACGTGCCTGTTGAGCCGGTCGATGCCCAGGGAGTACTGGATGAGGTCGTTGGTGCCCACGGAGAAAAAGTCCACCTCGTGGGCCAGGGCGTCGGCGATGAACACGGTGGAGGGCAGCTCCACCATGATGCCCACCGGCATATCCGGATCGTACTCGCGGCCTTCGGCCTCCAGCTCCCGCTGGGCCTCGCGCAGCACGGCCTTGGCCTCGTGAATCTCGTTGAGGCCGGAGATCATGGGAAACATCAGGGCCACATTGCCCTTTACGCTGGCACGCAGAACGGCCTTGAGCTGGCGCCGGAACAGATCGCGGTGGCGCATGGAGAAACGGATGGCCCGCAGCCCCAGGGCCGGGTTGGGCTCCTGCAGCGTGCCGAAGACTCTGGCCAGCTTGTCCGCGCCCAGGTCCAGGCTGCGGAACACCACCTTGCGTTTGCCCAGTATCTGCGCCATCTGCATGTACTCGTCGGTCAGCTCCTCCTCGGTGGGTAGCTCGTTGCGCGAGAGGAAGGTGTACTCCGTGCGGTAGAGCCCCACCCCTTCGGCCCCGTTCTCGTTGACCGAGGAAAGCTCGTCGAAGAGCTCCACATTGGCGAAGACGTTGATGCGGTAGCCGTCGATGGTCTCGCCGGGCAGATGGCACTCCTGCATGATGGACTTGTGGTAGTTCTCGAACTGGTACTTGAGGTCTGAGTAGAACTCGAGCTCGGCCTCCTCCGGGTTGACTATGAGCTTGCCCTTGAGCCCGTCGATGATCACGAGATCACCGTCGTTGACGTACGTCTCCAGATCCGTGACGCCCACCAGTGCGGGAATCTGCAGCGAGCGCGCGAGGATGCCCGTGTGCGAGGTCTTGCCGCCTTCGGTGGTGGCCAGGGACATGATCTTGGAGATGTCCAGGCCGATGGTGTCCGCCGGGGAGAGGTCGTGGGCCATGAGCACCACGCGGTTGGACACGCCGGCCTCCACCTCGGTGCCGGTGTGCTGTCCCAGAAGCTTCTTGATGATGCGCTGCGCCACCAGCCGGACGTCGGCGATGCGCTCGCGCAGATAGGGGTCCTCGATGACCTCGAACTTGCGCTCCACTTCGCGCACGGCCTTTTCCAGCGCCCACTCGGCGGTGATGGCCATGTCGTGCACGATCTCCCGGGACCGGGCCAGCAGCTTGCGGTCGCGGCTTATCATCACGTGGGAGTCGATGATGGAGGCGTGGTCGGCCAGCTCCACAGGCAGCCGGTCGCGGGCCTGGGTCAGCTCGTCGTTCACCAGCTGGAACGCACGGTCCAGGCGGGCCTGCTCCGCGCTGATCAGCGATTCCGGCACGGTGTGGCGCGGCACGTTCGCAAAGCTCCGGCGGTTCATGAAGAACGCCTTGCCGACGGAGATGCCCGCGGAGACAGGGATGCCCTGCAATATGACTCGGCTCAACGCATTGACTCCCTAGGCCTGGACCAAAACCGGGTTGGCTGACTGTTGGAAAAGACTGCTTCCTACATGCTGCTCAAACACCACGCTGGCAAGGGTCAAAAAAAGTCCAGGGCCAGTGCGTGGATAGAAACACGCGTGAGGTTGAAATTTTCGGAGCAACGCTACCATACCGGGAAACTCTGCAACCTCTCAGACCGTATCTTCGAAACGGTTGCGGAAAAAAAGCGCCAGGCGGTCGGCGGCTTCGGAAGCGCCTTCGCCCTGTGTCTCCAGCACCAGATCCGTTCCATGAGCGGCCGCCAGGGTTAGTATATCGACCACGCTCTTCGCGTCCACCCGTTCGTCGCCGGCCACCAGGTAGACCTCGCAGCCGTACTTCTGTGCTTCCTGAGCGAGCTTGGCCGCCGGTCTGGCGTGCAGGCCCTGCTCGTTCATGACGCGCACCTCGGTACGGGCTGTCAGTACATCGCCGTTTTCGGCGTTCTCCATGGTGTCTTTCCTCTCGGCCATGCGGCCGTCACCGTGTCCTGTGCTGCTCAAAACGCAACGCCCAACGATTCCTGCAGCCATGGCAAGCACCACCAGAAGGCGAGCAGGACCAGCACCATAATCTCGCGCGAGACGTGCCGCCGGCTGACCAGCCAGGCGAACAGGCCCAGGGCCACTGCGCCGGCGAGCCATTGCCACGAGCTCTTGCCCTCCGGCCACAGCAGGTAGAGCAGCAGCACCAGGATCAGCGCGTTGATCACCTTGAGCCGGCGTCCCCAGTTGATGAGGTTCCATTGGCGCAATCGGGATATGAGCCGGAGCCCTTCCTTATACCCCATGAGGAAGGTGCTCAGCTTAAAAAGCTGTAACGAGACGAACCAGAACAGCCCCCAGACCAGAGCGGCCCAGCCCGCCCCTGCCGCCAGAAACAAGGCCGTGGTCAGCGACCAGAACATGAGCAGGCTGCCAGTCAGAACAGAGTCGCCGATAGCGGACAGCGTATAGACCGTCGTGTCCTTGACGGACTCGAGGACATTGGCCGGGAACAGCCCCTTCGATATTTTGTCCTCCAGGGACAAGAACACGCCCACCAGCAGCGGCGTCCAGAAGTAATGGGTGTTGTAATGGCTCAGATACCGCTGCCTGGCGACAGCGCGCTTGGCAGGATCGGGGTAGATGACCTCGAGCCCCGGCTCCATGGAGAAGACGAGCCCGACGTTCTGCATGCCGCGCGTGTTGAAGGCCGCACCCACGAAGTACGTCCGCAGGAAGCACGACATCAGCGGCCGGGCGTGTCCCAGAAGCGTTCTATCATCGCCGGCCGATGCGCTCATATATCTCCTTGACCGTCCACCCTTCGACTCGGGCATGAACCCTGCGCGCCACCTCCTTGGTGCCGCCGCCCAGGGCGCGTTCCTCCACGATGATCCCGTCCACCTCTTTCGCGGAGGCCTCGCGGACCTCGGGCGGGCCGATGAGGACAGTCGCCTCGCCCTTCAGGGTCCCTTCGGGATCACTCCAATCCCCTAGCCGGAAAAGGATAAACTCCTCGTGAAGCTTGGTCAATTCCCGAGCCACACACGCCTCGCGTTCTCCCAAAACTGCCTGCACGTCCTCCAAAGTGGCCGGCAATCGCGAAAGCCGCTCGAAGAACACCAGCGTGGCCTTGAGCCCGGCATACGGCTCCAGAGTGCGGCGGCGTTCCCCGCTGCTGCGCGGCAGAAATCCCAGAAAAACATACGGATACGGCGGCAGGCCCGAGGCGCTGAGCGCGGTGGCAACGGCTGATGGCCCGGGCACGGGGCTGACCTGGTAGCCGGCCTCGCGGCAGGCGCGCACCAGGCGGTAGCCGGGGTCGGCGATGAGCGGGGTGCCGGCGTCCGAAACCAGGGCGATGGTCGCGCCCTCCTCCAGGTGGGTGAGCACCTCGGGAATACGCGCAGTCTCGTTATGTTCGTGCAGGCTCAGAAAGGAGGGGGAAGCTAGGCCCAGGTGCTGGAACAACAGTCCGGCGCGGCGGGTGTCCTCTGCAAGGACGAGGTCTGCGGATGCGAGGACTTCCCTGGCCCGCGGCGCAATGTCACCAAGGTTGCCAAGAGGCGTCGCCACCACGAAGAGACGGGGACCATTGGAATGCATCGGGTACGTGCTCCACTTCAAAACCGTCTTCGGCAGCGGTGACCGCTACAAGATCGAACCGGCAGGGCGTCTCCCAGAGGCCGTGTTCGGAAAGATACGCCGCTGCTGCGCGGCACAGGCGCTCCTGCTTGGCATGGGTCAGGCCGTCTGCCGGCGTGGCCATGCCGCCCGCGTCGCGGGTTTTCACTTCCACAAAGACGAGGGTCGGACCGTCCATGCAGACAATGTCCAGCTCCAGCTGCGCGTGGCGCCAGTTCCGGTGCTTCAGGGCGTATCCTTTGGCGGCCAGATGCCTGGCTGCCGCCTCCTCGCCGCGGGCGCCGCGCTTCAGATGCCGGGCAGGCACAGCGAGTCGCGCTCCTTGAGGTACTTCTCGTCCACGCCCTTGAAGCTGCGCCGGTGCATGATGGAAGCGCCCAGCCGGCAGATGGCCTCGCGGTGCTCTTCCGTGGCGTAGCCCTTGTGGTTGGCAAAGCCGTAGCCGGGAAAGCGCTTGTCCAGGGCGACCATCATCCGGTCGCGCACCGTCTTGGCCACAATGGATGCGGCGGCGATGGAAGGCACCAGGGCGTCGCCGTCCACAAATGGCTGCTGCGGCAGGGCCACGGGCACGGGGTGCGTCCCGTCCACGGCCACGAACGCCGGAACCGAGCAGAGACGGCTCAGCGCGCGCTCCATGGCGCGCAGGCTGGCCTGGTGGATGTTGATCCGCTCTATCTCGCGCGGCCAGCACACGCCGATTGCCCAGGCCAGACAGCAGCCCTTGATGCGCGCGGCAAGATCCTCGCGCCTGGCGGCGTCCAGCGTCTTGGAGTCGGCAAGACCGTCCAGGCCGGGCAGACCGAACTGCTTCCGGGCGCGCTTTTTCGCCGCGGCGGACGCATCGGTCAGCCGCGGCTTATACGCCTTGAGCTCAGGCGGCAGAATCACGGCGGCGGCGACGACAGGACCGGCCAGACAGCCCCGGCCCACCTCGTCCACGCCTGCATGCGGCTGTGGGAATCGCTCCCAGAAGTAGCCGCGCGTCGGCAGATCCAGCAATCTGCATTGGATCCGGCTCGATTCGCCATCGGCCATGAAGCGCTCTTACTTCTTCTTTTCCCAGAGATTCTTGGTCTTGATCCGGGCGGCTTTACCCTTCAGGCCACGCAGGTAGTACAGCTTCGCACGGCGGACCTTGCCTTCCGTCACCACCTCGACGCGCTCGATGAAGGGCGTGTGGAAGGGGAAGACGCGCTCGACGCCGATGCCGTCGGAAATCTTGCGCACGGTGAAGGTGGCGTTGGTGGTGCCGCGGCGGATGCGCATAACCGTGCCCTGGAAGACCTGGATACGCTCTTTCTCACCCTCGATGATGCGCAAGTGGACCTTGACGGTGTCGCCCGGGTTGAAATCCGGGAGATCCAAACGAAGGTGTTCGCGCTCGAGTTTCTTGATGGCTTCCATGACCGTTTCTCCTCGTCGCGGGTCGGTCCGGCCTGTTGTGCAGGACGTCGCCGCCGTCTGATGTGAAATTCCGCTACGCCGGGAAACGCGCTCCCGGCCTGCGCCCGCACGCGGCGGGCTTCGTGTCGCAACGCCGATTCCGTATTGCGGAGCGCGACACTACTCGGTGTCCCCCAGGATCCGGTCCACCAGAATGGACGTGGCGGAACGGACCGAGAGGTGATTGTAATCCGCAAAGGGCCTGAGCGGCCTTACGACCGCATCGACCGCGCGCACGACGCCGGGGGCCAACCCGGAGCCGGTGCCCATAAGCAGCGCGACTGGTCGATCATCCAACGCCTCGCCAACCTGCGGAATGGTGACGGACTCTGGCATCGCCGTCTTTTTCCGCTTGCCGCCGCGGCGCCGCTCCAGTGCAATCCGTGCGCTGGTGGCGTACACCAGCGGATCGCGTCCGGCGCGGTCCCGTATCGCGTCCAGAGCCTCGGGAATGCTCGCGACCACACCCACCCCGGATAGCGCCTCGGCGCGGTCCGGATTGGCTACGGAGCCGGCTCCGCCGGTCCAGTGCTCCAAAAGAGTCGCTGCCAGACGGCGCTGATCTTCCAGAGGGGTCGTGATAAAAAATCCACCGAGCCCGTAACAACGGGAAACGCGGCCAATATCATGGATGTCGAGGTTCGTCAACGAAACCGCCACCTCTTCACCCTCTTTGTTCAGCACCGGATGGTGCGCCAGAACAAGGTATAGATTACGCCCGCGCGCCGGTTTTGGCGAGTGCGCGCGCCGCTCCTGCAGAGATTCCACGTCCTGCTGCGTGAGCGGCGCCGTGGCCAAAAGCTCGGGCCGGCGCTCCCATGTGGTGGCCAGGGCCAGCTCCCGCCGATACGCGGCAATGCGCTTGTGGTCGCCGGAGAGCAGCACCTCGGGCACGCGCAGCTCTCTGCCCTTCTCGTCGTGCACCACCTCGGGCCGGGTGTAATGCGGGTACTCCAGCAGGCCCAGGGCAAAGCTTTCCTCGTCCCCGGATTCCTCGTGCCCCATGAAGCCGGGCAGCAGCCGCCCCACGGACTCCAGCAGGCAGCACGCTGCGGACTCGCCCCCGCTGAGCACGAAGTCGCCCACGGAAATTTCCTCGATCTCCACGAGATCGCCCAGGCGTGCGTCCATGCCCTCGTACCGGCCGCAGATCACGGTAAGCCGCTCCTCGCCTGCCAGCTCTCGCGCCAGATTCTGGTCCAGGGGCCGGCCCCGCGGTGTGAGCAGAATGGTCCGGCCGCGGCCGCCGCGCTGCTCCACGTGGCCCAGCGCCTTGAGCATGGGGTCCAGCAGCATGACCATGCCGGGGCCGCCGCCGTATGGACGGTCGTCCACAGTGCGGTGGTTGTCCTCGGTGAAGTCCCGGGGGTTGACCCGCTCCACGCTGAGCACGCCCTCCTCCACGGCACGACCCAACAGCCCCACGGCAAGCGGGCTGTCGAAAAACTCGGGAAAGAGCGTGCAGATGGAGAAGTGCATGGCGGTGAAACCCTGTGGAAAGCGAACTACCGGCCGGCGCTCTAGGCGTCCTGCGGCTTGTCCGCGTCCGGTTGCTTGCCGGCGGTGTCCTCCGGCTCGCGGTACAGCTCCAGCAGACCAGGCGGCGGCGCAATGACCACGCGTCTGGCATCGGGATCGAGCTCCAGCACGAACTCGGGCTCGGCCGGGAAAAGTATCTCCTCGCCGCCGTCGCCGCGGATGACCCAGACCTCCTGGCCGGAGTGGCCCGTCTCCATGAGGTCCTCCACCGTGCCGATGCGCGCGCCGTCCTCGGTAAAGACCTCCAGCCCGTCGAGCTCGTACAGGAAGACATCGTCCTCGTCCGGCTCGGGCAGCTCGTCGGCGCGGACCCAGATGGTGGAGCCGCGCAGGGCGTCGGCCCCGTTGCGGTCGCGCAGGCCCTTCAGAGAGAGGAGCGCCCGGCCCTGATGCTCGCGCCAAGCATGCACGCGCACGCGCCTGGGCGGTTCCACATCGGTGGTGTCCTCGTCCGGATAGGAGCCGGCCGGCTCGCTACGCAGGTAGAGCTCACCCACGTGGTCCAGGATCGCGGGCGACTCGGCGTAGAGATCCGCTACGATGTCGCCGTAGATGCCGTGCGCCTTGGCCACGCGGCCGATGAGCACAAAAAGAGGAGAAGCCTTGTCGGCCATGGTCTTGTGCCACGCGGGTTGGTCGAAGGTGGGGGTATGCAGGCGGGGCGGAATCCGGCGGGGGAATCCCTCGCGGCGGAACCTTCCTGGCGCCTTCGCATTCCGAAGCCGCCCCGTGCCCTTACAAGCCGAAAAATCCCCGGCTGCCTTGAGCGCGCATCAATCCATCCGCCCTTTCGGGGCCTTCTGGACCAGTCACGTCGCCGGCAACGCGAGGAATCTTATTCGAGGATCTCGAGAACAGCCCGCTTTCTGGCTTTCGTGGAGGCTGCTCCCAGGATGGTGCGCATGGCGCGGGCCGTACGGCCCTGCTTGCCTATCACCTTGCCAAGGTCTTCCTTGGCCACCTTGAGCTCCAGAACGGACGTCTGTTCGCCCTCTACCTCGGTCACTTGCACACTGTCAGGGTCGTCCACGAGAGACTTCGCAATGTACTCGATGAGTTCCTTCATGATGGTAACCTCCGCTTCCGCTAGTGCATGTGCAATGAGAATCGATGCAGCAGAGGCCGTGGACCCATCCCCGTTGAGACGGCCCGTCTTCCGGACTTACTCGGCAGTGGCGGCTTTCTTCAGCAGCGACTTGACCGTGTCCGAAGGCGTGGCGCCCCGATCCATCCACAGCTTCACTTTATCGTTATCCACATTAATCTCGGCCGGGTCAACCATGGGATTGTAATGTCCCAGGTAGTCGAGCGGGCGGCCGTCGCGGCGGGTAGCGCTGTCCAGCGCAACGATGCGGTAGAAGGGACGCTTCTTGGAACCCATGCGGGTCAAACGGATTTTGAGAGACATAGCCGGAGTACTCCTTGTTGAGTGGTCTTGTCCGATCGATCCGGATCGGCAGTCAGGGTGTCCCGAACTTTTGGGAATCCCTGGTTATTTCTTCTTTTTGCGCTGTTGGCGCTTCTGCTTCTTCTTCTTGCGGTCGGCCTTGGTGGAGCCGGTGCGCTTGGGCGCCGGGCCCTCCTCCATGCCGGGCATGCCTTCCATGCCGGGCAGTCCACCCATGCCGCCCATGCCACCCATACCGGGCATGCCGGGCATTCCGCCGCCCATGCCGGGCATCTGGGGCATGCGCTTTTTCTTGCCCTTGCTACCGCCGCCCATCATCTTCTTCATCATCTTCTGCATGTTGTCGAAGTTCTTGATGAGCTGGTTGACGTCCTGGACGTCCACCCCGGAGCCCTTGGCGATGCGCTCGCGGCGGCTGGGGTTGATGACCTTGGGCTGGCGGCGCTCCTGAGCCGTCATGGAGTTGATCATGGCCTCCACGCGGCCAAGCTCCTTCTCGTGCACGTTCAGGTCGCCCAGCTTCTCGCGGACAGACCCCATGCCGGGAATGAGCTTCATGAGCGAATCGAGCGAGCCGAGCTTCTTGAGCCGGCGCATTTGCTTGCGGAAGTCCTCGAAGTCGAACTCCGCGCGCTGCATCTTCTTGCCGATGGCCTCGGCTTCTTCCTCGTCGATCTCGGTCTGGGCCTTCTCGATGAGCGTCATCACGTCGCCCATGCCGAGAATGCGGCCGGCGATGCGATCCGGGTGGAAGATCTCCAGCTCGGAGAGCTTCTCGCCCACGCCCACGAACTTGATGGGCTTGTCCGTGACGCTCTTGATGGAAAGCGCGGCACCGCCGCGGGCGTCGCCGTCCATCTTGGTCAGCACGATACCGGAAACGTCGAGAAGATCGTTGAAGCGATCCGCCACGTTGACCGCGTCCTGACCGGTCATGGCGTCGGCCACGAAAAGTATTTCGTTGGGGGAGACCGCGGCCTTGATGTTCGCGAGCTCCTCCATGAGATGTTCGTCTATGTGCAGCCGGCCGGCGGTGTCCAGGATCACCACGTCCTGGCCCTCGGCCTCTGCCTGGGCCACGGCGTTCTTGGCGATGTCCACCGGATTCATCTCGGTGGAGGATGCGAACACCGGCATGTCGAGCTGCTTGCCCAGGGAGGTGAGCTGCTGGATGGCCGCGGGACGGTAGACGTCCGCCGGGACCATGAGCGGACTCATCTTGCGGTCCTTGCGCAGATGCAGCGCGAGCTTGCCCGTGGTGGTGGTCTTACCGGAGCCCTGCAGGCCGACCATCATGATGACCGCCGGACCCTTGGCCCGGAGCTCCAGGTCCTGCTGCTCGCCGCCCAGGAGCTCCACGAGCTCGTCATGGACGATCTTCACCACCTGCTGGCCGGGCGTCAGGCTCTTGAGGACGTCCTGGCCCATGGCGCGCTCGCGCACACGGTCCACGAAGTCCTTGACCACCTTGTAGTTGACGTCCGCTTCCAAAAGCGCAAGCCGAACCTCGCGCAGCCCCGCCCGGATGTTTTCCTCATCCAGGCGTCCCTGCCCGCGGAACTTCTTGAAGACGCCGTTCAGGCGATCGGAAAGGCTTTCAAACACGCAATTCTCCCAGGGTCAGCACATAAAGAGGCAGCTAGTTACCCGAGGCCACGACGCAAGTCAAGATGTACGCGGCCTGAAGACAATATGAAAAAAAATTGACCGCATGGACGTTCTTTGCCCCATCTTATACAGTTATCTTCCATATCCCAACCCCCTTGGAGGTTACTTCGCAACATGCGCACCCTGCTCGTTCTCATTCTCCTGGCCGCCCTCGCCGGCGGCGGCTGGTGGTGGTATCAACACCGCGACGTAGCCGGCGACATACGCGTTCTCGACACCGCGACCCTTGATTACGGAGAAGTGCGCGAGGTGCTGGAGGCCACAGGCATCATCAAGTCCCAGGTGGGCGCCGTGGTCAAGATTGGCGTGCGCGCCACCGGCGAGATCGTGAACCTGCCCTTCCGCGTGGGCGACCATGTGGACAAGGGCCAGCTCATCGCCGCCATCGACGACCGCGAGCTTCAGGCCCAGCTCAAGCAGACCCAGGCCGACCTGGATATGGCCAAGGCCAAGGCGCAGTACACCCAGCGCAACATGGAGCGCCAGCGCGAGCTCTACAACAAGAAGCTCGTGGACCGCGACACGCTGGAGAACGCCATCCAGACCGCCGATACCGCCCAGGCCGAGGTGGACCGCCGCGAGGCCGAGATCGAGGCCCTCCGCGTGCGCATCTCGTACACCAGAATATACAGCCCCATCGACGGCGTGGTCAGTCAAGTTTCGGCCCAGGAGGGCGAGACCGTGGTCACCGGCCTGCAGGTCGCCAACCTGATCACCGTGCTGGACCCCACCCGCCTGGAGATGTGGATATACATGGACGAGACCGACGTGGGCCGCGTTAAGCCCGGCCAGAAGGTGGAGTTCACCGTGGACGCCTACCCGGACAGGACCTTTGAGAGCGAGGTGGACCAGATCTACCCCGAGCCCGAGATTCGCGACAACATCGTCTACTACCAGGTGCTCTGCCACATCTCCAAGGAGCAGGCCGAGCTGCTGCGGCCCGAGATGACCACCCAGTGCCGCGTCATCGTGACCACAAAGGACCACGTGCTGGCCCTGCCCAACACCGCGCTGAAGTGGGTGGCCGGCGAGCAGGCCGTGTTCCGCACCACCGGCCTGGGCGAGAACGCCACGGTGGAGAAGATCACCGAGAGGAACGGGCTGAAGCTGGGGCTCAAGGGCCTGACCCACAGCGAGGTGACGTCCGGGTTGTCAGCCGGGGATCGCGTGGCCACGCAGCTTGTGCTGCCGCAACAGCAACCCGCCCCGGCCGGCGGAGGCAGCCGATGAGCGCCAGGAAAACAGCCGCGCCCCCCACACCCACTGCAACCGGCGCGCCGCTCATCGTGCTTGAAGGCATCCGGAAGAGCTACCCGCGGATGGAGGGCGCAAAAGACGATGAACCCAGCGGCGAGACCACGGTGCTGCACTCCATCGACCTCACGGTGAATGCCGGGGAGTTCCTGGCCCTGCAGGGCACCTCGGGCTCGGGCAAGTCCACCCTGCTGCACATCATCGGCCTGCTGGACCGGCCCAGCGCCGGCCGCTACGCCCTGGAAGGACGCGACGTCTCCAGCCTGCCGGACAACGAGACCTCCGAGGTGCGCAACCACAAGATCGGCTTCGTGTTCCAGTCCTTCTTCCTGGTCCCGTACATCACGGCTCTGGATAATGTCATGATGCCGGGTCTCTACGGCGGCGTATCCCACTCGGTCCTGGTCAAGCGGGCCAAGGACCTGATGGCCATGGTGGGCCTCTCGGACCGCATGGGCTACAAGCCCTCGCAGCTCTCCGGTGGACAACAGCAGCGCGTGGCCCTGGCGCGGGCCCTGGTCAACAACCCGTCCCTGCTCCTCGCCGACGAGCCCACGGGCCAGCTCGACTCCAATACGAGCACCGAGATCATGGCCCTGCTCAACCAGGTGCACGAGCAGGGGGCCACGGTCATCCTCGTCACCCACGACGAGGCCACGGCCGCCCACGCCCACCACCGGCTGCTCATGGAAGACGGCCGCATAACCGACAGGCTCTCGGCGTGACATGGATCGCGACACCTTTGTCATCATCTGGAGCGTCGGCCATTCCGGCCATTCCGGTTTGGCCCTGCTCACAATGATCGTAACCGGCGGATCGCGCCGCCCATGTATTATTAGGTAGCGATGTCCCTGTTCAAACCCGTACTGGTCACCATGCGCGTGGTGGACATGGCGGTGCGCGCCGTGCTCACCTTCCGTTTGCGCGCCCTCTTCGTCATCTCCGCCGTGGGGCTGGGCATCGCCTCGCTCACGCTCATCGTGGCCGCGGTGGACGGCGCGCAGCAACGCGCCCGGGAGGTGGTGGACCGCTTCGGACCGGAGGCCGCGTTCATCCTGGGCGGGGACATTCAGAGCCGCGCCGTGGGCCAGCGCACGCTGACCCTCTCCTGGCAGGACGCCGAGACCTTGCGCCAGTCCCTGCCCGGCGCATACATGGTGGTGCCCATGCGCGCCAAGCGCGACGTAAAGCTGAAGTACCAGAGCGAGAGCGTGGACCTGCCCGTGGTGGTGGGAGCTACGCAGAACTACGCCGACGCCTGGGACTGGCCCCTGGCCGAGGGCCGCGACCTGACCAGGCGCGACGTGGATCTGGGCGCCAAGGTCGGGCTCATCGGCAACACCCCGGCGCATAAGCTCTTCGGCGACAAGTCTCCCCTGGGCCGGACAGTCTTCATCAACGACGTGCCCATCCAGATCGTGGGCCTGCTCTCCTATCGCGGCGGCTCCACCGGCGGGGGCGGCGACCTGGACGACCGCCTCATCATCCCCCTGACCACGCTGACCCAACGCTTCAACATGGACCGCAAGTACTTCCGCGCCCTGCGCGTGAAGTTCTACGATCCCCAGTACATGGACGCCTACGCCGAGAACCTCAAGTCCCTGTTGCGCCATCTGCACAACTTAAAGCCCGGCGAGCCGGACGACTTCACCATCCTCACGCCCGAGACCATCCTCAAGTTCCTGTCCATGCTCACCGGCAGCCTGGTGGCCTTTCTGGGCGTCACAGCCACGGTGGCCATCCTGGTGGGCGGTTTTGTCCTGGCCAACCTCTTCTACCTGAGCGTTTCCGAGCGCACCCAGGAGATCGGCCTGAAAAAAGCATGCGGCGCGAAAAGCCGGGACATCATGATCCAGTTCCTGGCCGAGTCGGTCATCCTCACCCTGGCCGGCGCGGTGCTCGGCGTGGCCCTGGGCGTGGGCATCGGCCAGGCGCTCACCAGCCTCGGCGTGCTCAAGATCGAGCTCTCCAGCCGCGTGCTCATCTACTCCCTGCTCGCGGCCCTGGTCATCGGCGTGCTCTTCGGCCTCAGGCCAGCCCGGCGCGCAGCGGCCATGAATCCCATTGAAGCCTTGCGCGGCGGATGATATCACCCTTTACCCATGGGACTTTTCTTCGGACGCAAACGCACACCGCTGGTCCGCGGCCAAACCTTCGGCGAGCAGTTTCTGCGCTTCATGCTGCTCATCGCCGTTTTCGCCGTGTGCGGCTGGCTGTTCTGGCTGAATACCCAGATGACGGTGAAGAAGCTCAAGGCCCGCGGGGCCGTATGGGACCGCACCGGGACCCTGAACTCTGGCCAGACCAAGGCCCTCTCCCGCTTTACGGACATGTTCGATGACGAGCTGGGCATTACCGTCAAGCTCCAGATCGCCGACGGCGAGCTGGACATGCCCGAGCTCGATACCAAGACGCTCTTCATCGGGCTGAACCTGGCGGACAAGAAGGCTATCGTTGTCTTTCCGCCGCTCGTGGAACGGGCCGTGGGCGACGCGTTTCGCAAGCGTCTGGAGGACGAGCACTTCCCGCCGTACTTCGAAAGCGGGGACTGGCCCAAAGGATTGGTGCTCGCCCTGGCCGACATCTGGGACGCGCTCATGAAGCCGGAAGAGCACGAGGCTGTCCCGAACGGCGACGCGTCGAGCAGCCTGGAGCACCGCGCTCCGGTTCAGAACGCCAACGCAACCCACGGCTGACCTTTTTTCGTATCCTTTTACCGCGCCGGGCCGCATAAGGCCGCGGCGCCTGCGAGCAATCATGACATCCGAAAAAACCGTGACCATACACACGGACGGCTCGTGCCTTGGCAACCCTGGCCCCGGCGGCTGGTGCGCCATCATGGACTGGGACGGCAACGAGAAAACCTTGGTGGGCGGCCACTCTTTGACCACCAACAACCGCATGGAGCTGCTCGCCGTGATCCGCGCCCTGGAGGCGCTGACCCGGCCGTGCACCGTGCAGGTCTATACGGACTCGCTCTACGTGCGCAACGCCATCGAGAAGGGCTGGCTCAAAGGCTGGAAAAAGAAAGGCTGGAAGACTGCCGGCAACAAGCCTGTGAAAAACCAGGACCTCTGGACGCAGCTGTCCGCGCTGCTGGACACGCACAACGTCTCGTTCCACTGGGTGCGCGGCCACAGCGGCCACCCGGAGAACGAGCGCTGCGACGCCCTGGCCAACGCCCAGGCAGGGTCCGGCGGGCTGGCGCCCGATCCGGGATATCCTTGAACCGGCGGAGCTAAAACGACAAACAGGCTGTTCAAAAACCACGCTGGCAAGGAGCCAGAAAAGTTCAAGGCCGATGCGTATCAGGAATACGTGAGGGTTTGAACTTTTAGAAGCAACGCAGCCAGCGTGGTTTTTGAACAGCCTCCCGGAATCAGCGGCGTACGCCCCTTGCCTTGACTCCGACGCAGAAACACGCCACATCACTGACACATATCAACAGCCAAGAACCCCGAGCCAGGAGCAGACCATGTCATCCACCTTGCATAAGCTCGTCGTCTTCCTTGTTTTTGCGGCATTCCTGATGCCCGCGTCCGTACAGGCGGCGGAGCAGGACACCCTGCGCATAGGCGCCGTGGCCTCGGCTTCCGGTCCGGCCTCCTTCCTGGGGCAGCCGGAAAAGCAGACCATGATCATGATCGTGAAGAAGCTCAACGCCGGCGGCGGCCTGGACGGCAAGCCCGTGGAGCTCTTCTTCTACGACGACGAGACCGACGTGAACAAATGCGTCCTGGCTGTGCAGAAGCTTGTGCGCAAGGACAAGGTGGACGCGATCATCGGCCCCACCACCTCCGGCAACACCCTGGCCGTGACGCGCATCGCCTCCTCGGCCGGCATCCCCCTCCTGTCCATGGCCTCCTCGGAAAAGATCGTGAACCCGCAGGACCCCTGGGTCTTCAAGGTCACGCCTTCGGACAGCCACGCCGTGGGCTGCATCCTGGAGCACGCCAAACAGCAGGGCTACAAGCGCATCGCCATCATCACCGTGTCTGACGGCTTCGGCCAGTCCGGCCGTGACTTCCTGCAGAAGCTCATCCCGGACTTCGGCATGGAGATCGTGGCCGACGAGGTCTATGGCCCCAAGGACACGGACATGACCGCGCAGCTCACCTCCATCAAAGAGCAGAACCCTGATGCGATCATCTGCTGGGGCACCAACCCCGGCCCGGCCGTCATCGCCAAGAACCGCATGCAGCTCGGCATCGAGACCCCGCTGTACATGAGCCACGGTGTGGCCTCCAAGAAGTTCATCGAGCTCGCCGGCGACGCTGCCGAGGGCCTGATGCTGCCGGCCGGCCGGCTCATCGTGGCCGACCAGATTGCCGACGACAACCCGCAGAAGCCCGTGCTCATGATGTACAAGAACGTCTATGAAGAGACCTTCAAGAGCCCGGTCTCCACCTTCGGCGGACACGCCTACGACGCCATCGGCCTGCTCACGGCGGCCACCAGCCTCTCCGGCGGCGACACCTCGCCCCAGGCCCTGCGCGACAACCTGGAGAAGGTCGACGGCTTCATCGGTACGGCCGGCGTCTTCCATCTGAGCCCGGAGGACCATAACGGGCTGGACGCCTCGGCCTTCGTGATGGTCGAAATCGTGAACGGCGACTGGAAGGTCATGGAGTAGCTCTGCAGTTCGCGCAAACAAACTGACTCTGCAACGCCCTGCCCGGATCGCTCCGGGCAGGGCGTTTTCTTATGCGCAGGAGTGAACCTGCGCCGGTATCGCCTGCTGTCTTGTCATGTGCCCGAAGGCGAATCGATACTTCGCGGATCACCCTTCCCGCAGGCTTTCTGGTCAATTTTGCTGGGAATCCTGGCTTGTGAATTCATGTTCTGCACTTGACAGAATCGCCAAAATAGTTGAGCGGCGGTATATGCCCCGGACCCTACGCGCATGCGTATAATTTTGATCGCGCGGATCGCCCACACCTTTTTAAAGGAGTCAGCCATGACCATCCGTCGTCTCCTTCTCACCCTCGCCCTTTTGCTGGTGCCGCTCTCCGCAAAGGCCGAAGAGCCCATCAAGATCGGCGCCGTCTTTTCCGTCACCGGTCCGGCGTCGTTTCTAGGCGAGCCTGAAAAGAACACGGCGCTCATGCTGGCCGACATGATCAACGAGAACGGCGGCGTGCTCGGCCGTCAGATCGAGATGATCGTCTACGACGACGAGACCGACGTGAACAAGTGCGTGCTTGCCGTGGACAAACTGCTGAAGAAGGACCATGTGGTCGCGGTGATCGGGCCCTCGGTCTCCGGCAACACCCTGGCCGTGATGAACAAGTTCCCGGCCGCCAAGGTGCCGCTCATCTCCTGCGCCGCTGCCGAGAAAATCGTGAACCCGGTGAACCCTTGGGTCTTCAAGACGCCGCAGTCCGACCGTCACGCCGTAACGCGCATCCTGGAGCACGCCAAGGAGCAGGGCTACAAGAACATCGCCATCATCACCGTGTCCAACGGCTTTGGCCAGGCCGGCCGCGCCGTGCTGCAGGAGCTGGTTCCCGAAATGGGCTTCACCCTGGTGGCCGACGAGGTGTACGGTCCCAAGGATACGGACATGACCGCGCAGCTCACCTCCATCAAGGGCAAGAACCCCGACGCGATCATCTGCTGGGGCACCAACCCCGGCCCGGCCGTCATCGCCAAGAACCGCGTACAGCTCGGCATGGACACGCCCCTGTACATGAGCCACGGCGTGGCCTCCAAGAAGTTCATCGAGCTCGCCGGCTCCGCCTCCGAAGGCCTGCTGCTGCCGGCCGGACGGCTCATCGTGGCGAACCAGATATCCGACGACAACCCGCAGAAGCCCGTGGTTACCGAGTACATCGAGGAGTACGAGGCCGAGTTCAACCAGCCCATCTCCTCCTTTGGCGGCTACGCCTACGACGCCCTGATGCTCGTGACCAAGGCCATCGAGATGGGCGGCACCGCCGATCCCACGTCCATCCGCGACAACATCGAGAAGATCGACAACTTCGTGGCCACCGGCGGCGTCTTCAACTTCTCGGCCGAGGACCACAACGGCCTGGACGCCTCGGCCTTCGAGATGGTCATTATCGAGAACGGCGACTGGAAGATCGTGGAATAATTCGGCGAATCGCCTTCTCGACAAGAGAAATTTGGCTTGGGGGCAAGGACGGCGAGCTCTGCGCGGAGGGCGTATATCCAAAAAATATTTGACCTCCGGGCGGGGCGAGCCTGACGCTGCCACGGCCCAGAAGAGCATTTTTGAAGGGAAGGGCGCTGCCTCGGCCAAATGCCGCGGAAAGCGCCCTTCTTCTTGACAAGGACCCGCTGCCGCAACAAATATGGCGGCCTCGTAAACGCACCGGACCAAGCCCACAGACACACACATGTTCTCAAGCTACCTGCAATACCTCATCTCCGGCCTCACGGTCGGCGCCACCTACGGCCTCACCGGGCTTGGCTTCACCATTATTTTCAACACCACCGGCATCATCAACTTCGCCCAGGGCGAGTTCGTGATGCTGGGCGGCATGCTCGCCGTGTTCCTGTACGCCTCGGGCATTCCGCTGCCCCTGGCCCTGCTGGGCGCTATCGTCGCCACCACCATCGTGGGCGCGCTCATGGAGCGCCTCACCATCCGACCGGTCAAGGGCGGCTCCTCCATCCAGCTGATCATCATCACCATCGGCGTCTCCATCGTCATCCGCGGCATTGTCATGCTCACACTGGGCAAGGACACCTTCGCCCTGCCGCACTTTTCCGGCGAGACGCCCATCGCCCTGGCCGGCGCGTCCTTCATGCCGCAGAGCGTCTGGATTCTGGCCATCACCGGGCTGATCCTCGCGGCGCTGCGCTACTTCTTCAAACGGACGCTGTTCGGCAAGGCCATGCTCGCCTGCTCCTTTGATCGCAAGGCCGCCTACCTGGTGGGCGTCAGCGTGGAGCGCATGGTGCTGTTCTCATTCATGCTTTCGGCTTTCGTGGGGGCCGTGGGCGGCATCATCCTTGCGCCGCTCACTCTCACCTCCTACGACCGGGGCATCATGCTGGGGCTCAAAGGCTTTGCCGCATGCATTCTGGGTGGGCTGGGCAACCCCTTCGGTGCGGCGGCCGGCGGGCTGATCATCGGCGTGCTGGAGTCCTTCGGCGCCGGGCTCATTTCCTCCGGCTACAAGGACGCCTTCGCCTTCATCGTGCTGCTGCTCCTGCTCTTCGTCAAACCCTCGGGCCTGTTCGGCCGGGCGCAGGTCAAGCGGGTCTAGGGCCATGCTGCGCGCCATCTCCAAAAGCCTGCTGGTCCCGGCAGTGTTCCTCGGCCTGCTGCTGGTGCTGCCGTTCCTGCTCTCCAACGAGTACTACGTGAGCGTGCTCATCCTCTGCTGCATCAACGCGATCATCGCGGCCGGGCTGAACCTGCTGATGGGCTACGCCGGCCAGATATCCCTGGGCCACGCCGCCTTCTACGGCCTGGGCGCCTACGCAACAGCCGTGGCCACGGCCACGTTCGGCCTGCCCATGGAGCTGGGCCTGGTCATCGCCGTGGGCGGCTCCGCCCTGGTGGCGCTGATCATCGGCATCCCCACGCTCAAGCTCACCGGCCACTACCTGGCCATGGCCACCCTGGGCTTCGGTCTCGTGGTCTTCATCTTCTTCAACGAAACCATCTCCCTTACCGGCGGCCCCTCCGGCTTTGTGGGCATCCCGCGGCTCTCACTCTTCGGCGTCACCGTGCAGTCGGACCTGTCCTACTACTACCTGGTGGCCACGGCCCTGGCCCTGGTCATCTTCATCTCGCGCAACCTCATCGACTCCCGCTTCGGCCGCGCGCTCAAGGCCCTGCACACCAGCGAAAAGGCCGCGCAGATAGCCGGGGTGGACATTGCCCGCTACAAGCTCATGGTCTTCGTGCTCTCGGCCGCCTTTGCCGGCCTGGCCGGGTTCCTGTACGCGCACTACCTTACTTTCATCGCGCCTTCGAGCTTCGGCTTCCTCTACTCCGTGGAGCTCCTGACCATGGTGGTGCTGGGCGGCATGGCCACGCTCTGGGGCTCGGTGGTCGGCGCGTTTTTCCTCACTTCCCTGCCCGAGTTCCTGCGCGTGTTCGAGAACATCGAGATCCTGCTCTTCGGCGCCATCCTCGTGGTCTGCATGATGTTCCTGCCCCAGGGCATTGTGGGCGGAATCACAAGCCTGGCCGGCCGGCTCAAATCGCGCAAGGAGGAGAGCGATGGCTGAGACAGTGCTCTCCTGCCGGGATCTGGGCGTGCGCTTCGGCGGTGTGGTAGCGCTGAGCGCCGTGGACTTCGATGTGGCCGCAGGCTCCATCACCGCGGTCATCGGCCCCAACGGCGCCGGCAAGACCACGCTCTTCAACGCCGTCACCGGGCTGGTCACACCGTCCGGCGGCGAAATACGCTTCAATGGAGCACCCATCAACGACCAGGCCCCGCACAAACGCGCCGCAGCCGGTCTGGTGCGGACCTTCCAGAACCTCGAAATTTTCACGAATATGAGCGTGCTGGACAACGTGCTCACCGGCTGCCACCGGACCATCGAGTATGGTTTCCTGGACGCGCTGTTCAAGACGCCGCGCTACACCCGGCAGGAGCGCGAGCACGAGGACACGGCGCGCCGCGCCCTGGAGTTCGTGGGGTACGACGGCCCGCTGGACCGCCCGGCCGGAGACCTGCCCTTTGGCGGGCAACGCGCCCTGGAGCTGGCCCGCGCCATTGCCGCCAGCCCCTCCGTGGTGCTGCTGGACGAGCCGGCCGCCGGCCTGAACATGCGCGAAACCAAGAACCTCGGCCAGCTCATCGCCCGCATGCGCAGCGAGCTTGGCCTGACCATCGCCCTGGTGGAGCACGACATGGACCTGGTCATGTCCGTGAGCGACGAGATCACCGTGCTCTCCTTTGGCCAGGTGCTGGCCACGGGCACGCCGGCCGAAATCCAGCAGGACGAGCGCGTCATCGCCGCCTACCTGGGCGAGGACGATGAGGATGATCTTCCTGAAACCACCCACGAGGAGGCAGGCGCATGAGTAAATCTTCCCTCCTCACCCTGCGCAACGTGGACATCTTCTACGGCCGCATCCACGCCGTGAAGCGCGTCTCCATGCACGTGAATGCCGGCGAGATCGTCGCCCTTATCGGCGGCAACGGCGCCGGCAAGACCAGCCTGCTCACGGCCATCTCCGGCCTGGTGCGGCCCGCGTCCGGCAGTGTTTCCTACGAGGGCAAGGACATCCACAAGGCCCGCGCCGAGCGCATCGTGCGCATGGGCGTCTCCCACGTGCCGGAAGGCCGGCTGGTGTTCGGCCCCATGAGCGTGGCCGACAACCTGGCCCTGGGCGGGTACGTACGAAAGAGCAAGGAAGAAACCCGCCGCGACATCGATCAGATTTACGCCATGTTCCCGGTGCTGGCCGAGCGCCGCCGCCAGTTGGCCGGCACGCTCTCCGGCGGCGAGCAGCAGATGCTCGCCATCGGCCGGGCGCTCATGGCCAAGCCGCGCCTGCTGCTTCTGGACGAGCCGTCCATGGGCCTTGCGCCGCGTATCGCCCGCGACATCTTCAGCCACGTCGTGGAGCTCAAGGAGCGCTTCGGCCTCACTGTGCTGCTGGTGGAGCAGAACGCCAAGAACGCCCTGCGCATCGCCGACCGCGGCTACGTGCTGGAGACCGGCCGCGTGGTGCTCCAGGGACCGGCCGACGACCTCCTGGCCAACCGCGACGTCCAACGCGCCTACCTGGGGCGCGATGTAGCCCGGGAAATGTAAAGGGGTACACGCATGTATTGGCAAAAAGACATCGAATGCATGGACCGCGAGGAGCTGACCCAGCTCCAGCTCGAACGCCTCCAGGCCACCCTCTTCCGCGTCTCCAGAAACGTGCCCCTCTACCGCGCGCGCTTCGAGGAGCACGACATCGACCCCGACTCTTTCCTGAGCGTGGACGACCTGACCCGCATCCCCTTCACCACCAAGGCCGATATCCGCGAGAACTACCCTTACGGCCTCTTTGCCGTGCCTCTGCGCGAGGTGGTCCGGCTGCACTCCTCCTCCGGCACCTCGGGCCGGCCCGTTGTGGTCGGCTACACCAGGAACGACGTGAAGCAGTGGTCCGATCTGGACGCGCGCATCCTCTGCATGGCCGGGCTCGACCAGGACGACGTCCTGCAGATCGCCTTCAGCTACGGCCTGTTCACCGGCGGCTTCGGCCACCACTACGGCGCCGAGCGCCTGGGCGCGTCCGTTATCCCCAGCTCCAGCGGCAACACCAAGAAGCAGCTCGCGATCATGCAGGACTACCGCACCACCGCCCTGGCCTGCACGCCCAGCTACGCCCTGCACCTGGCCGACGTCATGGAGGAGGAAGGCATCAACCCCAACGCCCTGACCCTGCGCTGGGGCCTGTTCGGGGCCGAGGCCTGGTCCGAGAACATGCGCCGGGAGATCGAGTCCCGGCTCAAGATCACAGCCACGGACAACTACGGCCTGTCCGAAATCATGGGGCCCGGCGTTGCCGGCGAGTGTCTGGAGCAAGGCGGCCTGCACGTCAACGAAGACGCCTTCCTTTTCGAGATCGTCAACCCAGACACCGGCGAGCCCGTGCCCGACGGCGAGGTGGGCGAGCTTGTCATCACCACGCTCACCAAGGAAGCCTTCCCCATGGTCCGCTTCCGCACCGGGGACCTCACCCGCCGCATCGTGGAGCCCTGCCCCTGCGGCCGCACCCACCACCGCATCAGCCGCATCCTGGGCCGCGTGGACGACATGATCACCATCAAAGGCGTCAATGTCTTCCCCTCGCAGGTGGAGCAGATCCTCATGGACGCCCAAGGCGCCGTGCCCCGCTTCCAGATCGTGGTGGAACGCGACGCCGGACACCTGGACCGCGCCACCATCCACCTGGAAGTCTCGGAGTCTATCCTCTTCGACCAGATGCGCGAAAGCCAGGAGTTCCTCGCCTCGCTCAAAAAGCGCCTCGCCTCCGAGCTCGGCGTGGGCTTCGAAGTCTCCCTGGTCGGTAAACGCACCCTGCCCCGCGGCGAAGAAAAAATGAAACGCGTCATCGACAAACGATCGTTCTAGGGCTTGATTCCAAAGGCGTACTGAGGGACGCTGTCCCTCAGCCTCCCTGCCAGAGGAACTCAGTTCCCCTGGACTCCAGAAATGGGTTCAGGGAGCAATGCTCCCTGGTGGGGTGCCCGAGGGGCAAGGCCCCTCGGACTGCGACAGTTGCTCGCTTCGGTAAGGAGACGCGCATGATCGAGATTCAGATACCCGGGCTCCGCGTGTTGCGTGTGCGGACGCTGGTTTTGGACTACAACGGCACCCTGGCCTGCGACGGCGCGTTGCTGCCCGGCGTGTCCGAACGGCTGCGGGAGCTGTCCAAATCCCTGGACATCGTGGTGGCGACGGCCGATACCTGCGGCACGGTGGAGCACGCCATGGACGGGTTGCCCGCCACGGTTCACAACTTGGCCATGCGGCAGGACCGTTCGGTGGACGAGGACGAGGCCAAGGCCCGCCTTGTACGCGCGCTGCAGCACGACGTCGTGTTTGTGGGCAACGGCCGCAACGACGCCCCGGCTCTGCGCGCCGCTGCCCTGGGCATCGCCATCATCCAGGCCGAGTGCGCAGCAACCGCCGCACTGGTCGCCGCGGATATCGTCGCCACCGACATCACGAATGTGCTGGACCTCTTCATCAAGCCCAAACGCCTGATCGCCGACCTGCGGGTCTGATCCCGCCGTCGCCTCTTCCGCTCGTTCAGTCACCCGGCTTGCTCACGGTTGCTTGAGAAAGTTTCTCACGCTTCCGGTTGACAGCGCACCGATTTGGTATGATTCTTTTGTTGAGAATACTTCTCAATGAACACAAAAAACCATCCGGAGTGCTCCATGAGCCTTGATACTGCCATCGTCGCCATCATCGTCCTGCTCGCGGCGATTTACGCCGGCCGCAAGCTCTACCGCCAGGCCATGCACAGGGAAACGTGCGGCTCCTGCGGCGGTTGCTGCCCCACGCCAGACGAACGCGAGCCCAACAGACAGGCCGCCGGCCAGAGCGCGTGCTGCGGCTGTGCGTCCCACTCTACCGGCGCGCCCATAGGCGACAGGCCCGAGCGCTGATCTGAAACGCCCGCGGCTTTCCTGTTTCAACTTTCCGGGCGCATCCTGCCCGAGTATCCGTCTTTCCCGGCGCGTATCCCTGCTGCCCCACCGTCCTGATCTTGTCTGACCAACAAAAAAGAGCGGCCCCCATGCAGGGACCGCTCTTCGAATGGTGCGTCAGAAACGCTGCGCGCTACTCGGTGGCGTTGGCACCTGTAGCGTTGGCGCCAGAGGCATTCTCGGCGGCAGGCGCTTCGGGGGCCTCAGTGGCAGGAGCCGCCGTGGCGTTCTCCGGAGCGGTCTTTTCCATTGAGGACTCCTGCGCGGCCGGGGCTTCTTCGGCAGCCGGCTTGGGCGTCAGGTCAAAGGTCGCCGGGTCGATCTCGGGCAGCTCGACCTTGGCGGCGTTCAGCGCTTCGATGACCTGGGTCGTGATGTCCACGTCAGGATCGAAGGAAACCGCGTTCTCCTGGCCGAAGACGACAGCGATGCCGTGGTCCTCGCGGTACTTGGTAAGCACGCTCACGTACTTCTCCTGCACGGCGTCGTACAGGGCGCGCTGCTGGTTGTTCATGATGTCCTGGTACTGTTGCACGGCGCCGCGGAAGCCGGCCACATCCTGGTCAGTGCCATTCTGGGCCTTGGTCTGCATCGCGGTCAGCTGCTCGCGCAGGGACTTGTTCAGCTCGTTGAGCATCTTCACGCCCTCGAGGCCGGCGTTGGACTCGTTGAACACGCGGGACTCGTCAACCACGGCCACATGCATCGCGGGTTCGGACTTGTCGCCGGTATCGCTCTTCGTGGCCGGCTCCTGCGAGCAGCCGGCGGCAAGGACGAGGACACAAAGGAAAAGACCCGTGGCAAGGCGCAGGGGACGAGAAAAAATACGGTTCATGGCAATCAGCTCCTTAATTTCTATGCTGGTCGTGACTGTGGCGCGGCAGCCCTGCCGCACGACTGGTGGGCTGTGAGGCCTGCCGAAAGAAACACTTCCTACCTGTGCAGCACCGCCCTGGCAAGGGGGTTGCTTGGTAAACGCCATATTATTGCACAAAATTCACCCGAATTATATCCTTTTGCACCACTTTTGGGCAGAGCGCGGCGCGAATTGTCACAGCCGACCCCATGCGCTACCGTTCCCGGAAAATGCAACACTGCCTTCATTCTCAGGAGAACTCCATGAAATCATACCGTAAAGAGCTCTGGTTCAATGTCCCGGCGCGCATGGACTTCGTGCACATCACTCCGGACGTGGAAGAGTGCCTGCGCGAGTCCGGCATCCAGGAAGGATTGGTGCTGGTCAACGCCATGCACATCACGGCCTCCGTGTTCATCAATGACAACGAGTCCGGCCTGCATCACGACTACAAGAAGTGGCTGGAGAAGCTGGCCCCGCACGAGCCTGTTGCCGGCTACCAGCACAACGTGGGCGAGGACAATGCCGACGCGCACATGAAGCGCCAGATCATGGGCCGCGAGGTCGTGGTCGCCATCACCAATGGCAAGCTGGACCTGGGCACCTGGGAGCGCATCTTCTACGGCGAGTTCGACGGCCGCCGTAACAAGCGCGTGCTCGTCAAGATCATCGGGGAGTAGTTCGGACCGGCGACCGGCGGCATTGCGACGTTCGGGCAGTATGACGTGGCGGCCTGTGCGCCTCTCCGGGCGCGGTCCTGCACCGACTTGTTCTCTCATTGGATTTCACCTTGCCCCTGCTGCCGCACAACGGCTAGGCTGTGCGGAATTACTTACAATCCACCGGCAAGGACATCGCCATGAACAAGACGGACACCATATACATCGCCGGCCACCGCGGCATGGTGGGCTCGGCCTGCCGCCGTCAGCTGGAGTCCCGGGGCTACGCCAACCTCGTCTTCCGCACCTCCAGGGAGCTGGACCTCACCCGCCAGGCCGATGTGGAGGCGTTCTTTGCCGAGACCAGGCCGGACCACGTGATCCTGGCCGCGGCCAAGGTGGGCGGCATCCTGGCCAACGCCACCCATCCGGCCGAGTTCATTTACACAAACATTGCCATCCAGACCAACATCCTGCACGCGGCGTACAGGCAGGGCGTGCGCAGCCTCGTCTTCCTGGGCTCGTCATGCATCTACCCCAAGTTCTGCCCGCAGCCCATCAGCGAAGAATATCTACTGACCTCCGATCTGGAAAAGACCAACGAGGCTTACGCCATCGCCAAGATCGCCGGCGTGAAGATGTGCGAGCACTACAACGGGCAGTACGGCACAAAGTTCTGGGCGCTCATGCCCACCAACTTGTACGGCGAGAACGACCACTTCGGCCTGGAAGGCAGCCACGTGCTCCCGGCCATGATCCGCAAGTTCCACCTGGCCAAACTGGCCGCGGCCGGCGATGCGGACGCCATCCGCAGGGACGTGGAGCGCTGGGGCTCCATCCCGCAAGACGTGCGCGAGAGCCTGACCCTGGACGATACGCTGGAAGTGCAGGACCCCGCCGCCGTGGCCGTGCGGCTGTGGGGTACGGGCACGCCGCGCCGGGAGATGATGCACGTGGACGATCTGGCCCGCGCCTGCGTGCATGTGCTGGAACGCGGCGAGGAGCTGCCCCCGCAGCTGGTCAACGTGGGCACCGGCCAGGACATGACCATTGCCGAGCTGGCCGACACGGTACGGCGCGTGGTGGGGTTCGAGGGGCCGATCGTCTGGGACGACACTAAGCCGGGCGGTACGCCGCGCAAGGTGCTGGACGTGTCCAGGCTCACAGCCATGGGGTTCGCGCCCTCCATCACTCTGGAGGACGGCGTGGCGGGCAGCTACGCCTGGTATCAGGCGCAGCTCGAAGGAAGGTAGCCGGAAAACGCCGCACCACAGCGGCGTTTCTCAGATCCATCACTCAAATAGAAGTAGACGTCGGGGTTATTTCGGGGCTGCCGGCGCGGCCTGATGTGCGCGTGCTAGCCCTTGCGCCGCCGGATAAGCGCCGTGAACCGCCCGGCCACGCCCAGCACAATGCCCGTGAGCAGGCAGGCCGAGGCCCAGGCCGCCTTGCCAAGCAGCAGCATGCCCAACCCGGCGGCCAGCAGGATGCCGGCCGCGGCCATGAGCAGGAGCGAGGAATCCCCCCGCGGTATATTCACCTTTGCCCCTGGCGGAGCATCTACTTCCACAGGCGCCGGACGGCCGCAATGCGGGCACGCCGGTGCCGCGTCCGAAACACTGTTTCCGCAATCCGCGCAAACAACCAGTGCCATCCCGCTATCCCCCTGCTGCGAGTGTCCCCTGGATAAAGACCATGACAAAGAGCGCCACGGTCTCCACAACGCCGAGTGTCATCAGATAGTTGCCGAAGCCCTGGCCGGTCTCGCCCAACGCGTCGGACGCCGCCGCTCCGGCCTTGCCCTGGAAGTAGGCGGAAGCGCCCATGGCAAGCCCGCCGATGAACCCGGCCACCAGCATGGCCGGCCAGTTGATCATGGCCGCGGCGCCTCCCTGCGCTGCGGCTGCCAGAGCATCGTTGCAGAGGCCCACCATCGCGTTCATCAGAATCATGCCGTAAATGGTCTGCGACAGCGGCGCGCCGATGAAGGTGATGAGAATGAAGGGCGCGGCTTTGTTCTGGGCGTAGCGTTTTTTCCACGCCCCGATGGCGGCCATGCCGGCTGTGCCCGTGCCCAGGGCCGAGCCCGCCGCGGAAAGCCCGAGTGCGGCCGCCGCACCCGCCTTGCCCAACGCTGCCATAAGTTGAATATCCATCATCTTCTCCTTAAAATACCATCTCATGCGCGGGCTGTCGCCTGCGCGATTATCCCTTGCCGCCGCCTGACTGCCGCGGCTCTGAAAACGGGCGGTACGGCGTGCCCGACCAGGTGAGATCCATGTGCTGCGCGAACTCCAGCGTGTTCAGACGCACGCCGTGCACCAGCACGCCCATGGCCGCCAGCAGAATGTTCAGCCCGTGGCCCAGGAAGAGCACAACCGCGGCCAGCAGCACGGACAACACGCCATCCAGACCGCCGCCCACCGCCATCTCGTTGAACGCCCTGGCCATGGCCAACGACGCAGCGCCCACGGCGAAGAGCCGGACGTACGAAACCACGTCCACAAAGTTGTTGATGAACTTGAGCGGCAGCATGGCGTGCTCGAACCAGTTGTTCTTGATCCTGGAGAGCGGCGTCATGAACGCCACCACCAGCAGCGCGCCTGCGCCCAGCACCCAGAACATGATCGGCGGGAAGCCCCGCAGCAGCACCATGGAGCGCGCCGCAAAGAACATCACCCAGGTGGTGCCAGCCCAGCCAAGCTGCGCCAGAAACTGCGGTGACGGGAAGTAGCGCACGGCTCGCCAGAGGTGCGCGATGGTCAGATGGATCGCGCCCAGCAAGAAGCTTAACAAAATGACGTTGTCCTGCGCCTCAGGCCCGGTGAGCCAATCCACGCGCATGGCAGCCAACGGGGCCGGCAGGTTTGTGATGCCGAACCACGTGCCGGTAAGCGCGCCCCAAAGCACCGTGGCCCCGCTCATGATGTACAACAGGCTGGTGACCTGTCGCGGCGCGGTGCGCACGAGCCGTTGCACGGCGATGGTCATGGCGATAAACAGCACGCCGTACCCGGCGTCGCCCACCAGCATGGCGAAAAATATGGAAAGAAAGATCAGGAAGATCGGGCTGATGTCCGTCTCGCGGTAACCAGGCACCACGCCGATCATCTCGAATACCGTCTTGATGGGCCGCACCCAGCGCGGGTTGCGGATGTAGGTGGGCGGCTCCTCGTCCGGCTCCGGGTCCAGCAGCCGTATGGCCCAGCCGTGCCGCGCCGCTGCCTGGAGCAGGGACTCCTCGCTCTCGGCCGGAACCCAGCCGCGCAGCCAGACCAACCGGCGCGCATCGCCCATCCGGCCCATGGACTGGCGCGCCTCCAGATACTCCACCCTCGCGCGCATCTCGACCTCAGCCTTTTCCAGCACGGCGCGGTCGCCCTCGAAGCCGCGCGTGCGCGCGTCGATGGCCTCGATGTTGCGCTCCAGGTCGTGGATTGCATCCTCTACCTGCCGGAGCGAGCGCTGCGGCAGGGGCAGCGGCTTCACCTCGTTGCCCTTCCTGTCCCTGGGCAGGTTGCCGGGCGTAAAGGGCTTTTGCGAGACCATGGCCACAGGACAGCTTCGCTGCTTTCGCTTGCCCAGCTCGCAGGAGGTGAGGTCCACCATGGCCGCGCCTTCCGGCGGTTGGAGCTCCTGGCGTTTGCTGCGCCAGAACAGCCCCACGTAGAGCCCCTTTTCCTCCAGGGCCTGGATGTCCTGGGGGGAGGCTTCGCCCCACGGAGCCAGGGCCGCGCGCTCCGCATAGAACGCATCCAGCCGCTCCATGAGCTTGCGGCGCCGGGCGATACGCGGCAGCAGCGTGTCCACTATGACTGCGGCAGAGGTTCCCGAAGGCGGCGCCTGCGTCTCTTTCGGCAACAGGTCCCGCACCTGGAGCATGCCGGCCAGACGATCGCGCGCCTTTTCCAGCTCCTCGCTTGAAGGCGGCCTGTCCGCTACGATGTGCACCACGCCCAGGCCGCGCAACGCGCCCAGGGCCTCGTCGCGGCTCTTGCTCGTGGCCACCAGCTCCAGCTTTCGCATGGGGACGATCATGCGGACCTCCACTGCTCGGACGTTTTGCGCTTGGTGAGCTTGGCGCGCGCCACGGCCGCGGTCTGCTGGTCACCCAGAAAGATGCGGATGCGCCGGATATTGTCCAATGTCTCTGGAATCTTGACCTTCTCGAAAAGGTTCACGCGCTGCGTGGTGGTGCGGAGCTCCTCGGCCAGGGTCGCGCGTTCGGCGGTCAGGAACCGTTCGGCCAGCCCCAGCTCCACTCGTGTGCGCAGGGCCTGCACGGCCTCGTCCACCCAGGCCGGGGAGTCGTGCAGATCGGGCAGCGCTCCGGCAAAGACCACCCCCCGCAGCTCGGTCACATTCACGCCCACCACGTTCACGACTTCCTTGTCCAGACGCTCCACGGCGGCGAACGGCGCCAGATCATATGGATCGTCGAACAGCGCAATCCACGGCCGCACCTCGTCCTCCAGGGCATCTATCCTGGTGCGGACATCGCGCAGCTCGCGGGAGAGCCGGCGCACCTCGCCCTGGAGCTGCTCCTTCTTGAGCCGCAGCGTAGGCAGGAATCGCTCATATCGGCCCAGGGCGTCGCGCTGGTTCTTGAGCTCGTTTTTTGTGAACTTGATCTTGGCCATGGTTTACCGTCCGCCAATCAAACGCTGCGCCTGCCGGGCCAGAACTTTTCGATCATGGAGGTGGGGATGCCGGTCTCCTCGCTGTCAAAGCAGTCGGCCATGATCTCCCAACCCAGATCCAGCGCCTTTTCCAGGGGCAGGTTCACGGTAAGGTCCATCATCTCGTTTTCGAAGCGGCCGCCGTACTTCAGGAGCTTGCGGTCCCAGTCCGAAAGGCGGAAGCCCATGGCCTGCTTCTCCAGCACCTCCTTGTACTGGGCGTAGAGCTGGATCATGGAGTCCATCACCGTGCGGTGGTCCTCGCGCGTCTTGCTGTTCACCTGCTGCTTGAGCCGCGAGAGAGAGCCGAAGGGCTCGATGCGGCCGTTCTTGAGGTAGAACTGCCCTTCCGTGATGTAGCCCGTGTTGTCCGGCACGGGGTGGGTCACGTCGTCGCCGGGCATGGTCGTCACGGCCAGAATGGTCACGCTGCCCGCGCCTTCGAAGTCCACGGCCTTTTCATAGCGCCGGGCCAGCTGGCTGTAGAGGTCGCCGGGGTAGCCGCGCGTGGAGGGAATCTGCTCCATGGTGATGGCGATCTCCTTGAGCGCGTCGGCAAAGTTGGTCATGTCCGTGAGCAGCACGAGCACGCGCTTGCCCTCCAGGGCAAACCGCTCGGCCACGGCCAGGCTCACGTCCGGCACCAGCAGACACTCTACTGTAGGATCGGCCGCCGTATGCACATAGAGAACCGATCGGGTGAGCGCGCCTTGCTCGTCCAGGGCGTCGCGGAAGTAGAGGTAGTCGTCGTACTTGAGGCCCATGCCGCCGAGCACGATGACGTCCACCTCGGCCTGCAGGGCGATACGCGCCAGCAGCGGGTTGTACGGCTCGCCGGCCGAGGAGAAGATGGGCAGCTTCTGCGACTCCACCAGGGTGTTGAAGATGTCGATCATGGGGATGCCGGTGCGCACCATGCGGCTGGGGATGACGCGCTTGGCCGGGTTCACGGACGGTCCGCCGATGTCGATCATCTCCTCTTCCAGCTCCGGGCCGCGGTCGCGCGGCACACCGCTGCCGGTGAAGGCCCGGCCCAGCAGGTTCTCGGTAAACGGCACCTGCAACGGCTTGCCCAGAAATCGCACTTTGGCGTCTGTGGCGATGCCGCGGGAGCCGGCGAATACCTGCAGATAGACCCGGCCGCGCTCCAGCCGGATAACCTGGGCCAGGGACTCGCCCCGGCGGGAGGTCACCCGCGCGAGCTCGCCATAGGCCACGTCGTCGGCCTGGACCATGATCACGTTGCCCACGATCTGGTGGATGCGGTGGTAGACCTTAAACATCGCCCACCTCCTCCACCTGCTGCGCCGGACGTGGCTCCCGCTCCCCGGAGAGCTTTTCCTCTCGCAATTCCTCGCGATTCAGCAGCTTCTCCTCCAGGCTCGTGAACTCCGGCCTGTCCATGGGCACACGGTTCCAGTCGCGGTAGGACTGCGTGAGCCGCTGGAAGAAGCGCCGGGCCCGATCCTTGGAGTCGAAGCCGTAATCGCGCTCCAGAAGCTCGGTCATACAGGCGAACATCCGGCGCTGGCGCTCCTCGTCGGAGGCGCCGTCCACCTTGTCGTAAGCGTCCTGTTGCAGGTAGGCCGAGTCCAGAAACTCGGACTTGAGGTAGATGATGAAGTCCTCGATGGGCGTGCCCTCCTCGCCCAGCACCTTCATCATCTGGCCCACCTCGCGGCCCTTTGCGAGCACCTGTCGGGCCGTGCGCAGCTGCTTGTCGTCCACCACGCTCGTATACTTGGACCAGCTCTCCAGGGGCTCGATGGCCGGGTAGCGCCGGGCGTCGGAGCGCTCCCGCGAGAGGCCGTGAAACGCGCCCACGACCTTGAGCGTGGACTGGGTCACTGGTTCCTCGAAGTTGCCGCCAGCCGGGCTGACCGTGCCGCCGATGGTTACGGAGCCTCTGGAGCCGTCGCGCAGGCGGACCACGCCGCCGCGTTCATAGAAGGACGCGATGACCGATTCCAGGTAGGCAGGGAACGCCTCCTCGCCGGGGATCTCTTCGAGTCGGCCGGACATCTCGCGCAGTGCCTGGGCCCAGCGGGAGGTGGAGTCGGCCAGGAGCAGCACGTTGAGCCCCATCTGGCGGTAGTACTCGGCAATGGTCACGGCCGTGTAGACCGAGGCTTCGCGCGCCGCCACGGGCATGGAGGAGGTGTTGCAGATGATGCAGGTGCGCTCCATGAGCGAGCGGCCGGTGCGCGGGTCTTCCAGCTCCGGGAAGGTGCGGATGGTTTCCACCACCTCGCCGGCGCGTTCGCCGCAGGCGGCCAGGACCACCACGTCCACCCGGGCGTGGCGGCTGGTTATCTGCTGGATCACGGTCTTGCCCGCGCCAAAGGGGCCGGGCACGCAGTACGTGCCGCCCAGGGCCACGGGGAAGAAGGTGTCGATGATGCGGACCTTGGTGACCATGGGCTCGGCCGGCTTGAGCCGCTCGGTGTAGCCGCGCAGGGGAATCTTCACCGGCCACGTCTGAATCATGGATATAGTGCGGCGCTCGCCGTGTTCGTCCTCCAGCACGGCCATGTTCTGGTTTACGGTGTAGGAACCGGCGGGCTTGATCTCCACCAGGCGGTAGTTGCCGTCGTCCTCGCCTGCCTCGAAGGAGAACGGCACCATGATGCGGTGGTCGAACACGGACTCCGGCACGGTGCCGATGGTGTCGCCGGGCCGCAGCATGTCACCGGGTTTGGCCACGGGCGTAAAGTCCCACAGCTTCTGCCGGTCCAACGGCTTGAAGTAGCGCCCCCGGCCCAGGAAGAATCCCAGCTCCGCGGCCATGTCCTCCAGGGGGTTCTGGAGCCCGTCAAAGATGCGTGCAAGCAGGCCGGGTCCCAGCTCCACGGAAAGCAGCTCTCCCGTGAAGCGCACGCGGTCGCCCACGGCCAGACCGCCGGTGTCCTCGAAGACCTGGAGATCGGCGTAGCGGCCGCGCACCCGGATGACCTCGGCCTTGAGGTCGAGCTCACCCTCTGGCGTGCGCAGGATGGCGTAGGCCACCTCGTTCTGGATCACGGGGAGCTCGAACTCCACGGTGAGCAGGTTGCCGTTGACGCCCACTACGCGGGCCTCGTTGGCGTAAAGGTCGTCGGAAGGCACGCCCTCCCAGCGCGAGGGACCTCCCTGCTCCGCCTCGGGCAGGACCTCGTTGTCCGCCGCATCGGCCGACTGCGCGGCGGGTTCCTCCGGCGCCGTGCTCTGGTCGTTCATCTCGCCGGTCTCGTCGCTCGGCTTGCCGGCGTGTGGTTCGTTGGGGCCATTGCCGTTCACGCGTCACTCCTTGGCTGATCGTCGTTCGGCCGTCCGTCCATGGCGGCGCGCACGGCGCGGTCGGCCAGATCCCGAAATGTTTCCCGGCCCTCTTCCGGATCGATGTTCGCCAGACGCAGCGCCAGCCGCAGCTTGAGGGCGTATGCGAGCACGGCTTCCTCGCCGTATGGTCTGACCACGAGCATGTCATCGAGAGCGCCGAAGCGCAGGGCCACGAGCTCGCGTTGCCTGTGCAGAGGGCTGTCCGCCTGGAACGCCTGCTCCACGCCGTGCGCTACGGAGAGGTCCACATGTGCGAACGGCAGGTGCGGTCCCGGCTCAGTGCCCCGCTTTTCAGCGCGGCGCTCGGCCTCCGCGTTCCTGATCTGCGCCTCGGTGTCGGCCACGGCGGCCAGAAAGGGATGATCCCCGGCGCTCTCTTCTTCGCGCATGACCCGCTCCACAACCTCGTACAGACGCTGCGGCAGCGCCGTGACCGCCGCAGCGAGAAAGCCCCCGGACGTCACGGCCGGCGTCTTGCCCGGTGTGAGCAGCGGCATGGAGGCGAGCAGATAGTAGTAATCGGCCATGGTCACGCGCTCCCGGACGAGCCGGACTCGCCTTTGCCCGTTGCCGCGGTCTTGACGATCTCGGCCAGACGCGGTCGCAGGTACAGGGAGAGGGCCTCGGCCACCGCGTCGTTGGTGAAGTCCAGGTAGACCTCGCCTTCCTTGAACGCGACCTTGAAGCCCTGCTCGATATCCCGGTCCACGCGAATCTTCACGCCCGAGGCCATCTTCTCGCGGTAGCGCGAGGCAAAGAAGGCCACGAGCTTTTCCTTGTCCCGTGGGCTCAGCAGAAACTCCAGGCGGTGGTCGCCGGAGCGATCCGCACAGGACTGCGCCATGCCGGCCAGCATCTGCTGGAGCACGTCGATGGTCATGGCCTCATCCACGGCCTCGGCCACGAGCTGCTTCAAAATGTTTTCAATACCCCGGCGTACGGAGATGAGCACATCGCGCGCCGACTGCTGGAGCTGGGCATCGGCCCGCTCGGCATAGGCGGCGGCTTCTTCCTGGCCGTTCTGAATTATCGCAGCCTTTTCCTGCTCGGCCTGCTCCAGTATTGCGGCGGCTTTTTCCTGCGCGTTGGAGACAATGACCCGGGCCTTGGACTCGGCCTCCTGCACAGCCTCCTGCTGCAGTCGCGATATGAGATGTTCTAACGATTCTGACATAAAGCCAGCTCCTTGCGGCGCTTTGATAACGTACGTTCACTTTCAAAATCCTACGCTACCCGCTTCCGCAACAAATGGGAATGGCGAGCCGAAAAAAAGTCTACGGCTCGTTGAAATTGCAAGCCGGGGAATCGTCGAAATAGGAGGCGAAGGGCACCGTGAAGTAGAAAGAGCTGCCCTCGTTTTCCACCGACTCCACCCAGATGTTCCCGCCCATGCGTTGCACCAGCCGGCGGGCAATGGAGAGCCCCAGGCCGGTGCCGCTGTACTCGCGGGTGAAGGAGCCGTCCACCTGTGAAAAGGTGTCGAATATCGAGGCAACCTTGTCCGGCGCGATGCCGATGCCCGTGTCCCTGACGATGAAGAGAAGGTGGATGCCCTCGGCGTTGTGGTTGTGCTCGCCATCCACAATACCGTAAGCGCGTACCTCCACCTCCACCCGGCCATTGCGGGTGAACTTGATGGCGTTGGAGATGATCCGGGAGAGCACCTGTCGCAGATGGTCCGGATCGCCGACCACCAGACCCGGCACGCTGGAGTGGATGGTGAAGCTCAGGCTGTTTCCTCGCTCGCAGGCCTTATCGGAGTAAGAATCGCACACCAGACGGAGCAGGCTCGACAGACTGAACGGTTCGGCGATTGCGGGCGCGCTCCCCGCCTCAATCTTGGAGAGTGCGAGAATGTCATCGATGATGCGCATGAGGTTGACGGCGGAGTCGCGCGCCGCCCCCAGATACTCCCGCTGCTCGTCGGTCAGCTCCATGTCGAGCACCAGCTCTGTCATGCCCAGGATGCCGTTCATGGGCGTGCGGATTTCGTGGCTCATGTTCGCCAGGAACTCGCTTTTGACGCGGTTGGCGCTTTCGGCCTCGTCACGCGCAGCACTCAGGGCCTGCTGCGTTTCCTTGAGATCCGTAATGTCCAGGCCGATCTTGATGGCGCCGACAACCGCACCGGACCCGTCACGAACAGGCCCTGCACGGAACCTGTACGACTTGCCGGTGCGCGCCTCTTCCTCGGCCGTGGAGTAACGCTCGGTAGGCCGTTCCGTGCGGAACATTTCTTCGACGATGCACATGTCGCATGGTGTATCCCGGCCGTAGATGACCTCGTGGCACGGACGGCCGATGAGCTCGGGACGATCGCTCAGGCCGTACGCAGAGAGCATGTTTCCGTTGATATCCGTGATAATGAGATCGCGGTCCAGGGTGATGATGAAGCCGGGAATGGTATCGAACAGGGCGTCGAGCCGGCGGTGGGCCTCATCGCTGCAGCTCTGGCGCTCGTTGAGCGTTTCGTCCAGGGCGCACAGCAGCCGGCCGTACTCGCCCTCCACTTCGCCCGGGGTGAACCCGTTGCCGGACGCGATGCTGTCAAGCTGCTGCGCAAACTCCCGGATCACGGCGTCAAGCCCCTTGAGGGGAACGCTCGGCCCACAGCCGGCCGGGTACGCCACGCCGAGCTCGCCGCGGGAAAGATTCTGCGCGCACAGGCGCATGCCCGCCAGCTCATCGCACAGCTTGTTGATCGCGCGGATGGCGCGAACCGTCGCCGTGTCGGCGTCTGCGGGTTCTTCCAGCGATTCGGGCTCGGCGCCGCTCTGCATCGCTTCCAGCGCCGCCGCTACCTGATCCATCATCGAGGGTTCGAAGCCGTTCATGGTCATTCTATTCAATCCGACGATATGCTGCCGGGATGCGGTCCGGCCGGAACGTCGTGCTTGCTCGTTACGCATCGGCGCGGACGCCCGGCTCGTTCCACACGGCCCACGGCGTCTGTGCAAACCGGTGGAGCACCATCCGGGCTGGCCACCATCCGGACGGAGCGCCTTCTGCCACACCGAGCGGTCCACAGAAACGCGGCCCCGGTTGTTAACACCAGGCGCTTCCTCCACTATCTCCTATGTATCTACTCTCAACACATGCTGCAAGCCGTTGTCCCGGTCCATGGAAAAGACTGAATAAGGTTATTGACTGATTTTTATCTGAATATACAATACACCGTATCATTCCATTTTTTGCAGGAGGTCCGACGATGGTCATCGATTTCAGCCCCTTCTACGATTTTCACAAGAACATCGACAAGTTGCTGAGCGATGTATGGAGTCCTGCCGGCGGGTCTCGCGGCCAGACGTCCTATCCTCTGGTCAACATCAGCGAGGATGACTCTGCGATCTATGTGCAATGCGAGATGCCAGGTGTCGCGCGCGAAGATCTCGAGGTCACCATTGTGGAGTCAAGCCTCTCTATCAAGGGCGAACGCAAGCCGGCGCAAGGCAAGTACTACCGGCAGGAACGCCCCACCGGCGTGTTCCAGCGGCTCATCGCCATCAACACGCCCGTAGACCCGGACAGAATCAAGGCCAGCCTGACCGACGGCGTACTCTCCATCACCATGCCCAAAACAGCCTTGTCCAAGGCGCGTAAAATCGCCATAGACTAAAGGAGGATATGGACAATGGCAGCCAGCTTCATCAAGAAGGAAAAGGATTCTCTGGACTTACCCCGTTACCGCCCGGCAACGGACATCATCGAGATGGCCGACGGGTTCCATATCTTCATGGATGTTCCGGGCGTGACTCGCGACACACTCTCCATCGATCTCAACGAGGGCGAGCTGACCATCACGGCACGGACAGCGTACAAAGCCGATCCCTCCGAGCATGCCAAGCCCAAGTATCTGCATATGGAGTTCGGAGGCGGCGAGTATCGCCGCATCTTCACACTGTCCGACGATGTGGACCGCGAGAAGATTACCGCGCACCTCGCCGACGGCGTGCTGGAGCTGATGCTGCCGCGTTCCACAGACAAGACGCCCAAGCGCATCGAGATCACCACCCAAAAGTAGCGGCTGCGTTCTTCCTCTGCCAGGGGAGCTGCGGCGCCATCGCCAGGATCGCCATAGGCGCAATGCGCGGTATTGCTGGATTGCGGCTGCTTCCACCGCAGGATTTGCCGACTGATGCGCTCCGAAATGTGGCTTCTTGCTCTGCCTAACGCGCGTAAAGTACGCATACACTGCTTCCGCATCGCGCCGGCTTGCGCTATCGTACGGCCATGCCACGCGAGCTCTGCATCCTTCACGCTAACTGCCAGGGCGATCCCCTGCTCTGGCTGCTTCAGCGCCACCCGGGCTTTGCCGAACGCTATGAGCTGCGCCGTTACATAAACTTCGTGCGCGAGCCCATACCGGCGGAGGAGCTTGGCCGCGCCGCCGTGTTCATCCATCAGCAGCTCGGCCCGCAGTGGAATGAGCTTGCCAGCGACGCCCTGCGCCAGCAACTGCCCTTGCTGGCCGAAGCCATCTGCATGCCCAATCTGCTGTGCAAGGCGTACTGGCCGTTCTGGGAGTCCAAACCAGGCATCGACTTCAGTGATTTCTTCATCAACGACCTGCAGGACCGCGGCCTGAACAAGGCAGAGGTCATCCATATCGCCCTGCACACCGATATTTCCAGATACCACGACATCCCGGCCCTGGCCGCGCGTTCCCTGGAGATCGAGCGGTACAAGGAGCGCGACTGGGACATCAAGCTCACTCCGCGCGTTGAGGCCGGCTACACGGAACGCCAGCTCTTCACCACAATCAACCACCCCGGCCGGGAGCTCTGTCTTGAGATCGCCCGCGGCGTGCTGGAGCTTCTGGGCCTGGAGCCGCCCACCCCGGAGCTCGAAGCGGCCATGCCCGACATCGAGCCGGAGCTGGAGCTGCCCGTGCACCCGCAGCTGGCGGAAATCCTCGGCCTCAAGTGGCTGGAGCCCGACCACCGCTTCCGCATCTACGAGCACCGGCTCACCTATGAGGAGTACGTCTCCCACTACCTGGACTGCCGCAGCCTGGGGGAGTCCGGCCTCATCGCCTACATCCGCCTGCGCCACGGCGTGCCCGGCCGGGGCGTGCGCACTCTGGACTGAACCGGTCCCGGCGACCGGATGCACAGCATGGTTATTGCGCGATTACTGCGCGGCCCCCTGCCCGTTCTGCTTCGCGTTCTGCTGTCCCAGCGTTCCGGCCCGCGTCTCCAGCCGTCCGGCAAGATCCTGCAGCACGGCCGCAGTCTGTGCCTCCAACCGACCGACATCCACCTCCGGCCCGGCCAGGCCCTGCATGAACGCATGGGCGAAGCGGCAGTCCGTGCGCCCTGCCTCCTGTGCCGTCCCATCGCCAGGCTGTTGTGTCTGCGATTCCCTATCCCGGCATGCCGCCAGGTTCCGCGCCTTGGCCGCCGTCTGCATCAGCAGGCCGCGTGTCCACTCTTCTCCGGTTTCGGCATCCTGACCATTTTCCCCAACATTTTGCCTTTGTGTATTTGAATCCCCGCCGCTCTCGGCCAGATCGCGCTCCTGAACGGGCCGCAGCGCCTCGCCCTGTGCGACCAGGGTCTCCACAAAACGCGGCCCCACCACGAAGTAGCCAAGCTGCAACGCCACCGGCGTGACTCCCGGCGACGGCGGCTGCTCCCCCTGCGGCAGGGCGTACACGTCCAGGCCGTACAGCGCGGCCAGATCCCTGGCCGGCAGGAACACGCCGCCGCGTTGCCGCCACTCGGCATAGCGCTCGGCAATGTAGCGCGCAAAATCGGCAATGGGGTCGAGCATCTGCGTGGGGCACGCCTCCCGGCCACCCTGCTCTGGTGCGATACCCGTCGACGGCGCGGGCCTCGCGGCGTCCTCGGTAGTCGCAACGCTGGAAGCGCCACCGCCTGTTTCCTCACGGCCCTGAACCGCCTCGCCGGCACTTGACGATCCGGCTGGCGCAGCTTCCGGCTGCGTCAACGGCGCGTTCCGCGCTTCTGGAAGCACCAGCTGCCGCAACGCCGGCACCCGCCACAGCGACACGGCGACAGCGGCCGTCAACAGCAGCGCGGCTAGCACCGCCAAAAGAACCCTGCTTCGCATTTTTCACCTCAATAGTATGGATTGACTAATTAAATAATATACCCATCCATCTATTCTGATTAACTATTGGCGCATACTGCACAACTCGGGCACATATTAGACAACGACCCATCCTCAACATAAATTGGGAGATAGGACTTTGCGCGTGCTCAAGCAGACTCCGCCTTCGCGGAACATACCTGCCGTCGTGGACGCCCTGCTCCACGGACGGTTCGCCTACCGTATTGCGCGCCTTATCCTGGCCGCCGCCTTTCTTGTCGCCGGCGTTATCAAGCTCTCCGACCCGGACGCCTTTGCCGGGACCATCGCCGCCTTCGGCATCCTGCCCGCGCCGCTGGTGGATTGGGCCGCGCTTTTGTTGCCCATCATCGAGGTCCTGGCCGCCATTGCCCTGCTCTGGGACGCCCGCGGCGGCCTGTCCGTCATCACAGCGCTCACCCTCGTGTTCATCGCCGTGCTCGGTTACGGCCTCTGGCTCGGCCTGGACATCGACTGTGGGTGCTACGGTCCGGGGGACCCGAATGCCGAGGCATTCTCCAGCCTGCGCACATCATTGTACCGCGATTTCGTCCTGCTGGGCATAGCCGGATACTGCATGTCATGGCGCATGATGAACCGGCGGACAGTTCCCGCATCCAAACATCAATGATTGTAGAAATGTACGGAAGCAGCCACCCCAAACCCGACAAAGGATATCACATGAAACGCATCGTGACTTTCGCCGTTCTGGTAATGGCAACCGTGGCGTTCGCCTCCCCGGCGTTCGCCCTCTTCGGTAACGACAAGTTCGAGCAGGAACTGGAAAAGGAAGCCGCCGTGGTCACGTACGTCGGCGAGATTGAACGCGGCGACTATAAAACAGTGGACACGCCCACCGTGAAGAAGTGGATCGACGAGGGCAAGGATTTCGTCATTGTGGACACCATGCCCTTCAAGGACAGCTACGCCAAGGAGCACATTCCGGGCGCGCTGAACTTCGTCTTCCCCATCCCGGAGATGACCGAGTGGGATGCGGCCGAGACCAGCGGCAGCCAGGAAGATTTCGAAAAGCTCCTGGGCCCGGACAAGGACAAGACCATCGTCATCTACTGCGGTTTCGTGAAGTGCACCCGCAGCCACAACGGCGCCATGTGGGCGCGCAAGATGGGCTACACCGACGTCTACCGCCTGCCCGGCGGCATCTTCGCCTGGAAGGGCGCTGAATACCCGATCGAGAGCGCCGAGTAGATCATTTCTCAGGCGAACTTCACCTGCACCACACGGTCGCGGCCATCCAAGGAAGGTCGCGGCCGTGTTTTCATTTGCATCCGGTATCCGTCCCGGCAGGATCGGGAGGAATGCGGCAAGGCGGTTTCGACGAACGAACCGCACAGCCGTACGCCGGCCCTCGCAGCGTTCGTGCCGTGTCTCGCAACAAGACGCCTGAGGGTGGGAACGGCCGCCTGATGGCCCCTCAGGGGGACCGCGCCGTTACTGGTCCTGAAAATCATCATCCGCAGCCGGAGCATCCGTCCCATTCTTCTCTGTTTCCTGCTTCCGCTCCAGCTTGCGCTGCGCTTTTTCTTTTTTCTTTTTCTTCTTTGCCATTTCGTTTTGGCGCTTCTCGAACTTGTAGTTGCGTTGGGCCAAAAATACCTCCGTGCTGATGTGTTTGTTGTCGGGCACAGCGTACGTTACGCTTCCTATGCGGTAAAATAAAAAAAACGCCCGCCTCCCAGTGCGGGAGGCGGGCGCCGTTGGGCGTATCTCGCTATTTTTCGCCGTGGGCTACCAGCGGGAACGCTCGGCGCGGGGGCGCGCCTCGTTCACTTTCAGGTTGCGGCCGCCAAAATCCTTGCCGTCCAGGTTCTTGATGGCCTCAGCAGCGCCGGCATCATCCATCTCAACGAAACCGAAGCCACGCGGGCGGCCGGTCTCGCGGTCGTTGATGAGATTCACGGAATTTACCTCGCCATAGGCTTCGAAAGCTGCGCGGACTTCGTCTTCAGAAGCGGACCAGGGAAGATTACCAACATAAATGTTCTTGGACATGAAACGTTTCCCTCCAGGAGGATTGAAATGATGCTTTGAAAGTGTACAAAAAAAATAGCAACGCACTAGATGCACACTGCTTCTCAGTCGCCCTGTTCCATTTCGAAAAACTAGCCGCCCAACAAACAGACCGTGCCCCCCACGGGTGTTGCTTATACCTAATTTAGTTCTATCAACCATCATGGGAGGAAAGTCAAACTGTATTTTGGGCCATCCGAAATATCCCTGACGCCCGGACGCTGCACAAGACCCGTCCAAAAAACATAAATCCGGCCAGTAATGACGCCAGCGCAACCCGGGCATAGCAGTCAGTCGCCAAGCCCGGCTGGCGGTTCGTCCATATGTGCTGCGGCGTCCGCCGACCCAGGACCGGCGGGATGTTCCTCCGCAAGCACCCGCCGCGCAAGAACCTGCGTGGCCACAAAGATGAAGAGGTTCACGATGGATGTGGACCAGGCGATCCCCACCACTCCGAAGAACTGCATGAGCACCAGGTTGCCGGCAACGTTGAGGGCCAGGGCCGTGGCTGTTGCCCGGGCTATGGTTCCGGTGCGGCCCAGCGCGGCCAGCAGCCGCATGGACACCGCGGCGGCCAGGTTGAACGGCACCTGGAACAGATACGCCGCCTGCACCGAGGCCACCAGGGCCGCGTCCGATGCGCCGAACTCGCCGCGCATGAACAGGAGCTGGATAATCTCCCTGGAGAACACGACCGAGATAATGGTGATCGGCACGCCAGCGGCCAACGCCAGCAGGGAGAAGCGGTTCAGGATGCGCCGTGCGCCCTGCCAGTCCTGCACGGCGGCCTGCTCGCTGTAGAAGGGCAGTACGGCCGTGGCCAGCGCCACGGAGCCCAGCCCGCGGAACAGATTCGGAACCCGGTCGCCGTAGCTCAGCGCGGCCACCGAGCCCTCGCCCAGCACGGCGGCCATGCCGCGGTCCACCAGAATGGTGAGCGACATGAAGACCGAGGCCACGGCCAGCCGGCTCGCATGGGAAAGAAGCCTGCGCTCCCGTGCGCCAGAGAACCGTCCCGGCAAAAGGCGCAGCCCGCGCCTGGCCAGCAGCGTGGCCAACGCCGCCGTCTCCAGCGCCAGCCCGGCGACCACGGCCAGGGCCAGCAGCGATACCGTGGCCTCCTTGCCCGCCAGGTACAGGGCCGTGAACGCGGCCAGGTGGCTGCACGCCGGCAGCAGGCTGGAGAGGAAGAAGCGCCGCTCGCTCTGCAACACGCCGTGCGCCAGGCCGTTGACCGGCGAGATGACCAGCAACGCCCCCAAGATGAACGCGAGCTGCCGCGTCTCCCCTGCCCCGGACTGGGCCATGGAGGAGGAAAGCAGCGGCAGCACGGCCGGCAACGCCGCCACGACGGTGATCCAGAACGCGCCGCCCGCAGTGAGCGCCATGGTCACGGCGGCGGAGAGCAGGCTCTGGCGTTCCTCGCCCCGCGCCGCAGCCTCGCTCCAGGCCGGCACGAATGAAATCTGGAATGCGCCGGACAGCAGCCCGGAGCCCAGCACCACCACGGCCAGGACCAGGAGATAGAGGTCCAGCCCGGCCGACAGACCGAAGGACGCCGCGACCTGGATCTCCTTGAGAAAACCGGCGCCGAACACCAGCCCCGTGCCCAGGGCCACGCGCACCGCGCCGGAAAAGACTGAAGCGTGGAGCCCGCCCGAAGCTCCAGAGCCGCGGCGTTGCGTTGTTCCCTGTCTGCCCATGAACGCCGTGTACCAGATTCCTGCAGGTTACGGCAGTGCCTATATTCAACATGGTGCGCCTGGAACGAAGCGACGACAGGAAGCCTCGGTGCAAGGCCATGGCCTCGGGACAGGCGCCGGGGCATGGGAACGCGGCGCTCCCCAGGCCGAGCTTGTGAAAAAGCTCCCGCTGCTTGACCCGCTTCCAAATACCCGTAGTGTAGTCAAATATCCTTGCCCTGAATCGCCGGCCCACGCGCCGGCAACGTACCATCATCGAGGTGTAATGATGTCCAGTATGGAAGCCATGGACTTCGGCTTTCTTCGTAAAGAACCGTTGCCGCCCAAGGACCACAAGGTGGCCGTGATCGGTGCCGGACCGTCCGGTCTGGCTGCGGCCGGCTACCTGGCCAGCCAGGGATACCAGGTGGACGTGTACGACAAGCTGCCCCAGGCCGGCGGCTTGATGACCTTCGGCATCCCCAGCCACCGCATCCCGGCGGACCGCATCCAGGCCGGTGTGCGCCAGCTCTCCCACCAGTACGGGGTCAACTTCCACCTGAAGACCAAAATTTGCTGCTCCGCCCCTCTGCACGAGGAAGAAGGCGACCACTTCTCCTGCGATATCCACGGATTGGGCGAGCTTGTCGAGGACTTTGACGCCGTGATCATCTGCACCGGCTCGTGGCGCTCCCGCAAGCTGTGCATCGAGGGCGAGGACCTGCCCGGCGTCTTTTCCGGGCTGGAGTTCCTTTTCCCCATCCGCGCCGCCCGATACGACACCTCCCTGGTCAAGGTGCCGCAGATAAAGGGCCGCGACATTGTGGTCATCGGCGCCGGCCACTCCGCCGTGGACGTGGCTTCCAGCTCCATACACCTGGGAGCCGCCTCCGTGGCCATGGTCTACCGCCGCACGGCCAAAGAAGCCCCCTGCGGCCAGTACGAGATAGATCAGCTTGTGGAGAGCGGAATGCAGTTCATGGGGAATATGACTCCGGTGCGGTTCACAGGCAAAGACGCCGTGGACGGCGTGGAGTGCACGCGCAAAAACGCGGACGGCTCAACGGAGACGGTTCACCTCCCCTGCCAGATCGCCGTCACTGCCATTGGCGAGATTCCCACGCCGCCCTTTGCCAAGGAGCTTGGCCTGGAAAAGGTCCGCAAGGGCGAGGTCAAATGGCTCAACATGACGGCCATCGAAAATGTCTTTGTTGCCGGCGACGTGCTCACCGGACCGTCCAAGATCGGCAAGGCCATCTACAGCGGTCTCATGGCCGCGCGCAGCCTGGCCAACTGGATGGACCTCAAGGTGCTGCACCGCGAGGACGAGTTCACAGCCGACGGCGGCCCTATGATGCCGCCGCGATGACGCAGGAGCGTTTTTCACATGTCTGAACCCAAGAACGATGTCTGCGTGGACGAGTCCCTGCTGGACGAGAACGAGACCGCAGCGCCCGAGGGTATGACCCTCTTCATCGACTACTCCAAGTGCATCGGCTGCGAGACGTGCGAGGCGGTCTGCGGCTTTATCCACGATGCGCCGCGCATCAACATGACCCGTACGCCGGACGGCGTGATGGTGCCGCTGTACTGCCACCACTGCGACAAGCCCCACTGTCTGCGCGTGTGCACCAAGGGCGCGGTGGCGCGAGACCGCGACGGCGCCGTGGTCCTGCAGCCCATGCTCTGCCGCGGCTGCGAGACCCGCCAGTGCGTGCAGTCCTGCCCGTACAGCGCCATGTTCCTTTCGGACAGGGGCGGCCTGGTGCGCAAGTGCGACCTGTGCGCCTCCCGGCGCGATCTGGGCATGGGCCCGGCCTGCGTGGCCATGTGCCCCACCGGCGCCATCCAGTATGTGGACCGCAGCGAGGTGGCCGGGCTGGAGACCGAGGAGTCCAAGGAAGCGCTGGAAAAGGTGCTCACCTACCTGCGCCCCTCGTCCCACAAGTGCTGAAGCCAGGGTTCCGGAAAAATGAAACGCCGCGGCGGTTACCCCCTCGCGGCGTTCTTTACTGCATCGATGTACAAACGCGCCCCAGGCGCGCGGAGCAGACGCTCCGGATAAAATCGGCTACCAGTAGCCGCGCTTCACGGCCGGCTTGTTCAGCGTGGTGATGAACGAGTCCGCATCCTCGGCGGCCACCTCCGGCGGCAAGTGAATGTAGGCGATGCGGAACTTGCCTGTGTTGCGATCGGCCTTATGTGTCACAATAAGGCGTCCGAGCCGCCAGCGCACGTAGCTGACGCCGAACTTGGTCCAGCGCTCGCCCTCGCCGTACTCCAGCCGGAGCGAGGTGAGCATGGTCGTCGCTTCGTCCGCGGACTGCGGCTGGATGTAGACGCCCTGCAAGGCGTCCTGGTAGAATACGTACACGGTGGGAACGGGAGCGAGCCCGGCCGGGCGGTACTCCTGGTCCTTGCGGCGGTAGAACTGTATCGCCCCCTCGCGGCGGTCCGCCGGGGCCATATCGCTTTCCACGTCCTCCAGGGGCGTGCCCCAGGCCAGGCCGTCAAAGGCAGCCGGACCGTTGTCCGTGGCCGCTTCGGCTGTATCGGACAACGAGACGCACAGCGCAAAGGATGCCAGAACGAGAAAGAACGCCGCCTCGTGCCACCGTATCGATTGTAAGCGGTTCATGGCCGGGTAGTTACGCGAACCGGACGCAGGCCGCAAGGAAGCACTGTCCATATCACGCATCCGGCCCCAAAGGCCGCACCAATACCGACGCACTGAACCATGGCCAAGATCATCCCCATCTCCAGTCCCCATACCACCAAGGACAAGCTCGTCGAGGCCACCGCCGCCGTGCTGGCCAGGGACGGCTACAACAAGCTGCGGCTGCAGACCGTGGCCGATGAAGCAGGCGTGAGCTACGGCGTGGCCCTGCGCAAGTACGGCGGATTGCGCTGCCTGGTGAAATCCCTGGGTGCAAGTCCGGCCTTCTGGCCTCCGGCCTCCGAGCTTCTGGGCGACGACACCGCTTCACTGAGCGCTCTTGAGCCCCACGCGCAGATGGCCGCCTTTTTCAAACGCAGCCTGCGCGCCCTGCTGGACCGGCCGCAAACCCTGGACATCCTTGCCTGGGAGGCCGTGGAGCGCAACGAGCTGACCAAGCTCATGGAGGACTGCCGCGTGCACACCGCGCTGGAGTTCTTCGAGCACCTCTCCGGCGAGGTGCCGGAAGAGGACGACCTTTCCACGGTGGTGCTCATCCTGGCCGTGGCCATCCAGCACCTTGCAGTGCGCTCGCGCAACACCAAAAGCATGGGCGGCGTGGATCTGACCTCGGACAAGGGCTGGGACAGGGTGGAGCGCGCCATCGACAAGCTGGTGGAAGGGTTCTTCACCCTGTACAGCGACAGCTCCGCCGGCGGCTGATTTTGTCTCAATTTATGGACAGAATCAGCCCACTTTTCCGGACACTCGCCTCTTCCTGATGGAGCTTGCGCGCGGATCATGCTACGTCCTTGCCCCTGGAGGACGCCCATGCTGCTCTACGATCCCGACATCGCCATCCGCTTTTCCGCCTACGGATTCCAGATTCCCGACCCCGGCGACCGCGCTGCCCGCGTGATCTGCGACCTCCTGGAGCCCGGCTCCCAGACAACCGAGCCGGACACCGCTTCCACAGAATGCCACCTGGACGGTGCGCGGCAATCCGTGCTCCTGGAGCCGGCAAGCGCCGAAGACCTAGCCCGCGTCCATACGCCGGAGTACCTCGACGTCATCCTTTCCGACGATCCCTCGCCAGCGCTGCACGTAGTTTATGAGCTCTTCGACGAGCAGGGCCGGCCCAACCGTTATGACCCGGCTGCGGCCACCCTGCCTTTGACCGACCTGGTGGACCGCGCCCGCCGCCACGTGGCCGGCACCATCCGCGCCGTGGCGATCGCCCTGGACCCCGCCAACGCGGGCCGCTTCTGCTACTTCCTGGGGGGCGGCATGCACCACGGCATGGCGGGCGAGGGCCGGGGATTCTGCCCCTTCAACGACATCGTGGCCGCCCTGCGCGCCGCACGCGCCGCCGACACGGCCAAACGGTTCTGGATAATCGACACCGACGCCCACCGCGGCGACGGCACTGCCGCGCTCTGCCTGGAAGACCCGGACACCGCCACCCTCTCCATCCACATGGCCTCGGGCTGGCCCCTGGACGGTCCGTTCTGCGAGGCCGACGGCCGGCTGCACCGCGCGCGCATTCCCTCCACCTTGGATATTCCGGTGGCCGAAGGGTGCGACGCCTTCTATCTGCCTGCTCTGGAAAAAGGGCTGCACACGCTGGAGAGCGTGACCCACGCCAACTGGAACGGCGCCGGTCCGGACGCCGCCATCGTGGTGGCCGGGTGCGACCCCTACAAGCACGACGAGCTGCCCAGCGCACGGCCCCTGCAGCTGACATTGGAGCAGCTGGGCCAGCGCGACCGGCTCGTACACCGGTTTCTGGCCCAGCGCTCTATCCCCCAGGCCTGGATTATGGCCGGCGGCTACGGCTCCCGCGCCCACGAGCCGGTAACGCAATTCCTGCGCTACGCCGCCTCCAACGGGCTGATCTGACCGATTCGCTGTTCCTTCGCTACCAGGAAAGAATAAGCGCCGGCGTCAAACGAAAACTGTAGGTGCTCATCCGCCGCGCTCCACGTATCGGAGGCCATTCCCGGACAACTCAGCCCTGCTCGTCCAACAGTCCGCCGGAATCCTTCAAAATGAGATCGACGAGCAGGTTCTCCACGGACAGGGATGTGGTGTTCTGCCGCCGCGCTTCCACGGCCTGGTCCAGGAGCGTGGCCTGGTTTTCCAGCGAAGACGCCTGGGACTCCAGCATGCTCTCGCGGCTCTGGTAGATGTCGTCGATGGTGGTGATCGCGCTGGTGAAGTCGTCCACCAGAAGCGTCTGGCCGGCGAGGTCCGTGGCCAGACTGCTGCCCTGCAGATCGCTCCAGCTGCTGCCGGAGACCGGGTCGTCCACGGCGTGGAAGCTCACGTTGAACCCGCCGTCCTTGAACGCCTGGATGTAGACCTGCCCGCTGGAGTTGATCTGCTCCGTGCCCCACTGGCTGGAGTCCAGCATGTAGATGCCGTTGTAGTCCGTGCTCTCGTAGATGCCGGTGATCTGGTCGCGCAGGGCATCGTAGTCGGCCTGCACCGAGGGGTCGGAGGCAATCAGCTCACCCGAGTTGATCTTGTCGATGATGTCTTCCATGGACGAGAGCGCGTCCAGAATCTGGCTGGTGCCGCTCTGGGCCACCCCCATCATCGTGGCCGCCTCGGTCACGTTGTCCGCGTTGCGGCGCACGGCCGCCGCATCCCCGCGCAGGGTTCCGGTTATGGCCTCGTCAAACGGGTTGGTCAGCGGCTGCACCGGCTGCCTGGCCAGCACCATGTCGCGCAGGGAGCTGCCCACCTGGGAGTTCATGAAGTAGGCGTTGGTGAGCAGGTCCTGCGAGAGCAGCCTGCTGGAGATGTCGTAGATGAAGTTCTTCTCGAAATCGTTGAGCGCCATGGCGTCACCTCGCGGGCTTGTCCCTCGCCCTGTCTGAACGGCGGAAGGACAAACAAAGCCGTATATCGGTCATATCGGCAGCCAGGCAGATAACCTTTAGAGTTCGGGGATATTTGTGGTTAGCCTGGAGATTACGCTTGCCTCCGTCGCGCCGCCGCATAGGATGGGCATGGTAGGTAAACCACAATCACCAAGGAGCATCCCTATGCGTATCCGTCTGTACAGTGTGATTCTTGCCGCGCTCGTCGCCATAACCTTGATGTTCGCCGGAATCGCCATTGCCGGTGAGGGCGCGGACGAGAGCTTCAGGAGCATGGATGTGAACGGCGACCAGATGCTGGACCCGAACGAGTTTGCCCAGGGGTACGAGGGCACGAGCGACGCCCAGGCCGAGTTCGACGCCGCTGACGAGGACATGAGTGGCACCATGGACGCCACCGAGTGGGCCAAGTACCAGAAGGCGCACGGCATGGAAGGCCAGGGCGGGAGCGGCATGAAGAGCGAGTAGCCCTGCCGCGCCATCCGCCGGAAAAGAACACGCGCCGGTTCCGCAAGGGGCCGGCGTTTTTATTGTGATTCTGGAAAACTTTTTCGTGCACCGTCTTTGCATGGACACGCCGTTTTTCCTTGAAACAACGCGTATCCACATTTTGCGAGTATGTTTTTCCCGGCGCATTTCAGCTTCAAGTCCTTTATCCACGGGGAAATTCAGCCTAAAGAACATTCCACCCCGGACCGATACATGGGGTATGATCGCTCCTATCGATACCAATTATTCACAGCTTCAATCGGCTAAGTCCGCCGGCGCTGCCTCCCCGACCGAGGCAGAAACCGCCGCCGCAAAAGCCGGGCTGTCCGGAAAGTCCGGCCAAATTCTGGATACTGTGAACATCTCCAGCGAGGCCCGGACCAAGTGGGCCACGCTCTCCGTGGAGTCTCCCGAAGAGAACGCCACAGAGAGTATGGACACCTGGGAAAGCCGGCTGGGCCTGCAGAGCGGGACCACCAAGCTGGAGAACGGCCACACCCGCGTCGTGAAGATAGAGGGCTCAAACCTGGAGATTCAGGAGTTCGCCAATGGCAAGCTGGTGCAGTCCACCACCGGCGGGCTGACCGAATCGGGCATATCCCTGAACACCGAGATCTACAACAAGTGGGGCAAGGTCAGCCAGACGATCCAGACGGAGCTGGAAGAAGCAGAGGACGGCACGGTCAAGGCCTCGCGCTCCCTCCAGTGGTTCGACGGCGAGGAACTGACCCGATCCATGCACGAGGAGATGTCGCTCAACAGCCAGTACAGCAAGGTCTCCGACCTAAGCAGCGGCATGCAGTTCCAGATAACGCAGTTCCTGGGCGGCGAGACCCAGGTCGATCCGGAAGACCTGAAGAATCTGACCCTGGACAAGCACGTCACCAAATATTCCGCGAACATACAGGACTATGCCAACGGCACGCTCATCCGGGACACCGCCATCCGCCAGAATGCGAGCTACGACAATGTGACCAACAGGTCCGACCAACGCATCGGCAACCTGGAGGCCAGACACACTGCCGAGCTCAGCCACTCGGTCAACCTGTCCTTTGAAACCAGTGAGTACGACAAGGACGGCGAGCTGATCCGCCAGGTTAGCTTTACGGAAGCACAGGCGGACGGGCAGGACGCCAACGACGGCAAGTTGCAACAGGATCTGTCCGTGTCCTGGTACGTTGACGGCGAGATCGTGAAGCAGAGTTCCGGCAGCCTGACGCTGGAGGAGACGGAGAACGCCAAGCTCCACAAGCGGCCAAACCTCCTGGAGATGCTCGATCTGAGTCAGGAGGAGTATTCCACAGACGAGCCGCAATCGTCGGCCGATCTCCTGTCCAGGAACTTGCTGGACAACATCTCCGAGGCCGATACGCACAACAAGGGCCTTAAGCGGCACATCGGCAAGGGCCATTACAACTCGGCCGACGACATCGCCAAATGGGGCGCGGGCAGCCAGCCCTACAGCATCTCCTGGACCGATACCCTCTACGCCGACGGCGACATGGTCTCCCGTCAGACTGACGAGGAGTCCGCCAGGAAGAACCCGGCGTATAACCCGCTGGAGTTCCACGTGGCCCGCGGCCTGACCGAGAACGACCCTGCCGCCATCCTGCGCAGCACCAGCCATACGGATGTGGGCTACGAAAACGGCTTCGAGAAAAGCCGTGGCACTGTGGAGTCCCACGAGTACACCCATCCGGACAAGGACGGCGTGGACGAGCTCAAGACCCACACCCGAGGCGTCGTGGAAAAGGGACTGCACAAGGAGTCCGCCAGCCGGTCCTATGACGGCGGCATCGAGGCCCACGATCCGGAAGCGGACAAGGCGTCCCACTCCATGGCCCGGGAGATGACCCTGACCTTTGATGATCTCTTTGACCAGCTCCATGGCCTTGACGACACGCTGAAGCCGCAAGAGCAGTGGTAGCCGCCACACCCATCGAGCACCCAGAACGCCGGCGAATCACCCCGCCGGCGTTTTTATTTGGCGCTCCATTGCCAATCCTTCATCGACGGTCGCCACTCCTCGCTTGCCAAAACAGCGGCCATGGCTATGATGTGGGTTACCCGTTCCAATCTTTTTGACACGCAGCCCAGGAGAAACCCATGCGCATTACGATATCCCGCACCATCCTCGTTCTCGCGGCCCTTGCCACTCTCGCCGTGGCAGGCACGGCCTTTGCCGGCGGAGCCGCCGGATTCAGCGCCAAGTTCGAGGACATGGACAAGAACAGCGACAACACCGTGGATCAGGACGAGTTCGTCACCCACTTCAAGGACAACAACAACGCCGCCGGCGCATTCACCATTATCGATCGGGACAAGAGCGGCGGCCTGAACCAGGAAGAGTGGGACGGGTTCATGAAGGTGCACGGCGGCGGCCAGCACATGAAGCCCGGCTCCGGCATGGGCGGCATGCCGCCCCACGGCATGATGAAGGCCCCCCACGGCAAGATGCCGCCGCACCAGGGCCAGGCGCCCCAGGGCAACGGCACCGAGTAGCATCGGCCGCGCATATCCTTGCACTATAAAAAGGCGCCGATCCCACACGAGGGGTCGGCGCCTTTTTGGGTTGTCTATCGTATCCGGATAGCTCCGGGACAGCAGAACCGCTACGGCATGGAGGTGCCGCGCATGCGCATCATCTCCAGCCAGTAGAGCCGGTCCAGCTTCTGCTCGTCGATGTCCTCTGCGCCCTGGTCCAGGGCCAGCTCCACGTGCTCGTACAGTGGCAGAAAGTAGTAGGCGAGCTTCATGGCCCCAGTGCGCTTGATCTTTTTGAGCTTCACCTTGAGGTGCTCGAAGCGCCACTGCCGGACGTACGTCTCGGTCTCGTCTATGATGCGTGGCTCGCCGTACTCCTTGGTCCAGCGTTGCAGCAGCATGTCGAAAAGTTCCTGCGTGGCCACGTCCACATACACGCCGTAAAGCCTGCCTTCGATAAAGCCATAGATGATGCGTGGCTGGGGGAACCCTTCGAACTCGAAGTCCTCCTGCGTGTTCAGGTAGAACTCGGCATTGCCGCGCTGCTTGAGCTTGGCGAAGTGCTCAAGCCCTTCCCGCGGCGCACCCCAGGGAATGCCGTTAAACCCTGGCGGCCCCTGCGGTTCCGCCTGTGCGACGGCGACCAGGGCGACAAGGAGCGCTGCCGCAAAAAGCGATGCGAGCCAAAGGCGCGGGCAAGGCGATCCGTTGGTTGCCATGATCAGACTCCAGGTGGCGGCGGTTGACGTATCCTCCGGCGATCATTGCCGGTGCGTCCTGGCGGCAGAACATCCGCCACCGGGAAATGCACCCCAAATCTACCAGAAAGGCCGCGCTGCTCAAAGGAAAAAGGCCGGAAAAGTGGACGCGAGTCATACTGATTGTTATCATTACTGTTCGATTCTCGAACCTCAACATCAAGGAGCAACCCGCATGCCTCACTTCCACCGCCCGAAGCTCGTGACCCGGGCCGTGCTCATCGGTGCGTGCCTGGCCATCCTGATCATAGCCGGATGTACATCGCGAGGAGCGCTGGTGCAGACCGCGCCGCCAGAGCAGATGGAGCTCTTCAAGGAGTACAGCTTCAAGCACAAGGTTTCGGACGACTTTTCCCACGGGCCGAAGTTCCGCATAGATAAATACTCGACCATCGGCCTGTTCAACCCCCGCAACCCGAAATGGCCCAGAGACACCACCCTGACCCTCACCGGCCTGCCTGCGGGCAAGCGCGTGGTCATCACGTATGATCTCTTCATGGTCGGCGAGTGGGAAAACCACGGCAAGTTCACCGACCACTACTATGTGTACGTGCCAGACGGCCCCACCGTGTACGAGCTGCAGGACTTCCCATGCAAGCTCGCGCAGTACGGCGTCGAGGAATCTGCCATCGGCAGCGACGGCTTTGTGCGCGTCAAACGCCGCACCCTGGGCTACTGGATTCAGCCCATCACCGTGGTGGTTCCCGCCTCGGCCGTGGTCAATGGAACCCTCAAGGTCACCTTCTACGCCGACCTTTCCGGTCGCGGCACCGAGTTCATGGCTATGGACAATTTCAAGGTTTTCGTGGAGAAATCCTAGCGCAACGCGCGAAACACCGGCGCGCCCGGCTGAAACAATGCTCGGGGCCGGGCGCGCCTTCATGAACCCATGCTGAACGAGCACGTAGAATGAGCAACAAAGAGACCATGCCGGACAACACTACCCCCGAGACAGCCTCCCGCACCAACTTTATCCGCGAAGTCATCGACGCCGATCTGGAAAGCGGCAAGTACGACGGCCGCGTGCAGACACGGTTTCCCCCGGAACCCAACGGCTATCTGCACATCGGCCACGCCAAGTCCATCTGCCTGAACTTCGGCATTGCACGCGACTATGAAGGCCGCTGCAACATGCGCTTCGACGATACCAACCCGCTGACCGAAGAGGTGGAGTACGTGGACTCCATCCAGGCGGACGTCCGCTGGCTCGGCTTTGACTGGAGCGAGCGCCACTTCGCCTCCGATTACTTCGACCAGCTTTTCGAGTACGCCGTACAGCTCATCAAGAAGGGCAAGGCGTACGTGGACGACCTTTCGGCCGAGGAAATCCGCGAGCACCGCGGCACCCTGACCGAGCCGGGCACGAACAGCCCGTACCGCGACCGCACCATCGAGGAGAACCTCGACCTCTTCATGCGCATGAAGAACGGAGAGTTCGAGGATGGCAGCCGCGTGCTGCGCGCCAAGATCGACATGAGCCATCCCAACATCGTGATGCGCGACCCCACGCTCTACCGCATCCGCAAGGCGCCGCACCACCGCACCGGGGACAAGTGGGTCATCTACCCCATGTACGACTTCACCCACTGCATCTCGGACTCCATCGAGAAGGTCACCCACTCCCTCTGCACCCTGGAGTTCAAGAACAACCGCGAGCTGTACGACTGGGTGCTGGACACTTTGGAGGTCTACCACCCGCAGCAGATCGAGTTCGCGCGGCTCAACCTTTCCTACACCGTGCTCTCCAAGCGCCGGCTTATCCAGCTCGTGCGCGAGGGCTATGTGGACGGGTGGGACGATCCCCGCATGCCCACCATGGTCGGCCTGCGCCGGCGCGGCATTCCGGCGGCTGCCATCCGGGACTTCTGCGAGCGCATCGGCGTAGCCAAGGCGGACAACCTCGTGGACATCGCCCTCCTGGAGCACTGCGTGCGCGAGGAGCTGAACCGCACGGCCCCGCGCATCATGGGCGTTCTGAACCCCATCAAGGCAACCATCGAGAACTACCCGGAAGACCAGGTTGAGTGGTTCGAGATGCCGTACTTCCCGGACGAGCCCGAAAAAGGCACGCGGCAGGTGCCCTTCTCCCGTACGCTCTACCTGGAGCGCGACGACTTCCGCGAGGAGGCGCCCAGGAAGTTCTTCCGGCTCGCCCCGGGCCGCGAGGTGCGGCTGCGCTATGCCTACTACGTGACCTGCACGGACGTGATCAAGGACGCCGAGGGCAACGTGACCGAGCTCATCCTGCGCTACGACCCGGAAACCAAGGGCGGCTGGTCCAAGGACGGCCGCAAGGTCAAGGGCACGCTCCACTGGGTCAGCGCAAACCACGCCCTGGAGTGCGAGACACGGCTCTACGACCGGCTCTTTACCGTGGAAAACCCCATGGACAAGCAGCACGGAGATTTCAAGAACACCATCAACGAGGACTCGCTGGAGATGGTGACGAGCTACGTGGAACCGTCGCTCAAGGACGCCGAGCCCGGCCTGCAGGTGCAGTTCGAACGCCTCGGCTACTTCTGCGTGGACACGAGAGACTCCAAACCGGGCCAGCCGGTCTTCAACCGCACGGTTACTCTGCGCGACAGCTGGGCGCGCATCGAGCGTTCGCAGAAGAAGTAGGAAAGATAAGGACGGCGGCAGCCGTTTCCGGATTGATTATACAATGCAATCCGGCAGGCTGTTAAGAAAGGTTTGAGAGCAAGGGACAAGAAAAATTCAAGAACGACGCGTAGTTTCTCATACGCGAGGGTTTGAATTTTTTGATGGAACGCAGCTATCGGGCCTTTATCAGCAGCCTGACTAGAGGCTGAAAACAGCAACGCGGCGTCCCGGACCATCCGGGGCGCCGCGTGCTGCTGTGGAGGAGTGTGCCTTTACCGTGCGTGTCCCGCTTAGAAATTAGCAGGAAGCGGGCCAGAAAAAGAGCCCCTTCTCATATTTGTTTTTAACACTCTATAATTACTGATTAATTAATTTCAGACCTGACCGATACCGCCAAAAATGAAATGTTTTGTCGCTGCCCGGTATCGTTTTCTTGTCGCTTCCGTTAACATTTTAGTAACTCCATCTACAATTTTGTAGCATTTATACGCCGCACGACAAAACCGTCACAGCGCCTGCGACAATCTATACTGAACCGCCTCGTCGCCTGCTGCCTTTTCACGTCATCATTCCTTTGCAATACCAGCAAGTTGCCGCAGCAGACCCAGATTTTTGAAGTCGTACTCCAGATTCTCGCCCTTGGGCATCTCTATGACCATGGGGATGGTCCGCAGGTACGGGTCTTTGACGACTCCGGCAAATCCTTCCACACCGATGAACCCTTCGCCGATGTGGGTGTGCCTGTCTTTTCTGGACCCGAGCTCGGTCTTGGAGTCGTTCAGATGCAGCAGGCCCAGCCGCCCCCGCAGGCCGGCGGCGTCCATCTCCGCCAGGGTCTTTGATAAACCAGCCGGCGTGGACAGGTCGTATCCGGCGGCAAAGGCGTGGCACGTATCCACGCAGATGCCCAGCCGCGACTCGTTTTCTGCCGCAGCGATGATCGCGGCGAGCTCGGCAAAGGTGCTACCCAGGGTGGAGCCCTGCCCGGCCGTGATCTCCAGAAGCACTTTGGGCTCGGCGTGCACAGCCGCGCCTTCTTTGGCCAGCATCTCTCCGGCCATGGCGAAGGCCGCGTCCAACCCCCTGGCAACGGCGGCAATGCCTGCCTCCGGCCCGGCCTCCTGCGGCGCGCCGGGGTGCAGCACGATGTCGGTCACGCCCAGCCGTGCGCAGCGGTAGATTTCCCGCGCCAGCGAGGCCACGGACTTCTCCACGATCTCCGGCTTGGGGCTGGCCAGGTTGATAAGATAGGAGGCGTGCGAGGCCACGGGGTACGGTCCCCACTCGGCCCAGGCCGAGCGGAAGGCCTCCACCTCGGCCTCGTCCATGGGCGCGTCCTTCCACGTCCGCTGGTTGCGGGTAAAGAGCTGCAGGGCCGTGCCCCGGACCTTGCGTATGCGTCCGAACGCCGTGTCCAGCCCACCAGCCACGCTCATGTGCGCGCCGAGCATCAATACGTTCGCGGGCTGCGCCGCCGTGCTTTGTTTTTCCGTTGTCCCTTGCTCAGGCATACCGTGTCTGTCCTTGTCGATGTGTGGCGAATCCCGTCCCGGATTTCTTTACCGAAGCCGGCCCCCGAGGTCCGCAATCGAAGCATGGTAATCACGGAAAATGATTCCGGCCAGCCGGGCAGGTGTTTTTTCTGAAACGATCGGGCTCCGCGGTATACGCGGCCGCGCTTCAAATGGCGAACGATTTGGACATATTTCTCTGGGATCAATTGTGGACGTGATGTTTTCCCCAGGCTATTATGGGTATAATGCTGGGGTAGATATCCATTAATCGGGCCGATACACTCCGAATTTACACAAGGCGCCATGTCACGTTTGCAGCTATCGCCATTCGCATACTGCGTCCGAAGCTCCATTGCATGGTCTTTTGCTCTCGCGGCCCTGATGATCGCGGCGCTGGCCGTTCCGTCATCTGCCTCGCAGCAGATCACCATCAATTCGACCTACTCGCCGCCCTACACCACGCCGAACCGTGACGGCTACTTCGACCTCCTGCTCATCGAGGCCTTCGGCAGGCTGGGCTACCAGGTGCATGTGAACATGCTGCCAGCCCAGCGAGCCCTGGCGGACGCGGCCAGCGGACGCGCCGACGGCGACATAGGCCGCATAGCCGGTCTTGATAAATCGTATCCCTCTTTGGTGCGCGTGCCGGAACCGGCGCTGGACTCCCGCGAGTTCGTGGGTTTCTCGCGGCATGTGGATATCGCGACCACGAGCTGGGAGACGCTCGCCCCATACCACCTGGCCTACGTGGAGGGCTGGCAGATATTCCGCGACAATATTCCGAAACAGGCCACCGTGACCGCGCTCCACTCCACCGACGCCCTCTTCCGCTTTCTGGACAAGGATCGCTGCGACATCGCCTTGACCGCGCGCTTCGACGGTTTGGCAATGCTCAAGGCGCTGCACATCGAGGACGTGCACATCCTTGAACCGCCCCTCGCCTCTCTCAAGATGTACCTGTACCTCAACAGAAACCGGATCGACCTGGTCGAGCCGCTGGCCGAAATCTTTCGGGAGATGAAGGCGGACGGCTCCATTGATTCGATCCGGACTCAGGTATTCGGGCGCTACGCCCGGCGTTGAAAACATGCTGTCCCCAAAAAACAGGCTCACGCGCAAGCTCATCATCCAGTCGCTCACGGTCTGCGCCGTGGTCATCTTCCTGGTGGGCGGTCTGCAGACGTACTCGGCCTACCGTCAGCGGTTCGACGCCATAAACCGGGTCTTCGCGGACATCGGCCAAAGCCATGTACCCATCCTTGCCCGGGCGTTGTGGCTGCTGGACGACAAGCTCATCGAATCCGGGTTGGAAGCCATCACAGACCTTTCCTTCGTGGAGCAGGCCGTAATCGTCGAGAACGGCGTGCGGGGCGCCTACTCCGGCAAGGTGGTGTCCAAGGACGTCGTCGTCCGGGACTTCCCCCTGACATTCCACGACCAGAAACTGGATCGGACGCTCGGCACCCTCCAGGTCATCTGTGGGGTGGACGAGCTGCACAACACATTCCGGCACGAGCTAGCCTCCCTGTTCCTCCGCCAGGGCGTTGAGATCCTCTTCATCGCAGCCGTGCTCTACCTGCTCTTCCATCGCCACGTGGCGCGGCATCTCGCTGCCGTTGCGGACCAGGCCAGAGACCTCGACATGTCGGCCGGGCTGAAACCGTTCACCCTGCCGCGACCGCCATCCGATCCGGGCTACCCCGACGAGCTGGACGTCGTGGTGGACGCCCTCAACGAGATGGAGGCGCGGGTTCAGGCCCTGCACGACGCGCAACAGCTTGAGCTGGAACGCCGCCGCGTGACAGAGGTGCAGCTGCTGGAAGCGCGCGACACCCTGGAGCAGCGTGTGGAGGAACGCACCAGGGAGCTTGCCGCGGCCAACCGTGATCTCGACAAGGCCAACGAGAATCTCGCCGCCACCAACCTGAAGCTCATGAGCAAGAACCGGGAGCTGCTCTTCGAGAACGAGGAGCGCAAACGGGCGGAGCAGGCTTTGCGTGACAGCGAGGCCCGTCAACGCACCGTGGTGGAGCGCATGCCCATCATGCTTGCGGCCTTAGACGAGTCCGGCTCCATCATTGCCTGGAACAGCGAGTGCGTGCGCGTGACCGGGTACACCGAGGCGGCGATGATGGCCGACCCCAAGGCGCTGTCACTGGTCTGCCCGGATGAGCAGATTCGAGCCAAAGCCATGGAATCGCTCCTTGCCAGGGAAAACTTCCGCGGGCTGCAAGTACCCTTTGTCACCAAGGACGGCTCGCAGCGGTCCACGGCGTGGTCCTCCATAGCCGGAAGCTTCCCCATACCCGGCTGGCACACCTGGGCCGTGGGCATAGACGAGACCGACCGGGAATGCGCCCAACGCGAGCTGCAATCCCTGAACCGCGCCCTGGAAACGCTGGTCCGCTCCAATGAGATCGTTCTGCACGAGAAAAATCCCGAGGCCCTGTGCCGCAAGGTCTGCCGAGTGGGTGTGCAGATAGGCGGCTACGACTTCGCCGCTGTGGTCTGCACCGGGCAGGACAAGACAGCGCCCATCTCGGCCACGGCGTCCTACGGCTCACACGAGGACTTTCTCCAGACGCTGACGCCGTATCTGCAGGCGCAGGACGACCAGTGTCCCACTGCGCTGGCCATCCGCACCGGACAGCACGTGCTGGTCCCATCCATCGAGGACGAGCAGCGCTACCCGGAATGGCGGGAGACGGCCCTTGCCGAAGGGTTCCGGTCGTGCATCAACCTGCCGCTGCGTACCGGCCCGCACATCCTGGGCTCGCTCATGCTCTACTCCACAGCGCCCCATGCGTTCGACAGCAAGGAGATCGCCGTGCTGGAACGGCTGGCGAACAATCTCGCCTACGGCCTGCATGCACTGGATCTGGACCGCCGCCGGCGCAGTGCCGAGGATAATTTGCGCCGGCAGGAAGCGCTGCTGCTCGACACGCAGAGCATCGCCCGCGTGGGCGGCTGGGAGCTCGACTGGGAGACGGGCACGTTTACCTGGACACCGGAAACCTACCAGATATTCGGGCTGCCGCCGGCCTTCGACCCGACCGTGGAAGACATTCTCGGCCTCTTTCCGGAACGCAAGACCCTGCGCAAGGCCTTCAGCGACGCCTACTCCAAGGGCACCAGCTTCGAGATCGAAACACCCATCGCCACCACCCTTGGCGAGCGTCGTTTTGTCCGAGTCCAGGGAGCCGCCCAGTCGGTTGATGGCGGGTCGACAAAGATTGCTGGCGTCATCCAGGACATCACAGAACGCAAAACCGCGGAGCGGAACCTGGAGCGCATCTTCACCCTTTCGCAGGACCTGATCTGCATCGTCAGCTTCGACGGCTACCTGACGCAGCTGAACCCGGCCTGGCAAAAGGTGCTCGGATGGAGCCAGGAAAAGCTCAAAAGCATGCCTGTGATCCACTTCGTCCACCCGGATGACCAAGAACGCACCATACAGAGCAGCGAACCGTTGCTGGATGGTCTGGCGCTGAGCAACTTCCAGAACCGCTTCCTGCACAAGGACGGCAGCTATCGGTGGTTATCCTGGAACTCGATTCCGGAGCTGGAGAGCGAACAGGTTTTCAGCGTGGCGCGCGATGTGACCCAGGAGCGCATCAAGCAGGAGGAGCTCATTGCTGCCAAGCAGCAGGCCGAAGCCTCCAGCCTGGCCAAGAGCGAATTCCTGGCCAACATGAGCCACGAGATCCGCACCCCCATCAACGGCGTGCTGGGCATGCTCCAGCTTCTGGAGTTCACCGACCTCAACGACGAGCAGCACGAGTATGTGGAGACGGCGCGGACCTCCGGCCAGAATCTGCTGGCGCTCATCTCCGACATACTCGATCTTTCCCGCGTGGAGGCGGGCAAGCTGACCATCATCGACTCGCCGTTCGAGGTTCGCGAGATCATTCAGACCGTACGCGACACCTTCCGCGAGCCGGCCAGAGAGAAAGACCTCGCCCTGGATGTGGTCCTGGAGCCGGACACGCCGGAGATTCTATACGGCGATGCGGGCCGCTTGCGGCAGATCCTCTTCAACCTCGTGGGCAACGCCGTCAAGTTCACGGAGAGCGGCGGCCGCGTCTCGGTCCACGCCTCCACCGTAACCGCGCCTGACGGCACGCTCAGGCTGGTGGCCGAGGTGTCGGACACCGGCATCGGCATGGACGAAACCCAGCTCAGCCACATCTTCGAGCCGTTCGCGCAGGTGGAGAAGGCCTACTCGCGCGATTTCCAGGGCGCCGGGCTGGGGCTGGCCATCGTCAAACGGCTCGTGCTGCTTCTGGACGGCGAGCTCTGCGTGGATTCAACCCCCGGCAGGGGCACCTACTTCCACTTCAGCATTCCCATGGCCAGGCGCGAACGCCTGACCGAGGTGCAGGAGCCCGCCGCGCCTCGCCGCAACGGTCCGGTCAACGTTCTCGTGGTGGAGGACAACACCATCAACCGCTTCGCCCTGGTCACCATGATCGAGAAATGGGGCCATGCCTCCACCGGCGCGGCCAGCGCCGAGGAAGCGCTGGAGCTCCTGGCCGCCAACACCTACGACGTCGTGTTCATGGACGTGCAGATGCCGGCAATGAACGGGCTGGAGGCCACCCGCATCATCCGCTCGGGAGAGCGCGCGGGCATCGATCCCGACGTGACTATCGTGGCCATCTCGGCCTATGCCATGCCCGGCGACAAGGAGACGTTCCTGGAAAGCGGCATGGACAGCTACTTCGCCAAGCCCGTGGATATGGAGGCGCTGCAGCGCTACCTCGACAGCTTCCACTCACACCGGGCATCGCCGGCGTAATCAGCCGGGCAAGGGTTCCGAGCTCCGCGGACACCCATCCGCAGGCTCTTCGAGCAGCACAAACACATCAGGAGGACGTCATGCTCCACCGCATCCTGCGCGGCGTCGCCGGCTTTTTCGTACTCCTCAGCCTTGTTCTGGCGCAGACCCACTCCAAGTCCTGGCTCCTGTTCACGGCCTTTGTCGGCCTCAACCTCCTGCAATCCGCCTTTACCGACTGGTGCCCGCTCAAGAGGCTGCTGGAGCGGCTCGGCGTGCGCGGGTGAGCCTGTCCGGCTTCCAGACCCCGCTCGCGCTCGCCTCTGGTCGGAAATTATTCAGGCGCGGCCCTTCCACGGGCTGACCGCCTACCGCCTGCTGTGGTACGGTCATCCGTATGCATGCAGCGGCGACCACAGCCGCCGCAGGAATACCGAACAGGAGGACCAGATGCCAGAAGCAATCGGGTTCGTCGGAATGGGCATCATGGGCGTTCCCATGGCCCTGAACCTCGTGAAAGCCGGTTTCGACGTCACCGTCACCAACCGCACCATCGAAAAATGCAAGCCCCTGGCCGATGCCGGGGCCACAGTGGCCGAATCGCCGGAGGATATTTCCAAGCGAACGCCCATCATCGTCACCATGCTCACCGGCCCCCAGGCCGTGGACCAGGCCCTGTTCGGCGAGGACGGCGCCGCCGCCGGGCTGGGCAAGGGCAAGCTGGTGATCAACATGAGCAGCGTGCCGCCTTCATACAGCAAGGACCTTGCCCGCCGCGTGGGCAACTACGGGGCATCGTTCATCGACGCTCCGGTCTCCGGCTCCAAGAAACCGGCCGAGGACGGGACCCTGGTTATCCTGGCCGGCGGTGAGGCCGACCAGGTGGAGCGCGCCACGCCCTACTTCGAGGCCATGGGCAAGAAGACCATCCACTGCGGCCCGGCCGGAAGCGGCTCGCACATGAAGATGTCCATCAATCTCCTGCTGGGCTCCATGCTCTCCGGGCTGGCCGAGATGCTCGCCTTTGGCGAAAAGGGCGGCCTTTCCCGCGAGGTGATGCTCAACGTGGTGCTTGCCGGCCCGCTCTCCAACGAGCTCTTTGCCATGAAGCGCGATCTTCTGGCCTCCAACGAGTACACCCCGCAGTTTCCGGCAAAGCACATGGCCAAGGACCTCAAGTTCGCCCTCGACACGGCGCATGAGACCGGGGCCTGGGCCCCGGCCACCCACCTGGCGGCGCAGCTCTATCGCATGCTGGTGGCGGCCGATCGCGGCGACGAGGACTTTTCCGCCGTCTTCGACGTCCTGCGCGGCGCGCTGTAGCGCAGTTCATGCCTCCGGCGACCCAGTGTGGGTGACGCTGTCCCCCCACGCCCCTGCTCGGGGAACACTGTTCCCCGGGCCCCCTATTCTGGGTCTTGGGGGCAATGCGTCCTGGCAAGATCCCGATCGGAGCAGTAAACGAATCGACCATAAGGTAAGCCCCCAGGTCGGAGCACCTGTGAGGTCCATCTCTGCCGGCGCGCGATCATTCTTACCCGGCCCCGGTGAAATAACGGGCAGGATCGAGAGGTTCTCCGTGCGCCCCTCAAAAAAAATTGAATTCTCGTGTCAACCTGCACGTTCCATGTGCGTTCTCAAGTCACAAAGGATATGAACTAACCGCCGATCCTGGTCCGGGAGGACCATTGTGATTGTTGCGTAAAAGGGAACACCCAAGACTTGGCGAAGATTCGCGCAAGCTTGTACTCTCCCGAAAATTCTTTCATAACATACGCATGTATTTCCCGACCGCTTTGGTGCGGCCGGCCTAAACTTTTTCAAGGAGACCTCAACATGCAACGAATCCCGACCAAGCCGATCATTGTGCTCCTCATCCTGAGCATGCTCTCCATCCCCCTGCTCGGCTGCCAGACCCAGCGTTCGGCAGGCGCTGCTCTTGGCGGTGCGGCCGGCGCAGGCGTCGGCTACGCCGTGGCCGGCGGCGGTCCTGGCCAGCGTGCTGCCGGCGCGGCCATCGGCCTGGCCCTCGGTGCTCTGGCCGGCTACGCCATTGGTGATTACCTGGAAGCCCGTGACCAGGAGCAAGTCGCCTATACATTGGAGCAGCAGCCTTCCAATCAGCCCACAACCTGGGAAAACCCGGACACCGGCTACCAGTGGCAGGCAACGCCGTATGAAGCGTACCGCCGCGACGGCCGTATCTACCGCAAGGTCCGCATCGGCGTGGATAACAACAACGACGGCTACTACGACGAGTGGACAACGGCCACGGCCTACCGCCGCTCCGACGGTAGCTGGGAGATCGTCTCCTACGACTAGCAGCAGGACTTCGAACCGCTTGAACACGGGAGGGCGTCGCACGGCGCCCTCCTCCCCCCAGAATCATTGCGGAACCGGAGGAACATCATGCGCTTTCACCTCAAGACACTCACTCTTTTCGCAGCGCTCATGCTCGCGTTGCTGCTGACGGCCCCGGTCGCCTTTGCGCAGCCCAAGCATATGCCGCCCGGCCAGGCCAAGAAGATGATGCCCGGCCAGAAGGCGCCAGGGCCACCGCCCCACGCTCCTGCGCACGGCTACCGCCACAAGTACCGCTTCTATCCGGAGCAGAAGCTTTACTACGACATCGACGACGGCTGGTACTACCACTACGAGGGCGGCCAGTGGCGGCGCTTCGACAACAACCCGCTGCTCAACATACAGCTTGGACCGTTCTTCACCATCGATATGGATACGGACCTGCCCTACACGCACTACCAGGAGCACAGGACCCGCTACAAAGTCAGCCCCTGATCGCTTCCGGATGCACCCTCCGGCGGTGACTCGTCTTCACCGCCGGACGTTCTCTCAACAGTAGTGGAACACGGTTCCAGCACGGCAGCGCACGGTTTTTTTCAACACGAAAAACCGTGGAGGCTACCGTTGCGCCCTGCGCCCGCCAGCTTTGGCCCAGGCGCGCGCAGTACACGAACCTGTTCGGGTCCGGGGGATCGGTCCCCCGAACCGCCGCACGCAGTACGCACGTTCAACAGCCGGCACGAAGCTGACCCTTCTTCCCGGCACACGAGAGGGAGACTCATATGACCCAATCGAAACGACGTGGATGTATCACCTGTGTCCTGATGCTCCTCGCAGCAATCCTGCTGCTGACCGCTACGCCGTCGTACGCCGGGCATGGACGCCACGGCGGGCATGGCAATCGCCATAACCATCACGACTACCGTGGGCACCATGGCCGCGGACACCGCGGACCGCCGCCCAGGGTGATCCACAGGGATCACTACTACCCGCAGCCCGTGCCGGCCCCCGTCATGGTCCCGACCCCGGTGCCTGTCCCTGTTCCGGCGCCTGCCCCGGTTATCGTGCGACCCCACAGGTACCGCTTCTACCCCAAGCACAAGCTGTACTACGACGTCTCGCGCGACCGCTACTTCCACTACGAGGGTGGCGCATGGCGGCTGTTCACCAGCAACCCGCTGATCAACATCCAGCTCGGGCCGGCCTTCTCCTTCGAGATGAACTCCGACCGGCCCTACACCAGCTACTCCGAGCACGTGGAGATATACCGGACCTATCCGTAACCCGAACATGACCCTGCACTAACAAAGGCGGCGGCCTCCTTCGTGGAGGCCGCCGCCTTGATTGTGTGGCAGTGGAATGACTGGTGTCGAGGGGCGTTGCCCCTCGAACTCCCCACCAGGGAGCACTGCTCCCTGGACCCAAATATTGGGGTCCGGGGACCAGTGGTCCCCGGCAGGAGGCGCTGGGGGACAGAGTCCCCCGGCCCGCCGGAGGCTGATTGTTATAACTTTTTTTGCTAGCCGCCGAGGTAGGCTTTTTTGACCTCGGGGTCTTCCATGAGCGTTGCGGACGGGCCTTCGGCCACGATCTCGCCGGTATCAAGCACGTAGCCGCGGTGGGCGAACTGGAGGGCGACGCGGGCGTTCTGCTCCACGACGAGGATGGTCATGCCTTCCTCGTTGAGCTGCTTGAGGGTGCGAAACAGCTCGTACATGAGCAGCGGGGCCAGGCCCATGGAGGGTTCGTCCAGCAGGATGACGTCGCACTTGGACATGAGGGCGCGGCCCACGGCGAGCATCTGCTGCTCACCGCCGGAGAGGGACTCGCTCTGCTGGCGTTTGCGTTCGGCCAGTCTGGGAAAGAGCGAGAAGACCCGCTCGAAGTCCTTGTCTATGTTTTCCTGGCCATCGGTGCGCGCGGTGGTGGCGATCCAGAGGTTCTCGTACACGGAGAGGTTGCCGAAGATATGCCGGCCCTCGGGCACGAGGTTCATGTTCATCTTGCGCACCACGTCGTACGGCTCGGTGGTCAGGATGGACTGGCCGCGGAAGCGGATGTCGCCTTCCACCACCTTGGGCGCTTCCGGCGGAGGGAGGCGCATGATGGAGTGCAGCGTGGTGGTCTTGCCGGCGCCGTTGGCGCCGAGCAGCGCGACGATCTCGCCCTTGTCCACGGAAAAGGATATCCCGTGCAGCGCCTCGATGGTTCCGTAACGGACCTTGAGATTTTCGATTTCGAGCAGCATCAGATTGTGTCGTCTCCGAGGTACGCCCGGATGACCTCGGGGTTGTTCTGAATTTCCTTGGGGGATCCCTGGGCGATGGTCGCGCCGAAGTCGATGACCTGGATGTGCTGACACAGGGTCATGACGACCTGCATCTGGTGCTCGATCATCCAGATGGAAATGTCGAACTTCTCGAAGATCCAACGGATCAGGGAGATGAGCCCATCCAGGTCGGCCGTGTTCAGGCCGGCGGCAGGCTCGTCCAGCAACAGAAGCTTGGGCTTGGTGGACAAGGCCCGCGCTATCTCCACACGGCGGCGGAGGCCGTACGGCAGGTTCTTGGGAAACTCTTCGGCGTAGCGGGCGAGGTCCAGCGCTTCCAGAATCTCGAACGCCCAGTCGTCGATCTCCTGCGTGCGGCGGTTGTAGCGCGGCGAGCGGAGCACCGAGTCCAGGAAGCCGTAGCCCAGGTGGTAGTGCTGGGACACCCGGATGTTATCCAGCACGGTCATGTCGTGCCACAGACGGATGTTCTGAAACGTCCGGGCGACGCCCTTGCCCGTGACCTTGTGCGGCTTCTTGCCGGTGATCTTCTCGCCGGCAAAGTAGATGTCGCCCACCGTGGGCGTGTAGAAGCCGGAGACAAGGTTGAAGATGGTGGTCTTGCCGGCGCCGTTGGGGCCGATGAGGCCGCAGAGCTGCCGTTCCTCCAGGCGCACGCTGAAATCGGAGACCGCCGTGAGGCCGCCGAACCGTTGTGTCATGTTCTGTATTTCGAGCAGACTCATGGCATCACTTCTTGAACGCGGTGAATTTCTTGAGCCGCGGGAACACGTCCGTCAGCTCGCGGTTGCCCATGATACCCTCGGGCCGCATGTGCATGAGCAGCACCAGCATGAGGGGGATGACCACCCACTTGATAATTTGCAGCGGCCGCAACGCCTCCAGCAGCAGGGTGAAGAGGATGGCGCTCATCACCGAGCCGGAGAGGGAGCCCATGCCGCCCAGGTAGACCATGACCATGACCTCGGTGGACTTGAGGATGGTGAACGAGCCCGGGTTCACGTAGCCCAGCACGTGGGCGAAGAGCCCGCCGGCCAGTCCGGCCAGTCCGGAGGAGAGCATGAACGCGACGATCTTCATCTTGTTCGTGTTCACGCTCATGATCTCGGCCGCGATCTCGTCCTGGCAGATGGCGATGATGCCCTTGCCATAGGTAGAGGAGATGAATCGCCGGATGATCCAGATGGTGAAGATGGTGCCCACGAACACCCAGATCACCATCCACGGCAGGTCGATTGTCTTCTCCATGGCCTTGGTCACCCGGCTCATGCCCATGAACCCGCGCGCGCCGCCGATGGTGTCGATATTCTCGATGGTGGACTTGACGATGTAGTTGGCCGCGATGGTGATGATGGCCAGGTAGTCGCCGCGTGTCTTGAAGGACGGGATGGCCACGATGAGGCCGGTGACAGCCGCCACAAGCGCGCCCACCAGCAGTATGACCGGGAACAGGGGCAGCGCCAGGTCCGGGCTGAGCAGCGCCGCGCCAAAGACCTTGTCCTTGGCGAACAGCAGCACAGACAGCAGCGAGGAGACGTACGCACCCACGGCCATGAAGCCGGCGTGGCCGCACGCGAACTCACCCATGCTGCCGTTGATGATGTTCAGGCTGGCGGCGAGAATGACGTTGATGCCCATGAACATGAACACCGACTGCCAGTAGAGGTTCATCGCGCCCGTGGCTGCGGTGATCACGAAAAAGCCGAACAATGCGCCGACAAGAATGGGGACAGCTAACTTTTGCATCGCTCCTGCCCCCTCTAGATCTTCTGGAAACGGGCCACGCCGAAAAGCCCCGTGGGTTTGTAGGTGAGAATGACCAGCAGGATGGTGAAGGCGATGAGGTCACGGTACGTGGACGGGAAGAACGCCACGACCATGATCTCCACGAAGCCCAGCAGGAACCCGCCGGCAAATGCGCCGCGCACGGAGCCGATGCCGCCCACCACCGCCGCGATAAAGGCCTTCCAGCCGATGAGCGCGCCCATGTAGGGGTCCAGCACCGGGTAGCTCATGGCGAACATCAGGCCGGCCAGGCCGGCAAAGGACGAGCCCAGGACGAAGGTGAACACCACCACCTTGTCCGGCGCGATGCCCATGAGCGGGATGGCGAACTTGTCGTAGGAGATGGCGCGCATGGCCATGCCCATCTTGGTTCTGGAGACCACCGTCTCCAGGAAGACAAAGGCCAGGATCGCCACCAGGATGACCGCGATCTTGAGGTTGGTCACGGCCACGCCGCCTATATTGTAGACGTGCGTCTCCACCAGCGTGGGGAAGAGCCGGCGGCTGGCGCCCAGCAGGGCCAGGTTGCCGTTCTCCAGGATCAGACCGCACATCAGGGCGGTGATGACCACGTAGAGACGGTGCGCGCCCTTGCGCCGCAAAGGCCGGTAGGCTACGCGCTCCAGCGTGACGCCCACCAGCGCCGTCAGCGCCATGGTCAGCGGTACGCACAGCACGATGACCGCCCACCCCGGCAGCCCCACGGCGGCGAGGAAAAATGTCGCAACGAAAAAGGCGATGTACGCGCCCACCATGAAGATATCGCCATGGGCGAAGTTGATGAGCAGGAGCACGCCGTAGACGAGACAGTAGCCCAACGCGATGAGCGAGTAGAAGCTGCCCCACTGCAGCGCGTTGAGAATGTTCTGAATAATCGGGCCGAGCACGGATCAAACCCCGGTGCGCATAGGATTCTGGTCAGAGTGCAAAGGCGAGGCCGGAACGCGGAACGTCCCGGCCTCGCGGCTTCATCCAATTGTATCTACGGACAAACCTGCTTGTAGAAGCTGAACTCGCCCGCGTCGTTGATCTTCACGACCACGGCGCACTTGATGGGGTCGCCTTCAGGAGTGAAGGTCATGTTGCCGGTGATGCCCTTGAAGTCCTTGATGGTGCCAAGCGCATCCTTGACCTTGATGCGGTCCTCGTCGATGTCGCCGGTCAGGCCGCCGGTGGCCTGGATGGCTTCGAGCATCAGGTTGGTGGAGTCCCAGGTCAGAGCGGCCACGTCGTCGGGAGTCTTGTCGTAGATGGCCTTGTAGTCCTCGATGAACTCCTTGGTGGCGCCCTGAGCGCCGGCAGCGGCGTAGTGGGTAGAGAAGAAGTAACCCTTGCAGTCGTCGCCGCACAGGCTCATCAGGTCACCGCCGGCCCAGGCGTCGCCGCCGATGATCGGCTTGTCCCAACCCAGGCTCTGGGCCTGCTTCACGATCAGCGGAACCTCGTTGTAGTACTGGGGCACAAAGAGGATCTCGGCGTCGGAGTTGACGATATTGGTCAACTGGGCGCTGAAGTCCACGTCCTTGGTGGTGAAGGTCTCGAAGGCAACCACAGAGCCGGCGCCGTGCTTCTTCTCCCAGGCTTCCTTGAACACCTCGGCCAGGCCCTTGGGATAGTCGCTGGCGATGTCATACAGCACGGCGGCCTTGGTGGCGCCGAACTCGTCGCTGGCGAAGTTCACGACCACAGGACCCTGGAAGGGGTCGAGGAAGCAGCCGCGGAAGACGAAGGGACGGTCCTTGGTGGTGTCGGGGTTGGTGGACCAGGGGGAAATCATCGGGGTTTCCAGGTCGTTGGCGGCCTCGCCGGCAGGCACGGCCTGCTTGGAGGATTGCGGTCCGATGATGCCCAGGACGTCGTCCTGGGTGACGAGCTTGCGAGCAGCGGAGAGCGCAGACTCGGCCTTGGATTCGTTATCCTCGTACACGAACTCGAGGGTGTACTTCGTGCCGCCGACATCGATGCCGCCGGCGTCGTTGATCTGCTTCAGCAACATCTCGGCGGCGTTCTTGGAGGACTCGCCGACGTCCGGAATGTCACCGGTCAAAGGGATGTTGAATCCGATCTTGATGCTCTCAGCGTGCGCCACGCTGGAAAACACCAGGACACTGGCCAGGAGCGCGAACAGAATTTTCTTCATGCCTTTCTCCTCAAGATGAAGTTCCCTTACTGATATGCCCGTCACCAGGGCGACACATTATGCGCCAATCAGAAGTCTGCGTGATAACGCATTTTTCACAAGAAGAAAACACCTGAAGTTACAATATTGAAAAGATCACATGATTGCAGGCGATTATTCGCAGTCCTCGCCTGTCACCTCGGCCTTCTCAATCACTACCGGAGAGGTGGGCACATCCTCATGAAATCCCTTGCGGCCTGTGGGCACCTCTTTGATCTCATCGACCACGTCCTGGCCTTCCACGACCTTGCCGAACACGGCGTAGCCCCAGCCCTGCGGCGTCTTGTTGCGGTGGTTCAGGAAGTTGTTGTCCGCGACGTTGATGAAGAACTGCGCCGTGGCGGAGTGCGGGTCCTGCGTGCGCGCCATGGCCACGGTGTACGCCTCGTTCTGCAGACCGTTGTCGGCCTCGTTCTCGATGGGCTCGTTGGTGGGGCGCTCCTGCATTTCGGCGTCCATGCCGCCGCCCTGGATCATGAAGCCGTTGATGACGCGGTGAAATATGGTGCCGTCGTAATGTCCGCTGCGGACGTACTCCAGGAAGTTGGCGCTGGTGACCGGAGCCTTCTCCTGGTTCAATTCGATGACGATATCGCCCTTGCTCGTATGTAAAGTGACCATGCAGTCGCTCCTTTGCGCTGCCGCGCCGTCGGCCGTCGTCAACAGAAAAAATGCCGCCAGTACCGGCCAGATGTACCGGACGACAAGAGAATTGACCTCGTGATGGAAGTTTCTCATGATGCAAGCCTCTTGCTGCTGATTCTACAGGTGTACCGCGGCCTTACTCGCATGTTTCAGGCCCACTGTCGAGCCTTTGGCCGTTTACCTTCCGACCGATCCGCGGTAGGATTTATATAAGTTCAGTTCTAAGCACAAACAAACCTTACCAAAACACTCATGTTTACGCTCAACGGCGTCGCCATAGACACATCCACCATGGCCTACACGGCTCCGGCCGCGCGGGAGGTCTACACTGCGCCGGCGGCACGGATCACCTTCACGGCGCCGGCCGCACGGGAAGTCTACACGGCCCCTGCCGCGCGCGAGATCTACGCCCACCCTGCCGGCTCCACCGTGGTGGAAGGCGGCGGCATCCTTATAACCCAGCCCGCCACGAACATGAACTTCGACGTACTCGCCGGCCGCATCGTTGACGCGCGGGCTTAACGCTCGCCACGTCTGTCCCCGATACGCCATCACTGCACCGCGGCGGCGCAACGCGCCACGCAGCCGCGCACCATCTCGGAGTAATCGCTCTCGCCGTGCTGCTCGTTGCATGCATCTTCGCAGGCTTCCAGCGTTTTCTGGGTGATATCGGCTGCAATGACCAGCGAGTAGACGCCGGCCTCCTGCATGTGCTCCGGCGCATACTCCAGCATGAACCGCCGGATGGCCGCGGACTCGCCGTGCAGCGTATGGAAGTCGTGCTCCTCGTCGTGCTCCACATCCACGCCGTACTGCTTCTGCGCGGCCGGGTCCACGTCGCCCGAGAGATCGAACATGATGAAGCGGCGGCCTTCTTCCACGGCCGTCCAGAACAGCATATAGTCGTTCCCAGACTTGATCTGCACGAGCCGCCGTCCATTAATCTCCTTGGACAGGACATGCTCGCCGTCAAAGACGTGGAGCATGGCGCTCTCATCCCAGCCCACGGCCACGGCATCCTCGCATGACTCGCAGAGATACACGCCCGGCGTGACAATGCGGCCGCGCTGGGCTTCGGATTCCTCGAAGATGGGCGCGTCGCTCTGCACGCAGCCTGCCGCCAGCATCACGAGAACGATGAGGTACGGCAACGGGTTCCGCATGGGTATCCTCCACTATATGGGCTCGCGTAGCTCGTGCTGTCCCGCTTTCAGGAACGCCGGAAAGGCCGCCGGGTGCTCGGCCCTGTGTCGGGTTTATCGGGAAGCCCCAGCACATGCCCGCCTCCAGACGCGCCGGCCCGCTCAAAGCCAGCGCTTCGGCTGCTCTGCCGGGCGGATCAGGACACCAGCCCAAAGGCACCGGTCGTCAACACCCGCCGATGATGCGTCGGTTTTACCCTTTATGCACAAAGAGCCGGGGTCATGTATAGCAAATGATGTTCTCGAAGACGGCCGTTTCGGTGACGGCCCGGTAGGCGTGGGGGACATCGGCGTGGAAGCGGATGGGCGAGTCCGGCGTGGCCGTGCGCCAGCTGTCCTCGTACCATACGTCTATGATACCGCTTATTGGAACGACATGCTCGACAACCCCTATCTGATGAGCCAAAGAACGCTGAAGGTGGTGGTTTTTCAACGTCACCCGCAGCATCTCCATCCGCGTGACCGGGTTATACGGAAAGACGAGCACCACGCGCATATCGGGATCGTGGGGGAAAAGCGGTCTGTCCGGTTGGGCCGGCGAGGGCTCCGGAAAGAACGAGGAGAAGGAGATACCCAGGCCCCGCGCGATCTTCCACAGGGTTGCGATGGTCGGTGCAGACTCCCGCCGCTCGATCTGCCCGAGCATGGCCTTGGAAACGCCGGTGGCAGCAGCAGCCGCGTCCAGGCTCATTCCAGAACGCGTGCGGTGCGCTCGCAGCCTGTTGGCTACGGACTCCTTGATGATATCGGAGGACACGGATTACCCCTTGTGCGTTATAACGCACGGTGCTACGAGTGCCCATGTGCGTTATAACGTACGGTACCAGGACCGCCGCAGTGATGCAATCAACAAACCGTGCATAATTACACGGAATCGACCAGGAGAATCGCCATGGCAGAGGAGTTGAGCAGGAGCGCACAGAAGGTGCAGGAGTATCTATCGAAGTTCGACAGCTCCCTTGAGGTCATGGAGCTGGCCGGCTCCACACGCACAGCCCAGGACGCCGCAGACAGCGTGGGCTGCAGTGTTGCGCAGATAGCCAAGTCACTGGTCTTTCAGGATAAGAATTCCGATGAGCTGGTGTTGGTCATCGCTTCGGGCATCAACCGCGTGGACACGAAGAAGATCGCCAAGACCACCGGCAGCAACCTGAAGCAGGCCAAGGCCGATCTCGTCAAGGAGAAGACAGGCTTCGCCATCGGCGGCATTCCGCCGGTTGGCCATGCCGAGCCGCTGAAGACCGTGCTCGACGAGGACCTCCAGCACTACGAGACGATCTGGGCCGCGGCCGGAACGCCCTTCGCCGTGGTCAAGCTCACACCGGAGCTGCTGTGGAGCCTGACTGGCGGAACGTGGCTGGACGTCCGGCAGGAGCGGTAACCGCACTACAACCGCCCCATCACGCCCCGTGCTCGCCCCCCCTGAAGCAGCCGGCCCCCTCCTCTACTCCTGCCCGGCCCGCGTCTGGTTCCCGGCCTTCGGCGCCGGCTCCACCGTAAACTTCTGCACGCCGCACGGCTCCGGCGTCAGCGGCGGCAGCAGCTCCGCATCCGGCGCCTTGCGCAGCGCGGTGAGCAAGGCCTCGGTGCGCTTGGTCTGCGCCGCCAGACCGGACCACGGGGCATCGACCCCCGCCAGCGCGCTGGCCTGCATGGACAAATCCTCCGGCGACGCCGCCGTGTACCAGGCCACGGCTGCCATGGGTAAGTCGCCCTGCCCGGCCAGTTTTTTCAGCCGCGGGATCAGGGTTGATTGCTGCCAGGCTGCGTCCAGGGGAAGCCCCCGCCGCGCCAGGACAAACGTCTGGTAGGACGTTGCCGCGTCGAACACCGGGGGCGCGGGCCAGCCCGCCTCGCCCAGTGCCGCGCTTTCGGCCAGAATGCGCTTCAGCAATGTATAATGATCGCGGTCCAACCGCTGGAGATAGCCCATGTCCTCGTCCCCGGCCGGACGCGGATTGATGAAGAACTGCACAAATGTTGCGAACACGTCCGGCTCCCAGGATGAGTCCAAAGCGTGGAACAGGGCGTCGCGCGCCGTGTCGTCCACCTGCGCCATATGCGCGATGGCCGAGCGCACCCACTCGGGATCGTTCAGCATTTCCGGCTGGGCCTGGAACTCCGCATCCATCGCGTCAATGGCGGCGACCATCGTGTGCAGCGTGTCCTGGGCCTCGCAGAGCTGCTGCTCCTGCAGAAACTGCTCGCCGGGCAGGCCGGCCATGGCCGGAGCGGTGCCCAAAACAGCGGTAATTATAACAAATCCACAACAAATACGGCATAATACACACATGAAAGCTCCAAGGGATATGGGTGCGAAAAGGGATTCCACTACCTAAGACGACGCCCGGAAAATCGCAAGACTCGCCTTGTCCGGGCCGCGGCTTTGTGGAAGCATTGCTGATCGGAATCCTGTTCCTTCATCAACTGGAGAACGCATGACCGCACGACGCATCAACCCGTACGCGACCATATCTGACCATGAACGCTGGACCAGCGTGGACCCGGCGCTGATGGCCGCCAAGGCGGCAGCCGCCGCAGCTAACCCACGCCGCCGCGAGATCCATGTGCTCCACGCCGGGGACGACGACCCGCTGCAGCGCATGCTCAACGCCATGCAGCCTGGAACGTACATCCGGCCGCACCGCCATCTGCATCCGGCCAAGTCCGAGACCTTCATCGTGCTCACCGGCCGGGCCGGGTTCGTACTCTGGGAGGACGATACGCCGGACCTGAACAGCGCCGGTTACGTGCTGCTCGGTCGCGACCACGGCTCATACGTCGTGGATATCCGGCCTGGCGTCTGGCACGGCCTTGTCTGCCTGGCGCCGGATACCGTGCTCTTCGAGGTCAAAAACGGCCCGTACGCGCCCCACTCGGACAAGGACTTCGCGCCCTGGGCCCCAGAGCCAAACACGCCCGAGGCGGTGGCTTATGTGAAGGAGCTGGAGCAGCGGTTTTTGTGAGCCCGATCCGATCCTGAGCAACGTAACGCGCCTGTACCCCTTCGTGTAGAGGACTCTTCCCCCTGTCATCACGCCTCTAAATATCTAACGTCTGAAATCCCATCTGATCTCTATACAAACACTCCGAGCTATCGGGCAAGCGATGCCTGTTCCGAAGATCACAGCAGTCGTAATTCGCAGGTCGGCCAGCAATTCCCCGCGCCAACATTCCGTATTTCTTTGTGTTTTTTCGACACAGTTCCGTAACTGAATCATCGCCCACGCGTCACAGCATAAAGGCAGTATGGCACGCCGTATTGCTAATCCCTTTGGAGATACCATGCTGCGACCCGCACAGATTGCCTTCCACAACAAGCTGCTCCTCGGCACCATCGCGTCCGTAACCCTGGCCATCGCCTGCCTCACCGCGGCAAACCTCTTCCAGGTGGATCGCTCCCTGAAGAGCCTGGGTCGGACCTCCATCAAGTCCTTTGCCGACAGCGTGAGCGCCATGATGGACATGCAGACCATGCTCCTGCGAGACAAGGCCAAGGCCGACCTCGCGTTCATGGCCAAGACCATCTACTCCATGGGCTTTCCCGCGCTGAACCAGATGACCACGGTCGACATGAGTGTGGCCGACCAGGACAGCGACGCGTCCGACAGTGTCACCATGCCCGCGCTGGAGATCTCCGGTACGCTGGTCACCGGCAACGCCACCATGGCCGACCTCATCAAGAACAAGATGGCCAGCGAGGCGACCTTTTTCCAGTTCGACAACGACCGCCTCGTACGCGTCTCCACCTCCATCCCCAACAAGGACGGCAGCGACGCCGCGGGCAGCGCCATTCCCGCGGACGATCCCATCGCCAAGGCCCTGCTCGCCGGCGAGACGTACTCCGGCATAGTCCAGGAGCCGGACGGCTGGTACCAGTCCGCCTACATGCCACTCAAGGATTTCTCGGAGCGAATCATCGGGGCCATCGCCGTGGGCCGGGAGGTGGTCACGCCCGAGTTCCGGCGCATCATCGCCGCGCAGAAGATCGGCGGCAAAGGGCACGGCTTCATCTTCACCGAGGACGGGGCGCTGGTCAGCCATCCCACGCGCCAGGGCCAGAACCTGGCCGACGAGCCGTACTGGAAGGAGTTCCAGGCCACCAGGGACGGGCTTGTGGAGTTCGAGCAGGACGGCGTGCCCATGGCCGCCTACCTTAAATACTTCGAACCCTGGCGCATGACCTACGCCTTTGCCATGCCCATTTCCGACATGGCCCACGGCCTGGACGAGAAGCTGACGCTCATCGGCTCGGTGCTCGCCGTGGTAGCCATCGTGCTGGTCGTTGTGGTCATCCTGCTTGTGGTGCGCATAGCCACCCGGCCGCTGCGCGAGCTTTCCGACTACACCAAGGCCGTGTCTGACGGGCACTACGACGCCGAAATCGAGTACGAAGCAAACGACGTCATCGCCCGGACCATCTCCTCTACCCAGGACATGGTAAGTGACCTGAAGGCCAAGCTGGGCTTTGCTCAGGGCGTGCTGGGCGGCGTCACGCTGCCGGCCGCCGTTGTGGACAAGGACGGCGCCGTCACCTGGGCCAACCGCCAGATGCTCGATATGCTCAAAAAAAGCGGCAATCCCGAGGATTACGCCGGACAATCATTCGGCGATATGGTCTTTGGCGACGGCTCGCGCCGAACGCTCTCCCACCGCGCCATGGACGAAGGCCGCCAGATGCACGATGTGATGGAGCTGGACCTGCCAGCCCTGGGCATGCGCACCGTGGATGTGACCACCACGCCCTTCCGCGATATGGACGGCAACCTGCTCGGCACGCTCACTGTCTGGTACGACCTCACGGACATCACGCAGCAGCGCCTGCGCATCGAGGAGCAGAACAAGACCATTGCCGAAGCGGCCAAGCGCGCCGACGGCATTGCCGAGGAATTGAACCAGGCGGCCATGACCCTTTCCTCCCGCGCGGAGGTGGCCAGAAACGGAGCCGACCGCCAGCGCTCCAGGTCCAGTGAGAACTCCCTGTCCATGGAGCGCATGAACGAGTCCGTGGTGCTCATCGCGCAGTCCGCCTCCAACGCCTCGCTCACGGCCGAGGACGCCAAATCACACGCGCAGAACGGCGCCAATCTCGTGTCCCGCGTGGCCGAGGTGTTCCAGACGCTCAAGGCGCACTCCGGCGAGCTGGAGCAGAGCCACACCGAGCTTTCCACCCTGGCGCACAATGTGGGCTCCATCATTTCGGTAATCCAGGACATCGCGGACCAGACCAACCTGCTGGCCTTGAACGCGGCCATCGAGGCGGCTCGGGCCGGCGAGGCAGGCCGAGGATTCGCCGTTGTTGCGGACGAAGTGCGCAAGCTGGCCGAAAAGACCATGAACGCCACAAGCGACGTGGGCCGCGTGATCACTGACATCCAGAACGGGACAAAGCGCAACTCGGAGGCGACCGAGGTGGCCATCAACTCGGTGGTGGAGTCCGGCTCCCTGGTGGACGAGTCCCGCTCCTCCCTGGAGGCCATCGTGGCCATGAGCGAGGAGACGGCCGGGCAGATCCAGGCCATCGCCACTACGGCCGAGGAGCAGTCCTCTGTGTCCGACGCCGTGAACCAGGCCACCAGCGAGATCGAAACCATTTCCGCGGACGTGGCCAACGCCATGGACGAGTCCACCCAGGCCATTCAGGAGCTGACTGACCTGTCCGGACAGCTCAAGACGCTCATCGCGACCATGCGCGGGCAGGCGGCCTGAGATCGCAGCAGTCGCACTCTCTGTCTCAATTATTAGACAGCTACGCGCTTGCGAGCCACCACCGATTGTTGGCCGGACCCATGCCATCTGTCCAATATTCTGGACACAGCGTCGTGAAGAATTTTGAGTCAGGGAATGGAGCCGGAAGCGGCAACGCCTTGACCGCGCCCTACTCCTTGAAGCGCAGCCTGGTGTACTCCAGCACTTCGCGCACGCCGAGCTGCCGGCTGGAGGCGCCTACGCGAACCCAGAACTCCTGCCCGCCCTTCTTGGCCTCCAGAAAGACAGGTCGCGGGCTTTCTGAGCACGTGACGCAGCAAATGGTGCGGCCGTTCAGCCGCTCGAACCGGCTGGCCACGAACGGGCAGGCGCAGCCGCCCAGAGACGATTCCATGGACTGCCAGAGATGCAGGCCAAAACGGTCGTCATTGGGAAAGCCGTCCGTCTCGATGCCTTCGATGGAACCGTCGTCGCGCACGCCCACCAGCAGCGTGCCGCCGGAGGAGTTGAGGAACGCGGCGATTGTCTTCAGGCTTGCGTGGGTAATGCTCGGGTCGCTCTTCTGGGTATGCAGGTTGAGCCGCAGCGTGGACTTGAACTCCACATGATGGCTCTCGCCGCGGGCGATGATCTCCGGAGCCCTCGGCCCCAGCGCTTCTCCACCGGACACGGCCATGCAGACATCCACATACTCCACCACCACGCGCGCCTCGTCCCGCAGTGCGCGGAAGCGCTGTGACGCCGATGCTGCATCGTGGCGGAACCACTCGATATTCATGATGGCGTTGGCGTACTCGGAGGGTCCCAGCCGTCCAGCCAGCAGCAAAAACGGCAGCAGTCCGCCGGCCTGGTGCCGCTCCGCCAGTACGAGAATGCCGGCGCGGCGGTACGGCGCCATGTCGCGGAAGGTCTGCAGCAGCAGCGCGCTGAACATGGCAAAATCGCTGAGCGCGGTCTGGTCGCCATGCTCCATCAGGTAGCTGGTAGCCTTGCCCAGGGCCTCGCTCAAGCCGCCGTACAGAAAGAACAGCGGCGGCATGTCCGGGTCCACGTTTTCCAGCGCGATATCCACAGGCGCGCACTGCGCCCCAAGCTCCGGAAAGCGCCTGGCGGCCACGGGGTCTGTCTGCAGGGCGGACACGAACCGCTCTTCGGCGGCGGCCGGCTCCCCTTCCACCACGTCGTGCTCGCAGGCAAACACATCCAGGGCGGTCAGGCTACCCGGTTCGGCCACGGTCAGGTCGCGGACAATGTGCTCCAGCAGGCGGAGCTTGGGCGAGGCCACAGGCGCTCCGCCAGGGGTGACAAGCACGGCGCCGTCGCCATACACGGCGTAGTCCAGGTCGCGTTTAACGACGTCGATGGAGGCGTTGCGTTCTATGGGCGTCATGAAAACCATCCGGCGAGAGGCCATCTCTGAAATAGAAGTTTAGGTTTGTAGCAAAAGAAGACGAGTTCCGCGCGGAAGGAGTCTATCCAATACTATTCGGCCTCTGAGCAGGACGAGTCTGACGCCGCCACAGAGCAAAAGGGCTTTTCTGAGATGGCTTCTACTGGCGCGGCAGGGTCTTGGGGATGTCCACCTCGCCGTCGGCCACCTTTGTCTCGATCTCCTTGAGCGCTTCGAGCACGCCCTTGCCGATCACGTCGCGCGTGTAGGTCATGGGCGAGAGGCCCACGCCGCCGTTCTTCACGCCGTACACATGCACGCCCGGGGAGAACTTGCCGGCCACCACGCTGGAAACCTCCAGGAGCACGGCGTTGTTCACCTGCTTGACCACACTGGTAAGCACGTGGCCCGCGGCCAGGTGGTCCTGGTCGTAGTCCACGCCGATTGCCCAGGCTCCGGTCTCCTGCGCGGCGCGGATAACGCCCTCGCCGGAGGCGCCGGCGGCCGCGAAGATGACGTCCACGCCCTTGGCGTACATGCGGCTGGCCATGGTGTAGCCCTGCTCCGGCGAGCGGAACCCGGCAAATGTCTCCTCATCGTCCGAGATGTACTCCACATAGACGGATGCCCTGGGCCCCACGTCGTGCACACCGGCGGCGTAGCCGGCCGCAAAGGATTCGATCTCGGGAATATCCATGCCGCCGATGAACCCGACCAGACCGGTCTTGGTGGTCAGCGCGGCCAGCGCGCCGGCCAGATAGCCGCCCTCCTGGTCCGCGAACACGATGCAGGAGACGTTGTCCAACCCCTCCAGCCTGGCGTTAACCAGCGTATAATAGACGTCGGGATGCTTCTGCGCGCTCTGCTGTACGGCTTCCACCCACTCGCTGCCGCTGGCGATGACGTACTCGGCGTCGCCCAGCTCGATCACCCGTTTCAGGGCATCGCGCTTCAGGGCGGGATCGTTGGCGTCGGCCAGCGTGGTGTCCACGATGACCTCCAGCGAGAGGTTCTCGGACGCCTCCATCAGGCCGTCGTAGGCAAGCTGGTTGAAGGGGCTTTTCAACCCGCCGGCTCCGGCGAGAAAGGCCACGGTGAGCGGCTCTGCGGCATGGCCAGCTCCCGGCAGACACAGGACCAACAGGAATGCGAAACAGACGGCAAGGCGCTGCATGGAAGCACTCTCCTTGGAGGTGGTCAGGGACTTTTCGTATATCAGGGGGTTTGAAGACGGGCAATCGGCGCAAAGGGCTTTTCCAGACATATCAACAATCCGGCGCTGGCCTTGCCTTGCCTGCCAGGACTGAGTCTCAGCAGATTCCGTGCCCTTCCTTGCCATGGTCCGTGGCGTGGGACGGCGGCGAGGCGTCCAGCTTCTGCATCACGTTCTGCAGGTCCGCGGCAAAGAGCTCGGCCATGTCGCGGCTGAAGTTCTCCTTGACCACGATGCGCAGCACGGCCGTGCCGTCCGCCTTAGGCGGCAGGGTGTACGCCGGCACGATCCAGCCCTTGGCGCGGATGGCCTCCGAGATGTGGAACACGGTGTAGCGCGAGTCGTCCAGCAGCCGCAGCGCGATGACCGGCAGCATGGGGCTGTCGCCGATAACCTCGAACTTGCCGCTGTCCGTGATGGTCCGCGCCAACTGCTGCGCCGTTTCCACGCAATTGGAGAGCACCTGGCGGTATCCCTCCCGGCCGAAGCGCAGGAAGTTGTAGTACTGGCCCATGACCAGCGCCGAACCGCGCGAGAAGTTCAGGCTGTAGTTCTCCATCTCGCCGCCCAGGTAGTTGATTTTGTAGACCAGATCTTCGGGAACGTCGCTGGCGTCGCGGAAGATGAGCGAGCCCAGGCCAGGGTAGACCAGCCCGTACTTGTGGTTGGAGACGTTGATGGAGCGCACCGTGGGCAGGCGGAAGTCCCATGCCTCGTCCGGATGCACGAAGGGCATGACAAACCCGCCGCTGGCGCCGTCCACATGCATGGGAATGGACAGGCCACGCTCGGCGTTCAGCTTCTGCAGCAAGGCGTCGATGCCGGCCACGTCGTCCATCTGGCCGGTGTAGGTGGTGCCCACCACCGCACCCACGGCGATGGTGTTCTCGTCCACCAGCGGAGCCACGTCGTCCGGCCCGATAACGTACTTGCCGGGCCCAAGCTCGATGGTCCGCGCCTCCACCTCGAAGTAGTTGGCGAACTTCTCCCAGCAGGAGTGCACGTCCAGCCCGTAGATGATGTTGGGCCTGTCGGCCGGTTTGCCGGCCGCCTTGCGGCGATGCTGCCAGGAGCGCTTGTGCGCCAGCAGCCCCAGCATGATGGCCTCGCTGGAGCCGATGGTCACCGTGCCCACGGCCCGGCCTTGTTCCGGCGCGTTCAGCAGATGGGCCAGCATGCTCACCACCCGCTCGTGAATCTTCTGTGTCTGCGGGTACTCATCCTGGTCGATGAAGTTCTTGTTCACACACATGGCCATCAGCTCGTTGGCCTCGGGGTCCATCCACGTGGTCACAAAGGAGGCGAGGTTCAGAGCCGGGTTGCCGTCCAGATTCAGCTCGTCCTGGACAAGCTGCTTCACTGTGCGGGGGTCCATGGGCGATTCGGGTATTTCGTACCTGGGGATCGGTTCGCAGAACGACCGACAACCGTATGTGGGGGCGATGGTGGAAGAGCCGGCGTCGCTCGTCTTCACTTGCTTCTTCAGCACAGGGCGCGCTCCTTGCGTGAGTGAACAGTAGACTTCTGGCTTTGGTGCGGATGGTTTCCGAAAGACCCGTATGGGACGGACACATCTGGGCCTAGCCCATTTACAGCGGGGCGTCCACCGCGGCCGGCGGGAAACCTGGTCCATCCCGACAAAATCTCAGTCTTTGCATTTCCTAATAGCGCCACGCCAGAAAATACACCCCAGCCGAACTATACCCGACGCCTGGAATGTCAACTAAGCACCTGACATCTCGACGAATCAGTCACAGATCGGAAAGGTTTCGGATGCCCGCTGGAAAAAGCGACACAAACCATGTACTTGTCCATGGCTCCACGCCGGGGAGTCTGCTAAAATACGAGCCATCATTCCATTTCTCCCCCCGCGTTTGTGGACTTTTGGAGCACGAGGGTATCACCATGAACCGCAAAGAAGACAACCGAACCCACACATACGTTCTCAGAAACGGCGAACACATTCCCCCTGTCAGGTCTTTCGATCCGTTCAAAACCCTGATACTTACCCTGGTAGCCATCCTGCTGTTGATTTCCATGGTGCTTCCCGGGCATGTTCATATCGGCTCCGGCCTGGCAACGCAGGATATATACGCCGGCGGCGCGCCGGTCTCTGAATAACATCTTACGTAGAACGAGAGCGACCGCGAGCCAGTGCGTGACCGTCTGATTTTTCAACATATTCCGAAAACCGCCGGCTCGACGGCCCGTGCGGGGTTCGCTGCACTCTATCCGTCCCAGTCCGTGTTTGCGTTTGATCAGGACGGGGTGCTGGACAACCTGCTGACCCTTCCTCGCGAGAAGAAGGACGCTATCCGCTTTTTCTCCGGCCACGTGGATTACGGCATCCACAAGATTTTCAACGGCCCCACCGTTTATGCCGCCTTCCTGCGCGATCCGGTGGAACGCGTCTTCTCCCACTGGTGGCACATCTTCACCCGACCGGAGCACCGCTTTCACGACTTTGCCCAGTCCACCACCCTGGACGAGTTCCTGGACGCCGCGGTGCGGCCGCGAATGAACAACTGCATGACGCGCATGCTCTCGGGCATCAACCCACCATACGGCGAGTGCCCGGAGTCCATGCTCAAGGCGGCGACGCGCAACATCTCTGAATCGTACTGTTTTCTTGGAACAAAGGAGCGCTTCGAGGAATCCTACGCCATGCTCGCCCAGATGCTTGGCGCCGATGAGAAGCAGCTGACCCCACCTCCCTCGCGCAACCTCTCCGAGAACAGACCCCGCGTGGAGGAGCTGCCGCGGGAGACACGCCGCTGCATCGAGCGGCTCAACGGCCTGGACATCGAGCTCTACGAGAAGTTCAAACCGCGGTTGCCCATGGTGCTGACTCCCAAGGTCACCACCGGCTGAGGCCGCATACTCATAGATCGCGGCGGCGAGTCCTGCCGCCACGCCCTCCCCTCCCTTCAGATGCGTCCCAGTACGGGACAACCCCCGGACGCGGCGACCACGCCGCCCGGCGGTTCATGCTCTGGCGCCGGCTGTAGCAGCCAACCACAGCGTTGCTACTTGTGCAACGAGCCGATCTCCTTGATGACCTCGTCCATGTGGATGTAATCGCGCTCCGGCAGCCCGGCCAGCGCCTCCAGCGATTCCTCGGGCGCGCCGTTCTCCACGGCGAGGTCGATAATTGTTTTCCGCGTCGCCGGAAAATTGGCGTCTTTGAGGTAGCGGGACAGCGCGGCGATATCGTCTGGCGTGTAGTGGGACACTCGTTCAAGCTCCTTTCTTTACGGAAGGTTCAAAGAAATTCCAGTGCGCGTGCGATCAGATCCCTGGCGCAACGGTCTGGTTCCATGGATATCCCTGGCCGCAGAAAAGCCGGCCAAGGAAACGACTCCCGCTGATGGCTTCCCTACAGGCGGATGCCCCGGAACGGGTTTCCTTGGATGGACTGCATTTCTGCGCCGGGTGATGAGGGGAGAGACGCAAGGGCGGCGGAGAGTGCGGGTGCAGAGCGAATCTACGCGCCGCGCATGACGCATATGCTGACGTCTAGCTATGCTTCTTAGCTATGGTGGAAGAGCTGCTCCAGCTCCCTTCGCGCCTCGTCCTCGCTTTGAATATCGTGACGCGAGGTATCCGTCAGGACGCTGAGCATGGAGGACTCGATGCCCTGCGAAAAGAGCTGATCCTTGAGCTGTTTACGGGTTGCGGGCCAGTTCATGCCCTCCAGGTAGGACTGGATTTCTTTTTGCGTCAAACGTCTTTCCATGATGCACGCTCCTGTGATGGTGGTCTGCATAGCAGCGCCAAATCATTAGACAATGCACTCATCATGACATGCATCATACAGCGGCAGAGCGCCCATGGAAACAGCTGCGTGAAATTATGGCCGAAAGATACCGGCGGCACGGAAGCCGGCCGGTGTGGGGGATCATCCGAATACGGCTAGTTGCACGGGAACGCGAGAACGAAGATCCGTTCCCAGGCGCCGCAGAGGCGCATTGCGGCGCTGGCGCTGATGCCCAGCATGCGCAGACGGCAGTATACGTGCAATGGATTCAGATGGTGCTGGATGTTGTCTCTGAAAGTACGCATGACCAACTCCTGTTGCTACATATATCGACGGGATTCGAGGTTTCTTGACCCCCGGGATATGACTTTTCTATAGCAATGAACGGGCCAACTTTTTTAACCCGTTACAACAGCAGAACAATATTTTTTCGGGGATGGAATGGGTGTGTCAAAGAGACCCGTGCGGCGCATTTTCCAATAAAAACAGACACACACCGACTTACGGTGGAAAAGGCCTGACCGGAAAGACTTGATTGAAGGGAAGATGCGGAATAGCCCATCGATCAAGGTCTTCGCAGCCCGGCGTCCAGATTCCGGCGCACAGCTCGCGCTCCTGGTTGCGCGGGGCAAAGGACATGCGCGTCATGCCGCCGATGTTGGACCAGCGCGTCATGCCGAGGGTTTCCGTAGGTTGGTGCCAATGCATGTGGCCGTTCATTACCCAGTCCACGCCTGGAATTTCATGCAGGGGCGGATACTTATGCCTCTTATCACGAAAGCCCAGGCCGCAGTGGCTGCCCCACAGCACGTACTCGGCATCGCCGCGAACATCAGAATCCACTGCATCGGGATGCGGCGAGCCATACGGCGTACCGCCCAGGGCCACGCGATGGCCAGCCGCGTCAAAGCGGCAATGGATGCCCGATGTGTCCATCAGGTGGATCATGCCGGCAAGCGCTGTCACGGTCAGGCAGGAATCCTCCGGGCTGGCGCCCTCCCACTGGTCGTGGTTGCCCTGCAGCACCCACGGCCGGAACTTTGTGCCGGCGTACGGGCCCAGGACCTCGAAGGCGCGCCGCAGCACACGGTGTACATCGCCGGGATTGCGGTGGAACAGATCACCAAGCAGCACCGGCAGAAGCTGCCGCTCTTGCGCAAGCTCCAGGCACGCCGAAATTTTGGCGAGCACATGCTCCAGGTAGTTCTCCCGCCGCTCGAACGGCGGCGTGGCCGCCAGGTGCGGGTCGGTAAAGAACAGGACGCCGGTATATGGCTCCTGTGACTCATACACAGTCATGCGCCCTCCTCCGGGCGGTTCTCAGGGCAATTGTCTGAGCTGTTCTCCGAGGCCCCGGCCGGACCATCACCAATCGCATTACACGCCATGAACGGGCAGAAGCCCCGCGCCCGGGATGTCAGCACGCCGCGGCCGCCGGATGGGGACGGCTCATACATCACCAGGGGCGGCTCCCAGGCCAGCTCGGGCCCGCCGTTCTTGCGCGCCTCCACCAGCACCAGCCGCGCCGGCTTGTCCGCATAGGGATGCACGGCGAGCACGCGCTTGGGCTCCAGCCGGTGGGCGGCCAGGCTCTGGAACAACCGGGCAGCGCCGTCGGCCGCAAAGATGAAAAACGCCTGGCCGCGGTTTTTCAGCAGAAAGGCCGCGGCAGAGACAAAGTCGTCGAGCGAGCCGCGCGTTTCCGACAGCGCGCCCTGGCGGACATCGCCCGCAGGCCTGCGTCCCCGGCCTGGCTCGCGATATGGCGGATTGGCCGCGACAGCATCCATGGACTCGGCACCAAGCAGCGCCAGTCCTTGTTTTTCGGATTCCTCGGCAACGGACACGCCACCGCGCAGCGTTGCGAGGTCCGCTTCCACAATGCGCACGCGATGCTCCAGTCCCAGCCGGACGGCGTTCTCATGCGCCGCGGCGGCCAGAGTGGGCTCGATCTCCACGCCGGCCACGGCCACGTCCTCGCGCAGCAGGGCCAGAGCCAGCCCCACCACGCCGCAGCCGGCCCCCAGGTCGGCCGCCATGGGTTCCTTCCCGCCGCGCAGGGCCCGCGCAAAGCAGGCCAGCAACAGCGCATCCACGGAGAAGCGGAACGCGCCTTCGGGCTGCGTGAGCCCGCGAGGAAAAAAGGCGCGCGCCTCGGCGGCGGAACCAGTGGTCCCCTCCGCCTGGGCGCGCCCTGTATGAGTAGTCTTGTCGACGGCCATGCACACTCCCGAGGCCGGCGCGTCCGGCGCTAGAGCTGCGCCAGGAGCAGCTCGCCGAACTCGGTGCAGCCTACCGTTTTCGAACCCTTGATCTGGGTGGCCAGATCTATGGTGACGGTCTTGGCGCCGATGACCATGTCCACGGCCTTGTGGATGCGGTCGGCCGCTTCGGTCCAGCCGATGTGGGCCAGGAGCATGGCGCCGGAGAGCACGAGGCTGCCCGGGTTGGCCTTGTCCTGCCCGGCAATGGTGGGCGCGGTGCCATGGGTTGGCTCGAAGAAGGCGAGGTCGTCCGACATGTTGACGCCCGGCGCGAGGCCGAGGCCGCCGACCTGGGCTGCCAGGGCGTCGGAGAGGTAGTCGCCGTTGAGGTTGGTGGTGGCAAGCACATCGTACTGCTCCGGCCGGATCAGGGCTTCCTGGAACATGGCGTCGGCGATACGGTCGTTGATGACCACGCGGTCCCCGGCATTCTCGCCGGCAGACTCGGGAATGGTCACGTCGCCGAACTCCTCGGCGGCCAGGTCGTAGCCCCACTGCCGGAAGGCGCCCTCGGTGTACTTCATGATGTTGCCCTTGTGCACCAGGGTCACGGACTTGCGGCCGTTGTCCAGGGCAAAGCGGATGGCCTTGCGCACCAAGCGTTTGGACCGCCACGCGCAGATAGGCTTGATGCCCACGCCGCTGGAGGGGTCCACCTCGGCGCCGAGCTCCTCGCGCAGGAAGGCGATGAGCCTGGCGGCCTCGGCCGACTCTGCCGCGTACTCGATGCCGGCGTAGACATCTTCCGTATTTTCGCGGAACACGACCACATCCACATTTTCCGGACTTTTGACCGGAGACTCGATGCCCTGGAAGTAGCGCACCGGGCGGATGCAGGCGTACAGGTCCAGGGTCTGGCGCATGGTCACGTTCAGGCTGCGGAAGCCCTTGCCCACCGGAGTGGTCAGCGGGCCCTTCATGGCCAGGGTCGCGGTTTTCAGCGTTTCCAGCGTCTCCTCGGGCAGATAGGAACCCGTTGCTTCATACGCTTTTTCGCCGGCAAGCAGCTCGTTCCATTCCAGACGGCGGCCGTCGCCATACGTCTTCTCTACGGCGGCGTCGATGACGGGGCGCGCCGCTTTCCAGACCTCGGGGCCGATACCGTCCCCTTCGATGTAATACACTGTCGGATTCATAATACTCCTTCCTGCGGCAGGTGATGTTTCCGCAGCGTTGTATGCAATTGATTTACGGCTTGGCAAGTCGGAGGGGCGTCAAATCCCGGCCACGAAGAACTCGTTCTCCAGGCTCGGCTTGTTGTAACGGAAGCGGTCGCCGTGAAGATCGCGAACACTGCCGCCGGCCCCTTCCAGCAGGGCCTGCCCGGCGGCGGTGTCCCATTCCGAGGTGGGGTGGAAGCAGGGGTAGATCTGGCCGAAGCCCGAGGCGAGCATGCAGAACTTCACGGCTCCGCCCACGTGGAGCTTTCCGAGGTACGGCTTGCCCGCCATGTAGGCGTCCAATCTGGGGGTACGCCTGGCGCGGCTGGTAAGCACGATGCGCTCTTCCGGCCGCACAGGCTGCGGATGCAGGCTCAAAGGCGATTCGCCGTCTGGGATGCGCCATGCGCCGAGCTCCGGACCGCCGGCAAAGAGCTCGCCTGTAAGCGGCAAGAAGATGACGCCGGCCACGGGGTATCGCCCGTGCACCAGGGCGATGTTCACGCAGAAATCGCCGGTGCCCTGGACAAAGCCCTTGGTGCCGTCCAGAGGATCGACCAGGAAGAACTCGGGCCAGTCCTTGCGCGCCTCGAAGCCTGGGAGCGCGGACTCCTCCGAGATGACGGGCACGCCGGGGAACGCCTCGGCCAGCCCGGTCGCGATGATCGCCTGGGCCGCGTCGTCGGCATCGGTCACCGGAGTCCTGTCCGCCTTGTAGCGCACGGCCAGGCCGGTCCGCACGGCGTACCGGACGACCAGCTCACGACCGGCGGCCGCAGCTATCTCGCCCATGCGCACAAGGGCATCGTCCGGTTTGCGCGCGCCTGCCGTCATACGATCCTTGAGTCCGACAGCACGCCGATGAGCCGCTTGAACACGTCCAGATCAAAGGCGCCGTTCATCTCGTCGCGCATCAGCTTGAGCGCCGCGTAGGGCTCCAGGGCCGGGGCATAGGGTCTGTCGGAGGTCAGGGCGTCGTACGTATCGCACACCGTGACCACCCGGACAGGCAGCGGAATGTTCTCTGCCGGCATGCCGGACGGATAGCCTTTGCCGTCCATGCGCTCGTGGTGGAAGAGGATGCAGTTGAGCGCCGTCTGGGCCAGGGGCATGGTGGCGCACAGGGAGACGCCTTGCACAGGATGCGTATTGATGAGCTCGCGCTCCTCGCGGTCCAGGCGGCCGGGTTTGTCCAGAATGCGCCTGGGAATGGACGACTTGCCGATATCGTGCAGCACGGCGCCGAGGCCCACCTGGACAAGCTCCTCCCGGGGCAGGTCGTACGCCTGGAGCATGGCTGTGGCGTACACAAACACGTGCACCGAGTGCGTGTAGGTCTGGTAGTGGTTGGATATAAGCGAGGCCATGGCTCGCAGTGAGTCCTTGTGGGAGAGGAACTCCGTGCCCTTGCGGACCATGGCGGTGACGCGTTCGAAGGACTCGCGCTTGATGGACGACGGCAGCCGGGTGCGGAAGGTCTCCTCCACCAGGGACGAGGACACCGAGTAGAGCACGCGGGAGCGCTCCTTGAGCGGCAGGGCCTCGTTGGTCAGTATCTCGCCGAGGTGGTCTTCCAGATAGCGCTCGAACTGGTCCTTCTCCTTGAGCTGAACATAGACCTCGGCCACGCCGTTCTCGTACAGCAGCCGGCGATGCTTCTCCGTGAACCGCTCGTCCGCATGGCAGTACAGGGTGTAGCCGCTCTCGTGCTTCAGATAGACGCTGAAGTCGTTCATAGTCTCCGGAAAAAGGAGCATGGGCGAAACGTGGAAAAAATCCTTGCCCGTGAGCGGGGAGGTGGCGTTGGCGTCGGACGAGGTCATGGTCAGATGATCTCCGCGCCGCTCAGGACGGTGATGAGCCGCTTGTACACGTCCAGGTCGAAGGCGCCCTTCATGCCGTCCCGCATCATCTTCAACGCCTCGTAAGGCCGCAGCGCCTGGGCGTACGGCTTGTTGGTGATGAGCATGTCGTACACGTCGCACACCGAGGCCACGCGCACGCACAGGGGGATGTCCTCGCCCTTGAGCTTTGTGGGGTAGCCTTTGCCGTCCATACGCTCGTGGTGGAAGAGGATGGTGTTGGTGGCGTGGGACGAAAGAGGGAGTTGCGCGCACATGGAGACGCCGAGCACGGGGTGCGCGTTCACCTGCTCGCGCTCCTCGTCCGTCAGGGAGCCCGGCTTGTACAGGATGTACTTGGGAATCCTGGCCTTGCCCAGGTCGTGCAGGATGGCGCCCAGCCCGCTCTGCACCAGGGTCTCCTTGTCCAGATCGTACGTGGAGAGAATGGAGAGCACATAGACGAAAACCTGCACGCTGTGGGTGAAGGTCTTGTAGTCGTGGGAGATGAAGCCGGCCACGGCCTTGAGCGCGCGCTCCATGGTCAGAAAAGAGGCTGAGTAGCGAACGAGCTCGGTGAGGCGCTCGAACTGCTTATGGCCCAGGGGCATGGGCAGGCTGGTCTCGAAGGTATCGCGCATGAGCTCTACCGAGGCGTTGTAGAGCACGCCGGCGCGCTCGCGCAAGGGCAGGTCCTCGTCGTTCAGGATGCGGCCCAGGTTTTCCTCCACGTAGCGGTCGTACAGCTCCTTGTGCTGGGGCAGGATGAACACCTGGCTGACGCCGATATCGTGCAGAGCCTCGCGGTGGCGCTCGGTGAACCGCTCGTTCTTTCCGGAGTACAGGACGTACTTGTCGTCCTGTCGGAGATAGACGCTGAACTGCCCCATGGTGCTGGGGAAGATCATCATGGGGGATATGGGTATCAGCTTCTGCGCTGCGGCCGCAGAATTGGATTCGCTCATGAAGGGAAGCTCCGGAAAAAAAACAGCATATACGCTGTGTGCGATTCAACGGCAGTAGATATCATTGCAGGGGGCCATGTCAACGCGGAGAGATCGACCAGATCCTTCCACCAGGAACGATAGACAACAACTCCACTGGAAAGTATTATCCGTTTCAGGAAACGCTATTATCAGAAAAGCTGCCATATATGTCAGAATAGCACCGAATTTCAGCAGGCTACCAGATGCACCTGCTGGACACGAACAACAGCACAGGCTACGTTTAATGGCATGGGGATGATTTTCATAGATGATCTGACGCCCGGTATGAAACTCGCCGATGACCTCCGGGGGCCGAACGGCCGCATGCTCCTGCCCAAGCATACGGTCCTTGATGAATCGCATCTACGGATTATCACCATCTGGGGCGTCACCGAGGCCAACATCGAGGGCTACGACCAAAGCACCTGCGCCGCCGCTTCCATCGAGGCTCTCGATCCGACTATTCTCGCCAAGAGCGACCGTTTCGCCCAGCGGCTGTTCCGTTTCTGCGACAAGAACGACCCCGTCGTGCAGGAGCTCTGCCGCCTTGCCACGCTGCGCACTGCAGCGGACCTGACAGCAGGAAAACACGTGCCGGACGTGGACGAGGTGCAGGACCTTCCCGCCCTGCCCGACTCCGAGCTTCTGAGCCCACCCCTGCCGGAAAGCGTGGCGCAGGTGGTATCCCAGGAGGTGCAGCTTGCCACCTTCCCGGATATCTACTTCCAGGTCATGCGCGTTCTGGAGAACCCGAACAGCTCCTCGGCCCAGGTCGCCAACGTGGTCAGCAAGGACCCGAGCCTGACCACCCGGCTCATGCAGCTCGTGAACAGCCCCTTCTACGGCCTGCACTCCAAAATCGACTCGATCGCCCGCGCCACCACCATCGTCGGCTCCCAGGAGCTGTCCATCCTCACCCTGGGGATAACCGTGCTCCAGTACTTCGAGGATATTCCGCCGGACTTCTTCAACATGAAGCGCTTCTGGACCCATTCCATCGCTTCCGGCATCTACGCAAAGCTCATCGCCTCGCGCCTGCCCGGCTTTTTCGAGGAACGCTATTTCATGCTCGGGCTGATCCACGACATCGGCCGGCTCGTCATCTTCAAGACATTCCCCCACGCCGCCCTGGAGGTCTTCCGGCTTGCCATGGGGGCGCCATGCCTCATCCATAAGGCGGAGCGCACCATCCTGGGCTTCGACCACACCGAGGTTGCCGAGGCCATGCTTGAGGCCTGGGACTTCCCGGACAGCCTGCGCGGCGTCATCGGTTGCCACCACGATCCTGTTTCGGACGACAAGGAGCTGGACTGCGCAGTGCTCCATGTGGCAGACGTGCTGGCACGCGCTCTGCGCAGCGGCTACCGTGGCAAGTTCTCCGTGTCCACGCTCTCGGCCGAGGCGTGGGAGCGACTCGGCCTCTCGATCTCGGATATCGCGCCACTGGCCAGCCAGGCCGACCACATGATCGACGATATCGTCCTCAGCTTCCTGCCCGGGGGAAACTTTTAATGATCGCGCCGGACAAGAGCGACCAGATCAAAATTCTCGAAAAGCGGGTGCGCTCCCTTATCCGTGACAAGGACCTCGCCATGAGCGCCCTGGAGACTGCCGTCAGCATCAGCGCGCTCCATGGCGGCGACACCGACCCGCACTCCTTTCTGGGCTCCGTGCTGGAACATCTGGAGTCTGTGCTGCCGAGCCTGGCCTCCGGCTTCTTCATGGTGGACGAGGAGACCTCGGACTTCGTGCTCCGGTCGTTCCGCCCCGCCGCCTCCGGCGACCGGATTCAGCAGGAGATGGACGCACTGGTCAAGGACCGGATGTTCTCCTACGCCGTACAACGCAGAACGCCGGTGGTCGTCTCCTCCATGGACCGCTCCTGCCAGCTTGTGCTGCAGAGCGTGGCTACGGCATCCCGCATCCGGGGCATGTTCCTCGCCGTTCTGGAAAACGATGCTGCCATCGCCGACACTATCCTCGCGCTGCTGCCTGTACTGCTCATCTCCACGGCCAACTCCATGGAGAGCCTCGAGACCTACCGCTACATCCAGTCCGTGAACGCCACGCTGGAGGCGACCATCGAGCGGCTGGAGGCATCGGAACAGCAGCTCATGTCCCACGGCAAGCAGCTTGCCAAGGAGGTGGCCAACCGCACCTGCGACCTGACGCGCGCCAACGAGCAGCTCACCGAGGAGGTGAGCGAACGCCGCAAGGCGCAGCAGGCCCTGTCCCTGGAGCGCGACTACATCACCGCCGTGCTGGATACGGCGGGCGCGCTCATCCTGGTCATGGACTCCAACCACACGGTGCTGCGCTGCAACAGCACCTGCAGCGAGTACTTCTGCACATGCGGCGAGAAGTGCGGGGGGGCCCGTTTCCTGGAGTTCTTTGTCCCGGAGGACGTGGACCACGTCCGCGACCGACTCCGCGCCGTATCGCAATCCCTGGACGGCTCGGCCCGGGAGCTCTTCGAAGCCACGATTGTGGACGACAACGGATCGCGCCACACCCTCTCATGGTCGTGCTCCGCCCTGCCCGGTCCCGTTGGCGAGCCCAGACAGCTCATCGTCTCCGGCATCGACATCAGCGAGAAGATCCTGGCCGAGCAGGCCCTGCGAGACAGCGAGGCCCGCTTCCGCGCCGTATTCATGTCCGCCGGCCTCGGCATCGTTCTCGGCGGCCTGGATGGCGTGTTTATTGATGCGAACCCGGCCTTCTGCGCCATGATGGGCTACTCCCGCGAGGAGATCCCAGGGCTGACCATCTTCGACCTCACAAAGCCCGAGGACCACGGCCCGGATTTCCATGCGCGTCTGCAACGGCTCCTCGACGACGAAATTTCGACCCTGACAAGCGAAAAGCAGTACATTCGCAAGGATGGTTCCTGGGTCTGGGGCCAGTCCACACTGTCCTGCATCCGCACCATGGACGGCGGCACATCCTATCTTATCGGAATGATTTCAGACACATCCGAACGCAAGGTGCTGGAAGAAGCCTTGCGCGCCGCGGAGTCCACCTACCGCAACATCTTCGAGAACGCCGTGGAGGGCATCTTTCTCGCACCGGTGGACGGGCCGTATCTCAGAGTGAACCCGGCCATGGCCGCCATATTCGGCTACTCGTCTCCGGAGTCCATAGTCCAAGATGTCTCCTCGGCAATGGAGCAGCTTTTTCCGGACCCGGAAACCCGCGCCAAGTGCTTTCACAGCCTGCAAGAAGACGGAACGGTCAGGCACTTTGAAAGTCGCACCCGCGGACGCAACGGCGAGGCCATCTGGATATCCATCAGCGCCCGCGCCCTGAGCGACGCCTCCGGCGCCGTCGTCTCCCTGGAGGGACTGGCCGAGGACATCACGGAACGCAAGGCCCGCGAACAGCAGCTCAAGCGCCTTGCCACCATCGACGAGCTGACCAGTATCCCCAACCGCCACCTCTTTCTCGACCGCTTCGCCGAGATGATCGAGCAGTCCTCGCGCCTGGGGCTCTCCATCGCCCTGCTGTACATCGATCTCGACGACTTCAAGCTGGTCAACGACAACCACGGCCACCACATTGGCGACAAGGTGCTCTCCCTGGCGGCGGAACGGTTGCGCCACAGGGTCCGCAAGACCGACATTGTGGCCCGCCTCGGCGGCGACGAGTTCTGCGTGCTGATCTCCAACCCGGCCACCGGCGCGGACGTCCAGGCCGCGGCCACGCACATCATCGCCACACTCTCCGCCCCATACACCTTCGAAGACTTCACCTGCCACATTGGCGTGTCCATCGGCATCGCCATGTTCCCTGGCGACGGCGACTCCTCGGACGAGCTGCTGCGCAAGGCGGACGCCGCCATGTACGTCGCAAAACGCAGCGGCGGCAACAGCTTCGCCGTCTACACGCAAGACGACGACAACGCCTGGGGCTAGCGTCCGCGCACGCCTGTGCAACCTGCGAGGGAGCCCTCGCCTCATTCCCGAACCTGTCGAGGTAGATCACGCACAGGCCAGGATGTACGGGGTGCCCGGGCCTCGATGTGATGCCGTCGTTCTCGGGGCATCATCAAGCCTGCTCGAATCATAACCCGTGCGCCCATTCGCTTTCATCGATTGACAGCATTGTTCGGCTCCCTTACAAACAAACCATGGGCGATGAGAAAATGCGGTTCAATCAGATGTTGGAAGCGTTGATGGCATTTGTCGACGCTATCAACGCAAGCCATTCCAGAGGGGTGCGTTTCGGGACGGATATCCGCATTCATCCGGCGGAAATCCACACCATCGCCGCCATAGGCATGAATCAGGGAATCAGTCTGACCAGGCTTGCCGAGAATCTGAAAATTTCCAAACCCACCCTCTCGGAGCGCATCAAAATTCTCGTGGGAAAAGGCCTGGTGGAAAAGCGGAAGAACCCCGAAGACCGGAAAGCGGTGACCCTCTGGCTGACCCCGGAGGGCAAGAAGGCAGACCAGCACCACACCCTGCATCACGAAGAGTTGTACGCGACCTTCCGCCAGTACTTCGGCGAGGAATCATCGCAAAAAATCGACCTGTTCACCCGAAGCTTCCAGGAACTCATGTTGTTCGGCAAGGATGCCGACGGCCACGACTGATCTTTTTTTAACCAGATTGTTAGCATCACTAACAAGGAGGCGCTATGAACATCGCCATCGCGTTTTTCTCTGCCACAGGCAATACCAGGGCCATGGCCCGGATCATCCGGAACAACTTCAAGGCCCTTTCCGCCAAGGTGGACCTTCATGATGTAACCGTTCCGGCTGCCAGACAAAAGGGCGTTGATCTGTCGGCTTACGACGCAGCCGTCTTCGGCTCCCCGGTCCACTCCCTTCGCGCCCCCCAATTGATGCGCGACTGGCTTGCCACCCTGGACGGGAATGGCATGCGCTGCGCCATGTTCTTCACCTTCGGCGGGTTCATGGCCCATCCCGCCCACCACTCAACCGCCGAGATACTGAAGCGCCGCGGTTTCACGGTGGTCGCGTCGGCGGAGTTTCCGGGCAAGCACACCTACAACCTGGGCGGCTGGCGTGCTTTTCCGGACCGCCCGGACGACAGAGAACGCGACCTCGCCGCCCGGTATGCAGAGGCCGCGTACAACCGCTTTGCCGGGAACGATCCTGGCGAGCTCTCCGACCTGCCCCAGGGGCCTTTCAGCGAGGCGGAGCTGACGCACTTCGAGTCCTTCAGGTTCAAAATGGTGAGCAAGCTGCCCACCAGGGATGGAACCGAGTGCAGCCTGTGCGGCCTGTGTGAGGAAATCTGCCCGTCCGGCGCCATGAACCACGCCACCGGTATAGCTGATCCCCACGCCTGCATCGCCTGCCTCGGCTGCGTGGCCGCCTGCCCGGAAAACGCACTCGTCATCAACAGCACCAGGGAGTCCTGGCAGCCCAAGCTCTCCATGAGCAACACCACCGAGGCGGAGCTCAACGCCCAGACGGGAAAAATCTATCTGTAAGAGAGAGCGGTATGGAAACCGGGTTTTTCCAATTCACTGTCGGCAATCTCCAGTGCACCCTCATCACCGACGGGAAGCACGCGTATGCCGATCCAAAAGCATTGCTCTTCCCGGACGCTCCGGAGGCAGAGCTCGCCAGCGAGCTTGCGATGCACGGTATATCTGCCGACAACTGGCCCTGTTGGGTGAGCGACTATACTTGCCTACTGATCGACACCGGAAAGCGTAAGATTCTGCTGGACACCGGAGCGGGCGAGATGCTCCCCGAGGCCGGCAAGGTGGTGGAGAACATGCGGGCGGCAGGCATCAGCCCGGAATCCGTGGATTGCGTACTGATATCCCACGCCCACCCCGACCACGTAGGCGGCGCCGGCTATTTTCCGGATGCAAGGATTGTCATGAGCCACAGGGAATGGCAGTTCTGGACTGGAAGTCCGACGCTGCCGCGCCTGCCGGATGACTTCAGAAACCTGCTGACGGGCATGGTCTCATCCCTTCTCGCCCCGCTGCGAGAGCGGGTGGAGCTGGTGGACGGCGACACGGAAATCGCGCCCGGCATCCGTCTGGTCGAAGCGCCTGGACACACGCCCGGGCACATGGCTCTGCTCGCAGCTTCCAGGGGAGAACATCTGATCTACGCAGGGGATGCGGTGATCCACAAAATCCACATCCGCAACCTGCAGTGGAGCCCCCTTGTGGATGTCCTGCCGGACGAGTCGACACGGACGAGAAACCGCCTGTTGTCCGAAGCTGCCGACAACCGCGCGGTCTTTGTTGGTTTCCACCTGCCGCACGCGGGAAAAATTTCCAGGGATGATGCCGGCTTTGCATGGCACCAACTTGTTGTCTAATAGACCACCCCATTGTGCGCTGGCCTGTATTTGCAGGGGGCGCCTGCTCTGCGCCTCCCCCGTCTGCTCGTGGTTTCGGGCATTTCATATGACGAGTCCCTAAGCGCGGCGGCAGGACGCCTTCAGCACCACGCATCATTTTCCTTTGCCCTCACTCGGCCCTGCGCGTTATTCTGCATAGATGCGACTCCTTCCTCACTTCGATCCATCCCTGCTTTTCGGCAAGCACCTCTGGCGCATCTTCGCCTTTGCCAGACCGTATCGGCAGCGCATCACCCTGGGGTTGGTGTTCAACGCCTTTGCCAGATTCTTCGACCTGCTGCCCCTCGTCATCGTGGGCCGGGTGGTGGATGCGGTGAACGCCTCGGCATCCGGCTCCCGCGCCATCGATCCCTGGGAGTTCCTGCTCTACGGCGGTCTCGTGCTGGGAACCTTCCTCTGCCTCGCGCTGTTCCAGTCCTCCTCGGACTACCTGCTGGACTCCATGGCCCAGAAGGTCCGCCACGACCTGCGCACGACCCTGTACGAGCACCTGCAGACCCTGGACATCGCCTACTTCGAGGAACGCCAGACCGGCGACATCCTCGCCGTGGTCTCCAACGACGTGGACAACCTGGAGCGGTTTTTCTCCGACGTGACCACCTCCATGGTGCGCCTCGTCATCACCTTTGTGGGCACCTTCGGCTTCCTGTTTTATCTGGACTGGCGGCTCGCCCTGCTGCTGATGGCGCCGCTGCCCTTTGCCTTTCTGGCGGTACGGTTCTTCGCCACGCGCGTCTCACCCCAGTACCGCGCGGCGCGCCAGGCCGTTGGCTCCATCAACTCCATGCTGGAGAACAACATCCAGGGCATGGGCGTGATCCAGGCCTACACGGCTGAGGCGCACCAAGCCGAGCGCATCCGCGAGGAATCGGCCGTCTACCGCGACGTCACGGTCCGCGCCGCGTTCGAGCGCGCCCGCTTCGTACCCCTTCTGTACACCATCGCCGGCATCGCCTTTGCCCTGCTCATCGCCGGGGGCGGCTACCTCACATTCGCCGGGCTCGGCCCTTCCATCGGCGATTACGCCTCCTTCATCCTGCTGGCCATGCGGCTCGTGCTGCCGCTCTTCGTCTTCGGCATGCTCATCAACCAGATTCAGCAGTCCGAAGCCTCGGCGCGGCGCATCCGCGAGATCCTGGCCGTGCAGCCCAGCATCCGTGACGAGCCGGACGCCATCGTGCTGACAAAACCGCCGCAGCGCATCGAATTCGACAAGGTCTCGTTCACCTATCCAGGCCGGGACCGCACCATCACCAACATCTCCTTTGCCATGGCGCCGGGGCAGATGATCGGCGTGGTGGGCCCCACAGGCGCGGGCAAGTCCACGCTGGTCAAGCTACTGCTGCGCTACTATCAGCCGGGTTCAGGCGAAATCCTGGTGGACGGCGCGCCCGTGCACCGCATCGACATGGAGAGCTACCGCCGGCAGGTGGGGTACGTCTCACAGGACGCCTTTCTCTTCTTCGGCACCGTGGCCGAAAACATCGCCCTGGGCGCGCCCGAGGCCTCGCGCGAGGCTATCGAGGAGGCGGCCTCCATTGCCGGGGCGCACGAGTTTATCACCAGCTTGCCCCAGGGATATGAGACGCCGGTGGGCGAACGCGGGCTCAAGCTCTCCGGCGGCCAGCGCCAACGCATCTCCCTGGCGCGGGCCGTGCTGCGCGACCCGCCGCTGCTCGTGCTGGACGAGGCGACCTCTGCCGTGGACACCCGCACCGAGGCGTTGATCCAGGAGAACCTGCGCACTTTCCGCAATCGCCGTATGACCCTGGCCGTGGCGCACCGGCTATCCACGGTCCGCGCCAGCGACACCATCCTCGTGCTGGTGGACGGCGTGGTGGTGGAGCACGGCACCCACGAGAGCCTGGTGGCCCAAAACGGGGCCTACGCCAACCTCTGGGCCGTGCAGAGCGGAGAGGCGACGCAGAACAACGGCACCGGCGGACACTGACGCGCCGCAATGCCGATCAACAACCGGAACGCAATCCGAAAGAATTGCAATGGGCCATATGCGCCAGGCGTTTGAATTCCACAGCGACGGCTGCGCTCCAAAGAATCTTCGGAATCGCTCGCCAGTGAACAGGAAACGGCTGGGGCGTAGCGTAGATACTGGCCAGCCGGTCGTGGAGGCGCTGTTCGCCTTTCGGCGAATCAGCTTTCTTCGGTTTCGACGATGGCGGCAACCAGGCGTTCCAGCTCGTTGGGCTGGCCTTCCTCGTAATCGTCGGGATAAAGCAAGTTCGCCATATAGAAAAGGCTGTTCAGCGAAAGGGCCTGGGATGCGCGCTGGGACATGCTGCTGGCCGCTTTTCTGGCGCGCGCCAAACCCGGCGTGGTCTCTTCGGCGGGCAAGGCGTCGATGCCGGCCGGAAGGTCCTCCAGCAGCTCGCATTTGGCCTGGAGCGCCTTGCTGTGCGCGTCCCTGTCGTCCCTGTCCAGGGCGGCTTTGGCTTCGGCTTCATACGTACGGACGGCTTTCGCCGTGTCATCGAGCAGTGCGGTCAAGGCATTGGATATGGGCATGACGTTCTGGCTTTGCGCCGTTGCCGGCTTTGCAGGATTGGGAACGGCACATGGAACAGGCCGTTCGCGTGGCGGGGCGCCATGGGCGCGGTCCTGGAAAACGAAAGGGCCGGCGCCGCTCTGTGACGGCGCCGGCCATATGAAGAACTCAGCTACTTGTTCAGCGATTCCTTGAGGGTCTTCGCCGGATTGAAGCGAATGACCCGTTTGGCCGGAATACGGATGGTGTCGCCGGTCTGGGGGTTGCGGCCGGTGCGGGCGGCGCGCTTGGTCAGGCTGAAGGTGCCGACGTTGGGCAGGCGGATGCCCTGATCCGACGAAATGGCATCGCCAAGGATCTTGCAGAACGCGTCAAACGCCTTGTCCGCACTGACTTTCGTGGGGAACACTTCAGGAAGCGCTTCACGCAGCGAATCAACAAATTGAGCCTTGGTAAACATGGATCCCTCCTTTGGATATTGAAAACGGATATATTTCCCCCCGATGTACGGCCAAAGACCGTTGTTCATGATTCTATGGCAAGCAAGTGTGGCCCTTGTCAATGGCTTCAAGCCGCTGAACGCTGATTATTCCTGAGCTCCGGGCATCTCGCATGCTATTCTGTAGTTACGGTCTTGCCAGAAACCGTCATTGCGGTTACTGTAACACCAGGTCTAGAGTATTTCTAATACCTTTCCCATCGGAGCATTGCCATGGCCGAACCAGAAGCACGGCCCCATGATCCAGGGCTGCTGACCATTGCTGAGATAGCCAAGCGTTACGATCTTCCTGAATCCACGGCGCGGTACTACTGCAAACGCTTTCTGGATTTTCTGCCGCACTCCGGCCACGGCAAACGGCGCCGCTATCGCCCCGAAGCCATGGATGTCTTTGCGATTATTTTGCCTGAGATGAAAAAACGCAAGGACGCGGCAGCCGTGGAAGCCGTGCTCGAAGAATCATTTTCCCGAGTCGTCGTGGATAAGTCAGACACCGAGAGCGCCCTGTCGCACAGGGGCTCCGGCGCCGTCTTTGCCGCGGACATCGACGGCGCCGCCTTCATGACCGCCATCGAACGCCAGAACGAGGCGCTCCAGGGCATCGCTTCAGCCCTTGCCAGGTTCGCCTCGGCCCAGGGCGAGATCAAAGCGCTCAAGGAGCTCGTGGCCCGGCAGCAGAACGCCCTGGAGCGAATGAGCAACGAGCTGGCGCGCATCCGCAGCCTGCAGGACGACGCCGAGAGCACCCACCAGCAGGATATGGAGCAGCTCCGTCGCCACCTGGGCCACCTGGCCGGGGAGCTTCACAAGGCGCAAAGCGAGTAGCCCCGGACATATTTCGCCGGCAAAATGCCGGCCTCCCTCTCCTCCACACGAGAAAGCCCCCGTCGTCGGTTGTCCGGCGCGGGGGCTTTCTTATTGGCTATCAGGTGAGCCGGCTAGTAGTACAGGTCCTCGTCAGTCTCCAGCTTATAGCTGAAGTGCTTGTACACCCAGAGCTGGTAGATCAGCACGATGGGCACCATGACCAGGGCCACGCCGAGCATGATCTGCAAGGTCAGCGTGCTGGAGGACGAGTTGGTGATGGTCATGGAATACGCCGGGTTCAGGCTGGACGGCAGCAGGGCCGGATAGATGCCGGCAATGCCGAAGAAGGCCACGCAGAGGATGAACAGGCCGGACCAGAGGAACGCCTGGGCCTGCTTGTTCTGGCCCAGGGCCATGCGCGACAGCAAGAGCCCCACCACGGCGCCGATGGGAATGAGGAAAAGCACCGGGTTGGCCAGGTAGTTGTCATAGAGCTTGGTGAACACGGCGGAGAAGAAGAGGAACACCACCGCGCCGATGGCCACGATGAACCACAGCCCGCGGGCCGTGGCCTTGGCGCGTTGCTCCATCTCGCCGGAGGCCTTCACGGAGAGCCAGAGGCTGCCGTGGAAGCAGAACACCAGGACGAAGACGATGCCGCCGATGAGGCCGTAGGAGTTGAGCAGGGACAGGAGGTTGCCCTCGTTGACGCCCTGGGCGTCTATGGGAATGCCCATGAAGATGTTCGCAAAGGCCACGCCCAGCAGCAGCGCGGCCAGGAAGCTGCCCAGGAAGTGGCAGATGTCCCACAGCCGCTTCCACCTGGCGGTCTCGCCCAGATGGCGGAACTCGAAGGTCACGCCGCGGATGATGAGCGCGAACAGCAGCAGGAGCAGCGGCGTATACAGGCTGCTGAAAAGCACGGCGTAGGTGCCGGGGAAGGCGGCGAAGGTAACGCCGCCGGCTGTGATCAGCCAGACCTCGTTGCCATCCCAGAACGGGCCCTGGGCGTTGTACATGATGCGTCTGTCACGCTCGTCCTTGGCCAGGAACGGCATGAGCATGCCGATGCCCAGGTCGAACCCGTCGAGGACGAAGTAGAGGGCCCAGAGGACGCCCCAGAGTATGAACCATATTGTCTCGAGCATGTGTCTGTACTCCTTGTGCGCTTGATGCGCCTAGTGCGTTACGGGTCCGCGCTCGGCGACGCGCTTGAGCAGATAAACTTCGGCGAATCCCAGCAACGTGTACAGCAGGGTGATGGCGACGAGGGTGATGGCCACCTGCGATGTATCGATGGGTGAGACCGCATCGCTCGTCCGCATCATGCCGTAGACGATCCACGGCTGGCGTCCAACTTCGGCCAGGGTCCAGCCCGCCTCCAGGGCGATAATGGGCAGGGGTATGAACCAGATGAGCAGCCGCGCAAACCATTGCTTGTCGGGCAGCTTGTCACGCCAGAACCAGGCAAGCAGGCATACCAGCGGGAAGAGCGTGCCCAGGCCAACCATGAGCCGGAAGCTGAGGAAGGATATCCATACCGGCGGCCGGTCTTCCTTGGGGAAGTCCTTGAGGCCCACGACCTCGGCGTCGGGATTGCTGTACGCCAGGAAGCTCAACAGGGACGGGATACCCAGAAGCTCCACGCTGTTGCGCTCGTTCTCCGGATCAGGGACCGTGATCAGGTACATGGGCGCGTTGGTCTGGGTCTCCCAGTGGGACTCCATGGCCGCCAGCTTGGTGGGCTGGGTCTTGGCCACCTCGTTGCCGTGCAGGTGCCCCTGCGTGGCCACCAGCACGGAGAAGACCAGCGCGAAGACCAGCCCGATATTGAAGGAGCGCCTGAAGAGCGAGACCTCGTTCTTCTTCATCAGGTGGTAGGCGGAAACGCCCAGCACGAAGAAGCCGGCGGTCATCCACGCGCCGAAGAGCACATGCAGGAACTGCTGCCAGGCAAACGGGTTGGTAATAACGGCGATGAAGTCTTCCAGTTCGGCCCGTCCGTTGCGCATCACGTACCCCACCGGATGCTGCATGAAGCCGTTGGCCATGATGATCCAGAACGCCGAGACGTTGGATGCGATGGCCACAAGCCAGATAGTGACGGCGTGGAACTTCTTGCCGATCCGGTTCCAGCCGAACACCCACACGGCGATGAACGTCGACTCCAGGAAGAACGCCGCCGTCGCCTCGATGGCGAGCAGGGAGCCGAAAATGTCGCCCACATAGGCGGAGTAGCGGGACCAGTTGGTGCCGAACTGGAACTCCAGGGTGATGCCGGTGACGATACCGATGGCGAAGTTGATGAGGAACAGCTTTCCCCAGAACTTGGTCATGCGCTTATACTCTTCATCGCCCGTCCTGACGTATTTTGTCTCCATGATCGCGATCATGATGGACAAACCCAAAGTAAGTGGGACGAAGATGAAGTGGAAAAAGGTCGCCACCGCAAACTGCAGCCGCGATAACAACAGGGCATCCATATCTCTCTCCTTGACTATTCGAGTGGCTGAGCAAAAAAACCGCGCTGGCCCCTCCACAAACGTCGTCCCTGCGGACGGGACGAACCTCCACGATAGGGCCTGAATACCCCCTTTATTACTTTTTGGAAAGGAAAGATGTTTCTTTTCTGACTTCTTTTCGTAGATCCATGCGCCGCCACCTCTCCAGTGTCCATCTCAACACCCTGGACTATATACAGATTCGTATTGTGCAAAGCAGAACTGCACGGGGCGGCGTTCGGGTAGAAATAAACTATTGTCCATTCCGGCCATCCGCCCCGGCCGACACGATACAGACCGGGGCGGACGACAGACAGATTACGGTATGAGCACCGTGCTGCCTCTGGTCTTTCTGCCTTCCATATCCCTATGCGCCTGGGGCACGTCGCTCAAGGGGTACTCCTGCATGATGCGCATGGTCACGACGCCGGCGGTCACCACGTCAAAGAGGTCTTTGGCGTGGGCCAGCAGATCCTCGCGTTTTCTCGTGTAGTCCATCAGGCTGGGCCGGGTGAGGAACAAGGAGCCCTTGGAAGAGAGCAGACGCAGGTCGAACGGCTCGATGTCCCCGGAGGACTGGCCGAAGGGGACGATGGTGCCCATGGGCCGCACGCAATCCAGCATCTTGAGGAACGTCGCCTGACCCACCGAGTCATAGGCCACGTCCACGCCCTCGCCGTTCGTCAGCTCGCGCACGGCAGCCACGAAGTCTACCTCCCTGTATAAGATGGGATGATCGCAGCCGTTCTTGCGCGCCGTCTCCGCCTTTTCCTCCGAGCCGACCAGACCGAGAACCGTGGCGCCCAGATGCTTGGCCCACTGGCAGAGGATGGAGCCCACGCCCCCGGCCGCCGCCGTGATCAGCAGGGTTGTGCCGGGTCCCACCGGGTAGCAGCCCTTGAGCAGGTAGCGGGCGGTCATGCCCTGGAGCATCATGCCTGCGGCGTCGTGCGTGGAGATGGCGTCCGGCAGCGGCACGAGCCTGTCCGCCGGGATGCAGCGCACCTGGGCGTAGGCGCCCAGAACGCCGGCGTAGGCCACCCTGTCGCCCTCCTTGAGCTCGGTCACGCCCTCGCCCACTTTGTCCACGATTCCTGCCCCTTCCATGCCGATTACCGCCGGCAGCGACGGCAGCGGGTACAGACCGGTGCGGAAGTAGACGTCGATGAAGTTCAGGCCCACAGCCTCGTGAACGAGCCGCACTTCGCCGGGGGCCGGCTCGCCCGGGTTGTGCTCTTCCCAGTGCAGCACCTCGGGTCCGCCTGTCTCATGGATAACTATCGCCTTGCTCATGGATATTCTCCTCGTCCTGCGCGCAGCGCGCGCCGGGTTCATGGTGTTACCGACCAAAATACCACACCGGCGCCGCTCCTGTCTGCGCCATTGGCAGCACAATCGCCCTTTCCGCGCCCGCGGGACATGGAGCCATCCTGAAAATACAAAGAAAAAAGCCGCCTCCATATACACGGAAGCGGCTTATTGCATTCGGGTCGTTGTGTCGCGTGTGCTAGGCGCCGACCTTTTCCTTGAGCGCGCGGCCCAGATTGCGGCCCCACTCCGAGGCTTGCGCCAGCATCTCGTGCGTGGGCGCGTTCTTGAAGCGCAACGGGTCCTGCGGCATCTCGATGCCCATGCCTTCCATCCAGTCGGTGAGGATCTTGGTGGACTCGCCGGACCAGCCGAAGGAGCCGAAGGCGCCGCCGATCTTGTTCTTGGGCTTGAGGCCCTTCATGTACTGCAGCGTGGCGGCTACGTAGGGCAGGATGCCGTTGTTGTGCGTGGGCGAGCCCACGACTACGGCGCCGGCGTCCATGACCTCGGTCATCACCGCGCTGTGGTGGTTCTGCTTGAGGCCCAGCAGATGCACGGAGACGCCCTCCTCCTGCAGGCCCTGGGTGATAGCCCCGGCGAGCTGCTCCGTGGAGTGCCACATGGTGTCGTAGAACACCACGGCCTTCATGGTCGGCTTCTGCTCTGCAAACTCCTGGTAGCGCTTGAGCGCGTACTGCACATCGTCGCCGCGGAACATCAGACCATGATCCGGGGCGATGAGATCGATCTCCAGGCCGAGCTCGGTGACCAGCTCCAGGGTTTTGAGCACGATGGGCGAGAACGGCAGCACGATGTTGCCGTAGTACTCGCGCATCAGCCGGTCCACCAGCCCGCGATCCACCTCGTCCGCATAGCGTTCCGAGGAAGCGATGTTCTGGCCGAAGGCGTCGTTGGAGATCAGCATCTTCTCTTCCGGGATGTAGCTGAACATGGAGTCCGGCCAGTGGAGCATCTTGGTTTCCACGAACTCCACGGTGCGCTTGCCCAGGCTCAGGGTCTCCCCGGTCTTCACCACTTCCACAGGCCAGTCTTTGTACTGCGGGAAGTAGGTGCCCATGGCCTTTTCGCACATGGGCGAGCAGAAGATCTTCTCCGGCTTGCAGGCGGCCACCAGCTCGTCGAGGCTGCCGGCGTGGTCGGGCTCCAGGTGGTTCACTACGATGTAGTCAACCTGCTCCAGGGAATCGAGCACATGGCTCATGGAGCACATCAGGGAGCCGGCGAACTCGCGCTTCACCGTGTCGAAGAGCGTTACCTTCTCATCCTTGACCAGGTAGGCGTTGTAGGTGGTTCCCCAGGGAGAACGGGAGTAGCCGTGGAAATCCCTGGAGGCCCAGTCGACAGCGCCAACCCAGTAAATATCGTCACGTAACTTCAATGCACGCATTTGCTTCATCCTTACGTATGAGTCTGGAAGACTATTGAAAAGCCCTCTTTCCAGCAGACTGTTCAAAAGTCACGCTGGCAAGGCGCAAGAAAAAGTTCAAGGCCATAGGGTGCTCATGCGTGAGGCTCTGAACTTTTCGCCGCACCATCAGCCAGCGGGAGATATTCAACAGCTTGCTAGGAGGCTTTCGAGAACTCGTCTTTGGGAGCGCCGCACACAGGGCAAACCCAGTCGTCCGGGATGTCCTCGAAGGGGGTGCCAGGCTTCACGCCGTTGTCCGGATCTCCGGCTTCGGGATCGTATTCATAGCCGCAGATATTGCAGATATACTTGTCCATACGGTGTGTCTCCTTGTTCTGAAAGGCGTTTTGCTCGTTTCGTTGTACGTTAAGCGCGAGCCCCACGGCAGCGGCTCTCCAAACCGCACGCCGGCGCACCGTCCAAAGGCGCAACGCGAGCATATGCCCGCAGGCTCGAATATTCAGGGTACACCCTTTGTTGGGGCAGTTCAATCACATCTTGGGAAAAATTGCACATGAATTTAACGCCTCTTGAGGGAGTGCACCAGCCGTTCCAATTCACTCGGCCCCAGACTCCACGGCGTGTTGAACTGGATGCCCACAAGCCGGCCGCCGGCCCAGCGCACTTGCGCGGGAACCGTTTCCGGCACGCCCGACCCCTTGGGCATACGCGGCAGGAAGGCGACCGCCTCCTGGTCCATCAGCGTTCGCGTACTTTGGGTTGCCTCCAGCCGCGCGCCACCAGCCGATATGTTGATCAGCTTCATCTCCACGGTGCTGCCGTCCACGCGCACGCCCACGGTGTGGGTGATGCCCGCGCCGGATACGTCCAGACGGCTGTGTGAGCGCCGGTCCTCCCGGAAGAGCTCCACCAGGCTGGCCAGGTTGCCGGCCATCTCCGAGACCCGGGTGATGGCGTCGTTGGCTTCTTCGATGCGCCGCGCTCCTTCCTGCGACAGGTTGTTGATGCGCGAGACGCTCTCATTGATGCTCTCGCTGGCCGAGGACTGCTGCTGCGAGGCCCCTGCGATGGACTGGACCTTTTCCGCGATGGAGCCGGCCTGCTCCAGGATCTTTTCCAGAACATTCCCGGCATTCTCCGCGCGGGTGGAGCTCTCCTCCACCATATCCTTGGTCGCGCCCATTTCCTGCACCGCGTCGCGGGTGCCCTGCTGAATCTCCACGACCACGCCCTCCACCTCCTTGGTGGCCTGCATGGTCCGCTCTGCCAGCTTGCGCACCTCGTCCGCGACCACGGCAAAGCCCTTGCCGGCCTCGCCGGCCCGCGCCGCCTCGATGGCCGCGTTCAGCGCCAGCAGGTTGGTCTGGTCGGCGATCTCGTTGATCACGGCGACAACGGCGCCGATGTTCTCGGCCCGGGTGTCCAGCGTGGCCAGGGCGCCGGCAAGCCGCTCCGCCCGCTGGGCCACCTCGCGGGTGGTCTGCAGAGTGGACTCCACCTCCTTGCCGCCCTGATGGGCCACGTCGCGCGCCTGCTCCGAGGCGCTGGCCACCTCGCCGGCGTTGTTGGCCACATGGAACACCGTGGCGTTCATCTGCTCCATGGAAGCGGCCAGGTCGTCGGTCTGCCGGGCCGTGCTGTCCACGCTCCCGGTCAGCTCGTCCATCTGCATGGAGAGCTCTCGCGCCGCGTCGGCCAAGCTGTGCGCCACGTCCATGACCTGCTCGGCCACCTGCTGGAGATTCTCGCCGTGCTGGCGGATCTTCTCCTTGTCCGCCTCCTCCTGGGTCAAATCCATCATCACGCCGATGGCGCCGGTTACGCGGCCTTCGGCGTCGCACAGCGGGGAAAGCTCGTAGCGCAGGGGCGTAACCGTGCCGTCGTCCTTCTTGAAGCGGATGAAGCCCGAGCGCACGCCGCACTCGGTGAGTGACTGCTCGGTCACGTCGCCGCCTTCGGGATCGCGGAAGTACTCACCGGCCTTGCGGCCTTCGAACTGTTCGCACGAACCGGTGCCCAGAATGTTGGCCAGCGGCTTGTTGCAGAAGGTGATGACGCCATTGCCGTCCGCCACGTAGAGCGGCACGATGATGCCCTGGAGTACGCCTTTGTTGTACTCCAGCTGGTCCTTGATGGCGACGACCATGGATTCGAGATGATGGCCGAGCTGGGCGAGCTCATCCGAGCCGCGGGAGTCGAAGCTGATGTCCAGATCACCCTTCTCCACCCGGCCGGCCGTGGTCATGAGGCCGCGCACGCGATCCATGACGCCGATGCGCAGCAGGAAGTAGAGAAGCACCACAAGGGCGGCGAGGCCGGCAAGGGAGATGGCCCCGCTCTTGATCTGCTGGCCGTGCATGGCGGCCATGGCCGGGGAGATGTCCTGCATCACCACCATGGCGCCCAGGCTCTTCCTGTTAGGGCCATGGCAGTGGTGGCAGGCCTTCTCGTTGCGGATTCTGCTGACCTCCAGGAAGTACGGGGTATCGCCCAGCGGCATGACCCGCCCGTGCGTGTACACCTCGTCCGAGTCCTGCAGCGATTCCTTCAGGATGGCGTTCAGGGCGTCGGACTCGACCACTGCGTTCACGTCCTTGCGCAGCGTCTTGTCCTCTGTGGAGTAGGTAATGTTGCCGTTGAAGTCCGTCAGATAGGCGCGGACATCGGCGAACTTCTTGTGAATCCGCTCGAACTGTTTGGTGGTTGCGGCATTGTTGCCGACGGACATGGGCTCACTGATAGCCTCGAAAATGAGCGAAGCGGTCTTCTCCGCCCCCCGGCGGATGATCTCGAGATTCGAGGTGCGCTGCCAATAGGAGTTGGCGAAGAACAACCCGCCGAACGCGGCGAGCGACACGAGACAGACGAGAAGCAGAACCTTGGCGCCGAGCGACTTTTTGAGGCTGAGCATGCACGCGCTCCCTGTCTGGGCTATCTGGCTGTTGGCTTATTCGTGAACCGTGGTACGTTCTCCCAATTACCAGTTGAGGGTTTCTTTCCAGGCCCGGGTCAGCTCCGCCACGGGCTGTTCGAGCACCTTGGCGCCGGCCTGGGAGATCACGAGCGCCCCCTCGCCCGTTACCTCGCCGATGCGCGCCATGGCCTGTCCGGCAAAGATCTTCTCAAAGGCCGGCGCATCGTCCGGCCGCACCGTCACCAGCAGACGGCTGTGGCTTTCGGAGTACAGCAGCGCGGCAGCCGGCATGCCAGCGTCGATGCCCGCGCGCGGCACCATATCGAGATCGATGGTGGCACCCAGCCGTCCGGCAATTGCCATCTCGGCCAGGGCCACGCCCAGACCGCCGTCAGAAAGATCGTGGCAGCCGCTGATAAGCCCGGCCTGTGCGGCCTGGAACACCGAGCGGTAGCGCTCCCGCGCCTCCACTGCCGCAACCTGGGGCACGGAGTCGAAGCTCAGGCCCAGCTCCTCGGCCAGCTCGCTCATGCCCAGCTCCGGCCGGGTGGTTCCCAGCAGGTAGATGGCGTCGCCAGGGCGCTTGAAGTCGGACGTCAGCGCTTTGGAAGAATCCGGAATAACGCCTGCCACGGTGAAAAGGACCGTGGGCGGGATGGAAATCTTGCGGCCGCCGCCCATGTAGTCGTTCTTCATGGAGTCTTTGCCCGAGACGCAGGGCACGCCGTAGGCCATGCAGAAATGCGCCAGGGCGCGGTTGGCGCGCACCAGCTGCGCCAGCTTGTACTCGCCGTCCGGCGTCTTCTCGGACTGCACCGGGTCGCACCAGCAGAAGTTGTCTACGCCCACCATGTGGTCGATGGTCGCGCCCGTGGCCACGGCGTTGCGCACGGCCTCGTCAATGGCGCCGGCCATCATCCAGTAGGTGTCCAGGTCCGAGTAGCGCGGGCAGATGCCGTGAGCCAGCACCAGCGCTTCCTGGCGGTCCAGCAGCGGACGCATCACGCCGGCGTCCGAAGGGCCGTCCGCCTCCACGCCGGTCATGGGCTTGACCACGCTGCCGCCCTTCACCTCGTGGTCGTACTGGCGGACGATGTACTCCTTGCTGCAAATATCCAGGCGGCCGAGCATGCGCCGCAGCATCAGAGCCTGGTCGCCCACCGTTTTCAGCGATTCAAGGCCGGCGTCCTGCACCGCCGGCTTCTGCCAGCGGGCGGAAAGCTCCATCTGCGGCACGCCCTCGTGCAGGAACTCCATGGACAAATAGGCCACAGGCTTGCCGCCGTAGGTGATGTGGAAGTAGCCGGAGTCGGTGAACTCGCCCAGCACCGTGGCCTCCACGTCCATCTCCTCGGCCAGGGCCATAAAGGCGTCCAGTTTGTCCTGGGGCACGGCCAGGGTCATGCGCTCCTGCGCCTCGGAGAGCAGAATCTCCCAGGGCTGGAGACCGTCATACTTGAGCGGGGCCTTGGCCAGGTCGAGCGTTGCGCCGCCCGGGTCCTCGGCCATCTCGCCCACGGAGGAGGACAGGCCGCCGGCACCGTTGTCGGTGATGGCGCTGTACATGCCGGCGTCGCGCGCCCGCATCAGCAAATCGTACATCTTGCGCTGGGTGATGGGGTCGCCGATCTGCACGGCCGTGGCCGGAGACTCCTCGGTGAGCTCCTCGGAGGAGAACGTGGCTCCGTGGATGCCGTCCTTGCCGATACGGCCGCCCACCATGACCACGGCGTCGCCGGGCTTGGCCGCCTTCTCGTGGCTGGGCTTGCCGGCAATGGTCATGGGCATCATGCCCACGGTGCCGCAGTAGACCAGGGGCTTGCCCAGGTAGCGTTCGTCGAAAACAAGAGAGCCGTTGATGGTGGGGATGCCGGACTTGTTGCCGCCGTGCTCCACGCCTTCGCGCACGCCTTCCAACACGCGCCGGGGATGCAGCAGGCGCGGGGGCAGCTCGCCATCGTGGAACGGCGAGGCAAAGCAAAACACGTCCGTGTTGCAGACGAGATTCGCGCCGATGCCCGTGCCCATGGGGTCGCGGTTCACACCCACAATGCCGGTGAGCGCGCCGCCGTACGGGTCCAGGGCCGAGGGGCTGTTGTGCGTCTCCACCTTGATGCACAGGCTGTGATCCTCGGTGAAGCGGAAGACGCCGGCGTTGTCCTTGAACACCGAGAGGCAGAAGTCCTTGTCGCCCAGGCGCTCGCGGATAACGCGGGTGGAGTCCATGATGTACGACTTGAACAGGCTGTTGACCTGCTCGCGCTGGCCGCTCTCAACGTCCTCGTAGTCGATGGCCGCGGTAAAAATCTTGTGCTTGCAGTGCTCGGACCACGTCTGGGCCAGGCACTCCATTTCCGCGTCCGTGGGCTCGGAGCCCAGGCCGGCCGCGGTGCGGTCCTTCTGGACCTCGGACTTGGCGTAATGGTCGCGGATGGCGCGCATCTCCTTGAGGGACAGCGCCAGGACATGCTCCTTGCTGAAGGCCATGAGCTCGTCGTCGCTCATGGACGAGATGGCCGCCGTGACCACGGTGTCGTCCGCCTTGCCGGAGACTCGGGCCGCCTGGGCCTGGAAGCCGGGCTCCTTTGCCCACTCCCCGGCCGACTTCACGGCCGTGCGCTGGATGAGCTCGTTGGCCAGAAGGCCGGAGGCGATGGACTCCGCCTGCTCGCGGGTCAATGTGCCGCGGACGGCATACTGCTTGGACGTATAGACGCTGAGGCTCTTCTTGCGATCCTGGGTAAGGTCCAGGGCCAGGGCGATGGTCTCCTTGGCCGTGCGGCCCTCGTTGTCCGTCACACCCGGCTTGAAGCCCACCTCCAGGCACCAGTCAAAATCGCTGGCCACGGGTTCGAGCGATGCCACGTGCAGCACCGGGTCGTGCAGCGCGGAACCGGCGATGAGTTCGTCGATCTCGGCGGGCTCCAGCCCTTCCACGGTGAATACTGTGGCGACGCGTGCGTCCTCCACGGTCAGCCCCAAAAATTCCTTGATTCGCCTGACGGTCTTATGGCCCATGGGGTCCACACGGTCGGGCCGCATGGCGACTTCTATACGTTGCAGCATGAAAGCTTGTCTCCAGATACTTATTTGTTGCGGCGTACCACGTACTCCAGCGCCTCACCCAGGAGTTCCGTCTCCGGGGAAGGCGGCAGCCCCTGCAGGCTTGCCCGCGCCGCTTCGGCGTAGCCGGCGGCTATCTCCCGGCCGCGCTCCACGGCGCCGGTTTCCCGTACACGCTGCACGGCGGCTATGACCAAATCCAGATCCTGCTGGGACATGGCCCGGCCCTTGTTGTTCTGCACGTCGTCGCTCTGCGTGCCGGCGCCCGTGTTGCCCATGTCAGTAATCCCGATGCGCCGGACCAGCTCCTGCAGCTCGTTCCGCTCCTCCGGAGCAGCCGACTCCAGGTACAGAATGAGCGGCAGCGTGGCCTTGCCCTCGCGCAAATCGGCGGCCACGGTCTTGCCGGCCTCCTCCTCGCTGGAGGCGTAGTCCAGCACGTCGTCCACCAGCTGGAAGGCGATGCCGAGATTAAGGCCGAACTGTGCGGCCTGCTCTACACCGGCATTGTCCGCCCCGGCCAGCAATGCGCCGCAGCGCGTGGCCGCCTCGATAAGATAGGCGGTCTTGCCGGTAACGATCTCCAGATACTCCGCGTTGGTCAGGCTCATGTTGCCCACCTGGGCGATCTCGCGGATCTCGCCCGTGGCCGTGGCCATGATCGCCTCGGAAATGGCGTTGGTCAGCCGCGCGTCTCCGTACTCGGCAACGATCTTGTTGCCCAGTGCGAGTAGCGCGTCGCCGCCCAGGATGGCGGCGTGTCTGCCGTACACGAGATGCGCGGAAGGACGCCCCCGCCGCAGGTCCGCGCGGTCCAGGATGTCGTCGTGCAGCAGCGTGGCCGAGTGCAACAGCTCCAGGGACGAGGCCATGGGGTAGGGATCGCCCTGTCCGCCGAATGCGCGGAACGAGATAAGCGTGAGCAAGGGGCGCAGACGTTTGCCGCCGGCATTCAACACGTGGCGCGCGATAGGCTGGACAAAGGGATCGAGCCGCCGGACACAGCTGTCCAGATGCTCGTTGATGGTGGGGAGCTCATTCCCCATATAGGCGATAAGGGCGTGCATGGGTGGGTTGATAGCTGCTTTTACGTCCCTTTAGCAAGCGTCCGTCCGGGCCTGATGAGGCGTGGCACCGCGGCTGCCAGGGTTTCCAGCGCGGCCTGCAGATTCCAACCGGTACGGCTCCCGACCTCGTTGGACACGCCGCGCAGTTCGATGAACGGGACGGCCGCGCGCATGGCGGCCAGCGCCCAGGGAAAGCCTTCCATGTTCTCGGTCAGCGGCGCATATTGCGCCACGATGCGCTCGCGTGTCTGACTGCAGGCAGTGACCCCGGCCACGGTGACCGACGGCCCGGCCGTGCACTGCGGGAGCTCCGCGCCTATCCTCGCTGCGTCGCCTTCCGGGTCGAGCGCCACCGTGTCCCAGACCTCGACGCCTTTGCCGGCGTGCTGCGGAAACTTGAGGCCCCGCGGGTCCACACCTTCCGGCGTGCGCAGACCGTACTCCGGGAATATCTCGCTGTCGGCCAGGGCAAGGCTGCCGATGGGAGCACGCGACGTATCGAACGTACCGGCCACACCTACCAGAACCACGCCGGCTATCGTACCAGAGGCCAGGGCCGCGCCGGCTGCCAGGGCCGCGTTCACGGGCCCCACGCCGGTCACCAGCAGCGCTGTCTCCTGGCCCAGAATCGTCCTGCGTTCGATCGTACCCGGCCCAGGGAGCGCGCCGGCAGCGCCCTCGCACAGGCTCAATGCAGCCTCCAGCTCCATGGCTGTGGCGGATGCGATCAGCAAGGCCATGCGACTACAGGCGCCAGTAGGCGAGCCCCGCGGACTCGAAGGTTTCCTTGTCCAGGAAGCCGCGGACATCCACCACCACGGCGGCGTCCGGGTTGCGGAACATGGCGCGCACCTTGTCCGGCGTGAGCGCGGCGAACTCCTGGTGCGACACGGCCACGATCACGGCGTCCAGGTCGGTCATGGCCTCCATGCCCACCAGATCCAGGCCGTACTCCTCCCGCGCTTCCTCTGGAACCGCGAGCGGATCGTGCACCAGAACCTGGCAGTTGTACTCCTCGATCTCCCTGATCACATCGGTGACGCGGGTGTTGCGCAGGTCCGGCACGTTCTCCTTGAAGGTAAGGCCCAGCACGCCGACCCGGCTGGCACACGTGCAGCCGCCATTGCGCACCATCATCTTGATGCAGGTCTGGGCCACGTGCCGGCCCATGTCATCGTTGATGCGCCGGCCCGCGAGGATGACCTCGGGGTGGTAGTCCAGCATCTGCGCCTTGAAGGTCAGGTAGTACGGGTCCACGCCGATGCAGTGGCCGCCCACCAGACCCGGTGAGAACGGGAGGAAGTTCCACTTGGTGCCGGCCGCCTCCAGAACCTCGCGCGTGTCGATGTCCATGCGGTCGAAGATCAGCGAAAGCTCGTTCATCAGGGCGATGTTCAGGTCGCGTTGCGTGTTCTCGATGACTTTGGCGGCCTCGGCCACCTTGATGGTGGAGGCGCGGTGGGTGCCGGCCTTGACCACGGTGCCGTAGAGCTTTTCCAACAGTGCGCCCGTGGCTTCGTCCTGCCCGGCCACCACCTTCACGATGGTCTCCAGGGTGTGGACTTTGTCGCCGGGGTTGATGCGCTCCGGTGAGTAGCCCACGGTGAAGTCCGGGCCGCAGCTCAAGCCGGACTCCCGCTCCAGCAAGGGCACGCAGATTTCCTCGGTCAGACCGGGGTAGACCGTGGACTCGTACGCCACGACCGAGCCCTTGGCCATGTGCTTGCCCACGGTGATGGACGCGGAGCGCACCGGCGTGAGATCCGGGTTGCGCGAGGTGTCTATGGGCGTGGGCACGGCCACGATGATGACGCCAGCCTCGGCCAGGCGTTTGGGATCGCTGGTGAAGTCGATGTCCGCGCCCTGGAGCCGCGCATCGTCCACCTCACGGGTGTGGTCGTGCCCGCCCTTCAACTCGGTAATGCGGCTGTCGTTGATGTCGAAGCCGATGACCTTGAAGTGGGGGGCCATGGCCACGGCCAGCGGCAGGCCCACATACCCCAGGCCCACCACGGCGACAGCGCGCTCCCTGTTCTGTAATGATTCAAAATCTACAATCATATCAGAGCCCTTGTGTGTACTTCTTTACATATGGTTCGTATCCCGGCTATGCATGCGGGATGGACTTCAATTGGAAAACCTTCATCACGGCCCTTGGCCTGGCGTTCGTCATCGAGGGACTGCCCTACTTCCTGTTTGCGGAACGCATGCCGAAGATCCTTGCCATGCTTGCCGAACGGCCGCCGTCCTTTCTGCGCGGCATGGGGCTCATGGCCATGATCATCGGCCTGGCCGTGCTTCTTGTCGTTCGCGCCTAGCCTTCCGCGCGCCGCGGCGTCTCTGCGATGTGCAGGTTCACGATGCCCCAGCTGAGCGGCAGGCAGTAGACCGTCTCGAACCCGGCGTCCAGCAGCTCGCGCGCCAGGGCCCGCTCATCCGGAAAGGCGCGTATGGTGTCGGCCAAGTATTGGTAAGCCGCCTTGTCCCCGGAAACGATGCGCCCGGCCAGCGGCAGCAGATAGTTCAGGTACAGGTTGTAGATGCCGCGGAGGATGCGCTTCTTGCCGCTGCCGAACTCCAGGATGAGGAACTGGCCGCCCGGCTCCAGCACGCGCAGCACCTCGGCGTAGGCGTCCTGCCTGGGAACGATGTTGCGAATGCCGAAGGCCACGGTCATGCACTGGGCCGAGCCGTCGGCCAGGGGCAGCCGCCTGCCGTCCGCCACCACACGGGAAACGCGCTTCTCCAGCCCGCGCTTGGAAATCTTCGAGGCGCCCTGGTCCAGCATGGGCTTGGAGAAATCCACAGCCGTGATGCGCGTGGCCTGGTAGCGCTTTGCCAGCATCACCGTCACGTCCAGCGTGCCGGCGGCAAGGTCCACGATGTGGCCCCGGCCCCCGGGCGGCTCGGCCTCGCGCACCAGCACCTTGCGCCAGTGGATGTCCAGCCCCAGACTGAGAAAATGATTGAGAAAGTCGTACCAGCGCGAGATGCGGCCAAACATGGAGCGCACCCGCCCGGCGTGTGATTCCTTGCGTTCTGCTTCCTGCAGCGACTCCTCAGTCACGTTCCTCCCCTTGGACCGGACCGCCTGCGTCGTCGCGCAGTGTTTCCCGCACCTTCTCGTAGATGGCGGGGAAGAACTCCTGAAAGTTTTGGGGCGATACCCGGCCCACCTCGATGAACTTGACCACAATCTCCTTGGTCACCTGGAGTGCTTGCGCCTTCTCCTTGTCCACGTCGTATGCCTCCGCGCCGCGCACCGGTGCTGTCCGGCCGCGGTTTCGCTGGTTTCAAATCGTCTGGCGCACCTTGCCGCGCATACAAAAAACCCGTCCGGGGGGAAATGGCCTCGACCGCGTCAGAGAGCTCGCCGGACGGGAAAAAAGAAAAAACCCGAGAGGCCCCTTCTTTTTTCTGGTTCGTTATCACTGTCCGCCCGTGCAGTCGAGAGCGTGAATTGCCCCTGCAACGAAGAAGGGCCGCATAACGCGGCCCTCAGAAATTGTCATGAGTTTCAAGCTGCTGACTGCGGCTACTCCTCCGCCAGCAGGTTGCTGATCTCCTCGCGGATGATCCGCGCGGCCGACTTGGCCGCTTCCTTTTCTATGGTCGCGGTCATCTCCTGGCGCAGCCGTGCAGCCATCACGTTCCAGTCCTCGTGGCTCACTGTCTTGCGCTCCAGCTGCTCCACACCTTCGCGGATCACGCGTTCCAGCTGCCCGGTCAGGTTGCCCACCAGGTTCTCGTAGATGTCGGAGTCCTCGGAGAGCGAATCGCGCATTCTGGACTCCACGGCGTCGGCAATGGCCTGGCTCGCATCCTCGCCAATGGGCATCTGACCCAGACGCTGCTCCACGTCGGCCGCGACAGACTCGCGGAACCCAGGCAGCTTCTCTTCCAGTATCTCGGAAGCGGCGGTGCGCAGCTCCTTGGCTGTGGGCCTGGCCTTGGCGGCCAGCTCTTCCAGATGCGCGTCGAGTCGTTCGTGCTCCGCAGTCGCGGCCGCTCCCACGCGCTGATCGATCGATGCCTGGAGCGTGCCCAGGGCCTTCTCCATGGCCGGGGCCATGCGCTCGTCCACCACGGCCGCCATGTCGCTGCGGGAGACGCCTTCCTCGCGGAACCTGCGCAACGCCTCGTCCAGCTTGTCCGCCAGCGACTCCAGCTCGTGCTGACGCTCCTTGGATATCTCGCCCAGCCGCTCTTCCAGCCGGCTGTGGAACGGACCGCCTTCGTCCATGGCCTCCACGATGCCGCTGCTGATGGCGTTGATGACCGGATCGGGCACGGTATCCGGATCGCCGAACCGCTCGATGACCTGGCTCAGGCGGGACTCCAGCGCCATGTTGTCCAGCCGCGCCGACTCCTCCATGGAGCCGATGCGCTCCTCGATGCGGGACGCAATGGCCCCGCCGGAAGCCAGCGCCTTGCCCAGCTCGTCCTGCAGGGCGGTGCGTACAGCTTCTTCGCTCACGCCGCTTTCCTTGGGCTGCGCCGCCGCGGTCTCTTCCGCCGTCTTGCGGATGCTCTCCATCTCGTCGGAGAGCTCGCTCTTCAGATTGCTCACAGCCTGCTCGATCTTCGCAGTCAGCGCTGCGGCAATGGAACCGTTCTCGGCAAGCTCCTTGTCCAGCTCTTCGCGCAGGGTCGTGCGGGTGGATTCGGCCAGCGCGCCCTCGGCAGGCTGCGCCGCCGCGGTCTCTTCCGCCGTCTTGCGGATGGCTTCCATCTCGCCGGAGAGCTCGCTCTTCAGATTGCTCACAGCCTGCTCGATCTTCGCAGTCAGAGCTGCGGCAATGGAACCGTTCTCGGCAAGCTCCTTGTCCAGCTCTTCGCGCAGGGTCGTGCGGGTGGATTCGGCCAGCGCGTCCTCGGCAGGCTGCGCCGCCGCGGTCTCTTCCGCCGTCTTGCGGATGGCATCCATCTCTCCGGAAAGCTCGCTCTTCAGATTGCTCACGGCCTGTTCGATCTTCGCAGTCAGCGCTGCGGCAATGGAACCGTTCTCGGCAAGCTCCTTGTCCAGCTCCTCGCGCAGGGTCGTGCGGGTGGAGTCGGCCAGCGCGTCCTCGGCAGGTTGCGCCGCCGCGGTCTCTTCCGCTGTCTTGCGGATGGCATCCATCTCGCCGGAAAGCTCGCTCTTCAGGGTGCCCACTGCCTGTTCGATCTTCGCAGTCAGAGCTGCGGCAATGGAACCGTTCTCGGCAAGCTCCTTGTCCAGCTCCTCGCGCAGGGTCGTGCGGGTGGTCTCGGCCAGCGCGTCCTCGGCAGGTTGCGCCGCCGCGGTCTCCTCCGCTGTCTTGCGGATGGCTTCCATCTCGCCGGAGAGCTCGCTCTTCAGGGTGCCCACTGCCTGTTCGATCTTCTCCGCAATCTTCGCGGCAATGGAGCCGTCGTCGGCCACGGCGCCTTGCAGCGCCTCGTCCACGGTGGACTGCGCCTTCTGCGTCGCGGCGCTCTCTACGGCATCCTGCGTGGGGGCCTGGGAAATTTTCTCGGAAAGCGCATCCAGCTCGTCCAGCCGCGCCACTTTCTGTTCCAGCGCGTCAAGCTGCCCCGCTTTCTGCTCCAGCGTATCCAGCCGCTCGGCATTGGCCGCACGGGCCTGCTCCAGCGAGGCTTCCAGTCCTGCCACGCGGTTTGCCAGCTCCTCGTCCCGGCTCGGCTGCATCTCGCCGAGGCTTTCCCGGAACGCGTCGAGCTGCTGCGTCACCAGCGCAACCACGGCGCCGTTCTCGCCAAGGTTCTCGTCCAGCCGTTTCATGGCGTCGCGCAGGGAATGCTCCAGTGTTCCGGCGGATTGCGAAATGCGGTCGAGCTCGCCCTCCAGTGTGGAGATGCGCTCCATGAGCCCTTCCCGCTCGGCAGCGACGTCTTCCAGGGCGTTGATGCGCGACTCCATGGCCTCCAGCGTGGCGATAAGCTGCTCGGCTGCTTCCTGGTCGAAGGCTGGTTGTGCCACAGGTTCGGGCGCGGGTTCGGGAGCGGCCGCCACCTCTTCCTCGATGGCCGCCTCTTCGGCAACAGCTTGCTCCGAAGCAGGCTCCTCGAATGCAAACTCCTCGGCCGCCACCGCCGCCTCTTCCGGCAGCTCCGCCTCGAAGCCGAAATCCTCCTCGGCTGCAGGTGCTTCCTCTTCCAGCAGGAACTCGCCGGCCTCGATCTCCTCTTCCAGGGTAAACTCGTCGGCAGGGGGTTCTTCCAGCGCGAACTCGCCGAGCTCGGTCTCTTCCTCAAGGCTCAGCTCGCCGCCCTCGGCAGGGGTCTCCTCCAGGGTGAACTCTGCAGCCGGAGCCTCTTCCTCGAACTCCAGCTCCACCTCGGGAGCCTCCAGCTCGAAGCCCGGCTCTTCCTCGGGAGTACCGGCGGCCTCTTCCGCCTCCGGCACCTCGATGTCCCACTCCCCGCCGGCATCGGCGGCAGGAAGCTGCTCGCCGGTCTCGCCCAGGCCCATGACGTCGCCGAGCTCCCCAAGACCGCCCAGGGACTCGTCAAAGGTATCGGAAAGGTCCACCAGATCCTCCCCGAAATCCACGGCCTCGTCGTTGGCCAGGGCAGGCGCAGGCTCGCCGGCTTCTATAATGTCCTCCAGGCCCAGGTCGATGAGATCGTCGCCCTCGCCGCCGGGAGCGGGCTCGGTGATGTCTTCCAGATCCAGCGCGGTCTCGTCCTCGACCGCGAAATCGCTCATATTGAACTCGGCCTCGGCGCCGCCCTCTTCCGGCAGCTCCAGATCCGAAATCAGCTCTTCCAGGCCAAGCACATCGAGATCATCATCCGCCGGCCGGGCTGCCTCGGGCTCTGGTTCGGCCATGCCCTGGACAGCCGTGCTCTCGAACTCCATCTCGTCCAGGCCGAGCTCTGCCGCTTCGATGTCCGCCGTGGAAGACATGGGGCCGATGTCGTCGGCCGCGCCCTCGTCAGCGCCGAGCAGATCGTCCAGACCGGATATGTCGAAGTCCTCGTCGGCCACAAAGGCGTCGGCCTGGTCCTCATTATCGTCGTCCTCGCCCAGGTCCAGGGTCAGCTCGTCCTCGGCCTCCAGCTCGAAACCGCCCACGTCGGCGACGCCCTCGTTCTGGCCGGTCATGACTGTTGTGGCGGCCAGGTCATCGTCTTCTTCCTGATCCCCGATGGCGAAGTCTCCCAGGTCGTCCAGATCGTCGAGGTCCCTGTCGCGGGAGCTGAGCACCGTGGTGGCGGCAAGGTCATGGTCTTCGGAGATGTCCAGATCGGCTGTGGCGGCCAGAGGCGCGCCCAGGTCGAGGATGTCGTCTTCGCCTTCTGTTTCCAGCTCGAATCCGCTGAGGTCGAGGGCGTCGCCTTCGAGCTCCAGATCCACGGACGGCGCGTTGTCCCGGGCGGAGGCCCCTGCACGGGGCGGGGCCTGGGTGGCGGACTCGTCGTCCACATCCGACCCGGAAAACAGATCTTCCAGCTCCTGCTCAAAGCTCATGTCGAGATCGGAGGAGCCCATATCGAATGCATCATCCCCGGAATTGCCGGCTGACGGGTTCTCTACGACATCGGTCAGCTCGAGAACTTCGTCTTGCAGGTCCAGTTCAGGAACCTTGGACATACGTCACCTTCCGTTCGTGATTTGTGTGGTCGGAAAGCAGGAAGGAAAGAATCGCATCGCCGCCGTCTGCGAACCGGGTTACGGCGCATCCGGCAATGCAGGGAGTTGGCGACTCACTGGCGCGATATCGTCCGTTCATACGCGCATCTCGCATGGCCTGTTGCGTGACGGACTCATACAACGTTCTTCAATGCACTCGCGATGCAATTGCGTCCCAAACATTATGGTTTTGTCTAATCTACAACACCTGATATGGAAACACAAAAATCGTAAGTATGCAAGGCATTTTGAAATTCAGCGGACATGGCACCCCTGCCGGGCCTCAAGAGTCCTCCTGGCTGTCCAGGCCGTACTTCTTCATATAACCACGTGGTGTGACTAGATGTTTACCCAGAACGCGTGTGCTTTCCGAACCGATCACCAGCACCGTCAGCATATCGACCGTATCCGGATCGAGCGTTCCCAGGGTCTCCACACGCACCTCCTGCCCGGCTCGATAGGCCTGCCGCACCACGCCTACCGGCGTCTCCGCGGGCTTCCACTGCCGCAGCAGCTCCAGCACCCGGCCAAGCTGCCACTGCCGGCCCTTGGAGCGCGGGTTGTAGAGCACCAGCACGAAGTCGCCCTGCGCCGCATGTGCAACCCGGCGTTCGATCACATCCCACGGCGTCAGCCGGTCGCTCAGCGACACGGCCGCAAAGTCGTGCATCAACGGCGCGCCCAGAAGCGCGGCCGCCGCGCTCAGCGCAGAGACGCCCGGTACCACCGTGATTTCGACGCGGTCGGCGTAGCCCTTGTCGTAGGCCAGCTCATACACAAGGCCCGCCATGCCGTAGATGCCGGCGTCGCCGCCGCTGACAACGGCCGTGGGCCGGCCGGCATAGGCTGTCTCCAGCGCCGCACTGCAACGCGCTACCTCGCCGGTCATGCCAGTCTGGAGAATGTCCTTGCCCTCCAGCAGCCCGGCCGGCAGCAGATCCAGGTAGCGGCCGTAGCCGGCAATCACCTCGGACCGCTCCAGCGCATCCACGGCCATGGGCGGCAGCAGGCAGGGGTCGCCCGGCCCGGTGGACACAACCCACAGCGGCGTCACTTCAGCACCGCCGCGGCCAGCGTCACGCCGTTCCAGACAGTCTTGTGCGCCATCAGCTGCCCCTCGTTGGCCAGCAGCTTCGCCGCGGCCTCGCAGACGCTTTCAACGCCCATGTGCCTGCACACGCATTTTGATGGATTGGGCACCGTCATCCTGTTCAGCTCGCGCGCCGGATACGTGGTGAACGAAAGGTCCCGGCGGCGGGCGGTCTCGATGATGCCGGCCTCGTCGGCCTTGGCGTCTATGGAAGCCAGACCGCGGACCGCGCCGGGCGCAATCGCGTTGTCGGTAAGGAATCGCTGCAGGGCCGCGTCCAGGGTCTGGGCCATGGTTCCCCGCCTGCAGCCCACGCCCACGCAGACCACCGGCGGCGCAAGATGGAGCACGCCCTCTGCCGCGTACGTCGGCTGGATGCGCCAGTCCACGGCCACGGCCGGAGCCGCGAGCCCTTCCGGAGAGTCCACCCGCTCGAAGAAATCCCCGTGGTCCGCATCCAGTCCGAGGCGGTTCTCCGGGTCATAGAGCTGCGGCCTGGAGCCGGTCAACAGCGCGGCGCTCACGGCGCGGACACCGGCGATGTCCGTGATGGCCAGACCGGCCGCTGCCGCGAGCACATCCACGGCCGGCAGACCGGCGGTATCCGTGGCGGTAGTGATAACGGCTTCGCCGCCGGTGACGCCGGCCACCTCGCGCGCCAGGGCGTTGGCCCCGCCCAGATGGCCGGAGACAAGGCTGACGGCGTGGCGGCCTGCCTGATCGCAGACCACCACGGCCGGATCGTGTTGTTTATCTACCAGCAATGGCGCCAGCAGGCGCACGGCAATGCCGGCCGCGCAGATGAGCACGTGGCCGTCGCTGGCGCGGAACTCCTGCGCCAGGGCCTCGCCCAGGCTTTCAAAGACCTGGGCGTTGTCAGCCACTGCGCCGTCGCGTTCGGCGACGCTGCTGCTTACGTGGAGCACACCGCCCAGGCTGTCCGCTATCCGCCGGCCAAGCGCCGCGCCGTCCGGGGTGAGCGCCCAGACCGCCAGCCGCGCGCGTTCGGACTTCCCGCTGGTGCCCGACGTCTTCTGGTTCAGAAACTTCTCCATGGCCAGCTAGAACTCGACCTTTCCGGCCGCTTCCAGCGCCTGCTCGAAGTCCTGCTCCGTATGCGCAAAGGAAACCATGGTGCACTCGAAGCCGGATGGCGCCAGGTAGACGCCGGCGTCGCGCATCTGGCGGTAATAGCTGGCGTACATCTCGCTGTCCGCCTTTTTGGCCGATTCGAAGTCCGTCACCGGGCCGTCCGTGAAGAACAGGGTGTACATGGAGGCCATGGTGTTCAGCGTGACCGGGGCGCCCTTGCCCTTCAGAATGGCGGCAAGCTCCGTTGCAAAGGCCTTGGTCCGCGCCTCCAAACCGGCGTAGTCGGCCTGCTCCAGCACGTTGAGAGTCGCCAGGCCCGTAGCCATGGCCACCGGGTTTCCGGAAAGCGTGCCTGCCTGGTACACGTCGCCGCAGGGTGCGATGCGCTCCATGATCTCGCGCTTGCCGCCGTAGGCGCCCACCGGGAACCCGCCGCCAATGATCTTGCCCATGGTGGTGAGGTCCGGGGTGATGCCGAAGCGCCCCTGGGCGCCGGCATAGGACAGGCGGAAGCCGGTGATGACCTCGTCAAAAATGAGCACCGCGCCGTAGGCGTCGCAGATGTCGCGCAGGCCCTGGAGGAATCCTTCGGCCGGGGGCACCAGGCCCATGTTGCCGGCCATGGGCTCCACGATGATCGCGGCGATGTCGTCCGCGCACTTCTCGAACAGGCAGCGCACGGCCTCCAGGTCGTTGTACGGGGCGAGCAGCGTATCCTGCACCGTGGCCGCCGGCACGCCGGGCGTGCCCGGAATGGAAAGCGTGGCCAGGCCGGAGCCGGCCGCGGCCAGGAAGGCGTCGGCGTGGCCGTGGTAGCAGCCCTCGAACTTCACCACCTTGGTGCGACCGGTGTAGCCGCGCGCCAGGCGCAGGGCGCTCATGGTGGCCTCGGTGCCGGAGTTGACCATGCGCACCATGTCAACGGAAGGCAGCGCCTCGCAGACCTTCTCGGCCAGCAGCACCTCGCCCGGACAGGGCGCGCCGAAGCTCGACCCCTTGTCCAGCGCCTCGCGCGCGGCGTCCAGAACCTGCGGGTGGCAGTGGCCCAGCAGCAGCGGGCCCCAGCTCATGACAAAATCGATGTACTCTTTGCCTTCCACGTCGGTAATGTGCGAACCATAGCCCTTCTCGATGAACACAGGCTCCGCCGACACGCCGAGGCAGGCGCGCACCGGGCTGTTCACGCCGCCGGGGATGCGTTGGGACGCACGCTCGAACAGTGCTCGCGATGTCTCCATGATAAATGTCCTCTCCTGAAATGGCTGCAGATGTGCATAATGGGAAGCGTTCCCGCCAACCTGTCCGCGCGCGGCGGCCCCACGGCCTGATTCCTCGGCCGGAGCCCGGACAGCGCACGCCGTGGCAAGAACGCTTCTAGAAATAAGTCATGGAGGATTTCTTGAGCTCCTTCTGACTGAACAGGAGCGCGTAATCCTCGATGCCGGTATCCCTGGACAGTTCCTCCACCGTGGCCAGGCACTCCTCGCGGGATTTGCCGTGCACCATGGTGTACAGCGAGTACGGCCAGCGCTCGGCCGCCTCGCCCGATGCCGGAGGCTTGCGGTAGTAGGCGTGGGAGACGTGCCGGCTCTTGGCCATATGCGTGCCGGCCGCGTCGCGCACGGCGTCGTCCTCAACGCGCCACGCCACCATCACGTTGGCGCCGAAGCCCGCTTTCTGGTGCTTGAGCGATGCGCCGAACCGGCGGATGACGCCCGACTCCACACACTCCTGCAGAAGCTGCAGCACCTCGTCCTCGGTGGCGCCCACCTTCTCGGCAATGCGTGCGAACGGCGCCGGGTCGTCCGGCAGCACGCCCTGAACCTCGCGCAGTATCGCGCGTTCCTTCTCGCTGAACTCTCTCATGGTATGCTCCATGGGCGAATGGCCGCCCTCTCATCTTACAGAAAGCAATACGGACTACCAGGACCGAGCGGCAACTGGCAAGTTCCCTGCTCTCTCCTCTTGCCTCCATATGCCGGGAGGCGGTACCTTACCAGATGCTACGGCGCGGCGCTCGTCCATGCCACGGGCCTTGCGTCTCGATATCACGAACCACTGGAGGATTCATGAAGATAGCGGTCATCGGCGGCGGCAGTTGGGGAACAAGCCTGGGCAACATGCTGGCCAAAAAAGGCCTTCCCGTCTCCATCTTGGTTCGGGAGCAGACCTTGCTCGCCCAGTTCCGCTCCAAGCGCGAGAACACTTGGTACCTGCCGGGCATCACACTGTCGGAAAACCTCGTCGCCTCCCTGGAGATCGAACAGGTTCTGGACGGCGCGTCCATCTTCCTCGTCGCCGTGCCCAGCCAGTTCGTCCGCTCCGTGCTGCGCGACCTGCGCTACCTCCTGCCACACAAGCCCATAATCCTCTGCGCCAGCAAGGGCATCGAGGTGGAACGCCTCAAGACCATGAGCGAGGTCGTCTCCGAAGAGCTCGGCGGCCTCAAGTCCTCCTTCGCCATGCTCTCGGGCCCATCCTTTGCCCTGGAGGTCTGCAAGGAGCTGCCTACGGCCGTGGCCCTGGGCTGCGCCGACAAGAAGCTGGCCAAGGAGCTGCAGGAAACGCTGAATACCCCATACTTCCGCGTGTATACCAACACCGACGTCCGTGGCGTGGAGCTGGGCGGCGCCGTGAAGAACATCATCGCCATCGCCGCCGGCATCTCCGACGGCCTGCACTACGGCACCAACGCCCGCGCCGCGCTCATCACCCGCGGCCTGGCCGAGATGAGCCGCCTGGGCAAGGCCATGGGCGCCAAGGCCAATACCTTCATGGGTCTGGCCGGCCTGGGCGATCTCGTGCTCACCTGCACGGGCGAGCTCTCCCGCAACCGCCGCGTGGGCCTCATGCTCGGCGACGGCCAGAAGCTCACCGACATCCTCGCTGAAATGAAAATGGTGGCCGAAGGCGTGAAAACCACCGAGGCCGTCCACCTCCTCGCCGACAAGCTCGACGTGGACCTGCCCATCACCGACATGGTCTACCGCATCCTCTACGAGGATAAAGACCCGGACAGCGCCGTGCGCGACCTCATGAACCGCCCGCTCAAGGAAGAGTAATAAGCTATATTTTGTTTGCAGCCGGCAACGGGGGACTCTGTCCCCCGCGCCCCTGCCAGGGGAGCACCGCTCCCTGGTGGGAGCCCGAGGGCAAAGCCCTCGGACTATATCGACACTACGCAGCGGGCAGGAGCTGGGCCCAGACCTTGCGGGAGCGGGGGCCGTCGAACTCGCAGAAGTAGACGCCCTGCCAGGTGCCGAGCACGACTTGGCCGCGGCTGACGACGAGCAGCAGGGAGGGGCCGAAGAGGCTGGACTTGATATGCGCGTCGGAGTTGCCCTCGGCGTGGCGGTAGTCGCCGGAGTGCGGCACGAGCGTGGCCATGTTGACCACGATGTCGCGCATCACGCTGGGGTCGGCGTTCTCGTTCACGGTGAGGGCGGCGGTGGTGTGGGCGCAGAACAGGAGCAGCGCGCCCTCCTCCAGGCCGGACTCCGCCACGATGCGCTGCACCTTGTCCGTAATGTCCACCAGCTCTTCGCGCGAGCCGGTTTTGACGTCGATCTGCTGCATGGTCGCTCTCCTTGCGGATGTATTGCTGTGGGACGGCCGGCACGGCCAGCGCGCAAAGGCACGGCGGTCCGGGCCGGATTGCATCCGTATACCACAGGATGGAGAACGCGGCGAGGCTGAGCGACCGCGCCGGGAGAGGAAGGAATACGGGAGACGAATCAGTCGTCGTCTGCCGGACGGCAGCCGTGGCCGAACTCCGGGGCGTACAGCCGGGAGCGCGCCGCCTCGGCATTGCCGGTCTGCCAGGGCAGGACCAGGTAGACGGTCTGCCGGGTAAGGCTGCGACCGCGCACCAGCTCTGCCACCTCGCCCAGGCGGACGTGGTGGATGGACTCCTCGGGTTGCCCCACCTTGTGTGCCACCACGATGGGCGTGTCGTCATCCAGGCCGGCGGCGTGCAGGGCTTCCTGCAGCTCTTCGGGCTTCTCGCCACTCAGATACACGGCAATGGTGCAGCCATGCGCCGCCAGGGCCGCGAGTCGTTCGCGCTCCGGCACCGGGGTGCGGCCGGCCAGCCGGGATATGATGACGGTCTGGGTCCGCTCCGGCTCGGTGAGCCCCACCTTGGCGGCGGCCGCCGCGGCAAAGGCTGCTGTCACGCCCGGAACAATCTCATAGGACACGTTTTCCGCATCCAGCAGCGCGGCCTGCTCGCGCACGGCGCCATAGAGCGATGGATCGCCCGTGTGCACGCGGGCCACCACGCCGCCGTTTCGCACGGTCTCCATGATCATCGCGTGGGTCTCTTCCAGAGTCATGGACGCGGAATCGGCGATGCGTGCGCCTGCCTTGGTTCCCTGCAGGGTCTCGCGCGGCACCAGGGAGCCGGCATAGAGCACCAGGTCGGCCTCGGCGATGCGCCTGGCGGCCTTGAGGGTGACAAGCTCCGGATCGCCGGGGCCTGCGCCCACAAAGGAGACGGCCGGTCTGGGATGCGGATCGGCCACGGCCCTACTCCGGCTTGTTTGCGCTGATGATGAACACGGGGTTGTAGGCCTTGAAATGCATGTCGCCGGCAAGCTCCCGCGACTGGCTCGGGTGGATCAGCGTGACCTCGTGCGGCCAGTTGTTCTGCTTGAGGAACGCCTTGGTCAGGGCCAGGGTGTCCAGCAGCACGCAGTGGATGACCAGGCGGCCTCCGGGCGAAAGGCGCGCCGCGGAGTGCTCCAGCATCTCCGAGGTAGTGGAGAGCCCGCCGCCGATGAATATCTTGTCCGGATCGGGCAGCTCGTCCAGGCATTCCGGCACGGTGCCGTGCACGGGCTCCACGATGAGCGCGCCGAAGCGCGCCACGTTGCGGCGGATGTCGGCCACCCGTCCGCCCCGTCGCTCCACGGCGACGATCCTGCCACGGCGGATGATCGCCGCAGCCTCGATGGACACGGCGCCGCACCCCGCGCCCAGGTCCCAGATCACATCGCCCGGCACAGGTCCCAGCCCGGCCAGGCCAACGGCGCGCACCGGCCACTTGGTGATAACGCGGCTCTCGCAGCTGAACTCCTCGTCCGGAATGCCGATGCGCAGCTCGTCCGGCGGGGGCATGGTCCGCTCCACGAGCACCATGTTCAACCGGGAAAAGCTCGTCTGCGCCGCTTCATCCAGAGTGTAGCGGGTCACGCGCTCCCTGTCGCTCTCCATGTCCTCGAACACCCAGAGCATAAAGGGCTGCTTGTGCGGGGCATCCTCGTCCACGGCTCGTTCCAGCAGCGTCTGGGCGATGGCCGAGGGGATGTTGCGCCGGTCGGTGAGCACGGCCACGCGGTCGTGCAGCATGAGCATGGAAAGGAGCTCGCCCATGTTCTCGCGGCCGTGCAGGGAGACGGAGACGACCTCCTGCCACGGAATCTTGATGCGCGCCGCCGCGGCCTGCAGGCTGGAGATGTTGGGAAGGATATCCACCTCGCCCTGGCCGAAACGCCGGACGAGCGTGTCGGCGATGCCGAAGTAGAGGGGGTCGCCCGAGGCGACGACCACAACCTCTTTGCCCTCCTTCAGCCGTTCGGCGATGGTGTCCAGAATGGGGTCGACAGGCGCCTTGACCACGATCTTCTCGGCCGGGTGGTCGTCGTACCACGCGAGCTGCCGCTCGCCGCCCACCAGCACCTGCGCCAGATAGATCCGCTCTTCGTGCTCCTCGGGCAGCGTGCCCGGGTCCATACCGAGTCCAACCACGTACAAAGCCATAGAGTTTTCCTTACGACGTTGCGTCAGATTCCACCAGACAGACGATGCGCCCGCTCTCATCAAAGACAGCCAGCCCCACCGGCATTGTGCCGCCGGCGAACCGGCAGGCATGCGCCAGGGCGTCGTGCGCCAGATCCTCGACCAGACGCCGGCCAATGGCACCGCTGCCGTCGCACTCGGAGATAGCCCGCAGCACGCCCCGAGCCGTGGCGGACTCGCGCGCCTTTGCCACAAACTCCCCGGCCAGACCGGCCGCACAGGCCCTGTCCACCAGGCCCGGAAGATCGAGCTGCCCTTCCCTGGCGTGGGTGGAGGCCAGCCCCTGGGCCATCTTGACCAGCTTGCCGAAGAACACGGCCCAATGGGCCTTGTCGAAACCTCGTTTTCCGGCCTCCTCGCACCCGGCGGCGAACAGGTCGCCGGCCTGGAGAAAGGCGGTAGGCGGCAGATCGGGCCAGAGCCCTCGCGCAAACCGTTCGCTGCGGCCGCCCGTGGCCAGAACCACCTGGCGCACGCCGGTGGCCTTGGCCACATCCAGGGCCTGGCGCACCGTGGCGAGGTACGCCTCGTGACTGAACGGCTTGACCGTGCCGCGCGTCCCCAGGATGGAGATGCCGCCGAGGATGCCCAGCGCCGGGTTCATGGTCTTCTTGGCCAGGCGCTTGCCCTCGGGCACGGAAACCACCACCTTGAGTGCGCCGATGTCCCGAGCCCCGGCCATGTCCACGGCCTCGCGCACGGCGAGTTCTATCTGCCGCATGGGCTCCGGGTTGATGGCCGCTCGCCCCGGAGGAACGGGCAGGCCCGGCAGGGTGACGCGGCCCACGCCAACGCCGCCCTCGATGATGATCTGTGGGGAAGGATCGGCCGGTTCGCCTGTTTCCTTTACCGGCATGACCTCGGCCACGATGAGCGCGCCGTCGGTGGCGTCCGGATCGTCCCCGGCATCCTTGATCACGCCGGCGCGGACATGGCCGTCCAGCACCGTGCATTCGCTGATCGGAATCACGAGTTGGTGGGGCGCGTCGGCTTCGTTCCAGGAGGACGGCAGCGTGACCACGACGGACTCGGACGCACCTGCTCCCAGAAGCGCCAGGGTCGCGGCCTTGGCCGCAGCGGATGCCGCCGTGCCGGTGGTGAATCCGGTGCGCAACGGTTTGTCGCCGCGCATCATGCGCTCTCCACAGCCTGTTTGCGCCGCTTGCTGTCGGACTGCTCCAGCCTGGCCAGGAGCTCGAATCCGCGCAGGCACTCCGAGGCGGTCTCCCGCATGGCAAAGACCAGGGAGAAGAAGTGCGAGACTTCGGAAAGGCCGAAGGAGAAGGACTCCTTGCGCCGCCGCAGCTCCACCAGGGCGTGCTCCACCTCGTGCAGGGCCGAGCGGATAGCGTCCGCCTCCGGACCGCTGTGGCGCGGCCTGGGTCCTTCCTCGGCCACGTACGCACCCATGGACCGGAGCGCTTCTTCCGTGGCGTGAGCCAGCGCGAGCAGCGGTTTCCGCAGGCGCTTGTGCAGCTCCTCGGTGGCAAGCTGGCGCGCGGCATGGTCCAAAGACAAAAGGTTTTCGAAAACCCTGAGATCCCAGTCCACCAGCGCGGCCACCACCAGGCGGCGCCGCGAAAGCCCGGTGGGCTCCTTGCGCGCCTCGTTCAGCAATGTGGCGTTGGCGCTCTGCTTGGTATGGATGCGGGTCTTGAGCTCGCCGACGCGGTTGTTGTCGTAAACGCCTTCCAGGCAGCCGGTAATCAGGGCCGTGTAGAGCTGCGCCTCGGTCCGCAGGTTGCTGGCGATGCCGGATATCAGGCCGGCTGTGGCTCGCGACGGCAGAAAGAACATGGACACGACCATGGCCACGGACACGCCCATGGATATCTCAACAAAACGGACAAAGGCCGTGTGGGCCACATGGTGCTGGTCGGCTCCCACAAGGATGACGATGCCCGCGGTGATGCAGGCCATGCGAAACGCCTCGTGCAGGTAGGTCAGGTAGCCGCAGACCAGCAGCGTGAGAAAAATGGCAAGGCCCAGGGAGAGCGGCGTCTGCCCGAGTATGGACACGGCAATGGCGCTCAGGGAGGCGCCGATTCCCGTGCCGATGATGCGCGACCATCCGGCGTTCAGGGAGCGGCCCATGGTGGCGTGCATGACGATGATCGCGGAGATCACGGCCCAGTAGCCCTCCTCCATCTGGGTCACCTCGGCGATCACATAGGTCAGGACGGCGGCTACGCCGACGCGTAGAGCATGCCGCACCTGAGCGGGTTCCCAATGCTTGGCTAACTCCACGGGCTACTCCTTGCCGGAACCGGCCGCCCGTGTGTCGAGCGCGATCTGGGCTAGCGCATTGAGCGCCGCCGCAGCCAGGGCCGAGCCGCCTTTGCGGCCGGTGATGGTGATGTACGGCGCAGGCGACTGCTCCACAAGCAGCGCCTTGGACTCCGCCGCGTTGACAAAGCCCACGGGCATACCCAGCACCAGGGCCGGGGCGATGGAGCCCTCGCGGCAGCGCTCCAGGATGCGCAGGAGCGCGGTGGGCGCGTTGCCCACCAGGAGGATGGCGTTCCTGAGGCTGTCGAAACGCTCCGCGGCCACGTCCACGGCCACGGTCGCGCGGGTGGAGCCCTGCTCCCTGGCGCGGCGCTGCACGTCCGGATCGTTCATCAGGCACTCCACCCGGCAGCCCAAGGGGTCGAACCGCCTGAGCGGCAGCCCGGCGCGGGCCATCTCCGTGTCTGTGAGCACCAACCCGCCCTGGCTCAAAGCGGCGAGCGCCGCGGCCACAGCCTGCGGGTGGAAGCGCACGAGGTCGAGCAGCTCGAAATCGGCCGTGGCGTGGATCATGCGCCGGACAACGACCCACTCGTTGCCGGCAAAAGGGCGCGGCTCCGGCACCTCGGCGTCAATGATGGCCATGGAGCCGGACTCGATAGCCTCCGGCGTGCGGAGGTCCTGCAATATTGTATCATCTGGCATTGTTCTCGTTCCAATGAATGCGGCATTTCGTCACAAAGGCTTCGGCTGCCTGCGGGTTACTCCCGAAGTGCAGGTGCACGTAGGAGGCAAGCACGTCCCCGGCCCGGTATCCGGTGACGGATACGGGTTCGCCCTTGCGGTCGGTGACAAGGTAGACCGGTTGTACCCCGGCGTCCAGCAGCGTTGTCTCGTCCGGAGCCTCGGCCACGTGTGAGTAATGGAACTCGTGGCCGCGCACAACCGTTCCGGCAGGACCCAGGATGGTGTCCTCCGTGGTGGTCACCTCGCGGTAGCCCAGGCCGCGGCGGCGCGTATCCATACGCGAGGCCCAGGGGAAGACGCCGGCCATGAGCTGCCGCCGGCCCTCGGTGTCCGTGAGCGAGCGCATCAGGTACATGTAGCCGCCGCACTCGGCGTACACGGGCATGCCCTTTGCCGCGCGCTTGCGGATCATCTCGCGCAGGCGCACGTTGTGCGACAGGGTCTCGGCGTGGAGCTCGGGGTAGCCCCCGCCCAGGTAGAGCCCGGCCGCGCCGTCCGGCAAGGCGGCGTCGGTAAGGGGCGAAAAAAAGACGATCTCCGCGCCAGACCGGGCCAGCAGGCGAAGATTTTCCTCATAGTAAAAGCAGAACGCGGCATCGCGCGCCACGGCGATACGCACGGCTCCACCGGTGGGCGTGATGTCCAGATTATTGGACGATTCATCCGCATCTCCGGAGCTCTGTTCCGATTCGACAGAGACCGTTTCGCCCTCCTCGTCCGCAGCCTCCGCATCGTCCAGAAAAGTAGACAGCGACGGCAGCGATTCCAGCAGCGCATCCAGGTCCAGCGAGGACTCCACCCAGTCCGCCAGGCGCGTGGTGAACTCTTCGTCCAGGGGTCTGTCATGAGCCGTGACCAAGCCGAGGTGCCGGGCCGGGACCTCCAGCTCCGGGTCGTTTATCAGGCAGCCCAGAAGGCGCGGTTTGTCCAGCCCCTCAAACGCTTCTTCGAGCAGGATGCGGTGGTTGGCGGAGCTGACGCGGTTGAGCGCCACGCCGGCCATGGGCAGGTCGGGATCAAAGGCGGCAAGGCCGTACGCCAGGGCGGCCGCCGTGCGCGCCATGGAGCGTACGTCCATTGTCAGCAGCACGGGCAGCCCCAGCCACTTGGCCAGCTCGGCCGTGGAGCCTGTCTCCTCGCGTCCGGAGGCGCCGTCGAACAGGCCCATGACGCCTTCCACGAGTACGAAGTCGGGCGTGCGGCCGTCGATCTCCTGGCGCACGGCGCTGGAGAAGATGGCCCGGCTGGCGTTGCGGCCCAGTATCCAGCCGTCCAGGTTGTGGCTGGGACGTCCGGTTATGGCGGCGTGGTGGCCGGGATCGATGAAGTCCGGTCCGGCCTTGAAGGCCTGCACCGTGTGGCCGCGGCGGGCCAGGGCCGCAAGCAGCCCCAAGGTGAAAAGCGTTTTGCCCGAGCCGGAACGCGGCGCTGCAACTACAAGGCCGCGCAACGGCCGCCCGGACAGTGCCGAATCAATGGCCATGCCCTACCCCCGCCCTGGTCCGCGGGCCGCCTGGCTGCTCACAATGCGAGCACTCCCGGCACGGTGGACGCCTTCTGGTAGATCATCACAACCTCGTCGGGCGAGGACATGTGCTCCTCGATGGTGATGCTCACATACTTGCCGGTGCGCGAGGCGCGCTCGATGCAGGGCGTCATGTCGAGAACCGCGCAGAGCTGGTTGCTCTGCCCTTGCGGCACGATGAATTTGAACATATACCGGCACGGCCAGTCGTGGCATTCGTGGAGCTTCTGTTTCAGGGATTCGAGGGATTCGTCGGAAAGCACGTCGTTTACTCCTCCCGGCCGAACGCAGCGGCGAGCATCTCGGCGTCGCCCTCCGCGGACTGCGCCTCCAGCTCGTGGCACTCGCCGTGGCAGTGGAAGCCGCTCCCCGCAAGCTCCACGTACCCGCAGGACAGCACCCTGCCGTAGGGCACCTGCTCGCGCATCTCGGCGTGGCCGATCTTGTCGGGAAAAATGATAGGTACGGCGTGGCCGGATTGATCTTCAAAAATTATGTATTTCATTCGCATGGGCTCCTTGTTGGAAACTTTGGATAAAATATGATCTTTCGGTGGCATAGTCCACCCGCCGCACGCGGGAAAGCTGCGCCGCCCCCGTGAACCTTCGACCACCCATAGAATCAGACATGTCCTGGACGATCTTTCTCGTATCCCCGTTGGTCTGTGGCCTTATTGGATGGCTCACCAACCACCTCGCGGTCAAGATGCTCTTCCGCCCGCGCAAGCCGGTGCGCATCCTCGGCTTCACCGTGCAGGGCGTCTTTCCCAAGCGGCAGAAGGCCCTGGCCGCCAACCTGGGCGAGATGGTGGAGGCCGAGCTCATCTCCCACGAGGACATCACCGAGCTGATCCGCGACCCCTCGTTCCAAAAGCGCTTCCACCAGGTGGGCGACGCCTACGTGGACAAGCTCATCAGCGAGCGGCTGCCGGCGGCCATCCCCATGGCGGCCATGTTCCTCAACGACCAGGTCAAGGGCAAGATCCGCGATCTCATCTCAGAGCAGCTTATGCGCTTCATCCCCAAGGTGCTGGACATCGCGGCCGAGGAGCTGGAAGACCAGCTCGACGTGGGCGAGATGGTCCGCCAGAAGGTGGAGGAGTTCTCCATCGAAGAGCTGGAGGCCCTGCTCGAATCGATCATGAAGCGCGAGTTCCGGTTCATCGAATACCTGGGCGGCGTGCTGGGCGCGCTCATCGGCCTGTTGCAGGCCCTCTACTACTGGTACTTCGGATAGCGCCCCGCCCCTTCTCCGCACACAACGGTCCGGTAGATTACTAGGCGCTGTCCGGCAGGCTGTTGCGAAAGGCTTGCGAGCGAGGCGCAAAAAAATTCAAGGACGACGCGTATTCCGACATACACGAGGGCTTGAATTTTCCGCAGGAACGCAGCTATCGGGCCTTTATCAGCACCTCCCAATGGATTACAACGCGCAACCCGGCAGGCTGTTGAGAAAGGCTTGAGAGCAAGGCGCAAAAAAAATTCAAGAACGACGCGTATTCCGACATACGCGAGGGTTTGAATTTTTCGCAGGAACGCAGCTATCGGGCCTTTATCAGCAGCCTGAGCTCCTATCTCATTTGGGATGCCTGGAGTTCACCAGGGCGTAGTACTCCGGCCGGATGGCCCAGATCACTGCGATCCAGATGCCGCAGATGCCCATGATCAGGAAGCTCAAGTTCGGCAGCGGCACCTTGTACGGCAGCCACTGGGTAAAGAGCAAAATGACCATGGAGCCCAGTACCTTGAAGAGCCGGTAGCCGAACATGTCGATCCACGCCTTGGCCTGGTACATGAGCACCGGGTCCACCGGCACGTAGAGAATCTCCTTGGAGGCGCGGTTGATGGAGTAGTTCAGCCCGCGGTCCGAGACCTTGGAGATGGCGCCCATCAGCGCCACCGGCTGGAGGAAGAAGGCGAAGGAAGCAACGCCCATCAGCAGCGGCTGCACCAGCAGCCCGGCGATGACCCCCAGATAGCGGTGCACCAGCGGCGTCACGGCCAGGTTGATGGCGATGGCCACACCCCCCATCACGCTGAAGAACATGGAGAGAAAGGCCGTGCGCTGGTCCAGGTTGGTGTACGCCTTCTCCACGATGGAGAGGAACTGGTAGTCCACCAGAGGCGAGGCAAGCTGCGCCAGGAGCAGCAGCAGCGCAATGAGCCCGATGTAGCGGTTCTTGAAGAGCGCGCGCCAGCCGCGGCCCGCCTCCTTGCCGCGGGCGCCGTCCTTGCTCTTCACCTCGTCATACACCCCCACCCAGCCCAGAAAGAGCGTGAGCGTGAAGATGAGCATGAGAAAGCCGGCCGCCACCAGCAGGATGTCCGCGCTGTCCAGATGCGCCCGCTTGAGCAGCAATGCCGAGATGCCGCCGCCGGTGACGCCGCCCACCAGACCGCCCGTGCCGATGAAACCGTAGTAGTGCCTGCCCTCCTCCTCGGTATGCACGGCGTTGGACAAAGACCAGAACTGCTCCACCAGGATGACGCCCACGATGTCCACAAAGATGTAGTACGCCGCGGCCGAGGCCACCTTGAGGGAGTGGATGCCCACCGCGCCGGCCAGGGTCGTGCTGAAGCAGATGAGCAGCACGGCGAAGAAGAGGCAGGAGCCGAGGACCACGTTCAGCCGGGAGTGCCGCACGATAAGCCGGTTGTAGTAGCCGATAAAGGTGCCCATGGTCAGGGCGGTGCCGATCCACACATACGGCAGCATGCTCGCGCCCAGGTTCTCCAGAAAAAAGGAGCGGCTGGTGGGCTTGAGCAGGTAGAGCGTGGTGATGATGAGGAAGAAGTCGGCAAAGAGAAAGCACGACCGCACCATGGGCCTGCACAGAAACGGCTTCGCCTTCTCGGCGTAGAGCATGCATTGCTTGAGAAAAACCATGGACCTCTCACAAATGAGCAGGAGCTAGGACCGTTCGAGCGCGCGCGGCGTGCGGGTCCCGGGCATGCCGCATCGAGTTACCCCCTGACAAGAGACAAGAGTGCCTACATCCTAGCAGAAATTCCCGGCAATCGTCATGAAAAAAGGCGGCCCCCGCAAACGAAGGCCGCCTGTGCATCATGATCGTGTCGCCTTGCTCCCGCTACTCGATCGAAGTCCGGGGCTTGGACACGGGAGACACGGAGCAGGCCTGGGCGCGCAGAACCAGCGGCTCAACCGGCTTGGTCAGGCCCAGGGCCGCCTCGTTCAGGTCGTAGTTCACGGCCACGCGGCGCAGCTCGCGGATGAAGTCGATGGGCTTGGTGCGGTAGAACTGGATGGACTCGCCGAAGTACTCCGCCTCGTACAAGGGGATGTTGTGGTAGACGCGTCCTTCCTCGGCCTTGGTGCCCACGAAGCGGGAGCCGGCAGCCTCGTCAAAGACCACACGGTCCTGGGCGTCGTAGTGGTAGCCGCTGCCGTACAGCCACTCGTAGAAAGCCTTGCGCTCGGCAGGGGCGCGGCGCTTGGCCGGCTGCTTGCCCTTCAGGGCGTAGGCGTGGAAGTAGGCCACGCCCATGACCTCGGGCTGCCCGTCGCCGTCGATGTCGAAGATGTCGTAGTCCTGGTACTTGTTACGGAAGGTGATGACCTGGCGGAGATTTTCCTCGGTGGAGGGGAAGATCTGCCGCAGCTCGTTGAGGAAGCCGGCGTTCACATGGGTGCAACCGTGGGACATGGGGCCGCGGCTGACCAGCCAGAGATAGGGGTACGGCTTGCCTTCGCGGGCACCGGTCTCGATATGGCGCCAGGAGTCCGGAATCTCGGAGTAGGAGCGCGCATCGATGCGGAACCACAGGGAGTGGAAGGAGTTGTGCAGCTTGGAACCCACGTGCATGTAGGGAATCCAGGGCGTGAAGCCGTAGGTGCCCTTTTCGGAAATATGGTCCGCTATCTTGGTGCGTTGGTGATAGCACACCTGCCGCACACCGGGGCAGGGATACAGCGGAATCTGGTTGCCCTCGTATTTGGCGTACTGGTTCAGCGTGCCCACGGGGTAGATGGCCGTGAACTCCCAATGGTCCACGTAGCCCTTGTCGTTGATGGTGTAGACATCGCCCGCCGCCTCATGGAAAAGGTCGGCGGCCGCGGTGAAGAAGGTCTCGAAGCCGGCGTCGGTCTGGCTCTGCTTGTACGCATCCCAGGCGGCCTCTGCGGCCACCAGCTTCTCGTGCATGGGCGTAGTCATGCTGGTCAGCTCCAGGCGGGTGGGCAGCATGTCGTTGACCACCACGAGCTGGGTGCCGGGATCGGCGTTTTTGGCCTTGGGCAGCTCGTTCTCGGCCCAGGTGCGCAGCCGGTCGCGCATGTCCATCTTGATATGGAAAACGCGGCCCGGGTTGAGGGCGGCCATCTTGGTGATGGCCATGGCGCGGTACGCCTCGGGGTCCATGTAGTCGGCGCCGCCGGCCAGGGCCATGATGCCCTCTTCGTTGATAATCTTCTTGAACCGCTCCCACTGCGTGTTCTGGGTCAGCTCCAGCTTGCCCTCGTCCAGCAGCTCCTGCACGGTCAGATACCGCAGGGCGATGTCCTGCAGGTACTCCTCGATGGCCTCATTGGAGAGCACGGCCGTGACGCGGAGCTGGTTGCCGCGTCCCAGGAAGGTGTGGACCCTCTTGGGGTCCTGGATGCGCGGGGCGAACCCGGTGTAGAACATGGGCTCCAATCTGTAGAAGAAGATGCCCGGAATTTTGCTCTTCGTATCCTTCCAAACAGTCGAATCCACCTTGAGCAGGCCCGGCCTGGTGAGATCGACCATGGCCGGCTCGGCCTGCATGTCCACCTCGGCCGCTCCGGCCTTGGGACGGACCTGGTCATACGCCCAGGCATTCTGCGCCACTTGCTGTGCTTCTTGCTTCAGTGCTTCGTAGTGCTCCGCCGTCATGCCGTCGTTCAGCTGGAACAAGGCGACAAGGAACACGGCCGCGGACAGGGAATACAAAGCGATGCGCATGGCCACGGACCGACCGGAACGGATGGAATGGGTCATGTAGTACACCTCGGTGATACGTCTGTGGCGGCAGGTCGGTAGCCGGCCGCCGGGGAGTGGAGGGCGAACGCAAGGAAAGGCTGAGCGAACGCCGGGTTTACGGCTGCGATGTTTTTGAGTTTAAGTCAGGCTGTGAGGTTGGCAAGACCCGCTCCGTCATTTTTCATACGGAACGGGTCTTGATTGGATGGCATTTGCGACGTTAACCGCCGCCTGTCAACAATTATTGCAAAAAGAGCTTTTTCCTGTCCGGATTGTAACCCCAGCCTACATTCCTGAGCTCGCGGTTGAACTCAAACCCGGCGGCGCTCTCAAAGTTGTCCGGCTTGAGCAGGTAGAACTGCAGCTTGTCGCCGCCGTGGTAGTCCGGCTCGAAGAGCTTCAGATTCTCGTACGTCTTGCCGGCCACGGCCTTTCTGCCCACAAAATGGCCGTCGCGGACCTTGGGGAAGCTGATTGAGCCGTCCTGGTTCCACTCGAAGACGCCCTTGCCGTACAGCCAGGGGTAGTACGCCTCGCGGGTGTTTTCCACGCGAATCTCCACCGGATCGCGGTCACCGGCGCAGCGGTAGGCCATGTAGTACTTGATGCCCATGACCTCCGGCGTGCCGTCGCCGTCGATATCGTAGACGTCGAAGTACGCGGGGTTGTTCCGGAAGGTCGGCAGCCCTTCGGCCTTGCTGGCCACGGAGGGCAGGATGTTGCGGAACTCGCCCATGAGGTCCGACGGCAGCCTCGTGCAGCCGTGGGAGACCGGGCCGCGGCTGCAGACCCAGAACTGCCCGGCCTGCTTGCCTTCGCGCTCCGTCTTCACGTTCTTCCACTCCGGCGGGATGAAGCTCTTGCCCACGGGAACGCGCACGCCGTCGTTGTGGAAGGCGTTGTAGTAGTAGCTGCCCGCGTGCTGGTACGGCAGCATGGTGATGAAGCCGTAGCCCGGGTTTTTGGAAAGGTAGTCCACCATGCCGAGCTGGCTTTTGCTCTGGTTTTTGCCGTAGTCGCGGGGAACGAGCGGCCAGACCCCGGTGACCGGGTAGTTGGGGATGCGGTTGCCGTCCACGGTGGTGTAGCTGTCGTGGGTGCCGGCCGGATAGATGGTGGTGTACTCCCAGACGTCGATGCGGCCGTCCTGCACCGGGTATAGCTTGCCTGCCGCGGCAGTGAGCAACGGCATCACGCCGTCGGCGTTCTGCGCGGACAATGCGGACGAGAGCGCCTGCTCCAGCTCGGGCGTCATCTCCGTGTGCCACAGCCTGGTGGGGATGATGTCGTTGACCAGGGCAAGCTTGTCGCCCATATCAGCCGGCTGCGCGCCCTTGTGCCGCTCCAGCCAGCCGGAGCACAGCCCGGCGGCGTTGAGCTCGATATGCCACACTTGGTCCGGGTTCAGCGTGCTCATCAGCTCCAGGCTCTTGCGGCGGTACTCGGCCGGGTCCATGGACTGCTTCGAGCTTGCCAGCTCCCGTGCGCCGTTGTCGGCCAGCTTCTTCTGGAACCGCTCCCAGCTCTTGTTCATATAGAGCTGGATGATGTCCTTCTGCACAAGCTCGGCAATCATGTCCTCGCGGGTGATCAGGTCCTGCGGGTAGTTGTCGATGAGCTCATCGTCCATGACCACGGTGATGCGCACCTGATTGCCCCGGCCCAGGTGGACGTGCACGTTGTCCGCCCGCTGGGTGCGCGGCGCATAGCCCGTATAGAAGGACGGCGCGTACCAGACGAACCAGATGCCGGGCTTGCCGATGGGCTGCCAGACGCCATCGGCCCAGGCCTGCGCGGCCAGTCCGAGAAGCGCCGTGACAAGCGCGAGGGTTACGGCGGCCTGCCTGAGTAGTGCTAGGGATTTGACGCCATGACGACCGAGGCGTCTCTTTCGTTCTGGTTTGCCGGAATAAAATAGCATCTGCGAGACCATTCTTACTGCCATGAGAGAGTCTCCTTAAGAGAAAACGGCGTGTTCTCCCGTTTGGTGAGGTCGTCGTCCAGGGCGGCCAGGGCGGGCAGGTTCCTGATGTCGGAGTTGCCCACGAACGGACGCGCCTGAAACAAGGACAGCTTGCCGTCCACGAATCCGAACTCGATATCCCAGGGGAGCCGGCGGCCGTCGGAGGACGTGGCCGGCTCAAACTTTTCGTCAATGGTTCTGGCTGCTTTTGTGACCGCGACGAGCTCCTTGCCGCTCAGCACCCATTCGTTACCCGTGGATGGGGCCATGTACGAACCACCATCCCTGGAGAGCAGCCGCCGGTACGGCGACTTGAACTGGCTGAGAAGCCGCACCGCGCCCTCCTCCACCAGCAGGGTCTCTGCCGGGGAGCCGTCCACCGTGCCGCCCACGCCTTCGGCCGTGGCCACGGTCATGGCGTTCCGGTCCCCGGTGGTCACGTCCGCCGTGACCAGCACGCCGGACTTCTGCGAGGGCACGGCCTCCATCAGCACCAGGGAGGGGTAGACCAGCTCCGGGTTGCTGATGACCGACTGCCGCCAGGAAAAAGAGCGGAAGGTGAAAGGCGAGGCCCAGACCTTCTTGATGCCCTCCAGCACGCCGTCAAAGGTGCGGATGTTGAAGAGCGTGAGGTTGAGGCCCGCGCCGTTGAAGTTGGGCAGGTCCTCCACGTTGGTGTCCGAGCGCACGAAGATGCCGGTGGGCGAGTTGCCGCTGGCGTCGATGAGCCCTGCCTTTTCCAGGGATTTGCGCAGCTCCCGCACGAAGCCGGGGTCCAGGCGGATGGACTCTATGGAGTGACGGATCACGTCGAGCCGCGGCTTGATCCAGTTGGCGAGATCTTCCTGCGAGAGGCTGGGATCGGTCAGCATCTCGCCGAAGTACGTATCGTAGACACCGCGCACGTAAATCTTCAGCGGCATGTTTTTAGGGACCCGCACGCCGGCGTCCGGCGGCGCAGTGACCTCGGCCTTGCCAAAGTTCTCGGCATACACCCCGAACGGCAGCACCACGGCGCGGGCTACATTATCCGGAAAAAAATGGCGCAGTTCCCCGAGAAACGCGGCCTTGGGACCGCAGAACACGCCGGAGTCCTTGCGCCGCACCTCGCTCAGGGGCAAGGGCTCGTCCACGGACAGGTCCAGCCGGTTCGCGTCGATGCTCAGCACGGATGTCCGGCGGCCGCTCCCGTCCTCCCCCCGGCGCTTTTCGTTGCGGCGGTACTCCTCCAGGATGGTCCGGTCCTCGCTGTCCATCTGCGCTTCCAGCTTGAGCACCACCCGGCCTTTGGGCGAGATGGCGTAAAACATGGTGGAGCCGTCCAGCCCGTGGAGCCGGTTCCAGGCCTCGCCACGGAACACGGCGTTGGGAACGCCCAGCGCCCTGGCCAGAAGCTGCACGTGGGACACGGCGTTGCCCTCGTCGCGGGTGATGATGCCGGCCACCGGGTCCAGCTTCTCGCTGGTGGACTCCAGCGCCAGGATAGTGTCGCGCGAGTAAGCCCGCCCTTCCTTGAAGAACTCGAATGTCCCGTACGCCAGGCCCGGGTTCAGGGGCCGCACCCCGCCGCTCATGCGCTGGCCCAGAATCATGTGGCTCATGCCCATGGCCTCCTGCACGTCGCCGGTCAGTGCGTTGGTCAGCCGGGCGTAGACAAAGAGGGGCGAGGAGCGGATGACGTCGTCCGGAAAGCGCGCAACCTCCGGGAACACGGCGACCCACGCGCCCAGCACATCGCCGAACTCGCCGCGGATGGTCGACTGCGCCCACTCCACGAGCCGCCCTGCGCGGTCCAGCCCGCGGGAGAAATCACCGACTGTCAGCGACTCCCGCGCCAACAGCTCGCCGAAGATGCGCTGGGCCTCAGCATGCTCCCGCGAAGAGATGAGCCCGGCGCCATAGCCGCCGTCGGCCAAGGCCTCCATGAGCTCCAGAGTCTCGCGCACGGTGTGCCGGGATTTACCCGTGGATTTTTCCTGGGTCATAGCCAGGGCCTCGGCCGTGAGCACGCCGTTGGCGGCCACCGCCAGGTTCACCAGGCGCACGGCCTGCTCCGGCGCGATGTTGCCCGGAGCCACCGCGCTGCGGCAGGCGGCCACGAGCTTGCCCAGCGCTCCGGCCCTGGAGATGCCGGCCGGCGCGGCCAGGGCCTGCTTGAGCAGGGTCTGCACCATGGGCGAGGCGACGCCCTGGCCGTACCGGGCCAGGGAACCCACATCCACGGAGGTGAGCCTGCGCAGGGCGTCCTTCAGCTGCTCGAAGCGCTGCTGCTGGCCTGCCTGGGGATGGCTGCGCTGAAAGTCCTCGATTACGGGCACCAGGCCCGGCGACATCTGATTGTGGATGAGGTCGCGCAGGGGCTTGAAGTCCTCGTAGCTGTTGCGGATGGCCGAGGAGATGTTGCGCACCTGGTGGATGGCGCTCTCGTCGCCGCCCAGGAAGAACCGCCGTTGCAGCTCGTACTGCACCAGGTAGTTGGTGAAGTCCTTCCAGCCCGGCATGGCGTAGTATCTGGCGAAGAACTGCGGGGCGTAGCGCGCCTCGAACTCCGCGCCGGAGATGCCCCCCGTGGACTTGAACACGGTGAGCGGCTTGTCCGGGTTGGTGTTCATGTAGTAGCGCTCGAGAATGAACCCCTTGGCGATCTTGTCGTGGTCCTGCTGCGCGTCCCAGGTGTAGACCTCGTTGGCAAAGATGTTGGCCACCCACAGGCCGTACTTCTCGCCCATCTCCTGGGCCAGGTCGGTGCGGTAGGCCGAGCAGAAGAGCTCGCCCGCGCCGTAGACCAACGCGCAGGGATCGGCGCGCACGTTGAGATCCTTGTCCGCCACCGGAGCGCGCTCGCCGTTGGTGCAGGTACAGTAGTTGATGGTGTACGGTCCCTTGAAGGTGGACCGAACCTGGGCCCAGTGCTTCTTGAGCGATGCGAGCTGCCCGGTGTCCAGCCCGCCGTCTTCTGCGGCAAGGGATGACGCCGGTGCAAGGGTGAGGCCGGCGGCCAGGGCAACGAGCATCGCCAGGGATATGAGTGTGCGGAACGGCGTGGACCGCCAGGAATCCGGCATATGAATGAGCACCTCGTGTGTCATGTTTTTTGGCATATACCGGTCAACTCGCGTATCAAACCTTGCGTTGCGGCCGGCAATGGGCACCATTCGGGATTATCTTTTACTATGACACCTCTTACAGAATATGCAAGCCGCGTCGAATATTTCGCATCACGATACAGTGTATCCCTGCCCTGACTTCAATTCGCCGTATTTTCCATAATATCCCGGCCCGTGTGGACTTGGGAAACGAAAGCCGATATCTTGAGCAATTGTCGAACCCTTTATAGAACCCAGGCACAGGAGAAACCCAGCCATGCTGCTCGACATGCGTACGAAAATCGTCGCAACCATCGGACCGGCGTCCAATAACAAGGAAACCATCAAAGCCATGGCCACCCATGGCGTGCGAGTTTTCCGGCTGAACTTCTCCCATGGTGACGCCGCCTCCTTCGCCCCGGTCATCCGCTATATCCGCGAGGTGGAGCAGGAGATGGACCACCCGCTGACCATCATGGGCGATCTGTGCGGACCCAAGACCCGCATCGGAGCCATCGAAAACTCCCCGCTGACCATCCACCAGGACGAGCATTCTTTCCTCGGCCTGCCGGGGATGCGCGAAAAGTCCGGCGACGGCGTGTTCATCCCCCTGGACGTGCCCGAGCTGCTGGAGGACCTGGAGCCCGGCATGCAGGTCACCTTGTCCGACGGCCTGCTGCAGTACGAAGTCACCCGCGTCATTGAGACCAACAAGCTGTATGAGCTGCGCGCCCTGGCCGGCGGACCGCTCACCTCGCGCAAAGGCATCGCCTTTCCCGGCAAGCGCCACCGCCTGCCCGCGCTCACGGACAAGGATCGCGTCGACCTCAGGGCCGGTGTGGACGCAGGAGTGGACGCTCTGGCCATCAGCTTCGTGCAGGGGCCAGAGGATATCGAGGACGCCCTGCGCGAGCTCAAGGCCCACGGCAAGACCGTCCCTCTGGTGGCCAAGCTGGAACGCCGCAACGCCGTGGACACACTGGACGACATCCTGAAGCTGGCCGATGCGGTGATGGTCGCCCGTGGCGACCTGGGCCTGGAGTGCCCCCTGAGCGAGGTGCCCATCATCCAGAAACGCATCATCCGCGCCGCTCGCCACGCCCAGAAGGCCTCCATTGTGGCCACGCAGATGCTGCTCTCCATGGTCCGCAACCCCATCCCCACTCGGGCGGAAGCCACGGACGTGGCCAACGCCATACTCGACGGAGCCGACTGCGTGATGCTCTCCGAGGAAACTGCGGCCGGCGAGCACCCGGTTGCCGCGGTCAAGTTCATCGACGAGGTGGCCAAGCACGCGGAGCAGTACTTCCGGGAGCGGCTCAAGCAGCCCTACTTCCCGGCGGACGCGTCGTCCTCGGCCAAGTACCTGGCCTACTCCGCGGCGCTCATCGCCCAGAACTCCGGCGCACGGGCCATCGCCTCGCACTCGCAGCTGGGCTCCACGGCGCGGCTCATCTCCAGCCGCCGGCCGGCGCACATGGTCTACGCCGTCACGCCGGAGCAGCAGGTGGCGCGGTACCTCAACTACTTCTGGGGCATCCGGCCCGTGTACTTCCCGGGCAACGGCCGCGACCACGTGGACCGCGTGGAGGAGTTCATCCAGTCGTGCGACGAGTTCCGCCCCGGCGACCGCGTCGTCATTACCTCGGGCCAGCCCACGCCGGGCCAGAAGTCCACATCAACCAACGAAATAAAGATTTACACGAAGTAAGGACGTACCCCCATGAAAGTACTGCTCGCCAACCGCATGGAGCGATGCATAGGATGCCATTCCTGCTCGCTGGCCTGCGCGCGGCAAGTTCACAAGCGGTTCTCCTGGTCCATGGCCGGAATCCGCATCCATTCGTCCGGCGGCATGACCACCGGATTCGAGGCCAAGCTCTGCGTGGCCTGCAACCCGGCCCCATGCGCCCTGGCCTGCCCCACCGACGCCCTGACCCAGCGCAACGGCGGCGGCGTGAAGGTCAAGCACTCCCTGTGCATCAGGTGCGGGGCCTGCGCCGAGGCCTGCCCGGTGGAGGCCATCTACCTGGGCGAGGGTCTGCCGTATCTGTGCATTCATTGCGGCCGCTGCGTGCCGTTTTGCCCGCAGGGCTGCCTGGAGCTCGCTGACGAACCGGAACGGGAAGCCGCCCTGGCGCCAGAGAGCTACACCATGGGCCACATGGAGGAGAAGTAGCCATGTGGACCAAAGAGCATTTCCGCGTCCTGCATGTGGACCTCACGGCGCGCAAGTCAAAGGTTCTGGAGTTCGGCAGCCCGGTGGACGTGCTGGGCGGCTCCGGCCTGGCCGCCGCCTTGTACGAGGAGTACGGCCTGCCGACCGAGCCGGCGCACCATCCAGACCAGCCCCTGATCTTCGCCATCGGCCCGCTCACCGGCAGCTTTCCGCTGATGAGCAAGGTGGTCTGCGCCTTCAAGTCGCCCTATCACGAGCAATACGCCGAAAGCCACGCCGGCGGCCGCATGGCCCTTGCCCTGCGTTTTGCCGGCTACCACGCGCTGATGATCACCGGCCGAGCGTCCACCCTCTCTGTGCTGCACGTAGGCTCACGCGCCATGAACATCGTGGACGTGCACTACCTGCGCGGCAAGGACGTCTTCTCCACAGGCAAGCTGCTGCGCACGCTGACCCGCAGCTCCGACTCCCGCGGCCACCGCTCCATCATCCGCATCGGCCCGGCCGGCGAGAAGCTCTCCAGCTATGCCTGCATCAACGTGGATACATACCGCCACTTTGGCCGGCTGGGCGCCGGCGCCGTGATGGGCAACAAGAACCTCAAGGCCGTTGCCGTAGAGGGTGACGCGGACTTCGATCTGCCCGCCGGCACGAACTACGCCAAGCTGTACAAAGACTTCTTCCAACAGGTCACGGCCACGGACATGATGCGCAAGTACCACGACCTGGGTACGCCGCAGAACATCATTCCGCTCAACGAGCTGAAGTCCCTGCCGTGGCGCAACCTGCAGGCCACCAGCGACAAGGCCGTGGACAAGATATCCGGCGAAACCTTTGCCGAGGAACTGCTGCTGCGCCAGACCGCGTGCTCCGGCTGCCCGGTGGGTTGCATCCACATCGGCCTGCTGCGCCAGCAGTTCGCCAAGGACCACGAGTTCCTCTACCGCCAGGTGAGCTACGACTACGAACCCATCTTCGCCATGGGCTCCATGCTGGGGCTGGATACGGCTTCCAACGTGCTGGTGCTGCTAGAAGAGACGGAGAAAGTGGGCCTGGACGTGATGAGCGCCGGCGTTGCCCTGGCCTGGGCCACGGAAGCGCTGGAAAAGGGCGTTATCTCCCAGGAGGAGACTCTGGTGCCGCTCAAGTTCGGCGACGTCATGGGCTATGCCCAGGCCATCCGCCATCTGGGGTTCGCCGACAACGAGTTCTACAAGACTCTGGCCCAGGGCTCGCTGGTCGCCGCGGCCAAATACGGCGGCGAGGACTTCGCCTGCGTGCTCGGCCAGGAGATGGCCGGCTACGCCACCGGCGAGGTCTACTTCGTGTCCCAGGCCACGTCCTTCCGCCACTCGCACCTGGACACCGGCGCGTACTCCTACGACCAGAAGCGCAAGGACCAGAACGCCGAGGCCGCAATCGACTTCCTGGTGGAGGACGAGCGGGGCCGCCTGGAGCTGTGCTCCATGGTCTCGTGCCTCTTCGCCCGGTCCGTATACAAGCAGGAGGCGCTGCAGGAGGCGCTTGCTTCTCTGGAGCTTACCGAGATGGCCGACAACCTGGCCCAGGCATCGACCAACGTGCAGCAGAAACGCTGGAAGCTGAAGATCGCCACCGGGTTCGACCCGGACAAGGTGAAGATACCCAAACGATTTACCGAGGTGGAAACCTGGCGCGGCAAGATCGACATGGACTTCATGCGCGATGTGCAGCAACGCTACGCCACTGCCGTGAAAAAGCTCGCGGCTTCGTGACCCTGAGCCGAAATCCGCCCGCCGGTCCGCGCCGGCCGGCGGCCACCACGAGACGCCCATGCCCAAAGGTCTTGTCTCACGCAACCTGCTCCGCGCCGAACGCTTCATCCGCTATGATATGTGGTCGCGCGACACCACGGAGGACTCGCGCTGGAAACGCGCCGCCATCGCCACCCTCAAGTGGCTGATCATCCTCTTTGACGGCGTGAACAAGGACAAGCTCTTCCTGCGCGCCTCGGCTCTCACCTACACCACCATCCTCTCCATCGTGCCCTTCCTGGCCGTGGCCTTCTCCGTATTGAAGGGCCTGGGCTTCCAGAACACGACCTATATCCGCGAGATCCTGCTGGAGGTGGCCGCCGGCCGCGAGCAGATCGTGGACACGATCATCGAGTACATCAACAAGACCAACGTGAGCACGCTGGGCGCCGTGGGCACGGGCTTTCTTTTCTTTACGGTCATCAGCCTGCTCTCCAACATCGAGAACTCCTTCAATCTCATCTGGGGGGCCAAGCGCGCCCGGCCCATCGGCCGCAAGATCGCCGACTACGTCTCTGTGAGCCTCGTCTTCCCGGTGCTTATCGTGGTGGCCATCAGCGTGACCGCCACCCTGCAGAACAACGAGTTCGTCCAGTCCATCCTCTCCTACTCGATCATGAGCAGGCTCTACCTGCTCTTCCTCAAGGCGCTGCCGTACTTCGCCGTCTGGGCGGCTCTCGCGTTCCTCTACAGCTTCTTCCCCAACACCAAGGTGCGGCTCCTGCCCAGCCTGATGGGCGCGGTCCTGGCCGGCACCATCTGGCAGATCGCCCAATGGTTCTACGTAGAGTTCCAGGTGGGCGTGGCGCGCTCCAACGCCATCTACGGCAGCTTTGCCCAGCTTCCCATCTTCCTGGTCTGGCTCTACGCCAGCTGGGTCATTGTGCTGCTGGGCGCGGAGATGTGCTTCACCTTCCAGAACTTCCGCCTCCAGGACAAGGAATCCAAGTACGAGACCCTTTCCGAGGAGGAGCGCCAGCGCGTGGGCCTCGCCCTGCTCATCGCCCTTGCCCAGAACTTCCTGTCCAAGGACAAGCCGCCCAGCATGCGCGACCTTGCCGACAGGCTGGAGCTGCCGCGCTTTCTGGTGGAGGAGATCCTCTACATCCTGGTGGAGGCCGGGTACGTGGGCCGGCTCGAAAACGGCTCCGACGAGACCGTGAGCCTCATCAAGTCCCCGGACAACATCAGGATACAGGATGTTGTTGACTATTTTACCCGACGCAACTACGCCGGCAGCGACGAGGCCGTGCACGAGAAGTTCCCGAACCTCATGGATGCGTTCACCTCTCTGCACGGTTGCCTTGCCGAAAGCGAGCACAACGTGACGCTGAAGGAGCTCGCCGCCATGCACAGCGAGTCCACCGCGAAGAACGCCGGCTGAGATCGATCCGGCCGGCCCGTTCCGCTCCGCCCGTACTCTCGCACTCCATACTCTTTCGCCACACGCGCCCAAGGAGCCAGACGCAGTGACCCGAACGCTTGCCACCATGCAGGAGCTCGTGCAGGCCATGCCGCACTACGGAGAGACCGAGGCCATTCTCGCATTCGGCGAGGACGACTCCACCTCCGTGAGCTACAACGAATTCGCCGCCCGCGTGGACGCCCTGTCCCGCGGCCTGCGCGCCGCCGGCGCCGTGGAAGGAACGCACGTCGCCCTGCTGGCCCCCACCCGCTGGGAAACCCTGGCTGCCGTGCTGGCCGTCATGTCCTGCGGCGCCACGGCCATGCCCGTGGACATGCAGTTCGGCGAGATGCAGCTTCTCCACGTTTTGTCCGACGCCAAGCCGATCATGGCCGTGTGCGTGGAGGAATCCGCCGCGCACCTCGACGCTCTGGAGCTGGAAAACCCGCCGCGCATCCTGCGGCTCGATGTTCCGGAAGACCACCCGGACTCCTTCTTCGCCCTGGCCGACGAAAATGCTCCTGAGCCTCCCCATATCCAGCCGGAGGATACGGCCGCCCTCTTCTACACCTCCGGCACCACTGGCCCGCCCAAGGGCGTGCCCCTGACCCACGCCAACCTCGCCTTCCAGATGAACGCCGTGGCCCACACCGGCCTCATCGGTCCGGGTGACCGGCTGCTGCTGCCGCTGCCGCTCCACCACGTCTACCCCTTTGTCATCGGCATCTTTGCGCCGTTCTCCCTGGGGCTGACCACTGTGCTGCCCGGCGCGTTCACCGGGCCGCAGCTCGTACGCGCCATGAGCGAAGGCGGCGTCACCGTGGTCATCGGCGTGCCCCGGCTCTACGCCGCGCTCATCTCCGGCGTAGAAGCCCGCGTGCGCGAGCGCGGCATCATTGCCAAGGCCATGTTCGACAAGCTCCTGGCCCTCTCCATCTGGACGCGGGAAAAGACCGGCGTCTACCTCGGCAAGGTGCTCTTCAAGTCTCTGCACGAGCGCTTCGGCAAGAACGTGCGCATCACAGCCTCGGGCGGCTCGGCCCTGGACCCCCAGCTCGCAAAAACCATGGAAGGCCTGGGCTGGCGCGTGGCCATCGGCTACGGCCTCACCGAAACCTCGCCCATTCTCGCCATCAACCGGCCCGGCGCCGGCCGGCTGGATACCGTGGGCCAGGCCATTCCGGGCGTGACCCTGCGCATAGTGCCCATGGGCGCGCAGGAGGACGACGAGGAGCAGTCCGGCAAGAACACCGACGCCCAGGGCGAGGTGCACGCCAGCGGCCCCGGCGTGTTCCACGGCTACCGCGATCTGCCCGAGAAGACCGAGGAAGCGCTCTACACCGACGAGGACGGCACGCTCTGGTTCCGTACTGGCGACCTCGGCTCCATCGAGGACGACGGCTTTCTCAAGCTCTTTGGCCGCGCCTCCACCCTGATCGTCACCCAGGGCGGGGAGAACGTGCAGCCCGAGCCCATCGAGTCCGCCCTGGACGAGCACCCGGCCATTGCCGAGTCCGGCGTGCTGGAGCATGACGGCAAGCTCGCCGCCGTGCTGGTGCCCGAGGAAAAGGAAGTGCGCGCCATGCGCTCCGACCCCATGGAGGTTATGCGCGAGGCCGTGACCGTGGTTTCCCGCTCGCTGCCCTCGTACATGCGGCCCACGGAGCTGGCCCTCTCGCGCGAGCCCATCCCCCGTACGCGCCTGGGCAAGATCCGCCGCCATCTGCTGGTGGAGCTGTTCGAGCGCGCCCGCGCCGGCGAGGCGGACAAGGAGCCGGAGTCCCAGCAGCCCATGGCCTACGAAAAGATGACGCTGGAGGACCAGGCCCTGCTCGACGATCCGGCCGCACGTAAGGTCTGGAATCATCTGGCCGAGAAGCACCCCCCCGCCGGCCTCAAGCCGGACACGCACCTGCAAATCGAGCTCGGCGTGGACTCCCTGGAGTGGCTCACCCTGACGCTGGAGATACGCTCACTGACCGGCATCGAGCTTTCCGAGGAGGACTCCGCCAGGGTGGAGACCGTGCGCGACCTGTTGACCGTGGTGAAGGAAGGCGAGGTGAACGGTGGGGCCGTCATGGGTGCGGCGCCGGCCCGGCGCGAGAACCCCGTGACCAACCCGGACGCCTATCTGACCGATGAGGACAAGCAGTACCTGGAACCCATCAAGCCCTGGCAACGCTGGATTGCGCGGTTCATGTTCCACTTCGTGGGCTCCCTGTTCAAGATATTCTTCCGGCTGGAGGTCCGCGGCCTGGAGAACCTCAAAACCTGCGGCCAGTGCGTGGTTACGCCCAACCACGTGAGCTACCTCGACCCATTCGCCGTGATCTCGGCCATGAACTTTCGCACCTTCCTGCGCTTCCAGTTCGCGGCCTGGACCGGCGCGGCCTTCGCCAACCGCTTCAACAGCTTCTTTGCGCGCCTGGCCCGCGCCGTGCCCATCGACCCGGACCGCGGCGTGGCCACCTCCCTGGCCCTGGGCTCCGCCGTCCTGGCAGAGGGCTCGTCCATGGTCTGGTTCCCGGAGGGCGTGCGCTCCCGCACCGGCCAGATGCGCGAGTTCCGCCCCGGCCTGGGCCTGCTGCTCAAGCAGCATGGCGTGGCCATGATCCCCACCTACGTGGACGGCACGCGGGAGGCCATGCCCGTGGGACGCTTCCTCCCCAAACGCGCCAAGATCACCGTGGTCTTCGGCGCGCCCGTGAGCACGGCCGAGCTGCTGGCCAACGCGCCCAACGGCAGCACGCCCATCCAGGAGCGCATCATGAGCGGCCTGCGCGATCGCGTGGCCGCCCTGGGCAAGGCGTTGCATGACGAGCGCGGAGACAACGCGTGAGCCGGTACGCCACCCGGAAGGAGATGGTCGCCTGGGCGCTGTACGACTGCTCCAACAACGGCTTCGTCACCCCCATCCAGACCTTCATCTTCGCCGCGTACTTCACCAAGGCCGTGGCCGAGAACCCGGCTATCGGCTCGGCCATGTGGGGCAACATGATCAGCCTGGCCGGGCTGGTCGTGGCCCTGGGCGGACCGCTGCTCGGAGCCGTGGCCGACCGCGCCGGCCGGCGCAAACCATGGATCGGCGTCTTCACCGCCCTGTGCATCGCGGCCACGTTCAGCCTCTGGTTCGTCAAGCCGGACCCGGCCTTCGCCATGCTGGCCCTCGTGGGCGTGTGCATCGGCACCATCGGCTCGGAGTACGCGCTGATCTTCTACAACACCATGCTCTCGGACCTGGTGCCCAACGAGCGCACCGGCCGGTGGTCCGGCTGGGGCTGGGCATCCGGCTACATCGGCGGCCTCGCCTGCCTGCTGCTCGCCTTCTTCCTGCTCGTGGGGGACAACCCGCTCATCCCTATAGGCACGGGGGACGCGGCCAATGTACGCGCCACGGTCTTTCTGGCCGGAGGCTGGTACCTCATCTTTGCGCTACCGCTCTTCCTGTTCACGCCGGACACCCCGGCCACGGGCACACCGCTTATTCAGGCCGCCGGCCAGGGGCTTACGCAACTCAAGGAGTCCTTCTCCCACGTGCGGCGCTACAAGCACATCGTGCGCTTTCTCATCGCCCGCATGATCTATAACGATGGCCTGGCCACCACCTTCGCATTCGGCGGCATCTACGCGGCCGGAGTCTTCGGCATGAGCGCCAAAGAGGTGCTGATCTTCGGCATTGTCCTCAACGTGGCTGCCGGGCTGGGCGCCTTCGCCTTTGCCTGGGTGGATGACTGGATCGGTCCCAAGCCCACCATCCTGCTCTCCCTCGTGGGGCTGCTCGTGCCGGGCACCATCATGCTCTTCATCACGTCCAAGCTCTGGTTCCTCGTGGTGGGCTGCGTGCTCGGCCTGTTCTTCGGCCCGGTGCAGTCGGCCAGCCGCTCCTACCTGGCGCGCACCGCACCGCCCGAGCTGCGCAGCCAGTTCTTCGGGCTCTTCGCCCTGTCCGGCAAGCTCACGTCCTTTGCAGGCCCGCTCCTGGTGGGCTGGCTCACGTATCTTTCGGGCAGCCAGCGGGTGGGCATGTCCACGGTCATCTTCCTCTTTTTCGCCGGCGGGGTTATGATGCTTACAGTGCCCACGGCCGCGCACGTCCGCGAGGAAGTTGCCGAGGGAAACCCGGCCGACTCCCCGCAATAATTACGCGGACTGATCACGCGGTCTGATTGCGGCCGGTATCGAGCTGAATTTTGCGGACGGACGTTTCAACCACGGAGCCGCCCCATGCGCACCCTGTTCATCTGCCTCACTGGTCTGGTGTTCATCATCACCATCATCGCCGCGGCTGCGACATTCCGGAGCGAACACAGCACCACTACGGCCAAGCCCGCGCCCGTGCACGCCATCCCGGTGGCGGACACCGAGCCGGCGCCCGCTCCTCCGGCGCAAGGCCCCAAGGCTGACAGCGACACAGACTCCCCAGACTCCCTGGATTCTTTGGACAGGGAGGCCGAGGAGGCCCAGCGCGAAGCCGAGGAAGCGCTGGAAGCAGCCCGCCGCTACGCCGACAAGCTGGGCGAGCACATCAAGAAAAAAGCTGAGGAGTACGGCGAGAAGGCCGGCGACGCCCTGGCCCAGGAGCTGGACAACCTGCAGAACGAGCTCGACGACCTCAAAGACCGCCTGCACCGCATGGAAGAAGAGTACAACCGCGAGCAGAAGGATGAGCGGCCGGCGGAACGGGAGGGATTGACGACGATTTAAAAAATGACTTCGGCATGCACAGAGCGTTTGGGGTCCAGGGGAACCGGGTTCCCCTGGCCGCCGGAGGCTTCTTTCCATGCCTCGCAATACGCTACTTTACCAGAACGCTACGCCGTCCAGCACGCGTGCACGCGGTGCGATGTTTACAAGGCACCCGCCGCCTACTCCGCCAGAAGATACCCGGCCAAAGCTTCGCGGTCCTCGTCCGACAGCGCCTGTGTCTTTCTGAGGATGCCCTTCATGATGCTTTCTTTTTCCGGCTTGACGATCGGCGCGCTGTTGCCGTTGAGATACTCGACCATCTGCTCTTTTTTGCCGCTATAGGCCTTGGCAATCTCAGCGACCGACGGATTGATCGGGCTCGATTTCTCCATCTTATGACACGACCCGCAGGCCAGCTTCTTGAAGATTGCCTCGCCGCTCTCGCCGGCAGTGCTCATCGATGCGAACACGAACAGCATGGCCACTGCACCCAGGAACATGGTGAAATGTTTCATTGTCATGACTCCTTTTGTTGAATCGTCCGCGGGTCTTGCCCTGACTCGCCCCGTCCTGGGGCTCTCCACGGTTGCTCCGAGGGGCTCTGCCCCTCGAACACCCCGCAAGGGGCCAACAGCCCCTTGACCCCTTTCTGGGGTCCGGGGACCAGTGGTCCCCGGCAGGGGGCGTGGGAGACAGCGTCCCCCGCACCGACCGTCGAAAACACTCTTCTAACACTAGCCTCACGTTCCCAATAGTAGCACAGCGACAGGGAAATCGGCCAGGATTTTGCGCACAGACGTGGGAGTGGCCTCGAATTTCTGCCCGGTGAAGGCGTTGGTCCAGGCGCCGTTTGGCAGCCAATCCGAAGTGATGTGCACGCCCTGCCAGAATCCGGCCAGGGGGAAGCGCCCTTCCTTGGGGACGTTCGCGGTAAAGCGCGGGACCAGCACCATGACGGCCTCGTCATCGCGCTGGCGCACAAAGCCGAACACGCGGTCGGCGCGGCCGCCCTCGAACTCCAGGGGCAGGTACTCGCCCTGGGCAAAGAGCTCCGGGTGTGCGTTGCGTACGGCCAGCCCGCGGTGCGTGGCGAAGAGCTTGACCCGGCCGTCCTCGGCCGTGTCCAACAGCTCGGCCGCCAGGGCATCGGGGTGCCTGGCGAACCGCTTTTTGATCTCGGCCAGGGCCTTGGTCCGCCAGGCGTAGTCCACGGGCCGGCGGTTGTCCGGGTCCACCAGGGAGAGATCCCAGCTCTCCACGCCCTGATAGAAGTCCGGCACGCCGGGGGCCATGAGCTTGAATGTGAGCTGGGCCAGGGAGTTGACCATGCCGGCCTCGGCGACCTTTTTGGCCAGGGGCATGAACTCCCGCAGGAAGGCGTTCTTCTTGCGCGCGCTGAGCAGCGCCTCCACAAAGGAGAGGCAGGCCGTCTCGTAGCCCTCGTCGGGCTCGATCCAGTTGGAGTTCTCCTTGCCCTCGCGCAGCGCCTTGACCATGTACTCCTTGATCCGCTCCAGATAGTCCTCGCGATTCTTGGGCCAGTCAAAGGGCCATGTGGCCAGCAGGGTCTGGTAGATGAAATACTCGTCATTGGTCGTTGGCTGGGGTCGGTTCCGCACCACGGTCTTCTTGCGGCGGTTGATGCGTTCGAAACTCTTGAGGCCGTCGCGCCAGTCGTCCGGCAGCTCGGAAAGCACGGCCAGGCGCACGCGGGCGTCCTCGCCGCGCTTGTGGTCGTGGGTGGCCGTGGCGTTCATGGCGTGGGGCCAGTACTTCTGCCGCTCCAGCAGGAAGGTGTGGAAGGCCGCGTCCGAGACGCCGAAGTCCCAGGGCTCGCCGCCCACCTCGTTGAGGCAGAGCAGGCGGTTGGCCACGTAGAACGTGGTGTCCTCCACGCCCTTGGCCATGAGCGGCCCGGTGACCTGCTGGAAGCGCATGACAAAGTTGATCCACTCGCGGCGGTCCTCGTCGGAGATACGCTCGTCGAACTCCAGGAGCAGGAAGCGGTCCAGGAAGTCGAACTCCTTGGATAGCTCCGGGCTGGCCTTCACGGACTCCCGGATGGCCGTGCGGATGTAGACGAGATCCGCGGGCCGGAAGGCCTCGTTGGAGATGTAGGTGCGGTACACCGGGAAGCGGATGAGCAGCTCGGTGATGGCGCGCCTGAGCGCCGGGAAGGTGATGTCGAAGGCGTGGCGGTCCTTGGAGGACACGGAGTTGACGAGCCGCGCCATGTTCTCCACGTCTCCGCCCATGTGCCGCTCCAGAATGCGGCGCTTGTTGCCGGCCGCAATGTCCTGGATGGCGCGCCGACGGCCGGTGAACCGCTTGTAGATGGTGTCGAAGGCGTCTTCGTTGTCCACATTGACGAAGAAGTTGACGGCCTTGCCCATGAACTCGTAGCCCGTGGCGCCCTGGATGGGCCAGAACCCGGGCAGGGGCTCGTCGCCGGTAAGGATTTTCTCCACCACGATGTAGGAGTCCGGCGCGTTGTCGCGCAGCCGCTTGAGATAGGCCGTGGGGTCGTAGAGGCCGTCGATGTGGTCGATGCGCAGACCGTCGAACACGTTGTCCCGGACCATGTCGAGGATGAGCGAGTGTGTGGAGTTGAAGACCTCCTCGTCCTGGGCGCGCAGGGAGATGAGGTCGTTGATGGAGAAGAAGCGGCGGTAGTTTATCTCCTCGCCGGCCACCTTCCAGAAGGAGAGGCGGAAATACTGCTCGCCCAGCAGGGCGTCCAGGAGGTCGAAGCGTTCCGGGGTGTCCGGCCCGCGCTCGCCGTTGAACCAGGCCAGATTTTCGTCCAGGAACTCGCGTACGCTCTCGCTGGTCTCGTACAGCTCGGCCAGGATGCGCTTGATGAAGTAGACCTGGTGCTGGCGCTGCTCCACATAGGCGCGCTCCTCGGGCAGGGTCTTGATGGTGTAGAGGAGCCCCATAAGCTTGATGACGTCCGGGTGGTCCAGGCCGAGCTCGTTGGTGAGGTCGTCCAGGCGGTAGGTGAGCACCCGGGCGTAGGTGGCCAGCGCCAGGGGCAGGCGCAGGTCGTAGTAGCTCACAAAGAAGCCGTCCTCGTCGTAGCCCAGGCGTATCTCGCCGCGCTCCAGGGTTTCGCCGTAAAAGCTGCCCAGGAACGGCGCGAGCATCCTGCCCTTGAACGACTCAAGCGGGTGATCCCACTCGATGTCGAAGAACGGGTAGTACTTGGAGGCCGGACCGTTCTCCAGGAGGTCCACCAGCATGAGGTTGTAGCCGGACACGGCCATGTGGTTGGGCACGATGTCCTGAATCCAGCCCATGCCTGCCTTGGACACGGCCGAGGTGAGGCGCTTGAACGCCGTCTCGCCGCCCAGCTCCGGGTTGATGGAGGTGGGGTCGCAGACGTCGTAGCCGTGCATGGAGCCGGGCCGCGCCGTGAAGATGGGCGAGGCGTAGATGTGGCTGATGCCGAGCTCCGCGAGATAGGGCACGATCTCCCGCGCCTGCTCGAACACGAACTCCGGACAAAGCTGCAGGCGGTATGTGGATCGTGGAATGCGGGTCATTTGGGATGCACCTTGAGCAGTTTGCAGAGCTTGGTGAAGGAGCGTTCCCAGCGCGAGGCGTCCTCATCCTCGGTCTTGAAGGGAGCCTTTTTGGGCGCGGCCAGCTCCAACGCCTCGGTGTAGCAGATGTTCTGCGCCTCCCAGATGCGCGCGCCCATGGGGATGGGGCCGAGCTTCTCCAGCACGGCCACCGTGTGCTCCAGGAGATCCACGTCGTCCGGAATAAGCGCGAACTCGTCCATGCGGCGATTCAGCCACTCGGCCGCGGTGTGGCCTACGGCCTCCTCCAGGCTCAGATTCCAGCGGCTGCACTGCTCCAACAGGGATTTCACCTGCTCGGCGTCCACGGCGTCGTGCTCGAACATCTGCTTGAGATCGTTGTTGACCACGAACTGCGCGGCGTCCAGGAAGTGGCGCGGCGAGGGAATGTGCAGCCAGCTCAGGAAGTTGAGCATGGCCTGGTTGCCTTCGTAGATCTGGCGGTAGGCGGCCTCGGCAAGCTGGTATGCGGGCTCCAGCACCTTGTCCACCACGCGGCGCTGCTCGTCCTTGAACAGGTGCCAGACCGAGAAGATATTCTTGCCGAAGTGCTCGTCCATGGTCCGGATGGCCGCTGTCAGGTCGCCGCGTTCAAAGGGGACGCGCAGGTCCTTCTCCAGCTTGATGAAGTTCTCCGAGCCTTCATAGAAACGCACGCCGCAGTTGAGGTTGTGGTCCCCGGCGTGGAGCACGGCAAAGGCGATGGTCACGCTCTCGCGGGTGAGCGTGGAGGTGACCTGCGCCTTGCCCGTGACCAGGCCGAACCGCCCGGCCGGCACGCGATGGTAGATCTCGTGCGTCACGGAGTAGCAGGCGTACTCGAAGCTCTCCTGGTAATCCTCGAAAAACGAGGACATGGCGAAGTGCGCGGCGGCGCGCAACAGGTCGACCTGCGACGGCTTCACGTTCTCCACGTAGACCTCGCGGCCGCTCTTGAACACGTTGCTTGGCGACTTATCCAGGAGGTCCAGGTAGTCGTCCTCGTAGCTGCGGCCGGTCAGGTCGCCCAGGAGTTGTATGGTCCGCGCCGCGTACTGCATCACCTGCACGGTCTCGATGCCGGAGATCTCGTCGAAGAACCAGGCGCAGCTCGTGAAGATGAGCTGGGCGTAGCGCTGCATCTCCAGAAGCTTGAGCGCCGTGACCACGTGCTCCGGCGGCAGCGGGCTCTTGGCGTGTATGGCAAGGAAGGCGTTGACGTTCTCGAAGGAGCGGTCCAGCACCACCTCGATGTACGCATCGCGCGCCTTCCACGGATCGGCCAGGTAGCGCGGACCCTGCTTCTCAAAGACATCGGCGGCCTCGTCGCGCAGCCAGTTCATGGCCTCGCGCAGGGGCTTGCGCCACTTCTGGTCCCAGCCAAAGTGCATGCCGGAGTTGCAGCCGCAGTCGCTCTTCCAGCGCTCCACCCCGTGCACGCAGCTCCAGGAGGAGTCCTCGTATATCTCCACCTCTGCCTCGGCCGGATACTTTTCCAGGAACTGCGCATAGTTGGTCAGATGCACGTCCGGATCTTTCTGGATATCCTCAAAGAGCCAGGCCAGGGCCATCTCGCCGTAGCGGTGATGGTGGCCGTAGGTCTCGCCATCCGTGGCCACGTGCACAAGCTGCGGCCAGTCGCGCTCATCGCTATACACGCTGAGCAGCCGCTCCTTGAAGCGTGCGCCGGAGTCGAGCAGATCGCCAAAGGCCAGGTCCTGGGAGATGTGGCCATCGTAGAAGAACAGCGTCATCTCACGGCCAGAGGGCAGGGACACGCGGTATGGCCGGGTGGGGTCGATGCGGTCGCCGGAGACGTCCCGCCAGCTTTTTTCCGGAGGCGGCGTTTTCTTTTTCGCGCCCTTGGGGGAGTCGGCGGGCTGCGCCGGCGTCGCCACCGGCTCGGCCACACGGTGCGCCTGCCTGGGCGCAAGGATGGTGAACTTGATGCCGAAGTCCGCCAGGATGTCCAGGGTAGTGAGGTCCACGGCGGTTTCAGGCAGCCACATGCCCGCGGGGTCGCGCCCGAATCGCCGCCGGAAGTCCTCCACGCCCCAGTACACCTGGGTGCGGCGGTCGCGCTTGTTGGCCAGGGGCATGATCATGTGGTTGTAGACCTGGGCGATGGCCGAGCCGTGGCCGCCGAAGATATCCCGGCTGCGGTGGTCCGCGTCGATGATCGCCTCGTAGACCATGGGCTTGTGCCGCTCCATCCAGGAGAGCAGCGTGGGCCCGAAGTTGAAGCTCATGCGCGAGTAGTTGCTGACGATGCGCTGGATACGGCCCTGGTCGTCCAGAATGCGCGCGCCGGTGTTGGGGCCGTAGCACTCGGCCGTTATCCGCTGGTTCCAGTCGTGGAACGGCGCGGCGGAATCCTGGAGCTCCACCTCTTCGAGCCACGGGTTCTCCCGCGGCGGCTGGTAAAAGTGGCCATGGAGGCAGAGGTACTTTTTCATCGGGGTGTATCCTTGGTGTAGATGCGCACGCCTTTGGGCTGCAGGTCCGGGGCCGCCTCGGCCGCGCCGGTGAAGCGCGGATCGGATGAATCCAGAGCTATGCGCCAGCCGCCCGGAGGCATGTGCGGTTCGAGCTCCTGATACGGCTCGTTGTCGTTCAGATTGTAAAAAGCCACAAGGGCAGATCCGCGCTCCAGCCGCAACAGGCCGCCGCGGTCCAGCAGGGCGGCGCGCGTCTCGCCCGGCGCGGCCGCCGGCAGCTCCCGCCGCAGCGCGATGAGCGCCTTGTACCACGCGAACAGCTCCTGCCCGCGCTTGGATGTGGCCTTGGGCCAGTTCAGCGTGCTGTCGGCAAAGGTGGCCTCGCTCTGGGGGTCGGGCGGCTCGCCGTGGGCCATGAAGTGGGCGAACTCCTCCTTGCGGCCATTGCGCACGGCCTGCACGAGATCGCCGTCCAGGTGGCTGATGAAGTAGAGGAAGGGGTTGTCCTCGCCATACTCCTCGCCCATGAACAGGAGCGGCGTCTGCGGCGCGAGCAGGAGCATGGCCGCGGCGCACTTGAGCGTCTCGAAGTCCACAAGGCGGGCGAGCCGCTCGCCCAGCATGCGGTTGCCCACCTGGTCGTGGTTCTGGATGCAGGTGATGAATCGCTCCGGAGCAATATCCGGACACGGCGCGCCGTGGCCGTGGCCGCGGAATGGCGAGTACTGTCCGGTGTAGACAAAGCCGTTCTCCATGGCGCGGGCCACGTCCTTCGCCCTTCCGTAATCCATATAATAGCCGTCGCGCTCGTCCGTAAGCAGGGCGTGCACGGCGTGGTGGAAGTCGTCGCACCAGACCGCGTCCATGCCCAGGCCGCTTCCCTCACGCGGCCGCACCAGCCGCGGGTCGTTGAGGTCGCTTTCGGCCATCAGCCAGAACCGCCTGCCGCGATGCGCCGCCAGGTCCGCCACGGCCTTGCTCAGCTCGCCCAGGATGTGCGTGGGCCGGTAGTCGAAGATGGCGTGGGTCGCGTCCAGCCTGAGGCCGTCTATGCGGTAGCGGTCCAGCCAGTGGATGGCGTTCTGGACAAAGTAGTTGCGCACGCCGTCGGAGCCTGGGCCGTCGAAGTTCACGGCCTCGCCCCACGGCGTGGTGTAGGCATTGGTGAAGTACGGGCCGAAGTCGCGCAGGTAGTTCCCCTCTGGTCCCAGATGATTGTAGACCACGTCCAGGATCACAGCGATGTGCTTGCCGTGGCAGGCGTCCACGAACCGCCTGAGCCCGTCCGGACCGCCGTAGGCCGGGTGCACGGCAAAGGGGTAGACCCCGTCGTAGCCCCAGTTGCGCGGGCCCGGGAACTGCGCCACAGGCATGATCTCCACAGCATTGACGCCGAGATCGACCAGATGATTCAGCTTTTCGGCCGCGGCGTCGAAGGTCCCTTCTTCGGTGAATGCGCCCGTATGCAGCTCGTAAATGACGGTCTCCGCCAAAAGCGGCGGCGCGAACTGGTCATGACGCCATGTATGCGCATCGTGGTCCACCACCGTGGACGGGCCGTGCACGTCCTCCAACTGCAGGTGGGAGGCCGGGTCGGCGCGCTCCACTGTGGAGCCGTCCGGATATGTGAGCCGGAAGCGATAGCGCGTTCCAGGGTGGGCATGCTCCGTGTCCCCAATCCAGTACCCCCGACCGGCGCACTCCATGGGCAGGCTGCGCTCCGGGGCACCGGGGCCGGCCCCAAGCAGCAGGTCTACGCTCCGGGCTCTGGGCGCCCATAGTGTGAAGCGCCACTTGCCGTCGCCGATATGGATTGGTCCTATCTGCATGATGAAAAACCGCCTCGATTGGTTAGGCGATTGCGGGATGCGGGATTGCGGTAATTGCGTCCGCCTGTCCCGGGGCGATCCACTGTGCGCCGTGCGGCCGGAAATGACCGGGGCATCGCGTTTCCGCGTCTCAGCGGTCAACAGTACACACGTTAGCACAGCCTGTGAGATGGTTACAAGGCCACCCGAAAACAGGCGTGCACTTCCACACCGCGCCGGTGTAAATAAACCGCGAACACCCGCTCCGGATACTGGACCAGCGACCAGGACGGGCATATGATAAGAAAATGTCCCGTCTAATTTTCATCCTAGTGGTTACGGCGGGGAGCGTTATTCTCGGCTACGGCATCCGGGTTGCCATCATGCGTCTGTTCGGGGCAGCACCCGATGCGTTGCATGACATAAGCAAGCGCGGCAAGCAGTTCGCCTTTCTGCTCCTCTTTCCCTTTTCCATCTGCATATCCTTCTGGAAGCTGGCTCCGCCCCACGGGCCGTTGCTGATGCTGCCTGTGCTGGGCGCGGCCGGCACAATTGCCGGAGCCTTCGCGGCCTGGCTGATGATCCGCATCTTCGGTACGCCGCCGCGGCAGGCAGGCTCCCTGTTCGTCTGCGGCATGTCCTCCAACTTCGGCATCCTCGGCGGCTTTGTCTGCTTCGTGCTGCTGGGCGATGACGGCTTCTACGCTTCCCAGCTCTTCAACGCCTTCGTGCCCATCATGTTCTTCGCCTTCGGCTTCCCTCTCTCAGGGATGATCGGACGCGGACAGCGCGGGTTCCCGCGGCTGGACTCCTCCCTGCTCAAGGACTTTGCCTCGGCGGCCGTGCCCCTGGGCGCCATGGTTCTGGGCACTTTGCTCAGCACGCTGGACCTGCCCGTGCCCACGATAGCCATGCGGCTATCCGACTTCGCCATCCCGGCCACCTCGGGCATTCTGGGCCTGGCCATCGGCGCAACCCTGTATCTGTCGTCCATCCATCGCTACTTCCAAGAGATCGGCCTGGTCCTGGTGGTGAAGATGCTGGCGATACCGCTGGTGGTGGTGCCCCTGGCCATGGTCTCCGGCCTGGACTCTGTGATGGGCGGCGTGCCCATGACCGCGGCCGTGCTGCTCTCCTTCATGCCTGTGGCATTCGTGGCCACGATTCCGCCGGCCATCTACGGCTTTGACCTGGATCTGGCCAACGCCTGCTGGCTTGTCTCCACGGCGGTTTTCGTGGTGCTCTTCCCGGTGGCCACGTGGGTTGTTCCATGATCTGACTCCGCATATGCGCAGACCGATCCGGCGGACACAAAAAAAGACGGCGCCCAACGACGCCGTCTTCATTGTGGGATCAATTTTGATCGTCTGTTCAGGGCGTGTGGTCCACGACCACCGAGGTGCCCTTGTCCGCGGTGGATACGGTCACGGAGATGCTGCCGCCGTTTGCGCCCGTACCGGCAAGGCCGCCGCGTTCCTGCTCGATGGCCTCCACCACCAGGTGGTAGCCTGCGGCCTGCATGGCAGCCCGGTAATGGTCGTACACTTCCCGCACCGTGCCGGGGCAGGTGACCTTCTGCGCCGTGCCATGGGGCAAGGGGGCGGTTTCCACCACGGTTCCGCCGGGGCAGACGGGCAGGGAGTCCGCCTGGGCCCCCACCGGCGCAGCCCAGAGCAACAGGCAGCACGCAAGCAGCGCTGTCGCCCGCAACCAATACCGCGTCATGCGCTTCATACAGCCATCTCCTCTTCGTCATCCGGAGCGTCGCCGCCCACGCTGACCAGGGCCGCCATCTCCTCGTCGGAGAATATCCTGTCCACGTCGAGGATCATCACGAAATCATCGTGACGCCGCGCCATGCCTCGGATAAAGGCCGCGTCCACGGTCAGGCCCATGCGCGGCGGCGGTTCCACATCGCTTTCCGGCAGCTCCGCCACCTCGTTCACGGCATCCACCAGGGCACCGACGGTGGAGCATTCACCCTCCACCATAACTTCCACAATGATGATGCACGTGTCCACCGTGTCGTCGGAGTCCGGAAGCTCGAACTTGGCCCGCATGTCCGCCACGGGCACGGCGTGGCCGCGCACGTTGATGACCCCGCGCAGGAATCCGGGCATGCGTGGAATGCGCGTGATATGGGAAAGCTCCAGCACTTCGCGAACTTTCTCTATGGAGATCGCGAACAGGCTTTCGTCCAGGGTGAAGGTCAGATACTGATGCGTCTCTTCTACTGACATGGCCCCACCTCGCTAATACCGCTCGAAGTTGTCATCATCGTCATCCGGCTCGCTCATGTCCAGGGCATAGCCCGATCCGGCAGCATTTCCTGTGGACCGTTCCGACTCCACCTGTTTTTGCCGGGCCGCCGGGGCGGACTGCGCCTTCCGTTTGGTCTCGGCCTTACGCATACGGCCGGCGGCGCCTGTGTCGACCCTGAAGAAGGCCATGGAACTCTGCAGGTGCTCTGCCTGGCTGGAGAGCTCCTCGGAGGTGGAGGCCATCTCCTCGGCCGCCGAGGCGTTCTGCTGCACCACCTGGTCGAGCTGCTGGATAGCCTTGTTGATCTGGGCGGCGCCTGCGTCCTGCTCCTCGGACGCCGCCGTGATCTCCTGAACAAGCTGGGCGTTGCGCTGAATCTCGGGCACGAGATCCGAGAACATCTTGCCCGCCTTCTCGGCCACGTCCACGGTGTTGGAGGAGAGCTCGCTGATCTCCTGCGCCGCGGCGCCGCTGCGTTCGGCAAGCTTGCGCACCTCGGCTGCGACAACGGCGAAGCCCTTGCCGTGCTCGCCGGCGCGCGCCGCCTCAATAGCCGCGTTGAGCGCCAAGAGGTTGGTCTGCCTGGCGATCTCCTCGATGATGGAGATCTTCTCGGCGATGTTCTTCATGGCGTCCACGGCCTGGTGCACGGCCGCGCCGCCTTGCTGGGCGTCGTCGGCGGCCCTGGTCGCTATCTCCTCGGTCTGCTTGGCGTTGTCCGCGTTCTGGCGGATGTTGGCGGTCATCTCCTCCATAGAGGAGGAGATCTCCTCCACGCTGGCTGCCTGCTCCGTGGCACCCTGGGAGAGGTTCTCCGACGAGGCGGACAGCTCCTCGCTGCCGGAGGCGACGTTCTCCGTGGCGGACTGGACCTCCGCGACAATGCCGCGCAGCCGCAGGACCATGTTATTGAGGGCGGAGGCAAGCACGCCCACCTCGTCCTTCTGGTGGATGTCCAGCTCCTTGGTGAAGTCGCCCTGGGCCATGGACTCGGCAAAGCTGACGCCCTTGGCGATGGGCCGTGTGATGCCACGGGTCAGAACGATGCCCAGCACAATGGCGACGAGAACGCCGACGCCCATGCAGACCGCCGCGATAAGCTTGCCCCGCGCGCCTTCTTTGGTCGCATCGGTCACAGCGGTGTCGGCCATCTGCTCATTCATGGCCACGATTTTTTCGAGCTCGACAACGGCCTTCTCGGTCTGGACCTTGGACTTGCCAAGGATCAACGAAGCCATGTCGTCAAAGAGCTTCTGGGACTTATCCGCTTCGGCGCGCAGCACTCTGAACTCCTGGAACACCTGCTCCGCTGCCGGAATCAATTCATCGACGTAAATCCGCTTGGCTGCTTCTTCGGCACCCATGCGCATGGCACTCTTGATACGATCAACGGCCTCGTGGAACTGATCGTGCGGCTTCTTGACCCGCTCCAGGGTCTTCGCGATGACCGGGTTGGTGGTGCTGTAGGTGGCCATCCACTTTCCGAAGTTACACCCCGCGGGATCACCGCCTCCATCGAACTGCTCGTGCATCAGGATGAGCCTGGAGACCTTGGTGGTCAGGCTGTAATGGTCGCCGCGGAACAGCTGCATCATGCGCATGAACTCTTCCGGATTGAGGATGTCCAGCTTCTGCAGCTCCTTGGACAGCTCCACAGCCTCGTCGTTCGCTTCCACGGCCCCCTGGATGGCGGTTTTGAAGCTGTTCCACGCCGCCGCTTCCTCCGGGGTCTTCGGCAAAGGCTCGTACACCGCCACCGCGCTTCCGTACTCCTCCCGGGCCTGCTGCAGGTTCACGTACTGCTGATTGCGGGTTTCGTTGTCGATGTACGGGCAGTTCAACGTCCGCATGGCGCCTTCGAGCTCGCGAATGCTGGTCTGAACGGTGCCGAGATTGGAAACCGCCGGCAGCTTCTCCGTGCCGATCTCCCTGATTCGTTCGGAAAGACTGGTAACCTCGTAAATTCCCACCAGGCCGATCGCCAGTGCGATGACGGCCGTCAGCAGGAATCCGCCGATAAGCTTCACGCCCAACTTGATATTTTTCATTCCACCCCTCTTTGATCGGCATCCTTGGTTTTGATTCGAAGAGTACGAGTGCGGTCAGGAGCCTGGGCATCGGGCTTCGGCAGCTAACCGCATGTATGCGGTGGCCAGAGCCTCCCGGAGCAGCGGCTCACGCTTCTCATGATGGCACAAGACCATCCATGCCGCGCCGAACAACAACGACTGTATGCCCCGCGCAACGTCATCGGGAACGCCGGCTTCCAGCGGAGCGATGCTTTCGTCCGCCAGGCCTTCGCGCACAACCTCCGTAAGCATTTCCAGATAGCGCGTGCGCAATGCGACCAGGTTGCTGAGCAACAAGGGATCCGCATGCCGGCCGCCGGTCGTCGAGTTCTGCAGATAGATGAGAAGCTGATTCGGCTGGTCTTCGAGATATCCGAAGAACGCCCGGATATAGAGGTCGACGCCTTCCAGACCGCATGATGCGCCGGCGACCTCCATGCGCGTTCTTCTGTGCAGGGAATTGAGAGTGAACCAGGACATCACATACAGCAAATTTTCTTTGCTTTTGAAGTGATAGATCACTGTGCCGTTGGCAACACCGGCGAGGCTGGCGATCTCGGACACAGCGGTCTGATCGAACCCCTTCTTGGCAAACAGAGTCGATGCGGCATCGAGTATGGCTTCCACCTTGCCCATGGTCTCTCCTGACTGACTGTTCATTCAACATTCATATGTTTGAAGCGACTTGTCAATATCAATTCTATAACGTTACATTCACCACACTCGTGCGAATACGCCCTTTTCCTGGTCCGATATCACGCTGCTCATATCCAGGCATTCAATAAAAAAGGCCGGAAGCGCACTCTCTGCGCCTCCGGCCCCCTATGGACCTTTCCGCCGCTGCCGGCGGTTGCCCGGCGTGCTATGCCGCGGCGCTCTTATACTTGGCGTACAAATCGTGCACGCGCTTCTTCAGCTCTTTGAGCCGCTTGGAAAGCGCCGGGTCTTCGTTGTAGCGTGGCTCGCTGATGGAAAACACCGCGTTGGCGATGTCGTCCAGATAGTGCTCGGTCGCTTCGCACCATTCGTCGGTGCATACGTTCTGCATGGTTGCGGCCTGATCGATCTCCTTCTCCGCCTGATCGAGTGATTGCTCCATGCCCTGGAGGAAATCTTTCCAGACAGACTCGAACTGGGCGAAGGGTTGGTTCATCGCTTGACGGGTTGCCATTCGGAGTACTCCTTGTTTGCTGGTTGAGTGTCAGCCATGAAGCAGGGTCGGTACCCGCATGCTCCATACCGTTGGCGCTTACTTTCGGCGTACAACAGCAGCCGAACATTCAGATTCCGGCGGATTCCTCATGCGAATCCGCGCGGCAGGAACGCCATTCATTACTCACCAGCATACCACAGCCTCACAATGCCTGCACGCGTCTTCCGATCTGAAGCAGAAAAAGCATATGCTTTGGCGTTGCTTTCTTGAAGAGTTGCTTCGGGTAGCTCACTTCCTCAAGTATATCCCGAAATATACCCGCCCCTACAACATTTGAATACATGTTCCGCGCCATAGCCTGCTTGTACATTGCTGCAGTTTTTGGCCATGCATCATAGTTCCTGGTGCAATGCATAATTCGACTCAGATACCTTTGGGCCTTCTTCTTTGTGGCCAAAACCAGACAACGAGGCGCATTCTGCAATGACCCCTTGGAGCATTGCGATCCGGATGAGTGCGGAATATCCTTGAACTTCTCAAAAATATCCTGGAACGCGGCGCGTTGCAGCTTCCAGTTGATCTTCCATTCCACCGGAACCTTGCTGGAGATGTCAATTATGCGGAAATCGGCAAACGGATCGTAGGCGTTGAACAGGCGGCGGTTCACCGAGACGCAGGAGAGCGTGTCGCTCATCGAGTACGGGAACACCTCCTCGAAGTCCTTGTAGCTGTTGGGCCGGATCTTCTTGAGCATCTGGTTGTGGCGTTGCCGTCTGGCATGGGCCTCTTCCTGGTAGCCCTTCTTCACCGCATCGCAGGTGAGCAGCTCGTAGCCGTGCTTGTCTATCTTCTGGACGCCGCAGCCGGGCAGAACGTTCTTGACCGGTACCTGCGCGCCCTTGAGCAGCAGGTCGGCCCACAGGCCGCTCAGGACCACGTCGTTCCTGTTGAAGTCGTACTTGTCCGCCAGGTGCAGCATGTGCGCGTGGATATAGAAGTTGTCGAACCCGCACATCTGCGTGCACGGATCGATGAGGTTGAAGTAGTAGTCCTCGTTGCGGAAGCAGCAGACGTGTCTGAGATTCGACCGGCTCGCTATTTTCTGGGCCAGCATGCACTCGCGCGAGCACGACTCCGAAAAGGTGACGGCCTCCACGTTCTTCTTGTCCGCGAGCATGCCGGCGAATATCCGGGAGTCGCCGCCCCCGCTCAGCAGGATGGCAATGGACCTGTACTCGTCGCATACCGTGTCCAGGGAGTCTTCCACCACCTGCCGCACCCAGCCGCCGGCGTCCTCCAGGCTGAAGTCGATGCGCTCCGGCTCCCAGGGCATCCAGTAGTACTCCGACCTGGTCGGCTGCCCATGGAATTGCGTGAAGGTCGAGGCCGGCGGTACGCTCCGCACGTACTCCAGCAGCGTGTAGGGGAACGTGGGTTTGAGATAGAGGATGCACTCCGCCACCGAGAGCTTGTCCACGACCCGGCGGTCCGAAACCTCGGCGAGGATATCCAGGTGGGTGCCGCACAGGAACTCGTGCTCTCCCGCAACCGTGCGTGATGTGTAGTATATCTGGACGAACGAGAGCGTATCCGTCGCCAGCAGGAAGTCGTTCGACTTCTTACGGATGGCGATTATCGCGAAGATGCCGTTGAAGTACCTGGTCCAGTCGATGGCCTGGCCTTCGGTGAAGTGCGCCTCCAGAGCGGCCAGGATGGCCTGTTCCTCGATATCGCCGAAGGCAAAGGTGGTTTTGGAGACCGTGCACAGCGGATGCCCGAGCAACATGAACAGGTAGTCTTCGTTCTCCCGCACGATGTACTGTGTGCCCGCCCCGTGCACGGAAACGAACGCCCCCCACGTCCCGGAGCAGATGCGCAGATCCGGGTCGTCGGTCCTCCTTCGAACAGCCTGGACCCACTCGTCACAACGATTCGGTGAAGTGGAAAAGAAGAAATCATTCAGCATGGCGCCCCCCTTCATCACGTCCATGAATGATTCTTTACCGCGCCTTTTGAAATGGCTGCCCCCCTGGCCAGACCATTCACGCCAACCGAGAAAACCCTTTAAAATACCCTTACAACAAAACACCCCCCTGGCAATAGTGTAATTGCCGGGGGGATGCAGGCAGACCTCGGAGGGTCCGCTTCAGCCGGTTCGCGCCGGCCGTATATTATCAATGTCTTATCGTGCTTCAGTGGCAAATCCTGCGTCTTTCCACGCTGAAATTCCGCCTTCAAGAATTGTCACGAAGGGGAAGTTGCGGCTGATCATGTGCTGGGCCACCACCTCGGCGCGGCTTTCGCCGGGCTGGTCGTCCACCACCACGTAGTGGTTCTCCTGCTTCTGGCCGATCAGCCAGTCATAGTTCTTCGGGTTCACCGACACGGCCCCCTTTACCTTCTCGGAGCCGGATTCCTGCACGTCAATCACCACGGTGTCGTCCAGGAGCGGTTTCAGGGTGCGCGGCGGCGTGCGCTCCACATCGGGCTGATGGCTGGGCTTGTCCAAAGTTTCGCCGAACTCGCCGTAATAGTCGGGAGCTTGCAGGTTGGCCGCATTCTTCTTCATTGTCTCGACAAATTGCTGTGTCTTCTCGTTCATCAGATGGCGTCTCCTCTTACAAGTGTCACTGTGCTTCGTTCGATTTGAAATGTCCTTCGCCGCCGGTGCAATTGTGGCCGTTTGGTGAAGCGACGCCCTAACCTGTCGACCCTCTGGGTCCATACTACCTTGTTTAGCGAGTCGGACATGGCGAAGCTATCGGAAGAAGACTGATGGCTTTGTAAGACGAATACCTACGCGACCGGCGCGCCGTGCACAACGCGGCGCAGCTTCTGGAAGCGGGACTGCGAATCGGCGATGTCGTTCTCCTCCCCCAGGACTCGCTCCAGCGCGCTGAGCACCATCCGGCCCTGCTCTAACAGCCCGTCCCGCTGCTCCTGCTTCGGGGCTACGTCCGCAATGGCCACCAGCACGTCGAGCATGTGGATGCCCACCGTAGGCGCTGTGACCATGGCCTGGCGTATCTTGTGGAAGGACGCCTCCACGGCCCCCTCGAAGGTGAAAGACTTGAACTGCACGCGGACCCGGCCGTCCTTGTTCAGCCGCCATGGCGAGCCCATGTCCCGCCGGGCCAGATCGGCCAGGGCCACGCCCAGGCGGTCCACACAGGCAATGGCCGTGTGCGGATCGTTGATGCCCGGCGACAGCGCCCGCACCGCCACCTCCACAAGCTGCAGAATGGCGTACTCGAGGTCCTGGTACAGTGTGCGGTCCGACCCGAGCACGATGGAGTTCCGCAGCTTGTAGGCAACGTCCTGGTCGAATTTCTCGTAAGGCCAGACCTCGGCTATGCGGCCGCCGGCCATAATAAAGTCGCCGGGCCGTACCAGCATGCGCACCACCATGTCCCGGTACTCGGCCACGCCCACCACCCACTCGTTATCCATCGCCTGCACATACCCGCTGGTGCGGCTGCGCACCATGTGTGCCTGCTTGGAAAAGTCCTTGGGCAGCGAGGGTTCCGGCTGCGGCTCTTCTTCCACCTGCTCATGGTTCAACGCCCTGGTCTCCTGGTGCAGCTCGTCCAAAGAGTACTCCAGGGGATAGAGGCGTTCGATGTTCTCGCGCAGGTCATCGAAAACCAGGGCAATGACCTGATCCGCCTTGATGGACAACGCCACGTGCTGGATAAAGTAGATGAGCACGAAAAAGCTGAGCACGCCCAGGGTCAGCCCCATGGCCACGGACAAGCGCGGCTCCGTGTCCGGCGACAGGGCATCGAAGCTGCGCAGTACCAGCAAGCAGTGCAGGTAGGTGAGCAGGAACACCCCGAGACACGCCTGGCTTCGGCGGTCGCGCAGGATGGTGCCCAACAACCGCGGACCAAACTGCGACGAGGCCATGGTCAGGGCGACAATGGTCACGGAGAACGTGACGCTGACCACACTGACCATGGAGCTGGCCACGGTGGAGAGCGTGGCCTGACCGCCTTCCAGGCTTTTGCCCACCAGCGGCGGAATCGAGATGTCGTACCCCATGTCGGAAAAAAGAATGTCCAGCGAGATGAAGACATGGGCGGACAAGGCGCCAAGTATGGCCATGGCGGTCGGAATTAGCCAGAAACTACCCAACAGCTTGTAGGCGAAGTTCGTCAATCGCGTGATCATTCCTGATAACCCTCCAGGATAGATACTATCCCGGCTGGGGAGAAAATGTCCATGCCGGGCCGGGAAAACTTGGCATTTGTTCGCTCCGGCTCCCGTTCAGAGCCCAATCGGCGCGTCCGCGCCCGAACCTCGCCTGTTTTTCTCTCCCTTTCCTTTTTCTTTGCAGTCGTGCTATGGTCTTACGATACGACAGTCTTCCGGCGGGTTGCTCCAGGCGCTCCCCCATCCCCGGGCGCTGCATCCCGCCGGTACCACCCCACACATCCCTTCAAGGAGGATATGCACGATGAAAATGGGCGAACTTTTCAAGACCGATGACTGGAAAACCGAAAAACATGTTCCGGTAATCGAGTGTCCCGAGTCTGTTCCGGCCGGCGAGATGTTCGACATCAAGGTGACCCTGGGCAAAGAGGTTGCCCACCCCAACACCACGGAGCATCACATCCAGTGGATTAACGTGTACTTCATGCCTGATGGCGGCAAGGCTGCCTTCCAGATCGGCGCCTTCGAGTTCTCGGCCCACGGCCAGGACGCCAAGGGCCCCAACGAAGGTCCCGTCTACACCCACCACGGCGTTACCTTCAGCATGAAGACCAGCGCTCCCGGCACCGTCGTCGCCAGCGCCTACTGCAACATCCACGGCTTGTGGGAGAACAGCGCATCCATCAGCCTCAAGTAGGACTGCACGCGCTTTCAAAAACAGCAAAGGCCGGCGTCCTCGGATGCCGGCCTTTAATTATGCCCTTTTATTATGGATGTGGGATCGTCCTGCGGGTGACCCGCCGCGTGAAAAAGCTGCCTCACTCACATTCTACGATTTGTTCCTCGGGCGGTCCGTCTTCCCGCCCTTCCCGCTTCCGCCGTGCATACACCTGCGCCGCCGCGCCCAGGCACAGCCAGACCACGCCCGTAAGCCAGCCGCCCAGCACGTCCGTGGCAAAGTGTACGCCCACATACACACGGCTTGCACCTATCAGCGCCAGGAAAACGAGCAGCCAGTATCCGGCCATGACGCGCACCCTGGCCGAGGAGAGCTCCCAGAGAGCGAGCAGCCCCAGAAAGCCGTACACCGAGACCGAGCCTGCGGCGTGGGCGCTGGGAAAGCTTGGCGAGACAACCATCAGCAACGGCGCCACCTCCGAGAGGTCCGGCCGCGGCCTGGCCACCCAGTACTTGAGCAGCCACGTCGTGATCTGTGAACCGAGGACCGTCATCATAAAAGGCCACAGCACCACCTGCCGCGCAAGCGCCGCGATCAGCAGCACGCCCACCACGGCTACAGCCAGAAGGGTGGAGCCGTTGGCCATGTGCGTGATGGCGGCGAACACCGCCGGAAATGGCTTGAGCTGCAACCACGCGGCCATGGCCGAGGCCGCGGCGTCCAGCTGAAAGGGACCGGGATGACGGTGCGCCGCCGCGGTGAGCAGCGCCAGAAGCAAGGCCGCGGCCACGGCGCAGCAGGCAAGCGCCGGGATGGTCAGCCGGCTGCTCCCGCGTCGGAGCGCCTTGGGAGTTCGAGCATACAGCCGGAGCCAGGTAGGCCAGGCGTATACGCCCCCGGCTGCCAGCGCGGCGATCAGGACAGCGAAAAACACGTAGCCGAGAATCATGGAAAATGACATCCGGCCAGACTACGGGATGTCTCATGCGCAGGGCAAGTGGCAGGCGAAGGATTACAGAAACTTGTTCCGCACGTGCTCCAGGGCCATTTCCAGCTCGCCGGCGGCCCGGTCGATGCCTTCCTTGACCTCGTCCCAGGTGCTGCTTGCCTTCTCCACAAGCTGAGCGGCGCGTTCCTCCAGTCGCTCCTTTTTCTCTCGCAACCCGGAAAGCAGCTCCTCATACTCGGATCTGGTCCCATGACCGCTCCATTCCAGCCGCGATTCCAACTCTCTGATATGCTCATCGGCGCGGAGCTTCATGGCGTCCAGCTCCCTGCGGTACGCGCCTTTATCTGCCGGTCTCATTATTTCCTCAACAATGGCGGGTCTTGTCCGGCCCGGTGGATGGTCGTGTCAGTACGGATGTCCGGCTCAATACGATACTCGAATCGCCCTGGCTTGCGTGCAAGGAGTTCAGTGAAATATCGGGCCGCGCCGCCTGATCGCACCGCTCTCGCCATGAAGAGCGATCGCGATGGCCGGATAGGGGTTGGGCAACCAGATACCCAGCCAGGAGCGTCCGGAATTATGCGCAATCGAGCTGCCATGCAGCCATGCGACCGCGCGTTCATGGAGCGCCGGTGGATATTTCCTCGTCGTCTGTTATACTGGCTAGCAGTGTGGCCTGTTTCGCACTGCACGTTCCGAAGTTTCCCCGGCGGATTCCTTCACATCACATACCGGGTCTCCTAAGCTTTTTGTTTTGTGGAAACAGACCCACCCGCCGGAACCGAATCATCGAAAACATCCGAAGGAACGCCCATGTTCGACGGAAAGAAACGAGTGGTTATCGAGAACCCGCGCCCGCGCGTGGACGACGGCCGGTTTCCGGCCAAGCGCGCCCTCTACGAGACCGTGGAGGTCAAGGCCGATATCCTGGTGGACGGCCACGACGCCCTGCGCGCCGTCTGCCTCTTCCGCCGCGAAAGCGAGCAGGAGCACACCGTGCTGGAGATGACGCACCTGGTGAACGACCTCTGGACCGCGGAGTTCCAGATCCTGGCCATGGAGCGCTACTACTTCACCATCCGCGCCTGGGTCGATCCCTACGCCAGCTGGCTGAACAACCTGCGCAAGAAGCACGAGGCCAGGCAGGACGTGGCCGTGGAGCTGGCCGACGGCGCATTGCTCATCGAGCAGGCCGCCGCACGCGCGCCTGTCCAGGAGGACCGCGAGAATCTGCACCGCTACGCCGCCATGCTACGGGAGTCCGCCCAGGGCGACGCCGTGCTGCTGGCCGGCGGGGCCGGGGTCTCGGAGCTCATGGCCCGCTACCCGGACCCCAACACCTTCAGTGAGTACGGCCAGGAGCTGGTCATCGAGCCCGAGCCGGCCAAGGCCGCCTTCTCCACCTGGTACGAGGTCTTCCCCCGCTCCACAGGCATGGGGCTGGCCCACGGCACCTTCGCCACCCTGGAGGAGCTGCTGCCCAGAATCGCCGCCGCTGGGTTCGACGTGGTCTACCTGCCGCCCGTCCACCCCATCGGCAGCACCTTCCGCAAGGGCAAGGACAACAGCCCGGACGCCGGACCGGACGACGTGGGCTCGCCCTGGGCCATCGGCAGCGAGGACGGCGGCCACAAGTCCGTGCATCCGCAGCTCGGGACCATGGAGGACTTCGAGCGCCTCGTGACCATAGCCAAGGACAAGTACGGCATCGACGTCGCCATCGACATTGCCTTCCAGTGCTCGCCGGACCACCCCTACGTGCAGGAGCACCCCGAGTGGTTCCGGATGCGCTCCGACGGCACCATCCAGTACGCGGAAAACCCACCCAAGAAGTACCAGGACGTCTACCCCTTCAACTTCGAGTGCGACGACTGGATAGGACTCTGGGCGGAGCTCAAGTCCATCTTCAAGTTCTGGATCGAACGCGGCGTGCGCATCTTCCGCGTGGACAACCCGCACACCAAGCCGCTGCCCTTCTGGGAGTGGTGCCTGGGCGAGCTGCGCAAGGAGCACCCGGAGATCATCTACCTCTCAGAGGCCTTCACCCGGCCCAAGATCATGTACCGGCTGGCCAAGGCGGGTTTCACCCACTCGTACACCTACTTCACCTGGCGCAACTCCAAGCAGGAGCTCACCCAGTACCTCACCGAGCTGGTGGAGCACGCCCCGCGGGACTATTTCCGGCCCAACTTCTGGCCCAACACACCGGATATCCTGCCGGAGTATTTACAATATGGCGGACGCCCGGCCTTCATCATCCGCCTGGTGCTCGCCGCCACCCTCTCCTCCAACTACGGCATCTACGGCCCGGCCTTCGAGCTGTGCGAAAACGAGGCCGTGCCCGGCACTATCGACTACGTGCACTCGGAAAAGTACGAGATCCGCGACTGGAACCTGGAGCAGTCCGGCACGCTGTGGCCGTTCCTTACCCTGGTGAACCGGATACGCCGCGAGAACCCGGCCCTGCAGCAAACCTGGAACCTGCGGTTCCTGCCCACGGACAACGACTTCGTCATCTTCTTTGCCAAGGAGAGCTCCGAAAAGGCAGAGCCCGGCTCCGAGGTCATCCTGGTGGCCGTGAACCTGGACCCGCACAACCCGCAGACCGCCACCCTCACCCTGCCGTTGGAGGAGTACGGCATCGACGAGAGCCAGACCTACATGGTCCACGACCTTCTGGGGGACGACAAGTTCGTGTGGCAGGGTCGGCACAACCGCCTGGACTTCGACCCGCGCCAGCTGCCGGCGCGCATCTTCCGGCTCAAGAGAAAGCTGAAGCGCGAAACCGACTTCGACTACTTCATGTAGGATATGTGCATGGCGCCGAAAAAACGAAACGACACACAACAGCCCGAGTGGGCCCCGGAGTGGTACCGCGACGCCATCATCTACCAGCTTCCGCTCAAGAGCTTTTCGGACGGCGACGGCGACGGCGTTGGCGATTTCCAGGGCCTCATCTCCAGGCTCGACCATCTGGTGCGCCTGGGCGTGGACGTGGTCTGGCTGCTGCCCTTCTACCCCTCGCCCATGAGGGACGACGGCTACGACATCGCGGACTTCACGGCCGTGCACCCGGACTACGGCACCATGGCCGACTTCAAGCGCTTCATGAAGGAGGCGCACACGCGCGACCTCAAGGTCATCACCGAGATCGTCTTCAACCACACCTCGGATCAGCACCCCTGGTTCCAGAAATCCCGCCGCGCCAAGCCTGGCAGCGCCTGGCGCGACTACTACGTCTGGAGCGACACGCCGGAGAAGTACGAAGACGCGCGGATCATCTTCCCGGACTTCGAGCGCTCCAACTGGGCATGGGACCCCACGGCCGGGGCCTACTACTGGCACCGCTTCTACTCCCACCAGCCGGACCTGAACTTCGAGAATCCCAGGGTCCACAAGGCCATGCTCGACGTGCTCGATTTCTGGTTCGGCCTCGGCGTGGACGGCGTGCGCCTGGACGCCCTGCCCTACCTGTATGAGCAGGACGGCACCAGCTGCGAGAACCTGCCCCAGGTCTTCGAGTTCCTCAAAAAGGTCCGCGCCCATGTGGACAAAAAGTTCCCGGGCCGGGTGCTGCTCACAGCGGCCAACCAGTGGCCCGAGGACGCCGCCGCCTACTTCGGCAATGGCGACGCCTGCCACATGGCCTTCCACTTTCCGCTCATGCCGCGCATGTTCATGGCCCTGGAGATGGAGAACCGCTACCCCATCGTGGATATCCTGGAGCAGACCCCGGCCATTCCGGACGGCTGCCAGTGGGCCATATTCCTGCGCAACCACGACGAGCTGACCCTGGAAATGGTCACGGACGAAGAGCGCGACTACATGTACCGCATCTTTGTGGAGGACCCGCGGGCGCGCGTGAACCTGGGCATCCGAAGACGCCTGGCCCCGCTTCTGGACAACGACCGCCGCAAGATCGAGGTCATGAACGTCATCCTCATGACCATGCCGGGCTCGCCCGTGCTCTACTACGGCGACGAGATCGGCATGGGCGACAACTACTACCTGGGCGACCGCGACGGCGTGCGCACACCCATGCAGTGGTCGGCGGACCAGAACGCCGGCTTCTCCCGCGCCAACCCGCAACGGCTCTGCCTGCCGCTGATCATCGACCCGGAGTACCACTACAACTCGCTCAACGTGGCCACCCAGGAGAACCGCCGCTCATCGCTTCTGTGGTGGATGCGCCGGCTCATCGCCATGCGGCGGGAGCACTGCTGCTTCGGCCGGGGGGACATCGAGTTCCTGAGCCCGGACAACCCCAAGATCCTGGCCTACGTACGCACATTGCCCAGCGAAAATGGCGAGTCCGACGGCGGGCACGACCGCATCCTTACAGTGGTGAACCTCTCGCGCCACGCCCAGACCGCCGCGCTGGATCTCTCCGCCTTTGCCGGAAGCGAGGTGCTCGACCTCTTCAGCCGCAACCCCTTCCCCGCGGTGGGCGAGGAGCCCTACGTGCTCACCTTCGGGCCGTACACCTACTACGTCTTCCATCTGGAAGAGGAGGCCGGGCGCACGGAGATAGCCTCGGGAGCGCTGCCGCAGATTTCCGGCCGGTCGTGGCCCGCCGTGCTGGCCGATCCCGGCGTGGTCCGCGCGCTGGAGAAGCGCATCCTGCCCGCATACATGAAGCGCCAGCGCTGGTATGGCGGCAAGGCGCGCATCGACCGCGCCTTCACGGTCATCGACCGCATCCAGATCAAGAAGAACGGCCAGTCCCCCACCATCCTGCTGGTGCAGGTAGAGTATCAGGAGGGCGACCCGGAGATTTACCTGCTGCCCCTGGCTTTTGCCCAGCGGTCCGTGGATGAGGCAGACTACGAGATGCCGCGCGGCTCCGTGGCCTGGCTCACCCTGAATGAAGGAAGCGAGGGCGCGTTGTACGAGGCGGTGTTCAGCCGGCGGTTCTGCCGCGCCCTGCTGGAGGTCATTGCCGGCCGCAAGCGCATCGCCACCAAGCTGGGCAAGCTGCACCCCGCCAGCACAAAACCGCTCAAGGCGCTGTGGCAGACCGAAGCGGCAGAGCTCAAGCCGCGGCTGTTGGGCGCGGAGCAGTCCAACACCTCCATACTGTACGGCGATGAGCTCATCCTGAAGCTCTACCGCCGCACCGAGAAGGGCCAGCACCCGGACCTGGAGATAGCCCGCCACCTGACCGAGGTCGCCGGGTTCGAACACACGCCGGCCTACGCCGGGGCCCTGGAGCTCAGGCCCAACGCCGGCGGCACCATTGTCCTGGGCCTCATGCAGCGCTTCGTGCCCAACCAGGGCGACGCCTGGGAGCTCTCGCAGGATCTCGTCTCCCGCTACTTCGACCAGGTGCTCACCCTTCCCGAGGACACCAGGCCGCCCAAAGTGGAGACCAGGCTGATGGCGCTGGCCGAGGACCCGCAGCTGCCGCCACCCCTGGACGAGATGCTCTCGGGCCAGACCCTGGAGACGGTCCGGCTGCTGGGCCAGCGCACGGCCGAGCTGCACATCGCCCTGGCCGGCTCGGACGACCCGGGCTTTGCCCCGGAGAAGTTCACGCGGCTCTACCAGCGCTCCCTGTTGCAATCCATCCAGAACAAGGCGCGCCAGGAGCTGCGCTTCATGAAAAAGGCGCTTACCAATCTACCGGAGAACCTGGCCGAGGAAGCATCTGCTATACTGTCCCTGGAGCCGGCGATCATGGCCCGGCTGGACGGCATCATGGACACCACGCTGGACGCCTGGAAGATACGCACCCACGGCGACTACCACCTGGGCCAGGTGCTCTTTACCGGCAAGGACTTCATGATCCTCGACTTCGAGGGCGAGCCCTCCAAGCCTCTCTCGGAGCGACGGCTCAAGCGCTCCCCGGTGCGCGACGTGGCCGGCATGGTGCGCTCATACCACTACGCCGCCTACAACGGCCTGCTCGCCGGCGGCCTGGGCCCGGCAGAGCAGAGCCGGCTCGAACCATGGGCCGACCTCTGGTACCGCTTCGCCGCCGCCTTCTTCCTGCACGGCTATCGAAACGCCATAGCCGGCCGTTCGCTGGTGCCGGCAAGCGCCGTACAGTTCGAGAATCTGCTCGTACCCTACCTCCTGGAAAAAGCGTTGTACGAGATGGGCTACGAGTTGAACAACCGTCCCGACTGGGTGATCATACCCCTGCGCGGGATCAAGCATTTAGCCGGAGTGTAACATGGACGAACGAGTCCTCTACGGAAAAGGGTTGCTGACTAAGGACGACATCTACCTCTTCAGGGAAGGCCGCCACTACAGGCTGTACGAAAAGATGGGCTCCCACATCATGGAGGTGGACGGCGTGCGCGGCACGCACTTCGCCGTCTGGGCTCCCAACGCCGCCTCGATATCGGTGAGCGGCGACTTCAACGGCTGGGACACCGAGTCCCACCCTCTGGCACCGCGCTGGGATGAGTCCGGCATCTGGGAGGGCTTCATCCCCGGCGTGGACCGCGGTGCGCTCTACAAGTACCACATCAAATCCAGTGTAAACGGCTATGTGGTGGACAAAGGCGACCCCTTTGCCTTCACCTGGGAGCTGCCGCCCAACACGGCCTCCGTGGTCTGGGATCTGGATTATGGCTGGAACGACTCCGGCTGGATGGGCCAGCGCGGCGAAAAGAACGGCCTCGCCAGCCCCATGTCCGTCTACGAGATGCACCTGGGCTCCTGGCGGCGCGTGCCAGAGGAAGGGGCCCGGCCCCTCTCCTACCAGGAGCTGGCCGAGCAGCTGCCCGGCTACCTGAACGAGATGGGCTTCACCCACGTGGAGTTCCTGCCCGTGATGGAGCACCCCTTCTACGGCTCGTGGGGCTACCAGTCCCTGGGCTACTTCGCGCCCACCTCGCGCTATGGCTCGCCCCAGGACTTCATGCGGCTCATCGACGCCCTGCACGAGTCCGGCATCGGCGTGCTGCTCGACTGGGTGCCCTCGCACTTTCCCACGGACGAGCACGGCCTGGGCTACTTCGACGGCACGCATCTATACGAGCACGAGGACCCGCGCCAGGGCTTCCACCCGGACTGGCAGTCCGACATCTACAACTACGGCCGCAACGAGGTCCGCTCATTCCTCATCTCCAGCGGCATCTTCTGGCTGGACAAGTTCCACGCCGACGGCCTGCGCGTGGACGCCGTGGCCTCCATGCTCTACCTGGACTACTCCCGCAACGAAGGCGAGTGGATTCCCAACAGGTTCGGCGGCCGCGAGAACATCGAGGCCATCGAGTTCCTGCGCATTATGAACGAGGCCGTGTACAAGGAGTTCCCGGACACCCAGACCATGGCCGAGGAGTCCACGGCCTGGCCCCAGGTCTCCCGGCCCACCTACCTGGGCGGCCTGGGCTTCGGCATGAAGTGGAACATGGGCTGGATGCACGACACCCTGGCCTACTTCTCCATGGACCCCATCCACCGCAAGTACCACCAGGGCCAGCTCACCTTCTCCATCTGGTACGCCTTTAACGAGAACTTCGTGCTGCCGCTTTCCCACGACGAGGTGGTGCATGGAAAAGGCTCGCTTCTGGGCAAGATGCCCGGCGACTCCTGGCAGAAGTTCGCCAACCTGCGCCTGCTCCTGGGCTACATGTGGGCGCATCCTGGTAAAAAATTGCTCTTCATGGGCGGGGAGTTCGGCCAGGGACTGGAGTGGAACCACGACTCCTCCCTCTCCTGGGACCAGCTCCAGTACGACAACCACCGCGGTGTAAAACGCTGGATGGAGGACCTGAACCGCTTCTACCAGTCCGAGCCCGCGCTCTACGCCAAAGACTTCAGCCAGGACGGTTTCGCCTGGGTGGACTTCCACGACTCGGAGCAGTCCATCGTCATCTTCATGCGCAAGGACGGCGAGGGCCGCACCGTGCTCGTGGCGCTCAACGGCACGCCCGTGCCGCGCTCCAACTACCGCGTCGGCGTGCCCTCGGCCGGGTACTGGCGCGAGGTCCTGAACAGCGACTCCACCGAGTACGGCGGCGCCGGCTGGGGCAACCTGGGCGGCGTGGAGTCCAAGCCCGTGCCTTCGCACGACTTCTTCGACTCCATCTCCCTCACCCTGCCGCCCCTGGGCATTGTCTTCTTCAGGAAGGATTAACCCATGCGCCGCGCCATAGATGAACGTCTTCGCCGGTCTGCAGGGCCGTATCGGCTGCCCGGCCAGAAAGCGCGCTGGATGTTCCCGCTGTGGGCGCCGCGCGCCGAAACCGTGGTGCTGGAGCTGCTCGATCCCGAGTCGTGCGGCGTCGTCATGGCTGCGCATGAAGGCGGTCTCTGGACCGCAGAGGTCGAAGGCCTGAGCGCCGGGGATCGCTACCGCTACAGGCTGCGTCACTGTGGCGAGGACGAGTGGATCACCCGGCCGGACCCGGCGAGCCACAGCCAGCCCGAGGGCGTGCACGGCCCGTCGGCGTTGGTAAACCACGCGGCGCACGGCTGGTCCGTTCCGGAGTTCACCCCGCCGCCCCTGAACGAGCTGATTCTCTACGAGTTGCACATGGGGACATTCAGCACGCGCGGCACCTTTGACGCGGCCATCAAGCGGTTGGACCACCTGGTGAACCTGGGCGTGACCGGGGTGGAGGTCATGCCCGTGGCTCCGTGCCCGGGCAAGCGCAACTGGGGATACGACGGGGTCTCACTCTTTGCCGTGCACGAGGCGTACGGTGGACCGGAAGGGTTCAAGCGATTCATCGACGCCTGCCACGAGCGCGGCCTAGCCGTGGTCCTGGACGTGGTCTACAACCACCTGGGACCGGAGGGAAACTACCTGCGCGACTTCGGCCCCTACTTTACCAATGCCTACAAGACGCCGTGGGGCGAGGCCGTGAACTTCGACGCCGCCGGCTCGGACTTTGTGCGCGGCTACTTCATCGCCAACGCCCTGCACTGGCTGGAGCGCTACCATGTCGACGGCTTCCGGCTGGACGCCGTGCACGCCATCTATGACCGCCGGCCAGTGCACATCCTGGCCGAGCTGGCCGATACTGTGGACGAGTACGAGCAGGCCACGGGCCGGCTCTGCCACGTCATCGCCGAAACCCACGACAACAACCCGCGGCTGATCACGCCCACATCCGCGGGCGGCCTGGGCATGGACTCGGCCTGGTCCGACGACTTCCATCACGCCATGCACGCTCTGCTCACGGGCGAGCGCGAGGGATTCTACGCCGACTACGGCAGCCCCACGGACGCGGCCCTGGCCTTGGAAAAGGGCTTTGCTTATGAGGGCCAATACTCGCAGTGGATGGGCCGCAGCCACGGCGCTCCGGCCCACGGCCTGGCCGGGGAAACATTCACCATCTTCCTGCAGACCCACGACATGGTGGGCAACCGCGCCGGCTCGGACCGGCTGGCCGCGCTCGTTCCCATGGAGGCGTGCCGCGCCGCGGCGGTAACGTTCCTGCTCGCGCCGTACCTGCCGCTGCTGTTCATGGGCGAGGAGTACGCCGAGACCAACCCCTTCAACTACTTCGTGCACCACGGCGACGACTGGCTGGTGCAGGCCGTGCGTGAGGGCCGCAAGCGCGAGTTCAGCAAATTTCGCTGGCGCAAGGAACCCACGGACCCGCAAGCCGAGTCTACTTTTCTGGACTCCAGGCTGGACTGGGACAAGCTGGAGCAGCCGCGCCACGCCGCCATGCTCGCCCTGTACACGGCGCTGCTAAAACTACGGCGCGAGAACCCTGCGCTCAAAGGCTGCGACCGCGACGGTTTCCACGTGCTCCAGGGATCAAACGCGTCCTTGGGCTACACCCGCGCCACGCCGGACCGAAGCCGCAGCGTGTGCGTCATCGCCAACCTCGGCGCGGAGGACCCCACGCTGCTCATGCCGCCCTCGGCCGGGGAAACGGGCTGGCGGCTGCTGCTCGATACCGGGGAGGAACGCTTCGGCGGCCGCGGCGCGCTCCTGCCCGAGACCGCCGGCCCCGGCGGCCTGCTGTCCCTTGGTCCCTGGGCCGCCGGTGTGTATGAGGGGGAATAGGATGTCGTTTTCCTAACCGCCCGCCGAGGAAACATAAGAATGAACTGAGATGGATATAACCTGACACCTGGGCCACCAAAAGGTTGTGGTCATGCCGTCCCTGGCTGGGTATCGATGGAGTTGCGAAGCTTCACGAACCCTTTCGAGGAGAACGCCATGACCACGAAACGCAAAGTAGCACGAAGGAAGATGAGTCTGCTAGAGCTGGCCACTGAATTGGGCAACGTCAGCAAAGCGTGCAAAATCATGGGCTATTCCAGGCAGCAGTTCTACGAGATCCGGCGCAACTACCAGACCTTCGGCGCCGAAGGTCTATTGGACCGCCTGCCCGGGCCGCGAGGCCCGCACCCCAACCGCGTCGACGAGGCTGTCGAGCAGGCCATTCTCGACTACTGCTTGGCTCACCCCACGCACGGACCGCTCCGCGTCGCCCAACAGCTTGTCCTGCAAGGCGTCCAGGTCAGCTCCGGCGGTGTCCGCGGCGTCTGGAGCCGGCACGGCTTGCTCACACGCCACGAGCGGTTGCTGCGGCTGGAGAAGAGCGTGCGAGAGCAGCGTTTGGAGCTCTCGGACGAACAAATCCGCGTCCTGGAGCGCTTCAGTCCCGAGTTTCGCGACCGGCACATCGAGACGCGTCACACCGGCGATCTTGTGGCCGTGGACACCTTCTTCGTGGGCACGCTCAAGGGCGTTGGACGCGTGTATTTGCAGTCGGTTATCGACTGCCACAGCCGCTATGCCTGGGGCCGACTCTACACCACCAAGTTGCCGGTTACCGCGGTTCACGTGCTCAATGAGGACGTGCTGCCGTTCTTCGAGGAGCACATCGCGCGCATTTCGACGATTCTCTCGGACAACGGTCGCGAGTTCTGCGGTCGCCCGGACAAGCATCCGTACGAATTGTTCTTGCAATTAGAAGGGATTGAGCACCGGACAACGCAGGTTCGCCGGCCGCAGAGCAACGGCTTTGTGGAGCGGTTGCATCGGACATTGCTCGACGAGCATTTCCGCATCAAGGGCCGCGAGAAGTGGTACGAATCGGTGGAGGAAATGCAAGAGGATCTGGACAGTTACCTGAACCACTACAACCGGGAACGCACCCATCAGGGCCGCGGCATGGACGGCCGAGTGCCCTACCAGGCGTTCCTGGATGGCATCGTAACCGACGAGGCAGAGGTAGAAAAAGAAGAAGCAGCGTAGCCATCACCCCGCCAGGGGCGGAGTGTCAGGTGAATACTATCTCTGTACAATAAGAATACTATCTCTGTACCGGCCATGTCTTAGGGAGAAGGTCTGCGCTTTTTTCGTCCAAAAACAAAAAGACTAAAAATAAATCCCATCACTGTGAAGTAATCTCCTGTCTTAGAAAAAAAATCGGATACAGAGGGATACCCTTGCGCTACATGAAAAATAATGACGGCACCTATAATGAAAAACAATATTCTAAAAATTGGGTACATCGATTCCGTTACAAAAAAAAGGACCCCGACAACCAAAACTAAAACGAGCACCACAACGTCTACAAGCTTGCTGTCTATAAAGAAATACAAGATCGCCGACAACGTGAGAAGTGGCGCAACTATCGTACTATTAATATGTTGCACTTTTTTGACACGGGCATGCCAAATATTTAGGCGATTAATTTCAGCATCAACTTTCTGTAAGATATCGCAGAGTTCTTTCAACCCTTTTTTGATTCTGTCTTCGTCAGAAAGGCTTAAGGACGTTGACTTGGACAGAACTTTTCTCGAAAATTCCTCGATGGCTTGAAGTGCATCTTTCTTCTCTGCCAACCTTTGAATCTGTTTGGTGTAACTTCTAAACATCGCAAGAGCTTATTTTATAAGTTCTAATTAACTCAAAAGCATACGCAGCATCCAGAGTTTTGCGGCGGAGATACCTAGTTATAAGAGAAGTTCCAAATCCAACTATATTACTTTTATATCTGTCGTATCTTTCACTTGAAAACGTTACCCTTACACCCGAATGCGTCTCTGGCAAGCACGAGGCAAGATCTTGAACAGATTCAATTAATTCTTTCAAGCGTATAAGCGCATTTTCTGCAAGTTCATCTGAATGAGGACTTTTCTCAATGAGCTTGGCACATCTTAGTAGCAAAAAAATATGCTGATCTATTGCACCAAAGTCATCATAGTATTTTTTCTTATAGTGAACACGGTACATACCTTTCGAATAATGACCATCGCTCACATTTTCAACGCTTGTGCATACCTCCGGCCGTTGATATGGCACTCGCGGCGAGAGAAGGCGATTCAGCCCATACAAGGTATCTCCTCCGCCGTTAAATATTGCCAAAAAATATCCCTCCAAAAATGAGGACAACTCGGCTACTTCGTCATCGTTATTGTCTTGGATATATGGATATTTAATAAAAGGCTTATTAAGACAAAAAGAAAAAAATGCATCTTCTTTCGTAACATCTGTGACTTGTTCCCACCATGCACTTTTCATATCAAAGGCCAAAGATAATTTGAAAAACTCGAAGACAGAACTCAGAATGCTAATATTCGAATCGATTACTAGAATATCGCATAAATCATCTACAAAAACCCGTCCAGCCTTGAACCCAGCATGAAATAGCGCGCGTCGAACGGGGCTATCATTGGAATAATGAGCCGGGGAAAATAAAGAATTCTGCGATGCATGTCTTAAAGAAGAAAAAAGCTCAATAACGGTTTCCTTTGAGAAAGCAATATTATCATCTCTTCCCCAGATTCGAAATCTATTCTCGCGAACATGCTCAAAGTGATACTCAAAATGGGTTTGCAAAGATGTTCTGAGTCTTTGTTTAAATTCTTCTTGTATTGTTTCAAATAGTGAATCTGTAGTCTCTTTGACTAATACTTCAGAGCTCTTAGATATTAGTTCTTTTTCTATTTCACTAGACTGCTTACCCATAACAGGAGAAAGATTATCAAATGAGCTCATTACAATTTTGTCCAGATCCTTCAGCCGATTCATTTCACCCCCTCCATGCTAGAATTATTTCAATTATTTTTATAATAATGCTTCTCAAATATCGCGTCAACAACAAATACGCTGGTATTGAATATCCTTTTGGTGATTTCACAACGCCCAGACATCATGAATGTATCAGAGGCAAGAATTCGCAGCACCAACACCTTTTCAGGGGATGCGTGCCTTTATCGCAATTCTTTATCAATTATGTCAATTTAATAATTCGACCACATTACTAGCCCGCCTATATCGAGGCAGGTGATCTTTTGAGCGTCATGACGCTCTGCCGGACCGGTGAGTCGTCGATCCACGTTTTGTCCTTTATCCATAAGAATTGATCTTCCTCGCCCCATTCAACAAATCGTCACCCAACCTTCACGCGCCGGAGAAGCATTCTCCGGCAGGCGTGCCATCCTGAAGCATTGTCGGCCGCACGCACCCAATGCACCCATTCCTGTTCGGGAGGACACGCCCATGCTTCGACATTCCCTTGGCCAGGCCATGGCCTTTGCCTTCATGCTGTTGAGCTTCGCCGCACCCGCCGCCGCTGCGGACTATGACGCGCCCGAGCCCTCCAACGCGCTCAGACTGGAGCTTTTGGGCCGGCACACCGCGCCCGAGATCGAAGGTGCTGCCGAGATCGCCAGCTACGATCCCGCAACCAAGCGGCTCTTCGTGGTCAACTCCAACCAGGTGACCGTGGACGTCCTGGACATTGCCGATCCCAAGAATCCGAACAAGATCGCGGCACTCAACCTCAAGAAGTTCGGTGGCGTGGCCAACAGCGTGGCCGTGCACGGCGGCGTCGTGGCCGTGGCTGTGGAGGCCTTTGACAAGCAGGACCCTGGTGCAGTCCATATCTTCAAGACCGACGGGGAGTTCGACGCCCCCCTGGCCAGCGTTCCGGTGGGCTCCCTGCCCGACATGGTGACCTTCACCCCGGACGGCAAGTACATCGTTGTCGCCTGCGAGGGCGAGCCGGACGACCAGTACGCCACCGACCCCGAAGGCTCCGTCTGGGTCATCGACATGCAGCAGGGCCCGACCAAGGCTACGGGACGCATGGCCGGCTTCCAGGGCTTCAACCTCTCAAAGGATGAGCTGCAAAAGGCCGGCGTGCGGATCTTCGGCCCCCACTCCACCGTGGCCCAGGACCTGGAGCCCGAGTACATCGCCGTCACGCCGGACTCGGCCCGCGCCTACGTGGCCCTGCAGGAGAACAACGCCGTGGCTATCGTGAACATCGCCAAGGCCGAGGTCGAGGAGATCCTGCCCCTGGGCTTCAAGGACTTCTCCAAGCCCGGCAACTCCCTGGACCCCTCCAACAAGGACGGCGGCATCCACTTCGGCACGTACGACAATCTCTACGGCATGTACCAGCCGGACTCCATCGCCCTGGCGACTATCGGCGATACGCTCTACCTGGTGACGGCCAACGAGGGGGACTCCCGCGACTATGACGGCTGGAGCGAGGAAGAGCGCGTCGCCAAGGTGCAGCTCGATCCCGAAGCCTTCCCCAACGCGGCTGAGCTTCAGAAGAACGAGGCCCTTGGCCGGCTCAAGATCACCAAGACCCTCGGCGACACGGACGGCGACGGCGACTTTGACGAGCTCTACTCCTTTGGCGCGCGCTCCTTTGCCATCTGGAAGGTCAAGGACCACAAGATCACCCTGGTTTACGACTCCGGCGACCAGATCGAGCGCATCACCGCGGCCATGCTGCCGGACTACTTCAACTCCACGGACGACGAGAACAACACCTTTGACGACCGCTCCGACGACAAGGGTCCGGAGCCCGAGGCCCTGGCCGTGGGCGAGGTAGGCGGCCGGAGCTACGCCTTTATCGGACTGGAGCGCATCGGCGGCGTAATGGTCTACGACATCACCAATCCCGAAAGCCCGGTGTTCGTGACCTACCGCAACGACCGCGACTTCTCCGGCGTTGTCCCGGAAGGCACGGCCGGCGACCTCGCGCCGGAGTGCATCGACTTCATCCCGGCGGACCAGAGCCCCAACGGGAAAGACATCATTGCTGTGGCCAACGAGGTCAGCGGCACCACCACGTTGTACGAGATCGTTCAGTAGCGCACCTGCCGGACGACGGAAAACGCCCCGGGCCGAAGACCTCCGCGGTCCGGGGCGTTTGTGTATCGAATTACCGGACGGCTGTTCTTGCCCTTGCTGCGCCGGCGGGATATCCCTCCTACGAAACCAGAAACACTGGAGGATATCCGCCATGAAAAAGGTGAACCTTGCCGAGGCGTTCGGCCGGATAGAAGAGACGTGGGCTCCGCGAATCGCGGCCCAGATCAACGATATGCATGTGAAGCTTGCCAAGCTGGAAGGCGAGTTCGTGCGCCACACCCACCAGGAGGAGGACGAGCTCTTCTACGTCCTCTCCGGCACGTTGAGCATGGAGTTCGACGACGGCTCCGTGCAGGTCGGGCCCGGGGAGTTCATCGTGGTGCCCCGTGGCGTGGCGCACAAGCCGATTGCGGCCGAGCTTGTGGAAGTGCTGCTCCTGGAGCCGGCGACCACGGTGAACACCGGAGATGCTGGCGGTGAACGCACCAGAGAGGCGGAGTGGCTGTAGGCTCGCGCGGCGCGCTCACTCCTCGCGGCGGACCGGAATGAGGCAGGTGAAGCTGGAGCCCTTGCCGGGCTCGCTCTGCACGGTAATGTCGCCGCCCATGGCGAGAAGCAGACGCTTGATGATCGCCAGGCCGAGGCCGTAGCCCTGCTCGCACGACTGCTTGCAGCCGGCCTGCTCGAACTCCCGGAAAATACACTCGAGCTTGTCCTGCGGTATGCCCTGGCCCGTGTCCCTGACCACGAGGCACAGCACCTTGGCGGAGTCATCCACGCCATCGAGGTCCAGGGCCGAGGCTGCAGGCGCGTCGCCGTTCAGGGTGTCGGCCGAGACGGTTATGCCCCCGCGATCCGTGAATTTCATGGCGTTGCCCACGAGGTTGGAGAGCACCTGGCGGATGCGCGCGCCGTCCCCGCAAAGGGTCTCGGGCAGGGCTTCGCCGAAGTCGGATTCCAGCTGCACGCCTTTCCTGTCGGCCACAAACCGGTACTGCATAAGAACGCGCTCGACGACATCCCTGGCCGAGAAAGGCTCCTCGCTGAGCTCCATCCGCCCGGCTTCCACGCGTGAGAGGTCCAGCACGCCGCTTACAAGATCCTTGAGAATCGCACCGGAGGCGAGGGCGCCCTCCACGTACTCAAGCTGATCGCTGGAGCACTTCTCCATGGCCAGGAGCTGGCACACGCCCAGGATGCTGCTGAGCGGCGTGCGAATCTCGTGGCTGAGATGCGCAAGGTACCGGCTCTTCTCCTCGTTGGCGCGTTCGGCGCACGTCTTGGCCTGCTCCAGTTCTTTAATGATCCTGCGCGTGGCGGTGACGTCGCGCATGACGATCACGCCGCCGTCCGGCGCCCCTGCATCGTCATGAAGCGCCAGGTGGTGGACCTCCAGGGTCCGCGTATCCCGGCCGGAGACGCGATGCTCCAGCACGGCGACCTCGCCGCCCCATTCCTCCAGGGGCCGGGGAACACCGGCCACCACACCGGCCTGCTCCAGCAGCTCCTCGTGCCGTTTTCCCACCAGGGGCCGCTGGCTGGTGAAGAGCTCCTCCATGCCTTCGTTCGCGCGCACAATGCAGCGCTCCTTGTCCACTATGCACACGGCGTCGCCCACGGCGGTCAGCACCTTTTCCAGCAGGCCCTCGGCCCTTTCCCTGGCCGACTCGGCGCAATGCAGGTCGGTAACGTCCTCGGTGATGCCGATGACGCGGAGCTGGCCGTCTCCGCCGTCACCGTTGGGCAGAATAAAGCCGCGTGACCGCAGCCGCCGGATTGAGCCGTCCGGACGCACGATCCTGTACACGCCGCGGGCCTCCTCCCCCCGGAGGCGCCGTTGATGCAGCGCTCGCACACGCTCCCGATCTTCCTGATGGACAAGACGATAGTAGTTCTCCAGGTCTTCAAGAATGGTGGACTCGGGCGCGCCAACGATGTCCTCGAAGACAGGGCTCACGTATGTGAACCCTTTGCCCGGCTCCATCACGTGGAAGATGTCGCGGATGTTTTCCACAAAGTTGCGGAATAACAGCTCATGGTCTTCCATCTCCACCTGGAGAGAACCCTTCTTGTCCATGGCCGAAGCCAGAAGCGAGATAACGTCTTGCAGGCTTCTCGTGCGTCCAGCGTTCTCCTCTTCCTCGACCTTCTGCAGATGGCGGAAGGCCTCGATGAGCATGCAGTTGTCGGTGACGTCCACATTAAAGACAATGATCACGCCGCGCCGCTTGTGGACCTCGCCGTAGTTGATGAAGATCCGGTACTCGCCGCTACGCACCCGTATCCGGTATCGAGCCGGCGGAATGCTGCGTCCAGCACGCAGACTCTTCCACCTGCTGCGAACCAATGTGACATCGTCCGGATGGACGAGCTCGATCAGGAACTCAATCGTGGGTGTTACATCCTTGGGCGAGTACCCGAGCAGCCGGTAGAGTGAATCGCTCCACTCCATTTCACCAGTTTCGAGATTATACTCCCAGGAGCCCATGCCGGACAGAAAGCTGGACCACGAGGTGCCGGAACTCTCCAGGCAAACGACGTCTTCTTTTTTCGGAGACAGAAAGAGATTGAACGGCTCGGTGCCCAGTGAGTCTGCAATACGATAAATTAGTTCAAACGAGGGGACCGATACCCCTCTTTCAATATTACCAAGATGTTCGGGGGTGACCCCGAGCCTCTCGGCCATTTGCGCTTGCGTCAGCCTGGCCAAGGTTCGCAAGTATCGCACTCGTTTTCCAAATCCATCAATATCCATACTTCGTTTCAATCCCCCCGTAAGAAATCGCTCTTATATTACCATATCGGGCATTTCATGAGTAGGAACTGCCACTTCATGTTTTTCCGATTTCTTGTGATTTTCGTTGCATTGCGCATAGTACCAATCGAGCTCATCCCTGAATTTTTGTGCGCATCTCCTGCCTGGATGCGCTGGACGACCGGCCTGTTTATTTTTAGGTAGATTCCCTTTGGTTTCAACCTTTGACTACGGGAGTTTCTTTCAGCATGGATATGGCACTGCACTGCCCGGCCTGCGCCGTCGACTATCGCATCATGGATCGGCATTTCGCCTGCCCAAAGGCTCAACCCGACGCCGAGCATCTGCTGCGCCAGGTGCACCGCGCCCGGCCGGAGATCGAGCTCTGGCGCGACGCCTGGGACGACGGGGAGCGCGGTTCCTTCCGCGTGTTCCGCAATGCCCTGTCCAGCCACCTGCTGGCCGGCGAGCAGGGCTATCTGGCCCAGCTTGAAGGAATAAACGACAACCTCATGCGTTTCCACGGCCTTACCTTTGAAGCCACCGCCCTTTTCTCTGCCCGGCCCCTGGCTGCGGCCATCGGCCACGACGGCCTGCTGCTGGCCAAGGACGAGACCGCCAACGTGGGCGGCTCCAACACGGCGCGGCACCTCATGGGAACGCTTCTGTACATAGAGGCCCACCGCCGGCTGACCGACTCCCCGGCCAAGACCCCGCTGGCCATACATAGCTGCGGCGACGCCGCCCTGGGCGCGGCCATCGTGGCGCGGGCCGGCGAGTACCCGCTGCACTGCTTTGTTCCCAGGGACGTGGACCCGGAGCTGGAGAACCTGCTGCGCTCCCATGGCGCGTACATCGAAAAGGTCATCCCCCGGACCGGAGAGCTTGGCGACCCGTGCTACCGCGCCTTCCGCGAAGCCGTGTCCGAACGCGGCTTCCTCCCGTTTGCCACATCCGGACCGGACAACTGGTCCGGCATCGAAGGCGGCCGCACCCTGGGCTACGAGCTCGCGCTCCAGCTCTCCGAGGCGGGCATCGAGCTCGACCACCTCGTTCTCCAGGTGGGCGGCGGGGCCATGGCCCGGGCCGTGGTCGAGGCGCTGGAGTCGTGCCGGGAGTGGGGAATGCTGGAGCGGGTGCCGCGAATCCATGCCGTGCAGCCGACCGGGAGCTTCCCCTTTGTGCGCTGCCACGCCCTGCTGCTGGCCCACGTGGCCGATGTCGCCGGCCTGCCCTTCGAGCTGGAGTACGACATCGACTCCGATCCGGAGGACGAGACCGCCATCCTGCGCGAGTTCCTGGAGGAGGAAGCCGAGCAGGTGGCCGAGGTCGCGGCCTACGCCGCGGATTCCTTTGCCACGGAAGAGGTGCAGCAAGTGCTGGCGCGGGCCGTGGCCAACCCCACGGAGTTCATGTGGCCGTGGGACCTGGGCGGATCGGAAAGCGCTGCCCACGGCCTGCTCCATCCCGTGGCGCACGACTGGTTCTACCTTGCCGCGGGCATGCTGCGCACCGGCGGCGTTCCTGCCGTTGCGACGGAAGAGAGTCTGGCAAACGCCAAGGATCTGGTGGCCGGCAACACGAACATCGCCGCCACGGCCAGCGGCACGGCCGGGCTGGCCGGGCTCACGACGCTGAAGGAGCAGGGCCACATAGCCGGAAGCGACGCCGTAGGCATCGTGCTCACCAGCGTGGACAGGGCCAGCCTGGAGTGGCGCTGACCTCGCGGTTGCGTCAGCTGCCCTGGGATTGCGACCGGACCTGCCGCCGATCGAGTTGGACATTCCCTGCCATTTACCCTCCACTTCGCCGCCGATCTGGTGCATGATGGGTGCTGTTTTCATCCGTTTGAAACGGTGACCCGACAACCAGAATTATCCCAGGAGGCATACATGAGCGAGCTTTCAGGCAAACAGGTCGTGCTGCTCGTGGCCGACCACCACAACGATTACGAGTTCCTCTACCCCTACATCCGCATGAAAGAGGCCGGCGCCACGGTCAAGATCGCCGGTGCGGACAAGGACGCCGTATACGCCGGCAAGTACGGCATTCCGGCCAAGGCGGACATGAGCTTCGACGAGCTGGACGCGGCTAAGTTCGACGGCGTCATTATCCCCGGCGGCTACGCCCCGGATATCGTGCGCCGCCACGGCGCGGCCAATGACTTCGTGAAGAAGATGTTCGACGCGGGCAAGGTCGTGGCCTTCATCTGCCACGCGGGATGGGTGCCTGTTTCGGCCGGCATCCTGGACGGCAGGCGCTGCACCTCGTTCTTCGCCATCCGCGACGACCTGGTCAATGCCGGGGCGCAGTGGGTGGACGAGGAGGTTGTCGTGGACGGCAACCTGATCTCCAGCCGGACGCCGGACGATCTTCCCGCATTCTGCAAGGCGATCATAGCGGCCATGAACAAGTAATTCGGGACCACCAGCCGCCCCCGAGGCGGCAAAGTACTCCTTGTCTTCAATCAGCGCACAAGCCGGCCGGAGCTCGCTCCAGCCGGCTTTTTCTTTTATTTCGTGCCAATACCTCCGACAGCGCAGATGCTTTCAATCGTATGTACTCCCAACTCTGTTGAATATTGACAAATACACTTGAAGTATCTGTTCGTGTTCAAATTTCGAAACATTCCTTACTAAATAATTGTGCCGGGGGGCTATATGATCAAAAAAGCATTTGGGAAAAGACTGCGTTCGTTGCGCAATCTCGCTGGGTTAACCCAGGAATACTTATCAACAGAACTTGGTATCACACCAGAACATCTAAGCAATATCGAACGCGGCAGGGCCACGCCGTCGTTCAAGCTGATCGAGAATATAGCCAAGACCCTTGGCACCGAGCCTGCCAACCTGTTCCTGTTCCCCCCGTCCGGGCAGGACGACATCTCCCAGGAAAATTCCACAGCCGGCCCGCAGCGCGAGCAACAGCCGGACGAAGAAGGCTGCGTCTCCCTCTCCGACTACTCCCTGTACATCACCGACGTGGGCCGCTGGGAGTATGACGTTGTCTCCGACACCTACCAATGGAGCGACGCCATCTACCGCATGTTCGGCGTTTCCAAGGCGGCCTTCACTCCCACGTGGGAAGGGCTCATGGGTCTTACCCCGAAGAAGGACTTCCAGGCTATCAAGATGTGCTGGAAGACGCTGCTCGGCGGCCAGCCCGTGGGGCCATTCACCTTTCGAACCCTGAATCAACACAGCGGCGTCCGCCACCTCATCGCCAAGGCTGAGCCCTTTTTCGACGAGCAGGGCAACCTGTCCTCGATCCGCGGCGTAACCATCGACTACACCGAGCAGAAAAACCTGGAGGAGGCGCTGCGGCGTCTCCAGCAGACCCTCGAAGGCCAGGTGCAGCGCCGCACCAGCGAGCTGCACTCCATGATCACCACCCTGGGCGAGGAGATCGCGGTCCGCAAACAGGCCGAAGAGCAGGCCAGACAGTTCAGCCAGCGCCTCTCCCTGGCCATGGAGATAGCCGCCCTTGGCATCTGGGATTACGACCGGGACACGGAGATACTGCGAATCGATGAGTCACTTGTCCGCAGCCTGGGGTACGGTCCGAGCGAGGCCGAGGCCCCGCTACGCATCTGGGAGGAACGCATCCACCCCAAGGACCGGCCGCTGCACGACGCAGCCCGGTACGCTTTTGTGAACGAGGAGGTGGACAACTACCAGGCCACTTTCCGCCTCAGAACAGCGCAGGGTGACTGGGTGTGGTTCCACTCCATAGGCCGGACCAGCGTGTGCGATTCGCAGCAGAAACCGCTGCGCATCACCGGCACGTTCCAGAACATCACCGAGATGAAGCACGCCGAGCTTGCGCGGATCACCAGCGAGGAGCGGCTGCGCCATCTTGTGGAACAGGTCCGCGAGATCTTCTGGGTCATGGAGGCGGACCGGAAAAAATCATTCCTTTCCCCGCACTTCGAGCGCATTCTCAAGATTGACCCGGTCGAGGTGATCGAGGACCCCGAGGCCTTTCTCAGACGCGTTCATCCAGAGGACCGCGCCCGCATCAAGAACGCCCTCCAACGCCAATGGGCCGGTGTGGAGAACCTCGACGAGACCTACCGCATCATTATGCCGGATGACACCATCCGCGTGATCCATGCCCGGACCTTTCCCGTGCTGGACGAGGAAGGCTCCATCCTCCGCCTGATTGGCGTGGGTGATGACATCACGGAGATGGTGGAGATGAACCGCGAGCTGGAACGCGCCAAGGAGGAGGCCGAGGAAGCAAGCCGGGCCAAGTCCGGTTTCCTCGCCAACATGAGCCACGAGATCCGCACCCCCCTCAACGGCATCCTGGCCTTTCTCCAGCTCCTGGCCCACACCGATCTCGACCAGGAGCAGAACGAGCTGGTGCGCCTTGCCCGCTCTTCCGGCTCATCCCTGCTCGAAATCGTCAACGACATCCTGGATATCTCGCGCATCGAGGCCGGCGGCATGCAGCTCCAGGAAACCGAGTTCTCGTTCCAGGAGCTGACCGACGCCCTGACCTCGGTCTTCCGGCCCTTGGCCGAGCAGAAGGGCCTCAAGCTGAACTCGCGCATAGACGGCGATATCGCCGCCCTGCTTCTCGGCGATCCCGCCCGCATCAAGCAGATACTCTTCAACCTCGTGGGCAACGCCGTGAAGTTCACCCACGAGGGGTCGGTGACCATCAGCGCCTCCCTGGACGGAAACGCCGACGGCGACCGCCACCTCATCCGCCTCGAAGTGGCCGACACGGGCCCCGGCATCCCGGAGAACATGCTCCAGAGCATCTTCGAGACCTTCATCCAGGCCGGAGGACCCGGCGAGATGCCCAGCAGCGGCACCGGTCTCGGCCTGGCAATAGTCAAGCGCCTGGCAGAGCTCATGGGCGGGTCGGTGTCTGTTCGCAGCGTTCTGGGCGACGGCTCGTGCTTCCAGGTGCTCCTGCCGTTGCAGGCGGCGTCCGTACAGCCGCAAGGCCAGACGCCGAACGCTTCAGACATGCCCGGCTCCAGCCGGCCGCTGCGCGCCCTTGTTGCGGAGGACGACCAGGTGAACCGCAAGGCGCTCACCCGCATGCTCCAGATACTGGGCCACGAGGTGATCTGCACTTCCAACGGCCACGAAGCCATCGAGCAGATCGAGTTGCAGGAACCGGACGTGCTCCTGCTGGACATCCGCATGCCGGAGATGAGCGGCTATGAGGTGACCCAGCGCATCCGCGAGGGCGTGTACGAAAAAATCCCCAAGGATATTCCCATCATCGCCGTCACGGCCTTTGCCCTGCGGGAGGACGAGGAGCGCATCCAGGCAGCCGGGGTGGACGGCTTCCTGGCCAAGCCGTTTACCATGGAAGAGCTACGGGACATCCTGGACAGCGTCCTGCAGTAGGCCGCGCTCCTGCTGCGCCAAAGCCGGTCCGGCCGCGCCCGCGCTACGGACGTCCACCGCGTACGTCTCTGGAAATAATATCCTGCCGGTTGTTCCTGCCGGCAGTTGGTTGTATCCTGTAAGGAACCATCCTCACCATTGGCCTGGAGATATACCCATGGACACACCGCCCCCGCCGCCTCCTGTCGAGCTCGAATCCTCGCTGCGCAACCTGACCATCCTTATCTACGTCCTCTACGCCCTCAGCTTCTTCGCCGGCATCACGCTGCTCATCGGCGTCGTGGTGGCGTACGTGAAGCGGCCGGACACGGTGCGCACCATCTACTATAGCCACCTCTCCTACCTCATCCGAACCTTCTGGTGGACGCTCGCCCTTTCCATCATCGGCGCACTCACGCTGTTCATCGGCATCGGCGCCATCATTCTGCTGGGGGTCTACGTCTATCTCGTGGTCCGGCTGGTCATCGGCTTCGTCAAGCTGTGGGACCGCCGGACGGTCTGATAGCCGGGGAATCTTCCACGCTCAGGCGGCCGGGTATTCCAGTCGCCCTATAGTTCACGTTGGAATCGCCGATATGATTTATATCGGCAACCAACCGAGCTCAGGAGACCCCATGCGCATAGACAACGATATCCAACCGGCGATGATCGTCCGGCAGAACACCGATGCGTTGGAAAAGGAAGCTGCAGCCAGCGGCAAAACCGGCGACATCGTCAGCATCTCGGGCAAGGCCAAAGAGCTGGCCAAGGCCCGCCAGAAAAACATGGACGGCGCGTTGCAGAACGTCGGCCAGGATGAAGAAGGCGATAAGTCTTCCTCCGAGTTGCGCATGGAGCAGATCGAGAAGCGCATCAAGGAGCTGCAGCAGAAGATCAGGGAGCTGCAGCAGAGCGACCTGCCCGAGAAGCAGAAGCAGCAACAACTTGCGGCCCTTCAGCAAGAGCTGACCACACTGCAGCAGGAGCTGGGCGAGCTCAAGAATGGAGGAGGCGGCGCCTCCGGCATGATCAGCGGCACCCCGGCTCAGGGATTCGCCAACAGCCTCACTTGATCCGGTTTGACTCCCGTCTTCCGGCTCAGGCAGAGGGCAGAACGCCACGCTCCTCCAGGTAGGCCACCACGCGGGTGGTCTCGGCCGCGGCCATGGTTCCGCCCAGGCTGATGGCCACGGCGCAGGCCTCCAGAATCTCATCCGCGCTTGCGCCCAGGGCCAGAGCCTCCCCTGTCTGAAAAAGAATGCACCCGCGGCAGCCGGCTACGATAGCCGCCGTCATGGCCATCAGTCGCTTGGTCTTGCCGTCCAGCGCGCCACCCTTGTAAGCCTCGCTCGTCATGGTGTGATAGGCCTCGTCCAGGCCGGGCATCGCGTCCAGGTACCGTGCGAACAGCTCGTGTATCCGCTCGTGCAACGCTATCTGATTTTCCATGATATCTTCTCCTGTGCTCTGGGTTTCGGCGGATTGCTTCCGCCCATTCCGAAACGCCAGCATGCAGGAACCGGCCAGCCAAGGCCAACGCGAATGATGAATCGCTGCAATCAGCGCGGGGCATGACGCCTGTCGCGGCCTGCGCGCTCGAAATCGTCAACCGTCAGAAATCCCCTGAGGCTTTTCCCGTGTCCACGCGAAATATTTTTACGCCGTAGGGTTCCGCGGTACTGTGCACCGCGGCCTCACGTATGCTATGAAGCCCTCATGATGAACCACTCCGTTTCCCCTGCTCCCCGTTGGTATGCGCCGCTTGCCGCGGTGGCGCTGCTCTGCGTACTCTGCACCCTGGCCGCCTGCGGCGGAGAAAAACCTGCGGACACCAGCCAGTCCCAACCGCCCACCGTGCAGACGCAGCGTGTCGCCGGGTATGACTTCAGCAGGGTCGTCTCGGGCATCGACAGCCTGGAGTCGCCGGCCGCCGTGCCGATACGCTCCGGCGTGGAAAGCACCATAGAGACCGTGCACGTGCAGGAAGGCGCGGCGGTGCGCAAGGGCGAGATCCTCTTCTCCCTGGACGCCCGCGCCGTGGAGGGCCAGCTGCGCACGGCCAGGGCCGACCTGGAAAGCGCCCGCGCCGACCTGGCCAAGGCGGAAGCTGAAAACCGGGACAACGCGCGGCAAGACGCCGCGGCCGAGGTGGCGCGCCAGGAATCCCGCATGCGGAATCTGGAAAAAGGTCTTGAAAACAACACAATAATCGCGCCCCAGGACGGCGTTGTCACCGAGTGCAACGTAGAGCGCGGCGACCATGTGGAGGCCGGCCAGACCCTGGCGACACTGCTCCAGGTCAACCCGCTGGAGCTCTCGCTGTACATTCCCAGGGAGTACCTGAACCGAGTCAAGCCCGGCCAGCATGCGGTGGTGCGCCTGGAGACCGGCCTCATCGATGAGCACGAGGGCGTGGTCATCCGCGTGGACCCCGCCGTGGACCCTGCGACGAACAAGTTCCAGGTGACGCTGCAGGTGGATAACTCGGACAAGCTGCTCGGGCCGGGCGCCTTTGCGAGCGCCAATATCTATCTGGACGAGCACCTGAGCAGCCCGGCCGTGCCCGAGAAGGCCCTGGTCTCCGGTCCTTCCGGCTACTCGGTGTTCGTGGTGCAGGACGGCGTGGCCGTTCTCAAGCCGGTCAAGACAGGACGCCGCCGACCCGGCCTGGTGGAGATCGTGAACGGCGTTGCCGTGGGCGACAAGGTCATCGTGGCCGGCCAGGCCCGGCTCAAAAGCGGAAGCCCGGTCCACGCAGAAGGCGGCGCGGAAAACGAGATGGAAGGCGACGCGCAACGACACGCCGCGCTTGGCGGATCATGACCTGAGGGGCCGTCCACACCTGCTGGTCCGGACTGTGCCGCTGGGGCTGCGTGCCGTCAGATGCCCAGCAGGGCGGCGAGCTTGGGCAGAAAGATGATCACGCCGATGGCCACGGAGAAGCAGGCGGCGAGCATCACCGCGCCGGCCATGCAGTCTTTGACGATGCCAATGCGCGGATCGCGCTCCGGGCTGACCACATCGGCCAGGTTCTCCACAGCCGTGTTCGCCAGCTCCAGGCACAGCACCAGCGCCGCAATGGCCAGAATCACCGCGAGCTCCACGCGGGAAACGCCCAGTACCAGCGCCGCCAACAGGATAACGGCAAGGATGGCCGTGTGCGTGCGCATGTTGCGCTCGCTGCGGTAGGTATGCACGATGCCGGACAGTGCGTAGCCGGCGCTTTTCAGGAATCGGCGCATATCCTTGCTTTTTTGCCTGAACCACGGTCGGTGTCAATCTTGCGACCCGGAGGCTGCCGGCCCGGCCTCAATGCCTGATCGCATCCCTTTCAGCGCGTCGCTTCATGGGACGACAGCGCCGTTGACCCGTTGGACCCAGCCGCCGTCACTCTCATAGCCCGTTGCGCGCAGCACGTCGCCGAAGTTGTCTTCGAAAATCCGCGCCAGCCGCGGCGTAAACGCTGCTTGCCACTGCCTGGCCGCACCATTGCGCGTATGCCGCCGGGAGCCCAGCTTCTTGTGTTTCAGGGAGTGCGCCTCGGCGATTGCGCCGCCGCGGGCGGCCTCTTCCTCGCCGAACCCGTAGTGCCGCAGGATGGCGGCGAAGGACTCCTCCTCGTTCCCCACCAGGCTCTCGTACCGCAGCGTCAGTATCTCCGGCCTGTCTGGCCAGTCGAGCATGGTGCGGAAGTGGGTCCTCCGCCAGAGCATCTCCAGCACCACGCCCTGCTCGAAGTCCAGGCCGGTCAAATAGCGCTGGAAGGATACACCCTTGGGGAAGAGTCGTGGATCGGCCTCGATCTCCTGCCGGAACAGGGACTCGCTTGTAATCGGCGCCCAGCTGAAGTGCGGCGTGGTGCACCACGTCTCCCTGGTCCAGCAATGGTAGTGGTAGGCGGAGATGACGAGATCGCGCGGATCGCGCAGAAAACGCGAGGCCCGAAACGGCGGGTAGCCGTCAAAGGTGGGCAGGATGTTGTTGAAGCTGAGGATGCGCCGGCCGCCGGAACGGGCCAGCTCCTCGAACACGCCAAGATCGCCCTGGCAATGGGTGAACGTCCAGCCCGTATCGGCGCAGAAGGCGCGCATCACTATGCCCACATACGCCGTAAGGCATTTGTGGGATGAGAAATGAAAGCACACAGGCGCGTGCGAGGATCCATCTTTGCGGAGCATGGCTCAGCTGCCGTCCTGGGGCGCGGGTTCGAACAGGCAGACCCTGTTTCGCCCGCCTTCCTTGGCGGCGTAGAGCGCCGAGTCCGCCTTGCCCAGCACATCGTCCAGATGCGAGAGCCCGTAGCTCGGCGTTCGCGTGTACTCGGACACCCCCACGCTCACGGTCAGCGTCAGGGCCATGCCGTCCACTTCGAGCGGGGTCGACTCCACCCGCTTGCGGATGCGCTCCGCCAACACCATGGCGTTCCTGGCGTCCGTGTTGGATGCGATAATCACGAACTCCTCGCCGCCGTACCGCGCAGGGAGATCGGATATACGGCAGCACGCCCCGATGGTCTCGGCGATCAGGATGAGCGCGTCGTCGCCCACGGCGTGGCCGTACGTGTCGTTGACCCGCTTGAAGTGATCGATGTCGACGAGCAGCGCCGAGCACGAAGCGTCGGCGCGGAGACAGGCGTCTATGAGCCGAATGCCCTCTTCTTCCAGCCGCCTGCGGTTGGCCAGCCCGGTCAGCGGATCGGTCACAGCCATCTGGCGAAGCGTCTCGGCGTTTTCCTCCAGCTGATCCACCATGGTGCAGAACGCTCTCTGCAGTTCGAGAACCTCCTTGGGTGATCCCTCGGCAACGGGAGGACAGGCGCGGGTCTCGCCGCTCTTGCCCACCTCGTGGGCGTAGCCAGCCAGGTCGCGCAATGGCTTGATCATGGACCTGGCAAGCAGCCAGCCCACAGGCGCCACGATGAGCAACGCTCCGAAACACGCCAGGCCGAACAGTCTGGATTGTCCGGCTGCGGCGGCAAGCACCGAGTCCAGAGGCCGTTCGACCACAATGCGCCACTTGCCGTCCTTGGCCAGGGTGGTCGCGCCCACTACGGAGAGCCCGTCATTGATGCTCTTATATGGAACGCCCCTGCTCGCGGCACTATAGATCCTTTCGAGCATTTCGCCGTCAAGGACATCGAGGTCATCGGCGCTTCTCGTTCCGTTCAGATGCGAGAGCAGCACGTTGTTCTTGCCGATGAGGTAGCTTTCGCCGCCTTTCTCGGGCCGCAGCCCGGCCAGCAGGGAGTTCACTGCATCCATGCGCAGAA